>NZ_JBBOWF010000001.1:0-2990552 GCF_038006945.1 Niallia sp. FSL M8-0099
ACTAAAAGACCTAAAACAATATGCTTTTAGGTCTTTTTTTGTGATAATTAGAAAATTGTAGTTTGTATGTAAGGAAGTTTCCATAATTAAAAACGCTCGAACCGCCTAAAAGCAAATACTGTTAGTGCGTAAAAATTGCTGATAATATAAAAAGTTAAATAAACGGTAATTGGAGTTTGTCAAAATTTTGGTCATCATTAAAATAATGGTTGCTTCATTTCGGAGTGTAGCAAGACTCCATTTCATATATTTGGATATAACCATGAACAGCAGATAGTTTTCCGACGAAATATAAAAATTCCATGGGAGTAATCCAATTGAAGAAACTAGGATGCTGGGGCATAAAGCCAATAAGTTTACGATAGTCCCGTTGTAAGAGATGGGATCTTTTGTTGGGGATAGCAAACCAGCGAGCATATGAAGAGTGGTTGTTTTTCCTGCTTGATGGTCTTTAAATTGTTTTTCTAATTGATTTACTTGTACGAATATTTTAGTATCTCCTCAATTATTTTTTCTTCCTATGACAAAATATAAAATAGGTTCTGAATGAACTAACAAACAAAATAAGTGAAAACCATAGTTACTTTGGTCCGTTAGTTTCTTCTTGTTTGGTGCAGTTAATGACGGCTGTCACCATTAAAATGACTTGGAGTATAAGAATAAGAGCTAATAATGACCAGTTTACTTTTCATAATTCATCCAAAGTTATTTCCCCTTTCGCATTTTTCTTATTTTAGGCAAGATAATAAGCAGGTAGTAAAGAATGGATGGGAGTGGAAGAGAAATCAATCCCCATATTCCCCATATTCCCCAAAACCATGCGAAGCTTGTTTTTTCCTTGGCGTGGATAAACAAAAACGTTCCCTAAGCTAACAGAGCGAGATCAGTAAGAATAATAAATAGGAATTAATTCTGTCATTAAATACTTTTCTTTCTTGTTTTCGCAATTAGTCGATGAGGGCATCTTCATTTCCTTCTTTTGCAAGTTTAATAAGTCTTTTCTCGTTGTCTAAAGTAAAACCGATGCCTCTTTTTTCTTTTTCAAATCATAAGACGGTTAATCGCTGCGAATCGTTTATTAAATTTTATTTTTTAGATTATATCTATTATTACTAATAAAATCCTTAGGGCATAGAGACATTATAGGTGTACATAAAAAGAATGTATGTTAAACTTCTGTTACCTTAATTTAATCTAAGTGTTTTGAAAAGAGAAATGTTTAGGTAGTAAATGGAAAATGTGATAGGCGAGATAATAAGAAAAGCAAAAGATTTACTTATGCAAACAAATAAAGGTGACTTTAAGTTTCCGGGAGATGGGACTTGTAGAAGCGTTATGGAGGGAAGTGAGGGGATATCGTATATTTTCAAATGATATCTCATTATTACTTGGGTGAGCTGTGAAGGACGAAAAGGTAGAGCGAGGGTTAGATGCTTAAGAGTCTAAAATTGATTTTACGCCAGTATAGATATTTGTTGATAAGACGATTGAAGGAAATAAATATGATTATCTCATTTAAATTACAACCCGTGGATAGCTAGAGAAAATTTGGTTTTTAGAAAAAAAGACACTATATACTAAAGGAGAAGAATGCGATGTATGCAGTAGTTGCATTGTTTAATCCAGAATTAGAACAAAGTATAAAAACGATATGGGAAGGCTTGGAGAGTAATGGCATCTCTTATTATGCGAGGGAAGTAGAAGATAGAGTACCACATATTACAATAGCAAACTATAAGGAAATTCCCGTTAGGAACTTTATAAATAAGATGAGGACCTTTTATAAAGATAAAGAAAAAGTACGACTTGACTTTCAAACAGTAGGATCTTTTATAAATACAAAAACGTTATTTTATTCCCCGACTATAACTGAAGAGTTACTTGATTTACATTCTAATCATCATAGAAATTTTGCTTCCTTTATTGATGATAAAGAGTCAGTATATCTTCCGGGTAAATGGATTCCACATTGTACTTTAGCTAATAGACTTTCTGAAGAAAAGCTTCAGGATGCATATAATTATTGTTTAAAGATAAATGAAAAGCTAAAAGGGGAAATAAACCGAATAGGATTAATTAGAATAGATAGTAAAAAGCATGTTCCGCTTATATATTCTGAGAGTTTAATGTGATTGAAAAAAATATAAAAAAACAGTTGACGGTTAAATGGATATTTGTTAATATATAAAAGTTGCCTCGAACGGTAACGATAATTGATAATTTAATAGCTAAAAGTTTTAAGAAAATTATTGACTTGTGACTATTAAATGTGATACGATATAAAAGTTGCATCTGATAGCAACAAACAAATTGCTCTTTGAAAACTGAACAAACAAACGTCAACAATAATCGTTTTATAACGAATGTTGTAAAACAAAAAAGTAACAAAAAGCTAGAGTTTAGCAATGAGCTAATCAACTCTTTATTGGAGAGTTTGATCCTGGCTCAGGACGAACGCTGGCGGCGTGCCTAATACATGCAAGTCGAGCGGACTTTAAAAGCTTGCTTTTAAAGTTAGCGGCGGACGGGTGAGTAACACGTGGGCAACCTGCCTGTAAGACTGGGATAACTTCGGGAAACCGGAGCTAATACCGGATAATCCTTTTCCTCTCATGAGGAAAAGCTGAAAGACGGTTTACGCTGTCACTTACAGATGGGCCCGCGGCGCATTAGCTAGTTGGTGAGGTAACGGCTCACCAAGGCGACGATGCGTAGCCGACCTGAGAGGGTGATCGGCCACACTGGGACTGAGACACGGCCCAGACTCCTACGGGAGGCAGCAGTAGGGAATCTTCCGCAATGGACGAAAGTCTGACGGAGCAACGCCGCGTGAGTGATGAAGGTTTTCGGATCGTAAAACTCTGTTGTTAGGGAAGAACAAGTACAAGAGTAACTGCTTGTACCTTGACGGTACCTAACCAGAAAGCCACGGCTAACTACGTGCCAGCAGCCGCGGTAATACGTAGGTGGCAAGCGTTGTCCGGAATTATTGGGCGTAAAGCGCGCGCAGGCGGTCCTTTAAGTCTGATGTGAAAGCCCACGGCTCAACCGTGGAGGGTCATTGGAAACTGGGGGACTTGAGTGCAGAAGAGAAGAGTGGAATTCCACGTGTAGCGGTGAAATGCGTAGAGATGTGGAGGAACACCAGTGGCGAAGGCGACTCTTTGGTCTGTAACTGACGCTGAGGCGCGAAAGCGTGGGGAGCAAACAGGATTAGATACCCTGGTAGTCCACGCCGTAAACGATGAGTGCTAAGTGTTAGAGGGTTTCCGCCCTTTAGTGCTGCAGCAAACGCATTAAGCACTCCGCCTGGGGAGTACGGCCGCAAGGCTGAAACTCAAAGGAATTGACGGGGGCCCGCACAAGCGGTGGAGCATGTGGTTTAATTCGAAGCAACGCGAAGAACCTTACCAGGTCTTGACATCCTCTGACACTCCTAGAGATAGGACGTTCCCCTTCGGGGGACAGAGTGACAGGTGGTGCATGGTTGTCGTCAGCTCGTGTCGTGAGATGTTGGGTTAAGTCCCGCAACGAGCGCAACCCTTGATCTTAGTTGCCAGCATTCAGTTGGGCACTCTAAGGTGACTGCCGGTGACAAACCGGAGGAAGGTGGGGATGACGTCAAATCATCATGCCCCTTATGACCTGGGCTACACACGTGCTACAATGGATGGTACAAAGGGCAGCAAAACCGCGAGGTCGAGCAAATCCCATAAAACCATTCTCAGTTCGGATTGTAGGCTGCAACTCGCCTACATGAAGCTGGAATCGCTAGTAATCGCGGATCAGCATGCCGCGGTGAATACGTTCCCGGGCCTTGTACACACCGCCCGTCACACCACGAGAGTTTGTAACACCCGAAGTCGGTGGGGTAACCTTTTGGAGCCAGCCGCCTAAGGTGGGATAGATGATTGGGGTGAAGTCGTAACAAGGTAGCCGTATCGGAAGGTGCGGCTGGATCACCTCCTTTCTAAGGAAAATGGAATTTACATTCCATCATAGATTGTTGACGATTTGTTGTTCAGTTTTGAGGGAGCAATTCCTCAAAAACAGTAATAAGTTTGAGGGTAAAGAGAAACGAGTAGATCAAGGAAGCGAATGCGCGAGCACCGGAGCGTACAACAGTACGTGAGGAGCAGAGCGAAGAAGCTGACGAAGAGATGCGAAGTTTATCTTTAGCCGAAATTGTTCCTTGAAAACTAGATTATGAAAAGTAAGAACCAAGAAAGAAACCGAGTAATCGCCATCTTAGATTCTCTATTTTAGAGAATTACTTCTTTGGAAAGTAGTCGTATTAAACGAATACTCCTTCAAAGATTGGAGAGCAAAGAGAAGCAAGTAGGTCAAGGAAGCGACCGAACGAGCACCGGAGCGTACGACAGTACGTGAGGAGCAGAGTGAAGAAGCTGACGAAGAGATACGCCGCTTATCTTTGGTCGAAACTAAGTTAAGTTAGAAAGGGCGCACGGTGGATGCCTTGGCACTAGGAGCCGATGAAGGACGGGATTAACACCGATATGCTTTGGGGAGCTGTAAGTAAGCTTTGATCCAGAGATTTCCGAATGGGGAAACCCTCTATCCGTAATGGGATAGAATCTTTACCTGAATACATAGGGTACTGAAGGCAGACCCGGGGAACTGAAACATCTAAGTACCCGGAGGAAGAGAAAGCAAACGCGATTCCCTGAGTAGCGGCGAGCGAAACGGGATTAGCCCAAACCAAGAGGCTTGCCTCTTGGGGTTGTAGGACACTCTATATGGAGTTACAAAGGAACGGGGTAGACGAATCGATCTGGAAAGGTCAGTCGTAGAAGGTAAAAACCCTGTAGTCGAAACTTCGTTCCCTCTTGAGTGTATCCTGAGTACGGCGGGACACGAGAAATCCCGTCGGAAGCAGGGAGGACCATCTCCCAAGGCTAAATACTCCCTAGTGACCGATAGTGAACCAGTACCGTGAGGGAAAGGTGAAAAGCACCCCGGAAGGGGAGTGAAATAGATCCTGAAACCGTGTGCCTACAAGTAGTTAGAGCCCATTTATGGGTGATAGCGTGCCTTTTGTAGAATGAACCGGCGAGTTACGATTACATGCGAGGTTAAGTTGAAGAGACGGAGCCGCAGCGAAAGCGAGTCTGAATAGGGCGAAATAGTATGTGGTTGTAGACCCGAAACCAGGTGATCTACCCATGTCCAGGGTGAAGTCCAGGTAACACTGGATGGAGGCCCGAACCCACGCACGTTGAAAAGTGCGGGGATGAGGTGTGGGTAGCGGAGAAATTCCAATCGAACTTGGAGATAGCTGGTTCTCTCCGAAATAGCTTTAGGGCTAGCCTCAAGATTTAGAGTATTGGAGGTAGAGCACTGTTTGGACTAGGGGCCCCCATCGGGTTACCGAATTCAGACAAACTCCGAATGCCAAATACTTATTCTTGGGAGTCAGACTACGAGTGATAAGATCCGTGGTCAAGAGGGAAACAGCCCAGACCACCAGCTAAGGTCCCAAAGTATACGTTAAGTGGAAAAGGATGTGGAGTTGCTTAGACAACCAGGATGTTGGCTTAGAAGCAGCCACCATTTAAAGAGTGCGTAATAGCTCACTGGTCGAGTGACTCTGCGCCGAAAATGTACCGGGGCTAAACGTATCACCGAAGCTGTGGATTGACATCTATGATGTCAGTGGTAGGAGAGCGTTCTAAGGGCGTTGAAGCTAGACCGTAAGGACTGGTGGAGCGCTTAGAAGTGAGAATGCCGGTATGAGTAGCGAAAGATGAGTGAGAATCTCATCCACCGAATGCCTAAGGTTTCCTGAGGAAGGCTCGTCCGCTCAGGGTTAGTCGGGACCTAAGCCGAGGCTGAAAAGCGTAGGCGATGGACAACAGGTTGATATTCCTGTACCACCTTTAAATCGTTTGAGCAATGGGGGGACGCAGGAGGATAGGGTAAGCGTGCTGTTGGATTAGCACGTCCAAGCAGTTAGGCTGGTAATGAGGCAAATCCCATTACCACATAAGCGGAGCTGTGACGGCGAGGGAAATATAGTACCGAAGTTCCTGATTCCACACTGCCAAGAAAAGCCTCTAGCGAGATTTAGGGTGCCCGTACCGCAAACCGACACAGGTAGGCGAGGAGAGAATCCTAAGGTGAGCGAGAGAACTCTCGTTAAGGAACTCGGCAAAATGACCCCGTAACTTCGGGAGAAGGGGTGCTCTTGCGGGTGCAAGCCTGCGAGAGCCGCAGTGAATAGGCCCAGGCGACTGTTTAGCAAAAACACAGGTCTCTGCGAAGCCGCAAGGCGAAGTATAGGGGCTGACACCTGCCCGGTGCTGGAAGGTTAAGAGGAGGGGTTAGCACGTTAGTGCGAAGCTCTGAATTGAAGCCCCAGTAAACGGCGGCCGTAACTATAACGGTCCTAAGGTAGCGAAATTCCTTGTCGGGTAAGTTCCGACCCGCACGAAAGGTGTAACGATCTGGGCACTGTCTCAACGAGAGACTCGGTGAAATTATAGTACCTGTGAAGATGCAGGTTACCCGCGACAGGACGGAAAGACCCCGTGGAGCTTTACTGCAGCCTGATATTGAATTTTGGTACAGCTTGTACAGGATAGGTAGGAGCCTTGGAAGCCGGAGCGCCAGCTTCGGTGGAGGCATTGGTGGGATACTACCCTGGCTGTATTGACATTCTAACCCGCACCCCTGATCGGGGTGGGAGACAGTGTCAGGTGGGCAGTTTGACTGGGGCGGTCGCCTCCTAAAAAGTAACGGAGGCGCCCAAAGGTTCCCTCAGAATGGTTGGAAATCATTCGTAGAGTGTAAAGGCACAAGGGAGCTTGACTGCGAGACCTACAAGTCGAGCAGGGACGAAAGTCGGGCTTAGTGATCCGGTGGTTCCGCATGGAAGGGCCATCGCTCAACGGATAAAAGCTACCCCGGGGATAACAGGCTTATCTCCCCCAAGAGTCCACATCGACGGGGAGGTTTGGCACCTCGATGTCGGCTCATCGCATCCTGGGGCTGTAGTCGGTCCCAAGGGTTGGGCTGTTCGCCCATTAAAGCGGTACGCGAGCTGGGTTCAGAACGTCGTGAGACAGTTCGGTCCCTATCCGTCGTGGGCGTAGGAAATTTGAGAGGAGCTGTCCTTAGTACGAGAGGACCGGGATGGACGCACCGCTGGTGTACCAGTTGTCTTGCCAAAGGCATCGCTGGGTAGCTATGTGCGGAAGGGATAAGTGCTGAAAGCATCTAAGCATGAAGCCCCCCTCAAGATGAGATTTCCCATAGCGCAAGCTAGTAAGATCCCTGAAAGATGATCAGGTTGATAGGTCAGAGGTGGAAGCGTGGCGACATGTGGAGCTGACTGATACTAATAGATCGAGGACTTAACTAAAATGAAAAGCGGAAACGCCTGTTTATCGGCGTTGGAGCTGGACAATATTGATTACTCATTCTTTCTTTTTACTTCATAATCTAGTTTTGAGGGAACAACCTCACAAATAAATAGTCTGGTGGCGATAGCGAGAAGGTCACACCCGTTCCCATACCGAACACGGAAGTTAAGCTTCTCAGCGCCGATGGTAGTTGGGGGTTCTCCCCCTGTGAGAGTAGGACGTCGCCAGGCACTAAAAGACCTAAAACAATATGCTTTTAGGTCTTTTTTTGTGGGGAAAAGTGCTGGCTTAATTTATTGTAAGGGACAGACTTATTCCATTTTTAATATTAACTGATCTTCAATGAGTTTCGAAACTTCAAACGCACCTTCAGATTTATTTGAACAGATAACAGTATGAATTTGTGATTTGGGGTAAAAGGCAGAATGAAAATTAACTCCAGGATCGTAACCCATAATATGATATTTAAAAATAGCATTTTCCTTTTTCTCTATCCATAACCCATAACCATAAAATCCGGTTGATTTCTTTGTTTGAATAAATGGAGTAAGTAACTTGGAAGTATATTCATCACTTAATAATTGATTAGTTAGAAGTGCATTCCATAAACTTGACATATCAAGTGCAGTTACAAATGCGCCTCCATCTGCACCACCTTTTGCAGGCAATGAGTAAATATTTGTTCTCCATTTATTGTTCGGCAAATCGATATAACCTAAAGCAGTGTTTTTTGGAAGAGCATCTAATTCATAATAACCAGAGTTTTGCATTCCGACCTTTTTAAAAATATTTTCTTCGATAAAATCAGTAAATGACATTTTACTTACTTCCTCGATGACCAATCCAAGCAAAATATATCCTGCATTATTATAATGAAATTTTTCACCGGCACTTGATTTCATTGGTTTATTCTGAAAAAGAGGCAAAAAATCGGTTAACTTTCTTATGTGATACATGGGAAGGTCTATCCACAACTCCTCGAAATCATCCATTATTTCCTCGTCGAAATAGTCTGGTATTCCTGCTGTGTGTGTTAAAAGGTGATGAATAGTAATATCTTTATTAAAATTTGGAAAGATAATAGGAAGACAGTCTTCTAATTTTGATTCAAAAGATAGTTTACCTTTCTCGACAAGTTGGCAAATAGCGATTGACGTAAATAATTTACATCCTGATGCAATGCCAAAGCGTGTATCTATAGTGTTTTTTATGTTGTCGCTACGATTAGCATAACCATAACTTGCAGAAAATAAATTATTTTCTGCTTTTTTGATAAGAATGGTTCCTGAAAACTTATTTCTATTTACAGTAATTTTTATTTGGTTTTCTAAACTAGTTTCCATTGTATCTCTCGCTTTCTAGTTAGTATATCTTTACTCTAACTTAACTCCATCCATATTGTACCATATAATTTATTTTCAAAAGAGCCATTGAAGTATCTTTCGGGTTTTGGAAATTAAATACGGATTTTTGTATGGAACAAAATAACGCGTTTTTCTCATGTAAAAGTTAATATAGTGGGGAAAATAAAAATGAACCAAAAGAATATCCTTGGGTTAATTAGAAATGCTATTTTAAATATGTACAATAATGCTTGGATAAATATGTACAAATTTGCTTTCATTTTACATACTAGTCTTGAGGTGACTAGTCATGTATATATCATTAAATGTCGATGTTAATTTTGAGATTAATAGTCTTTCAGACTTACCAAAATTCAAACAAATAATGGAGCATATGAAAATGAAAATTAATAAGAGTAAATTGGCTGAAGAACTTGGAGTAGATCGACGAACAGTTGAGAAATATCTAAATGGTTTTGTCCCCAAGAGGACAAGAAAAAAGTCCTCAAAAATTGATGAATATTATGAAGTGATCGCTGCTCTTTTATCTGAGGATTCTAAACAGGTGTTTTATTATCGGCGGGTGCTTTGGCAGTACTTAAAGGATAATCACGGTTTAGACTGTGGTGCTTCGACCTTTCGAGCCTATATCGCTCGAATACCTGAATTTAATGCTTACTTTGTGGAGGACAAACGTATTGCTTCTCCGAAGGGGACGGTTCGCTATGAAACTCCGCCAGGTAAACAAGCTCAATTAGATTGGAAGGAAAATATTCAATATGAAACAAAAGATGGCGAGCAGGTCGAGATCAATGTAGCTGCGCTTATTCTATCTACTTCAAGATTGCGAGTATTCCACTTGAGTATTTCCAAGTCACAAAGTACGCTGTTTTCCTTTCTAACAGAAGCTTTTGAAACGTTTGGCGGTGTTCCTGAGGAACTCCTTACGGATAATATGAAAACAGTGATGGATGAAGCAAGAACGGAACATTATCCGGGTAAAGTGAATGCAAAGTTTGAGCAATTCGCAAAAGACTTTGGCTTTAAAGTGAAAGCCTGTATCGCTGGCAGACCAAGGACAAAGGGAAAAGTCGAAACGACAATGAAATTGTTAGACGAAATTCATGCCTATCAAGGACAATTCTCTTTAGAGGAACTGCATCAATTTATACAAGAGTTAGCCAACAGAGTGAATCACCAGATTCACCAAGGGACAGGAAGAATACCAATGATTGAATATAAAAAAGAAAGGAACCACTTACTCCAGCTACCAACTGATAAAGTAAGAGATTCCTATCGCATTAAGCACACACAAGTAAAAGTCAATGCATCCAACATGATCTCCTACAAATCAAACCAGTATTCCGTACCACCAGAATATCAAGGAAAGAAAGTAGGTTTACAAGTGTATGATAACAACTTATGGATTTATTATAACATGAAACTTATTGCACAGCATCCAATCAGCAAAGCGAAGCTAAATTATCAGGAAGCACATTATAAAGCAGGTTTGGCTGTTTCAGCCCCTTACTATAACTATCCGGAAATCGATGATTTGGCAAAGAAAAATCTAGCAACGATTGGAGAAGTGTATAAATAATGAATCTATCCACTAATTATCAACAATTATTAAGAAACCTAGAGTATCTAAAGCTGAAGCAAATGACTCTACATTTAAATGAAGTAATTGATTTCGGAGTCCAGAACCAGCTGTCATTTATTGATACGTTAATCAAGTTAACCAACTATGAAATTGATGTGCGAGAACAAAATATGACGCAGTCGATGGTAAAGGTGGCTGCATTTCCACATATGAAAGAAATAAAAGATTTTGATTTCACTTTCCAAACCTCAGTCAATCAGCAACAGATTCAAGATTTTCTAACCTTTCGCTTTATTGAAGAGAACGAGAATATTGTTTTCTTAGGACCAAGTGGTGTTGGCAAAACACACTTGGCCACCGCCATAGGGATTGCGGCAGCAAAGAAAAGAACAAGTACCTATTTCATTAAATGCCATGATTTAATTCAGAATTTAAGACGAGCACGATTGGAGAACCGCTTAGAAACTCGTCTAAAACATTATACAAAATATAAACTATTAATCATTGATGAGATTGGTTATTTGCCAATTGATCAAGAAGATGCGAAATTATTTTTCCAACTGATTGACATGCGATATGAAAAGCGCAGTACGATCTTAACAACGAACGTAAACTTTAAGGCATGGGATGAAGTATTTCAGGAGCCTAAGCTGGCAAATGCCATCTTAGATCGCATCTTACACCATGCGAAGGTTGTGACAATGGTGGGAAATTCCTATCGTTTAAAGGATCATTTAGTGCAAGAAAACGAGTGATTTTGTACATCCTTAAACGAGCGAAAATGTACATATTTGTGTTGACATTTATAGGTTAATTCCTTTTCGCAAGTATAAGGACGATGATAAAAACTTCAATAGAAAGAAACGAGAAAAAACTATTATGGTTTTTTAGGAGAGGACAATAGAGGTTGGCGATGAGTATTCAAAGTGCCCTATAGATTGTTGTAAGATAAGACTATAATAATCAAAGAAGGGAAATATTACTTATGTAAATTAATAAGGTAATCGTGATTTCCTGCTGTACTCAATATTTTGTTAATCTCAAAATAGAGATTTTATTAACAATTTAAGAGATCAGTATTCTTTTATTAATTAGGATTAAGAAAAAAGAGTGCTTAAGGTAAGCATATATATATGCTAAACTGAAAAAAACAGTTGACGATTAAATGAATAATTGGTATTATATAAAAGTTGCCTCGAACGGTAACGATAATTGATAATTTAATAGTTAAAAGTTTTTAAGAAAGTTATTGACTAGCAACTATTAAATATGATATGATATAAAAGTTGCTTCTGATAGAAGCAAACAAATTGCTCTTTGAAAACTGAACAAACAAACGTCAACAATAATCGTTTTATAACTAGTGTTATAGAATGACAACAAGTAACAAAAAGCTAGAGTTTAGCAATGAGCTAATCAACTCTTTATTGGAGAGTTTGATCCTGGCTCAGGACGAACGCTGGCGGCGTGCCTAATACATGCAAGTCGAGCGGACTTTAAAAGCTTGCTTTTAAAGTTAGCGGCGGACGGGTGAGTAACACGTGGGCAACCTGCCTGTAAGACTGGGATAACTTCGGGAAACCGGAGCTAATACCGGATAATCCTTTTCCTCTCATGAGGAAAAGCTGAAAGACGGTTTACGCTGTCACTTACAGATGGGCCCGCGGCGCATTAGCTAGTTGGTGAGGTAACGGCTCACCAAGGCGACGATGCGTAGCCGACCTGAGAGGGTGATCGGCCACACTGGGACTGAGACACGGCCCAGACTCCTACGGGAGGCAGCAGTAGGGAATCTTCCGCAATGGACGAAAGTCTGACGGAGCAACGCCGCGTGAGTGATGAAGGTTTTCGGATCGTAAAACTCTGTTGTTAGGGAAGAACAAGTACAAGAGTAACTGCTTGTACCTTGACGGTACCTAACCAGAAAGCCACGGCTAACTACGTGCCAGCAGCCGCGGTAATACGTAGGTGGCAAGCGTTGTCCGGAATTATTGGGCGTAAAGCGCGCGCAGGCGGTCCTTTAAGTCTGATGTGAAAGCCCACGGCTCAACCGTGGAGGGTCATTGGAAACTGGGGGACTTGAGTGCAGAAGAGAAGAGTGGAATTCCACGTGTAGCGGTGAAATGCGTAGAGATGTGGAGGAACACCAGTGGCGAAGGCGACTCTTTGGTCTGTAACTGACGCTGAGGCGCGAAAGCGTGGGGAGCAAACAGGATTAGATACCCTGGTAGTCCACGCCGTAAACGATGAGTGCTAAGTGTTAGAGGGTTTCCGCCCTTTAGTGCTGCAGCAAACGCATTAAGCACTCCGCCTGGGGAGTACGGCCGCAAGGCTGAAACTCAAAGGAATTGACGGGGGCCCGCACAAGCGGTGGAGCATGTGGTTTAATTCGAAGCAACGCGAAGAACCTTACCAGGTCTTGACATCCTCTGACACTCCTAGAGATAGGACGTTCCCCTTCGGGGGACAGAGTGACAGGTGGTGCATGGTTGTCGTCAGCTCGTGTCGTGAGATGTTGGGTTAAGTCCCGCAACGAGCGCAACCCTTGATCTTAGTTGCCAGCATTCAGTTGGGCACTCTAAGGTGACTGCCGGTGACAAACCGGAGGAAGGTGGGGATGACGTCAAATCATCATGCCCCTTATGACCTGGGCTACACACGTGCTACAATGGATGGTACAAAGGGCAGCAAAACCGCGAGGTCGAGCAAATCCCATAAAACCATTCTCAGTTCGGATTGTAGGCTGCAACTCGCCTACATGAAGCTGGAATCGCTAGTAATCGCGGATCAGCATGCCGCGGTGAATACGTTCCCGGGCCTTGTACACACCGCCCGTCACACCACGAGAGTTTGTAACACCCGAAGTCGGTGGGGTAACCTTTTGGAGCCAGCCGCCTAAGGTGGGATAGATGATTGGGGTGAAGTCGTAACAAGGTAGCCGTATCGGAAGGTGCGGCTGGATCACCTCCTTTCTAAGGAAAATGGAATTTACATTCCATCATAGATTGTTGACGATTTGTTGTTCAGTTTTGAGGGAGCAATTCCTCAAAAACAGTAATAAGTTTGAGGGTAAAGAGAAACGAGTAGATCAAGGAAGCGAATGCGCGAGCACCGGAGCGTACAACAGTACGTGAGGAGCAGAGCGAAGAAGCTGACGAAGAGATGCGAAGTTTATCTTTAGCCGAAATTGTTCCTTGAAAACTAGATTATGAAAAGTAAGAACCAAGAAAGAAACCGAGTAATCGCCATCTTAGATTCTCTATTTTAGAGAATTACTTCTTTGGAAAGTAGTCGTATTAAACGAATACTCCTTCAAAGATTGGAGAGCAAAGAGAAGCAAGTAGGTCAAGGAAGCGACCGAACGAGCACCGGAGCGTACGACAGTACGTGAGGAGCAGAGTGAAGAAGCTGACGAAGAGATACGCCGCTTATCTTTGGTCGAAACTAAGTTAAGTTAGAAAGGGCGCACGGTGGATGCCTTGGCACTAGGAGCCGATGAAGGACGGGATTAACACCGATATGCTTTGGGGAGCTGTAAGTAAGCTTTGATCCAGAGATTTCCGAATGGGGAAACCCTCTATCCGTAATGGGATAGAATCTTTACCTGAATACATAGGGTACTGAAGGCAGACCCGGGGAACTGAAACATCTAAGTACCCGGAGGAAGAGAAAGCAAACGCGATTCCCTGAGTAGCGGCGAGCGAAACGGGATTAGCCCAAACCAAGAGGCTTGCCTCTTGGGGTTGTAGGACACTCTATATGGAGTTACAAAGGAACGGGGTAGACGAATCGATCTGGAAAGGTCAGTCGTAGAAGGTAAAAACCCTGTAGTCGAAACTTCGTTCCCTCTTGAGTGTATCCTGAGTACGGCGGGACACGAGAAATCCCGTCGGAAGCAGGGAGGACCATCTCCCAAGGCTAAATACTCCCTAGTGACCGATAGTGAACCAGTACCGTGAGGGAAAGGTGAAAAGCACCCCGGAAGGGGAGTGAAATAGATCCTGAAACCGTGTGCCTACAAGTAGTTAGAGCCCATTTATGGGTGATAGCGTGCCTTTTGTAGAATGAACCGGCGAGTTACGATTACATGCGAGGTTAAGTTGAAGAGACGGAGCCGCAGCGAAAGCGAGTCTGAATAGGGCGAAATAGTATGTGGTTGTAGACCCGAAACCAGGTGATCTACCCATGTCCAGGGTGAAGTCCAGGTAACACTGGATGGAGGCCCGAACCCACGCACGTTGAAAAGTGCGGGGATGAGGTGTGGGTAGCGGAGAAATTCCAATCGAACTTGGAGATAGCTGGTTCTCTCCGAAATAGCTTTAGGGCTAGCCTCAAGATTTAGAGTATTGGAGGTAGAGCACTGTTTGGACTAGGGGCCCCCATCGGGTTACCGAATTCAGACAAACTCCGAATGCCAAATACTTATTCTTGGGAGTCAGACTACGAGTGATAAGATCCGTGGTCAAGAGGGAAACAGCCCAGACCACCAGCTAAGGTCCCAAAGTATACGTTAAGTGGAAAAGGATGTGGAGTTGCTTAGACAACCAGGATGTTGGCTTAGAAGCAGCCACCATTTAAAGAGTGCGTAATAGCTCACTGGTCGAGTGACTCTGCGCCGAAAATGTACCGGGGCTAAACGTATCACCGAAGCTGTGGATTGACATCTATGATGTCAGTGGTAGGAGAGCGTTCTAAGGGCGTTGAAGCTAGACCGTAAGGACTGGTGGAGCGCTTAGAAGTGAGAATGCCGGTATGAGTAGCGAAAGATGAGTGAGAATCTCATCCACCGAATGCCTAAGGTTTCCTGAGGAAGGCTCGTCCGCTCAGGGTTAGTCGGGACCTAAGCCGAGGCTGAAAAGCGTAGGCGATGGACAACAGGTTGATATTCCTGTACCACCTTTAAATCGTTTGAGCAATGGGGGGACGCAGGAGGATAGGGTAAGCGTGCTGTTGGATTAGCACGTCCAAGCAGTTAGGCTGGTAATGAGGCAAATCCCATTACCACATAAGCGGAGCTGTGACGGCGAGGGAAATATAGTACCGAAGTTCCTGATTCCACACTGCCAAGAAAAGCCTCTAGCGAGATTTAGGGTGCCCGTACCGCAAACCGACACAGGTAGGCGAGGAGAGAATCCTAAGGTGAGCGAGAGAACTCTCGTTAAGGAACTCGGCAAAATGACCCCGTAACTTCGGGAGAAGGGGTGCTCTTGCGGGTGCAAGCCTGCGAGAGCCGCAGTGAATAGGCCCAGGCGACTGTTTAGCAAAAACACAGGTCTCTGCGAAGCCGCAAGGCGAAGTATAGGGGCTGACACCTGCCCGGTGCTGGAAGGTTAAGAGGAGGGGTTAGCACGTTAGTGCGAAGCTCTGAATTGAAGCCCCAGTAAACGGCGGCCGTAACTATAACGGTCCTAAGGTAGCGAAATTCCTTGTCGGGTAAGTTCCGACCCGCACGAAAGGTGTAACGATCTGGGCACTGTCTCAACGAGAGACTCGGTGAAATTATAGTACCTGTGAAGATGCAGGTTACCCGCGACAGGACGGAAAGACCCCGTGGAGCTTTACTGCAGCCTGATATTGAATTTTGGTACAGCTTGTACAGGATAGGTAGGAGCCTTGGAAGCCGGAGCGCCAGCTTCGGTGGAGGCATTGGTGGGATACTACCCTGGCTGTATTGACATTCTAACCCGCACCCCTGATCGGGGTGGGAGACAGTGTCAGGTGGGCAGTTTGACTGGGGCGGTCGCCTCCTAAAAAGTAACGGAGGCGCCCAAAGGTTCCCTCAGAATGGTTGGAAATCATTCGTAGAGTGTAAAGGCACAAGGGAGCTTGACTGCGAGACCTACAAGTCGAGCAGGGACGAAAGTCGGGCTTAGTGATCCGGTGGTTCCGCATGGAAGGGCCATCGCTCAACGGATAAAAGCTACCCCGGGGATAACAGGCTTATCTCCCCCAAGAGTCCACATCGACGGGGAGGTTTGGCACCTCGATGTCGGCTCATCGCATCCTGGGGCTGTAGTCGGTCCCAAGGGTTGGGCTGTTCGCCCATTAAAGCGGTACGCGAGCTGGGTTCAGAACGTCGTGAGACAGTTCGGTCCCTATCCGTCGTGGGCGTAGGAAATTTGAGAGGAGCTGTCCTTAGTACGAGAGGACCGGGATGGACGCACCGCTGGTGTACCAGTTGTCTTGCCAAAGGCATCGCTGGGTAGCTATGTGCGGAAGGGATAAGTGCTGAAAGCATCTAAGCATGAAGCCCCCCTCAAGATGAGATTTCCCATAGCGCAAGCTAGTAAGATCCCTGAAAGATGATCAGGTTGATAGGTCAGAGGTGGAAGCGTGGCGACATGTGGAGCTGACTGATACTAATAGATCGAGGACTTAACTAAAATGAAAAGCGGAAACGCCTGTTTATCGGCGTTGGAGCTGGACAATATTGATTACTCATTCTTTCTTTTTACTTCATAATCTAGTTTTGAGGGAACAACCTCACAAATAAATAGTCTGGTGGCGATAGCGAGAAGGTCACACCCGTTCCCATACCGAACACGGAAGTTAAGCTTCTCAGCGCCGATGGTAGTTGGGGGTTCTCCCCCTGTGAGAGTAGGACGTCGCCAGGCACTAAAAGACCTAAAAGCAATATGCTTTTAGGTCTTTTTTTCTATACTAAATATTATTTGAATTATAAATCTGATTTTAGGGATTAATTTAGATAGGAAATAAAAAAATCCTACTTTTTTTCTACTATAATATATTAATTTTTCTGATTTATCTGTCTTCTAGATGTGGATGTAAGATTGTTTACTTCTCTCTAATTAGGTAATTATAAGTATAATATAGGAATTATTAATACATCTGGGAGTGAGAAAGTACATGCTTGAAAATAGTGTTACAATGATATTGATTATTCTTGTAATTAATATTGTTTATGTTTCTTTTTTTACGATACGAATGATTTTAACTTTAAAGGGACAAAGATACTTAGCTGCCTTCATCAGTATGATTGAGGTAGTCATTTATGTTATTGGATTAGGGCTGGTTTTAGATAATTTAGATCAAATTCAAAACTTGCTTGCCTACGCTATTGGTTATGGAATAGGAGTCATTGTAGGGATGAAGATCGAGGAAAAACTGGCTTTAGGATATATAACAGTAAATGTTATTACAAAGGAATATGATCGAGATTTGCCGAAGTCCTTAAGAACACAGGGATATGGAGTAACAACGTGGACTGCACAAGGATTAGAAGGCGACCGTATGGCTTTGCAGATATTGACTCCTCGAAAATATGAATTAAAATTATATCAAACAATTAAAGAATTAGACCCAAAGGCATTTATAATTGCATATGAGCCTAAAACAATTTATGGCGGGTTCTGGGTGAAAAGTGTTAAGAAAGGAAAGTTATTTAATGAGTAAGAAAAAAAGATTTGAAGTGCAAACAAATGAGTCGATTGATGACTGTTTAGACAGAATGAAACAGGAAGGCTATATGCCAATAAAGCGGATGGAAAAGCCTGTTTTTAAAGAAGTAAAGGTAAATGGTCAAATGTCTTATGAGCCTGTGTCACAGCAAATAATCTTTGAAGCTATCCAGTTAGAAGGTTAAATCACGAACAATAAAAATAAAACTATATTAATTGTTCGACATTTAGTGTTGACAATATATAAATATGCTTGTTAAGATGGTATAGTGTTAACTAACAGATAAACGAATTAAATGTTTAATTAAATAGCCCTCATATAATAATGGGAATATGGCCCATAAGTTTCTACCCGGTAACCGTAAAATACTGGACTATGAGGGAAAGTGAATGAAAAAGAGCTGAAAAAAGTAGAAACCTACTTTATTCAGGTTTATTTAAGCTCTGGACAGAACTTTCTCTCTTTTAGTGAAGAAGTTTTCTGTCTAGGGCTTTTTAAATAGGAATCAGGAGGGAGAGCATGACCGCATCAGTTGGTATTATCATGGGGAGTAAATCAGATTGGGAAACAATGAAGCATGCTTGCAGCATATTAGATCAACTGGAAGTAGATTACGAGAAAAAGGTAGTCTCTGCTCATCGTACTCCTGACTTAATGTTTCAATATGCCGAAAGCGCGAGAGATAGAGGAATTAAAGTAATTATTGCTGGTGCAGGAGGAGCAGCACATCTTCCAGGGATGGTTGCAGCTAAGACAACTTTGCCTGTTATAGGAGTTCCTGTTCAATCAAGAGCTTTAAATGGGCTGGATTCATTATTGTCAATTGTACAAATGCCTGGAGGAGTTCCTGTAGCTACTGTAGCAATTGGAAAAGCTGGGGCAACTAATGCAGGACTTCTTGCAGCCCAAATCCTTGGTGCTTCAGATTTAGAATTAGCAGAAAGACTTTTTTCCATGAGAGAAAGAACAAAAAAAGAAGTGATGGAAAGTAGTGATGAGCTTGTCTAATCGAGTAATCTTACCAGGGCAGACGATTGGCATTATAGGTGGCGGTCAGTTAGGGCGGATGATGGCAATTGCGGCAAAAGCACAAGGGTTTAGAATTGCTGTATTAGATCCGACTGAAGACTCTCCTTGTGGGCAGATAGCTGATTATAAAATAGTAGATGCTTATGATAGTCTATCTGCTATTAAGAAGCTGGCAGAGATTAGTGATGTCATTACGTATGAATTTGAAAATATAGATGCGGTTTGTCTCAAATGGCTAACCAATAATGCGTATGTTCCTCAGGGTTCAGCTTTATTAGAAATAACGCAAGACCGGGTAAAGGAAAAAAAGGCAATCGAACAGGCTGATATTAATATAGCTCCATATGTTGTGGTAGAGAAAGCAAGGGATATTTATAATGGATTAGCAGAATTAGGCTATCCAGCTGTTTTAAAAACGGCTCGTGGAGGTTATGATGGAAAAGGCCAATATGTTATTAAAGAAAGCAGTCAAATAGCAGAAGCGGAAAAGCTTTTGAACAATGGAGTCTGTGTATTAGAAAAATGGATTTCTTTTAATAAGGAAATATCAGTTATTATCACTAGAAGTGGAAAGGGAGAAGCTACTGTTTTTCCAGTTAGTGAAAATATTCATCTTAATAATATTTTGCATGAATCAATTGTTCCAGCTCGCATTAGTGACTTAGCAAAGGACTTAGCGATAGAAAAGGCAAGTAAGCTTGCTGAAAATCTAGATTTAGTAGGAACATTAGCAGTAGAAATGTTTCTGACAGAGGATGAAGAGATTTATATTAATGAGTTGGCTCCTAGACCACATAACTCTGGGCATTATACAATTGAGGCATGCGAGACTTCACAGTTTGAGCAGCATATCCGTGCGGTGTGCAATTGGCCGTTAGCAAGCACTAGATTATTAAGACCTGCTGTTATGGTTAATATTCTCGGTCAGCACCAAGGAAAGGTAATCGGACAAATTCCTGAGTTACAGGATTGGAAGATTCATCTTTATGGAAAACAGGATCCTAAAGAAAATAGAAAGATGGGGCATGCTACTTTGCTTCGTTCTTCTGTTGAAATGGCTTTGGATGAAATCGAGAATACGCACATATGGAAGGTACAGAAAGAAAAAATCGGAGGATAAACAATGATTGATCGTTACACAAGACCCGAAATGGGAAACATTTGGACAGAGGAAAATCGCTTTAAAGCATGGTTAGAGGTAGAAATTTTAGCATGTGAGGCTTGGGTAAAGCTTGGTGAGATTCCAGAAGAGGATGTAAAAAAAATCCGTGAAAATGCTTCTTTTGATATCGAGCGTATTAAAGAAATAGAAATGGATACAAGACATGATGTTGTAGCATTTACTAGAGCGGTATCGGAAACGCTTGGAGAAGAACGAAAATGGGTGCATTATGGTTTAACTTCTACAGATGTTGTAGATACAGCACTTTCCTACTTAATTAAACAAGCAAATGAAATTTTGTTAAAAGACATAGAGAACTTTATTGAAATTCTGAAGAATAAAGCACAAGAGCATAAATACACCGTTATGATGGGGCGTACACATGGGGTGCATGCAGAACCAACTACTTTTGGTTTAAAGCTTGCTTTATGGCATGAGGAAATGAAACGTAACCTTGAGAGATTTAAGGCAGCTGCTGAAGGAATTGAATATGGCAAAATTTCTGGTGCAGTTGGAACTTATGCAAATATTGATCCTTTTGTAGAACAATATGTATGTAAAGAATTGGGGATTAAGCCAGCTCCGATTTCTACGCAAACATTACAGCGTGATCGTCATGCGGATTATATGTCAACACTAGCATTAATCGCTACATCTATTGAAAAATTTGCAGTGGAAATTCGTGGACTGCAAAAAAGTGAAACTAGAGAAGTGGAAGAGTTTTTCGCCAAAGGACAAAAAGGTTCCTCGGCTATGCCGCATAAGCGTAACCCAATTGGTTCAGAAAACATGGCAGGTCTTGCTCGTGTTATACGTGGCTATATGCTGACTGCCTATGAAAATGTTCCTCTATGGCATGAAAGAGATATTTCTCATTCATCTGCAGAGCGAATCATTATTCCTGATGCAACAATTGCCTTAAATTATATGTTAAATCGTTTTGGCAATATCGTGAAAAATTTAACTGTATTCCCAGAGAATATGAAACGTAATATGGATCGTACGCTTGGCTTAATTTACTCACAACGAGTATTACTTGCTCTAATTGATAAGGGGCTTACAAGAGAAGAGGCGTATGATACTGTACAGCCTAGAGCAATGGAATCATGGGAAAAGCAAGTACCGTTCCGTGAGCTGGTGGATAATGATGCAGTCATTTCTTCTAAGTTAACAAAAGAAGAGATTGATGATTGTTTTGATTATCACTTCCATATTAAACATGTTGATACGATTTTTGATCGTCTTGGCCTATAAAAAAATAAGAGCTGTCACATAAAATGACAGCTCTACTATAAATTATGAAAACAGAATATACCGAATTTTGAGTAAGGAATTACAAGTTAGAATTTTTCGTTTTATCCCTAATTTTTTTGATAAGGAGACTCTTCAAATGGAAAAGAGAGCTTTATTGTATGAAGGAAAAGCAAAAAGAGTGTATGAAACTTCGGATGAGAATATAGTTTGGCTGGAATATAAGGATTCCGCTACTGCCTTTAATGGAGAGAAGAAAGCAACTATTACAGGCAAAGGTCGATTAAATAATGAGATTACTAGTTTATTATTCTTAAAGTTAAAAGACTTTGGTATTCCATCGCATTTCGTGAAAAAATTGTCAGAAACAGAACAGCTTGTGAAAAAAGTAGACATTATTCCGTTAGAAGTAGTTGTTCGAAATTTAGCAGCAGGCAGTTTTTCAAAAAGATTAGGAATAAAAGAGGGGATTTCGTTATCAAAACCGCTAGTTGAGTTTTACTACAAAGATGATGCATTAGGTGACCCCATGATTACGGAGGACCATATCGAAGAATTAAAGCTTGCCTCAACAGAGGAAGTTGCCATTTTAAAGAAGAAGGCATTGGAAGTAAATGAAGTATTATGCAGGTTGTTTGGAGAATTGGGAATTAACCTAGTTGATTTTAAATTAGAATTTGGCAAAGACAAAGAGGGAAATGTTCTTCTTGCTGATGAAATTTCGCCAGATACATGCCGTCTTTGGGATAAAGAAACAAATGCGAAATTAGATAAAGATGTATTTCGCCGCGATTTAGGAAATTTAACAGATGCATATGAAAATATTTTAGCGAGACTAGGGGGAAGCCAATATGTTTAAGGTTAAAGTATATATCACATTAAGAGAAAGTGTATTAGATCCACAAGGAAATGCGGTAAAAGGATCCCTACATTCATTAAATTATAAACAAGTAGAAGATGTCCGTATCGGGAAGTATTTAGAATTAACGATTGATAAATCAGAACGAAATATCGATGAACTAGTGAAGGAAATGTGCGAAAAGCTACTTGCTAATACCGTGATTGAAGATTACCGCTATGAGGTGGAGGAGGTTGTTGCACAGTGAAGTTTGCAGTAATCGTATTTCCAGGGTCCAATTGTGATGTTGATATGTTCCATGCGGTGAAAGATGAGCTTGGAGAAGAAGTAGAATACGTATGGCATGATACAGACAGCTTAGAAGGCTTTGATGGAATTTTGCTGCCTGGGGGATTCTCTTATGGTGACTATCTTCGTACAGGAGCAATTGCAAGATTCAGTAATGTAATGAAAGAAGTAGTGAAAGCAGCAGAAGCAGGCAAACCAGTTCTAGGTGTATGTAATGGATTCCAAATATTATTAGAAGCAGGTTTACTGCCTGGCGCAATGCGAAGAAATGAAAGCTTAAAGTTTATCTGTAAGCCAGTTGAACTGCAAGTAGTGAATAATCGTACAATGTTCTCTTCTGAATATGATGTAAATGAAGTAATCACAGTACCAATTGCGCATGGAGAAGGGAATTACTACTGTGATGAAAAAACATTAGCAAACTTAAAAGCAAACAACCAAATTGTCTTTACTTATAATGGTACAAATCCCAACGGAAGTTTAGAAAATATTGCGGGAATCACAAATGAAAAAGGAAATGTCCTTGGCATGATGCCACATCCAGAAAGAGCGGTAGATGAGCTATTAGGTGGAGCAGATGGTCTGAAAATATTTAAATCAATCGTTAGTCAGTGGAGGGAAGCAAATGTCGTTAATGCTTGAACCAAGTCCAGAACAAATTAAATCAGAAGAAATTTACAAACAAATGGGTGTGACGGATGAAGAGTTTGCGATGGTAGAAGGAATTCTTGGCCGTCTTCCTAACTATACGGAGATTGGGTTATTTTCTGTTATGTGGTCAGAACATTGCAGTTATAAAAATTCAAAGCCAGTATTAAGAAAATTCCCAACTACAGGATCTCAAGTGTTACAAGGGCCTGGCGAAGGTGCAGGAATTGTAGATATTGGCGATGGTCAAGCGGTTGCGTTTAAAATCGAGAGTCACAACCATCCATCTGCTATAGAACCATATCAAGGCGCTGCAACAGGCGTAGGTGGAATTATCCGTGATGTCTTCTCCATGGGAGCAAGACCAATTGCTATTCTTAACTCTTTACGCTTCGGTGAATTAGATAATGAACGGACAAAATATCTTTTTAGAGAAGTAGTTGCTGGAATTGCTGGCTATGGTAACTGTATAGGGATTCCAACAGTTGGTGGAGAAATTGCATTTGATGATTCCTATGCTGGAAATCCTCTTGTAAATGCGATGTGTGTTGGTTTAATTAATCATGAGGATATTAAAAAAGGCCAAGCGCATGGTGTCGGGAATACGGTGATGTATGTTGGAGCCAAAACAGGACGTGACGGTATTCATGGTGCGACATTTGCATCTGAGGAATTAACAGAGAACTCAGATGAAAAGCGTCCAGCAGTACAAGTTGGGGATCCATTTATGGAAAAGCTTCTTCTTGAAGCATGTCTTGAACTGATTCAATCAGATGCATTAGTTGGTATTCAGGATATGGGTGCTGCAGGACTGGCAAGCTCTAGTGCAGAAATGGCGAGTAAAGCCGGCTCTGGTATTGAAATGAATTTAGATTTAGTACCACAGCGTGAGACAGGAATGACTGCTTATGAAATGATGCTTTCTGAATCACAAGAACGTATGTTGATTGTCGTAAAAAAAGGAAGAGAACAAGAAATTAAAGATCTTTTCCATAAATATGATTTAGAAGCAGTAGCAATTGGTGTTGTAACAGATGATAAAATGCTTCGTCTTCTTCATAAAGGAGAAATAGTAGCAAATGTTCCTGCAGATGCTTTAGCAGAGGATGCTCCTGTCTATCATAAGCCATCTAGTGAACCAACATATTATCGCGAGTTCCAAGCAATGGAAAACTATATTCCTACCGTAAATAACTATGGAGAAACACTTCTTAATCTGTTAAAACAGCCTACAATTGCAAGCAAAGAGTGGGTTTATAATCAATATGACTATATGGTTCGTACGAATACAGTAGTGGCGCCAGGTTCTGATGCAGCTGTAGTACGTATTCGCGGAACGAAAAAGGCATTAGCGATGACAACGGACTGTAATGCAAGATATTTATACTTAGATCCAGAAACAGGCGGCAAGATTGCAGTAGCAGAAGCAGCACGTAATATTGTTTGTTCTGGGGCAGAACCACTTGCCATTACAGATAACTTAAATTTTGGAAATCCAGAGAAACCAGAGATTTTCTGGCAAATTGAAAAAGCGGCAGATGGAATCAGTGAAGCTTGCTTAGCTTTGAATGCACCAGTAATCGGCGGGAATGTCTCTTTATATAATGAAACAAATGGAACAGCTATCTATCCTACTCCTGTCATTGGCATGGTCGGATTAATAAAGGATACGAAAGACATTACTACACAAAGCTTTAAATCTGCTGGTGACTTAATTTATGTGCTCGGGGAAACAAAAGCAGAGTTTGGCGGAAGTGAGCTGCAAAAAATGCTTGAAGGAACTATTTCTGGCAAGGCACCTTCCTTAGATTTAGAGCTTGAAAAAACGTATCAGCAAGCAGTGCTGGAGGCAATTCGTGCAGGCGTTGTAGAATCTGCTCACGATTTAGCTGAAGGCGGGTTAGCAGTTGCTGTTGCGGAAAGCTTAATCAGCTCAAAAGGCTTAGGAGCAAAAGTAAATGTTACAGAAGATGCTGTAACAGCACTTTTTAGTGAATCACAATCACGTTTCTTGCTTTCAATTAAACCAGAAAACAAAGAGACTTTTGAAAAATTAGTTCCTGCTACACTAGTAGGAGAAGTTACAGATACAGTCGTTCTTACCATTAGCCAAGGGGAAACTATTCTAGTAAATGAGCAGGTTGATTCATTAACGAACGCCTGGAGAGGAGCAATTCCATGCTTGCTGAAATAAGAGGGTTAAATGAGGAATGTGGCATTTTTGGTGTCTGGGGACATGAGGATGCATCTCAATTGGCATATTATGGACTGCATAGCTTACAGCATCGTGGTCAAGAAGGCACTGGCATTGTAGCAACAGATGGTGAAAAATTAAAGGGAATCAAGGGAGAGGGATTAGTCTCTGAAATTTTCACGCAAGAAGCAATAAAAGAATTAAGTGGAAAAGCAGCAATAGGTCATGTGCGTTATGCAACAGCAGGAGGAGGAGGCTATGAAAATGTCCAGCCTCTTCTGTTCCACTTCCAAAGCGGAAGTATGGCACTTGCTCACAACGGAAACCTAGTAAATGCGACAGCTTTAAAAAGCCAGCTAGAAGCACAAGGAAGTATTTTTCAAACAAGCTCTGATACAGAGGTGCTTGCACATTTAATTAGAAGAGGCGGCTTTGCGGCTTTTAAGGAAAGAGTGAAAAATGCACTGACAATGATTAAAGGTGCCTATGCTTTTCTTATTTTAACGGAAACAGAATTAATGGTTGCCTTAGATCCAAATGGAATGCGTCCTCTTTCTTTAGGGAAATTAGGAGATGCTTATGTTGTTGCGTCTGAAACATGCGCCTTTGATGTCGTAGGAGCAGAGTTTGTTCGTGATATTTTGCCGGGAGAACTGTTGATCATTGATGACAATGGCTTTCGTTCAGAGATGTTTTCTGTCGCATCTAATATTGCAATGTGTACAATGGAGTATGTTTATTTTTCCAGACCTGATAGCAACATCAATGGGATCAATGTCCATACTGCGCGTAAAAATCTTGGGAAAAGATTAGCAATCGAAGCACCAATTGAAGCAGATGTAGTAACGGGAGTACCTGATTCTAGTATTTCTGCAGCAATCGGATATGCGGAAGCAACAGGAATACCGTACGAGCTTGGACTGATTAAAAATCGCTATGTTGGCAGAACATTTATTCAACCTTCGCAATCCCTTCGCGAGCAAGGTGTCAAGATGAAGCTTTCGGCTGTTCGGGGAGTGGTAGAAGGGAAAAGAGTAATAATGGTGGATGATTCTATTGTACGTGGTACAACAAGTAGACGTATTGTAACGATGCTAAGAGAAGCAGGAGCAACAGAAGTGCATGTATTAATCAGCTCTCCACCAATTAAAAATCCTTGTTTCTATGGAATTGATACATCTACTAAAGAAGAGCTAATAGCATCGAAATATTCCGTTGAAGAACTTCGTGAAATAATTGGTGCTGATTCTCTTATCTTCTTAAGCACAGAAGGAATGATTGATGCGATTGGCCGTACAGATGATGGAGAAAATAGAGGGCATTGTTTAGCTTGCTTTACTGGCAAGTACCCAACTGAAATTTATCCGAACGCTGATCATCCATATGAAAAAGTGTAACAATAACGGTAAATAAAAGAAAAGCGGCATGCGATGATGTCGCTTTTCCATTGAATTATCACAATTTAGGAGGCATAAAATGGCTGAGGCTTATAAACAAGCAGGCGTTAATATAGAAGCAGGCTATGAGGCAGTAACAAGAATGAAGAAGCATGTGAAGAAAACGATTCGCCCAGGCGTTCTGGGGGGATTAGGCGGATTTGGCGGCATGTTTGATTTATCTGTTCTAAATTTACAAAACCCCGTTTTGGTATCGGGGACAGATGGGGTAGGAACAAAGTTAATGCTTGCTTTTATGCTGGATAAGCACGATACGATTGGAATTGATGCTGTGGCAATGTGCGTAAATGATATCGTCGTCCAAGGGGCAGAACCAATCTATTTCCTTGACTATATTGCTTGTGGAAAAGCTGAGCCTAGTAAAATCGAGGCCATTGTCAAAGGAATTGCAGACGGTTGTGAGCAAGCCGGATGTGCGTTGGTTGGCGGAGAAACAGCTGAAATGCCGGGCATGTATGAGGAAGAAGAATATGATCTAGCAGGATTTGCTGTGGGAGCTTGTGAAAAAGAAAAAATTGTAACAGGTGAAAAAATCCAGGCAGGGGATGTCTTGATTGGTCTTGCTTCTAACGGTATTCATAGCAATGGCTATTCTCTAGTGCGAAAATTATTTTTCGAACAAGCGAATATGTCTTTATCTGATTATATCGAGGAATTCGGCTGTACATTAGGAGAAGAGTTAATCAAGCCGACTAGAATTTATGTAAAGCCCGTTCTTTCTGCTCTAAAAGAATTTGAAATTAAAGGTCTCGCTCATATTACTGGGGGAGGATTTATCGAAAATATTCCAAGAATGCTTCCAGATGGTTTGGGAATGGAATTGGACGAAGCTAATTGGGAAGTACCTGCTGTTTTTGAAAAAATGGAGAAAATTGGCGAAATCGATCGTAAAGAGATGTATAACATCTTTAATATGGGAACGGGAATGGTTCTTGCTGTAAGCAATGAGGACGAAGAACAGATCATTGATCACTTTACTCGAATAGGAGAAAAGGCGTATACAATTGGAAGAGTAACAGACGACGGGGAAATAAATATCATCCTCAAATAAAGGCGGAGGAATGTATATGAAGCGGATTGCTGTTTTTGCTTCTGGTAATGGATCTAACTTTCAGGCAATAATAAATGCAGTGAAACGAGGCGAATTAAATGCCTCTATTACTCTATTAGTTTCAGATAAACCAGGAGCTTATGTGATTGATAGAGCGATGAAAGAAGAAATTCCCACCTTTGTTTTTGCAGCGAAGAATTATCCAGAAAAAGCGGAGTATGAAAAAGAAATTTTAATGCATTTAGATAAGAATAAAATTGATTTAATTGTTCTTGCAGGATATATGAGATTAGTAGGCGACACACTTTTACAAGCTTATGCAGGAAAAATAATCAATATTCATCCATCTCTTCTGCCATCTTTCCCAGGCAAGGATGCCATAGGACAAGCAATAGAGGCAGGGGTCGAGCAAACGGGCATTACGATTCATTATGTGGATGCAGGAATGGATACCGGTCCCGTTATTGCGCAAGAATCCATTACCTTAACTGAAGAAGATACTAGGGAAAGCGTGCAAGAAAAAATCCAGGCGTTAGAGCACCAGTTATATCCAAAGGTAATTCAACAATTGCTCCATAAAGCAGAAGCATTTCATTAATAAGTACGTAATCAACAGGCATGAAATATCAGGAGGAATAATAATGAAAAAAAGAGCGTTAATTAGTGTTTCTGATAAAACAGGTATTACAGATTTTGCAAAAGAGCTTCATGAATTAGGTTTTGAGTTAATTTCGACAGGCGGAACAAAAAAGGCAATTCAAGATAGTGGGATTCCTGTAATGAGTGTTAGTGAAGTCACTGGCTTTCCTGAAATCCTAGAAGGTAGAGTGAAAACTTTAAATCCTTATATTCATGGAGGATTGCTTGCTAAATTCGATGAGCCTAGTCATGCTGCTCAATTAGAAGAGCATAAGATTGATCCAATTCAACTTGTATGTGTTAATTTATATCCTTTTCAACAAACGATTGCGAAGCCGGATGTAACAGTAGAAGATGCAATTGAAAATATTGATATTGGCGGACCAACAATGCTTCGTGCCTCGGCAAAAAATCATCAGTATGTAACAGTAGTGGTTGATCCTGTTGATTATCAAACGGTTATTTCGGAATTAAAGCAGAAAGCAGAAGTATCGTTTGAAACGAGACGCAGACTTGCAGCAAAGGTGTTCCGTCATACAGCTGCTTATGATGCGATGATTGCAGAATATATGACAGAGCTTACGGAAGAGGAAACACCAGAGAAATTAACGGTTACATATGAACTAAAACAATCTTTACGCTATGGAGAAAATCCACATCAAAAGGCAGCCTTTTACCGCAAGCCTTTAGGATCTGAATTTTCGATTGCAAATGCAACGCAACTGCACGGAAAAGAGCTGTCTTACAATAATATCAATGATGCAGATGCTGCTATCCAAATTGTAAAAGAATTTACAGATCCTGCTGCAGTTGCGATTAAACATAGTAATCCTTGTGGAGTTGGGACAGGCGAAGATATTTTCACAGCTTTTTCTAAAGCATATGAAGCAGATCCAGTCTCTATTTTTGGCGGGATTATTGCATTAAATAGAGAAGTAGATGCAGAGACAGCTAGGAAACTGCATGAAATTTTCTTAGAAATAGTAATTGCTCCTTCGTATTCCCAAGAAGCATTAGATATTTTACAAGCAAAGAAAAATATCCGTTTATTAACGATTCCTTTTGGAACAGGGAGCAGCAAAGAAATGAAATTCACTTCGATTGAGGGTGGATTATTAACACAAGATTTTGATCGCTATTCTCTAGAGGATGCTACCATCACCATTCCTACAGACAAGAAGCCTACAGACGAAGAGTGGGAAGCGCTGAAATTCGGATGGAAAATTGTGAAGCACGTTAAGTCAAATGCCATTGTAGTAAATAACAAAGAAATGACGCTAGGTGTCGGTGCAGGGCAAATGAATCGTGTTGGTTCTGCAAAAATTGCTTTAGAGCAAGCAGGAGAAAAAGCAGTAGGGGCAGTATTAGCATCAGATGCATTTTTCCCGATGGATGACACGGTTGAAGCGGCTGCAAAAGCGGGAGTAACAGCAATTATTCAAACAGGTGGAAGTATTCGTGACGAAGATTCCATCAAAAAAGCCAATGAATACGGAATTGCAATGGTATTAACAGGAGTAAGACATTTCAAACATTAATATCTTGAAAGCTTGGGGGATATAAAAGAATGAAAGTACTTGTTATTGGCCGCGGTGGTCGGGAGCATGCGATTTGTACAAAAGTAAGCGAAAGTGAAAAAGTTGAAACAGTTTTTGTAGCGCCAGGAAATGTAGGAATGACTGATGTGGCAGAGCGTGTTGCAATAGAAGAAACAGAGGTCGAAAAACTGGTTGATTTTGCACTTACGCAAAAGATTGATTTAACCATTGTCGGCCCAGAAGTACCGTTACTTCTGGGTGTAGTAGATGCATTTCAAGCAGCTGGCTTAAAAGTATTTGGTCCGAATCAACGTGCCGCAGAAATAGAAGGAAGCAAATCTTTTGCAAAAGATTTAATGAAGAAATATCAAATTCCAACAGGGGAATACCAAACCTTTTCGGATTATGAGGCGGCGAAAGCATATATTGAGGAAATGGGTGCACCAATTGTTATTAAAGCAGACGGATTAGCAGCAGGAAAAGGTGTAACCGTGGCTATGAACCTGGAAGAGGCACTAGAAAGCATCCAGGAAATGCTTGTTGGTGAAAAATTCGGAAGTGCATCTGCAACAGTCGTTATTGAAGAGTTTTTAGCCGGAGAAGAATTTTCTTTAATGTCCTTTGTGAATGGAGAAACTGTGATTCCGTTAGAAATTGCGCAAGATCATAAACGTGCTTTTGACGGAGATAAAGGGCCAAATACAGGGGGGATGGGGGCTTATTCTCCTGTTCCACATATTGATCCGGCAATCGTGCAAACTGCCATTGAAACAATAGTCAAACCAACTGCAAAAGCAATGATAGCAGAAGACAGAACGTTTACAGGTATTTTATACGCTGGCTTAATTGCAACAGATAAAGGTCCCAAAGTAATTGAGTTTAACGCAAGACTAGGGGACCCAGAAACACAAGTTATCTTGCCACGTATGAAGTCCGATTTAGTGGAAGTCATTTTATCTATTTTAAATGGAGAAACTCCATCGATTGAATGGTATGAAGAGGATATGCTAGGAGTAGTCATTGCGGCAAAAGGCTATCCAGGGGCATATGAAAAAGGTGCGGTTATCCAAGGATTAGATAAAATGGAGGATGTCTCTATTTTTCATGCAGGAACCGACCTAAGTGAAACTGGTGCATTTACCACGAATGGCGGACGTGTTTTGTTAGTTGCTGCTAAGAGCCGTACATTAAAAGCGGCACAGGATAAAGTATATAAGGAACTAGAGAAATTAGAAAGCGATGGTATTTTTTATCGAAAAGACATTGGCTTTAAAGCAATAAAATAAGAAGAAAACCCTGTATGCGAACTTTGTTGATTGCATATGGGGATTTTTTGTTATTTTAGTATGTTAATTGGATAACATACGTATATATAGTGAAAGGCAATAGAGAAAGGCTCTCTGTGCCCGGAAGCAGAAAAAGAAGGCTAAAAGGAAAAGAGGAAGCTCCTCTTAGTCCATTAACATAGGCAATGAAAGAACTTCCACTTTAAAATTTATGCTAATTCAATTCCGCCTGTTATACCGTATATTTGTGCGGTAACATAGCTAGATTCATCGGATGCTAAGAAAACATAAATACTAGATAGTTCGACTGGTTGTCCTGCTCGTTTTAATGGAGCTTGCTGACCGAACGTTGGGATGGCTTCACTTGGCTGTCCGCCTGTAATTTGTAAGGCAGTCCAAATTGGGCCTGGAGCAACGGAGTTTACCCGGATTCCTTTAGATGCTAATTGCTTGGCAAGTCCACGAGTAAAGCCATTGATAGCAAATTTAGATGGAGCATAATCTAGTAAATTTGGGCTAGGGTTATAGCCTTGAACAGACGTAGTTGTGATAATAGAAGCTCCCTTTGGTAAGTATGGAAGTGCTGCTTTCACTACCCAATAGAGAGAGAATACATTTACTTCGAAAGTTTTTCGTAGCTGCTCTGTAGAAAGTTCCATAATATCATCAACTGCTTGTTGTTTACCTGCAACTAAAGCTAATACATCGAGTCCACCAAGCTCATTATAGGCTTTGTCCACTAAGTCTTTACAGAAACTTTCATCACTTAAATCTCCAGGTATAAGAACAGCTTTTTGCCCTGCTGCTTCGACTAGCTTTTGTACTTCATCAGCATCTTCTTGTTCTTCTGGAAGGTAGTTAATCGCTACATCTGCACCTTCACGAGCATAAGCGATGGCAGCTGCACGCCCAATTCCAGAATCGCCACCGGTAACTAATATTTTTCGATTCTTTAATTTACCAGATCCTTGATAGCTAGTTTCTCCACAGTCAGGTTGGGGGTCCATTTTAGCTTGGACACCAGGAGGCTCCTGATATTGTTTTGGAAAGTTATCGTTATAGTATAGATCCAGTGGATTTTTCGGATTTGTCATTTGATCAGCTCCTTCGTTCATTTCTGTTATGCATTTACCACATCCAAGTAATCCTAAACCTATAATCAGTAAGAGATAAAGGCTATCCAATCTCTTGGATAGCCCATGTAGTGATTATTTTTTCATATCATCTGGGGAAAATATTTTCTCTGGACTAAATTGTTCCATCATCTCAGCAACTTCCTTAGATGACGAAGCAGATTTAGTGGTTTTACTATTACCAGATGAAGGTATATTGGAACCTTTACTTTTAGAATGGCTGTGCTCGGATTTTGGCATAATTGCATCCTTTTTCTCATAAAGAGCAACAATTGGACAATAACGAACAATCCCTTCTGCAATTTTCATTCCAGCAAGTAGAGCAATAAGTAAATAAGATTGTTTATAAGGCTTCTTGGCCATTTTTGCTGTGCTCCATGCGAGAAATGTAAAGCCGCAAGTAATTCGAATAAGCGCGTTAATCAAACTTATATTTTGTTTTGGATTCATAAGTTTCGTTCCTCCTACATAAATTTAACAAAACGGTAATATGAATTGTTACTTTATATGGTAAAATAATGTTAATCTTAGGAAATTCCATACAATTTCTTCATCAAATAAATAAAGAAAAATTGTTACATTTTTTTATATACAGGTTACAGATATGAAAAGGGAGGAAGCGTAGTGTTAGCTCAACGATATCGATGGAAAAACAAAGTTTTGCGTGACCATGTATCCATTTTGAATGGTGAAAAATCCCCTTCAATCGTTTTAAAGAATGCAACTTATTTAAATCAGGTCTTACGAAAGTGGTTTCTTGCTAATATATGGATATATCAAGATAGAATTATTTATGTGGGCAACGATATGCCCAAACAAATAGATCGAGCAGAAATTGTTGATTGCACTAATCTTTTTTTAGTTCCAGGGTACATTGAACCACATGCGCATCCTTTTCAAATTTATAATCCCCTAACATTAGCCCGATATACATCACAATTTGGAACAACGACACATATAAATGATAACTTAGTATTGGCTATGCAGTTAGAAAAAAAGAAAGCGTTTACTTTTTTGAACTTTATGAATGATATTCCTTCCACCATATTATGGTGGGGCAGGTATGATGCTCAAACAGAGTTACAAGAGGAAGAACTGGTATTTTCTCATGGGAATGTAAAAAGTTGGCTGGAGCATGAGGCAGTTATTCAAGGTGGAGAGCTAACGGGATGGCCGAGGCTTCTCGATGGTGACGATATGATGCTTCATTGGATGCAGGAGACGAAGAGATTAAGAAAAAGAATTGAGGGACATTTTCCAGGAGCATCGGAGAAAACACTGGCCAAATTGATGTTGCTCGGAGTGGATAGTGATCATGAAGCAATGACAGGGAAAGAAGTGTTAAATCGTTTGCTCCAAGGATACAAAGTTAGTCTTCGTTATTCGTCTATTCGCCCAGATTTACCGAAATTATTAAAGGAAATAAAAGAATTGGGAATTGAACATTATGATTATTTTATGTTAACAACAGATGGATCTCCTTCTTCCTTTTATGAAAATGGTCATATTGATCAGCTTATTCGGATTGCGATGAATCATGGCGTACCAGTAATAGATGCCTATAATATGGCAACCATTAATATCGCTAAATATCATGGAATGGAACATTTGCATGGGAATATTGCAACTGGAAGAGTCGCAAATATCAACTTTCTGAAGGATAAAAAAAATCCAACTCCTGTTTCTGTATTAGCCAAAGGAATTTGGGTGAAAAAAGATGGCAAAGAAATGAAAGAGGCGTATCCTCCTGTTGATTGGAAACAGTTTGATTTAAGTCCATTAGATATAAAGTGGAATGTAAATAGTCTTGATATGCAATTTTCGATGCCGTTTGGAATAAGCTTGGAAAATGCCGTCATTACAAAGCCATATTCCATTTCCATTAATGTTTCTGATACTATTCTGACAGAGGAACATGATGAATGTTATTTCATGTTGATTGACCGAGAAGGAGAATGGCGAATCAATACTTTATTAAAGGGCTTCTCCAATAGAATTGGAGGAATGGCTAGTTCTTATACAGGTGATGGAGATATTGTGTTATTAGGAAAAAGTCAAAAAGATATGATAACCGCATTTGAACGATTAAAAGAAATAGGCGGAGGGATTGTCTTAGTGAAAGACGGCAAGATTGATATAGAAATTCCTTTGCCATTAAGAGGGATGATGGCTTCCATGCCGATGGAAGAATTAATTGAAAAAGAAAAAGAACTATTCGAATATATAAAGGACAGAGGTTATCGTTATGAGGACCCAATTTATACAATTGTATTTTTTACCTCCACTCATTTACCATATATTCGAATAACCCAAAAAGGTTTATATGATGTAATGAATAAAACTGTACTCTTTCCAGCGATAATGCGTTAAAATATAAAAGAGTCCTGTTGTTTAATTAGAATATTCTGATATATTTAGTGGATAAAGTTCTATTCTCTTATAAGCAGAGTAGTTATATAGTCACAAACATTCCCATTGCACCGATAACAAAATAGGAGGGGACTATGAAAAAAAGGTGGATTGTTTCTCTAATTCTGCTTTTTATCTTAACAGCCTGCAATAGTGAACCGAAAGATGTAGGAAAACATAATGGTAATCAGACCAGCAATGGAGCGAAGGATGAAGAGGGGATAACAGATCTTTCCACTTTGTATCCACTATCTGGGCTGCCAAGTAACACAGAAAGTACGAATCGTGCAGTTTCTGTTATGATTAATAATCATCCTAAAGCGAGACCTCAAACAGGACTGACAGAAGCAGATATTGTGTATGAAGTATTAGCAGAAGGAGAAGTTACCCGATTTCTAGCGATTTTTCAAAGTTCAAACCCTAAGCTTATTGGCCCTGTCCGTAGTTCCCGAGACTATTATATCGAGCTAGCAAAGGGTTATAATAGTTTATATATTGCTCATGGATATAGTCCAGAAGCAAAAAAACTACTTACAAACGGTTATATTGATAATTTAAATGGGATGGAGTATGATGGCACCCTCTTTAAAAGGTCCCCTGACCGAGTTGCACCTCATAATTCTTACATAAGCTTTGCTAATATTGAGAAGGGGGCAAATGCAAAGAATTATTCACTTAAGGGGGCACCAGAACCTTTGTTATTTTTAAATACAAAGGGGTTAGAGGAAATCGAGGGAGAAGAGTCAAGTTCGATTAGCATTAATTATGGGGAAAATCCAAACTATAATTCACAGTTTTTATATGATCAGGATGTCCAGAAATATATTCGTTTTTCAGATGGAGAACAAACAATAGATAATGAGACTAAGGCATCTGTTGCGGTAGATAATGTTTTTATTATTGAAACCAGTCATAAGGTTGTTGATAATAAAGGAAGGAAAGACATTGATTTACTATCTGGCGGCAATGCATATTTGTTACAGCATGGAAGATGGCAGGAAGTAAATTGGAAAAATATAAACGGGCGAATTCTCCCATTTAAAGAAGATAAACAAGTTGGACTCGTACCAGGAAAGACATGGATAAATATTATTCCTTCTACCCCAGGCCTAAAGAGTGCTGTTACGTTGAAAAAATGATTAAATAGTTTTTTAATCCATGGAGTAATTCATTAAGGAAAAAATGGAGGTTCCTATGCAAATAGATAAATTAAGAGGAAGAGAGTTGGATCAATTATTTGAGTCCATTCTCTCCCTAGAGAGTTTAGAAGAATGCTATCAGTTTTTTGATGATTTATGCACAGTGAATGAAATTCAATCACTGTCGCAGCGGTTAGAAGTTGCAAGGATGCTTCGAGAGGGCAATACTTATCATACAATTGAAAAAGAAACAGGTGCAAGTACCGCAACTATATCTCGTGTAAAACGATGCTTAAATTATGGTAACGACGCGTATGAATTAGCATTATCACGAATTAAGAAAGACGAACAGACCGAAACGGAAGAATAGGATAAAGGGGTGTCCCAAAAAAGATGAAGTCTAACGATTTTCTCTTTTCGGACAACCCCTTTTTTATTTTGAAAGAATAAACTTTCTTACTTGCTTTGTGAATCATGAAACAATTGCTTTGCCGATTTCGTCCAATAGTAAAAGTACTATAAATTCTAACCGGGTGCCCTGCGCTTTTCTTGAATGTCTAGCTCCGGCGCCTACCGCCTAGCAAACTTCAGGACACCTCCCTACGATAAGTCAACATCGGTTCACTGACGTTCGCCGTGTTTCCTATATCTCAGTCGATGCCCCTCCAGTTTGTACGGCGGTAAGCAAGGCGCCTGCGCTTTTCTAATTGTCTAGCTTCGGGCACCCAGGAGCTGCTGGGCTTCGCGCCCTTTCCCTACGATAAGTCAACATCGGTTCACTGACGTTCGCCGTGTTTCCTATATTTCAGTCGATGCCCCTCCAGTTTGTACAGCGGTAAGCAAGGCGCCTGCGCTTTTCTAATTGTCTAGCTTCGGGCACCCAGGAGCTGCTTGGCTTCGCGCCCTTTCCCTACGATAAGTCAACATCGGTTCACTGACGTTCACCGTGTTTCCTATATCTCAGGAAAGGTCACTCCATTCCACACGCTCCTAACCGGGTGCCCTGCGCTTTTCTTGTCACTAAGAAAAATTTACAAGAAATTATACGGTAGGATTTCTTTTTTGATGGAATATCTAATGCTATAATGAAATGATGTAATGGTTAGAATGGAGGAAGTTTGCATGTATGATGTGCGCGAATGGCGTCATGTATTTAAATTAGACCCAAATAAGGAAATTTCAGATGAAGCATTAGAAAGTTTATGCGAATCTGGTACAGATGCAATCATCATTGGTGGAACAGATGGGATTACGTTAGATAATGTATTGAATCTCATGGCTCGTGTCCGTCGCTATACAGTTCCTTGTATATTAGAAGTGTCAACAATAGATTCGGTTTCACCCGGATTTGATTTATATTTTATTCCTACTGTTTTAAATAGCAGTGATACAAAATGGATAACTGGTCTTCATCATGAAGCAGTGAAGGAATACGGAGAACTAATGGATTGGGATGAATTTCTCATTCAAGGCTATTGTGTTTTAAACGAAGATTGTAAAGCTGCGAAATTAACGAGTGCAAAAACAAATTTATCAGAAGAAGATATTGCAGCCTATGCTTTAATGGCAGAGAAGATGTTTCATTTGCCTATTTTTTATATGGAATACAGCGGGAGTTATGGAGACCCTTCGTTTGTAAAAGCGGCTAAAAGTCAATTGAACGAGACGGTCCTGTTTTACGGTGGAGGAATTGAGACAGTAGAACAGGCAGAGGAAATGGGAAGATATGCTGATGTCATTGTAGTCGGAAACGTTATTTATAAAGACCTATCAGCCGCATTAAACACAGTTGAAATGAAAAAGAGCAAGCATTGAATAAACAATAAAGCTAGGTTAAAATAGAATATATGTTCTTATGGTGGTGAAAAGATGCAATTTTTAACAGATAAAATTTTAAATGGATTAAATCCTGAGCAAAAGGAAGCAGTAAAAGCAACAGATGGTCCTCTTTTAATAATGGCCGGGGCAGGAAGTGGTAAAACCCGAGTTTTAACACAAAGAATTGCTTATCTTATGGTGGAAAAGGGAGTCAATCCATACAATATCTTAGCAATTACGTTTACCAATAAAGCAGCGAAGGAAATGCGTCAGAGGATAGCAGCTGTTTTAGGCGGAGCAAGCGAAGAAATATGGATATCAACTTTTCACTCTATGTGTGTACGAATTTTAAGAAAAGATATTGATCGAATTGGATACAACCGTAATTTTACAATCTTGGATACAACTGATCAACAATCCGTTATTAAAGGTATTTTAAAAGACCGTAATATCGATCCGAAGAAATATGATCCCCGTGCTATTCTAGCAAGTATTAGTTCTTCTAAAAATGAACTTGTAACTCCAGAGGAATTTGCGAAGACTGCTGGCGACTACTTCTCACAAATAGTTAGTGATGTATATACAGAATATCAAAGACGTTTACGAAAGAACCAAGCATTAGATTTCGATGATCTAATTATGCAGACCATTAATTTATTTCAAAGAGTACCGGAAGTTTTGGAATACTATCAACGTAAATTTCAGTATATTCATGTGGATGAGTACCAGGATACGAATAGATCGCAATACATGCTAGTCAAGCTTCTAGCAAGTCGATTCCGCAATTTATGTGTAGTTGGTGATTCTGATCAGTCTATTTATGCATGGCGTGGTGCAGATATTTCAAATATCCTTTCTTTTGAAAAGGATTATCCAAATGCAAAAGTAGTAATGCTGGAACAAAACTATCGTTCCACCAAAAGAATTCTACAGGCTGCAAACCAGGTCATTGCTAATAACTCTAGTCGTAAAGATAAAAACTTATGGACAGAAAATGAAGATGGAAGCAAAATTTACTATTACCGAGCGGATAGCGAACAAGGGGAAGCACAATTTGTTATTGGAAAGATTCAGGAATTAAGAAGAGAAAGCTCTCTAAATTTATCAGATATAGCTATTCTGTATCGAACAAATGCACAATCTCGTGTCATGGAGGAAATGCTTCTTAAAGCCAATATTGAATATTCGATTGTTGGAGGTATAAAGTTCTATGATCGAAAGGAAATTAAGGATACGCTTGCTTATCTTCGCTTAATCGCTAATCCGGATGATGATATTAGTTTCCAACGGGTGATTAATGTTCCAAAACGTGGAATTGGCTCTAGTTCTGTTGATAAGATTGCCAATTTCGCAGCAATGCATGATATGTCTATGTATCAAGCATTAGAAGCTGTTGAATTAATTGGTTTAAGTCCAAAGATTACAAAAGCTGCCAGTGAATTCCGCGATTTGATTCAAAATTATACAAGAATGCAGGAATATTTATCTGTAACAGAACTTGTCGAAGAAGTTATTGATAAATCTGGTTATGTAGATATGCTAAAGGCAGAAAAGTCGATTGAGGCTCAAAGTAGATTAGAAAACATTGAAGAATTTATGTCCGTATCGAAGAACTTTGAGGAAGCTAATGATGATAAATCGTTAATTGCCTTTTTAACAGATTTAGCATTGGTTGCTGATATTGATAAGTTAGATGATGACGGAAATCAAGCGGATTCGGTTGTCTTAATGACCTTGCATTCTGCAAAAGGTTTGGAATTCCCGATTGTTTTCTTAATTGGTCTGGAAGAAGGTGTATTCCCTCATTCCCGTTCATTAATGGAAGAAACGGAAATGGAGGAAGAGCGTCGCCTTGCATATGTAGGCATTACGCGAGCTGAAAAGCAATTATATTTAACAAATGCACAGATGAGAACATTATTTGGACGTACCAATATGAATCCACCTTCTCGTTTTGTAAAAGAAATTCCAGAAGATTTACTAGAAGGATTAAATCCAGTTTCAAATAGGCAAAGAATGGCTTCTCCTCACAATAGTAGTCGAAGCTCTTATACACAACAACAGCCAACGAGAAAGGCTGTTATTCGTCCTGCGGCAGTTGCAACAGGTGGTGAAGGAATCGGATGGAGCATAGGCGATAAAGCGGTCCATGGAAAATGGGGCACTGGTACAGTTGTAAGTGTAAAAGGCGAAGGCGATTCGAAAGAATTAGATATTGCTTTTCCGAGCCCAGTAGGAATTAAACGATTATTGGCTAAATTTGCACCGATTCAAAAAGGATAAGGAAAGGAAAAGGATATATGGAACAAAACCTTGCAGAGAAGCGAGTAAAAGAGCTGCATAATTTATTAAATCAATATGGATATGAATATTATGTTCTGGATAATCCTTCTGTTCCTGATTCGGAATATGACGCATTATTAAATGAATTAATCCAGTTGGAGGAAAAATTCCCCAGCTTAAAAACTAATGATTCTCCATCCCAGAGAATCGGAGGAGAAGTATTGGATATGTTCTCAAAGGTTCAGCATCAAAAGCCGATGCTGAGCTTAGGGAACGCATTTAATGAAGCTGATTTACGTGATTTTGATCGGAAGGTTCGTGCAGTTATCGGTGATGACTTTTCATATGTTTGTGAATTAAAGATAGATGGGCTTGCTGTTTCTCTTCGATATGAGAATGGTTTATTTGAGCAAGGAGCCACACGAGGAGATGGGACCACTGGAGAGGATATTACAGCGAATCTCAAAACAATTCGCTCTATTCCGCTCCGATTAAATCAGGCGGTGAGTTTAGAAGTTCGCGGTGAAGCATTTATGCCGAAAAAGTCGTTTGAGGCACTGAATAAAGCGAAGGATGAAAATGGAGAAGAGCCATTTGCGAATCCACGGAATGCTGCAGCAGGCTCCTTACGCCAATTAGATCCTCGCATTGCGGCTTCTCGAAACTTGGATATTTTTCTCTATGCGATTGGAGATGCTGGACAGACTGGTATTCAATCCCATAGCGATGGCCTTGATTTATTAGACAGGCTTGGCTTTAAGACGAATAAAGAAAGAAAAAGATGTGCAACTATCGAGGATGTTTTACAATATATTGAAGGCTGGCAGGAAAAACGTCCTCACTTGCCATACGAAATAGATGGTATTGTGATAAAGGTAGACAATTTAGCACATCAAGAACAGCTTGGAACAACCGTAAAAAGTCCGAGATGGGCGATAGCGTATAAGTTTCCAGCTGAAGAAGTAATGACAAAGCTTCTAAGCATCGAACTAAATGTTGGGAGAACAGGTGTGATTACACCTACTGCAGTACTTGAACCAGTGAAGGTTGCGGGTACAACAGTTAAAAGAGCTTCCTTGCATAATGAGGACTTAATAAGAGAAAAAGATATTAAGCTTGGCGATATGGTTGTAATAAAAAAGGCTGGAGACATTATTCCAGAAGTAGTAAATGTTTTAGTAGAAAAAAGAACTGGTGAAGAAGCAGAATTTCTGATGCCAACTCATTGTCCTGAATGCGAGAGTGAACTTGTTCGTATCGAAGGGGAAGTGGCATTACGATGTATTAATCCAAAATGCCCAGCACAAATTAGGGAAGGCTTGATTCATTTTGTTTCTCGGAATGCAATGAATATAGACGGACTTGGTGAGCGAGTAATCAGCCAATTATTTTCCGAAAAACTAATCGAAGATGTGGCTGATTTATACACTTTACAATTCGACCAATTAATACAATTAGAAAGAATGGGCGAAAAATCTGTTCATAATTTATTAGAAGCAATTGAAGCATCAAAGCAAAACTCCCTTGAAAGGCTATTATTTGGTTTAGGAATTCGACATGTAGGAGCCAAGGCAGCCAAAACAATTGCGATGGAATTTAAAACAATGGACCAGCTTATGGAAGCTGCTAAAGAGGATTTAACAGCTATTAACGAAATTGGTGAAAAAATGGCTGATTCGATTGTTACTTTTTTCGAACAAGAAGAAGTAATCGAATTAATTACCGAGCTTAAAACGTATGGCGTTAATATGGAATATACCGGTCCATTACCAGTAGCAGTGGAAGAGACTGATTCAGCCTTTGCTGGCAAAACAATTGTATTAACAGGAAAGCTCGAGCAGCTTTCTCGTAATGAAGCAAAAGAACAAATTGAATTATTAGGTGGTAAAATAACAGGAAGTGTTTCAAAGAAAACAGATTTAGTAATTGCAGGGGAAGATGCAGGAAGCAAACTAACAAAAGCGGAACAGCTAGGCATTGAAGTTTGGGATGAGGAAAGACTTATGGAAGAATTGAAGAATAAAGGTGTGTTTAACGAATGAAGAAACACGTAATGATGGTGTTGGTACTAGTATTGGTTCTATCAGCTTGTGCACCAAACTTTAATAAAGAAGAAAAAGTAAAGACAGAGGATGTAGATAGTAATACGACGGAAACGGCTATTCTGCCGAACTATAAAATCTCTGATGATTATTATAAGGTAGTGGTCCCATTTAAGCCTTCAGAAGCAAGAGGATTAGTTGTAAATAATTTAAATACACGTTATGACATTGCTGAATTTGAAACAGGCCTAATGAGAATCGCACAAAATGCCTATGATCCTGAAGAATATTTTTTTCAAGAAGGTCAGTATTTAGATAAAGATACAATTTCCAACTGGCTAGGGAGAGAATCAGAAAAGAATCCTGATGGGCTAAACCCATCTGGCAAGGATAAGGGTAAAGTACCTGTTTATTTAGCTCATATACTGGAGCATGATTATTTGGTGAAAACGGATGATAAGAGCTTAAAGCTTGGTGGGATTTCCATTGGTTTAGCAATGAATTCTGTATACACCTATGAAGAAAATGGAGCGGCCAAAGAGCTTAAAATTGATCGAACAAAGCTTGAAAAAGAAGGAAAGAAAATTGCAGCAGAAGTAGTCAAAAGAATAAGAGGAGTAGAAGGCCTTGGGCAGGTTCCGATTATTATCTCTCTTTTTGAACAAAAGGAAAGCTCTTCAGTTGTACCTGGAAACTTCTTCGCTTACGCAAAGATAGCAGGAAATAGTAATAGTATTGGTGATTGGGAAAGTATTAATGAAAAATATGTATTATTCCCAAGCTCTGATACAAAATATAAATCAGAAGTAGATGCATTTTCTTATTTCAAGCAAGATATCGAGAAATATTTTCCTAACTTTAATGGTGTGGTCGGAAGAGCTTTCTATGTGAATGATAAAATGCAGAATTTAAGTATCGAGATTCCGATTCAATTTTATGGAGAAGCAGAAGCGCTCGGCTTCACACAATTTGTCGCAGGAAAGGTGATGGAGCATTTCCCTCCAAATAATTCTTCTTCTGTACAGGTTAGCATTACATCTGTTTATGGCCCAGAAGCATTAATTGTTCGTGATGTAGATGCAGAAGAGCCGTATATTCATATTTATCAATAATGATGGAGAGTGTTAAGCATCATGCTTCCCTTAAAAAAGTGGAATGAATGATGCTTGTCTCTCCTTTTTTTGTATGATGACAAAAAAAGTTCAAAAAGGTACAAGGTTTTTTACTAGCAGATTAGAGTATAGTATGGAAAGAGGAATCTATTTAAAGGAGTTGTGAGTATGTCATCAAACCCTAACTTAGATGAATATATGCAAAAGGGGATGTATGGGGCGAAGGAAACAAAGCCAGAAGAACGAAGAAAATTTCTCAGTACTCTAAGAGAAAGAGTGGTGATTGCATTAAAGCAATCACAAGTAATGGAACCAGCCCCCTATAAGGAAATATTAGATGCAATGAAACAGAATCCCGGTGCGAAGCTATATTTAAATGGTCATCTAGACTATTCGTACTTATCGAAGTATATCAAGGAAGCTAACGAAGCACATATGGAATACACGATTGTAACCAACAAAGAGGCAGACAGTGATATTGGTTTATTAATTGCTTATGATCATGCGATTAATAAAGAAGATATATATATCGGGGAGCAAAAAACGGATTTAGTTACAGGGAAATCTTCAAAAGCAGATCAGAAAAAGGGATTGCTTACGACGATTGGAAAATGGTTTAGCAAATAAGGGAATGGCCCAAAAAGAAAATCTTTTTGGGCTTTTTATTATGGATGAACATTACAGGCATGTTTACTTCTCTTGAAATAGGTAAATAAAAAAGAAAGAAAGTAAAAAATGTTTGTTTTGTGCAATTATATTGTGTACAATATAATTGTAATGAAAATATATATTGGAGGAATGAATCATGAGCGATACAATTCTTACAACGTCTGTTACAGCAACTGGAGGAAGAGAAGGAAGAGTAGAATCTGAAGATTATGTTATTCAATTTGATACAGCTATGCCAGGTACACAAAGAGCGAAGGAATTGGAAGACGCAACAAATCCAGAGCAATTATTTGCAGCAGGATATGCAGCATGTTTTGATGGTGCGCTACAATTAATGGCACAGAGAGAAAAAGTTAATTTTGAATCTGAAACAACAGCTAGTGTCAGCTTATTAAAGGATGAAACAGATCAAGGATTTAAACTAAGTGTTAAGTTATCTGTAAAAGGAACTGGAATTGAAAAGACAGTATTAGAGAATTTAGTACACAAAGCTCATAATTTCTGCCCGTACTCAAAAGCAACAAGAGGTAATATCGAGGTACAATTAGAAGTTGTTACAGCTTAATGTTTTTGTAAAAGAGAGAAGAAGGAAGTTGAAATTCCTCCTTCTCTCTTTTTATATTTCCTTATGTTGTTTCGTTAAATTTTCCAAAAGCAATTGAAGGGATTGCTTTAAATCATTGATTTCCTTGCTCGATTTTCCGAAAAGTTTTAGGATCTCTGTTGGAATACACTCAGCTTTTTGTTGTAAAGAAGCACCTTTTTCCGTTAATGTAATTAGTACTGAGCGTTCATCTTCAAGGGAACGTTTGCGTTCTAGCAGCTGTTGCTGTTCCATTCTTTTTAGCATCGGTGTTAATGTACCCGAATCAAGATATAAATGATGTCCCATTTCCTTTACACTAAGGCTTTTATGCTCCCAAAGTAGTAAAAGTACTAAGTACTGTGGATACGTTACATCGAGTTCTTCCAACAATGGTTTATATTTTTTCGTCAATTCACGAGAACTTGCATATAAAAGAAAACAAAGTTGATTTTCTAATTTTAATGCATCTAATTCATTCATTTTTGGTCACCTAGCTTTTTAGTCTTCTTCTAAATATAAACTATTGTAGCGGATTTTGCTTCCTTTTCCTATCTATTTGCAGAGAATAGCCTGAAAAAGAAGGAGTTTATAAGTAATTAGCGAAATAAAACAGAAAAAGGGAAAAAATGGAGAGTGTACATGGATATCACAGCGTTAAGACCAAAAAAAAGATCAGCCTTTCGTCTTTATGTCGGAAAGAAATATTATACAACCAAAAGATATGTTCAATGGATACTAGCAAGAAAACGATATGCGAAGAAAAAACAGACCGTTTTATTACCCCATTCTTATTTTACCCATAAAACAATGCTTTTAAGAGAACTAAAAGATGTAGATATGAAGCTGCAATATAATAAAATTGTTAATTTAAAAATCGCTGTTTCCAAAATAAATCAGATTGTACTTGAACCAGGAGAAACCTTTTCCTATTGGAGAACAATTGGACGGCCGACATATAAAAAAGGTTACGTTGATGGCATGGTTCTTTTTGCAGGAAGTTATCGGACGGGCGTTGGCGGGGGACTATGTCAGTTGTCTAATCTTATTTATTGGATGACCTTGCATACGCCGTTAACCGTAGTGGAAAGACATCGGCATAGTTATGATGTTTTTCCAGATTCTAACAGGACGCAGCCGTTCGGAAGTGGGGCAACCTGTTCCTACAATTATTTAGACCTGCAAATCAAGAATGAAACAGATACCCCTTTTCAACTATGCCTGAAAGTGACGGACTCTCATTTGATAGGAGAATGGAGAGGAGCATCGCCTAGTTTATACAATTATGATGTATATGAAAAGGCACATCAGATTACCCCCGCTTATTTCGGAGGTTATATCCGCCATAACCAAATTTTCCGAAAAAAGTATAACAGGAGAGGAGTATTATTGGAAGAAGAGTATATTACAGAAAACCATGCATTAATGATGTATGAGCCACTCCTTACCTCTGATGAGGAAAATACTTCATAAAAAAGAAGAGAAAACCACTCTTCTTTTTTTGTATCTAAAGGAAGGGACAATCATCTTAGACAAGATGGTATAATAAGAGAAATGGTACTGTTTAAATGTAAAGATGGAATAGCTAATGGAAATTCAATTATGGTAGTGGAAAGACATTATTTTTTGTAGAAATCGCCTTCTGACAAGATATATTCCTTCTTTCGGTTGCTTTCCTATTGATTTGTTTGCTATTATCAGATTATTGTGTTGTACGTATAATGATGGAGGTGACATACATAATGTCAAGAATAACAAAGGAAGAAGTAAAACATGTTGCCAATCTTGCTAGACTTGAAATAACAGAAGAGGAAGCAGAGCTTTTTCAAAAGCAATTAGATGCTATTATTTCTTTTGCAGAAGAACTAAATGAGCTAGACACAGAGGGAATCGAGCCAACTTCCCACGTTTTAGATATGAAAAATGTGTTGCGTGAAGATGTACCAACAAAAGGTCTGCCTGTGGAGGAAGTTTTACGTAACGCACCAGATCATCAAGATGGGCAAATTAAAGTTCCATCTATTATGGAGTAAGGAGGGGAAACTACATGAGTCTTTTTGATCAAAAAATGACAGATTTACAAGAACTATTACATAAAAAAGAGATATCTGTATCAGATTTAGTGAAGGAATCGTATAGTCGCATAAAAGATGTAGATGAGAAAGTACAAGCATTTTTAACATTAGATGAAGAAAATGCTTTATCCAAAGCTAGTGAATTAGATAGTAAATTAGTGAACGGGGAATATTCGGGCAGCTTATTTGGAATGCCAATTGGTATCAAAGATAATATTGTTACGAAGAATTTAAGAACAACCTGTTCAAGCAGAATCTTAGAAAATTTCCAGCCGATTTATAATGCTACTGTGATCGACAAGCTGCAAGCAGCAGGAGCAATAACAATTGGAAAGCTTAATATGGATGAATTTGCTATGGGTTCTTCAACCGAGAATTCCTATTATCAAAAGACGAAAAACCCTTGGAATCTTGAGACTGTTCCTGGTGGATCATCAGGTGGATCGGCAGCATCTGTAGCAGCTGGTGAGGTATTATTTTCTCTTGGATCAGATACTGGTGGTTCTATTCGTCAACCAGCAGCATTTTGCGGAGTGGTCGGCTTAAAACCTACATATGGAAGAATTTCTCGTTTTGGCTTAGTAGCATTTGCCTCCTCATTGGATCAAATCGGCCCAATTACACGTACGGTAGAAGATAATGCTTTCTTACTTAATGCTATTTCTGGAGTAGATCCAATGGATTCTACGTCGGCAAATGTAGAGGTTCCTGATTTTACAAAGGGGCTTACTGATGATATTAAGGGCATGAAAATAGCTGTGCCGAAAGAGTACCTGGCAGAGGGTGTCAGCGAAGTTGTGCGCCAATCAGTTCTAGATGCTTTGAAAGTATTGGAAAAATTAGGGGCAACATGGGAAGAAGTATCCCTGCCACATAGTAAATATGCCTTGGCAACTTACTATTTACTATCTTCTTCAGAAGCATCAGCAAACCTATCTCGTTTTGATGGAGTTCGCTATGGATATCGTACAGATAATGCGGAAACATTAATCGATCTATATAAGCGTTCTCGTGCTGAAGGGTTTGGAGATGAAGTGAAGCGTAGAATTATGCTTGGTACTTTTGCTTTAAGCTCTGGCTACTATGACGCTTATTACAAAAAAGCACAAAAGGTACGTACTCTTATTAAAAAAGACTTTGAAGATGTTTTTGAAAAATATGATGTAATTGTTGGTCCAACTACACCGACTCCTGCCTTTAAATTGGGAGAAAAGGTAGATGATCCTTTAACAATGTATGCAAATGATATTTTAACGATTCCAGTGAACCTTGCTGGAGTTCCAGGTATTTCTGTTCCTTGTGGATTCTCTAACGGTTTACCGCTTGGTTTACAAATTATCGGAAAACACTTTGATGAAGCATCTGTTTATAAAGTAGCGTATGCGTTTGAACAGGCTACAGACTATCATAAACAAAAACCAACGCTGTAAGGGGTGAAAAAAATGGAATTTGAAACAGTCATTGGGCTAGAGGTCCATGTAGAGTTAAAAACACAATCAAAAATATTTTCCGCAAGTCCTAACCATTTTGGCGCTGCACCAAATACAAACACAACAGTAGTAGATTTAGGATATCCGGGTGTACTGCCTGTTTTAAATAAAAAGGCTGTAGAATATGGCATGAAAGCTTCTATGGCATTAAATTGTGAAATAGCTACAGAAACGAAATTTGACCGTAAAAACTATTTTTATCCCGACAATCCGAAAGCTTACCAAATCTCTCAATTTGATAAGCCTATTGGTGAACATGGATGGATTGAAATTGAAGTCGATGGCTATAAAAAAAGAATTGGCATTACTCGGGTTCATTTAGAAGAGGATGCTGGAAAATTGAATCATGAGAAAGGATATTCGTTAGTGGACTTCAACCGTCAAGGAACGCCATTAATTGAAATCGTTTCTGAGCCAGATATTCGTACACCAAATGAAGCATACGCATATTTAGAAAAATTGAAATCCATCATTCAATACACTGGTGTATCTGACTGTAAAATGGAAGAAGGTTCTTTGCGCTGTGATGCCAACATTTCCATTCGTCCAGTAGGACAAGCGGAATTTGGAACAAAGACAGAGCTGAAAAACTTAAACTCCTTTAACTTTGTCCGCAAAGGATTAGAATACGAAGAGCAACGTCAAAGAGAAGTTGTTTCTTCCGGTGGTGTTATTAATCAGGAAACACGCCGCTTTGATGAAGCAACAAGTACGACATTGTTAATGCGTGTAAAAGAAGGTTCCGATGATTATCGCTACTTCCCTGAGCCGGATTTACCAGGTTTATATATTGATGAAGACTGGAAGGCAAGAATCCGTGCGGAAATTCCAGAGTTGCCAGATGCAAGACAGAAGCGCTATATGGAAGAATGGGGCTTACCTGAGTACGATGCAAAAGTATTAACTGTTACGAAGGAAATGGCTGACTTCTTTGAAGGTACTGTGGCAAATGGAGCCGAGCCAAAGTTAGCTTCTAACTGGGTAATGGGCGATGTCTCTGCTTATTTAAATGCCGAACAAAAGGAGCTGGCTGAAGTAAAGCTTACTCCAGAAAACCTTGCCGGCATGATTAAGCTGATTGGAAATGGGACAATCTCCAGTAAGATTGCGAAACAAGTTTTTAAAGAGCTGATTGAAAACGGCGGCGATGCAGAGGCCATTGTGAAAGAGAAGGGGCTAGTGCAAATCTCCGACGAAGGTGCATTGCTGAAAATTATTGGTGAAGTGTTAGATAATAACCCTCAATCCATTGAAGACTTTAAAAACGGAAAACAAAAAGCAATAGGTTTCCTTGTTGGGCAATTAATGAAAGCAACAAAAGGGCAAGCAAATCCACAAATGGTCAACAAGTTATTAGTTCAGGAAATGAATAAAAGATAATAATTAGATTTATCTTTCTAGCTGTCAGCAAATGTTCTTTGTTGGCAGCTTTTTTTATGGAGAAAGGAGGATAGTATGACAAAAATCGCATTATAAAGGTGGGATTAAGTAGATTTCTATAATAGCTGATGTTAAATGGCAGCTGAGTGTGGAGGAAATCAGCCAAAGCGAAGAGGAAATCAGCCAAAGCGAGTGGAGAATCAGCCAAAGTGAGTGGGGAATCAGCCAAACGTGGGGAATCAGCCAAAGTGAGTGGGGAATCAGCCAAAGCGAGGAGGAAATCAGCCAAAGTGAGTGGGAAATCAGCCAAAGCAGAAGGAGAATCAGCCAAACCACATCATCCCAGCAAGCACTCCCCACCACCAAAAAACTACAAAATAAAGGAGCTGCTCTCCAAAGAGCAACTCCCTTATTTGATTGCCAATCATTCGACAGTATTTCCTAGGAAAAGTTCATAATCAACAATTTTTTTAAAAAGCTTGTCCAAAGAAGGGGATTAGACAATCTTCTTCGGGTTAATTCGATCCTTTTTTATGTTTTTATCATTTACTTTAGGTTCTTTGTGATGAATAAAATTTATAATATTAGAGCGATGTAAAAAGATTAATAGTAATAAATACAAGAAAAAGAGCCAGTCATGCTGGATATCGGGTGAAAATAGTGCATATAAGAAAATGGTTATTCCAACAGAAATACTACCAAGAAACACATATTTTGTAATAAATATAACAGCAAAGAAAGCAAAATAGGAAATCAAAAATAGAGCAGGATTAGCAATGAGTAAGGTGCCGGCAGTTGTAGCGATCGCCTTTCCGCCGCGAAAACCTGCAAAGATTGGAAAACAATGACCAATAACAGCTATTAATCCAGTATACAAGGGATTAACATCTACCATTAATAAGTAGGGCAGACTTGCAGCGAGTGCTCCTTTTCCAACATCGAGCAGAAGAACAGCAATTCCGGCTTTTTTGCCTAATACGCGAATAGAATTAGTCGCTCCTGGATTATTGCTTCCATGTTTCCGAATATCAATGCCATAAAAAACTTTACCGATAATTAAGGCGGTCGGAAAAGAACCAATTAAGTAGGAAGCTAGTAGTAGAATAAGCAAATACATTACTCCTTTCCTATAAATGAAGTTTACTAGTTTAAAACACTATCTTTGTTCTCCTCTTTTATTCTATGCAGAAAGAGGGAGAAGTTTGTTCCCTTCTCCCTATATTATAAACAATAGATACTATTTTTTTGTTAAGTTCCAGTCTTTTTAGGTTCTTGCATCGGAAAAACTTTTAATTAATTTAATTCTTGATTGCTAATTTTTAATTTTTCAACCGTAACAATCATTTCTTCTGTATCCACATAATCTACGGTTAGCTGCATACCCTTTTCTAGGAAAATACTATATGGGAAATCATTTGATGAAACTTGGAAAATGGTTTTATTTCCTTCTAACATAAATTTAACAATCGTGCTATTTTCTACTTCTGCCTTATATACATAGTCGACAGTGCCAGTGATTGTTTTTTTGTCCGCGATATTGTTAGGAACTGTTTTATCATTCTTTAATAAGGTGACAAGCGCATATTTATAATCATTAAACAGCTTTGTTTTTTCTGTATGATAACTATAAACTTTTTCATCCTTGGCGTTGATTAACATAATTTCTCTTAGTACATGATTGCTGTCCATGAGCGGAACAACCCATGTGAACTGACCATAAATCGTATAGAGCAGCGGAGTGCCAGCCTCATATTTTTGAGCACGGAAGGTTTTCTCTGCAACATTTATGGCGGATTTTCCATTTAAAGATCCATTTGCCTCTGTGTAGAAGGTAAGAGCACCAGTACGAGCATTAAGCATCGAATAGCCGACCATGCTTCCACTATCTGATTTTGGACGTGTGAAGTCGGTAAACCAATGCAATTGTAAGTCTTCATTAAAAACACCATTTACTTCATTCATATCTTCCCAAGCAGTTGGTAGTTTCATATCTTCTTTTGCGAATAGTGTATTCCAGAAGCCATGAATATATTTACCATACCATTCATTCCAATCTTCCGCCACACTTGTAGGAATGACATGATCAATAAAATCAGGTATATTGTCCATTCCATAATCCTTTATTTCCCCAGTGGCAGGGTCAATAATATATATTCCTTTAATATCTACTATCTCACGGAATTTATTGTACTGACCATACGGCACGACATAATATGGTTTATCATTATCGTCTGGCTCAAAGCTGGCTTCAAGTAAAATTGTATCTTTATGCTTACTTCTTACTAATCTTTTTAAGTCTTTTTGGAAGAATGCAGAGGGCACATATTTCATGGATGATTTAACCAAAATGGCATCCTCATTTTCATCCTCTGCGCTCATTTTAATAAAACCAGGTACATCCTCCCCTTTGATCCATTTGAAGAAGCCGGTATATTCAATCGGTGTTACCCAATACAGATGATCATCAATTTTTTGCAAGGTAGAGGTTCCTAAATCGTAATAGGAAGGATGAGAAACCTCTCCAAGTTTTTTCTCACTTCGATAGCGTGCGTAGCTTTCAGGAACAACGACAATATGCTTTTCATTTGTGGAAACAGCTTCTTTATCAATAACGGTTGTTTTTTCCTGAACAAACTGATATTTATCTCCAGTAATCGTTAAAGGATAAATAAATTGGACATACAGGCTGAATAAAACAAAATACAAGAATAAAATTCCAGTTATTCTGTATCCCTTTACCTTTCCAAATAGTAAGTCTAAGAGTAAGAAAAAGGCAAGGAAAATAGAGCCGAATTTAAAGAGAGCCTGTAAAGAATGATCAATTAGTTGAAAATAATCAAGACAAAATATGATAAGAATCCCAGCGAACAAGCGAGTAATTTGAAAGACAAGAAATCTTTTTTTATTAAAATGACTTTTCCATATAAATGGATTCAGTGTTAAAGCTAGTAATGCAAATAAATAATGCATGCACATTCTCCTTTTGATAATTTGCTATAGATGAAATACGAAAGTAAGGCTAAAAAGTTTCATGTAATAATGATACTATTACAAAAGAGAGTCCATAATTATGAAAAAAATAAAAAACTGTAGGGGTATGACAATCCAGTACCGTCTATTATATAGAATGGCAGGAAAGGGGGGAGAGGCCATTAGTGATCAAGTATTAATTGAAAAGATAAAAGCAGGAAATGATCACGCATTTCGTTTGTTAGTGGAAAAGCATCGAGATTACTTGTTTCGTTCGATATACAGCGTTTTAAAGGACCAAAAAGAAGCGGAAGATGCTACACAAGAAGTGTTTATTAAAATCTATACCTCTCTCCCCAAATATGAGAATCAAGGATTTAAAACATGGATAACAAGAATTGCTATCAATCATGCTATTGATATGAGAAGAAAAAAACAAAGAAGAAAAGAAGAGATGGCAGAAGAACTGGAATCCCATATAGGAGGCTCTCAGACCGATGATGTAGAATTAGAAGTGTTGAGGCGGGAACGACAAAGACTTGTGCAGAAAAGACTGGAGGAAGTCCCCGCTAATTACAGGGACGTCATTTATGGTTTTTACATTCAAGAAAAAAGTTATCAAGAAATGGCAGCAGAACAAAATGTTCAAGTGAAAACAATTGAAACGAAGTTGTATCGCGCAAGACTCTGGATCAAAACGCATTGGAAGGAGGAAGAATTTTTATGACCGCACATTATTCTAAAGATTATTGGATGAAGTATGTAAAAGATGAACTAAGTGAGAAGGAAAGATCACTGCTTGAAGATCATTTGTATACATGCGATCAATGCTTAGAATTATATATAGATGCAGTAGACAAGCAAGAGGAGACCCTTCCTTCAATTTCAGATGAAGCAGCTTTTATGAATGATATTATGCAAAAAATATCCTATGAAAATATGGAGATAAAAACAATAGAAGAAAAGAAACGGCCTTTTTATCAGTCATCCATATTCCATTATGCAATTGCCGCGAGTCTTACTTTGATTCTCATGTCGGCAGGATTTTTTCAGTCCATTGTAAAACATACAGAAACAATTCAAAAAACGGAAGTATCTTTAAAAAATGAGCCGAAATCAGGTGGCTTAGTGGATAAGACATTTGCCTGGATGGATTCATTTGATGGTAGTAAGAAGGAGGAAGTTAAAAAATGAAAAACCCGATTGTTGCGACAATCTTAGCATTTTTTCCAGGTGGCGGCCTGTTCTATATTGGAAAAAAACTGCGAGGCTTTTTTTACGGGCTAGCAGTATTTGGACTAGCGTTTATGTCTATTGTGATATTTAGTTCAGGATACTTCAATGAGTTAACATTTATAGTAGTTTTTATTGGTTTTATTATCTACTGCATTAGTTTTATCGACACATTAATTACGACCAGCAGCTATTTAAAGAAACGAGTCAGTTTTGCTGCGGATTCTGAAACTGGGGAGACTGCGCCTATATTAGCAAAAACAACGGAGTCTGAGCGGTTTTATACGATTGTTTTATCGTTTGTCCCTGGATTGGGGCATATCCAGCTAGGATTAGTTTACCGAGGAATAACCCTTTTAACGACATTTTTAGGCTTAGGAATTATGATTATATTTATCGCGTTTCTGACCTATACAAACGAGTTCCTTCTGTTTTTAGCGATTTTGCCAGTTATCTGGGTTTATGGGTTTTACGACGTTTCTCAGCAGTTTAATAAAAAACTAAAGGGCGAAGCATTAGAAGATATTACAATTTTTCAAGACTTTGAAAAGAACAGAGAAGAGGGAAAGAAAAGCAAATTTATTGCGACCTTCTTATCTGTGTTTCCTGGAGCAGGGCATTTATATTTAGGATTACAGCAAAGAGGGATTCAGCTAATGGCTGCATTCTTGTTCTCTATTTTTATTCTTAATGAATTAAGGTTAGGACTATTTTTATTCGTTATTCCGATTATTTGGTTCTACAGCTTTTTTGATGGATTACAAAAGGCATCGAGAGTTGGAGAAGAGGAGTTAGAGGATACCCCTGTAATTGCTTATTTGATTAACTACCAAAAATGGTTTGGAATTGGTCTATTAGTAATTGGTTTATATTATTTAATGATTAATATTATTTTACCGATCTTTTCACCTATTATCCAAAATGTAATCAATGTGGATTTACGCTTTTTCTTTTATCAATATTTCCAGACAGGAATCGTATGTCTAGTTCTTATTATCGGTGGTATTCATCTATTAAAAGGAACGAAGAAGAAAAAAGTCTAAGTGGTTTATGGAAAGAGAGATTACGGCCTCGGTTTTTTTGAAGCTGTTTCAAATAGCTAAGGCCTTACATAAGGAGAGAAGAGAATGCGAACATGGCGAGTGGGCACTTTTTCGATGGGCTTATCATTAGTATTTCTTGGTGTATTTCTATTATTTACGCAGTTTTTTGATTGGAAAATAGTGACTGTTTTAAAAGTTTGGTGGCCAATTATTTTAGTTATTCTTGGAATAGAAATTTTATTGTACTTGTTTTCCTCTAAACAAGAGAAACCATATTTAAGCTTTGATCTTTTCAGTATAATTATAGTTGGAATAATTGGGTCAGCTGGGATTGCGATGGTATTTCTCCAATCATCAGGGATTATGGATATAGTGGAACAAGGGTTAAAAAGAGAGGAAGTAACAAGTGATTTACCTGAATTTAATTATGCAATGAAGGATGATATTAAAAGAATTGTCATTGAATCTGACAATCAGCAAAATCCAATTACGATTGAAGGAACAAACGATGATGTCCTTTCTCTATTTGGAACCTATCGAGCTGTTCAATCGAAGAAGAAGGATGTTTTAAAGCCGGAAGATTATCTGCTTGTATCGCAAAAGGGTGATACGTTATTTATCCGTTTAAAGCAATTGCCATATCGTGTTTCTGAATTTTACAAGGACTATGCTTCTATGAATACTACTATTCTTGTTCCAACGAGCAAAAAGTTAGATATTGTTGATTTGCAAAATGACATTACAGTAAATCCGCGTGATTTAAAAAACAATTGGACAATTAATAATGTTCCGCAAATTGATTTAATATTAGATGAAACAAAAAATGTGAAAGTCTCCGTAGATGATACACTCATTAACAATCGGGAACAGGAGGATTGGGAATTTCCAAATAAAGAAGAGAAGCATGTAGAAGAAATAACTACTGCATTTTTGCAAAAAGGGAAGGGGGGCTCATCCATTCACATTTTTGATAGTGGTACGTTAGATATAACAAATCATTAATATAAGGAGGAAAGATTGGAATCAGATGATTAATTTGAGGAAGATCTTTCTTTTTGAATAAGGCATTGTCTAGCGATTTTCTGTCTTTCTATTTTGTCAGAATTCCTCTAGAAAGGATGAATAGCTGCAAGGAAGGGCGAAAAAAAGTTAATCAAACGTTTGATTAATAGAAAAAAACAGGAATAAGAATGAGAAAAGTATGATGAACTAATAGATTGGGTTATAATGTGGGAAGATGCTTGAAACATGGACACTTAGCATGAAAAAGTTACATATCATGGTAATAACTAGAGTTAAACATTGCCTAAGCAAGTAGTATCGTATATGATGATGTTATTGGTTATGGAAAAAAATGAATCTTGATTATAGGATGATGAACATGAAAAGGGCAAGAATAATATATAATCCTACTTCAGGTCGGGAAGCTTTTAAAAGACATTTACCAGAGGTGCTAAAAAGATTAGAAGAGGCAGGGTATGAAACTTCCTGCCATGCAACGACTGGACCAGAGGACGCAACATATGCAGCGAGAGTAGCCGTAGAAAGACGATTTGATCTCGTCATTGCTGCAGGCGGTGATGGAACGATTAATGAAGTTGTTAACGGAATGGCAGAACAGGAATATCGTCCAAAGCTTGGAATTATTCCAGTAGGAACGACAAATGACTTCGCAAGAGCATTGCATATTCCCAGAGATGTCATAGGTGCAGTAGATGTTATCGCAAAAGGCGATACCATTCCGATTGATATTGGAAGAATGAATGACAAATACTTCATTAATATTAGCGGCGGCGGGCATTTAACAGAAATTTCTTATGAAGTTCCTAGTAAATTGAAAACCATGCTTGGACAGTTAGCATACTATTTAAAAGGAATCGAAATGCTGCCTTTCATTAAAGCTTCGCATGTCAGAATCGAGTATGACGGCAAGTTATTTGATGGAGAAGCGATGTTGTTTCTTGTAGGCCTGACTAATTCTGTTGGCGGTTTTGAAAAGTTAGCCCCTGGCGCATCCATTAATGATGGGTTATTCTCTCTATTGATCTTAAAAAAGGCAAACCTTGCAGAATTTATTCGAATTGCGTCCCTTGCTTTACGAGGTGAACATATAAATGATCCTAATGTCATTTATACGAATGCGAACCATATAAAGGTCAGCTCAGATGAGAAAGTACAAGTAAATCTTGATGGAGAATTTGGCGGATTACTGCCAGCTGAATTTATTAATTTATATCGTCACTTTGAGTTATTTGTGCCGCTTGAAGCGATTCGTGATGAAGACCGACCAGATATCAAGGATTATAAAGAGAAGTTACAAACAGACAATAACAAGGAGTGAGAGGAAGAATCCTCTCACTTTTTGTTTTGGATAATAATTAAAGATTATGCATAGACCAATGACGCTTTCCTCATAATATGATACAATTACCACGCTTGTTTTTTTCGGAAATCTCGACGTAAAGGAAGACGATAATGAGTAAAACATTACCCGTTCAAAAGAACGATATAATAGATATAGTTTTTGAAGATTTAACCCATGAAGGTTCAGGTGTGGCAAAGATAGATGGTTATCCCCTCTTTATCCCCAATGGACTTCCAGGTGAAAAAGCAACTGTAAAAGTAATTAAAACAAATAAGAATTACGGTTTTGGCCGCCTCCTAGAGATTAAAGAAAGAAGTCCCTATCGTGTGGAAGCCCCATGCCTTATTTACAAGGAATGCGGCGGTTGTCAATTACAGCATTTAAGCTATGAAGGACAATTGAAAACAAAGCATAAACATGTGAAGGATGTGTTAGAACGAATTGGAAAAATCAAAACGATTGTACATCCAACATTGGGGATGGAAAACCCTTGGCGTTATCGTAATAAATCCCAAGTGCCAATTGGAGAACAAGAAGGTGGTCTCATTGGAGGATTTTATCAACAACGCTCTCATCAAATTATTAACATGGAACAATGCCTCATTCAACAAGAAGAAAATGATTATGTCGTAAATACAGTAAAAGATATTTGTTCAAGATATGGAGTCCGCGCATATGACGAAGCACGTCATAAGGGAGATTTACGCCATATTATGGTAAGAAGAGGGCTGGTTACGAAGGAAATCATGATTGTCTTAATTACCCGTACACAGGATATCCCCAATCGCAAAGCAATTGTTGATGAAATTGTTCAAAAAGTGCCAAATATTAAATCGATTATCCACAATGTGAATAACAAAAAAACAAATGTGATAATGGGAGATGCTACTCGTGTACTTTGGGGAGAGGAGACGATTACGGATTATATTGGCGATATAAGGTTTGCTATTTCAGCTCGTTCTTTTTATCAAGTAAACCCGGAACAAACAAAGGTGCTTTATGAGAAAGCTTTGGACTATGCTGATTTAAGTGGAGAAGAGAAAGTAATTGATGCCTATTGTGGAATTGGCACGATTTCTTTATTTTTGGCAAAAAAGGCACGTAAAGTATTTGGAGTCGAAATTGTCCCACAAGCAATTGAAGATGCAAGAAATAACGCTGTTTTAAATGATATCCACAATGTCGATTTTGCAGTGGGAGAAGCAGAAGTAGTTATCCCCAACTGGTATAAAGAAGGCAATGAAGCGGATGTTTTAGTAGTAGATCCACCTAGAAAAGGCTGTGATGAAGCATTACTGCAAACAATTCTTGATATGAAGCCAAAGAAAGTGGTCTATGTGTCCTGTAATCCAGCGACTTTAGCTCGTGATCTTCGCATATTAGAGGATGGTGGCTATAAGACAGAAGAAGTACAGCCTGTGGATATGTTTCCTCAAACGATGCATGTGGAGGCAGTGGCGAGGTTAACGTTGGTATAACAGGCTTTTTAAGCAAGGTATGTACAAAATGACGACATACCTTGTAAAACCTTTTTTATGAAATTCCTAAGAGGTTCAACTCTAGTTTTTGGATTGAGTGAGATGCTGCATTTCCTAATAAGTACTCCTTGGATTCTTCCCATTTCTTACTAGTTGCGTCGGTATGTCTAAGGTTATAAGAATAAATTTTGGCAAACATTAGAAACTTTATTACTTCATTAAATTCTAGGGTCCTCGTAGTTGAACGAAGGACTATTTTTATTTTGTCTTGCAATGCTTTCATCCATTTTCACTTAATTCCCCAGGTTTCTTTCCGCTCTATTGCCCATCCATTTTTAGTATTTTCTACAACTTGAAAAAAACTTGATTAATTTGTGATAGATCATTATGAAACAATAAGATGGTATAAGGTTTCCACGAAAAATTACTTTCATCTAACAGAATAATAAAATTGAACTGAATAATACAAAAGAATCTTCTAAATCTATGATTCAAGTGTTTCTCTGAATATGACTTTCAATAATTGCTGGGGAATTAAATATTTTTTCGATTATGTATTTGGGATTCAGACATCAGAAGAAGTAGTAGGGGAGATATAACAATTAGAAGTTAAAATAGTGGGATTTGCAATCCAGCTTTTCTTATAAAGTTGGATTGCATGGCACGAAAATCTGTGTGTAGTTATTTATTGCTTAGAATGCAACACATTTGTTACACCAAGTAAATTTCCGTCAGTATCTTTAAAACTAAAACCTCCAAAGCCATGGTTAGGATCAATATTCAGTGTACCAACAACTACATTTTTCTCTTTAAGCCAACTATGAAACTCGGCTAATGAAGGAGCGAAGAAGTCTATTATGCTATGTATGTTTTTGTAACTGAATTTTTGAATGATAGCTTGTTTAACTCCTCAGTTTCGACCAAGTAGATTGTTGGTACACCTTTAGATTCAAATGTGAGCATAGCAGTAACACTATCCTGATGATGAACTTTTAAGTCAAAGATAGCTAAATACCAATCTAGTGATTTTTTTAAATTCGAAACAGGAATTTCCAAGGTTGCTACATGTGGTGTGAATTTACCCATTTTAAACCTCCTAAAATTACTCGTCATTTAATTATTAGCTAAAGAGTTATACTTTCCTTTATTTTATTCAATTATTCTGATCAACCATAATATAAGTGAGTAACTTGAAGTGTATAAGTAAATGCAGATACCTTCCAATAAAACATAGAGGGCATCTGCATTACTATATATGAAAGGGTTTTATTTAAAGAATTTTCTTTGCATTTCGATTCAATTGGATATTTTGAGAAATTGCAAGGTTTCAAAGAATAATTCATCGGAAATTTGCACATATGCGATTCTTTGGAGGGCGCAGTGTGGAGTGGAAGCAATATTTCGCGTGGGAGTTTTGGTTAATACCAATCTGAGTTAAGAGATATGGATATTCGAGAATAGCTGCATATTGGGTGATTGTATGTATATGGAGAAGAATTAGGCTGGGATTTATGAAAGAGCGCCAGATTATCATTTTGGATTAGATTATCACTCTCCTACCATCAGTTGGGAGAGTGAGGAAGCAGAATCCTATTGAGATTTTTTTTTCCCGCATCTAATACAGCTATTTGAATAATAGCTAAACTTATGATTTCGTCTAAGGAAACAGATTATTGATTTAAATTTCAAGGAAACCACCTCAATCAGACTTTTTTTTTAGTTTAAAATTAAGTCGTCTTAAAGTAAATGGATAATGGGAAAATTGTTAAAAACAGGGAAAAAGAAGTGGCTGACAATCAGGTATTTATTCCTTGATTAATTGTGATAATAGGTATATTTTAGTAGATTTTTCATCAAGAAAGCTGTTAAGAATCATGAGATTTATTTCTACGGTACTTTGCGATGTCATACGCTGCTCTGAGGGAAAATGCGAGCATGGCGACCACCTTAAATCAAGTACCAAGAGTTGAGGAGTGGAAAAGGAAAATAAGAGGGATTATATAACATACTAGATTGGTAATCAAGCTAGCAAATTCAGATTTAAACACAGATACCATCATCCTTTGGATTATTAACTAGTGATACGGTTGGTGGTAAGAAAGAGGAAAATAGGATGCCTCTGACGGGATTCGAACCCGCACTCCTTTCGTAAGCATAGGCTAGGGGGAACACGCTTCCCTACGGACTTTCACCGGCTAGGAATTTCACCTGCCTCAGCTTTTTTGCTTTTCGGTGCTTCTGAAACCCTTGCCTTGCGACCCGGTACCAACAATGTTTTCCGGCGCTCTTCCCTTCTATAGCTACAGAGGCATATTGATATATTTTATTATACAAAGAAAGCGAATAGAAGAAAATGTTTTGATCATCAAGAATTAAAATTTATCCACAGAGTCAGCGTCCACAGATTTTAGTGGGTGTAAGAAATGGATATATTGAAAGACAAACAAAATGAAAAGTTGGTGGGATTTTGTATACAGAAATAGTTGCTTGTCCTTGTTGTGGATATAAAAACGTTAAGTGAACGTAATGATTGGGAAATATATGTTGTTTGTAAATGGGAGGATGATAGTTTACAAGCAGATGAACCAGATTTAGCCGGAGGCGCCAATCAAGAATCCTTAAGAGAAGCACAAAAGAATTTCCTGGAAATTGGTGTAAAACTGCTACATTGGAAAAACACTTCTTATTCTAAATATGAAAAAGATGGAAATTCTAGACCTTTACAAGAAAAATGATTTTGTCTATATCATTAGTTTAAAGGGAAATGCTAATCAGATAAGAAGAGATCTTTAGTTTTTTCCAATACTGAGGGGGACTTATAACAGGCAAGAGATATACTGATTTGACAGAGGAATTAAAGCCTTTTAATATAGAAGACGGTATAATTTTAAAAGGTTTTACTAATAAATGATAAATTTTCGATTTAAGTAATCGATGATATAACTTGTTGAGACGAAAAGGGTCAAGTAGGCAGGGATATTTTTCGTTTTAATTGTGAGACGAGAAGTTTAATATTGGATCTATATGAAAGGAACTGAGTTTTATATGATAGATAATTTTTGGCGGGAATTACCACGGCCATTTTTTGTATTAGCACCGATGGAAGATGTGACGGATGTTGTTTTTCGTCATGTAGTCAGTGAGGCGGCTAGACCGGATGTGTTTTTTACGGAGTTCACTAACACGGAGAGTTATTGTCATCCCGAGGGAACACAGAGTGTACGTGGACGTTTGACTTTTACAGAAGATGAACAGCCAATGGTTGCACATATTTGGGGAGACAAGCCTGAATATTTTCGACAAATGAGTATAGGCATGGCAAAGCTAGGTTTTAAGGGAATCGATATCAATATGGGCTGTCCAGTTCCTAATGTCGCAGCAAAAGGGAAGGGAAGCGGACTTATCCTCCGTCCAGAGGTTGCTGCGGAAATTGTACAAGCAGCAAAAGCAGGTGGACTGCCTGTCAGTGTTAAGACAAGACTTGGTTATACGGAGATAGAGGAATGGCAAGACTGGTTAACACATATCTTGGAACAAGATATCGCGAATCTTTCGATACATCTGCGTACAAGAAAAGAAATGAGTCAAGTGGATGCACATTGGGAATTGATTCCGGAAATCAAAAAACTTCGTGACCGTGTGGCACCAAATACACTTTTAACGATTAACGGTGATATTCCTGATCGTCAAAATGGCTTGGAGCTGGCTGAGAAATATGGAGTGGATGGTGTTATGATAGGGCGCGGTATTTTTAAAAATCCATTTGCCTTTGAAAAAGAACCGAAAGAGCATAGCAGTAAAGAACTGCTTGATCTATTACGATTACATCTTGATCTTCATGACAAATATTCACAGGAATTAGAAACCCGATCTTTTAAAGCCCTTCACCGTTTTTTTAAGATTTATGTGAAAGGATTTAGAGGGGCAAGTGAATTGAGAAATCAATTAATGAGTACACAATCGTCTGATGATGTGCGTGCAATGCTCAATGATTTTGAAGCGAAGAATGCTGATGAGACAGGGGTAGTAAGCTAAAATAACTTATAAAATACAAATTGAGATAGTAACTTGGCTGGCATGAATTGGTAATAACCGAATTTTTGCCAGCCAAGTTTTTTGTATTTCTAGCACGATAGTGGGTTTACATTATGTAGAAATAGATTCATTTTCAAAATATTTGAAAATTAATATTTAGTGTGATAATTTTGAATAGTATACATATATTTTTCAGCTATTTATGATAGTTCAAGTCTTTAAGAGAGTTGAATGGATAAAAATAGGGGGGCAATCATATGAAAAAGCTAATAGTTATCATCATAACCATATTAATAGAGGCAACACTTATTTATGTTGTGTCCAAGTTAATAGGATGGAGGTTTTCAGATTTAGTGTTAGTAGGGAGTGTACTTATCTTTGGTGTGTACTGGTTATTTGGTCTAAATATAAATCAAACAAATAATCTATTAAACGCAGGCAATAAAGGATGGACGGGAATGGAAACAGGAAGTGTTAAGATATTCACCTTAAAAGTGAATTCTGTGATTCTAGGACAGATTATTTTCATTATTCTATCCCTTATTTTAACAGTAGCTATTTATTTTCCTTATTTTTTCTAAGCGTATTATTCTGCAACAAATTTAGTGAATTTTATTAATAATTTCTTGCGATTTTATAGGAAGCAAATATTTTATAAATTAGTATGAATTTCATCCGGAAGTTTGAACTAGCTCAAATGCATGGAATATTTTAGGTGTTTTTTTCAAAAGGAAGCTCCTATCTATGGAACCGAAATCACTGGGGATTAAGATAAATATCTGTTATTTCCTAATACTCCTACTTTGTAATAAAATAACGTTCGTTTTTTGTGTGAAAAGCCTCTTGAAATGACAACAAAATAATATCTTTGCGAGAGGAAGAATCTTAAAAAGGAGTGGGTAAGTTGAAGTTTGGGAAAGCCATTGCGACCGGAAATACGGCAACTATTTATGTAAATGATAAAACGATTATGAAAGTGTATAAAGATTATCTTCCACCTGCCGAAGCGGAAATGGAAGCAAGGAAACAAAGGTTTGCTCACGCTTGTGGGTTACCTGTTCCAAAAGTATTAGATGTGACAATGGTAGAGAACAAACAAGTTTTGATAATGGAATATATAAAAGGAAATACATTGGGGGAGCTTCTCTTTAAAAACGAAAAGAAAGCTGAATATTATATGAGCTTGTCTATTGATATCCAACAACAGATTCACCAGCATGATGGAATAGCACTTGAGCCGATATCTTACAAATGGGGAAGACAAATAGTGGACTCTCAGATTCTAGACGAAGAAAGTAAATCCCTTCTTTTAAACAAACTGAAAACAATGCCGCAGGAAACAAGGCTTTGTCATGGGGATTTGCATTTATTCAATCTTGTAAAAGCTGAGGGCAGTGTTTGGATAATCGATTGGGTGGATGCAGGAGCAGGAGATTCTCGGGCAGATGTATGCAGAACTTATCTTCTCTATGCGGAAAATCATCAGGATCTAGCAGATTTATACTTGCATATATATTGCAGCAAGACAGGCTTAACGAAAGAAGACATCCTTCAATGGATTCCAATTGTGGCAGCGGCACGATTAAGTGAAAATGTCTCGGAAGAAAATTTAGATAAGCTCTTAAAAATAATTCAATACTATTTGTATCGCTAGAAATGAAACTAAATATCGTTTTACTTCGTAATAATAAAGGAGATGTTAAAACAGAAGCAAAGATATAACAAAAAAGGAGCGTAATAACATGGAAAGCAAAGGCTGTGTAAAATGCGGTGGAACAGATATAGGGACAAAAGATGTGGCCATGACAGGAACGGGTTTATCTAAGTTAATGGATATCCAGCATAATACATTTACGGTTGTCTTTTGCAAGAAATGTGGGTACTCAGAGTTTTATAATAAACAAGCATCGAAAGGTTCCAATATTTTAGATTTATTTTTAGGATAAGTGGCACAACAAATAGAAAATTAGCTGAATAGTTCAAATGAAGAGACCATATTAGTTTATCGGGTCTCTTATTTTAGGGACAGATAGGAAAGGAAGGGTAGAGATTATCAAGCTTTAAAATATAATTGTGAGTGACAAAAAATGTACAAATTATTCTATTTTGTTTCTGCCATACTTATGATGTTATTAGGACTATCTTCTAGAACATTTAGTAATCATCTTCCTGATTTTATAACCGTTCATGCAGGAGATATGATTTGGGCGATGATGGTTTACTTTGGATGTCGGTTTCTATTTATCAGAAAAAGCCTCCTTGTAGCAGGAATACTGAGCATACTATTCAGTTTTGGAATCGAAGGCAGTCAATTATATCAAGCGGATTGGCTTAATCAGCTTCGAGATACAACAATTGGAGCGTTAATTCTAGGAAAGGGCTTCCTATTAATGGATTTAATACGCTATTCAGCAGGAATTTTACTGGCTTGTATAGTAGATACATTCTTTGTTTGGAGAAGTAAAAGAGGCTGATCTACAATTGATTTTTCTGGTAGTTATACCATCCTTATGGCCATTTCAGCTATAATGAAAGGTATAAACTAAAAAAGCAGGAGTCGCTTTCAAAATGAACAAGACAATTGGAATATTAGCACATGTTGATGCGGGAAAAACTACTTTTTCAGAGCAGCTTCTATATCATACAAATAGTATAACTAAACGAGGCCGTGTAGATCATAAAAATTCCTTTTTAGATAGTCATATAATTGAAAAGCAACGAGGGATTACGGTTTTTGCAGACCAAGGAATCATTGAACATGGAGATTCTACTTATTATTTAATTGATACTCCTGGACATATTGATTTTTCTCCAGAAATGGAAAGAGCGATTCAAGTAATGGACTTTGCTATTGTGATTATTAGTGCGGTAGAAGGGATTGAAGGGCATACCGAAACGGTGTGGAATCTATTAAGGAAGCATCAGATTCCTACATTTTTCTTTATTAATAAAACAGATCGGACAGGAGCGGATGCAGCGCGTGTTCTGGAAGAAATTCGTTCCCAATTTACGACAGATGTATATGATATTTCCTCTTTAGATAATAGCAGTATGTCGGAAGAGCAAATAGAATTTATTGCAGAGCGGGATGAAGAGCTCTTGGATTACTATATGGATAATGGCTATCAACCGATATTGTGGATGGAAAAAATCCAAGAAATGATTATTTCGTCGCGGCTCTTTCCTTGTGGATATGGTTCAGCACTTCAGGATATTGGGATAAAGGAATTTTTCGATCAGTTTCATCAATTAACAAAAACAATATATAGGAAGGATCAACCTTTTGCAGGAAGAGTATTTAAAATTCGCTACGAGCAAGGTGGAACAAGAATTACTTTTCTAAAAGCAATAAGTGGTACTCTGCATGTCAGAGATGAACTTCCATATGGAGATGGAATGGTAGAGAAAATTACGCAAATTCGTAAATATAATGGAAAACAATTTCAACAAGTAAATGAAGTCGGTGCCGGAGAAATTTTTGCTGTAACAGGTCTTACAGAGGCAATTGTGGGAGATGGAGTCGGAGCAATGCTTGAAAAAGCAGTATATGAATTGGTACCAACGCTTCGTTCAAAAGTGGTAGTTGAAGACGGAGTAAATAAAAAAGAGGTACTAAAGCTTTTTCGGATATTAGAAGCAGAGGATCCATCTCTTCAGATAACATGGGAGGAGAAACAGCAAGATATTCACTTGCATGTGATGGGGAAAATACAATTAGAGGTTCTTCAGGAGCTAGTATTAGAAAGATTTTCTTTAAATGTGCACTTTGGTCAACCGGAAATTTTGTATAAAGAAACAATCGAAACAGCTACTGTCGGATATGGACACTTTGAACCATTACGTCATTATGCGGAGGTACATCTCCGTATAGAGCCAGGAAAAAGAAATACAGGTATTACATTTGAGAGTAGATGCCATACAGATGACTTATCTATAGCAAATCAACATCTCATCTGCCAGCATCTTTTTGAGCGAGATCATCATGGGATTTTGACTGGTTCCCCCTTAACAGATATAAAAGTGACATTATTAACAGGGAGAGCCCATAATAAACATACACACGGCGGTGATTTTCGGGAAGCTACTTTTCGAGCATTGCGCCAAGGACTAGAAAAAGTACAGAACCGGTTATTAGAGCCTTATTATGCTTTCAAAATAAAAGTAGCTATCGAACAAATGGGCAGAGTGCTGGCTGATATTCAAATGGCCCATGGAGCATTTGATACGCCCGAAACAATAGATAATAAAGCAATTATTACCGGCAAGGCTCCCGTTGCCACATTTATGGAATACAGCACAATCTTAGCCTCTTTTACACAAGGAAAAGGTCAGCTTTCCTTTACCTTTGCGGGTTATTACCCTTGTCATAATGAAAAAGAAGTGATTGCTGGACTAGACTATGATAAAAATGCTGATCCAGCATATACATCCTCATCTATTTTCTGTGCGAAAGGCGCAGGATATACGGTTCCTTGGCAAGAAGCGGAAAAAATGATGCATTGTCTATAGAAAGGATGAACGATTGATGAAGATTCGTAAGCTTAGAGAAGGAGAAACTCCCCCTTTTGATTTATTATTATTAGCAGACCCATCTGAACATTTAATCAGAGAATATCTTAAAAAGGGCATTTGCTATATTGCGGAAGATAGGGATCAAACTATCGGTGTCTATGTTTTATTACCAATGGAAGAAGAAACAATAGAATTAATCAATCTTGCTGTGGGCGAAAGCTATCAAGGAATAGGCTTAGGGAAAAGGTTAGTTATGCACGCGATTGAAGAGGCGAGAAAATTAGGATATAACAGAATAGAAGTAGGGACTGGGAATAGCAGTATTTCACAACTTGCTCTCTATCAAAAATGCGGGTTTCGAATCGATCGAATTGAGAAAGATTTTTTTCTCCAGCACTATGAAGAGGAAATCTATGAAAATGGAATTCAGTGTATGGATATGATAAAGCTCAAACAGGATATATAATTCAATTTCGAAAAGGGTAAATATTAATAATTAACAGAATTATTACAAAGGTAACAAAGGGTCATTTTCCCTTCTAGACTTACAGAATGCTAGAAAATATGCGATATTTAATAGCTGGCTTGTAAACTAATTTTAAAAGGATTGACTTATTATTTTAATAGAATTGTAATTTAGAAGCCTCTTTCATGTGTTATAACAATAGAGAAAGGGGTTTTTAGATGCGTTCCTTAAAAAAACTAATGGCCATTTCGTTAAGTAGTGTCATCTTTTTGACATCAGTGATTATGGTACAAGCAGAAACGAGTCAAGAAACACTGAACAAGGCGAAAAATCAGTTGGATCAAAATCAGCAATTGATTAATGAAAAAGAAGCAGAAAAGCAAAAAACTTTAAAAGAGTTGGAAGCTGTTCAAGAGGATTTAAAATCTATTGAAACAGTAATGCAGCAAAATAAAGATAAAATAGCAAATCTGCAGGCGAAAATTGAAGAAACGCAACAACAAATAGAGAAAAAGAAAGAAGAAATTGTTGTTCTAGAAGATAAAGTATTGGCACGTAAAGACGTGATGAAAGATCGTCTCGTTTCCTTGCAGAATACAGACCAAACAAATGTTGTTTTAGAAGTGCTGTTTAATTCAAAGGACTTCGCTGACTTTATTAGTAGAGCAACAGCTATTTCGATGATTTTTGATGGTGATAAAGATATATTAGAGCAGCAGCAAGCAGATCTTCAGAAAATTGAAGAAGAAAAGGCAGCAATTGATCAGCAAGAAGAAGAATTAACAGGACAATATGATGAATTAGCGGCTACTCAAAATGAACTGCAGCAAAATGTTGCTCAAAGACAAGAGGCAGTAACGGCTGTACAGAAAAAATATGCTTCTGTTTCTAAAGAAGTAGAATTAGCTGAGAACCAGAAAAAAGCAGTACTTGATCAAATAAATGCAGCAGAGTCCGCATTGAAGAAAGAGCAAGAAGAAGCGAAGAAGAATGTCGTAAAGGTAAATAGTCCAGCTAAAAAAGCTGCTAGGGCATCGACTAACTCAAAACCTACTACGAGCAAATCACCTTCTAGTAAGTCTTCAAGCAGTAAAGATGTTATTTATGTAACCTCAACTGCTTATAGTCATCAAGATACAAAATCTGATTTTACGGCACTTGGATATAATATTAAAAAGAATAAGAATATGAAATTAATTGCAGTAGATCCAGCAGTCATTCCATTAGGTTCTAAAGTTTGGGTAGAAGGTTATGGAGAAGCTGTGGCAGGAGACACAGGCGGAGCAATTAAAGGACATAAAATAGACGTGTTAATGCCATCAACTAGCAAAGCAAAGGCTTGGGGACGGAAAACAGTCAAAATAAAAATCTTGAATTAATTTAATACTATTCTTCTTATTATATAGACTCTCAGGTGTGAAGAGTCTTTTTTTTTGCGAAAAAAAGAGGAATGCCTTTTATTTGGCACTCCTTCATACTATCTATTTTCAAGGGGGGACTTGAAAAAGAAATTTAATGACTATAGCTATATCATACCCATATATTATGAATAATATATGACAAAACTATCAATAAATCTTAAATAAATTGTTAAGATAAGATAAATGTATGAATATTAGCTAGTATCTCATATTGTGCATCTACTATTTTTTTAGTTTAGCCCAAGTATCGTCCAATGCTTTCATTGTTTCCTCGCGTGATTTTTGACTTCCTACATATGCTTGAAGACTAGCACCAAACTCCTGTCCAGCACCATCAGGATATTTCGTAAATTGCCATGTATATGTTCTGCCTTCCTGTGAGTATTTTTGAATCTCTGCGCCTAAGGGACCGATATCTTCAGCTGTGGCAGTGATTGTTTCAAATGCTGGAACATATTTGAAGTCCTTTACAATAGATTCTTTTGCGAAATCGGAAGTAACCATCCAGTTTAAGAAATCTAATGCTGCTTCTTTATCTTTTTCAGGAGCATCCTTATGAACAACCCAGTTTGTAGGCACATCCACCATTAGCTTATCCGATTTTTCCTTCTCATCACTTAATGGCATTGGGATAAAGCCTACCTCCAAGTTAGGAGAAATTTTATCAATCATCGGCTGAATCCAGTTTCCTTGCTGGATCATCGCAGCTTCACCTGTTGCAAAAAGAGTTACTTGGGTATTATAGTCTGTTGTTAATGGATTCTTATTACCATAATCAATGGTTAAATCCAGTAAATCAAAGTATTTGTCAAAATGCTCATTCCCTTCGATTTTTGCCGATCCGTCATTTAATCCTTTAATAAAGGCGTCGGCATCTTCTTGATAAGCAAAAGGAACATTTAGTCCATGGTTAGCTAAAACCCACCATTCACCATAACCAATCGAAAAAGGTGTAATTCCAGCAGCTTTTAACTTTTTAGCAGCTGCTTCTAGTTCAGAAAATGTTGTTGGTATTTCCGTAATACCTGCCTTTTTAAATAATGCTTTATTATAGGCAAATCCATATCCCTCCAGGTTAACTGGCTGGCCATAAATTTTTCCATCTACTGTCATGGGAACTAAGGCACTTTCATATGCGTCCTTTACCCATGGTTGATCTGACAAATCCTCTAATTTATCCAGCCAAGTTAAGGCCTCTTGATATCCACCATTTCCAAAAATATCAGGAGCTGTATTGGAGGCGAATTTTGCTTTTAAAGCAGCCGTTCCATCTGCTCCTCCACCGACTGTTTCAATATTAAAGGTTACATCTGGATGTTCTTTTGAGTATTGATCTGTCAATGCTTTTAATTGATCCGCAATTTCTACTTTTCCGTTAAACAAGTCCACCACTACTTTTTCTCCTTTGCTTGAAGAGGTGTTACTTGAGGCACCCTCATTTGAACAAGCACTTGCAAAGAGCAGAGAAGCAGATAAGATACCAGTTAATAAGGAATACCTTTTCATTTTGTTAAATTTCATTTGATTTCCTCCTGTTTATAGAAATAGCTTATTTATATGGAAGAGGTGGCTTTGTGAACACAGCCTCTTAGCTCCCTATTTAATAGATCCACTAGTAATCCCTTGTATAATATGCTTTTGCATCGAAAAGAAGAAGATTAACAGTGGGACAATTCCTATCATTAGTGCTGCTAGAGCGAGATCCCATTGCTTTGTGTATTGGCCAAAGAAGAAGAAAGTAGCAAGTGGTATTGTCCGCAGTTCTGGATTTTGTAAGACAAGTGATGGTAATAAGTAGTCATTCCATATCCAAAGACTATTTAAGATGATGATTGTTACGGTAATTGGTTTTAATAATGGAAAAACAATTCTCCAGAACACCCCAAAACGAGAGCAGCCATCCATAATAGCAGCTTCTTCTAGTTCAACTGGAATTCCTTTAATAAAACCATGATATAAAAAGATAGTCATCCCAGACCCAAAGCCTAAATACATAAATACTAGACCCCAAATACTATTAAGTAAGTGTAAACTTGAGGCTGTTTTAATAAGTGGAATCATAATAGATTGGAAAGGGATAATCATGGCAGCAACAAAGGCCATGAAAATAATCGTGCTAATTTTCTTTTTCGTCCGGACCAGCATATAAGCAGCCATCGAACAGAATACGACTAATACAATATTGCTAGCTATCGTTATAAGAAGAGAGTTGCTAAAAACCTTTAGGAAATTTAACTTTTCAAAAGCATTTAGATAGTTTCCAAATTCAAACGTACTTGGTAAGGAAGAGGTATTTGTTAGTATTTCTGAAAAAGGCTTGAGTGAATTAGAAATCACATAATAAAAGGGAATCAAGAATAATAAGCCTAGTATAATACCAAGCAGTTCCATTAAGAAAGTTTTGCTAGTATACCTGTTTTCCATCAAGATTCCACCTCTTTTCTCTTAGTAAGAGTAACCTGTAAAATGGAGATGGCTGCTACAACAATAAAGAAGATAAGTGCTTTGGCTTCCCCAATTCCGTAGCGATTGTTAACAAAGGCTTCGGTATAAATATTAAGAGCCAGCATTTCCGTTGATTTAAAAGGACCTCCATTTGTTAACGAAAGGTTGGCGTCGAATATTTTAAAGGAAGATGCAGTTGTTAAGAATAAGCATATTGTCACAGCAGGAGCAACAAGTGGAACTTTAATATTTCGCAGCACTTGAAAGCGGTTTGCTCCATCCATTTTTGCTGCTTCAATTAGTTCTTTTGGTATGTTTTGCAATGCAGCTATATAAATGAGCATAATATATCCTGCTCCTTGCCATACGCTGACAATTACAATTCCCCAAAAGGCGGTATTTTTATCTCCTAACCATGCTAACTCAAATAGTGGTATCCCTGTAAGTTCTCCAATAGAAGCGAATCCTCTAATAAAGATAAATTGCCAGATAAAGCCGAGTAAGAGGCCGCCGAGTAGATTAGGCATAAAAAATACAGTACGTAATAGATTGCTAGATTTTAGTTTTTGAGTAACAAGCAGTGCTAGGCTAAAACCAATGGCGTTTGTCAAAATAATCGCTACAACAGTGTAAACAGCAGTCAGCTTAAAAGATTGGAGAAACTGTTTATCGTCTGTGAAGATATACTTAAAATTATCCAATCCAACCCACTTAATCTCTCCAGTTATGCCATTCCAATCGGTAAAGGAATAATAGATGCCAGAAAAAAATGGAACAAGCACCACAATTGTAAATGCAATAAAAACAGGACCTACAAATAGAGAAAATAAACCTGCTTCCTTCCAGTTCTTCTTCTTTTTTGTAGAGAGTGGTTTTTTTCTCGTTACACTTGACTGGTGTACAGGGGGAGTTTCTATTTTTTCTATATTATTTGGATTATTCACTTTCTGCACCTCCTATTTTTATAATATAATGGTTATACCTTTTGGGTAACCGCTTACATTGACAAGGAAGGTGTAATATATTGACCACTCCTTATGTATTATTTTTATAAGGAATGGTTTGGAGAGGAGGAGAGAGAGATTAGAATAATGTCCACTTTAGGCGTATATCAAAAAAACGGAGTTTATTTAAGGCTTCTCGACCGAAAATGAAATGGGGTATTCGAAAAAAATTAATGATTTTCTTGCTTCTTGCTACTATTCTTCCTTTTGGAAGCAGTATCGTCCTTACCTATTTTCAAACCATTCATCATGTTAACAAGGAATCAGTTGCATACAATACAGAGTTAATGAAGAAGGGAAAGGAAGAGTTAGGTACGTACTTAGAGGATATTGCTTTAATGTCTACCGTATTATATCGTTATACTCCTTTCATGAATGTACTAACACAGGGAGTGGGAGAGAATAACAAGGAGAATATGGAAGAGGTACGTCGAGTGCTGGCATATGTGTACAATTCTCGTTCAGAAATAGAGCAAATGCATTTATATATTAATAAAGGGAGAGATTCTGTTACAAATTATCACTCGCGCATAAGTGGGAGAGGTGAAAATAAAAATATCTATTTTCATCCATATTATCGGAGATTAGAGGAAAGTGAAACAAATTATTCGCTTATCGAACCACCACATACGATATACAGTTATAATGGCTTATCGATTATTCCTAACTCTGAGAAATCAACTGTTCTATCCCTTCATAATAAGATTAGAAATGTGCCATCTAATGATATTTTGGGATTTATGTCTATTGATATAAATCTTTCAAAAATAGATGGGATTGTGAATAGGCTATATAAAGATAAGGAAGGTATTTCCATTATAAATGAAAATGGAACTGTAATTTACTCTTCCAATAAAGCTGTAATCGGCAAAAAAACAAAGGATAAATGGTTTTATAAAGTTCAAACAAATCCCCAACAAAATAACATAAAGTGGGAAAGTAAAGATTTTTCAGGGGTTATTTTTTATGAAAATATTGCTGTTCAGGATAATAATTGGTATATGGTAAAAAGTATCCCTTACTCTAGTCTTTATCAAGGTGCGAGGGCAACGGCATTTATGAATACGATGATTGCCTTAGTGGCTTTAATTATGGTATTAGTCATAACAATGATTATTTCCTTTAAGATTACTGCTCCAATTAAAGTTTTAATGGAAAATATGAAAAAGGTAGAGAAGGGGATTTTTGTGGCAAACTTTGAGGCGGGAGGAAATGATGAAATCGGAATGCTTGGTAGGCGTTTCAAATCGATGGTATTACAAATCAATAGATTAATAGACAAAGAATATAAACTGCAAATTGAGAATAAGTCAGCTCAATTAAAGGTATTGCAATCACAAATAAATCCCCATTTTCTATACAATAGTTTTCAGTCCATAGGCACACTTGCTCTAAAAATGAATGCAGTTCCTGTTTATACATTATTGACTTCTCTCTCGGATATGATGCGATACAGTATGGATATGAGAGAAGCTATGGTGCCGCTATCGAAAGAATTAAAACATACACAATCCTATCTGTCTCTTCAAAAACAGAGGTTTGAGGATGAGCTAAATATAATATTAATAATCGAACCGAGCACACATGAAATTGTTGTTCCGAAAATGCTGCTACAGCCAATTATTGAAAACTGCTTTAAACATGGTTTTAGTAATAAAATGGAGGGCGCAAGAATTACAATCCGTGCTTATACAGAGGATGATGATTTAGTAATTATTGTCGAGGATAATGGGATAGGAGTAAGCAGCGAAAGACTACAGACGATTCATAAAAAATTATATTATGAGGAACGAAGAAAGGAGGATAAAGAAAGAGAATCAATCGGATTAAATAATATTTACGATCGTTTGCAACTTTACTATGAGGGACAAGCAAGCTTTGTAATCGACAGTATCGAAAAGAAAGAGTTTACCGTAATGATTCGTATCCCAATAATTTCACATGAAGGAGTGAATGAAGATGAAGGCACTAATCGTTGATGATGAAAGGCATGTTCGTGAAGGAATTAAGCTTCTTGCTGATTGGTCAGGAAATGAAATTACAGACATTTACGAAGCAAGTAATGGAGAAGATGCTATTCAAATAATAGAAGCGGCAAATCCCGAAATTATTTTTTCTGATATGAAAATGCCAAAGGTCGACGGTACTCAGCTTTTAAAATGGATGGATGAGCATTACGCTCATGGGAAGACGATAGTAGTTACAGGTTATGATGATTATCATTACATGAGGAAGGCAATGCATTACGGAAGCTCAGACTATTTATTGAAGCCTATTAACCCTGAAATGCTGAATGATACATTAAGGAGGGTAGTGAACGAGTGGAAACAAGAGGAAGAGGAAAGGAAAAGGAAGCTTAATAGAACACAACTTATTAATAAAATGAAGCCAGCGTATCGTGATCACCAATTAACACAGATGTTAAATAATGATCCATTCGATAAACATGTCTTGGAGGAATTTCTTTTAACCAAAGCACAGGCCTATACAATCGGACTCTTACAAGTAAGTAATGGAATCGTGGAAGAATTTAAATGGGATAAAGATCTCACTCTTTTTACACTCTTGAATGTAATAAATGAGGAGCTTAGCAGCAATAATAAGGGAATTGCCTTTCATTATGTAACCGGAAGAGGAGAAATTGTCCTTCTTCTCTTAAGAAGGAAAGAGGAAGCGGTTGTCATCATGAGAGAAGTACATACTACTATCCTAAAGTTATTAGGAATCTCTTGTACTTTATCAATGGGATTAGAAGTTACTTCCGTTAACCAGTTGAATCTTTCTTATCAGTATGCTAAGTCTATTATGATGAATCGAGATGTTTTGGGGAATCAACAAGGAAAAATAATGACAGAGAAAAAGGAATATGAGATAAAAAGCTTAATGGGTTATTCAAGCTCGATAAAAATGGCGATTCAAACGGGAGAATTACATGCTTTTCAATCACTTATTGGGCAGATCCAAAAAGATATGATGAATAATCCACCATTATCATTAAGCCAGCTTTTGCATTTGGAGCATGAATATTTAATGATAAGTACAAGATGGTTTAAGGAGTTCAATCTCCCGATAAGAATTCCCTCCAATATTGAGGAGCGTATTTATTCATTTATGGACAAAGAGGGTATTTTTCAGTTGGAAGCATATAAAGCAAGGAAGAAAAAAGAAATAGCATTGTTTCTTCGACGAGTAAAAAGACAAAATGCCCGAAGATCGCAAAATGTTATTCACGAAATTGAAAAGTACATAAAAGCAAATTTTCATCGGGAGATTAAGCTTCAAGAAATATCGGAGCACTTTTACATCAGTAGAGAATATATTTCAAGAAAATTCAAACAAGAGTATCATGTCAATATTTCAGAGTATTTAGTTACCATCCGAATGAAAAAAGCTCAAGAATTATTGAAAAGCAGTAATTTGAAAGTTTATGATATTGCTAATATGATTGGATACCAAGATGATAAATATTTTCGCAAAGTATTTAAAAAAATCATAGGTGTTTCACCTAATGAATACCGTGAGATGGAAATAAGATAGAGTGAAAATGTATATTTGGGATTTTTTCGTTATTAAGAAACTAGATGAAAGGTGAATGCTTTGAACTACGATAAATTATTACATATTGAAACAGAAGAAATACAAGTAGGATTCCATAAGTCCTATCATTATCATCGATATGAACCAACTCCATATGAGCATTTGGAGCAATTATTTCGCGAATTTCCGCTTCGTGAGACAGATTATGTAGTTGATTTTGGATGTGGAAAAGGGCGTTTAAACTTTTATATTCATTATGTATTTCAGTCGACTGTAAAGGGAGTTGAAATCAATGAAGACTTTTATTATCAAGCGCTTCTTAATTTAGAACAATACGCAAAAAGCAGAAAGAAAAAGAAAGAAAAGATACATTTTTATTTAGGAAAGGCAGAGGATTTTTTGGTACAGCCAGAAGATAATTATTTCTATTTTTTTAATCCTTTTTCCTTGCCTATCTTTCAAAAAATTATTAGTAATATCGTGTGCTCACTGGAACAAAGTAGTCGCAAGGTCAACATTATTCTCTATTTTCCCTCAGATGAATATCGATTTTTTATGGATAACCATGCATTATTCAAAAAGAAAGGAGAGGTGAAAGTCGGGAATAGGACAGAAAAGGATACGTTTATCATTTATCAATCTCTTTATTAGGCATTGTTTCTTGCCCGTTAAATCTTTAAAGATTTAACGGGATTTAATTTATTTAAATTTTTTGGGAGATAATACCATTAATGAAAGGATTGTCTAAAGTGGATTTTTCCTTTATATTCAATTTATACAAGTAGAAAGTCTTAGGTAAAAAGTTTTAAATAACATGCGTTAATCGAAAGTGAAAAAGAGATAATCAAGAGAAATCGCTTATTAGAATATTTTTAGAGGGGAAATTACTATTTTTACATTGCCTAATGCTGATTCAGTAACTTATTTACAAGTGGAATATTCTATTCCTATTATTCTATTATCGATCTTAATCGCATGTTTAGCATCTTATACGGCGCTTTCCATGAATGAGCGGATTGTTTATAATAGTTTTTTTCATCGATATATTTGGTTAGGATTAGCGTCTATTACCATGGGGTTCGGAATTTGGTCTATGCATTTTATTGGGATGAGCGCCTCTATGCTCCCAGTAAATATGAAATATAATATTCCATTAACGATACTTTCAATAGTACCAGCTATTCTAGCTGCTTTTTTGGCTTTCAGCCTATCAAGCAAAGCTAGAAATTCTAGTAGATTAATTGTATTCGCGGGGATATTTATGGGGATTGGTATTAGTGCTATGCACTATATTGGAATGAGAGCAATGGTTATAGAGGCTAATTATGCCTATCATTTTGGCTATTTTACTTTATCTGTTGTTATTGCCGTGCTTGCTTCTTTTGCTTCCTTATTTATTTTTCTAAAGTTACAGCCATATATGAATAACTTTATTGTGAAATGTATTACCTCTCTTTTGATGGGAATTACGATATCAAGTATGCATTATACTGGAATGCATGCTGTCAGGTATTATGTGGATTCAGAAAGAGAACTTATTCATTCCCACGCAAATCATCTTAGTATAAAATCAATCATTCTCGGTATATCAATTGGTATGGCTATTCTTTTTTTATTTTCTTTTTTATCTAGCTTGCTGGATCGCTATGTCGACTATCGGTTAAATCATTTTGATGCATTAACGAAGCGCCCCAATCGCAGGCAGTTTGAAAAAGTGATAGGCTCTGCTACTTATTTAAGTGGGATAGCAATTCTTCATATTCATAATATAAATAAATGGAATAGTAAGTATGGCTACTATTTTGGTGATAAAATCATTATTTATATAGAAGAAGTGTGTAGGAAGCTAGTAGGCCATAATATAGAATTGTTCCGAATAGAAGGAAATCGTTTTGCGTTCTTAAGTAGGACAAATGAGGATCTAGAGAAATTAATTTTAGAACTTAATCGTCTAACAGCCATAATATCTAGTCCTGTAATAATTGATGATCAAATGATCAAGATAGAGACAGCTATTGCATTGTCTGTTAATGAGAAAAAGGTTTCTGCTAAACAAATATATTTAAATGCTGTAGCAGTTTTAACTCATTATTCGCTTCGCTATGAAAATGAAATAATAAAGTATGATTCAGGTAAACATAAGCGAACATTTGCTAATCATCTTGTGAGTGAGATAGAAGATGCCCTCATAAAAAAACAATTATACTTAGTGTATCAGCCTAAAGTAAATTTAAACTCAAAGGAAGTAGCAGGAGTGGAAGCTTTATTAAGATGGAAGCATCCTAGATATGGGGAGATTTCTCCAGGAGTTTTTATTCCTATTTTAGAAGCGTCTGACAAAATGTGGGAAGTTACTGACTGGATTATGGAAGAGATCTGCAAGCAAATGGCCAGATGGCAAAATCAAGATAGAAGCCTATCTGTGGCATTTAATATTCCAGGTCCTTATGTTACTTCTCGACGACTAATGAGAAACTTAAAAGCGTATGTAGAGAAATATAAGCTAAGTCCATCATTAATCGAGTTAGAGATTACTGAAACAAGCGCCGTCGGTAATATGGAAGGAGCAATTCAATCCGTGCAAGCTTATAGAAATGCAGGTTTTTCTGTTGCTCTTGACGATTTTGGTACTGGGGTATCATCTTTGTCCTATTTAAAAAGAATTCCAGTCAATACATTGAAAATAGATAAATCCTTTATTGATGAGGTTCCAGAATCGCAAAAAGATGGAGAAATTATTAAAGCTATTATTGCCTTGGCAAGTTCTTTGCATTTATGCATTGTGATAGAAGGGGTAGAAAGAGAAGAGCAAATTGAATATTTATCTACCATAAATAAATGGCCGATTATCCAAGGATATTATTATGCTAAACCGATGAATAATCTTGCTTTGGAAGAGTGGCTTTATATGTTTGAAGAAGAAAAAACAGGATAGAAGTTTGAAAAATAAGATCATCCGCTTTTAAGTTAAAAGAAAGGATGATCCTTTTCTTTTCGTGGGATCTTTGAGATAAATAGAAATGATAAGTGAAATAGGGTGGTTGATTTATGTGACTATTCAGCAGATAATTTAATATCTTTAGAGAAGGCTCCTGTATTTTTTGATTTACAAGAATCATTTTCTAATTTAATAGTTGGTAAAATGGGGGCATTTTCCTTTCTAGTTTTAGCAAAGAAAGACTGATAAAATATGAAAGAGAAACAACAAAAGATCATAACTAAAAATAAGCTGTTTAGAACGAAATTCATTTATTCATCCTCCTTTTGATGGTGCTGATATGGTAACTATACCGTTTATTGATGAAGGCAGTATAAAGACAGAGTTAAGTTTAAATGGAGTCAGTGTAAAGATGAATAGCAAATAGATGAAAGAGGTGTTTTTATGTATTTATCCGTGCAAGAAACCGCAGAATTGCTGTCGATTTCAGAAATGAAAGTGAAAAACCTTATTTTACAAAATCAGATTAGGGCCATTTATGATGGGACGGATTATCTTATTAACAAGGAGCAATTTAATACGCATTTTAAGCAAGTGGAAAAATATAAAACGTTTGTAGAAGAAGTATTAAGTGAGCCAATTCCTGAGGATTTAGACATTAAAGATGAGGATTAGTTTTTTTTAGATTGTTAATAATAAGGCTGACAAACAACTAAATAAGAAGGTAAAGACGAATCAATAAATTTAAATTACTGCCTTGCTGACATCTATTCGTAAGAGCTTGCCGTCGAGGTTTAAGAGCGTCTATTCTTATTGTAGGAGTGGAGTGTCCTTATCTCCGCTCCACTTCAATTTTTTCGAAAATAATTATAGCCCAGGGAAAACGGAGTGAATCAGTTTGTAGATGATAACTAAAAACTATCTTTTTAAAGTGAATAAAAACCCAAACAATCATATGGTATCTCCGTATAATTATTCGGGTTATCATCGACAGGAAAACTTTATATGGTTATACTTCTAGCCATGAATGAGACCAATTTTCGATTTCTTTCATAATTGGTTCTAATGAACGCCCTTTTTCTGTTAGAGAATATTCAATTCTAACCGGCGTTTCAGGGTATACCTCTCGTACCACAATATCAGCTTGCTCTAAATCCTTTAATCTCTCCGATAAAAGTCTTCCGCTTATTCCAATGGAGGATTCTATAGAACAGAAACGTTGAGGACCGTTTAACAGCTGATAAATAATTAAACCAGTCCAGCGTTGGCTTAAAATACTCATTGCTTTTTCAAACCGTGGACAAATTGTTGAATGGTTCATCTTACATCCCCCCTCGTAATAATTATACAATAATTATTATTTTAAGTAAAAATATTATGAATCATAACTTGATTACTTTACAACTGTTGTTTATTAAAATAAAATTACTTACATAAAGTAACTAAAAATGGAGGAAAAAGAATGACATTTCATAACGATTCAACTATTTATGCAAAATCAATAACTTTAAAAGTATCTAATCTAGAAAAGTCTCTTTTGTTCTATACGAAAATAATTGGTTTTTCAGTTGCGAGTCAAGATAAAAGGACTGCATCTTTACGTGCAGGAACAGGGGAACCTTTTTTATTTTTAGAAGAATTAAAAGAAATCGAGCCTAAAACGGTACGAACAACAGGACTCTATCATTTTGCTATCTTGGTGCCATCAAGAGAGGAGCTAGGAATTATATTGAACCATTTGCTAGAAACAGGTTATCCATTACAAGGAGCTTCTGATCATTATGTTAGTGAAGCAATCTATCTAGCAGATCCAGATGGAAATGGGATTGAAATCTATCGAGATAGAAAGGCGACAGAGTGGGAGTGGGAAGATGGATTTGTGAAAATGGATACAGCCTATATGGATACAAAAGGAGTGCTTGCATCTGCAGGAAATCGCCAATGGAAAGGTCTTCCCGAGCAAACTATCCTTGGTCATATTCATTTACATGTTGCGGATTTAACAGATACGGTTGATTTTTATGTAAAAGGATTAGGCTTTGATGTCGTTCAAAAATATGGTTCACAAGCGTTCTTTCTTTCAACAGCACAATATCACCATCATATCGGCTTAAATATTTGGAATGGAATGGGGGCACCTGCTCCAGAAAAGAATCATGTTGGTTTAGCTTATTTTGATTTGAGTATACCTAATCACGAAAAACTAGAAGAAATTAAGCATAGAATTGTACAGCTAGGGGCATTAATTATCGAAAAAGAGGGTAAATGGTATACATGGGATCCCTCTGGAAATATGATTCATTTAACAGTTTTTTGAATATATAAAGCACTGCTTAATTTCTATTTTCTTATTAAACTTTAAATTAGAGTACATCATTTCCAAGTTGGACTATAATCAACATTTATTAGGAGTGATGCATTAGTTGTACTATAATCAAGGTGTATATCAATATTTCATCGACAATTCAGAAAGATTAACAGAAGAATGGTATAATGATTTGACAAAAAATGATCCAAAAGGTGTGTACGCAGCAACTGATCCATATGCGATTGAGACAATGAAAAAGCAAAACAATGATTTTCATCTTCGTCTTGCAGGTCTCTTTATTAAAGATAGGGAAGAGTTCCTTGAAGACATTAAGGAATGGATTTTTAAAATTGCAACCGATCAGGGGCATTTAGATACACCAATTCATTTTATTATTCGTGAATTTATTCGAACGAGGGAGCAATATTTTCAGTTGATCGAAGAATACGCGGCCAAACATCATGTCGAGCAGTCACGCGTCATTGAATGGAGCCATTCTGTTGTAAAGGTTCTCGATAAAATTATCTTGAAATATACTGAGGAACATCATAATTATTCCAATAGGCAGCTTATAGCACAACAGGATATGATTAATGAATTAAGTTCACCAGTCATTTCTTTAAGTAAATCAAGTGCACTCTTGCCTCTTGTTGGAGATATTGATACAGCGCGTGCTGCTTCTATATTAGAAAATACGATTAAGCAATGTGAAGAGAAGAAAGTATCCAGATTATTTATTGATTTATCTGGTGTAATTATTATTGATACAATGGTTGCCCATCAGATATTCCAATTGATTCATGGTTTAAGCTTAATTGGAGTGAATACGACATTATCAGGTATTCGCCCAGAAATAGCAACAACCGCAATACAGTTAGGATTACCCTTCGCGGATATTTCAATCGCTTCCACGCTTTCTAAAGCAATTGAGCAAGATGGCAACTTTGAAAAGTAAGTAAATTATGAATCAGTGAAAGGGACGAGTACCGTATATAAGGAGCCGCCAACTTCTGTTGTCCAAAATTTGTCCACTTGTATGCAGGTTATCATATAGAGAGACAAGCAACATGTGTCTTATTATTATCGGCTTGTTTATTGGTAGAAGAATTTTTACGCCAGGATTACCTTGCTGGCTCACATTAAATGCCAGCTCGTCGTAAAAGGGTTTACCTGACGTACTTGATCTCTTTCAGCGATTTAGAATTAGTAGAGAATGTATATATTATTCTAAGTTAATGTCAATCATTTTTGCTTTTCCTAACAGGTTATCTTGTTCTGTATAGGCATCGCTTGTACTTAACTGGACTTTATTAACGGCAGAATTTTCTAAGATAAAGCCTATATTTCCTTTTTTTCGTTCTCCTGGATTTAATACTCCATTAAGCTCTTCTAAGTAGATATCCTTTTCCCATGTAATCATTTCATCCTTATCTGTTTGGATGAAAGCAATTGGTGAGAACTTCCTAATTTCGTCCGATAGGTTTTCAAGTTCCACAGAAAACTTGATGAAAGTGAATTGTTCTTCATGTGTATAAGTATGATAAAAGTCTATTAAGCTATATGCTGGTCGATAAGCGATAAGTTTGATGTCTTTGACTGCTAGTCTTACGGAATCAACCTGAACTTCCTTGGCTTCTTTAGAAATGGCTTTTAATGTTGCTTCTCCTTTTCTATCGCGATAAAAGTCACCAGCAGCTAGTAAAGCGGCATCATCAATTACTTGCGGATTGGGAGTATAAATATCCGTTGAAACAGTTTTTCTATCTGCAGCTAGCGTGCTCGTTTCTCTTTTCTTTAAATCGTTATTCTTTGTATTAGTATTAGTTTCTTTGCTGCTACAGCCGGCTAGTAAAAGGAAGGTTAATAAATAGATAATATTTTGTCTCAATGGCGTTCCTCCTGATGGAAAAGCTCCCCTCGCGAAAATAGAGGGAAGCACTTCTTTTATTAAAGTAAAGAAAGTACAGGTTAATAGATGGAAGCAGTCCCCGTGTTTCCTATATCTCAGGAAATGTCGCACCAGCCAGCCCCGACGCTCCTAAACAGGAACCCTCCGCCATTCTATTTATCCGTTATTTTTATTTTTGCGTTTAGTAGATTGAAGATAATTTTTGCATGATCTGTATTGTCCTTTTGTCCTGCAAAAAGGTTGCTAGAAGGTCCGTAGGCATAGACAGGAACGTCTTCACCTGTGTGTCCTCCAGTTGTCCAGCCTGTATTGGTTCGTTTATTGAAGATATCTTCAATAGCATTGTCGATAGTAGTGAGGTCCTTTGTATCAGCAGCCTTTTGAACGGTCTGAATTTCCTCTGAAGTTAAGGATAACTGAATATGATCTTTTAAGGTAGATTTTACATTCGCACCATTTACAATTAATTCTGCCATAAAATCAGGTGTTTTCTTTGCTGCTTTGATTGGCTCGCCATACCAATTATAATCCCCATTAGCTGCAATAGAGAATCCGCCAGTTGAATGGTCTGCTGTAGCAACAACTAAAGTATTTTTATCCTTTTTAGCAAAGTCAATTGCTGCTTTATATGCCTTTTCAAAATCCTCCATCTCACTCATTGCAGCGACAATGTCGTTATCATGGCCCGCCCAGTCAATTTGACTACCTTCCACCATAAGAAAAAATCCTTTCTTATTTTTGTTTAAACTATTGATAGCAGTTTTTGTCATTTCCTCTAACGAAGGTGTATCTTTATCTCTATCTATCATTTTCGGCATTCCTGCTTCCGCAAATAGACCGAGCAATTGTGTATCTTTATTCTTCAGTAAATCTTTACGATTCGTTACATAATTGTAGCCAGCCTTCTTAAATTCCTTCGTTAAGTCTCTATCCTGGCGAACGAAAAGGTCTGTCCCACCACCTAGGAGAACATCCACTTTATGCTTACCATTTATCATCTCATCAAAATAATCATCTGCAATGGCATTCATGTTTTTACGATTAATATCATGTGACCCAAAAGATGCTGGGGTTGCATGGGTAATTTCAGAAGTGGCAACAAGACCTGTGGATTTGCCTTTTTCTTTTGCAGCTTCTAAGACGGTTTTCACTTCCGAATGATCATTGTCTACAGCAATAGCATTATTGTATGTTTTAATACCAGCAGACATTGCGGTTGCGGCTGATGCAGAGTCTGTGACATTTTGTTCGGGATCTTCTGGATATGTCATTTGCTGTCCTACTAAATAAGGATCAAAATATGTGCTTTCTGCCGTTTTGGTTTTCGGATTATCTTTTAAATAGCGATATGCGGAAGTGTAAGAAACACCCATTCCATCTCCTATCAGAAAGATAACATTTTTCGGTTTTCCGTTATTGTTTCCATTTTTTTTTGCTTCTGCATCTGTTCCTGTTAATACAGTTGCTAATCCAGCAACTGTTAGAGAAGAGATTACAGCGATTGGCAGCACCTTTTTTTTCCATGATTTTAAGTTCAAATTTTTCCCCTCCATTATTTAGGCTCGCTTTATTATCATGGAAAAAAGTTAAGCTTGTTTTACAGTAGTTTAGAAAAAAAGTAAAAAAAACTAGGATAAATGTACCCTAGTTCGATAGTAATGATAGAGGTCGTTTGCCTATGGAAAAGGAAAAAGAGGTTTTTACTTTAATGCAAAATTTTTATCGAGTGCATAGGAAACGGCTGCTTGAGCATGTAAAAATGTTGTATCAAATAGCGGAATAGAACTGTCTTCTTGTTTTATAAGTAAGGGAATCTCGGTACATCCTAAAATTATCCCTTCAGCGCCTTGTGCTTGAAGTTTGTCTATAATACGCAAATAGATAGCCTTTGATTCTGGAAGGATTATCCCTTTGCATAATTCATCGAATATAATTTGATGAACTGCTTCTCTATCCTCTTTGTCAGGAATAATTGTTTCAATCTCTTGTTGTAAAAGTGCATCTTTATAAAAGGACTGCTTCATTGTAAACATCGTTCCTAATAAGCCGACTTTTTTTAAGGTAGCTTTTTTTATTTCATATCCAGTAACATCTGCGATATGAAGTAATGGAATAGTGATAGCTGCTTGTACTTCTTTTGCCATTTTATGCATAGTATTGGTACAGATAATTACGATATCAGCACCGCCCGCTTCCAGTGTTTTAGCGGCATTTATCATTAATACAGTGGCCTCATCCCAATGTCCAGCTTTTTGCAGAGCAACAATTTCTTCAAAGTCAAAGGAATATAGAAGCGATTTAGCAGAATGTAATCCACCCATTTGTTCTTTTACGAATGTATTTATATAGCGATAATAATCAGCTGTTGATTCCCAGCTTAACCCGCCAATTAGTCCAATTGTTTTCATTAGATACTCCTTTATGTCCATTTTTTCACATCATAACATGGTATACTGGTATAGAATAGAGCCAGTAATTATATACTTTTATAGTACCAGTTTGTTTTTTAGGAGGATTCTGCATGATCTTTATTACGATTGACCGATCCAGTTCTATTTCTTTAACACAGCAAATTTATGATCAAGTTCGTAATGGAATATTGGAAAAGCAATTAAAAGAGGGAGATAGACTAGCTTCCTCAAGAGAATTAGCAAGCTCTATTGGAGTTTCGCGAAATATTGTGCTGGAGGCGTACGAGCGTTTAATTGCAGAAGGCTATTTAGAAGTAAGACCAAAGTCAGGGACTTTTGTAGCAAGAGGGACTTCTCTTTCGTTTACAGAAAATACAAGAAGAAAAGAAACTCCTAAAAAAATCGATGCGAATAAAAAGAGGTATATTGATTTTAAAGCAGGGAATCCAGCAATCGATTATTTTCCAAGGAAGAAATGGGCACAATTAACAAAGGAAATTTGTTTGGATTCTTCGGAAGCAGTCTTTGGATATGGAGAGGCCTCTGGAATGAAAGAATTAAAGAATGCCCTTGTTGACTATTTAAAAAGAGTTAGAGGGGTGCAATGCAGGGCAGAGCAAATTTTTATTACATCGGGTGCTACTCAAGGATTGAAGCTAATCACAGAAATGCTTGGGAGAGGAAATAAAACGATAGCAGTTGAGGATCCTGTGACAGATGAAATGAGAAATATTTTTACTTTTAGCAATGGACAAATCATTCCTGTTCCTGTAGATGAAAATGGGATTGATCCAAGTGGATTACCGAAACAATCCCCCAGTTTTGTCTTTGTTATTCCTTCCCATCAATTTCCTTTAGGGGGTATTCTTTCTATTCAAAGAAGGCTGCAATTAATCGAGTATGCGAAAAAGATGGATTGCTATATTGTAGAAGATGATTATGACAGTGAATTTACCTATGAGGGGGCTCCTGTACCGTCTATCCAAGGAATAGCTCCTAACCACGTTATATATGTAGGAACTTTTAGCAAAATTCTTTCACCAGGCTTACGGATAGGATATGTAATTTTACCAGAGGAATTAATAAGTGATTTTGAACAGCTTAAGTGGTTTTCAGACAGACATACTTCCTCTCTGGAACAATTAGTATTAGCCCGTTTTATCAGGGAAGGCTATCTAGATCGGCATGTTCGCAAAATGAAAAAAATATATAAAGAAAAACGGGAACGGTTAGTCTTAGCTATTCAGCAAAATTTTGAATATGCTACCATCATTGGTAAATCGGCAGGAATGCATTTAGTTGTCGAAATTCCAGATACAGATTTTCATTCCACCTTCATACATAAAATCGAGGAAAATGGAGTAAAGGTATATCCGATTGAACAGTATAGTTTAGTTAAAGGAAAGCATAAGAGTAGAATTGTAATGGGTTATGGTGGATTATCCCTCGAACAGATTGAAAAAGGCGTCCGATTATTGCGAGAAATCCTTGATACAGAAAAATAGTCTTTTTAATGGAAAAACTATCTGAAATTCATTTTTTTTTAATATGATATATGTAAATATAGTTTATATCAGTAAAATTAATATCCTAAGGAGTATGTAGATATGAATAAATCAAGAAAAAGCATCTTTTCAAAAAAGTGGTTAATCATACTTTTTGGGGTACTCATTATTCTCTTATTTATCCCGACCCCTTATTATTTAAATCAACCAGGCTCAATTGAAGCACTTGCATCAAAAGTGACCGTAGAGAATGGTACGAAGTCTGAAAAGGGAAGTCTGAATCTAACAACAGTTTATTCGATTAAAGCAAATAACCCCTATATCTATCTATACGGATTGGTCGCACCACATACGGAAATCCGAAAGGAAGAAGAGGTTAAGGGGAATTTAAGTGATGATGAGTACAATAAGCTGCTGCTTCATATGATGGATACATCAAAGCAAAATGCGATTATCGCTAGTCTGCATGCAGCAGGGAAAAAGGTAGAGTTTACTTATAACGGTATTTTCGTTGCTCAAGTATTAGATAACTCTAAGGCAAAATCAATTATTCAAGTCGGAGATATTATTAAAAAAGTGGATGGAAAGGCATTTACTAAAAGCGAGAAGTTAATTGCTTATTTAAAAGAAAAGCAAGCAGGAGATATAGTCCACCTTGAATTTTTACATGGCAAGAAAAAGAAAGAAGCTGATGTAGAAGTAATTGAATTAGACAAAAAGACAGGGCAGGTTGGTATTGGGATTGCTCCAGAAGATAATATGACGATCCACCCTTCTATTGATGTAAAAATTAATAGTGAAAATATTGGAGGGCCTTCCGCCGGATTTATGTTTTCATTAGAAGTCTATAATCAAATTGTCAAAGAAGATTTAACAAGAGGCTACAAAATAGCCGGTACCGGAACGATGGATGCCGAAGGAAATGTGGGGCAAATTGGTGGAATCAAGCATAAAATCGTTGCGGCACATAAAGAAGATGTGGATATATTCTTCTATCCACGCGATATAACAGAATATGATACGAATGAAAAGGAAATTAAAGAACAAGTAAAAGAAGAGGGATATACCGATATTAAGATAGTTCCTGTTAGTACGTTAAAAGAGGCAATTGAGTATTTAGAAAAGCTACCAGAGAAGAAATAAATTTATGGGTTATTAGAAATCTCCTTACATAGTAGGGAGATTTTTCTTTTTATAAGAAAGGAGACAGGGAGATTCCTGTAAAATTCTAGCGTTTAGAAAAGCCTGAAATGGGAAAGTTATATATAAGAAATGAAAAGCACGTATAGTCGGTAAAACGGCATTTATAAGGAGGTTCACGATGTCAGAATTTTTCAGTGGTTTTTTTAATATTCTTTATGGAGCTTTCGGAGTTCCTCTACTTTTAATCGTTCTCATTATTCTTGTTATCGTTGTTTCACAAAGAAGACGAAAAAAGAAAATGAAGCAAGAAGACTGGATGGGGCATTCGTCAGTAGAGAAAATTGAAAAAGATAATAAGAAGAAGTAGCAATAACATTTTCCTTCCTTTAGATGAAAAAAATTTTGGCCATAAAATTCAAGTATAAGAAGAACCTGAACAATTATCCTTTTTTACATCTGGATACTTGTTCAGGTTTTGTAGGTTGTTTTGTAAAGTTTGATGCCAAAAAAGGCTGTTATCAATATCAATAAAGCTAGAAACTGAACTCACTGAATATTAAATCTTTAAGACCTTTTATCCGATGTTTGCTCACTGGTAAAGTTTCTTCAGAATCAATTAGAACCAGATTATATGAATTCATAAATTCATCTTTTTGAATTTTTTTAACTCTTTCTAGGTTGACTAAATAGGATTTATGGATACGATAAAATCCGTGCTTTGCTAATTTTGCTTCAAGAACTTCAAGTTTCTCATTACTTTCAATAAGTTCTCCGGTTGTAAGATGTATTGTGGTTTTTCGAATGGTTTTACCAATAAAGTTGATCTCATCCTTTTTAATTAATAAGTACCCAGTTGATGTCTTAACCCCTACCCGAAGGTCGTCTTTATTTACATAATTAACTCGCGTTAGTGTTTGGAATAATCTAAATACATCAACAGGCTTTACTATATAATCTAAGGGATAAAAATTATATGCATCCAATGCAAAGGATTTGTGATTACTGATGAAAACAATTTTTATATTTTTGTAATACTGATTGATATGTTCTGCTAGTTTAAATCCAGATTGAGATGCAATTTCTATATCTAATAATGCAATATCTACTTTATTCTCATTTAAAAAAATTGGAAGAGAATCACCATTTGTAGAGGTATATACTAAATTATATGGTGATTCTTTAAAAATATCTTTATATAGTTCTAATTGTATCGGGTCATCGTCTATAGCTATGATACTTAATTTAGACATTTTTATTCAGAATCATTCTTTTTGTCTTTACTAGGAAGTTCAGGTTCGTATGTAAACCAATACGATGCTAGAGTACCTTTTGAGGCCATAAAACCAACCTTACCTATAATTTTTGCTAGTACTTTCGTAAATAAGTTCATAAATAATCCACCTTTCTTGTAGTTTTTTTATCTAACCAATCGGTCATGTCATGATGCCATTTTGTAAGTGAAATCGATTGGAAGAGAACAGATAGCCAAATACTTGAGATAATACTTGATTTACCTATAGGTAATAATATCGTGAGGATGAACAGTGTTGTAATAAAAAATAATGAAATATGTTTGAATAACATTTTCTTATTGTCATTAAATAAAGCTCTAGTTTTATGTAAGACAGGAGCTTTTTTATTATAAATAAACATAGAAATTAAATAAATTATAAGGACAGCGATCATATTAAGAGCTAGAAAATGCTTGGTTGCTATCGAAAGTATAAGGATTAAAATAGTACTGTAGACCACACATTTTAAATAACTTTTAAAGTGTGCTCCTCCACCAAAAGTTCTAAGAAAAGCTCCTGTAAAAAGAGATACGGTGGCTTCAATAAAAACTCCAAATAAAACCGATAGTATTAGAATAACTGAAATTTGAATAGTTAATGAGATTATCCACTCTAGTCCGTATCGTATATACTCTTTATTATCTCTGTATTCTGGGGCATGTTTGATAACAAAATTAGTTACTTCATTACTAATTATATTAGGATTAACCATAAATTATTTCCTTTCTTTAGGTGGTATGAGGACAAACATACTTAAAGTTCGATTATTAAGTTCTGGATATATGTATCCGTTATATCTCTCTAAAGTCATCATAATATTGCTTAGTCCTAATCCATTTTCATAAGTAGTTTTTGTACTATAACCATCTTGAAATATGTTTTCCAAATCTAGCAGCTCCGGATTCACTTCATTTAACACTTCGACTATTAAATACTGATTTTTGTAAAATTTAATGACTATTTCTCTAGAAGCTGTTTCGTTTGATTTTATAAATTCATATGCATTAGAAATTAAGTTTCCGATAACATTGTTAAATTCATAAACTGGCATAGGAATGAGTTCAAATGTATCGGAGATAAAAATATTAAAATTAATACCGTCTTTTTTTAAAATCTGTTTGTATTGAATAAGTAAACCGGCTATTGACATGTAATGTAAAGGTAGAGTTTCAGAAGTTGTCTGAAACTCTTCAGTGAGTTCACTCAGATAAGCTTTTAAATCATTTATTCTATTTAGATGGACTAGAGAATTGATAGTGTTAAGTTGAAAGATAAAGTCATGCCTTTGTGCTCGTATACTTCTTAGATAAAATTTTGCACTTTTCTCTTGCTCAGTTAATAATTTTTTTTCTGCTTTAATAGTGTTTAGATAAACTAAGTACCTTGTAAGATAAATAAATGCAATACTCGAGATAATTATTAAATAAGCAGAGGTAATCGATATACCGTCATCTTGAATGACTTTAATTACAATTAACATGAATAACACAACAAATAGGGGGAAAATCCACCAAAACTTTGGGGTCTTAGCATGAGAAATGTCCTGGTTAGGTATAAGACTCCTCCTAAATGCTCTTAGAAATAATAATAGTAGAGTTAATAATGAACCGTTAACTAATCCAGAGATAAATCGTATTTGATTAAATGTTGAAGAGCCTGCAAAAAGTAGATCAAAAATAATAATATTTATCAATTGTACAATCAGTAGAAGGGTCATACTTAATAATAGGGATAATATTGAAAAAGTGAATTTCACTTTATATAGCTTGGATATAAGAAGAGCCAGAATTACTACAGCTAAAGGCAATTTAATAAAGGGATAACTTAGTGATAGTGTTAAAAATATGGCTGTTCCTAGACTTATCGAAAATAAATAAAGTATTTGTATTTTACTAAAATGAAATTTATTTAATAATTGTAGGGTTATTAAAAGCATTGGGATTGTTTCAAACAGAGCTCCAATAAAATCAATAAAAATCAATGTCTTCTTACACTCCTATAATTAAGTATATAAAAGTTGGAAAAATTAGAAATCAAATAGAAAGTATTCGAGCCTATTTTTTATGATAATTCAAACAATTAAGCGTTTCCCATTTTACATATTGCCCTTTTATGTACTCTAAATGTCCTAATATGCAGCTTTTTATCCCTTTTATAATTTTCGAGGTATTTATAAACCTGTTTCATTTTATAATGGAAAATATAGGATAAAAGGGTGGTGGTTTAAATACTAAAATACATTTCTATTTATTACGGAATAAAGAAATTTAAAAAAGTAAGGAACAAATAACCTCTGAAAAAAGGTTGTATGGATTGGATTTATTTTCCTATTCTCTAAATAACAATGTAACATCAAATTTAAAATAAATCAATTTTTTTACACAAATAGTAAATAATGTTCTCGGATACTTGATGACCTTATGTAAATATATTAGTACTGTTATAATCCATATGATTCCCAGGAATTAATTACTGATAATTAATTCTTAATATTCTGATATTAGGATACAGTGTTAAGTTTAGTACCTTTTAATACACAGATAGTATTAAATAAATTATAAACGCTGGTGATAAATTATGAATGCACAGTTTAAAAAAGGTGTACTAGAATTAATAGTCTTAATAATAATAAACAAAGAGGATGAATACGGTTATTCACTAATAAAGAAGATCTCGAATAAGATCGTTATATCGGAAGGTACTGTTTATCCGATTTTAAGAAGATTAGTTAAAGAAAAGTATGTCACGACATATCATGAAGAATCAAAAGAAGGACCATTTAGGAAATACTACAGAATTACAAAGGAAGGTATAGCTAAACTTGAATCCTTAAAGATGGAATGGAATGAGTTTTTCCTAACAATAAATCGTTTTGTCGAGGAGAATGATAAACTTGAACAAAAATAATTTTTTGAAACTACTCAAAAATAGTTTGAAGTTTATGTCTGAAAAAGAAAAGAAAGATATATTAGAAGAGTATAGCATGCATTTTACGGAGGGATTAAGTGAAAATAAAAGTGAAGAGGAAATTTCTAAAGAATTAGGTAATCCTGAAGAAATCGCTAAGGAATTAAACGCTGTTTATGCGATTAATAAGGTCGAAGAAAAGAAAAGTATAAGAAGTATGCTTACAGCAATGATGTCCATAATGGGTTTAAGTTTAATGAATTGCATTATTATTATAGTGAGTTTATTCTTTATGTTATTATTAACGCCATTTATATTGGCTTATGTCATTGGTGTGCCTATAATGATCCTATCTCCCATAATTTTAATAGTAATGGGATTTGTAGATGGTTCTACCATTGGACTTGGGGAAATTCTCGAGTCTATAAAAGGAGTTATTATAGGAGCCATTTTAGCCATCCTAGGGTATTATATAGGGAAGTCATTTATTAAATTATTTATTAAATATCTAAAATGGAACGCATCAATAGCAAGGGGGAAAAATGGATTATGAAAAAAATATTTTTTAGTATCCTATTTCTCTTTATATTAAGCGCGTGTTCAAATGAAGAAAATATTGGCACCTCTGAAAACCAAATACCCGATACAAAGAATGTAGAAATCCCTAGTATTATTTTTTCTTCTGACAAACAAAACAGTGTAATTGATGAAAAGGAAATGAAATCAAGTATAAAAACGTACCTAGACACTTATGAAGCATTACAGCTTGCTAGCTATCCATTTGAAGAAATGATCGATGAAGAAAAGGAATTGACTAAAAGTGAATTGGAGAAATTAGACCAAATTTACAGACTAACAAAAGAAAATGATGAAAATTTCTCTAATTATATTTCACAAAATACATTACCTGAAGGGTATCTAGAGGAGTCTGAAAGAATTAGCAGATATATTACAGGTGTAAATGAGATTATTTACGAAATAGATACAATGCTTAATCAACTTACAGACGACATAGAGAAAGAAGTTATTCCGACAGTAAACTTTGATTTAATAAATAAAAAAAGTGATGTAGTGAATGGAAGAGAACAGAAAAAAATAGAAGAGTTTCTCGAGAGGGAGAATATTGATACTAAAGCATTTGGGAAGAATTCACAAGGAAAAACAGAATAATTTTATAGATATAAAAAAAGATGTACCGAATTTATTTTCAGGTACATCTTTTTTGTATGAGAAGTATTCCAGCTTAAGATTAACCTCGATATTTATACGGTAATTCCAAAGGGAAATGCGTGTAATGGCCGGGTTTTTTAGATGTTCTAGAAAGTGTGCTGCTGGGACTCAGTCTAGTTATTTCTTATTTACTATTATATATAGAATGATATTATCCTTAAAACATTACTATGAAAATAAAATATTGAATCTCTTATATTTTGGTAGTATTGTTTTTTTATACCAGTCAAAGGAATGAAGAATAATGTTTAAAGTATCTATGAATGAAAATCAAATAATGAACACAGGAATATTGAAAATAAAACAAAATAAAAACAAATTTATAAGTAATGCTTCACTAATTATGGGATTGAAATATCCATTAGTTTGTACTGCTGCACATTGTGTTTTTGATTGGTATAAGCAAACAAATGCGAATGAGATAACCTTTATAACTTATGATAACCAAGAATATGAAGTGGAGGAAATCTACGTCAGTAAGGAGTGGGTTCAAAATGGAATAGTAGATTATGATACTGCTTTTCTCACTTTAAAAGAACCGCCTTTAGAAACAGACAATATAATTAAACCTATATTTAATAACACCTCGAAAAAACAGCATGCATTAATACCTTACATACAGAAAAAATTTCTCCGGAAAAATAAAATCGAAATAATAAAAAACATAACATTTGAGGACTATATACACAATTCATCCTTGTTAGGAGTAAAAGGAAAAGCGGGAGTAGGTAGCTCAGGCAGCCCTTGGCTGTTAGAAAAAGGTCGTGATTACTTCCAATTTTCAAATACAAGTTTATCTTTTAATAGTGTTAAAGATATAGTGTGGGGCCCTTATTGGGGGGAACACATAGAAAATTTATATCTACATGCCAATAAAAAAGGGAACAACTTAGAAAGTATTAAAACCTATAAATTATAAAACTAGAAAGGAGGTGTGACTATGTCTAGAACGGATGTTTTATCTCTGCAAAGTTTAAGATATAAAAAGAACGATGAGCCGCCAATTGGTTCAAATGTCAGCGTTAACTGCAAAACACATAGTGGTTTAAGCCTTTTTTTCTGTGTAGTTCCTAGATAAGAAATTCAAAAAATTAAGCACAAATTAACTTGGTTAATTTGTGCTTATAATGAGGTGAACTAATGGATAATAGATATATAAAGTACATAAATGAAGGCTATTATTATAATGTTGCTAGTGAAAACAATCAAAGATTGCTCCATTTAGACTGCCCACCAGATAACTACATAGTAATTGATGGAGAACATTGGATAAATGTTTTGGAAAGAAACATTAAACTACCTAATCAGGGCTGGAAGATTCATATTAGTACGAACATGAAAGAGGCGCAAACAACTTTAGATATTGTATCTAAGTTAATGATAGAAAGAAATATATCATTTAAGTACGTAAAAAGTATTACAGAGCTACTAATGAAAGATTCCAAATATGGCGATAGAGGTTCTTCAGGAAAGTTTATTACAATATATCCTGTAAATACTAATCAATTTATCGAGTTATTAAGTTTACTAGAGAATAGCTTATCTCATTTAAAACCTGGCCCGTATATACTAAATGATAAAAGATGGTATGATTCTAACGTCTATTTTAGATACGGTGCCTTCGCGCCAAGATTTACATTTATAGATGGAGTAAAAGTCGATGCTATAGAAAATTTACAGGGTGAACTTATTGAAGATAAAAGGGTTCCTTATTATTATCTGCCTGACTTTGTAGAAGAGCCTCCAGAAATTATAGCCATGGACAAAGCAATGGATCAAAATGATACTTATTCACCCCTTGAAAATTATGATATTAAAGAGGCACTACATTTTAGTAATGGCGGTGGCGTATATATCTGTGAGAATAAATTACAAAACAATACAAAGGTCATTCTAAAAGAGGGAAGGCCTCATGCCGCGGTAGATGCACAAGGTCGTGATGCATTTTCTAGGATTGTAAACGAAAGTGAGATACTTGATAAATTAGAAAAAACAACATTCCCAGTTAAAAAAATAAGTTCCTTTCGTGCGTGGGAGCATTATTTCATCGAAGAAGAGTATATCGAAGGCGATTCACTGTCTGAGTGGCTAGTTAAGAACTACCCTTTCAGCTCTACCCTAAAAAATGAGTCTTACACTGAAGCATGTATAAATATTATTAATCAACTTATTGAGGCTATACATGAAATTCATGAGCATAATGTAGGAATGGGCGATTTACAGCCTGCAAATGTTATAGTCACTCCCGAAGAGAAAGTAAGATTAATAGATTTTGAAACAGCAAGCACAACAAATGATTCTCTTTCTGGATTAATGACTCCTGGTTATATAGGCCATCAAGAAATGAATAAAGAACAAAGTGATTGGTTTGCATTACTAAGGATAGCAAAACAGTTATTTGTACCAATTGGAAGTGTTCAAGATATTTCCTGGAATTTGGATACCATTCATAGTAAATGGGTGCAGGTTGTATTTGGAGAAAAAGCGACTGAAATAATTGACAAAGTTAAATCGCTGTGTGATTTCTATCAATCACGTCCTATGGACGAGTTATTGAGTACAAATGGCCAGTTAAAACAAGATTTTGATTTATCTATCTTAAAATTAAAATTACGGAATTCCATATTAAAAGACGTTAAAATGGAAGATAGACTTTTACCGGGAGATATTCGTCAATATGAAATGGAAGCAGGAATAATAAATGTATTGACCGGCGGCTTTGGTACGGCAATGGCTTTACATAGAACCGGTGGAATAAATCAAACAGTAAAAGATTGGATTGAAAAACAAGAAATCAATCAATTACTTCATTTAGAAAATGGCTTATTTACTGGAAAAATGGGAATTGCTGCAGTTTTATGGGAATTAGGTTATCAAGAAAAGGCAAAAGCCCTATTTGATTCAGACATTGATATTAAAAACATGGAAGATATTTCTCTTGCAGCAGGTTTAAGTGGGATTGGGTTGGCATACTTAGGACTTAGCTACGAATATGATAATCCTAGATATCTAGATATTTGTCTCTCTATTGGAGAGATATTAATAGATAAATTAAATTCTAATGCACCTATCATTACTTTTGATTACGACGTGGTTGATAAGGGAGTCATGACAAGTTGGTCAGGAGTTTCCCTGTATTTTACTGCATTATATAAAAAAACAAAGGATCAAAAGTGGCTGGAATTATCAGAAAAGGCATTAGAAAAGGACTTGAAATTAGGGGTATTTGATGACGATGGCTTGTATCATATAGATGATGATTTTAGGATTTTACCATATCTCGCTGGTGGAGGAAGTGGACTGGCTATTCCTATAATTGAATTAGAGCTGAATGCAGACATAAAGAAATGGGATAAGGAAATTGATGGAATTTGCAAAATTTCGAAAAGTAAATGTTTTTATAACGCTGGATTATTTCAGGGAACCACTGGTATTTTAGCTATTGCAAATCTCTTAGAGCAATATACCAATAAAAACAGTTTAGTCAGCTCAGCTTTATTTACCCTTAATCTACATTTATTAGAGAATGATGACTGTATATTTGTTCCTGGGGATTCATGCTTTAGACTTTCTGGCGATATTATGTCTGGTTCTGCTGGCCTACTGTTAGTAATAAACGATATTTTAGAGAATAGAAACTACTCCTGGTTACCAATACTCAACTTAGAAAAGGTATTTAATTCTTCGATCTTAATAGGGGAAAATTCGCAAAGGAAGGTAGAACTATCCTTCTCTGGTAATTAATTGACTCTCATGATGTAAAATATATCATTTTATGTAAATAAAAGGATTCAAAGATGATGAGCAAAATTATTTATTATAGGAGGTGATAAAAATGAAAAACGTTCTTGGTTTACAAAAAATAGGTAAGAAAGAACGGAAAAATGGAGATGTATTAAAGTCATCTGTGAGTTTAGGCTGTTCTCCATCAAGTAATACTAGCTGGTTCTTTTGTTAATTCTTAAAAAATACTATTAAGAAAGAAGGAATGGGAAATGAACAAAGTGTTATCTTTGCAAAAACAAGCTGTATCAAAAGACGTACAACTAAAAGCAAAATCACTTGCGAGTATTCAATGTAAAGGAAGTAGCAACGCAAGCTGGTTCTTCTGTTAATTCTACAAAATACTATTAAGAAAGAAGGAATGAGAAATGAACAAGGTATTATCTTTACAAAAAGAAGCGGTATCAAAAGATGTACAACTAAAAGCAAAATCCTCTAAAAGCATTCAATGCAAAGGAAGTAGTCACGCAAGCTGGTTCTTCTGTTAATTCTTAAAAAAACTATTAAGAAAGAAGGAATGAAAATGAACAAAGTATTGTCATTACAAAAAGAAGCTGTATCAAAAGAAGTTCAATTAAAAGCGAAATCACTTGCAAGTATTCAATGTAAAGGAAGCAGCAACGCAAGCTGGTTCTTCTGCTAATTCTACAAAATACTATTAAGAAAGAAGGAATGAGAAATGAACAAAGTATTATCTTTACAAAAAGAAGCTATATCAAAAGATGTACAACTAAAAGCAAAATCCTCTAAAAGCGTTCAATGTAAAGGAAGTAGTCATGCAAGCTGGTTCTTCTGTTAATTCTTAAAAAAACTATTAAGAAAGAAGGAATGAGAAATGAACAAGGTATTATCTTTACAAAAAGAAGCGGTATCAAAAGATGTACAACTAAAAGCAAAATCCTCTAAAAGCATTCAATGTAAAGGAAGTAGTCACGCAAGCTGGTTCTTCTGTTAATTCTTAAAAAAACTATTAAGAAAGAAGGAATGAGAAATGAACAAGGTGTTATCTTTACAAAAAGAAGTTATATCAAAAGATGTACAACTAAAAGCAAAGTCCCTAGCAAGTATTCAATGTAAAGGAAGCAGCAACGCAAGCTGGTTCTTCTGTTAAGACTAGTAAATGATTTCTGTAAAAGACAATAAAGTTTGGTCAATCAAGCTTTATTGTCTTAATTAATGAGGTGAATCTTAATTGAATGCGTATAAAATGCTCCTATTAGCAATTAATGATACAAAGAAGAAATTACTTTTGGTCACAATTATAATTGCATCTATTTTATTTACAGCAGCAACTTTATTTTTCCCACTTTTGGTAAAGGATATTGTTGATGAATTTTCAATGAATGAGATTAGCCTTTGGATGGTTGGAGGTTTAGTTTTATTCTTAGTAATAAAATCTATAATTGAAGCAGTTAATCAGTACATAATATCTAAATTTGGTAACATGGTAATTCGCGATTTACAAAAAAATATCTACAATAAGGTTATTTATTTTAAAGTTGATTTTTTTGATGATTACCACAGCGGAGAATTATCAAGTAGAATCGTAAATGATACAGAAATTGTTAAAGATTTAATCACATATCACATCCCTAAATTAGTTACGGGAATTATAATGATACTTGGTGGATTAGCATTAACAATTATCCTCGATTGGAAACTAACGGTTGTGGTACTAATAATTGCTCCATTTATATTTGGGATTATATTTCCTCTGATGAGGAGAATGGAGAACACTGGGGATAGACAACAAAAAGAAACTTCTGTTTTTATTTCAAAAACGCAAGAGACTTTTAAAAATATAAAGATGGTGAAGGCTTCAACGGCTGAAAAACAGGAAAAATCATTAATGTTTAAGTGTATTGATAGACTATACAATGCTAACTTATATGAAAGTAAAATTTTTGCTATAGTAGCTCCTTTAGTGAATTTTTTACTTATTCTAGGCTTATTAATAGTGGTAGGATATGGGGCATATAGAATCTCAGTAGGAACATTAACTATAAGTACATTAATTGCGTTTGTAATCTATGCCTTTCAAATGATGACCCCAATGAGTTCCATTAGTGGATTTATTGGAGAGTACCATAAAGCTAATGGTGCAATTAAAAGTTTAAATAATATAATGAATAATAACGAAGTTGAATACACTGGTAATACAGAGTATAAATTTCTACATGAATTATCCTTTAATCAAATTACTTTTGGGTACAAAGATAAACCTATGCTTAGTGATATCAGCTTTACTATTAAACGAGGGGAGTCTCTAACGATTGTTGGTCCTTCAGGATCTGGGAAAACAACTTTAATTAACCTATTGGAGAAGTTTTATCATCCAGAAAGTGGTTCCATAACAATAGACAATATCAATATCAGTCATTTGAACACATATGAACTTCGAAAAAACATTGGGATAGTAAGCCAAGGTTCCTCCTTAATTAGCGGTACCATTTTAGATAATTTGCTATATGGTCTTGATGAAGACCAAATTGATGAATCAAAAATAAGAGAGGCTTTAAGGTATGCGAATTTACAAGAGTTTGTTGATAGACAGAAGGACAAACTTAATACAAATATAGGGGAGAGTGGCGACAAATTATCAGGGGGAGAAAAACAAAGATTAAATATAGCTAGGCTATTTTTGAAGAACCCGGATATAATTTTATTGGACGAACCTACCTCAAACTTAGATATAGAATCTAGAAATTTAGTATTGGAATCAATAAACAAACTTACTAAAGATAAGACAGTGATTAAAGTAACTCATAACCTAGAAGAAGTAAAACCAGGTGACAATGTATTATTCATTGAAGATGGAGAAATTGTATGTGAAGGTTCCCATGAAAGAATGAGTGAGATGAATAAAAGATATAAAGAGTTTATTTCTACAGCTGCGGTGTAGTTTGTAGTTTTGGGATTACAGTAAGTAGATTAAATGTTTATCTACTTACTGTTTTTTAGTGTTGATTTTGTGCTATTCGAACATTTTTTCCACGCTCTATTCTTCCTTTTTCTTAAGCAATTTTTGCTTAATCCTTAAACTTCTAAGAGATTACTCACCTGCCATATCACCGTTATTGGCATACTAACACTGTCTTTTTCGTTCTGCCATAGCTCTTGCCCATTCCATTTGGAACAATATAAAAAAATCATCATCATTAGCAGAGGGACGCTCGGACTCTTTTTTTCGTTAAGTATGATTTATTCGTGTAATTCTCATAATCAACGACAACCTCCATGATGTTTTGAAAAACCCCCTTTCATTTCCATAAGTTAGTTTCCAGGGAATAATTTCTTATTTGATTGGGGAGTTGTAGCTTCTACTCAGGATAGATGGAAAGAATAGGAAGGATGAATAGCGGTTATTTTCCAAAGAGTATGTTCCTTTAAAATCTAAGGGTCTATTGCTATTATCCTGGAATAATCCCCACTCTGTTAAAGGAGAAAGTGAACTAGGTAAAAAGACGGAGAGGATAAATAAAAAACAGGGAAGAAAGGTACGATGGACACTAGAGGATGAGGAGAAGAATCAGTAATCTTAAATATAATAGTACCTAGATTTAAAGAGGGAATATACTGCGCTTTCGCTTATATCACGAAGAAATACCCAACCATTCAGAACGATTACTTAGCCTGTTATTATATTGTAAAGAGATTGAATCGGTTTCGAAATCCATGAAATAATCTGATTTGCTACAATGAAGGATAGCCTACATAAGACATAATGATGACGGATGAGCATAAATATATTATTTAGAATGATAAAAAACCACTCTAAATGAATAGCAGGGGGAAGTTATGACATTAGAAAAAAAACTAATTGAAAAAACGTATTATGAAGGATACTTACAGGATAGAGACGAGTCGCCAATTGAAGTTTTAGGCCAATTATATATAGCGGAACAAAGAAAGAATGTTCCAGATCTAACCTCCATCCGTTTCGCACAAGGTGAATTATATTTTCAGTACCATGACTATGAAGCGGCAATTTTTAAATGGGAGAATATTAGTAATGAATTAGAGCCATGGGCAAAGAAGAATCTAGCAGACGCATACTTGGAATTAGAGGAATATTCAACAGCGGAAAGTTTTTATAAATCTGTTGTGACAGATTCAGAGCTTTTACAAACAGAAATATCTTTGCAACTATTTTCTTTATATTTCCAAAAAGGGAATCATGAAATGGCATTGGGGATTATTAATAATCTAGTTCTTACTAATCCAGACTATGCGAATATACCAACTATCGCAAAATCATATTATGAAGAACAGCAAAATTGGGAAAAGGCAGTAGAGCTTGCTGTTAAGGAAGGAAAAAGAACAGATGGATTAAAATGGTATGAAGCATTAATTCATTATAGCAACTTAGGAGTGATTCAGCAGTTTGAGCCTGCATACTTTATAGAAAGCTTAAAAAATCTTCAAGAGTTAGACTTTGCTACTTTTGAGAGATTATCTATATCATTATGGAAAAACTATGAAGACACAGCCTATTATCTAACATGGGTAACGGTATTTAATAGCATTTATGAACCTGTTCCTTGCGAAGGAGAAGAAGGATTGGCGCATATTTTGGAAGGTGCGTACGCTCATTTAATTGATGGCAGTTATTCGATTAAGGAAGTGGAAGAAATTGTTCCGGCTCTTTTATCCAATTACTTCTTATCTTCAATTGGCCAACAGACTGTATCGGCAGCATCGGCAGTTTTAGCTTGGAATGAAATGTTTAAACATTCGATGGATCAATCTGTTGTATCAAAAGCAGAGATGGTTATTAATGAAACAACAGAAACAAATATATCATTCCAGCAATTTATGAACTTATTTGAATCTATTATCGAGTGGGCAGATAAGCATGATATTCCATTAGATAAGAAGTTTGCCCAAAAGGTACACGATTTTCTTCCATCGAATCATTATCAGTTATTAATGGTAGGATCTGCTGGCAGCGGTGTAAATGCCTATATTAATGAGCTAGTAGGAGAGACTGTTTTAGCAGAAGATACAAATGCGATTTTAACGATAAAGGATAATGACTATCTAGAAATAAACGAAGTAACCAATTCTGGCTTAAAATTAATTGATACACTCACGAATTTTTATGAAGAATTGCTTGTTCAACAGGAGAGTCCGAGAGTGTTCCAGTTAGACACTCCTTCTCATTATTTAAACCAAAATAGATGGACGGTTACCACTGCTCCTTTTGTAGAAGATGCATCTTACGCAGATTATGCTATGCTTGCTGACAGTCTCTTATTTGTTATTAATGAGCGATCTGTTTTTTCTTATACGGAATATGAACAATTAAAGCAATGGAAGGAAAAATCGCCATTTTTAACACTGCAATTTTTAATTTATATCGATGATTTAGATAATGAAAAAGTAGCATCCAAGCGTTTACAAAAGGCGATGTCTGCAATTCAGCATTATTTTCCAGATAGCAAAATCTTTATTTATTCCAAGCAAGAGGAGAGAGAAGCTCAGCTAGATGAAATTAGCCGTTATTATTACCACCATTTTGCAGCTAGAAAGATGAATGAAGAACGATTGCAAAGCTGTATTTCTATCATTCAAGATTTAATTACTAATCTATTGGATAAACGATTGGATATGGAAGATAGTTTAAAAGCATCACTCCAGCTTTATGAGGAAATGGTCAGCAAGCTGACTGGAGCTAAAAATCAACTAATTGATATGGAAGCCTCTAAAAGTGAGTTAATAACAAAGCAGTTTGATGAAATCAAAATAGAAACGCAAGAAGCAATTAAAAAGGAAATTCCAGCTATTTTAAAAGGATGTAAGGATATTATAAAAGAAGATAGTGATTATAGTAAAATGCATATCTCTCTAAATAAAGAGATGAATAAACGAGTAAATGAGTACTTAAATGAAACATTATCGCCGAAAATTCATCGAAGTATTGAAGAATGGATTCAAGCAGCTCATAAACAATTAGAGGATGGCCAACTATTCCTTAATGAGCTAAGCAAAGGCTTCAATGGAATTTACAAGGAGCATCCAATAGAGCTATCTTGTGATTTTGTGATTATAGAAGATTGGAAAAGAGATGCACGCCGGTTATCAAGCGGACTTCGCATCGAACCATTAAATATTTTCAATCGTTTTAATGCATCCCAAGTATTTCTGAAGAGTGCTGGGAAGCTGCTTGGTGCAATTCAGCAAAATAACAAAATGCTTCAATCAAGATATCAAAAGTATCTGGAAACAGAGGATTTTTCTGATGTGGCAGCATCTGTTTCGACAGCAGTATTGCAGCATTTTGATTTCTATGAAAAAGGATTGGAAAATGATATTAAAATGTTCTTTGTCCGTCCAAAAAGGACATTAGAGCAATTTGCTGAGGAAAAATCAAAAGATATCGTAGAATATAAGAATTTATTAGACCGATTAAAGAATAATCCAGAATTGTTCCATGACCCATTGAAGTTATTCGAACTACGCCTCTTGCAGTATGACTGGCTTGCCAATACTACCAAGCCAGCAACAACATGGACGTAAGCCATATAAAAAGGGAGGAGAATAGTCGACTTATCGATTATTCTCCTCCCTTTATTCTATTGCTTAAAGTTTAAAGGAGCTTTTCAAGGAAACGATGCGATTAAATACCGGCTTTTCTGAAGTGGTATATTTAGGATCCACATTGAAATATCCGTGGCGGAAAAATTGGAATTTATCTTGTGGCTTAACATCCTTCATATTTGGCTCAATAAAGCCTTGAATGACTTCGAGAGAATTTGGATTTACATAATCTAAGAACGTTTTTCCTTCTTCCATTTCCTCATCTTCATCGGTAATTAGCGGTTCAAATAAACGAAACTCCGCAGGGATAGCTTGAGATGCTTCTACCCAATGCAATGTTCCTTTTACTTTTCTACCAGTAAACCCACTTCCACTTTTTGTTTCTTTATCATACGTACAATGAAGCTCGATTACATTGCCTTCTTCATCTTTAATTACTTCTTCGCACTTAATAAAGTAAGCATGCTTCAAACGCACTTCATTACCAGGGAACAAGCGGAAATATTTTTTTGGAGGATTCTCCATAAAGTCTTCTTGTTCAATATAAATTTCACGAGAGAATGGAATTTGTCTAGTGCCCATCTCCGGATTTTCTGGATTGTTTTCCGCTTCTAGCATTTCTACTTGACCTTCCGGATAGTTAGTAATAACTACTTTTAACGGATTTAGAACACCCATCGTACGAGGTGCTTTTAATTTTAAATCTTCCCGTACAAAGTGATCAAGCATGGCAGAGTCCACTGCACCAGAGCCTTTTGAAATTCCTAATTCCATACAGAAATTACGGATTGCTTCAGGGGTAACTCCTTTTCTTCTTAAGCCAGAAATGGTAGGCATGCGTGGATCATCCCAGCCATCCACATAGTTTTCGTCCACAAGAAGCTTTAATTTACGTTTGCTCATTACGGTATTCGTAATATTTAAACGGCCAAATTCGATTTGTTGTGGCGTGCTTTCCATCTCACATTCGCGAACAACCCAATCATATAGAGGACGTTGATCTTCGAATTCTGTTGTACAAAGTGAGTGTGTTACGCCCTCAATTGCATCCTCTATTGGATGAGCGAATGCGTACATTGGATAAATACACCATTTATCGCCTGTATTGTGGTGAGTAGCATGGGCAATACGATAAATAACAGGATCCCTTAAGTTAATATTAGGCGAAGCCATATCAATTTTTGCACGAAGAACCTTCTCGCCATTACCGAATTCGCCATTGCGCATTGCCTCAAATAATTGAAGATTTTCTTCCACTGTGCGATTACGATAAGGACTTTCTTTTCCTGGCTCTGTTAACGTTCCGCGATATTCGCGAATTTCATCGGCTGATAAATCATCAACATAAGCGAGCCCTTTTTTTATTAATAAGACTGCACGGTTGTACATTTCCTCGAAATAGTCAGATGCAAATAATAAATTTTCCCATTCATATCCGAGCCATTCTACATCTTCCTTAATAGAGTTTACATATTCAATGTCCTCTTTTAAAGGGTTTGTATCGTCGAAGCGTAAGTTTGTCTTACCTCCAAATTCATCTGCTAGTCCAAAGTTAATAAAAATTGACTTTGCATGACCAATATGCAGATATCCATTTGGTTCTGGCGGAAAACGCGTGATAACCGTATCATGCTTCCCAGTTTCTAAATCTTCTTTCATGATGTTTTTTATAAAATTAGAGCCCATCTCCAAGATTATAGCCACCTTTCTAATATGTATGAATACTTTTAGAATAAAATATTTAGCTTAGCCATTCGTCTCTATCGAAAATATCCAAACGATCTTAGTATGATTATATCAATAATATAACCAATATTTTATTATAAACTTCATAGAAAGGGAACGAAAGTACAATAAATTTGTTAATTTTTATGGATTTCCATGGTTTCTTGTAAGGTTATGGATATTTTTGTTAAAGTTATCCATTTTATTAAGTGGTGAATATAGTTTATAAGGCGGAGGAAAACCGAAAAAGTGGTGTTCATAAAATGATGAAAGCTGATAAGGAAGGAGTCAGAAGAAAAAAGCATTCATCATAATAAAAAGCCTCTTTTATAAACAAAAAGAAGCTTTTTATATAATAGCTACAATACCAATCTCACAACAGCCATACACACAACTCCGAATAATACAGTAGTTAATAAACTTTTACTAAGAAAAGCAACAATTATCGTAGGAATCGTCGCAAGAAGCGCTTCCCAGTTAATGCTAATACTATTGCTTTCGGTGGTTCCTATAAGACTTTCTACAATTAAGCCAGTAAAAATGCATACTGGAAGGTAGGAAAGCCACTTTTCGACAGGTGCTGAAATCGTGAAATTGCGCGCCACTAAAAATGGAATTACTCTTGGAATAAAGGTTACGATAGTACAGCCGATTAATAAAAGAAAAAAGCTCATATTGCTCATCATTTATCTGTCACCACCCCAATTGTAGCAACAATGATTGTTGATATAATGACACTTAAGCTACTTGATAAAAAAGTACAGAAGAAAAGCATGCAGATAATCATCAATGTGATTAACAATAAATAGTGTTTCAGTTTAGTAGGTTCAATTGTTTGCAGCTGGATAATCAGCAATGCAATAAACATAGCTGGCAAGGCATAATCTAATCCGAATTGTTCAGGATCGGGAAACCACCCTCCGATATATCCTCCGACAGTACAAGCTGCAATCCAAACAAGGTAGGCAGTCAGATTTAGTCCGTTCATCCATCGATCATTAACTGGCTCTTTTCTAGCAATCTTGGTAATCGCTACTCCAAATGATTCATCTGTTACAAGACTGCCAATACCAATGTTTTTCTGTATAGAATATTGGGTGAATTTAGGTGCTAGAGCGGAACTTAACAATAAGTGACGCAAATTTACAATAAATGTTGTAAGTATAATTGCGCTGATGGGACTTGCAGCTGCAATCATTGCACAAATAATAAACTGGGAAGCCCCTGCATAAACAAATGTAGCAAGCAGGAAAACATGCAGGATAGATAAGCCGGATGATACACCGACTACTCCCATTGCGAGGCCAATGCTGATATAACCAAGTAAGGTTGGAATACAGTCTTTCACTCCATCTAAATAGGAGAGTGTGTGTTGTTCTTGTTCTGCTACTTTAATACTTTCCACGGTCAATCCCCTTTATCGCAAATTAGTAATTGCATATATTATATAAGGACGTAAAGGTTTAGGCAATGTCTTATTGTATGGGGATAATAGGGAGGGATATTCCTGATTATTCCACTCTTAACGGACAGGAAGACTCCCTCCTCAAGAGGAAGATAGGTAGGAGTCAACTAACTGCCTGTAAAGGTCTGATTGGTTCAACTAACCATTAGTGGGGGAGGAGGAAAACCATCACTGATAGAAGTTTCACTTTATTTTACATAGCTAAGGATGAAACCATCATAGCCTTTTAACCCAACAGTTTGTATTCCAACTGACTCTACTCGGGAGTCTTTGGAAAGGATATCGATAAAGCGTCGGATTCCTAGTACTTTTTCATCTTGACTGTTTTCAGCTACTATATCTCCGTTACGAACAATATTGTCAGCAACAATCACGGCTCCCTTTCTTGCTAATTTAATGGCGTAATCAATGTATAGGGGATTATTAGGTTTGTCAGCGTCAATAAATATAAAATCGAATTCATCCATATTATTTTTTAGGAGCTCTGATAAAGAAGTAAGAGCGTTGTCTTCCATAATGGTGATTTTTTTCTCGAGACCGGATAGTTGAAAGTTTTCTTTAGCTACCTTAATATGATTATTATTATTTTCTAATGTTATTACTTTACCATCTTCAGGAAGAGCCATTGCTAGCCAAGTGGTACTATATCCTCCTAGTGTACCTATTTCAAGTATTCTGTGCGCCCCCATCATTTTAGCAAGCATCCAAAGCATTTTACCTTGAGTAGGACTTACGTCAATCTCTGGAAGATTATTATCTCTATTATTCTGAAGTAATTTTTTCATTTTGGTGTTGTGTGGTTGTAACCTATTAATTAAATAGTGATCAACTGCATTCCAAACTTGATTTTCTGTCACCTTAATCATCTCCTTGTTCTTTATAATTTTAGTATATGCTTCCATAACGTATTAATAAAATATATATATTTTATAGTTATATAAGAAATAATTATGTAAGGTTGGGGTAGGATGAATATTCACGGATTAAGATTGTTTTATCATGTTGCAAGAGATAGGAGTTTTACAAAGGCGGCAGAATTATTAAGAATTAGTCAACCAGCTGTTTCTAGTCAAATAAAGCAGTTTGAGAAAGAAATAGGTATTCCATTGTTTATAAAAGATGGAAGGAAATTTAAACTTACAGAGTTTGGATCATTATTGGCAGAACAAGCAGAAATATTATTTTCTTATGAACAGAAATTGGATGATTTTGTAGAAGATTATTATTTGTCCAGAAAAGGCAGGCTTTCTGTTGCGGCAACTTATTTGCCAGCAAATTTTGTCATTCCTGCTTGTGCGGCAGTTTTTAAAGCTGAGAATGAAGAGATTGAATTTAATTTGACTACTAGTAATTCGCATGCAGCATTTGATCAATTAATTCATTACAAGGCAGACATTGCAATGTATGCGGGAGGATGGATGGAGCATTTTCATGACAATATATTGGCTGAGGAAATAGTTGAAGATGAAATATGGTTTGTTGTATCAGCAAATCATCGATTGGCAAATAAGCAGGTCACTTTATCCGAGATTGTGAAAGAACCTTTTATAATGAGGGAAAAGGGGAGTTCTACGAGGGAAAGATTATTCTCTTTATGTCAAATATATCAAGTTCCTCCACCCAAAATTGCTCTACAATTTAATGGCATAAATGAAGCCATTCATTCTGTTTTAACGGGGTATGGTGTTAATTTTGTATCGTCAATAGTGATAAGAGATTATGTAAAGAATAAGAAGTTAGCAAGAGTATTTGTAAAGGATATTAGGGTGACAAATAAAATAGCAATATGTACGAGAAAAAACGAAAAGCGCTCCGCAATGGTGGAGAATTTTATTGAAATTTGCAGGAAATATGTCAAAGAAGAATATTAAATCCAAAAATCATTGGCAAAAAATAAAAACCATTCTCATCATATCTAGAAGAATGGTTTTGTTTATATTTCTTTTCATTTCGTGTCATGCGTTCTTTCTTTGTTTTTGTTATTTTCGTGATTGGTACAATGCTGCCCCAAGATCCTCTGCGCATCGTTGTATCAAAACCATGTTCACGCAGCACTTTGTCGCGTTTCTTTCTTGCCTTTGATTTAGCCATAGTTATCCTCCTTATGATGACAAGTATTTACACAGCCGTTAAATCGTTAAGAAATCGAATGTTTAGCTAGTTTAGGATGGCGGTGCATCATTAAAAATAGGAAAATACCGCTTGCTAATAAGAGAATACTAGTTGAAAAGAATACCATAGAGAACCCAAAGTTACCTGCAATTAGTCCACCAAGTGCAGGACCGATTATATTACCGAGAAAACGAAGACTTGTTTCATATCCCATTACTTCTCCTTGCATAGCAATAGGTACTTCTTGTCGAATATAAGCAATACGTACAGGAACCATGCCTCCGATTGCTACACCGAGAATAAAGCGGATAATCAGCAATTGCCAGTATTGATTAACAAATCCTCCCGGGAAATAGATAATTCCGGCAATAAACAAGAGAATAACAAGTACTTTAAGGTGACCAGATCGATCTCCCATTTCTCCCCATTTCCGTGCCATTAGTAAATTTCCTAAACCTGCAGCTGAGAAAGCTAGACCAGCGAAAAACGCAATATTCTCTGGACCATGCAATTTACTGACATATAAAGACAGAATAGGCTGGATGCTGAAATGGGCAATTTGTATAAAGGCTGAGATAAGCAGAACGGTAATGAATACAGGGTTTTTTAGAATATAGGCTAATACCTCTCTGCTTGTATAGCTGCTTTTCGTGCCCTTTTGAGCAGGCAGGACAAACTCTTTTGTTGTAAATACTAGAATTGCAGATATAAAGATAGCAAGAGAAGTAAATCGGAAAGTTGCCGCATAGCCGAAACTATCTGCTAATACTCCTCCAAGTAACGGACCAATCAATGCGCCAGTAATACTTCCTGTCTGTAAGGTTCCTAATACCTTACCAGCAGTTTTTTTGGGAGTTTGAGTGGAGATAAATGCTTGTGACATTGGGATAAATCCTGTGAAAAATCCCGTGAAAAAACGAAGAATAAAGACTTCCCATACAGAATTGGCAAAACTCATCAGAAAGATGGAAATGCCTAAGCCGATTGCTAAAATGATAAGAATCGTTTTTCTCCCAAATTTATCGCCAATTTTTCCCCATATCGGTGAAAACAAGAAAGCTGCTACAAAGGTCACAGAGAAACAAAGCCCCGACCAATGCTGCACAAATTCAGGTGAATATTGACCAAATGATTCAATATAAAGCGATAAAAATGGGAGAACCATAGTCATGCAGGCACTTATAAAAAAGTTAGCGAACCACATGATTCCTAAGTTTCGTTTTGAATATTTTTGGGTTTCCATTTTGTAAAACACTTCTTTCTAATATAGTAGAGATTTTATTAAGGTTTCCTCCATCTAAAACGGATGGAGTACGAAAGGAGGAATGAGGAGATTGTTGGTAAATGCACAATAAATTTCGTTTAACTAAATATTAGTTTAACGTAAAATTTACATAAATGAAAGTATTTTGGATTATTATTTCCAATAAACAACTTAAAGAAGCTCTCCATTGTTGGATAAAAGTCTTTATTAAAGGCGTTTATAGCGATTATCTCAAAATGAAAAATAACATTAATTACCAGTTTTATTTTAATATTCATAGAGAAGAAGCCAAGTGAAAAAATATTATTGTTCACTCTATAAAAACAAATGTATTTTTAGAGTGGAAATGACTTGATTATTTATTATGAAATAGTGATAATAGCCATAGTGAACAATTTAGAAAATTGTTACTATTTAACAATCAGTGGGAGTTGGCGAAATGAAGGTTGTCAAATTTGGGGGTAGTTCTCTAGCTACAGGGAAGCAATTGGAAAAGGTATTACAAATAGTAAAGGCAGATAAGGAGAGAAGGATTGTCGTCGTGTCTGCACCTGGAAAAAGATATGATTCAGATACGAAGGTAACAGATTTATTAATCCAATGTGCGCAAGCAGTAGTAAATGGAAGTGATTATTCTCCTTATTTAGAGGAAGTATTAGACAGATATGCTAGTATTGCTAAAGAATTGGACTTATCGAGTGATATTATAACAAACATTAAAAACGACTTATTGGATTTAATAAATAAATACTCTAATAAAGATGCTTTTATGGAAGCAATGAAGGCCAGCGGAGAGGATAATAATGCTAAATTAGTTGCACATTTCTTTAAAACCAGAGGATTAGATGCCATTTATATTAGTCCAAAGGAAGCGGGCTTGATTGTTAGTGATGATCCCGGAAATGCTCAAGTGCTTTCTGAATCTTATGATCGGTTATATTCCTTAAGAGAAGAGAAGCGAATAATTGTATTTCCAGGTTTTTTTGGTTACAGTGAAGCGGGAGATGTAGTGACATTTTCAAGAAGTGGATCAGATATTACGGGAGCGATTCTCGCCAATGGCGTGAAAGCGGAGTTGTATGAAAACTTTACAGATGTGGATGCTGTTTACTCTGTAAATCCTTCCATTGTAACGCAGCCGAAAGAAATTAAGGAACTTACTTATCGGGAAATGCGTGAATTATCATATGCCGGCTTCTCTGTATTTCATGCTGAAGCTTTAATTCCGGCGTATCGTGCAGGTATTCCTGTTCAAGTGAGAAATACAAATAATCCATCCGCATCAGGAACTAGAATAGTCTCCTCAAGAAATAATATCAATGGTCCTGTAATTGGTATTGCTAATGATAAGGGATTTTGTTCCATCTATATTAGTAAATATTTAATGAATCGTGAAGTAGGGTTTGCCAGAAAAGTTCTATCAATATTAGAGGATTATCATATTTCGTATGAACATATGCCGTCTGGAATTGATGATTTAACAATTGTTTTACGCCAAGATCAATTGACAAGAAAAAGCGAACAGGAGATTTTGACCAGAATATCCGAGGAACTACAAGTAGAAGAAATAAAAGTAGAACACGATTTAGCGCTTATCATGCTTGTAGGGGAAGGGATGCGACGTAATATCGGTACAAATGCCCGTGCATCCACAGCACTCGCGAAAGCGGGAGTGAATATTGAAATGATTAACCAAGGTTCTTCTGAAGTAAGCATGATGTTCGGAGTAAAAGAAACAGTTGTCAAAAAAGCTGTAAAAGCTTTGTATGAAGAGTTTTTTGTATAGAAAGAGAAAAAGGAGTTCCTTCTTTAAACCAGAAAGAGGGACTTCTTGTTTTATCTATGAAATTTTACGAAAATTCAAATAGTTTTCTTGTATATAAATAAACAAAAAGTTATAATGAATGCATTATTAGTAATAAAGCAAATGGAAAAATTTTTATTTTAAATTAATTGAAAATTCTATATTATTTTAATATACAGTTTTCAATTAATCAAAAGAGGGGGATTTATAATGAGGAAAAACGGCATTTTATTTGCTTTATTTATATCGATTGTTCTTGTTTTAGCAGCATGTGGGACAGGTTCAGAAAAAGCAAATAGTGATGGAGATGGCAAAAAGAAATTAAGAGTCGTTACAGATGCGGCTTATGCACCATTTGAGTATATGGATAAAGACAAGATTATTGGCTTCGATGTCGATATATTCACAGCGGCAGCAGAGGAAGCTGGCTATGACTTTGAAATTGTCAACGTTGGATGGGACCCACTCTTTGCAGAATTAGAAAATGGCACAGCGGATGTTGGTTTATCAGCCATTACAATAAACGATGACCGACTTAAATCCTATGATTTCTCTGTTCCATATTTTGAAAGTACGAATAAAATTTTGGCACCAGAAGGTACTGATATTAAGAAAGCTGCTGATCTAACAGATAAGACTGTTGCTGTTCAATCAGGAACAACAGGTGCAGATGCAGTCGATGCGCTCCTAGGAAATGGCAATGAAAAAGTAAAAAAGTTTGAAAATAATAATTTAGCTATTTTGGAAATGAAGAATCAGGGTGCTGATGCTGTTGTGGCAGATAATGCAGTATTAGAAGCATATGCTAAAAATAATCCGCAAGATAACTTTATCGTGATTGAGGATAAAGAAGGATTTGAATCAGAATATTATGGATTCATGTTCCCGAAAGATAGTGAGATGGAAGCTGATTTAAGCAAAGGTCTTAATGCTATTTTTGATAATGGTAAATATGCAGAGATATATAAAGAATGGTTTGGGCAAGATCCAGACATTGAAAATTTAAAAGCACAACAATAGAAGAGTCGCAAATGAGGAAGGTACTCAGGAGGGGCATTACCCGCTTTGACAAGGAGGGAGCACAATACTTCTTCTAGATTGTTCTTAGTGAGGGAATGTTCCTTCTGAATGCCTGTGCTGCTGAATGTCAGTCATTTTGTGGTCTTTGGAGGAGAAGAGGTAATGGATTTTAATTTTACGATTATTTTAGAGTATGCTGACTTATTTAAAAAGGGGATATTAGTGACCATTCAATTATCCTTGTATGCAATAGTATTTGGAACGGTTTTAGGTTTATTAATCGGCCTTGGCAAAATAGCAAAGAATCAATGGATTGCTTTTCCTTTCCGTTGCTATATTGCTATTTTCCGCGGCACCCCTCTTTTTGTACAAATCCTAATCATTCATTTTGGATTTATCCCATTATTTTTAAATACAACCAATGCCATGATAGCAGCAATTGTTGCATTATCACTTAACGCAGCTGCTTATATTGCGGAGATTTTTAGAGCTGGAATTGAATCCATTGACCGTGGTCAGATGGAAGCAGGCAGATCCTTAGGGATGACGCATGTACAGGCAATGCGATACATAGTACTTCCTCAGTCCTTTAAACGAATGATTCCCCCGTTAGGCAATGAATTTATTGTATTAATTAAAGATTCTTCTTTAGCAGCTGTTATTGCTGCTCCAGAGTTAATGTACTATGCAAGGCTGATGATGGGACAGTATAACCGAGTTTGGGAGCCATATTTAACAGTAGCTGTTATTTATCTTGTTTTAACCTTAACATTAAGCTTCTTCTTAACTCGTTTGGAAAGAAGGTTGAAAACAGAATGATTGTTGTAGAAAAATTAAAAAAGTCCTTCGGAGATAATGAAGTATTAAAGGATATTAGTATGACTATTAACCAGCAGGAGGTCGTCGTAATTATTGGTCCTTCCGGATCGGGAAAATCAACTTTTTTGCGTTGCATCAATTTACTAGAAAGTATATCGGACGGAACGATTCATATTAATGGGAAGAATATTACGGATAAGTCCACAAATATTAATGAAGTACGTAAGGATGTAGGGATGGTGTTTCAACAGTTTAATTTATTCCCACATAAGTCAGTTCTTCAAAATATTATGCTTTCACCTATGAAAGTAAAAAAGGTCTCAAAAGAAAATGCTCGGATAAAGGCATTAGAATTATTGAAAAAAGTGGGCTTAGAGGATAAAGCAAATGTATATCCTGATTCACTCTCTGGTGGACAAAAACAGCGTGTCGCCATCGCGAGAGCACTCGCAATGGAACCAAGTATTATGTTATTTGATGAGCCGACGTCTGCGTTAGATCCAGAGATGGTAGGAGAGGTATTGGAAGTGATGAAGGAACTTGCCAAGGAAGGAATGACGATGATTGTAGTAACGCATGAAATGGGATTTGCAAGAGAAGTTGGAGATCGTGTGATTTTCATGGACGGTGGATATGTAGTCGAAGAAAATACACCAGTAGAGTTATTTACACATCCGCAAGAGGAACGTACCATTTCTTTCTTAAGTAAGATCTTATAAAGTGGCAAGAAGACAAGTGAAACTTCTATTGAAGGAGATTTACTTGTCTTTTTGTATAAGTGTGATATCACATGTTTTTATAAGGTTAATCTTACCGTTATTGTTTTCTTACAGCTTCAAAAGTAATGATTTGACTTGCATTTGATGGTTGCTTCTCGTAAACATAATCAGCGGAGCACGTAATATCAGAGAAACCGATATTTTCCAAAATAAGCTTAAATTCTTCAATTCCATACCAACGCAGCGCAAAACGTTGTAACTCGGTTTGAATCAACTTTCCTTTACGCCATTTCTCATATTTCAAGTAGGAAATAGTAAATTGATTTAGCCAATCCATTTCAATCGATTTGTTTTCCAGCGTAATCCCATCCCCGTTAGGTAGGGAAAAAGTTGAAGTAGAAATCTCTCCTGTTTTCCAATCATGAGGTAATAGAAGATCAACAATCAAGCGTCCTCCTGGAACAAGATGTTTATAAAAGCACTTCAATGCGTTTAGAGAGTCTTCTCGTTTTTCTATTAAACAAAAGGAACCTGTAGGAATAATAATTGCCTTATAATTAAATGGCAATGAAAATCCCTGTAATTTATCTTCATATAAATTAGGGCTTAATCCTCTTTCTTCACAACGTTTACGACAAGAGTTCAACATTTCAGGAGAATAATCAATTCCATCAATTATATATCCCGCCTCAAGAAGTGGAATAATAAAACGTCCTGAGCCAACTGCAGCTTCTAGAATACGTCCCTGACAATTTTTTAACCGTTCTTGGTAATATTCAATATCCCCATTTAAAGAGTACCCCACAGGCTTTGTGAAATCGTAGAGCTCAGTACAAAGTGCACTATAATAACTAAACATATAGTATTTTCCTCCATTTTTGTATACGGAAAATTTTTAATTAAAGAAACTTCTAATATTAACCCCTCCGTACCCTGTATTTAATTGATAGTTGGAAAGAACGGACTGTCATAATAACTCACTTTCAATAAGAGATAATAAAAATATAACACAATATTTTGATAATTGATTTTTTATTATGCTGAATAAAGGTATATATACATTCTTAAATCATCTCTAAATGAGGTGTCACCCTAGTATCATCGAACTTGGATAAAATTTTATTAGTTTTAGAGAAAAGTAATATTTTTCTCGTTTTGGGGAACAAGCATTTTTTACTTGATGGGCATGTGGTAGAACCCCCTTAGGAGAAAGGAATTAATTTAGTAGGAGAAAAATAAACGATGTAAACGATAACAACCCTAATAAATAGGGATGATAGGAAAAATAAGAGGTTGTTAATTTATTCTGAATATTTTGATGATTAAAAAAACTTATTATACATTGCTTGAAATTACCGTTAATATAAAAGAAATCAAAATTAAGGGATATAGTTAAGCTGCATTTTTTCTAACTTCTCAAGAAGTATTCCTTATTCATAAGCAAATTTATTAGGAGGGGTAGTATGTTAAAAAAATGGCATAGTGAATTAGCCGAGATGTTTGATCAAATGGTTGAGTGGAGAAGACATTTTCATCAGTACCCAGAACTATCTTTCCAAGAGGTGGAAACACCAAGAATGATTGCTGAAATTTTAGAAGGATTCGGTATTGAAGTAAGGAGAAATGTTGGTGGTAGAGGAGTAGTTGGGAAAATATATGGAGCCAAACCTGGCAAAACGATTGCGCTGCGAGCAGACTTTGATGCATTGCCAATCCAGGATGGAAAGGATGTACCGTATAAATCGAAGGTGCCAGGAGTTATGCATGCATGTGGGCATGATGGACATACAGCTACTCTTTTAGCGGTGGCGAAAGTACTTCAAGATAATAGGGATAGTATTGCCGGGAATATTGTACTGCTTCATCAGCATGCTGAAGAATTATCACCTGGTGGAGCAAAAGCAATGATTGAAGACGATTGTTTAAAAGATGTAGATGTCGTTTATGGGGCACATCTTTCCTCATTAAATGAACTCGGAAAATATTATTATAAACCCGGATACTCGCAAGCAGCAGCAGATGCATTTGAAATTACCATTAAAGGAAAGGGGGGACATGGTTCCGCTCCTCATGAAACAGTGGATGCGATTGCGGTCGGAACGGCGCTAGTCAGCCAGCTACAATATATTGCGAGCAGACGTGTAGATCCATTAAATCCCGTTGTACTATCTGTAGGATCCTTTCATGGAGGAAAGGCGCAAAATGTCATTGCTGATACTGCTGTGATGACAGGAACCGTCCGAACACTAGATAAAGATCTGCGTTTATTTATGGAAGAAGAGATCAAATTAATGGTGAATGAGATTTGTGAGAGCATGCAGGCTACTGCTGAGATTAATTATATAAAGGGATACCCAGCTGTATATAATCATGAGGAAGAAGTAGAAGTTTTTGAAAAGGTTATAGAAAATTCATTAGATAAGAATATGTTAGTTCGTTCCGTACCAATCATGGGGGCAGAGGATTTTTCTTATTATTTGCTTGAAAAGCCGGGTATGTTTTTTCATACAGGAGCAAAAGTCTCAGAGGGAAAAGCTTATCCTCATCATCATCCAATGTTTGATTTTGACGAAAGAGCAATGATTTATGCTGGAAAAGCATTTTTGAGTATTGTCGATAATTATGTATCGATCCAAGTAAAAGAAAACCTTGCTGAACCAGTTCTATAAGAAAGATCTTTTCGAAAATTAATGTAATGGGATGGGAGCGATTGAGATGCTAGAGAAATGGTATGAAGAAATTGAAGCTATGTATGAGCAAATGGTAGAGTGGAGACGATATTTACACGAAAATCCAGAGCTATCTTTTCAAGAAATTAATACAAGTAAGATGATTGGTGACCTGTTGGAAAGCTTCGGAATTGAAGTAAGACGAAATGTTGGTGGAAATGGGATTGTAGGTAAGATTTACGGTGCTAAGCCTGGAAAAACGATTGCCTTACGAGCAGACTTTGATGCCTTACCGATTCAGGATGAAAAGAATGTAGCTTTTAAATCGAAAGTTCCAGGTGTGATGCATGCATGTGGACATGATGGGCATACAGCTACATTGCTGGCAGTAGCAAAGGTTCTTCAGGATAATGCGGAAGAATTGGCTGGGAATGTAGTGCTATTACACCAGCATGCGGAGGAATCACCGCCAGGGGGAGCCATTGCCATGATTGAAGATGGCTGTTTAGATGGTGTAGATGTTGTCTATGGTGCTCATTTAGCCTCTGGCAGTGAACTAGGGAGTGTCCTTTATAGAATTGGACCAGTATCCGCTGCAAGTGACGCATTTGAATTAAAAATTCAAGGGAAAGGTGGACATGGGGCATCTCCCCATCAAACAATTGATGCTGTTGCAGTTGGCGTCCAAATTGCCAATCAACTTAAACATATTGTTAGCAGAAGAGTAAACCCACAGAAGCCCGCAGTTATTTCCATTGGATCATTTCATGCAGGAAATGCGGGAAATGTCATTTCAGATACAGCTGATTTAACTGGAACCGTTCGTACATTTGATGAAGATGTACGATCATTGATTATAGAAGAAATGGAGCAGCTAATTAAAGGGGTATGTAAAGCATTCCATGCAACTTTTGAATTTAATTATACAAAAGGCTATCCCTCTACTGTAAATACAGTGGATGAAACAAATATACTCGAAAAATGTTTGATAAATGCCTTGCCAGAAAGCAAGCCTGTCATAATAGAAAAACCAGGAATGGGTGGAGAAGATTTCTCTTATTATCTACAAAATCGACCTGGATGTTTCTTTTCAGTAGGGGCTAGAAACGAAGATATAGAGGCAATTTATCCTCATCATCATCCAAAGTTTACTTTTGATGAAAGGGCCATGCTCCATACAGCTAAGATATTTTTAAGTCTAGTAGATTACTACACGAATACAGAAAGGAAAGAGGCTTTGGTGAACAGCTCTACAATCTAAAGTCTAGTATTCTAACAAGCGATAAGCGCCTATCAGCTAGCAAACTTCTGATCACCTCTTTTCGTAGTCAACATCAGTTTACTACGATTACTGTGTTTCCTTTATCTCAGTCGGTGATCTTCCAGTTTTTACGCTGATAAACAGGCGCTTACGCTTTACGAAATAACAGGGAAAAACGTTCTAAGTCAGAGAACGATCTAGCTCCAGCGCCTATCAGCTAGCAAACTTCTGATCACCTCCCTACGATAAGTCAACATCAGTTCACTAGCGTTCACTGTGTTTCCTTTATCTCAGTCGGTGATCTTCCAGTTTTTACGCTGATAAACAGGCGCTTACGCTTTACTTGAAGGAGGGGAAGTATGGTGCGGAATATTTTAGAGGTGGAGAAATTGCAAACAGCTTTTCGAACGGATAAGGGGGAGGTTATTTCGGTAGAGGAGGTTACTTTTCAGCTTAAGCCAGGAGAGACTATTGGTATTGTAGGAGAGTCAGGCTGTGGTAAGAGTGTTACTTCCCTATCGATTATGAGACTGTTAGGAAAACATGGTTATATCAAAAAGGGAACGATAAATCTGAAGGGGAAAGAATTAACGACACTAACGGAAGCGGAGATGCGAAAAGTTAGAGGAAATGAAATTTCGATGATCTTTCAAGAACCAATGACTTCTTTAAATCCGGTTTTTACAATTGGAAATCAAATGGTGGAACTAATTCGTCTACATATGGGCTTAAATGCCAAAAAAGCAAAGAGCTATGCGGTAGAAATGCTGAAGAAAGTAGGAATTCCAAGAGCAGAGGTAATTATTGATGAATATCCACACGCTCTTTCTGGAGGTATGCGGCAAAGGGTAATGATAGCGATGGCTCTATCTTGTAAACCGAAGCTTCTAATCGCAGATGAACCAACAACAGCATTAGATGTAACCATTCAAGCACAGATTCTTGAATTAATGAAAAGTTTAAAAAACGAATCAGAGACAGCGATTATGATGATTACCCATGATTTAGGAGTTATTGCGGAAATGGCTGATAAGGTTATTGTCATGTATGCCGGGCAGGTGGTAGAAGAGGCAGATGTCTTTACTCTTTTTGATGAGCCAAAGCATCCCTACACCAAAGGCTTAATCGAATCTATTCCACATTTAGAGTATGATTCTCAAGAAAAATTATATTCTATTCCAGGCTCTGTTCCGACATTACAGCAAATGCCAAAAGGCTGTAGATTTCATACTCGCTGCCCTTATGTCACTGAAAAATGCATTGCCGAAAAGCCTCCCCATATTAGCATAGACAATCAAGCAGATCACAAGGTTCGTTGTTGGTTGTATGAGACTCAGCAACAAGGCAACATGCTGGAAGAGGAAAGGGAGGTTAAGATATGAGTGTAGAAATCTTGTCTGAAAAAGACGGAATATTCAAAGAACAAATGCAGCCATTAGTAGAAATCCAAAATTTAAAGAAATATTATCCAATTAAGAAAGGGATATTATCGAAAACCGTTGGCCATGTAAAAGCTGTAGATGGTCTTGATTTTTCCATTTATTCTGGGGAAACAATTTCCCTTGTTGGTGAATCTGGATGTGGGAAATCCACTACTGGCAGAGCTATTGTGAAGCTAGATCCTCCGACAGATGGGAAAGTCTTATTTGAAGGAAGAGATATGGCCGCCATTCAAAATAAGGAATTAAGAAAAATTCGCACAGATATGCAAATCATCTTTCAAGATCCCTATTCTTCTCTCAATCCGCGAAAGCGAATCGGTGATTTATTGGCAGAGCCTTTAATTGCCCACAGACTTGCGACAAAAGAAGAAGCAAGTAAAAAGGTAGATCGAATGCTTGAAATAGTAGGATTAACTAAATTTCATAAAAGCAGATATCCTCATGAATTTTCTGGCGGTCAAAGACAAAGGGTAGGGATTGCTAGAGCTCTTATGCTAAACCCAAAATTGATTGTTTGCGATGAACCGGTATCAGCATTGGATGTTTCTATTCAAGCGCAAGTACTAAATTTATTAAAGGATTTACAAAAGGAATTTAATTTAACCTATTTATTTATTGCACATGGTCTAGGAGCAGTTAAGTATATTAGTGATCGAATTGCCGTTATGTATTTAGGCAAAATTGTGGAAATTGGAAAGACTGAAGAGATTTTTAAGAATCCAAAGCATCCTTATACACAAGTGTTGCTAAGTGCCTATCCGATTCCTAATCCTCATCTTCGAAATAGAGAGCGGATTGTGGTAGAAGGAGATGTTCCAAGTCCGGCAAATCCACCAAATGGGTGCAGGTTCCATACTAGATGTCCTATGGCACAAGCTATGTGTAAGGAGAAGGAGCCGCTATTAGATGGAGCAAATCATTCAGTTGCCTGTCATTTTCCACTACGTTAAAGGAGGGAGATTCATTTGTTCCAATATATTATCAGGAGATTATTGATTGCTATTCCAGTGTTGCTGGGGGTAACGGTATTTAACTTTATTATTATTAACTTGGCTCCTGGTAACCCGGTAGATATGTATATTAATCCAGATACTACTCAGGCGGATATTGATGCAAAGAAAGAAGCATTAGGTCTTAATGATCCTATTTATATTCAATACTTTAGATGGCTTGGAAATCTTTTGCAAGGAGATTTTGGATTTTCCTATACAACATATGAACCTGTATTAGATTTAGTGCTAAATCGTGTTGGCCCCACGTTGCTCCTTATGAGCACTGCCTTAGTTATTGCTTATATTATTGCCATTCCAATAGGAATTTTGAGTGCAACAAAGCAGTATTCTTGGATTGATTATTTAACTACTACTTTTTCATTTTTAGGTGTATCCATTCCTAACTTTTTCTTAGGATTAGGAAGTATTTACGTATTTGCACTTGTTTTAAATATCTTACCGACAGGTGGCATGTTTACATTGGGAAGCAGTGGAGGATTTATGGATACATTGTTTCACCTCATTATGCCAGCCGCTATATTAGGAACCGGGATTGCAGGCAGTACGGTTCGCTATGTCAGAAGCAGCATGTTGGAAGTAATGGGGCAAGATTATTTGCGGACAGCAAGAGCGAAAGGATTAAAAGAGTTTATCGTTACCAATAAGCATGGATTAAAGAATGCGTTAATTCCTATTATTACAATTATCGGAATGGAAATACCAATTTTAATAGGCGGCGCAGTAGTAACGGAGCAAATTTTTCAATGGCCAGGCTTAGGACAACTAACAATCCAGTCGATTTCCTCTCGTGACTATCCTACGTTAATGGCGATAAATTTTATTGCAGCACTTGCTGTCCTATTTTCGAATTTACTTGCTGACATTTTATATGCCGTAGTAGATCCGCGAATTAAGTATAACTAAGGAGGAGTGCATATGAGTATTCCTAATGTGAAAGTGGATACGGAATTACAAGTTAATGTGGTGATTCCTGTTCAAAATCAATTGGGGAATGAAGAAAGCTATCTAAAACTAATAACAAAACGTTTTTTTAAACATAAGTTGGCCGTTGTTGGTCTCATTATTTTTTCATTAATGGTTCTGATTGCAATCTTTGCTCCAGTAATTGCACCGCATAATCCATATTCTGTTGATGGCGAATTTGCGTCTGCTCCTTCTGCTAATAATATTCTTGGTACAGATGAAGTGGGAAGGGACTTGTTTAGCCGACTATTATATGCTGCTAGAGTCTCTTTATCAGTAGGAGTCGGAGCAGTGGTGATTTATGTTGCTATTGGTACTATACTAGGAGCGATTGCGGGGTATTTTGGAAAATGGGTGGACATGGTTATCATGCGTATTACAGATGTGTTCATGTCATTTCCGTATTTAATGGTAATTTTGGTTCTAGTAAGTATAATGGGGCCAAGTCTATTTAACGTTATTTTAGTATTAGGTTTGCTCGGATGGCCATCGATTGCAAGATTAGTAAGAGGGTGTGTATTAACAATTAAAGAAATGGATTATGTTAAAGCAGGTGTCGCTTTAGGGTATTCCACGCCAAAAATTGTTTTTCAACATATTCTTCCGAATTGCATTGCGCCGATTCTTGTTAATGCTACATTTGGCATTGCGTCTGCCATTATTATGGAAGCATCCTTGAGCTTTTTAGGGATGGGTGTTCAGCCTCCTACAGCAAGCTGGGGGAATATGCTTAATGAAGCTCAATCCATTACTGTATTGGCAACACAGCCTTGGTTATGGATTCCGCCTGGAGTCATGATATTACTTGCTGTATTATCCATAAATTTTATGGGGGACGGTTTGCGAGATGCAATGGATCCCAAGAGCCATAAATGATGAGGAGATGCATTTATTACTATTCTAGAACAATAGATGGGGGAACATTCAATGAAGAAATTTAAAACGATATTTAGTCTATTTTCCATTGTCATTTTAGTATTACTTTCAGCGTGCTCGGGTGTAAATAATCCAGCTTCAACTGGTGGTGGTGCAAAAGAAAATACGATGTATTTGGGGCTTGTAAATGCTCCAGTTAGTTTTAATCCCATTAATTCTTCTGATATTGCAGCATCATGGTTAGAAAAATTTATGTTTGATACTTTTTTAGAGATGACTGGTCCTTTGGAGTTTACACCAAAGCTAGCTGAGTCCTTTGAAACAGAGGATAATCAGACATTTACAATCAAAATTAATAAGGATGCAAATTGGACAGATGGAACACCTGTTACGTCTGCGGATGTTGCTTTTACGTTAAATTTAGTTGCTAATCCAAAGACGGAAACAGCTGTTGGAGCCTATTTAACTGTATTAGATGGATTAACAGACGATGGCAAGCTTCCAGAAGGAGAAACAGAAATACCATCTATAACCATTGTTGATGAGAAAACAATTCAATTTAAGACAAAGGCCCCAGTTGATCCAAATATGGTGAAAGAACAATTAGGTTCTAAATTTATGATTCTTCCAGAACATAAGTTAAAGAATATTGCTCCGGAAAATCTCCAAAAGGATCCTTTTATGATGAAGCCGACCGTAACGAATGGTCCTTTTAAGTTTGTTAAATATGCAAAAGATCAATATGTAGAATATGCTAGGAATGATGACTATTATTTAGGGGATGTAGAACTGGATAAACTATTTGTGAAAATCATGCCAGCAGCAAACCTTGTAGCTCAATTGCAGACAGGCGAAATTCAAATGAATGCTGCAGGAGGGATTGGAAAAATTGCAGTGCAAGACTTTGAGACAGTAAAAGGATTTGACAATGTAACAACCACAACAGATAAAACATATGGATATCAGAATATGAGTTTTAATATGGAAACCATCACAGATAAGAAAGTAAGACAAGCAATCGCTTATGCTATTGATCGTCAAAAAATTGTCGATCAATTACTAAAGGGAGAAGGAGAAATTGTAGACGGTCCGTATACATCCATCAGCCCTTATCTTGATAAAGAATTAGAAACATACACGTATGATCCAGAGAAATCGAAGCAGTTATTAGAAGAAGCAGGCTGGGATTTCAATAAGACAATAGAATTTGTTGTTCCGATTGGAAACAAAGTGCGGGAACAATCAGCCAATATTATTGCCGAAAATTTAAAAGCGGTTGGATTAAAACTAAATACAACTACGTATGATTTCCCAACGATTATGTCAAAAGCGAGAGCAGGCGACTACGATTTAATGCTAATTGGCTTCACTAATACTATTGATCCAGATTTAACAACAATCTATGGTTCTGCGGGATCAAGTAACTATACAAATTATAACAATCCAAAGGTAGATGAACTATTAGCAAAGGGGAAACAAGAACCAGATACAGAAAAGCGTAAAGAGATTTATAATGAGCTTCAAGCAATTTGGAGTGATGAACTGCCGATCTTTACATTGTATTCTGACTATGACTTTGGAGCAGTTTCTAAAGATGTAGCTGTGGGATCACCAAAGGTATTTGGTTTCCATAATGAATTATATAAATGGTCGTTAGCTGGTGTAAACTAAAAGCGATAAAAGCGGCTCGAACATAAATATTTCCAACAAATTTAAACCTGAACAATTATACAGAGATTCTAATCTAGAATTTTTGTATAATTGTTCGGTTTTTTTATTTTAAGAAAGAAGGTGGCATTTGTACATGTAATAAAATATACTGAATTAATTTTATTCTGAATGATGTTTTCTAACTTACTAAAAAGAGGTATGATAAAAATAATGTTTAGCAAATCTAAATAAATTTCATCGATGATTGGATATTAAGTAGTAAATTCAATTAGAGTAAAGGCTGGAGGGAATAATGTCAAAAATATTTGGTCGACTTCGAGTATATAAACTAAGTATTACAATAGCACTTATACTAATGTTAACCGAACTTGCGGTAGAACTGGTTCAGCCATTGATTATGGCAAAGATAATTGATGATGGCTTGGCTCATCAAGATACAAAAGTAGTGTTAATTTGGGGAGGATTGTTGATATTATTTTCGCTTGTAGCCTTTGCTGCTGGAATAATTAATACATTCTATTCTTCCCATGTTTGTCAGAATTTTGGCTATAGTCTTCGGAATGAGTTATATCAAATCATTCAGTATTTTACGTTTTCAAGCAGTAATGTTTTTGCAAGTTCGTCTTTGATCACTAGATTAACGAATGATATTACACAATTACAAAACACGATATTTATGGGATTGCGATTTCTATTAAGGGCACCGCTTTTAATCGTTGGTGGAATCATTATGTCCTTCTTAGTTAATGTGAAACTAGCGTTTATATTGGCGATTACGATTCCGCTTATTGTGGTTATGTTTATTTGGGTTATTAAAATAGGAAGAAGTCTGTTTCAATCTGTTCAAAAGAAACTCGATCAGGTAAACAGTGTGATGCTGGAGAATTTAACAGCAGTGAGGCTTATCCGAGCATATATCCGTAAGCAGTTTGAAAGAAATCGTTTTATGCATACAAGCGAGGATTTAAAAAATCTTACCCAAAAGGCGCTCCGAATTATGGAAACTACTGTGCCGCTCTTATTATTCGCTATGAATCTATGTATTATTGCCATACTTTGGATTGGATCCGGACAAATAAACACAGGTGAGGCACAGATTGGTGAAGTAGTTGCCGTTATCAATTATACATTAAGAATCACTACATCGATTTCTGTAGTAAGTATGTTAGTAATGGTTATTTCTCGTTCAAAAGCTTCAGCTGATCGAATCCAAGAGATTATTGATAAGAAAGAACAGGATAAGGATAATCCAGATGAAAGTATGGACTCAAAACTGAAAGGGAAAATTAAGTTCCAGCATGTATCCTTTCGTTATCCATCTAATAGAAGGAATACGATAGAGAATCTGCACTTTACCATCCACCCTAAAGAAACAATTGCTATATTAGGAGCAACAGGTTCAGGAAAAACAACACTCTTCCAATTAATTCCACGTCTTTATGAACCAACAGAAGGAAGCGTTTTGATCGACGATAAACGAGTGGATTCATATTCATTAAATACGCTAAGAAAGCAAATTGGATATGTACCACAGGAATCGATGCTCTTTACGGGTACCATTCAAGAAAATATTAGATGGGGAAATCCTGATGCGACCTTTGATGAAGTAGTGCAAGCTGCAAAAGATGCCCAAATTCACGATACCATTATGTTAATGCCTCATACATATGATACGAGAATTGGACAAAAGGGAGTTAATTTATCCGGAGGACAAAAGCAACGCCTTTCCATTGCAAGAGCACTCGTCAGAAAGCCAAGTATTCTCCTGCTAGATGATAGTACAAGTGCATTAGATTTAAAAACAGAAAAAAAGCTGCTGGATGCAGTTGCAGATTATCAATGTACCCTTCTGCTCATTACGCAGAAAGTATCTACTGCGATGAAGGCAGATAGAATAATGTTGATTGAAGATGGAAAGATTGTAAGTTTTGCTTCCCATGATGAGTTATGGAAGACAAACAACCTTTATCAAAAAATAGTAGAATCACAACTAGGGGAAGGAGAGTGGGAGAATGCAAAGGGAACTAACCGATCCATTTCGCTATCCTAAACCTAAATTAAAGCCAGATCCCACAGTTGTTAAAAAAGGGAAAAAACCAAAAAATATGGGGAAGACCTTATACCGATTATGGAGCTATCTTGCACAAAAAAAGGGATTATTATTTCTTGTTTTAGTGATGGTGGCAATGAGCTGTGCATTAGGATTATTGGGACCATATGTTTTAGGAATTTCTATTGATCGTTTTATTGTCAATAGAAATTTAGATGGTTTTACAGGAATGCTAATAGCCCTTGGTGGTATTTACTTTTTTCATTCTGTTGCATTATTTTTGCAAAGTTATTGGATGGTTGGAATTTCACAAACAACTGTTTTTCGCTTAAGAGCGGATTTATTCCACCAATTTCATGAGCTGCCGATAAGTTATTTTGACAAAAAGCAGCATGGAGAATTGATGAGTCGTGTTACAAATGATATTGAAAATGTCAGTTCTACTTTAAATAGCTCTGTTATCCAAATCTTCTCTAGTATTATCACATTAGTTGGGACAGTAGTCGTTATGTTATTGCTCAGCCCGTTATTAACCGTCCTGACTTTAACTATTGTGCCAGTTATGTTTATCGGAATGAAGTGGATTACGAGTAGAACAAGTATATTGTTTAAGGAACAGCAAAAGAATTTAGGGGAGTTAAATGGATTTATTGAGGAATCTATTTCAGGACAAAAAATTGTAAAAACTTTTTCTTTAGAAGAAAAAGTGATTCATGATATGAAAGAAAAAAGTGATAAGCTTAAGAATTCTGCGTATTGGGCACAAGTCTATTCAGGCTTTATTCCAAAGTTGATGAATATGTTAAATAATGCTAGCTATGCAGTAATTGTAGGGGTTGGCGGGCTATTAGCCCTCAAATCAGGTACTGTATCTATTGGGGTTATTGTAATCTTTGTTGAATATTCCCGACAGTTCACTAGACCCTTAAATGATTTATCGAATCAATTTAATACACTGTTATCTGCCATCGCGGGTGCAGAGAGAGTATTTGACGTATTAGATGAAGAAAGAGAAGAAGTAGATGAGAAGAAAGCAGCCGTGATGGAAGAAATGAAAGGAGAAGTTCAGTTTAAGCATGTTTCTTTTTCTTATGAGGTAAATAAAGAAATTTTAAAAGATATTGATTTTAAGGCAAACCCAGGTGAAACAATTGCTTTGGTTGGACCCACTGGAGCTGGAAAGACGACTATTATCCAGCTTATCACGAGATTTTATGATGCAACCGCAGGAAATATATTAGTGGATGGACAGGAGATTACAAAAATAAAAAGAGAGAGTCTTCGTTCGCATATGGGATTTGTTCTTCAGGATAGCTATCTATTCGAAGGGACCATCCGGGAAAACATTCGGTATGGCAGGTTAAATGCTACGGATGAGGAAGTGGAGTATGCAGCAAAGCAGGCCAATGCTCATGGCTTTATTGAACATCTTCCGGAAGGATATGATACGATTCTTTCTGCTAATGGAAACGGAATTAGTCAAGGACAAAAGCAGCTGTTATCCATTTCTCGAGCAATTTTAGCAGATCCATCTATTCTTATTCTGGATGAAGCAACAAGTAGCATTGATACAATCACAGAGATGAAAATTCAAGATGCTTTAAAACGGTTGATGAAAGGGAAAACGAGCTTTGTTGTTGCTCACCGATTAAACACCATTAAACATGCGGATCTGATTCTAGTATTGGATAAAGGGATGATAGCCGAAAAGGGGTCTCACGAAGAATTATTGAAGAAAAAAGGCTTTTATTATGAACTACATCAAAACCAATTCTCAGAGACAGTTGATTAGATTATAAAAATAAAATGGGGCTGCACCGGTTGGTCAGTGTAGATAGTAGATATATAAAGAACAGCACTTCTCTCCTTAGAGCTGATATTGAAGGAATAAGGGAAGTGCTGTTTCTTATTTTATAAATAAAAATATTTGTTTGAAATGATATTTGACTGACCGGTCATTATTGTTTACAATAAAGATAGATTCGGTGCATGTCAACCATCCGAAAATAGCTCGTTATATACAAAGGTGGATGTTGAAAGTGAAAACAATTGACCAAATTATTGAATTTTTGAAGAGTATCGGAGTAGACGCAGAAAAGGTTTATAGGAATCCAAAGGAGACATACTAGTTTATGGAAAGCGTAAAACAACTCAAGACATACATGGAAGATAATAACTTCAATTTACATGAATTATCAAATGAGCTTAATGAATGGAAAAATAGCTTAATTATTTATAACTTTGCTTTAGATGAAATAAATACGAAACTAAAAATATTAAATGAGGAATTTCAATTTATCCATAATCATAATCCAATCGAGCACATTAAATCACGAATTAAAGATCCAAAGGGTATTATGCAAAAGCTGCATCGAAAAGGGCATGCTATAACAATGGAAAATGCCAAAAAATATATACATGATATTGCAGGAGTTCGAATTACTTGTTCCTTTATTTCGGATATTTACGAAATTTATAATATTATTGAAAAACAAGCTGATATTAAAGTACTGCAGGTAAAAGATTATATTAAAAATCCAAAACCAAATGGCTATAAAAGCTTACATTTAATTATCAGTATTCCTGTTTTCTTAAGTACAGGAATGCAAGAAGTATTTGTTGAAATTCAAATAAGAACGATTGCGATGGACTTTTGGGCAAGCTTAGAACATAAAATCTATTATAAATTCGACAAAGATGTTCCTGCACATTTACTTAATGAATTAAAGGAAGCAGCAGATGCAGCCCATGAACTAGATGTAAAAATGAAGCGAATCAAAGATGGTGTCGATATCGTTCATACAGTAGGGAAGAATCAGCTATTCATATAGTTTGAAAAGGAGCTTCGCAAGAAACGAAGCTCCTTTCTTTGTAGAAACAAAGAAATCCTCGAAATCCAGCATTTATAATTTATATTCAGCGAAAAATATAATCTCCCCCTATTGAATAAGGTTTCATATCTATTTTTTCGTAAATAATTTATAATAAGAAGATATATTTTAAGGTTAGATGCTATTTGTCTGATTTTGATGAAAAAGGAGAACGAAATGAAAGAACAGCTATTTTGGAGTACATTTAAACCGTTTATACAGGAAAACTGGGAAAAGGCACAGTTTAAACAAGCAACTTCTATTCAAGCACAATCTATTCCGCTAATATTAGAGGGAAAAGATGTAATTGCTGAATCCCCAACAGGAACAGGAAAAACATTGGCATATCTACTACCAGTCTTAAATAACTTGGATACAGAATCGAAGAATATTCAGGCAATCTGTCTTGCTTCCTCTCAAGAACTTGTTATGCAAATTTTAGGAGAAGTTCAAAAATGGGGAGAGGGCAGCGGTGTTCGGGCGGCCTCTTTTATTGGAGGAGCAAATGTTAAAAGACAATTAGAAAAACTGAAAAAGCATCCTCATCTTGTCATTTGTACACCTGGAAGAGCATTAGAATTGATTAAACAAAAAAAATTAAAAATGCATGCAGTAAAAACAGTAATTTTAGATGAAGCAGATCAATTGTTAGTACCAGAGCATCTAGAATCTGTTCGTCAAATTATCAAAGCCACTTTAAAAGAAAGACAAGTCGTTTTATTTTCTGCAACATTACCAAAGCAAACAGAAAATATTGCAGCTGAACTTGTTCAAGATGCAGAAATTATTCGCATCAAAAAAGATAAGGTGATTGAAGCAGCTGAAGTAGAGCATATTTATTTCCAAGCGGAATATCGAGATAAAGTAAAGCTACTAGAACCGATCTCTCGTTTAAAGAATGCGAAGATTCTTGTGTTTGTAAAGGATATTGGAAATTTAAGTGTTATCCATGAGAAGTTAGCATTTAAAAAAATTCAAACAAGTATTTTGCATTCTGATCTAAATAAAATGGAGCGTCAAAAGTCATTAACTGATTTTCGAGATGGCAAGAGAAACATGCTTCTAGCAACAGATGTAGCTGCAAGAGGGCTTGATATTCAAAATATTACACATGTTGTTCATTATGACTTAGCTACAGATAAGACTCAGTATATCCATCGGTCTGGAAGGACGGGCAGATTTGGTGCAGCGGGAGTAGTTATTAGTTTAGTGACAGAAAGAGAGGAAAGAGAACTGAAGCAAACAGCTAAGAGGCTAAATCTTCAGTTATCGAGAAAAACCTTTTACCATGGAGAAATGGTGGATTACAAAGTGAGACAAAAAAACAATAAATAATCTTTTTAAAAGCTGGCATCAACCGTAATAGCAGGTTGATGCCAGCTTTTTTATTTGAATTAACATTCATAAATGAAAATATAAGCATAAAAATGGAGAAATTTCACAAGATAATACCATAAATAAACAAAGCACTAAAAGGAAGGGTTAAATGGTAACTTTTGCTTATCTACTAATATTTACATCTATGAGTGTTTTAACAATTGTTCTGGATATTTTTGTATTTCATGAAGGATTTATGAAATGTATAAAAAGAATATACGACGCCGAAGTTGGTGCAGGAGCTATTACCATTGTTTTTACTGCAATATTAGGCTTTGTCTGGTCGGTCGTAGTGGATATTCGACTATGGAAAAATAAAAAACAAAGCAGGCAGAAAACTCAAGGATAATTACTCCATTTAGATACCAGTTGCACAACAGAGTATAGAAGTTTCTGCCAGAGCTGGCGGAATACTAATAAAGCAAAAGATGAGGCGCTTGCGCTTTTCTAAAAGGAAGTGTGTTACAGCCATGTTAAAAGAAAGCATTTCGTTAACTCAATTGGCGGCAGTTGTTTTTAATTTCCAAATCGGAAGTACGATTGTAATAGGTCTTGGATTAAAAGCAAAAGAGGATGCATGGATTGTACTTCTGATTGCTTTAGGAATAGGAATTGTCATCACCTTATTTTTTATCTATATGATTTCTTTAGCCCCAGAGAAAAACTTATTTGAGATGTTTGAATATTGCTTTAATCGGCCAATTGCAAAGGGGCTCAGTCTCGTTTATGCAGCTTATTTTTTTTATTATAGCTGTCGAATTATCCGCGACTTTGGAGAGTTGATAGCAAGTACAGTACTTCCCTTAACACCGATTGAGATTTCCACCATTATGCTAGTGTTCGTAATGGGATATATATTGTATATGGGTGTGGAGGTTCTTGCGAGAACCGCAGAGATATTCACTCCTTATGCATTTATCTTCATCATGCTTTTATTTATTTTCTTATATGCTGGTAAAAACCTTGATTTCTCTAATATAAAACCAGTATTAGCTGACGGCTTTAAGCCCTTATGGACTGCTGTGTTTCCCTATGAAATTGTACGGCCGTATGGACAATTACTCGTTTTAACCTTTATATTGAGCAATGTTTCAAATGCTAAATATAGCAAAAAGATTATTATTTATAGTGTTCTGATTTCAAGTTTATTATTGCTGGTTACATCATTGATGATTATTTTGTCTTTAGGATACGAGCTCGGATTACGTTCCAATTTCCCCTTATTAAGTGCAGCTCGACTTGTTTCTATTGGGAATTTTCTACAACGGATCGATGCTATTGTAGTTTTCTGTATGATGCTCGGAACACTTGTAAAAAGCTGTATTTATATATATGGAGGATTAAAGGCAATCGAGTACATTTTTGGTCAATCATTTCGGTATTTTTCGATTCCGATGATTTGTATTGTAGGAGTATTCACAACATTAATTGCGCGAAATTATACCGATCATATGGAGGAGGGATTGCAGTCTAATCCTTTTCTGTTACATCTTCCATTACAATTTGGCCTGCCGGCATTAATGGTATTTATCATGTTAATAAAACATTGGAATAAATCTAACTCCAAGAAAAAAGCAAAAAGTGGAGGACAGAATGTGTTTTAGGAAATAGCGATGAGCGAAATTTTGATTACATTAAATTAAAACCGATAAGGTGCTGAGTGATTATGTTGACAGAAAAACTATCTTTAACCCAAATATTTACGATGATTATCAATTTCCTTCTTGGAAGTTCTATCGTAATTGGCATAGGAATGGAAGCCAAAAGAGATGCATGGATAGTTGTTTTAATTGGAATGATTGTCGGCGTAATTATAATAAGTTTTTATCTTTATTTAATGTCATTGCTTCCAGGGAAAAACTTATATGAGATGATGGAATATTGTTTTTCTAGAAAAGTTGCTATCACTTTAGCTCTCGTGTACTTAAGTTATTTTATCTATGTTTCTGCAAGAGTAATTAGAGACTTTGGGGAATTGATCACTTCTGCCATTCTGCCTGTGACACCTATAGAATTTACGATATTAGCGCTTATGTTAGTAATTGGCTATATCTTATATTTAGGGATTGAAGTATTAGGAAGAACAGCTGAAATATTTAGTCCCTATATGTTTTTATTTATCATCCTGCTGTTTATTTTTTTATACGCTGGAGACAAAATAAACCTTACCAATGTACAGCCAGTTTTAAGTAATGGGATAAAGCCAATAATGAAAGCGGCTATTCCATCTATCATTGCCTTCCCCTTTGGAGAGTTAATAGCATTTACGGTTATTTTCGCTCATATTGGAGAGTTTAAGGCAACGAAGAAGGTTGCCTTAATTAGTGTTATTGTCGCAAGTATCATTTTACTATCTTCCGTTTTTATCATTATAGCCACCTTAGGGGAAAATACAGCAATGCGAGCAAATTTCCCACTATTAATAGCGGCAAGACTTGTTAGTATAGGGGAGTTTTTGGAAAGGATTGACGTGCTCGTTGTGTTTATTATGATGCTGGGAATATTAATCAAAAGTTCTGTGTTTCTATATGGCGGCTTAAAAGGAATGGAGTATATTTTTCGAATACCTTACCGATATTTTGCTATGCCTGTTGCCTGTATCACAACGATGTTTAGCATCTTCATTTCTACGGATTTTTCGGATCATATTGTGGAAGGGTTAAATGTAGACTTATTTCTTGTTCATGTTCCACTGGAACTTATGGTACCTATTTTGATTACATTTGTGTTGTTAATAAAAAAATGGAAAGAACAAAGGGATGAAAAAAGGGGGTTGAAAATATGAATTATTTTAAAAAAATGATGGCTTTAAATAGCAAAAAAGAAATACCCTCTAAAGTCGTTCCGACCGAAGCGAAAGAAATAGGGATAGAAGAACTTACCTTTGAAGCATTGAGAGAAGTGATAGGTTTAACCTTTGGAAATACAGCTGATTTGCAGTCAGATGTGATTCGAGTAGGAAAAAGTGAGGGATGTATTTATTATTTAGAAACTGTAGTAAATACAGAAATGCTAAAAGAGATGTTAGGGAATACGTTAGAGAATTCAGCCGATAAAGATATTGTTGTTGATACAATTGAAGACCTACAGAGCTTAAGTAAAAAGAGCTTTGGTGTTTCAGGATATAAATTATTAAAAAAGGTTAATGAAATTGTTTCTTCTCTCCTGGAAGGACGTATTGTTATTGTTTTTAGAGGCGTTGGGCAGGCGCTTAGTTTAAATTATTTAAATAGTGAAGGCAGATCAGTAGCCGAGCCTACTACACAGACAGTCGTACGGGGACCAAAGGACTCTTTTGTAGAAGATGCCTCTACAAATATCAATTTAATAAGAAAAAGAATAAGAAACCATCAATTGCGTTTTGAAAAATTTATGATAGGAAACGAAACACGTACAAATGTATACATGGGGTATATGTATTCCATTGCAAATGAAAAAATAGTAGCAGAAGTAAGGTCTCGATTAAATAAAATTAATATTTCTGCTGTATTTGAGTCAGCGAATGTTGAAGAATTAATTGTAGATAAAAGTTTGACTGTTTTTCCGTTAGCGATGAATACAGAGCGTCCAGATGCAGTAGCTACCTATTTAATGGATGCAAAAATTGTCATCATCATTGATGGATCACCATTTGTATTAATCGTTCCGGCTGTACTGACTGATTTTTTCACTTCTCCGGAAGATAACTATCAAAACTATTTTATGAGTAGTTTTGTTCGTTTAATTCGCTACCTATCTTTTATGATTGGTTTAATTATGCCTTCCGCTTATGTAGGAGTTTTGACCTTTCACCCAGAACTGCTGCCAACTACTTTATTACTGAGTGTTATTGCACAGCGGGAGGATGTACCTTTTCCAGCTGTAGTGGAAGTGTTTATCATGGAAATTACTTTTGAAATTTTAAGAGAGGCAGGGGTAAGAATGCCGCGGGCCGTTGGTCAGACGGTTTCGATTGTAGGAGCATTAGTTATTGGACAGGCAGCCGCTGAAGCGGGAATCATTTCCAATATTATGGTTATTATTGTCGCGATTACTGCGATTGCTAATTTCGTTTTTCCTAATTATAGCTTCGCGAACGCATCTAGACTTATTCGATTCGTTCTTATCATTGTTGCCTCTATTTTAGGGTTATATGGGGTTCTTTTAATACTTGTATTTATGGTTGCACACTTAAGTTCTCTTCGTTCCTTTGGGGTTCCTTATTTAGCACCTGTTGCTCCATTTATTGTCGAAGATCAAAAAGATGTATTTGTTCGTTTTCCACTATGGTCCATTAATAAGCGTTCTTCCTATTTAAGTCCAAATGTAAAGAATAAGCAAAAGCCACAAGGGTCCCCGTCTCCGCCTAAACCGGAAAGTGGGAAGAAAAAGTGAAGAAAATTTGTGTCTTTCTATGTATATTAAACTGTTTGTTTCTATTAACTGGTTGTTGGGATCGAAAAGAATTATCAGAAATTAAATTAGTGGCAGGAATGGCCATTGATAAAGGCGAAAATGCAAAATATAAATTGACAGTAGAGGCCTTAAATGCAGTAGAATTAAATACCCAAACTGCTTCTGGAAATGCTCCGACAATAGTAGAAGGCATTGAGGGAAACACTATTTCTGAAATTACGCATCTCTTAAATGAGTACTATGCACAGTCCCTGGTTTTCTCTCATATGAAGATACTGGTAATCAGCGAGGAAATAGCTAGGTCGGGAATGCTTGATTTTATTGACTTCTTGGAAAGGAATAGGGAAATACGGGATGACTTTAATATTATTATTGCAAAAGATGGAAAGGCAGAAGATATTTTAAAAATAGTTGCCCATTATAGAAAGGCTTCCTCTTTAAAGTTATCCCCGCAATTGGATCATTTATTAGAGGATTGGGGAGGAGACCCAGGAATGAGTATTATTGAGTTTATCTCCGAATTGAACCTAGAAGGGAAAGAACCAGTGTTAGCTACTGTCCGCGTAAAAGGAGATGTAGAAAAAGGAAAGAGTATGGAAAATATCATGAAGGTGACTCCTGATGCAATAGTAGTCGTTGATTCTCTGGCGATATTTAAAAAGGGCAAATTGGTCGGTTTTCTGAGCATGGAAGATTCGAGAAATTATTTGTGGATTAGAAATAAATTAAAAACTACTTCTTTGTCCATTAAATGCAAACAGGGAGACTATAGTTCTGTGCGTGTAACAGAATCACAAACAGAAATAACTTCTAAATGGAAGAATAATAAGCCTGCTATTCATGTTGGGATAAAAGCAGAAGGATATCTGGAGGGAACACAATGCTATAAAAGTGTAGATAAGCTAGGTACCATTGAAAAATATGAAAAACTAGTGAATAAAGTTTTATCCCAAGAAATATCCAATAGCATTTCACATGTTCAAAGCCAATATGAATCAGATATTTACGGATTTGGAGAAGCAATGAGACGACAAGACTATGATTCATTTATGAAAATAAAAGACAAGTGGGATCAAGAATTTTCAAAAGCAGATATTAAAGTAGATGTAGATTTTGTTCTGAGAAGATCAGGAATTCGCTCCAAGAGCTTTTTGACAGGTACAGAAAAATAATTACTAAAGGAGAAAAACTGTTCCATTATGAACAGTCAGCTTGTCGACAAAAAGATATTGGAGAAGTAAAAATGCATTTTCATGCGTTGCTTGGAGTGGAGGGGGTGAGATTCCTGTGGGATTAGCGAGACAGTCTGAGACCCTGCAGGCTGTAATGCAGTGACCCCCAAAAATTAAACACATTATTTTAACCTATGGTCTGAGTTCGATATTCTGTTGGACTCAGACCATTTAGTTTTGTTTTAATTCGTTTATGGTTGTAGTAATAAATATATTTTTCTAGTTCTTTTAAAAAATGCTCTTTATTTTTAAATTCCATGGAATAGAAAAACTCTGATTTTAGAATGCCAAAAAAATTCTCCATTACCGCATTGTCGTAACAGTTTCCTTTTCGCGACATACTTTGTGTGATTTTCCGTTCCTTTAAGGATTCACGATAAGACTTCATCTGATAATGCCATCCTTGATCCGAATGTAACAGGAGATTTGTATATTTCTTGGGCAAGCGCTTCATAGCCTTTTGTAACATTTCCGATACTAGCGAATAGGTCGGTCTAGATCCTGTGGTATACGTAATAATCTCTTGGTTAAATAAATCTAAAACAGGAGATAAATAGACCTTTTCGCCAAATAGCTTGAATTCGGTGATATCTGTTACCCATTTTTCATTCGGTTTTCTTGCAGTAAAGTCTCTTTTCAATAGATGGGGAGCAGTTTTTCCTACTACTCCTTTATAAGACTTATATTTTTTCAATCGAATCATACATTTTAAGCCTAGTATTTTCATGATTCTTTGCACTTTTTTGTGATTGATTTTATATCCCCTGTTCTTTAATTCACTCCAAACACGACGATATCCATAACGGCCTTTATTTTCAACAAAGATAGAGGTAATCTCCTTTTTCCAATTTTCATCGGGATCTGGCTGATTCATTAACTTAACTCCATAGTAATACGTACTGCGACGAATATTCGCTATTTTGCATAACTTATTCACCGGATATTCATGCCTTAGTTCATACACGACCTTTATTTTGTCTTGTTTGGTGACTTTTCCTTGTCTTGAACTAAGGCATTCAACTTTTTTAAATACGCATTTTCCATACGTAATCGTTCTAATTCTCCCTTTATTTCTTTGATTTCATCTTTCTCTGCTTGTCCTTTTTTCTCCATGGTAGATTTCTCCTCTTTCCTGGAAACAAAGGCTACTTCCCCTAGACGATTATACTTCTCCTCCCACCGTTGGATAGTATACGGGGAAGGTAAGTTAAAGTAAGTGGCAGTATTCAGATAAGATGCCCCTGTCTCTACACGATATTTTAGTACCTCCAGTTTAAAGGAGGGTTCATACACCGTGCAACTATTTCGGGGCATTAGTGCCTCTACTCCATGCATTTGATATAACTTCCACCACTTTATGACTGATTTTTTATCGATCCCGATACGATTAGCAACTTCAAGAAAGGAAAATTTGCCACTTTCATATAGTACAATAGCTGATATTTTTTCTTCTATAGTCCACCGTTTTCTTTTATCCATACAAAAGCCCCAATTCTTGTGGTGTCCAATAATTGGGGTGCAGTTCAGTAAGCCGAAGCGGCTCAGCGCGAGCCCCACGGAAAGCGAACCCCCGGAGCGGAAAGTAACGTCTAAATTCAAAGAGATTAATAAATATACTTTACTCAAACTTCTATTTCCAAAATACAGGAGTTTGTCTACAGTCTGAAACTGTTCCATTATGAACAGTTTTTTCTTTGCTTATTAGTATTAGTATTTTCTAAGACTAAAGTTGTAGAGCAAAATCAAGCTAAGGCATGTTATGAAAAAAACAGGAAGAAGGTAACATAGTAGATAAGAAAGGAGCGAAACGCAAAATGAAAAAATTTGGTTTATTTCTTATTGGGGCGGCCGCCTCTATCATCCTTTTATCACAGATAGGTCCAATACTCGGTTTAGTTATTAGTGCAGCAATTCTTTATTTTGCCTTTAAGCAATACACGAAAGCAACAAGCACATCAGGAAAGCTGGGGTGGGGGATAGCAGGAGTGATTATGCTTATTATAACAGCAAGTAACCTGCCAGCGATCATCGGATTAGCAGCCGCGTATGTATTGTATCTTGTTTACAAAAAGTGGAACAACAAGCAGACCATTATTACAAATAAAACAGCGGATGACCCTTTTGCAAATTTTGAAAAACAGTGGTCAGAATTAAATAAATAAGGAGAGGTTAATATGACAAATCTATTAGAAAGAATAAAAAATACGGTAATGGCAGACATTAATCATTTATTAGATAAGAAGGAAGAAAAAAATCCAATCGCGCTTTTAAATCAATATGTAAGAGAATGTGAGAAAGAGACAGATAAAGTAAAAAAAATGGTCGAAAGACAATATAAATTAAAAGAAGAGTTCATGAAGGAATTACAACAGGCTGAACAAATGGCGGAGAAAAGACAAAGACAGGCTGAGGTGGCTGGCAAAGCAGGAGAAGAAGAGCTTTTTGCTTATGCTAAGCAGGAGCAGACTCATTATGAAGAAAGAGTATTACGCTTAACCGAATCGTTAAAAAATACAGAGCAGCAATTGCATGAAATAGAAACGAAATATATGGATATGAAACATAAATTGAAGGATATGAAAATACGCCAGATGGAACTGATGGCAAAAGAAAATATAACAAAAGCACACCATACAATGAATAAAGTATTAGAAGAAAAACAGGCGAGTCCAACAAATCCAACACGCTTTAGCGAAATGGAACAATATATAGAAACGTTAGAAGAAAAAATAAATACAGAATATTATAAACAAACAATGGACGAAAAGTTAGCAGCATTAGAGAAAGATATGCTAAAAAAAGAAGATGACTCCATTTCCTTATAAAAAAATGGTATTCTAAAAGAGGCTGGTGTGGTAAAGCCAGCCTTCAATTATTTAAGATCTTCATCCAAATAAAATAAAGAAGGGAGAGAATAGCCAATGTTTAAACAATTAAAAGATAACTATGCAAATTGGTTTTATGTAGTTGGAGGTTTTTTGTTATTAGAAATCTTCGTCTTTAATCCCGGACTAATCTTTTCCCTTCTTGTTTCAATTGGCATGATTTATATATCAAAGAAATCACGGCAAGGCGGAGCTGGAAAGATTCTTTTTTGGATAGGGAGCCTGCTTTTAATCATTAGCATACTAAATATGGTTACAGTGAAAATTATCTTGTTTACACTCCTTGCCTATTACCTTTTTCAATTATTTCAAAAAAAGAATAATGAGGATATTATAAAACCAATCATAAAGGATAAGGAAACGGCCATACAGACAGACGAAATAAAAATAAAGAAAAAGCCCTTATTTACGAATTCTCTCTTTAGCCGTAATACCACACCAGATCACGTATATGAATGGGATGATATCAATATTCAGGGTGGCATAACGAATACTACTGTGGATCTTAGTTACACGGTGTTACCAGAAGGAGAAACAGTTATTATGATTCGAAATATTGTAGGAGATGTGAAGGTATATATCCCTTATGATATGGATGTTAGTATTCACCATTCCAGTTTATTTGGTTCCTATCAAATATTTGGTGAAGCTGAAGAAAATATATGGAATCAAAATATAAGCATTCGGACAGCTGGATATGATCAGGCTGAGACTAGAGTGAAAATTTTCACCTCATTAATTACTGGTAGCTTAGAGGTGAAAAGAATATGAGTATTATAACGAGACAAATTTTGTGGGGAGTATGTGCATCCCTTCTTTTACTTGTATTCTTTTCCATAAGCTATCTAATCGTCTTTCCGCCGGCAACCTGGAGTGCTTTGTGGGAAAAAGAGGTAATGGATGTTCCATTTATTTTATTTTTAATCAGTGTAGATATTACATTAGGTGTTTTAATTGGTTATTTATCAGGATTTTCCTGGAAAAAACAAATCCGTTCCATAGAAGAAACCTTACATACAATGGATAAAATGGAGTATTATCCAGTTCAGCCAATTGGTTCCACAGAGGAGCTCCAATCTTTAAGCTATAGAATCATTCAGCTGCAGAATCAATTAGTGGAACAAATGAAGCTATCTCAAAAACTCGTAAATGAGAAAGCGGAAGATCAAGAGGTGAAGGTTCAAACTGTCATTATTGCAGAGCGAAATCGTTTGGCCAGAGAATTGCACGATTCTGTGAGCCAACAATTATTTGCAGCATCGATGCTGTTATCAGCAATTAATGAAACAAGACCGAAAACGAATGATCATGAATCACGGCAATTACAGCTAGTAGAGGAAACGATTCAGCAGTCTCAATTAGAGATGAGAGCTTTATTGCTTCATTTACGACCAATCGCTTTAAAAGGAAAAACGTTAAAAGCGGGAATTATAGAATTATTACATGAACTACAGCAAAAGGTATCTTTGGAAATGGAAATGAAACTAGAAGATATCGATTTGGATAAAGGAATTGAAGATCATCTTTTTCGAATTCTTCAAGAATCGGTATCCAATACATTAAGACATGCAAAGGCAAGTTCCTTAGAAGTACAGCTTATTCAGAGGGAGGCATTTGTTATATTGCGAATAATCGATGATGGTGTCGGCTTTAATGTGGATAAGAGGAAAGCAGGATCTTATGGACTTCAAAATATGCACGAAAGAGCAGCTGAAATTGGCGGGGTATTAAAATTAATAAGTTTGGAAAATAAAGGAACAAGATTAGAAGTGAAAGTGCCAATTTTGGGAAGAAAGGAGGATTTAAATGATTAGAGTATTGCTAGTGGATGATCATGAAATGGTGCGGATTGGAGTCTCTTCTTATTTATCTGCACAGACAGATATTGAAGTTGTTGCAGAGGCGGAAAATGGCAGTAAAGCTGTTGAGCTTGCTCTTCAATTAAAGCCAGATGTGATTTTGATGGATTTAGTAATGGATGAAATGGATGGAATTGAGGCAACGAGGCAAATAATAGAAGCATGGCAGGAGGCAAAGATAATTATTGTCACCAGTTTTCTTGATGATGAGAAGGTATATCCTGCTTTGCAGGCGGGTGCAACAAGCTATATGCTCAAAACATCCAAGGCGAGTGAAATTGCAAGAGCTGTGCGCGAAACATATCAAGGCCAAATTGTCCTAGAGCCTGAAGTTACTGATAAAATGATGACAAAAATGCGAGAAAAGAAAACTACGCCTCTGCACGAGGAGCTAACTACCCGAGAAATGGAGATTCTCTTGTTGATGGCGGAGGGGAAAAGTAATCAGGAAATTGCAGACGAATTATTTATTGCATTAAAAACAGTGAAAACACATGTAAGTAATATATTAAGTAAACTGCAAGTACAGGATCGCACTCAGGCTGTCATTTACGCTTTTAAGCACTCACTTGTAGAATAAACAAAAAATAAAAAACCTTATATGCAAGTGAATAGGTCCCTTAATCAAACGTTTAATTAAGACATTTCTCTCTCTACAATTAAGAAAAAGACAATCTAGGAAAATATTTTTTGAACTTGTCTCATATGATGATAAAGAAGAGAAAATAAACACACATCTTTTACTTACATGCTTGTGGAAGATAGATTGAGGGAGAGATTCATGAGTTCATTTTATAAAGGGACCTTTTTATTAATTGTTACCGCGTTTTTTGGCGAATGTATCGAATTCATTATTAATATGGTAATGGCAAGGGAACTTGGAGAGCATGGACTAGGTTTATTTATGACCATATTACCTACTATCTTTCTTATTGTACTGCTTGCTACCTTTGAATTGCCAACATCCATTTCGAAATTTATTGCTGAAAAAGATTCCAAATATCATTTATCGATGCTGCAGCAAGTATTAAAGTGGACCATTATTTTCACTATTTTTCTAACCATCATCGCATCTATCATCATACCTTTTATCCCTATTTTTTATTCCTATCATCCACTCTTGAAGTGGCTAGTTATTCTTCTATTGCCGATTATTTCCTTTACTTCTATTGCGAGAGGTTATTTTATGGGAAAACAGCAAATGGGGAAAATTGCGGCTTCTAATTTTTTGAAAAAAATTATTCAATTAGGTTTATTAGTCTTTTTGTTTCAATGGTTTTCCTTTGATTTAAATACTTCTGTATTGATTGCCTTTTTTACCATTGTAGGGAGTGATACAGTTGTCTTATTGTACTTATTGCATATGTTTTTCGTGCAATATCAGCGGATTAAAAAGGGGAAAAATGAAAGCATGAATGGGAAAGTCATTTGGAAGGATTTATTATCTGTGTCTATTCCGACAACAGGTCTTCGAATATTTCATGCTCTAACACACGCCATTCAGCCTTTTCTCATCAAAGGGGCACTTGTTGCATCAGGAATAACAGCAGCAAATGCGACAGAACAGTATGGAATGCTTGCAGGGATAGCAATGACGATAGGTTTTTTTCCAGCTTTTATATCCCATAGCTTTATGACAATGCTGATACCAACTGTTTCGAAAGCGTATGTACAAAAAGACTATCCAAAACTACAAAGATTATTGCAGCAAGTGATGATCATAACAGCAATTTATGGGACCATATCTGTTGGGATTTTTTATTTTTACGCGGAAACACTTACGATGACCTTTTTTCACTCTACTCAGGCAGCTATAATTGTGCAGCTTTTATGGCCCTATTTTTTACTTCATTACTTCACCATTCCCATGCAAGCATATTTAATTGGTTTGGGCTTGTTGAAAGATGCGGTTTTTCATAGTGTGTGGGCAACATCATTCTCTTATGCAGCGATTTATTATTTAGGATCTTTAAGCCAGCTTCAAATGAGCGGAATTGCAATTGGAATGAATTTAGGAGCTGTTATATTAGCTTCCATGCATTATTTAACAATATGCAAAAAAATAGGAGTTTCAATGTGGCTGACACCAGTGAATAAATTCCAATAAAAAATTTTAAAAAAAGTGTAGGGATTCGCAGAGGAGCTAGCGTTTATTAAGTAGAATCGTAAAACTGGGAAGGGGAAAAGAAAGAACATGGAATCCCTAATAAATAAAACATATACTGTGGGAAATCAAGAAGAATTATTTGAACATGTCGTGAAGGAATACGGAAAATCAATTTATATCTATATATTATCGCTTGTTAAGCATAAAGAACTAGCGGAAGATTTGTATCAAGAAGTATTAATTTCCGCTTATACCTCATTTGGCAGCTTTGAAGATCACCATAAAGTGAAAAGCTGGCTCTATAAAATTGCTCTAAATAAGTGTAGAGACTACTGGAGAAAAGAGAAAACATCAAAGAAGTTTTGGGAAGAGTCTGTTTATACATATGCAAGAGATACTTCTGTGGCATTGGAACCTGAGGAAACATTAATGAGCAAATGTGAAAAAGAAGAGATGATTGATACATTGGAAGAATTACCAAATATGTATAAAGAACCTTTACTGCTTTTTTATTACCATAATCAAACATTGGTAGAGATAAGCAACCATACAAAAACGCCATTATCAACGGTCAAAACAAGAATGAAACGTGCGAAGGATCAATTGAAGCCAAAAGTTATGAATAAAAAGATTGTTTATTTATGAGAGGAAACTTGAATCAGTTGCTTCTCCCTACTGATTCAAGTTTTCCTATTCTGTACATAAATGTCTGATTGCTTTTAACTAATTATCACTAAATGATAGGAACAGTCCAAGTAATGGAAATTCCTTATCCATTCGCAAAATTACATCGAAACTACGAAACTAGTTACTATTTCTTTGTTTATTATAGTAATTTACGGAATACATTGCGCCTTCATTTACCATATTGTTGTCACCAATATCATCTGGAGCGGGATTTCCTGCTTTAGAAAGTAAGTCCTCTTGTTGCGTAGAATTGAATTTGCTTTTAAAGCGATGAAACATGTCTTTCCCTTTTGATGTGAACAGGAAAAAGCTTCCTAATCCAGCCCCGACAATTGCAAAAGTACGCATTGAATTTTTTCCAAACATGAGAGAATCCCTCCTAATTTATTCCTTCTCGTTCCATTCTATTTTTTATTTACCCTATTATAAGTTTTACAAACGTCATTCAGGGAATAATAATTGAAAAGCGATTAAGGGGGGATTCAAGTGAAAAGATATCGTTTAGAGAACTGGGAGTGGTTTCAGCTATTGGAAGAAGCGGATATACAGGAAGTGTCCTTAGAAAAGGGTCCATTAATAAATACATGGTTTCGCGATATAAAAGGAAATCGAAGTAACTATCTTCATATTGATACGTCAGAAGAAGACCAAGAAGTATTAAGTGGTTCGCTTATATACCATAGAGAAATAGATAAAAAAGAAGACTATGAAATTTTCCATTTTTTCTTATCAAGGGATACATTAATTACTTATGATTATAAGGATAATAGTTTACATATTGATAGAAACAATCTAATAAAAGAGATAAAGCATGCACAAACACCGATTGAAGGATTTATGGTTATTCTAGGAAAAGTAATGACAGATATTTTGTATCATATAGATGCTTATGAACAACAGTTAGAACAATTGATTTGGGATGTTAAACAAAGAAATAGTATAAAAACATTAGATAAAGTGTATCAGTCTAGACATGAACTTCTTGTTTGGAAGAATGTTATGATCCCTTTTCTTGAAATCAGATACTCATTAGAGGAAGCTTTTGGCGAGGAAATTACCAAAGGAAAAGTATATGCTCGTGTTACTAAGAGAATCGAAAGAGGATTAATTTTGGTGGAAGAATACCAAAAAGAATTAAATAATCTCGTTAATTTTGAAGAGGTAGTATCCCAGCATAGAGGAAACGAAATTATGAAAACCCTGACGGTATTCACTACAATATGTACACCAATTATGGCTTGGGGAGCATTATGGGGAATGAACTTTGAGATTATGCCAGAACTAAAATGGAAATTCGGCTACGTTTTTTCTTTAGCAGTGATTATTGGCTCAACGGTTGTTGTATATTTCTATCTTAAATCACGAGGGTGGATGGGGGATCTGTTAAAAGCCCGGAAGAAAAATTCTTTTTTTCGATAACCCTAATCCAAGCAATATTAGACTCTTCCTCCTAAATTAGCATATAATAAGATGGTAGATAGGATAAAAAGGAAGAAAACTCCCATGAATATGCAAGGAGGAGCTATGGAAGAGTCAAAATTTTGTAGTGAGTCACTAGTAGTGAAAACAAGTATTGTTTTTCCAACAGATACCAATACTTATGGAACTTTATTTGGTGGCAAATTAATGGCCTATATTGATGATACAGCTGCTATCTCAGCGATGCGTCATGCAAGACGAGGGATTGTTACTGCTTCGACTGATTCAGTTGATTTTTTGTATCCTATTCATGAGGGAAATGCTGTGTGTCTAGAAGCTTTTGTTACCTATACTGGAACTTCCTCCATGGAGGTATTTGTAAAAGTAACGGCAGAGGATCTAATTTCTGGAGAGCGCCATTTATGCGCACTTAGCTTTCTAACGATGGTTGCCATCGATGAAAATGGAAAGCCGACAAAAGTTCCCAAAGTTATCCCACAAACAGAAGAGGAAAAGAGCCTTTACGAATCAGCGAAGGAACGAGCGGAAGCACGAAAAAAACGGAAGAAAGAAACAGAAGAACTTGCAAAGAAATATAGAAGTTTTTGATGATGGGCAAGGGAATGCCATGTCATTCTCTTGCTTATCCTAGTAATGCATAAAATCATACTAAAGCTAATAAGTTTGTCGAAAGAAAGTCTGGGAAAAAGAGAATATTTTCATTATTGATAAAAATCGATTTTACATGCTGTCGAAATACCAAATTATTTTCCAGGAAATGATGACATTCTCCAAAATATTGTCTAATAACACTGTCTGATTTTGCAGGGGGGATAGTGTTTAATTTCGTTATCCATAATTATTCTATACTATGGGACAGGTGCTAGGAGGTAAAAGTGAAAATATTTTCTCTTTCCTATTTTGTTGTTACAAGAAAGATTGACTTGAATATGGAAATAATCGAAGAAGAAAAAAGTCTTGTTTTATGGAGTGATAGAGTTACTAGCGACGAGCAGACATTTCATTTACACACCATCCATGACATTTCCTTTAAGCCCTCGAGTAATCAATATAAAATGCTATATTTACATACAAATCGTGGAGTGTACTCTTTTGTAATAAAAGATAATCCAGAAGAAATGATTCGATTAATTAGAAGACAAATAGCGGATTATTTATAGGCATACATCTAAAAAAGGTTTGAGCAAGGAGGTTTTTGACCTCTTTACTCAAACCTTTTTAATCTCTTTCGGACAGAATTCCGAAAATACGTAAGATACTTATAAATAAATTTAGGAAATCGAGATATAAATTTAAAGCCATTAAAGGAACTTGATCTGCTGTTATACCATAATGTTTCATTCGATTAAAATCATACAACACATAGCCGCTAAATATTAGGACACCAATGAAGGAATATGCGAGCATGCCACCTGTTGCTAATGGCCAAAAGATATTGAAAATACCGATAGCAATTAAAGCGATTAGGGAAGCGAGTAACATTCCTCTTAAGAAAGAGAAGTCGCGCTTCGTTTTTGTTGCATATATAGCAACCCCAGCAAACACAATTGTCGTAGTACCCAATGCATTAATGACAACATTTCCGCCAACTGTGGATACATAATAAGAGACGATTGGAAAGGTGGTAATCCCCGAAATAAACGTAAAGGTAAATAAGAAACCATAAGATAATGATTTTCCTCTTCTTGCGAAGATGGCGATTAATAAAAGAACAACTTCTAAAATTGACAACGGTAAAAATAAATAGGATGGAACAAAATTACCAATCATTGTTCCAATGAATGCTATTCCTAGAGAAAGAGCAAAAGTTCTTAAAACAGAGGGCATATATTCGTTACTTGGGCTATATGCATACATTTTTCTTCACTCCTGTATTGTGTTTAATTTATATAGTAATACGAACAACGCGCAAAAAAGTTTCAATTTAAGCCATTTTTATCGCGAACAACATCTGCTTTCAGTAAATCACGGATTTCTTTTAATAGCTCTTCTTTAGTATCAACGGTTACTGCTTCTTCTTGTACCTCTTCCTTTTTCTTAAAGCGGTTTAAGAAGCGGATTACTAAAAAGATAGAGAAAGAAATAATGAAAAAGTCAACAATTCTTTGTATAAAGTTTCCATAATTTATACTTGAATAAGACCATGTTGAGAAATCTACGCCGACAACAAAGTGGGCGAACAGCGGCATGATCAAATCATCTACTAGTGAACTGACAATTTTGCTGAATGCCGTACCAATAATCACCCCTACTGCTAAATCTATTACGTTACCTTTTATTGCGAATGCTTTAAAGTCTTTCCACATGCGATCCTCCTAATATATGTACATCTTATTTTGTTTTTTAAAATATTATTATTCTGACATGAAAAATTATTATTATCAAGTTAATGAAAACACAATTTAGTAAAAATAGGACATGGCAGAAATCGAATATGTCCTATGAATTATTTAATAAATCACCTTAAAGCTCGAAAATAGTTCTTCTGGCTCACTTTCCTTTATTTCTATATGGTCCACTCTGGCAAAGCGATTTCCCTTTTTTACTTTTTCCATAAAAGCTCGCAGCGTTTCAGAAGAAGCTACAGCCATACATTCCACTGTTCCATCTGCTTTATTGCGAACCCAGCCGGTTACCTGATTTTCCATAGCAATCATTTGGACAAAGTATCGAAAACCTACGCCCTGAACCCTTCCTTTGATTATAAGATGTAGTTGTTTCATTTCGTCCCTCCTAATTTTAAAAATCTTTTATCTCCTTTTTAACGGGCGGTGAACTCAACAAGGAAAAAAGCATCCGAAAAGACCGAGTAAGGTGCTTATATCAGCAAGGGTGAAGAAAATCCGCACAGATTGGAGCTTTCTTTATTTTAATATATAGCAAGCTTTCTTATTAATCATCTCATATTTATTTATATTGACGCAAGTTAGGCCCTTGGATATGGGTAATGGGAGAGCGGATAGTCTATATGATGTGTGTGAAAGGTCTCGGAGAAGGGGGGAGTAGGAGCTGGAAAAAGCTAGATTTGTAGATTGGGGAGCAATTTGGTACTATTAATAAGTATATATGAAGCTCTATAAAAAAATTAGTATCTTTAGTGAGCTTTCAATAATATAACTTATGGTAGTTATGCTTGATTTTAAACAACTAGAACATGACTATCCATAAAGTGAATATCTAACTCCTCCTAAAGGAGTATAGATATGTTTGGAAAATAGGAGAAAGATAATGAAAAGAAATAAATATATCTGGCTGTTATTGGTCGTAGTCATTATAATTGCAGGGATTTTAATCACTTCTATGGTTAATTCCTATCTAACAGAGAAACATAAAAATGAGCTGGATCAAAAACATATGGTGATTAAGAAAGATTTACAATGGACGAAAGATAATGCTTATTTTGAAATAGATATGAACGTGAAAGAGAAAGAGTATGAATTATATATTATAGGAGAAGGAGAAAGGAAATATCAGCAAGTAGAAGCTACGGATCTAGGGGAAAAAGATGATACGATTGTGACTGGAGATTTTGCCTTTTACTTATGGACGAAAGAATACGGAAAGGAAGCAGTGAAACAAGATCTAGAATTACCCAATCCTATGACCTTCAATTTGTCGCAAAAAAATATAGCGACATTTCTTGTTAACCAGCAAAATATTGCTGCTGTTTACCAAGGAGAAGAAGCAAATGAGGTAATGGCCTATTTCTATACCATTCATGATGGAAAATTAGTTACCCTGACTGATTATGGAATGCGTATCTTTAGTAAAAATATCAAAAACATTCAACAAAATTATATACAGACCTTAAGGAAAAAAGATACCGACCAAATGGAATTTGATACATGGATGCTTGAACAGAAAAGCGGGAAATTAGTTAAAGTAGATGGAACTTCTATTGAAAATAAGGATATTATAAATAAATGGCTGGATGATACGGAATTTTACTATCCATATAAAAACTTATCTGTTACTTCTAGTTTAAAAAATTTAGCGGAACAAGGAATGTTGATAGGCGCCCAATATCCAATCGGAACAAATATAAAAGAGATAAAGAAAATTAATTCGAATTATACAATCAAGGATTATAATCAGAAATATAGTCAATTGGATTTTCCTGAGGTTACTTATTACTATGATAAGAAAACCGATCTTGTTACTTCTATTTCTATTCCAGGTATTCGTTTAAAAGAATCAGTACAATCGATTCAAGATACAATCGGGAAGCCAGATGATTTTGTTACGAAAGAGGATGGGTCTATAGCTACTTATACAGCAGGAAACTATAAACTAATCATCCAATTGGACTTATCTCAACGAATTAAATCGATTAGATTGGTAAAATAGGAAGATTAACAAAACAGTAAAATAAAGGATGTTCCGTGAAATGTTTCATAACATAAACATTCCATGGAACATCCTTATTGAACTTGGTTACTAAAAATTAAAATGCCCAGTCTCCATTGCGGAATACTGCTTCTACTTTTCCGTCTGTGGTAATACCGTCAATATTCATTTTGTCTGAACCTATCATAAAGTCGACATGTGTAATACTATCGTTTAGACCTTTTTCAGCTAGTTCTTCACTTGACATCTTTTTTCCACCTTCAATACAGAATGCATATGCACTTCCGATTGCTAAGTGATTTGAAGCATTTTCATCAAATAAAGTATTGTAGTAAAGAATATTTGATTGAGAAATAGGTGAACGATGTGGTACTAAAGCTACTTCTCCAAGATAATGAGAACCTTCATCTGTTTCAACTAATTGACGAAGAATTTCTTCCCCTTCTTCTGCCTTCACATCGATAATTCGACCATCTTTAAAGGTTACGGAGAAATTATTAATAATGTTTCCGCCATAGCTTAAAGGCTTTGTGCTTGATACAGTTCCATTTACTCCTTTTTTATGTGGAACAGTGAAGACTTCTTCAGTCGGCATATTTGCCATGAATTCAAAACCTTTTTCATTGATGGATCCTGCACCGCACCATAGATGTCCTTCTGGAAGTTCAATCGTTAAATCTGTACCTGGAGCTGTATAATGAAGCTGTTTGTATGCTTTTTCATTTAAGTAATCCACTTTTGTATGAAGTGTTTTATCATGTTCTTTCCATGCTTGGATTGGATCTGCTTGATCTACTCGAATAGCCTTAAATATAGCATCCCATAGTAACTCAACTCTGCTGTTTTCAGGGGCATCTGGGAAAACAAGATTTGCCCAAGCTTTGGATGGAACAGCAATTACGGTCCAGCTTACTTTGTCGGACTGTACATATTTTCGGAATTGGCTTAAAGCTGTACCAGAAGCTTTTTGGAAGTTACTAATTCGTTCAGAATCAATCCCTTTTAAAAGGTCTGGACTAGAAGATACTACTGACATGAAGGCTGCCCCTTCTTCTGCAAGTGCAATCGTCTCTTTTGCTCTAAATTCAGGATATTCTTTAAATGCTTCATCTGGTGCCAATTCGTATTTAGTACGAGTAACGAAATCATCACTCCAATTGACTACAACATTACTTGCGCCAATTTGGTAAGCTTCTTTTACGACAAGACGAACAAACTCTGCTGATTCAATGGATGTATTAATAACAAGCGTTTGTCCTTTTTGGATATTTACACCGACTTTTACTGCGAGTTCTGCATATTTTTGTAGATTTTCTTGAAATGTACTCATTTTTATTCTCCTTTTCTATAAGCGGTTAGCTCTATGTATAACATGAATCCCAATATGGAATGGATGCTGCTTCTATTGTAGCTTTTTTAGAAAGAGAAATAAACTGATTGATCATAACATTAGGATAATAATTGATCTTAGCGCGAGGGAAACAAATAATATGCATTTTTGATAGAATAGATATAATTGTTTTTTTATTTATAGGAGGTTTTTATGACTAATCGGTTACAAGCAGTTATCTTTGATTTTGATGGTGTTATAGCAGACACTGTTCCTTTATATTACGAAGCAACAAAAAAAATGGCGTTGGAGATTGGGGTCTCCTTTACTAGAGAAGATAACTTAAGATATCAAGGTGTTCCTCGAAAGGTGCTAATTGACGACTTAGTTGCACAAACAGATAAAGTATTTACGGATAAAGAAAAGGAAATATTAGGAAATCGCAAGAGTGATTATTATAAAGCTTTAATTGCAGAATTCACAGTAGAAAATATGCTGCCAGGAATGTATGAATTTTTGAAAGAACTTAGGGAAATGGGGATTAAATTTGGGATTGCATCCTCTAGCTCCAATGCACCTTTTTTATTGGAGCGTTTTGGAATAAGAGACTGGTTCGACTGCATAGTAGACCCACATTCTCTGAAAAAGGGAAAACCAGATCCAGAAATATTTTTAACAGCAGCAGATTGCTTAGGGATCGATTATCATGAGTGTGCTGCTATAGAGGATGGACAAGCAGGCTTGAGTGGTATTTTACAAACGCCTATGTTTTCTGTCGGGATAGGACAAGGAGATGTTTTTGCAAAAGCGGATTGGCAGGTTGCTTCCACTAGAGAGCTAAGTGCGAAAACTTTATTAGAAAAGTTTAATAATCGATGAAGAAAAAGAGGGAAACTTATTCATGGAAGCAAAGAGTAGTGTGAACGGCTTGTAATAGTAGCAAATTACATAAAAAATATCATCCGAAATTATCCGGATGATATTGGAGTAATTAATAGCTGGAATGCGAATATAACAGCCTTATAGCTTTTAATCGTCTTTTTTCATCGCGGCTTTTAATAAATCTCCTAGACTATTTCCAAAGCTTTCGTCTTTACTGTATTTCTGAACAAGTTTCCGTTCTTCTCTTTTGTTAATGGTCTTTTTACGGTCTGTAGCTTTTTCCACAACATTGCAGTTTCTGCATTGGAAATAGGTACCGGCCACTCCATTATGGATTTCCATTTTTTTATGGCATTGTGGACAACGCTTGTTCGAAAGTTTAGGATCTTTTCTTTTACTAAAAGAACAATCCATACTGGAGCATACAAGAATTTTTCCGTTTTTTGTATTTTTTTCCTTTAGGAAAGATCCACATTCAGGACATTTGGAGCCAGTGAGATTGTGCATCTTATACGATTTCTCACTTTGTTTTATTTCCCGGACAAATCGTTTTGTCTGCTCTTTAATTTGTTCCATAAATTGATGAGGATTTGCCTTTCCTTTAGCGATATCCTCTAACTCTTGCTCCCATTTTGCCGTTAAATCGGGAGTAGTCAAATCATCATTAACGAGATTGATGAGCTGTTTTCCTTTGGAGGTAGAATGTAATTTCCCATTTTGCCTTTCTAATACCTCAGATGAAAGCAATCTTTCAATAATTTCAGCACGTGTAGCTGGAGTACCCAGTCCGAATTTTTCCATTTTCCCCAGAATATCAGCTTCTGTAAAACGAGATGGGGCTTCCGTAAATTTTTGCTCCAAATTTACAGATTGGACTTTTAATTGTTGCCCCTTTTGAAGCTGTAGACTTTTAGAAGAATCTGTTTTGCGAGAGTCTAATGCTTTAAAACCTAACTCTAATATATTTGTTTCTTGAGCGACAAATGAAGCTCCATTAATGTTTAATGTTGTAGAAATAATTTCGTACTTATATTTTGGGTAAAATAGTGTCAAAAATCTTTTTACGATTAAATCATAAATTTTTACTTCTTCATTATCTAATCGGTTTAAAAATACAGGCTGCTCAGTGGGGATAATGGCATGGTGGTCAGATACCTTATTATTATTAAACACATTATTGGCTTCGACCTTCCCCTTGTTACGTAAGACAGGTTGAACTTCTTCTTTAAATGCTCCAGAAATACTTTCGATGCGATCAATCATCGTATTCTTCATATCTGTCGTTAAATATCGTGAATCCGTTCTTGGATAGGTGACAAGTTTATGTTGCTCGTATAGCTTCTGCAGGACATTTAACGTCTTTTTGGCAGAGAAGCCGAATCGACGGTTTGCGTCTCGCTGGAGCTCTGTTAAATCATAAGGCAATGGCTGTTGTTCTGTTTTTTCTTTTACGGTTAGTGTTTCAACAACTGCTGGTTTTCCTTTAGTATTGGCGACAATTTTTTCTGCCGTTTCTTTTGAAAAGATTCTTCTCTCTTGATTCTTTTCATATTTTGCTTGTAGAGAATCTATTTGTGCAGTGATGGTCCAATATTCTTTTGGAACAAAGGATTGAATTTCCTTTTCTCTCTCTAGAACCATTGATAAAGTGGGGGTTTGAACACGCCCTGCTGACAATGGATCATTGAATTTTGTTGTTAAGGCTCTAGAAACATTTAATCCGATTAGCCAATCTGCTTGTGCTCTACACACAGCGGATTGATATAAGCGATCATAGTCTTTTCCAGGCTTTAGTTGTTTAAAGCCATCCTTTATTGCTCGGTCTGTTTGTGAAGATATCCATAAACGTTTAGTTGGTTTGTTAAATCGGATCTTTTCTAAAATCCAACGAGCAACTAATTCTCCTTCACGCCCTGCATCTGTGGCGATAATGCAATCTTTAATATCTTTTCTTTTTGCTAGCTGTTCAATGGCTTTATATTGATGACTGGTTTGCTTCATCACTTTTAATTCCATTTTTTGTGGAATAATTGGTAAATCATCTAAATTCCAATTTTTAAATTTAGGATCATAATGCTCAGGCATTTTTAATTCAATTAAATGGCCTAAAGCCCAAGTCACTATATATTTATCTGATTCTAAATAATTTTTAGTGGATTTATTGCAACCAAGCACTCTTGCAATTTCTCTAGCAACACTTGGCTTTTCACATAACACAAGAGATTTCATTTAAACACCTTCCAATAGAAATTTTAGCTGTCTTGAATAAAAGAAGTAGATTCTGTTATTCATTTTCAAGTAAGAAAGCCAACCGTACTCTTCTTGATAATCATCGTTTTATTAGTCATACGATACTTTCTAGTATAACATGAGAGAAGAAGGGGAGTGGGAAATAGTGAGCTTTTGCTGAATATAAAGGCGAAGCATATGATGACCTATTTCGAACGTATAAGAAAATAAAGGGGACCACTTTTTGGGGGAAAAGGAGGACGGCGCCCTTTTCGAATGGTCGAGAACGCCGTCTATTGCTTGGATTTATTCTTCTTCTTCGATTCGGTTTTTAAAAGCTTCCTGTGTTACGATAAATTCTTCATCGCCAGGAGCATCCTCTGTATGTGTATGTTTTCTTGTATCCTTTGGAAGCGGACCTGGATGGTGTTTCTTCTTATGATTGAAATGTTCTCCACGTGCCAATAATAACACCCCTTTCTTTTCTATTTTTTATAAAAATCGCTCATCCTATACCGACGAGAAGTGGAAATTGTATAATGGAAATAGATTTATTGAAAACAGGAGGGGATGGATGAATGGATTTTTCGTTTCTTGTTTCAGAAGATAAAATAAAAAAAGCATATAAAGACGGGGAGTTTAACCATCTTCCCGGGTTCGGAAAACCGCTCCCAAAGGATAGCTTAGCATCTGTACCAGAAGAATTGCGAATGGCTTATCGTGTTCTCAAGAATGCTGGATATTCATTAGAAGAAGATAAGATTAGACAAGAATTACTGTCCATGGAAGATTTAATTCGTTCCTGTGAGACAGAAGAAGAAAAATTAGTTTTACAAAGAAAATATAATGAAAAATTATTGCGCTTCCGTAAAATGATGAAAGAACGTACAGCAGGAAGTCATTCTCAACCTTTCTCTGGATATCAGAAAAAGGTTGAGAATAAATTTTTTCCGAAATGATGATAGTAGTTACGGTTTTAATTCAAATATAGGTTTTTCACTTATATTTCAAAAAAAGGTGATGAAAATATCACCTTTTTTTTATTAAAAAGCAGGACTATCGTCATGATTCATGAAGTTTACGAAATTTACATGAAATAAAACTAAAAATTTGAAGAGAAATGTCGAAAAAAAAGGTAAGACAGAGAATCGAAATTTTGGAATAAGATAGGTGAAAATGATGGATAAAACTTCCTTGATAGGAATTATACTTGCTATTATTGCTGTTGGAGTTGGAATGGTATTTAAAGGTGTCAGCCCTGCAGTATTATTGAATCCAGCGGCTATTCTAATTATTTTAGTAGGTACAGTGGCAGCAGTAGTTATTGCCTTTCCTGCTTCAGAAATTAAACGAGTTCCAAAGTTATTCGGCATCTTGTTTAAGGAGCAGAAAGTGCAGGATACGAAAGAGTTAATCCGCTTGTTTTCAGAGTGGGCACAATTAGCTAGAAAAGAAGGACTTCTTGCATTAGAAGCAAAAACAGATGAAATTGAAGATCCATTTTTAAGAAATGGCTTATCTTTGTCTGTAGATGGACAAAGTGCAGAGTATATTAGAGATGTATTAACAGAAGAAATAGAAGCAATGGAAGAGAGACATCGTTCAGGAGCACTAATTTTTACGCAAGCAGGTACTTATGCTCCTACATTGGGAGTACTAGGAGCAGTAATTGGGCTGATTGCTGCATTAGGAAATATGTCTGATGCTGAAGCACTTGGACATGCTATTAGTGCTGCGTTTGTTGCTACTTTAATGGGGATATTTACGGGATACGTTTTATGGCATCCATTTGCAAATAAACTGAAGAGAAAATCACACGTGGAAGCAAGTCAAAAATATTTGATGATAGAAGGGGTTCTTTCTATTCTAGAAGGAGAGGCGCCTAGGGTAATTGAACAGAAGCTTGCATCGTATTTACCTGTTTCAGAAAGAAGACAATTTCTGGAAGAAAGCGAAAGTAGTGTGAATACGAATGAGTAAAAAGAAAAAAAAGAAAGTACATCATGAGGAGCATGTAGACGAATCTTGGCTTGTTCCTTATGCCGATATCCTTACTTTATTGTTGGCTTTATTTATCGTTTTATATGGCATGAGTTCTGTTGACGCAAAAAAATTCTCTGAAATAGCAGAAGCTTTTAATAGAGAATTACAAGGAGGGACAGGTATTTTCGAATATCCTAGTCCTGCACCGTCAATGAATAGTGAAACTACAGATGTTGATTTGGCTGACCAAGAGAAAAAGGAAGACAAAAAGGATAAAAAAAATCTTAGTGAAAAAGAGCTAAAAGAATTACAAGAGCAGCAAGATAAACAAGAATTATTAGAGATTCAACAGAAGGTAAATGCCTATATTGCTAAGAATAAATTAGGGAATAAGCTGGATACGGAACTGACAGATGAAGGTTTGCATGTTTCAATTAGAGATAATGTACTCTTTGCTTCTGGAAGTGCTGAAGTTCGAAATAGGGACAGAAAAGTTGTTTCTGAAATTGCCAATTTACTTGTGATGGATCCACCGCGAAGCATTATTATAAGTGGACATACAGACAATGTTCCAATCAGTAATTCAAGTTATGAGTCCAACTGGGAACTAAGTGTGACAAGAGCACTGAATTTCATGAAATTACTTCTTGAAAACAAGAAATTAGATCCTAAATCATTTAGTGCGAAAGGTTACGGCGAGTTTCAGCCTATTGCTAGTAATGATAGTTCTGCAGGAAGAGCAAAAAATAGAAGAGTAGATATTTTAATTGAACCAAGAGTTGCAAAAGAAGACTAACAATGGATAGTCTTCTTTTTTTGATCTAGAAATCTTATTAAAAAAGAAGACTAAATCAACAAATAAATAAAGTTTTCGTAAAAATGAATAAAGTCTTGTTGTTCATCGGACAAAAGTTTATAATAAAGACAAATGTTTTGTTAGAAATAGAGATAACTCATTTCTACTGCTAACCAATGGCAGTTTCACTTTATTTGAGGGGGAGATGGAAGTGAATGATAAAGAGATTTTTATTCTTCAGCTGATTAAAGAAAATCCCTTTGTTACTCAAAATGAAATAGCTGAGAAAATGGGCTTATCCCGTTCTGCGGTAGCAGGCTATATTTCTTCTTTAACAAAAGAAGGGAAACTACTAGGTAGAGCTTATGTATTACCAAAAAAGAAAGAAGTTATTTGTATTGGAGGAGCCAATGTTGATCGTAAAGTTCAAGCAGAGGAGACCATTCAGTACGGTACCTCTAATCCAGCATCTACAAGTCAGTCACCTGGTGGGGTCGCAAGAAATATTGCAGAGAATTTAGGACGATTGGGACTCGAAACTTCTTTATTTACTATTGTGGGAGATGATCATGAAGGGGAATGGCTATTAGAGAATACCAAAAACTATGCAGATATCACTCCATCTCTTTTGTCTAATCTTTATCGTACGGGGACTTATACAGCCTTATTGAAATCTGATGGTGAACTTGCCGTTGCTTTAGCAGATATGTCTATATATGACAGCATTGATAAAGATATAATCGATAAAAAGTGGGGGTATATTGCAACATCAGAATTAGTTATTCTTGACACTAATTTTTCAGCAGAAGTATTGGAGCATATTATCATCAGATGCAGGCAAGAACAAATGGCATTGTGTATTACGCCTGTATCGGCACCAAAAGTACGAAAGCTGCCAGAAGATCTGCATGGAGTTACTTGGTTGATTGCAAACAGAGATGAGGCAGAGGTACTAGCAGGAATAAAAATAAAAGAAGAAGGAGACTTCTTTAAAGCAGCTGAAATAATTCTCGAAAAAGGTGTTGAAAAAGTAGTTATTACACGGGGAGATAAAGGCCTTATCTATTTTACTAAATTGGGGGAAGCTGGTGTGATCCTACCTCCAGAAGCAGAAGTAGTCGATGTAACAGGTGCTGGTGATTCCCTTGTTTCAGGTATAATGTATTCTCATATTAAAGGCCTAAACACGGAAGATGCTTGTAAAATCGGTATTACTTGCTCAAACATAACCCTTCAATCGAATCAAACAGTAAATCCGTTATTAAATAATAAAAAATTACAAGAACTATTTGGAAAATACTTTGCAAAAAGGAGCATATAACATGAAAACAGAATGGCTAGAATTCTCAAAAGAAGTATTAGAAGCAAAGAAAAATAATCTACCGATTGTAGCCTTAGAATCGACTATTATTTCCCATGGAATGCCTTATCCTCAAAATGTGGAAACTGCTAAAGAGGTAGAAGATATTATTCGTAAAAATGGCGCAGTTCCTGCAACCATTGCAATAATAGAAGGGAAAATAAAAATTGGTTTATCAGAAGATGAAATTGAATTTTTAGCTAAAAGCGATAATATTGAGAAAGCAAGCAGACGTGATTTACCATATTTGATCGCTGGTAAAAAGAATGGGGCAACAACTGTAGCTGCTACCATGATTTGCGCAGAACTTGCAGGAATTAAAGTGTTTGTAACTGGCGGAATTGGCGGCGTTCATAGAGAAGCAGAGCATACAATGGATATTTCTGCGGATTTACAAGAACTTGCTAAAACAAGCGTAGCGGTTGTTTGCGCGGGAGCCAAATCAATATTAGATATTGGATTAACGCTAGAATATCTTGAAACATATGGTGTTCCAGTTGTAGGATATGGAACAAAGTCTCTTCCTGCTTTTTATACAAGAACGAGTCCATTTGAAGTGAATTTCTCAGTAGAAGATCCAAAAGAAGCAGCAGATATGATCCAAACAAAATGGGCATTAGGACTAGATGGCGGGGTAGTGATCGCTAATCCAATTCCAGAAAAAGATGCTCTCGATGAAAAATACATTACAGAAATTATTGAAAAGGCACTTCAAGAAGCAAAAGAAAATCATATTACAGGTAAAAAAGTAACTCCATTCTTATTAAGTCGTGTCAAAGAGTTAACAGAAGGAACAAGCCTAGTTGCTAATATTGCATTAGTCAAAAACAATGCAGAGGTGGGCTCAAAAATAGCAGTAGAGTTAAATAAATAAGAAATAAGACTATTCGAAGTAAGAATATCGCTTCCAAATCGGTAGTAGCATTCTCTTTGAATAGTCTTTTTGATGAAAGAATGTTTATTAGAAAAACGAAACAGGAAGAGTACACATAAACTCCAATGGAGGGAGGCCATTCGCTATTGCCATTAATAGAGAAGGCTTCCTTTTTTCTAGTTCTCTTGTCTTTTTTTAAATTTAACATATTCAAGAATGCCAGCAAAATCTTCTTTTGTAATTCCTTCTTCTATTGCCTCCTCTACTAAACTCATCCAGTCCTCATCGATTCCATCAATCACTGTATAATTATTGTCTAGTAGTTCCTCTACATTTGTCTCAAGAGTGTGGGAAAGTTTCGTTAATACTTGAAGAGAGGGGTTCTTTTGAATTCCTCTTTCAATATAGCTTAAATAAGATTTGGAAACACCGGATTTGTCGGAAAGTTCATTAATAGAAAAGCCCTTTTTTATTCTTAATGTCTTTATTTTTTCTCCAACCAACATAACAATATTCTCCTTATCACATAAGAAATGTAATTTCATTATAACGAACGATATTGTGAATATAAAATATGAAAAAGCTAGATAAAAGGAGTTATTGTGAGGAAAAGAATGATAATCGTTCGTTAAAAAGAAAAAACGGTTGATTTTGGAATTTTCGAAAATGATAGTTTTGCACTATACTTATGGAAAAGTTCTTTACTAAGAACATTGTTGTGTTTTATAACATTATAATTTAACTAAAGAGATAATAAATGAACTAAATCAGTAACAATTATTTCAGCATAAGAAACCAAAAAGAAAAAGGAAGAGGGTGGAAAATGTATAGAAAAAACTGTGATATATGCAATAGACCATCGTATAGTAGTAATGAACGAGGCAGGTGGATTTGTCCTATATGCCAAAATGACTTAACGGAATATCCTTTTTTTGATGCGATTACATTTGAACAAATTCATATTAATTATTCTTTTAAAAAAGTGCTAAAAAGCTATCAAACACAATATTATGATAGAAGACAAGATAAGTAGTGCTCCTGACTTAAGAGAAATCTGTAAATAATGCATAAGTATGATTAATTCGATAAGATTCGCTGTAATCAACATTTTTTGTAGAAACAAGGAGAAATATTTTAGTAATTTATCCTAATTTTATGACAAATTACTGCATCATTTCATGAGGAAAAGCGATATAATGAGAAAACAGTAAAGAATACGAGAAAAGGTAAATGTAAAAGGCAAACCAATACGAAAGTTTGGGACGCAAAGTCACGGATCTAATGTCTTAAAACAATGATGGCCGGACTGCCAAAATACAAATGTATTTTTGGGAGGGAAGAATTAAGTGATTAATAGTCAACTTTTTACCGAAGAATTGGATTCAGAATGGATTCAATTAATTAATGAAGCCAAAAATATTGGAATGAATTTGCAAGAAGTAAGAGAATTTTTGCGAAGTGAGAAGGATTACTTAATTCAGGAAAATCCGAAATAAACATTTGTATATAGAAAATGATTGTCTAAAAAATGGACAAAAAAGATATCTCTACATTGAATACTTGACAATAATGGAAAAGTATTCAATGTAGATAACCTCTTTTGAAATGGAAAAAATCTAATAACTTATTTTAGCCATATAAGTGGAAAACGTACTATTTTTTTTGTTCCAGTCTCCATCTGTTAAATTCCAAAAATTCACGGAATTCTTTTTTTGATACCCCGGAATCCATTGCCTCTTTTACAATTTTTAACCATTCAGAATCTAATTCATCCTTATTCTGTTGATCATTGATTAAATGATCGACTGGTATATTGAAAACAGCTGCTATTTTTTCTAAAAACTGAATCGATGGATTGGATTGTAAATTTCTTTCCAAGGAACTTAAATAAGATTTTGCAACTCCTGCTTGTTCAGCTAATTCTGATAAGGACATTCTCTTCTCTAAACGTAGCTGTTTTACACGATCCCCAATCATACGCTCACTCACTTTCACTCTTTACGGTATGTATATTTATCATAGCATTTATAGATAAAAAGTTCCATATAAAGAACGAATTGTTCTATCCATTATGCTTATAAACCATTGATGTGTAAAAGATTTTTCTAAAAGTATGTTCACAATATTGAAATATATCTTATAGTGCTTACCCTTTTCTACATACACTGAAACATTTTTTTATTCATTTTTCAATCCTTTTTAGACAATTTGTCTGAAAAAGAGTAGAATGGTAACGAATAATTTGAAAATGTTGGTGAATTTCATGTTGAATAAATATTATATGATATTCGAGGAATTAGAAGCTGCGATAAGAAATGGAAAGTATCCACCCGATACTATTTTGCCATCTGAAAATGAATTAGCTGAGCAGTATAACACATCTAGAGAAACAATTCGTAAGGCTTTAAATATTTTATCGCAAAAAGGATATATTCAAAAGCTCAGAGGTAAAGGTTCTTTAGTGCTTGATTTAGAAAAACTGCAATTTCCAATCTCCGGGCTAGTTAGCTTTAAGGAATTAGCGGATAAAATGGGACATTCCTCTGTCACAATTATTGAAAGCTTTACGAATAAACAACCATCTTCTTTTTTGCAAAAGGAAATGCAGTTAAACAAGGACGATTCTATCTGGGAAGTTTTTCGTGTAAGAGAAATTAATCAAGAACGTATCATTTTAGATAAGGATTATATTGTCGAAAAATATGTTCCGGGATTAACAGAGGAAATATGTAAAAACTCTATTTTTGATTATATTGAGAAACAGTTAAATTTAAAAATTAGCTTTGCGAAAAAAGAATTTACAGTAGAAGAGCCTACAGAAGAAGACTATAACCTATTAGATTTAGAAGGATTTCATTCGATCGTAGTAGTTAAAAACTACATATATTTTGAAAATGCTACTTTATTTCAATTTACAGAGTCGCGACATCGACCAGATAAATTCCGATTTGTTGATTTTGCAAGAAGAAACGAGGCGTGAAAAAATGGTCCTAGCATGTTTTATTTTCATTCTATGGGGAACGTTACTTATAGAAAATAGAAAAAGGAGATGCTATATATGAGTAAAAAAATTGCTACTTTAATTACTGATATGTTTGAGGACTCTGAGTACACAGAACCGGCTAAGGCTTATAAAGAAGCTGGGCATGAAGTTGTAACAATTGAACTAGAAGCTGGTAAAACAGTGGAAGGAAAACAAAAAGAAGCCTCTGTGACAATTGATAAAGGAATAGATGAGGTTTCCCCTGATGAATTCGATGCATTATTCATTCCAGGTGGATTTTCTCCTGACCAGCTCCGTGTCGATGATCGAGTTGTGGCCTTTACAAAAGCGTTTATGGATGCAAAAAAACCTGTTTTTGCAATTTGTCATGGACCGCAGCTGCTCATTACTGCTAAAGCGCTAGAAGGTAGAAATGCCACTGGCTATAAATCAATCAAAGTGGACATGGAATACGCAGGTGTTACTTTTAAGGATGAAGAGGTTGTGGTATGTGGGGACCAATTGGTAACAAGCAGAACGCCAGAAGATATCCCTGCCTTTAATCGTGAATCATTAAAGCTTTTAAATAAATAAAGAAATATAAATAATGGAAAGAGTCTGTACCTACACAGATTTATGGTAAGGGGAATATAATCTTTTTATCATGAGTTGGAGTAGGTATAGGCTCTTTTTTTGTGTTAATCTTAAGAAGAGATAAATTGTTTTTTTGGCTGCAATCAACTCATAATGTTAAGATAACATACTTAATGAACCGCTAATATAAAAAGAGGAGTAGAAAAAATTCTATTTGTGTTCATTCTTAGCGGTAATTTTAGATAGGAAGAAGGCTTGGACATGATTGTATTAAAATCAAAACGAGAAATAGAACAAATGAAGAAGGCTGGTGAGATTCTAGTTGGTTGTCATAAAATGATTGCCAAGATGATAAAACCAGGGATTACAACATTGGAAATTGATCAAAAGGTGGAAGCTTATTTAGCAGAAATGGGAGCCACTCCTGAACAAAAAGGATATCGTGATTATCCATATGCAACTTGTGCCAGTATAAATGATGAAATTTGTCACGGTTTTCCAAGAAATGAGCCTCTAAAAAAAGGAGATATCGTAACCATTGACATGGTTGTTAATTATAATGGTGCTTTGGCTGACTCTGCCTGGACATATGCAGTTGGAGAAGTATCAGCTGAATTGCAAAAACTGATGGATGTTACAAAAAAAGCCCTCTATATAGGTATTGAACAGGCGAAGGTTGGCAATCGAATCGGGGATATTGGATTCGCTATTCAACAATATGTAGAAGAACAAGGTTTTTCTGTTGTGAGAGATTTTATCGGTCATGGTATTGGCAAAGTAATACATGAAAAACCAGAAGTACCTCATTTTGGTTTAGCAGGCAAAGGGCCTCGTATCAAAGAAGGAATGGTATTTACAATTGAGCCAATGGTTAATGTTGGTGATTATAAAATGAAAATGGATAATAATGGATGGACGGCAAGAACGATAGATGGAAGGCACTCAGCACAATATGAGCATACCATTGCTATCACAAAAGAGGGTCCTGTTATACTTACCGATCAAGATGTTTAATGGTATTCGTTGTCCTATGGCATTAAAAGAAATCAGTGGGCACTCACCCACTGATTATTTTTTCTAAATCAAGTTATTGTTTTCGCAAGTTTCCAAGCTCTTCAGCGAGTGCCTGCATTTCATTTGGACTAAAGGAGTCTCGTTTCATCACATGCTCATAAATTTCTTTAATGTCATCATATAGATCTTCATCAAAATGGGTGGATTTAATGGCACCTATGTTCAATACTTTTAATTTTTCTTTTATTTTTTCAATCATGAAATTCACATTTTCTGTTGTTTTATTATCTAAATTCATACCTTTCCCCTTTCCTGGACAATAAAGTTGTTCTATTCATCTTTTCATGCAAACATAGAAATGTCAATATAGAGATGTATCATTAAATAAAGTGCTTTTTGCGAACTGGTAAGTAAAAAAAGTATGTAAATAGAAAAATGGAGGAAAATAAAAATGAAAATACGTGTTTTATTTATTTGCTTAGGAAATATTTGCCGTTCTCCTATGGCGGAGGCAGTATTCCGTGACTTAGTCGAAAAGGAAGGATTGCAAGAAAGTATTATTTGTGATTCGGCTGGAACCGGCGGATGGCATACTGGTAATCCGCCTCACCAGGGAACAAGAGATATTCTTAAAGTGAATAAAATCAAGGATGCAGGTATTTTTGCCCGTCAATTGGCGGATAAGGATTTAGAAGAATTTGATTATCTAATTGCAATGGATAACAGTAATATAGCAAATATTAAAAAGCTTAATGAAATGTTAGACGGCACAAAAGTCCGTTTGTTAATGGATTATACAGACCACGCTGCGGGAAAAGAAGTACCAGACCCATATTATACCGGCAATTTTGAAGAGGTGTTTGCCTTAGTGAAGGATGGCTGTGAAGGTCTGTTACGAGAGATTAAGCAAAAATATTCCTTATAAGCAATAATAGCCATCCTTCAAGCTTGTTTTACAAAATTGGGGCTGTAATAGCCATATAATTTGGAGAGGTGGCAGGGATGATGAAAATAAGTATGACAAAAGGTCTTTTTATCGGCAGTCTTATTGGAACAGCTATTAGCTTATTGGACAGACATACAAGACAACATGCGGTAACAACTTTACAGCATGCGAAAGATACTGTAACAGATTTGGATCAAATGACATCTAGCTTGAATCTAACTTCCGAAAAAATAAAGAATTCAGCCCTGAAAATTTCGGACGATGCTGCATTTGTTAAAAAACAGTTAGAAGAACTGAAAGGAATAACACCAGTCGTTGCTGGTATTATCCGAGATACAAAGGAAGCTTTCTCAAGCGGGAATACGAGAAATCAGGAAAAAACGCTTGTTTCCAGCATACAATATTTACCTAAGCCAGAATAGCCAGTAAGAATGGTTTTGACAGGGATAGCAGCCTATGTACCCATCTCTTTATTTGGAATTTTTTACATTAGAAGAGGGGAGATGCTTTAGGCTGCCTCCCATTACATACTATGAGAACATATGCTAGAAAGGGCTAATGTCTTTTCTAATTAGTGAACAGGTTTTTATTTACACGATAAAGGGCAATAGACATACATAAAAGAACTGTTAGGACGGTGATTTTGTATGGGAGGCGTAATTCCATTTATAAAGGTTCTTATCAAGAAAATTCAACAAGATAATGTATTTGATCTGGCAGCCCAATTATCCTATTATTTCCTTTTGTCAATTTTCCCATTACTTATTTTTGTGATGACTCTTCTTCCGTATCTTCCTATTACGAAGGAAGACTTATTAGGATTAGTGGAAGGATTTGCTCCTGGCGACATTATGAATACGATTGAATCTAATATTGATCAGGTACTCAGCAGAAATGTTAGTTTATTATCATTTGGTATCATTGCGACAATATGGTCTGCTTCAAACGGTTTAAATGCTATCGTAAAGGCGCTAAATAAAGCGTATGATGTGGAAGAAACAAGATCTTTTATAGTAGCAAGAGGTATGTCTATTTTACTGACACTTGGAATGATTGCTGTAGTAGTAGTTGCTTTGCTATTGCCGGTTTTTGGAGAACAAATAGGGATGTTTTTATTTTCACAATTTAATTTAACGGATGAATTTTTATCCTTATGGAATACTTTAAGATTTCTTGCATCCCCCATCATTCTATTTATTGTGTTTCTTGCTCTTTATTGGATTGCACCGAATAAAAAACTAAAATGTATTTCCGCTATTCCAGGAGCCATTTTCGCTGCAATTGGCTGGGTAGTCGCTTCTTTAGCCTTCTCTTATTATGTAGGGAACTTTAGTAATTATTCGGCAACATATGGAAGTATCGGAACGATTATAGTTCTAATGATATGGTTCTATATAACAGGTATTATTATTATTATTGGCGGCGAGATTAATGCTTATTTCACGGAAAGAAAGAAAGAACCTTGTTAAGTGTATCCGTTATTTACCTCTATAAAAGAATGTAAAAAGAACAAACTATTAGAGGGGAAACATTTTAATAAGGGGGAATTTAAAATGACAAAACATACAAAAAAAGATGGCGGGACAAAACAAAAAGGGAAAAGCAAGCCTAAGCATAAAACATCTGGTTCTGCCAACGGATCAAACGGCTACCATTAACCAAAAGGCCTTCAAGGATTACACCTTGAAGGCCTTTTTGCTTGGCGTAATAAAGGATAGCAATATAAATTGGGAAAATTAGCCAATTTTTGTTTGGTCCATTAATTCCTTTTGGTAACAATGTTAGCAGTGACGAAAACAGTGTGGGGGAATTAATGATGACTCATATACAGCTTAGCCAATTAAATGGTTCTCTTATAAAAAAAATCACTAATTGGGCTAGGAAATAGTGGATAATTGAATATATCTGGCCAATCGAGCAAGAGAATTAGCTGAAAAGTAAAAATATCAGCCAACCGGAAAGAGAAATCAGCCAAAACTAGAAAATATCAGCCAACCGGAAGGAGAAATCAGCCAAGACTAGAAAATATCAGCCAACCGGAAGGAGAAATCAGCCAAAACCGGAAAATATCAGCCAACCGGAAGGAGAAATCAGCCAAAACTAGAAAATATCAGCCAACCGGAAAGAGAAATCAGCCAAACTAGAAAATATCAGCCAACATGTATCCACATTCCTCCGCCGAGTTGCTTATCCTTTTAATAACCGCAAGCTATTTAAAATAACCAAGATGGTGCTGCCTTCATGTCCAATAACACCAAAAGGAAGGGCAACGATTTGCAGGAAGTTGGAAATAATTAAGAGCATAATGACCGAAATAGAAAAGATAATATTTTGTTTAATAATGCGATTCATCCGTTTAGATAGTTGAATGGCATCAGCAATTTTAGGTAAATCATTTTTCATTAAAACAACATCCGCTGTTTCTAAAGCAACATCTGTACCTTCGCCCATGGCAATGCCGACATTTGCTGTGGCGAGAGCTGGTGCATCATTAATTCCATCTCCAACCATAGCCACGATTTCATATCGCTCTTTTAACTCTTTAATAGAGGTTACTTTCTTTTCTGGTAAGCATTCAGCAATATAGTCCTCTACATAGCTTTCTTGGGCGATGGCTTTTGCTGTTTTTTCATTATCTCCTGTTACCATAACCGTATAAATACCATTTTCCTTTAAACGGTTAATAGCTTCTTTCGATTCTTCTCTTACAATATCCTTTAATGCAATTAACGCAATCACATCGGCATCTTTTTTTATAAATACAGTTGTTTTTCCTTCTTTTGATAACTGATCATATTTTCCTTGTTGGAAAGCCATTGCTTCCTTTTCGCCTACAAAAGCAGCTTTTCCGATCCGCCATTCGGCATTATTCAAAAGGGCTGTAACACCCCAGCCTGAATTATCTTGAATGCTTTCTGGCTGTGGGAATGTTTCTTGATATTTCAGCTTAGCGTATTGGACAATTGCTTTTGCAAGTGGGTGATTTGAATGGCTTTCAATGCTAGCTGTTATTTGAATAATTTCTTTCTCTGAAAAATGTTGATCAACCAGGACATCTGTTACAACCGGTTTTCCTTGTGTTAATGTTCCTGTTTTGTCAAAAGCAATTGCTTTTACATGGGCAAGATTTTCTAGGTGAACGCCACCTTTAAAAAGGATGCCAGCTCTTGCTCCATTAGAAATCGCTGATAATGTGGCTGGCATAATGCTTGCAACTAAGGCGCAAGGAGAGGCCACGACTAAAAAAATCATTGCTCGATAAAAAGTTTCATTCCATGACCACCCTAAAAGGAAATGGGGAAGGAACATTAATAGGACAACAATAGTTAATACAATTTTGACATAGGCACCTTCGAACTTTTCGATAAAGGCTTGCGAAGGGGATTTCTCACTTTGTGCTGATTGAATCAATGTAATAATTTTTTGGAAAAGAGTTTCGTCTGCATGTTTGGTCAGGGTGACGGTAATCGACCCGCTTATATTTACGGTACCAGCAAATACTTCATCATTAATTCCCTTAGATAATGGAATAGACTCACCGGTGATAGCTGCTTCATCAATTGCTGTAGTTCCCTTAATAATCTTTCCATCCACAGGTACTCTTTCACCTGGTTTAATTAAAATGATATCGGAGACAGAAAGAGATGATACTGGAACCACTTGCTCTTGGCCATCAGGCAGGATTCGGACAGCTTCTTCTGGCTGCAATTTCATAAGAGCAGATATTTCTTTATTGCTCTTATTCATAGTATAAGTCTCTAATGCTCCACTTACAGCAAAGATAAATATTAATATCGCTCCTTCTGCCCAATATCCAATAATAGCAGAACCAATTGCTGCAAAAATCATGAGCATTTCGACATTTAATTCTTTATTTTCAATCGTTTCGCTAATTCCCTCTTTCGCCTTTGCATAGCCGCCAATCACAAAAGCAAGTAAGTAGGCTAGGATAGACATAGAAGAATAATGAAAGTGGTGTAAAATCCAGCCGCTTACAATGAAAATTCCGCTTATCCCTGCAGCAATTAATTCGAGATGAGGAGATAGCTTGGCAAATAGAGTAGGCTCTGCTTCTAGCTTTGTTTCGATATAGGTTTTTAATTCTGTTTCTGTAGACATTCGTTTTTCCTCCTTTGTTAACCATTCTTATTGAGAGCGAGAATCAAGTTCAATACCCTTAAAAAACACGAAAGCTGCCACCTAGAAAGGTGACAGCATAAATACCCGAATAAAAATAATTTTTTGATATTTAGTTTTATAAGGTAATCTTACCACATATTGTATGAACCAGGTATCATTTTGCTTCTGCTAAATATTGATTTTTCATTTCTTTTTTCCCGAAAAGGAAAATAATCAAACCAACAATAAATAAGATAGCAGCAATCACTACAAAGTAGCTTATATGCTGGAAATATTGAATAAACAATCCTCCCAAATATGGACCAATGAGACTTCCAACGCTAAAGGCCATTCCACAAAGAAGATTTCCAGTCGGCAGAAGATTAGATGGAACTAAATCGGTCATATAGCTAATGCCTAAAGAGAAGGTAGAGCCAACTGCCATTCCTGCGAGGAAGAGACAGATGATAAGGCCGATTAAATAAGCTTCTAATAGGCTTGCGAAAGAAAAGCAGGCAGTACCGATAATTAAAATCGTTATAAGTGTCTGTCTTCTGCCAAATTTATCACTAATCATTCCTAAAGGAAGCTGAAAGACAATGGCTCCGATCGAAAAGGCGGTAAGCAAGAGAGAAATCTGGACGACACTTAATTCAATTCTTAATCCATACACAGGAAAACTAGAGTTTAAGCTTGATTCTAAGAATCCATAGGCAAGCGGTGGAAGAAAAGCAATCCATGCATACTTCATAGCACTAGAAAAGCGTTTCATTGTATCGAGAAATGAATTGGTTTCTACTGTTTGCTCTGGAAAATCATTTTTAATCCAGAGAATAAAGATCCATGCGATAAAGCACATAATAGATGAAAGAATAAATGGCAGTGACTCATTTATTTTTACTAATGGTGTTAACAATGGTCCCACTGCAAATCCAATCCCAAAGAATACACCGTATAGTGAAATATTGCGTCCGCGTTTCTCCTTTGGTGAAGCGGTAGTAATCCATGTTTGGGTTGCAAAATGGAGAGAGTGATCTCCAATACCAATAAATAAACGAAGAAGGAACCAGAACCAAAAGGATTTCCACACTGGAAAAAGCGCTAGTGCAACAATAACAACCAACCCGCCAAAAACGATAACGGGTTTATACCCATATTTACGCAAGGGATGTTCCATAAAAGGAGAGATTAGCAGAATCCCTATATACAGTCCCACTGCATTTAAGCCATTTAAACTGGAAGAAAGACCATCACTTTCAAAAATAACTGCTATTAATGGAAGCAGCATTCCTTGACTAAATCCAGAAATACTGACAATGCTAATTAATACGGCAAATTTTTTACTGTTCATAATATACTCCTTATTTTTTCCTTACATTGGGTTTATATTTAGTCTCCCTAAATGATGTTAAAGGGGATTGAACAGTATTGCAATAGATTTTTTTAGAGAAGTAAGAATATTATTTTTCTTTTCCTAAAGCAGTAAAATTTCTTGAAAATTGGTTATATTTAGGGAAAGTAGCTGTATAATAAGTTTAGCCTCCAGCCGGATGGGAAAAATAAATGAAGGTGATAGTGAAAGGAAGCGAAAAAATGGTTAATAAAATATTTATGATTGCAGCATTTATTGGGGTTCCATTATCGATAATAGGTTCCTTGTTACATTGGTCAAGCATTCTTATGTTTGTTATTTACTGTCTTACCATCATCGCGTTATCGAGTTTTATGGGGAGAGCAACAGAAAGCTTAGCTATTGTCGCTGGCCCTCGAATTGGTGGATTATTAAATGCTACTTTTGGGAATGCTGTAGAATTAATAATTGCTATATTTGCTTTACGTGAGGGGTTAACAGAAGTAGTATTAGCATCCTTAACTGGATCTGTGCTGGGGAATCTATTGCTTGTAGCTGGGTTGTCCTTTTTTATCGGCGGGTTAAAGTATAAGAGACAGCAATTTAATGTTTTTGATGCTCGTCATAACTCAGGACTGCTGATTTTCGCCGTTATCGTTGCGTTTGTTATTCCTGAAGTTTTCACGATGAATATGGGTGAAGGAAAAACATTTTCTTTAAGTATTGGGATCGCTATTATTTTAATTGTATTGTATTTGGCAGCACTTTTATTTAAATTAGTAACTCATCGCGGGGTTTATCAAGTGGAAAAGAGTGGAGACCACGGTCATGCTCATGAGGAAACTCCAGAATGGTCTGTGAAAAAAAGTATTGCTATTTTGGCGATTGCAACACTAGCAGTTGCTTATGTGTCAGAAAACCTAGTACATACTTTCGAGGTAGTTGCAGAATCCTTTGGCTGGTCTGAGTTATTTATCGGGATCATTATTGTGGCGATTGTAGGAAATGCTGCAGAACATGCTTCTGCTGTTGTAATGGCATACAAGAACAAAATGGACATAGCGGTTGAAATTGCGATTGGTTCAACGTTGCAAATTGCGATGTTTGTTGCACCGTTATTAGTATTAATTTCCTTGTTTTTCCCAAGTGGATTATCATTAGTCTTTACGCTGCCAGAACTTATTAGTATGGTAACAGCTGTATTGCTAATGGTAAGTATTTCAAATGATGGAGAGACAAACTGGTTTGAGGGAGCAACCTTACTGGCAGCTTATGCGATTATGGGAATTGGGTTTTATTTGCTTTAAGACTATATAATTTAGAAAAACAAGGCCTAGCCGTTTTCTTTACAACGGCTAGGCCTCTTTTTCTTTATTCACCTCTTTATTTTTCGATAATAAATTTTAAGTATTCGTTGATTTAAATATGTTGTTTAGGGAATCTATCATGTCGCTTCCATCGGATCACCAACCTCTTTTCCTTTTGTAATGTGGATTACATTCTGATTGATGAATATTCAAAGGTTTATATTTTCCTCCTTTACTAAAATCCAAGCGATCTAAATAGCTGCCCTCCTTTTATTTGATGATCTTATTATACAATAATATTTAATAAATGTAAATATTCTGATTATTTATTTTTAAGGATAAAGGACAAGTTTTAAGTTTCGTATGCATATGAATGAAAGTAAGAGGATGGGTGGAGAAAGGGGTTTAATCTATGTCGTCATTGTTTTATCGATGGCTTTTGTACGTTGGCGGGCTTTTTATATTAGCGTTTGGGGCAACGTTGACTATTAAGGCTAATTTAGGAGCTGGTCCTTGGGATGCTCTTAATGTAGGCTTGTCTCATTTGGTAGGATTAACAATCGGAAGCTGGATTGTTATTGTAGGTATCCTCCTTATATTTGTTAATGCTTTTCTTTTACGAAAAAGACCAAATTTATTATCTCTTGCAACCGTGTTTATTCTTGGCTTTTTTGTTGATTTTTGGATGGCGCATCTTGTTAATCGTCTTCATTATTTTATGTTTATGAGTCAATTACTTTTACTTATTGCTGGGTTAATTATTGTTGGTCTAGGGATTGCTCTCTACTTACAGTCTGAATTTCCTTTAAATCCCATTGATGATTTTATGGTTACCATTCAGGAGAGATATGGAGTCAATCTTATGATGGCTAAGCTAATTGGAGAAATACTTGCTTTATTGTTCGCTTTTTTAGTAAAAGGACCTATTGGGCTTGGTACCTTAATCATTGCTTTTGGACTTGGTCCAGCTATTCAATTTTTCCATCCATACTGTTCTAAGCTGACGGGAAAATTTGTAATTAAATAGAAGGAAAGAAAAAAATTATTTTATAATGGATAATCTTGATGAACTCCGAAAAAAATAATCATAGTGATGGATGATTATTTGAAGGGAGTTCAAATTGCTATGTACAAGAAAATAATGATTGTGCTTTTATCTTTTTTCTTAATGCTTCCAATGTTCACATATGCGGAAAAAGCAAAAGAGAAAGAAAAAGAAGAAAATCCACCGAAATCCAAAATTATTACCATACCTAATGCAGTTATGAATATAACGAAGGAAAATACGTATCCAAACCCAACACAGGATGTGCCTAAGCTACAACCTAGTGAGTTAACACAGCAGCTTATTAATTCTTCTAAAGTGAAAATCGATAATCCAGATTTGATTCGTATGTTGAATGAGTCTACGGTTAATAGTACGCCATTTGCTCTTGGCTATAAAGCAATTGTCTATTTAGGACAATGGCCGCTTAACTATGAGTCAACAGAAACGGCGCCAAATTGGGAGTATCAGAAAATAAATACCAATTTCTATGATAATCGTGGTGGGAAATCATCCTACCAGATCCATTATGTGCAAGAATCACAGAAAAAAATTAGGGGCGGCTTAACTGCAAAAATTCCCAATGCAGAACAAGTGAAGAAAATGATGCTTGTAAAAGCAGCTCAAAATTCAGGATTATCTCTTGCTTTTGAAACAGTGGTTGGAACAGGAACGAAAAAGGACCAAGTATACAATATCCCAGCTAAAAGACTTGGATATTTATACGGTTATGCACCTGCAGTTAATGAAAAAGGAAAAGTGACATATGGTGAAGTATACATGATGCTTAAAGGTAGCAAAAAATCCATTATAGTCAAAAATGTAACTTCTCAAGGAATTGGTGCATGGATTCCCGTCCAAGATCATATTTCCTTTGAATTTAGCGCAAGCGAAAAACCGAAATAAATGGATGGATAAAAGGCTGACTATGGATGTCAGTCTTTTTTTTTGTTAGGAGAAGGTGTTGGGGAGCGAACAGGAATAGAGAGTGGATCGGAGAAAGTGGCTTTTTTATGGAGGATGAAAAGCTAAACAAGGAGGGGATAATTGGAAAAAATGGTGTTCATAAGAGAAATGAAAACCAAAAGAAGGGAAGCTAAGTGGAAAAATGGTGTTCATAGGAGGGATGAGAGCAAGAAAAGCGGAGAGGAAAGAGAAAAATGGTGTTCATAAGAGATATGAAAACCAAAAGAAGGGAAGCTAAGTGGAAAAATGGTGTTCATAGGAGGGATGAGAGCAAGAAAAGCGGAGAGGAAAGAGAAAAATGGTGTTCATAAGAGATATGAAAACCAAAAGAAGGGAAGCTAAGCGGAAAAGTGGTGTTCATAAGGGATATGAAAGCCAAAAAGCGGAGGGAAGAGAGAAAAATGGTGTTCATAAGCCAAAAAGAAAAACAGCATTTCTCCTTACCGTAAACATATACCAATAGTACAAAATCATCTTGCAAAAACGCCCACAACGCACAATAAAAAGTGTCCATCAACTATCAATGGACACTACTTTTTATTATCGACTAATTACTGCTTTTCTTGTTGTAAAATCCACATCTTGATAGTAACTGTTTTTTACAAGGACATTTGGTCCAAGGCATTTAACAGCAGGACAATGGCAATTTAGCGAACGAGCTAAATCAGTGGATAGCCATTTTTGGAAGATATCTTCTAAATGATCTGTTTGAATATTGCCAAGTGCTGGAGTGTCACCGAAATCAGTAACAATTACATCTCCAGTAAAAATATTAACGTTTAAACGAGAACGACCATCAGGATCGTTTCGAACTGTAACATTTTTGCTAGAATAAAGGCGATTTAATAACTGTAGATCTTCTTCTTTCGTATTACACGGATAAAATGGAAGGGTACCAAATAGCATCCACACATTTTCATCGCGAATATCGAGAAGGTGATTGATGCTGTCACGAATTTCATCTAGTGATAATGTTTCTAAAGCAGAAGCGAAATCTGAAGGGTACATAGGGTGAATCTCGTGTCTTTGACATTTCATCTCTTCAACAATTTGCCGGTGGATATGCTCTAAATATGGGAGTGTACGCTTATTTAGCATGGTTTCGGCAGAGACAACTACCCCAGCTTCTACTAAAGCTCTACTATTTGTAATAATGTTGTTAAATAGCTTCCCTCTTTGTTCGTAAGTTGGTTTTCTTGTCATCATCGCAAAACCTCGTTCTGCAAATTCCTCTTCTGTTCCCCAGTTATGAGAAATATGCAGCACATCTAAATAAGGAATTACGGGTTCGTAACGGTCCAGACCTAGTGTTAAATTTGAATTTAACTGTGTTTTTACTCCGCGGCTATGTGCATATTTAAAAAGAGGGACCACATAATTTTCTACAGATTTTCGGCTCATCATTGGCTCTCCGCCAGTAATACTTAGTGAGCGTAGATGCGGAATTTCATCCAGTTTTTTTAGTAATAAATCAATCGGTAAAGCATTCGGGTCTTTTGGTTGAAGAGTATAACCAACAGCACAATGCTCGCAGCGCATATTACATAAGGTTGTTGTAGTAAATTCAATGTTAGATAAGGTTAATTTTCCATGCTGCTCCATATCCATATAAGCTTCCCAAGGATCAATGCTTGGAGAAATTATGTTTTTTTCAGTAATCATTATAAGCTCCTTTATAAAATAAATAGTTAAACTATATCTATGTGTAAAAAAGGTATAGAATGCTTTTTTCCATTGTTAGGGATAAAAGGCCCCTTGTCATTATTAAAGGAAAAATCCTATCTGTCAAACGTTTTTGTTTAAATATTACGTAGGCGGGAAAAGAATCTTTAACGAGAAGAAGGGAGATGAATGATATGTCTAATGCAGCAAATCAAGGAAATAAAATTGTAACAGGCTTAGTAATTGGAAGTGTCATTGGTGTCACAGTTTCTCTAATTGATCCAGCTACCAGAAAAAGAACGATGCAGAAATTCGAGAATTTAAAAGATGGAAGCACTCGCATTGTTCAGAGTTATAAAGATAACCCAGATGAATTTAAAAAGGATTGGAAGGAAAGATTCCATCGTTCTTCTGATGCCATGAAAGCTATTACGAATGATACTCAGAGATTGTACAAGCAAATTCAATCCACTGTGCGTGAGCGTTCCAAGGACTTAAAAGAAATTACGGAGGATTTCAGACAACTCTACTTTCAAACAAAGAGACAATATAACCAAATTACGAATAAGATAGCTACTACGAAAGACCAAATTATTGAATCGTCAGAAATGAAAGAAGGAACCCAGCTTCCTGCTGTTAGAGAAGAGATGGAAGTAAAGGAAAAGGGGACAGCCCTACAATAATGTAGAGAAAAGGAGCATCTTAAGTCTTAGAAGATGCTCTTTTTATGTAGCGGTTGTCTTTTATTTAATAAACTTGCTGGGTAGAAAGTAATTTTCTCTAAATCCATCTTCACATGTAAAACTTCTATATTTAAGATCATAACTCATAACTTTCTATTCAATTAATAATTGTTTGAGCTTGTCTAAATTGCTTTGAGGAATATTACAAGCCACCAGAAGATAAGTTTCTATGTTTCCGTACTCTTCGATGATTTTTCTATATACGTCTTCTAAATAATCACGCTGAACCTCTAACATGGGTTTTAATCGTTCTGGCGATACTTGAAACAAACTCATCCATCTAATAAAAGTTTCGACTTTCTTCATACGAGCAGCTATTAACTGATTTGATACTAGATATTCGTTTATAACCGCTTCATATGGGACACCCACAAGTAATTGAATAATTGCTGATACAAAGCCAGTTCGGTCTTTTCCTCCTGTGCAATGAATCAGGGCAGGAATATTTTGCTGGTTTGAAAGAAAGATAAGAATTTCGCGAATTTCCTTATGACAGCCAAATGCCATATGTTCATACATTTCTTTCATGATCTTTTCAAAATCAATGGTATTTGACTTGCTAACTAGAAATTTAAAGAATTCAAGACGGGTGAATTCTCGGCTTTTATCATGGATGGATACATTTAATAATTGAATTCTTTTTCCAGTCGGGATACGACTTACCTTTGATTTTTGCTCATTAGGTGTTCTTAAATCACAAATGGCTTTTATATTCAATTTATCGAAGGTTTCCAAATCTTTGTTGGATAACTTAGATAACTCTTCTGAACGAAATAATACACCAGCTTTCATTTTGCGCCCGTCACTGGTTGTCATGCCGCCAATATCACGAAAATTATATAATTTTTCAAATTCAAATGCTTTTTCTAAGGTCTTCATTTTCATCTCTCCATCTTTATATTCAATATTGAAAGGAGAGGAAATAGATCTAACAATGAATTTCCCCTCCATCGTTATCTCTTTATGTGAACAAAAAAAGGTCTTATAGTCATATAAATTCAAAAATATACTATTACTTATTTACTTTTATTTACAAAGAGATTAAGATAAGTATAAACATTATATGACTAAATGTCTATAAAAAGTCATAAAAATATTAAAAGGAGATTTATCATGCCTAAATTTACAAAACAGGAAAAAGAGCATATCCATCATGCCCTTATGGAAAAAGGAAGAGAAATTTTTATACAGTATGGACTGGCTAAAACAACTATTGATGATATTGTACAGGCATGCGGGATTGCTAAGGGCTCATTCTATAAATTCTTTCAATCTAAAGAGGAGCTTTATTTTGAAATTCTAAAAAATGAAGAAGAAGTACGTGAGACAGTTCTTGCTGAGTTATTTCGTGAAGATCTTTCTCCGAAGGACTTGCTTACTTCATTTTTTCATACATCCTTCACATTTGTGGAGGAAAATCCCTTTCTTCAACGTGTGTTTCAGAGTGATGAACATGAAAGACTTACAAGAAAACTTCCGGAACAGATGGAAGAATTCTCGCGGATACATACTCAAAGAGGAATCAATGCTATCAAAGTTCTTATGGATCGTGGAGTCTTACCTAAAGAGAATCCAGAATTAACGGTAGGAGTTATCCAAGCGATTATGATGATAAGATTGCATAAAGATGAAATAGGAACAGAGCTTTTTCCTCAAGTGATGGATAGAATTATCGATTATATAGCTACAGGGTTAGGGAAGGAAAGTGTCAATAAATAAACAGAAAGGAGCATCTTGACTAGATGTTTCTTTCTTTTTCCTCTATGAATGTGTAAAAAAATAATACCTGTGCCAAGCTAAAAAGAGGAAGGTTGCCGAAAGAAGAAAAATTCGTTACGATTAAGAAGTAGTTTTGAAAGGAGAGAATACATTGGGTAGTTCAATTACAGATAAAAATGAGCAAGTTACTTTTCTAAAGACAAGATTAAATATGTTTATGGATGTGCTAGATGCCATTGATCCAGAAGAAGCTGAACTAGAGGATATTGATCGCTTAATTGAAATGATAGATGAAATTGAATCAAAATGTAATGAGTTTAAACATAGAGATTTATAAAACCGATTCATAGTTCCTATCAATAAAAAATAAATTTGTTTAAAAACACTCAGCAGATGGGTGTTTTTTTATGCGCTAATTTTACTGATAATTAAAAATTTTAATGTTTACAAATCCGATTGGAATTACTATAATAAAGAACGTTACAATCAATTTTACAGTGTTTGGAAGGTGGAAAAAGTGAAAAGAAACAAAAGGTGGTATGACAATCCATATGTACCATGGATCCTTCCTATTGTCCTTATTGTACTTTGGCAAATTCTGGGGCAGTTTCAGATTATTACTTCCTCTATTTTGCCAACTCCAGTAGAGGTTATAAAAGCAGGAATTAGCTTATGGGGGACAGGCGATTTACAAGAACATGTGTGGATAAGCACACAGCGGGCAATTATCGGTTTCGTCATTGGGGGAACATTAGGATTTATTTTAGGTTTATTTAATGGGACCATTTTATTTTTTGAAAGAGTCATTGATACATCTATTCAAATGATACGAACGATTCCACACTTAGCATTAATTCCCCTTGTCATACTCTGGTTTGGGATTGGAGAGAGTGCCAAGATTTTCTTAGTGGGAATAGGGGTTATGTTCCCCATTTATATCAACACATTTAATGGCATTAAAAATGTTGATCGGAAATTAGTAGAGATGGGATCTGTTTATGGTTTAAATAAATGGCTGCTTTTTAGAAATATCATCTTACCAGGTGCTTTGCCGTCTATTTTAGTCGGAGTCCGGTATGCTCTTGGAGTCATGTGGACTTCCTTAATTGTTGCGGAAACGATTGGTGCCGATGCTGGAATCGGATTTTTGGCAACAAATGGTCGAGAATTTATGCAAATGGATATTGTTGTATTAACAATTGTTTTGTATGCCATCTTAGGTAAATTATCCGATTTTCTCGCAAAACTGCTCGAACAAAGATTTTTAAAATGGAATCCCGCTTATCGACGAGATTAAGATGGAATGAGGTGATGATATGTTCAAAATAGAATTAAAAGAGGTAGCAAAAAGTTTCGGTACAAATGAAGTACTAAGCAACATTAATCTATCACTTGAACAGGAAAGCTTTACGGCAATTGTTGGGCGTAGTGGATGTGGCAAAAGTACATTGCTTCGAGTCATTGCAAAGTTAGAACAGCCTTCAAAAGGCAGTTTGCTTTTTTCTGGCGAAGGAGAGCGAGAACCTAAAATTAGGATTATGTTTCAAGATGATCGTCTGCTCCCTTGGAAAAATATTATAAAAAACATTGAACTAGGAGCAGATAAAGAAGATGATGCGATAAACTCACTGGAACGAGTGGGATTAATCGAAAAGAAAAAGGATTGGCCAGATCAATTATCAGGTGGTCAAAAGCAGAGAATTGCCCTTGCCCGTGCTTTAGCGAGTAATCCTGATATTCTTCTATTTGATGAGCCACTTGGAGCGTTAGATGCACTCACACGATTGGAAATGCAGAATTTAATAGAGGAAATATGGCAGCAACGAAGATTTACTTCTCTTCTAGTAACCCATGATGTAACAGAAGCAGTCAGGTTAGCGGATCGGGTTATTGTTATTGATAAAGGAATCATTCAATTAGATGAAATTATTGAGTTGCCAAGACCTCGTGAACGCAATGATAAATTTACTTACTATGAAACAAAAATACTTAATCAGATATTAGGGGGATAAAGATGAAAAGATTATCACTATTTATCGTTGCATCATTCGTAGCTATTGTTTTAGCTGCGTGTGGAGATAAGGCTTCAACGGATACTAAACCGTCGGGAGACAAGGATAAAGAAGTCATTACAATTGGCTATCAAAAAGGGAATACATTAAATATTCTAAAAGAGCATGGGAATTTAGATAAAGCCTTAAATGATGCTGGCTACCAAATAGAGTGGAAGGTATTTCCGACAGGAACTGTTTTGTTGGAGGCTTTAAATACAGATAATATTGATTTCGGACATGCTTCTGATGGTAATGCTGTATTTATGCAAGCTGGTGGGCATCCGTTACATTATGTGGCCTCAGAAGCCCCTTATCCAGAAGGTGTAGCCCTAATAGTCAAAGAGGACTCATCAATCCAAACAGTTGAAGATTTAAAAGGAAAAACTATAGGTGTTACTCAAGGTGGAAATCAGCACTATTTATTGCTAGTTGCATTGGAAAAAGCAGGCATTGCATTAGATGATGTGACAATAAAATTCTATAAGGATGCTGCTGAAGGATTAGCTGCATTTACAAAAGGTGAATTTGATGTATATGGCACTTGGGATCCATATTTAGCCATTGTTGAAAATAAGGTCGATACTCGAACAGTAATCAATGGGAAGGACCTGACAGAAAATCGGACATTCTATTTTGCAACAGATAAATTATTAAAGGAAAAACCGGAAGTTACAAAAATAATTTTAGAAGAATTACAAAAAGCAGATCAATGGGCAAATGAAAATAAGGACGAAGTCGCTAAAATCTTAGCTTCTGAGCTTGGTTTAGAGGAAGCACCATTACAAAAGGCAAATGATAGAAGAACCTTTGGTGTGCAAAAAATAAATGAAGATATAATTAACAGTCAACAAAAGCTTGCGGATACTTTTTATTCAGCTGAGCTACTCAAAAAAGAAATTAGTATTAAAGACGCGGTAACAACGGATGATTCTATTATTCCCACTAATATAAAATAAGGAGGAAAGATCATGTCAAAACTAAAAAATGCATTTTTAAGTTACGGAAGAGAAGATGCCCCAGTAAAAGTAGAGGTGTTTTTAAATTTAGCATGCCCCTACTGCGCTACTTTCTTTGCTGCAGCAGATCAAAGCTTAAAACCATATATAGAGAATGGAAAAGTGCAATATGTGATTAAGCATTATGATAAACCACGTGAAATGCTATTGTATGGCACATTGGCAAACTTATTTTTTGATTATAATGAGCCAGAGCGCATCTATGAAATTATGAAAGATTTATTTGCGAAACAAAGTCAATGGAGTGAAAAGGATAGTGACTTTATTAAGCAAATGTTAACAGAAACATATGGCTTGAAAGAAGAGCCGGCAACAATTGATATTAGTTTAAAAATTACCGCAGAGGCAATCGAGCGTCAAGTAAAGATGGTACCAACTGTCTTTATTAATGATAAAGAATTCCAATTCCCAGTAGAAATTGATGCACAGCAATTAATAGATGAAGTAGAGAATGCATTATCTTAATACTAGACGTCTTTAAAGTGGGGACGTTTAGAAACAATGATTTGTAAAGAAGAGATCTCCTATAGATGAAGGATATCTCTTCTTTTTCTATATAGAAAAAACAAATTTATAGTAATTTTCTGTAAACGATTGCAAATCACTTCTCTATCGCCAAAGAGAAGAGTATAATTTTTGATAGGGAGTATGTATGTAATATAAAATGTGCAAGATTGGACTTGCGCTTTTCAAATGAGGGGGAGAAGCATGTATTTTGAAAATCTAAAGAAGAGTATTTACGATTTAATTGTAGAAACATCGACCAATCTTCCAAAAGATGTGCGACGTGCAATTGCGAAAGCTACTGCATCAGAAAATGCTGGCACTCGTTCAGCGATGAGTTTAGCGACCATTACGCAAAACATTGGAATGGCAGATAAGGAAGTCTCACCTATTTGCCAAGATACAGGGCTGCCAACATTTAAAATTAAAACACCTATTGCTGTCAATCAGCTGGATATAAAAGCAGCTATTTATGAAGCGATGGAGCTTGCAACGAAAAATGGGAAGCTCAGACCAAACTCCGTTGATTCACTTACAGGGGAAAATAGCGGGAATAATTTAGGGGCAGGGACACCTGTCATAAAGTTTGAACAGTGGGAAAAGGATTATATCGATATTCGTTTAATTTTAAAAGGCGGAGGCTGCGAAAATAAAAATATCCAATACAGCCTTCCATGTGAATTAGAAGGTCTTGGCCGTGCTGGTCGTGATTTAGACGGAATTCGTAAATGTATTCTTCATTCTGTATATCAAGCACAAGGGCAAGGCTGTAGTGCTGGTTTCATTGGAGTCGGTATCGGTGGAGACCGTTCTGCAGGATATGATTTAGCGAAAGAGCAGCTATTCCGCTCTGTCGATGATACAAATGATATTCCAGAATTAGCGGCGCTAGAAGCGTACATCATGGAGAATGCGAATAAACTAGGAATTGGTACAATGGGATTCGGCGGGGAAACAACACTGTTAGGCTGTAAAATTGGCGTAATGAACCGTATTCCCGCAAGCTTCTTTGTATCCGTTGCTTACAATTGCTGGGCATTCCGCCGTTTGGCTATCTCCGTAAATCCTGATACAGGGGAAATTAAGGAGTGGCAATATCAAGAAGGAGATAAAATCGATTTCAAAGCAGATACGGAAGAAAATGAAGTAGCGGCAGCAGAGGAAGTCATTATCCTTCAAGCACCAATTAGTGAAGAGGAAATCCGTCAATTAAAAGTCGGAGATGTTGTCCAAATTAATGGAATGATGTACACAGGGCGAGATGCGATCCATAAATATTTAAGTACAAATGATGCTCCTATTGATTTAAATGGACAAATTATTTATCATTGTGGACCAGTTATGCTCAAAGATGAAGATGGAAATTGGCATGTGAAGGCTGCTGGACCAACAACAAGTATTCGGGAAGAGCCTTACCAAGGGGATATCATGAAAAAATTTGGTATCCGCGCAGTGATTGGAAAAGGTGGTATGGGTGCTAAAACACTAAAAGCATTGGAAGAGCATGGCGGTGTCTACTTAAATGCCATTGGCGGAGCGGCCCAATATTACGCTGATTGCATTAAATCGGTAGAAGGTGTAGACCTTATGCAGTTTGGAATTCCTGAAGCGATGTGGCATTTAAAGGTAGAGGGATTTAAAGCCGTGGTGACAATGGATGCTCATGGTAATTCTCTTCATCAAGATATTGAAATGTCTTCTTTAGAAAAATTAGCGCAATTTAAAGATCGTGTATACAAATAAATGTGGTGAGAACGGCTAAAAGCTTAGCCGTTTTTTTCTTTGCTTGTTATTACCAAGAATGAATTCCTCCAGTGTACAGAAAATAACAAAAGGAATGAACGGCAAAGGAGGAATTACATTGAAATTAGCAATCAAAACGTTTATTTGCTTTTCTGCTTTTTGTTTATTTGCCCTTCCTGTAGGAGCGAGTGTATCCAATAAACCGCTAAGCTGGGGATTTAAAAAGGGAGCAAATGAACAACCGGCAGAAGCAGGGCAAGAGTTAGATACTTTACTGGAAAAGTATGGTGCTTATTATAAAGATACCAGTGAAGATAAGGTACTTTATCTAACCTTTGATAATGGCTATGAAAATGGATATACAGGAAAAATTCTTGATGTTCTCAAAAAAGAAAAGGTACCTGCAACGTTTTTCATTACTGGTCATTATTTAAAAAGCGCTCCAGATCTTGTTAAAAGAATGGCTGCGGAAGGTCATATTATTGGAAACCATTCCTACCATCATCCAGATTTTACACAAGTTAGTGATGAAAAATTAAAGCAGGAGCTTGATTCCGTTCTGAAAGAAACAGAAGCACTAACAGGGAAAAAGGGAATGAGTTACTTACGTCCCCCGCGTGGTGTTTTTAGTGAGAGAACATTAAAGCTTGCTCAAGAGTTAGGATATACACAAGTGTTCTGGTCATTAGCCTTTGTAGATTGGAAGACAGACCAGCAAAAGGGTTGGAAGTATAGCTATGACAATATAATGAAACAAGTTCATCCGGGCTGTATTTTATTACTTCATACTGTTTCAAAAGATAACGCAGAAGCATTAGAACAAGCAATTAAAGATTTGAAACAAAGAGGCTATACCTTTAAAAGCTTAGACGATTTAACATTGAAGAAAGAAATGGATGAAGGAATCATGCAATAAGAATTGTAGTATGCCCAATGAGAGAATTCCTTCTCTTTATTGGGCTTTTTCATGCTATAATACAAGAAAAAAACAGGTGATCACTTTGCATACCGTTAAAATTGAAGGACCTTATAATTTTGATCTCGTCTTAAGCAGATTAGCCTTAGATCCACTACATGTACTAGATAAAGAAGCAAGATGGGTAAAAGTACCACTTCGTATCGATAACAAACCAATCGTGGTGAAGATACAAGCAACTGGAATAACGGAAAAACCAACATTTCGCTTAGAGTGGGAGGAAATAGATTCCTCATTGCATGACCTCATTTATAAAGAAATCCGCAGAATTTTCCGGTGGGATGAATCATTGCTCGCCATTCATGAACATTTTCAATCAACCAAATTAAAGCCGCTCTTTGAGGAGCATTATGGAACACCGATTGTATTAGATTTTCATCCTTACAACAGTTTAGTAAAGTGTATAATCCATCAGCAGCTAAACCTAAAGTTTGCCTTCACCTTAACCGAGCGTTTTGTGACTACATATGGTTTTCAAAAAGATGGTGTCTGGTTTTACCCAGCACCAGAAACAGTAGCAAAGCTTACTGTCCAAGAATTGCGTGAGCTGCAATTTAGTACAAGAAAAGCTGAGTATATTATCGATCTTTCCAATGAAATAATAAAAGGTAATTTAGATACCGCAAGTTTAGAAAAAAAGTCTGATGACGAAATTATGAAAGAATTAATCCGCTATCGAGGAATAGGCCAATGGACTATTCAGAATCTATTATTATTTGGATTAGGAAGGAATAATCTTTTTCCCATTGCAGATATAGGGATTCAAAATGCGCTGAAAAAGCTTTTACAATTGGATCAAAAGCCGACAAAAGAAGAAATGGAGGCGTTGCTCCCGGAATGGCATCCGTATTTAAGCTATGCATCCCTATACCTATGGAGAAGTATTGAGTAGCTCTTTAGCCTTATCTTTAGTTGTTAACAATTAACTATGGTAAAATATAAATAAGTTGATTATTTAAATAGTTTGAAACGAGGAAAGTAAATGGAGAAAAAGACACAGAAAAAACCAAAGAAGCTTATTATGGCTTCAAGAGCATTATTAGTTATTATTGGAGGAATTATCACTGGATATGGGCTGGAAGCAGTGCTTATTCCTAATGCAGTATCTGATGGAGGGGTTACTGGTTTAAGTATCGTTGGTTCTCAGTTAATGGGATTCCCCCTTGGAATTTTGATTGGAATACTAAATATTCCCTTTATATTTTTAGGATATAAACAGATAGGAAAAAGTTTTGCTATATATTCGGTTATCGGTATACTTTCTTTAGCTATTAGTACAAGCTTAATGCACCATGTCCCGACCATCATTGAAGGAGATACGCTTCTAATAACAGTTGTTGGCGGGATTATTATCGGTTTTGGAATGGGTTTAGCCTTGCGTAATGGTGGAGCATTAGATGGAATTGATATGTTAGCTGTATTGCTTTCAAGAAAATTACCATTTGGAACAAGTGATTTAATCTTATTTTTAAACTTGTTTGTATTTATTTTCGTATCTACGGTATTTGGTCTTCAAGGAGCTATTTTATCCGCGATTGCATACTTCATTGCCTCTAAAGTAATCCACATTGTAGAAGAAGGTTTAAGTGGATCCAAAACGTTTAAAATTATTACAGATGAACCAGAAGTAATGGTTGAAACCATTCGTGACCGCCTAGGTCGGAGTGCGACATATACACTTGCAGAAGGCGGATACTCAAATGAGCCATTTAAAGAAATTACATGTGTAGTCAGCCGGATGGAAGAAAGAAAAATGAAAGAGATTATCCATGAATTAGATCCGACAGCATTTGTCGCTATTTATGATGTATCAGAAGTAAAAGGCGGTAACTTTAAGAAACGGGATATCCATTAATAGAAAAAAGCCAGTTGTCAGCGGACAAATGGCTTTTTTCTTTCTTATAACTTCATAGAAGGACCAAAGAATTCATAATGAATATGACTATCATCAATCCCATTTTTCTTCAATCCTGTTATCACTGCTTGTAAAAATGGAACTGGGCCGCAGACATAGTAATGTCCATCTGTCGTAATGGCATTCTCTTTTAGCCAGTCTGCATCAATATAGCCAGCCTTTTGGAAGAATGGGTTTAGCTTATCTTCTTCGGAAGGATTTTCGTATATATAAGAAAGAGTGAGATTCGTAATTTTTTCTTTCAGTTGGATTAATTCCTCTTTGAATGCTTGGATGGAACCACTTCTTGCAGAATGAATAAAGTGTACCTCGCGATTGGGCTGCTCTGTTGCAATACTTCCTACCATGCTCATAAATGGGGTGATACCAACACCCCCACTGATAAAAACAATTGGGTTTTCTTCTTTTAAAAGGGTAAAATCACCAGCTGGAACGGTAACTTCTACTAGATCATCAACATTAATATCGCTATGAAGATAATTAGAAACTTTGCCATCCGGATTTTCTACTGACGCTTCCTTTTTAACGGAAATACGGAAATATTCTTTATTGCTGGCACATGATAGGCTGTACTGACGGTTAAATAAGAATTTCTCCCCAGGAATGGATAAGCGGATGGTAATATATTGACCTGCTTCATAGGCTGGTAACGAACTTCCGTCAGCTGGAGCTAAATAAAAGGACGTAATAACATCACTTTCATTTACTTTCTTTATCACTTTAAATTCTTTATAGTCAGACCAACCGCCATTTTGAGAAGCACTTTCTTCATACATTTCTTTTTCGATATCAATAAATACTTGTGCAATTACACCATAAGCATCAGCCCATGCTTGGATAATTTCATCTGTTGCAGCATCTCCTAGGACTTCTTTAATCGCTTTTAAAAGAAATTCCCCGACGATTGGATAGTGCTCGGCTTTCACCATTAAACTGCGGTGTTTGTGGGCGATTTGTTTTACAACTGGTATAATAGTCTCAAGCTGATCAATATTTTGTGCTGCTGCTAATACGGTATTAGCAAGAGCGGTTTGCTGGCGTCCTCGTGCTTGATTAGCATGATTGAAAATATTCAGCAGTTCAGGGTGGGCAGCAAACATATTTTTGTAGAAAACAGTAGTTATTTGTGTACCATGGACTTGTAATACTGGTACAGTAGATTTAATGATGTCAATTGTTTTTTGTGATAGCATTTTTATAACCTTCTTTTAAAGTAATATTTTAAATACATCTTTAATGATAGGATTCTGTCTCGATAAAAGCAATATTTTAAATACATCTTTTTCACTGTTTTTAACATGTTTAACAAAATGTTCACAATTTCACTATCAGAACCGTAAAAATAACAAAAGGAGATAGAGTTATGCGGTTAACCAATTATTCTGACTACTCTCTAAGAGTATTAATCTATTTGGCAACACAAGAACAGCCAAAACTAACAAATATCAAAGAAATATCGGAAGTTTATAATATATCGAAAAACCATTTAATGAAGATTATTTTCAATCTCGGGAAATTAGGCTATATAGAAACAATCAGAGGAAGAAGCGGTGGTTTTCGCTTAGCAATGGATCCAGCAGATATTAATATTGGAGCAGTTATCCGCCAAACAGAGGAAAACTTCTATTTGGTAGAATGTTTTGATGATAATAATGCCTGTGTCATCACGCCAGTATGTTCATTAAAGCATGTTCTAAATAATGCATTGGAACAGTTTTTTAAAGTATTAGACCAGTATACACTAGCAGATATAGCAGAAAATCAGGTGATGTTAAAAGATTATTTTGCTCTGAAAAACAAAGCAAGTTCAGAAGAGGAATAATCTGCTTTTTTAGAAAATGTATATAAGAAAAAAGGCTGAACATGTTAATCAGCCTTTTTGTTGTTTCTATATTCACTTTTTTATTCTTCTTTTTCGTTCTCTGCTGGTGTTTCTGTTTCGGTATCTTCCGTTTGGTCATCTTTTTGGTCAGAGCAGCCAACTAACATTCCTGCAAAAAGCAAAGCAGTCTCATTCCCAATGTTAACTTCTTGAAATTCAAAAGAATCACCTCAACAAAGTAATTTTTCGTACTACCTTAGTATAGAAAAGGATTATTAATCTACTATTAAGCCAATGCTAAATCATGTAATGAATTTCAGTTCCATATACCTAAGGAATATATTTTTTATTAGGTGGAAATTTTTTTCAGCTTCTGTGAATAAGCAAAACTGGATATTTCCCCAAAGAAGCTTTAGTATAGGAAGAAGACAGAATGAGGAAAGATAGTAGTACCTTTTAATAGAAGATAATAGGAGTAATTATAGATGAAAGATAAACAGCAAAATATGATAGCGAAGCTGAAGGTAGGACAAACCTTCCCGTTGACAATAAAACGTTTAGGGATCAACGGAGAAGGAGTCGGCTATTTTAAAAGGCAGGTTGTATTTGTGCCAGGTGCTCTTCCAGGAGAAGAAGTGGTAGTTGAAGCGACAAAGGTTCAGCCCAAGTTTTCAGAAGGAAAGGTAAAGAAGATAAGAAAGTCCTCGCCTTTTCGCGTACAGGCACCATGTCCTTTTTATGAACAATGTGGAGGATGTCAGCTTCAGCATTTAGCCTATGATCAGCAATTGCAGGAAAAAAGAGATATAGTTATTCAATCATTAGAAAGACACACAAAGCTAAAAATCGATAAATTGGATATTCGCCCAACAATCGGCATGGAAGATCCATGGAACTATCGTAATAAAAGCCAATTCCAAGTGGGACAGCAAAAAAATGGTGCTGTGATTGCAGGGCTATATGGACTTGATTCCCATCGCTTAATCCCCATTCAGAATTGTATGGTACAGCATCCATTAACGAATAAAGTATCAGAAGAAGTCCGCAAAATATTAGAAGAATTCCAAGTGCCAATCTATGATGAACGGAAACAAAAAGGGATCGTCCGCACGATTGTAACGCGCGCTGGCTTTGAATCTGGAGAAGTGCAAGTTGTACTGATTACGACACAAAAAGAAATGCCAAGAAAAAAATTAGTAATGGCCGAAATTCAAAAAAGATTACCAGAAGTGAAATCATTAGTGCAAAACATCAACGGCAATAAAACGTCTCTTATTTTTGGCGATAAAACAATCCATTTAAGCGGGGAAGAAGTCATTCAAGAAACACTAGGTGATTTAAACTTCGAATTGTCAGCAAGAGCTTTTTTCCAATTGAACCCTGTTCAAACAGTAAAGCTGTATGATGAAGTAAAAAAAGCAGCCGCGTTAACAGGAAAAGAAAAAATAGCGGATGCTTATTGTGGTGTCGGAACTATTGGCTTATGGCTAGCAGATGGCGCAAGGGAAGTCCGCGGAATGGATACAATCGAAGCCGCGATTACAGATGCGCAAAAAAATGCAGATAGACACGGTATCGAAAACGCAACCTATGTAACAGGTACAGCAGAACACTGGCTGCCAAAATGGGTAGAAGAAGGCTGGCGCCCAGATGTTGTAGTCGTTGACCCGCCGAGAACAGGCTGTGATCGAAAACTATTAGACGCAATCAAAAAAGTAAAGCCGAAAAAGTTTGTCTATGTGTCATGTAATCCCTCTACCTTAGCGAAGGATATTGATTATTTGTCTAAAGATTATAAGGTGGAATATTTGCAGCCGGTTGATATGTTTCCGCATACCGCACATGTTGAGGTAGTATCGCAGATGATTTTAAAAGAAGAAGCAGGTTCCCAATAAGGGGAAATCCTGCTTCTATTCAAATGTTGGGGCGGCAAATCGGTAATGTATTACCGGAGTGCCGTCTTCTTTTACATCGATTCGATTAATGAGGCGATGTAATAATTCAGGTGTTAATTCATCAAAATTAAGAAATTGGAGAAGCTCTTGTTTAAGCTTATCGATATTATCAATGATTTGCTCACTTTCGAGCATCGAAATTATTTCATTTTTCTTTTCAGCAAGTTGAGAGAGTTCGTTATTGTTATCTTCTACCATTTCTAAATACTCATCATGCTTGATTTTTTCATCAGCAAGCAAATTGATGAATTTCTTTTTTCGAATTTTTAACACTTCGATTTGCTTGTTGAACTTATCCAGCTTTTGTTGGATATCCTTCTTTGATTTCTTTGACTTTGCCTCAAGTTCTTTCAGATATTGTTCTTTATCAATTTCTTGAACAAGTTTTTGGATATCATATAAAATCGTTTCTTTGAGAAAATCCTCTTTAATCGTGTGAGAGCTGCAAGCCTTTTTACCGTGACGAGCGTAATTACCGCAAATGTAACCATGTGGTCTATTGCTTCTATACCACATTCCCTTTCCGCAGTCGGCACAGAAGAGGATGTTCGTAAATAAGTGAAGCTTCGGAGCCGTAATGAATTTTTTGCGCTGCTTCATCAGATTTTGTACCGCTTCAAACATATCCCTTGAAATGATGGGTTCATGGGTATTTTCAAAGATATACATTTCATCTTTCTGTTGTTTCTTTCGTTTTTTGCTTGTGACACTTACTGTGGTCGTGCGTCCTTGAACTAAATCCCCAACGTAATGAGGATTTGTAAGAATGAGCTTGATTGTGGAATCATTCCATTTATCACTCGCATTTTTCTTCCCTGCAACATCAGCTGGTGTTTTGACTCCTTCATTGTAAAGTCGTCGTGCGATACTTTCACGACCACTACCTTCAAGATACTCTCTATAAATTCGTCGCACAATGTCAGGTGTCTCATCTTTACGAATATAAAGCTTACCTTCCACAACCTCATAGCCGTATGGAGGATTGGACCCTTTAAACAATCCCTTTTTTGCACGTGTTTTCAATGTTTCTTTTACACGATTGCTTGTATTTTGAGATTCTTGTTCATACATCCAAGCGTACAAACCAAACATATTGGTATTGCCGGTTAATGTGTTGATCGCATTATCCAATGTGATAATGTGGATCCCTTGATTTTCGCAAAGGTTTTTGATTTTGTATGATAACTCACCGTTCCGAGCAAGCCGTGATAACTCTTTGGCTAAGATGATATCGAACTTTTTGTCTTGAGCGTCTTCGATCATTCGTTGAAGGTTTTTTCTCTTTGCTGTTGTCCCGGATTGAACATCTACGTAAAATTCGTAGATGTCCCATCCTTTTTCTTCAATGAATTTATAAAATAATTCTTTTTGATATTTTAGTGATGCTTTTTGTTCCTCTTTGTCTGTTGATACTCGAATATAAATTGCACATCTCATGAAGCATCTTACTCCTTATCGTTTGATTGAGATGTAGCAGTGTTCACCTTGTTAGCATTATTGACAAGTTCCTCAATTTTATTATCAATGATTGCTTTAATTACTTGAGTAAATGCCAGCTTGGGATCTGTGTAGATTCGTTCTGCAGAAAGAGTGTTTTTACTCATTAAGACCGCCCCTTTCTATTTAAGTTAAGGACGTTTGATTTAACCTTATTTTTATGAGAATCATATAGGAATTCAGATAACAATCCTTCTACTTTTTTTAGATATTTGAATGCTTCAGGATTCATTCGGCTGTATAACTCGCCTTTGCTAATATTACTTGTTTGCATTGATTAATGCTCCTTTCATAATAAAAACCGCAGAAAATTACATAATCATCTAATGATGGCTATGTAACCGCTGCGGTTTTCGCTTGTTGTTGGGTTACGATATATTATTGAAAATTACTTAATTTGTTCTTCTAATATGCGTTTCTTCTTACCATATTTGATTCGTTGGCTCATGATTTGAGTCTCATGTTCAATTATCCAAGCATAAAGACTAATTAAATCTACATTTCGTTGCTGAGTATTAATGGAACCATCTAATGTTATAATATGAATTTCATTCAATTCACACAGCTTCTTCATTTTAGACGATTGTTCAGGATATCGAAATAATCGTGAGGGGTCTGTCGAAAGAATAACATCAAATTTATTATTTTGGGCATCTTCAATCATCGCCTGTAGATTTTTATGCTTATTGGTACCTGAACCAATATCAATATATGAATTGAATAACTCCCATTTTCGTTCTGTAATATAGCGTTCAAGTCGCTCAGTTTGTGTTTTTAAGTGGTAATCTTGATTGTTTTTGCTTGCTGTTCGAATATAAATTGCACATTTCATTATAATAATTTCTCCTTTAAGTTTTTAAAATTGAGTAAACTAAAATTGTCTAACATATTTAATAGCTATTTATTTCCCTCTAAAATCTTTTAATCAGTAATTGGTTAACCGGAATACATTATATCTTCGTAATTTTATATTTGAAGACTTTTTCATAAAAAATTATGATTTTATTGCAGTTTAAACTTTCGGTTTTTTGACCATAAAGTAAATATATGGTTCGGTTTATTAACCATCGAAGTATTCTTCGATGGTCAGAAAGCCGAAAGGCTACTCCCAAAAAGCATTGATATCAAGGGTTTTTGAGAGTAGAGAACTACAAACGATGGAGTTTGAATTCGTTGCTTAGAAGAATTTCGGTTTCTTAACCAGTCAAATTCTCTCTATTGCCAATTTTTTCGGTTAGCTGACCAGTTGTTACCTCTAACGAAATAAATGGAGAAAGACGATAACTGATCTGGATTTCGTTGTTTTTCTCAAAATCAATCATCACTTCATCGAAATACATTAGGAAGAAGACTCGTAATTCGGTATCTGAAAAGTCGTAAAAACTCTCCTGTATCAGCTCATTCATAAATGCATCGAGAAAGTTGTCTTCAAGTAATCGATTGATTTCATCCAGTGTTGTATTGATATACATAATTTCACCTTGCAAGTGTATTTGTGAAACTGAGAAAGCTTCAGCCAATAGGGTGTTGGTCGTAATATCAGGTGCGAGCATTTTCTCATTATAGAGTGATTTTTCTAAAAGTCCCTTTCGCTTATTTTTAGCCTTTAGGAGTTTCGCAGACCAGCCCTTCAGTTGTTCCTTAGCACTTATTACAAAGGTTGAAAGTTGAGTATTCCACTTGCGTTGCAAATCATTTAAAACGGTTTTGTGAACAGGAATGATAGATACAGTTTTCTTGCATTCTGTACACCGATAAATCATGTATTTACCTTTTTTACCTTTGGGAGAATTGTCTTTTGCTTGAAGCAAAGCATCACATTTCTTACATTTAATTATTCCACGAAGGTAATAAGGCGTACTCATTGTACCGTATTGAGCTTTCAATTCGTTGATTTGATTTACCAAATGAACAAGTGTCGGACTGACAATGGAGTCATGCGAATGCCTTAACAAATCAATTTCAGATTCCGGTTTAGATCTGCTGATTTCATAGCTCGTTCTAACATTCCAAGCTAAATTTCCAGAATAGACGCGGTTGGATAAAACATAACCAATGGTGCTACTATTCCAATACTTAATCTTGTTCGTTCTTATCTTGCATTTGTTAAAATAATCAGCTATTACATCTTGCGAGTGTCCTAGACTTGTTAGATAAAAGATGAGTTCTACAATTGGAGCATCTTTACTTGGATATAAGATACCATCAACCATATCGTAGCCAACGGGTACACGAGAGCCGGGTCGTTTTTTTTCTCCAAGTAAACTTGCTTGAGCATCCTTTGCTCGGACGGATTTTATTTCCGATTCCTCTGCAGCAAAAACAAGCTTGGCTTGTACAATAGGGTCGTTAGGGTTCCAAACACCATCATATTGAGTGCTGAAAAACCTTACGAATGGATATTGTTGTTTAACAGGGGTGTAGACCTCATTATAAAAATCTGTGATACTACGGGTAATTCTAGATTCTTCGTAGAAGCAGATCGCTTCTGCGCCATTTTCAATATCCTCAAGAATCATCTGGATACCTTGACGTTTACTGGCATTATTGTGATAGGCACTTGTTGCTTTGTCCGCACGCCATTCAACAATTTCTAGATTTTCTCTTTCAGACAACAGTTGGATTTGGTTTTTCTGAATTTCCAATGAATGATTACCATCTTGTTTTTTATCTGAATAACGTAAATAGGCGGTTGCTTTTGTCCTCATGATGCATTCCATTCCTTTGCAAATGTTGAAAGAAATAGATCAATTCCTATATAGGATTCATGAACTATGACATCATGAACAAGCAATTCCGTTAATCGTTGAATGTCTTGATGCGAAAGGCTTAATTCTTGTTGAGATAAAATCTTGTCAATCCTTCTAATCTCATTACTTAATAGTTGTAAAGCTAATAAATCTTGCCCAATCTTATTGGATTTGTCCTTTAACATTTGAATTCTATCCAAGTATCTAGAAATAACAGATTTGCTGCTTAGGTTAATGGTACTTAGCTCAAGTGAAGATTCAAGATATTCTGATGTTGCGATATCCTTTTCATGTTCTAATCGTTTCTTTGTATTAGCAATATGTTTGGACATAATCTTATTGGCTAACTGGGCAGACATAGACTGTACATGCTCCAGAACAGCCTGCCTAACGGAATCATTTAATTCAACAACTGTAATCATCTGCCTTTTATGATTGGCACTGCAAACGAAATAACCTTCATCCAGAACGTTTTGCTTGCGATGCTTCATTTTATTTCCGCATTTGCCGCACAATGGTGTTGTCATGAACAGGTTATTAACCTCATTAAGCCTTTCTTTATAGATAGCTAGAAATTCATCTATCTGAGACTTGGCTACCAAATATAAATCTAAACAGATTATAGGTTCTACATGATCCATTGGGTGCAACCCATTTTTCGAATCGTAATGAGCAGCGTAAAATGGATTGGTTAAAATTCGTAGTCGTTTCTCAGGTTGATTTAGTCCCTTGTGGCGTGTCATAAAAAAGTTAAAAAATTGCTCTTCGTCTTTCACATTACTAAACTCAGTGAATAGTGAAACAATAGAATCTCGCTTTTCCTCATTCACGACAAAATTAACTTGATTTTCTTCCTTTATACGCTTATATCCAAAGATGCTGGAAGGATACTGCTTGCGGGTATCACTGGTACGTGTTCGAATATTTTCGCCTTCCATCTGTCCGAACATTCCATAAAATGCTTCTAGAGCTAACTTATTTCGGAATGGCGGTTCATTGCTAGCTGTATAAACAACTTCCACATTATATTTAATAAAAACTCTCGTGATATCCACAAACTCATAAAAGTTTCTAGCGAAGCGATCCCGCTTATATCCAATAACCTTTTTAACTTTACCTTCTTGTATTAGTTGGATTAACTCCATCAGTTTTGGTCTATCCTTCATTTTGAACTTTGTTGCAGAAACGTCATGATCGGTTAGTTTGATCACAAAGTCCTCTTTTCCGGTTAAACCCTGTGATTCAAGGTATCTCCTAGCTGCAGAAAGCTGTAACTCAAGACTTTGGGCAGCTGAACTGACACGGCCATAAATGACCGTTAAATCTTTTTCATTCATGGTAAAATCCTTTCAAATTATTATTTTTACTAATCAATAAAGCCTGAAGTCTATAATCGTCTTTAGTAATATGGTCCAACAACGCCTTCTCAATAAAGCGCTTGAACCACAGTTCTGAGTCAGACGATAATTCCTCGGAGTAACTGACTTTAACGACACGATACTTCTCGGCCATAGCTTCCCCTCCCATCAAGTATTTGCTTACCATCTTTGACGTGAGGGGAATGATTTATACGTTATTTCATTGAATCTTGCTTATTTGGTTCCATCTCTATATCAAAAGATAATTGGATGCCAGTCGTAATTTTTGCATCATTAGCTGATTTGTTTTTACGAGGTACAATTATCACTTTTGTTTCATATCCGGGAATTTGAAGCTTTTTTATAATCTTGTTCATACTTTTGTTCCTGTAAGTGGATGAACAACTTTATGATAGATTTTGAAATTCCTAGTGATTCACAATGCTCTAGGTATAATTTCATCCAGTCCGTATTTGGCTTCTTGTACTCCACTGTGGAGTCCTCCTTTCTGTAAAAGATAAATGCTCTTGGCCTCAAGCGTTAATCATCTTACTTTTAAGAAATTAATATTCTTATAGGTAAAAAGAATTATTTTTACTTTCTGCAAATGGATGTGATATTTACCTCTTTAAATTGAAGGTCTTAGGAGGGTAAATGTAAGATACTGAAGTGTACAATTTACTACCGACATACAATATTGCTTTTACTTTTTATATGTCTTTTTGAAGTTATAAAAGAGCAATTCCTATATGGAAGCCTTTTTATTATAAACAAGTCGGTATTTATAAGTTTTAAAATTAAATTATGAAAAATATTTAAACTTACTATTTACAATACTAACTTAATGTAGTATATTTAATGTAACGAAAAAAACCAATATTGAAAGGCGGAATGTTTAATGAACTACATTGATTTTAAATTACAAGATGCGACAAAGGTTTGTGTGGATGCTTTACAGTTACGTGGTTTTCAGGTAAAAGAAACAAATGGCTGTATCGAATTTTTAGCTTCAAGTGCAAAAGATGATTTAAAACATACTATGGCGATTTTGAATAAGTTAGATATTCCATTTATAATGAAGGGCGATAATCTAATTGAAGTGTTGGTTATATCACTGCCATTAAGTATTTATAATAAAGTGGCACGTTTTGGTGGGAATCCGTATTCAATTCCTTATGCAGAATGTCAAACACACTGGCGCTATTTCCTCAATCATACGTTTGGGATTCGAATAAATGCGTTGGAAGTTGAATTCAATATGGCTGCTTTTATGAAAGCTGCAAATCTAGCGGGGATTCGAGTATTATCTGGTTGTAATGGTCATAAACGAAACTCACCAAGATTCCAAATTGTGGGTGTGTATTATGGTGCTTGGTTTGAAACAGTCCAACAATTATTTATGAAAGACTTATCACTAAATTATGAATGGAAAGTCTTATATCAAGGAGAAACTAAAGCAGAGATTCGTGCTATTGGAACGGAATGGGATATGGAACGTATTCATCAAGATACTATGAAAATGGCAGAATGTTTACAAAAACATGCTCAAGTAATCCGTGATCTTAAAGTCAACGCATTTGGTAGACGGGATGTAAAGGCAAAACAATTGGCAAATCAACAACATTATAGTGAGTTAGTTCAATGGATGTTAGAATGTGCAATGAATAGTTGCATTTAATTTATAATCATAATAAAATAGTATATACAATACTAACTTTAAATATTGTTTATAAAAAACGAAAGTAGGTTGCTTCGAATGAAAAAAGATTTAATAAATTTATTAGATAGACATCGAGGGATGCTATCACCTCAACAGCAATTACAAATAGGGTCACTGATGGTGTCGGTTGGAGATAGTAAAACATTAAGACAAATTGCGAGTTCAATTAATGTTGTAAAACAATTAGAAGCAACACTTGAATCTTTATCGTATAGTCAATTCACAAAAGAGAGACTTCAGAGAGATTTATATCAATTCAAATCAAGTATTTCTGTAAGTGAATTAGTTGATATGATTTTAGATTATGCAAAGTTATTAGAAGTAACTGCCCCATTAACGTTATTTGATGAACTAATAGAATTAACAGAGGAAAAGTATGGTTCAGTAAAAGCAACCCACCAACAAACAGAGATTGTAAAACATTTTTTCAATATACAAGAGCATGAAACAGTGTTTAGTGGCCGCATTGGAAAAGGATTTGAGGTAACCGATTTATTACAAAATAAAACACTAACTTCAATATACGGGCAAGATTTTGCGGTAGAAGATTTGGTCATCGCAGAAATACGTTTATATTTAGCTGGTTTTACAAATGTTCAATTAAAACAAGCCAATATTTTAACAGCACCAGCTTTTGGTAGCCGATATTTTAATTATATTTACGATACACCGCGTTTTGGTTATAAACCTATGTCCGAAGAAATGGATCAACTAAAGCATGATCCGCGTTTTAGTTATTATGGTGTACCTTCTCGAATGAATGCAGACTTAGGTTTTATGGTTGCTGGTATTCAAACATTAAATGAGAAAGGTAAAGGAGCTTTCTTCTTTACAACAGGTGCGCTTTCACGTAGCGGAGCAGATGAAAAAATTCGTGAACGGTTAGTAACAAATGACGTAATTGAAGCGGTAATTGAATTTCCCGGAGGTTTCTATGCCCCAGCAACAGGTATTTCCTCCGTTTTAGTATTAGTGAATAAAGCAAAAATGAACCATGCACAAGATCAAATTCTGTTCATTAATGCAACAGCGTTATCGGAAAATGTTCGAAAGAAAACAATGCTAACAGTAGAAGGTTTAAAAGAGATTTTATCAATTCTTTCAGAACGTAGAGAAGTAAAAGGTATTTCGAAAATTTTGGGAACAAATGAATTACATGATTATGAACTTGTGCCAAGTCGATATGTATTTGAAAACGAAATGGATTTAGATATGTACGGTACAGTTGAAGTAGATTTACATGCCTTCGAAACATTAAATACTGTTCCATTACACAAAGTTGCAACGACTTTTCGCGGTTATAATGCACTACCAAAAGATGAGAGTCCGAATGGGAATGTCGCGATGTTAAAGATTTCAGATATAATAGATGGTGTGATTCAAGAACATAGTTTAACACGATATGATTTAGGGGGACGTGTGAAGATAGAAAGTTATCGACTACAACACGGAGATATTGTGCTATCAATTAGAGGACAATTAAAAGTAGCTATTTTTGAGAGTAAACGTGAAGATGTACTTCTTTCACAAAATTTTATTGGTATACGTTGCAATAAAGATATTGATCCAGCGTTTCTGAAGTTATATTTAGAATCACCAACCATGCAATTCATTATGCATAACAAGCTAACTGGTTCAACAGTGTTGAATTTACCACCGAAAGATATCGAAGAATTTAGGATTCCAGTTTTACCTTTGGAACAGCAACAACAAATTGTTGCAATTTATCAAAAAGAACAAGATGAATTAAAAGCTGAATTAGAAAAAATTCAGTCAGACTTAAAGAAATCTAAATTAAAAGTATTTAAACAAATGGGCATTGAACAAACATTTAATTTAAAATAATAGATTAGGGGGAGGTGCCTACTCAAATGGGCATCTTTCCAAAATGGAGGTCATTACATGATTACAGGTGAAATTAAAAATAAAATCGATGGGATTTGGACAACGCTTTGGACAGAGGGCAATACAAATCCATTAACAAATATTGAACAATTAACTTATTTGCTGTTCATTAAAGGATTAGATGAAAGCGAATTGCGTAAAGAAAAGGATGCAGCTTTTTTAGGCTTAGAACATACAGGGATTTTTTCTGAAATGCCAGCTGATTTAACGGATATACAAAAAGAGTATTGGCCAAAAATGCGATGGACTCAATTTAAACAACTTCCTGCAGAAGAGATGCATCAAGTGATGATTACTACCATCTTCCCATTTATTAAAACGTTAGGTGGAAAAGAAGATTCTGCGTTCTCTAAATATATGAAAGACGCTTCTTTCATGATTAATAAACCAGCAACACTCCAAAAAGTTGTTACTGCGCTCGATAGTATTTCAATGGAAGATCGTGATACGCAGGGAGACATCTATGAGTATTTACTATCAAAGTTACAAACGTCCGGTACAAATGGTCAGTTCCGAACACCACGCCATATTATTAATATGATTGTTGAATTGATGAAACCTACACCTGAAGATACAATCATTGACCCTGCGATGGGATCAGCGGGTTTCTTAGTATCAGCAAGTGAATACTTACGGAAGAACCATAATGATTTATTCCTTGTTCAAGGTTTAAAGGAACATTTTCACAATACGATGTTTTATGGGAATGATATGGATACCACTATGTTACGTATTGGTGCAATGAATATGATGCTTCACGGGGTAGATGCACCAAACATCGAATATCGTGATTCATTATCAGAGGACAATAAAGATGCAGAGAAATATACATTAGTATTAGCCAATCCACCGTTCACAGGTTCTCTTGATTATGAATCTGTATCAAATGACTTATTAAAAATTGCAAAAACAAAGAAAACTGAATTGCTATTTTTATCCCTATTCCTACGTATTTTAAAACCGGGTGGACGCGCGGCGGTCATCGTACCAGATGGCGTATTATTCGGCAGTTCCAATGCCCACAAAGCCATTCGAAAAGAAATCATTGATAATAATAAGTTGGAGGCTATTATCTCCATGCCGAGCGGAGTGTTTAAACCATATGCTGGGGTATCAACAGGAATTATGATTTTTACTAAAACAGGTACAGGTGGAACAGATAAGGTCTGGTTTTATGATATGAAAGCGGATGGCTTTACTTTAAATGACCATCGTACACCAATTGGCGAAAACGATATTCCGGATATTGTTTCCCGTTTCAATAATTTACAAGATGAGATTGAACGTAAACGAACAGAACAGTCATTCTTTGTACCGGCCGATGAGATTCGTATGCAAGAATATGATTTATCAATTAATAAATATAAAAAAATTAAATATGAACAAATACAATATAATACTCCACAAAATATTATTTTAACAATAGAGGAATTAGAAAAGGATATTATATCTAATTTAAGCTTATTGAAAGAGTTGATTTAAAAATGGCTAAATTTGAAATGAAGTTATTAAATGAACTATGTGAGATAAATATTGGAAAGACACCAGCAAGAGCTAATGGGGAATATTGGAGTGGTGAACATCAATGGCTAGCAATTTCAGATTTGAAAAGTAAGTATATAATAAATGCGAAAGAAGGAATAACACAAAAAGCAATACAAGAATGTAATATGAAATTAATCCCTAGAGATACTGTAGTTATGAGTTTTAAACTGTCGTTAGGGAAATCTGCAATTCTAAAAAAACAAATGTACTCAAATGAAGCTATTGCATCTTTTCCAATAAAAAATCCAGCTGAAATTATACCCGAATATCTGTACTATGCTTTAAAAACTATAAATCTTGAGAAATATGCTGATAAAGCTGCTAAAGGAGTCACATTAAATAAAAAGAAACTAAATTTAATTGAAATTCCTTATACAGATATCGAGAGACAAAAGAAAATTGTAAGGATTTTAGAATTAGCTGAGAAATTAATTGTAAGCCGTAAATATCAAATCAGTGCATTAGATGAATTAACTCAAAGTGTGTTTTTAGAGATGTTTGGAGATCCGGTAGATAACCCTTATAATTTTGAAAGGGAAAAACTCGGGGAGCTGATTGACGTCATAGGCGGTTATGCTTTTAAGAGTAATGATTTTATTGATGAAGGTATTCCAGTTATAAAAATTGGTACAGCAAATAAAGGTTATTTTGATTTAAATACTTTAGCGTTTTTACCACAAGACTTTGGAGATAAATATGAAAAGTACCTTGTAACTTCAGGGGATTTATTGATTACTTTAACAGGTACAGTAGGGAAGGATGATTATGCTAATATTTGTGAGGTTACTGATGATTATTCTAGATATTTATTAAATCAACGTGTTGCGAAGTTGAAAATTAAATCAAATAATATAAATAAACATTATCTATTCTATTGTTTTAAGCAAAAAAAATTTAAAGAGCAATTAACAAGTGTGAGTCGAGGTGTACGACAAGCTAATATATCAAATGACGATATAAAAAAATTACTAGTTCCCCTTCCTTCTTTAAAAACACAAGAGAAATTTTCTGAAATTATTTTGAAAATAGAATTACAAAAAAAGGTATTAACAAGAAGTCTAAATAACTTAGAGTTACTTTATAACTCCCTACTTCAAAAAGCCTTTAAAGATGAGCTGTTTCAAGAACAGAAGTTGAATGATTTTGTTTTGCAAAGGAGTTGATGTGATGTCCAATTTTGTTTTTTTGCAGGAGAAGCAAACGTTTAAAAGTTTTGCGAATGCTTGTATAGAAGCAGAAAAAGCCATGCAAGTTAGTCCAGCGACGTGTGCGATTCTATCTCGCCGCGCGCTGGAGTTAGCGGTGAAATGGGTTTATCAGTTTGACCAAGATGTAAAGATCCCATATCAAGATAACTTATCAAGCTTGATTCATGATCGACATTTCCTAGCCATTATTGATGAAGAATTGTTGCCGATGTTGAAATATATTGTGAAGCTAGGCAATGCATCTGTGCATACAAATGTTGCAATTACACGAGATGAAGCGGTTTTGTCGTTACATAATTTACACCAGTTTATTTCGTGGATTGATTATTGTTATGCAGAGGAATATACAGCACCAGATTTTAATGAATCTCTCCTTTATACATCAGAGTATAAGCGTGAACGGCCGGAAGAACTTCATGATTTATATGAAAAGCTAAGTGCCAAAGATCAGAGTCTGGAAGAGTTGCGTAAGCAAAATGAAGAGTTGCGTAAGCAGTTAACAGCGAACCGAGTTATGCAACAGGAAGAGTATCATTTCCAAGTCGATGAAATATCAGAGTTTGAGACACGGAAACGCTATATTGACTTAGACTTGAAATTAGCAGGTTGGGAAATCGGTAACAATGTGCTTGAGGAATATCCAGTGCAAGGGATGCCAAATAACACAGGGGAAGGCTTTGTTGACTATGTGTTACTTGGGACAAACGGCAAAGTGTTAGCAGTTGTTGAAGCAAAACGCACTTCAAGAGATGCGAAAGTTGGTCGTCAACAAGCTAAGTTGTATGCAGATTGTATCGAACAAGTGCAGCAAATTCGACCAGTTATCTACTATACAAATGGCTTTGAAACCCATATATGGCATGATGAATATCCTGCTCGCAGTACATCTGGATTTTATACACAAGATGAATTACAACTTATCATTGATCGCCGAAAGTTGAAGAAACCATTAGTCAATATTGATATTAATGATGACATAACTAATCGATATTATCAAAAGGAAGCCATTTTAGCTGTTTGTGATGCGTTCAGTCACAACGGGCGTAAAGCGTTACTCGTCATGGCAACAGGAAGTGGGAAAACTCGTACTGCCATTTCATTAGTGGATGTATTAACGAGACATCATTGGATTAAAAATGTGTTATTTTTAGCGGATCGTAAGTCACTTGTTAAGCAGGCATTTCGTAACTTTAACACGCTCTTACCAAATTTGTCTTTAAGTAATATGCTTGAGAAAAAGTCGAATCCAGAGGATGCGCGGATGGTCTTTTCAACGTATCCAACGATGATGAACTCGATTGATGAAGTGAAAAGTAAAGATGGTAACCGTTTATTTACGGTCGGTCATTTTGATTTAATCATTATCGATGAATCCCACCGTTCGATTTATCAAAAGTATAAAAGCATTTTTGACTATTTTGATGGGATGCTTGTTGGGTTAACCGCTACACCAAAGAATGAACTGGATAAAAATACGTATACGATTTTTGATTTAGAAAACGGCGTACCTACTTTTGCCTATGAGCTGTCGAAAGCAGTAGAAGACGAGTATTTAGTTGATTATCGTACACGGGAGACAACATTGAAGATTTTAGATGATGGAATCCGCTATGATGATCTATCAAAAGAAGAGCAAGAAGAATTTGATGAAATTTTTGAAGATGAGCCACAGGTAAAAGATATCGACAGTGCTGCGATAAATCGATTTGTCTTTAATAAAAATACAATTGATCACGTTCTGCAAGATGTTATGGAAAATGGCATTAAAGTAGAAGGCGGCGATAAACTAGGAAAGACAATTATCTTTGCGAAAAATCATAAGCACGCCCTAGCCATTAAAGAACGTTTCGATTTGAAATTCCCTGAATATGGTGGTAGTTTTGCAGAAGTTATTGATTACAGCGTGGAATATTACCAAACTTTGATTGATGACTTTTCAGATAAAAATAAAATGCCACAAATAGCGATTTCGGTTGATATGCTTGATACAGGAATTGATGTGCCAGAAGTTGTGAATCTCATTTTCTTCAAAAAGGTCCGCTCTAAAACGAAATTCTGGCAAATGATTGGTCGCGGAACACGTTTATGTGAGGATTTATTTGGTCCGGGAATGGACAAAGAGTATTTCTTGATTTTTGATTATTTGCGAAACTTTGAGTACTTTCGTGCCAATGAAAAAGGAGAAGAATCGAAAGTCACACAAACCCTTACAGAAAAGTTGTTTAACTCAAAGGTTGATATTGTTCGTGAGTTGCAAGATGTTCAGTATCAAGTACAGCCCTATTCTGAATACCGTCAGCAGCTAGTAAAAGAAATTTTGGCTGATATACGTGCTTTAAATGATGAAAATTTCCGAGTGCGTCAATATTTGCAATACGTGCATAAGTATCAAAACGCAGACAACTGGCAAGCATTATCTGTTGTTCAGACTAACGAAGTAAAGGAAAATATTTCACCGTTAATCGCACCAATTGATGACGATGAATTAGCCAAGCGTTTTGACTTATTAATGTTAACAATAGAATTGGCACAATTGCAGTCAAACAATGCAACTAAACCTATTCGTCGAGTTGTTGATACAGCAGAGGCACTTTCTAAATTAGGAACAATTCCAGCAATAGAAGCACAAAGAGAAATTATTGATGAAGTGCGAACAAGTGAGTTTTGGCAAGAAGCCTCGATAGCAGATTTAGAAAAAGTACGTGAGGCCTTGCGTGATTTAATTCGCTATATTGAGCGTACCCAACAGAAAATTTATTACACTGATTTTAAAGATGAAGTAATGGAAGTAAGAGAAAACGAGTCGATTTTAAATGTGAATGATCTTCAAAGCTATCGTAAAAAGGTCGAACATTATTTAAAAGAACATCAACATGAAGACACATTAGCAATCTATAAACTTCGTAATAATAAGCCATTAACTAAACAAGATATTGAGTACTTAGAGCAAATTCTATGGAATGAACTAGGCTCTAAAGAACAGTATGAAAAAGATTTTGGTGATACACCAATAACAAAACTTGTTCGGAAAATTGTTGGGCTAGACCGAAAAGCGGCTGTTGAAGCATTCTCTACATTCTTATCAGAAGAAAAATTAAATCTACAACAAACTCAATTTGTCGAGTTAATTATTGATTATGTAGTGAAAAACGGAACTCTTGAGCGCCAAGCATTACAACAAGATCCATTTACAACATTAGGTGGGATAACAGTCGTGTTTAAAGACCAACTGCCAAAAGCAAAAGGGATTTTAGATATTATTGATATGATTAATCGTAATGCCGAGGAGATTTCTTGAGTTGTAACCCTAGCAGACAGTTACAACAAAAAACTCAATTTATAAATACCTTTTTTTAAGACACCTTTGATATGTTTATTAGGGTGTCTATTTTTATCTTAGAAAACAAAACTTCTTGCATATAGCAACACTCTAAATTAAAAATGATTCTGGAAGGATGAAGCACATTATGAGAGACCCCAATAGAATTAAGAGAATATTAACCCTGCTCCAGAAGATATGGGAACACCAAGCCGATGTGAGGTTTAATCAATTAATTTCAAACTTACAAAGTCTCTATTCTCAAGAAAATAACAGTTATGGTCGTAGAGAAGTATATACTAAAAACTTTATTGACCTAGAGAAAACATCTTACCTAGACTTTTTCTATCTTGAGGATGATAAGTGGGAGGAATTTCTGACTTCATATTGGTCAAGTATTAAACAAGAAATAATGCTGCGAAGAAAGGAAATTGATGAAGATAAAATTGATGAAGTAATAGGGCTATTCATGGAAGCAGGGATTAGTAATGAGCAGATTACGAATCCCTTTAAAGAAAACCTAAAAGCGTTTTTTGTTCAAGAAAGTAGATGGTTAACGGTTGAAGCAATAGTAAATCTGGTTCGAAACTTTTCACAAAATGAGAGAATAGAACTTTTTGAAAAGGTAAAGCTTTATATCTGATATTTAATTACGGTAATCTATTGGATAATACAAAATAAAAAACAGAAGGAGTGTATTTATCTCCTTCTGTTTTTGACATACAGATTGCACTAACAATATCATGATTGCCAGACTTCAATAAAATTAAACGGAACCGCCATGTATTTTTATATGTGGAGGGCTATTAATGGTATAATATTCCTATAAATCTTTAGAGGGTGGTTTAGAAGATGGGTATGGACGTAACTCCTGATAAACAAAATATAAATACTGTTTTTTCTAACACAACTTATTATATTGATTTCTATCAAAGACAATATAAATGGTCGAACGAACCTGTTTACAGATTATTAGATGATGTTTTTTATAAGTTTAGTATTGAGTATGAAAAGCATTGCACCAGTGACATCCCTCTTCATCAGTTAATAGAAGAATATGGATGGTATTATTTGAATACATACGTAACTAATCCTGTTGGCGGGAAGTTATATATTGTCGATGGACAGCAAAGGTTAACTACAATTACTTTAATTTTGATTAAGCTAATGCACCTTGGTAATCATCATAACTCTCCTTTAGTTGATTGGATATCTCAAAAAATAGTTGGATTTAATGGATATGAAAAAGAGTTTTGGATGAAACATGAACAACATTTATCTACAATGAAGGCGCTATATGACGGTCATGACCTTACTGGGATAGATACCTCAAGCGGAGTAACAGCAGTTAACATGGTAAGTAATTATTCGGCTATTTCCCAATTCCTTGATGATAGGTTACAAGACAAACATAAGTATGAAAGTTTTGTATTTTATTTTCTTAAAAGACTGGTACTAATAAATTTGAATGTGGAACAAACAGATGTACCAATGGTGTTTGAAGTAATTAATGATCGTGGAGTAAAGCTAAAGCCTTACGAAATCTTAAAAGGAAAACTTCTAGGACAGGTGGACAAAAAAGAACTGGACCATTTCCAGTTAAATGAACTGTGGGATACAAGCATTGGGGAAATAAACCGAGAATATAAAGACGAAGTAGATGAATTTTTTATGTATCTACTTCGTGCTAAATTTGCCAACACAATAGGTGATTCAAGAAAGTACGATAAAAATAATTATCATAGGACTATTTTTGAAAAAGAAGTGAATGCAAAGTGGAAGTTAGATCATAATCCCAAAGCTGTTAAAGATTTTTTGATTAACGACTTCAAATATTTCACCTCTTTATATAACAAAGTATTAAACTATTACTCTAATGAACACGAGCCATATATTCATGTTTACTATAACCGTTTAACTGAAATGGATAGTCAGTTCTTGTTAACGCTATCCGTTTGCAAATTAAATGACTCAAAGGAAGATGAGAAGATTCAAAAAATATCTTATGAGGTTGATCGATTCTATTCCCTTTTACAGCTTCAAAAAGGCTACGATAGTAATGATTATAACGAAGCGATCTATAAGATTAGCCAAAGTATTAGAGAGCAAGATGACTTCACGTATATACGGAAAGTATTCGATGAACAATTAATATCTATGCTCTCTGAGAACCGTGGATTAGACATTAAGAAGCCAATAAGTTATCAATTATTCAAGGACACCGGTTACGAATTAAATAAGAGGTTTAAAAGATACTTTTTTGCTAGAATTGAAAAGTTTATTTCAAAAGAAACAAATATGCAAATGAGACATTCTCTGTACGATTTAGTTTCGAACACAGGGTCTGTAAATGGTTTTCACATTGAACATATTCTTTCTGTAAACGCAGATAATTTAGCAAAATTTAATAATGATAACGACAGATTTGAAAGGGAAAGAAACCGTCTTGGTGGTCTGCTTTTACTTAAAGGGAAAGATAATATTTCGAGTAGTAATGAAAAATATTCCGATAAACTGAAGACTTATGCTAATACTCTTTATTGGAATGAAACTTTAAGGCAAGACACGTATAAAACGAAAATTGACTTTAAAAAAATGATAAACAATCTTCACTTAGACTTTGAGCCAATGGATGATTTCGGCCCTGATGAGTTAGAAAAGAGACATAAATTACTGTATGAAATTATCAAGATAATTTGGAAATAGATATTGTTGAAGAAAATGAGCCTAATACGTATTTGATTCTGTTGAAATTCCATACATAACTTTCTTGGATTTAGATAGATGAGAAATTTAATATTATCAACCTTGTTTAAGAATTGGTCATATTATAACAGATTTAGGACATCTCTCACTTCGATGTTCGAATGTTTTAAGTGAAAGTATTGTGGGTGTTTATTCATAATATAAATCGGAGGTATCTAAAATGGCTGAGCCAATAACTATAAGACAAATAATTAATAAGGTTACTAGTGGGGAAATTCGTATTCCATCGTTTCAAAGAGATTTTGTGTGGACCGCGAATCAAGTAGCATTTTTGATGGATAGTTTATACAAAGGTATACCAATAGGAAACTTATTTTTTTGGAAGACTAATGAGAAGTTAAAAATAGAAAAAGATTTTGGGAATTTTACTCTTCCAGAACCAGAAAAAGATTATCCAGTAAAATATGTGTTAGATGGTCAACAAAGAATTACTTCATTATTTACTGTGTTTCAGGATGTAATAGAACCTACTAAAGATAATCACAGTTGGATAGATATTTATTATGCTTTTAAAGCAAATGAAAGCTCAACCGAAAGCCTATTTGTAGCATTAAAAGAAGATGAAATAGATAAAAAAAGTCATTTTCCTATGAAAGTCTTATTTGATTCTGTGGGATATAGAGATGCAACAGACGGACTAACAAGAGAAGAAATAAAAAAAATAGATAAGCTACAGGAGAAATTTAAAGAGGTAATGATCCCAATCCAAGAAATAGAAACAGATGATAAAGGTAAAGTTGCTATAGTATTTGATAGAATTAACCGGGCAGGAACTGATTTAGATACGTTCCAATTAATTACTGCATGGTCATGGAGTTCAGAGTTTGATTTTAATGAAGAAATAGAAAAATTAGCGGATGAGTTAGAGAAGTTTAATTTCGGGGAATTATCTGAAGATAAAGATTTACTTTTGAAATGCTGTAGTGGAGTAATTAATAGAAAGGCTTCACCTGACTCCATTGCTTCTATAAACGGAGAACAAATAAGAAATAATTTTAATAAGATTGCTAATGGGATTAAAGGAGCTATAGACTTCTTACAAAGGGAGCTTAATATTAGTTCATATAAGGTATTACCTTATCCTTCAATGCTAGTTTCTTTAACAGCTTTTTTTGCGACAGATAAAGTTAATGGAAGACTTTTTAATGATAAACAACGTAAGGAACTGATTAAGTGGTTTTGGAAATCATGTTATTCAAGAAGATATTCTAGCGGAGTGAATGATAAGCATGAAAAAGATATAGAGAGTCTATTAGCACTATTAGAAAACGATGAAGTGGTTGTTTCAAACTTTAAGTGCGAGATTGAAAAAGAGTTCTTCTTAAAAAATCAATTTGACTTATCAACCGTAAATACTAAGGTATTTGTCATAACCTTAGCAAATTTATTTCCTCGGTCATTTATTTCTGGTGCAAAAGTTGATTTGGAAGAAGTATTAAAGAATTGCAGTAAAAATGAGTTCCATCATATTTTTCCAAAAAATCATCTTAAAGGATTGGGATATAACAATAAACAGATAAACGTTTTAGGGAATTTATGTTTCTTAAATAATGCTGATAATCAAAAGATAAAAGATAAAGCGCCATCAGATTATAAAGTAATGTTACCAAAAGAATCTATAGAAGAAATATTTAAATCACATGGTTGTCCCGAAAATGCACTTGATTTAAGTTATGATGATTTCTTAAATAGTAGAGCAGAAATTTTAACCCGTTTTGTAAAAACATTAATATAAATTACAAAACATAAAATTAGATTTTATTCTAAATATTATGAGCAAATTTTTTTGTGGTTTATTATTCATTTGGTACTTACACAATCTCATATCCTAATTAGAATAGCTAAAGGGGATTAAATCATTGAAAAATATGAACATTTTTGAAGTATTATATTCGAATGGTATAATTGTTGAAGAATTGGGTTTAGGTGAAAATTTTTATTCGTATAATATAACCTTTGATATAAAGTATTCCAACAATATTAGTAGGAACATAGAAATGTATAATATAGATTTTTTCTTACATGCTGCAAAGAATAGGGCAATAATGCAAGGTGATATTACAAACTTTATTCCAGAACCGAAAGTACAACAACACTCTTCAGCACCTTATTCATTTAAGATCAATGCCCCATTACCAATAGTAGTTTATTTTGCAGAAAGAATTATCAATATTTAATAGATTTTTGTTCGTCTCTAATGGATCGGCTGCTAACATTTTGTTAACACAATCTAAAAAAAACTGTAAATCGATGCTAAAGTTAACATCTAAACGTTAATCTACCGCACATTTTAGACCTCTTGTTAACGATTAATAAACGCTCTCAGATTTTGACCGGGGTGTGATAGTTGTTAAATCCACTGATTCATAATGATTATTAAATGATTTACTAACAAAATGTTAATATTATATTGATAGAAGAGGCTTCTCACTAGTTGATTTAACTTTTGGGAAGCCTCTTCTATTTACATTTTTGATATAACAACATTCTGTTGGTTTTGACATCCGAATAGTCAGGTGGCCAATGATTTGTTTGAGAGAGGCATCTGTCTCGCGGTTTAAAAACACTTTGCTTTAAAAGGAGGAAATTTACAATTTGGTGTCGAAATATGACAGAGAATGCATTTCCTTAATGGAGGATATTACGAATGAGTACAGTCTTAGATGGTGGCTATTATGCTATCAAAGGATTTAATTTTCAATATGACTATACAATTATTAGGATTTTGGAGCAAACAAATGAGTTAAATGAAGTAGAAATTGAACAAACTGAGGATTATAGTGATGAAAACATTATTGTTCAAGTTAAATATAAAGAACGGGCAAATTTCTCAAATTCTCAAGTGAAAAAGCCGCTTTGTCAGTTGCTAGAGATTTTTAAAACTGATAAAAGGAAACCAGTTTTATACGCATACTTTAAAAACAAGGAAGAGCAAGAAGTTTCTTTGAGTTTACAAGATTTAAATGACATTATTGGAGACTGTAAGATAAAAAATAAGCAATATAATTTTGAAGAAGAGCTAAAAACAGAATTTATAAGTCAATTCAGAATGACTTTTACTGGTAAATATCAAGAGCAATTTGAGTTCTTAATTGAGAAGATAAATAAGGAATTTAATTGTGAAGAAGAAGAAGCGTTTATCTATTATGCTCAAATTTATAAGTATATTGAGAATAAAGTAGTAAATAATGCTCCAGAAGATAAGCACAAAAGAGTATGTTCTAAGAAAGAGGTAAAGGATCTAATAACAAATAGTAGAGAAGTTATTTTTCATTCTAGTTATACTCAATTTTTAGGTAAAGAAAAATATTATAAATTTATTTATAAAAGATTTTTTCGTGAAACGAATATTAATTTCCATGAAAGAATCTTTTTATTTGAGTTACCAGAAAACTTTGATGATACAAATCTGTTAATTCAATTATCCCGAAAAATTATTGAGAGGTACTATAAAAAAGGTACATTTGGTGGTGCAACTATAATAAAATCTCCCGCACCATATATCTTTTTTCAAAATGTAAAAGATACCGTGCTAAAGAATATGAAGACCGAACTATTATCTGAAGGAATAATTTTTAGAGACGGTTTTTGCTTTGAAGGTGCTGATTTTTTCTTGAGCAATTTATTAGAAGAGAGTACTCCACAAAATAATATAGAACTTAAATTTATTAATAGATATGAATATATCAAAGAAATTATTTTACAACTACAAAGAACAAAAAAAATATATAACCTATATTTAGATAAAAGAATTGAGCAAGAGGATTTAGGTATAAATCACATTAAGATTGAGGACTTTAGTGATATTAATGAATTTTTATTTTAGGGGTGATAATTTATGGAAAAAATTAATGCTGAAGTAATCTCCGTAAAACCGGATAAAGTTAAGATATCTGTCGAAAGATTAGAGGATTTTAAGATTGCTGAAGAGGACTTAAAAGTTGGTTCTTACTTACAAATTTCCGATGATAATGATGTCATCTTAATAGCGATTATTGAAAGTTTTTCTATTGATTTATTAGAGGTTAAAAAGTCTGATGATAAGGGTTCAAATTATTTTGAACTGCAAAGAAAATACATAATAGAAGCAAGTCCTGTCGGTGTATTAAAGGATAGCAGGTTTATACGAGGAGGGGATACCTTATCAATTCCTCCAAAGGCTGTTAAACCCGCTGAAACTAAATACATAAAACAAATCTTTGAAAATAGCATTGAAACTGATAAAAAATTTAGCTTTTCAAAATTGGCAAATAACCCAGAAGTTAGTGTGCCGGTGGATGGAAATAAATTTTTTAATAAGCATCTAGCAATCGTAGGTGCTAGTGGATCAGGAAAATCACATACAACAGCAAAAATAATACAAAATGCAAATAGTATTAAAGAGAGTGAGTATGAGGGATTAAATAACTCTCATGTAATTATTTTTGATATTCATTCTGAGTATGAAAGTGCATTTCCTAACGCAAACAAAATAAATGTAGAAAATTTAATATTACCTTATTGGTTATTAAATGGTGAGGAGCTAGAAGAAATATTTCTAGAGTCAGGTGAATTTAATAATTATAATCAAGCTTCAATCCTTAGAAAATTAATAATAGCAAATAAAAAGAAAAATAATACACACTCGGGTGATGTTTATTTTGATAGCCCGTTAAAGTTTAATATTCAGGAAGTATTAACGTGTCTAAAGAATCTAAAAAGAGAAACAAAGAATGCAAAGTCAACAGATAGAATAATGATTGTGGATGATTCTTATGAATTAAATGATGGAAAGACAGAAGTTAATTCTGGGATTTTATTAAATGATGAGGAAAAGATATTAAAGTTTTTTGAAGAAATATTTGACTTTCATCCGACCAAAAATCAAAACATTAAACATGGCGACTATGCTGATGGAACTTTAGACAAATTCATTTCTAGATTCGAAAATAAAATTAAAGATAAAAGATTGAGCTTCCTATTTGGAGATGCATCACAAGAAATTTCTTTTATTGACGTTATAAAAAACTTTATAGGTTACAAAGACGAGAAAAAGTCAAATGTAACTATTATCGATTTAAGCGGTGTCCCATTTGAAGTTTTGAGTATTACTGTATCATTAATATCGCGCTTATTATTTGAATTTGGTTATTTTACTAAAAAGAAGCAAGGTGAAAATAACACACCATTACTTTTAGTTTATGAAGAAGCCCATAAATATGCTCCAAAAAGCAACCTTGTAAAATATAGAAGTTCAACTTTAGCAATAGAACGAATAGCCAAGGAAGGTAGGAAATACGGTGTAACATTAGCGATAGTCAGTCAGAGACCTTCAGAGATTTCTGAAACTATATTCTCCCAATGTAATAATTTTGTCGCTATGAGATTAACAAATCCAGATGATCAGAATTATGTTAAACGTTTATTACCAGACACCCTTGATGGAGTGACTGAAAGCTTACCATCACTTAAAAGTGGTGAAGCATTATTAATTGGAGATGCTGTGGTGATGCCATCAATAGTCAGTATAGAAAGATGTGCCAATGAACCATCATCAAATGACATAAGATATATTGAGCTGTGGAAAGAAAAATGGAGAGATATTGATTTTAATAATACATTGGAATCTTGGCTTGATTAGTAATTAAAGAAAATAATTGATCATATCCAAACCATAGAAAGCATTTTAGTAGATTAATATTAATTAGTCCATATGTAAAAGTACATTTATTTAGTTAAGGAGTAATAGGATTGAAACATTCCTTTAATTTTCCAGAACACGTTAGAAAAAGTGTAAAAGATTATGTTAATGATAAGATCAATAAGACTGATTCAAAACGTTATTATCAAGAACCTACTTATACCTCCGCCTTACTCTCTAAGTTGGAAGGTGTAGTTTATAGTGACTCAGACATACATATTGAGCTTATCCCTACTGTTTTTAATGATAGGGGAAGAAACTCCGCAGAATCCCGTTCAGGTGCTGATTTTGCAATTACAGCAGATATAAGGGATAAAAACAAAAAAGTAAAGAAAGCTATTTTAGTGCAAGCGAAGATGGATGAATCTGATCTGAATAGTGCTGATTTAAAAAAGCAAATAAAAAAGATGAAAAAGTTGACTAGATCGCCAAAAGTATTAGTTCTTAATCCAGTTGGGGAAAGAAGAGATCCCTATGTATGTAGCGGAACGAAAATCTTGGATGGTCAAAAATATAATAAACAAAAATTGGCTGATTATTTTACATCAAGAATTTTAACTACATTTGATGGAGATACACGGGAGGACTTTATTGATAAAGTGCAAGATAGTGGACTACCTCTATTGCATGTAGTTGCAATTAAGGATAAAAAGATTGTAAAATAATGTTTTTTAATTATTTAATCTTGTCTTGAAAAAGGGATTAACAAAGCTAACATTTTGCTAAAGCTACCCAAAATAAACGGTAAATCAACGTTAAAGATTTACAGTCAACAATATCCGAAATGATGATTTACCTCACTTTTTGCACCTCTCATTAACGATATTATACTCTCAGTTTACGGGCGACATGATGTAATATAGATTTTTACATATAAAAATAATCATAAGGTAAACACTACTACATCTATATTTATCTGCCATCACCATCCAAGCCATGTGGAGTGCGTCGCGCAATTAACATTAATAAAATAGGATTTCCATGCAAGGTATGTACTTTTTGTCCATATCCCCTGCAAATATACTATTCAAAAAAGGATGCTTGTCTATGCATCCTTTTTCTTTTTTATTAAGGCTAGTACCATAAATAAGCTAGGAAGAAGAAAAAATAAAGGTAAGCTTAAAAAATAAGGAACTACTGTTTTTGATTCGGTGATATGGTCAGAAAAGTTTATGCTAATAAAGGATGAGTATATGGATAAGATACACATCATTGGAATGACTAATAGGCGATAAGGGAGTTTAAAAATGTATTCCAGCCCCTTTAAGCCAGCAAAGGATAAAATACAAACTTTAATTATTACTCCTAATGCAATAATAAATACGGCGAACGCATCTACCCTTTGTAAGAAATCACCTATACTAATTAACCTTGTTGCACTTACAAGAGGAAAAGCGCTGCGAGATGCAATGGATGGACCTAAGGAAGCAGTCACAATGAATGTTCCTATTGTTAACCAAAATCCTGATGATAGGATTGAATAGAATAATGTGTGTCTCGCATATTGTTGTTTAGGTAAATGAGAAAATAAAAATGTTAAGGCAAATAATTGACCATATGGTCTTATGAGTTCGTATGGGAAAATGGTATTTAACAATGGTTTAACCCCTGTAGCTAAAATAGGCGTAACTCGCTCTAATTTTATGTCGTTATTACCAAGCAATAGAATCGTCACAAGGATAATAAAAAGAATAGCGTATGGCGTAAATACTTCTGTAACTCTTCCAAGTACTTCCACCCCTAAATATACGATGTATGCAAGGATGATAACGAGGCTTAAGCTGCAAACTTCTATCGGAGTGTTAGGGAGGATAAAGGTTGTTACCAATTCTCCAAAATCACGAATAACTCTAGTTGCTAAATAAAAAAAATAGAGTGTATAGATATATGTAATGAAAATAGCAATGGGACGATTTAAAATGTATTCAAGCATTTCGGAAAAATGTTTATTGGGTAAGATTTCTTGGAAATGGTAATAAAATAATGCGATGAAAATTCCAATGATGGAAGAGCATAAAACGGCAATCCAGGCATCCTGTTTTGCATTTATCCCAATTCCGATAATAAGAGAACTCCCCAAATTAAATCCAATAACAATGTGGAATAATTGGTTTAAAGAAATTTTTTCTTTTAACACCATTTTCGAAACTCCCTTTAGGTATATAACTTTTTGATATGTCTTATCATTGGTTAAAATCCTAAAACTATTCCAATATATTGAAATGTTGTCAGTGTTTTTGTGCTGGATTATGCGCGAAAATGAATTCGATATGGTCATCTGTCATAATTCATGGTATTACGAAGGAATGCTGTTTCTTTGACCAAGTTTGGGAAAAGAGGTTTTAGAATTTGTAAAAATAAGGGGTACCAAAATGAATTCTCAATCATTTGGCACCCCTCAATCATTAGTTAAAATACTTTCGTCGTCCAATCCTCACAATTCCAGATATCTGTCGCAATTTCACGATAGAAATCAGGTTCGTGGGATACCATCAAGATGCTTCCGCGATATTCTTTTAAAGCACGCTTTAGTTCTTCTTTTGCATCTACATCTAAGTGATTGGTAGGTTCGTCTAGTATTAATAAATTCGTTTCTGTGTTTAAAATTTTGCACAAGCGAACCTTGGCTTTTTCTCCACCAGAAAGGACTTCGATTTTACTTTCAATATGCTTCGTTGTTAATCCACATTTTGCAAGAGCAGCACGTACTTCCGCCTGATTCATACTTGGGAATTCGCTCCAGATTTCTTCGATACAAGTATTATAGTTGGACTCTTTTACTTCTTGTTCAAAGTAACCGATGTGTTGATAATCACCGCGCTCTACTTTACCCGAAATAGGATTAATCAACCCGAGAATACTTTTTAAAAGCGTAGACTTACCAATACCATTTGCTCCAACAAAGGCAATCTTTTGTCCTCGTTCCATTTTCAGATTAAGAGGGCGAGAAAGTGGTTCGTTATAACCAATAACAAGATCCTCCGCCTCGAAAATCCACCGGCTGGCTGCGCGAGCTTCTTTAAATTTGAACTCTGGTTTTGGTCTTTCTTTCCCTAATTCAATAATTTCCATTTTGTCGAGCTTCTTTTGACGAGACATCGCCATATTACGAGTCGCAACACTTGCTTTATTACGAGCGACGAAATCTTTTAAATTAGCGATTTCTTGCTGTTGACGCTTGTAGGCAGACTCGAGCTGCTGTTTTTTCATTTCATGAATTTTTAAGAAGTTATCATAGTCGCCGACATAGCGATTCAACTCTTGGTTTTCCATATGATAGATTAAGTTAACAACACTGTTCAAGAACGGAATATCATGAGAAATGAGAATAAATGCATTCTCATATTCCTGTAAATAGCGCTTCAGCCATTCAATATGCTGTTCATCCAAGTAGTTTGTAGGCTCATCTAGTAATAGAATCTCTGGCTTTTCTAGTAATAGCTTAGCTAGCAAAACTTTCGTACGCTGCCCACCGCTAAGGTCAGCTACATCACGATCTAGTCCGACATCGTCTAATCCTAGACCACGAGCAACCTCTTCGATTTTTGCATTAATTTGATAGAAATCATTACTATCCAACGTTTCTTGCAGCTCTCCTACTTCTGCAAGTAAGGCATCAATATCAGCGCCTTCATCGCCCATTTTTGCATAAAGTTCATTAATCTCTGCTTCCGCATCAAAAAGATATTGAAAAGCAGTGCTTAGCGCTTCACGCATTGTTGTCCCTTTTTGAAGGACAGCATGTTGATCTAAATAACCAACACGGACTTTTCGAGACCACTCAATTTTCCCCTCATCAGGCTGCAGCTTCCCAGTGACTATATTCATGAAAGTGGATTTACCTTCACCATTTGCTCCAACAAGTCCAACGTGTTCTCCTTTTAAAAGCCGAAAAGACACATCATTAAAAATCGCACGATCGCCGAAACCGTGACTTAAATCTTTTACATTTAATACGCTCATTTTTTAACCCCTTTTCTACTATCCCATGTGGATATCATACTTGATTTAGACTGGATTTTCTAACGTGAATTTATATTGTCTAAAATACCATCCAACTTAGAAGGTATAAGAAAGTTTACCGAATCTTCATTAATTGGATATGAATTTTTTTCTTAGCTTCTTACAATAGGATAAAAGTCTATTATACAATATGATAAGAGGTTTTCCCATATGGGAATAGCTGAATAAATAATGAAATAATTGGTTGATTACAAAATAAAGTTTTAGGGTGTGCATTTCTAGGGAAGGTGAAAAGTAAGAGTTTTAATTTACTTGGCCTTAAAAAAAGTAATTCATACTCTCTGTTAATATTAAAAGGAAAAGAAAGAAATGGTAGAGAATAAATATAATCGATAAGTAAAAGTGAGAGTAGGGATATGTATGAAATTCGAGGATTAATTAAACTACAAATATTTATTTAGGAACAAATAGGATAAAGATTATACATTTTCGGCAGGTCGGGATTCAAACCAAAAAGGGATATTAAGGAGAAGCAGAGCTTGCTCCTTGATCGTAACTGTTGATAGGAAAAATAAAAGCCCTTACTAAGTCCGGTTTCGTCATTGGAAAAACGTGGTAAGAGGAGGAAGCTATGGGGAAATTAACTTTTCATAACCCAATTTTAGAACCTGGGGCAGATCCTTGGGTGTATAAGGAGAAAGAGACTTACTATTTTATGGTAACGAAAAAGACAAGACTTGATTTATGGAAGTCACCTACATTAAGTGGAATAGCCCAAGGTAATTGTAAAACAATCTGGACTGCTCCGAGTGAAGGAATCAATTGTGATAATATTTGGGCTCCAGAAATTCATCGGATTAATGGGAACTGGTATGTATATTTCACAGCAAATGACGGGATAGGCAATGATCAATCAAGGAAGATTTTTGTGTTAGAGAATCCTGCGGAAGATCCATTTAGCGGGGATTGGGTAGAGAGGGGGTATGTAAATACAGAGTACCCTGGTTTAGATGGAACGATTTTTGAACATAAAGGTCGACTTTATTTTGTTTATGCTGGATATGGGAACTTTCCTGAGTATGGATCAGCTCTATATATAGCTGAGATGGAAAATCCGTGGACACTTACCGGTCCGAACGTATTATTGTCAAAACCTGAGTATGATTGGGAAAAGCAAGGTGGAATGGCGATTAATGAGGGACCAGTAATGTTAAAAAGGAATAATAAGTTGTTTCTCATTTATTCTGCTAGTACCACTTGGTCGGATGATTATTGTTTGGGTATGTTAACAACCTCAGAGAATAAGGATGTCATGAATCCCGAGGTTTGGCTTAAATCTACAGAGCCTGTGTTTAAGAAAAGTATTGAAAATAAAGTACTTGCTCCTGGCCATAATAGTTTTACACAATCTCCTGATGGGACAGAAGATTGGATTGTTTATCATGCTATCTCCGAATCAGATGGAGGAAGCCAGCGAAGAAGTACTAGAATTCAAAAATTCAATTGGAATGCTGATGGTTCTCCTAATTTTGGGATTCCATTACGTACATCAACACCGATTATTATTCCTTCTGGTGAGTGATAAGGAGGGAACAGAGAAATTCGGTAAGAGAATGGTCGCTGCAGTGGAAAATTCCAAATAGATAATGAGTTAAAGGTAAATGGAGAGGAAAGGTCAAGATTTTTACTATGCATAAATAATTTAAAAAGGGTAGCAATAGGTGAATTTTTTTTGCTTTTTAGAGGCTGTTTCAAAGAGAAACTTTTGGAACAGTCTCTTATCTTCTGTACTTATCGTTTCAAAAATTTTTTGTGATAGCGAGTTGGACAATATTCAATGGATAGCAATTAAATTTTGATAGAAGGAAGAGTTCGGCAAGAAAAAGGGTCATTCCACTTTATTATTAGAATAAAGCAGAGGAGATTAACCACCCTCATTCTTGTCGTATGTATAAATTTTAATGTAAAACAATGGAAATGGCACTATATATTAATAACAAGGCCATTATTATATTAAATGGCTTCTGGTACTTTGATAATGACTTCTGAAAAATGGAGCCAAATATACTCCAACATAATGAGCTTAGAAATCCGATAATCCCTAAGAATAAGGAAAAGATAAAGTAACTAAAGTAAGAAGTGTAGTAAGGTAATATAAAGGTTGATACGACTGTAATCCCATACAGAATCCCTTTTGGATTAATAAATTGTATCAAAACACCTATTAAAAAAAGATTTTTGTTCGTCTCGTCATTTTCCTCATTATTATTGATGCCTTTGCTTGTAAGTGTTTTATAAGCTAAGAAAAGAATATAGCCGACACCTAAAATAGTTAATGGTACCTTTATAATTGGCAGGATGCTTATAAGCAAAAGATTAAAAATACTACACATCAACGCTAAAACAAAAAAGCCGGCTGAAACTCCCAGGCTGAACTTAATCGTTTTTTTAAATCCATATTTATTAGCAAACGACATTGCCATAAAATTGTTTGGACCTGGGGTAAAGCTGCTAACTAATACAAACAAAAGGAATGATAAAAAGGGCATATTTAACCTCCATTTCTATTTGATAGATTGTAATCTATGAAGATTACAATATAACACACTTTTGTTATATTACATAAAGTAGTGCTGGGAGTTTTTCTAATTATCAAAAAAATTCGATACAATTTAGGGCTGAATTTTTGAATTCAGCTTTTTTTAGTCGAAAACTTTCTTACTGTTAATTAAGGATTTATGGAGGAAGAAAATTTGAATTTTTATTATAGCGAAAAGAGCAATGCTGATTGATAGATAGGAGTTTGTTACTATTTTTTATTTGGTATCAAGAAATATAGAAAGAAGAAATTTGAATTTTTATAAGATTATTATTTCGAATGTATGTTACGGGAAAACGCTTTATGGTCTTGAAAAAACTAACCATATTACGACAAATAGCATTAAAATTCTATTTTTTTTGTAAATTCTTTAAATTTTTGTAAAGGAACCTTGTTAAGCAATTTATAACATTATACAATGATTCTCGGATAGGTTTGTTATATTTTAATAGTAAAAATATAACCTATTATCCTTGGGTTAAACGTATAGGTGTTTAGGCCTATGACATTTTATGAGCTGCAACTATATTGTCTGATAAAGGATGTGACAAAGAAACTAGCTAATTTTGTAGAGGTACAGTGGATTGTGTGAAAGTTAAGGGTGGGAAGCTGCATATAGAAAAACTACTATTCTATTAGGATAATTTTTCTAACTACTTTAGTAGTTCATGTGTATGTCACTTTCAAACAAGATAGTCTCCTTTCGAGACATTCGAAACAAGAAGCTAATCTAAAAAATAAGAGGAGAAAAAACATGAAAAGAAGAAATAAGAGGAATCTTAGTATTATTACGATAATTGCTATACTTTTTAGTTTATTCTCACCAGTAGCTAATTTAAAGGTAAAGGCTGAAGCAGTTGTAGCTACAGATTTAATTATCTCGGAATATATCGAGGGAAGCAGCTTTAACAAGGCAATCGAGTTATATAACGGAACTGGCTCTGACCTTGATTTAAGTCAGTACAGCCTGGGAATTCATACAAATGGTGCAGAAGAAATTTCACATAAACTCTCACTGAACGGCACATTAAAAAATGGCGATACTTATGTTATTTATCATACTCAAGCCGATGAAAAAATAAAGGCAAAAGGAAATCTAGAAAATTCAACGGTAATTAATTTTAATGGTAACGATCCTCTTGTTCTATTAAAAGGAGAATCTATTATTGATTCAATTGGCCAAGTTGGCTCGAATGCTGATTTTGCTAAAGACGTTACGTTAATTAGAAATAGTGATGTTTTATCAGGTGACAAAAATGTTAAAGACATTTTTGATCGAAATGTAGAATGGACGAACAAAGGAATTAATTCCTTTGATAATCTTGGCATACATACTTTTGGCACAGCTGCTCCTGAAGAGCCTACTGAACCTGCAGAACCAGATCCTGCTATTTCGATCGCAAAAGCTCGTGAATTTGGCGCTGGCAAAACAGTTACGATAGAAGGAATCGTGACAACAAATTCAGGACTTTGGGGAAGCGAGACTTTCTATATGCAAGATTCCACTGCTGGGATGTATGTTTATGCTAGCCCTAAATCTGTTAAGCCAGGAGAAAAAGTAAAAATAACGGGCGTATTGAAGACATATAAAAATGAACTGGAAATCGAACCAGAAAGCCTTGATATCGTGTCTTCAGACAATGATCTGCCGGCAGCACAGTCTGTTACTGAGGTATCTGATTCCACACAAGGAGAATTACTTACATTACAAAACGTCACAATCTCCGAAATGACAAAAGATAGCTATGGCACTGCTACATTCCAAGCTGTATTTGAAAGTGGAGAAAAGGTACGTGTAATTCACGATAATCGTACAGGTTCTAGTTATGATGATTTAATTAAGCATTACAAAGAAGGCGATAAAGTTCATCTTACAGGAATCGGATCAATTGATGAAACGGGGTATCATCTAAAAACTACTGGTCTTAATAGCTATGATTTAGTGAACAAGCCAGCCGTTTATTCCACACAAACACCAGGGGTAGTTCCAGCTGGTACAAAGGTTGAGTTGAATTCTGGTCTAGAAGATGCTGCTATTTACTACACAACAGATGGTTCTACACCAACTGAAACAAGTGTAAAATACACACAGCCAATCGCTTTAAAAACAGGTGAAACTACGATTAAAGCAATTGCTGTAACAAATGGTACAGTAAGTGATGTATTTAGCTTTACTTTTAAAATTCTAAATACGGAAAATCTCCGTATCCATGATATACAAGGAAAAGGGCATATTTCTGAATATAATGGTTCTTCTGTTACGAACATAACTGGTGTTGTAACCCATGTATTTGGTTCAAGCAGTTTTGTTATGCAGGATGTGGATGGAGCAGATACAGATATCGAAACATCTGAAGCAATTGAAGTATACAAGTCCTCTCATGGGGTTTCTGTTGGAGACAAAGTTTCCGTTAATGGAACTGTTACAGAATATGGTGGAGGAGCTAATCTGTCTAAAACACAAATTACCGCAACATCCATTACTAAAGATGGAACGGCTGAACTACCGGCTCCACTTATTATTGGGAAAGATATTTTTCCTCCAAACAAAGTAATTGATAATGATGAAATGACATCTTTTGATCCAGATGAAGATGGGATCGACTTTTGGGAATCTCTTGAATATATGCGTGTATCATTCCCAGATGCACTAGTAGTAGGACCTCCATATTCGAATGATGTACCTATTATTGTGGAAAGCACGACGAATAATACATTAAATAATCAAGGTGGATTAAATATTGCTGAAGACGATTATAATCCAGAAAAAATCTTTTTAGATAATGTGGGAAGTGATTTCCAGCCAGGTGATAAGTTTAATGGTGACGTTGTCGGTGTCGTAACCTATTCAAGTAATGGTTATCAATTATCTGTTAATAAAAACGAATTACCTACTTTAACAAAATCCAATTTAACACAAGAAGTTACTCATATTGTCCCGGCAGAAGATAAATTAACTGTGGCTTCATACAATATTGAGAATTTCTCTAACAATAAAGCAAACACTCCAGATGCCAAAGTAGCTAAAATTGCCAAGTCATTTGTAGAAAACATGAAATCTCCTGATATTATTACGTTAGTAGAGGTTCAGGATAATGATGGAGAAACTGATTCAGGAAATTCTGATGCATCAGAAAGTTATCAACGTTTAATCAATGCAATTGTTGCTGCAGGTGGTCCAGTATATAAATGGATAGACGTGGCTCCTGTAAATAACACAAACGGTGGAGCTCCTGGTGGCAATATTCGTGTTGGTCATCTTTACAACCCTGAACGTGTAACATTGGTTGAAGGAACGAAAGGAAAAGCAACGGAAGCAAATGGTTGGACGGAAACAGGGAACCTTACATTAAACCCAGGTGTTATTAATCCACAAGCATTTAGTAACACACGTAAACCACTTGCTGCAGAATTCGAATTTAAAGGTCAGCGTGTTGTAGTAATCGGAAACCATTTGAATTCTAAAGGTGGAGATCAATCTTTATGGGGAGCTAACCAGCCGCCTGTACTGTCTTCTGAAGCAGAGCGCATCAAGCTTGCACAAGAAGTAAACAACTTTATTAAAGAAGGGCTTGCTAAAAACCCTAACTTAAATGTGGTTGTAACTGGAGACATGAATGATTTTGAATTTACACCGGCTCTTAAGGCTTTAAAGGGTGAGATTTTAACAAATATGGTGGAAAAGGTTCCAGCTGAAGATCGTTTCTCCTACTTCTTCCAAGGTAACAACCAAGTACTAGACCATATTTTAGTAACAAATAGATTAGCAAATGTAACAACGGCTGATATGATTCATATTAACGCAAACTTTACGGAAGCAACTGGACAAGCATCTGACCATGATCCAGTAATGATTCAACTTGATTTATCTAATTTACCAGAAGTGCCTGATTTAACTATTATGCATACTAATGATATCCACTCTGCTTTGGATAACATACCGAAGACAGTTACTGCTGTAAAAGAAATAAGAGCAGCAAATCCAGATGCCCTTCTCCTTCATGCAGGAGACCAATTTACAGGGACCTTATACTTTAATGAATTCCAAGGAAAAGCTGATTTAGCGATGCTGAACTTGCTTGGCATTGATGCAATGACCTTTGGAAACCATGAATTTGATTTAGGTTCTTCTGTAGAAGGCCATCAGGCGCTAGCTGACTTTATTAAGGGAGCAAACTTCCCATTTGTCAGTGCGAACGTTGACTTTTCAAAAGATGGGAAATTTACTGGACTTCAGAACAAATCGATTGAGTCAAACAGTGAAAACGGAAAGATATATAATGGCATTGTCAAAGAAGTAAATGGAGAGAAAGTTGGGATTTTCGGATTAACGACAGCGGAAACGGCTGACATTTCTAGCCCAGGATCGATTGCTTTTGAAAACTATTTGAAAGAAGCAGAAAAGGCAGTAGAAGCTTTTGAAGAAGCTGGGGTAAATCGAATTGTTGCCTTGACCCATATTGGATATGACGATAATGCAGCAATTGATAATGATTTAATTCTTGCGGAAAAAGTAGAAGGTATTGACGTGATTGTCGGAGGTCATAGCCATACAACATTGGAGAAACCAGTAATAGTAGACGAGGATGAAACACCTACGTTAATTGTTCAAACTGGTAACTCCAACAGTAATCTTGGCGTTTTAAATGTAACTTTTGATGAAAATGATGTAGTGAAGACTTATGACGGTCACTTAGTAGCTATCGGTGCTCAAGAAGAGGATAAAGAAGCTGTTAAAGTATTGGAGCCATTTAAAGAGAAAATTAATCAAGTGGCTAAAACGGAAATCGGCGTGTCATCACCAATTGCATTAGAAAGTCCACGTACGAATGGCGATGATACAAAACCAAGTGTCCGCAAGAATGAAACGATTTTAGGAAACTTGATTACAGATGGAATGCTTGAGAAGTCAAGAACGTTCACTGGTAAAAATATTATTATGGCCCTGCAAAATGGCGGGGGAATCCGTGCAGCAATTGATAAAGGACCAATCACAGTTGGTGAAATAATCACTGTTCTTCCATTTAACAACACATTAGCAACCATGGATGTAACAGGTGCTGAGCTAAAAGAAGCGTTTGAAATTTCTCTAGGTCAGTATCCAGCAGAAAATGGTGGTTTCTTACATGTAGCGGGTGGAAAAGTAGTATATGATGAAACAAAACAACCTGGAGAGCGAATTGTATCTGTTTCCTATTTAAATGAAGCTGGTAAATATGTAGAAGTACAAGATGATACGATGTACACAATTGCTACAAATGCATTTACTGCTAAAGGCGGAGACGGCTATGACGTTTTTGCTAAAGCTTATGCAGAAGGCCGAGTTACAGACTTAGGATTATCTGATTGGGAAAACTTCCGTGACCATTTGGTGAGTATTGGAAGCGAGGGAATTCCTACTGAAGTAGAAGGAAGAATTATGGATGTGAGTCAGGATCCAGGTGAAGAGCCAGGGCAGGATCCAGGTGAAGAGCCAGGACAGGATCCAGGTGAAGAGCCAGGGCAGGATCCAGGTGAAGAGCCAGGGCAGGATCCAGGTGAAGAGCCAGGACAGGATCCGGGTGAAGAGCCAGGGCAGGATCCAGGTGAAGAGCCAGGGCAGGATCCGGGTGAAGAGCCAGGGCAGGATCCGGGTGAAGAGCCAGGTCAAGGACCAGGAGAAAAACCAGGTAACTCAAATAAAGTAAAAGAAATTAAACCGAAAGTAACAAAGGATGGTAACAAGTATAAGATTAGTGATTCTGCTCTTGCGAGTATTGCAGATAATGCTGTAGTCGTTATCAAAGTCGATAACAAAATCAATGCAACATTTACATTAACAAAAGAGCAAGTCCAAGCTTTACAGAGTGCGGGAGCATCGATTGTAGTAAGTAATGGAAATGTGGATGTACAAATTCCTGCCTCCATTCTTCCGTTAGCTGAAAACGTAAATATTAACGTAAAGAAAATGAAAGTAAAGGGTTCGCTTATTGCTTATGACTTTACAATAGAAGCTGATGGAAAAACGTACCATGAATTTGATGATAAAGTGAAACTCACATTTAAAGTTGATTCAAAACAAGTCAAAAATCCTAAAAATGTAAAGGTTTATTATTGGAATGAAAAAGCAGATAAATGGGAATTGATTGGTGGAGAATATAAGAACGGCAAGGTGTCTGTTTATACGGATCACTTCAGTACGTATGGCGTATTTGAAGGACAGCCGCAGTCTTCTAATGTTCCAACTCAAGCTAACGAGCTTCCAGATACAGCGACAAACAACTTTAATATTTTAGTTGCAGGGTTTATATTACTTATAGTTGGTATTGGTTTGTATTTTGGGAAGAGAAGAAATTCGAGAACAAATTAATTGGTATTAATCGAGTGATTTTTATCATCCTTAGCAAAACTAGGTAGAAGGGGAAGAACTCAGAATCCCCTAATATTAGAAAATAAAGAAATAGCGTTTTTTTAAACATTTTCGTTAAGGTATTTAAAAATAAGATAACTTTGATAAAGAAGATGATCTCCGTGAATAGGGGATCATCTTTTTACTTCTTACTTTTTAATAGAAAATCAGAAACTAAAATTTAACAATAAGTGCGGTTCTTGGAAGTTTTTCCTGATTTCTATAATTTGAATAAAGACTCTATAGATGCTAGCCTCTTTTTTTAGTCATTGGATCTATAGAGTTCATTATTGTGTTATATAGTACTTCTTTATGGGTGTCCCCTTGTTACTTGACCATTTTTAAGAATGTACTCCCCTGATTTAAAGTGATAGTTACTACCTTGATTGTTGTCCCATGAATTATTTCCATTATTAAAAGCAGCTTCAAGACCGTCTGCTGTACCAATATCCAATGTAATCACAAAGTAGCCTGGATAATCGCTTTTGGACATTTGTGTTCCAGGTAATGTACTCCAATGCCCGTCATATGGTGAATAGTGAATCCGAGGTTCATTCCATCCAGTATAATAATAAATGGTTACTTTATTAGTGGACGGAGGTTCCCCTTCTAAAAGCTGTCCATTGTCCACAGTAAAGGTGCCATTTGTAAAAGCGTAATTTTTCCCGTTGTTATTATCCCACTTTCCTTTACCATTGTTAAAGGCTGCATTTATTTTATCGGCCTCTCCTAAGGGAATGGTTGTTACATAGTAAGCTGGAATACTAGATTGCTCCATTTTCTTACCAGGTAGATGTGTCCAATCTCCATCGCCAACTTGATAATGGATGTAAGGATTCTCAACACCTTTATAATAAATCGTTACTTCATTTGTGCGAACCTCTGTTGTTGTAACAGAAATAATATTGCTGCTTTTTGATTTCCCTATATCATTGATGGCTATTACATAATATTCGTATTCTGTCTGTGGACTGACACCAGTATCCTTATAGGAGGTAGTAGATGTTTCTCCAATTTTTTCTGCATCTCGGTATACAGCATAATGAGACACGTTAGCTGATGAAGCTTCCCAATTTAGTGTTACGGAACTAGCATTCACTTCCGTTGCTTTTAAATTTTTTGGAGCTGAAGGGACAACTGGAGTAGTTGGATCACTATCATGCCATTCTCCATCAAACCATCCGCTTGTGCTTCTTATGAATCCAGGCTGATTAGGACCAGGCCACTGATTTTTAGCATCCTTAAAAATTACATTCATACTCTCGGTTCCTTTAACGGTATATACATACCAATCATCTTTATAATGCTCCATCTTTGGTGCGTTATTCCAAGAAGGTTCATCAACTTTTGGTTCCGTATCATAATAATAAAGATGAGGTGTACTCCAGTTATCTGGTTTCTTAAAGTAAATAGTTAAGCCATCAATTTTTGTGAAAGTATAGGTTTTCTCTGCTTCTCCATATTGATTTTTGGCCGTTAAGGTAAGAATAATTTCATCCCCAACCGCGGTATCTGCACCCAATGAGATGGTTTTCCCTTTTGTATATGCAACTGGCTCTCCCTCGTTAATTTTATAAAATGCTTCTTCAACATTTTGATAATCCAAGGTTACATCAACTGTGTCGTCATAGAATGTACCACCAGGCGGATTAGCAGAGACTTTCGGCAATGGAGCGATTTTTTTATAAGTATACTCTTTTGCAACAGGACCTGAGTCATTTTCGGCATAGAGTTTTAGAACAAGTGTTTCGCCTATTTCTAGAGATTTTCCGATCGATAATTTATCTCCATCAACAAATGCAGTACCATTTTCACTAGGATCAGATCCATCTACTGTGTAGTAGCCTTCGGCTGTATTTTTTAAACTAAAGGATATTTCCAACTCTTCTGTATCAAATTCACTACTATTAGGAGTTACGGAAATGGATGGAAGAGCCTCTCCTTCGCGTTCTATTAATAAAACACCGTTCTTATGTGGTGTAAACGTAACCTTTCCATTGTGAACAGTAGCTGTATTGCCTGTATAGAAATCTTTCAGTTTATCTCCATCATTAAATACAGATGAAACGTCAATCGTTGTTTTGCCACTAGCTCCTACTGCAACAACAACTCGATCGTCTAATTCATTGCTGCTGAGGGTACGGCTAAATGTATAAGGGCTATTTCCAATTTGCTTATGCTCACCTGCACCAATTGCCTGGTGCCTATTTCTAAACTGCCCCATTTTTTGCCAATGAGTGAGAACTTGTTCGTTAATTGAATCCCAATTCATGGAGGATCTTGTTCCCTGATTAGGATCCGACCCTGTTGGACCGAATGGTCGGGCTGTTTCATCTCCATAAAATATTTGAATACCACCAGGTAATAACATTAAATAAGTTCCACCATCAATTAATCGATCTCTAGGATAAAGCGATGTATCATGTTGAGATAGATAGCTCAGTACATTGAAATCTGGATCGGTATTGATTTTGCTTGCATAATGTGAAAACGTATCTTCCATTGATGCTAGATTGTATGCTGGACCATTTGCACCTTCTCCTTGGAAGGTAAAATTAATAATAGAGTCAAAACCATTGTAAAAATACTCACTTTTTCCTACTCCGTGTCCCCAAACTTCACCTGTCATCCAAAAATCATCATCCCATTGCGCACCAGGGGCATCTGGATTATTGGCCCGCCATTTCCAAAGTGCATCATTGGCTTCTTCTTTTAGTTGTTTCCACCGGTGGATTTCTACATGTTTGGCTGTATCAACTCTAAATCCGTCAATTCCGAACTCTTCTACCCATGAGGATAACCATTTAGTGATGTAATCAGCAGGGGCAACTCCCAAATTTTTACGTAAATCTTTTGCAGCTGGAACAATCCAAGAATCGTATGATCCATTTTGCTCCTTATTCCATTTATTTTTTAATAAGTTAGGTAGACCTAAGTCTTGCGTAACATCTGTACGGAAATCAGGAAGTCCAGAAAGACACATATTTTTATCATCATTCCCACATTGAGTATAGCCGCCAATCCCAGCTTTTACCCAATCTCCCCACCAATTTTTCCATGCATTCGCATCGTCATAATTGATATAATTATGAACATCATGCCAGGATTGTCCAGAACCTGGTGTCCAAGTTTCAGGTACCCCTGGATTACCAAAATTGTATTCATGCATATCTTTAATAGTATTATATCCAGCATGGTTCATTACAACATCCATAATTACTCGAATGCCTCTTTCATGAGCCTTATTAACAAACTCTCTCATTTCATTTACAGTTCCCATGTTTTGGTCTACCATGGTGTAATCTAATGCATAATATCCGTGGTAAGAATAATGAGCGAAATCACCGCTATTACCCCCGCCAACCCAGCCGTGGATCTGTTCATAGGGAGCAGTAATCCATATTGCGTTGATTCCTAAATCTGTAAAGTAACCTTCGTCCAACTTATTTGTAAGCCCTTTCAAATCACCGCCGTGAAAAGTACCGATGTTACTTCCGTTTGCATCTGTTTGCGGTCTTCCATAGGAATTATTATTAGCGGTGTTCCCATCAGCAAAACGGTCTGTCATAGCAAAATAGACTGTTGCATTATCCCAGGAAAAGTCGTTTTCTTCTAAATTAATAGTCTCTGCTTTAACTTGATGTTGTTCATTTGAACCTTGAAACGTTAATCCAGAAAAGATAGTAAAGAAAATTAAGAATAAGTAACTTATTTTTTTGAAAAAAATCATTTGATCCCTCCTATATTTGTAAAAACGTTTGCACCAAGTATTAAAGTTCACCTCCTCATTTTTTAATAGGTATTAAGTTTTAACTATGCAAACGATTTCAATGTTGGTACGAGGATATAATAGCATAAATTTATTTAATAATCTTTAATAATAGTAGAAATGAGTAAAAAGTCGGAATAGTAAGAAAAAAGATGGGAAAAAAGCAGTTTACAAGAGATAGTTTTAAGGAGAAGTGGTTAATCTATAATTCCCGATTGCCAAAATGATAATTAGTAAGGTTCATGTTGATAATCTCTTCTATCTCTGTTCTTTTACGCCTGGATAGTTTGCTAAAGATTCCTCATAGATCGTATTATAGCTTTCTTTATCAAAGGCAATCGCTACATGAGGATCTCTTAATCGCTCTGCTTTTCGATCAAAAAATGCACTAAGTTGAATAATAAGCATTAAGCCAGGATTGAGTAATATTTGCTTAGTATGGTAATCACTTGTGCTTGTATTATGGTTTTAGCTTATATTGTTTCTATGATTATTTCGCTTAGAATTAAGAAAATATCTGCATATGAACTAATTACAGAATAAAGAAAAACCGTGCAATAAATATAAAGCAATAGGAATTTTATAGGAGTCCTAACTAACCAGCGGGCAATTTAATAACCAGCTCATTATCTTTATTAGAGTGATTTTCTATTCTATCTTAAAGTTTAATTAAGATAAAATCCGACTTTTTGGGAATAGTAATCTTAATGAATGATAAAGGGTGGGCACGATGAAAATAATGAAATATTCCAAGACGCTGTTGATTTTGTCGATGATCGTACCTTGGGTGACGGTACTTTTATTAGGTAAAAATACACTTAAACGATATATAGCTGCAAGCACGTTTATTGCGTTGATGGTGAGATTGACAAATATCGTTGCTAAAAGACGTAAATGGTGGTGGTGGTATGAAAAAATCCATCCAAGAATACCTGGAGACATTCCGTTTATGTTAGGATCCTTTTTTGTGGGTACCATTTGGATATTAAAATGGACATACGGAAAGTTCTTTACTTATATGGGGATCAACATGGTTATTGATTCTATATTTACCTATGTTATTGTACCTTACTTAACTAAATTTGGGATAGCATCGTTGGTGCGATTATCCAAAATGCAGATAATGTATGTGTTTACGGTTTTAGCTTTAATCTTATATGCCTTTCAATTTTTATATGAAAAGATTCAGTTTAATAGATGGAAACTAAAACATAAAGAGTAAACGAGTTTAGCAAGACCAAAACATATAATGGTATAGTAAAACGAATAGAAATGGGATTCATTATGAAGGTTGGAATTTATGGATTTCTGTAATCGTTGATCCGGTTCTTTTGGATATTTTATTACTGTATTATACGTGGATATCTAAGTCAGATAATCTCCCTAATTAAATTAAAATTCATTTAGCCCAAGAAGTTGGGTTATTTTTGTTAGAAAGGTTGATTGTTTTAAGGAAAAAGGAAGCAGTATTCATTCCTTTTTTATATGGATATATATTGAATTTATTAGTGGAAGATCCTTTGCGATCTAGAGGTACTATACTTTTTAAGGATAATTATTTATGATTAACACTAGAACTCTACTGAAGGTAGATGAAAAGTATATAGTTGTTTTGAAAATTGGAGGGAAAATCATGGAGAATAATGATATTTTAATTCGTTTAAGATACGCGTTAGAAATAAAAAATAGTGAAATGGCTGAAATTTTTAAGCTTGGGGGAAAAGAGGTATCTGTGCCTGAAGTAGTAAGAATACTGAAGAAGGCAGATGAAGAGGCAGAAAATGATGATCAAATCAAATTGACGAATAGTATGTTAGATTCCTTTCTAAATGGCTTTATTATTTATAAGAGAGGAAAGCAGGAGCCAAAACCAGGACAATCCAGCGCACCTGAATCATCGATAAAAAACAATACGAGTGTTAATAACATTTTATTAAAGAAAGTTAAAATTGCGCTGTCATTAACGACAGAGGATATGATTGATATATTTAAAAAAGCAGGATTAAATGTGTCTAAAGGGGAATTAGGAGCTTTTTTAAGGAAAGAAGGCCATAAAAACTATAAGGTGTGTTTAGATAATTTCGCTAGAAACTTCTTAAAGGGATTAGCTATTAAATATAGAGGATAAGTAAAGGTAGGTGACGATATGCTGCATACCTACTTAGGTGAAACAATCCGTTATGAAATAAAGTATAAAAATCGTACTTCCATTGGAATAACATTAGATGGATATGGAAACATTGAAATCTTGGCTCCCAAAAAGACATCAGACGATTATGTCCATCAAGTACTGGAGCAAAATTGGAACCAAATTCAAACCAGAATAAAAGAAATGCAGACAAGAATGGCAGGCCCGCAGGAAAAGGTATATGAGAATAAGGAGAGATTTCTTTATTTAGGTAATAGCTATCCTATTGACATTATCCAAGATATAACGGTTGTTCAAGAACAGGTGAAATTCGAAGTGGACAAGCTGTGTATCTATATAAAAGAGTATGATAAGAAACAAATAAAAAAATTATTAAAAAGGTATTATTATCAGCGAAGTAAGTCTTTAGTAGAGGAGAGGATCTCCTTCTATCAAAGTAACTTTAAAACAAAGCCTCGATCGATAAGGATTACGGATAGCAAAACCAATTGGGGCACCTGTGATTCCAATTTTCAATTAACCTTCAATTGGAGGTTAGCGATGGCTCCACTTGAGGTAATTGATTATGTTGTTATTCATGAAATGTGTCACATGGTTCATCTTAATCATGATCGCTCTTTTTGGAGACTTGTTGGGAAGTTAATGCCTGACTACCAGGAGAAAGAGAAGTGGCTAGCTTTATCTAATTGGAAAATGACAGTCTAGTTATATGGAGAGAAAACAGAATTTGACTGGAGCATTAATCCAGTCTTTTTTGAATGACGGAGATTGATAACATAAAAGCAATAATTATTTTCTTATACTTTGGCTGATAAGTTATGTGGTTTGGCTGAAAAGAGCTGAAGTTTGGCTGATAAATCCCAAGATTGGCTGAAAAGAGCCGAAGTTTGGCTGATAAATCTCGAATTTGGCTGAAAAGAGCTGAAGTTTGGCTGATAAATCCCAAGTTTGGCTGAAAAGAGCTGAAGTTTGGCTGATAAATCTCGAATTTGGCTGAAAAGAGCTGAAGTTTGGCTGATAAATCTCGAATTTGGCTGATAAGCCCTCAACTTTGGCTGATATCCTAAAAAATCGTACCTCACTTTTGCCTATGTCTCAGTTCTTTTTATTAATTTCCTTAAACGATTCAATCATATGCTGCCGAAACTGTCTTGCTACATAAGAATAATGTCTATTTTTTAACCAAGCGAAACCAACCATTTGATAACAATGGGGATTCTTTAGACGAATGATTTTACTATTAGTTAGTTGTTTGCCTAAAAAAGAATATTGAGGGTAAAAGGAAATACCTTGTCCTTCGTCAACAAGCTGCAAAACTATCGATAGTTCCGTTCCTTCAAATACAATATTAGGTGTGAAGCCAGCTTGTATACAACATTGTTCAAACATACTTATAGATTCTAATCCTGATTTATAGCCAATAAATCGTTCATTTTTTACATCTTGTAAATCAATTTCATCTAAGTGTGCTAGTCGATGATTTTTTGGAACGATTAAATCCAACCGTTCTTTTAAGACAGGCAGCCATTCTATATCGGGCCCTGTTATGGGTGTATTGGAAACACATAATTCAATTTCTCCCCGCATTAACCGTTCCTTTGCAATAAAATCAGGTAATATCGATTGTTGAATCCGTACATTTGGTCTTCTTTCATAGAAACGTTTGAATATAGAAGGAAGAATGGTGGAACTCATGACACTAACCGATACTTGATCTTCCTCTATTTCAGCCATTTCTTGAATTGTTTCATGGGCATCTTCTAAGATTCTTAGAGCGTGTTCTACTTCTTTCGCATAAAACTTCCCATAATTATTCAACCGAATATTCTTCCCATTTCTATTGAATAAAGGAACACCTAAATCCTCTTCTAATCTAGCGATTGTTTTGCTTAGTGATGATTGTGAAATATCTAATTGAAGTGCTGCTTGAGACATATGCTCAGTCTTGGCAACAGTGAGAAAGTAGTGTAACTGTAATAATTGCATACGAACCCCTCTTATGAATCATAATAAATATACATATTCCTTTGCTTCTATTGTATCTATTTTCGGAAAGGATTACGATAAAAACGAATTCACAAATCTGTCACATTTAAATTAAACATATATAAGGAGTAGGTCATATGAAGATTAAAGCAGCCGTTACCCCAGGGCAAGGTGAAGATTTTCTTTTAGAAGAAGTAGAATTAGCTGCCCCAAAAGCAAATGAAGTATTAGTGAAAATTGTTGCAACTGGTGTATGTCATACAGATGCAGTTGCTCGTGATGCAGCAATTGCTCCACTACCTGCAGTACTTGGACATGAAGGAGCAGGGATTATTGAAGAAGTTGGTTCAGGCGTTACACGTCTAGCAAAAGGGGATCATGTTGTATTATCCTTTGCACATTGTGGACATTGTGAAAATTGTTTAACAGGTCATCCAACTGTTTGTGAAACATTTAATGACTTGAACTTTGGCGGTGCTCATGATGATCATACTCATCGCTTATCTAAAGATGGGAAACCACTTTCCACTTTCTTTGGTCAATCTTCCTTTGGTACATTTGCAATTGCTCATGAGCGTAACATTGTTAAAGTGGATAAAGAGGTAGATTTAGCACTTTTAGGACCTTTAGGTTGTGGAATCCAAACAGGAGCAGGTACTGTTTTAAATAAAATCAAGCCTGAATTTGGAGCTACTATTGCTATATATGGTGCAGGTGCCGTTGGCTTAAGTGCTATTATGGCTGCTAAAATAGTTGGCTGTAAAACAATCATTGCTGTTGATATTCATGATTCACGGTTAGAGCTTGCCAAAGAACTTGGTGCAACACATACATTCAACGGAACAAAAGTAGATGTTGTTAAAGAAATTAAGGAATTAACAAAGGGCGGAACAAAATATGCAGTCGATACAACTGGCTTTCCTCCAGTAGTTCGTCAATGCTTACAAGCACTGCGTCCATTAGGTGTGGCAGCAGTAGTAGGAGTTACACCTGAAATGAATATTGATGTCCATAATGATATAATGGCAGAAGGAAAAACAATGATGGGTGTCATTGAAGGGGACTCTGTACCAAATGTTTTTATCCCACAGCTAGTAGAATACTACAAAAACGGTCAATTCCCATTTGATAAGTTAGTTAAATTCTATGACTTTAATCAAATTAATGAGGCTTTCGAAGCTTCTAAAAACGGAGAAGCGATTAAACCAATACTACGAATAAGTTAATAATTTAAAAATAGGAAAAGTGGCGTTAAATAGATCTATATCGACTATTGGACGCCACTTCTCTGTTCATTTATTTAAATCATTACCTCCAGCAATAAGGCCCTCAGAAACTTTCTTTTTTATCCGACTATCTTCCTAAAAAAATTGGTGAAGGGAACTTTTTACTTTAATTATTCGTAATCCTTTTTGACTTAATAAAATATATTAGGAGGAGAATTTTTGAATTTTGTTGCCTGGATGATTGTTGCTAGTGAAATAGGCTTTTGGATTGTGATTATTTTAGGATTACTAATTAGATATGTTTTTAAAAGAGAGAAATTAGGCTTTTTCTTTTTAGCGCTAACACCAGTAATTGATTTGCTTTTATTGATTACAACAAGTTTGGATATGTATCGAGGAGCTACCGCAACCACTGCACATGCCATTGCTGCTGTTTATATTGGCGTTTCGATTGCATTTGGAAAAGACATGATTAAATGGGCGGATGAGAGATTCCGGTATTACGTTGCAAAACAAGGAGCTAAACCTATTTCATTGTTTGGGATGGCATATGCTAAGCATTACTTGAAAAGTTGGGGGAAACATGTGTTAGCTTATGCTATTGGGGCAGGGATATTACTAGGCTTAATTTTTTTCATCAAGGATACTGCTCGCACAGAAGCACTAGACGGTGTACTAAAATTATGGACAGTAGTATTAGGCATTGACCTGATTATTGCGATTTCAAATTTTATATGGCCAAAAAAGAAAAAGGATTAGAGGAAGAATTTTTCTTCCTCCATTATTTTATTCATTAATATTCAGGGCAATCTCTTCTAATTCTTCTTTAACTTGGCCAATAAGGGAAATAGCTGATCCGATGGCTTGAATCCAGTTGCCTAATACACCGATATTTTGTTGGTTAAGGTTACTTATTCCATGTAATTGTTCTGTTCCCCTTAGTGCCTGCAAAGAATTTCCAATCCCCTGAAGCAAACCACCAATTATATTTTCGATTCTTCCATTTGCTGTATGATCAAAAAATTCATCTGTAAGCCCGACAAAGCTGCCTAATGCTTGAAGCCAATTGCCTGTAATAATTAGTTTCTGCTCTGTTGGGGTGTTGCTCCATTTATAAAGAAGCAAGCCGGTTATAACCGTTGAATTTCCAATTGCCTGAATTTCATCTCCTAGTTTTTCTAATGAAATAGTCCCTTGTCCGTCAGCTTGTAATGCGCTGCCTGTTCCTTGTAATATATTGCCAAATAAACGAAGCTGATAATTTGTTTCTCTAGACAAGTGGAAAGAGGGGGTAATTCCGATAGCTGCTTGGATAGTACCAATCGTATTGATAGCTGATCCGAATATTTCTTTAAAATGACCATTCATTCCATATCAACCGCCCATTCCTTTACAATAACTAACATATTCAAAAATGTTTTAAATGGGATAAAAACGAGCTGGATATAATAAAAACAACTTGGAATAAAGTTTCCAAGTTGTTTTTTCAAACAGAAAATAATCCTTTTATTTGCTACCGAAGCTTCCAGAAAATTGCTTTACTACTGCTTGGATTTCCTCTAATCTTTCTGGTTTTATTAGACTGATCATTTTAGGCAGAAACTGTTCTATATCATTTTGGGAAAAAGTACCCTCGTCTTGTTTTCGGAAGTTATCCATTAGTATAGCCTTTGCTTCTTCTTCTTTACCCTCTTGTACTCGCTGTAAGATAAAAGCTAAAAACTTTTCTTGCCCTTGCTTGTCCATTTCGTTGTCCTCCTAATAGTATTTATCTTTGTTTATTATAAACGTAAAAGCTGTTCTCTAAAATATGAATTTCAATATAAATGAGGATAAGTAGATCAACCAATGAGATTCTAGCCAAGCTATTCTTTTTTTGGATGGACTACTTCGTGTTATTATTAGTCCTAAATATGGGTAGATATGGTTATAGAATAAGCTTCTATCTGTTAGTGAAAGAGGCGGGGTATGAGTAGTCCTACAATTTAAATAAGGAGAACTAAATGCAATGATAAAATTTGAAAATGTATCAAAAAGATACACTGATGGAACAGCAGCAGTTGATTCGGTTGAATTAGAAATTAAGCAAGGGGAATTTTTTGTTATTATCGGACCAAGTGGTTGTGGGAAAACAACGACATTAAAGATGATTAATCGTTTAATTCCTCTTTCAGATGGCACCATTTATATAAAGGGGAAAAAAATAAGCGAGTATGATATTCATGAATTACGGTGGAATATTGGCTATGTGCTCCAACAAATTGCTTTGTTTCCCCATATGACTATTGAAGAGAATATCGCAATAGTTCCTGAATTAAAACAGTGGGAAAGAGACAGAATTAAACAACGAACCGACGAGCTTTTAGAAATGGTTGGTCTCGATCACCAAACATACGCCAATCGAAAGCCTAGTGAGCTATCAGGAGGAGAACAGCAAAGAGTTGGGGTTATTCGTGCTCTTGCGGCAGATCCAGAGATTCTATTAATGGATGAACCCTTTAGTGCCTTGGATCCGCTTAGCCGTGAAAAGTTACAAGATGATATGTTGGACTTAAAGAAAAATCTAAAAAAAACGACTGTATTTGTTACACATGATATGCAAGAAGCTTTAAAACTAGCAGATAGAATTTGCATTATGAAAAAAGGGAGGGTTGTTCAGATTGGCACCCCTCAAGAACTTATTACGAATCCTGCTAATGATTTTGTGAAGAACTTTGTTGGAAATACACATGATAGCTGGAGCAATGATTTTCAACTGGAGAACTTATTAGAGCCAATTATGGAAGAAGAGGATATGCAAAAAAGTCAAGTGAGTGCACCAATTACTGCTACTATGCAAGAGATAGTAGATTTGCTAGTGGAGTATGAACAAGTAATAATCGAACGAGATGGAACGCCTATTGGATTGGTTAATCGCAGGTCAATAATGAAATATGTATCTTCTAGTCTACTTCAGAAAGGGGTGTAAGGAATGAAGGAGCTGACACAAGTATTTCAAGACAGAAAGTCCGAATTAGCGAGCGCGTTGTTTGAGCATATTCAAATATCCTTTATTGCGCTCTTTTTTGCAGTCATCATTGCTATTCCACTAGGAATTTATATTACTAGACATAGGAAGGTGGCCGAAGGGATAGTAGGAATCACATCTGTTATTCAAACAATCCCTTCTTTGGCATTATTAGGTATTTTGATTCCATTATTCGGAATTGGCAGAGTGCCGGCAATCATTGCTTTAGTTGCATATGCTTTGCTGCCAATTTTAAGAAATACATATACAGGAATTAAAGAAGTAGATCCGTCCTTAATTGAAGCGGCTCGAGCGATGGGGATGAATACAAGAAGAAGATTATTCAAGGTAGAAATTCCTCTTGCGATGCCAGTTATTATGGCAGGGATTCGGACAGCCATGGTGTTAATTGTAGGAACAGCCACTCTTGCTGCTTTAATTGGAGCTGGAGGTCTTGGCGATATTATTCTATTAGGTATTGATCGCAATAACACAAATCTAATTCTTCTAGGGGCGATTCCAGCAGCATTGCTTGCTCTTCTGTTTGACTACTTATTGAAAAAATTTGAGCAGCTATCCTATAAAAAAGCCTTTATTTCTGTTGGAGTGATTGCACTTTTATCGCTTTTAATAATTCTCATGCCATTAATAGGGCAGAAGGAGAAAGAGATTGTTATTGGGGGCAAATTAGGGTCTGAGCCAGAAGTTCTCATTAATATGTATAAAATACTTATTGAAGAAAAAACAGATCTACAAGTAGAACTGAAGCCGGGGTTAGGAAAAACCTCTTTCGTGTTTCAAGCATTGCAAACAGGAAGCATTGATCTTTATCCAGAATTTACAGGGACAGCCATTTCCGAATTTCTAAAGGAAACAGCTACTAGTACAAATCGGGAGGAAGTATATCGACAAGCAAGGGATGGTATGTTAAAAAAATATCAAATGATAATGTTAGAGCCGATGCAGTATAATAACACCTATGCATTAGCAGCTTCCAAGAGTCTTGCAGACCAATTCCAACTAGAATCAATTTCTGATCTGAAAGGGATAGAAGAGCAAATACAGGCAGGTTTTACATTGGAATTTTCAGATCGAGAAGATGGGTATCAAGGGATTCAGCATCTTTATGAACTTACCCTTCCTAATCTTGTAACAATGGAGCCTAAATTACGTTATGTAGCAGTTGAATCAGGTGAAATTAACTTAGTCGATGCATACTCCACAGATAGTGAGTTGCAGCAATATCAACTGAAGGTACTGGAAGATGACCAAAATCTTTTTCCACCATACCAAGGGGCGCCATTATTGAAAGAAGAAACAGTCGAGGAACATCCTGAGATAGTTGCTGCTTTAAATCAATTAGCTGGAAAAATAACAGATGATGAAATGAGGGCAATGAATTATCAAGTAAATATAGAAGGAAAAAGTCCGAGTGAGGTTGCCCAAGGGTTTTTAGAAAAAGCGGGTTTACTTCATTAGGGAATCACTGATTGTCGTTTCTTAGTAAGAGGGTTGAGAACCCTCTTACTGCTATGACTTTGTACTATAGGAAGGATTTGTTTCGTAATAAATTTTTCTTAGACCTATCAAACACAACAAAAGTAATCAGTATTCCGAATAGTAAAAAAATAGCAGAGCATAGAATATAGATAAAACGAATCTCAAATATTTCAGCGGTTAAGCCGATTCCAGCAGTGAATAATATAATCGAAGTAGCCTCTAATATCCCTAACACACTTGAAAATCTCCCCATGATTTCTACTGGTACATTATTTTGGTAGAAAGTATAAAAACCGGTATTGGCAAATGATAACGCGAATGTTAATAAAAAGAAACCAAATGAGGCGCAAAGAAACTGGTTGGAAAAAGCGAAGATTAGATAGCCAATTGGTGTAAATTACGCCCCAAAACCTATCAAACTATTTTATGATGCTAACACCTATATATATGACTAATTAATAAGCAAAAATAAAGATCTATCCTCTAAAAAGGAGTAAATGAGGATAAAGAAGGAATGTTCCAGAACATTATACTCAAATAAAGAAGATGAAATGGAATATCTTATGAAATACATGATATAAAGGAGTTTGAACGAAAAGAAGCAGAAATTCTTTGTCTGATAATTGAAAACTAAATGCAATCGTGTTCAAAAGTAAATATGAAAATGCTGTTTGGTTGGAGCAAGAAGTAGAGGAAGTGCCTGTAAAAAACTATTTTTAGACTTTGAAGCAATGAATTTAAAAGATATTAAAGAACGAGTTTTAAAAACTACAACGAAGAAAGTAAATAGATAACGAGGGTAATCAGAGATGATGTACATAGATGTTTCAGCGACTTGTAGTGTTTGGCTTAGTTATCTAATATAGATTATAATTCAGTGGAAATTATAGGATTAATAATATTTAGTGAAAAATTTATATCTAAGTTTAAAGAAAAATATGGAAAAGATATTAGATAGGTTGATTTCTAAATTGGTGATATTTCAAGATAAGTATATCCTGGAGGTTACTTGTAATAAATGCTAAAAAATAGAATATATTTCTATTTTTTTGTTGGAAAAGTCTTATAATTATTATAAAATAATTGTTGTTAGGAGATGATTGACAATTTCGAATATAATAATATCTATTCTTTCATATCTTCTGGTAACTATAATTCATGAATTGGGTCATGCATTTTTTGTTAGAATCTATGGTGGTGAGATAAAAGGATTAGGATTTGGTGAGGGAGAAGTTCTTATAAAAGTTAAGAAATTTTTCGTTAAAAGAAAACTAATATTAATGGGAAGAATAGAATGGAAACTACCAATTAATCTAACTTCATACAAGTATATTCTAATATATTTAGGGGGAATCATCTTTAATATTATAACTGGTACGCTTGTTTGGATATTTGGTAACGTAGAATATGCAGATTATTATCGTAACTTTATAATTTTTTCTTATCTAGTATCTTTTTGTTCATTAGTTCCATTTAAATATAGTCCTAATACTGATAGTGATGGGCTAAAAGTTCTCAATATATTTATAGATAAAAGGAGTAAATTGAATGATAGATAATAAACAATTATTATTGAAGAATGATATTTTTTTTAAATACTTTGAGGAACAAGAAGAACTTATTGTTTCAACCATTGATAAAGAATTTAGCATGTCAGGAAAGTCAGCAAAAGATGTTTATTTAGTTATTAATTCTTGTGACGGTAAAAGCACAGTTGAAGAAATTAGTAGAGGAACAGGTCTTTCTTTAGAATATATAGAACAAATTACTAACTTCTTAAAAGAGAAAAACATACTAAATAATAATATTTTAAAAAAATCTATGAATGATAGTCTTGAAAATCTTATACTTATTACTAAAAATGCTAGTGATATTAATAATGAAATAAATAGAATTAAGAAGACAAAAATCGGAGTAATTGGGGAAGAAAAATTAGTATCAACACTAACCAAAGATCTAGAGTGTATATTCGAAATGGTTGATATTGATGAATTGATAAATATAGGAAACGATATTGATCTTCTAGTAGTATTCAATAATTATGAAAATATTCATCTGCTAAAATTAGTTAATGAAATAGCACATGAAACTAATTTAAAGTATCTTAGAGTAAACCTCAATAAAGAGATATTGGAAGTAGGACCTTTATTTATTCCACATAAAACATCCTGTTACAACTGCTTCATAAATAGAACGATATCTAATCTTAACCATCCTGAGATTTATTTGAATTTTATAAACAATCTAGGTGCATTTGAAAGCCAAATCAAAAACTACCCAGATCTTCAATCCTTATCTAGTTCCATAATAAAAAACTATATAGTTAATTACTTTATTAATAATTCTTATAGTGAATTATTATTAGGAAAAGAAATATCTATTAATCTTTTTGACTTTGAGAAAAGTACTTCTGTAATAATGAAAGTACCAAACTGTAAATTCTGTGATATCTAATCAAAAAGGAGAATGGTATGGATTTTGAAAAATTAAATAATACAATTATTAACAATAAAAAAGGTTTAATCAGTTCTGTAATAAAAATGACAAATATTATTGGAAGTATACCTCTCCATGCTTATATGGTTCATGGTAAACCAGTAATAAATGATAGACTGGAAATAATTGTAGATAGTAGATTTGGAGGTTATGGTTATAGTTTTAATTCTCAAGACTCAGCAATGAGAAAAGCTATTGGAGAGTTCATAGAACGATACTGCTCGACAGTTATTAATACAAAGGTTATAAAAGGATCATATACCAGGTTGTCTGAATTATGTTTAGACCCTGTGAGTATAACAAGGGTTTCTAAAGAAAAAAACTTCAATTACTTTTCAAAATGTAATAGGGATACATTGTTTTATTGGGTTGAAGGTTTTAATGAGGTAAATAAAGAAAGTACTTGGATTCCAAGTGATTTAGTATACTTACTTCCTAGTAAGAATAATAAGTCTATTAGAGATATAATTTCAACAGGGTTAGCAACTGGAAATACTTTATTACAAGCAAAGTCTAGTGGATTATTAGAATGTATTGAAAGAGATGCTTTTACAATTATGTGGCAAAAGAAGCTATCCATGCCAAAAATAAATCTTAATTCAATTCAAGATGAGGATACGAAAAAAATAATTAAGCTAATAGAAGAATTAGACTTAGAGATTGAAATTATTGAAATCTCTAATGATCTTAAAGTCCCTACCTATCTATCGTTAATAAAAAATAGTGCTCCTCCATTTCTTTCTGTTGGTGCAAAAAGCCACTTTGAACCATTAACTGCATTGAAAGGATCATTGGAAGAAGCAGCTGCAACTTTTAATTCAAATGTTAATAAATATCTGAATGGATTTAATAAAGATTTAATAGTTGGCTCATTTACAGAAATGGACGAACATGCTGAGTATTATGCTTTTAATAATTTTAATAATGAAATTGGCTTTTTAACCAATGGAATAAATATTGATTTTAATCCGAATATTAGTGAATTTATCAATAATTATGATGAATTGGTAAATAAATTAAAAAGTGAAGGCATAGAAGTTTATACGGTCGATTTAACAACTATAGATGTAGCAAGTGTTAATCTTTATGTTGTAAGAACAATAGTTCCTAAATTAGCTTTCTTAGAATTGAATATTCCCATGAATGAATGCGAAAGACTTAACAATGTGCCAAGAAAGCTAGGATATACAATAGATAACTATAATAATGAATTACCACATCCATTTCCATAGAAGGTGAGTTTAAATTGAAAAATTTAAGTCAATATGGTGAATTGGCAAAATTATTTCACCTAAATACAAAAAATATAATTATTGAAAGTTCAACTCATTTATCGAATTATGAAAAATTTCCTCAAAAAAAGAAAGTTTTTACTAAAGAAAGAATAAAATTATCTTCTTCCTATGAAAATAATTCATTATATGATTCCTTAAACAACCGAAAGTCATATAAATTATTAGATTATCGAATACCTATAGATTTATATGAATTATCAGAATTGTTAGTACTTTCATATTGTGGAAGAAACACAAATGATCCTAAGTCTTCTAATTTTATTAAATCGGTTCCATCTGCAGGTGGAAGATATCCTTTAAGTTTATTTATCTTTGCTTTTAATATCATAGGAATAGAGCAAGGAATATATTATTGGGATCCTTTTGAAACTTGTATAGGTCTAGTCAAAAGAGGTGATTTTAGAGATCATTTATCAAATGCCATTAGCAATGTAAATAAAAATGATATTGAAAAGTGTTCATTTGCAATAGTAATCACTGCTAATATTGATCAAACAATAAGTAAATATGGAAATAGAGGGTATCGTCATATTTGTATGGATGTAGGGTATGTTTCTCAAAATTTATATCTAATGTCGAGTTATTTAAAAATCGCAACTCGGGCAGTAGCTGGATTTTATGATGATAAACTGGCAAATCTATTATGCAATATGAGTTCTGATGAACCTATGTTAGTTCACCTTTTTGGAAAAGAATTAACTCCAGTTCATCAGCAGTTGAATTTAAGTTCTTCTGATTTTATAAATTAATTAAACTTAAATCGTGCTAACCTTATTTTAATTAGGGACAAGTACTTGAGGGGAGGTGAAACAATGGAAAGTTCCAAAAATAATAATACTTCATCATCATTTGATATTAACGTATTAGAAAAAAGTGAAACAATAACAACATTTGCCAATGAAAACGAAGGTAGCGGCGGAGGGAATGCCTGCTGTTGCGTCGGGTGTGTAAGTTGCACTAATGGTTAAACACTAATGAATGAAGATATGTCAAATTTATAAATTTGACATATCTTCATGAAAGGTAATGATATTATGTATTCGTTTCTAAAATCATATTATATACGACAAAAAGGTAAAATAATTTTGTATATATTAATGGTAGTATCTAGCTCGATTGTGACTGCACTCATTCCATATTTTTTTAGTAATATAATAGATTATACGATGGGGAAAAATTCCATTCAAGATAAAATACTAATATATTGTCTATTGATTGGTTTTATATTTATATTAATGAGTGGCTTTAATGTAATATTAGAAAACAGTATAATTAACACAAATAATAATAATTTAAGAATTGATATAATTAATAGAGTCCAAAAATACTATATAGATGATTTTGAAAAGAATAAAGGGACTATAATTCAAGTTATAACCAATGATATTCCATCGTGTATTAACTTACTAAGTATAATTATTAATGTACTAGTTCAAATTATTTCCTTTGCTATCATATATTATATAATGTTTAACATTAATCACCAAATTAGTTTGTTACTACTTATATTTATTCCAATTTATTTCCTCATATTTAATATATTTTCAAAAAGAATAGAAATAGTCAATAAAGGTTACCTAGAAGAACGTGATAATCTTATTGATAACACTTCCAATATAATGACAAATTTAAGAATTTTAAAGAATACTAAAGCACTGAATAATTTTATTAAAGCTTATACTTTAAATACGAATAAAATTTTTTATTGGTTTAAGAAAATAGGTTATCTTGATTTTTATATAAAAACTATTTTTATGGTAATCCAGGTAGCTATAATAATATATGTTGTGATATTTGGAAGAATGTTAATAGCTGAAGGTAGTTTGAGCGTTGGGAATTACGTAGCAGTTGTAATGTATGTATTTAATTTCTTTGGACCATTACAAAGTATAATTTCATTAGGAGTTAAATTTAAGTCATCACTTGTCTCTGTAAAAAGGGTATACAATTTGTTTAATATTGAACTTGAGAAAGAACTTAGAAATTTAGAATATAATGATCAAATCAAAGATTCTTATGAAACTATTATTGTAAAAGGATTTAGGAATCCATTTATAAAGGAAGATGTTGACATTTTTAGTATGGATAGGAATGGTAACTCTTTTATTTTAATGAAAGGTAACTTAAATGTTATTTTAGGATCTAATGGTAGCGGTAAGACAACATTCCTAAACACACTGAACAAATTATATAATCCTAAGCCTTCAACAATTTTTATTGATGGAGAGGATATTTGTAATATTCCGCTAAACAAATTAAGGTCTGAAGTTGGTATAGTTTTTCAGAAGTCTGAGTTTTTTTCATATAATATAGAAGATTATACTAAAGCTATTATTGAAAATTTAAGTACTGTAGATGAAAAAATAATAAGGTTTATAAATGAAAAATTAAATAATTTAAAACATACAGAAAATGTTCAACACCTTTCTGGAGGACAAAAACAACTATTAGCATTTTTATTTGAATTATCTAGAAATGCTCAAGTAATAATTATAGATGAAGGATTTAGTAATATGGATTCAGCTACTATAAAAGATTGTTTGGATATTTTATATGAGATTAAGGATAATAGGTTGGTGATTTTTGTTACTCATGATATTTCATTATTAAATTACGAGGGAATAAAATTTGTTGAGTTTGAATCTAATATTGGAGTGAAGTTACATGAAGTTGTTAGATAACTATTCAGTAAAAAAAGGATTACATTGCGCTTCTACGTCTTTATCAGAAATTATGAATTTTAATGGCGCACAATTATCAGAGGGAATGGTGCTTGCCTTATCTAATGGTTTAGACTTTATATATTTAAATCAATATTACGAAAATCAATGCAGACTTGTTTTTACTCGTTCTCCTATGCTAGAAAACGATTTTTTCAATACTATCGGTGTTAATTTTAAATGGAATAATGGTACACCTAATTTTGATCAAGTAAAAAAAGCAATAGATCAAAATCTACCAATTTTATTTCTTACTGATCCTTCGTTGCTACCCTTTTTTAAAACAAAAATTCCTAGTGCTGCGTTACATACAATTACAGTAATAGGTTATGATGAAGGAGGAAGTGTATACGTATCAGACAGTATTAGTTCTGAAATTTTAGAATGTAGTTTTGATGAGTTGTTAAGCTCAATTAATGTGCAAAAACCCCCTTTCTATATAGAGAATTTATGGGCTATTGTTCCAAAAATTAATTTTATAGAGGATTTAAATAATAAGTTGCTTTTAGGAATGAAAAAGAATGCAATAAACATGTTAAACAGCAATAAATCAAGAGGTGTTATGGCTATAAAGAGATTATCTAAAGAAGTAACTGATTGGAAAAACTTAATTAACTATGAAGGTCTATGTAGGCATGTATATGCTTCTATTGAATTAATTGGGACAGGAGGAAGTGGATTTAGAAAAATATATTTAAGTTTTTTAAATGAGGTTAAGGAACATCTACCAAATTTTAAGACAGATACATTAATTGAAAAATGTGTAGAATTAATTTCATTGTATAAAAAGTTGGCAAGGTTATTTTATCTAGAATCTATAAAAAAGGAAAAGACATATATAATTAGAATACAAGAAGTGTTAAATAATATATATGTTATTGAAACCTTTTTCTGGAAAACGATGCTGCATGAAGTTGGTAACCAGGAAAATAAATTTAAAAAGGTACTCTATAGTAAATAAGTGCAATTGGACAAATTGAGTAGGAGGGGGGACACAGCCTCCGAACAGATCTTATCTTTCTCACTTATCCTCGATGGTGTCTACTTGTATTCAGGCTACTCAGTATTTTTTTTAAATTATTACCTTATTGAAAAACACCAATCTTTTAGCAAAGAGAAAAAGCGAAATACAAAAAAGTAAAAAATAGTAAGTTATACCAGTTTAAATAAAATAATTTAGTGAAAAAAAGATGGGGCTGGGACAAAACCCTCCTCTAAGACGAAAAAAACGGTGAAATTTTACGACAAGTAAAATTTCACTGTTTTGCTTATTTACAATAAAAAATAAGGACAACTTCTGATAAAATTAAGTTACCACACAAAATCTAATCAGAAAGAAGTGTCCTTATGTTTAAAGATTATACCATGAATCAAATCGTTTTACCTTTAGATTTAGAAGTAAAGTTACAAAATAATGATATTGCCTTCCATGTCCATCATTTAGTGGAAAGTATCCCTCAAGAAGCGTTTGAACCATTTCTTCGAAATGAAGGTTGTCCTGCCTATCATCCACGCATGATGCTTAAAATTATTCTATGTGCCTACACTCAATCTGTCTTTTCGGGGCGTAAAATGGAGGCCCTATTAAAAGACAGTATCCGTATGATGTGGTTAGCTCAAGGGTATGAACCAAGCTATCGTACAATTAACCGATTTCGTGTTCAACCAGAAGTAAAAGATTTAATCCGTCAATGTTTTATCCAATTTCGCTGCCAATTGATTGAAGAAAAACTGATCGATCAAGAAGCGATATTTATCGATGGTACAAAGATTGAAGCGAATGCGAATAAATTTACGTTTGTCTGGAAGAAAGCGATTGAGAAATTTCATCAGCGTTTAATTGATAAGTCAAACCAGTTGTACAATGAGTTGCTTGAGAACGAAATCATACCCCAAATTGAACGGGAAAGTGATGAACAGCTATCATTTGGAGAGCTCACTCAAATGGTTCAAAAAGTAGACGAAGTAGTGACCGAATATGATAAACAAATAGAAGCATCTTCAGACGTTACCGAACGAAAAGCCTTACGAAGTGAACGAAAATACCCGAAACAAGTGCGTAAACAGTTGATTGATTTTATCCTAAGAAAACGGAAGTACCAACAGGATTTTAACATCTTTGGACCACGTAATAGCTATTCTAAAACAGATCTAGATGCAACATTTATGCGAATGAAAGATGATTATATGAAAAACGGGCAATTGAAAGCTGGTTACAATGTACAAATCGCAACGGAAGGTCAATATGCGCTTGCTTATAGTTTATTTCCAAACCCAACAGATACACGTACGTTAATTCCATTTTTAGATGAGATAGAGCAACATTATTTCGAGTTACCGAAACATATTGTTGCAGATGCAGGTTATGGTAGTGAACAAAACTTTAGTGATATTCTCTCAAACAGAAACCGAGAAGCACTGATAACATATAACATGTTTTTGAAGGAACAAAAGAAAAAGTACAAACAAAATACATTTAATCCTGATAACTGGGAATATGATCAAGAAACCGATACATATATATGCCCTAATCAGAAACGTTTAGAATTTCAATATCATTCTGTCCGAACGGACGCTACAGGTTTCCAAAGGAGTTTCAAAATCTACGAGTGCGAAGACTGTTCAGGATGCCCATTCCGCTCATCATGTACCAAGGCAAAAGAAGGAAACAATCGAAAACTAATGGTGAACAAAAAATGGGAACAGCAAAAAGAATATGTGAGAGCGAAGCTTTCAGAAGAGAAAACGAGTGCCATCTATCGAAAACGCAAAACCGATGTGGAACCAGTTTTTGGATTCTTGAAGGCTAATTTGCGTTTCACTCGATTTTCTGTACGAGGAAAATCGAAGGTAGCAAACGAAATGGATCTCGCATTAATGGCAGTGAATTTAAGAAAATTCACTGCCAGACTTCTAAGGTAATAGAAGAATTTATACCTAAAAATAAAGAAAGTGGCTGGGATAAAACAAAATATATTATGGATAAAGACGAACAATCTCTAATTTTAGTGGTGAACCCAATTCGTTTCATTTCACTCCGTTTTTAAAGATTATTTAGTTTTTAAGTAAACTAAAATTACTAGGAAAAACGGAGCAGCCTGAATACACGTAGACTCCTATGGGAGCTGCGAGAAAGTCCAAGACCCCGCAGGCACGAGGAGGCTTGGCGCTCGCCCCATGGAAAGCGAAGTGTATTCAGGCTGCGGGTGATCACCACAAACCTTCTTTCTTAAAATTAATTAAACCCCGAACAATTATACGAATTTTTTTTAGTGTATATAAATAATTGTTCGGGTTTATATTTGATTGAAATACTTATGTCCCACCCTCTTTCTCATTATTTGAAGCTAGTTATGTCCCAGCCTCATCTTTTTTGGGAATGTATTTTTCGTCATTTTCCGCTTCTAGTAATTTATTTTTACAAAAAATAACATTAGATAGATTGCTTTTAACGTTATTTACAAAACCTTTACATTCAGTCAATAGAATATTTACACTGGAGATTTATCATACTATTAGACAAGAAATGACATAAATAGTTGCTATTCTTTTTGGAGGTAAATCATGGTCATTATAAAAAAACTAAAAATAGTACTCTCGTTACTGTCTATACTCCTTTTATTATCAGCATGTTCAAGTAATGAAGAAACCGAACTATCAACAAATGACAGTAATCCAATATCGATTTCAGGATCTACTTCCGTTGGACCACTTGCTGAGAAATTAGCAGCAAAATATCATGAACACGATCAAACTAAAATTGAAATAAATCAAATTGGATCTTCCGCAGGAATTACAAATGCGATGAGTGGCGTTTCTGAAATTGGAATGTCTTCACGAGATTTAAAAGATGAAGAAAAAGGAAAATTAAAAGAAGTAGTTATTGCTTATGATGGAATAGTAGTTGTAACACATCCTAGCAATAAAGTGAAAGAATTGTCATTAGAACAAGTAAAGCAAATATTCACAGGGAAAGTGACAAACTGGAGTCAGCTTGGCGGCGATGATATGGAGATTGTGGTTGTTTCCCGTGAGGATGGCTCTGGTTCACGTGATGCATTCCAAGAAATTGTAGGCTATAGCTCAGGTGAATTAATTAGAAACTCTATCATTGCCAGTGGAAATGGAAATATTAAAACAACAGTTGCAAATAATAAACATGCTGTTGGCTTCATTTCTTTTGAATATATTGACGATGCTATCTCGACTATCGACATTGATGGCGTTGCTGCTACTGCTGAAAATGTATTAGAGCAAAAATATAAGTTAGCACGGCCATTTTTGTTTGTCTATAAAGATGGGAGTTTAACTGCAAATGGGCAGAAGTTCATCGATTTTATTCTAAGTGATGAAGGGCAAAAAATTGCAGCAGAGGCAGGAGCAATTCCTATTAAGTAATACCAAAATCTTTAGAAGTAATCTTGGAGGAAAATAGAGTGTCTATTCAAACAACCGAAAAGCAAGCCTCAGCAATGGGCAAAGCAAATAAGAGGAAATATATGTTTGAGAAGGTTTCGGCAAGGGTTTTCTTGTTTTGTGCCCTTCTTTCCGTAATCAGCTTAGTATTAATTATTGGGTTTGTTTTCTATAAAGGGGCCCACCCTTTTATTGCAGAAGGATTTAGTTTTTTTGATTTTCTTTTTGGAGTCGACTGGGTGCCTAGTGAAGGAAAATTCGGGATATGGCCCATGATTGTCGCATCTCTGTATGCAACCATAGGAGCACTTATTATTGGAGTTCCCATCGGATTATTCACAGCCATCTTCTTGGCGGAAATAGCATCAAAGCCAATAGCTAAAATTGTTTCACCAGCCATTCAGCTTTTAGCTGGTATTCCATCAGTTTTATATGGTGTTTTTGGCCTAGCAATTATCGTACCTTTTTTACAAAATACATTAGGGTTAGTAAAGGGACAAAGTTTATTAGCGGTTATTTTAGTATTAGCAATTATGATGCTGCCAACGATTGTAACAGTCGCGGAGACAGCGATTCGCGCTGTGCCAAGAACATACCGGGAAGGATCCCTTGCGCTTGGTGTATCAGAAATTGGAACGATCTTTAAGGTTGTTGTCCCCGCAGCGAAGTCAGGTATTATGACAGCCATTGTATTGGGCTTAGGTCGAGCGATCGGTGAGACAATGGCGGTTATTCTCGTTGCTGGTAACAGTTTGATTGTGCCAGCAAGCTTAACAGATAGTATACGCCCACTGACAACAAACATTGCATTGGAAATGGGCTATGCAGCGGGGACGCATCAAGAAATGTTATTTGCAACTGGGATTGTATTGTTCTCGTTTATATTAATTTTGAATTTTGTTTTAGCGAAAATTAGTGCGAAGGGTGGCAAATAAGATGAGACAAATGAAAGATAACTTGTTACGCGGACTTCTTTGGCTTTCTGCTTTCTTGTCTGTTGCTGTCCTTGTTATGATTGTTGGATATATCTTTTATAAAGGAGCGCACTTAATCAGCTTCGATTTTATTTTTGGCGACTATTCTCCAAGTGGCGGCGGTGGAATTTGGCCGATGATTGTTACAACGATTTACACGATTGTCATTTCCTTGCTGATTGCCACACCAATAGGAATATTAGCAGCCGTTTATTTACAAGAGTATGCGAAACAAGGCCGATTGGTAAAAATAATTCGCTTTGCAACAGAAAGTTTAACAGGTATTCCCTCGATTATTTATGGTTTATTTGGGGCAGTATTCTTTGTAACCACCTTGAAATTAGGAATGTCTATTTTAGCGGCCTCTTTGACATTAACGATTATCGTACTGCCAGTTATTATCCGAACAACTGAGGAATCTTTAAAGACAGTTCCGCCTACTTATCGTGAAGGGTCATTAGCCCTTGGCACAACAAGATTGCAAACATTGTATAAAGTTATTTTACCAAGTGCGATGCCAGGGATTTTATCAGGAATTATCTTATCTATCGGAAGAATAGTTGGGGAGTCAGCAGCTATTTTCTTAACGGCAGGAACAGTTGCTGCCATGCCAGAGGGCCTGTTGTCCTCCGCTCGTACGCTAACGGTTCATTCCTTCTTAGTAACACAAGAGTCTGGAGATATTGAATTAGCCGCAGCAGTTGGTATTGTGCTAATCGTCATTATTCTTGCTATAAACCTTATCGCAACATTTATATCGAAAAAGCTAAACAAAGCAGACTACTAATTTTTAAAGGGGTATGTTTATGACTACAACAGTAATAGAAAAAAGTCAAAAGAAAACAGGGAAAGCATTCTTAAAGGTTGGTCAAGAAGATACAACGGGTGCATCAAAAATTAGTGTAAGTGACCTAAATTTATTTTACGGTGAAAAACAGGCTTTGTTTGGAGTAACTCTGGATATTGAAGAAAAGAAAGTAACAGCTTTAATTGGACCTTCTGGCTGTGGGAAATCAACTTTCCTAAGAACATTGAATCGAATGAATGATTTAATCGATGGCGTAAAAATTGCAGGGGATATTATTATTGATGGCGAAAATATCTATTCTTCCAATGATGTTATTAAGCTTCGTACAAGAGTCGGGATGGTTTTTCAAAAGCCGAATTTGTTCCCGATGAGTATTTATGACAATGTGGCTTATGGTCCAAGAATGCAAGGTATTAAAAATAAAAAAGAATTAAATAAAATTGTCGAAGAGAGTTTGCGTGGGGCAGCGATTTGGGACGAAGTAAAAGACCGGTTAAAGACATCTGCACTTGGCTTATCGGGTGGACAGCAGCAGCGTGTATGTATAGCTCGTGCCATTGCTATGAAGCCAGATGTTATTTTAATGGATGAGCCTACTTCTGCTTTAGATCCAATTTCTACATTGAAGGTAGAAGAGCTGATTACAAAAATGAAAAAAGATTATACAATTGTTATTGTTACACACAATATGCAGCAAGCAGCAAGGATTTCCGACAAAACAGCCTTTTTCTTAAATGGTGAAGTTGTAGAATATGATGAAACGAATAAGATTTTTTCTACACCAAGAGATCAGCGCACAGAAGATTATGTAACAGGTCGATTTGGATAATAGGAGGAACTAATGGTCATTCGAGAAAACTTTGAGAAGAAGCTAGGAGAGTTAAAAGAAAAAATCAGTGAAATGGGCGAAATGTCCATTACTCAGTTAGAAGAAGCTTTTGATGCGTTAAAGGCGCAAGATGTTGAAATTGCTTTAAATGTAATGGAAGAGGATAATGACATTGATAATTTAGAATCTGAAATTAATCATTTTGCGATTTGGCTAATGGCGAAGGAACAGCCAGTTGCAAGAGATTTACGTGTTGTAATTGGTGTGATCAAAATTTCCTCCGAAATTGAGCGTGTAGCTGATTTTGCCGTAAACATCGCTAAAGCAACTATTAAGATAGGAAAAGCAACTTCGCTTCTGGATTTAACCCATTTAGAGAAAATGAAGGAACTATCAATTGAAATGCTGCAAAAAGCAGTAAAATCCTTTATAGAGGAAGATATTGTGCTTGCAAAGGAAGTAAGTAAGTTAGAAGATAAAGTGGATGATTATTATTTAGAAACCTATAAAAAATTGACAGCCTATTTAAGTGAACATCCCGAAGAAACCAATCAGCTAGTTCAATTATTATTTATCAACCGTTATTTGGAAAGAACAGCTGACCATATAACCAATATGGCGGAAAGCACTGGGTATTTGATTAAAGGGAAGATTTATGATTTTAATTCCTAAGGGAAAAGCAATTCGAAAAAAAATAGACCTTTATCTCTTATCGATTGAGTTCTTATCCTAATATTAAAGTCACCAATTCAGAAGAATTGGTGACTTTAATATTGACAAAAACCTCATAATAAATAGAAAATATTGTTAACAATTATGTATTTCGTCATCTGTATCAAATTTCGTAAAATCAATTCATTTTCATCCAACTAAATTTGTGTCTTCTTTTTTATTTACTAACTATAATTTTGGTAGCGGTTTCATTTAGGTTGCATATGGAGTAACCTTTCTTTAATTTTATATGAGCTAGACCAATCAATGAGTAGGTTAGGGGAAGAAAGTATGAAAAACAAAGGCTATATCTTGTTAGTAATTCTGCTTATATTCGTTAGTGCATGTGAAAATAAACAGGCAACTAGCATTCGTATCAAAAGTAACTCCCATGAACAAGCGATCTATAAAGAGCCATTGTCTAATCAAGATAAGGAAAAGATAATTTCTTTTGTTACAAAGTCTCTTGATAATCCAGTTTTCATAGAAGCAAAGGAAGAAGCAGAACGAGTAAGCTCTCAGTTAGGGGTGAAAATGGAATGATTAGCCCCGATGGTAGTAGATAGTCAGGAGCAAGAAAAAATAGTGGAGAGTTTAATCGAAAGAAAGGTAGATGGCATTGTTATCAGTGTCTTGGATACAAAGAAAATGACTCCGCTTATCAATAAAGCAGTATCACAAGGGATAAAGGTGGCTACTTTTGATTCAGATGCACCGGCAAGCAATCGGGCATTTTATGTTGGAACGAATAATTATGAACTTGGACAAGAAAGTGGAAAATCTTTGGTGAAAATAGTAAAAGAAAAAAATTTGCATCAGCGTCATCTCAGAGTTTTGATTATGACTGGGGTGAAGGAAAGTGTCAATATGCAAGAGAGAATCGAAGGATTTAAAGATGCAACGGAAGAATTAGATTTAGAGTTTGTCGATATGGTAGAATCCTATGATGACATAAATCGCGCTTCAGAGCTTCTAGAGAATTATGTGAAAAAGAATCCTCATTTTGACTTGTTTTTTAGTGCTGGAGCATGGCCGTTATTTTCTCCTCCTGAAGGGATGATTTCATATAAAAGGTGGAAAGAAAATGGCGGTATAGCTGTGATTGTTGATACATTTTATCCAATAGTATTTGCTGCCGATAAAGGATTAGCAGACGCGCTAGTTGGACAAGATTTTAAAGGGATGGGACGTCTTAGTGTTGAGAATATGTATAAATTAATTAATGGGGACGAAGTAAAAGAAACTATGATATATACGGGATTGGAATATGGCAATGTAGATAATTATGAAGATTTGTTAAAAAGAAAAAAGCCGTGGGAGATAAAATAAATGAGGAAATGGCTGAAATGGATCGATCGTTATAGTATCCGAACAAAAATGATTGTCTGCTTCTTGGCACTTAGTCTTATCCCGTTATTAATTCTTGGTTATCTTTCCTATCAATATTACATTAATGATCTCCAAAATAGTATCAATGTTTATACCAATGAAGTAATTGAACGTGTGGATAAAAATATAGAAACATACATTTTAGATATCGAGAATATTCTAGAAATCTATGATGATTATTACACAATTCAGTACTTAAGGCTGAATGAAGCAGGAGATATAGATGGGATACAGAAATATACTGTTCGTTTATGGGAAACGATAGAACTAATTAGGAATATGAAATCCGATTTGGTGGATATAAGAATCATTTCTCATACAGGAGAGACAATAAGCGCTCAAGGTGTATATTGGAGCGATATGAATGACCCTTTTTTTACGAATATGCGAAAAATAGATGAAGCGCAATTTGCAGTAAAGTCACCTTATATGGATATGTTTAATCGTAATGTTTTTTCTATTGGAAAGAAAATTTTATCTCCTAGTTTAAGTGAACCAGCTTATTTAATTATTGATATTGATGTAAATCTATTGAATCGAATTGTAAACGATATCAAATTAGGAGAGAAAGGGTATGTCTATTTTACAGATAGAACAGGGGAGGAAGAGTTTTTCCCGGAAGATACTAGTCATCCTATGTTTATAAAGGAACTAATGAACAATGATAGATTGTTAAATTCAGATAAAGGATCATTTGAAGAAGCTGTAAAGGGAAAGCATTATCTTGTTAACTTTAAACAATCTGAGATTACAGGTTGGAATATTATTGGGGTCACTTATGCAGATGAACTTAATGAAGACATAAATAAAATCCGGCAGATAACCCTTATAATTGCTGTGGGCAGTCTTCTGCTCGTTGTGCTAATAAGTGTTTATTTAACGAATATTTTAACAAATCCAATTCGTGATTTGCGCAGAACAATTAAACGGTTTGCAGATAATAATTTAGCCATTCGAGCACAAGTCAAAACGAACGATGAAATGGGGCAACTAGCAAATAGTTTTAATGAATTAATGAATCGAATTCAATGGCTTGTTCAAAAAACGATGGATGATCAAGTGAAAATCCGCAAAATAGAGATGAAAGCACTACAAGAATTAATAAAACCTCATTTTGTTTATAATACATTAGACTCGATTATTGGATTGTTAGAGCAAGAGCGGATTGAAGAAGCGCTTGATTTAATAGAAGCACTTGGCATGTTTTTTCGAACATCGTTAAGTCATGGAAAGGATGTCATTCTTATTGGTGCGGAAATCGAACATATTCGTAACTATTTTACGATTCAAAAGTTTCGCTTTTTTAATAAATTTGATACGAAAGTAGAAGTAGACGAAGAGATATTAAATTATGAAACGGTCAAGCTTATTTTGCAGCCATTGGTAGAGAATGCGATTTATCATGGAGTAAGACGGATGAAAGCGAAGGGGCTAATTGAAATTAAAGGAAAAGAAAAGGAGGGAGTAGTGGTTCTAGAAGTCAGGGATAATGGGGTGGGAATGTCAGTTGAAAAGGTAAATCACATTAATAATGTTCTAACAGGAATAGAGAAAATAGAGGATGAAAATGAATATTTTGGCATTCGAAATGTGAATGAGCGAATAAAATTAACCTATGGAATGGAGTATGGAATTTATTTTAAAAGTAAACCAGATGCGGGAACATCTGTAACAATCATTTTACCTATTGTAAAAATATGAGGAGGAATCCTATGTTTAATTTATTGGTTGTAGAAGATGAAGATATGATTCGTCACAAAATAATCAATAATACGAATTGGTTAAGTCATGGTTTCCAACAAGTATTTGAAGCGGAAAATGGTTCAGAAGCAGTAACAATTTTAGCTGAAAACCGTATTGATATTCTGATTACCGACATCAAAATGCCAGAAATGGATGGCATTCAATTAACAAAACATGTGAAAGAGTTTTATCCAGAAATAAAAGTAATCATTATTTCAGGTCATGCAGACTTTGACTTTGCAAGAAAGTCGATTACTTTAAAGGTTTGTGATTATATGCTAAAGCCTTTTCAATCTAAGAATCTATTAAAACTCGTATTAAATGTAAAGAATGATTTGATTCGGGATAAGGGAGAACAAGAAAATGTAGAAAAAATGAAAAGGCAATTGCAAGAAAATAAGCATTCTTTACGAGAAAAACTAATCCAGAATCTCCTGACCAATAGTTTTGTGGGAGATCTAGAGACTGATTTGAAATATGTGGAAATGGAACATCTTAAGGATACCCCCTTTTTTGTAGCCGTGCTAAATATTGAACAACTCCAAACAGCTCGAAGTGAAATGGAGGAAAATGAAAAGTATTTATTTAATGTATCCATCTATAAGCGACTTTCTCATCTGCTAGAAAAGAAATGGGGGCAGTTTTCTGAACGTGGTCAGATAGAAAAGGGATATATCTTAAATTATAAAATGGATCAAATTGTGTTAATTGTATTCGAAGATATCGAGCGCATTAGACATCAACTAAGCAAGTTTATTCAGAAAGAATATCAGGAAAGAGGCATCTCTTTAACAATTGGTATAGGCGATAGGTATAATCAATTACTTGATTTACATTTATCCTATGAAGAAGCTTGTTCTGCAGCTGCATTAAGTCGAATTCACGGTTCTGGTGATGTGTATTTCTATCATAATATTATCAGCAACCATACTTATTACAGCAAGCAATTACATAAAATAGTAAATCATAAAATTTATCAGGATTTAAAATCAGGTGACTTTGAAGAAGTAAAAAAGGACGTAGCGGAATTGCTTGCAGAACTTAAGAATGAAAGTATTCCATATGAAGCAGTGGCAACAGCCATTAATAATATCGTATTTATGTCCTGTAAGACAATAAATGAACAAGGGTACGATGTGAACGAAATATTCGGAGAAACGGGACTACCCATCTTTAATCAAGAGAATAATTTTACTTATAAAGAAATAGAGGATTGCTTATATTCCTTTTATTCCGCTATTCATTCCTTCATCGAATCAAAACGTGGTAATCGAACAGAAAGGCTTATTATGGAAATGAAGGAGTACATGAATGAAAACTTTGCCGAGAATATTTCCCTAACCAGCCTATCCCGTGAATTTAATATAAGTCCTAGCTATTTAAGCATATTATTTCGAGAAATCACTTCCCAACATTTCAGTGAATATTTAACAAATATACGTATCCGAAAGGGGAAAGAACTGCTCAAGAATACAGATTTACGTATTAAAGAAATTGCCGCACAAATAGGGTATAGAGATGCGTATTACTTTAGCTCCGTATTTAAAAAAGTAACAGGGGTTAATCCTACTCAGTATCGGGATGAGTAAAATGGGGGGAAGGTTAACAGCAAAAGAATTGTAGTGAAACACTATGCAAAAAAGCATTCATCCATGATGAGTGTTTTTTTATTTATTCCACTTTTAATATAGCAGTAATACTTCAACTGATGGAAGTTTTTTTTATGAAGAAGAAAATAGGAAATTCAAAAAATATTAAAGGATTATCAAAAATATTCTATTTCCAATAGTTATAAAAAAATATATCCTTTTTGTGAAAGCGTTTTATAAATGGTTTAGAGGAGGGAAGAGACGAAGTCATTTCTACTCAACTATATGTTTTAGAATACGGAAAGTCGGCTTTATATTCGGTAATCAACTTATGTCTACTAATAGACCAAAGCAATCAATCCAATCTTATCGATTATCTTAAAATTAGGGGGATATTTTCATGAAAAAATGTAAGGGTTTACTTTCGTTTGTACTTATTCTATCTCTAATGTTCATCATGGCTGCATGTGGACAGGATGCAAATGGTACACCAGCAAATGAGAAAGGAAATAAGGACGGAGGAGGAACAGAAAAAAATAAGGTCACAATTGGTCTTTCTGTCTCTGATTTAACCTTAGAGCGGTGGCAACATGATCGTGATTTTTTTGTTGAAAAAGCAGAAGAGCTAGGAGCAAATGTGTTAGTACAATCAGCAAATGGTGATGAGGTAAAACAATTATCTCAAATACAAAATATGCTTTCACAAGGTATCGATGCACTAGTTATTATTGCTATCAATTCAGATGCCCTGTCAACAGTAGTCGATCAAGCTAAAGCCGAAGGGATTCCTGTGTTAGCATATGACCGATTAATTAATGGAACGGATATTGACGCCTACGTTTCATTCGATAATGTACGGGTTGGGGAAATGCAAGCAGAGTATCTTGTTGAAAAAGTACCTTCAGGAAAGTATTTCTTAATGGGAGGATCACCAACTGATAATAATGCCAAGATGTTTAGAGAAGGACAGATGAATATTATTCAGCCGCTAGTTGATAAAGGTAATATTGAAATTGTCGGTGATCAATGGGCAAAAGATTGGGATGCAAATGAAGCATTGAAAATTATGGAGAACGCTTTAACTGCCAATAAGAATGATATTGATGCAGTAGTGGCATCTAATGATAGTACTGCCGGGGGAGCAATTCAAGCACTAGAAGCACAGGATTTAGCTGGAAAAGTAGTTATCTCTGGCCAAGATGCAGACTTAGCAGGAGTGCAGCGTATTGCAGAAGGTGTTCAAACAATGACCGTTTATAAACCAATTAAGGCAATTGCAACAAAGAGCGCTGAAGTAGCTGTTCAACTAGGAAAAGGAGAAAAAGTGTCATCTGATTCAACTGTTAATAATGGAAAGATAGATGTGCCATTTATAAAATTGGATCCAATTAAAGTAGGTAAAGAGAACATTGTTGACACTGTAGTTAAAGATGGATTCCATTCATATGATGATATCTATAAAAATGTTCCAGAAAATGAACGACCAGAACGTCCGTAAGTCTCAAAATATTTAATTAAAGGGGGAGCAGCTAATGCTTTCCCTGACTAATAGGTGGTGAATGAATAATGGACACATATGCGCTTCAAATGAAAGGGATTGTGAAAGAATTTCCGGGTGTTAAGGCTTTAGATAATGTTACTTTTTCCGTAAAGAGGGGGGAGATTCATGCCCTTTGCGGAGAAAATGGTGCGGGGAAATCAACATTAATGAAAATCTTAAGTGGCGTTTATCCACATGGAACCTATGAAGGTGACATCATCATTAATGGTCAAACAGTTCAGTTTAAATCTATTAAAGAATCGCAGGAGGCAGGAATTGGTATTATCTATCAAGAGCTTGCGCTTGTAGGGGAAATGTCAGTAGCCGAGAATCTTTTTCTTGGTCATGAGTTAATGAGAAAAAGAATAATCAATTGGAATGAAATTTATGTAGAGGCCCAAAAGTGGCTCGATCATATTGGGTTAAATATTGATCCGCAAACAAAAGTTGCCGATTTAACAGTCGGGAAACAGCAACTGGTAGAAATAGCAAAAGCTTTAACGAAAAAAACAAGCATACTCATTTTGGATGAACCAACTGCTGCTTTAACAGAAAGTGATGTAGAAATCTTAATCAATTTATTGCAAGATCTACGTTCACAAGGAGTTACCTGCATCTATATTTCTCATAAATTAGGAGAAGTTATGTCACTTGCTGATTCGGTCACCATATTAAGAGATGGCCAGACGATAAGCACTAATTCCATTGAGGAATTATCAGAGGATAAAATAGTCACAAAGATGGTTGGAAGAGAATTAACAGAACTGTTCCCATATGAGGAGCATGCTATTAGTAAAGAAAATATTTTAGAAGTGAAAGACTATACTGTCTATGATGAGCAAGGAAATAAAATCATTAATCAAGTTTCCTTTTTACTTAAAAAGGGAGAAATCTTAGGATTTTCAGGATTAATGGGAGCCGGACGATCAGAATTATTTATTAGTCTCTTCGGTGGATTCAAAGGAAAAAAAGAAGGAAAGGTCATCATAGATGGAAAAGAAACAAATATCCAAAAACCTGCTGATGCAATTAAAGAAGGATTAGCGTATGTTTCAGAGGATCGTAAGCGCTACGGTCTTGTGTTAGGAATGGATATAACAAAAAATACGACGTTAGCGGCGTTAAATAAAGTTGTTAAGCTAAATGTTATTGATCAGGCATTAGAAGTGAAAAGTGCAACAGATATAACGGAAAAAATGAAGTTAAAAGCACCGAGCTTAGAAGCAAGAGTTGGACAACTAAGTGGTGGAAACCAACAAAAAGTAGTTCTAAGTAAGTGGCTGTTAAATAACCCGAAAATATTAGTTCTTGATGAACCGACAAGAGGAATTGACGTTGGAGCGAAATATGAAATCTATAAGATTATTAATGAACTTGTCCAACAGGGGGTCGGAATTGTTATTATTTCATCTGAACTGCCTGAAGTATTAGGAATGTCAGATAGAGTGCTAGTTATGGCTGAGGGTGAAATTTCTGGCGAATTTTTACGTGAAGAAGCTACCCAAGAAAAAATTATGACATGCGCCACAGGAGGGAAGAAAAATGAATATTCAACATCAAACAGTTGAAGAGAGCAAGAAAAGAGAAATAAGCTTTAAAGTTGATATGCAATCTTACACACTTATTATCGCTCTACTATTGATTGCATTAATATTTGGTTTTTTCACTGGAGGTGAATTTCTTTCTTCCCGAAATATCTCTAACTTATTTACGCAAATGTCCGTTATTTCCGTCCTTGCTATTGGGATGACGCTAATAATTGTTGCAGGTCATATTGATCTATCAGTTGGAGCATTAGTAGGATTAACAGGAGGAATCGCGGCAATTTTGCAAGTCTGGTATGATTGGAATACTCTTTTAGTAGTCCTTTGTGCAGTAGTCGTGGGAGCGCTTTTAGGATTATGGCAAGGATGGTGGGTTGCTTACCGAGCTGTTCCTGCCTTTATTGTTACACTAGGAGGAATGCTTATCTTCCGAGGTATACTCATTGGTATAAGTAAGGGACAAACAGTCGCACCAATGAGTGATAGTTTTAAAAAAATTGGAACTAGTTATTTTCCATACATTCCTGGATATATTCTTGCATTAGTTAGTATCGCTTTGTTATTCCTTTGGACGACCAAACATCGTACAAAACGAAAAAATATGGGCTTAATGATCCCTGCTGCTAAGATAGACTATGGTAAGACTGTAGCCTATTCCTTTTTTATCCTGCTAGCAACCTATATGTTGAATCGGTATTTAGGTATTCCAATTCCAATCTTAATCGTTTTAGCAATAGCTGCAATCTTTATCTTTATTTCAAATAAAACACCATTCGGCCGATATGTCTATGCAATTGGGGGAAACCAAGAGGCAGCGGCATTGTCAGGGATTAATATAAAATGGAATACGCTGTGGGTGTTTATTACGATGGGAGGGCTCGCTGGTGTGGCGGGTGTTCTGTTAACAAGTAGATTAAATGCAGCAACCGTAAGTGCGGGGAATATGTATGAGCTTGATGCGATTGCTGCATGTGTTATCGGTGGAACTAGTCTGATAGGTGGAAAAGGAAAAATTGTTGGAGCACTAATTGGTGCTTTAATAATGGCTAGTATCGACAATGGAATGAGTATGATGAATATCCAAACCTTTTGGCAATATATAGTAAAAGGACTTATTTTAATTGTTGCCGTTTGGATTGATATATCAAGTAAGAAGTAAATAATAGGCTAGCTTAATGAAGTAGAAGAATCCTTACCTTGTAAAAAGGTGAGGATTTTTTGTGGTGAAAATAGGTAAAGCAAATACAACGAAAAAAACATATTCTAAAGAGAGATGAGCGAATATTTTTAAAGTAGAGAATAAAATTGCATAAAATTAGTACCAGGTAATAGTAATTGGTGTTAAAATAAAAGTAAATGAATAATGAGGTGATGTGAATGTCAATTTCCAAAGCACGTATTACAGCGATTGGTTCATACGTTCCCGAACGTATTTTAACAAATAATGATTTAGAAAAAATGGTGGAAACAAATGATGAGTGGATTGTAAAGCGAACAGGTATTAAGGAAAGAAGAATTGCGGATGAGCAGGAATTTACAAGCGATCTTAGCTATAAAGCAGTCCTTGATTTAATGGAACGATACGATAAAACAGTTGATGATGTTGATTTAATCATTGTTTGTACGATGACTCCTGAATATAAAACACCGAGTGTGGCTTCCAGCCTGCAGGCTAAGCTAGGAATAAAGAATACAGGAGCAATGGATTTAAATGCAGCCTGTGCAGGATTTACTTATGGATTATATGTAGCAAATGGACTGGTTACATCAGGACTAAATAAGAAAGTTTTGGTTGTAGGGGCGGAAACATTATCTAAAATTACAGACTTCACTGATCGTACAACATGTATTCTTTTTGGAGATGGAGCAGGGGCAGTAATGGTAGAGTATGATGAAACAAAACCAAGCTTTCTTTCTTCTCATATCGGATCAGAAGGAGAAGGGGGACAGCATTTATATTGCACCAGTCTAGCTACTCAAATGAATGGTGTTGACTTACAGGGAAATGGCTGTATTGTTCAAAATGGGAGAGAAGTCTATAAATGGGCTGTTAAAACAGTTACTAATGGGATGAAAATTGTTGCTGAAAGAGGAAATAGGACTTTAAATGAGATAGATTGGTTTGTCCCCCATAGTGCGAATTTAAGAATGCTAGAATCAATTTGCGAGAAAAGTAATTTTCCAATCGAACAAACTTTATATAGTTTAGTTAACTACGGAAATACCTCTTCTGGTACGATCCCATTGTCATTGGATATCGGAGTGAAAGAAGGGAAATTAAAGCAAGGGGATCATGTATTATTATATGGATTCGGCGGTGGTCTAGCACATGCTGGATTATTAATTAAATGGACGATTTGATAAGAAGAAACGGTGGCTTATTAGTAGAATCAAACGTTTGTTTAATCAAAAAGCTTATTTCCTTTAAAAACAGAAGCAAGAAGTTACTCCTTTATGATAAGATGAGTGTAACAAAATCTTAGAATATGCCTTATCCCCCTGGCTTATCTACTTAGAAGGAGTATGTATCAGAATGAACTGTCCAATTTAATAATCTCCGTTATTAATGAATAACTTAATTATTTTTTAATTAGCGGGGGATAAAGCATGAAATTAAATAAGAACTTTACATTATTATTGAATGGGCAGTCTTTTGCCAATATAGGGGATGTCCTCTATATGGTGAGTATTATTAATTTGATCTATACCGTAAAGGAATCAGCAACAGCGGCATCATTTGTGCCGTTTACGATTACAACTAGTATGTTTATATCAAGTATTTTAACACCACTTTTCGTGAGAAAAATTCGATTGAATCGGTTATTAGCTGGATCCCAAATGGGAAAGACCGGATTGCTCTTACTACTAGGGTTTATCTTACCAGGAATAACAGAAGCGAATTACTTTATCATCTTTATGATTATAAGTCTTATCGCATTTCTTGATGGCTGTGCCAATCCAATCACAAGAACTTTAATTCCATATTATGTTAGACCGGAAAAATTAATGAAAGCAAATGGGATGGTAGAAACAGTGACACAGCTGATTCAGGCCGGAATGTGGTTTGTAGGAAGCTTGTTTCTTCTTTTTTTAAGTCCACAGAATCTTATTTGGTTTGTTTGCTGTTTATTTTTTGTCTCAAGTTGTTTATTATGCCTTTTAGAAAACGTAGATGGGAAAACAATAGAGTCAGCGGGGAAACTAGAACAAATAAAAGCGGGCTGGAAAACACTGTTTCATACGCTTGTGTTAAGAAAAATGGCTTTAGTGGAATCTTTAGAAAGTCTCGCTGGAACGGTATGGATTGCAGCTGTTTTATACGTGTTTATTCAGGATGCTTTAAAGGTGGACCAACAGTGGTGGGGCTTTATGAATGGAACATTCTTTTTAGGATTAATTTTGGGAAGTCTCTATTGCATGAACTATTCTTCTTTTGTGGAAAGAAAATTAGGAGCATTTTTAGCAGCAGGCTCTTTTATAAGCTTTCTACTAACGATTTTATTTAGTTTAAACAGCATTCCTATCCTTGCATTAGGTATATCATTCGGTGTTGGTATTGTTACACAAATAAAAAGTATACCGCAGCAAACTGTTATTCAAACCAGCGTCCCCAAAGAACAGCTATCAACCGTGTACACTTCTCTTGGAGCAATTGGTACAGGGATTTTCGGGATAGGCTCCTTATTGATGGGGTTACTGGCAGACTTATTAGGGGTAAGGATAGTCTTCCTTTTCTCAGGTGTTCTCCTAGCATTGGTCAGTATGATTATATATAAAAATAAATCTTTATTTCGTATTCAAAGCCATTTAGAAAAAGAGTAAATGTCATTTATCGAAAACTCGACCTTAACCAATAGGTCGAGTTTTTTTGAATGAGGTATTCTAAAAATATTGAATGTATAATTCGAATGATTTAGAATAAAAGAAAATAGATGGAGGTGTTTTGCTAATGAAAGTATTTAGTACAACAGGTCGGAAACAAGAAACATATCAAGTTGAAATGAATTATTCTTTATTATGGGAGTGTGCATTGGGGATCGCTGCGATTACCAATGAACGTTTACTAGATTCATTAGATCAGCCGATGAGTTATTGGAAAAATGTCCGAACAAACCTTTCTCAGAATTTACAAGCGCAACTAGACTACGTAGAAGCGAATAATACATGGAAAGCATTACTGCAATTACTTCATCAACAGGATTTTGCGAGTCTGGACGTATTTACTGAATATATAAATAAACTAACGGAGAGAGAATTAATCTATCAATGTATTCCGTTTATAAGTGAAAGCCATCAACCTATCAGAGAGCAAGCAGCCGCTAGAAGCAGAGAAGCGATAGAACAGTTAAAAGAAGCTACAAAAGATAACCCTTTTTTCCCAACCTATATTTCTTTTATCTGCCAAGTTGATTCTCAGCAATTAAAGCAGCATCTCATCACCGTGATGAGTGGATGGTATGAAGCAGTTATAGAACCAGATAGAGAAAAACTCACATCCATTTTACAAACAGATGTCTCCATAAAGGAAAAAATGAGACAGAAAATGAATCCAGAAGAATTTGTAGAATGGGCTACAGGAGGAATACGATATACACCCGAGCCGAGTGTTCATAAAGTATTACTCATTCCTCAATACATCTATCGTCCGTGGAATATTACAGCAGATATAGAAGGGACAAAAGTCTATTACTACCCGGTTTCCAATGAAAGTATTTCGCCGAGCGATAAATATATGCCGAGTAACTTTCTAGTTTTAAAGCACAAGGCATTGGGCGATGAAGTTCGGCTAAGAATGGTAAAACTATTATTTGAACAAAGTCGAACGCTCCAAGACATAACAGAAAAATTAGAAATGGGAAAATCCACGATTCACCATCATTTAAAAATATTGAGATCAGCACAGCTAGTAGGAATAGAAGATGGAAAATATGTATTAAAAAGGAGTGCAATTACCTCATTAGCAAAAGAATTAGAGCAATACATTCAACAATAAACGATTTAAAGGAGATTAAAGAGTGAAAGGAGGGAGAGTAGGGAGAGGAGTTAGCTAAAGGAGGTGGTATATCAGCCAAACTGGAGGGTATATCAGCCAAAGCGGGGAGAGAATCAGCCAAACTGGGAAAATATCAGCCAAAGCATCCAAGATGAGAAGCCAAATCACCAATCAACTCACCAAACCAAAGAAAGTGGTGTTCATTTGAATATTTTTCGCAATAAATCATTCACGTTTATGTGGATTGGAAATGGGATATCGGAGTTAGCAGGAGCCTTTGGGACCTTTTGCAACTCGTTATTAATCTATGAAATTACTGGTTCATCTTGGGCGTTAGGCAGTATGTGGCTATTATATTTTCTGCCTTCTCTCATCCTTCAGCTTTTTATTGGGCCATACCTTGATCGTTGGAGTAGAAAATGGATGATGATTTTTGCTCTCTGGAGTAGAGGCATGATATTTCTTTTTCCTCTCATTGGGTTTGTAACAGACACATTAGTACCGTGGCATGTTTATATTGTTCAAGTCATCATTGGATTAATAACTCCGATTTATTCTCCTGCTAATCAAGCCATACTGCCTAATCTTGTTTCGAAAGAGCAATTAAGTAGTGCTAATGCCTATGTAGAAGGGATGGCCAGATTAATGACGTTCGCAGCGCCAGTTGTGGCAGGGATTGTCATTGAATATATCGGAATTGGCAGTACTTTATTGTTTATTTGTACGGCGCTGATGCTTAGTGGATGTCTTTTGCTGGGTATTATGGAAGTAAGAGAAGCGAAAGTGGAAAGAAAAACATGGGCAGTGGAATTTATGGAGGGGGTTCGCTACTTTTTTCAACAAAAAACGATTGTGTGGTTAGGGATTTTTTTAGCATTTGTTCAATTTGGGGTAGGGGTCACAATGGTGATTAATATTCCCTATATTAAAACAGTGCTAAATGGAAATAATGCCATGTACGGTTATTTTATGGCGGGTTTTCCTTTAGGATATATGTTTGGAACCTTACTTGTTGGCAAAATCAAAATCCAATCACGGAGACGCTTGATGCTAGGGGCACTATTAATAGGAGGAGTGACATACATTAATTTAGGAATAACAAGTTCGCTCATTTCAGCCATCGTAACGGAAATCGTTGCTGGCATCACCATGGCATTTTTCAGCATACATAATATTACGATTTGTCAGCAAACCGTTCCCAATCATTTAATGGGCAAAATTATTTCGGTCCGATCCTTTATCATTCGAGCGATGATGCCGCTAGGCGTAATAGCAGGCGGAGCATTAAGTGAATTATGGGGGATCCGGCCTTTATACGTTTTAATTGGAGCAATAATTACTACTGTATCTTTAGTGGGACTATTGATTCCTTACTTTGCCTTTTTGGATAAAGAAAGCACCGATAAAAACAAGCTGGCTGCTTAATCTATTAAGAAAGACTAGGAAATGGATTCATTCCTTTTTCCTAGTCTTTTCTATTAATATTTCTTTAACAAAATTGCTGAGTTATGACCGCCAAAGCCAAAGGAATTAGAGAGACCAATGGATATTCCGGCTTTTCTTGCTCCTTCTGGAACATAGTCTAAATCACAGTCTGGGTCTGGAGTTTCCAAATTAGTAGTTGGCGGGATAATCCCTTCTCTCAAGCTCTGTACTAAAGCAATTGCTTCCGCTCCACCAGCAGCACCAAGCATATGACCAAGCATGGACTTATTAGCTGTCACAGGGATTTTATAGGCGTCTTCTTCAAATAATTTCTTAATTGCTAATGTTTCCGAGAGATCGCCGACAGGTGTACTAGTTGCATGTGCGCTAATCACATCTACATCAGAAGGAGAAATATTTGCTTTAGTTAATGCCCGCTTCATAGCAAGATATGCTCCTCTTCCATCTGGATGGGTAGCCACCATATGATAGGCATCTGAGCTTGCGCCATATCCAATGATTTCAGCTAAAATGGGAGCATTACGCTTTATAGCATGTTCCAAGTCTTCCACTACTAAAATAGCTGCCCCTTCACTCATCACGAATCCATCTCGATTTTTATCAAAAGGTCTACTTGCTGAAGCCGGTTCGTTATTTTTTGTCGATAATGCTCTGGCATTCCCGAAGCTTGCTAAGGAAAGATTCGTAATAGCAGCTTCCGATCCGCCTGCAAACATCACATCTGCATCACCATTTCGAATGGTATGAAAGGCTTCCCCAATCGATGTATTTCCAATGGAACAAGCTGTTACCGGAGAGAGGGAAGGACCTTGAGCTCCGAATCTAATACTAATTTGCGCTGCAGCTGCATTGGAAATCATCATCGGTACTAAGTTAGGACTGACTCGATTAGGACCTCTTTGATTTAATGTATTTACATTATCGATAAGGGTGGTCAAACCGCCGATTCCTGATCCTACATAAACACCCATTCGCTCTTTATCTATTAAATCTAAGTCTAATTGTGAATTTGTTAAGGCTTCTTCTGCTGCAGCTAAAGCAAACTGGCTAAATCGGTCCAGTTTTTTTGCTTCCTTTGCTCCCCATCTTTCATCTGGATGAAAGTCAGTTACTACTCCAGCTATTCTTGTTTTGGAATTAGATACATCTAAATGGTCGATAGAACGGATTCCTGATTCCCCTTTTAAGAGGTTCTGCCAATATTCATCCACGTTATTTCCTAACGGTGAAATAATTCCCATTCCAGTGACAACAACTCTTTTCACGATTTTTCCCCCATTCCTTTTTTCTTTATTGTATCCTTTTCTTATCCTATTACAAGTTGTAGTTTATACTAGTATAAATAGTACTAGCTTAAAAAGGAGAATGGATATGAATAGAGATATAAGGCTAGAAGCCCTCTCGGAATTTTTGAAAACAAAGCGCTCTAAGATACAGCCGCAAATGGTTGGACTCCCAGCTGGAACGAGAAGAAGAACAGCAGGACTCCGCCGTGAGGAAGTGGCACAATTAGCGGGAGTAAGCACTACCTGGTATACCTGGCTAGAGCAAGGTAGAGATATTAAAGTGTCTATCTCTGTTCTCGATGCAGTAGCAGATGCGCTGCAATTAAATTCTGATGAACGAAAATATGTATACGGTTTAGCGTTTGAGGAGGGAAATTCTTTTTTTCCTAAAGAGGCAGAAGAAGAGATGATGACTCCAGCTTTAGAAAGAATTTTAAAGGAACTTCGCTACTGTCCAACTATTATAACGGATCGCCGTTCTTTTATCGTTGGGTGGAATGAAGCCGCCAAGCAAGTATTCCTAGACTTTGAAAAAATCCCATCGGAAAAGAGAAATCTCATTGAATTGCTTTTTTCCAGAAAAGAACTAAGAGCATTAGCTGTCAATTGGGAGGACTTTGTAAAAGGATTCATTTCCATCTTTCGAACATATTTAGGACAATATATGGCAGATGAGTGGTATCAAGAATTTATCGAAGACATGAAAAAGAACTATCCAGACTTTAATAGAATGTGGAATGAAAGTGAAGTAAGTTCTGCTCCTGAGGTGTTAATTGAATTTCGCCACTCGAAGGCGGGGAAAATGATTTATAATTTAACCTCCTTACAAGTCCATGGCACGAATGATTTAAGATGCAGCATTTATACGCCTGTTGATGGAACAGGGACAGAGGAGAAGATTCAGCATTTGATGAAATGAAAGAGGGGACACAGTCGTTTATTGTGTCCCCTTCTCTATTTATTAAGAATTAGAAATAAGCTTTCTAACTCCATCCACTACAGGTGTTTCCGAACGGCCAAGTAGTTTTTCAAAATCATTGCTTTCAATATCTAATGTACCTTCGCGAATATCCTTTTGAATTGCTACAAGCATAGGAACAACAAAATCTGGTATGCCAGCTTGTGTCATTATTTCTGCATATTTACTGTCATCTACATGTTGGACAGGCACTTCTTTTCCAATCACTTGGCTAACAGCGGCAGCGATCTCTTCTTGTGATAAAGGTTTGCCAGATAGTTCATAAATCGTATTTTCATGTCCTTCACCGGCTAGCACTTCTGCTGCAGCTTCTGCATAGTCCTGCTGTAGAGCCCAGCCGACCTTTCCGCTGCCAGCAGAGGTAACCCACGGTGCTCCAGCTTGAACTCCTTGAATAGTAGAAAGCTCATTTTCTAGGTACCAGTTATTACGTAAGAAGGAATAAGGGATACCTGTTTTTTGAATAGCGATCTCTGTTGCTTTATGAACTTCAGCAAGGAAGTTAGTGCTTTCCTGTGCATTCGCAATACTTGTATATGCGATAAAGGAAACACCAGCGTTTTTAGCAGCATCGACAGCATTATTGTGTTGGCGAATTCTAGTTTCTGTATCTCCATCTGCTGAAATAATTAATAGGCGATCGATTCCTTTAAAGGCTGCTGCCAAAGTTTCTGGCTGATCGAAATCTCCATGGCGAACATCTACGCCTTTTGCGCGTAAATCCTCTGCTTTTTCTGGATTGCGTACACTGACAGCAAGCTGATCAGCAGGTACTTTTGCTAATAAAACATTTACGATTTTAGATCCAAGTTTACCAGTGGCACCTGTTACTAATAGTTTCATTTGAAATTCCCTCCAATTAATGTTTTTCTTTCATTATACCCCAACGACTTTAACAAGATGTGTTGTTGGATATCCAATATAGGTATATAGTATATTCATAGTAAAAAAAATGAAAGTAGTTATTTTTTTATAACATAGTCACATAAATAGTACCATGGGAAGGAGAGAGAAAATGGCACGTTTTTTTGTTCAAAATGAATCTGTCTCAATCGATGAGGAGGGTTTTTGTCCTGTAACTTATACACAAAATTTAACGGCGGGAAGATGGAAAATTATTATCTTATGGCATTTAAGTCAGGGGACAAAACGGTTTAATGAATTGCAAAGACTATTGCCTGGCATATCAAAAGGGATTTTAACAAGGCAGTTAAGAGAATTAGAAGCAGATCAAATGGTGCACAGAGAAGTTTATAAAGAAGTGCCTCCCAAAGTGGAATATTCCTTAACAGAAAAGGGAGTTAGCTTTATTCCTATTCTTGATTTAATGGGAGAGTGGGGGAAAAAGCATTTTAAGGAATAAAAATGGGGACAAATAATTGTCCCCATTAGCTTTACAATACTTTATTCAAGAAATCTTTTGTACGCTCATTTTGTGGGTTTCCAAAAATCTCTTGTGGTGTACCCTCTTCCACGATATAGCCATTATCCATGAAGATTACGCGGTCTGCTACTTCTCTAGCGAAGCCCATCTCATGTGTAACAATTACCATCGTCATTCCTTCTTGAGCTAATTGCTTAATAACGTTTAATACTTCTCCGACCATTTCAGGATCAAGTGCACTTGTTGGCTCATCGAACAGCATAATATCAGGGTTCATCGCAAGGGCGCGGGCAATGGCAACCCTTTGCTTTTGACCGCCAGATAATTTAGAAGGATTTTCATTAGCTTTATCCTTTAAGCCGACACGGTCTAATAGTTGTAAGGCTTTTTCTTTCGCTTGCTGTGGTGTTGCTTTTTTCAAATCAACTGGAGCAAGAGTGATATTTTCCAGAACCGTTAGATGCGGGAAAAGATTGAAATGCTGAAACACCATTCCGATATTTTCTCTGATTTTGTTAATATCATTTTTCTTATCTGTTAATTTAAAGTCATTTACAACAACTTCGCCACTTGTAACTTCTTCTAACATATTTAAGCAGCGAAGAAGGGTACTTTTTCCGGAGCCAGAAGGACCAATTAAACAAACAACTTCGCCCTCTGTTACCTGTAAATCAATTGATTTTAAAACTTCAAGATTACCATATGATTTTTTCAGATTCGTCACTTTAAGCTTGGCCATTTTTAATCCTTCTTTCTAATCGATTTGATACTTTTGTTAGAATCATAATAACGATAAAGTACATAATACCGACGATCAGCCACATTTGGAATGATTCTAAGTTTCTTGCAATAATAATTTTTCCGCTTTGTGTCAATTCGTTAATACCGATAATGGAAAGAATAGACGTATCTTTTAGTGTAATAACAAATTGGTTAATAAATGCTGGAATCATTAATTGGATAGCCTGTGGAAGCACTACCTTTCTCATTGCTTTTCCATAAGGAAGTCCTAGACTGCGAGCAGCCTCCATCTGTCCTTTATCAACCGATTGAATGCCTCCGCGAACAATTTCAGCCATGTAAGCACCAGCATTTAAACTTAATGTAATAAGACCGGCAGCAACAGCTGTAATTCGGAAGTCAAGAGCTGCTGGAATTCCGAAGTAAATAAAGAATGCTTGAACGATTAATGGTGTTCCTCGGAAAATATCGATGTATATACCAGCAATTGTTCGTAAAATTTTACTTTTGGCAATACGTAATAGTCCAAAGATAATTCCTAGTACAGTTGCAATTAATAGAGAAACGACTGTTAAGATAAGTGTCATTTTTAAACCAGATAATAAGCTAGGGAAGCTCTCTTTTAATAAACCAAAAAAGCCACTCTTAGCTTCTTCATCTGATCCAGTTTCTAAGTATTTATCTAATATTTCTTGATATTCTCCAGATGCCTTTAAATTGGCTAATCCAGTGTTAAACATTTCAAGAAGCTCTGTATTTTGTCCTTTAGAAACAGCGAATCCATAAGAGGCTCCTGCTTCTTTATCTGTCACAATTTTAAGGCCATTTCCTTGCTTGATTCCATATGCTAATACTGGATAATCATCAAATACAGCTACGGAATTTCCAGTTCTTACTTCTTCGTACATATTAGCAGAATCATCAAATGTTACGATGGAAAAACCATATTTGTCTTTGATGCTTTCTGCAAAGCTTGCCCCCTCTGTTCCTGTTTTAACAGCAACCTTTTGACCTTTTAAGTCTTTATAGGAGGAGACTTTATCATTATCGCTGTCGACGGCCATAATGATACCAGAATCAAAATAGGGTTCCGAGAAATCGAATTTCATTTGTCGTTCATCTGTAATGCTCATCCCGGCAATAACAGCATCCACTTGTTTTGATTCAAGTGCTTGAACAGCTGCGTTAAATCCAAGTGGCTTCATTTCATATTTGAAACCTTGATCTTTCGCAATAGCAGCCATTAAATCCATATCGATTCCGACGAAGTCCCCATTTACATCCTGAAATTCAAATGGCGCAAATGTAATATCTGTTGCAATCTGATATACTTTCTCCTTTGCTTCTGCTTTTGATATAGGAGAAATAATATTCAGCATAGTTAAGATAACTACGAAGAATAAAACTAATTTAGACATCCTTTTCTTTTCTTTCATTCGTACAACTCCTTTTCGTTTTTCTAAAGTTATAAAGTTCTGGTATAACATGTTAGATTACCTAACAAAACATAATTAAAATAATACTAAACAATTTTGATCTTGTACAGATAGGAATATAAAGAGAAAATTTACCAATTATTTTTAAGAGGGTGGAATACATAATAGCAAGTATGTTATACTACAGTTACTTATAACGAAAGGGATGATGGGTGAACGATGAAGAACTAATCTTATTTTTCCAAAATTTGAATGAAATACATTTCAAATGGAACAAAAAATAGGATTAGTCTGCCCATTTCCATAAATCGCTTTTTCAAAGCATATCTCTAATGGTATGTGCACAATGATTGGTCGATATGCACGCTTTTTGTATATCGGTTATGTATGTTGTGAATGAGCAAATAATTAGGTACGGCTAATCCTTCCAGAGAAAATTTGGGAGGATTTTTTTCTCCCTTCTGAAAGGGTTTGATAAAATGCAAGAACTTTTAAAGTTAGTTAATATCGGATATGAAGTGCTGGATACTACTATTTTTACAAATATAAATGCAAGTGTACAGCAAGGAGAAGTTATTGGGATTATTGGTAAAAATGGTGCAGGAAAATCTACTTTACTGCAGTTAATAATTAAAGAAATTGTCCCTACAGATGGACATATCAAGTGGGTAAAGGAAGACTTATTGGTAAAAATGGTCGAACAGGAAACTGAAAACTACGACTTACAGAAAGAAACTTTTTGGGAATCGAAGCTATTAGAGAAATGGCAGGTGCCGACAAAGGACTTCCGAGTAATGAGTGGCGGGGAAAAATTAAAAGCACGTCTTGTTAAAGGCTTTGCCCACGATGCTGATTTATTACTATTAGACGAACCAACCAATCACTTAGATGAACAAAGTATGGCACTGCTGCTCGACCAAATAACAGCATATAAAGGAACCATTATAATCGTTTCCCATGACCGCTATTTCTTGGATACAGTTACAACAAAAATCTGGTCACTTGAAAATAAACAGCTTATCGAATATAAAGGGAATTATACGAGCTATATGGAGGCACGCGAGCAAAAGAGATTATCCCAGCAGCGGGAGTATGATAAACAGCAGAAGAAGATTAAACAAGTGGAAGGACAAATGAAGGAGCTCACCTCTTGGTCTCAGAAAGCGCATGCCCAATCAACCAAACAAGAATTCCCAAAAGAATATTACCGCACAAAGGCCAAACGAATGGATGCTCAAGTCAAATCAAAGCAAAAACGGTTAGAAAAAGAGCTGGAAAAAAATAAAGTGGAACGTTTAGACGAAGAGTATACGGTAGCTTTTTCGATTGAAGCGAATAAAAAGAAGGGGAAACGCTTTTTGGAAATCAAAGATTTATCGAAAGCGTTTGACGCTAAATTGTTGTTTAAAAAGGTGAATGTAACGATTCAGCATGGGGAAAAGGTTGCGATTATGGGATCTAATGGAAGTGGGAAAACAACCTTGTTAAATATTATTTTAGGAAAAGAAAAGGCCGATGGAGAAGTTTGGATTTCACCGACAGCCACTATCGGTTATTTAACACAGGAAGTATTCGATCTTCCTTTAGAGGAAACACCGGAACAGCTGTTTTTCAAAGAAACATTTGAAGAAAGAGGAAAAGTACAAACACTGATGAAACATTTAGGCTTTATGGCTTCTCAATGGAAGGAACCAATAAAAAATATGAGCATGGGAGAACGGGTAAAATGCAAATTAATGGCTTATATTTTAGAAGAAAAAGATGTGCTCATACTCGATGAACCAACAAACCATCTGGATTTACCTTCCCGGGAACAATTAGAAAAAACGCTATCCCAGTATAATGGAACGCTTATTATTGTTTCGCATGACCGTTATTTTCTAGAGCAAACAACGACAAGTAAACTAATCATAGGCGATGGAACGATTCAAAGGCAATGGACGGAGTCTCCAAAACGGGATAGAGATAATAAAGAAGAATTACGGCTAAAGCTGGAGACAGAAAGACAAGAAGTATTAGGAAAATTAAGCTTTATGACACCGAAGGATAAGGAATATGCGGAATTAGATAGAAAGTTTCTGGAATTAACAAAGCAAATAAAGGAGCTATAGGGGATTATTCCCCTTTTAATTTGTAAAATAATTAATTATTCCAGCTATTGCTAATGATACTCCCCCAATTAGAAAGGCTATTATGGAAATTTTTGCGTTTAATGTGCGATCTTGTTCGGTTTCTGTAAAATGATGATTTCTGTGCTGCCTGCCATCTGGCCATGCTCCGACCATCGTCACCGCAATGAAGATCGAAATGATACCGATGATGAAAAAAAACATAAACATAGATCTTCCTCCTTTTTAAATAAGAAGCAATTTTCTTGTGTTAATTATACGTATTGTTTCAACTTAAAGTTACAGAAATATGTGATTATTTATGCTTTAATAAGAAGAAAGAGGAGGAATAGCCATGAGGATACCTGCTAAGCTACAAAAGGGTGATGAAATTAGAGTGATTGCCCCTAGTCGAAGTGCAGCAATTTTATCAGAAGAGGGAATAGAGCAAGCAAAGAAAAGATTAGAGAATCTTGGATTTATTGTGACGTTTGGGAAGCACATTTTTGAATCGGACTTACAATTCTCCTCCACGATTGAGCATCGGGTGGAAGACATTCATGATGCTTTTCGGGATCAAAATGTAAAAGGAATATTAACGGTAATTGGCGGATTTAACAGCAACGAGCTGTTGCCTTATTTAGATTTTGATTTAATAAAAGCTAACCCGAAGATACTTTGTGGGTATAGTGATATTACCGCTTTAGCAGCTGCAATTACAACCAAGGCTGATTTTATTACCTATTCTGGTCCACATTTTTCTAGCTTTCAAATGGAAAAGCTGCAGGAATACCAAACAGAATATTTTCAGAAATGCGTGATGGAAACTAGTGCGTTCATCATAGAACCTTCTGATGTATGGACAGATGATGCATGGTATTTGGATCAAGAAAATCGTCGATATGAACCTGGAGGCTGGAAGGTATACCAAGAGGGGAGTGCAAAAGGGCAATTGTTTGGTGGTAATTTATGTACCTTAAATTTACTGCAGGGAACAGAATATATGCCTAATCTTAAAGACAGCATTCTATTTGTAGAAGATGATGAATTAACCATTCCAGAAACATTCGCAAGAGATTTAACCTCCTTGCTGCAGACAGCAGGAATAATTAAAGCATTAGTAATTGGGAGATTTCAACGAGCATCGAAAATGACTGAAGAGCAGCTTTTGTTTATTTTAGATAAACATCCTCTTTTGCAGCAAATCCCTGTCCTATATGATGTGGATTTTGGTCATATCCAACCATTCTTTACTTTCCCCATTGGGGGAGATGTAGAGATTGATACAAAGAACCATGGAATTAAATTGACTACTTTTTAAATGGTTCAATGGAGGAATCGACTTGGAGCTTAAAGAAAAGATAAAAAATCTACCAGCATCTCCAGGGGTGTATTTGATGAAGGATTCCTCTGGACAAATCATTTACGTTGGCAAATCCAAAACATTAAAAAATAGAGTTTCTTCATATTTTCAGCATTCGAAAAATCGGATTGGTAAAATAGAGAAATTAGTGAAGCATATAAAGGATTTTGACTTTATTGTCACAGATACAGAGTTTGAGGCATTAATGCTGGAATGTAAGTTAATAAAAGAAATCCAGCCCATGTACAATCGGATGATGAAAGCGACAAAGGCATACAACTACATCGTATTCCGATGGCAGAAGGGATCCTACCGTATGGAGATTGTAAATGAATTGGAGAAGGACGATATTCATTATTATTTTGGTCCATTTACTAGTAAAAGAACAGTAGAAAATGCGATAAAAGGAATCCAATCATTTTATAAAATAGATTGTTCCAAGACGACAAGAAGTAATAGTCCATGTCTCAATTATACAATCGGAAAGTGTATAGGGATTTGCTTCAATCCAATAGCTGAAGAAACGTATCAACAAATTATCCATCGTCTTATCTCTTTATTTAAAAAAAAGGATACTAGAATACTAGAAGAAATGTCCGCCGAAATGAGCGAAGCTTCTAGTAATTTTGATTTTGAAAAAGCAGCGGAAATAAGAGATACCATTGCCAAAATAAAGACGATTCTGCAAACAGAAACAGTAATAAATTTTATGGTAGATAATCGTCTTTTTCTAGCAGTCGAGTACTTAGATAATGACCGGATAAAGCTATTTCTGATTAGACGAAATCAAATTTTATACCGGCAAATATATGAAGCAAATCATTTTGATATGCAAGCGGTGAAGAGGCAGATTTGCACATATCTTTCAAGAAAGAATCTGTTTATCGGCACTTTAGATAAAGCAGAAATAGACGAAGCTTATATTATTTACAACTATTTAAACAGCGGCAATTGTCAGTATGTTGTCATAGAGGGCGAATGGCAGGGAAATACCGAATGTGGTAATTGGGAAAATAGCATCAGGAAAATTCTTCCGTTCTATTAAAAAGAGATTCTTCGAGAAATACAGATAAAAATGCAGTGATATCCTAAAATAGAGGAGAAATCAATATGCTGTCAAAAGAACAAATTGCTGAAATTAGAGAGCTTAAGGATATTTGTGAGAAAGAAGAAGGTTTTGAGTTAAAGCTTAACTTTGATATGCTCGAAAATCGAAATGGAGAAAAGAAAGAGGACTTTTTTCATTATGTAGACGGCAAACTAGCTGGCTTTTTAGGGAGCTACTATTTCGGCAGAAAAGTCGAGCTTTGTGGCATGGTTCATCCACATTTTCGTCAAAACGGGATTTTTACAGCTTTGTTGGAAGAGGGCTTAGAAGCAGCAAGGCTGAGAGAAGTGACGAGTATATTATTGAATGCCCCTGCTGCATCGCAGAGTGCAAAATTATTTTTAGATAAGCTACCATGTTTCTATGCCTTTTCGGAACATCAAATGAAATGGTATAAGGGAGATTTAATAGAGGATGCTGCGATTTCTTTAAGACCATATGATTATGATCAGGATAAAGAAATAGAAATAGAACTTGATGTTTTAGGCTTTGGTATAGCTGAGGAGGATGCTCGCGATTACGTTAACACCATAACGAAGCAGGCTGGTGATAAACGCATGATTATTGAGGTAGATGGAAAAACAGCGGGGAAAATCAGAGTTTCTGAAACCGATGGAGAAGCATGGATTTACGGGTTTGTTGTTGTTCCAGAGCTTCGCGGAAAAGGAATTGGCAGAAGGGCATTATCCAAAGTGGTAAAAATGGAAAAGGAAAAAGGCCTTTCTATCTTTTTAGAAGTAGAAGCAAAAAATGCTCGAGCGCTTAAACTTTATGAGTCTTGTGGATTTCGAAGCTATCATTCTCAGGACTATTATGAATATAAATAACTCTTTTGACAGAAGGTATCTAAATGTAGTCATTAAGATACCTTCTATCCTTATATCAAAGGAAGAGCAGTAATACATGTATTATCATCCTTAAAAGTAGTGAGATCCGATTTGGCTGTTTTGCCATTATAGGAGATGGTTAATTTTAAATCTTTATTGCGTGGAAGCCATAAATCGATAAACCCGTTTTGCTGAGAAGTTATAAGTTCATCTACATAAACATTCCCCACGTCATCTTCAATAAGTACCGCGAATTCCTTATTTGCCAATTCCCCGCGGCATCCAGCTAAATTATGGATAGCACAAGGGTGAGTATCTACTAAGTAAGGAGCAACAGAAACAAAAAATTCCTCTTTGGGCAAGCGATAGAGATGCTCTTCGTTGTCGAGAGTATTCACCGTTAATATATCAGAGGTAATGGAAGCGGCAGCTGCTGACTTCTTCCCGGAACTAAAATCTTGAACAAGTTGTTTGATATCGCTATCCTCCATTTTTTCATAGCGGTTATTTTGGGTAATAATTAAAAGAATCGTTACAGCAAATAGTATGGTAATAAATATCGGAATGATAAGTTTAGTTTTTTTCATATTAATCGCATTCTCCCTTTCAAGTTTGACTGCTTATGTATAAAGATAACAAAAAAGAGCAAAAAATCATGAAAGAAAAATGGAGATTTTGTGAATTTTTTTATTTAATCGATTTCTTTTTCATTTTTCAGAAGTTTGGTAAAAATTGTGAGAAAAGTCCTTTCTTTCTCTTGTGTATCTGTCTATTTTCCTATAAAATTTGTAATAGAAACTAGAAAAAGGAAATAGAGTATTTTCATTATTTAAATATAATAAAATGATAAAGGCAAATTCATCGAAAGGTGAAGACGCAAAGCTATAGGGACTAAGATCTTGGAGATTAAGTCAGCCAGTTACCGATTTATCTTGATAAAGAAGGGCTAATCGGTCGAAGATTAGCTTTTTTCTATTATTTGGATAGCTGTAATATGTCGATGATAGTCTCACTAATGGTAAGGTGAGGAGAAAAATGGGGATATTATATTTTTGCTGCGGAGTAATGATAGGCATTTTCTTTTGGAAAAAAAATGATAAGCGTAAATATAATAAGTGGAAAGCGAAAGTAGAAAAAGAAGACATTATGTTTCGACTAGTGGAAAGCTCAAAGGACATCGTTTATCGATATGAAGTGAAACCGCAAATGAGACATTCGTATATTAGTCCTTCCGCCGATGCTGTATTAGGAGATGGCATGGTCAAGGAATTTTATCGGAATCCGTATGCCCCTTTAGAAATGATTTATCCCGATGATTATGACATTATGTACAAAAAACTTCATGGTGCAATTGATTATAGTCAGCCATTGGTTCAACGAATGAGATGTTCAGACGGTTCTTATAAATGGTTTGAGGAATATGCGACGCCTATTTATGAGCATGGAGAGCTTGTAGCGATTCATGGAATCATTCGTAATATCGACGAGAAAGTAAGACTACGAGAGAATTTAGAGCATCAGCTGATCCATGATGCATTGACAGAAGTATATAATCGCTTTTACTTTGAACAAAAGATGGAAGAATTTGATACGAAAATAGATGAAGTAATTGCCATTATCATATGTGATTTAGATGAACTAAAACAAGTTAATGATAAGTACGGTCATAAACAAGGCGATGATTTAATCAAAGCAGCTGGAAAATTATTAAATACTTTTTCTTCTCCCTATATTACGGTCTCGAGAATCGGCGGGGATGAATTTGTCTTGTTAATTCAAGGAATGCAGCAAGAAGAAATAGAAGAGTTATATAAGAGGATGACGATGGGATTAAGCGATAAGGGAAAATGCGTAGAAGAAAACATGGTGAGAATGTCGATTGGCTACGCATTTGGTCAAAGCTCTCTTGGAAGAATGACAGCCTTATTTACAGAAGCAGATAATCATATGTATCAAAATAAAGTTCAGAAGAAAAAGAAAAATCAAAATAAAGTATTGGCAGAATAACTTGTTTTGCAGCACAGGGAAGACAGCTTTCAACTAAAGGAAGCTGTTTTCTTTATATAGAATTGCTTTTTGCAAAGTGTTATTGCATGTTCTTCACGGTGAAAAGGGTATAATAGAAATATCAAAAAGGAATGGAAGGGAGCTAATATGAGTAATAAAGAGACAAAAACAGATGTTGGCTGGAATTTTGATAATAGCTATGCTCGTCTTCCCGAAACATTTTATTCTAAGATGACAGTAAATCCAGTCAGTTCCCCAAGTTTAGTGAAGCTTAATGAGAATTTGGCTAAGACACTTGGATTAAATGGGGAGCAATTGCAGCACCCTGAGATAATACAAGTATTAAGCGGGAATGAGGTTCCAGAAGGAGGCTTTCCTCTTGCGCAAGCATATGCAGGCCATCAATTTGGCCACCCGACCATGCTAGGCGATGGAAGGGCGATGTTAATCGGAGAGCAGATTACCCCATCAGGCGAACGATTCGATATCCAATTAAAAGGCTCTGGCCGAACTCCCTATTCGCGCGGTGGCGACGGGAGAGCAGCGCTTAAGCCAATGCTAAGGGAGTATATCATTAGTGAAGCGATGCATGGGCTTGGCATTCCAACTACTAGAAGCTTAGCGGTTGTAGCTACTGGCGAGACGATTGTCCGTGAAATGAATTTGCCAGGAGCTGTCTTAACAAGAGTAGCAGCAAGCCATCTTCGCGTAGGAACTTTTCAATATGCAGCTGCTCTTGAGTCGAAGCAGGATCTTAAAGCACTTGCGGATTATGCTATGGAACGGCATTTCTCAACGATTAAGAAAGATGGGAATCCGTATGTTGAAATGTTTAGAGAAGTAATGAAGCGGCAGGCTGCATTAATTGCAAAATGGCAATTAGTTGGGTTTATTCATGGTGTTATGAACACAGATAATATGACGATTAGTGGCGAGACGATTGACTATGGACCATGTGCGTTTATGGATAGCTTCCATTTAGATACTGTTTTTAGCTCGATTGATGTTCAAGGTCGGTATGCATATGGAAATCAGCCGAAAATAGCAGGGTGGAATCTGGCCAGGTTTGCTGAAAGCCTCCTGCCATTATTCCATGATGATATGGAAAAAGCAGTGGAGCTTGCTCAAGAACAATTAGATCAATTTAATCCTTTTTATCAGCAGCATTGGCTTGATGGAATGAGAGGAAAATTAGGACTAGTGGCAGCGGAAGAAGAAAAAGATGCTGAGCTGATAGAGAAGCTCCTTGGTATCATGCAAAATAATCGGGCGGACTATACAGATACTTTCCGTGCTTTAACACTAGGGGAAGTAGAAAGATTAGAACTAAATAAAAATCAAGCATTTAGCGAATGGCATAAAGCTTGGAAGGAAAGAATTGCAGGGCAAGAAGGGGGAGAAGTAGCTGCTCGTGAACGGATGAAAAAGCATAATCCAGTTGTCATCCCTCGCAATCATCGTGTCGAAGCAGCACTTGATGCTGCAGAAGCCGGAGATTTAAGTGTAATGGAAGAATTATTACAAATGCTTTCTAACCCGTATGCATATACAAAAGCACAAATGGAGTACGGCATAGCTCCAGTGAAGATCAACCCTGCTTATAAAACGTATTGCGGGACATGATGATTTTAATCTAGCAGAAATAACAACCGATAAAAAGTTTCTTGTTTCTTTTAGAACAGGGAACTTTTTTATTATGGTCGACTAAATGTTTACATCTTTGCCATCTATAAAACAAAGCATGAAAATGAAACTTTTTAAACGTTCAATCAGTATATGTATATAACGGAAATTTTTCACGGCAGCAGAGCAGCGAGTGGATAAATAAGGTATGATTAGTATAAGAAGAGATAAAAATTGAGGTGATTTACTTGATCCTTCATTATAAATGCCCAAATTGTGGGGGAGATATGAGCTTTAATGCAGATACAGGCAGTTTATCTTGCCCTAGCTGTGGAAATGAAGAGAATATTGAGAGCTATCCAGAAAATTTAATGACCGCTTCTTTTGAAGAGAATGAGGTGAAGGAATACCATTGTGACAACTGCGGGGCAGTATTACTAACAGAAGCAGACACAACGGCAACAAATTGTAGCTTTTGCGGTGCAGGCGTTGTTATTGCTGACCGATTGGCAGGAGCGCTTGCTCCTAAGAAAGTGATCCCTTTTACAATCAGTAAAGAAGAAGCTATGGCGGCTTTTCAAAAATGGTGTAGAAAGGGACTATTAACTCCAAAGGGATTTATGAATGCAGACAGGATAAAAAGTATTACTGGTATGTATGTACCATTTTGGCTTTATGATTTAAACAGTGATGTTGATGTAACTGCCCTTTGCACAAAGGTCCGGACGTATACAAGCGGTGATTATATCTATACGGAAACGAAGTATTATGAAGCATATCGAAAGATAAATTTAGATTATGCGAAAATTCCAGTTGATGCTTCTGAAAAAATGAAAGATGAATTAATGGATAAATTGGAACCTTTTCCATATGAACAGTTAAAAGATTTTAAAACACCTTATCTAGCTGGCTTTATTTCTGAAAAATATAATTATACGGACGCAGAATTATTACCGCGCGCAAAGGCTAAAGTGAGTGATTACATTGATTCCTTTGTACATTCCACTTTTGCTGGGTATCACACGATAAATTATCGGGATAGAAATATTGATACAAAAGCGGTCCGGAGTGATTATGTCTTGCTTCCTGTATGGATGGTCAGTTACGATTACGAAAGCCAAGAACATATTTTTGCGATGAATGGACAAACAGGAAAAGTAGTCGGGAAACCGCCGATTAGTAAAGGCAAGGTAGCGTTATGGTTTAGCGGAATTGCTGGCGGCACATTCCTTGCATTAAAGGGTATCTCCGTCTTAATGGGTGGTGGCTTCTTTTGAGAAAAATTTTAAGGAAGTATAGTAGTTTACTATTTATTGCCTTGGCAATATTTACTCTGTTCTCAAGGAATGCAGTAAGTGCGGCTTCAGAAAATCAAACGCAATATATCTTTGATGATGCCCAGCTTTTAACAGATTCAGAAAAAACAGAACTGGAAAGCTTAGCAGAGGAATTAGGCGAAGAAGCCGAAACCGCCTTATTGATTCTTACGCTAGATGGCACAAATGGAAAAGATATTAAACGATATGTAGAAGATTATTATGATGAAGAAGCACCAGGCTATGACCAGCCTCATGGTAATACAGCTATCTTAGCCATTGATATGGAGCAAAGGGATATTTATTTAGCAGGTTTTAAAAAAGCGGAAGATGCATTGGATAATGAAACACTAGATAATATCCGCGAAGAAATAACACCTGCTTTATCAGACGGCGATTACTTAGAGGCATTCTCCACTTTTATGCATGAATCAGCTTATTATTTAGTGGATGATCCGGCTAATTTAGAAAATGATTATGATTATAGCGGCATAGATGAGGCTAGAAATGAATATAGCGAGGAAAATAATGCAAGTGGAATGCCAGCATTTTTCTTCCATTGGGGCTTTCAGCTGATTGCCTCGCTCGTGATTGCAGGGATTATCGTGAGTATAATGGTTTTCCAATCAGGGGGAAAAGTAACCGTGGATGGCAATACGTATATGGATAACTCGAAGATTATAAATAGACAGGATCGCTTTATTCGAAAAACAGTAACAAAACAAAGAAAGCCACAAAACAACTCAGGTGGCGGTGGAGGGATCACTGGCGGTGGTCACTCCCATAGTGGAAGCAGAGGAAAATTCTAAACAAGTATTTTACTTAGTGAAAGGGGCTAAAAAAGGATGTCATTTTTTCGTAATCAATTTGCTAATGTAGTGGAATGGGAAGAATTTCGTGAAGATATGATTTTTTATAAATGGAAAAATCGTGAAATTAAAAAGGGAAGTAAATTAATTATTCGTCCAGGTCAGGATGCTATCTTTTTAAACAATGGCAATATAGAAGGAGCTTTTCAAGAGGAGGGCGAGTATGACATTGAGTCGCAAATTGTCCCATTTCTATCCACTTTAAAAGGCTTTAAATTCGGATTTAATAGTGGAATGCGAGTAGAAGTGCTATTCGTCAATACAAAGGAATTTACAGTTAAATGGGGCACGAAAAACGCAATAAATATACCAGCAGCTGGACTTCCTGGTGGAATGCCAATAAGAGCAAACGGAACCTTTCAGTTTAAAGTAAAGGATTATATATCGCTGATCGATAAAATTGCTGGGATTAAAAATCAATATTTAGTAGAAGATGTAAAAATTCGCATTATCTCTGTACTGGATCAATTATTAATGAAGTGGATAGTCACAGAAGGTAAGGATATGTTCAATCTTCAAGCAAACTCCTTTGAAATTGCCAAAGGCATTCAAGAAGATTTAAATAGCCAGATGATGGAAAGCGGGCTTGCGATTACAGGCTTCCAGATTATGAGCTTCAGCTATCCAAAAGAAGTACAGGATATGATTAATAAAAATGCCTCACACGGAATGGTTGGCAATATAGATAAGTACCAGCAAGTCTCGCTGATTGATGGCATGGCTAATGGGAAAATGTCAGGCGGGGGTGCAGCGTCTGATATGGCTGGCATGATGATGGGAATGAATATGGCTAATCAAATGATGGATAAAATGAGTAAGCAAAATCAAAGCCAGGGGCAAAATCAGCAGCAAACGCCGGCTCAACAACCAACACCAGAAGCAGCACCCCAAAATCAAGAGAAAAAGCGTCCCAATTTTTGTCCGAATTGTGGAACGAAAACAGGGGAAGGCAATTTCTGCTCCAATTGTGGCCATAAGTTAGTATAAAAGCGACGCCAAAACGGTTTTCCATAGAGGGAAACCGTTTTGGGTTTATTGGTTGCTATTTTACAAACACAAAAAGCATTTTATTGACATTATATAGAAGGTGAGGTAAATTAGTTAGTATTCTAAGTAATTAAAAGGAAGGAATGAAAATGAAGGAGAGGGAGTTTGAAGTAAATTTTCAATATCTTATTCGCACCATTAATCATAAAATTAAGCTAAGTGGTGATAAAAGGTTGGAAGCGCATGGGATTACATTAGAACAGGCCCGTACTATGGGTTTCATTGATGCTCATGAGGAGCAGGGGATTACGCATAAGGATTTAGAAACAAGGTTTAATCGAAAGGGTTCCTCCATCAGTAGTATCATTCATAATTTGGAAAAAAAAGATTTTATAAAACGTACAATTGATCCAAAGGATGAGCGTAGAAAGTTATTGTCTCTTTCAGAGAAAGGGAAAAAAATCGTAGGTGATTTTGAAGTTTTTTTTGCTAATGCTGAGAATATGCTGGTTGAGGGTTTTAGTGATGAAGAGAAAAAGCAGCTATTTCATTTTTTAGAACGAATGAATGTAAATGTAGACAAACAACTTTAGCAAAGTGATATCTTACAGGGGATATCACCGTATATAGTTAGAGTTCTAAGTAAATAAAAAACTGAATTGTTTTTCGTTTTCAATACATTTAGATTAAGTACGGTTCAATGAATGAAGTCTGTTTATTACAACTAAATAGTTAGAAGTCTAATTATTTAGTTAGATTTCTAACTAAATAAAAAGAAAGTAGTGATAATATGGAAAAAGAAAATCTTTATTATTTTGAAAAAGCACCAATTGCTAAAGCAGTTGCCCATTTTGCTATTCCAATGATGCTTGGTATGTCAATGACAGTAGTTTATTCGATTTTAAATGCTTATTTTATTGGCTTTTTACAGGACACTGCGATGCTTACAGCTATTACACTAGCACTTCCAGTCTTTGCTTTAATCATGGCTTTTGGAAATTTAATAGGAATGGGAGGAGGTACCTATATATCAAGGCTTCTTGGTGAAAAAAATTATTATAGAGTAAAACAAGTATCTTCGTTTTCTATTTACAGTTCTATTTTATTAGGTTTATTAATCATTATAGCTACACTTCCATTTATAGATTCGATTGTTTCATTATTGGGTAGTAGCCTCCATTCCTTTGAGTATACAAAACAATACGTAATGATGTTAATTATTGGTTCACCGTTTATTATTTTATTTTTTACTATGGAACAATTAGTTCGATCAGAAGGTGCGGCAAATGTTTCCATGATTGGAATGATACTTAGTGTAGCCATAAATATTGTGCTGGATTTATTGTTTATTTTTGTTTTAAAGCTAGGAATTATGGGGGTCGCAGCAGCAACCATTCTCTCAAATATTATGGCTTGTATTTATTTTAGTTATTATATGGGAAAAAAGAGCAAATTCCTTACCTTATCTTTTCGGGATTTTTCATTCGAAAAAACTATCCTTAAGCATATTTTAACGATTGGGGTTCCGGTATTTTTGATGAATGTTTTTATGGGAGTTACAGCCCTCTTCTTTAATCACTTTATGATGATATATGGAGATAAAGCTGTTGCTGCTTATGGAATTTCCTCAAGATTACAACAGTTTCTAGAGTTTTTCATCATGGGTGTTTGTGAAGGTGTAGTGCCGTTAATAGCTTATTCCTTTACAGCAGATAGAAAGCGGATGAAAAAAGTTGTGTCGTTTACGAGTAAGCTTATACTAGGAATGGCCGTTCTTTTCGGATTAATCATCTTTTTTGCATCCAGCAACCTTATCGGTTTATTTACTAATGATATCGCATTAATTACTGTAGGAAGCTATATCTTAAAAGTAACGTTCTTATCTATGTTTTTATCTGGATTTACGTTTTTAATTATTGGGATGTTTCAGGCGACTGGTCAGGGAACTGCTGCCTTTGTTATGGCCTTTGTGCAAGGATTGGTGTTAATTCCTATTTTGTTTTTTGCTAATTTCACTTTTGGTTTTCATGGTGTCGTTTGGTCCCTGTTTTTAGCAGATAGTATTACATTCATAGTAGCCGCAGCAATACTATATGTATTAAGAAATAAATTAAATAGTCCTTCTGTGGAAGAGTTGCTGCAGGGAGAATAATACGCCAAAATAATGGATTCTTGCTTTGATAAACAAAAATGCAATATTGCTGTAATAGGGGAAGGGGAAGAAATACTACCTGTATTCTCAGCAATATTGCAGAGATAGTGTCTATTTATGTAAGGTATAAGGAGAACGAGAGAAATTTAATCTTTATCGGTTTACAATCAATAAATTATAAAGTAGTATGTAAGAGGTTTAAAGATTACAAGCAAGGAGTTGAATTTTTATGAGTACTCGAAAGTGTATGGAACCTGAACCAGAACCCACGGCCATGAAAGAGGAAGTCATATATAGCCCTTCCTTTAGAAGTTTGAATACTGATAAAGATTCAACTTTATTTGGCAGAGAATGTTGACTTCCTCTACAACAAGAGGAGGTAAAAGCATGAGAAAAATTTATATTTCAAATGAAGATGGAATGTTGCAGGAAACAGATAAAATAGTCAATGGCTGCTGGATCAATTTAATAGCACCAACAGAGCATGAGATAACAGAAATTGCAACAGGTTTAGATATTCCATTAGCGTTTATGAAAGATCCATTGGATGAAGAAGAGCGTTCAAGAATTGAAAAAGATGGGGAGAATATATTGATCATTGTCAATCTTCCGCTCGTTTCGTTTGATGAAAAAAAGACACAAATTTATGACACCATTCCATTAGGAATGATTATTTCCAAGAATTGCTTTATTACTGTCTGCTTAAAGGATAATCCTATTTTTCAACAATTTTCTGAAGGGAGAATGAAGAGCTTTTTTACGTACAAAAAAACTCGTTTTTCCTTGCAAATACTGTATAGTATGGCGACAGCTTATTTAAAATATTTAAAGCAAATCAGCAAGAAGACAGATAGCATTGAAAAAGAACTACAGCAGTCCATGAAAAATAAAGAGCTTTTCTCTTTGCTTAACATCGAAAAAAGTTTAGTGTACTTTACGACTTCTTTAAAATCGAATAATATTGTTATGCAAAAAATGCTCAAAAGTAATTATTTGAAAATGTATGAAGATGATCAAGAATTGTTAGAGGATGTTATCATAGAGAATCAGCAAGCAATTGAGATGGCTGAAACCCATATGTCGATTTTAAGTGGGATGATGGATGCCTTTGCTTCGGTTATTTCCAATAATGTTAATATGGTCATGAAGTTTCTCACATCCTTCACGATTATTTTATCCTTACCAACAATGGTTGCGAGCTTTTACGGAATGAATGTGCATATTCCATTTCAGGATATGTCCTATTCTTTCACCATTGCAATTATGATTTCCTTCCTATTATCAGGAATAACCGCTCTAGTCTTTTGGAAAAAGAAGTTCTTTTGACAATGTACAGCTCCTCCCTATGATAGGGAGGAGCTTCTTTAATAAAACGAACGAAATTCTTTCGGTGTAAACCCCGTTTCCTTTTTAAAGGTGGCAACAAAATGACTGGTGTCATTGAAGCCAGTTAAGAACGTAATGTCCTTGATTTTTATATCTCTATTGGTAACTAAGATTTCTTTTGCCTTTTTTATTCTGTATGCAAGGACATATTGATAGACAGAAACACCGACAAAGCGTCGAAAAAGCTTATTCAAATATTGTGGGGAGATATAGAGTCTCTTTGCGATATCGGCAATATCACATTTCTCTACATAGTTTGTTTCAATCCATTGGATACTTGGCCAAATATATTGCTGATATAAATCATTGGTATGGACGGTTCTATGTAAGCCATGGTCTCGTATATTTAATAAGAAGGTATACACATCAATGGAAAGCTGCTGCTGCTGGCTATTTTGGTTTTCGTTTTTTATACGGGACAACATTCTTCTCGTCCAATCACTGTAAGAAAAATCTGGGCAATCGTTGGCAAGATAGTAGGGAGCAGCTCCAAGGATATCTGCTATATTTGGCGAAAAACTACCGTTAATCGTTAAAAAATTTGTTTGCCAGCCATTGGCGGAAATAGCCTCATAGTAATGTGAAACAAATGGTGCAATCAGAATTCCTTCTGAAGGTCTTAAGCGGATTTTTTCATTTTCAATAGTGACCTCCCCTAACCCCTTTTCCGTTTGTAACCAATGGTAATACGGATAGCCATCCGCTCGCATAATCATTTCTTGCTCCCACTGATAGCCGATGCTTTCGATGGAAAAGGGGTTAGAACCATCTAATAAATTAAAATGTACTTCCATTTATGTATCCCCTTACATTAGGTTCATATTTTTATATAAACTAGTTACTCTTATTATACTTTTTCTTTATTTGCCTATCTATAATGAATGTATAAAAAAGGTGGAGGGATGAAGATGGCGAAAAAAGTATTTAACCGTATTTTATATGGAGGAGATTATAATCCGAATCAATGGCCAAAAGATATTTGGGAAGAGGATATGCGGATATTTAAAAAGGCGGGTATTAATTCAGCGACGATTAATGTTTTTTCATGGGCTAAAATTCAACCTTCTGAAGATGAATACTACTTTGAGGAGCTAGATGACATAGTTGAAATGCTGAGCAAGGATAAATATGACATCATCCTGGCCACGTCAACAGCTTCGTTACCAGCATGGATGGTAAAAAAATATCCTGAAGTAGCTCGAACAGATTATGAGGGCAGACACCATAAATTTGGACAGAGACATAATGCCTGCCCAAATAGTCTCGTTTACCAAAAGTATGCAAGTAAACTAGCGGGGAAATTAGCAGAAAGATACGGAGATAATCCATATGTTACTTGTTGGCATATTAACAATGAATATGGCGGCGAGTGTTACTGTGAAAACTGTGAAAAGGCATTTCGAGTGTGGCTGAAAAAACGATATCAAACGATTGAAGCATTGAACCAAGCATGGAATTTAGAATTTTGGGGTCATACCATCTATGCGTGGGATGAAATCGTTCTTCCGAATGCACTAAGTGAAGGAATTGGCAGTGATAAAACCGCATTTGCTGGAATATCTATCGATTACCGCCGCTTTAATTCCGATAGTATGCTGGAAAATTACAAGATGGAACGGGATGCTATACGAAAATATGATGCCGATACGCCCATCACCACAAATTTAATGGGCACTTATAAAAATTTAGATTACTTTAAATGGGCAAAAGAAATGGATCTCGTTTCATGGGATAATTATCCAAGCTATAATACACCATTGAGCTACACTGCGATGTGTCATGATTTAATGCGCGGGCTTAAAGATGGGCAGCCGTTCATGTTAATGGAACAAACCCCTAGCCAGCAAAACTGGCAGCCTTATAATTCCTTAAAGCGACCTGGAAAAATGCGGGCACAAAGTTACCAGACGTTAGCACATGGAGCAGATACGATTCAATTTTTCCAGCTGCGTCGTTCCGTCGGAGCATGCGAGAAATTTCATGGTGCTGTTATTGAGCATGTCGGCCATGAAAATACAAGAGTGTTTCGCGAGGTAAGGGAACTTGGGAATGAATTACAGAAATTAGGGGATGAATTTTTAGGCTCTACCATTCATAGTAAGGTTGGTATCATTTTTGACTGGGAAAACTATTGGGCACTTGAGTATACGAGTGGACCAAATAAAGATTTAAAATATGTTGATCAAATTCATCAATACTATCAATACTTTTATACAAAGAATATTTCAGTTGATATGATATCGGTTGATAGTGACCTTTCTAAGTATGACGTGGTCGTTGCCCCAGTTCTTTATATGATGAAAGCTGGGCTGGCAGAGCGAATCACCGCATTTGTGGAAAATGGCGGACATTTGGTTACTACTTTTATGAGTGGAATAGTTAACGAATCAGATAATGTCTATCTTGGCGGTTACCCAGGGCCATTAAGAGAAATAGCAGGAATCTGGGTCGAGGAAATTGACGCATTAGCCCCAGAACAAAAGAACGGGGTTGAATTTGTGGATGGTAATGTCTATGTCTGTCAGCTGCTATGTGACATTATTCATCTAGAAGGAGCAGAGACCGTTGCTTTTTATAAAGAAGATTTTTACGGAAATACACCAGCTATTACAAAAAACACTTATGGAAAAGGGACTGTATGGTATGTTGGTACACAGGTAGAAGAGGACGGTCTTACTCATTTATTGAACCAAGTGATAGAAGGAACAGAGGCAAAGCCGATTTGTTCGCACGGAGAGGGCTTGGAAATTACCAAAAGAGATACAGACGAAGCTTCGTTTTATTTTGTCATTAACCAACAGGTAAACAAGCAGCTATTACCGAAAGATCTGGTTGGCAAAGTTAATCTACTAACTGGAGAAGTGGTGAAGGAAGCTGTGGAATTAAAGCAATTTGATGTACTTATATTGAAATAAAAATTACGTGGAGTTTGGCTACATCGAATAAGTTGATGTAGCTTTTTTATTTGGGAGGAAGGTGGATGGTATTTTACCTGATAGATGAAGGGGCGGGCGAGATGACGCTGCTGGAGGGGGGGGGAAGTCACAATTTGTGAGAGAGAAGGGAAAAGTGGTGTTCATGGAGGGGATGAAAACCACAATCCTGGGAGACCGAGGGGAAAGTGGCGTTCATGGAGAGGATGAAAGCCACAATCCGGGGAGGCTGAGGGAAAAGTGGTGTTCATGGAGAGGATGAAAGCCACAATCCGGGGAGGAAGAGGAAAAAGTGGTGTTCATCAAGCAAATGAACACCACAATGCAGGAAGACCGAGGAAAAAATGGTGTTCATCAAGGGGATGAAAGCCACAATTCAGGAAGACCGAGAAAAAAATGGTGTTCACCAGCAAATGAACACCACAATCCAAGAAGGCCGAGGAAAAAATGGTGTTCATCAAGCAGATGAAAGCCACAATCCAAGAAGACCGAGAAAAAAATGGTGTTCACCAAGCAAATGAACACCACAATCCAAGAAGGCCGAGGAAAAAATGGTGTTCATCAAGCGGATGAAAACCACAATCCAGGAAGGAAGAGGGAAAAGAGGTGTTCATCAAGCAAATGAACACCACAATCCAAGAAGGCCGAGGAAAAAATGGTGTTCATCAAGGGGATGAAAGCCACAATCCAGGAAGACCGAGGGAAAAGTGGTGTTCATTAAAAGAAGATTTAAAACAAAAAGAAAAGGTGCTTTTCTTCCAACACCTTTTCTTTAGACGTAAAGTTTTATTCTATTAATTTGTACGACTTTTATCAGATCGACTACACGGGATTACTATAATAAGTAATGAAATTTATATCTTGATCGTAATTTCCAAACCCTTTTCCAAATAAAGTAACGCCGCCAAGATTTTCTGCATCTTCTTTTACTTCTACTTTTAAATCCCACATCCCACTTTGTTCTTCGCGAAACTGATCAATGGTAGTATCGGATAATTTTTTGCCATCAGCATAAACGCCATGCTTAGTGATGCGGATAGTAAGTAAGATACCGTATTGGTTGGTATCATTTGGCCACCAGCCGGGGGTAAAACGGCCTCTTGTATCAGAGAAGTCTCCTGGACTGGTCCATGTACACAGTTCTTTACCGTTTAAAGAAAACGTAATATCAGAAGGCCAGACATTATTCGAATAAGGAAATTCAGAAGAAGCTTCCAAGACAATATCAATCATCTCTAGTTTATCTTTTTCTTTCAGAATGGAAGGAATACGATATTCAATAAATCCTTTTGTGAACCACAGGATAGCTGCTTGGTTTTTTTCTGGATCCATAAAGTATTTAGGATCATCGTATTCGCCGATAGCTTTAGCGATAGTCGCCAGGCCGCAGGTAGGGTAAACTTTAAAATTAAAATAGTGACCTACAGGAATTTCTTGTTTATAGGTTTCAAAAGCAGAGTAAATCTTTTGAGGAAATTGTATTTCGATTCGATCTACTTTTAGGATAGCAATTTTTTGCAGACCAGATTTGCCAGGGATCGTTTCAGTTTTTACTAAACCTGCATCACTCATTTTTGTAATATGTCTACTGACTATTGCACTGCTTATATTCAATTCCTTTGCGAGTTCGCCAATATTCATTTTTTTCTTGGATAATAATTTAATAATGTTTATTCGTGTAGAGCTGGATAGAACCTCGTACACAGGGATAGAATTTTCCGATATATCTAATTGCATCTTTGGTACCCCCTTTATTACTATTATATTACTACAAGAATAAATGAATAGCAAAATCAAATATTTTATATAACCAACAGGTTAATCAATATTAATATTTTTGTCATAATAGTATACTAACTAGTTATTGACAACGCTTTCTTATTGTATTATATTTTAGTCATGAGTTTATCTTTTTAACTATGTAACTAGCAATAGTAGAAAGGAGGATATCGTACATAGTATTGTGAACAACTTAGTATCCTGTTATTGTTTTTCCAAAAATTGAAAATGGAGGAATCACAACATGCAAGTGAATTTATTAGTTGATAAGCAAGGACCAACAATAAGTAAATATATTTATGGACAATTTGCAGAACATCTAGGACGGTGCATTTATGAAGGTGTTTGGGTTGGTACCGACTCTGATATTCCAAATGAAAATGGAATTCGTAAAGATGTGGTAAATGCATTAAAAGAGATTCAAATTCCTGTAGTTCGTTGGCCAGGTGGTTGTTTTGCTGATGAATATCATTGGAAAGACGGGATTGGACCAATAGAGAATAGAAGTACAATAGTGAATACACATTGGGGCGGAGTAACCGAAAATAATCACTTTGGTACACATGAATTTTTTGAATTGATCCGCCAATTAGATTGTGAAGCGTATATTAATGGGAATGTAGGAAGCGGTACAGTCCAAGAAATGCAAGAATGGGTGGAGTATATGACCATGAATGGCGAATCTCCAATGGCAAACCTCCGCCGGCAAAATGGCCAGGAGGAAGCTTGGAAAGTAGCATTTTTTGGTGTAGGTAATGAATCTTGGGGCTGTGGCGGAAATATGCGTCCAGAATATTATGCGGACCTTTACCGGAGATATCAGACCTATGTTCGGAAATATGGAGAGCATAATATCTACAAAATTGCCTGTGGGGCAAATGTAGATGACTATAATTGGACAGAAGTATTAATGAAAAATGCAGCAAGATTTATGGATGGAATCAGCCTGCACCATTACTCCATTCCAACCAGAGTATGGCAGGATAAAGGCGATGCTGTAAATTTTCCAGAAGAACAGTGGTATTCTGTATTAGAGCATGCTCAGTACATGGACGAATTGATTACAAAACACAGTACAATAATGGATAAATATGATCCCGAAAAACGTGTTGGTTTAATTGTAGACGAGTGGGGAGCTTGGTATAACGTAGAACCTGGAACAAACCCTGGCTTCTTATATCAGCAAAATACTATTCGTGATGCTATGCTTGCTGCAATTACATTAAATATTTTCCATAAGCATGCAGACCGAGTTCATATGGCAAATATTGCGCAGATGGTGAACGTTTTGCAGGCAATGCTATTAACAGAAGGGGAGAAAATGATCAAAACCCCTACTTATCATGTTTTTGATTTGTATAAACATCATCAGGATGCAGAGTTAGTTGATTCTTATGGGGATGAAAGTAATCATGTAACATATACAGTTTCTAAGAAGGATGGAAAATTAACCGTTTCTCTATGTAACTATGATTTAACGGAAACGAGAGAAATTACCCTTTCCAGAGAAAAAGGGGAGTTTGAAATAGTGGAAGCAGAATATATTACGGCAGATACAATGAATGCCCATAATACATTTGAAGAACCAGAGGCTGTAGCAAAAAAAGAGTTTACTAGCTATATAGTAGAGAAAGGAACATTAAAGGTTACTTTACCGCCTATGAGTGTTGCAAGCATCATAACAAAGGAAAACTAAGATGGCTTGTGTAGGCTGCGAGCTAAAGGAACAAGTTAGTCAATTAGATGTTGATACACTTGTTCAAGAACAGCTTTCTTTCGAAGTAGATTTAGCGCGAGAGGAAATAAGAGAGCTGCGATTGAGCATATGTGCCAAATGCGAACACCTAAATCAGCATACATGTGGAAAATGCGGATGTTTTGTTCGCTTCCGTGCTAGCTTAGACAAAAAAAGCTGTCCTGATAAAAAGTGGTAGGACTAATAAGAATGAAATATCGAGTGAGATAAAGGGAGGCAGCACATTGCTGCCTTCTTTCTTTATGAATAAAAGTACAAACAAATATTTTTTAGAGAAAAAGGTGTAATCTTTTTAAGAGAAGGGAAAGAAAAAAGCAAAAAATGTATGGAAAAAAATTGGCTGCAACCTTATAATAAACTTTTGAATTTAAATGGAAAAATAAAATTTTTTTATAAGATGAACTTATGCAAAAGAGTAATAAAAATTTTTTAGCGTTTATCTAAAGACAAATATTTTTTAGGGTGATAAAAAAGTAAGAGCCTTCTTTTTAAATGAAAAGTCGAATGAAAACAGTCTGTATCAAATGTTAGTTAAATTCATTCAAAATTATTCGACAAGGAAATATAAAAATCTATCAAATTTAAGCGATAATTGTTGACAAAAAAATATAAAAGTACGTTATTGACTCTTACCTCAAAAAAGGATTATATAGTCTTAGACACAATATATTGAAACGGAATATCGACATCTATCTATATTTAGTAGACTTTGTAAGAAATGGAGCGTATTGCTTAAAATATAGCTTTTTTTCTTTTTTTTATTCAAGTCTTTGCAAGGAGGGAGAATTAGTGCTTATTGTTTATGACAGTAAGACGGGAAATGTACGAAGATTTTTTAATAAATTAGGACTTCCAGCAAATAAAGGAATCGAGATAAGCGCTGGGTTAAAAGTTCATGAACCATATATACTATTAACTTACACAACCGGGATGGGACAAGTTCCTCAAACAACTTTAGACTTCCTTAAAATAAATCATCCAAACCTTCATGCTGTAGTTGCCAGTGGAAATAAAAACTGGGGCCAGAATTTTGCTTTAAGTGCTAATAAAATATCAACCATGTACGGAGTACCAATCTTACATAAATTTGAAATGAGTGGTATGCCTGAAGATGTAGAGATAGTTAGAGAAAGGGTGCAAAGTATTAGCTATGAGACATATAGAACTAAACAACGAAGTGACACAGCTTAATGAAAAGGGGTTTTTCCGCCTCGAAAAAGATAAAGAAGCTGTTGCTGAATTTCTAGAATCTGAAATCAATCCAAAATTGATTCGTTTTGACTCTATTGAACAAAGATTTAAATATATGGTGGAAGAGGACTTCTATTATCCACAGGTTTTAGAACAATACAAGATTTCGGAAATTGAGGAAATTACAAAGCTTGTATATGCATATGAATTTGAGTTTCAATCCTATATGGCCATATCCAAATTTTATAAAGATTATGCCTTAAAAACAAATGACAAGAAGCAATACCTTGAAACATATGAGGACCGAATTATTATTGTTGCTTTATTCTTGGGACAAGGTGATTTCGAAAAAGCAAAGAAAAATGCAATCGCAATGATTGAACAGCGTTACCAGCCTGCTACACCTACTTTCTTGAATGCAGGTAGAAGTCGCCGTGGTGAGATGGTTTCTTGCTTCTTATTAGAAATGGACGACTCTTTAAATTCGATTTTCCATAATATTAATACATCTGGACAGCTATCGAAAATAGGAGGAGGCGTAGCCCTTAACCTTTCGAAGCTTCGTGCCCGCAATGAGCAAATAAAAGGAATTGATAATGCTGCATCAGGTGTAGTGCCTGTCATGAAGCTTCTAGAAGATACTTTTTCTTATGCAAACCAATTGGGGCAGCGAAAAGGCGCAGGTGCTGTCTACTTAAATATTTTCCATTGGGACATTGTGGAATACTTAGATACAAAGAAAATCAATGCCGACGAGAAGTCGCGGATCCAAACACTTTCAATCGGCTTAATTGTGGAAAATAAATTCTTCCAATTAGCGAAAGAAAACAAAGACCTATACGTATTCGCACCATTCAGTGTGTACAAGGAATATGGCATTCATATGGATGACATGAGAATGGATGAAATGTATGAGGAGCTTGTAGCTAATCCGAACGTGAAAAAACGTGTCATTATGTCTGCACGTGAAATGCTGACAAAAATCGCACAAATCCAATTGGAGTCTGGTTATCCATATTTTATGAATAAATCAAATGCCAATAAAGGACATGCTCTTAAAGATATTGGACAAATTAAAATGAGTAATTTATGTACAGAGATTTTCCAGCTTCAAGAGACATCAGAAATTACGGATTATGGACAAGAAGATATTATTCGCCGTGATATTAACTGTAACTTAGGCTCTTTAAACATCCCAAATGTGATGAAGCCAGGCGAAGTATTCAGAGATTCTGTTCATGTTGGTATTGAAGCATTAACTACTGTATCAAATATTTCAGACATTCAAAATGCTCCATCTGTTAAAAAAGCTAATGAAGAACTTCATGCAGTCGGTTTAGGGGCGATGAACCTTCATGGCTATTTAGCGAAAAACAAGATTAGCTATGAGTCAGAAGAAGCAAAAGATTTTACTGCTACTTTCTTTATGATGATGAACTTCTATTCTATTGAGAAGAGCATGTTAATAGCTAAAGAAAGAGAAGAAACATTTAAAGAGTTCGAAAAATCGGAGTATGCTAAAGGAACTTATTTTGAAAAATATAAACAAGTAAGCTTTGCTCCGAAAACAGACAAAGTAAAAGAACTATTTGCAGGTATTTATATTCCAACTTGTGAAGACTGGGCAGAATTAGCTGCACAAGTGCAAAAACATGGGATGTATAATGCGTATCGCTTGGCTGTTGCACCAACCCAGTCAATAGGGTATATCCAAAATGCGACAGCATCGGTAATGCCGGTTGTTAACCAAATTGAGTCTCGCACTTATGCTAACTCTACGACTTATTATCCGATGCCATATATGGATGAAACGAACTTCTGGTATTATAAATCAGCGTTTGATATGAACCAATTCAAGGTAATGGACTTAATCGCTGCAGCTCAAGAGCATGTTGACCAAGGGATATCAACGATTCTTTACGTAAACTCAGATGTTTCTACGAAAGAATTAGCTCGTTATTATATTTATGCAAATGAAATTGGATTAAAATCACTTTACTATACAAGAACTCGCAATCTAGCTATTGATGAGTGCATTGCATGTGCCGTTTAAGAGAAGAATGAAGAAGTAGGAGGAGGAAACTCCTCCTGTTTTCTGGAATTACTGGGGGTAATAAAATGACAAAGTATGCTGTTAACTGGAATCAGCATGAAGATGATTTCACACAAATGTTCTATACACAGAATACTAGACAGTTTTGGCTGCCAGAAGAAATCAGCCTTTCTTCTGATAAAAATACTTGGGTGGAATTGTCGAAAGAGGAGCAAGATACTTACAAAAAAGTACTTGGTGGTCTTACGCTGCTGGATACAGAGCAAGGTGGCGAGGGAATGCCGCTAATTGGCATGCACATTGAAGGATTGCAGCGTAAGGGCGTTCTTTCTTTTATGGGGATGATGGAGCAAATCCATGCTAAATCGTATTCCACTATTTTTACTACATTAGCGTCTGAGGAAGAAATTGACGAAGTATTTAATTGGGTGCATAATCACCCACAGCTACAAGCAAAGGGAAAACGTATCTCTGAATATTACCAGAAGCTGTTTAGCCCGAAAATAAACAAATATGATCTATATATGGCAATGGTTGCTTCCGTTTATTTGGAATCATTCCTTTTCTATTCCGGCTTCTTTTATCCTCTATTTTTAGCTGGACAAGGAAAGCTAACTGCTTCAGGTGAGATTATTAACTTAATCATTCGGGATGAGAGCATTCATGGGGTCTATGTTGGGCTTCTCGCTCAAGAATTATATGCACAATTGACACCAGAGGAACAAGAACAAGCTACTCGCGAAAGATTAGCATTACTAGATTCTCTATATGAGAATGAATTGGAATATACACAGGATTTATATCAGCAAATCGGATTAGTCGAGGAAGTAAATAAATTTATCCGTTACAATGCCAATAAAGCTTGTATGAATCTTGGCTATGAACCTGTCTATCCTTCCGAACCAATCAACCCGATTGTTGAAAATGGCATGAAGACAGATACAAAGAACCATGACTTCTTTTCTGTAAAAGGAAATGGTTATGTCAAAGCGACAAAAGTAGAACCTATATCAGATGATGATTTTGTTTTTGATTGGAAGTAAGGCAAGCTATTAAAAAGAATAGTTTAGGTGAGTGCTAGTGCTCGATAACTACCTCGAAATCCCCTCTGCTTGCGGAGGGGATTTTTTTGCCTTCTTCTCATAAGGTTGCGCCTATATTTTACGGTTCGGTACACTGGGATAAACGTAAAATGAATTTTTTTACAAAAAGTGCAACTTTATGTATGGATGAAACGTGGTCTAGGTGAAAGGGGGAAAAAGTTTGGAGCTAGATGATGCATATCGCATGTATGTAAATGAATTATATCGTTATCTATATTCCCTTTCAAAGGACCATCATACTGCAGAGGACTTGGTACAAGATGCCTTCTACCGAGCATATAAACAATTAGATACTTATGACATTCTGGAAATCAAACCATGGTTATTCAAAGTAGCTTATCATGCATTTATCGATTACACCCGAAAAAGAAAACGAATTGTTCTAAAGGAATCCTTTCAGGAGGAAATAAACAATTCCACACCAGAAAGTAAAATCGTGCATAAAGAAAGCTTTAACCAGCTCTTATACTATATATCCCAGCTTTCAGAGAAAGAAGCAAATGCGATTATTTTGTGTGATTTCCATCAGTTTCCTTATAAAGAAGCAGCTGCAGTGCTAAATCTAAAAGAAAATACGGTGAAGAGCCATGTCTTCCGCGGAAGAAAAAAATTGAACAGGATGGTTCAAAAGGCAGAGGAAAATAGCATGGGAAAGAAAGGCAGGTAACTTATGAAAAAAGATGGATTTAAAGAAGAAGAAGAGAAAGATTATCTAAATAAAATCCAAGAGGCAATAGATGAATTTGAAGCAGAGACCCCATTTACAGATAAGGATCAGCAATTGATTGTAAGAAGAGGGAAAGTGGAGGCAAGACTTACCAACATTTTATATAGTCTTACCATTCTCCTCCTTATCATCCCGGCTGCAACGCTAGGGAGCTATCTTTACTACGGAATAGGAAATAAGGCGAATGATTTAATTGATATCATGGACAAAACGATTTATATTACCAAACCGAATGTAAGCTTAGAAGAAATGGAGATTGACAGCAAGATAGGCTTCTTCAATATGGATTTATCCTATGATCTATATAAAAGGGTAGGAAAAAAGGATGTTCGAATTGGAGATTCAAAGGCTCACTTCACCTTTAGTACGCCTTCTTTTCCAGATACAAGTTTTATTACAGAAAAACCATTTACTGAATACCGCGATGAGGATAAGGAAGTATTATTTCACCCCCATAGAGCAATTCCTTATACAGTTAAACAAGACGAAACGGTATTAAAAGGATTGCCGGATGGAACTGTTGCAGAGGCTTTTGTTTCATTTGACCAATTATATACAGAAAAAGAGCTTTTTAGTGAATTTCCAAAGGATATAGATTTAATTTGGTTCGCAGTTGATACAGGTTTAGAAGAGAAAAATTTAAGTGCAGATGGCGATTATATTTCCCCTATTGGATATCCGGCACAAGAAGATCCTGATAATTGGTCTCCTTTTAATAGCGATGAAATAAACAGTAAGCAATTCATGGAAATACTTACGTTTCTAAGCAAAAATCAAGAAACGGCAGAAACGATTGCGGAAAGACCCCTGGCTTTGCCTGAGAGAATCGCCTATCTGCAGAAAAATGGTATTCACATTTATGGAGCTGTTGTAACAGGGCCAAAAGAATCGCTTGTTAAGCTGCAGGACAACGATATGGTTAAAGGAATGAAGCTAGGGGAAGTGAGGTTATGGAATTGGTATTGAAAAAACAAAGAATAAGATCAACAAAAAATACATGGACTGGACTTGTTTCATTTTTATTAAGCTTAGTTGCATTAACAGGAATAAACTTAGGGCTTATTTTTGAGGTGGATATTTTTCCTGAATTAGTCTTTACAAAAATCCCATTCATTAGTTTGCTTTTAGGGATAATTGGTTTATTTACAAGAAATAGGTCAAGGGCGTTTGCGATTATAGGTATTTCTCTTAGTGTTTTTATTTTCGTTTTCTTCATTATGATGTTTGGCTTAGCCTGGACAATCAATCCAAAACCATAAGCTGAAAAAAGCTACTATTAAGGTAGCTTTTTTATTTTAAAAAGAAAGAAATTTCATAATCCGAAAAATTTTTAGAAATTATGGTGAATATTTTCATTATTTGTAATACAATAACTCTTTGTGGGGAGGAGAAAGAATGAACTTATTAAGAACTACTTTACAGCATTTTAAACCATATTGGCGCAAGTTACTGATTGCCTTATTTTTCTCATTAGTTGGCGGTGCGTTTACGATTCTACCTCCAATCCTTGTCGGGAAATTGGTAGACGAAGTAATCGGTGATAAACCGATAGCCTTTATATTATGGATTGTTTTCGGAATATTAGCAGCATTTTTAGGAAAAGCGCTATTTGAATCCTTACAAGAATTTGTACAGGTGAAGATTGGTTTTGATGTTATTACAGATATGCAGATTCGTGCCTTTAAAAGGCTTCATCGAACACCGATGTCCTTTTTCTCGAATACACCTCGTGGAGACATGTTATATCGCCTGACCCATGATGTAGAATCTATTCAGAATTTGAACAATACCGTGGTACCTCGGATTCTTCAGCAAGTGATTAGTGCGGTAGCGGCTTTTATCACCGTGTTTGCAATATATTGGCCAGCAGCGATTGTGATGTTCGCAGTATTTGCTATTTATATTTTTCCATCCTTTAAATTAGGGAAGACCATGCGGAAGATGAGTGCCGTACAAAGAGACATGAGTGCAGATATGTATCAGCATCTCCAGGAAAGCATTGAGAGTGTTCGACTAGTAAGAACCTATCAAACACAAAAAGACGAAATAGCAACTCAAGAGCAGAAACTAACAAATTGGAAAAATTATTCTATCCGGGCAGCTTTAATCGGAAAAGTCAATTGGCGTCTTGGAAATTTATTTAATATTGCTACACCTGGTGTGGTGATGCTTATTGGCGGATTGGCAATTTGGCAAGGGAATATTACGGTTGGAACACTTATTTCCTGCTTGAATTTTATTCCGATTATGTTTCAGCCAGTTCGTTCCTTAGCGGAAAATGCTTTAACGATTCAGCAGGCGATTCCTGCTTTACAACGAATCTACGAATATTTTGATCTGCCAGAAGAGCATGAACAAAATCTTCCGAATTTTGGTTCAGTCCAAGGGGAAATTGATTTACATAATATTTGGTTCTCCTATCCAGGAAGTGAGAAGCAAGTATTAAAAGGTGTGTCGGTATCGGTAGAGAAAGGAAAGCATATCGGTATTGTTGGAACGAGTGGGGGCGGAAAGAGTACACTTATTCAAATACTGCTGGGATTATATGAACCGGAGAAAGGTTCTGTCACCATCGATGGAAAAGATCTCTTTGCTTATAATCGCAATAGTTTTCGCAGACAGGTAGGTGTGGTCTCACAAGAAACCTTTCTATTAAATAGTACGCTTCGCAACAATCTTTTATATGGTAAACCAGATGCAACGATGGAAGAGCTGGAACAGGCTGTGGAAGCGGCAGGGTTAAAAGAGCTGATTGATTCTTTAGAGGATAAATATGAAACGATTGTCGGAGAACGCGGTTTAAAACTATCTGGAGGTCAAAGACAGAGGGTTGCCCTTGCACGAGCGATATTGCGCCAGCCGCCAGTATTGATTTTTGACGAAGCGACGTCATCCCTAGATGGGGAAACAGAAGAGAAGGTTCAAGAATCGCTGGAACAGTTAATTCCAGGGAGAACAACCATTACGATTGCCCATCGCTTGATAACCGTTAGAAAGGCAGATACTATCCTTTTGCTTGATCAAGGAATGGTTGCCGAACAAGGAACTCATGAAGAGCTGCTAGCGTTAAAAGGGCAGTATTACCAATTATATCGAGCACAATATAGCGAGCTAGAAAAGGAGATGATTGGATGAGTAAGCAGAAAATCTCCAACCAAAAGCAAATGGGCGACGGCAAACGTGTTATTCGATTTTTAATGCCTTATAAGAAATGGGTAATTGGCGATTCTATCGTTATTGCGATTAGCCAAGTTTTTTCTGCATTAATACCAACTTTAGCATTGAGCTGGCTCATTGATACCATCCTGCCAAGTGAGAATCATACATGGTTATGGGGATTAATGTGGTTATTGGTATTATCTGCTGTATTAGATTTAGGAATGATGATAATTGATGAGTATTTTTGCCATATTACAGCAAAGTCTGTTACAAATAGGCAAAAACTACGATTATTTGGACATCTGCAAGTACTGCCTTTTTCGTTTTATCAAAACAATTCATCTGGAGAATTGCTAGCACGAACTTCGGATGATCCAGATACCCTTCATAATTTTTTAGCATGGGAAGGGTCAACTTTTATGGCGAGTGCACAAGGGGTAGTGATTTATAGTATCGTTCTACTTTTCATTCACCCGTATTTAATGATCACAAGTGTTGTGCTTGGAATCCTTTTTTATTGGGCATCGAACTATGTTGGCGCAAGAACGAGAGCAGCATCAGCGGACGCTCGGGCAGAAGCCTCTAGATATTTAGAGAGATTAAGAGAATCTGTAACAGGTATTCATCTTTCCCGAGTAATGGGTGTTTCCGATAGTGAAGTGGAAAGTGTTATTTCCATTAGGGATTCTTTTGTGAAACATTCTCTAAAAGAATTAAAAGCAAGAATGCAATCGGTTGTAGTGATTGCAAGTTATAATGGTTTTGCATTAGGTCTAGTATATTTTATTAGTACATTACTTATTTGGAATAACGATTTAACAAGTGGTCAAATGCTTACGGCAGGTGGCTTAGTAACTATTGCAGCAAATGAAATGCAGCGACTTCTTCGGAATTGGCTTTCGGTCAGAAGAACAGGACCAGCGTTGGATCGCTCGGATATTTTGCTGTCACAACCAGTATCGGAAGCAGAAACGAAGCAAGGGTTGAAGGGAACAAGAGCAAAGGGTGACGTTCGTTTGAAAGATGTTTCCTTTGTTTACCCTGATAAAGAGGAGAATGTCTTAAAGGGTGTTTCATTTACCATTAAGGCAGGAGAAAAAATAGCGTTAGTTGGACCAAGTGGTTCAGGGAAATCAACGATTATTGACTTGCTGTTTCGATTATATGATACGACAGAAGGATCGATTGAAGTAGATGGTCGAGAAATTAAAGAATGGGATACAGATTGGCTTCGCTCACAAATGGCCATTGTCACCCAAGATGTATTAATGCGAAGTGGGACATTAGCAGATAATTTACGAATCGGCAAAAAAGAGGCAACAGAGGAAGAATTGGATGAGGTTCTCCGTGCGAGCGGTTTAGGTGAATTAGTAGACTCCCTTCCAGATGGACTAAATACAAAAGTTGGCGAAAGAGGAAGCCTTCTCTCTGGCGGTCAAAAACAGCGTCTGTCCTTAGCAAGGGCCATTCTAAAGGATGCGCCGATTCTTGTTTTGGATGAAGCAAGTTCGGCACTAGATCCAATTACAGAGGCGAAAATTAATGAAGCGGTTTTGAAAACAACGAAGAAACAAACGATATTCATTATTTCTCACCGGTTATCAACCGTATTAGCCGCAGATCGTATTATCGTATTAGATAATGGAGTAATTGTCGAAGAAGGCACCCATACAGAACTGTTACAGAATAATAATGGAGTATACACGCGTTTATTCAAGCGGGAAACAGATATAGGAGAAGCAACCGTCAATCATACAAATGCACAGTTGCTATAATTAAAGGCAAGGAACAGTAATTTCTTATGAGAGAGATTACTGTTCTTTTTGTGGTTGGAGGAGGAGAAAAGGGAACAGAGAAATGTCGAAATACTCATTTATGAAATAGAAGTGGGCTCGTTCGCTTTTTGTAGGGAAACAAAAGAATAAACGGATAAAAAATACATCGCAGAATATAAAAGTGCTATAGTTATTCTATAGTCGAAATATTCTGAGTGGGAGTAGGGGAAAGAATGACAAATATAATAAGGGAATCCTATAACAAAACAACCTATAAACTAGGCAATCATGGCAAAAGAAATGTCCAAGTATTAAAAGAAGCGTTACAAGAAATAGATGAAAATGCAGAAAGTGATATTTACGGACAAGGAAAAATAATAGAAGACTTTCAGCAAAAAATGGCTGATCTATTAGGAAAAGAAACGGCTGTATTTTTTCCCAGTGGGACAATGGCACAGCAAATCGCACTCCGTATATGGTGTGATGAAAAAGACTTAGGAAAAGTCGCTTATCACCCATTAAGTCATTTAGAAATACATGAACAAGATGGATTAAAGAAGCTTCATAAAATAGAAACGATTCTTTTGGCCGATGAGACTAGAGTAATAGGGTTAGATGATATTAAAGAGATGGAGCGCGGAGTTGCCTGTGTGCTGTTAGAATTGCCGCAGCGAGAAATTGGGGGACAACTACCAAGCTTTGAAACATTAGAACAAATTTCATTCTATTGTAAAGAACAAGGCATTAAACTCCATCTTGATGGTGCAAGATTATTAGAGGTGCTCCCTTACTATCAAAAAACTGCTGCAGAAGTATGTGCATTGTTTGATAGTGTCTATCTGTCTTTTTATAAAGGAATTGGGGGAATTGCTGGGGCCATACTTGCGGGGAATGCTGATTTTACTAGTCAATCCAAGGTTTGGAAGCGAAGATATGGCGGTGATTTAATCAGTTTGTATCCGTATATTTTGTCTGCTGACTATTATTATGAAAAACGCGCTTCGAAAATGGCTGAATACTATGAATCTGCTAAAGAGCTGGCCGCACTATTTAATGGGTGCGAAGGAGTTCGCACTCTTCCGGTTGTACCAGTGTCTAATATGTTCCACGTTCATTTTGAGTTGGGAAAAGAAGAAGTAGAACAAATTTTAACTGTTGTTCATGAGATAGCAGGAATTGGAATAAGCGGCTATGTGAAGGAGATTGACGAGAAAAACTCATCCTTTGAAATCAGCTTAGGGGATGCTTATCAAGAAGTTCCGAAAGAGGCTGTCAGGGAAATGTTTAGTTTATTTGCTGAAAAAATAAAGAAGAGAAGAGGATGACATAATGGAAATTATCCAGCAATGGGTTCAGGAAGATAGTGATTATATTCGAAGAAAACTGGTTGCTTATAATATGGAGCAACTACCAGAAAAATTAAAAAGCCCCTATGAAAATATTAGTTTTGTTGTAAAAGATGATGAGGGCATAATCAAGGCAGGTATTACTGGTCATATGTTTTGGCAGCATATGCATATTGATTTCTTATGGGTGGACACGAGTGTCAGAAAAAAAGGATATGGAAGCGAACTGCTGGCAAAAATGGAACAAGCTGCATTAGAAAAAGGATGTACATTTATTTACCTTGATACGTTCAGCTTTCAAGCTCCGGCCTTTTATGAGAAGCATGGCTATGAAGTATTTGGGACATTAGATAACTTTTCGGAAGGTGTTAAACAATATTTCTTGCAGAAAAGGCTGGTTGATGAGAAGAAGTAGAAGATCTGTTTGGCTGAAAAGAGCAAAGATAGGATTGAAATTCCCTCGGTTATCCAAATAAATATATAGACTTCACTTCTATTAATTAAATTAGAAGCCCCATTTTTTTATCCTATGGTTTGGAAAAAATAGGTTGATAATTGATTAATATATCCATATAATTTGAATAGTATAAATATTTAGATAGGAGAAAAGGGGATCAATGAGAAAATTCGCGAAAATTATTATCTATTATTTACTAGGAACTATTGCGATACTAGCATTAAGTGTTTTTCCAAAATACTTTCAAATGAGAGATTTTCCTGAGGGAGAGGGATATTTCTCCACTCTATTCTCCTTTTTGTCGAAGGAATTTTTTCAAAAAGAAGGCTGGGTATACACATTAAATGGTGTAGATCAAAAACCAATATTAGATGTACTCTGGCCAGCTTTTATTTATTCGATGGAAATTTTGCTTTGCGCTATTCTCCTCGGATGCTTCGTTGCTTTTATTTTATCCTTATCATTCTTTTTTCTGCCGAAGTTTCTGTTACAGCCATTAAAAAGATTTCTGGATTTAATAGAATCAATTCCAGATATTATTATTGCTACACTTTTGCAAACAATAGTAGTTGTTATCTATATGAAAACGGGTGTAGAGATATTTGCGGTGGCAAGCTACTCCAATGAAGCCTACTTAGCCCCAATTATTACGTTAGCTATTATACCTGCTGTTTCGCTATTTAAAATATTGCTTTTAATGATGGAAGAAGAATATTTAAAGGTCTACGTTACTTTTGCCAGAAGCAAAGGGATTGCCAATATTGCCATTTTACTTAAGCATATACTGCGTAATATTATTCCGATTTCCTATCACCATTTAAAGATTATTATCTGGGGGATGCTTTCTAGTCAATTTATAATGGAACGTTTGTTTAATGTTCATGGAATTACCTATTTTCTTGTAGAGAATTTTACTCCTATCACCATCGCTGTTTCGCTCTTATTAATCTTTACTCCTTTCTTTGTATTCTTTCAATTAATGGAGGAGGTTGTAAGGGAAGAAAAAGAAACAGTGAAAGATGTGAAGAAAAACGCTTGGAAGTATCATTGGAGAATAAATAATCTGGTTGCATCAGTGAAAATTTATTTTAAAAATATTAGGGATTCAATAAGCCTTATAAAATGGCATACATTTTCCGTGGGTAGGCCCTTTATAAAGTTTCTTCAAGTATTTGGTTCATACATGAAAAATTGGAAGTTTGCTTTAGGTAGTTTATTTTTTATTGGTGTAATCGGCTATAGTGTAGCGTATTCTCTTATAACAGATAATCATATTGACCAAATCAGATTGTATTATGCGGATGATGGATCTACGCTAATTTCTGCTATGCCGCATGCACCAACTGAACCTTTCTTTTTTGGATCGGATAAATTAGGATACAGCTTATTTGATCAACTTGTGGTGGGTGCAAAGTATACATTGTTTTTTGCTCTCTTGATTGCTTTTTTACGCGTGATAGGAGGATTAATATTGGCTATATTTTATTCCTTCTATTTTACTAAGGGCTTGCAAAGTATTTTCGCAAAATTATCTGATTCTATACACTTTATGCCGTTGAGTCTTGTTGCTTATATACTATTAAGGCCTATACTTGTACCAACTATAGAAGGATACACAAACACTTTTACAGAGCGTATTTTATTAGAAACACTGATATTAACAATACTGGTGCTCCCGCTAACTACAGTTCTTATCGGAAAAGAAATGAACCATGTCTTGGAAAATGAATTTATAATCAGTGCAAAAGTATTAGGCGGAAATAAGCTTAAGCTTTTTACAAGACATGTTTTACCACATATAAGCGCTCGTTTGACGATTCTATTTGGGCAGCAGTTTATTCAAGTGTTGCTAATATTTATGCATCTAGGTCTTTTTAATTACTTCTTTGGCGGTACTAAAGTATCTTTTGATCCATTGTTTCCTGATCCGCCAATGTCTAGTACCTATGAGTGGTCTGGATTAATTGGACAAGTAGGAAGAAGTACAATATCCTCAGGACGCTTTTGGTATTTCTATATTTTAGTTGCTTTTATGTTATCGATTTTTGCGATGCAACTAATTATTCAAGGAGTAAAAGAAATGCAGCAGGTTAAAGTGGGAGTAACATATAAACTTCCAAAACTTCGAGGTGAGAAAAAAGCGAATGCTAGCAAATTAGAAACTTATCCGATTTCAAAATCCAGCTTTAATCAAATCAGATAGGGAGAGATCCAAATGGAAATCAGGCAATTACGCCCCGATGATGCAGAGGCTTATTTCGCCCTCAGATTAGAAGCATTGCAAATTAATCCCGAAGCATTTGGTTCTAGCTATGAGGAAGAAAAGGATTATCCGCTAAGTCGAACACAAAGCAGGCTAAGTGATCCATCGTCTTATGTATATGGGGCATTTGTGGAAAAGGATTTAGTAGGCGTTGTAACATTAATGAGAGAAACCAAGATAAAAATGAGCCATCGTGCGAATATTTACGCTGTCTATGTGACCCCTAAACGTAGAGGGAAAGGTGTGGCGAAGCAATTGCTCAAAGCCACAATAGAAAAATCACGTGATTTACAGGGAATAGAACAAGTATACTTAGCAGTTGTTGCAGAAAATACAGCTGCAAAAAAAGTATATCGAGCATTTGGATTTGAAACGTATGGAATCGATCGAAAGGCGATAAAAATAAACGGAAAATATTATGACGAAGAGTTAATGGTTCTCTATTTATAAAAAATGTAAAACAGTGATAGCTTTATGAGATAAAGCTATCACTGTTTTTATTTTGGACAGAATCACTAATTAAAGAGTTGAAAATAAAGGGAAATAATATAATAAAAAATTATTTAAATATAAACAAAAGGGTAAAAAGTCCGATAAATTATTTGTAAATAAAATTGAATTATTCTGTAAATTACATTAGTATTATACATACAAAGTAATAAAGTACCTTGCTTTATAAAGGGTCTGATTCTATTTTACTAATTACAATCATACATAGCCACAATAAAAATAGAGGCAGATAAGCAGAAAGATCGATATTTAATGAGAAGGAGGAATAAACAAAAAAACAAAAATTGCTATTTTGGAATAGAAGAGAAAAATCTCTTTAGTAGTGGAGGTTTGAAATCATCAAAGGGGAGAACTTGTGATGGCGAAAATGAAATTTAAAAAACAAAAAATAACCAGTTTAAAGAAAGAAAAAAAATCGCAGAAATCTATTTTTAGCAAACTAAATATCAGAAAGATATCAGGGAATAGAACTTTAAGAGGAGTTAATAGCCGGTTCACTAAATTTAATAATATTACAATTGGCTGGAAATATGGAATAACATTATTATTTGTTTTTGCTCTTTTAACCATTACTACAGTATTAGTAACGACGCGTTTAATCCATATTAATAATAGTATTGAGCAATTAAATAAAACAGATGAAAAAGCACTTATTATTACGGAAATGGGATCACTTACCCGAGAGAAAAGTCTTAGTATTTTAAATTATCTGGACTATCAAAACCCTACATATGTGGATGAATTTCAGGTGATTAATACTAAATTTAATGAATATGAAGAACAAATAAAAAAAGATCTTCGAAATAAAGATGAAAAAGCGTTATTCGATGAAGTGGTAGATCGCAATAAACAAATGAATGACTTATTCTTAGAGCAGATTATTCCTGCGATTGAAGCAAACGATCGATCGGCGGTTAATTCCTTAAGTTTAACCAATACAACTATTCGCAATAGAACAATTACTGCTTTAAATAAAATGCAAGAACAGGTACAAGTTAGTCGGACAGAGGCAGCGGTAGACGCAATCGCTAGTGGAAGTGTTGCAACCAAGACTTTAATTATCTCTATGATTACAGCATTGCTAATTGGTACGGTGCTAATTATTATTATCAGCAGCAGAATTACACGTAACTTAAAGAAAGTAGTAGAGGTTAGTGATACGATTGCACAAGGAGATTTAACGGTAGAAGAGGTTAACTACAAAGGTAAAGATGAGATTGGCCAATTAGCTCAGTCCATGAATAAAATGAGCAATAATTTACGAATGGTCATTCAAAAAATATCAGAAGTATCGATTACAGTAAACAAGCAGAGTGAGAACCTATCCCAATCTACTAATGAAGTAACTGCTGGAAGTCAGCAAGTTGCAACGACCATGCAAGAGCTATCGTCAGGAGCAGAAAGTCAAGCAAATACAGCTACTGATTTAGCATCATCAATGGAATCTTTTTCTGGCACAATCGGTGATGCTTATAATCAAGGGGAACTAATTTATCAATCATCAAATAAGGTATTAGGCATGACAAATGATGGCAGTCGCTTAATGGGATCTTCTATTGAACAAATGAATGTAATTAATCAAATTATGAAGGAAGCTGTGGATAAAGTGCGTGGCTTGGATACCCAATCGCACGAAATATCTAAGTTAGTTTCTGTTATTAAGGGGATTGCAGATCAAACAAACTTACTTGCTTTAAATGCAGCTATTGAAGCAGCACGTGCTGGAGAGCATGGAAAAGGATTTGCGGTAGTTGCAGATGAAGTGAGGAAGCTGGCAGAGCAAGTTGCTTTCTCCGTCACAGATATTACCGATATTGTCGGAAGCATTCAAAAAGAATCAAGTGTGGTAACAGAATCCTTGCAAGGTGGTTATGAAGAAGTAATGAAGGGGGCGGAACAGATTAAGATGACTGGGGAAACATTCGAAGGTATTAAAGATGCTGTTAATGATATGGTAAATAGCATTGAAGTTGTTTCCGAAAATCTAGCATCTATCTTAGAAACAAGTAAAGAGATGAATCGTTCGATTGAAGATATCGCTGCAATTTCCGAAGAAGCAGCTGCAGGGATTGAACAAACATCCGCTTCCGTTCAACAAACAAGCAGCTCTATGCAAGAGCTCTCAGATAGCTCACATGAATTATCTAACTTAGCAGTAGAGTTAAATGGATTAGTAAAAGAATTTAAAATCAATTAAGCATTAAAAAGGTTGGGACATAAGTATTCCAATTAAATTTAATCCCGAACAATTATACGTACACACTAAAAAAATTCGTATAATTGTTTGGGTTTTTTATTTATTTTAAGAAAGAAGGTTTGTGGTAATCGCCCGCAGCCTAAATTATTCGGGAAATGGAAATTTCGGGTATAAAAATAAATGGTTGTATGCTATGATGGAGGAAATAAATCTCATTGGCTTAGTTGTTGATTGCTGATGTTTTAGGAGAGCGATACTAAATGGAAATTTGGAAGCGGAATTTGCTTGTTTTATGGATAGGGGTTTTCTTTACCTCTGCATCCTTTAACATGGTAATTCCCTTTTTACCAATTTTTCTTATTGAATTAAATGTTCATGAAAACACAGAGATTTGGGCTGGAGTACTATTTAGTGCAGCGTTTTTTGCCGGTGCGTTTGCTTCACCGTTTTGGGGAAGGCTTGCCGATAAATATGGAAGAAAACCGATGATTATTCGCGCGGGGTTTGTGCTATTTGTTGTTTATACGTTAGCTGCATTTGTTACCAATCCCTATCAGCTATTAGTACTTCGTATTCTGCAAGGATTGTTGTCTGGATTTATTCCTGGGGCGATAGCTTTAATTGGAACGAATACTCCTTCAGATAAAACTGGTTATGCATTATCAATGATTTCTACGGCATCCGCATCGGGTGGGATTATGGGTCCGTTGATTGGAGGCGTAATCTCCCAATTAGTTGGAAACCGACTTTCCTTTGCGAGTGCTGGGCTCCTTGTTTTTATTGCAACGTTTTTAATTATTTTCTGGGTAAAAGAGGATAATTTTTCGCCAAGTAAAGAAAAAGGATCTGTCAGAAATGACTTGCGGATTGCTTTTTCCAATAAACCGTTGATGCTTGTACTCTTGTTAACAATTGTTACCTCATGCTCGATCATGACGATTGAGCCAATATTGCCTCTCTATATATTAGAGGTCGGAGGTTCCATGGACAAAGCCTCCTTATTAGCAGGTATAATCTTCTCACTCCCTGGTATTGCTAGTGTCATAATGGCACCATATTGGGGTAAGTGGGCGGATAAGGTTGGATTTAACCGCGTCTTATTTATCGGATTACTGGGCGGCGGGCTTGGTACTTTTGCCCAAATCATTTTCAGTAATATTTGGGGCTTTTCAATTACTCGTTTCATTTTTGGACTCTTCTTCTGTGCAGTATTCCCAGCATTAAATGGGTTAGTTGTGAAATCAACAGCAGAGGATTTCCGTGGCAGAGCCTTTAGTTTAAATCAAACAGCCAATCAACTAGGAGGAATGTTTGGACCGATGATTGGTGGTTTCCTTGGAGGAGTTCTCCCTGCTCAGTCTGTGTTTATTGTAACAGGTATTCTGCTGATTGTAGCTACAGGGATTGCTTATAAAAAAGGGAATATATTTAGTCCAACCATGAAACAAAAAGTTAAAATAGTTACACATGGGAAATAAATTTTAAGAGACTTCCAATGCCAAATGGGGGTCTCTGTTTTATTATAAAATACACCTAAGTTCTTACATATTTCAAAAAGGAGCAAGAGAGAATAATGGGTGGAGGTGATAATCATGACAAAAAATAAAAATAAAAATGCGAAGCAAGCAGTACAAAATGATACAGCTCGTCAATATGATCATGAATTTGCCAATGAACCATTAACAGCAGCGGAGAAATTAAATAATAAAAAGACGAAAAAAAGACAATAAAGTGTTCCGAAAAGTATCCTTCAAATGAGGATACTTTTTTTCGAGCAGGAAAAAGTCAACAGAATAGAAGGAGTATGTAACAAAAAATATCAAGCTGTTGGTATCATAGAAGAAATTTTTAGAGAGTGTGAAGAGAAGTGGAATATTTACTGAATAGCGAAGAAATGAAAAGATGTGATTTAGCGAACATAGGATGCCCAAGGGTTAAAGGAAGAAGATGTTCACCTAAGGGGCTATATTCATGGATTGGCAGGTGATACTGCAATAGCCAAAAAGGGCTGGATGGATATTGCTGGAAGATGATATATGGGATGTGATAGATTAGAAAGTGATATAAAGGAGGAGTTAAGAATGGATACAAGAATTGAAAAATTAATTAATTTAACAAGGAGACAATGGGGGTTAGAAGATTATTATTTAGGTAGACATCATTTATTTAGACAGCTTACATTGGATGGCGAGACAGTGTATTTCTTAAATATGGAATGGTTTCCGAATAAATACGCCGATTGGACAGATGAGGAGGAGAATCCGGAAGGGACTGCTTCGATTGATATAAATATACATACGGAGGAATTCGAATCTGTTATTTTTGTCCAAGGAGTAACCTATGCGAAAAATGGGGTAGTATTTCCACATAAAGATGTAAAAGAGGTAAAAAAATGGCTTGCCGAATTCACAGGCTTAAATATAGAGAAGGATTTTATTTGCAAGCAAAGAGACAAAAGAGAGTATTACTTTGAGGAACAGTGGAATGGTATTCCATTATCTCCATCCTCTTCAATAACTGTAGAGTTTAACGAAGACGGAGAGCTAACATTTTATTCGAAACATATAAGTGTGTTAACGAATAAGAAAGAGTTAGAAGAAAAATATACTTTATCGCTAGCAGATATCGAGGATATAGCGAGAGATCAAGTAGTTTTAGCTGAATTTCCTAATGAGGACGGCAAGTTAATCGTATATGGAGTGGAAGAAACGTATATAAGAAATGATCGGAAAGGAAGCCTTCCATTTATGGAGGAGAAGTTTGGTTTTCGAAAAAACATTAACAAAGAGATAAAATGGCAGGAAGGAAAAGAGGATGATTTTGATAGGAAGCCCTTAGATTGGGCGAATGAAGTAAGTGTGGAAGATGCATATTTAAAGATTCCACATCCAGATTCGCTGCCAATCACGGATGAAGACACAGAAAAATGTATCCAAGAAGTAACCAATTTTTTGCGCATGAAGTATCCGAATGATTCAGGTAAATGGATGCTTAAATATTTATATAGAGAAAATTTTAATTTGCTTGCACGGATTGAGGAAAATGTCCCTAAAAGTATATTTGCAGGAAGAATCCTTACTTTTCATGATCAAGAGGGAAAGATAGTGAATTATATGGATAAAAAAGAACTTTGGGATGAAATTCTCGATGCAAAGGAAAAGGAAGTAATTAAGAAAGAGAAGGAGATAAAAATTACTAAAGACGAAGCTTACAAAAAGCTGAAGCCATATTTCACCTTAACCCCTTATTATGTGTTTGATCCCGCTGATAAGAAATGGGTGCTATGCGGGAAGTTGGACTGTAACTACTGCGTCGATGTCGAAAGTGGAGAAATCAGTAATCTCGAGGATTCTTTTTCTTAAATTAATGATACATTACTAGTATTAAAATACACCAAAGACTGCTGAACACAAGGAGGAAGAAAAATGAACTCTTCCCTAGAATTGCAAATGCTCATTCAATTATTTGAACGAGCTGCCCTTTTACTCATTACTTTATTTTTTATGACAAGAGTACCGAAGTTTAAAGAGACCTTGCAAAAGGATCATCACTCGCCAACAGAGCTGACGTTAATTACACTAATATTTTGTGCCTTCGCTCTATTTGGAACCTATTCGGGAATTCAAGTAGAAGGTTCGATTGTCAACATCCGCACAATTGCCATTATGTCAGGTGGTATCTTGTTTGGCCCATGGGTTGGAATTGTGACCGGAATTGTTTCCGGCGTACATCGTTATTTAATTGACATTGGTGGCGTAACCTCTATTCCTTGTTTAATTACAAGTATTTTAGCAGGGATTGTATCTGGTTATATTCACCTTCGTGTGAAAAAGAGTAGTCGCTGGATTTATGGAATAGTTGCTGGAATGCTATGTGAAATGCTAACAATGATTTTGATATTATTTATGGCAGATCCTTTCGACTTAGGAATAGATATTGTTTCGATTATTGCTTTACCGATGATTTTAGGACAAGGGAGCATTGGGCTAATTGTCTTGATGATTGCCAGCGTAGAAGGAGAAAAGGAAAGAATCGCGGCACAGCAGGCACAGCTGGCCCTTAATATTGCGAATAAGACCTTGCCTTATTTTCGTTCTATTAATGGGAATTCTTTGCGAACTATTTGTACCATTATAAAAGAAGATATTCAAGCAGACGCAGTAGCTATTACGGATACTAAAGATGTTCTTGCATATGTAGGGTTTGGGGAGGAAAAATATAAGATCGGCCAAGAGATTATCAGTGATTTAACGAAAGACACCATTCGAAGTGGCAAGATTACGATTCGGAATAATATTGCCGATCATCATACTCCGCAAATTCATTGTTTATTAATTATTCCGTTAGAGGAAAGAGGGATTGTAACCGGTACTCTAAAAATTTACTACCGAAAAGCTTATACAATTACCAATACATTGCAAACAATGGCAATTGGATTGGCGCAAATTATCTCAACCCTTATGGAAGTATCGCGAGTGGAGCAAATGAAAGAGGAAGCAAATAAGGCCGAACTGAAAGCACTACAAACAAAAATTAATCCCCATTTCTTATTTAATGCGCTAAACGCGATTGCATCCACAACCCGTCGCGATCCTGAAAAAGCACGAGAATTAATTATTAATTTATCGGGGTATATGCGCTATAACTTAGAGGTTGGAGAAGAACTTATTGATATCCAGCTCGCACTTAAGCAAGTAAGAGACTATATTCAAATTGAAAAGGCTCGTTTCGGGAACCGCCTGCAAGTGAACTATGAGATAGATGATATACATATTAAACTTCCGAGTCTTCTCATCCAGCCATTGGTCGAAAATGCGGTTGTACATGGAATTTTAAAGCGAAAAGGTCCTGGAGTTGTAACGATATCAGTCAAAGATTTAGGAGAGACAGTAAGGGTTAGTGTGCGAGATACTGGAGAAGGGATTGCTCAGGAGGTAATTGATCGTTTAGCGAAAGAAGAGGTATCCTCCAAACAAATCGGTTTAACAAATGTCCATCAACGAGTAAAATTAATGTATGGAACCGGTTTAAACATTCGTAGATTAGAGCCAGGTACGGAAGTTTATTTTGACATAACGAAGGAGATAGCATGAAGGCAATAATAGTAGAGGATGAAATTCCAGCAAAAGAAGAGTTAGAATATTTAATTCAAACCCATAGCAAAATTGATATTGTCGCCACTTTTGAAGATGGCTTAGATGTGCTTAAATTTTTGCAAGCAGAAGAAGTGGATGCCATTTTCCTGGATATTAATATACCTTCTTTAGATGGGATGCTTTTGGCAAGCAATATTAGTAAATTTGCGAAAAAGCCTTATATCATTTTTACAACTGCTTATAAAGAGCATGCAGCACAAGCATTTGAATTAGAGGCATTTGATTATATTCTTAAGCCGTATGAAGAAAAGCGGATTGCCGCAATGCTGGCAAAATTAGAAGCAGCTTTCCAAAAAGCAAGCGGTGGAGAAGAAGAAATTACGACAGAAATAAATCGTCGGATAAACTTGCGTAAAAATGAAAATATCATTGTGACAGATGTCAATGATATTTATTATGCAGAAGCGAGCGAAAAAGTAACATTAGTTTATACGAAGACAGATGAATATATGATGCCAATGAGTATCTCTGATTTTCATGATAAATTGCCGCAGGATACCTTTTTCCGCTGTCATCGCTCCTACACCGTGAATCTTTCAAAAATCCATGAAATTGTCCCATGGTTTAACCATACGTATCTGGTGAGATTAAAGGATATTAAGGCGGAAATTCCTGTTAGCAGAAGCAAAGCCAAAGCATTTCGACAAATTATGCATCTATAAATACCATTCATTCCGAATAAAGGGCATTTCATTCTGATACCGGTTTCAAAAATGTTTCAGGCGGTATAATTTAACTATCAAAAGAAAGCATAAACAACCTTTTATAGTAAAAAATACTGTTTATAAACCGAGTAGAAAGAGGAGATCGGAATGAAAGAACGAAATGGCAATCGCTTGCTGATAGTTATTGGTACCATTATTGTGCAAATGGGATTAGGAACAATATACACATGGAGCTTGTTCAATCAACCTCTTGTTGATAAATTTGGATGGGATTTGAGCGCAACGGCTATCACTTTTTCCATTACTAGTTTTGCGCTTGCCTTCGCAACCCTTTTTGCCGGGAAAATTCAAGATAAATGGGGACTCCGCCGCTTAATTGCCTGTGCTGGAATCATGCTAGGTGGAGGATTAATGGTTACTTCACAAGTATCTTCTTTATGGATGCTTTATCTTGTAGCAGGTGTTTTTGTAGGTTTTGCAGACGGAACTGCGTACATCACGTCTTTATCTAATTTAATTAAATGGTTCCCTGAGAAAAAAGGATTAATTTCTGGTATCTCTGTAGGAGCATATGGAACCGGCAGCTTAGTTTTTAAATATATTAATACAAGCTTAATCGCAGCTTATGGTGTTTCAACAGCCTTCTTAATTTGGGGAATTATTGCTTTAGCAATGGTTGTCGGCGGATCATTCCTTTTAAAAGAAGCACAGGAAGTAGAAACAACTACAACTTCTTTAGCACCAGAGCAAAAGAATTATACAGTGAAAGAAATGCTAAAAACAAAGCAAGCATATTTACTCTTTGTTATTTTCTTTACCGCATGTATGAGTGGATTATACTTAATCGGTATTGTAAAAGATATTGGTGTCAGTCTAGCGAATTTAGATGTGGCGACAGCTGCCAATGCCGTTGCTTTAGTAGCGATATTCAATACAATCGGTCGTATTATTCTTGGAGCATTGTCTGACAAAGTAGGTCGTATAAAAGTAGTATCTGGAACATTAGTCGTAACAGCGGCAGCGGTCACTGTATTAAATGTAGTTCCATTAAGCTATCCATTATTCTTTGCTTGTGTAGCCGCAATTGCATTTTGTTTCGGAGGCGTTATCACCGTATATCCGGCTATTATCGCTGATTTCTTTGGACTGAAAAATCAAAGTAAAAACTATGGTGTAATCTATCAAGGCTTTGGATTTGGAGCTTTGGCTGGATCGATGATTGCAGCAGTACTCGGAGGATTCCATGCAACCTTTACAGTCATATCTGTTTTATGTGTCGTTTCCTTTATCATTACTTTAATCATAAAGCCGCCACATATGAAGCTGCAGCCAAAAGAACCAAAACAGCCGCAGCCTAGACTTGCAAATCGCCTTGGATAAGATAGCAAGAAAAGGACCCCGTAAATGGTAAATTCCATTTACGGGTTTTTTGCTGTAAAATAGTTGTTTCCACATCTATCCAATAAAAGAGAATACATGAAACATAAGCCTAGATTTGATAGAATAAAAGCATCAAATCATTTTTTTATGCTTTTCCACATACACATAATGTAAGGACACATAACAAAATACGTCTTTAGTCGTAGAAAAGATTCCATTTAAGGTCTATAGCAAGAAAGAACTTGGTTACGTTAAAATAGAAGTAAATAAATCATCGATTTTTGAAACAAAAGCTGAAATGAAACGTATAAAAAATAAAGGAATACGAAGGCAGGAGTCGATTATAGTGAACTCATTTTTAATGTTTTTAGTACGAACAGGCATTTCTTTTCCTGTAGGTGCTTTAACATGGCTAATCAGTTATGTGGCATTTGACCAATATTTTATCCTATCTGTTCTATATGGAGCTGCGGCAACGGGAGTTTCTTATTTCATCACAGATGGAGTAATTAAACATCAATTAATGGTAAGGCAAGGTTTATCAAGAAAAGAATATAAATTTATTCAAACACAGCTAAAGGAAGCGAATGAGAAAATTAGTCGATTAAATCGACATGTTTTTGCTATCCGTCACTTTCCTTCTTTTAAGCAAAGAATCGATTTAATGAGAGTAACAAAGAAAATCTACCGATTAACAAAGGAAGAGCCGCGCCGTTTCTATAAAGCAGAGAAATTCTATTATTCGCATTTAGATTCATTAGTGGAAATCGCAGAAAAGTATGCCCTTTTATCTGCCCAGCCGAAGAAAAACAGAGCACTGCAGGCAACTTTAAATGATACAAGAAGAACATTAGAGCAGCTTTCTAGAACGCTGGAAGACGATCTTCATGGCATCCTATCAGATGATATTGATGATCTGCATTTTGAATTAGATGTAGTAAAGCATATTTCTAATAAGGAGAAGGACACTGATTTGTTAGATGAAAGCAGGCGGACTAAATGACAGATGAACGACAAATGAAAAACATTACAGATGATTATTTCTCCGATCCTTTAGGAGAAAGCAATAATTTGTTCATGCAAAAAGGCGAAACAGCTGAAACTGTTCGCCTTATTGATGTTTTATCTCCAGAAAATCAAAAACGAGCATATGAACTAGCCAATAAACTAGATCCAACCAATCACCGTACGATGATTGCTTACGGGGCAGCAGCGCAGAAAAAATTACTTTCTTTTTCCCATACAATGATTGAGCATGTGCAGCGCAAAGATGTTGGGGAAGTCGGGGATATCGTTAGTGATTTAATGGAAAAATTAAATGAAATCAATCCTGATGAATTACGAGTAGAAAAGAAGGGCTTTTTCCGCCGATTATTTAGCAAGCCTTCCAAAAGTGTCCATGAAGTTCTATCAAATTATCAAAAGGCAAGTGCCCAAATAGATCGGATGAGTGTGCGTCTCGAACGCAGTAAAAACGTATTGACTGCAGATATTCATTTATTAGAACAGCTTTATGAACATAATAAAACTTATTTTGAAGATTTAAATGTATATATTGCTGCAGCAGAAATGAAATACGAAGAAATGACGAAAAAGCTTATTCCGGAGCAAAAAAAACTTGCAGAAGAGTCCGGTGATCGAATGAAACTGCAAGAGGTAAATGATTTAATTCATTTTGCGGAATTACTAGAAAAACGTATTTATGATTTAAAAGTCAGCAGAGAAATTACCATACAAACAGCTCCACAAATCCGTTTGATTCAACATACGAACCGTACAGTTATTGATAAAATCCAGTCGTCGATCATGACATCAATCCCATTATGGAGAAACCAAGTTTCCATTGCTTTAACGCTTTTAAGGCAGCGTCATGCGATTGAAACACAAGCAAAACTGAATACAAGAAGAATGGATGCCAACGTAAAAGAGATGGCACAAATTGCCCAGGAAAACCGTCCCGCAATGGTCGAAATCGATTCGCTAAAAGAAACACAGCATAAACTGATGAGCTCATTAGAAGAGACACTACATATCCAAGAAGAAGGAAAACAGAAACGTAATCAAGCAGAACAAGAGATTACGGAAAGAGAAGGTAATTTAAAACAAGTGTTAGATACGGTTGACAGTAGGTATTAAAAAAACTAGATATACGGAATTTTGTTCCTTTTTTATGGAGACCAACCACATGAAATATAAAACTAATAAGTAGACCAAATAGCATAAGATTTGGTCTTTTCTTCTGCCAAAAGCGTAGTAAACTGACTAGGAAAGTTAATGAAAAAGGATATATACATATTCATAGCGAGGTTGAACTTATATGTCGTAATCCCACTTTATTAAGTGAGAAACCAGCAGGGATGAACTTTGAAGGATTATATAAAATTATTCCACACTAACTCAGCACTTGTAACGATTACTGATGTCGGTAACAACAACTTAGACAATGAGATAGTCACTGATTTATTGGAGATAGCTGATCATCTATTCATTGTTCTTGAGTTAGCCAAGTAGGCTCTATTCCAGTGATAATAGACTTCATGTAGCTCTGAAATAATGTTTGATTAAAAAATGTTATTGACTCCTTATTTAACAACGCAAACAAAAAATCCAATTTGAAGAAAGATTGATCAAAATGGATTTTCTTTTAATAACCTATGTTAAATTTTTTTATAAGAAAGTTTGATTATTTCTAGCTATTTATTCTACTATCGCACCCATTTGTTGAATATTTTAATAACTATTTATAATCCGGTTTACTGCTAGTTTGATGGTAAACCAAAATATTTGTTAGAAAGAGCATCTAGAGAAAAGGAATCCAGTTAATAATGATTGCTAAATAAGTCTTTTCAAGTATTGGAATAGAAAGAACTGTTTGCCAAGGGTATCCAGCCACTTAGGATTGCACCACCGTCTAAATGGTTACCTGCGACAAGGTTACCTTTATGTTGCGTAATAATTCTCTTTGAAATCGTCATTCCCAGCCCAATGCCCCCAGTTAAACGATTTCTCGATGCTTCCCCACGATATAATGGTTCAAAAACTCGTTGAAGCTCATCGGAAGAGAAACCCTCACCAGTATCTTTAATAGTAAAGGCCGCATTGTTATCACTCTTATAGCACTCTACAAAAATCTTCCCATGACAAGGTGTATGTCTGACCGCATTATCCAATAAATTGTTTATGGATCGCTCCAATAAGTGTGAATCACCAAGAACCACAAACTCTTCGCCAAATTGGTTTATAATGATCGATATATGCTTCTGTTTAGCTAGCTGGCTAACGTTGTCAATCGAATTCTGTATAACAATTGAAAGGTCTACCATATTTTCCTTGAATTCTATCTCCAATAATTCTGTCTTTGTAAATGTGAAAAGGTCTTCAACAAGTCGGTCCAATTGTACAGACTTCTCCTTACAAACCTGCAGATACTTTGCTTGTTTTTCAGGGGAGTCAGCAATACCTTGTTCTAAACCTTCCAAATAGCCCCGTAAGGCAAATAATGGTGTCTGTAAATCATGCGCAACAGCAGCAATCACAAATCTTCGTTCATTTTCTAATTCTACCTGTTTCTTAAATGATTTTTTCAAACTATCTACCATCACATGAAAACCGTCATGGACTTCAGCAATTTCTGAAATCTTTGAGGAAGGTAACTGGATATCCAAATCTCCTTCTGCAATCTGTCTAACACTTACGCTCATTTTCTCCAAAGGAATGAGAATATATCTCCGCATTGCATCGGCAACAATTAAAAAGGCCAATAGTAGACCAGTGATTATTGCAATAATTTGAGTCATTTTTGAATTGGCTTGAATGCCAAGATTGAACGATTTTGTTTCAAGAAAATGCCCCCCCACATAAAATATCCATGGGAAAATTAAGATAATAAATAAGCAGAGAATGGTGAACTTACGAATACGAATGTTTTTCATTTTACTCTCCTTTGAAACGATAGCCAATACCCCATACGTTGACGATAAATTGCGGATCATTCGGATCAGCTTCAATTTTCTCCCGTAGTCGGCTTAAATGTACACGAATTGTATGTTTATCACCAATTCCCTCCCAAAATTTTTTAAGTAATTGGTCGTAAGAAAATACAAATTTCGGATGTTCTGCAAACAATTGCAGCAAATCATACTCTTTTGGTGTTAGTGAGATGGACTGCCCTTCTACAAAAACTTCTCTTGTTGACAAATCCAACAAAAGCCTTCCATAATCCAAGACCTTTCTCTTCAATTCTTGCTGAGAACTGGAGCGCCTTAATACAGCCTTCACTCTTGCAACAATCTCACCCGGAGAAGCAGTTTTGACTATATAATCGTCTCCACCAAGTGCTAAGCCGCGAATCTTATCTACATCATCACTTAAAGCACTCAAAAAAAGAATCGGTACGTTGCTTTCCATACGAATTTGCCGACATAGCTCAAAACCATTTTGTCCGGGCATCATTACATCAAGAACAATGCAATCAATAACATTTTGCTCCAGTAGGACAAGTGCCTGAGTAGTGTCATTAGCAGTATTTACATAAAAGCCTTCATTCTCTAAGAAATCCCTCAATAGATCGACAATGCTTTTATCATCGTCAACAACTAGAATCGTATGTACTTCCTTCACGAAAATCCACCTCTCCTTATATACCACCATCTAAAAACGAATCTCACAATTAAATTCTATTCTAGTTTATCATTTTTTCTTTTTAAAATAATGTTTTGTGGGGGATTGTGATTATTTTGTGATTGTTTTATACCATCTTTTGAGATATTCAAAGGATATTCTTTCCTTATCGGTCTAAATTCTATTTTTAACGGAGGAAATATGTATGCATATCCAAATTGTGTTGTTTGATGGATTTGATTTATTAGACGCTATTGCACCTTATGAAGTGTTTACTGCTGCTGCAATGTACTCAAACGAGGAAGTAATTGTTAAACTTGTATCTGCTGAAGGCGAGCGTTTGGTGACAAGCGGCGTAAATCATTTACAAGTTCAAGCCAGTGATAAACTTGATTTAAGCCATAAAGGAATCATTCTTATTCCTGGAGCATCTGGGTCTGTTCATGATAATGGACCAGATTCGGTGCCATTTAAGTTAAAACAAGCAACGGAAACGGAATTAAATCATTTATTAAAAGAAGCCATGACGAAGCCAGATATTTTGCTAACCACAGTTTGCGGTGGCTCTTGCCTATTAGCTATGAGTGGTTTATTAGAGGGACGGCATGCCGTTACCCATCATATGGGAATGGAACTTTTAAGTGCCACAGGTGCTATTCCAGTTCATGCACGAGTCGTTGATGATAGTAATCTCATCACTGGGGGTGGTGTTACATCTGGATTAGATGTTGCCCTTTACCTAGTTGAACAAGAGTTAGGCTCCCAAATTGCACATGCTGTTGAGCAATTATTTGAATACGAACGAAGAGGGACTGTTTGGAAAGCTAAAGGAAATGTCCCTAATGTAAGTAAGCATGAAAATCAAGATGAAGAAACAAGAAAATCTTCCACTATTCAATCTTATGAAATATGGAATTTTCCAGGAAAATGGGATACCATCATTTCCACCCCTATAGGAAAGCTTCCTGTATTAATAGATATATCTACTAATGATGGACAAATAGTCGGAACTGCAAAGCAAGGAAAAGAGATTGTCCCTTTAGACAACCCTTTTCTTGTAGGAAATCAGTTAAAGTGGTCAATGAAAGTAGCGAAACCTATGAACCTTACTTTAAAGTTTATTGTTTCAATAGATGGAAACCAAATGGTGGGTGAGGCGAAGGCTGGTATGCTTCCCTCTTCAAAAGTAATTGGACATCGTCTTGATTAAAAGGAAATATAACTATGTATTTATTCCTTGTATTTATTCTTGTTAGGAAGCTTCCTTACTTTACCTTTTATCATTCATATAAATTTTTCTCGTACGGGCTATGAATAAAAAACAGTCCTTAAAACGACTTTGAACTTTATACGAAAAGTCATTATGCATTAGTTCTTTTGATAATTTCAGGAGGATGAATGACCTTTGGTTATTCATCTTATCCTTCAATCTTATGGGCAGGGATTGCAATCGTGCTGCTTGTCCTGATTGGCGGCGCGATTGCAATGATACATAGAAAACTGAAAAAGATTATTCTTTCAAAGTACCTTGAGAAGAAATTAATAGAAAATGTCTCAAAGATAAATGGTATAGCTGGATTACCTTCCTATTCATCATGGTCGCTGTTTTTATTATGACTAATCGCAGTTTATTTCCTAAACAGCAATGGAGGAAGAGCTAATGAAAAGATTCATTCGAATAGCCATTTTAATCATCCCAAGCCTATGGATACTTCATACATTGTCTAAGAATTTTATGGTTGATCCTACTTTTGAAAAATTTATTTCTAGAAAGGATCTTATTCTGACAAATAAATCCCTATGGATAGTAATGATTCGTATTCATATTTTGCTGGCTATTATTGCACTGTTCACTGGCCCATTAGGTGTGATAAAAAGAATACGCATAAAGTCTATCAAGTTTCACCGTTGGAATGGACGATTATATGTCCTGTCTATCATTTTAAATTTTATTCCCGGAGTTTATGTCTCTTTCTTTGCAACAGGGGGATGGCTAAGTACAATCGGGTTTCTAATTTTAAATACATTATGGCTCAGTACAACTATACTAGGGTTTTGGTATATCAAGAGAAAAAAAGTAATCCTACACAGTCAATGGATCATGCGAAGTTTTTTTCTTTCCTTTGCGAATATGACTATTTATATAATCGTAGCCATTACTCATAATGCATTGAATATTTCCTATGGAAATGCCTATACGATATCAGTCTGGTTATGTTGGATTCTTAATCTTTTAATTGCAGAGATAACAATTAAAAAAAATATACTTAATGGAAAGAATTGATTGTAAAAAAAATCATATGCTAAACTGCATCATTTTAATTCAAAACTGGCATATGCAGTCCTCATATAGTTTTTTCTCTAATTCCGCAAAAGGATCTTATATTACTAAAGAGGTCGTCAATAGTAGTTGACCTCTTTAGTAATTCTTAAAAACTTGTTAGCCGGTTCAAATTTTAATACAAGAGATACTTCAGAATCATATGTTTTTTTGTGTGAAATCCTCCGTTTAAATTGTCTTTTTATATATTGTTCAAGTAAAAAACAAGATTTAGTGAAAAAAACAAACTTTATGATACTTCTAGTATTCTTAATAAAGATATATATTTTACAGGGAAATTAAATTATTAATTTTTCTATAAATGAACATTTATTCTTTGTAATTTTTGATGTCTCAGTGGCTGATAATAGGCGCTTTCTAAATTTTCATTTAGATATTTTCACACTTGAAACTCTGTTTGGTTCTCATACTTACTGCGGAACTTTGCCTCCTTTATAAGGTATAAATGAAGAGTCTGCTACTAGTAAATCCAATGGTGCCCTTGCTTGTTATTTATTTAAGTATAAAAATACAGAAATGGAATGTGATATTCCTATTTTATGGAACAAGGTTATACTATGGAAAAGCCTTCAGAGATAATAGTTGAATTAATGGTTGAAGGTAAAGAAGTTAATGGGGTCAAAGTTGGAAGTTTATCGGAATTAATAGTTGAAATATAAATTCTAGTTAACGGATAATTGATTAAGAAAATAAACAAAGAATGATTGGATTATATTTCATATAGAATAAAAGTGATAAAACGAAAAAAGGTCAAAATAATCTTAAGGAGCAAGATTATTTTGATCTCTTTTAGTTAATCCATTAACTTCCCAAAGGAAATACGTTTATTTAAGAAATGCATAATAGGTATACCGATTGCCATGACAACAAATTCACCAATAGCTGTTGTTCCCCAAGTGATTAAGAAAGGGAACCCAAGTGCAAGATGCAATTGATAGGCAATAATAAACATATTAAAAGTAAATACAAGAGTGTTAATAATCATTCGTAGAAGATAACTCTTAACAAACTTGTTTATACCAATTGTGATTAACAAGCAAATAATAGAATGAGCAACTCCGAAAGTTAAATCATATAACTTAATAGTTGAAAGGAATAAGTTTGCTAAAAATACTCCTACTACAATTCCATAAATATATTTTTTGTTAAATACAACAAGATGATTAAATAATTCCGAAACACGATATTGAATGCTGCCAAAAGCAATCGGCGCAATCGCAATCGTAACAGCGACATACAATGCAGCCACTAAACCGTTCATCGCAAGTGTTTTTGTTTTCATTTTTTCTCTCCCTTAGTTTTTTTACGTGGGATGGTCTCGAACCACGTTATCCAATAACTTTCACACAATAAGTTATCATATAATAGGAGGTCTATGTTCGTCAATGGAATTTTATCCCGTGATGAGATAAGGTCAGGTGTTAAAGAAGAAGTAAAGAAGAAATTGTAAGTTATTGTATAATTAAGATTAAGTTACCTTTTATTAGACTGATATAGTTATATAAATGGTACGTAAGAATAGCGGATGGTAGCCAGCTAAATGTAGCAATTTTAATTTTGGAGATAAGATGCGATATGCTCTTTTTTAATGACCAAAGGTGGGATAAAGATTGCATAACAAACAGTGGAGTAAAGTAAAGAAGAAATTAGAAAGTTATATTTGCCATTGTCTAAAAAATAGAGTTGATTTTTATTTAACAAATTACCGTCGAACTCATGATCAAACAGGAAGAGCTTTTATAATTGTCGATAATAAAGAGGTTTTAAACATGTGCAGTATCATAGCAGAAAAGGCAGTTGTTAAAAAAGAAGATGAAATTAGAAATACCCAAAATATTAGATATGATGTTGATAACTATGAGCAAAATAGAGATATTCAAAGACAAGCAGCGGAACTAGTTATGGCGGAAGGGATTTTTGCTCAATATGATTTCTTCGATGCTGTTGAGGAATTTCTCCGATTGCCAATAGAACTAGCTTTAAAGTCAGATAATATGGTAATTAAAATTCTTTCCTTAATAGATAGAAGAGTCGGAAAAAGAACACTGCAAAAAATAAAAGAATCGATACATGAGGAAAAAGACATTGTACAATATTTCTTTCAACTAAGATATGAAGCAGAGGGGCTGAAGAAAAAATATTTATATGCAAGAGACTAATAGGAACAGAGAATCCGCCTCTATTCCCACAAACAAGCAGAAAAGCAACAGAGCCGAATCCCCTGCCCCCCCAAAACAAAATTGTAAAATCTATAAAAAAATTTCTCCCTGACTTCTTCCTGACACATAACTCTTTTATTCTATTACTTGTAAACAGCAAGACAATGAATCAAGTAAATTCATTAAAATAGAATAGAAAGAGGTTGAAGCAAAAAATGAAGAAAAGTATAAAGAAGTGGATTATTAGTGGAGTAACAGTTTTGGTAATAGGGACGGGGATTGGCTCTTATTATTATTTTAGCAATGATAATCAAACCGAAGTAAGAGCACAGGCTAGAACGCAGACAGCAACAGCAGAAGCTGGTGATGTTGAAATAGAGGTAAGTGGTACCGGAAGCATTGCAGCTATCAATAAAGAGACTTTCACTGCTGAAGGGAATGCAACGGTAGACGAGGTGTTAGTCGAAGCAGGGGATAAGGTGGAAGAAGGCGATGAGCTAGTAACGTTCGAGAATGATACGCTCGACCCAATTGTTGCAACTTTTTCTGGTGAAATCACAGCCCTAAATGTAGAGGAAGATGGCAATGTATCAATGGGAACAGAAATCGTTACCGTTACAGATTATGACAATCTAGAAATGGTAGTAAACGTAGATGAATTAGATATTTCGAAAGTAAAGGCTGGACAAGCTGTTAATGTAAAAGTGAGTGCACTGGAAGATAAAGAGTTTACTGGAAAAGTTACGAGTGTAGCAAAAGAAGCAAACAGTGACAGTACTAGTGTCGCAAAATATGCGGTTGCGGTGAAAATAACTAAGCCAAGTGGATTGCTGGTTGGGATGACAGCAGAAGCTACTATCACAACGGATAAAGCGGAAGATGTCGTGACGGTTCCTGTAGAAGCTGTACAAAAGGAAAATGATGAATATTATGTTCTAGTAGCAAATGGAACAACTACTAATGAAGATGGCACAAAGGAAACTGCCTCAACAAAACAAACGGTGGAAGTAGGATTACAAAATACTGAAGTTGCGGAGATTAAAAGTGGTTTAGAGGAAGGTACAACGGTAGTACTGCCAACATTTGAGTCATCAAGTGATAGTGAAGCACAAGGAATGTTCCCAGGTGGAGGCCAAATGCCAAATGGTGAAGGTAGAGGGCAAATGCCTGGAGGAGGCCAAGGCGGAGGAATGCCTGCCGGTGGGTTTGGAGGTAGAAATGAATGATAGAACAGCACGCAATTGTCGAAATAAAGAATGTCAAAAAGGAATATACACTTGGAGGAGAGACAGTAACGGCATTGGATAATGTAAGCTTTACAGTCAATAAAGGAGATTTTATTGCTATCATTGGGCCGTCTGGTTCAGGTAAATCAACGTTAATGAATATGATCGGTTGCTTGGATACCCCTGATTCTGGTGAATATTATTTGGACGGACAAAATGTTTTTTCGTTAAAAAGCAAACAGTTAGCAGAAGTGAGAAATCATAAGATTGGCTTTATTTTTCAATCCTTTAACCTGCTAACAAAACAGTCTGCCTTTGAAAATGTGGAGCTGCCCTTGGTTTATCGAGGAATCGGAAGTAAGGAAAGAAAAGAAATTGCCATGCAGGCATTGAAAAAAGTAGGATTACTGGAAAGAGCGGGACATAAACCAACAGAATTATCTGGTGGACAGCAACAGCGCGTGGCCATTGCCCGAGCTCTTGCGGGGAATCCGCCAATCCTGCTTGCTGACGAGCCGACTGGAGCGTTAGACAGTAAGACAGGAGTCGAGGTAATGAATTTAATGAAAGACCTAAATAGACAAGGACATACCATAATTTTAATCACCCATGATTTACAAATCGCTAAACAGGCTAAGCGAGTTATTCGCATTCAAGATGGTCGCCTAGCAGAGACAAAGGAGGTAGTTGTCTCTTGAAATTAGGACAAGCAATCAAGATAGCTTTTAAAAATATAGCAATGAATAAATTAAGAGCAGTGCTTACCATGCTGGGTATTATCATTGGTGTGGCAGCGGTTATTGCTTTAACCTCATTAGGAATGGGAGCCTCCAATTCTGTTTCCGATGACATTGCCGGCTTAGGAACGACAACAGTTTCTGTGAATTTATCGGGAAACTCTAGTGAGGAAGAGGTTGTTGATTATGATGAACTAATGGCATTTGCGGAATTTGACGAAGTAAAGGCTGTTTCACCAACAGTGACAACATCTAGTACGCTTAAAAATGGAACGACATCAAGCTCTGGAGTTACTGTTACAGGTGTTACTACTTCTTATGAAGAGGTACAGGATATTACTTTACAGTCCGGAAGAAATGTCATGGACATTGACTTGGATAATCGCAATAAAGTAGTGGTGCTGGGATATAATATAGCATCCGAGTTATTTGGATTTACAAATCCAGTCGATAAAACCGTTCAAATTGATGGAACAACATTTAAAGTAATCGGAGTACTTGCTGAAAAAGGGGAAGAGTTAACTGGATCTGTAGATGATTCTGTTCTCATTCCATTTACAACAGCACAACGCTTTATCGGTCAAACCTATGTAACTTCAGCAACAGTGCTTATGACGGATGAGGATTCAGTTGAAATGGGAATGGCAAAAATGAAGCAAGAATTATACAATCAGTTTGATGGAGATGAAACTTCTTATTCTGTGCGAAATCAATCATCTGTATCGGAGGCTCTCGATTCGGTTTCCAATACGATGACATTGTTATTAGCCGGCATAGCCAGCATTTCCTTAATCGTTGGTGGAATCGGAATTATGAATATCATGCTTGTTTCGGTTACAGAAAGAACAAGGGAAATTGGGATTAGAAAAGCGATAGGTGCTCGGAAAAAAGATATCATGCTCCAATTTTTAATTGAAGCCATTGTACTTAGTGCATTAGGCGGAATTTTAGGAGCAGCTATTGGAATCGCTAGTGCAGACATATTGTCGAGCACATTAGAGATGACTTCCCAGATTACTTGGTGGATCGTCGGTGGTTCCGTTAGTTTCTCTGTATTAATTGGCATTATCTTTGGGATTTTTCCAGCAAACAAAGCATCTAACTTAAGTCCCCTTGAAGCATTAAGATATCAATAAGAGGAGTAGATCAGCTGGATAGAAGGCTGATCTATTTTTTCTCCTGATAATTATCGGTATAATGGATTTCATTAGTAAAAAATAAAGCATAAGGAAAAGATGATGAAAAAGATTCTAATTGTGGAAGATGAACTAGCAATTTCTATGGTTTTAGGAGCATATTTAGAAAATGCAGGCTATGATGTAGATTATGCTTATAATGGAGAAGAGGCTTTACAGAAGCTAGAGGAAGAAACTCCTGCCCTTATTCTATTAGATATTATGATGCCATATGTAGATGGCTGGAGCGTTCTTTCGTTTATTCGTAAGAAATCGGCATGTCCTGTTATTATGCTTACAGCTTTATCAGATACAGAGCAAAAACTAAAAGGGTTTGAAAATGGAGCGGATGATTATATTACCAAGCCGTTTGTAGGGGAGGAAGTCATCGCCCGTGTCCAAGCGGTACTAAGAAGATCCTCCCATTATCAAGAAGATGAGAGAGTGAAATACTATGGCGATTTAAAAATAAATTATGTCTCCCATCAAGTTTTTCTTAATGGAATTGAGGTTCCCTTCACTCCGCGAGATCTTTCTGTCTTTCTCTTTTTAGCAAGCAATCCAAATCAAACATTTACAAGGGATCAGCTTCTGGATCATGTATGGGGAAATGACTATGATGGAAGTGATCGGGCGGTTGATCTAGCGATTAAAAGAATAAGGAAATTATTAAATGGGTGGGATCCAAAAGATGGCGAAATTAAAACATTACGCGGATTGGGCTATCAATTTTATATTCAGGAAAAACAATAAAGAAAAAACGCCTCTTCTATATTATTGGACAAAAAGATATTTGCTGACATTATGTGGAGGTCTTTTGATTATCGGGATTATTTCAATTTTGTGGATTCGCCATAATGCTTTGGAAAATCGCTTAGAATTAACAAAATTAGTTGCCCAGGAAATAGCGGAGCATGCTAATGAAATGGGAGAAGGCAGATTGAAGGATATTCGTCTGCCATTTTTGCAGGATAGACAGAAGTTTATCAATGAAGGGCAGCCACTAGATGTTTTTCTAAAAGATGCTGCCGGTAATATACGCTCTATGAATCAGAACTTCCCACCAGACTCTCGCGAAAAACAGCAGCTAATTGAGTCTTTGCCCTTAGTCAGTGAATTAACGATTAAAAAGGTCACACTCTGGAATAATCAAAAAGCATCCGTTGTCATAGCACCTATTATTAAGGATGGGACGCCAACAGGTTCAGTCTATATTATTCAGCCGCATAATCAGCTACAGCATTTAAATAAAGAAGAATATCAATTACTGGGATTATTGCTTCTTAGTTTGGCGCTGCTAGGCTGGTTCGTTATTTATTCTTTATCTAAAAAGATGGCAAAGCCGGTTGAAGAGGTTGCCAACGCTGCTCAACAATTAATGAATGGTAACTATCATATTACATTAAATGAAGAAGTGCAGGAAAAAGAGTTACACCAATTGATGCTGTCTTTTAACGAAATGACTAAGCGGCTCTATGCATTGGAAAGTTTACGGACACAATTGCTCGCAGGAGTTACCCATGAATTAAAAACACCGATCACCTCTATCAGTGCTTTAATTCAAGCTGTCAATGACAATGTCATTCCAGAAAAGAAGAAAAGCCAATTTTTATCGATGAGTTTAAAGGAAGCTGGCAGACTGCAAAGCATGGTAGAGGATTTACTAGATTTTAATAGCTTTAGTGCTGGTTCAATTAAAGTGAATAAGGAAAAGCTGAATGTACAGGCGACTTTAAAAGAAATTATTTATCAATGGGAAATTGTCCATACGGACTCTTTGTCCTCTGCGAAACTTACCTTTATAAATCCAGAAAAGCCGATTTTCACCATGCTTGATAGTGTTCGTTTTCAACAAATTATCGTAAATTTATTAAATAATAGCTTACATGCTATCAAGGGGAAGCAGGGTGGAAAAATAACAATCCGTTTAACACATGATAATCAGAACATCAAAATTTTAGTAGAAGATAATGGCTATGGCATACCAGAAGAAGAACAGGCTTATATTTTTGAACGATTTTATCGAGGGAAAAATAAGAAAGATATCGAGCGTGGGCTCGGCTTAGGATTGCCATATAGTCTTCTCCTCGCAAAAGCACAGGGAGGACATTTATCTTTACAAAATTCAGATGGTAGATCTACAATATTTCTATTACAATTTCCAATACTTACTTAAAAAAAAAGGGGGCTGTTCGGAATGACAGTTCAAGAAGAAAAATATTGCAAGGAATCATTAGTAGTAAAAACAAGCCGAATATTCCCAATTGATACAAATAATCATAATTCCTTATTTGGTGGGAAACTGATGAGTTATATAGATGATGTGGCCTCTATTTCTGCATCGAGACATTCAAGAAGCGATGTAGTCACAGCCTCAACGGACTCCGTTGATTTCCTGTTTCCTATTCGCCCGACAGATTCCGTATGTCTAGAATCCTATGTTACACATACAGGAAAATCATCGATGGAAGTTTTTGTGAAGGTAATAGCAGAAAATTTAAAAACAGGGGAAAGAAAGCTTGCTGCTACGTCTTTTTTAACCTTTGTTGCATTAGATGAGAACGGCAAGCCAAGACGGGTTCCTAAAGTAATCCCCCAGTCCGAGGAAGAAACTATGCTTTATAACACAGCAGAACAACGCGTAAAAATCCGTAAAGATAGAAGAGAGCATAGTAAAGCATTTGCAAGTGTTATTAGTACAGATATGCCTTGGGGATAAGTTGACCCTGTTTTGGCTGATAAATGGTAAGTTTGGCTGATAAGTCGAAGAGTTTGGCTGATAAATCGTAAGTATGGCTGATAAGCCGTAGAGTTTGGCTGATAAGTAGTAAAGTTTGGCTGATAAGTAGTAGGGTTTGGCTGATAAGTAGTAAAGTTTGGCTGATAAATGGTAAGTTTGGCTGATAAGTCATAAGTTTGGCTGATAAGTCGTAAGTTTGGCTGATAAGTCGTAAGTTTGGCTGATAAATGGTAAGTTTGGCTGATAAGCCGTAGAGTTTGGCTGATAAATCGTAAGTTTGGCTGATAAGCCGTAGAGTTTGGCTGATAAGTTGTAAGTTTGGCTGATAAATCGTAAGTTTGGCTGATAAGCCGTAGAGTTTGGCTGATAAGTTGTAAGTTTGGCTGATAAGTAGTAGAGTATGGCTGATAAATGGTAAGTTTGGCTGATAAGTAGTAGAGTATGGCTGATAAATGGTAAGTTTGGCTGATAAGTAGTAAAGTTTGGCTGATAAATCGTAGAGTTTGGCTGATAAGTCGAAAAGTTTGGCTGATATCAGCCAAACTCAGACCCTCTACATTCAATTTGAGTGTAGAATTCTATTAATCTCAGAAAAAATGCTAAAAAATCACTAAAACAACGATAAAATAGACAATTTGACAACGAAACTACCCCGTTTCCACCACACCCACAAAGCGAATAAGCTCCACTCAACCTCCCCATATTAGAAAGTAATGCCCAATCAATTGCTATCTTTTCTTTCATCCAATCCTCAAACTAAATTAAATTTCCCCCCAACAAATGTCCAATATGCTGAACAACCAATCATTCCTAATCATTTCGAAGTACGAAGAAAAGTGTCAGAATATATTAACTTTTTAGAAAATATACTGTTAAATTTTCTGACAATATAAAAGACACTTGTCTAGAAGAAGATTATAATCCAAACATGGAACAGGAGCAATTGGGAAAATATCCTGTAGTTTCATAGATAAAAAGACAATGATAGGGGGCATATTATGTTATCCAAAAAAGTACTTTCTTTCGCGATGACTGCAACATTAGCTTTAGGATTTATGAGTGGTTGTGCTTCAAACGCAAACTCGGATTCAGGAGATTCAGGAGACAAAAAAGTAATTAAAATTGTTACACAATCACCACTATCTGGAGGTAGCGCTACATTAGGGGAAGCAATTAAATTAGGAGCGCAGCTGGCTATTGATCAACAAAAGGATAAGTTTGCTGAATTAGGATTCGAACTTAAATTAGATGCACAGGATGATCAGGGAGATCCGAAAAAAGGGGTTGCAAATGCTAACTTAGTGGTTGCGGATAAATCTGTGTTAGGGGTAGTCGGTCACTTAAACTCAGGTGTTTCCATTCCAGCATCTGAAGTTTATGAAAAAAATAATCTTGTAAGTGTATCTCCGGCAAGTACAGCCACTGACTATACGGATCGCGGTTTAAAAACAGTGAGCCGTGTTGTTGCCCGTGATGATTTCCAAGGTCCTGCTGGGGCACAATATGCTGTGGAAACTTTAGGGGCAAAGAAAATTTTTGTTGTTCAAGATAAAACAGCTTACGGTTCAGGTCTAGCAGATGCCTTTAAAGAGGCAGCGGAAGATTTAGGAGCTGAAGTTGTTGGTTATGAGGGAATTACCGTTGGTGAAAAAGACTTTAACGGTGTTTTAAACCAAGTAGCCTCTAAAAAACCTGATCTAATCTATTACGGTGGCCTTTATGCAGAAGGGGGAATTTTGGTAAAGCAAGCACGTGAAAAAGGATTAGATATCCCATTCATGGGTGGAGACGGTTTAGACTCATCTACTTTTGTTGAAATCGCAGGAGATGCTGTGAAAAATACCTTCATTACTTCCGTTGCCGGTGATACAACCCAATCAGAAGAAGGAACGAAATTTGCTGAAGATTATAAAGCAGCATTCAGCAAAAACATTGAGTCCTATTCTGCCTATGCATACGACTCTGCAGCAGTTTTATTAGCAGGCATTGAAAAAGCAATTAAAGAGAATGATAACAAATTACCAACTCGTGAAGAGGTTACCAAAGCTGTGCGTGCTACACAAGATTACAAAGGGGTAGTGACAGAAGTTGGATTTGATGAGAAAGGAGATAATAAATTCGCAAAAATCTTTATTTATAAATTTGATGAAGCCAAATACCCAGCTACATTAGATGGAGAAATTAGCCAATAAACGAGTAAATAAAAAGGACATGGATATCAACCGTCCTTTTTATTTGCAAAGAACTAAATGCCGGAAATTAATCTTAGCTATTTAGTAGATAGAAATCAGCATATATGGTGATTTCGTCAATAGAAAGAATCTGTTGAGTAACCGTAGCGGGAAATCTTTCATCTTATGCCGTTAAACTCTATCTACTAAAACCATTAAATCAAAAGTGTGGGGAAGAGAATGCTAACTGAAATTTTACAAACATTACCGCAAGTTTTAATTGATGGATTAACATTAGGAGCAGTGTATGCCGTTATTGCATTGGGATACACAATGGTTTATGGAATATTAGAATTGATAAATTTTGCTCATGGGGAAATATTTATGTCAGGAGCATTCATTGGCACGGCCATCTTAATTACTTTAACAAGTCTAGGATGGACTTCGATGCTGCCTGCTGTACTTTCCTTAATTGTCATGCTCCTAATTACTAGTCTCATCACAGGTTTTTTAGGAATGGGAATCGAAAGAGTGGCTTATCGTCCACTCCGAAAAGCACCAAAGCTAATTGCTCTTATCTCAGCCATTGGTATCTCCTTTTTACTACAGGATATCGTTCGATTCATCACAGAATTATTCAAAGGGAATTACATAATTACTTCGCCTAATCTATTTTCTGACAAAATAAATATCGGATCTGTTTTCGGTTCTCATGCTGCAAGTTTTAAAAGCTCGTTTTTAGTTGTTATTATAGTAGCCGTTATTTTGATGGTAGGATTAGATTTTTTTGTTAACAAAACAAAGTGGGGCATGGCGATGAGAGCCGTGGCGCAAGATAGAGACACAGCATCTTTAATGTCTATTAATGTGAACAAGGTTATCTCAGTTACTTTCTTCGTAGGATCTGCTTTAGGCGGCGCCACTGGTGTATTATTTGCTGTTCAATATGGAACAATCGATCCGTACATTGGATTTATACTAGGACTTAAAGCTTTTACTGCCGCAGTTTTAGGCGGAATTGGCAATATACGCGGAGCAATGCTCGGCGGTATGTTAATTGGACTGATTGAAATGTTCACAGCAGCGAATCTGTCGGTTATCACAGGCGGGATTATGGGAGCAGAATATAAAGATGTTGTTGCATTTGCCATATTGATTATCGTCCTTATTTTTAAACCAGAAGGCTTATTTGGCAAAGCCGTAGCAGAGAAAGTGTAGGTGGAAAAGATGGCTAACATGATTAAAACCATCCAAACAAATAAAGTTGCCCAAATTATTCTTTTCTTTGCGTATGTATTGGTGACTACTGCTGCATTGGCTTTCTCGCAAAAATCAGTGATTGCTTTTTTACTATTATTGTTATCGCTATTACTCCTATATTATATGAATCTCGGAAATAAAATGAAGTGGGGAATTGCTTTACTTATCTTAGTGATTGTTCTCCCGGTTTCAGCTAGTCAAGGACCATCCTATCAAGCATATATGGAAGTAGCAACTATGGTAGGGATTTATGTTTGTATGGCTTTAGGGCTGAATATCGTTGTTGGTCTTGCAGGGTTGCTTGATTTAGGATTTGTTGCTTTCTTTGCTGTTGGCGCCTACACATATGGCGTGTTTGCGACAGCACAAGCGAATAACTTCATGCCCTTTGGAACATATCCATTGTCCGGAAATAGCTTTTGGTTTTTTATTATCATTGGTTTATTTGTAGCGGCTCTATTTGGGGTTTTATTAGGGATTCCAGTATTAAGAGTAAAAGGAGATTATTTGGCTATTGTTACATTAGGTTTTGGGGAAATAATCCGGATTGTGTTTAATAACTTAGATAAGCCAGTAAATATCACGAATGGAGCGATGGGGCTGCCAAGTATTCAACAGCCTGAACTATTTGGTATTACTTTGTCACAGCCGAACCAATTCTATTATATTGTGCTAGTTATGTTTATTATTGTAATTTATGCTGTGACTAGAATGGAACATACAAAATTAGGCCGTTCTTGGAAGGCGGTCAGAGAAAATGAGATTGCTGCACAAGCGATGGGAATTCCCCTTGTAAAAACAAAGTTGACGGCATTTGCTATTGGGGCATCGTTTTCCGGAATGATGGGAGTTGTGTTTGCCGCAAAGCAAATGTTTGTGGATCCAACAAGTTTCACTTACTTAGAATCTACGACCATTCTTGTTATGGTCATCCTTGGAGGAATGGGAAGTGTGCCAGGTGTTATTCTGGGAGCGGCAGTTGTAACGATATTAAACTTACAGGTGCTAACCGAATTAACGGGGTGGCTAAGCCAAGTAACCACTATTCCTGATGCCTTATCTCCAGCAAAAATGCAAAGATTTATCTTCGGTGCCCTTTTAATTATTATGACCTTATATCGTCCACAAGGATTAATACCGGCAAAAAATAAAAAGGTTAATGTCAAGAAATTAAAAGAGAGCATAACAGAAAAGCAGGAGTCTACTATATTGCTTAAGGAGGGGCACAAGTGAATATACTCGAAGTGAAAGGATTGACGAAAAAGTTTGGTGGACTTGTTGCGAATTCCAATATTGATATGTCTGTCGAGAAGAATTCCATCACAGCGGTAATAGGACCGAATGGAGCGGGAAAAACGACTTTTTTCAATATGATAACAGGGGTGTATAAACCGACATCTGGGGAAATTCTCCTTGACGGAAAAACAATTGCCGGGCTTAAGCCGCATGTCGTAGCGAAACAAGGAATTTCCAGAACCTTTCAGAATATCCGCCTTTTCAGTGATATTACCGTATTGGAAAATGTCATGGTCGGAATGCATAACCATATCAAAGGCAGCTTGGTTGGGACATTGCTTCAATTGCCAAAGGCTAAACAGGAGGAAGAGAAAGCAATGAAAGAGGCATATCGCCTATTAGAATATGTTGGGCTTGCTGATCTATTAAATGAAGCAGCGGCAAATTTATCATATGGAGCACAACGGAGATTAGAAATTGCTCGGGCTCTAGCTACAAAGCCTAGCGTTTTATTATTAGATGAGCCTGCTGCTGGTATGAACCCGAAGGAAACAAGTCTATTAACCGGTTTAATTCAAGATATGTGTAAGAAATATGATTTGACCATTATTTTAATTGAACATGATATGAAGCTGGTGATGGAAATTTCAAACCATATCATCGTATTGGATCATGGAGAAAAAATTGCAGAAGGTGGTCCGGAAGAGATACGTTCCAATCCGAAAGTAATTGAAGCCTATTTAGGAAAAGGAGCAGTATCACTTGCTTAAAGGGGGAAGCAGCATGGAAAAGATACTTGAATTAACGGATATTGAAGCTTGGTATGGAGGAATTCAGGCATTAAAAGGAATTAGTTTACATGTTGATAAAGGAGAGATCGTTACCCTCATTGGAAGTAATGGTGCTGGCAAATCGACGACCCTTAAATCTATTAGCGGCCAGGTTCCAATCAAAAAAGGCAGTATTCTTTTTAATGGAAAAGATATTGCTAATATAGCAGCACATAAGACAGCCGTTTTAGGGATTTCCCAAGTGCCAGAAGGAAGGCGGATTTTTCCTAAGCTATCTGTACGAGAAAATCTATTAATTGGGGCTTTTGCTGTAAAGGATAAACAATTAACGGAAGCAAGAATGCAAAAAGTATTTGAGTATTTTCCGAGATTGAAAGAACGAGTCGAGCAAAAAGGAGGAACCATGAGTGGTGGCGAACAGCAAATGCTGGCAATAGGGCGAGCGCTTATGATGCAGCCAGAAGTCCTAATGTTGGATGAACCATCCATGGGCCTTGCGCCCATTATTGTCGAGCAAATCTTTGAAATTATTAAAGAGCTCAATAACCAAGGAATGACAATTTTATTAGTAGAACAGAATGCCTTCCAAGCATTGCAAATTGCCAGTAGAGGGTATGTCATTCAAACAGGAGAAATTGTATTAGAAGGAACAGGAGCAGAGTTGATTACCAATAAACAAGTGCAGGAAGCTTACTTAGCTTAATGACAGAGAAAAAGGAGAAGGCTTTTTACGAGACCCTTCTCCTTTTTTATGATTGAATTAATTATTTAAGAATTTTACACATACTGGTTCTGGTGCTTCTATCTCTGATTGCAATAAAGTTAGTTTTCCAGTAACTGTATCTCTTTCAAATAAAGTAAGGGTATCCGATTGTTCATTGGATGCAAGCAAGAATTGTTCTGTTGGATCTAGAACGAAATCTCTTGGCCAGTTTCCTTCTGTTGAAGTTCTGTCAATAAAGGTTAATTGACCAGTTTCCCCATTTACTTGGAAAATCGCAATTGAATTATGGCCGCGATTTCCTGCATAAACATAGTTTCCGTCTGAAGAAAGATGGATAGCACTTCCTTGGCTATTTTCCGTAAAATCAATCGGTAGTGTAGAAATGTATTGTAATTCCTCAAATGCTCCAGTTTCAGCGTTAAAAGATAATGCAATGACTTCATTGCTTAATTCTGTCATGACATAAGCAAATTTGCCATTAGGATGGAAGGCGATATGTCTTGGACCACTTCCAGGTTTAACGGATAAACTGCTAACTTCTTCTAGCTTTCCATCAACAAGCTTGTACGTATCTACTCGGTCTGTTCCTAAATCAACAGAAACAGCATATTGATCATTAGGACTGAATCCAGCAAAATGCATATGAGGTTTTTCTTGGCGAGCTGGATTTGGGCCTGTCCCTGTATGCTCGATGATAGATGCAGCACTGCTTAATGAGCCATCTGTATGTACCGGATAGGATTCGGCAGTTCCTTTATGATAGTTTGCAGATAGAACAAGCGTTTTGTCTGCATTTACACTTACATGGCAAGGAGATGCTCCTTCCGAATATTCGCTGTTAATAAGGGCAAGACTGCCATCTGAATGAATAGAGTAAGCAGAAACACCACCTAAAGAGCCTTCTTTACCGACAGCGAATAAATGCTGATTATCGATTGTAACCGTTAAATAGGTAGGGTTTTCAATTTCAGCCACTAGAGAAACATCTGTGATTTTTTTCGCTTCTGTGTCTAATACAAATGAATAAATACCTTTACTAGTCTTTTTTGTATATGTGCCAATGTAGCCAGTGAATTTTGTCATAAACAGATCTCCTTTAACATTTTTACAAAATTAATACTATTTATTAATTATAGCACGAGCCTAATCAAAACGTACAAATTAGAGTCTGTCTATTTAAATAAAAGTATTAGTTAGTTCTATTTTCCCGAAATTGCTTACTTGAAACAAGAGGGAATTTTCAGCTGTTTGAAAGGGAGCGCTTGTAAGAATGGATGCGTTTTTTGAATCTTTCATGGGATGATAGGAATAAAACAACCTTGTTTTTCCAAATGGCAGAGGAAATATAGTACTGCTACCGGTGAGGGTGTTATCTACATAAAATCAAACGAATATATAATTAATTAATATATTAATTAAATAAAGATAAAAAACATTTATTGTTTATTTTTGTAATCTAAAATAGTATTTATTAAGGGACATAAACATAGGATAGTAAGTAGATTAGTTTTGATAATTATATGAATATTACCATGAAATATGGTTTTTTTATTGTTTAAGGATTGGGAATATAGTAAGCTAATGGGGAGTAGGGTAAGATAGAAGTTAAGAAAGGGGTGGAAATATAGTTAATTTAAAAGTTAATCTTAATTAATTGATTAAATATTAGTATCATCGAAAGGCATCCATATTGTACCCCATTTTACATAAAAAATCTGAACGTTCACTTTGGTTCTGTACATCACAAGACTTCCTATCAAAAAATGTAGATAAGATGGGATTTATTATGGATAGAAATGTATGCGTTTACAAACGAAAGCAGTGAAGGGGAGAATGAAACGGTGAAGTGTGTTATAAAAAAAGGGTTATTTTTTTTGTTGGTCATAATCGTACTATTTCCATGGCCTTATGAAAAGGAGAAACAGGTAAAGGCAGAAGGCTCTCAAACTGATTCGATCGAATTTCAGCATGTTTCCGTTCACGACCCGTCCATCATTAAAGGGAATAATGGCTCTTATTATGTTTTTGGATCACATATAGCAGCAGCCAAATCAACGGACTTAATGAATTGGACTTCTCTGGTGACAAGTGAATATCAAACGCCAGAAAATAATCCAATCTATGGGAATTTGTCTGAAAATCTTGCAGAGTCTTTTAAATGGGCAGGGGAAAATGATGCAGATAGCACTGGGGGTTATTCTGTATGGGCTCCTGATATTTTTTGGAATAAAGATTATGCTTGGGATGATGGTTCAAAGGGAGCTTATATGTTGTATTATAGTGTATCTTCTACCTATATTCGTTCAGCGATAGGCATTGCTGTATCGAAGAATATAGAGGGGCCTTATGATTATAGGGATACTATTATATATTCTGGTTTTACCAATTTTGAAACGACTGATAATAAGAGTGTGATTAATAAACATTGGGAAAATACGAATATCGCAGATTTGATTGCAGACGGTACTTTAGATAATGTAAATCCAGATTGGTTTACAAGTGAGGGAAATTATAATAACGCCCTTTATACGAATGCGATTGATGCAAATATTCTCTATGATGAGAATGGAGATTTATGGATGACATATGGTTCCTGGTCAGGTGGAACGTTTATTTTGCCGCTAGATAAGAAAACTGGTGTACCCATTTATCCTGGAAAGGATGGAAAAACCTCGGATGGCAGAATAGTTGATCGATATTTCGGTACGAAGATTGCTGGGGGATATGGAAGATCTGGGGAAGGAACATATGCTGTTTACGATAAGGAAACAGGGTATTACTATCTTTACATTACGTACGGTGGATTAGCTTCTGACGGTGGTTATCAAATGAGGCAGTTTAGATCAAAAAAGATTGATGGCCCGTATGAAGACGCCGCTGGTAATGCTGCTGTTTTTCCAGAAAGCTTTAATTTAGGACCAGGGAATTTCCCGAGCAATGATGATCATAAAGAAATTGGGAATAAAATGATGGGGAATTTCTTGTTTAAAAGAGATCTTGGAGAAGAGGGCAGTGGGATAGGAACAGGATATATGTCACCAGGACATAATTCTTATTTGATAGACGAAGAACTTGGTAAAGAGTTTATTGTGACACATGCTCGATTCCCTCAGCAAGGAGAACTGCATCAAGTGCGTGTCCATCAAACCTTTAAAAACAAGGAGAAATGGCCAGTGCCAACTCCATTTCAATATGCGGGTGAAACAATAGAGACTGTGTCTGAGAAAGATATTGTTGGTGATTATAAGTATATCAATCACGGCAAAGAGATTACGGGGAAATTAACAGAATCGCAATGGATTAAATTAAATGCAGATAAGACAGTTTCCGGTGCTGTAAGTGGGACATGGAAGCTATACGATGATTACAGAGTCGAAGTTGAGATAGAAGGACAAATATATGATGGCGTATTTATTCGTCAATATGATCCTGCAGCCGCGAAATGGGTGATGACCTTTAGTGCTATGTCTGGTGAGGGAGTCGTAATTTGGGGAAGTCGTGTGGATAGTAAATCAAACCAAGAAGTGGTAGCAAGTGTGAAAGCGGAACTAATTAAGGCCATTCCGACCGAGGCAATCAAGGATATCTCCTTGCCAACTCAAGCAGCGCAAGGTACAGCCATTGTCTGGGAATCTTCACAGCCAGAAATCATTTCCAATGATGGGATTGTAACAAGACCGCCATTTGGTTCTGAAAATGCTGATGTAAAATTAACAGCAACTATTACTTTAGGGGATGCGAAAGAAACATTGTCTGTCATGGTTCATGTATTAGCAGAAGAGGAAGGGAGATTAACTGCCTATTATGATTTTAATGATGGGTTTGCAGATCGATCTGGTAATCAAGCCGATGCAATAGTAACAGGTGATCGCATTCACAATACAGGCGGGGAAGTTACGTTTGCAAAGGGTATTGCAGGGAATGCTGCTAAATTTAACGGAGAATCTGGACTTAAATTGGCAGATGGTTTAATTGCAAGTAATAAGTATTCCATATCACTTTGGATGAAACCGGAAGAAATCACGGAATTTACAACGACTTTCTTCGGCGCGAGAACAGAGAATAATTGGATTAGTCTTGTGCCGAATGCACAGAATGTGACAAAGGTATGGTCCCATAATAGTGACCAATGGTATGATGCGGTATCTGACTCTATAATCCCAAAAAATGAATGGACACATTTCGGATTTACGGTAAATGAAGGAGAAGCAAAGGTTTACATTAATGGAGAGGAAAAATTTTCTGATGGGAATTTTCCAGATGTCTTTACAACCGTTAATGCCCAATTTAGTTTAGGTGTAAACTATTGGGACATGCCCTTTAAAGGTTTAATGGATGAAGTACGCGTATATGATGGAATTGTTCTTACAGAAACCGAAATGCAATCACTTTTTGAAAATCCAGGAGCAGAAGAGCCAGGAGCAGAAGAACCGGGAGCAGAAGAGCCAGGAGCAGAAGAACCGGGAGCAGAAGAGCCGGGAGCAGAAGAACCGGGAACAGATAAGCCAAGTGCAGAAAATCCGCAGACTGACAACACAGGGAAAACATTACCGAACACTGCAACAAACGAATATAATTGGATAATCGGAGGATTATTCCTGTTGGTAGCGGGCTTAAGTATATCCTTGGTTATACGAAAACGGGCCATAAAAGGGGAATAAATCATGATGGACCACTTAATTTCTGCAGTGATTAAGTGGTTCTTCGTTTTTAGAATGGTAGATGGGGAAATAAAATACTCTTTCAGCATTATTTCTAGTGAAAAAGTTAAACAAATTAGCCACAAGAGAGGGAAGTTGGTTGATGGTTTTTTCAGAAAATAATCACAATAGTGATTGTGGAAAAATGGAGAGGTTATCAACTTAATTACTAACAAGGTAAATGGCGGAAATTAAAGTATTCCACAGGGTTATCCACATTATCAACAGAATTAGGTTTTGGTTATCCACAAAAATGTAAGGGTTTTAAAAAGGGGGAGGAAGAGAATGATGTAAGCCATCTCTTCCTTTAAACGTTTATTTAGTATCTTTTCTATTAGCTGCTCGATCAGCCATTTTAAATTCATGTTGATAGGTTACGGCTTGCATACTAGATAGTGTGTGCTTTGGTTTTTGCTTTTTCTTCCCTTCCATATCACAACAATCCTTTCCATTTTTTCTACTATGTTCTTTATTCTTCCCTAGTTATATAAATTAGATTCAAAATGCGAAGGTAAATTAGTTGAGAGGCAAAAGTATGCCTTTCCACCTTTTATGTGCTACATTTGAAATAGATAAAGTTCGCATGGGATGATTTAGAGAAGGCGAAAAATAGATAACGTGGTGATTGGAATGATTATAAGCAAAATAACAAGACAGAAGGAATTGAATGACCGTTATAATATTTTTACCCTGAAGCAGGGAAAAGATGTGTATGCATTTAGCGTAGATGAAACAGTTCTAATTAAATATAAGCTGCGAAAAGGGATGGAGCTGGATTCGCTCTTATTAAATGAAATCCAATATACAGACGAAATAAGAAAAGGATATCATATGGCCGTTCGGTATTTGTCTAAGGTAAAAAGAACGGAAATGGAAGTAAGGAAGCATCTCTCCGCTAAAATGGAAAATGATGCATTGGTTGCAGAGGTAATGACAAAGTTAAAGGAAATGAAATTCATCGATGATGAGGATTACGCTTTTTCCTATGTTCGCACTCAACGGAATACGACAACCAAAGGAGCAGAAACGATTAAACGAGAATTAAGGGAAAAAGGGATCCAGCGGGAATTAATCGAACGTTCGATGGAGGAGCTTTCCTATGAGGATCAAATGCAAGCAGCGAAGAAAATTGTTGCAAAATTTTTGGCTGGCAAGAAAAAGGATTCTAAGAAGATTATCATCCAGAAATTAGAGCAGACTCTTGTTAGAAAGGGATATACCTCTGATATTATCCAACAAGTAAAAAGGATGCCGGAGATTGTGGAAATGGATACAGATGAATTAGAAACCGTTCGTATCCATGGGGAGAAGGCAAGAAGAAAATTTGCCAAGTTCACTGGATATGAATTCAAGCAAAAAATGAAGCAGTTCTTATACCGTAAAGGATTCTCTATGGATCTTATCGAACAGTATTTAGACGAAATAGAAAATGAAGACTAATTAGTTATCGGCGTAGTGTTAACAACAAACTTCAGTAGAAATGAAAGCTGATTTTTTGCCGATTCTGAGGATTTTTATTAAACTAGTTGGTAGTGGAGGGGAATATAAATGCTGACAAAAAGATATAGCATGATGACAGAACACGAGCTCCGTATGGAAATATCCACTTTAAATGATCAAGCAAAAAAAGCAGAGCAGCTTGGTATGGTTAATGAATATGCTGTTTTAGAAAGAAAAGCAGTTCTTGCCAAATCGTATTTATTAAATCCTAAAGATTATAAAGCTAATGAAATATATGAAATAGAAGGCGATCCAGGAGTTCTTTTTCAAATCGATTATATGAATGGCGTTTTTGCGTGGGGAAAGCGACAAGTAGATGGAAGCCAAGAAGAGGGGATTCCGATCGCATTATTAAAAAAGAAAGCATAAGGAAAAGAGAGGAGGGACCAAACGTGGTCTCTCCCTCTTTCCTGCAGAATAAAAATCTGCTTATTTTTTTGGTTTGCGATGTGAGGAAGCATGCATTCTCTCTTGAGGATGTGTATTGATTGTGCCATTGGCTCTTTTCGAAGCGTATTCTGTTTTTGCTCTCGGTTCTCCCTCAAGCTTAACATCATTTGTATTATCTACATTTCCCATCGTCATACCTCCAAAGAATCAACTAAGTCAAAGGTAATAAACTTCAACTTTGTTTATTACAATGGATAGTATTTGTTAATTACCAGCAATCTATTAGTAAAAACAAAAAAGAAAGAAGGAATGAAATAATGCATGAAGCACAGAAGAAATTAGTGGAGCGGCTATTGGAGCTTAATTCGTTTATTTCAGTCGGCCAAGCACAAACATGGGTGGAATTATTATGGGAGGATTTTGAGGCAACCTATGCTAAAGCGGGTCGTAAATATCAGGGAGAAGAAGTAACGGAACGAGTTGTTAGTCAGTGGATTGAGAACTACGGGGGAAAGCTTCATGAATTTGTAGCTGAAAACCCAAAATATAAAGAATTCCTTGCAGATGATAAAAAGAAATTGCATTAAAAAGAGGTCGACTTTAAAAGTCGACCATTTTTCATGCTAATTGGTTAAGATATCGAGTTTCTTTTTCAGCTTATCTTCACTAAAGATCCAGCCTGTGTAGGAAGTGATGATATTCAAGTTTAGATCGAGATGAACAACGGCGACAAATGGATAGTGCCCGTTGCTTCGGTAGCGTAAATCAATGAAGCGGACTTGGTATTGGTCATCCAGCTCGATAACTTCCCATCTAAATACAGGAGAGAAGGATAGGAAAGCAGATAGGTTCTTATCTTTTTGAGCTGCGGTTAGGACTGGTGTATCTGGAACTGGAATACGATGGAACTTATCATAGATTTCAATTTCGTGCTGATGGGACCTGCCGACATAGAAGGAGTCGTCGGTCATCACAGCGATACGCCAATGGTTATATCTCATGGTTGGCGATAAAATGATTTCCTTTGCATCTGGAATTCTTTTTTTCACATTTATTTTTACCTGCCGTTGTGTAAATACCCGCAGAAGGTAATAGCCAATCAGTACGATATATAAAGTTAAAAAGGTATATCCAGGATCTGATCCAAATACCCAAAATAAGATTGCTGCAATATGCATGGAGAAAATGATGGGATCAAATGTATTAATAATCCCCAATGCGACCCATTTATTTGTAAAAGGACGTAGAGCCTGTGTTCCATAGGCATTAAATATATCGACAAATACATGCAGGAAAACAGCTATAAACGTCCAAAGCCATAAATGAAACAAATTTGCCTCTGGGAAAAGCGGGTACATGACAGCAAGTATAAGTAGAGGCCACAAAAGTACTGCTGGGATGGAGTGTGTCACTCCACGATGGTTGCGTATATAAACAGCATTATTTCTTAATTTTAATACTGTATCGATATCTGGTATTTGTGAGCCGATGATAGTGGCGATTATTACACCAGTTGTTGTTGCAGGATCAGAAGCAACAACTGGGTCTAACGTGGCTAACCCGCCAAGCGCAATCCCCATAACAATATGTGTTCCTGTATCCAAAATACCAAACCTCCCTGATTTTCTCTCCGAATTATTTGGATGAAAACACCATAATTACAATAAAAATATCCTTTTCTTTTTTCTTAACAAAAGATACACTACAAACAGTTAACATATTCGCATAATGAAAAATACGGATAATGTTATTAAATAATAAATAAAGTTGGCAAACAATCGGACAAACGCGTAATTTTATCAAAAAATAGCTCTTCTATTTAAAATGAGGCAAATTTACATATTTATACTTATTATTGCTATCAAACTTGGCTATTGGTAAGAACGTGAATCATTTTGTGCTACTTTCATTCTATCCCATTCCATCCTATGATGCACACCATGTCCAATAGTAGTAAAAGAAATCTATATATTGTTATTCCCAAAAAAAAATAATAATTAACATCTGGAGGTTATCGTGACAGATAGGCAAGAAATAATCAAAAATCAAGTAGATGTCGAGCGGTTTAGAGAAGATTTATTAAATTGGTTTACAGAGGAACAAAGGGAACTGCCATGGAGACAAGATCAAGATCCCTATAAAGTATGGGTATCTGAAATCATGCTTCAGCAAACAAAGGTAGATACGGTTATCCCTTATTTTAATCGATTCATTTCTCAATTTCCAACCATTGAGGCGTTGTCAGAGGCAGAAGAAGAAAAAGTACTGAAGGCCTGGGAAGGATTAGGTTATTATTCAAGAGCGCGTAATTTACATGCTGCTGTTAAGGAAGTGCATGAAAAGTACGGGGGCAAAGTGCCAGATACTCCGAAAGAAATTGCGTCCTTAAAAGGAGTAGGACCTTATACAGCCGGTGCAATTTTAAGTATAGCATATGGAGTTCCAGAACCTGCTGTTGATGGAAATGTAATGAGAGTTTTATCGAGGATTCTCTCGATTTGGGAAGATATTGCAAAACCAAAAACAAGAAAGACATTTGAAGAAGCAGTACGTGTGCTGATCTCGCATGAGAATCCGTCCTTTTTCAATCAAGCGCTTATGGAGCTCGGTGCCTTAATTTGTACACCAACTTCTCCTTCGTGCCTGCTTTGTCCAGTAAGAGAGCATTGTCATGCCTTTGAGGATGGGACTGTTACAGAGCTTCCTGTAAAGACAAAAACGAAGAAACAAAAGTCAATCCAGCTTGCGGCAGTCGTTTTAACAGATGAAGAGGGACGAACATTGATTCATAAACGGCCAAATACAGGATTGCTGGCAAATTTATGGGAATTTCCTAATATGGAAATTGTTCAAGTGTTAAAGAGCGAGAAAGCACAGCTTGAGGAGAAGCTGTTAGAAGACTATCAGGCTAAAGTAGAAGTTGGCGAAATGATTACTAGGATTGAACATGTTTTTTCACATTTGATCTGGAACATCAATGTATATAGCGGAAAGTTAATAGCATTAAAAGAGGAAAAGGAAGATATCAGAAGAGTAAATGCGGATGAAATTGCACCATTCCCATTCCCTGTATCTCATCAGAAGATGCTGAAATTTTTACCAGAGCAAGTGAAGAAAGGGTGACCATTTGTGGTCATCCCCTATTACTCATAGCTTACTTCTGTCCCATGTGTATAATCAGCTTCGTTTCTTTTTAACCCGCCTCTATTTTCGATTTCCTCTATGATGCTGCGGTGAATACTGACACCTTCGCTATTGAGATAAGGCGTCATTTGCTGCAGGGAGTGATGAAAGTAGGCAAGTTCATTATCTTTCCAATCTGATTTAGCGATAAGGGCTAATTCGGTCATATCTCTGCCAACATACATGTGTTATACCTTCCTTTACTTTTCCCGTATTCTCCTCTATTGTGTGGATGTTGATTGCGAAGTATGCATGAATAGAGGTAAAATGAGAAGTAAATGGATGGGAAAGGAATTAATAAGAATGACAAACAAAGTAGCATTAATTACAGGAAGCAGTAGAGGAATCGGAAAGGCAACAGCCATTCGCTTAGCCAAAGAAGGCTATGATATTGTTATCAACTATGCAAGAAGCAAAAAAGCAGCACAAGAAACTGCTGACGAGATTACGGCGCTTGGCAGAAAAGTGCTTCTAGTAAAAGCAAATGTTGGAGATGTAGACAAAATAAAGGCGATGTTTGCAGAAGTAAAAGCAGAGTTTGGGCGCTTAGATGTATTTATTAACAACGCAGCATCTGGGGTATTACGACCAATTATGGAGTTAGAAGAATCTCACTGGAATTGGACAATGAATATTAATAGTAAAGCCTTATTATTCTGTGCGCAAGAAGCAGCGAAGCTAATGGATAAAGGCGGAAAAATCGTTAGCATCAGCTCGCTGGGAGCGATTCGCTATTTAGAAAACTATACAACAGTTGGAGTGAGTAAAGCTGCTGTAGAGGCCTTAACTAGATATTTAGCGGTAGAATTAGCACCGAAAAATATTGTAGTAAATGCTGTTTCCGGTGGAGCAGTTGATACAGAGGCATTAACACATTTTCCAAATAGAGAAGAATTGCTTCAAGCGGCAGCGGAAAAAACACCGGCTGGCAGAATGGTCGAAATGGAAGATCTCGTCAATACTGTCATGTTCTTAGTAAGCGATGATGCAAGCATGATAAGAGGACAAACGATTATTGTGGATGGCGGTATTTCGTTGCTAGTATAAGCGGGCCGGGCGGTTTGGTTTGTGGAAAAAAGGAGATTTCCTATAAAGGAGAACTCCTTTTTTTTCTATCGATATGGATTTTATTGGTAATAAAAAACTTTGGATAGAAACGAAGTGTCTGGGACAAATTAATAGGCGTGGAGGTGATATTCATGGCTAAAAAAGCTGGTGCTACACAAAGTGGAACTAACATTCAAGAAGTAAAACAACAAAACGCTCAAGCAGGCCAAGGTCAACAATTTGGTACTGAATTTGCAAGCGAAACAAACGCTTCAGAAGTAAGAAAGCAAAATCAACAAGCTGAATCTAGAAAATCTCAAAACACAAGCAAATAATGCAAACAAAGGGCACTTCACTTACGGGAGAGTGCCCTTTGCTTTTGTTATCGAAACTTTTTATGTTCGACAAAACTTCTTCTTTGTCTACAGAAGTAGTCAAAGGAATTAACATACATACGAAGAAATAGTAAAAGGTAGAGTTAATAGAAAAAGGGCCGTTCCCTTTTTATAAGTTGAAACATATAAATCAATACAGTACCTAAAAATGAAGAGTAGGATGTGTTTTTTCATGGATGTATTTAATGGTTTAGTTGGAGAGCAAATGCGAATTATGGAAAAACTGCTATATTTACAAGGAGAATTAGAAAGGTGTGAAGAGATAGAAGCACAACTACTAATTCTCCAAAAAGAAACGGAACTAAAAGAAGTGCAAATAGAAATCAGCAATATGAAGGAAGAGCTAAAGAAAATACAAAAAATCTTTGAATTACAAACAGAAAAAGTTATTAAAGTCTACCAAGAAAATGAACTGAAACTATCATCTAGTTCATAAAAATATGGAATATTTAAAACCATTGTGTAATTTCAATGGTTCTTTTGTTTTAAATTTACTAGAGAACCGTTATAATAAGAAAAAAGAGGAATCGTACTTTGTTGCCTTAAAGGAAATAATGAATCGCTTTTAGTATGTAACAGGTTACAAAGCGTCCGTAAATAGAAAGTAGGGGAGAAATAAAAATGGGCGTACCTATCGAGGGTGAACCAATACAAATTCACAGTTATAAGCATAATGGGCACATCCATCGAATCTGGGACGAAACAACAATACTTAAAGGGACGCAGAACTTAATTATAGGTGGCAATGATCGTACAATTGTTACGGAATCAGATGGAAGAACGTGGGTAACACGTGAACCGGCAATCTGTTATTTTCATTCCCAACAATGGTTTAATGTCATTGGCATGCTTAGAGAAGATGGCATTCATTATTATTGCAACCTAAGCTCACCGTTTATTTACGATGGAGAGGCACTTAAGTATATTGATTATGATTTGGACATCAAAATCTTTCCGGATATGACATTCAATTTACTAGATGAAGATGAGTATGAACGTCACCGCCAAGAAATGAAATATCCAGAGGTCATTGATCGTATTTTGAAGACGCAAGTAACGCAATTAATACATTGGATAAGACAAAGAAAAGGTCCCTTTGCACCAGATTTTGTTGATTTGTGGTATGAAAGATACTTAACGTACAGAAGTTAATATGGATGACTGAAAAAAGCATGTTGAATTTCAGCAGGCTTTTTTCTTATGCATTCGCTGCGAATAGTGATAAAATGGTTCATTGTTATTAAAACGATTAAGAGTTCGAAGATTGATGGCTCGTGGGCCGTTTGGTTTGGGGAATGAGTGATGTTTAGAGGGGGTTGATTCTGTGCCCGATTTGGTTTTGAAAGTGAGTTGAAGAAAATAGAGAGGGGCTCACTGTGTCCGAAGCGAAAAGAAAATGCGCGAACCGAGAAGAAAGAGTGGAAAAAGGTAAAAGAGACCCATCCCTCTGTGCCCGTTTCAAAAGAGCACAGAGCAGATCAGCCATGCTCACCAGTTTACGCGCTATCTTTCACAGTGTTTTTAACAGAATGAGCTAAAATGAAGTTTTCCAAACACAAAAAAAGGAAAAAGAACAAACGCAACATAGAGAGGGGAGTATATGTGGACAGTATTAAAAGGTATATGACCTTTGTAAAGCCATACCGATGGCAAATCATAGGTACAATCATTATCGGCATTGTGAAATTTGCCATTCCGCTATTAATTCCATTGTTATTAAAATATGTAATTGATGATATTATCAATAATCCAGCCTTAGATCAGACCACTAAAATGAGCAATCTGTGGACAATCATGATCATTATGACCATTGTCTTTATCGTGGTGAGACCACCGATTGAATACTATCGTCAATATTTCGCTCAATGGACCTCTAATAAAATTCTGTATGATATTAGAGATCAGCTTTTTATGCATCTGCAGAAATTGAGCCTGAAATATTATTCCAATACCCGTGCAGGGGAAGTTATTTCCCGTGTCATAAATGATGTGGAACAAACGAAAAACTTTATTTTAACCGGCCTAATGAATTTATGGTTAGATGCCGTAACGATTTTGATTACAATCGGAATCATGTTCACGATGGACGTAAAGCTAACATTTGTCTCTATTATTTTACTGCCGTTTTACGCGCTTTCCGTAAGCTACTTTTTTGGGAATTTACGCAAATTAACAAGAGAAAGATCCCAAGCTTTAGCAGGCGTACAAAGCTTTCTCCATGAAAGAGTCCAAGGAATTTCGGTTATTAAAAGCTTTGCGACAGAAAATCATGAACAAAAGCATTTCCAAAAGTATAATAATACCTTCTTGGAAAAAGCGGTCAATCATACGAAATGGAATGCGAAAGCGTTCGCTGTCGTCAATACGATTACCGATATTTCGCCATTGATTGTAATTGCCTATTCAGGCTACCAAGTATTGAATGGCGATATATCGCTTGGAGCGATGATGGCATTTTTTGCGTATATTGAAAGATTATATAATCCATTGAGAAGATTAGTGAATTCCTCTACGACCTTAACACAGTCTATCGCATCAATGGACAGGGTGTTTGATTTAATTGATGAAAAATACGATATTCAAGATAAACCAAATGCAGTTCCTTGTACAAATGTAAAAGGAGATATTACTTTTGAAGAAGTGGACTTTGCTTACGATACAAACGATCCGAAAGTATTAGATAATATTTCCTTACATATTAAACAAGGAGAGACAGTAGCGTTTGTTGGTATGAGCGGTGGCGGTAAGTCTTCCTTGATAAGTCTTATTCCAAGATTCTTTGATGTAACAGGAGGGAGAATTCTCTTAGACGGAATAGATATCAGAGATGTGCAAGCACGTTCCTTGCGTGATCAAATTGGAATGGTTCTGCAAGAAAATATTCTCTTCAGTGAATCAATTAGGGAAAATATTATGATAGGAAAGCCTAATGCGACTGAAGAGGAAGTAATTGCCGCTGCTAAAGCTGCCAATGCTCATGACTTTATCACCCAGCTTCCAGAAGGGTATGAAACAAAAGTGGGCGAAAGAGGCGTGAAATTAAGCGGCGGTCAGAAGCAAAGAGTAGCAATTGCACGTGTATTCTTGAAAAACCCGCCAATCTTAATTTTGGACGAGGCCACTTCTGCCTTAGACTTGGAAAGTGAACAGTCCATTCAAGAATCACTAGAAAAACTGGCCAAAGACAGAACGACCCTAATTGTAGCCCATCGATTATCTACGATTACTCATGCCGATCGCATCATTTTGATTGAACATGGAAAAATTATGGAAGATGGTACACATGAGGAACTAATGAAATTGCAAGGTCATTATCACGATCTATTTCAAATTCAGCAATTAGGAAATTAGAGATAAAAAAAGGATCCAGAAGCAAGTACTGGATCCTTTTTTATTTTACTCTTCAATCGTTACATCAGCTTCATGCTGATGATGAACTTGAATGGAAGTGATTAATGTATCTAGATGCTCTACATTCTCGTCATATTCAATAATGGCAGAAACAATTTGCATCATATGATATTGCTTTAATTCTTCTTCATTTTCAAGTACGGATGGTTCTGTCTCTTTATAGTAAAGCATTAACTCTTGGAAAAGCATATTTCGGTCAAGAGAAATGCTGCCTTCTTCAAAAACAACATTTGGCTTTACTTTTCCAATAAATTTAAGCATGACATGTTCATGATGGTGAATAAGGCAGTCAAGCTGCTGTTGAATAATATTTTGAAAATCCTCCGGCAAACTTAATAACTCATTTTCATATCGATGAATCTTTTTCAAGGTTTGAAAAGATTTCTTTAATGTGGCAATCATTTGCCGGTAAATGACTAATTTTCTCGTTTTTAATAAAGTTGTTCTTTTAAAATAATTCCGCTCTTCTTTGTACAGGATATATAACTGATCAATGCGCATTAAACGTTCCGACATTTTATCGATATCATTCTTTAACAGACTATGTTCCGATGCATGTCTAATGTTTAGGCGGATCCATTTTGTTATTTCCTCACTTAAATCGGAAAGTTGATTGTACAATTTATTTTCATACTTAGGTGGTATAAAAATCAGATTGACAGTCGAAGCAGAAAGAATTCCGAGCATTACCGTCGAGAAGCGAATAATCGCAAAGGTAATGAAATCATCTGTAGGTGATTCCATAATGGCAATCAAGGTAACTACAGATAAAGTAATTGTCTTTTCTAAGTGTAATTTTAAGTTGATTGTAATAACAATGATGGCGGCAAGTCCAATAATAAAAACGTTGTTACCAAAGCTTAATACAAAGATGACTGCGATAATAGCACCAATGATATTGCCTTGTACTTGTTCAATGATCGATAAATAAGAACGATAGACAGTTGGCTGTATAGCAAAAATGGCAGAAATTCCTGCGAAAACAGGAGTTGGTGCATTTAAAAGTTGCGCTAGAAATAAAGCTAACACGATGGCGATTCCTGTTTTCAGAACGCGCGCTCCTAATGTCATAAATAAGTGTTCCTTTCATTTAATCTTTCTAACTATTTTCTTATACCCCTTACTTTTTGCGAAAAACACGAAAAGTAAACACAATAATGTACTATACATTGATTAGATGTGAACTTCAATAGACTGATGACTGATTTTTTCTTTTTTCGAAGGATTTTAAAAAAATGGACATATTGTTGTTAAAATTGAAATGGTTTTACATAATAGTAGAAGGTGTAAAACGTTCTAATGGGGGACTGATTTCCGCTGAGGGCGCGGGGCAGGCGGGGAGTCTTCTCGGCGTTCATTCCGCTTCAATCATCTGTGGTGGAATTTTAGAGAGAGCTTATATCTATTTAATTTAAAAGAGGAAGAGATAGTAGATCACTTTTGTGAAAATAAAAAAGGTCCAGAATTCCTCTGAACCTTTTTCTAAACTTAAAACTTATATTCTTCTTTTAATGCAGCGAACGCTTGGTCAACCGCGTGCAGGGTTGCTTCGATATCTTCTTCTGTATGCGCGATAGTGATGAACCATGCTTCGTATTTGGATGGTGCCAGCATGATTCCTTGTTCTACTAATAGCTTGAAGAAGCGGCCAAACATTTCACTGTCAGTGCTTTCTGCTTGTTTGTAGTTGTAGACCTTCTCGGTAGTAAAGAAGACAGTAAGTGCTCCTTTTAGGCGGTTAATAGTAATTGGAACATTGTATTTGGCAGCTGCTTCTAAAATGCCATTTTCTAATAATGCGCCTAATTTATCGAGATGATCGTATACGCCTTCTTGCTTTAATACTTCTAGACAAGCGATTCCAGCTTGGATGGAGGCTGGATTTCCAGCATGAGTTCCTGCTTGGTATGCTGGTCCAACTGGTGCCACTTGATCCATGATTTCTTTTCTTCCGCCATAAGCGCCGATTGGAAGACCGCCGCCGATTACTTTTCCTAAGGCGGTCAGGTCAGGGTAAACACCTAATAAATCCTGTGCTCCACCGTAAGTAAAGCGGAAAGCAGTAATTACCTCATCATAAATAACAAGTGCGCCTGCTGCATGTGTTAAATCATTAATTCCCTGTAAAAATCCTTCCACTGGTTCAACAATTCCGAAGTTCCCAACGATTGGCTCGACAAGAACGGCGGCCACTTGATCGCCCCATTTATCCAATGCATCTTTATAGGCATCTAAATCATTGAAAGGAACCGTGATAACGTCTGCAGCAATTACTGCAGGAACACCGGCAGAATCTGGTGTGCCAAGCGTAGAAGGACCTGAACCAGCTGCAACAAGCATTGGATCAGAGTGACCATGATAGCATCCAGCGAATTTGATGACTTTATTTCTGCCAGTATACGCGCGAGCAACACGAATGGTAGTCATTACTGCTTCTGTTCCAGAATTCATAAAACGAATTTTTTCCATGGAAGGAATTGCTTCCTGCAGCATTTTCGCGAATTTCACTTCATGCGGAGTTGGCGTTCCGAATAATAGGCCAGTTTCTGCAGCGCGTGTTACTGCCTTTGTAATATGTGGATGAGCATGTCCTGTAACAATCGGACCGTATGCAGCTAAATAATCGATATATTGATTTCCGTCTACATCAAAGAAGTAAGCACCTTGTCCTCTTTCCATTACAATCGGTGATCCGCCGCCAACCGCCTTATAAGAGCGCGAAGGACTGTTGACACCTCCAACAATAATCTCTAAAGCTTCTTCATGCAATCGTTCTGAATTTGTATGTAACATATAAACCTCCTATAAATCGTATCATTCTATAAAAAATACCTTCCCCCATTTTAGCACTTTTTAAAAGAAGTTAAAGGGAAACAGCTTTTTAACCTAAGAGTACCTTTCCTACGTTTTCAATAGGAGAAATGGATAAACGAATAAATAAACAAGACAAGCATAGATATTAATGATAGAGGAATCACATTTATGCAAGGAAGTAAGGAGGTAAGGAAATGTTTTATGTCTTATTAGCACTCATTCTATTTTTTATTGCAATGAGCTTAAAAACACTATTTGTTCCTTACCGCAGAAAAGAAAAATGGGTCTCATTCGAGAATTTTATGTACTTAATCTTTGTCTATATCACCATTATGATTGGCTTTGGTCTAATCTATACATTATTCCAGATGAATGGCATCCCGGTTTATAATGATGGACAGGCGCCTTCTTTAAATTATGATTTCTTTCATACACTCCATACGAGTATTTATTTTAGCGGGGTGACCTTATTTTCCGTAGGGTTTGGTGATTTAATGCCAATTGGTATGGGACGAATGGTTGTCCTTATTGAAGCATTGATCGGATACACGATTCCTGCTGCTTTCGTAGCACGAGCAGTATTTGATCTGAACAACTAGCAAACTGCTTTTCTTGATTCATGGAAGCATTTTAGGTAGGCTTGAATAAAAAAGCAAAGGCGGGATACAATGTCTGTTCATATTGGAGAAGCAGTGCCAGATTTTGAATTAGAAGCAAATAATGGAGAGAAAATAAAATTATCCGATTATCGAGGGAGGAATGTTGTCTTATATTTTTATCCGAAAGATATGACACCAGGATGTACAACAGAAGCATGTGATTTTCGCGATAATCATGAAGATTTCCAAGGATACAACGCAGTAGTACTAGGAGTCAGCCCTGATCCGATTTCAAGACATCAGAAATTTATTGAAAAGCACGAGCTGCCATTCCCATTATTATCGGATGAAAATCATGAAGTAGCGGAAAGCTTTGATGTCTGGAAACTAAAAAAGAATTTCGGAAAAGAGTATATGGGAATTGAAAGATCAACCTTCTTGATCGATAAAGAAGGGAAGCTTGTGAAGGAATGGCGCAAAGTAAAAGTCGCTGGTCATGTAGAAGAAATCAAACAAGCTTTAGAAAAAATCGAAGCCTAATTTTTAAGGTAGGGACTTTTGTCCATTCATTAAAAGCCGAAGAGCATATTGTATAGTGAGCATATACCTCCTCATATATATGTCGGTGGCCAACGAAAGCGTTCGTTGGTCTTTTTTTATGGAGAAAAGGGGAAATGGATAAAACTTCTGGTGAAAAAAGTAAGGTCTCATGCATATAATATAAGTGTATTATCAATAACATCTTAGCATCGACTATTATGTAATAGTATCTATTGTTAAATAATCATTATTGTTTATTCAGATTGTTCATACATCTAGAAAACCGCGCTCTTACAGTAACTGTGTTGACAAAACCCTCCTATTATTAGTACACTATTTATAAACATTATAAAATAAGAATATCTTTTAGAAATGGGGTGCATGTCCGTGGAACATAATGAGTTGCAAGAAGCTCTTGATAAGCTGAAAGAAACAGGAGTGCGCATTACCCCGCAGCGTCATGCGATACTTGAATATTTAATAAGCTCAATGTCACATCCGACTGCCGATGAAATTTATAAAGCACTTGAAGGCAAATTTCCAAATATGAGTGTAGCCACTGTTTATAATAATTTAAGAGTTTTTCGTGAAGTGAATTTAGTAAAGGAACTGACATACGGAGATTCCTCCAGCCGGTTTGATTTTATAACTTCTCACCATTATCATATTATCTGTAAAGAGTGTGGCAAAATAGTTGATTTCCATTATCCAGGACTTGATGAGGTAGAGCAATTTGCCAGCCATGTTTCAGGATTCAAAATCAGCCACCACCGTCTGGAAATTTACGGTACTTGTCCTGATTGTGCTCAAAAAGAAGCGCACTAATGTAGAGAATAGAAGAGGCTGTCTTTTTAAGAGTTACTTTCGTATAAACGTTGCGAAGGGAAATCTTAAAAAGATATCCTCTTTTTTCTGTTTAATCGTTGAAACGAGATTGAAATATTATATGGCAGAAATGATAGCAAAAAGTAATTCTATTTTTAAACAAGTTATAGTAAGATTTCATGTATGCCTTGGAAATAGGGCAGGATTTTAAGAGAAAATGTCGAAATAATACGAAACGAATAAAATTTATTCATGGAGATGGAGGAATAACGATGGAAGATATTCTTCGTCCTATATATCAAGAAAGAGCTAGCCAGACAAATACATTGGGCGTATTAATCATTGATAAGAAACAAAACGAAATGACCGTGACCGATACTTTTGATACAGTCATGCTAATTATTGTGAAAGAAGCAGAACAGCCTGTTTTTATCAAGCACTATACATATGCAGATAAGAAAGCGGCTCTACATATTGTTACAGAAAAACAATTAAGAAGCTGGATCTTATTAGGAAATAACAAAAGAATCTTTGAATGGATATACAATGGGAGAGTTGTTTTTGATCGCAATGAATTTATTTATCGACTCAAAAATGAGTTAAAAGAATTTCCCGTTAACGAAAGAAAACAAAAAATGGCGCTAGAATTCGCCAAGCTTATTAAACGATATATGGATGGGAAAGCGTTCTTTGAAAATAAACATTATCTGGACGCATATAATGATATTGTTCATTCCTTACACCATTTAGCTCGATTAGCTGTGATCGAAAATGGATTTCACCCAGAAGTAACGGTATGGAGCCAAGTAAAACAAATGGAGCCAGAAATCTATAAACTATATGTAGAATTAGTAAATAGTGATGAGCCTATTGAAAAGAGACTCGAACTATTATTCTTAGCAAGTGAATTTTTAATTCATTCAAGAATGAGAACAAGCACAAGCTATATACTCGATATATTAAAAGAAAAAGACGCTTGGACATTTAACGAACTGTTAGAAAAAGAAGAGCTGCTTATCTACGCAGTTGATTTAGGAATGTTGATCGAATACTTAATCGATAAGCATTTAATAGAAGTAGTCAACATTTCTACGAAAAGCCCAGGTGTTTATCATCGATGCTATCGTGTTTTAGAAAAAAAATAAAAAAGTTTTAGAAAAAGTGTTGACCATTATCGTAGAATAATGTTATATTAATATCCGTCGCTGAAACAACACGAACTGTTGAAGTAAACGACGGAATAGAATTTCTAAAAAACACTATTGACAATAAAGGTTGATAGATGTTATATTAGGAAAGTCGCTTCCTAAGTGACTAACTAAATTGCTCTTTGAAAACTGAACAAACAAACGTCAACAATAATCGTTTTATAATGAATGTTGTAAAACAAAAAAGTAATAAAAAGCTAGAGTTTAGCAATGAGCTAATCAACTCTTTATTGGAGAGTTTGATCCTGGCTCAGGACGAACGCTGGCGGCGTGCCTAATACATGCAAGTCGAGCGGACTTTAAAAGCTTGCTTTTAAAGTTAGCGGCGGACGGGTGAGTAACACGTGGGCAACCTGCCTGTAAGACTGGGATAACTTCGGGAAACCGGAGCTAATACCGGATAATCCTTTTCCTCTCATGAGGAAAAGCTGAAAGACGGTTTACGCTGTCACTTACAGATGGGCCCGCGGCGCATTAGCTAGTTGGTGAGGTAACGGCTCACCAAGGCGACGATGCGTAGCCGACCTGAGAGGGTGATCGGCCACACTGGGACTGAGACACGGCCCAGACTCCTACGGGAGGCAGCAGTAGGGAATCTTCCGCAATGGACGAAAGTCTGACGGAGCAACGCCGCGTGAGTGATGAAGGTTTTCGGATCGTAAAACTCTGTTGTTAGGGAAGAACAAGTACAAGAGTAACTGCTTGTACCTTGACGGTACCTAACCAGAAAGCCACGGCTAACTACGTGCCAGCAGCCGCGGTAATACGTAGGTGGCAAGCGTTGTCCGGAATTATTGGGCGTAAAGCGCGCGCAGGCGGTCCTTTAAGTCTGATGTGAAAGCCCACGGCTCAACCGTGGAGGGTCATTGGAAACTGGGGGACTTGAGTGCAGAAGAGAAGAGTGGAATTCCACGTGTAGCGGTGAAATGCGTAGAGATGTGGAGGAACACCAGTGGCGAAGGCGACTCTTTGGTCTGTAACTGACGCTGAGGCGCGAAAGCGTGGGGAGCAAACAGGATTAGATACCCTGGTAGTCCACGCCGTAAACGATGAGTGCTAAGTGTTAGAGGGTTTCCGCCCTTTAGTGCTGCAGCAAACGCATTAAGCACTCCGCCTGGGGAGTACGGCCGCAAGGCTGAAACTCAAAGGAATTGACGGGGGCCCGCACAAGCGGTGGAGCATGTGGTTTAATTCGAAGCAACGCGAAGAACCTTACCAGGTCTTGACATCCTCTGACACTCCTAGAGATAGGACGTTCCCCTTCGGGGGACAGAGTGACAGGTGGTGCATGGTTGTCGTCAGCTCGTGTCGTGAGATGTTGGGTTAAGTCCCGCAACGAGCGCAACCCTTGATCTTAGTTGCCAGCATTCAGTTGGGCACTCTAAGGTGACTGCCGGTGACAAACCGGAGGAAGGTGGGGATGACGTCAAATCATCATGCCCCTTATGACCTGGGCTACACACGTGCTACAATGGATGGTACAAAGGGCAGCAAAACCGCGAGGTCGAGCAAATCCCATAAAACCATTCTCAGTTCGGATTGTAGGCTGCAACTCGCCTACATGAAGCTGGAATCGCTAGTAATCGCGGATCAGCATGCCGCGGTGAATACGTTCCCGGGCCTTGTACACACCGCCCGTCACACCACGAGAGTTTGTAACACCCGAAGTCGGTGGGGTAACCTTTTGGAGCCAGCCGCCTAAGGTGGGATAGATGATTGGGGTGAAGTCGTAACAAGGTAGCCGTATCGGAAGGTGCGGCTGGATCACCTCCTTTCTAAGGAAAATGGAATTTACATTCCATCAAAGATTGTTGACGATTTGATTGTTCAGTTTTGAGGGAGCAATTCCTCAAAATGATAGGCTGAATAAGCCTGATTGTTCCTTGAAAACTAGATTATGTAAGAACCAAGAAAGAAACCGAGTAATCGCCATCTTAGATTCTCTATTTTAGAGAATTACTTCTTTGGAAAGTAGTCGTATTAAACGAATACTCCTTCAAAGATTGGAGAGCAAAGAGAAGCAAGTAGGTCAAGGAAGCGACCGAACGAGCACCGGAGCGTACGACAGTACGTGAGGAGCAGAGTGAAGAAGCTGACGAAGAGATACGCCGCTTATCTTTGGTCGAAACTAAGTTAAGTTAGAAAGGGCGCACGGTGGATGCCTTGGCACTAGGAGCCGATGAAGGACGGGATTAACACCGATATGCTTTGGGGAGCTGTAAGTAAGCTTTGATCCAGAGATTTCCGAATGGGGAAACCCTCTATCCGTAATGGGATAGAATCTTTACCTGAATACATAGGGTACTGAAGGCAGACCCGGGGAACTGAAACATCTAAGTACCCGGAGGAAGAGAAAGCAAACGCGATTCCCTGAGTAGCGGCGAGCGAAACGGGATTAGCCCAAACCAAGAGGCTTGCCTCTTGGGGTTGTAGGACACTCTATATGGAGTTACAAAGGAACGGGGTAGACGAATCGATCTGGAAAGGTCAGTCGTAGAAGGTAAAAACCCTGTAGTCGAAACTTCGTTCCCTCTTGAGTGTATCCTGAGTACGGCGGGACACGAGAAATCCCGTCGGAAGCAGGGAGGACCATCTCCCAAGGCTAAATACTCCCTAGTGACCGATAGTGAACCAGTACCGTGAGGGAAAGGTGAAAAGCACCCCGGAAGGGGAGTGAAATAGATCCTGAAACCGTGTGCCTACAAGTAGTTAGAGCCCATTTATGGGTGATAGCGTGCCTTTTGTAGAATGAACCGGCGAGTTACGATTACATGCGAGGTTAAGTTGAAGAGACGGAGCCGCAGCGAAAGCGAGTCTGAATAGGGCGAAATAGTATGTGGTTGTAGACCCGAAACCAGGTGATCTACCCATGTCCAGGGTGAAGTCCAGGTAACACTGGATGGAGGCCCGAACCCACGCACGTTGAAAAGTGCGGGGATGAGGTGTGGGTAGCGGAGAAATTCCAATCGAACTTGGAGATAGCTGGTTCTCTCCGAAATAGCTTTAGGGCTAGCCTCAAGATTTAGAGTATTGGAGGTAGAGCACTGTTTGGACTAGGGGCCCCCATCGGGTTACCGAATTCAGACAAACTCCGAATGCCAAATACTTATTCTTGGGAGTCAGACTACGAGTGATAAGATCCGTGGTCAAGAGGGAAACAGCCCAGACCACCAGCTAAGGTCCCAAAGTATACGTTAAGTGGAAAAGGATGTGGAGTTGCTTAGACAACCAGGATGTTGGCTTAGAAGCAGCCACCATTTAAAGAGTGCGTAATAGCTCACTGGTCGAGTGACTCTGCGCCGAAAATGTACCGGGGCTAAACGTATCACCGAAGCTGTGGATTGACATCTATGATGTCAGTGGTAGGAGAGCGTTCTAAGGGCGTTGAAGCTAGACCGTAAGGACTGGTGGAGCGCTTAGAAGTGAGAATGCCGGTATGAGTAGCGAAAGATGAGTGAGAATCTCATCCACCGAATGCCTAAGGTTTCCTGAGGAAGGCTCGTCCGCTCAGGGTTAGTCGGGACCTAAGCCGAGGCTGAAAAGCGTAGGCGATGGACAACAGGTTGATATTCCTGTACCACCTTTAAATCGTTTGAGCAATGGGGGGACGCAGGAGGATAGGGTAAGCGTGCTGTTGGATTAGCACGTCCAAGCAGTTAGGCTGGTAATGAGGCAAATCCCATTACCACATAAGCGGAGCTGTGACGGCGAGGGAAATATAGTACCGAAGTTCCTGATTCCACACTGCCAAGAAAAGCCTCTAGCGAGATTTAGGGTGCCCGTACCGCAAACCGACACAGGTAGGCGAGGAGAGAATCCTAAGGTGAGCGAGAGAACTCTCGTTAAGGAACTCGGCAAAATGACCCCGTAACTTCGGGAGAAGGGGTGCTCTTGCGGGTGCAAGCCTGCGAGAGCCGCAGTGAATAGGCCCAGGCGACTGTTTAGCAAAAACACAGGTCTCTGCGAAGCCGCAAGGCGAAGTATAGGGGCTGACACCTGCCCGGTGCTGGAAGGTTAAGAGGAGGGGTTAGCACGTTAGTGCGAAGCTCTGAATTGAAGCCCCAGTAAACGGCGGCCGTAACTATAACGGTCCTAAGGTAGCGAAATTCCTTGTCGGGTAAGTTCCGACCCGCACGAAAGGTGTAACGATCTGGGCACTGTCTCAACGAGAGACTCGGTGAAATTATAGTACCTGTGAAGATGCAGGTTACCCGCGACAGGACGGAAAGACCCCGTGGAGCTTTACTGCAGCCTGATATTGAATTTTGGTACAGCTTGTACAGGATAGGTAGGAGCCTTGGAAGCCGGAGCGCCAGCTTCGGTGGAGGCATTGGTGGGATACTACCCTGGCTGTATTGACATTCTAACCCGCACCCCTGATCGGGGTGGGAGACAGTGTCAGGTGGGCAGTTTGACTGGGGCGGTCGCCTCCTAAAAAGTAACGGAGGCGCCCAAAGGTTCCCTCAGAATGGTTGGAAATCATTCGTAGAGTGTAAAGGCACAAGGGAGCTTGACTGCGAGACCTACAAGTCGAGCAGGGACGAAAGTCGGGCTTAGTGATCCGGTGGTTCCGCATGGAAGGGCCATCGCTCAACGGATAAAAGCTACCCCGGGGATAACAGGCTTATCTCCCCCAAGAGTCCACATCGACGGGGAGGTTTGGCACCTCGATGTCGGCTCATCGCATCCTGGGGCTGTAGTCGGTCCCAAGGGTTGGGCTGTTCGCCCATTAAAGCGGTACGCGAGCTGGGTTCAGAACGTCGTGAGACAGTTCGGTCCCTATCCGTCGTGGGCGTAGGAAATTTGAGAGGAGCTGTCCTTAGTACGAGAGGACCGGGATGGACGCACCGCTGGTGTACCAGTTGTCTTGCCAAAGGCATCGCTGGGTAGCTATGTGCGGAAGGGATAAGTGCTGAAAGCATCTAAGCATGAAGCCCCCCTCAAGATGAGATTTCCCATAGCGCAAGCTAGTAAGATCCCTGAAAGATGATCAGGTTGATAGGTCAGAGGTGGAAGCGTGGCGACATGTGGAGCTGACTGATACTAATAGATCGAGGACTTAACTAAAATGAAAAGCGGAAACGCTGTTAATCGGCGATAAGCTGGACATAATGATTACTTGTTTCTTTCTTCTTACCATAATCTAGTTTTCAGGGAATAATTTTCTAAAATTATACTTGAAAAAATCTCAAAAACATGTATAATAAAATATGTCTTGAGAAAAGTCTGGTGGCGATAGCGAGAAGGTCACACCCGTTCCCATACCGAACACGGAAGTTAAGCTTCTCAGCGCCGATGGTAGTTGGGGGTTCTCCCCCTGTGAGAGTAGGACGTCGCCAGGCATACCATTATTCCGCAGTAGCTCAGTGGTAGAGCATTCGGCTGTTAACCGAACGGTCGTAGGTTCGAGTCCTACCTGCGGAGCCATATTGGAGAGCTGTCCGAGTGGCCGAAGGAGCACGATTGGAAATCGTGTAGGCGGGTAACCCTGTCTCAAGGGTTCAAATCCCTTGCTCTCCGCCATTATAACTTTTCAAATATGGCCCATTGGTCAAGCGGTTAAGACACCGCCCTTTCACGGCGGTAACACGGGTTCGAATCCCGTATGGGTCACCAATACATACCATTATACTTTATGGAGGATTAGCTCAGCTGGGAGAGCATCTGCCTTACAAGCAGAGGGTCGGCGGTTCGATCCCGTCATCCTCCACCATTAATATTATCGCGGGGTGGAGCAGTCTGGTAGCTCGTCGGGCTCATAACCCGAAGGTCGCAGGTTCAAATCCTGTCCCCGCAATCTGGTCCGGTAGTTCAGTTGGTTAGAATGCCTGCCTGTCACGCAGGAGGTCGCGGGTTCGAGTCCCGTCCGGACCGCCATTTTTCAAAAAATAAATAGCATTAAGTAATGGCTCAGTAGCTCAGTCGGTAGAGCAAAGGACTGAAAATCCTTGTGTCGGCGGTTCGATTCCGTCCTGAGCCACCTTTTATGTCGGAGGGGTAGCGAAGTGGCTAAACGCGGCGGACTGTAAATCCGCTCCTTCGGGTTCGGCGGTTCGAATCCGTCCCCCTCCACCATTCATCTAGGGGTATAGTTTAAAGGTAGAACGAAGGTCTCCAAAACCTTTGGTGTGGGTTCGATTCCTACTACCCCTGCCAATTTCAAATAAATATTATGGCGGATATGGCGAAGTGGTTAACGCATCGGATTGTGGCTCCGACACTCGTGGGTTCGATTCCCATTATTCGCCCCATTTATTTTTGACACTTTTTTTATTTTATTGCATATATATAGTATTGGGCTATAGCCAAGCGGTAAGGCAACGGACTTTGACTCCGTCACTCGTTGGTTCGAATCCAGCTAGCCCAGCCATTCGCGGAAGTAGTTCAGTGGTAGAACACCACCTTGCCAAGGTGGGGGTCGCGGGTTCGAATCCCGTCTTCCGCTCCAATATATTTATGGCGGCATAGCCAAGTGGTAAGGCAGAGGTCTGCAAAACCTTTACCACCGGTTCGAATCCGGTTGCCGCCTCCATAATCGTTTATAATTTAAATTTGTTACATATCATGCCGGGGTGGCGGAACTGGCAGACGCACAGGACTTAAAATCCTGCGGTAGGTGACTACCGTACCGGTTCGATTCCGGTCCTCGGCATTACCAAACAAATTATAAACGCGCCGGTGTGGCGGAATTGGCAGACGCGCACGACTCAAAATCGTGTTCCTTCTGGAGTGTCGGTTCGACCCCGACCACCGGTATAAAAACCCTGAGAATTTACATCTCAGGGTTTTCTTTTTATAAGGAATCAAATTCATTCCAAAAGTTACTTTTACCTGTTCAAATAGATGCTAATTTAATCGGGAATATTGAATCAATCTAGGATTAAGAGGTGAATAAAGTGTCAGTTAAGCCCTTAAAATTATACGACCAATACTCTAGAGAAGATGTATATAAAATCTTTGATGGGGTAACTCCATTTACAATAGGAGCGGGAAATTGGGGTCTACATGGACTAGTAAAAATTCCAAAGAGAAAAAAGGACTATGTGTTTTTTGTAACATTCGGACAAAAACAACTAGGCCATGATTTTGATGAAAGTATTACCGAAGATGGTATATTGACTTGGCAATCTCAACCTAAGCAAACTTTAGATAATAAAGTGATAAAACAATTGATTAGTCATAATCACTTAGTAGATAATATATACCTTTTTTTAAGAACTAAGAAGAAAAATAGTCTAACTAAACAAGTTGAACCATTTACCTATTTGGGAAGACTGGCCTACGTTATACATGATACAACTAGAGAAAAACCAGTTTATTTTAAATGGCAGATTAGAGATTGGGTAGTTCCACCTTCGGATGTATTAGTTAGAATGGATTTAAAATTAGAACCCTTAATTAATCAAAATGATATAGTTGAAGACGAATTGGTTGAAACTCAGCGGCCAAGTTCGATGCCAGATAAAACAAAAGAATCAAGAAGCTTTTATGCTTCCAAAGTAGATTATGCTGAAAACAGCAATAGAAATTCTGAACTAGGTTTAAAAGGGGAATTATTAGTTGTTGACCATCTCAGGGATGTTTTAGGATATGACACTATTCATACTTCTGTCATAGAAGGAGATGGGGCAGGGTATGATATAGAAGCTATAAAAGATGATGGTACTTCATTATACATAGAGGTCAAAACTACAAGAGGTGGAATTAATACACCATTTTTAATAACCGTAAATGAATTGGCGTTTTCTTCAGAGTATACAAGTAACTATGAATTATATAGAGTCTATGAATATGAAGATAATTGTAATTCAGGTAAGTTCTACAGAATCGTAGGGAATATTAAAGATTCACTAAACTTGAAACCTACTGTTTTTAGAGCGAAATTATAAAATAAGCTGCCATTAGTCTGTAAAACTAGTGGCAGCTTGTTTTTAATTTATTTATTTAAGATAAGTCACTGCGAGTTGCTAAGAAACTAACCTATATTGTTGTAATGTAATATTAAGATTCAGGAGCACTAACCCATAATTATCAATGATACTGATAAAAATATATTTAAAAGGGGCCAGGTATTGGCGGGACTTTTATAAATACCAATAGCACCATCAAAGTTTCTGCACGTTTAAGTGGTCTTTAGCTGTAATTATTATTTCAGTGTGTTTTTTTGGAAAAATATTCTGCCAATTAAAGTTGGTTTAAATAAGCCGAAATAGTAATATAAGACATCACAATAGTATAGACCTAACTCATTCTCTTTTTCTATTAAATACTGTACATTCAAGATTAAGTGAGTAGCAGTAAAATATGTTTATTACAGGATTTGTTTGAATGTAGCATGGGACTTATTCTATATAGGTAAATAGTATTGATGTATTTGGAATTAATAGGGTTATAAGGTAAGATACTGATAGCATGGACTAGCTGAATATAAATAATAGATTGTATAGGAGGAGGTAATTATGAGTAATTTTTACAACGAGTTTGAATTGGAACAGGTTTTAAGTAAACTCAAATCCTCAGTCCATATTGAACAGCAATTAATTGCACATTATCAAGAAGAATCGTTTCAACGATTAGAATATATAAGCTTTAAGAAAAAGCGACCTTTATTAATAAAGGAGCTATATTTATTAATTTTACAGCTGGGTGATTTACCAACACTAAAGCAGTTTCAGGATTATTATAGCTCGAAGCATCGTATTAATAATAGCTACCATTTTAGTGAGATGACTGCTTTAATGAAAGGCTATCGTTCACTTGTAAGGGATCTGCATTTTTATTTTTTATTAAAAGAAAGTGGGTTATTTGATGAAGTGAAAATTAGCTACTTATTTGATTTAAAGGGCAAAACCGATATTTTGCTTCGAGAAGGGCAAAAAAAGCTAGGGTTACAGCTATTTAGCGGTGGCAAAAATATGAAGGCAATGAAGCAGGAAAAAAATAAAAGAGCATTTGGGCAAAACAATTTTGAGCTCGTTTATTATGGCACGAAATATAAGGGCAACCGCAAGTTTTTAAATACCTGCTCTGGTTCGACGTTCATTTTATATAGTGAAGAGGACGTACAGACGGTCTATGAGCTACTACAAAATAGTAAAACGATTACGAGCTTAATTGACGAGGAGCAATGTGAACCATTCGATGATTTTGTTGAAAGCATCTCACTACAAAAAAAGCCTACCCCTTTGAAAGTATTAGAGGCAAAGCATTCAATTTTAGAAATTGGGCATCTCAATAAACAGGAAATTGAAAAGCGTCAGCAGCAATGTGTAGAGCAAGGAATTACCTATTATTATTACGAGCAAAATGTGCCGCAAAATATTTATATCATGGATGGAAAGTACTTTGAACAATATGAGCATTTGCTAGACGACAAAGCACAAACAACGTTTAACGTGGAGCAATATAAAATCGAGCACGCGATAACGAATATCGATATTTCGGTAATGGCAGGTGCAGGCTCTGGAAAGACGTATACATTAGTATCCCGTGCGCTGTATTTATTAAATATGGAAATTGTGACGCATGTATATGAAATAGCCATGATTACGTTTACAAACGAAGCAGCCAACAACATCTTAGAAAGCTTAGAAAAACGTTTTTTACAAATGTTTAAGGACACACGTGAAAGCCGCTTTTTACGCTATTTAGATGAGCTGCGCGAAATGAAGATTATGACGATTCCTGCATTTGCGAAATTTATTTTGTTCGAATACGGTCATCAAATTGGGTTAGGTCAAAGTTTTAACATCTCACAGCTTACGACGAAAAAAATCGAATTTATTGATAGCGAGCTTCATAATGTATATACAGCCAAGAATCTGCAGGAGGCTGATTTAAGCGGAGTTGAGTTTTACCAAATTTCAGAGTTTGTAAAGGCGTTTGCGGAGAAGGTTGAGCAAAAAGGGGTATTTGCCGCAGATTTATTAAATAAGGTAGGAGCGGATAATCCGTTTGAGCAGCTCGTTGTTAGTTCCCTAGCACAGGTGGAGGATGAGTTAAGGGCTTATAAGCAGGAGCGTGATGTGTTAGGGCTATCGGATTTAACGAGATATTTACGCCTATTAATGGATAGTAAAGTGTCAATGGACAGTTTAGGTAAGAAGTTTAAATATTTATTTGTTGATGAGTTTCAGGATACCGACATTTTGCAAATTGAATTCATTGCCAATTTAGCAGTAAAGGCGGGCATTTATTTAGTTGTTGTAGGCGACATTAAGCAAGGCATCTATCGTTTCCGTGGAGCCAATGTGACGGCGTTCGAATTGTTAGGAAAGCTTCTAACTTCAGAAGACCGCAAAATCCGAATCTCGCAGTTAAATAAAAATTATCGAACAGCTTCAGATGTTTTAAATAATTTAGAGGACATTTTTGATACTTGGAAGCGAAATGGCCATTTAACGCAAAGTGAGCGTCTTATTCCAACTAAGTCGAGTAGCTCAGCAGAGGGCAGTTATATCGAATGCTATAACAAAATAAATCCAGAAGCAGTCATGACGTTATTTAATGAAATGAAAAATCGTCCGCGTAATGATTCGAAAGAGGTGCGGGTGCTTGCTATATTAGTGCGTACGAATTCGAAAGTAAATGAAATCCATGGGCTTTTAAGTGAAGTATGTAGTCAGCAAAATACTCCATTGCAAATTGTGAAGGATGGTACGCTCTTTAAATCACTGGCTGCAAAGGATCTGTTAGCCTTGCTGTATTCGTGGCTTTTTCCAAACGATAAAATTGCGCTATTTGAGCTAGCACAAACCGCATTTTGTAGGCCGTTTACATTACCAGTACTACAGGAGACGTCCGGCCAGTACGAAATGTCAAATGTTACATATGAGCTGCCAACAACATGGGAAATTGCAAGCGAGCAATTTAAGCTAGCGCCAGGGTTAAGTGTACTCAATGAGTTTATGCAAAATACACCATATGCTGACCATTTATTGGCACAAACAGGCTGTAAGGATACGGTGAAGCAGTATATTCTAAATATGCATAAAATCTTAACGTTAATGGCAAATGGTGTGCAGCACGATCAAGTCGATTTATATTCGCTGTACAACTGGCTAAAAATCGAGGTTACTACGAATACGCGCGACGATGAGGCGGACTTAACGGATAGTGATTACGGACAGGATTACATTAAGGTAATGACTGTCCATAAATCAAAAGGGTTGGAGTTCGACACGGTTATTTTACCTTATGTGAAGGATCAGTTCGTTTATGATAATGCGCGTAACTGCGAAATTATTGTAGAGGCTGAAAATGTGGAGGGCTCTGACGAGATGGATATCCAATATAGCTGGCATTATAAACCTTCTGAAAAATTTATGAACGTGACAGAGAATTTTACGAAAATGCGTCAGGACGAAAGACCGCATCTAATCCAAGAGGAAACACGAAACTTATATGTAGCCTTAACGCGGGCAAAGGAGCGTCTTGCAATTTTTGATATGAAGGGCTATGTACGTAAGGAAAATGTACAAAATCCTAATTCATGGTTCCATTTAATTAAAGGAGGGCGAAATAACAATGACACAACATGTTTTAACTTATGCAACTGTCGATCAACTGTTTGAGCTGAAATCATTGTTCCATCAATACAGTGATGTTCTCCATATAACAGCTACTTCAACGCTACGAAGTGGATTGACCGCTTATATGACTGAAGAGCAGCGGTTAATTGAAGCACCAATCTTAACGTTCGCCCAAGTTTTGAGTGTAGTCGGTTGCGACATTTCGTTAGATGATTCTTACGATGCATGGCCGTGGTATAGTAGTAAAACGCAACTACAGCAGTTTACATTGATTTCGAAATCATTACGCGAGCTGAATCAGCAAATCCCAGCAAAACATCCGAAAATCTATAATGCGATGACAAAAAATAAGGACGTCCTACTAAGAACACTACGAATGTTGACAGAGGCAGGAGAAACGGCTGAATCAGTTCGAAATAAGCTAGGACAAGCTATTACCTACGAGGAACAGTTAGCCCTAGCTCTGTGGAGAAAGCTTGAGAAGGATGTGACCTATCAGAATTTTGCTAGTTGGAAAAATAAGCTGCCCAATATAGTGAACATTAACAATATGTTTACGAAGATTTTTATTAGCCTTTTAGAAAATGATGAAGAGCGCCAAAATGCCAACCTGTTACCGGAGTATAGTGTCGTCACAGAAGAGCAATTATTACCGATGGCAAAGAAACTCGTTCAACAATACATAACAAAGCGAAAAATTGTTCTACATGGTTTTTACTTCATTACCCCTATCCAGCAGCAAATTATTGATGCATTGCAGGCAGTTGGCTTTGAAGTGATTCATTTAATTAACTATCAGGATAACTATCAAACGGTATTTGAAGTAGTAGATGTGTTTTTAGAGAAGGGCAAATCGGAGTTTAAAGCTGTAAGTGATAGTTTGCCGTATCTCAATAAAATTGCGCAAAAGTTTTTGCACGTTTGTGAAGGGGATTTACATCTCGATATAACGGATTTGCCTAATAAATATTTTGAATTTAATCATATGTACCAATTTAAAGAATACATCCAAGACGAAATGAGTAAGGAAAAAGAGGTGTATGATTTTATTATTTCACCACGCGCCCGTGAAGTACGTGGCCAAGTTGAGGATATGGGGACAATGAAGCCACTGACGTTAAAGGATTATCCAATCGGTCAGTTTTTACTCGATCTGCATTCGTTAAGTTTAACGACGTTCGATGAGGAGAAAAAGCAGTTTATGGATCGTGAGGAGCTAAGTATTGATTTGCTAATGCGTATTTTCTCGCTCGGTTATATTCATGTGAATGACGTTTCAACTCGTGAATTAGTGAAGGACTTGTCAAAGTTGCGTGAGCGATTATTCGGTAAGTATAGCTTTGCTGAGTGGAAGCAGGAGCTCCAAAACATTCTCGCGGAAAAGCAGCAGCTAGAGTATGCATTGACGCCTGATAATGTGGACGTGACGCCGGACAACGAGGTGTATATTTATAAAAACCGAGTGCTGTCTTACTATGATGTGACAGTTGGAAATTTAACGAATATTTTAGATGCGCTATTGGCAATCGAAAGACTATATGAGGAAATTTTTTCATCGACGAGTACAATCCAAGTGAAGGATTACGTTGTACGTCTTGTTGGGCATTTAAATAAAGAAATCATTCCAAATATCGAACTAGAAGAGGAAAGAAGTGTGGCACGCAAGCTACTAGGAGTCTTTGAAGGAATGAGCAATAGCGACTTCGAAAACTTTGACCGGCAGGATCTGATTCAAGGGTTGCGCTTTTTCTTAAGTGAGGAGCTAGATAATAATGATAACTCTTTATTCGGCGAAAGTTTAATAGAAAGCAAAATTGTTTCATTGCAGGATGGCGATATTTTACCGTTTATCGAAAACCAGGCGGTCCATTTGGCGTTTTTAGATAATAAGGCGTTACCCCTGTCACAAAATTTAGTGACGTGGCCGTTTAATGATGATTCGATGGACATTCTTTATAAGCAAGCACCAAAAGAGAAGGGGCATTATATTCATTTCGTTCAACGACGAAAGCAGTATGATGCAGCAATTACGAAATATTTGCTGTATTTAATTATGGTGAATGCTTCTGCTATTAAATTTTCAGTCGTTAGCAATTTAGGGACGGAGCAAGGCTTAAAAAAATCATTTTACCTAGATCTTCTTGGTCTTTCGAAGGCAACGGAGGACGCAAAGGAGAATGCAACGATTTCTGTTAAAGGTGTCGGTTATAAGCATGGGGAAATTCAGTTTAACAAACGCAATGCAACCAGTTTACTTGTACATACAAAGGATTACTGTCAAAAGCGTATGGTACTTAGCTATATGCTTCAAGCAGCACCAAGCTTTGAAACGAATTTCCATCATCGCTTTTTATATGAGAAGTTAATTGCGCACCTGAATGCTTTAGCGAGAAACACGAGGACGAGGTTGTCTAAAGCTGAGGTTAGGGAACTTGTTTCGAGTATGTTCCCGCATTGGAGCGAGACGAAAAAGCAAATTTTAGCTGAGACCGGTGAGGAGTGGAACTACTGGCCGAATGAATTAACGGTTGACGGTGTACAAATTGCAGATGATTTAAAGTGGCTTCATTTATTTGGTAAAGTTCCGCAAGCTTCACCTGAATTTGCGAACTCAGGTGCACACTGCAAATATTGTCAGTTCCAGGATTGTTGCCGTGAAAGTGGGTTTGGCAAAGATGAATAAGCAGCTATTGCACAAGCTGAAAATGCTGACAGACGCAACAATCGTAGCAGTAAACGCTACTACTGAAGCAGAAAATGTGGAGCATAAACAGCTTAATTTAGGCGTGCGACGTGGAAATCGAGCGGCAGCACGTGCGAAAAATAAGCAAAGTTTAATGAATCAGATGGAGGATTTATTTAGTTAGAAAGGTGAACAAATGGTAAAAGTAACTTTAACTACGGCACAAATGGATGCTGTTAATGTAAAAGGGGAGCACATTTTAGTAAAGGGCGTACCTGGAAGCGGGAAAACGACTGTTTTAATGATGAAGCTGCAAAAGATTGTGCAACAAAATCCTCAAGCAAAAATTTTATTTATTACGTACAACAAGACGTTGCAAAGTTATATTAAGGAATATTTGCAGGAGGATTTAACTGAAATAGGCTTAAGCGTTGATGCCTTAAATATTCAAGTATCAACTTATCATAGCTGGGCGCGTGGTATTTTAGCGAAACTTCGTTACGATAAGGCACCTGAGCACAAGAATCTTTTCTCTGAATTTTATAAAGGCTTAACAGGCAGCCATCGCTTTTACAATAACGAGAAATATAAAAAGTTTTTAATGGAGGAATTTAACTGGATTAAAAATAAAGGAATTTCATCGTTTGATGATTATAAAGGTGTAAAACGTACAGGGCGCGGTACAGCATTGCAGGTGGACGATCGTAAAAAGGTGTATGAGCTGCTTTCGCAATGGGATGCTTTCTTAAAGCGTGAAAACAGACTAAGCTGGGCCGATTATGCAAATGTGCTAAATCGTCATATGAAAGAGGTAAATGAAAAATTCCAGTTCGATTATATTTTCATCGATGAGGCGCAGGATTTGGCGGAGGTTCAATTAATTACATTACGCAAAGTAGCCCGAAATGGACTAGTTGTGGCAGCGGATCTTGGGCAAAAAATTTATAAAACCGATTTTACTTGGAAAAGCGTCGGCATTAATGTTCTAGGTGGTCGTACAAAATCCTTAAGCGGCGCATTCCGCAGTACGAAGGAAATTATGGATTTAGCGAATTCCTTATTAAAGCATGATTCGACTTTATCGGAGGAGGATGTTCATCAAGAGTATGACGCGGAGGAATCGGGTCTAGTACCATCGGTGCTAGAGGCTAGCTCGTTTCGATTTGAAAATGATTTAGTGGCGAAAATCATTAAAGAAATCCAGCAGCAAACAGCGTTAGACGGCTGGGAGCCAACGATTGGTGTATTAGTATTTGAAGGATACCGACTGGATAATTGGCGTAAAAGCTTATATGTAAACAAGCTGAACTCGGAAATTATTCAAGAGGACCGTGGCAGTGCTTTGACACCCGGTGTAAAGGTATTAACGATGCACGGTGCGAAGGGGCTAGAGTTTGATTTTGTCATTATTACAGGTATGAGTGATAGATACCCATACACAAAAGATTTATTAGATGATGAAATTAAACAAAATATTGATATTCATCGACGACTATTATACGTTTCGATGACGCGAGCGAAGGAAAATGTATATTTAACATATAAAGGAAAGCCTTCTATCTTTGTAAGCGAGTTAGATGAATCTTTATATCATTTTGAATCAGTTTAATAAATTTCAAGGCTATGGAGATGTTAGGTTTTATTGAATACAGTGTGGTACTCGTAAAGAAAATGAAATAATTTACCCACATTATGAGATGCTCTCATTCATTATTGATGTTTAAAAGCATATTCTAAAAATAAAGAGGATTTAAATTTTATTTTCAATAAAACTGCTCTTCAAACACTTTTTTTATAAAGTTACCACGTATTTTTTGTGAAAATTAGACGCAGAACATCATGATGTGGCGGGCTTTTAGATAATTGCCTTCTATGTCCCGAGTCTCCTGCATACATATGATTGTGAAGTAGTCATATCAACGATTTAGAGATTAGGGTTATTAAACGGGAGCTGAACTCTTGTTTAATGTCCCTTTTTTTGTATTTACATATTAGTTTTACATATTAAACTGTTAAAGACCTTCAAATTCACTAATGAAAATGGAGGTTTTTTTATTTTGTCTAAAAGTAGAAAACTGTAATTTTTGCAGTAAGTGACGATTTACTAGCATCGCTACTATTAACAATTAGGAAGTTCATAACCTATAACTCTTGAAACAGAATTAGAAACATTAACTAGACTAATTAATATTGACGGGAATCGGGATTGTTATATTATATCCACTAAATGTAAGTTCTTGTATAATAGTATAATAGAGGTGAATTAAATGGACTTTTCGAAATTAAATATTTACGATAAAAAATTATCTAACTGGATGTTATTTCCTATCCGTATAGGTCAAATATTGAAGAGATATAGTAATACAAGTAAAACAGCGTTCAATGTATATATCAGCGTTCCAAATTCAATTATGTTTTCATACTTTTTATTTCAAGGGATGTTCGATGTAGAAGCGCATAGAAAAATTAGAGATAGTAAAATTATTAGCCGTTTTCTAGAATTAGTACCTGGATCGATAGTCTATTACGATGATAAAGGTACTTGGAGAAGATGTTCGGTTATAAGTATTGAGGAAAACTTTAAGCCACCGCATAAGTATCATTTGCAAATCCAATTAAATCAAGGAATTAAAATGTTTATGCCAGAAAGTCAGTGGAAAGATAAGCTCCTTATTACGAATGTAAAATATGAGGAAATTTTAAATGCTAGAGTAGTGAAAGATTTTGAGAAATTTTCAGGAGTCTTAAGCTCATTATATTCACCTAAAACTATTAAAGCGTTAGAAAGTCTAAGTAATCCAACTGCATACTTTTCTGGCAATAAAGCTGATTTTCATAGATATTTAGACAGTATGAAGTTTGAATACAAGGGTATATCTTTTACCCATGAAGATATTATTCACTTCGGATTAAAAAACCATTTTGCAAATGCCTATTGGTTAACTAATAAAGATGAGGATTTGGAAATATACGACAATGAATGGTTTATTTCTATTGGAGCAAGTAAGTCTTTAGCTAATTTAGAGACGAGGAAAAATTGCGGGAAAATTTTCATTGAAGATCAATTTGAAAATGTCGCTACTTCAGAGCAATTAAGGGACTCTATTATGCAAAGAATCATGCTAGATGAATGTAAGATTTTAACTGAAAATTTAATTACGCTTCTTGAACAAGAGCAAGTTAGTATTCCAAATGGGGTGAATATCATTGCATGGAAGTAAAAATCAGAAGTTCGATATAGATTTTTTAAACTTTATATATGGAGAAAAGAGAAAAGTCGATTTTTTACATGTAAAACAAGAAGAATTTTCGCAATTGTATGCCAGTATGAAGGCTTTAAGTAAGGAAGTAAATACATATTACGAGCATGAAGAGAGTTTAATCGAATTATTGGCATTAATTCGAAAAGGTGTTAATAAATTTTTCACTTCAATTGAGAACTACCAACAAGTCATTGATAGGGATTTAAATAGCTTAGTAGAGAATTTAAGTAAAATTAAATTGGGATATGAAGACCTCTTCAATATTTATGGTAAGCCTATCGTAAAGAGTCTACTGTCTATTAAAAATCATTATACTCATACGAATTTTTTAGTGGAAGAAATTAAGCAATATTTAAATACAAAAAGAAAGCAATGTATTGTTGTAAGATATGAAAGTCCCATAAGTATTATTCTTGGAGTACCAGTTATAAAAGCTACAAAGTATTTAAAATCAGCTGAGTTTTATGAAGATACATTTTTTATAGGTTCTCCAGATTTTTATGATAGCCGGTTTTCTCAACTTTTTATAGGAGAACATACTTATTTTATTACGTATGAATTTTTCCAAAATAAAATTAGACGTGTTAAGCGTTTTGGTAACTTAAAGAAAAGTGAACAAATCGATACACTTTTTAAAAATGTATCGTTTGCTAGAGGATTTAATGGTGAAATAGCCTCTGCCGATTTCGGTGAAGTTCTGCAAGATACAATAGAAACAAATGAAATTTTAGTACGACACCAAATAAATGCTGAAAATATGAAGTCTTATGAACAAGTTGAAGCAAAACTAGTGCTTTTAAATAATAAACATTATACTTTTATCCCTTTAAACACTAAAGTGCGTACGATAGATAAAGACCAACTAACAGTTGTAAATCAATCTATTAATGAAATAGGTATTGGCGATTGGATTTTATTTAGAAATAACTCCAATACGGACTTAGTAATTGATGTTGCCAATAAAATTTTGGGTTCACAACATAAGAAACTTAGAAAATATCAATATTTATGGAAAGATAAGCTAGAAAGAGTCATTATTCGCAACGGAATTGATAAAGTGATTCGGGTTTTACAAAAACGAGGCGTCAAACAAGCAAATTTAATTAATATCGCTAACTGGCTAAGTCCAACTAATATACGAGCTAAGCATAATTTTGAACAGCTATTACTTACGTTGAAATTTAAAGATGAGGAAGTAGAGAGAATAGTAAAAGCAACAGATACATTAAACAGAGCCCATTTGAAAGCAGGCAGAGTAATTACAGATGAATTACTTAAAGAATTAGATGAAGAAAAAGTTGAGGAAATTATTGAGAATGGTTATGCAACATTTACTTCACCATTGATGCCTGGAGCTTCATTTAATATTGAAACCGTAAAGGAATTTGTAGATGGTACAGTAACAGTAAGTAGAGCAGATACTTTAGTAATTTGGAGGGATTAAATTGGCCATTTCGTTAGAAACATCGTTAAACAATCGTGAACGAATCATTGAAGCTGCGAAAATTGAAATCATTGGACCGAGTAAGACAAATGCTTACAATAAAATGTTTAATGATAAAGTGAATGAACTTTCACCGACGGAAGCGTATGAAAATTATTTTTATAACCTAGGTGCTACAAAAGAAGAGATTTTACAGTACGAGTTCCCATCAAGACGTTATGCAGCGGGAATGCTTTATCCAATTGATGCGACTGTAGGGGAAGTATTAATTAACGATATTTTAACAGCTCAAGATCCAGATGATGAAGAGGCTCCTAAAAAAGTTGATTCAGAGAAATATAATGACACAGATGTATCAGAAGATATTACGGTATTGAATGATGAGCGTTTACCAAGTTCTATGGGTCTTACTTGTAATATAAGTAAAGTCACAAAAGAATTGAAAATTACGATTACAGGTGGGCATTATAAATCGAGAGATATAAAGATAACTGGAAAAGGTAAAAAAACTTGGTGGTTCAGACAATCGTTAATAGGGGAATTAGTGCTTCCTATTCAGGAATTATCACAAAAAAGAAATTCTTCCTATCCAATTGTATTGAAAAATAATTTAGGTGAGACGGTTTCAGATTTGTCGTTGGAGTGTTTAATTCAATGTCGTGAAATTGAAAAAAGTTATTTAACTACCATTACATTAACAAATCGCTCTGTTTCAAAAAAGAAAAAGGCGAGTTTGGCTGATGATTTAATCTTTTTCCAAGCGATGATGACAGTTGAAACAGATGAAACGGGTAAATTTTTAAATTATCCAAAACATTATGAACGTAACTTACCAATGTCAAATGAAGAAGCAAATGATGAGCTTCTTTACCGAAATAAAATCAATTATGCATTTGGACATGCTTGTTCAACGACATGGGAAGATACTAGTAAAGTAAAAAAAATTAGTACAACCTTTTTACCAACATACGAAACAACAAGTATGACGCCAGATGTTGAATTTGAATGCAATGGAACTGTAGAAAAAATCTCGATAAAAATGATTGATATTATCAATTGTGATAATCACCGTGATTTGAAAAAGCTTATGAGTCCATTGTTAGAAGCATATAACGAATGGATTTCTATGCAAGAAAGGGAAGTGCCAAACCTTTCTGAGAAACTTCAAAAAGCTGCAACAAGAAATATAAACCTATGTCGAAAAAGCTTAGAAAGAATGCATAATGGATTAATACATTTAGCGGATCCGTTAGCATTTAAAGCATTTATTTTAGCTAATAAAGCGATGTTGTTACAACAAGTTAACGGTAAAAAAACACGTACCCCTTCTGTAAAAGATTTAAAAATTTCTTTTGATATTTCTTATGAGGACGCTGTTGTCCCAGTTGATGAGCTTATTGGGTTAGGGAATAGTTGGCGTGCATTCCAAATAGCCTTCTTCTTAATGTCTATTGAATCTTTCAAAGTTGAGAAGTCCCTTGATCGAGAGATAGTAGATTTAATTTGGTTCCCTACCGGTGGGGGAAAAACGGAGGCTTATTTTGGCGTTGCAGCTTTCCAAATATTATATAGAAGATTAAAAAATAAAGAGGATGCTGGCGTAGATGTAATTATGCGTTATACATTAAGGCTATTAACGGCTGACCAGTTCCAACGTTCCTCTCGTTTAATATGTGCATTAGAATTAGTTCGCCGAGAAAATGAACAACTATTAGGAAAAACATCATTTTCAATCGGTATGTGGGTTGGCTCGAAAACATCACCAAATACATTTAAAGCGGCGAAAACGGAATATGCAAATATACGAAATAAATCGAGTGCCGATTCTTTTGTAGTAAATAAATGCCCATGGTGTGGCTGTAAACTTGGAAAAATAAAGAAAGATAAACAAGTTAATGTACTAGGGTATAAAGCTGAAAATAAGCAATTTATTACACATTGTTTAGATAAAAAATGTGATTTTTATGAAGAAATCCCTGTTTATTTTGTAGATGAAGCAATTTACCAAAAACGCCCGACATTTTTAATTGGTACAGTTGATAAATTCGTTCAATTAACTTGGAAGCCGGAAGCAAGGGCATTATTTGGGATTGATGAGAACGGAAAACAAGTAACAGATCCGCCAAATTTAATTATCCAAGATGAGCTTCATTTAATTTCAGGTCCACTTGGAACTTTAGCTGGTCTATATGAGACAGTTATTGAAGAGTTATGTACGAAAAAAGTAAATGGCAAAAGAATAAAACCTAAAATTATTTCAGCTACAGCAACAATTAAAGAATTTGAAGCACAAGCAAAATCATTATTTGGACGTTCAGAATCAAAACTGTTCCCAAGTCCATGTCTTGATATTGATGATTCCTTTTTTGCTAAAGTTGCAACGGATAAAGAAGGTAAACCTTTACCAGGAAGAAATTATGTAGGTATTTATACTTCTAGTGTCGGTGTAATGCAAGCGCAAGTTAAAACTTTTTCTAGCATTCTACAAGAAGGTTATCAATTACCGAAAGATGAATGTGATCCATATTGGACGTTATTATCCTTTTACAATAGCTTGCGCGAGCTAGGGTCAGGGATAAATATATGTTCAATGGACGTTCTCTCTTACATGAAGTCTATCCGTAATCGAGAGAAGTATCCTGAAAATAGATATATAAAAAGTCCATTAGAGTTAACTTCTCGTATGCAAAACAGTGAAATTGTCGAGACAATCGATAAACTAAAAGTCGAAATGGAAAAAGGTAACGAGAAAAAGGTACTCGATGTTTGTCTTGCATCTAATATTATCGAAGTAGGTGTCGATATTGATCGCCTTTCAATGATGGCAGTCGTTGGACAACCGAAATCTACGGCACAATATATCCAAGTTACAGGTCGTGTTGGGCGTCGCTGGGACGAACGTCCAGGGGTAATTTTTACGATTTATTCGAATAAAAATTCGCGAGATAAATCTCATTTTGAGCATTTTGTCGAATATCACCAAAGATTATACGCTCAAGTAGAGTCAACAAGTATTACACCATTTTCAGATGCTAGTTTAGAAAGAGGATTAAATGCGATGTTAATTGCATTTTTACGACAAGCTTTCACTAAAAAAATGGCGATTGAACCAGATGTTGAAGAATATGAGTATATTATTGGCACAGAAAAGTTCGGTAAATTTATAAAAACATTAGGAGAACGTGTTAAATCAGTTGATTCTGAACAATTTGAGTCTTTTAAAAAGTACTTAAATGAGTTTAACCGATTGTTAAGAAGTGGTTTATATAATGCTTGGGAAGCTAACGAAGATGCTCCACAAGGTATGATGTATCGAAGTGGAGACCCGATTGCGAATGTGACATACCCTGATGCAATTGCCACAATTAACTCGTTAAGAAGTGTAGATGCTTCTAGCTTAGGCAGAATTACTTCTGCAATGATTCATGAGCAGAAAAAAGTTGTTAATAGTTTGGAGGATCTGCTATGAGAAGAATACCTTTAAGAAGAAGCCAATTAGTAGGTTCTAATGGTCCAGGCTCACTCATTATTAGCCCAGAAGGTGAAATGGCAATTGTAGGAGCTTTAGATTATTGGTTTACAAATGAGGCTGAAAATGAAGCTAATCGAATGGAATTTGAAATTATTGAACCGAGATTGCGAGCCTTTTTAGGGGTGCAGAAGTTATATTCTCCACCAGATTATCGTAAATCATCCATGGATATTCCGAATAAGGAGCAGCTTATCCCGCTGTTAAGATTTCCTTTATGGCATTATTGTCCGATGTGCTTTACTTTAGAGAAATTCGGTAATAATAATGAATCTTCTCGTAAAATGTGTTCAGGTTGCAATGAAAAACGATATTTTAAACAATTGCCTTTCATTGCAATTTGTAAAAAAGGGCATATTACAGATTTCCCTTGGAGCAAATGGATTCATAAGGGGCAGGATTGTAATGGAAAAATGCAGCTTAATACAAATTCAGGGGCTTCTTTAGATTCTTGGTCTGTAAAATGTTCTTGTGGCAGCAGTCGTTCTCTACGTGGAATTACTGCCAACCGTGGAGAAAAAAGTACGGTTTTGACGGAAGAGCTATATGAAGGAAATGATAAATATACATGCACTGGACATAAAGCTTGGTGTGGAGAGGTTTACGAAGAATGTCATGAACCTGTAATGGCGATTTTAAGAAATTCTATTAATGTATATTTACCTCAAAAAGTAAGCGTAATTTCATTACCGGGTGAGCGTAATGAAAATATTGATAAAATTATTAACATCGTTCAGCGAAATAGCATATTAAGAAATCTACTTTCAGGTCAAGAGTCAATAGAGAATAAAGCAAAATTGCTGTTTGATTCAATTGGTGATAAAGGATATACCATCGAGGCATGTGAAAAGGTTATTTTATATTTGAGCAATCAAATTAACGTTGATGAAAATCAGGAATTGTCATCACCACTACATTTAAGAAAAAAAGAATTCGCAATACTGAAGGAAAATCAAAATGAACCATTTTTGAAAGTATTTGAAGAGTGGTCAAATGAAAGTGAAGATGCTGAGCAGTTCGCTGGAAAATACTCTAAATATATAAAAAAGGTTAATCGTATTACGAAGTTAAGAGAAACTACTGCTTTAGCTGGTTTCAAACGAGTAACGACAGTCGATGATGAAGGATCCTATAAATTCCAACCAGATTATAGTCTTATGTATCATAAAGATATTCCAGATGAACAAAAATGGCTTCCAGCGTATAGTGTTTTTGGGGAAGGAATTTTTATTCAATTTAACTTGGACGAAATTATGAAATGGGAATATAAACCAATTGTTCAAAAGTACTTTGCAAAGTATTTGGAACGTATTAAAAATATGACTCACTTCATGCCAGAAATCATCGACCATCCACGCAATCTGATGATGCATACGTTATCGCACTTATTAATAGATGAAATCGCTAAAACAAGTGGTTATAGTTTAGCTTCGATACGTGAACGTTTATATGTAGATGAAAATCAAGCAGGAATTTTAATCTATACATCAGCGGGGGATATTGAAGGGACATTTGGTGGACTTGTACGCATGGGACGAAAACAAAAGTTCTTTAAAGTATTAGATAATGCTTTAGCAGCTTCTCATTGGTGCAGTTCCGATCCAGTTTGTACGGAATTAGGCCATGCATTAGGCCAAGGTATTCATTATTCAAACGGTGCAGCATGCTATAATTGCACTTACTTACCGGAAACATCATGTGAATGTGGAAATAAGTATTTGGATCGTACGTTACTAACTAATGAAGAATTAGGTTTCTTTCTTTTTGATTAAATTTTTTCAAATGCAATTGATTAGTGAGAATATGATTTAAAACGAAAAAAATTGTACAACAAATACAACAAATAGATTCAAAAATGCTCCTCAAGCACAGTTATTTAATAAAAAGTGCCAAATATGTTACCACACGGAAATTAAAGCGTGGGAAACATTTGTGGCGGGCTTTTTAAGATTTACATTCTATATCCGGCCGTATTCATAGTTGTTTGCATAGTGATTTATTGAACGTCAAAACCCTAGAATATTAGGGTTTTGACGTTTTCTATTTGTAATGAATTACAATAGATAGATTAGGGGGTTTCAGTTAAAATCAAATTTTTTTAAAAATAAGAATGACTAATCTCGGATTGATTAATAAATTCCGAAATTACTGTAAGTATATATTTTAGTGTAAAATAATATAAAGGAAATGTTGGAGTTTTCCTTATATAATAAATCTAAATTGAATTTGGTAAATTGGGTTCTTTATATTAAATACTGTAGGTGAAATTATGGAGAATTTAGTGATTTTATCTTGGCCATTCCATGAAAGAAGTTTAAATCAAATCGATAACAGTGAATCTTATTTAAATTATCCTGTTATTTATATTTTAAATGGTTCGAAAGAAGCTTATATTGGTGAAACTGTTTATTTTAAAAAGCGAATGAAGTTTCACATAAAAAATATAGAAAGAAAAAATTTAGATACCATGCATCTTATAAAGCATCAGGAATTTAATCGGTCTGCAACTTTTCATCTTGAAACGAAGCTTATTAATTATTTTCTAGGTGACGAAAAATATAAACTTCAAAATAAGAGTAAAACAACGAATGATTTCACACATAACTATTTCAATAAACCATTTTATGATCAAAGCGTTTTTAAAGAGTTATGGAGTAAACTTTATGAAAAAGGCATCGTAGCAAACTCCCAGCACGTTATTGAAAATAAAGACATATTTAAATTATCCCCGTTCAAAGAGCTATCCTTGGAACAATTGGATTTGAAAGAAAAAGTACTACAGTTTTGTGAAGAACAAGTTAAATCACAACAGAATGAATACGGGAGTTTGTTTGTAATCCAAGGGGAAGCAGGGGTTGGAAAAAGTGTTGTACTGAGTTCAATATTTAATACGATACAAGAATATACTTCGGAAGCTTCTTCGCCTCTTTATAAAACAGATAATTATTTAGTTGTAAATCATGAAGAAATGTATAAAACCTATAAAGGCATTGCTGCTCAATTAAAGCATTTAAAAGCTAAGAATTTTGCAAAACCAACTCCTTTAATCAATCAATTAACTAAACAAGACAAAAGGGCAGATATTATTTTAGTTGATGAAGCTCATCTATTGTTAACTCGACCAGATACATACAATAACTTCTATGGAGAAAATCAATTGGAAGAGTTATTAAAGCTAGCAAAGGTTGTTGTAATGGTATATGACAGTGATCAAGTTTTAAAATTAAAAAGTTTATGGCAAGAGTTAACTTTGGAAAGTTTACGTGAAAAAAGTTCAAATACAGAATATTTTCAGTTAACGAATCAGTTCCGGATGCAAGCAAATGATGAAGTAATTGAGTGGATTAATCAATTTAAGCAAAAACGTTTATTGCCATTACCTTATGATGAAGGATACGAGTTAAAAGTATTTACAACCTTAAAAGAGATGCATGAAGCGATAATTGAGAAAAACTAAATTCATGGGTTAAGTAGAGTGGTCGCCACATTTGATTATTTACACAAAAAAGATGGGGGAGTCTATTACATTAAAGCGGACCAGGGAGAATATCAAATCCCATGGAATATTACAGATAGTAAATATACATGGGCTGAGAAAACTTCGACAGTAAATGAAGCGGGTTCAATTTATACAATTCAAGGATTTGACTTAAATTATGTCGGTGTAATTCTAGGACCATCGATTACTTATAATTCTCAGTCTGATGAATTGGTCATCAAAACTGATGCTTACAAGGATATAGGAGCTTATTCAGGCACAGAAGGAATTGAAAATGTCGAAGCAGCTAAGGAAAGAATCATATTAAATTCCTTAAACATTTTAATGAAGCGTGGTATAAAAGGCTTGTTTTTATATGCCAGTGATGATGCATTAAGAGAGCAACTTATAAAATATCAAAATAATTTAGGTGATAAGAATGAATGAGATTAAACAATTAACAGAAAAAATTCTTAAATTTAGAGATGCACGGGACTGGCAAAAGTTTCATAATCCAAAAGACTTATCGCTATCACTATCATTAGAAGCAAGCGAATTACTTGAGACTTTCCAATGGAAAACTAGTGAAGAAGCTGTGGAGAAAAATTTAAATAATATGAAAGATGAATTAGCTGATATTTTTATCTATACTTTATTATTTGCAAATGAAACTGGCATTGACCTTAGGAAAGCTGTAGAACAAAAAATTCAAAAAAACAATGACAAATACCCAGTTGATAAGGCATATGGAAGAAATGCTAAGTATACTGAGTTTTAGTTAATTACATCAGAATTTGCTATTAGATTCAATCAATTAATTAGGTGTTAAATCAAAATTACTTTGATAAAAACTTATTAATTAGAAAATCTGCCCCCGCAACTCAATTTTTCATTAAACGTAGTCAAAAACGTAGTCAAACATTTTTACCAGCATCTATAAACCCTTATAAACACGGATATTACAGCATTTCATGAGAAGGTTGGTTCGACTCCCGCCGTCTCTATACACAAATTGGTTGTAAATACAGTCCTATTAAAAATTCGGGTTGCTACCTAGACACACCGTACACCTAAGTCTCTGTCCATTTAGTAAAATATAGGCAGTTTTTCTTTTAAAAGTTTAAAAAGAGCATATTTATAACCAAGAACAAAACAATAGAGTTTGAAATAAGCTAAAAATAAATATTATTTTTTACACATATTTTATACATTACATTAAGAAACCTTAGTAATATCAAGCTTTAAAGACCTATTTCGACCCCGACCACCGGTATCATCAGATTAATTTATGTCTAGATTAATCGCTAAAGAAAGCTCACAAACGGTGATTTAATAAGAATTGTGAGCTTTCTTTGTTTTTAGAGTATACGATAGAAAACGATAAAGGTTTTTCTGTACTTGCAACTATTAGGTGATTATTTTTTATATCAATGTACAATAAAGCCCAAACAAGTTGGCCTAGAAATCACTTGAATAAGCATAATTAGGTATCTACATTGATTAGGGCTTTCCCTTATTAGCAATATTATATATATACATATAAGCATCAACAGGCTTTGTTTTAATAGTCCTTAAAAAATAACTTTTCATTTTTTCAAAGTTATAAATCTATTTTGAATTAGCCGGTATAAATTCATATGCTGTTTCAAAAGATGTTTAATTGCGAATGATTTTATAATGATTGTAGACGATATTCCCCAAGGAATTTTGTCTATTTAAGATTCTTTATTCGGCTTATTTTATAGACTTTATTCAGATTGCAGCCTTTACTCCATATATTCTGCTGTTGCACGCTGATTGTTCATTTTAATTGTTAAAATGAACATAATGCAGTTAGAATGGCTGTATTGAAATAGGCACCAAATAACCCAAGTTGAAAAACAATAAATCCAGAGATAACAGAGCCAAATAGCAAACCTGCCATCATCAATGGCATAATGACTCCGTTCGTTCGTCCAATATATTCAGAGGCAACCTGTTTAATCATCAATGTACTAAAAACAACTTGGAAAAACGCTGCAGCTATGCCAGATAAAATTCTTAAATGACCTAACTGATAGTACTTCTAACAGTGTTATCATAGCAAAAATTTAACAGACAAACGGTCATAATGATCTTCGTATGATTTTCTCCGAATGCGCTTAAAGCAACAGCAAGCCCTCCGCTAATGAGCATTCCAATCCTTTCAGCCGCAGCGAACCCCTGTGCCTTCTCTTTTGCAAGACCTAATTTTCCATAATGACAAAGACATCTAAAGGTTGTATAATGCCAAATGCTAAACCAGAAATTAAAAACTTTCCTGCAATTATTTTCAAATTTAATTGTGATAATATGTATTGAACCCCCTTCTTTAACTTTCAATTAGTACCGATTGTTGCTGCTCTTTTGAAATATTGGGTACATTTTGGGATTCCATCGATTTTACGCTCCACCAATAATGGCAAAAATAAAAATCGGTAGGTATTCTTTCTTTGCAGAATAATTGCTTGTTTGTATTAGATTTATTCTCCTTTTTTTGTACATAAACTTTCCTTTTTGTTAATGCTGAGGTTTACCTTGGATTTGGCGGAATGACTTGTCCCTTTTGTTTTCTTCACATTGGAGAATCGATCCATCATTTTATCTTTATAGATATATCCGAGAATAAAACCAATAACAGCGATAACCGATATGATAATGGCTATGCTATATTGCTGCATATGAATGGTGGACCCCAAAGCGGCAGATGCAATAATCCACGGCAGACGACCAACTATAAGTATGGTGAAGAATCTTAATGAACTCATGGATGTAAGAGCGGCCACAAATACAAGCAGGTCTTTCGGCAAACCTGGAATCACGAAAAAGATAAATAAAAAGATAGAAAACTTTTTCTCATCCTGTATTAACGACATCCACTTATATTTTTTCTTTTGCAGTAGCTTTGAAATATAATCGCGCCCGATAAACCGAGTGAAATAAAAAGCAATCGCTGAGCCTATTATTAAGCCGATTGTAGTATATAAGGATCCTAATGTAACCCCGTAAATATAACCGCCTGCAACCTGTACGACTTCTCCTGGAATAGGCGCAACCACGATTTGAAGAATCTGAAATAAAATAAACATGACCGGTCCCCAATTACCTGTTGAATGAATAAACGCCCTAAAATTGTTCATGGACGACATAATCTTAATAATGGTAGGAGAATAATAGATCAAACCAATAGACAATATGAGAGTTAGACCTAATAGTATTGCTACGATTGTTTTTTTCGAAAGTTGTGGCATAGCTTAAAACTCCTTTATGTAATTACTTCTACCTGTTTGTAGTATAGAATGGATAAATTAAGAGTTACATACATAATTTCTGAAGAATTCTTAAGTCGACTGTATTTACTGGTAGTTGCACAAAACGACTATTATACTGATATTAGACGAGGTGATCAGATGAACAAGCAAATCTTAATTGCTGATGATAACAGTGAAATCCGAGAAATTGTAAGGATTTTGTTAGAAAGTGAGAATTATGAAGTGATTGAAGCGATAGATGGTCAAGATGCGATTAATAAAGTAAATGAAGAAACAGATCTTATTATTTTAGATATGATGATGCCCAATAAATCAGGGCTGAAGGCGTGTTTGGAGATTCGTGAAAAAACAAGCGCACCGATCTTATTCCTTACTGCGAAAACGCAGGATTCGGACAAACAATTGGCCTTCTCTTCAGGCAGTGATGACTTTTTGTCCAAACCTTTTTCTTATACAGAACTTGTTTCGAGAGTGAAGGCTTTACTGCGGAGATATTATGTCTATCGTGGCAAGGAGAAGACGGAGGAAACGGAGCATATTATCATTAAGGATCTTACGATTTACCAGGATGCAAAGACTGTATTTGTTGGAGAGAAGGAAATCACTTTGACTGAAATTGAATACCAGATTTTGCTGCTGTTAGCTAAGAAACGACGTAAGGTGTTTTCGGCAGAAAACATATATGAAAGTGTTTGGGGGCAACCCTACTTTTATACCTGTAATAACACAGTTATGGTCCATATTCGTAATTTGAGAAGTAAGCTGGAAGATGACCCGCAGAACCCTAAATATGTAAAGACTGTTTGGGGAAAGGGGTACAAAATTGAATAGATTACTAATGGGGAAAAAACTTAAGATCAAGCTCGTTCTGGCAGTATTAATTTCCTCAGCTATTTCTTTAAGTGTTTTCGGCATTTTACAAGTCGTTGGCGAGAAAGTGTTAAATAGTTATTTAAGCAAATCCGCTTTTATGGAAAATAGGCAGCAAGACGCGCTTGAACGATTCGAAGAGTTTGTGAATAGCAAAAACGTGTCCACTCGTGATCGGGAGCAATTGTCTGAATGGATAAATAATGAGCGATATTTAAATCTGTATATTTTTGCAAAAGAGAAATTAATTTTCTCCTCAAATAAAGAGGTTGATCCTGCTATTAACGAAGAGCTACTAACTCGATTTACGCCTTCGGAAATACCTACTACCGTTCATTTTGCGGATCAAGATGCCCAGATCTACTTGGTAGGCCTTTATGAGTATCAATACTATAATCTCATTTTGTTTATTGGTATTTTCATAGCAGCCATTATATTCATTATCTCCTTCTTACTGATAATTAATAAGAAAACATCTTATATTGGAGTACTTGAACAAGAGATCAAAATACTTGAAGGTGGAAATTTAGATTATTCAATTACTGTTTCTGGAAAGGATGAATTATCCTCTTTGGCCCAAAGTATTGATGAGATGAGGAAATCATTTGCTGAGCGACTCGGCAGTGAGGAGAGGATGAGGATGGCCAATCGCGAATTGATCACGGCAATTTCCCACGATTTACGCACTCCACTTACAATTTTGCTGGGGTATATGGATATCATCGAGCTTAACAAGTATAAGACTCATGAGGATTTGCTGCAATATATCCATAATAGCCGGGAAAAGGCCTATCAAATCAAAGCGCTATCGGACAAACTATTCGAATATTTTACGGTGTCCTCTGCCGCTGAAGAAGAGGAAGTGGAATTTGAATTATATGAGGGCAGAGCGCTTATCGATCAACTCATTGATGAGCAACTGGTGGTTATGGATAATTTAGATATTCAAGTTCAAGCAGATCCATATGATGAGCAATTTTTACTGGAAATCAATTTGGTCGCTATACGCCGTGTATTCGATAATATATTTTCAAATATTCGAAAGTATGCCGATCCGACGCATCCCATTCTTATTCAGGTTTCCTTGAAACAACAATGGGTCGATCTTAGGTTCGAGAATAAAATTTTACGTGAAGCCGAAAAGGAAGATAGCAACAAAATTGGGCTCGTTAGTTGCCAGAAAATAATACAGAAGCACAACGGGACGTTGAACGTATCGGTACGAAAAGATACTTTTTTGCTACAGGTAACGTTACCTGTCATTTTAAATAAAACCGCACAGACTTTTGAATGATTCTGGGGCATCCAACTTGTCACTGGAACCAAAATCAGTTGTTTCCGAGTCAAGGAGGGAATGGGGCTTCACTCTCCGCGGTTTGAATTTGTATCTAAATAAATTAATCTCTAACAACATAAGGAGTTAAACTATTTTTTTATTGAAGCTGTGTTTATGTTCTGTATGTTTTATCTCTATGTGTTGATATATTCAATGAATTATCAGGAGATTGTTATAAAGAATAATGGTGTGTTCTTGGTAGCCTTATTCTTATTTGTTCTATACTTGTTGATAAATGTAGTGTATATAGCTTCAAAGTGGATATATAGATCCATGATGAAAAAGGTGCATAAGAAAAACAATTGAGAAAATAAATCCATAAGGGACAGAACCGTGGTGAAACAACAGGACGGCGATCTGGTTAAGATTGCAAATGGAGCGTTCGAGGTCATGGTTTATCGGCATCCTGGTATTAACAATTATATAATCAATAAAAGCAGACTGGTTGATGGTCTGCTTTTATTATTTCTTTCATATCAATGCTCCTTTTCCATTTATCATTCAGTTGTACTAACAAGTTGTTAAATTAGCTACCCATAAAATGTAAATACTAAGCGACTTAAGAATTCTTAAGAATTATGAACCCCCCATCTTAAGAAATCTCCCATAATCTTATATATCATAAGCAAACAGGAAAGGGTAGATTACAGGGCGAAAACGATTTAACCAGATTACCAAATATCAATAAATGGGAGTCATAATAAAATTCATTATTAGTGAGGAGAACCTATGTTTATAAAGAATATTCCCAATCTGCTTACCTTTGTAAATTTGTCATTTGGGGTACTTTCAATTGTCGAGGTTATTAATCAAAATTACTTCGCAAGTGCCATATATATTATTATTGCAGCATTTATAGATCGATACGATGGAAGAATCGCTAGACGATTAGATGTTTGCAGTGAATTCGGTAAAGAATTGGATTCCTTGTCCGATTTGGTTTCCTTTGGGATTGCTCCAGCTTTACTTGTTTATTTTAAATTTAACTTTGATGATCTTGGCATGCTGAGACTTGTAGGTATAGTTGCTCTATTGTTATACGTCGTCAGCGGTTCATATAGATTAGCACGATTTAATATCAAAGAGTTTGAGGGTATCTTTCGTGGAATTCCAATAACCGTGGCAGGTTTTATTCTGTCCATTTACTCGGTGATTGCACCAAGCACGATTAATTTAACACTTATATCGGTAATTTCATTATTTGCTTTTTCCTATTTAATGGTATCAAGTATAAAATTTAAAAAAATATAGTAAGGAGTAATTATGAGCAATCAAGAGAAATTTACAAATATTCGCGATCGTGACAACTCTTTAAATAAAACCGGTCTACGCTATTTAGCGAAGCTTTTATTTTCTACAGAAGTTCCCAAGCTGGTTCTAAGCATAGCCCTTATTTTAAGTATTATCAGTTCATTTGTGGGGTTGATTGTTCCGATAGCTACTGGAAAAATAATTGACCAATTTCGTTTGGAATTAATAAATGCCAGTACGATTATACAGCTTGTCTTTATCTTTATTTTGCAAGCCGTATCAAGTGGATTCTCATACTATCTGTTAGCTTATGTTGGAAATAGAATGGTCAATCAATTGCGTAAACAGCTTTGGGAAAAGATGCTTCATTTACAGATGAGTTTCTTTGATCGCTACCGCTCTGCGGATCTTATGAGTCGCATCGCAAACGATACAAATGAGATTAAATCACTCATTACCGATCACTTCATCAACTTTATTTCCAACTTGATTACAGTTATTGGTGCAGTGGCCATGTTATTTTATTTAGATTGGCAAATGACGTTAATCATTATGTTGGTATTACCTATTAGTTTAGCTGTAATGATGCCGATGGGGAATAAGATGTATGAAAATTCCGTGCGTTTACAGGAACATTTGGCAGCACTATCCTCGACGCTGTCCCAAATCATTGGGGAAATGAGACTGGTTAAGGCTTCTAACTCGGAGAGAAAAGAATTAAAAAACGGTGAAGCTAACATGGATGATTTATTTCAATCGGAAATGAAAGAAGCTCGGGTTAATGCAGTACTGATGCCATTGATGACATTAATTATGATTGTGCTACTAGTTGTAATTATCGGTTATGGCGGAGTGCGTGTTTCTTCGGGAGCTCTTACTGCAGGGAAACTTGTAGCATATATCTTACTTTTGTTTCAAATTATGATGCCTGTTGAACAGTTTGGAGCATTTTTTTCGAATTTAAAAAAAGTAATGGGATCGACAGAGAGGCTAAGGCTTATCTTGGAACAGCCCCTCGAAGCTGACAACAAAAAGGATGTGATGCCGGACAAGCATAACATCTTAGAGTTTCGCAAGGTTTGCTTTGGTTATGAAAGAGATAAGCAAATCTTGCTAAATGCTTCTTTTACGATACCAGATCGTAAAGTAACTGCTTTTGTTGGTCCTAGCGGAAGCGGAAAAACAACCATTTTTTCGCTTATTGAGAGATTTTATGATCCGGAAACTGGAAACATATATTGGGGTGATACGCCAATCGACTCTTTTTCACTCCATGATTGGCGCAAAAAAATTGGTTATGTGTCTCAAGAAAGTTCTCTTATATCAGGTACAATCCGAGAAAATATTATCTATGGGCGAGAAGACGAAGTGAGTGAGTTTGAGATGATGAATGTAGCCCGACTTGCATATGCCCATGATTTCATTGACGCTTTACCAAGAAAGTATGAAACAGAGGTAGGAGAAAGAGGAATTCAGCTATCAGGCGGACAACGCCAGCGTATAGCTATTGCTCGTGCTTTGTTGCGACAACCGGATATTTTGCTGTTAGATGAAGCAACCGCTAGCTTGGACAGTGACTCAGAACATGAGGTCCAAAAGGCACTGCATTATTTGATGCAAGATCGTACAACCATTGTAATTGCACATAGATTATCGACAGTTGTACATGCGGATCAAATTATTGTATTTGAGTATGGACATGTTACAGGAGTTGGAAAACATGAAGAATTACTTCAGACACACCCTTCTTATGCTGCATGGGCAAATAAGCAATTTCAAGGTATACAGAGATTATAAACTATAAGCATGTTCGCTGAAATTTTCAAAAACCTATATTTTTACTTGTTGAAATTGCCATGGAAGTCATCATTCCGTTGTTTATGGCTGAATTAATTGATGAAAGGATTACCAAAGCCAAGAACAAGAATTTGTACTGATTACCCGAATGGATAAGAACGTGTTCTTATTGCCTATTAGACGTACTTTTGATCGTTATTTGCTTGTTAATTCATTAAACTTACGGGCAGTATTGTCAATTTGTAATTTATATTGGACATTCTTAAAACTCATTTTCCTTTAGAATAAATAAATAGACAAGAGCCGATAACTATGTAATAGTGCTATCGGCTTTGTGTCTGTACAGCTAGCTATTTGATAAGCGCTTAACTCAGCTTATCGGTTATGTCACTTATTGCTGGTCTTTTTGATTAAGTCCACGCCGTCGTATGCCAAATTTTCTAGATTCGCATCTTTCTGCAGTATGTAATGGTCAAAAAAGTTCTTAGTATAGTCTGTAACAAGATTTCGCATCTCCATAGCATCCCGTTTGCCTCTGAGTTCTTACCGATAAAATGTTCCGGGGTGCATAGACAAACTATCTAAAACCATCTTCATAGTAATATCTTCGTAAAGATTATCCTCAAAAAGATGCATAGCGCTATTAGATGCCTTGCTTCATTTAAACGAAAAATTTTTGGCATAGAATCCTCCATTATTACTTGATGTGTGAATCTATTTACACGTCAAGTAATAATGGAGTTTAGGAATTGTGTTATAGACAAATTATTTATTCTGTTGTTTTTTCTCTAATCTAAAAGAATTCAAATTTCTATGGTAAAATATTCTCATTAATATAGAACTGTTTTCGGAGGTCCATAAATGATCGTCTATGAAGCTAATAAACAAGAATTTCTTGAACATGTTGATAAAGATGTTCTTGTTTCCCATATACTCACTCAATTTGAATTGAAACTAGGACATACAAGTGAGTCGGAAATTCGTTCTTGGGATAATTCGATGTTACATATGTATCGTGTTTTAAATGATCCATTAATCCCGAATGATGCAGGAATTGCAATTGAATATAAGATTCCCTATACATCCAAAAGAGTGGATTTTCTTTTATCTGGACATGATGGTGAGAAAGATTCTGTGGTTATTGTCGAATTGAAGCAATGGTCAGAAGTACAAAAGGTTGAGGGGAAAGAGGCTATTGTTAAAACGGCCTTAAACCGTGGTTTGCATGAAGTAACTCATCCTTCTTACCAAGCGTGGTCCTATGCTGCACTAATTGAAGATTACAATGAAAATGTACAAGAGCAATTCATTCAATTAAAGCCATGTGCATATTTACATAATTATCGAATTCGTGATAATGATCCATTAACAGATGAACATTATGATTATTATCTTAACCTTGCCCCTGTTTATGCCAAAGGGGAAGTGGAAAAGCTCCGAAATTTTATAAAGAAATATATAAAATTTGGAGATCAGAAAGAAATTCTATATCAAATGGAACAAGGGAGAATTCGACCTTCCAAATCACTTCAGGATTCATTATCGAATATGCTAAATGGTAACCCAGAGTTTGTGATGATTGATGAACAAAAGGTGTTTTATGAAACCGCACTTCAATTAGCAAAAAAGGCCATAAAGACGGATACAAAGCAAGTTATGATAATTGAAGGCGGACCAGGCACTGGGAAATCCGTATTGGCTGTCAACTTGTTAGTGGCATTGACGAATAAAACAATGACTTGTCAATATGTCACAAAAAATTCAGCCCCCCGCAATGTTTACTCTACTAAGTTGAAGGGTGACTTTAGAAAAACAAGAATTGATAATTTATTCAAAGGTTCTGGAAGCTATACAGAATCGGAAAAAGATGAATTGGATGTATTGATTGTTGATGAAGCTCATAGATTAAATGAGAAATCTGGGATGTTTCAAAATCTAGGGGAGAACCAGGTAAAGGAAATCATCCATACTGCTAGAATGTCTATATTTTTTATTGATGAAAATCAGCGAGTAACGCTGAAGGATATCGGAAGTGTTGAGATGATAATGCAATTTGCTAAAGAATACGGTGCAGAAGTTACAACAGGTGTATTATCTTCACAGTTTAGATGTGATGGCTCAGATGGATATATTGCCTGGCTAGATGATGTATTGCAAATACGTGAAACAGCAAATGCGAATGATATGGGATTAGACTATGATTTCAAAGTGTTCTCTAGTCCAAATGAAATGAAAGCAGAAATTGAGAAGAGTAATAAAATCAATAACAAATCTAGAATTGTTTCCGGATATTGTTGGGAATGGCCTAAGGATAATCGGATGAATTCCAACTTCCATGATATTAAAATTGAAGAGCATAATTTCGGAATCAGCTGGAACTTGGATAGCTCTACAACATGGGCTATTGATGAAAATTCTGTGCATGAAGCAGGATGTATACATACGTGTCAGGGATTAGAATTTGATTATGTTGGAGTTATAATTGGTGATGATTTGCGATATGAAAATGGAGAAGTTATAACGGATTATACAAAAAGAGCAAAAACAGATCAATCACTGAAGGGGATTAAGAAAATGCTTAAAGAATCTCCTGAAGAGGCTCGAGAAATAGCAGATAAAATTATTCGTAACACGTATCGCACATTAATGACTAGAGGACAAAAGGGCTGCTATATCTTTTGTACTGACAAGAAATTAGAAGAATACTTTAGAACTCGTTTGATGAGAGAAAGCGTATATAGTGAAGAGGCATATGGAAATATCAAAATTGCTGAGGAGAAGGAAAGTTATTAAAGAATAGGTAGTGGGTATCCAAAGGGCTATGGCTTTTTGGATATTTTTCATCAATCTTTTTAAACCACAGGATATGCCTGTATGCAAATGACTTGTAGAATTATACTAGAAAAAACTTCAAATAACGAGAGGAGTTCTGCTCATGTCGAGCGACAATAGTTTATTATATACAAGGTGGAACAGTAAGTATCGTATTTATTCCCAATATACAGAAAGAAAGTAGTGTATGGGAAATTTAGAAAAGATATAGGTGCTATTGTCAGAAAACTATGTGATATGAAAGATGTAGAAATGATGGAAGCACATGCAATCCATTATCATATACACACCAAAATGTCTGTATCGTATTTTATAGGATATTTAAAAGGCAAAAGTTCATTGATGATCCATAATGACATGCGAATTTAGAATATAATCATGGAAACCGAACGTTTTAGGAGAAAGGATATTACGTGAGTATGATTGAATGAAATGAATAAACAATCGCAAAGTATATTCGGAGCAAGAAGCAGGGGTTTATTGAATAGAACGATGATTTAAATTTTGTAGTTAAAGTTATAAAGCGTCTGGGAGACTATTAATCCTACTCTCATAACTTTTGGAAGAAAAAAAGAGACTCAAGAAAGTTGATAGAAGAACATTCTTAAGTCCCTTTTGGTACTTTTATACTAGTAGTATCTTTAAATAGCTTAATTTTAGTAAAGTGATTCAGCACTTTTTTTCATAAATCTATAAACATCTTTGTGCTCAAAATCATTTTCGTTATAATTTAAGCTGTTACAAGCAAAAAATAAATGCTCTAACCAGTCTAAATCCTGTTGTTTAGTTGCTGAAATACACTCATTTTCTATATAAGGGATAGCAATTTCTTTTCCAAGTTCACGGAAAATTTCAATTGCTTCTAAAGAACCTGGCCAATTTCTGTCCTGTAACAGTCTGGCTAATTTTGGCAATGCTTTCTTATTTTTAGGATAGCCAATTTTTTTTATAACATGTACACCATTTTCCCAGCACTCTTTCCCGTATTTAGGTAAAATCATATCGGTTTTGTCTGGGGGTAAGTTAGCGAGAAAATCAATAGCTACTTCTTGATTTTCTTTTGGCAATAGCCAATTTAAGTTATATACGTAATATAAAATTTCTTCATCCTCTATTTCATAACTTTTAGACATAATATATTACCCCTCAATTTTTTGATGAAACAGAAATAGCTTGTAATATACGAGTGAATTTATGTGGTTTCTCATTAGCATTATCTTTCGACTTTATCCACCCAGCCATATCTGCTGAATTTTTTGGTTTTACTGAAACATGGTTGCTACCATCAACTACTGCTTTTAATACTTTAGTATTATTCACTGCTTCTTTTGTAGTGGCAGTGAATTTTCCAGAAGGCATTTTGAGATAATATGAAAGTCCACCTGTATCGGTTTTTCTAGGCGTTAAGTTATAAGCTGTCGAAGAGCCACCTCTATATATAATAGTTGGGTTCTTTTTTTTCAATCTAGTTTCTAATTCGGCTTTTACTTTATCTTTAGATACAGCAACCACTGTTACGATTGTTGCTGCAATAGCCATAGCTACGAGGTGTTCAAAAACCCATGCTGCTACTGGAACTAAAACAATAGGAAGAGCCATAGTAGTTATACCACCAGATTCAGGAGTACTTGGTTTAATAACAACTTGTCCATTTTGCTCTTGTTTTGTCTCTAATTCTTGAATATTTAATTCGCTCCCCGAAACTACATCATAAGCATTTGCTTGATATGTACCATCTTCTTTGTAATAGGTTAGTATATATTCAATATTATCATGAATGCTAGAAAAGGTAAGAGTATTATCTTGATCCTTAAATTCAATATTGTTTTCATCTAAATATAGCTCTAATTCTTCTGTTACCTTGGTATTTTTTACTAAAGAGTCAGCCGAAACTTGAGGTACATTTTGAAATATACCCAGAAACAATATGCTAAAAACTGATAAAAATATGGCAGACCTTTTTAATATTTTCATAGAAACTCCTCCTAATTTCCTTTTTTTGTAAATTATATTACATTTTTTAATGTGTTTGTAAATTTTATTTCGACATTATTCAGCATTTTATTTGTAAATGGAGGGTTCAAATTGATACGTTTAAAGAGAAGGGTATGAATGTTACTGTTTTTAGTATATAAACGATGTGAATCAAGAGGCATAAGGACAGCAAAAAATAAGGGGAAAAATATAGAAAAGAATTATGACTATTTTTTTGCAAACATAGCCATATCATGATGAATTCATCACCAGAACGTATTTGTTAGTAAATTTATTGTTTTTATCGCCTAAATATAGATCCATTTAAATGAATTTTTATTAAAGTAAAGTAATGATATTATTTATAAAATATAGAATAATGATGCTTGTAGTGCCTTTTTTTCTTTAAAGGTTTATAGTTCTAAAAGTAACCACCTTTCCAACCTCCCCCTTCATCTTTCACACCAAACTTAGTATAGTAGATATATATTTTCCATTATATATACAATAAAACGGCTGGAGGATGAGTACAATCAAAAACGAACCATTATATCAGCAGATTCAAAATAAGATAATAGAGCGGATAAAGGACGGGAAATGGAGAGTAGGAGATAGAGTTCCTTCTGAGAAGGATTTGATGGATGAATTTCATGTAAGCCAGATTACTACCAAGAATGCGTTGGCTGGCTTAGCGGATCAAGGAATTGTGGAGCGGATTAAGGGGAAAGGGACGTTTGTTATTGAAAGTAGTTTAACAGGTTCAATAGCAAGAAACCAAACTTCAAGTGGGTTGATTGGATTAATTATTCCAACGATGAAGACAAAGGTGGAGCAGGATTTTGTCAATTTTCTTGAACAATATGTGACGGAGCAAGGGTATAACTTAGTCATTAAGATTTCTAGAGAATCACAACTAAAAGAAGCGGAAGCTATTGAGACTTTTCGTATGATTGGTGTGGAAGGAATTATTATTTTCCCTGCAGAAAAGGAAATGTATAATGAAGCGGTTCTTCGACTGTCACTAGATAAGTTTCCCCTCGTATTGATTGACCGATATATGAAAAATATTTCTACCTATAGTGTCAGTTCCGAAAATACTCAAGGGGCGTTTGCGGCTATTTCTTATTTGTTGGATAAAGGATATGAACAGATTGGACTTATCTCTCCCTTAATAACAAACACGGTTACGGAAGAAAGAGCAAAAGGATTTGAACAAGCTTTTTTTAGAAAAGAAATTATAATTGATAAAAGCCTTTGGCTAACACTGCCATTTGATAAAATCTCCGTTCAGGAAACGCCTGCAATAATTAAACAATTTTTATTAGAAAACCCGAAGCTAGCTTGCCTATTTACGATGAATGCGGAATTGGCACAGTATGCGCATCGTGCTATTTTAGAAGTTCAAAAAGAGTCCTTGCGTCAAATAGAGTTGGTTACTTTTGATTTTCCTGGAATAGAAGGGATTACCTTTGTTCAGCAGGATATCCAGCAGTGCAGCAAGGATGCGGTGAAGTTATTAATGCAGCAGATGGCTGGAGAATACGAACCAAAACGAATATTTATCCCAGTAAATGTAGTGATTGCCGAAGAAAATAGAAAGTAAGAATGCTACCTGACTATGGTAGTTTTTTTGTTGGGAAAATATCCTCCTCACCTTTTCTCCACTTGCAGTTCTTTCCTTTTTCTTCTAATAAGTAGGACTTTTCCATCAAAAAAGTATAAAAGGTATATTATATACTAAATTTAGTATATTTTTACGAATGAGGATAATATAAGATGTTTGTAAGCGCTTTTATTTTTAAAAAACAACATTAAGTAGATAATTTTTAGATGAATCGTTTTCCTCTCTTCCTATATGATTTCTAAACAATGAGATGGTAATAGTAGATTACATTATCCAACAAAATTTAAGAGAACAGTATTTTACTAGAATATAGGTATTCAGGGTGTACAAAATCAATTTATAACTGATCAGGTATGCCCTTTTTATATAGATGGTATTTCAACAAATATGGGGAGGGGATTATCCTGAAGAAGTTAGTAAAAGTCTTACTGTGTATGAGTTTATGGCTTTCTTTACCGTATGCAGCATTGGCCTACAGTAACCCGATGGATTTACCAGAATCTTGGACATGGGATAGCGGGGAGTATTATGGAGAAGGGGATCCATATATCCTAAAGCATAATGGTATTTATTATCTCTATGTTAGTACCGTAGATGATAAAAGCGGTGTGAAGGCGTGGACATCCGAAGATTTAATGAATTGGACATATGCTGGTCTTGTTACAGAAGAACCTACTACGAAGGCTGCTTATGCCCCGGAAGTTGTTTACTGGAATGGCGATTTCTATATGTATACATCTCCAGGTGGAAATGGGCATTATGTCTATAAAAGTTCAAGCCCTCTTGGTCCTTTTAAAAAACAAACCGATAATCTTGGGATGGGGATTGATGGACATGTTTTTATTGATGATGACGGCAAATGGTATTTTTATAGTACAGGATCAAATAGAATAGATGCACGCTCTATGCCAACGCCGACAGAATTTGGCAAGGCAACGGATACAGGTGCAAAAATGAATGGCTGGACAGAAGGGGCAACCGTACTGAAAAGACATGGCAAATACTATATGACTTATACAGGAAACCATATTTGGAATAAAGCATACCGTATTGACTATGGAGTAAGTGATTCTCCTAATGTTGGTTATACAACGAATAAAGAACAGAATCCACTTTTACTAAACACAGAAGGGGAAAATGTAGGTTTAGGTCATAACACAGTTGTGCGAGGACCAGACCTTGATTCCGACTATATCGTCTATCATAGTCATGCGAACCCAGGGCGTAACATAAACTTCGACCGCATTGCATGGAATGGCGAGAAAATGCTCGTGTTAGGGCCGACAACTTCTGAACAGCCTGATCCTGCTTTACCGGATTTTAGTGATCGATTTAATCGAACCGAACTTGGAGCGGATTGGAAAAATGTAAATGGAGGGAAATGGAGTATCATGAAAGATACTTCTAATTGGCTGGAACAGAAGAAATTGGGTGATGCAAAATGGTCACGACAAGTGAGTAAGGTATCTACAGATAAGGAATATACAGCAGAATTCAATCTGAAAATGGTAGAAAAAGGGGAGAGTGAAAATCCGCGACTTGGTGTAGTTTTCTCCTATAAGGATGAAAAGAACTACGGAACAGCTGTCCTAAGCTCGAAGCATAATCGATTGGAAACGAATTTTGTTGTGGATGGTGAGGAACAAGGCTGGGAGTATGCAGATCTGCCAGAAGGCTATGATTACACAAAGCTACATCAATTGAGAGTAGAAAGGTCGGGAGATACATTTAGAATCTTTGTCGATGGCATGCAAAAGCAAACACGAGAAGTTCGAAATATTGGTGCTGGCAGCATCGGCTATACCACATCAGATGTACATGGAGCATTTGCCTATACAGCTTTTAGCAATAAAGTTGACGGCAGCAATGTCTTTGATGCGTACAAGCCTTTACCAGGGACAATTGAGGCTGTTCATTATAATGCTGGTGGTGAAGGTGTCGGCTATCATGATAAAACAAGGAAAGAAGCAGTTAATGCCTACCGCCAAGATTATGTAGATATTGCTGACGATTCTGACGGCAGTTATTACATTGAATCAAATGAAAAAGGCGAATGGCTGAAATATAATGTAAATATTGCCGAAGACGGCTTATATAATCTGGATTTACGAGTTGGCGAATCCTCCCAAGATGCCAAGATAAGAATCTTGTTAGATGGAAAGTCGGATATAACGGGGGATGTAAGTATTCCGCAATCAACGGATTGGAGAACGTTCTCAATCGAAAAGCTGAAACTACCAAAAGGAAAGCATACGCTAACGATTGAAGTGATAAAGGGTTCGTTTGATTTTTCAAGCTTTAAAGTACAAGGCTATAAAGCAGTTGATGTATTATATGACGATTTTAATGATGGGGATGCTGAAGGATGGGATGAAGTAGAGGGGACATGGAAAGTTGGTCCTTTTGAAGAGCAAAATATTGATTTCGATGAGTATAAACAGGTTCCTGGGGTAATAAATGCAGCCTATTACAATACTGGTGGGGAAGGAGTTGCCTATCATGATACGACACCAGAAAATATTGGTGGAGTATTTAGAAGAGATTCAGTAGATATCCGAACCAATCCAGAAGGCGGCGGCTATGCTGTTGGGTGGAATCAGACTGGTGAATGGCTGAAATACAATGTAAATGTTCAAGAAGCTGGCGAATACAATCTTAAGCTTTATGCTGCAACAACTTTTACAAGTGCAAAGGCGCGTCTATGGTTAGATGATAAAATAGATTTAACCGGCGTATTTGATGTTCCTGCTACTGGCGGCTGGAACAATTGGCAGGCTGTCATTAAAAATGGAATTACGTTGCCTAAGGGAAATCATACTTTGAAACTAGAATTCGTAGAAGGGGAATTTGACTTTACGAAAATGGAATTGTCTTCATTTGATGTTCATCGGCCGCTACCTGGGCTCATTGAAGCGGAAGACTATAACAACGGTGGGCAAAATGTAGCTTATTATGATAAGTCGGAAGGAAATAGTGGGGGACAGTACCGTAATGACGATGTGGACATTCGAAAAACTACCTCAGGGGATTATGCAGTTACCTCGATTGAGACGGATGAATGGTTAACATATGATGTGAATATTTTAGAAGAAGGAAGTTATGGTCTTGATTTATTTGTTTCCTCTGTAAAGGATGGATCGAAAGTAAAGCTTCTGTTAGATGATAAGCTAGATTTAACGGGAGAAATTAATCTGCCGAAAACGGGCAGCGTGGACAGTTGGAAGACTGTATCACTAGAGGATATAACCTTGCCAGCAGGGCAGCATACGTTAAAAGTAGTTGCTGTAGAAGGTGGCTTTGAGCTTTCAAAATTTATGTTCCACCAATTTGATCAGTATAAAAAGCTGCCAGGCAGAATAATGGCGGCAGATTATATTACTGGTGGTGAAGGGGTTGCCTATCACGACAACACCATTGAAAATATTGGCGGAGAGTATCGCCAGGATGCAGTCGATATCCGTGTGAATCCGGAAGGTGGCTACAATGTTGGCTGGAATCAAACAGGAGAATGGCTGAAGTATAATGTCGATATCGCGGAAGAAGGCAGCTATGATTTAGCCATAAACGTAGCTACAACATATAAAGATAGTCAAATCCGATTATGGCTTGATGATTCGATTGATTTGACAGGTGTTATTGATGTCCCTAGCACTGGCGATTGGAATAATTGGCAAAGCGTTATTAAGAAAAATGTTTCCTTACCAGCAGGACAGCATACGATTAAAGTAGAAATAGTAAAAGGCGAATTTGACTTCTATTATTTTGAATTCCTAGAGGAAATCGAAGTACCAGAGCCACAAATAATAGGCGAGTACAATGCAAGTAGCGAAACCTTTGCAAAATCAGTTATCGGTGAAAAAGAGTGGAAGGATTACATTATCGAAGCAGATGTTAAAGTGGCTGAAGGATCCGGAGACGGAGGAGTCATTTTCCGAGTAAATAATCCAGCAAACGGAATTGAGTATAGCCAAAATAATGCTGATTTTATGCAAGGATATGTGGCCTATATAAATGAAGACGGCGTCCATCTTGGAAAGCAAAATTATAATTGGGAGTATCTTGATGGTGCCTCAATCACAGACCCACAAGCTGCCTGGCATCATATGAAAATTGAAGTGATTGGGACAACAATTAAAGTATATGTGGATGATATGGCGACACCAAAGATTAATTTTACGGACAATAGCCGTACTGCCTTTACGCAAGGGAAAGTGGGGGTAAGGTCCAATTATAATAATACCAAGTTTGATCATTTCTTAGTTAGACCGTATCAAGCAGATCATACGTCTATTCAAACATTACTCGATATGTACAAGGAATCAGGTGAATTAAAGGATAGTCTTTATAAGAGCTTAAGCAATAAATTAAAGCAATCCGAAAAACACCTAGAGAAAGGAAAAAACGATCAAGCGATTAAATTTCTCCAAGATATGATCAAGCTGCTTCATAACGATAAAAAGGAAGTATTGAAGGCGGATATAGAAAGATTGATAGAACAATTGTAAAGTGGGTGTCAGGCACCGTAAAAAGACAGTTGTCTTTTTGTGGTGCCTGACACCATTTTATAAAGAAGAGAGGGAACATAGGTGCAAGATAAAGTGAATACAGAAAGAAAATTACAACATTTTTTTTCGGAAATAGAGTCTCTGGCTATTATTGACTTGAATATTAATTACCTGAAAGAAACTATTACCCTTAAATTAATGGGTGATAGAAATCGCAATTTGATTAATATTACGTTTAAACAAGTGTTGTCTTATTATGTATTTCAGGAACCAGCTTATGATACTTTTAGATTAAATGAGTTTGATGAAGAGTCCCATTTATTATTATCAGAATCCAGCTATTTTCCTCAAGGATTTGGTAAAATAATGATTGAAAGCCTTCATAGTGAATTAAAAGCAATAGAAACACTTTCATCAACTACAAATTTTTACTTTCAAGTTAATGATAAGGACTATTTCTTTATTGAAGCTAACGCATTAATTATTAATGAAGAAGAGTATAAAAATTTGATTATTGATGATTCAGAATTAAAAATACCAGTTGATTGAAATCCTTGGACCATTAGGACTGCTTTTCTTAAAAATTTATATACGAAGAATTGCTGTCAAAATATATGAAGAAACAAATGCTAGATGCTTTGACTAAAGCATTTAATGGATTTTAACGCATATCTTAGTGAGATGCTGCTAGAGTATTTTGTAGCATTGTAATTGAAACTTAGCATAAAACTCAATGGATATTTTTGTATACTAACTGTGAATTAAAGGACCAAAAAAAGTGGAGTGAATTATGAATAAAACTCAACCGTGGTATCTTCGTGATAAATTACTCTGGGCAATTTGCGTTATTGTACCACCGATTGCGTACATAATTATAATAGCTAATAAAAATAAGCTTACACATGAAAAGTATTTAGAGCATTTAACTTTAGCAACTATCATTCTTAGTATTTGGCTACTAAAGTTCGCTCCTGGAAATTTCCGTTTTGCTGCTTTGTTGACTATTATAATTGCATTGGTTTTACATCGAATTAAAAAAAGGAAAAAATAGAAGTGGGTGTCAGGCACCGTGAAAAGACAGTTGTCTTTTTGTGGTGCCTGACACCCGTTTTTATGGTAATGGTTTCCGTTGCGCAAAGGAAAGAGTTTAAATTAACTTTAAATTAAATTAGGTATAGTATGTAGTTAAGCAGTTGATAGCAAGAGATGAAATCGCTAACAAACCATTTTTAGTCATCCAGATTAGTCTCTTAATCTTTTAAGCTAGCAATCGATAGAGACTAAAGTCGAATGTACTGTTAGCTTTATCTTTACTGCTAATAGGAGAATTGGTGCACATATTTTTTTACGTAAGGGTGGATTAGCATGAACTTAGAAGAAATTAGTTTTCAAATTATTTTAAATGGAGGAAATGCTCGAGGTTTAGCAATGGAAGCAATAAATGATGCTAAAAGTGGCGACTTTTCTTTAGCAGAGCAAAAACTGGATGAAGCAAATGAAGCAATGCGCGTAGCTCATCGCTTTCAAACAGATTTGATTCAAGGGGAAGCTCGTGGAGAAAAATTTGAAATTCGGTTATTGCTTATCCATGCGCAAGATCATTTAATGAATGCCATGACTGTTGTTGATATGGCAAAGGAATTCATAGAACTTCATAAGAAACTACCTAACTAAGCTGGGAATTTGTTTGATTTTAATCAAAAAATCTTATTAATTATTGGAGGAATATAAAATGAAAAAAGCCCTAATTATTTGTGCAGCTGGTATGTCATCATCACTAATGGCAAAAAAGACAACGGAGTTTTTTAAATCAAAAGGTCAAGATATTGTATTAGATGCTATATCTGCAAATGAAGGCGGTAAGATGATTGAGAAGGGTGAATTTGATTTATATTTAGTAAGCCCGCAAACAAAGATGTATTTCAATAAGCTGAAAGAAACAGGGGATCGTGTTGGGAAGCCGGTTGTTAACATACCACCACAAGCGTATATTCCAATTCCGATGGGGATTGAAAAATTAGCAAACGTAATTTTACAAGAACTTCCGAACTAAGGTGCTAATGGATAGAAAGAGAAGGAAGCTACTTTAGTTTTTCCCTTTCTACGATGGAGTCCGTTCAATCTAATTTTCACTACAAAAAATGAAAGCGGTATCTATTGATGGTTTGATAATAAATGAAGAAGCAAGTAGCGAAGAACAAGAGAAGGGGGGATTCATATGAATGATGAACAAAGAGCCTTGCTAGAAAAGCAAAGAAAGAAACAAAGTATAAAAACGATGTATTTTAATCGGTATTTACTTGTTCGTTATGTAACTGCCCTATTCTTTTTTACCAATTTATATTGGTTTATTTCATTGGTGCTAAGTGATTCAAAGTTATTCTTTATTCCTTTCGTATTATTGTTCTTTATGGTAGCTAGTGTTGTGGAGCAAGTGAAGATTTACAGCAGTCCTAGCCATCATCCTAAATTTACAAAATACAGTTTTACGGCATTGCTCGCTGCAAATGTAATTTGTATAGTGCCTGCTTGTTTTTCTTCTCCTTTTGCTTTGCTTTATCCGTTCTTAATTAATCAAGATGAATCTAGAATGTTCATTCTAACTATTTTAATTTCGGGTATATTATTAGCTGCTTTCATGCTAAAACGTTTGCACAAGATTTGTTTAAATGAAGATAAACACTATAGCCGCATTAAACTATATGAGAAAGTTATTAATTAACCATGGAAAAGAGGAGTTTATATGTCAGGAGAAAATAAAGTATTTGCTCTTTTTGAAAAATATCTCATGGGTCCAATGGGGAAAGTTGCCTCCTTCCGCTTTGTGCGGGCAGTAATGGCAGCAGGGATGGCTTCCATTCCCTTTACTATCGTTGGTTCTATGTTCCTAGTATTGAATGTATTGCCGCAGACACTTACTTTTTTAGAAGGATTTTTCAATAATACTTTCTTTAAGATTAGTGACTTGTATATGTTAGCGAATAAATCAACAATGGGAATATTAGCACTCTATTTTAACCTTGTCATCGGATATGAGTATACGAAAATTATTGCTGAAGAAGATAACTTAAATTTAAACCCGTTAAATGGGGCTTTACTATCTATGTTTGCCTTCTTTATGACCATTCCTATGCTCGTAATAGACGGCGGAAAAATCTCGCTTATTCATCAAATTGATGATGAAACAACCATTGTAAATGGCTGGCAGATGGTTGGGGATGGTGTGAGTCGGTTAGGTACTACAGGTATTTTTGCAGCAATTATTCTCGGGATTATCGCCGTGCAGTTATATAGATTGTGTGTTAAACAAAATTGGGTAATTAAAATGCCTGAAGCAGTACCGGGGGGGGTATCGAGATCCTTTACAGCATTAATTCCAGCCTTTTTAGTGGCTGTCGTTATCTTGGCTATTAATGGGGTTCTAGTTGCATTAGGTACAGATATTTTCAAAGTAGTAGCTGTTCCATTTAGCTTCGTTGTGAATTTAACAAACAGCTGGTTAGGAATCATGGTGATTTATTTCTTAATCCATGCCCTTTGGATTGTCGGAATTCATGGCGCCAATATTATTGGTGCATTCTTAACACCTATTGTTCTTTCTAATATGCAGACAAATTTAGAGGGAGGGAATATTCCCTTTGCTGGTGAATTCCAGAACTCATTTGTCATTATGGGTGGATCTGGAGCAACTATAGGATTGGTGTTCTTCATTGCCTTTTTAGCTAAGTCACAGCAATTAAAGATATTAGGAAAAGCATCGCTTGCACCTGGTATTTTCAATATTAATGAACCATTATTGTTCGGACTGCCAATTGTTTATAATCCATACTTGGCCATTCCATTCTTCTTAGCACCTATGGCTTCGGCTTCGATTGGGTATTGGGCGATCAAGCTGAAATTTGTTGATGCGATTATTGCACAAGTACCTTGGCCATCGCCAATTGGTATTGGAGCATTTATTGGTACAGCGGGAGACTACATGGCAGTAATTGTAGCACTAATTTGCGGTGCTGTAGCATTCTTGGTTTGGTTCCCATTTATTAAAATGTATGATAACAAGTTAGTAATACAAGAAAAAGGTGGAGAATCAGTATTATAATCTAATAATTAAATTTGGAGAAACGGATGCTTACACGAAAGTAGTTGTCCATCATAGCTCTAAGCATTTAACAGGAAGAAGGCGGTTCTCCAAGAAACGATAGACCGCTTTCTTTTTTTATTAATAACTTAATATCTTAAATGGAGGAAACTCATTATGTCAAAAACAGCGTTGTCAGAAAATTTCTTATGGGGTGGAGCGGTTGCGGCTCATCAGCTTGAAGGAGGCTGGAATAAAGGGGGAAAGGGTGTAAGTGTTGCGGATGTAATGACAGCAGCAAGACATGGTGTCGCCCGTCAGATTACAGATGGTGTGCTAGAAGGATACAATTATCCAAACCATGAAGCAATTGACTTTTATTCGCGCTACAAGGAAGATATTAAACTATTTGCAGAAATGGGATTTAAATGTTTCCGTACGTCTATTGCTTGGACAAGAATTTTTCCAAATGGAGACGAGGCAGAACCAAATGAAGAAGGACTGCAATTCTATGATGATTTATTTGATGAGTTATTAAAACATAATATTGAACCAGTCATTACACTCTCTCACTTTGAATTACCATATCATCTTGTAAAAAAATATGGTGGATTTAGAAATAGAAAGTGTATCGATTTCTTCGTTAAATATGCGGAAACGGTATTAAAACGCTACAAAGAGAAAGTAAAGTATTGGATGACATTTAATGAAATCAATAATCAAGCAGATACAAGCATGGATTTCGCGAGCTTCACTAATTCAGGAATTAAATATGAGGAAGGGGAAAATCGAGAGCAGACGATGTATCAAGCCTCTCTTTATGAACTAATTGCTAGTGCCAAGGTAGTGAAGATTGGCAGGGAAATCAACCCTGATTTTAAAATTGGCTGTATGCTTGCCATTGTACCCGTTTATCCATATTCCTGTCATCCCGATGATGTTATGTATGCCGCAGAAGCAATGCATAATCGCTGGTTCTTTGGCGATGTACATGTTAGAGGAGAGATTCCTAACTATACGAAGAAATATTGGGAACGCAATGGATTTGAAATGGATATTACGAAAGAGGATGAAGAGATTCTCAAAGAAGGTACCGTAGATTATATTGGTTTTAGTTATTACATGTCTAAAGTAGTGAGTAGTCGTGAAGTCGAAGGCAGTGAATCTGATGGCGAATTCGGCCACGTTGTTCGCAATCCTTATGTAGAAGCGAGCGATTGGGGCTGGCAAATAGATCCGGTTGGTCTTCGCTTTTCATTAAATGCTCTATATGAAAGATATAATATTCCCTTATTTATTGTGGAGAATGGTCTAGGAGCAAGGGACACGGTGGAAGAAGATGGATCGATTAATGATGAGTACCGAATTCAATATTTCCGTGATCATATAGCCGAAATGAAAAAAGCGGTCGCATTAGATGGTGTTGACTTAATCGGTTATACACCATGGGGCTGTATTGATTTAGTTAGCGCGGGAACAGGTGAAATGGAAAAACGTTACGGCTTTATTTATGTAGATAAAGATAATGAAGGAAAAGGTTCCTTAGCAAGAAGTAAGAAGAAATCATTTGATTGGTACAAACACGTTATTGAAACAAATGGGGAAGAACTTTGATCTTTTTCGAAGGCATGCCTTCTGTTGTACCTATTAATCTAGCTAGTAGGTCAGGATTTGCTTTCATAGTCTAAATGGAGTTTGCTTTAAACTCCATTTTTTCCTATGTATTGAGCTTAAATGTATAATTTAGTAAGTTGAGTAAAAATGGTCCAATGATTGGACAATGAAGGGAGCTGATTGAAATTGGCTTTACTATCAAGCCGGCAGAAAGATATCTTATTTCTTTTATCAGAATCAAAGGAGCCTGTAACATCAGACTGGATGGCTAAAGAATTGGGTGTCAGTGATCGGACTATTCGAAAAGAAATAAAATTGATGCAGGACACGACAGAGTCATGCGGGACTATAATAGATTCCATTAGAGGAAAAGGCTATGTACTGAATATCGTTAATCCTGCCTTATTTTCCAATACTATTCATGAACATTTTAATGATAAAAAAAAGCTAGTGGATGATTTTGCAGATAAAAATACGAGAGTTCTCTATATTTTAAAGCGTTTATTTCTAGAAAAGGATTTTATTAAACTAGAAAACTTTACAGATGAACTGTTTATATCGATGTCTACCTTGAATAATGATTTAAAAGTAGTGAAGGAGATTCTAGATAAATATAACTTGAAATTAATAAACCGGCCACATTATGGCTCTAAAGTGCATGGTGATGAATATATGAAACGGTTATGTTTATCCAATTTCTTATTAAGTCGTAATCAAGAGACATTTGTTAAAGAAGACTCTCTGCAGCTTATTGATCAGATTCTTTTAAAAAAGATTAAAGAGGTTATCATACAAAAGGTGATTAAATATAAGATTGATATATCTGATATCTCTTTGGAAAACCTAGCTACACATATAGCGATTGCATGCAGAAGAATTCAGGAAGGCTTTGTAATAGAAGAGTTAACAGATGTTCTAGTGGAAGAGTATCCATTTGAAAAGATAGTAGCGGATGAGATTATTAGTAAAGTAGAAGAGTTTACTGGTCTAACGTTTCCTAATACAGAAATAAATTATATTATTGTTCATTTACTTGGAACGAAGCTCTTGCATAAAAGAGAGCTAGTCGAATTTAGTAAGTTTGATGAGGCGGGGACGATCATAAATGAGATGATAGAAAGACTGCGCACTGAATTGAATTGGGACTTTCGCCAAGATCGAGAGTTTATCCAAGCTTTAACCTTGCATATCCGCCCTGCCATGAATCGATTGCGTAATAAAATGAGTATACGTAATCCTTTACTAAATGATATAAAGAGGAAATACCCTGCTGCCTTTGAAGGAGCTATCATAGCCAGCAAATGTATAGAGGAGTACTTAGGGATGGAAGTGGTAGAAGATGAAATTGCTTATATCTCTCTTCATATAGGTGTTGCGCTCGAACGGTTAGAATTAGAGAAGAAGAAAAGGAAAAAAGCAATCATCGTTTGTGCATCAGGTGTGGGGAGTGCTAAGTTACTGTATTATCGCTTGCAAAATAGATTTGAACAAGAACTGGAAATAATAGATACCATTAATTATTATAATTTATCCTCATATGACCTGACGGATATTGAGTTAATTATTAGCACCATTCCGATAAGGGAAGATTTTGGGATACCAGTCCAAGTGGTGAATACTTTCTTAGAGGACAAGGATATACGATCTATTCATGACCATCTAAAAGCTGCTTCTTATAAGGTAGGGAATTACTTAGATGCATCTAGAATTTATCTTCAATTAGACTTGCAAGATAAAGAAAGCATCATAGAATTTCTAAGTAAGGAGTTATACCAATTAAATCTTGTACCAGCAGACTATATGAATCTTGTTTTAGAAAGAGAGGCAATAGCCCCGACTAGCTATGGGAATCTCGTGGCTGTTCCCCATCCCTTGGTTCCCGTAACGCAAGAAACTTTTTGGACAGTGTGCACATTGAAAAATCCAGTCCAATGGAATGAGCAGCAGATGGTTCAGTTTGTCTGCCTATTAAATATTAAAGAAGGAACACATAGTGAATTGGATGGCATGTTTAAAAAGCTAATTTCTATTATCGAAAATAAGGCGATTGTGCAAAAAATCATTAAAAGTAAAGAGGCGGATGAGTTAATAGAGTTACTAAATTGACGAATAAGATCATACTTTGTATTGGTTAATTAAAATTAATATGACGTTTAAACAAGTCATGTCTTATTATATTTATCAAGAACCAGAATCATGATACGTATAGACTGAATAACTAATTTTGATGAGTCTCATTTATTATTAACAGAATTAAGCTATTTTCCTCAAGGATTTGGAAAAAATTATGATTGAAAGCCTAAATAGTGCATTAAAAGAAATGGAAACACTTTCATCTACAACAAATTTCTATTTCCAAGTCAATAATAAAGACAACTTCTTTATTGAAGCAAGCTGTTTAAGTATAAATGGGAAAGAGTATAGAAACTTGATTACAGATGATAAAGAATTAAAGAAACTATTATATTGAATTTTTATCCTTCAGAGCTGAGATTTTCAAAATAATCTTAGCCTTTTCTTTTCATATGACATACCATCATAAAGAAATCTCTTTGCGTCTTGACAAACAAATCTAATATGTATTATTATATACCAGTAATAAGTAATACTTGATATCTGTAACACAATGTACTGATGATGCATAGTATTGAAATATAAAATAACTGTAAGTGAGGTGGAAATGTGGAAAATATTACAGAGATGTTGAAAGGAGTGCTTGAGGGGTGCGTGCTTGAGATTATAAGCCGTGGGGAAACTTACGGATATGAAATCACGCAGCAGCTGCGAGAGCTTGGTTTCACGGATGTAGTGGAAGGGACTGTTTATACGATTACCATGCGGCTGGAGAAAAACAATTTAGTTGATATCGAGAAGAAGCCGTCCACTATGGGGCCGCCAAGAAAATTTTACAGGCTGAATGCAGATGGCCAAGAGCAGCTTAAAATGTTTTGGGAAAAATGGGAGTTTGTATCAAGCAAAATTAATGAACTTAAAACAAAAAAAACAAAGGAGATGTTGTAATATGAGTATATTTGAAAAAATAATTGGTAGTCTGGAAGAAAAACGGGAATGGAAGGCGATGGAGACACGTGCAAAAGCACTTCCAGGTGAATATAACAGCGCTTATAAAGCGATCCAAAAATATATATGGAATGCTGGTGGTGGTCCCACTGACTGGGAGGGCAGCAGTCGCATTTTTAACGGTATTCTCGATCTCTTCGAGGCAGGAGCAGCTGAAGGAAAGAAAGTTACTGACCTTACGGGTGAGGATGTGGCAGCTTTTTGCGATGAGCTAGTGAAGGGTGAACAAACTTGGAATGATAAGTATCGTAAAAAATTAAATGATACTATTGGTCGAGGATAACCGCAACTGCCTATTGAAGTTTAGGTCCAATGATGTAAATCCCAAAAATTTGGTTGAATTAGCTCCATCCGCAGTATCATGAATAAATGCAACATGAAACGTTTAAGCAAGAGTAAACGAAAAAGCTAGTATCGACTGAATGGTTGTTGCCAAGGTGAATTATTAACTATTCAGTTATTTTTTTGCTCCGGTAGTAAGTATTACAGAATATCAGTTAGACTAAGTAGATGTATGTAGACAAGATAGTTTTAGGAGAGCACTTCTATAAGGAGGGAAAAGCATGAGCAAAACAGTAATTTCTGTAAAGGGTTTAAAGAAATCCTTTAACGACAAAGAAGTATTAAAGGGAATAGATTTTGAGGTGAGGCGTGGCGAAATTTTTGCATTGCTAGGTTCAAATGGAGCGGGCAAAACGACGATAGTTAACATTCTCTCCACGTTGATGAAACCTGATGATGGAAAAGGAAGTATAGATGGTTTTGACATCCATCGTCAACCAGATAATGTCCGTCAAAGCATCAGTCTGACAGGGCAGTTTGCAGCATTAGATGGCATGCTTACTGGTCGTGAAAATCTAATCATGGTTGCAAAGCTGCGGGGAGTTTCTAATCCAGTCCAGACTGCTGACTATTTGCTTGCTAGATTCAGCCTGACTGACACAGCCAACCAGAGAGCAGATCAATATTCGGGAGGGATGAAGCGTAGACTTGACATTGCCATGAGTTTAATCGGAAAGCCGTCTGTCATTTTTCTTGATGAACCAACGACAGGACTTGATCCTGAGGCGCGGATGGAAGTTTGGGATACAGTCAAGGAGCTTGCGGGCGGTGGCACAACCATCTTGCTAACGACTCAGTATTTGGAGGAAGCGGAACAGCTAGCAGACCGTATTGCCATCTTACATGGCGGAAAAATTATCACTACTGGTACTCTGACTGAACTTCAAGAGATGTTTCCACCAAGAAAAGTGGAGTATATCGAGAAGCAGCCGACATTGGAGGAAATTTTCCTCGCAATAATTGGCAAAAAGGAGAGAATATAAATGAAAAGTAAAACATGGGTACTACTAGGACGTTTAATGCGCAATATTATGCGCAGCCCAGACACGATAATTACAGTGGCGATTACGCCGATTATGATGATGCTGCTGTTTGTCTATGTATTTGGTGGTGCGATAGAAACTGGTACGGATAACTACGTCAATTATTTACTGCCAGGCATTCTGCTGATGGCAATCGCATCCGGTGTTGCTTACACTTCGCTGCGGCTGTTTACGGATGTGAAAAGCGGGCTGATGGCACGCTTTGTTACAATGCCTATTAAACGTTCGTCGATATTATGGGCGCACGTGTTAACTTCAATTATTTCCAATATGCTTACTGTGGTGGTCGTTATCCTTGCTGCGCTTTTGATGGGCTTTCGTTCCAATGCGGCTATTATAGATTGGTTTGCGATAGCTGGGATACTTGGACTATTTACACTTGCACTAACATGGCTAGCCGTCATTCCTGGCTTAAGAGCAGGAACTATGGAAGGAGCTACAGCTTATTCATACCCGCTGATTTTTCTGCCGTTTATCAGTTCAGCCTTTGTTCCTACCGAAACCATGCCTAAGTTTATCCGTGTGTTCGCAGAGAATCAGCCTGTGACCTCCATTGTAAATGCCATTCGTGCTCTTTTGTATGAAGGCACCGTTAGAAATGATATCTGGATAGCTCTTGGCTGGTGTGTCGGTATCATGGCTATCGCTTATTTCTTCGCTAATAAAGCATTTAAACGTCAGTTAGGGTAACTAACCTGGGGAAGGGATAATGGCTTTTTGCGATTAATTAACCTTTTAAGAACGATGAATTCACATTAATGATTAAATGTGGTTCATCGTTTTTGCTTATGAAAAAGAGGTTTCTTTCATATGAAAATTTAGAGGAATTGAATATCTGAATAAATAATGGTTATAGCATTTACTATTTGTGGTATAACAACCATGAATACATATTTAATTTTCGGAATTCAATTGAGAATCATTTTCAATAGTTGGGATTTAGTGTATAATCTTCGTGGGGAAGCGGAACCTAACAGTATGCTCATTTACGCTCATTAAATACAAGGAGTTTGATTGCATGGAAAATAAACATAATCAAGATGAAAACGATAATATTGAGGTCTGGGAGGATCTCATCAATATAAAAGATTTAGTGATCGCACTAATAATTTGTAGTATAACGACTATGGGTGCTTATTTTATTGCGCCAAATGAGGCACCAAAGCCATTGTTTTTCGGACTCGGCGGTGCCATTATCGGTTTTATTATCTGTAGTTATATCATTAAACCAAAAAGAAATTTCGAAAGAACGGGAGAAAAGTAATGGATATCGTATTAATTATTGAGATGATTGCTGCAGCCGTTTTAGCAGCTGTATTATATACCATAATTGGTGTAGCACCGGGGACAGACGAAACGGCTGTTTTAGCACCGGTAACGCTGGCAATTGTCCTTGCGGGGGTAGAGCCTATTGTGGTTTTAACCTTTTTTATGTCTGCAATTGTTGCCAATAAAGTAACAGATTCCATTCCAGTCGCACTTGCTGGAATTCCAGGGGGAGTGATGGCGACCCCGATGGTAGAGCATGCCCTCGTGTTAAAAAAACATGGCATGCCAGATATCAGTATCCGCAAAATGGCATCTGGTTCTGTAATTGGGACGCTTGTAGCGGTTCCAGTGAGCCTATTGATGGCGCAAATCTTAATTCCATTTGCGGATGTTATCAAAGAATACGCAAATCCCCTCTTTTTCATTGGAGCTGTTTTACTGGCATTAATGACGAAAAATAAGCTGTTATCACTTCTAGTGATTCTGCCATTTGCCCTCTTAATAGAAGGCTTACGCTATCTTTATTGGGGAATCGGGGTTGTGCCTGAAGGAACGAATGTCTTCATATCCTTTTTCTTAGGAATTACCATTGGCCCTGTTATTTTGACATTGTTTGAACTATTACATAAAGAAAAACGAGCTAGTATGCCAAGATATCCAAAGAAAACGATTCGTTTTGCGGAAACGAATACCTCTAAAGGTTTTCCAAATCCTTTTAAAATATTGACCAAACAGGAAACGGGAACAAGTATGCTTGCCAGCTTTATTGGCTCTATTACCTTTATTATGAGCCCTGTCGGCATGACGATTTTTCTTGGAGAAGTATTTTCAAGTCGCATCAAGGATCCTGTGAAAAAAGCGTCAGTAGCAATCGCTTCAATGGAAGGATTGACAAATGCTACCTATATTTCTGGAACATTGATTCCTTTGATTGCGCTCGGTATCCCGTTGTCTCCGATGGCGATTGGCCCAGCAAATGCTCTCTTTAACGCACCGCCAGTGTTTACACCAGAGCATAATTTGCATCACCTCTTATCTAATGCAGACTTTGTGTGGGCAACATTAATCGGGGCCACGATTGCTCTTGTAATCACCTATTTTGTTTCAGTGAAGTATGCCAACCAAATCTGTGCCTTTGTGTTTCGCTGGGTTCCCCATGAAGCAATTCTAGGACTATTTTTTGGACTTGTGTTATTATTAGCTTTTATGGACGCTGGTTGGATAAATATCATCGGTGTACTTGTTATCGGTTTATTTGCTGGTATGCTGCACCGCTGGGGCGTCAATTATGGCGTTCAGTTTATGATTCTTTATTCAGCACCGTGGATCATTAGTTGGTTTTAAAAATTCCTGACAGATATATATATTTCGATGAAAGTGGGGATATCGATGCTTGAAACTCCACAAAAAATTGCGGTAGGCCGAGCACATAGTAAGTTAATTTTAATTGGGGAGCACTCGGTTGTTTATGGACAGCCGGCCATTGCTTTTCCGTTTAAACAAATAGAAGTAAAAGTAACCGTTAAGAATATCGGGGGAAGCTCGTTACAAATCGAAAGCCCTTTTTATCAAGGACCAATAGAGCAAATTCCTGAAAAAATGGAGGGAATTGGTGATTGTATTATCCAAACATTAAAGGTTTTGGAGCAGCAGTCTTGCGGTTTAGAAATTAAGATTTCCTCCACGATTCCGATTGGACGAGGACTAGGTTCAAGTGCGGCAATTGCGATCGCGCTTGTTCGCGGTCTTTTTGCCTTTTTCAATCAAAAGCTAAGTAACAGTCAATTAATGATCTTGGTGGAGCGGGCGGAAAAATTTGCGCATGGAACGCCAAGTGGGATTGATATGATGACAGCTTCCAGCGCCACTCCGATTTGGTTTAAAAAACAGCAAGAGGTTGAACATGTGCAAATTGGCGCGCCATTTCATCTGGTTATAGCAGATAGTGGCAGGATTGGCGATACCTTTGCAGCAGTTAAATCAATCCGAGATAAGTATGAAATCAAGCCTGAGCAAATAGAGCAATCTATCACACTACTTGGCATATTAACACAAGAGACGCGAGTAGCACTGGCTGCAGGAGATTTTCAACAGGTTGGCGATAAATTAAATCAAGCACACCAGCATTTAGGTTTGTTAGGTGTCAGTGATTCAGGATTAGATGCTTTAGTAGACACAGCTCGATCTGCAGGAGCAGTCGGTGCAAAATTAACAGGCGGCGGCCGCGGCGGCTGTATTTTAGCATTAGTAGAAAGTGAGCAAATCGGAAAAAAAGTGGCTGATGCCTTACTGGAAGCTGGTGCTGCCAAAACATGGCAATACACAATAGCGGAATGCTAGTAAAAATGGAGGAGTGTGGTTAATGGAAGCGATCGCTCGAGCTCACACGAATATTGCATTAATCAAATATTGGGGAAAGCGGAATACCCAATTGTTTTTACCGACAAATAGTAGTTTGTCGATTACATTAGATCATTTTTACACAGAAACCAAGGTTCAGTTTTCTGACCAGTTTGAAAAGGATAGCTTGATATTAGATGGAAGCCAAGTTTCCGATCAGGAAATTGGGAAAATAACAGCCTTTCTTGATCATGTCCGGAACATTGCAGGTACAAAAGTTTTTGCAAAGGTAACATCGGTGAACCATGTGCCGACAGCTGCTGGCTTTGCTTCCTCTGCTTCGGGATATGCAGCGTTGGCTGCCGCAGCAAGTAAAGCATTGCAGCTAGATTTAACAGGGACAGAACTCTCTGCTTTAGCCCGTAAAGGCTCTGGCTCTGCCTCACGCTCTATTTTTGGAGGATTTGTGGAATGGCAGAAAGGCGAGAAGACAGACGGAACGGATTCGTTTGCAACGCAAATTTTAGACGAAAAAGCGTGGGATATTAGTGTCCTATCTGTTGTAGTGGAAGCTGGTCCTAAATCGGTATCCAGCCGAGACGGCATGCAGCGGACAGTGGAAACTTCTCCTTTCTATGCGGGCTGGTTAGCGACAGTAGCTGAGGATTTACAGCAGATGAAAGAAGCGATAAATGCATGTGATTTTACAAAGCTAGGTGAAATTGCCGAAGCAAATGCAATGAAAATGCATGCTACAACGTTAGGCGCAAAGCCGCCGTTTTTATATTGGCAAAGTGCAACGCTCGATGTTATGCAACAGGTGATGGAATTGCGTCAACAAGGGCTAGAGGCTTATTTCACCATTGATGCCGGACCGAATGTAAAAGTCCTCTGTAAACCAGAGCAAGAACATATAATCAAAGAAAAACTGGCAGCGGTAGCTTCTGTTCGTGATGTAGTTGTATGTCACCCAGGACCTGGAATTCAATATTTATCTGAATGGGTGGGTTAATGGTAAAATAAGAAGGAAAAGGGATCGTTAAAGAAAACTTATCTCCTTCACGGAGGAAAGTGGCATTTATCGAGTCTTTACGGATAATTTATCCATACCAGCTCTTGGAGTTACGTCCAGTTAAGCGTGGTATAAATGAGGACTTTTAAAAGGAGTGAGTCCAGATGCATGAAATAAAAGTTCCGGGCAAGCTGTTTATTGCTGGGGAATATGCAGTGCTAGAACCAGGCTATCCAGCAATAGTTGTAGCAGTTGACCGATTTATTACAGCGAACGTGACATTTAGTGAAAAACAGATGCTGTCCTTGCCGCAAATAGGTCTTCCCCATGTTGCTTGTCGATTCGAGCATGGACAAGTTGTTTTGGAAGATACTAATGCAAAATTGGAATTTATCGAAAACACATTGGCTGTGGTTCATCAGTATTTACGAGAAAAGTCTGTTCATACGAAGCCTTTTTCACTTAGTGTTACTAGCGAATTAGATGATGTTTCCACTGGTCGGAAATATGGCCTAGGATCTAGTGCAGCAGTAGTAGTTGCGGTCGTATCCTCCATTTTAGCACTGTATCAAGATCAACTAATTGTTACGAAAAAACATATTTATAAGCTCGCTGCAATCGCTCATTATCAGACACAAGGCAGTGGATCCTGTGCAGATGTAGCAGCATCGACATATGGCGGCTGGCTTCACTATGCAGCATTTAAAGCAAGCTGGTTAAAAGGAAAGCTTGCAGACCAAGTTTCTATTTCTGAATTGGTGGAAGAGAGCTGGCCATACCTCCAGATAGAACAGCTAGAAGCGCCCGAAGAATTAGTGCTTGCTGTCGGCTGGACAGGCAGTGCTGCGAAAACGGCTTCTTTAATAAAAAAGATTGAACCATTAAAGCAGCAAGATTCCCATATCTATCAAGGATTCCTTCAGAAAAGTCGTGATGCTGTTTCCGCAATGGTGAAAGGCTTTAAACAGAACGATTTAAAGATGGCGATGGCGAGTTTATCCGCTAACCGGTCTGCTTTATTAGAGCTAAGTCGAGAAACTGGCGGGGCAATTGAAACGACGGAATTAGAAAAGTTAATTCAAATTGCTGATCGTTATGGAGCTGGAAAATCATCTGGTGCTGGCGGCGGCGATTGTGGAATTGCTTTTACAAGTATAAACAAGCTGGAACGATTACATAAAGAATGGCAGGAGGCTGGTATCGTACCATTAGATATCCTCCCTGCAGCCAAATATAATGAGACTGGAGTTTAGAGAATGACTGATTCAATTGACAAAAGAAAAGCCCAGCATATTGAGTTGGTTTTAAATGAAAAAGTCACAGGAGATAATATTACGACTGGTCTTGAAGCGTATCGCTTTTTACATAATGCCTTGCCGGAAATTAACTTTGATGACATCACATTAAACACAGAGTTTCTCGGTAAAAAGCTGAAGACTCCTTTTTTAGTCAGCTCAATGACTGGCGGGGCTGCGATGGCGGAGACGATTAACCGAAACCTCGCAATTGCGGCAGAAGAACGAGGATGGGCCTTTGCATTAGGTTCCACAAGAGCCCTGATTGAAAATGAAAAATATCGGGAATCCTTTCAAATCCGAAAATATGCACCATCGATACCCATCATCGCCAATTTAGGAGCAGTGCAGTTTAATTATGGTTTTGGAATCGACCAGTGCAGACAAATTATCGAGATGACAGATGCAGATATGCTTGTGCTCCATTTGAATAGTATTCAAGAAATTGTGCAGCAAGAAGGTGATCGCAATTTTAAAGATCTGCTTGGAAAAATCGAGCAAGTATGCACACAGCTAGAGATTCCTGTTGGCGCAAAAGAAGTTGGTTTTGGAATCGATGGCACCACCGCGAAAAAACTGACTGATGTTGGCATCTCCTTTATTGATGTCGCAGGTGCAGGCGGTACATCGTGGAGTCAAGTAGAAAAGCTACGCTCCAAAGAGAAAATTAAGAAAATAGCAGCCGAAGCATTCAGCAGCTGGGGAATCCCAACGGCCGAATGCATTGTTTCTGTTAAGGAAGCAATTGATCAACCGATTATTGCCAGCGGTGGAATCAAAAATGGAATGGAAGCTGCTAAGGCGATCGCACTAGGATCAGATATGGTTGGTTTTGCTCGTTCCATTTTAAAAGAAGCTACTGAATCACCAGAAGATCTAATCGAATTGTTTGAGACGCGAGAACTGGAATTACAGATGACAATGTTCGGAATCGGTGCGGCTACTGTTGGGGAATTGAAGGGAACAGATCGGATTAAGTAGGGAAGCAGGGGATATTTCTTTTGCTTCTTTTTTGACTGTAGGAGGGACAAGGGGTTTGTCCCCTTGTCCCGCTAATTAAATAGATAAATACCCAAAAACCCTTGACATAAAAGTGGTGTAAATGGTAGGTTATAAAACGTAATGGTTACGATTTATTAAAATACATAGAGAAGAGGGGAAAAAATGAAAAAACTGCTATTTAGCGTTTCGTGCTTATTATTATTAAGTGTGTTCTTAGCCGCGTGTCAAGGAACTAAAGAAGAGAAAGCGAATAAAGAGGAAAAAGATGCAGCACAGCTTGTGCATGAAGCTCCGGAAAGTATAAAAGTGGAAGGAATTGCTGATCACTATCATACTGGAGATAAGATTGAGTTAACAGCGGTATTAGATAAAGAAACAGATGCTGATCATTGGCATTGGTATAATCGAGAAAGTGCCAATGACGAATGGAAAGTTGTTTCTGGTCAAGAAACAGCAACATTTACAGGTGAAGCATCTGTTAATGGTTTAGAAATAAAAGCAGGCTTATTCGATAGTGATGATAAGGCAGTTGCTCAATCAGTGCCAGCTCAAATTGTCATTGATGATCATCATGGACATGATGAAGCAAGTAAAAAAATATATCAAGGGTATTTTGATGATAACCAAGTAAAGGATCGCGAACTATCTGATTGGGAAGGAGATTGGCAGTCTGTTTATCCGTATCTTCTTTCTGGAGATTTAGATGAAGTGTTTGCACATAAAGCGGAAAATGGCGATATGACAAAAGAAGAATATAAGGAGTACTATACAGTAGGCTATAAAACAGATGTAGATCGAATTACCATTAAGGATAATGTGGTGACCTTTTTCGAAAAGGATAAAGAATATTCAGGAGAGTATAAATCAGATGGTTATGAAATACTCACCTATGAAAAAGGAAATAGAGGTGTACGCTTTATTTTTAAATTAGTAGATGGATCCAAGGAGATGCCTCGATATATCCAATTTAGTGACCATAATATTTTTCCAGTTGATTCCGCCCATTACCATCTGTATTGGGGAGACGACCGAGAGAAACTGTTAGAAGAAGTGACGAATTGGCCAACGTATTATCCATCTGAATTAGATGCTGATGGGTTAGTCCGGGACATGTTAGCACATTAATATTTATTAAAAGTAACGATGTTTATTTGATTTAAATAGAATGAGAAAATACTAGTTTTTAAATCGTAATCATTACGCTTTGTTTAGGCAAATGAAAGGAAGAATAAGATGAAAAAGAATTGGTTACTAGCTATTTTTCTAGGTGTAATAATGAGTGTAGTTCTTTTAGGGTGTCAAAAGGGAGAAAGTAGTTCGGATGATAAAATTTCAGTTGTGACATCCTTTTACCCAATGTATGAATTTACTCAGCAAGTGGCAGGAGATCGGGCAAATGTGTCGTTAATGGTCTCAGATGGGCAAGATGCCCATCACTATGAACCAAGTGCTAAAGACGTAGCAAAGGTTAATAAAGCAAATGTTTTCGTTTATAGCAGCGAAGAAATGGAGTATTGGGTAAACAGCTTATTAAAATCGATAGATAACGATAATCTTGTAATAGCACGCACGGCGGATGGACTAGATGTAGAGGATACGAATGAATCAGGTCATCGTCATGAACACGATCATGAAGATACCGATGGAGAAGCAAATCAGGAAAGTGATGAAAAAATAACAATCCAAGGAAAAGCGGACCACTATCATACTGGTGACATGATTGAATTAACAGCAAAATTAGAGGAAAAGGTAGACTATGACCACTGGCATTGGTATACGAGAGAGAGTGCGGACAAGGAATGGGTAACTGTTCCGAATCAAGGCGGGCCTAAGTTTAAATATGAAGCAGCAGACGAAAGCTTCGAGGTACGAGCAGTATTATATGATGATAATCATAATGAATTTGCCGTGTCAGCCCCGATAGAAATAGTTGTTAATAATCATGGCCACGATCATGGGGAGGAAGCTAGCCATGAGCATGCTGATGGAGAAGAAGGGCATGACCATGTAGAGAAAGCCGACAAAGATCACGACCATGAAGGTGATGCAAATGCTCAAAAGATTGAAATTGTTGGATTAGCGGATCATTATCATACAGGAGATGTTGTATCACTTGTTGCCGAACTTAAAGAAGAGACGGATTACGATCACTGGCATTGGTATACACGCGGCAGTGAAGAGGAGGACTGGGAAGTTGTAACTGGTCAAGGAAGTGACCATTTTGAATACAAAACAACTGGGGAAAGCTTTGAGGTGAAAGCCGCACTATTTGATGGGGAGCATCATACATTTGCCGAATCCGAGCCTGTAACTGTTTTTATTAATGATCATAACAATCACGATCCACATATTTGGTTAGATCCAGTGTTAGCCCAAGAGCAAGTAAAGATTATTCGTGATGCATTGATTAAGGCTGATCCAGATGGAAAAGACAGCTATGATAAAAATACAGCAGCTTTCATTAAAGAACTTCAAGCATTGGATAAAGAATATGAAACTACTTTAAAAGATGCCAAGAACCGAGCTTTTGTCGTACAGCACCAAGCATTTGGATATCTTGCAAAGCGATATCAGCTAGAACAAATTGCCATTGGCGGCTTATCTACAGAAGTAGAACCAAGCCCATCTCGTATGGCAGAGATCGGAACGCTTGTTAAGGAACATAATGTTCCAGTAATCTATTATCAACATGGAGCAAACTCGGCAATTGCAAAAACAGTTGCTAATGAAACAGGGACAAAGACAGCTGTTTTGTATGATTTAGAGGTTTTATCTAAGGAACTGAAAGAAAAGGACTTAGGCTATCTAGATGCAATGCGCGAAAATCTGAAAGCATTACAGTTAAGTGTTAAGTAATAGAAGTTGAATCAAGTTAAATAGACGCTTGTTAATATGGATAAAAATGTAAATAGTAAAACGTCTCAAGGTAGAGGCGTTTTTTTATTTTTGTTCACTTAACCACTCGGTAGTTGAAGTAATATTACTCATATTCTACTACTTCATAATATAAAAAAGAATGTCTTGTTTTATTAGTAAGATAATTATCCTTCAATTATCGAGTATCGAAAGAAAAGGCCTATTAAAAAAGTAAAGTGGACTTGACGTATCATCAAATTTTATGTAAAGTAAACTTTACGTAAAGTTTACTTTACATATGGCGGTGATTATATGAAAAATAATATTAAAATCTTGCGTACTAAGTACAATTATACGCAAGATGAATTAGCTGAATTATTAGATGTATCAAGACAAACGATTATTTCATTAGAAAAAGGTCGTTACAATCCCTCGATTAATTTGGCCTTCAAGGTTTCACGAGTTTTCAATTGCAGCATTGAGGATATTTTTATCTATGAGGAGGATTAAGAATGGCAAGTAAAAAAAGTGCTAAAGAAAATCAAATCATCTACATTTTCTCCGGGTTAATAGGAGTCTCAATGGGGGGCTATCTGAACTATCAGGATATTATAGCAGGCGAATTTCCTAATGCAATAATGATTCTAGCACTCGGTATCAATCAATTGCTTCTAGCTTATTTATCACCACATATCTTCCCTAAAGATGAGCGAGCAAAAGAAATAGTGGGGAAGGCAATGACAATAAACTACTTTGTACTTTTTTTATCGTTATTAGTTTTATTTCTAGCAACAGGCTCTTTAGGATTCTTGACATTAGATGCAACGCAGGTGCTGATTATCCTTTTTTGTATCATGGTAATCACTATTCCTAGTACTATGGTCATTTATTCAAAAATAATATAGGTAATTGGTTTGGATTATATGTTAGTCTGCATTCTAATATAGTTTTGTCCTTTTTTATCCTAAAATACTACCCTTTAGCAATATAATTTCAGCAAATCCGAGTGGGAAATATTAGGATTGTTAATTTCAATAAAATACTCTAATTGCCACTTTTGCGTCTTAATAGCTTGTTTATTAGTGGGTTTATCCCATAGAGGGTAAACTCTTATGGCCATTTTTCCTTTAGTAGTAGCCGTTTTAAGAATATTATGTTTCAGGAGTACTTCCTTTGGAAAAACAAATTGTCCTAATCTATTTCTACTAGAAAATGTATTGATTACCAATAAATCGGTTGCTTTGTCACATGAAAAGGCTTGGTTTTTATTAGCATCATCTTTTTCCCAGAAGGCAACAAACTGACCTATCTTATTGGGGGTAGTCTTTGCCACTCTAAATCTAACCGATTTTGCATTCAGCTGAAATCTTCCTGCCCCATACTCAGAATTTTGAGCTTCTTCTTGGATAGATTTTATAATAAAATGATTTGGTTCATAAAAATTTTCTTTTACAAAGGATAATGCTTTATAAAATTCATTCACAATGTGTTTCCCCCATATATTTATTGTTACAATCTTTTTTGTCATTTTTCCCTTAGCTTTATTATCCTGAATTTCCTAATATTAGAAGTTGAATTATATCATGTTGAATAACTTAATGGAACATCTATTCTCTTTTGTATATATTAACTTACATATATTTGTAAGCTGTCCTTTTAAAAATATGAAAAGCTTTCCCTTCTATTTAAAGAAAGCTTCTGTTGCCTCAATGCTTTTTAGAAATATTTATTTAAGATCTGTTTAGAAAGAGTCTAATATCGGCATTTGAAGAGTCAGAGAAAAATAGATTTTCTCATTAATAATCGAATAAAGGAAGAGGCATTTTTTAGTTTTTTCATCTGTTTTGCAAGGCTGAGGGGGATTACATCAATTCTTCATTAAAACCTAATAAAGCCCAATCAATTATACGAAATCACGTTAGTATCTCCGTATAATTGTCGGGCTTTAGTGGGGTGACTTATCGCGTCTTTCTTCAGGGTAGTTATTTATTTAGCATGATCTCTTCCAGTTCATCTAGCATTTGATTGGCTGCGATAACACCGCCTGCTGTATTCCATACTGCATCGCTTACTTCATAAGCATTTCCTTTTTTGACGACATCTAGGTTCTTCCATAGGGAGTCGCTTGTCCATTCTTTTGCCGTATCTAAGGCTTTTTGGTCATCTTGTGGAGCATAGGTAAAGTAGAAAAGGATATCTGCATCCATTTTCGGGATAGCCTCTTTTCCTACTTCAATAGCAAGATTACCAAGCTGATTATCTGCAGTGAAAAGCGATTTTTGCTGTTCCGCACGTTTGAATCCTAATTCATCCAAAATTACACCTGAAAAAGAGTCCGTATAATATATCCGGGAAGTTCCAGCCATAAATCGGACCACAGAAACTTCTTGATTTACTTTATCCCCTAATTTTGCTTTTACTTCTGCAACATGGTCTGCAAATGCGCTAAGCACTTTTTTTCCTTCTTCTTCTTTGTTCAGTGCTTTTGCATATAATTCAAAGTTATCCTTCCAATCACCTCTTAAAGTTTCGGAAAAAACAGTTGGAGCGATAGCACGTAGTTTGTCATAGATAGCTTCTTGGCGTATCTTTGTTCCAATAATTAGATCTGGTTTTAATGAAGCGATTTTTTCTAAATTTACTTCGTGTTCTACTCCAACTACTTCCACACCATCCATATCTTTTTTGATGTGATCGTACCATGGATTTCCCAGCCATGATTGTACGGCCCCAACTGGTTTAATCCCTAAAGCCAGAAGTGCTTCTGTTCCTTCATTCGTCAATACGACAACACGCTTTGGTGTCCCTTTAATTTCCGTTTTTCCCATTGCATGTTCAATTGTATAAGGTTTATTATCCGATGTGTTTGTATCGCTGGAGGTTTCTTTATTTCCTGATACTTCTTTTTCGTTATTTCCGCATCCTGCCAGCACAACAAATATAATTACCAATAATGATACCAGCATTGGAGTAAATCGTTTTTGTTGAAAATATGTAAGCATATTTGCCTCCCCTTTTTATTTGATAATGATTTTCAATAACAATTAGATAATATTTTATAATGAAAAATATGTCAATCATTAATTGAAAATGATTCTCATAGTCATTGACAGTCCCTATGACTTCTCCTAAACTAAAAATAGAAACTATTAGAGAGGGAAAACTACATGTTACTATTGAATAACAGAAGGAGAATCATTGGGCTTATTATTGGTTTACTATTATTATGTACTATTTTCATTTTTAGTATTGTACTAGGTTACGCCGATACGAGCTTTAAGACAGCCATACAAGCTTTTCAGCAGTTCAATGGTTCGAATGAGCATATTATTATTAAAGAAGTTCGCCTTCCTAGAGCATTAATTGGAACTATCGTTGGCAGCAGTTTAGCGATTACAGGGGCTTTATTACAGGCACTGACTAAAAATCCCTTGGCTTCTCCGGATATACTGGGCATTAATTCAGGAGCCAGTTTTTTTGTCATTATAGGACTTTTCTTTTTTTCTATTAATTCATTACAAGCATTTGCTTGGCTTGCCTTTTTAGGTGCAGCCGCCGCTGGATTAATTGTTTATTTTCTAGGATCTTTAGGTAATGAAGGACTGACACCAATAAAATTAACACTAGCCGGCGCAGCCATGGCAGCCATGTTTTCATCGTTTGCTCATGGATTTTTAGTCATGAATGAATCTGCCTTAGAAGAAGTTTTATTTTGGATGGCTGGTTCCGTCCAAGGAAGAAGCTTGGAGATTTTATTTTCTGTTCTACCTTATATGATTATCGGAACTTTGCTAGCTTTTTTAATTTCTAATAAAATGAATGTTTATAGCATGGGAGAAGATGTAGCAAGAGGACTTGGCCAGCGTACAGGTACCGTCAAATTGCTGATTGGCATCTCGGTTATCCTGCTTTCGGGCTCGGCGGTTGCAGTAGCTGGTCCCATTGGCTTTATTGGTATAGTTGTTCCTCATATAGTAAAATGGCTGGTTGGTAATGACTACCGCTGGATACTACCCTTTTGCAGCATTACAGGAGGAATCTTGTTATTGTTGGCCGATATTGGTGCTCGATTAATCCTTATGCCCCAAGAAGTACCTGTTGGAATAATGACTGCCATCATTGGCACCCCTTTCTTTATATACATAGCACGAAATGGAGGAAAGTCTTCATGAAGAAATATTTATCGTTTAGAACGGCCAATGACAAGATTTCCTTTTTAGTGGATCGTAGAGCATTATTCCTTACATCAATATTCCTTATCATTCTGCTAGTAGCTTTTTTCATAAGTGCAGGTATTGGGGAAGATTACATTTCTCCTTGGCAGATCATAACTATTTTATCTGGGCATGGTTCGGATTTTGACACTTTAATTGTCCGGTCGTTCCGAATGCCGCGAATTCTCTTAGCTATATTAGTGGGAATGAGTTTGGCAGTTGCTGGGGCTATAATACAAGCAGTTGTACGAAACCCTTTAGCTTCTCCTGATATTATTGGAATTACAGGTGGTGCCTCAGTAGCTATTGTCCTATTTTTGGCTTTATTTAGTGACATGAATCACTCATTAACGATAAGCATTAAGTGGATGCCTTTAGCAGCTTTTATCGGGGCATCTTTTGTAGCGTTTCTACTATATGTACTTGCATGGAAAAAAGGTGTTTCACCTGTACGTCTCGTCCTAGTTGGAATTGGTTTATGGTCGTTAACAAAGGCATTGACCAACTTGTTCATGATCTTAGGGCCTATTTATCAGGCTAGTCAAGCAAATATTTGGCTTACTGGTTCTGTCAGTACTGCCGATTGGAAAAAGATTCAGATTGCTGCACCTATTATTCTTCTATTATTGATACTATCTTTTATTATGGTAAGGACTTTAAACATTCAAGATTTCGGAGAAGAAATAGTAATTGGCTTAGGTTCTAAAGTACAGCAGCAGCGCCTTTTTTTATTGCTGATTAGTACAGCTTTAATTGGCACAGCTGTAGCGTTTGCAGGTGGAATTGGCTTTGTTGGGCTGATGGCACCTCATATAGCTAGAAAATTAGTTGGTTCTTCTTTTGGTGCGCTATTGCCTTTATCTGCTTTAATTGGCACAATTCTAGTCCTCATAGCAGATACAATCGGTCGAACTTTATTCCTTCCGATTGAAGTTCCTGCGGGAATATTTACTGCTGCTATTGGAGCGCCCTATTTCATTTTTCTTTTATATAAGCAGCGAAAAGTATAGGAAGGAGAAGTTAAACAATGGTTCTTTTAGAGACAAATTCCTTGACCTTATCTTATGGAGATACAGTCATTATAGATGATTTATATATGAAGATTCCTAAAGGAGAAATCACTGTGTTTATTGGCAGTAATGGCTGTGGAAAATCAACACTGTTACGTTCATTAGCTCGTTTATTAAAACCACAGTCTGGATCCATTTTAATTGAAGCACAAAAAATTTCTGAGCTGTCCACCAAAGACATCGCCAAGCAATTAGCAATTCTTCCGCAAGGCCCTGTTGCTCCAGAAGGGTTAACGGTTTTGCAATTAGTAAAACAAGGCCGTTATCCATATCAAAAATGGTACAGACAATGGTCGGAGGAAGATGAACAAATCGTTCATAACGCTCTTGAGGCGACTGGTATGTCTGCACTGAGCGATCGTCTGGTTGATTCGTTATCTGGAGGACAAAGACAACGTGCCTGGGTTGCAATGACCCTTGCACAAAATACCAACATTATCTTGCTGGATGAACCGACAACCTACCTGGATATGACCCACCAAATCGAGGTTCTGGACTTATTATTCGAATTAAATGAAAAAGAAAACCGTACGATTGTAATGGTTCTTCATGACTTAAATCTAGCCTGTCGCTATGCCAATAATCTAATTGCAATTAAGGATAGATCTGTTTATGTACAGGGAAAACCGGAAGAAGTAATTACAGCAAAGATGGTTAAAGACGTTTTTAACCTAGAATGTGAAGTGACTGAAGATCCTCTCTTTGGGACGCCATTATGTATCCCTCATGGCAAAGGTCGCAATATAAAAAATTTGCATGATTATTAATGGCTCCATCAACCAATTGACAATTTTGCATAGTAGGGGCCCATTTTCAATTACTACATTATATAAGCCCTTCATAACAGGAGGGCTAATGTATGTTTCTTTTCTTAATTAAGTTATTATTAGGCTGAAGGGAACATTCTGACGAAGAAATAAATCAAATGCTGAATCGTTAAAAAGTTAAGTGGTAAACATGTAATATAAGATTATTTCCTAATCTATAAGGTAGTGATTTAAAACCAAAAATCAATTTACTTCTGTAAGCTGTCCGAATTTGTCTCTTTTATTTAAAGAATATGCTTCAAATGAAATCACTCATTAACTATGTCCAACTATTAAATGTGGTATATATGGCTCTTCTAGAAATGCAGCCTCATTCGCTGTTAACTTAATGGTTAGGGCACCAACGGCATCTATCAGATGAGATATTTTAGTTGCTCCAATGATAGGGGACGATACCGTTTCTTTTTGCAGCAACCAAGCAAGCGCAATTTGAGTACGGGGAACACCATATTTTTTTGCAAGTTCTGCAACTCGCTCTACCACTAATCGATCAGTATCCGCAGTTGCGTCGTATTTAGCTTTTTGAATTTGATCTGTTTCTGAACGGTACGTTGTTTGCGACCAATCACGCGTCAATCTCCCTGATGCTAGTGGACTGTATGGTGTTACACCGATTCTTTCCTCCTTACAAAGTGGGAGCATTTCTCGTTCTTCTTCGCGGTAAATAAGGTTTAAATGATTCTGCATGGAGACAAATTTAGTCCAGCCATTCTTTTCTGCTACGTGTAGTGCCTTTTGAAATTGCCATGCAAACATAGCGGATGCGCCAATATATCTTACCTTACCAGCCTTTACAATATCATGTAATGCTTCCATTGTTTCTTCAATAGGAGTATGGTAATCCCAGCGATGAATAATATAAAGGTCTACGTAATCTGTTTCCAACCTGTGAAGACTTTTATCAATTTCACTCATAATTGCTTTTCGTGAAAGTCCGGATCCATTTGGTCCTTCATGCATTTGCCCATATATTTTCGTTGCTATTACCACTTCATCACGATTCGCGTATTCCTTTAGAGCTCTCCCTAGATATTCTTCACTTGTCCCTTGAGAATACACATTTGCTGTATCGAAAAAATTAATCCCCAACTCAAGTGCTTTATTGATAATAGAACGAGACTCCTTTTCACTAAGTACCCATTGGTGGATCCATTTGTTCGCATCCCCAAAGCCCATACAACCTAAACATAATCGCGATATATCTAAGCCTGTATTACCGAGTTTTGTGTATTCCATGTTAATCCCCCTCGCTGTTTGAAGTTATTTCTATCTTGCTATTTATAAATTCATCTTACCAAATTGATCCTCAATTAATTGCAGAGCCTGAACTTCGTCTATTCCCACAGCCCTTATGTGGAATAGATCACCAGGTCTAATATCAAGGGACATAACATCCATGATTGACTCAAGTGTATAATCCAATTCAACTGTAATCCCTTTGTATTCAACAACTACTTTTGATAGATGTTTATTAGAAATACGTACTAATGTACTTGCTAGACGAGCCAATCCAATACTAGCGCTAAAGTGATATTGTTTTTCAATCATGACATTTACTCCTAGCTCTTTTTGAATATATTAGGCTATGTCTATTATGCAACAGATGAAAGCGTAAACGTTATCTTAATCCTTTCAAGTTTTTGCTTAATCCTATCAAAATCATTTACACAATCGACAAATATAAGATAGAATGTGACTATCAAAAATGCTGGAGAATCCCATATGTCTAGAAAAATCAACTTACATCTGCAAGAACTTGCCGAACTCATTGAACGTTATTCAGAAGAGGATGGGGTTCATTCAACTGCTATCCACTCACTCTTCCTAATCCGTGAATCAATTACTTCCGAACCAATTGCCAGAGTAAACGAAACATCCTTTTGCCTTATCGTTCAAGGGGAGAAGGAAGTATTATTATCAAAGGAACGCTTTAGGTATGGTTATGGCAACTACATTGTTGCATCAGCTGACTTGCCGGTTACCGGAAGAGTAGTAAAAGCCTCTTCTGACACTCCTTATTTGGCTCTTAAGCTTGAATTTACACCTCATCAAATCGTAGAAGTATTGAGTGAAGCTGATATTCAAATGGGCATGAAGAAAAATACCAAGCGTGCTATGTATGTCAGCAAGATAGAGCCATTTCTTTTGGATGCTGTTATTAGGTTAGCTAGATTGCTAGAAAAACCGGAACATATCCCCGTACTAGCACCGTTATTTACAAAGGAAATTCTCTATTGGATTTTACATGGTCCGCACGGAGAATCTTTAGAACAAATGGCTATAGAGGGCAGCAAAGGTAAGCGAATAAGAAATGTTATTGAATATATTATCAACAATTATACTCGCTCTATTAAAATTGAGGAACTTGCAAAAATAGCTAATATGAGTAATGCTTCTCTCCATAGGCACTTCAAAGAGGTTACAGCCATGAGCCCTAATTATTTCAAAAAACAATTGAGACTCCAGGAAGCTAGGCGCTTATTATTAGCTGATTCGTCAGATATTGCTAATATCGCATTTAGGGTAGGCTATGAAAGTCCATCGCAATTTAGTCGAGATTATTCTCGTATGTTTGGTCTTCCACCAAGGGAGGATGCTAATCGAATGAGAGAGAAATCAGATAAAAGATAAATCGGGTGCTCTATGCTTTTGCTTCTTTCTATACAAAGTATCCGAGAAAACAGGACAGAAGGATAGGGGAAGAGAATTTATATTTATCATTAAGTAGAAGGGGCAATCGATAGAGTTTGCTTTTTTTAGGCTGAAAAATCGCCCCTCCACTTTATCTTGTTGGAATGTAGCTTTAACTCGCTTGCTGACCTAAAGCATGGTTCATTTCGACACACATGAGAATAAAAGCACCTGCCCCATGTAAATCGTTCTCGCTAGTAGGACGGGCAATATAGTGTTGATAGTCCCCGATTCCTGTACCAATGCAGATATTACCAATGATTAGATTTCCATTCGTATCATATTTTAATGTATCAATCACACCTTGATAGCCTTTCTGAGCAAATGGCAAATACTTGTCTTCTAGATAGCCTAAACGGACTGCTTTAGCGATGGCATGAACAAACAGGGAAGAGCAAGAGTTTTCCAGCCAGTTGTCGGATAAATGTCCTTTATCAATTACCTGATACCATAAACCGCTGTTCGAATCTTGGTATTTGGTTAAAGCAATTAACAGGTCTTGAAGCATACTTGTTAATGCTTTTTTATCTTTATGGTCTTCAGGGAGGTATTCCAATATTTCCAAGAGAGCTGCAGGGACCCAGCCAATTGCTCTGCCCCAAAATTCTGGAGCGGCTCCAGTAATGGGATCTGCCCATTCGGCAGCTTTGGTTTCATCCCAGCCATGATATAATAAGCCAGTATCTGGATCCTTCGTATGTTTCTCCAGTAATAGTGCTTGGTGTGTGATCATGTCTGCATATTCTGTTTCTCCGAAGGCTTTTGCAAATTGGACGGCAATAGGACCTCCCATATATAATCCGTCCAGCCACATTTGATTTGGATAGTGTTCTTTATGCCAGAATCCTCCAGAGGGATTGCACTTTAAGGTCTTTAATAAGGGAACAATATGATAAAGTGCTTTTTTGTATCGTTCATCGCCTGTTTGTTCATAAAGATTGAAAAGAAGCACACCTGGCTGCATATCATCCAGTTCATCTGTTTTTAATTTGGTGACGCTTCCATCTTCGCGAATATGGCTGTCGACCCATTTCTTTATATAAGTAAAATACTTATCCTTTTTTGTTTCTTTCCAGCATTTCTCCATCCCAGATAAAAAGACTCCTTGATGATAATGAAATCGTTCTGGTGGAAGTTGTTCAGCTTCAAATTTAGTCATTATTGTTTCACAAGCCTTCTCCGCCCATTGGATAGGGGTTAAAGTTTCATTAGCCTTCACATAAGTGCTAGATTCAGAGAATGTCAACCTGATATTCCTCCTTCCTAAATATAAGACTAGGGTAGCACAGAATTATGTACTATTTTTGCGAGAAAATCCAAAAACTTCTTATATCTTGCAATTTTGGGTACGTATAATAAAGATAATAAGGGAAAAAGGGGAGGGGAATAAACTGAGAGATATTTTATTTCATAATGCGGGGGAGACATTCATAGTGTCCCAGCGAAAAGCATTAAGCCATCATATGCCAGCTAATCATTTCCATAGTACATTTGAAATCTATTATTTAATCTCTGGCAAACGGGAATTTTTTATTAAGGATCGTACTATAGTAATTCACCAAGGAGATATTGTTATTATTTCTCCTAATATCCTCCATCGGACAACAAATACAGAAAAGCCAAAACATGAGCGGTTTATAGTTAATATTCATGAAAAACATCTTGCGCAAATAAGTCCTTCTTATCTAGATATTTATCAACCCTTGTTTGAGAATGATTACATTATTGTTAGGTGCACGCTGAATGAGTTACTTACCATAGATAGTCTTTCGCAAAAGGTTATTGAGGAGATTCAAGAGCAAAGACCAGGCTATGAAATATATATCCAAACATTGGTCCTGCAGATGCTTATTATTTGCTGCCGGCATATTAAACAGAATAACACGCAGCCATTAGAATCGCCGAGCCCGATGCATGAGAGAATCTCGGAGGTTGTACGTTATCTCAACAGCCATTATATGAACAAACTCTCGCTTCAATCAGTGGCAGAGAAATTCTATATCAGTCCATATTACTTAAGTCGTTTCTTTAAAGAGGCAACAGGGTTTACCTTTGTAGAGTACTTGAACAGTGTGCGGATTAAAGAGGCGAAGAAGCTATTGGAGAGTTCTTCAATGAAAGTAAACTTAATATCCAAAAAAGTTGGCTTTGGAAGTGTTACCCATTTTGGCAGGGTATTTAAGGAAGTGACTGGGTATGTTCCATTGTATTATAGAAAAATGAAGAGATAGGAAAGGCGATGATACCATCGAAGGAAGGGAGCCATTTTTATGAGGTCAAATCAGATTAGAATTTTTCTTGCGACGGATTCAACTATCCAGAAATTGGAAGATAACAACTATCAAGGAGGCTTGGGAGAGTTCCTTCAAGATTATTTCACAAAGAATGTTCAAATAATGAATCAGGAAATCGGAGGAAAAAGCTCGAAAACCTTTGGCGAGGAAGACAGATTAAAAAGAATAACGGAGGACATAGGTGCAGAAACAATATGAAGCAGCGATTGTCGATGGTGCAGGAGGATTTCAGTGTATCAGCTTTGAGGCAGGGAGGCAGAAGTCCTTTTGCTTCTTTTTTTGTTTTCTCCCTTCCCTTCTACAAAACCTAATCTTGAACAGAATCTCCTCTTAAATTAAACTTAAACTAAATCATCAAGTCCTAGGAGAAAGTAACAATGCAAAAAATCATGATTATCGAAGACGATGTAAAAATCGCAGAACATCTCAGTGCCTACATAAAGAAATATCAATATGAAGTTATCACCGCAATTGATTTTGAAACCATAATGGAGACATTTAGAAGGGAAAAACCAGACCTTGTTCTATTAGACATTAACCTTCCAAGTTTCGATGGTTACTATTGGTGCCGGCAAATTCGCAAAGAATCCCTTTGTCCGGTCATTTTCATTTCAGCAAGAACGGGCGAAATGGATCAAGTAATGGCAATTGAAAATGGTGGGGATGATTTTATTACAAAGCCATTTCATCCTGATATTGTGATGGCGAAAATTAGAAGCCAGCTCCGCCGAGCATATGGGGAATATTCCTTAAAACATGAGGAAAGAGTGCTTCGTGAAGGGGATTTGAGCTTATATCCAGAACGGTTTGAATTACGATTTAAAGACAAAGTAACGCAATTAACGAAAAAAGAAACAGACATTATCGAAAGCTTACTTGATCGCTACCCACGTGTTGCTGGCCGGCAAGATTTATTAGCAAAGCTTTGGGATGATGAAGCATATGTCGACGAGAATACATTGAATGTGAATATCACGCGTGTACGGAAAAAATTTCAAGAGCTAGGGATTGAGGAGGCAGTAGAAACAGTAAGGGGAGCGGGATATCGCTTGCGGCCGACTTGGAAAGAGGAACAAGCATGAAGCTATTTATTCGCGAGCATTTTTTATTTATTATCATACAGCTCATCCAATGTCTTTTGATTCCGTTTATATTTTGGCTGGATGGTTACCGAGGAATTAGAGTATGTCTATATGCTATTTTCTTATCAATCGTATTTTTAACAGTATTTTTACTATATCAATATGTGAGTAGAAGGAAATTTTATCAAAGGCTTGAACATTCAATCGGAACATTAGATGGTTCTTTAGATACGACGGAAGCAAAACCAATTTCCGAAGCTCTCGATCAGTTGCTAATGGTACAGTATCGTTTATACCAAGAAGAAATTCAAAAAGCAGAGGACAGACAAGATGAGCACCTCCTCTTTATGGATCGCTGGGTCCATCAAATGAAGACACCTCTTTCGATTATTGAGCTAACAGCCCAAACACTGGATGAGCCAGAATCATCGAGTATCCGGGAAGAGACAGACCGAATGCGAAACGGGCTGAATACTGTTCTTTATATGGCGAGACTTCGCACCATTGCAGAAGATTTTCAAATTAAGCCTGTCGTTCTTTCTAAGTTAATACATGAGGTGAATCAAGAAAATAAGCGTTTTTATATTCGCAATGAAGTGTATCCGCAATTTAAAGAAGAAAAGCAAGGCATTACAGTAGAAACAGATGAAAAGTGGCTATTCTTTCTCTTGACACAGCTTGTTCATAATGCTGTGAAATATTCGGCAGGGAAAACAAATCATCTCATTATTTCTTTATATGAACAATCAGGAGAAGCTGTCTTGGAGGTGCAAGATTTTGGTGTTGGTATACCAATTGTAGATCAGAAGCGTGTTTTTAATAAATTCTATACAGGAGAAAATGGCCGCAAATATCGAGAATCTACCGGTATGGGGCTTTATTTAGTAAAAGAAGTGGCAGAGAGATTAGAGCATCGTCTGGAATTGGAATCTAAGGTCGGCATAGGTACAACGATAAGGATTATTTTTTCGGATACACAAAACCTTACATCAATGTAAGATTGCTGAAAGCATAATCGATAGTATGCCATATCCTCTACAGGCTATACTTTTACTAGAATTGTTAGAGAGGAGAAGGATTATGCTTAAACTTACAAACGTAAGTAAGGTTTACGAAGGAAAGGTAGCTTACCGTGCCCTTACTGATATTAATTTTGAAATTGACAAAGGTGAATTTGTGGTGATTATGGGGCCGTCTGGAAGTGGAAAAACAACGCTGCTTAATATCATTTCTACGAATGATGGTCCAACTACAGGTGCTGTGGAAATAGAAGGAAAAATGCCTCATAAGCTAAAGAAAAACGCACTAGCTAAGTTTCGCAGAAATGAATTAGGGTTTATCTTTCAGGACTTTAATTTATTGCATACTTTAACAGTGGAAGAAAATATCGTTTTACCATTAACATTGGATGGCTCTCCTGTTAAGGAAATGAAGAGGAAAGCAGAAGAAATTGCTAAGGAATTGGGGATTACAGCGATTTTGAATAAACGCACATATGAAATCTCAGGTGGGCAGGCGCAGCGGGTTGCTATTGCCAGAGCAATGATTCATGAACCAAAGCTATTATTGGCAGATGAGCCCACAGGAAATTTAGATTCAAAAGCAGCAAAAGATGTGATGAATATGCTTGTCTCGATTAATGAAAGGAAACAGACAAGTTTATTAATGGTAACACATGATCCCCAAGCGGCTAGTTATTCTGATAGAGTAGTCTTTATTCGTGATGGAAAGCTACATTCTGAAATACATCGAGGAGATAGTAGACAAGCATTCTTCCAAAAAATAATCGATATGCTTTCGTTGATGGGAGGCGACGGCAATGACTTTTCGTCAGTTCGCGTTTAATAACGTACTTCGTAATAAACGGCTGTATATCGCTTATTTTCTCAGCAGCATGTTTACAGTGATGGTATTCTTCACCTTTGCTATCTTTGCTTTCCATCCAGCCTTTTCTGGTCCCGACATGAATAGTAATGCACTATTTGGTATGGGTGTTGCTGGCGGAATTATTTATATCTTTTCTTTCTTTTTTGTTTTATATTCTATGAGCTCTTTCTTACAATCAAGAAAGAAGGAATTTGGCTTATTAATGATGCTTGGGGCATCTAACCGGCAGATTCGTCTTTTGGTTTTTCTAGAAAATATTCTAATCGGCTTTTTTGCCACAGTGAGTGGGATTCTCGCAGGCTTAGTATTTGCGAAGGTAATTCTTTTGATTGCTGAGAATGTATTAATTATTACAGAATCACTCCATTTTTATTTCCCTACATTGGCAATTGTGGTGACCTTTATTAGTTTTCTGATTCTCTTTTTCTTTATTTCTATCTTTGTTTCCTTTATTCTTCGTACTAATAAGTTGATTGACTTAATCAAAGGGGATAAAAAGTCAAAAGGAGAACCGAAAGCTTCATTATTTCTATCGATTTTAGCAGGATTGCTCTTACTTGTAGGATATGTTATTGCAATTTCTGTAGAGGGAATATTGGTTGTTTACGCGCTGGTTCCAGTTGTTCTCTTAGTAACACTCGGAACCTATCTCTTATTTACTCAACTGAGTGTGTATTTTATCCGCAAGATAAAAAGGAATAAGTCTATTTTTTGGAAAAAAACAAATATGCTCTTGTTTTCCGATTTATCTTTTCGCATGAAAGATAATGCAAGAACCTTTTTCTTGGTGGCGATTATATCAACAGTGGCTTTTAGCGCCATTGGAACACTATATGGTTTCCAATCCTATATAACAAAAGGAATAAAAGAAATAAATCGCTATACTTTTACTTATTCTCCATTGGAAGAGGACAGTGAAGAAGTAATTGCCAAAGATAAGAGTAAAATGAATACGTTAATAGAAAATGAAAAGCTTGATGTGAGCAGTGAAGAGACTCAATTGAATTATTACAAACTAGCTGGGGAAAAGAAGAACGTGTTAATTGCGCGAGCATCTGATTACAATCGTTTTGCCGAGCTAATTGGAGAGACGAAAATTCATCCAAAGGAAGATGAAGCCATTGTTGTAGAACAAAGTGATGCTGTCTTAAAGGAAGGCGGACAGAAACCTAGCAAAAAGCTATTGGAAACGGCCATTCCTTTAAAAGGCGGCCGAGAATTAACGCCTTCTCGAGTAATAGATGCGTCTGTTTTAACAGAAATAACGGCTTATTATGTAGTAAATGATAAAATTTATGATCAGCTGGATGAACCAATAAAAAGCAAGCTAAGTGTTGTATGGCAAGCGAAAGAAGGACAAGAAGACAAAGTCCTTGCAGTTGGGGAACAATTGGATGAGGAATTATCCTATAAAGCTTTTTCTGTCGATTATGCCATATACCAAATCAATAAAGCGTTTGGACCTATTCTGTTTATTGGCTTGTTTATTGGGATTGTATTCTTCGTTTCTGCAGGAAGCTTCCTTTATTTCCGATTATTTACTGATTTAGAGGAAGAAAAGCGCAAATTCCAATCGATTGCCAAAATTGGATTAATGGAGACGGAGTTGAAAAGAGTCGTTACCAGACAAATAGCTCTTTTATTTTTCTCACCGATTATAGTTGCTTTAATTCATGGTTCTGTTGCACTTACTGCCCTATCCAATATGTTTGATTTTAATATTACAAGAGAGGCAGCATTGGTGTTAGGAAGCTTTGCTTTCATACAGATTCTTTATTTCTTAATCGTTCGCTATTTTTATGTAAAACAAGTGAAGAGAATGATTCTTTAATGGATATATTAGTCGGGGCTGAGACAAAACTAAAAAGGATATGCTTAAAGCTGAATAATCATTTGTTGAATTAGAGGAATGATAAATAAAATCTATTTTTGTTTCTCGCCCCATTTTATAAGGTTAGTGAAATGGAGTGGAAGACACTCGACTCCTGCGGGAAATAGAGGAAAGGCTGAGACCCCGCAGCGCAGTGAGGAGGCTCAGCTTCCTCCCCGCGGAAAGCGAGTGACTGGAGCGCAATGGAACGAACTTGTTTTTTAGCTATAAAAAAGATAAATCAGCGAAAAGAAAAAACCGAACTATTACGATGTTTTATTGTATTATAGTTTGGCTTTTTCTTTATGTAAAATTCTTTTGTCCCACCCTCGTTTTTATATAAGGAAAAGGACTGCAGATTTTCGAAAATTCATCTAATTATTATCATTTATGATGTGGTAGTATATTCCATATAGGGATAAAAAGAAGTTGTTTATCTTTGATATAAATAGCTAAAAAAAGAGGATGGTGGTTGGCTTCAGGCCTTAGGAGTGACTATAATCGAAGCTTATTTCCTTGTTGGCAGCTTTTTCTGTTTTTATTACAGGCTTAAATGGAAGGATCGCACGGAATGGAAATTTAATTTCCCCATCACAATTGGGATTCTACTCTTCTTATTTGCAGCTTTTAGTTATTTTGATTTTATGCTTGGCAGAATAATAGTAGGTATACCGGGGATTATTTTGATAGTGGGTAATAAGTATTTTCTTAAACGAAAACTTTGAAACCTTTCAACATTGTTAGTAAAATCCCAGATTTGTCTATGGAATGATTAGAGACGGAATTTAGAGGCCTGTGGAGGTAAAATACTTGAAAACCTATCAGTTTGAAAACAATATCCCCACCTTAACTGAATATAGATCTTTGTGTGAATCAGTAGGATGGGCAAATTTTATGAATTTTGACGTGGCCGAAACCTCATTAAGGAATTCGCTATACTGCATTACTGTAAAGGATAAGGAACAAATTATTGGGATGGGCAGAATAGTCGGTGATGGAGCGATTTATTTTTATATTCAAGATATAGTGGTCCATCCAGATTATCAGAAAAATGGGATTGGAAAAGAAATAATGGCGCTTTTAGTTGAATATTTGAAATCGAATGCCCCAGACAAAGCGTTTGTTGGTTTGTTTGCTTCACAAGGTAAAGAAACGTTCTATGAGAAATATAATTTTAAGGACTTCTCCCCAAATATGACAGGAATGTTTACTGTGATTTCCAAAAAATAGACATCAAAAGCACCTGCTAGCAGGTGCTTTTGATAAAGCTGCATTCTTTTTTATACACCAGGGAACCAGCCGGGTGCATTGATAATGGCATTCCAGAGTGGATCTGGAATGACGAGTTCTTTTTGTTTTTCTTTATTCAGTGTTGTAGCAATTGTATCTTCTTTTCCTTCCGCTAGCTTTTGTACCCAATGTGGTTCGATAATAAGGCCTCTACCTAATGCCAGCAAAGATACTCCTGTTTGTAATGCTTTTTGAGCATCCTCTGCAGTATAAATAGAGCCAACGCCAATTAACGGTACACGATTATGGATGGTTTCAAGTAAATAGGCAATACGAGTTTTGGATATATCCTCTACTCCTCTTCTTGGTGTTGAATGGAAATCCTGAAGAGATACATGTAAGTAATCCAGTCCTTTATCGGCAAGTTTATCCACTAGAGCAAGGGTATCGTCCATGGTAATTCCAGGTGTTTCAGGCTCCTCAGGAGAAAAACGATAACCAACAATGAAAGGAGAGGCAGCATGTTTTTCGACTATACTTTTAACCTTATCAATAATGGCTAAAGGAAAAGTCATTCGTTTTTCAAGGCTTCCACCAAAGCGATCTTCACGGCGGTTAGAATGAGGAGAGAAAAATTGTTGAATAAGATATCCATTTGCTCCATGAATCTCTACTCCATCATAACCAGCTTCAATAGCACGGCGAGTTGTTTCTCCGAAAGCATCGATAATAGCTTCGACTTCAGCTTCTGATAATTCTCTTGGAATAGCATTTCCTTCTCCTTCAGCAGGAATATTACTAGCACTCACGACATCTCCATTTACTAAGTCAGGAGGGCACATTCGTCCACCGTGGAAAATTTGCAGAACTGCTTTTGCGCCTTGTTTTTTAATACTAGAAGCTAATTTTGTTAAGCTAGGAATAAATTCGTCGCTATAGGCAGCAAATTCCCCAGGAAATCCTTGACCATTACGCGTAACATTTGTACAAGCAGTAATAACCATGCTAACTCCAGCTGATCGATGTGCATAATAATCAACTTCTTCTGCTGTGACTGTTCCATCTTGATTAGAAGAGAAATTAGTCATGGGAGCCATAACGACTCGATTTTTAAGGGTTACACCATTAGGTAGTGTAAAAGAAGATAAAAGCTCATTGTTATTCATCTATTATTTTCTCCTTTTAAAAGTATTAGTGTCATTATATAGTAACAAATACTTTGGATAAATTTTTATGCTTACATAGTTTTTCCGTTTTATTTTAGGAATAAACAAAGGCAGCTTGTCTCAAGATTTTAAAAAATATCAAATTGACAGTAGAAATTACCTATGATAGACTGATTTTAAAGGATTGTTACCGCTTTATTGTGGGCTATACCTATTTTTTGTTGTAGTGAAAGAAAATAAAAGAATAGGGACTATCTTATGAACGTATGGAAAGTAATTAATAATAATATCGTATTGTCTAGGAATGATGATAATCAAGAAGTTGTCATTATGGGTAAAGGGCTTGGCTTTAAGAAAAAAGCAGGTGATGCTATTGATGAATCGAAGATTGAGAATATGTATCTCAGTTCAAAAGAGTGGAGCGTCAATAAATTAACTCAAATGCTTTCTTCTATTCCGATGGAACATATTCAAGTGGCAAATGAAATCATCAGCTTTGCAAAAGTATCGCTTGGAAAAAAATTAAGCGAAAATATCTTCTTAACATTAACCGATCATATCAGTTATGCAATTGAGCGCTATGAGAATGGCATGGAAATTAAGAATGCTCTTCTTTGGGAGATTAAAAGATTTTATAATCATGAATTCTTAATTGGGAAAGAAGCGTTATCGATTGTAAAAAACAGACTCGGTGTTGACTTGCCGGAAGATGAGGCTGGATTTATCGCCTTGCATATTGTGAATGCGGAGCTTGATATGGGTCAAGTAAGCAAAGTATCAGAAATGGCAAAGGTTATCCAGAATATTCTTAATATTGTAAAGTATCACTTCAAAATTGATTTAGACGAGTATTCCTTAAATTATGAACGATTTATCACCCACTTGAAATTTTTCTTTCAACGAATGTTTAGTGGGGTTAAATTGGATGATGCCGGAACGTCTAGTTTTATTTTTATGCTGAAGGAAAAGTATACAGATGAGTATGCTTGTGCTCTGAAAATTAGAGAGTACATTAAGAAAGAATTTGGAAGAGAATTAGAAGAAGATGAGTTAATCTACCTGACGATTCATATAAAAAGAATAACTAGTGATTAGGATTGTTACTGATAATGCAGGCTATACCTAAATGAACCTCTAACTGTTTGTGAGGTTTCATTTAGGTATTTTTTTATTCCTTTTAAACTACAACTACAACAAATATTTTTTAGCTTATAAAAATAATGGAGGGCAAACCAAATGAATTATCAAGATTTGGCTAAAGTGATTATCGATAAAGTTGGTGGTGAAAAAAATGTTAAAAGTTTAACTCACTGTGCTACACGGTTACGATTTAATTTAAAGGACGATCAGAAACCAGACGAAAAAACATTGAAAAGTACGCCAGGAATAATGGGAGTAGTTAATAAAGGTGGACAATACCAAGTCATTATTGGCAGTGATGTTGGAAATGTCTATAAAGAAATTATTACACAAACTAATATTGCTAATGATGAAGCTAAGAGTGAGGGAGAAGATAAGCGTTCTGCTTTTGCAAAGGTCATCGATACGATAACAGGAATCTTCACCCCGATTCTCCCAGCGATTACAGCGGCAGGGATGCTAAAAGCAGTACTTTCTATATTAGTAGTGTTTAAAGTTTTAACAACAGAAAGCCAAAGTTATCAGATTATTAATTTCATGGCAGATGCAGCTTTCTATTTTTTACCTATCTTACTAGCTGTCTCATCTGCTCAAAAGTTCAAAGCCAACCCATTTTTGGCGATGATGGTAGGGGGAATCTTGCTGCATCCTAACTTTGTGGCAATGGTAAATATCGCGAAAGAAGGCGGAGAAGCCATTAAACTAATGGGACTTCCTATTTCGGCCGTTTCCTATTCTTCTTCTGTTATCCCGATTATTCTTTCCGTTTGGTTTATGTCTTATATTGAACCACTTGCAGATAAAGTTTCACCGAAAGCAATTAAGTTCTTTAGTAAACCAATGATTACTATTTTTATAGTAGGAACAGCAAGTTTAGTAGTATTAGGACCAATCGGTTATTTAATCAGTGATGCTATCTCAAACGGAATCACCGCATTAGAATCTGTAAGTCCATGGATCGTGCCGTTATTGGTTGGTACATTTAGTCCATTACTTGTGGCAACTGGTACGCACTATGGTCTAGTGCCAATTGGAATTAACAATCGTATGACAACTGGTTATGATACCGTGATTTATCCAGGTATGCTTGCATCGAACGTGAGTCAAGGGGCTGCGGCTATTGGGGTTGGTGTTAAGTCAAAAGATAGTACAATTAAACAATTAGCTTATTCTGCTGGTCTAACTGGTTTGTTTGGTATTACAGAACCAGCTTTATATGGAGTAAACTTACGCTTTAAGACACCTTTATATGCTGCTATGATTGGTGGAGCAGCAGGCGGGCTATTCATGGGTATTTGTAGAGTCCGTAACTTTTCTGGCGGTTCACCTGGTCTATTAACATTACCTAGTTATATTGGAGATAATACACTAAGTTTCTTCTATTATGCATGTATTGGGGCAGCTATTAGTATTGTTGTAACATTTATTGCGACATTAATTTTATACAAAGACCCTGTTGCAGAAGAAAAAGAGGAAGCTGACGAATCAACAACAAAGGAAACACCTAATTTGAGTATCGGTGGTGCAACAATCGTATCTCCGCTGCAAGGAAATTTACACAGCTTAAAATATGTAGATGATGGTATGTTTTCTGAGGAAATATTAGGACAAGGTGTAGCCATTGAACCAGCCGAAGGGACTGTGCTTTCCCCTGTAAATGGAATAGTTAGTGCGACATTTGAATCAAAACACGCTATTGGTATTACTAGTGAAGACGGAGTGGAGCTATTGATTCATGTAGGGATCGATACGGTTCAATTGAATGGAGAAGGATATGAATATTTTGTTGAGAAAGGACAAGAAATTCAAATAGGAGACAAATTGATTCAATTTGATTTAGAGGGAATCAAAGCAAAAGGATATAAGGTAATTACACCTGTTGTTATTACAAATTCAGCAGAAGTAGGAGATATTCTAATTGCAAATGAAGGTCCCATTCACTTTGGTGAAGAAGTAATAAAAGTAATGAAATAGGAGGAACAAACAATGGGATTTAGAAAAGATTTTTTATGGGGCGGTGCGACCGCAGCGAATCAATGTGAAGGCGGATTTAATGAAGGTGGCAGAGGTCTAGCAAATGTGGACGTTATTCCAACTGGTCCTGATCGCAGAAGTATTATTACGGGTAAAAAGAAGATGTATTCTTTTGAGGAAGGTTATTTTTATCCTGCGAAAGAAGCAATTGATATGTATCATCGTTATAAAGAAGATATTGCTTTGTTCGGGGAAATGGGCTTTAAAACCTATCGATTATCGATTGCGTGGAGCCGCATTTTTCCAAAAGGGGATGAAACGGAGCCGAATGAAGAGGGACTACAGTTTTATGAAGATCTATTTAATGAATGTCATAAATATGGAATCGAACCGTTAGTGACAATTACTCACTTTGATTGCCCGATGCATTTAATTGAGGAGTATGGCGGATGGAGAAATCGAAAGCTGATTGATTTTTATAAACGTTTATGCACTGTATTATTTACTCGCTATAAAGGGCTTGTTAAATACTGGCTTACTTTTAATGAAATTAATATGATTCTGCATGCTCCGTTTCTTGGCGCAGGACTATGCTTTGAAGAAGGAGAAAATGAGGAGCAAATAAAATACCAAGCTGCCCATCATGAATTGGTAGCTAGTGCGGAAGCAACAAAAATCGCCCATGAAATTGATCCGGAGAATAAGATAGGATGTATGCTGGCAGCTGCAAGTTACTATCCTTATAGCTGCCGACCAGAAGATGTTTGGGAAGGAAAGCAAAAGGATAGAGGCAATTACTTTTTCATTGATGTTCAATCAAAAGGTGCCTACCCAGCTTATGCACTCAAAGCATTAGAGAGAAAAGGCATTGAGGTAGAAATGACTGCAGAAGATTTAGAGGTTTTGAAAAATCACACGGTTGATTTTATCTCCTTCTCTTATTATGCTTCTCGTGTTGCGGCAGCTGAAGACTCTGATGTGGAAAAGACAGCGGGCAATCTGTTCCCTACTGTTAAAAACCCCTATCTTCAATCCAGCGAATGGGGATGGCAGATTGACCCATTAGGCTTACGCATCACGATGAATGATTTATATGATCGTTACCAAAAACCTTTATTTATTGTAGAAAATGGTCTTGGTGCAGTCGATACACCAGATGAATCTGGGTATGTAGAAGACGATTATCGCATTGAGTATCTTGCTGCACATATTCAAGCGATGAAGGAAGCAGTCGACGAAGATGGTGTCGATCTGCTTGGCTACACAAGCTGGGGATGCATTGATTTGGTATCAGCAGGAACTGGCGAAATGAAAAAACGCTATGGTTTTATCTACGTGGACCGCGATAATGAAGGAAATGGCACTTTAAATAGAGCAAAGAAAAAATCGTTTCATTGGTATAAAAAAGTAATAGCTTCCAACGGGGAAGACTTAACCAACGAATAATAATGATAGTTTACAATGCGTGCAAGAATTTCTTGTACGCATTCTTTTTTTAGAAGGGAGGGAGCAGGATGGAGAGTCATAAGTAAAATAGATGATTTTCCATTCATCATACTCATATGACGAGTAAACGGGGAAAGGGAACCTAAATCAGCAATCTTCTTGCATTTTTATTTGAATATTTTAAAAATTAACACAGTTGTTATTTACAAACAATAAATAGAAGTTTATCATATCCCATATAAAGTTAATAGAAAATGAGGAGAGATCCATGTAGAGTATAAGCTTAGTGACAAGAGGTGAGTTCATTGAAACTAATACCCCCGAAAACCAAAAGAAAGATAGAATTTCTGCCAATGGGAGAACAAATTTTAATCGTCCAGTTTGAGGGAATTTTATCAATTGAAAACAACCAGATGGTGCAGCATGTGGCTGAAGTGATCAAGTCTTTAAACATTCGCGGTGTTAAAGATATTGTTAAGGGTATGTGCAATTTCTCGATATTATATGATCCGCTGCTAATAAATTTTGAGCAATTAAAAGATAAGCTTAGCGATATTGATTTTACAGAAGTTAGCGGACGAGAGCAAGAATCACGGATGGTTCATATTCCAGTCGTTTTTGATGAACAGTATGGTCTTGATTTACCTGAGTTAGCAAAGAAGTTGGCTTTAAGTGAAGAGGAAATCATCGAAATAATAACTTCAAATGCCTATTATGTCTATATGATTGGATTTATTGCAGGCTTGCCATATATGGGAAATCTAGATAAACGAATGGCTGTTCCTAGAAAATCAAATCCAAGAGTAAAAGTGCCCAAAGGTGCGGTTGCTATCGCTGACAAAATGACTTCTATTTACACAGTCGAATCTCCAGGAGGTTGGCACTTAGTCGGATGGACACCAATGGATATTTTTGATGGGACAAAGAATCCTCCTAACCTTATCAAAGCAGGAGATTATGTTAAATATGAGCCTATTTCAGCTGAAGTCGCCCAAAATTGGAACAGTCAAGTACAAAAAGAGTGGAATCAATTATGGAATATATAAAGTGTTTAAAACCAGGCTTATTAACAACCATCCAAGATTTAGGGAGACCATCTTATCAGTCATTTGGTGTTTCAGTTTCTGGTGCGATGGATCCTCTTTCCTTGAAGCTGGCTAATATTATCGTCGGCAATCCACCTGACTATGCTGCTTTAGAAATAACATTATTAGGACCAGAAATACTTTTCAAAGGAGAAGGGATTATAGCGGTTACTGGAGCAGATTTATCGCCAGCATTAAATGGAAAAGCAATCCCTATGTGGAGAGCTATCCATATCGAAGATGGAGCTATTTTGAAGTTTGGAAAAGGGAAAAATGGCTGTCGCAGCTATCTTGCTATCCTTGGCGGGATAGATGTTCCAGCAGTAATGGGAAGTAAAGCAACTTTTATTCGCGGAAGATATGGAGGAATAGAAGGAAGAGCTCTTCAAAGTAATGATTATATTCCAATAGGACCGTTCCATCCTAAGTGGATGAATGAGGTGAAAAATCGGAGAATCCCAGGCTGTTATATTCCGAATTTTTCAAATGAAGTGGTTAGATTTGTGTGGGGGCCGCATGATAGGGAATTTGAAGAAGAGTCGAAGGAGATATTTGTAAAAGGATTTTATCAAGTGACTAATCAATCAGATCGAATGGGATACCGTCTTAATGGAGATCCGCTAGTACATAAGAAGTCTGCAGATATACTTAGTGAATTTGCAGCACCAGGAACAATCCAAGTCCCGGCAAATGGTAAGCCCATTATTTTGATGGCAGATTGCCAAATGTCTGGTGGTTATACAAAAATCGGTATGGTCATAGGCACAGATATTCCCCTGGTAGCTCAGAAAAAGCCTGGTGATGCTATTAAATTTCAACCTATATCAATATTACAAGCTCAACAAGAATGGAAAAGGCAAATGAGATGGTTATCTATATTAGCTGCAAATAATCTACATTTAAACCGGAAAACAGCAATTTGAAAAATTGGGCTAGAAGATAATTTTTTGATATAAAATACACTATCCTTCATATGAATAAATGACAGTACTTTATTATAAAAAATACTTATTTTAAAAAAGTGAGCTTTATTAGTGAAATATTCCACGTTTCATAATACAATATGAAAGTATGCTTCCTTCTTTGAAAGAAGCATTTTTTTCAGGTCATTATTCAAATAAATAATAAATATTTCATATGGAAAGGCGATGAAAAGTTGAATTCATTAACCAAAACGAAACGATTACAAATTGCTTTTCTATTGGGATCTCTTTCCCTATTAGGTCCATTTACAATAGACACATATCTGCCGGCATTTCCAACAATCGTTGAGGAGTTTCATACGAATGCATCCTTAGTTCAAGTTAGTTTGACAACATGCTTGTTAGGGCTTGCTTTCGGGCAGTTAATTATTGGACCAATGAGTGATGTTCAAGGACGTCGCAAACCGTTGCTTACATTTCTTGGCTTATATTTACTATCTTCGTTAATATGTGCAATCGCACCAAATATTTATATGCTGATAGGTGCTCGCTTTATCCAAGGCTTTGCAGCAGCAGGAGGCCTTGTTATTTCAAGAGCAGTCGTTCGCGATCTTTATAGTGGAAGAGAGCTGACGAAGTTTTTCGCAACATTAATGTTAATCGGAAACCTTGGTCCAATTGTAGCACCAATTATAGGCGGAGCTATTCTTTCTTTCGCGAGTTGGAAAGTAGTTTTTCTTGTATTAACCTGTGTTGGAATTATTTTGACTTTAGTCGTTGCTTTTAAATTGGAAGAAACATTACCAGTGGAAAAGCGTGTACCAAGCAATATTAAAAAAGTAGTCTCGAATTTCGGTTCTTTACTGAAAGACCGTGAATTTGCCGGCTATGCCTTTACACAAGGTTTCACAACGGCAGGGATCTTTGCCTACGTATCTGGTATTTCCTTTGTCTATCAAAATATTTATGGCGTTTCCCCACAAGTATTTAGTTTATTGTTTGGCTTAAATGGAATTGGTTTAATTATTGGAACACAAATTGTTGGCCGCTTATCGAGATTTTCAGAGAAAACATTCTTGAAGAGTGGTTTAGCTCTTTCCATGTCTGCATCGATTTTATTAGTAATTGCTATTTTAGTGCATGCACCATTAGTGGCAGTAGCAATTCCTATTTTCCTTTTCGTTACCTCCATTAGTATTATTGGAACCTCGTCTTTTTCATTGGCGATGGAAACAAAAGGGCATATGGCTGGAAGTGCATCTGCGCTATTAGGTCTATTACCGTTCTTACTAGGCTCTTTAACAGCACCACTAGTAGGAATCGGCGGAGAACATACCGCTGTACCGATGGGAGTTATCATTTTCGCATCAAGCTTACTAGCATTCTTGTCTTATTATATATTGGTTCGTAAATCATCGGTAAAGATGAATACACCTAAACATATTACGCATAATTAGTATGTTTTCTGCAAACAGGCACCTTCAAATAGAGAGGGTGCCTGTTTTTTGTGCAGTGAATGAGATGAGGCTGTGACAATTGTATCGGAATTTCTTGATTGCTGTTTTCCGTTTTAAATAAGTTTCATCACACCATTAGCAAGGCACGATTTTATTGTTTATTTAGATTCGTTAATTTAAAAAAATGTAGTTGAGTAGATGATCATCTTGAAGAAAAAATGAACGAAAAAAATCATTTAAATGACTATTTTCTATATAAAAAAGCCATAATGTCAACTTTCGTTCATTTCATTGAACTAATTGGTGCATGGTGATAGAATCATTTCTGAAAGGTAAGCGCTTACCTATAGCGAAGGAGGAGGGACAATGGATATCTCATCCATGATAGATACGAATTGTATTTTGTTTGATTCGACGATTCAATTGAAAAAGGATTTGTTTTCCCGTCTAGCTACTATTCTTGAAAAAAGTGGTTATATATCAAGTAAGAAACGTTTTATAAAAGACTTAGAAAAAAGAGAGAAGGAGTCTCCAACTGGAATGGAAGATGGATTTGGCATACCACATGCAAAAAGTAAAACAGTAAAAAATCCTGTGATCGTTTTCGCTCATACAGGAAAAATAGTAGATTATGTTGCGCTAGATGGTTCACATGTTGATTGTGTTTTTCTGTTAGCGGTGCCTGAAAAAGCAAGTGATATTCATTTAGATATACTTAGCTATTTAGCAAGGCAACTAATGAATGATGACTTTAAATTAGAATTAAAACAAGCAAGCAATGCAAGTGATATACAAAGCTTATTAATGAATAAAGGAGGGAGCTCATTATGAAAATTGTTGGCATCACATCTTGTCCAACTGGAATTGCCCATACCTATATGGCTGCAGAAAAACTGCAAAGAACCGCATTAGAAAAAGGTTATGCAACGAAATTCGAGACACAAGGTGTAAAGACAGAGAATGTGCTTTCGGCCGCTGATATAGAAGAGGCAGATGTAGTAATACTTGCTATAGATAAGATAGTAGAATTGGATCGATTTGTTGGAAAAAAAGTGAAAAAAGTTTCTACAGCAAGAGCTATTAAGGAACCTCATCTTGTTATTGAAGAAGCTATTAATGGAAAGGGAACTTATATTCATCAACAAGAAAGTAACCAGAATACCTCACAGAATTTCCAGAATAAGAAGAGTGTGTATAACCATTTCATGAATGGTGTTAACTATATGCTCCCCTTTGTAATTGCTGGGGGAATTCTAATAGCAATAAGCTTTGCTTTTGGTATAGAAGCATCGAATCCTAACAGTGACCAATACAATGTAATGGCTGCTGCTTTGTCCAAAATAGGTGGCGATACTGCTTTTGCACTCATGGTCCCAGCCTTAGCAGCAGGAATCGCAGTTTCATTTGCAGGAAGAGCAGGATTTGCACCAGGATTAGTAGCCGGTACATTAGCTTCAGCTGGAGGTTCGGGTTTTTTAGGTGGAATGATTGGTGGAATATTAGCGGGATATATTACGGATAAAATAGCAAATAAAATCCATGTGAAAAAATCGTTTCAGGCTATCTATCAGCTCATTGTTGTCCCACTAGTAGCAATTACTGTTGTCGGTCTATCTATGGTGTTTTTAATTGATACGCCTATTTCTTGGTTATTAAATACATTAACTAGCTTTTTAAACGGATTAGGAGAAACTTCAGGACTTGTGTTTGGATTATTAATAGGATTAATGATGGCCGCAGATATGGGAGGCCCAATTAATAAATCAATTTCTACTTTTTCTATTGGATTAATGTCTGCAGGTGTAAATGCTCCAATTGCTGCATGTATGATAGCAGGAATGACACCTCCACTTGGATTAGCACTTGCTACTATATTATTTAAACAAAAGTTTAATGAGGAAGAAAGAACTTCTGGAAAGTCCTGTTGGATTTTAGGTGCTTCTTATATTACCGAAGGAGCTATTCCCTTTGCAGTCGCTGATCCCATCAGGGTGATTCCTAGTCTAATGGCTGGATCGGCTGTTGCTGCCTCTATTTCAATGGCTTCAGGAGTGACGTCAATGGCACCACATGGTGGAGTATGGGTTATGTTTATTCCAAACGTCATTAACAATCTACCAATGTATCTTCTTGCATTAGTAGCAGGTACAGTTGTTACAGCTGTGACAGTAGGATTACTAAAAAAAACACCAATTAAAAAGGAACAAAACATATCTAGAGAATTGGAAAACAAAGAAGGGATTGCATAATATGTTATATACAATGAGAGATTTACTAAAAGTGGCAAAGGAAAATCAGTTTGCGGTACCAGCGTTTAATATTTGTAGTTTTGATATGTTGAAATCTATTATGGAAGAAGTAGAAGACCAGAATGCGCCAGTAATTATTGAAATTCATCCAGATGAGATCGCTTATTTAGGAGACCGGTTTATTGCTGCTGTTCGAGAATATGCATTATATAGTAAAGTTCCTGTTGTAATCCATATGGATCATGGAGGAAATATAGATGATGTGATGCGAGCTATCAAAAATGGTTATACGTCCGTAATGATTGATGCCTCATTATCTGATTACGAAGAAAATGTGAAGATAACAAGAGCTGTGGTAGAATTGGCGCATAAGGTGAATGTTTCAGTTGAAGCAGAGTTAGGAACGATTGGAAATAATGGATCCTATGAAGGTGGCTCAAATAAAATTATCTATACTGAACCAGATCAAGCGGTTGATTTTGTTAAACGAACAGGTATTGATACTTTAGCTGTTGCAATTGGAACCGCCCATGGACTTTATCCAAAAGACGTTATTCCAAAACTCAACATTCCATTACTAAAAGAATTAAATGAACGAATAGATATTCCGTTTGTGTTACACGGTGGTTCAGGCAACCCCGATTCTGAAGTCATTGAATCAATTAAATATGGAGTAGGGAAGGTAAATTTATCTTCTGATTTAAAGAGCGTGTTTTTTCATGAGGTTCATCAAGTTTTAGCAGATAATCCAGGCATGTATGAACCAAATCAAGTGTATATTCGGCCGAATGAGAAGGTAAAGGAAGTTGTACGTCATAAATTAAATATCTTGAACACTGTAAATAAGGCTGATTTGTATTAAATGTTATTAATTGGTGTGGACGATTATGTCCATGCCTTTCATGCATTTTAACTAGATTAATAGTAAAACATAGCTTTATTGAAAGGAGGGATATGAATGACAACATCCATACAAAAGGAAAGACAAGATAAAATTGTTAATCATTTAAAAGTAGAAAATTTTATGAAGACTACTGATTTGGTTGAGTTATTAAATTATAGTGAGGCAACGATAAAGCGTGATTTAATAGAATTGGAAAATCAAGGATTAATTCGTAGAACTCGTGGCGGCGCCGTGATTATTGACCGCCGAAAGATTGATATTCCTTATTTAATGAAAGTTGATAAGTTTAATGATGATAAAGAGAAAGAAAGAATGGCAAAATTGGCAAAGGAATTGATTCAAAATGATATGAATCTATTTATTGATTCAAGCAGTACAGCATTACATTTGGTTCATCAATTAAACAAGTTTGAAGGCTTACAAGTGATTACAAATGGAGTTATTACAGCTAGTTTATTATCAGAGTACACATCAGCAAAAGTGAATATTCTAGGAGGTTCGATTGTTCCTAAGCGGTTTACAGTTAATGGGTCTAAGGCATATCATGATGCCCTAACTTATAATGTTGATCTAGCATTTGTTTCTTGTCGTGGCTTTGATTTTTCTGTAGGTGCAACAGAAACAACAGAAGGAGAAGCATTAATAAAGCAATCATTCAGAAAAGGGGCAAAAGAAGTTGTTCTGATGGTAACACATGATAAATTGAATCAGAAATACTTACATCAAAGCTTAAATTGCTCTGATATTGATTATATGATTGTAGACAAACCCTTATCAAAAATAGAACTAGAGGATTTACAAAAACATAAAATATCCGTTTTATATTAAAAAAGAAAAGTCTCTTGTACAGAAAAACTATAAAAGATGAAACACCATAAGAAGAGAAAATAAAGTTACTCAAGTAAACATTGGTTGATCGGAATAGAGGATTTAACTAGATAGACAAAAAACTCACCAAGATTATGGTGAGCTTTTTGTCCAATTCATTCTTACTCAATCGTCTTCTTCATCGCCTCATACATATTCTCCACATGCTGATCCACTTCATCACGAGACATCCGCAAGCGATCTACCGAACTGCCATAGCCTATTTCTACCTTACCTTCTTTTAACCCTTGAAATATTCCATCGGCAAACTCGTTTAAAGGCTCTCCTGCTGTATGTAACCCAGCTCCACCTAAATCGGTATTTACTGCTGGAGGGGCAACTTCAATTACTTCTATAGATGTCTCGGAAAGCTGGTGTCTTAAGCTGACAGTGAATGAATGCATCGCTGCTTTGGTTGCTGAATAAATGGGTGCAATAACCATCGGAGTAAAGGCTAAGCCGGATGTTACATTAATAATGGCCGCATTTTCTTTTTCTGAAAAATAAGGTGCAAATAGCATAGACATATGAATAGCAGCTTCCATATTAATGGTAATTTCTTTATTGAAATAGCTCCAATCATTCTTTGCATCCGCTTTTAACACATTAAACCGTTGTTGTATGCCTGCATTGTTTACTAATACGTTCACCTTTGGATAATTCGCTGTTACCCATTCAAATAATGCGATGCGGTCAGCTTCCACAGAGAGATCACTCACATATGTAATCAAGTTAGGATATTTTTCTTTTGCCTGTTGAAGTGCATCTTCCCTGCGGCCACATGCAATCACCGTATTTCCAGCGTCCATAAATCTTTCTGCAAAAGCTAAGCCGATTCCGGCATTTCCGCCTGTAATGAGAATAGTGTTATTAGAGAGTTTCATTGGGATTCCTCTTTTCCACTTATTTTATATTCTATTTAATTACTTCCTATTTTCTTTCCTCGATCTTTTCAAGTACCGTGAAATTTTCTCTTCCATTACTTTTAGGGACTCCTTCATTAACGATCTTTCAGTGATTAAAATCATGTTTGTGATTTTCTATCATGGCAAGGCTTTGCTGGATGGTGCTGTCTCCTTCGATAATCCAATCAATATATTGTTTAATTCTTTTTATCGACATATGCGTATTTTTTTAACAAATAACGGTTTCAAATAGTGCCATCTTGTTTTCTAAAAATAATCGCCTTTCAGCTTCATCGCGTTCTAGCAATGGAAGTAATCCTTGTTTTTCATAATACCTAATCGTTGATTCAGGAATATTAAATTTAGCTGATGTTTCACTGCTATTTCATTCGGAGATCTCCAATCATTGTCGACAATATTAGTATACGGTTTAAACTATGGTTTAAGTCAAGCAGGCTGATGAAAGGGCCCTCAAATCAATAAAAAAAGAGCAAATTATTATTGCCCTTTCTCTTTTCCTTAATTAAATAAATATTTATTTCTGATTTTCTTCTTAATCATGCTAAGAAATGCACATAGGAATGTGGTCTGTGCATAAGTTGTTCGAATGAGCCGAATTCTACTATATTCCCATCTATCAAAACAATAATTTCGTCATAAACAGATAAATTTTCTTTTTCAAAATGATGAGAAACAGAAACAACAGTTAGTTCTTTATCTAGTAAGACTATTTGTTCAATTTCCTTAGCAGTTTCCCTATCTAAAGAGGATGTTGCTTCATCCATAAGGAGAATTTCACGATTTCTTAGAAAGGCTCGTGCTATTTCGATACGCTGTCTCTGTCCCCCAGACAAATTCTTTCCGTCTTCTCCAACTTTATAATCTAGCCCTTTATCAAAAATTACTTCAGTTAGTCCAGCCCGAGAACAGGCATTTATAATATCTGTTTCACTGTAATTTTCTCCGAGTATTATATTATTTCGAAGCGTATCATCAAATAAGAACGGCTTTTGATTAATCATGGATATTGTTTTATAAAAAGAAATTGCATCAACATCTAGAAAGTTTACGCCATCAAGTTTTATAGTACCTTGATAATTTTGAATTCTCTTTTGAAGTATTTTCAATAAGGTACTTTTTCCTGAACCTGAAGGACCGGTAATAAGAATTTTTTTTCCTTTTTTTATTTCAAGGTTTAAATCTGAAAGAATCATTTTATCTCCTATTTTGTATGTGAGATTCTCACATGTTAATGCATCTTTAAAAGAGATTGCTTGATGATTAGCAGGTATATCGGGTGTGCTTTTTATAAAGTTTTGAATTCTATCACGAATTTTTTTGGTAGTTAATATCTTATTATACTCTTCCAATGAATCAAGCGCTGGAGCAATAATAGTATTAGAAAGCTGAATAATTGCTAGAACTGTTCCAATAGTAATAACCCCTCGAGTGGCAAGGATTATTCCATATAGATTAACAAAGAAAAAGCCACAAAGCCCAAAAAAACCTACAATATTATCTGAAAGTACACGCCAATTATTTAATGTCGCAAAACTTCTTTCAACAGTAGAATTATATGTAATATGATCATCAATCATTCGCTTTTCCATACCATATCCTCGAATAGTGTCTATACCTGTAAAAGCATCCTTTACCTTTCCAGTATAAATTTCATTTTTATTTGTCCAGTCTTCTGTTTGATTAACAATCCTTTTTTTAAATAATTGTGGGATAAGACTAGGAATAATAAACACTACTATTAATAGAATAGCCATTGTACTATTAAGAAAGAAAATAGCACTAATAGATATGAAAAAAATTATTAGGTTTAGAATAATTTTTAATAAGGAGTCATAATAGTTGGTTTGAATTAATTTTAAATCATTTAATAAGAATGAAACATAAGATGCAGTATTCTTCTCTTGGAGTAAATTATCTGAATAAATAAAAACTTTAAAAATTTTTTGTTTTAAGGCTGAAATCTTCATAAAAATTATCTGATGTACAGTAAAGTTATATAATGTTTGACTAATCATAATCAAGAAATAACCACCAATAGTAAAGATAATTAAATTTACAAGAGGAAGTTTATTTGCGGCTTCAAAATAATCGAAAACTTCTTTAAAAACAAATGCTTTAAAGGTATTTTCAAATGCTGCAAATGGTAGTAAAAAGATAAAAATAATTAACCATTTTTTATTTATATTTTTAGACAAGTAGTCACCTTCTTTTAAGTTGATTCTTTACAAAAGAATTTTGGTGTTAAAGGAAAATTAAATAATATTATGAATTCTATCTAATTTAGAAACGATATCCTCTATTCTATCATGGTGTTTTGCGATTAAATCGAAAACAATTTTTGTTTCTTCCCTTTTACTCTTACAACTAATCTCTTGATATGGATTTTCATTAGTTCTTTTACATATGACACATCTGAAGCGAGCAATACATAACTCACACTCTTTTCGTTCTTTCATTTTGGAATGAAATATTTCAGGATAACTCATAATTCTTTTCCAGACATAATTTATATCTGCGTTAACTATATTGGTGATTTTTTCAGAAGTATTAACAAATAAATGGCATGGCCAAATGTTTCCATTTGGATCGATAGATAGTAACTCTAAACCAGCTTCACAAAAGTGAAACCAATCTATTTCTTTCGAAAAGAAATAAGATAATATATCAGAAGTGTTAGTTCTCATAAAATAAGATTGTTCATTTAGAAACTCTTCAAAGTCTTCTTCAATTTCTTCTCTAACTATATTATAAACATATTTAGACGTTCCTACTTCCCATACATCATTAACTGCTATATTTGGTATACCAAAGTCACGATAGATTTGTTTAGCAATTTCTTTTTTTGAATAAAGCTGATTAGTAGAAGGAGAATAAGTTGCTTGAATGGAAAGAATTTTATCAGGATTTGTCATTTGGATTTTTTTTACATTATCTAGTATTTTTTCATACGTTGGATTATTTTTAATATCTCTTCTATACTTATCATGAATTTCTTTTGGTCCATCTATACTGACAGTAACTTTAAAATTATACTTTAAGATTAAATTCATAATAGTTGGATTTAATAAATTTGTGCCATTAGTCTGCATCATAAAAGTTAGATGAGGATATTTCTCACAGAAATATTTAATCATCTTAGGATTAAGAGTAGGTTCTCCTCCAAAAAAGGTAATTGATTTAATATTGGTAATATAGTTATCTATCAATTCTGTTACTCGATCAGCAATTATTTCCTTCATAAATAATCTATTATCACCATAATTCCCTTGCCCAGCATAACAATATGAACATCTCAAATTACAGCCATGCGAAACATTAAGCTTAATATTATCAATGCGAGGAGTAAATTTATCAAATATACTATTAACAGGATTCCTATGCTGAATATATTTTTCAATATCTGGCAAAGTTTCAAAGCTTCACCTTTATAGAGTTTAATGAAACCATTATAAAATTCTTCATTTAACTCATATATATCAAAAGTTAATAAATCAAAAAGTATGCGATTATCTTCATTAATATAAATGTTATATTTGGAGATAAACATTAATATTTCCTCCTTAAATTACAGTTGAAATAATAATTTAGATTAGGGGCGAATTATCTATATATCTGATAAATTAGTAAAACTCCCTCACGATTTCTAAAAAATTGTGAGGGAATCTTCAAAAAGGTCAATAAATTTAACCGCAATTAATTCCATTACAGTTTTTAGAACGAGTAGGTATCTCAAAGTTTTTTTTCTTCATTTAAAATTTCCTCCCTTCTAGTATATTAATGCAAATATAGAATAATTAGAAAAAAAAGTAAATAATAGAAAAAGAATATTCATAAAATATACATAAAATAAATTATTTTGAACTTTTATTGAAAGGTGGGAATCTAACATTTACTCATCATTCTTTCAAATCCCTAACCATTCTTAAAAAAATATGATACTCTCATCATGAGGTGGAAATTTTGGAACAATTAATTTATACACTTTTAGCATATATAAATAATTCTTTAGAAAAGGATATTAACTATTCCATCGCCAATAGTTTCCTGGAAAATATTCATCATATAGAAGGCTATTCTTTAGAAATGGCTGCAGAAGTATGTAATGTAGCCCCATCTACGATTAATCGTTTCTGTAAGCGCATTGGTTTCCGCAACTTTTCGAATCTCCGCAGCAGTGTAGCTTATCAAGGGGGAATGTATGAGGAAAGGGAAAAGAGCTTAACTACAGAAACATTTGAATTAAAACTAAAGGAAAATATCGAGATGATGGAAGGGATTTCTAAGGAACAACTAGACCGTATCATAAAAAAGATTCATGAGTCTAAAAGAATTGTCATACTAGGATTTGAAAAACATCAGATTCAAGCGATGGAGCTTCAAAAGCAATTATTTCTGCTTGGAAAGCTATGTGAATGCAATACGAATTTTTTTAAACAATTGGAAACAGTATCTCATTTGACAGAAGAAGATATGATTATTACGATTTCCATTGAAGGAAACATCCTGACAGAAGCGTTAGCAATCAAAGAAAAAATTAAGGCGGCAAATGGAAAGAAATTACTAATTACTTTTTCAGATCCTGAGAAGCACCAACAAATATTTGATGAGATAATACAATGTGGAAAAATTGATAATAGTGCTGTGAGTAGTTATACCTTATTACGTTTGTTTGATATTCTTATCTATCACTATCAAAAACGATATCCTTCTTTTTAACTGGTCTGAAAGAGACCAGTTTTTTCTTTTTTGTAAGCGTATCATTATAGGTAGAGATTAGAAAAGGGAGGAAACATATAATGAAGAAAAACGGATTTCCTGAAGGTTTTTTATGGGGGGGAGCTACAGCTGCCAATCAATTAGAAGGTGCGTATAATGAAGGCGGAAAGGGATTATCGATCTTTGATATGGTCACATTCGTTCCAAAGGAAGAACGTGGCGATGATATCGAGATGGATGTGAAAAGCAAAGCAGAATTAGAAGCACTATTAGCTGGCAAAGGCGGCGACAATTTTCCGAAACGTCGCGGGATTGATTTTTATCATCGCTATAAAGAAGATATTGCTCTTTTTGCAGAGATGGGCTTCAAAACATTCCGTCTGTCTATTTCTTGGCCGCGTATTTTCCCGAACGGGGATGACTTGGTGCCAAATGAAGAGGGCTTAGCTTTTTATGATCGAGTATTTGATGAGTTGGCTAAATATGGAATTGAGCCATTAGTGACGCTGTCCCATTATGAAATCCCACTAAACCTTGTTCAAAAATATAATGGCTGGGTAGATAGACAATTAGTAGATTTCTTTGTTCATTATGCTGAAACTGTCTTTAATCGCTATAAGGACAAGGTGAAGTACTGGTTAACGTTTAATGAAATTAATATCTCAACGCTATCCCCTTACATTGGTAGTGGTATTTTAATTGATGAGGTAGAGAATAAAGAACAAGCTATTTATCAAGCTTTACATCATCAATTTGTGGCAAGCTCTAGAGCAGTGAAGGCATGTCATGAGATTATTCCTGAAGCACAGATTGGCTGTATGCTGGCACGTATGGAAGTATATCCGGAAACATGTAATCCAGATGATGTATTAGCAGCATTAGAAGAGGATCAGAAGAATTTATTTTTCACAGATGTTCAAGTGCGCGGATACTATCCAAGCTTTATGCTGAACTACTTTGAGGAAAATAATATTCAGATTGAAATGCTTCCAGGGGATGAAGAGCTGCTTTTACAACATACTGTTGATTTCCTATCTTTTAGCTATTATATGTCTATGGTGGCAAGTGGAGCACCAGATAAGAAAAAAGAAAAAGGTAACTTCTTCTCTGGAGTGAAAAATCCATACTTAGAATCATCTGATTGGGGCTGGCAAATCGACCCGAAAGGATTGCGTATTACGCTAAAGAAAATGTATGATCGTTATCAAGTACCTTTATTTATCGTTGAAAATGGATTAGGTGCGCATGATAAAGTAGAAGAAGATGGTTCTATTAATGATGATTACCGTATTGAATATATGCGGGCACATATTGAGCAGATGAAAGAAGCAATTAAAGAGGGGGTAGATCTCATTGGCTACACAAGCTGGGGCTGTATTGATCTTATTTCTGCCAGCACCTCTGAAATGTCTAAACGATATGGCTTTATCTATGTAGACCAAGACGATTATGGCAATGGAACATTAAAGAGAACAAAGAAAAAATCATTCGATTGGTACAAAAATGTTATTGCGACAAATGGCGAAGAGTTATAATTTATGCCTAGATAAACAGTGCTGTCCCTTTTGGGATTCAGCACTGTTTTTTTAGACTATTTTAGAAAAGGAAGAGCGATATGATTATCAAAAATGATAGATTTTTTAGAATTAATAAACAAATCTTAATATATTGATATAATGAAAATCATGTGTTAGAATGTTCCAGTCAAGCATCTTCGTAGGAGAGTTTAGAATCTATTATTAAGTAATTTTAAATAATATTCTAAGTTTTCTAATAATACACAACAGTCTAAGAACTGTGAGGACATTATTTTTGTCCAAGTGTTTATATAGGCTATATACTACTAACAGTTTATAGAATAGTAATTATATTATATGAATATAAGGAGAGATTCAAATGAAATATCTTTCTCTATTTATGGCCGCGTTCCTATTCTTGCTTGCAGGATGCGGGAATTCAGCGGAAGAGAAAAAAGAGCAACCAGTAAAAGAACAAACGAATGCAAAACAAGAAACAAAAGCAAAAGAATTAACAGATGAAGATAAGAAATTTATTGCTTTATTGGAAAAAGGCGAATATCAAACAATCATTGATGAAACAATCGGTCTTGGCAGTGATGCCCAAGTGAATTTTTACTTTTTAGCAAATGCCTTTAAGGCAGTTCCTGATTATACATTAAGTAAAACATATTTGAATAAAACGAAGTATATTCCAGCTGAAATTGAAGATAAAGTAAATAAATTAAAAGAAGATATAGATGCTAACGTGGAGAAAGAGGGAGCTTAATCTCTTTAATCTCGTTAGATAGGTGCTTGACCTCAAATTAAGATGTAATGAAGAACCTTGTCAGAAGATTTCTGGCAAGGTTTTTAATACTTTGGAAAGGATAGCATAAGGCATCAATCAATACTTTTCCTAACACGAAGAAAAGAATAAAAAACAAATCAACAAAAATAAAGTTGATTTGTTTTTCGTTATCCTTCATATGATTTGTAAAAATCGATAGCCTTCTGGATATAAGGCTGTTCTTCTGGTGGTACCTCTTCTTCGTGATAAATGGCGGAAACTGGACATACTGCTTCACATGCACCACAGTCAATACAAATATCAGGATCAATATAAAATTGATCTTCTCCCTTTGCGATACAATCAACAGGACAAACATCTACACAATCTCCTGCTTGTTCATGCATACATGGTGAAGTTATAACGAAAGGCATGGAATCTCCCCTCCCCTTTACTTAAATATTATTAAGATCTTATGCTGAGTAGTACTTCATTCATTCGATTTATATTTTCGCGGATTTTTACAGCACTCATGTAATCAATTTTATCATGATAGCTTTCAGGCTGTTCTCTTTGCTCATCAATAGACATATGCTGATATTCATCAATGCCCCCTGTTGATGCTTGATAGTCCTCCATTAAGCTAGCTTCCAATTGTTGAACCATATTGTTTATTCTATCAAGACTTTGTGTCATCGAAATGGCTGTGTTGATGATTTCTTCGTCTAATTTTGGAAAGTTATCCATTTTGTTCTTCTGTTCTTGTAAATCATTCTTTACTTGCTGAAGCAAAGGATCTTTGTCAGCATCTACTTTCATATGATCAAGTATTTGTAACGTGTCGCCTATCAATATTTGCAATCTCTTGGAGGCGTTTTCCATGGAAATCCCACCTTTAAGCATTGTATCTATAAAATGGACATAATATCGGCTTTCTATACATCTTACGAGAGTTCTCGCTATTTTCTAGGCGAAATGCGAGTAATCTTTTTAAAATGGCGATGAAAGGATCGCAAATTATTGTAACCCACAGTTATGGCAATTTTGCCAATCGGCAGCTGCCTATTTTTTAACTGATAACACGCCTGTGATATTTGATACTGGGTCAAGTATTCGGTAAAGGTCATATTTGTTATATGAACAAACAGTTTGGAAAGATAAGCATAATCATATTGCAGATGCTTTGCTGCGACTTTCAATGTGCAATCTTGACTGTAGTGGCTGTCTACATAAAGCATCATTCTATGAAAAACGTTCATCTATGTTGAGTATGAAACAGGCGTTAATTTAGTGTCCTCTACTAAATTACCACATATATCATAAAGAAAACTTTTTTGGCGATAAATAGACAAATTGGGTGTCCTTTAAATAAATCACATTGCTTTCTGGAATAAAGCCCTTAGAACCTTTTGAAAGGGAAGAAGAAAAGCTAGTAGAAGATCCCATCGAACTTCCAGAGAATTTGGAGAAAATGATGGGAGAAATGCAATCAAACAAACCCTTAAATGAGTGCGAATGGTGGATGCTGACTTTGAAAATCAAGATGAGCGAAGTAGTAATCAATCTCGATTTTTAAAGGAAAGAAAATCAGAGAAAGGTGTATTAGGACTATCAGTATGGTGAAAAAGGAAAGAATTATGTGAAGGTTTGGGGATAAACAGAAAAAGCTCTAGCAAATCGTCATATTTCAGCTAGCCAGAGCTTTTTTATGCAATCAATCAACAATTTCCAAGCCCAATAAAGCGGAAAATTGGATGGCTTGATAGGTAGAAACTTTACACCCTTTTAAATCTGTTGGAGATACAAGCAATGATTGGAAGGTAGATGTACTAATATCAACACCGTTAAGGGAAGTTCTTTCAAAATTTGCTCCATCCATCGTACATTTCTTAAATTCAATCTTTTTAAAGAGACAGTCATAAAAATCAGCAGATTCAACAGGTGAGTCTTGGAATCTAACTTTCTCTAGTTTGGAGCTTCCAAAAGCGGCTAGCCTCAATAAGGAATCAGTAAACTGCACATTTCTTAAACGTGAGTCTGTAAAATCTACCCCCAATAATTTGCAGTTAGTAAATTGGCATTTGTGAATGGAAGAACTATTGAGCTTCGCATTAGAGAAATCACAGTTTTCAAAAATAACGTCTGTTAATTCCATGCCGGAAAAATCAGTATGCATAAACTTACAATTCTTCAGCACCATTTTCGATAACCGTACTTTATTTAATGCTTCTTCTTCAAACATGGAGTGATGCACTTCGCATCCTTCTAACTCTAATTCTTCCTCGTACAATATATCGTGAAAATTTCTTGATGGTAGGTTCGCAGGTATCTTTGGTTCTTCTATTTTCATCTATACTACTCCTTTTCTGTTGCATTCCCGTGTGATAACTATATGAAAAAATAACTTTAATTTAAAGACTGTATTTTTTGTTCTATTTATGTGCAGGTGAAAAATTATAGTTTTTTAAGGTTCAGTTAAGGTATGGAAAACGAACAGTTAAGATGGAGCGGCTAGAATAAATGGAAGAAAAGAAATGGAGGAGAAAGTTATGTCAGATTATATTATTGAAACAAGCAATTTAACGAAGAAATTTGGAAAGTTTTTAGCCGTTGATCAGGTAAACCTATTAGTTCCAAAGGGAGGGATTTATGGATTTCTCGGACCAAATGGTGCTGGAAAGTCGACGACGATTCGAATGCTGCTCGGACTTATTAAAGAAACAAAAGGAGAGGTGAAGGTATTTAATAAGTCGATTAAGGATGACCGCATCGCTATTCTAAGCCGCATTGGCTCCATGGTAGAAACACCTTCCTATTATGGTCATTTAACTGCTTATGAAAATTTAGAAGTAACGCGAAAAATTTTAGGTGCAGAAAAAAAGGAAATAGAGCGTGTTTTAGAAATTGTAAAATTAACAGAAGTTCGTAACAAAGCAGTAAAAAAGTTTTCTTTGGGCATGAAACAACGGTTAGGAATAGCTCAAGCTCTGTTAGGAAAACCAGAATTACTGATTCTTGATGAACCGACAAATGGATTGGACCCCTCTGGCATTATCGAAATTCGGGAACTAATTAAAAGTTTGCCAAAGGATTATGGCATTACGATTTTGATATCCAGCCATATTTTAAGCGAAATAGAACTAATGGCAACCCATGTTGGGATTATTAACAAAGGAAGATTACTATTTCAAGGTTCAATGAATGATTTACGAGAGAAACAAAAGGAGGTCATTCAACTAGAGGCGGAGCCGAGGGCAGAGGTAGAAGCTTATTTAAAAAATGCTGGGATATCTTTCGAAGCTGATACGAACTATTTATACCTTGAACCAAACTACCAGGCAGCGAAAGTAAATCGAGAGCTGATTATGAATGGGTATGATGTACATCAATTAATGATGAAAAAGAACTCCTTAGAGGAAATATTTCTATCTATTACAGGGAAGGAGTCAGTGTTATGAAACTTGCAACCTTGATTTTGTTAGAGAGCTACAAGCAGAAAAAAGGCTGGTTGTGGTTATTTTTACTAGTTATTCCTACTGGAACGACATTGGCGATGTTCTTAGATATTAATGAGCGCTATGACTATTTACGCGATACAGCAAGTCCTGGTTATAATTCATGGGATATTCTTTTGTTAGAAAATCATAGTGTTCTTGGGTGGGGCATGTTTTTACCGATGTTTATCGGCATCATTTACTCCTTAATCTTTCAAGTGGAAGAAAGCCAAAATAATTGGAAGCAAATTCTTAGCTTACCTATCAAACGAGAAACTGTATATTTTTCTAAGTTTTTAGCAGGCCTTTTGTGCTGTATAGCTCTTATAATCCTAAATGTGCTCGGCCTTATTTTAGTAGGATATATGATGGATTTTCCTGAAGCGGTGGAATGGAGCAATTATCTTGTTTATGCGGGGAAACAAATCGTGATGATATTAGCTGTTGCTAGTTTGCATAATTGGTTAAGCTCTTATTTTAAGAATACGATCATTCCTATTGCGATTGGATTTGCTGGAGTCATTGTATCCGGTATTGTCAAGTTTCAATATCCAGAAGCAGGAAAGTTCTTTCCCTATACGTATCCTTACGTTACAGATGGACTGGTCAATAAGGAATTAGCAGAGTTTTTGCCTTATTCTCTCGTTTTTACGTTGTTATTTTTATGTTTTGGAATATGGCAATTTATAAGAAAAGATGTTCTGTAGGAGGGGAAAACAATGTTTACATTATTAAAAGTAGAATTATATAAATTAAAGCGGTCAAAAATTTTATTAGCAACTACGATTTTTACTTTTCTTGCTCTTTATCAAGGCTGGGATTCTGCCAAATCTGGCCATGCAGAAGGGGAGGGGAATGTTTTTAAAGACTTTTTATTTCAAGGGACTGCTACTGTTTACAGCTGGATTATTTTCCCGCTTATTATCACCCTTGTTCTCGTGATGATGTCAAGAATGGAGCATAGTAATAATAGTTGGAAGTACTATCTGACATTACCAGTACACAGAGTGAAAGTATATTTAGCAAAGCTTGTTATTGGGGGCGGAATTATTTTCTATAGCTTAGTTTTACTGTTTGCGGGAATTATTTTAGCAGCTAATTTTCTGGGGTTAGAAGCAGTTCCATTGTTATGGTTAGCAAAAAGATTTGCTTTATTATTGCTTTCATCATTCGCGATAATCGGGATTGTTTTTTATTTAAGCTATCGTTTCACTCATTTTGCTGTACCTATAGCGATTGGAGCGGGACTTGCTTTTCCTTCCATGTTTGTTGCTAATTCAGAGAAGTATTGGATTTTTTATCCGTGGGATTATCCAATTGTTGCTTCGATGACTGATGTATTTGAAGTAGGTGGAAAAAATACAAGCATGCTTGTTATATCGATAAGTATCTTTCTTTTTGCAATTATTATTGGCCTTTTACGATTTCGGGCAAAAGATGTACTATAGCAATATAGAAGTGGAAAAGAAAGGGATATAATATGTCATTAACAGGATTAACAGAAAAGAAAATACTATTAGTTGATGATGAAGTCGATATTTTAAATTTACTAGAAACCGTATTGCGAAAGGAAGGCTTTAAGCGAATCGAAAAAGCAGCGACCGGTGAAAAGGGAATTAGGCTGAGTGAAACGTTTAATCCAGACATTATTATCCTCGATATTATGCTTCCTGATATGGAAGGCTATGAGGTATGTCAAAAGATGCGTAAGATAACCTTTGCGCCAATTATTTTTTTATCAGCAAAATCAGAGGAAATTGATAAATTGCTCGGACTTGGAATAGGTGGCGATGATTATGTAACAAAGCCTTTCAGCACAAAAGAATTAGTGTTTCGGATTAAGGCTCAACTCCGAAGAAGTCAATATATGATTCAAAGCCAAAATATAGATGAACAGATTACGTTTGGGGATATCATCATTTCACCGAATACTGGAGAAGTGAAAAAAGGAGAGAACTCCATACCGCTAAAAGCGAAAGAGCTGCAATTATTAGTTTATTTGGCCAAACATCCGAATCAGATTTTTAGTAAAAATAAAATCTGTGAAGCTGTGTGGGGAGAAGATTTCATTGGTTTAGATAATACTATTATGGTCCATATTCGCCGCCTTCGCGAAAAAATTGAAGAGGATCCTAGTAATCCAAAATGGATAAAAACAGTTAAAGGACTAGGCTATAAGCTGCAAGTTAGAGGAAATGAAGGATGAAGTGGAAGATTACAACGCAGTTTCTCTTTTTTATGATATTAAGTTTATTGCTTTCCATTTTTGTTTTTCTTTTGTTTAATGTATTTTTCTTCTATAGTAGCTATTTGGGAAAGGAACGTATATTCCCCTATCAGAACCCGACTTATTATACACTGGATTTTGTAGACAATATTCGATATGAAAATGATCAAGTTTCTATTGCAAAGAACAAGCTGGATGATCTCGAAGAGGGACAAATTTGGATTCAAGTTTTAGATGAAAACGGAACGGAGATATACAGTAAGTTTAAACCGGAAAAAGTGCCTACCCATTATACGCCTGCTGAAATAATCCGCTATCATAAATTTACGGGAGCACTAGAAAACTCCACTATATATGTTGGGATGCTAGAAAAAGGAAATCGTCATTTGAGCTATATTATGGGGTATCCAGAGAAAGTTATTGGAAAGGCTTATATCAATTATCGGACAGAAACACTACTGCGAGATGTTTTGCTCGTGATTGTTTCCATTGTAATTGTTGTAACGTTAATTGCTTTAATATTTGGCTACTTTTTTAGTAGAAGGCTGGCAAAGCCGATTGTTCAGCTTATTGAGGGGATTAAAAAGCTTGCGAGAGGGGACTTTTGGAGAAGAGATCAGGTGAAGGGTGTTTATAAAACAGTATTTGAGAATTTAAATGAATTATCGGATACACTTCAATCTAATGAAGCAGAGCGCAGAAAATTAGAAAAGATGAGAGAAGAATGGATTACGAATATTACTCATGATATAAAAACACCACTTTCCTCCATTAAAGGTTATTCGGAACTGCTGCAAGACTACGAGTTAGATGCTAAAGAAAAGAATCGATATGTGGATATTATCTTAAATAAATCAGCCTATATTGAGCATTTAATCGATGATTTGAACCTAACCTATAAATTAAAAGGCAATGTCTTTCTCTTGAAAAAGTCAGAAGCAAATTTGGTGGAGATCGTAAGGGAGTCCATTATTCAAATTTTGAATCATCCTTTATACGAGGAAACGAATCTTGATTTTTCAACGGAAACCGAGCAAGTTTTATTTAGCTGTGATAAAACCTTGATACAACGTGCGTTAATGAATTTAATTTATAATGCCATCGTTCATAATCCGCCCGATACCTATATTCAAGTGTTTATTGGTCAAGAAAAAGAAACGATTAAAGTATGGATAGAGGATAACGGCAATGGCATTGAAGAAGGAGAACTAGAGGATTTATTTTCTCGCTACTATCGTGGAACAAATACAGGAGAAGCACATAAAGGAAGTGGCTTAGGATTAGCTATTGCTAAGCAGATTGTCGAAGCACATGGCGGAAAGATATTTGTAGATAGCAAGTTAGGGGAAGGAACTAGAATTACGGTTATTTTCTAGAAATATATTTTTAAATAATGGAAAGGGCAGAAACGCTTTTAAAAAGTTGTTAGTAAAATGTCATAGGTACTGTCCGACGCAACATAGATATGATTCGTATATGCAAAAAAGGCTCTCCATAAAGGGGGAGCCTCACAAAAACATATAGTTTATCCAAAAGTGGCCAGTGAAAAAAACGCAATAATCCCTAACAGTACTAACAGTTGGAGAATTATTCCCGCTATGCCCCATATTAAGCCTGCTGTCGCAAAGCCTCTCCCATTTTCGTCCGTTTTATTGATTTCATTTACTGCTTTTCTTGAAAAAATAATGCTGATAATTCCTAAGATAAGACCAATGAAGGGAATTAATACCGATAAAATACCAAATGTTAACGATATAATTGAATTAGTGTTTGTCTGATTGTTCATGACAGTCGTTCCTCCTTTCTCTTATTACTTGGCCCAGCTCAAACTCCGGAAAATCTGTCAGTTAGGGATGGGATGTATCCTTGAAGGTCGATCCATCAGTGGTTATCACTGATAGAAGTTTTCTTTCTATACTGCGGTTGTTTGCTTTATCCTTATATAAAGTAATACGAAGAACAGCATTTAAAGTTACAATGAATATTTTTCATTCTTTACAACGATTCACATAACTTCATTTATTCATGGAGAACTAATCTGTGGAGGTGAATAGAATGACAAACAGAAAAGCAGATCCATCCACAATTGGTTTAGGTTCTAGCCAGCCAGAAGGTCAAGGAACAACTTCAAAGGAAACAGGAAAAACAAAGGCAGATTCTTCTAGAAAGAAACAAAAACGTTCTTAACCGTGAGAATATAAGAAGAAAAACAGGCGAGTAAGATTCACCTGTTTTTCTTTTAATTATAATATTATTTTCTTGAACTTAAGCTCTCCTGCTCTCCTCAGCATGAAGGGGAATACTCTAGCTCCAGCAGAAACTTTTTTTCTCTTCCTTATTTTATAAGTGTTCCAGCTATCATACTAGCGGTTATCTTTCGTTGTTTTCCTTCATTCAAAAAGAATCTTCAGAAATGCTCCCTCAAGCTCAATATATAATTGTTTGTGACTTCCCCAATAGTGTTATGTTAGATGACTAATTCTAGAGATGGGTATCGGCTTTGAACAAAAGGCGGTTTTTCCTTCTCGTTCTTTTACCAACTTTTAGAACTAAGTGGGTATACTTTCTTTATTTTGAATCAGTGATAAAATAAAGAATATAATTAATTTAAAGGACGTTATTTATAATACCAAAGTGACTTTTTGGAGTCCATTAATTGTTTATCCGTTTTACTGTATGGGGAATCGGTTGGTAATGTTTGGATAAAAATGTTGAATGAATGGTTTATTAGAAAGAGTAGGGCTTGAAAATTTTTTATAATTAATTGATAGGATAAGAAAGGAGCGTTGTTATGAATCCTAGTATCCTGAACCGAAATAATGTCAATGTTCTAGGAAATGGAGATCAAGCGATGATTTTCGCACCAGGTTTTGGATGTGATCAAACGGTGTGGAAATCTGTATCAGAGTCGTTTGAAAGCGATAAGCAAATTGTTTTATTTGATTATGTTGGGATGGGAAAATCAGATATAAAGGCATTTGATTCGGATAAATACAGCGATCTTTCCGGTTATGTTCAAGATTTGTTAGATGTTTGTTCAGCCTTAAATCTTAAAAATGCAATATTTGTTGGTCATTCCGTTTCAGGAATGATTGGTTTATTAGCATCCCTGCAACATCCGGAATATTTTTCCCATCTTATTATGGTCGGTCCTTCTCCTTGTTATCTTAATGATCTTCCTGATTATTTTGGAGGTTTTGAAAAAGAAGATCTAATAGGCTTAATTGATATGATGGATAAAAATTATATTGGCTGGGCAACTATTTTTGCTTCAACCGTTACCAATAATCCTGGTCGGCCAGATGTTGCAAAGGAGTTGGAAAATCGCTTTTGTTCTACTGATCCCGTAATTGCTCGTAAATTTGCAGAGGCTTGTTTCTTTGCGGATAGCCGGGAAGAATTGCCAAAAGTTACCGTGCCCTCTCTGATTATGCAATGCTCTGAAGATATAATTGCTCCAACTATAGTAGGTGAGTATTTGAGTCAACATGTTCCGAAAAGTAGGCTGACATACATGAAAGCAACTGGACACTGCCCGCATATGAGTCATCCAGAAGAGACGATTCAATTAATTCGAGAATATTTGGGAGAAGTTCCTAGTAAAGTTGTTGATCCCGTCTTATGAATGAGCAATTAAACAAAGCTCCTTGTGGTTTTATTACGCTTTCGAAAGAGGGTATTCTATTATCTATTAATGATACATTAGTTCAATTACTTGGTTATCGTTTAGATCAATTAATTGGACATCACATCAATATCATTCTTCCTAAGCCTTCACAGGTATTTATGCAACTTTATTTCTTTCCCTTGGTAACTGTTCAGCATCAAGTAGAAGAAATGTATCTCTCTTTTACTAATAGGAATGGAGAAGAAATACCCGTTCTGATTAACGCATCACTCAGCCAAGATAAGAATAGTCAAATTATAACTTGTGTAATTATCCCTATACAGAGAAGAAATGAATACGAAAACCAGTTAATTATGTCCAAAAAAATTACGGAGGATGCATTAAAGGAAATAAGCATTGTTAATGTAAAATTGGAGAAAGCCCTTCATAATTTGGAAGAAAATCAGAAGAAACTTTTAGAAGTGAATAAGCAGAATGAACAATTTAAAAAAGATACACATAGAGAATTGAATCTAGCAAAGAAAATACAAGAAAGATCACTTCCTGAAATAATATCTGCCGATCACATCGAAATGGAATCCTTTTATTCTGCATCGAAGGAATTATCAGGGGATATTTATGGCTGTTATAAAATAAATAATCATCGATATGGAATTATTCTATTAGATGTAATGGGACACGGTATTTCATCAGCACTAATAACTATGTCTCTGCAATCTTTATTCCAAAGGTTGATTCCAAAAGGAACTGCTACTAACGAAGTGATAAAAGAATTAGATGATCATTTACATACTTTATTTCATCACAATCAAGAATCCTGGCATTATTGTACGGCTATTTATCTTGTAATTGATACCGATAAAAAAACGATAGAGTATACGAATTGTGGACATCCACCAGCTATCTTTCAGAATTCTGCAGGGAGTCAGTCAGAACTTCGAGCAACTGCGCCTCCACTAGGGACATTTGAGGGGATACAGTATGAAATAGAAACATTTCATTATGATATAGGCAGCAGAATTCTTTTATACACCGATGGCGTCTCAGAACCTCTTGGCTTCCATCGGCTAGGTTCCTTGTTAATGGAGCATTCAACTGAACCATTGATAGGGTTAAAAGAAAAAGTCTTGCAATCTCTTCAAAATGAAGGAGAGGAGAAATTTAATAATGATGATCAGTGTTTTATTTTAGTTGGTTTAAAATAGATATGTAATAGAGTAAGAGAAAAGCATATAACTATTTCGACTCTAATCCAATAAATTATCCTTTATCTGGAAAAGGGATGCTTTACATCATTTTTCTGTTATAAGCTCAACCAATAAAATATGCAATTAGTAAACAGAAAAGAACTATAACAAAGTGCAGCTTGTTGACAAAAGGAATTTAGGAAATGCAAATGGAATTATTATGCATTGATTGGAGTGGAAGGGGTGAGACTCCCTCGAGGAAAGTTGATATACCAACGTTTACAGCGTTATTTTTTTAGTCCAATATTTTTTTAGGAAAACTCTTTGAATCATATTTTAACTAACTATTCCATTAATTATAATATTTGGTAAGTAAGTGGACGCGACGCTAGAGCCAATAGGGATTTATTGACAAATATACACTATTAGATGCATCCGGTATCTCTACTCTTCTTATGAGGACGTACCCTCCCATGTCTCTTAGCGTCGCGCGCTTACATTCCTTCGTTTGGTCTCATCATAAGGCAGAGGCTGGCATCATGCTCCTGTATGGACTCTAAGTCGTAAGTCTCTCTAAAAGCCAGCTTTCCTGTCATCTTTTTGAATATAACCGTCTTATAGATTTTTATTTGGGTTGGAGGATAGAGAGATCTTGTCTCATTCGCTCCTTATCAAACAGTACTTCTTGCTGACAAAGTCCATGAAAAATCTTTAACATTTTATTACATAGAACGACTAATGCTTCTTTCTTCTTCAAAGGGTTTTCTTTTCTAGAGATATAATACTGATATAAATCATAAAAGGTTTCATTATTTCTAATCAAAGGCAAGACAGCACGATAGAGAAGGGCTCGCAGCTTTCTTCTCCCTCTTTTGGAGATTCGCTTTTGTCCAATCATCTTTCCAGAAGAGTTCTCTCGTAAGGTTAATCCCGCTAATTTAATAAGTTGGCGTGGATGTTTATAATGCTTGAGAGAACCCACTTCTGCTAGTAAATCTATAACGGTAGTTTCCCCAATGCCAGGGATTGATAATAAATAATGATATTCCGCTTGTTGCTCTGCTAGTGTCTTTAAACTTTCATTTACCTGTTCTAATTGCTTTGTCAGAAGTTCGTATTGAGTAATTAAAGAGTAAATTTCTATACGAGCCATATTGGAGCCTTCTGTTAATCCAATAGATTGTACCGCCACTCTCTTTAGTTGTGCTATTTTAGGTCTTGCTGGATACTTTAGTTTTTCCTTTTCCAAGTATAAAAGGACTAACTCCTCGATTTCTTTTTCCATTAAGTCTACTGGTAAAGGGGTATGTTTTAATATGGCACATGCATTCAGCCCTAAATCTTTAAATGCTACTTTAAATTCAGGAAAGTAACGATCCGTCCAGCGAATGATACGATTCTTCACTTTCGAAATGTCCTTTTTCAGATTCCACCGAATAGAGGAACCTTCTCTAAGCTCTGCTTCTATTCCTTCTATTTGACGAGGATCACTAAAGTATCCATTGGTTATTAGTTTAGCAATGACTCTCGCATCCTTCTTATCATTCTTCGTTTGTAAGTTATCATCCAACTCCTTGGAACGATTCACATGTAGAGGATTGACCATGACAAAACGAATATCATTTTGGGTAAGAAAAGCAGCTAAATTCATCCAATAGTGCCCAGTAGGCTCGAATCCAATCAATAAATCATCCTTTTGATGAATTGCCTTTAGATTTTGAAGCTTGAGATAAAATTGATGAAAACCATGATGAGACTGGTGGATAGAAAAAGAGGTACTTAACTCAACCCCTCGATCGTCCACCGCACATGCATAGTGTGTATTTTTAGCAATGTCAATTCCAATGATTAAAGTGGAAGTAGACACTTGATTTAAACGGTGATTACGGGTATTATTCATAATAGATTCTCCTTCTGACGCTGTGTTGATTGGTCTCAATATAAGCATCATAAAGGAGGATCTTTTTTTGTGCAATACCACAGAAACTAATCCCACAGGAATGCTCCTGTGGGATCTGCGAGACAGTTTGAGACCCTGCAGGCCTTAAGCCGAAGCGGCTTAGCGCGAGCCCCACGGAATGCGAACCCTGAAACGGAAATCAACTCTTATTTAAAAGAATCTATATTTATAAACTAAGACAAACTCCTAATTACTGAATTAGGAGTTTGTCGACAGTCTGAACTATAACATAGTGTTAAGGTTCTTTTTTGTGTATTTTTTTCCTTTTGATCTTTTATGGGAAACATGCAATCAAAGTACAGAGACAAGCAATAGATTTACTTAGTCAAAAAGCTCTTTATAAAGCTATTTGAAATGGGCATAATGGAAATTCGTAAGACTATATAAGCAAATGTAGATTACACCACTTTAATACACGCTTGGTATATCACTTTATGAAAAGTAGTTGACATGTACAAATAAAGTATTATATAATTATCTCGAATTCAAGATAATTGAAAGGAAGATTATCATGGATAATAAGGAAGTAAGTAAATATGAAGAAGATTTATCACTAAAGGTATTCGTTGTGTTGTCGAGAGCATTGCAATCGATAAAGAAACGAGTAGAAGAAGATATAAAATGTCTCGGGTTAAACCCTACAGAATTTTCTGTGCTGGAATTGATTTATAGCAAAGGGGATCAGCCAATTCAAAAGATTGGTGAAAAAGTTTTGATTGCAAGCAGCAGCATTACCTATGTTGTAGATAAATTAGAGAATAAAAAATTAATCAGAAGAAAACCTTGTCCAAAAGACCGCCGCATAACCTATGTGGTAATAACAGAAGAGGGAACCGAGCTTATGGACAAAGTCTTTCCAAAGCATAGAGCAGCTATGAACGAGATATGTGGCGGGTTAGACAATAAAGAAAAAGAAATACTGATTGAACAGCTCAAAAAATTAGGGCTTCATGCACAAGAGATGTGATTTTTTTTGAGGTTATATCTCGAATTAATAATATTTTAATTCGTAGTAATGAGCAAAATAGAGAATTTCTATAAATGATTTTTCTGCTTATAACAAATAGTAATTAAATAAAGCTTGCTAGAAAATTGGAATAGGAGTGAACGGGAATGACGAAGAGCACAAGTGGAATTCACCATATTACGGCAATCGTAGGCCACCCGCAAGAGAATGTTGACTTTTATGCAGGTGTATTAGGATTGCGTTTAGTGAAACAGACTGTCAATTTTGATGATCCAGGGACATATCATTTATATTTTGGAGATGAAGGCGGCAATCCAGGAACGATTATTACTTTCTTTCCATGGGCGGGAGCGCGTCAAGGAGTTATTGGAGACGGGCAAGTCGGCGTAACGTCTTATGTGGTGCCTAAAGGAGCTCTTTCATTTTGGGAAAAAAGGTTAGCAAAATTTAATATTTCTTTCACAAAAACAGAGCGTTTTGGAGAGGAATACTTAGCTTTTTCTGATCCTCATGGCTTACTGCTAGAAATAGTAGAAAGAGCAGAAGGGAAAAATAATAGCTGGCAGTTTGGTGAGGTGACACCTAAAAATGCTATTAAAGGATTTGGCGGTGCAACGCTTTTATCGAAACAACCTGCACAAACAGCAGAACTTTTAGAAAAAGTGATGGGGTTTAAAAAAGTTGGCGAAGAAGGAGAATATGTACGTTTCCGTTCCTTTAGCGATATTGGAAATGTCATCGATTTAAAATTAACTACAGGCAGAAGTGGAGAGATGGGTGTTGGGACTGTTCATCATATTGCTTTTAGAGCAGTGGATGATCTTGACCAATTAGACTGGCAAAAACATGTCTCGCAAAATGGATACCATGTAACAGTTGTTAAGGATCGAAATTATTTTAATGCCATCTATTTTAGAGAGCATGGTGAAATCCTCTTTGAAATTGCGACAGATCCTCCAGGATTTGCCATTGATGAATCTAAAGAAACACTAGGGGAGACATTAATGCTGCCAAGTCAATATGAACAATATAGAGAACAGCTTAATAGCAGATTAATACCAATTGATGTTAGAAATCTCGACTAATTTGTAAAGGATGATTTGATGCATTCCATTGATCCGAAAACCGTTTCAGAAAGAGAGAATTATAAATTTCTAATTGGAAGCATAATTCCTAGACCTATTGCCTTTGTTACTAGCTTGTCGGAAGAGGGTGTCTTAAATGGGGCTCCTTTCAGCTACTTTAATATTGTATCATCTAATCCGCCAATGATATCGTTATCCATTCAGCGTTCCAATGGGAAACCAAAGGATACGGCAAGGAACATTTTAAACAAAAAGGAATTTGTCATTCATATTGTAGATGAACAAAATGTTGATAAAATCAATCAAACGGCAGCAAGTCTTGCGCCAAGTGAAAGTGAGATTGAATTAGCAGGATTAACACCGATAGATAGCAGCGCCATCTCTGTACCGGGGATAAAGGAAGCTAAGATTCGTATGGAATGTGTATTGGAACATTCATTAGAATTGGGAGGTACCGAGGCACTTCCTGGATGTGATTTTCTAATTGGAAGAGTGGTTCATTATCACATTGATTCTACCCTGTATGAAAATGGCAGAATTGATCCAAGAGGGTTAGCAGCTGTCAGCAGATTAGCGGGAAATGACTATGCAAAAATTGGTGACATGTTTACAAAAGTAAGACCACAATAGTTCCATGAAATGGAGAGGATAAGATGCAAAAAACAGCAGGAATTCATCATATTTCAGCAATGGTAAATGATGCACAAAGAAATATTGATTTTTATGCAGGTGTCCTTGGTCTACGATTGGTAAAAAAGACAATTAATTTTGATCGCCCAGAAGTATATCATCTCTATTTTGGGAATGAAACAGGGGAACCAGGAACAATTATTACCTTCTTTCCATGGGAAAAACAGCTGAAAGGTAGAATTGGCCAAGGGCAAGTTGGTGTAACGAGTTATGTTATTCCACAAGGTAGCAGTGCATTTTGGAAAAATCGTCTTCTTTCCTTTGGTGTAGAAGTGGAAAGTGCTGCGAGATTTAACGAAAAATATTTGCAATTTGTCGATCCAGATGGCCTGCAAATCGAATTAGTGGAACGAAACGAAGGACCAGCAAGTAATTGGCAGCTAGGTTCGATCTATCCCGCTGCTGCTATTAAAGGTTTTGGCGGAGCAACATTACTTTCAGCACAACCGAACAAAACAGCAGAGGTATTAGAACATATATTGGGTCTTAAATGTGTAGGAGAAGATGCAGGGTATCTCCGTTTCTTTGCAGATGCACAGATAGGAAATGTGATAGATATCAAATTGACCCCGTCTGTTCGTGGTCTCATGGGAGCAGGAACTGTCCACCATATTGCTTGGCGGGCAAAAGATGAGACAGAGCTTCAGCAATGGAGAACGCTGCTTCAAGAAAAAGGGTATTATCCAACGGAAGTGAAGGATCGAAACTATTTTAAAGCCTTATATTTTCATGAAGAAGGCGGCATTCTATTTGAAATAGCTACTGATGGACCTGGATTTGCGGTGGATGAGCCAGCAGAACAGCTGGGAGAGAAGCTTATGCTTCCTGAGTGGTTAGAAGAAAAGCGTGATGAGTTAACAGCTGCTTTGCCTAAAGTAGAGGTTAGAATCTTAGAGGAGGAGAAGGGATGAAACATATTTTCAATAAGGGAAAAGATCCGAAAAAACCCACGTTATTGATGTTACACGGAACAGGCGGAACAGAGTTAGATTTATTGCCACTAGCGGGAATGATTGATGATGAAGCTTCAGTGCTAAGTGTCCGTGGGAATATTTTAGAGAACGGCATGCCGCGTTTCTTTAAGCGTTTAGCAGAAGGTGTATTTGATGAAGAAGATTTAATTTTTCGTACAAAGGAATTAAATGAATTTCTAGATGAAGCAGCCCAAAAATATGAATTTGATAGAGACAATATCGTGGCAATTGGCTACTCTAATGGTGCCAATATTGCTGCAAGCTTATTATTTCACTATCAGGATGCATTAAAAGCAGCTATTCTACATCATCCAATGGTTCCAAGAAGAGGAATCACGCTCCCTGATTTAACAGGAAAAGGAGTATTTATTACCGCAGGAACGAATGATCCAATTTGTTCAAAAGAAGAATCAAATGAACTACAATCAATGCTTGCTAATGCAAATGCGAATGTCGAAATGCATTGGGAAAACAGAGGCCATCAGCTAACAGCAGAGGAAGTAAAAGCAGCTTCTAAATGGTATTCGGCCTTAATGAATAACTAATCATTAAAAAGAGAAAAATCAATCATAAATTTTTACAATTGGGGAATAAGAAGAACAGCTAACATTGAAAAGACTATTTCAGTGGAGGTGATTCTTATAAGAGATCAATAAAAAAATAAAGCAGGTGTACTTATGGGATTTTTAAACAAATTATTTGGAAAATCAAAGGAGATGGAAAATATGTCAAATGTTAAAGTAGCAGTAATTTTTTATAGTATGGGTGGAACAAACTATCAACTAGCACAATGGGCAGCAGAAGGAGCAAAAGAAGCTGGCGCAGAAGTGAAAGTGGTAAAAGTACAAGAATTAGCGCCACAATCGGTTATTGACAGCAATGAAGCTTGGAAAGCAACAGTGGATGCAACAAAAGATGTACCAGTTGCATCATCGGAAGATATTGAATGGGCAGATGCGATTATTTTTAGTGTTCCAACACGTTTTGGTACAATGCCTTCTCAAATGAAGCAATTCATTGATTTACAAGGCGGTCTATGGGCAAACGGAAAAACAGTAAACAAAGTAGTTAGTGCCATGACTTCTGCGCAAAATCCACATGGTGGACAAGAAGCAACATTATTATCCTTATACACTTCTATGATGCATTGGGGCGCTATTATTGCTGCACCAGGATATACAGATCCAGTTCTTTTCGGTGCAGGTGGAAACCCTTATGGAACAAGTGTAACAGTAGGACAAGATGGAAAAATGATCGAAGACGTTCAAGGTGCAGTTAAACACCAAGCGAAACGTACTGTTACCGTTGCAGAGTGGGTTAAAAAAGGAAATCAATAATTTGTAAACATAGGAAAACCAGGAGTAGATAGCTTCTGGTTTTTTTGCATGCTGTTATTCCACAGAAGCTTCCGATGGCAGCGGTTGAGGTAATTCCTCTTTTTGAATGGAGCTTAAAATAACACCGATAATGACAATTGCTCCGCCAATAACCTGGGTCAATGTAACGATTTCCTTTAGAAGAAAAACGGAGAAGACTATCCCAAGTACAGGAACAAGATTCATTAAGGAAACGGAAGCACTTGCAGACAGTTTTTTTAATCCATAATTATATAAAATAAAGGCAGCAACGGAGCAGCCAATGCTTAAAAAGAGCAAAGAGGTTATGCTGATCACATTTGGCATTTTCCACGCTTCATCTTCCCAAAGTAAAAACGGTATAAAGCATAAAGTTCCTACAGTCATTTGATAGGATGTTATGGTCATTGCTGAATATTTCCTCGTTATATCTTTTGTAACAAAGTTGTAGCATGCCCAAACTATTCCAGCCCCTAGAAGAATAAGATTCCCCCAAAAGGATTGATTGCTTCCATCTACTTTAATTTGTGTCAAAATAGCAACACCTGTAATAGCCAGAAAGATTCCTAAAATCTTTTGTAAGGAAGGCTTGGAGCGATAAAGGAAAAATTCAAGCAGTGCAGTAATGGCAGGAAAGGACGCAACAATTAAGGCGGCATTAGAAGCAGAAGTCATTTGAACGCCTATATTCTCTAAGGTGAAATAAAGGGTAATTCCCAATAAACCACTTAAAAAAAGTCGTTTACGATCCTTGTTTCTGATTTTTTCTGTTGAATTTGTTATTTTGCGAATGATCCAGATGATAAGGGCTGCTATAAGTGTTCTTCCAGCTCCAAGCTGAATCGGCGCAAAGGTTTCGTAAGCTAATTTGGTTGTAATAAAAGAACCACTCCACAATATCACAGCACTAATACATGCTAAATAATAAATATGAATACCTTTTTCCATCATCAACACCACTTTTCAAAATAGTAGCTACAAAAGTAACTACTTAAAATAGTAGCAGAATGATTTGTGATAAAGCAATAGCTTTTGGTAAAATAATAGTTACTAAAGTAGCAACTATTCGGAGGGACTATGAAAGACAATACTTTGGAGACATTAAGAAATTTAAATTTTACGGAATATGAGGGAAAGGCTTATCTAGCTTTATTAGCGGAATCTCCCTTAACGGGCTACGCCGTTGCCAAAAATTCAGGAGTGCCGCGTTCCAAAATTTACGAAGTACTGGAAAGTCTTGTCAATCGTGGCGACATTTTTGTCAGCTATGGCAATACACCACAATACATTCCCGTACCAGCGAAAGAATTGATACGAAATCGCCGCTTAAAAGCAGAAGAGAATTTTGAACAGGCGGAAATGTTATTGGAAAAATTTGAGAATACAACAAGTGATCGCGAAAACATCTGGAACATCACTGGAAGTAAGGAGATATTGGTTAAAGTAAAAGAATGTATTGCTTCTGCTGAACAAAGGATACTGATGGAAATATGGGCAGAGGATTTCAAGGAACTAGAAATGGAATTAGAGCAGGCTGCAAATCGAGGCGTAACAATCACGATTATTGCATATGGAGAAATAGTATCAGATTTTGCTAATATATATCGCCATGATATGAGTCAAGAAATTACGGAGGAATACGGTGGTAGATGGCTAGTCTTTAGTGGAGATGATCAAGAGGTATTAGCTGGGATTATTTCCTTGGGAAAAGAAAGCCGTGCAGCTTGGACCATGCATGTTGGACTTGTAATGCCGATTACAGAAGTAATGATCCATGATTTATACTTAATGGAAATATTGGAGAAACATCGTGATATATTAGAAAACTCATTTGGGAAGAACCTTATTGATTTGCGGAGAAAATTTTCCATCTATCCTGACTTCAAAAAGCATTATGTGAAATAAATCAAATTGGTATGCCAATTATATGGAAATAAAGGAAAGTAATGGAAGTGTTTTTAAAAAGCTTTTTTTCAGCCGCCATTATATTCATTATTGTTTTTTATATAATAAAGGCATTAATTAGCGCTTTTAAGAGGATGAAATATCACTGCGAAAGTTTGTTTTTTTTTCAAGTTTTTCCATTGTAATAAGTATAATTATTGCATCCGTATTATCCTTAGGCTATCAAAAGATATTTGATTATATTTAAAAGACAAAGTATTTTTTGTATAGAAGTGAAAGCGAGAGGACTCTGTGGGATGGCGAGAAAAACAGGCAGAGATTTAGCGCAAATCCTACGGAGTGAATCCCTCTATAGGGGAAAAGAACATCTTATTCAAAGAGAGTAGTAAAACAAAAATAAACGTCTATTTCTAAAAATTAGGGTGTATTTACAGTCGGAATGTTATTTTTTTAATTAACAAAGTTTAATATAGCTTTTTAAAAGGGAAATTTTATATTGACATAAATTGAAAATACCATTAAGATGATAAAAGTAATTCCGACTATATTAATAGGGAAAGGGTGTTTTGGAGTGGCAACTTCAGTAAATGTTCAATCGGCTCAAAAGATAAAGAGTCAAAAAGAACAACCAAAAGGATTAAAGGCTCCACAGATGCCTTTAATTATTGGTGGACTCATTGTAGCAGCGATTCTACTAGTCTATTTATTAATGACACAAAAAAGTATGCAGCCGATATTATTAGTTTTAGGTCTCTTACTAGGATATACATTATTTCATGCTCGTTTTGGTTTTACATCCGCATTTCGCAGACTTGCTTCAGTAGGAAATGGGCAGGCGTTACGCGCTCATATGCTGATGTTAGCAGTGGCGGTAACGCTATTTGCTCCAATTTTAGCATACGGCGTTTCCTTTTTTGGAACAGGAGCTACTGGCTATGTATCACCGGTTGGTGTTAGTCTTGTCGTTGGTGCCTTTATGTTTGGGATTGGCATGCAGCTAGGGGGCGGATGTGCTTCTGGTACCTTGTATGCAGTAGGCGGCGGACGTTCTGTTGCATTTGTAACATTACTATTCTTCATTATCGGATCCACAATTGGTGCAGCTCATCTGTCGTTTTGGACAGAAGACTTACCATCTTTTGCACCAATTTCATTAGCGACATCAACTGGTCTTGGCTATGGTGGAGCTTGGATTGTATCCATTATTCTATTTGGTGTAATTGCATGGATTACATTAGTTGTGGAAAGAAAAAGAAAAGCACCAAAAATGGCTCCTCTTCCAACAACAACTGGCTGGAAACGTATTTTCCGCGGTTCATGGCCATTATTCGCAGCAGCGATCGTGTTAGCTGTACTTAATGCTTTAACCTTAATGACACGCGGTACACCATGGGGAATCACCTCTGCCTTTGCTTTATGGGGTTCAAAAGTGGCACAATTTTTTGGTATGGATGTAGCAAGCTGGGGATTCTGGCAAGGGGCAAATGCTCAAGCTTTAGAAGCTTCTATTTTTGCAGATTCTACAACGATTCTAAACTTCGGTGTTATCCTTGGAGCCTTTTTGGCATCAGCAGCTGGCGGTCTCTTTAAATTTTCAAAAGTGACGCTTGGAAATGTGCTTGCTTCCATCATTGGCGGCTTACTAATGGGCTATGGCTCACGTCTAGCATTTGGATGTAACGTAGGTGCTTACTTTGGCGGGATTGCATCATTCAGTGTTCACGGTTATGTGTGGGGAATATTAGCATTAGCTGGGACATTTGTTGCCTTGTATCTTCGTCCATTATTTGGACTTTCTGTACCAAAGTCAAAAGATACATTTTGTTAAGAGAAAAAGCAGGTATCATTTAGATGATGCCTGTTTTTTTTTTTGTAAAAAAAACTTAACTTTTCAAAAAAACATCTAAATAGAAGATAATAATCTATCGAAATTTGAGCAAGTCTTTCTCTTTTATGTCCAAGTCTCACTTATTTCGGGAAGGTGCGAATATTTTAGTATATAAGAGGATATCTTTTTTAAGTCCTAAAGTTGGCAGGAAAAGTATTTAATATATTGAATGTTCGTCTTTTTGGGTATTTTTTTCGTCTGTTTTCTTAAAAAAATGAAAAAAATGTAGAAAATACAAACAATCTTTTCTATACTAGTTGTAAAGATAGGATTCCTGATAAAAGCTTCTACCGTTTCATTAATCGCGAAGAGGAAATTTATTTTTTTCTTGAATATGGAAGATGAGATTTTAACAGGTACTAGTAATATAGAAAAAGGTTGGGAGGTGCAATTGTCCTGTTATAGGTATTTAATGACGGGATGTAAGTTGAGAACCTATCTCAAGAAAGTATTTAATTTATGAATAAGTAGATAAGCTAGATTAACAGAGATTTACAACCGTTTCATCATAGGTTAATAGAGAATTTCTACAATAAGGGAGAAAAGTTGATTTTTATTTGCTTTAAGTCAACGAAACTAATTAGGGGGTAATTGCTTAAATGAACAGGAAGAGGCATTTTGCATTTCTTTTTAGCATCATAACAACATTAGCACTATTAGTATCTGTTATTTCACCAGCTAGTACATACGCGGAAGAGAGTAATAATCATTTTAAGTTAACGATTATGCACATGAATGATACGCATGCTCGTGCCGATTTACTGCCAAATATGATTACTGCTATTAAAGAAGTACGGGCAGAAGATCCTAATGCATTAGTATTTAATGCAGGAGATGTTTTTTCCGGCACACTCTATTTCAATGAATATCGTGGAAAAGCAGACCTAGCTCTATTAAACATGATGAATTTGGATGGGATGATCTTTGGTAATCACGAATTTGATTTAGGTTCTAATGAGAATGGTCACAAATCATTGGCAGAGTTTGTTAAGGGTGCAAAGTTTCCATTCCTTGCAGCTAATGTTGATTTTTCAGGCGATGATTTTATGAAAGATCTGCAAAAGAATGAATTCTCTGCATCACCAGAAGACGGAAAAATTTTCAATGGTATAGTGAAAGAAATTAACGGAGAAAAGGTTGGTATTTTCGGGTTGACAACAGAAGATACAGCAAACATCTCTAGTCCGGTAAATGTAAAATTTTTAGATTATATTAAAAAGGCAGAAAATGCAGTTAAGACCTTTGAAGATATGGGGATTAACAAAATTATTGCGGTAACTCATATTGGCTATGATAGTAACCCTGATTTCGGAAATGACTTACAATTAGCCAAGTATGTAGATGGAATTGATGTAATTGTTGGTGGACATTCACATACTCAATTAGATGAGCCAACCGTTATTAAAACAGATGAGAATGGTGTGGAGAAAGATCCAACTCTTATCGTTCAAGCATACCAATATGCACAATATTTGGGAAAACTAGCGGTTGAGTTTGATGAGAATGGTGTTGTTTCTGGGCATGAAGGACAGCTAATAAATGCTTCACAAAAAGAAGCAGATCCAGAAGCTGCTGCTATATTAGCTCCATATAAAGATAAAATAACACAGCTTTCTACTCAGGAATCAGGAGCAATTGCACTAAAGACATTAGCAAACCCTCGTCTAGGTGAAGGAAGTACGGTAAGTGTACGTGCTAATGAAACAGAGTTAGGTAATCTTGTTACAGATGCCATGTTAGCAAAAGCAAAAGAGAAATATCCAAAAACAGTAATTGCCTTTCAAAATGGCGGTGGAATTCGAGCAGCAATTAATGAAGGTCCAATTACTATCGGAGAAATCATTGCAGTTCTTCCATTTGGAAACGATCCAGTGGTGTTAGAATTAACTGGTGCAGAAATCAAGCAAATTCTTGAGCAGAGTGTTAGTCAAGCTCCAGCGGAAAATGGAGGTTTCCTTCATATAGCTGGTATGAAGTATAGTTATGATAGCACTAAAGATTCCGGTTCCAGAGTTGTTTCTATGTATGTAAATATAAATGGGGAATTTCAAGAAATTCAACCAGACCAAAGATACCTTGTGACGACAAATAACTTTACTGCTAAAGGCGGTGATGGGTATCCAGTATTTGCTAATGCGTATGCAGAAGGTCGGGTACAGGACATTGGGGAAGTTGACTGGGAACAATTACGCTCTTATATGGTAGACGATTTACGTGGAGAGGTAAATCCTGTCCTTGAAGGCCGAATTGTCGATTTACGTGGAGCTGAGCCAGAAACCCCAGGAGACGAAGAAGAAATCCCAGGTGATAACGAAGAAACTCCTGGAGATAATGAAGAAACGCCAGGAGACAACGAAGAAACTCCTGGAGATAATGAAGAAACTCCTGGAGATAATGAAGAAACGCCAGGAGACAACGAAGAAACTCCTGGAGATAATGAAGAAACGCCAGGGGATAATGGAGAAACCCCGGGAGACAACGGAGGAACGCCAGGGGATAATGGAGAAACCCCGGGAGATAACGGAGAAACGCCAGGAGATAAAGGTGCAACACCAGGAACAAACAACAATGCAGATGGAAATGCTCTTCCAAATACAGCTACAAACATGTATACAATGATTGTAGCTGGGGCAATATTATTAGCTGCCGGAATTGGATTCCTGGTATTTAGAAAAGTTAAATATTCAAAGATTTAATAAAATTAATAGTTGAAAAGACCCTTTCGCAGTTGCGGAAGGGTTTTTTTTTGAGGAGAATTTTTAAAATAGATGATTGAATTATATTTAATGAAATTATGTCTATATTTTGGAATTAGTTTAATTTAACTCCTCTTTCAAAAATTCCGAAAAAAATTTCACAAAAGTGTAGACAAAACAAATAGATGTGTGTAAAATTATCTTTAATTAGAGATAATTTATTTCAAAGTATTTTTGATAGGAATATCTCTAATAAGTTTGCCTTAATATTCAATAAGATTGAGGGAAACTAATTTTTTTAATAAATATCTTGAATTCAAAGTAAATAATAAGAGGAAAATGGAGGAATTTTAAAATGGCAAAATGGACAGTAGATCAATCACATTCTAGTGTAGGATTTGAAGTAAAGCATATGATGGTTTCAAAAGTGAAGGGACAATTCGATTCTTACTCAGCAGACGTAGAAGCTGCAGATTTAGCAGATTTAACAACAGCTAGCATTGCATTTAAATTTGACGTAGCAAGCATTAACACACATAGTGAAGATCGCGATAATCACTTGAAATCAGCAGATTTCTTCGACACAGAAAAATACCCAACAATTGATTTTAAATCAACATCGATTACAAAAGATGGTGATGACTATAAAGTAACAGGTGATTTAACTATTAAGGGTGTTACAAAGCCAGTAACATTTGACGTAGAATACGGTGGAAAAGGCACAAACCCATGGGGCGTAGAAGTTTACGGTTTCGAAGGAGAAGCAAAAATTAACCGTGAAGACTTTGGACTTACTTGGAACGCGGTATTAGAATCAGGCGGCGTACTAGTAGGAAAAGATATCAAAATCAAAGTAGAATTAGAAGTAAACCCAGCATAAGGAAACAGAGGGAGGACGGTTCTTATGTATCCAATTGGATGCATTAGAACTGTCCTCTTTAGATAAAAAAGAAATGCACTTCTGTTTGGGAAGAAACTTACTTCTTTCTATATAAAGAGAATAATGGGCCTGCTGACATGGAGAGGATGAAAGCAAGAACCTGGTCATCAAGAGGAAAAATGGTGTTGATGAAGAGGATGAAAGCCAAAAAGCTGTCATCAAGAGGGAAAAATGGTGTTCATGGAGAGAATGAAAGCCAAAAGTTCGTCAGGAAGAGGGAAAAATGGTGTTCATGGAGAGAATGAAAGCCAAAAGTTCGTCAGGAAGAGGGAAAAATGGTGTTCATGGAGAGAATGAAAGCCAAAAGTTCGTCAGGAAGAGGGAAAAATGGTGTTCATGAAGAGGATGAAAGCCGAAAAACCGTCATCCAGAGGAAAAAGTGGTATTCATGAAGAGGATGAAAGCCAAAAGTTCGTCAGGAAGAGGAAAAAGTGGTGTTCATGGAGAGGATGAAAGCCGAAAAACCGTCAGCAAGAGGGAAAAGTGGTGTTCATGGAGAGGATGAAAGCCAAAAGTTCGTCAGCAAGAGGGAAAATTGGTGTTCATAAACACCTGAATTCAAAAATTCACCGACCACTGTATTCCATCCAAACTTCATACATAGCCACACTCTAAAGATGGCAAGCTATAAATTAAATGAGCATACAAAAATCCTTATTTATAGTAACAACAAACAGAATAATTGCCATAAAACGCCATTCCCCTTAATATAGCAATCAAGACAAGTCATTTTGAAGCGGTAAGTTAGTTTTCCGAAAATACCTTATCTAGTTGGTCTAAATAAGAAAAAAGCATAAGGGACTTGTATAAAAAGGAGGAACAAACTCAAATATGGACAATAAAAAGGAAGGTTCATCCAAAAAAAATGCACAATTTAATATTTTGCGAAATGATCCGACAAAAGGTGATGGCGGCTATGGTGTAGGATCTATCTCCTTAGAGAATGTAACGCCAATCATTATTGATCGAGAAAGCCAGGAAGTATTTATTGATATAGGTGCTATGCATGGCAGGAGTAAAGTGGAACAAAAAGTATTTTTTAAGAATGTGACAAAAGAAGAAGTACTAGATTTGGATCCGCATAAATATTGGGTTATTTGGATTGCGTTGGACAGAAACGAAGAGGGTGCTTATTATTCTGGTGCTGGTGCTTGCGAAATCTTGGTAGCAAAGAAAATGAAAGAAGGAAGTAGAAAACGTTTTGGCTACAAGGCGATGCCAGAGCATGTAAATAGCCTTGATAAAGCTATCAAACGAAGATTTGCGTTAGACAATATGGATTACGATTCCAAGCAGTCGTTAAAAAAGTTCCTTGTTGATTTTAACAATGATTATTGGGAGAGATCGCCTGAGGAATTAAAGAATAGTTTAAATAATGCTGAATAGAAGAAAGGTGAAGAAATTGAAAAAATACGGATTAGATCCAAGCAAAGGATTAGAGTTTGGAATCTATACATTAGGGGATCATTTACCAAACCCACTAACAGGGGAACGAATTTCTGCAGAAGAACGTGTACATGAGATTATCGAATACGCAAAATTAGCAGATCAAGCAGGACTTGATTTCTTTAGTGTTGGAGAGAGTCATCAAGAATATTTTGTTACACAAGCGCATTCAGTTGTGTTATCAGCTATTGCACAAGCTACGAAAAATATTAAAATAGCTAGTTCTTCTACTATTATAAGTACATCAGATCCGGTCAGGGTATATGAGGATTTTGCAACAATTGATTTAATTTCTAAAGGCCGTGCTGAAATTATTGCTGGGCGTGCTTCAAGAGTCGGTTTATTTGAATTGTTAGGTTACGATCTTCGTAATTATGAAGAATTGTTTGAAGAGAAATTTGAATTATTAATGAAAATTAATGAAGAGGAAGTAGTGAACTGGAATGGAGAATTCCGTGCCCCGTTAAGAAATGCCAGAGTGTTACCACGACCTAAAAAAAGTTTTATTCCGATTTGGCGTGCTGTTGGAGGGACACCAGCAAGTGCAATCAGAGCTGGAATGGCAGGAGCTCCAATGTTTATGGCACATTTAGGCGGTCCAGCATCTGTATTCAAACGAACAGTAGATGCTTATCGTGAAGCAGCTCGGAACAGCGGATTTGATCCAGTCGAATTACCAGTGGCTACAGCAGGCTTCTTCTATGCAGCAGAATCATCTCAGCAAGCTTTAAAAGATATGTACCCACATATTAATGAAGGCATGAAAAAAACAAATGGTGCTGGCTTCCCAAAACAGCATTTTGCTCAAGGGGTAGATCCGCATAACATTATGAATATCGGAAGTCCACAGCAAATCATAGAAAAAATTCTTTATCAACATGAAATGTTTAATCATCAACGCTATATTGCCCAAATTGATTTTGGTGGTATGCCATTTAAAAATGTTATGAAAAATGTGGAGATCATTGGGACGGAAATTTTGCCGGCTATTAGAAAATACACAAAAAAATCGGAGGCATAAGATTATGAAAATTGTTGGATTATCCGGATCAAAGGTCGGATCTAAAACGAGAACAGCGATGGATTACACAATGAAAGCTATTGCGGATAATTATCCCGATATTGAGATAACGTTACTCGATTTGGCGGATTATGATATCCAATTTAGTGATGGGAGAAACTATTTAGAATATGAAGGGGACACAGGGCTTGTCACCAAGACATTGATGGAAGCAGATGCGATTATTATAGGTACACCAGTTTTCCAAGCATCTATACCTGCTACGTTGAAAAACATTTTTGATTTATTGCCGCAAAATGCGTTTCGCGATAAAGTAGTTAGTATAATTGTAACGGCAGGTTCTTCTAAACATTATTTAATTGCAGAACAGCAGTTAAAACCGATTTTGGCTTATATGAAAGCGCAGATTGTTCAAACATATGTATTTATTGAGGAAAAAGATTTTCAGCGCAAAGAAATTATAGATGATGATGTGTTATTCCGCATTGAGCGATTAGTGGAAGATACAATAGTATTAACAGAGACATATACGGAAATACGAGCGAAAAAGGAAGCCCAATACGATTTTTAATAAGTGAAAATGTTTGTGAGATATTTTTTATATATTTTAGTCTAATTAGTATTTATAATTGAGGAAGAAGAAATGAAGGAATTAGAAGGAATCGTTGTCATTCAACGAGATATCGGTTCAGATGTATTAGTTATTAATAATATCCCTGTATCGCAGTATTATAGAGGCTACAATGGGAAAGAAATCATTCTTACTATTGTTTGTGCAAAGGGGAAAACTTATACATATGAAGGAACAGCTGATATTTTTTACTTTGAAGGCAAGCAGCATTACTACAGAGGAACGAAATATGTAGATGATTTTTTTATCGATGATATCGATATTAGAGAGTTATTAGAGCAGCATGAAAATGAATCTGTCAAAATAATCATTTCTAGTTAAAATCTAAAAAAGCTAGTACTTTTCGGCTGAAGAGTACTAGCTTTTCTGTTATTAAGAAGGAAAATTCTTTTGATAAGAAAAAGAAAAGTTTGGCTGAAAAGTGTGCAGTTTTGGCTGATAAAAAGGAAATTTGGCTGATTCCCGCCCAAGTTTGGCTGATAAAAGAAAAATTCAGCTGAAAAGAAACCGAATATGGCTGATAAAAGAAAGTCTTATCTCAAAAAGCAGACATGATTAGCTAATTTAATCAGCAATCATAAATAAAGAAATAAAAAAATTTATTTTGTAAGCAAATTGTAGCAAAGGCGATGCATATGCTATGATTAATTGGAATATAAATGAAGCGGAGGTTTTCCTTGTGACAGCATCAATGAGACTAAGATTCCCACATTTCATCGTTAACTAAATACGTTTGGATAGTCTTCTTTTGAGAAGAAGTGGGATTGGTCTGTCTGTTTATTGGAAACCTAATAATGGTTAATAAAGAGGGGAGATACCAAGTCTTCGCTCTTTTTTCTGCTCTAATAGATAGACTTATTCACATGACAAAAAATTAGAATGTGAGGTTTATAAATGAGTACAGTTAATAATAAAGAAAATTGGTATCGGAATATTGTATTATTTCTTAGCAGCCAGACGATATCTTTGTTTGGATCATCACTTGTGCAATATGCTATTATGTGGCATATAACGTTAACCACTGAATCCGGTTTAATGATGACATTATATATCCTTTGTGGATTTCTTCCCACGTTTCTTTTGTCGCCAGTGGCTGGAGTATGGGCCGATCGCTATAACCGGAAACTCTTGATTATGATATCTGATGGATTAATTGCATTTGCGACATTAATATTGGCGCTGCTCTTTTTAATGGGATATGATTCCATTTGGCTGCTCTTTGTGATGGCAGCAGTTCGAGCGTTTGGAACAGGTGTTCAAACGCCATCTGTTGGGGCGATTTTGCCACAAATAGTGCCAAAAGATAAGCTGACAAAAGTGAATGGTGTTAATGGAAGTATTCAGGCAGTAATAATGTTTATATCTCCGATGGTTAGTGCTGCTTTATTGACGATGGCATCCATCGAAGCGATTTTTTTCATTGATGTTATAACGGCAGCTATTGCTATTTTTACCTTGCTTGCCTTTTTAAAGATTCCTGCACATCAAAAGGCATCGCTAGAACAATCGACAAGTTATTTTAGTGATTTTAAAGAAGGACTGAAGTATGTCCATAATCATGCCTTTTTGAAAAAATTCTTTATTTATTTTTCCATCTTTTTTGTGCTGATGGCACCAGCAGCATTCTTAACTCCTTTGCAGGTTACTCGCAGCTTTGGAGATGATGTCTGGCGGCTAACGGCCATTGAAATAGCTTTTTCCATTGGAATGATGGTAGGCGGAGGAGTCATTGCCGCATGGGGTGGATTTGAGAATAAAGTGAAAACAATGACCCTAGCAAGCATTATTATGGGAGTTTGCACTTTTGCACTCGGGATGATTCCATTCTTTTGGATCTATTTAATATTTATGGCGCTATTCGGAGTGGCAATGCCCATTTTTAATACACCAACCACCGTCTTATTGCAGGAAAAAATAGAAGAAGGATTTTTAGGAAGAGTTTTCGGTGTCATGGGGATGATTTCTACCTCTATGATGCCAATTGGCATGTTAATATTTGGACCGCTTGCCGATTTTATTAAAGTCGAATGGTTATTATTAGGAACAGGAATTTTTATTATGATCCTGTCGATTTTCTTAGGAAAAGACAAAGCATTAATCGAAGCTGGAAAACCTTCTATTGAAAGAGTTTGATTCAACTGTTAGGCTTAGTGTGCGCATAGTATGTTTGCGCAGCTAAGTCTTTTTTTCTTTTAAAGGCTGGGAGAATTTAAAAGTTCTCTTACGAGGAATGAAATTCGACAGTGTTTCTTGTATAATGGATAAATGTATCGGGAAATGCAACGTTCAAAAACGAAACGCTTAATTGATATTTAAGCGTCAACGAGGGATAGGGATGAAAAGAAGAAGGAAAACTACAACAAATACAATTATTGTCTTAATATTAGTTATATATTTTGGCTATTTATTTGCTTCTACTACAATTAAGCAAAATAAAGAACAAAGATTGTTGAAATATTTACCAGAAATCGCCACTCAACTGGAAAAAAATGAATTAAATGCAGAAGAGCTGGCACCTGTTTTACTTGCTATCATGGATCAAGAAAGTCGCGGAAAAGGAAATGATCCCATGCAGTCCTCTGAATCAGCAGGGCTGAAAAGAAATGCAATTGAAGACCCATCCGAGAGCATTAAGCAAGGAGTATTTCATTTTGCAGAAGTGTACAAGTATGGGCAAAAGCAAGGAGTAGATATAGAAGCAATCATCCAAAGCTATAATATGGGACCTGGTTATATTGATTTCATTGTCAGCAATAATCAAGTCGAGCATAGTGAAGAATCAGCCAAAACATACTCAGAATATATGGTCGAACGGTCACCAGACATTTATACATGTAATAATGACAAATTAAATTTTAGATATCCCTATTGCTATGGAGACTTTACCTATGCAGATAAAGTGACATCCAAGGTAGAAGAGATGAGTAATATAATTGAAAAATATGCTCGGAAATTATAGGAGGAATAAAGAAAAATGAAGCTTTACCATTCTGTACTTGAATTAATTGGCAATACACCGACTGTACGATTGAATAAAATACCTAATACTACTGGAGCAGAGGTTTTTATCAAATTAGAATCTTTTAATCCAGGGGGAAGTGTGAAAGATCGTGCAGCTTTAAATATGATTGAGCGTGCCGAAAAAGAGGGAAAGCTTATCCCGGGAAGAAGCACCATTATTGAACCGACCTCAGGTAATACAGGGATAGGAATTGCCATGGTTGCTGCCGTAAAGGGATACCGTTGTATCATTACAATGCCAGATAATGCAACAAAAGAACGTGTCCAAATATTAAAGGCATATGGAGCAGAGGTATATTTAACCCCAGGTAACAGACGAATGCAAGGGGCAATTGATGAAGCCAATCGTTTAGCTATAGATATTGCTGACAGCTTTATTCCCATGCAATTTGAAAATGCAGCAAATGCTGATGCCCATCGAGGTACTACTGCTGTTGAAATTTTTGAAGCGTTTGAAGGAAAGCTAGATGCACTTGTTTTGACAGCTGGCACAGGTGGAACAGTTACTGGTGTTGGAGAAGAATTAAAGAAAATGATTCCAGACATAAAAATATATGTAGTAGAGCCATTTGGTTCTCCAGTATTATCAGGAGGTAAACCAGGCCCTCATAAAATTCCAGGAACAGGCCCAGGATTTATACCGAAAATCTTGAACAGAGACATTTTTGATGAAGTCTTATTAATAAAAGATCATGATGCAGAAGTCATGGCAAGACGTCTTGCAGCGGAAGAAGGAATCTTTGTAGGGGCATCGGGTGCATCTAGCGCGCATTTTGCTGTGCAAATAGCAAGTGAACTGCCATCAACTGCTAAAGTGTTATGTATCGCACCTGATACAGGAGAACGTTATTTATCTTCAGATTTATTTTCATAAAAGAATGGAAACATTGGAATAAGCTGTTCCTATCGGGGAGAAAATATTCCAACTAATACTTCTTAGCTGACCAGATCATTTGTGATTTGGTCTTTTCTTTTTCTCCAATTGGCATAATAATGTTGCGATTTTATAGTACATCTTTAACTCTGTTTTAAAATCAAGTGTATAATAATACGTATATGTAAATTTTTATGCATAAATTAAAGGAGATGGAGTTAATGAAATTGATTTGTGAGTCCGGCCAATTAACAGATTACTTATCTGAACAAAAGGAAGTGGATTATTCTAATCCAATCATTAAAGAGAAAAGAGAGGACCTATTTAATTCAACTCAAACAGAAATTGAAAAAACCAAAGCAGCCTTTGAATTCGTCCGTGATGAAATAGGTCACTCCTGGGATATTCAAGGGAAACGTGTGACTTGTAAGGCATCTGATGTTTTGAAGTACAAAGAAGGAATTTGTTATGCAAAAGCAAATTTATTAGCAGCTTTATTACGTTCTCAGCATATTCCAACAGGCTTCTGTTATCAGCGATTGATGTTGTTTGACTCTCCAGAAAAAGGATATTGTCTACATGCTTTAAATGCCGTTTATTTAAAATCTCTAAATAAATGGATACGATTAGATGCTCGTGGAAACAAAGCTGGCATTGATGCACAATTTTCCTTAGAGGAAGAAAAGTTAGCTTTTACAATTAACGAAAAAATGGATGAAAAGGACTATCCCGTTATTTATGTTCATCCAAATCCCAAAACAATAAATGTGCTAAAGGGCCATAATGATGCATTAGAAATGTACAAACATCATTTGCCTGATAGCATTTAGTACAGGTGTTTAATGGTTTATAAGGAGATGAGAAAGAGGAAAACGCATTGCTGTGGGGGGGGATGGGGTATCATGCAACATTCAAGTGTGATATTCATGAAAATCCCTATGACTTGTCCAGATAAATTAATTTTATTCGATGAAAAGGATCATGACTACGGATTGTTTATACATGATGGTGGTACTTCAAGTATTGAAATTGAATTTTGTCCGTGGTGTGGGTCAAAATTAGCATAGTTTGTGCAGAATTACCGGAGCACAGAATACGTATTGGCCAAATATCGGTTGGAAGAATGAGAATTAGGACAGCTAAAAATTGCATAAGGTGAAACTTTTTATTCCATATAAGCGTACCATTTATTAACAAATTATTAGGGAGGTAAAGCATTGGGAATTTTACTCGACTTATTAAATCTTGCAGTTTATATACCTTTTCTAAAGGTTGATGAAGAAGAGGTATGCAGAAATGTAAAACATCTAAAAAAACATCAATGGTTCCGAAATTACCTTAATGATGAAGAGTGTAGAGGGCTAATTATTCACGATAAGGATGTCCGACAATGTATTGGGAAATTCAATAGTAGTAAACTCTATAAGCATTCTTATCAAAAAAAGTGTCAAGAAAAATTACATAAAGTTCTCCTGCAAAATGGAAATTTTGCCTAAAGCCGTTGCAGGAAAAAAGGCTGTCAAGAGAGTTTTGGCAGCCTCCTTGTTTTTTTCAAAGTGATAAATATTCCTTTTCATATACATATTGCACTTGCAGTAAAACTTGGGCTGCGTGCTGTTTAAATTTGAATTCCACAGGCTTTCCTTTTCTAAAATATAGCCCAGCTTCATGCGGAGATTTTTCTAATCCAGCAAACAACCGACCTGCCCCCACACTAGGATGTGGACCAAATAAATGGATGAATGGTTGTATAATTAGTGGCAGCCAGCCATTTCTCCCTTTGCGCATTGTATTGTTATTGCCTGGATCTATACTGATAATTGTCACACCCTCTCGCTTTAATTCTTGCGCAAAAGCATGCGTCCACAAAGTAATTGCCAACTTCGTCGATGCATAGGGACCAATCAATTTCTGAAATTTAGGCGGGTTTGCCAATTCCTCTGGTACGAAAGATTTTTTAAATTTAAATGCATCTGAACTAGTTTGTATAACAATAGCAGGCTTTCCTTTTTTTAAAAGATCAAGTAGTTCCATCGTAATGATAAAGGGAACCACAGTCTGAATTTCGTAATGCAGTTCACGCCCTTGTGGGGAAAAGACGAGCTTCGAGAAACTGCCTCCTGCATTATTGAAGAGAGCATCAAGCTTTGTTTCTTTCTCTTTTATTAACTTCAAAGCAGACTTTAATTGCCTAAAATCAGCTATATCAGCATGATAAACTCGGATTTCTCCTGCACGGATTTTTTGCTGCAGCATTTGCTCTTCTTTTGGAAATTCAGAGCGAATTAAAGCTGCAACTGCCCACCCATTCTCGATTAATTTCTTAGTCAGCTCAAGACCTATTCCGCTGTTCGCCCCCGTAACAAGAGCTGTTTTTCTTTCTGCTATAATCATTTTATTACCTCCTATTGGTGATGAAGGAAGTATAGAATATGGAGTTAACTCCATGTCAATAAAAAGAATTCTCCTTGACCTGGAGTTAACTCCATATCTTATAATGACTTTATAAGAAGGAGGACGAACGAATGTATACCATTAAACAGGTAAGTACTCTTACTAGACTAAGTATTGATACAATCAGATATTATGAAAAAATTGGTTTGCTTCCAAACATTAAACGGCTGCCGAATAAGCATCGAGTCTTTACGCAAGCTGATATGGATAGGCTTCAAATGATCACTTGTATGAAAAAGGCAAATCTTAGTTTAGAAGAAGTGAAATTATATCTTGGTATTGCGGAAACAAGTAAGATGACCCCTGAAATGATAGCAGGTATGCTTCAGCAAAAGGAAAAAGTAAAAAATCAGATGGCCCAATTACAGACCGTTTTGGATTTTATCGATGAAAAGTTAGCAGAAGGAACATGGTTAAAAAGAAAAGTATAAAAACGAATGTCATTCTTTTAAGGATATTTCTTAAATCAAACAGATTTTGATTTTATCACAACTAAAGTGGAAGGTAAGTGACATTAGTAATAGGAAATTTAAAATAACTATGCCCTTGTAATGATATTTCAATCAATATCATTACAAGGTACATTATTTATTTTGAAATTGTAACTTACTTAATCAGAGTGTGCGACAGCCTTGACTTCAATCAACTGCTCCGGAAACGCCAGGTAAGTTACACCGATGAGGCTGCCGGCTGGTCTGTGTTTTTCCAGGTATTCTTTGAACAGACTGATGACTGGCTCAGTGTGCTCCTGCGGATTTGTTAGAAAGATTTCCACATAAGCGAGGTTGGACTTCGTAATACCAAATTCATTCAAAACTCGATCAAGGTTTTCTAATGTTTGGCGAGTTTGTGCCTCAATATTATCCTTGCCAACGAACATACCATCCTTATCGTGCGAAAATTGACCTGAAATATAGATAGTACCGTTGACACTATATCCTTGGGTAATACCGTGGTCCCATAGGTTGTGATTGTAGGTTTTAATAGTAGTCATTTTTTTTCTCTCCTTTATCTCGAATTAAGGAAAGTATAAAATGAATATAAAGAAAAAAATAGTACGCACTATTTAGATAGCTACTATCAGAAAGGAAAGTGTCAATATGAGTATGGCTGATTATAAAGAAAAGGGTAATATCCAAGAGACACCTTTTGGATATACACTGTCAGTTGTTGGAGGTAAATGGAAAATGCTAATTCTGTATCTCCTTTCAGAAAGTCAACCTGTTCGCTTTAATGATATGAAAAGAAGAATAGGAACAATTACCTTTAAAACATTAAGTTCGCAGCTTAAAGATTTAGAAGCAGATGGGATGATTATACGAAAGGAATATCCTCAAATTCCTCCTAAAGTGGAATACAGTCTAACACATAAAGCAGAATCGATCCTGCCTATTTTAGAACAGTTATGTGAATGGGGAGAAAAAAACCGCAATATTTAACTTCTTTTGGCAGGATAATCAGAACTCATTTGAATCAGAATGAGCTAACTTTAGTCTCTTGTATTAGAAAACAGAAAACAGAAAACAGAAAACAGTTACCTAACTGGTAGCTGTTTTCATTAGTGTGCGGGCATGTTCACTAGCAGGCGGTGAAAGTTCTTATTATTCGTACTCTATAGAAATATGGTGTTCATTCGATGGATGAAAGCTAGATTTCGCCTTACTCCAGTAAAAATTGCGTTCATTCTAAGGATAAAGTCCCTTTTCACTTTACTCCAGTTTGTGTAGCCGAGCTGGATTTCCGCCACTACTTTCATCATAGTCTTGATTATTTAGGCTGAAATAAACTATTAGCAAGCTAGAAGATACAGTATTTGAGCTGGAATTTCCCCTAAAAAAAAGGAGTGTTCCCATTTAAAGTGGAAGCACTCCCATGTAGTAACCAATAATATTAAAAAGTAAACACCAAAGAAAAGAACCGATTGCGGCAAATAACATATATTTTGATAGATTCATACCAGAAATGCCTGAAAAGTAAGACGTTAATCTTCTGACACCTGGGATGAAATTAGCAATGACTATTGTCCAAGGGCCATATTTATCAAACCAATTTTCCACGCGTTCTAATTTGCTAGGGGTGAGCTTGATCCATTTTCCGTGGGTAAGCAGAAAGGGTTTGCCAATTTTCTTGCCTAATGTGTAATTGATAACCATGGCACTAAGGGCACCAATAAGGCAAATGATATCTGCAGCTAGAAAATTCATTATGGAAATGGAAGAAAGATAGCCTACAAAGGTTAGCAATGCTTCATCGGGAACAGGAATGCCTAAACCGCTTAATGCAAAAAGCACAAAAATGGCAATGTAGCCGAATTGGGAAATGAAATGTATGGATGTACTCATCTATATTACTCCGTTCTTTATTTCTCGTTAACTAGCTAAATAATGACTGTAAAAGATTTATTTATCTTTTGAAAGAAATCCACAGTATATAGTAGTTAAGTAAAATGTGCCTATTCCATGACAAAATAGTCAAGAAATAATGCGACTTTCCTATCATACAGCGAAATAAAGAAAAATGGGAGTGAGAAGTTCTAAGAAGTTAATTTTAAGATCATTTTATGAAGAGTTGCTAACGATGTAAAAAATAAAAATGCAAACAAGAATCAATGATTGTGTCCAGATTACTTTTTGGCTGAGTCCCGCTCTTTTTTCTAGGAAAAAGATATAACCGTTTATGAGAGCAAACCCTAGAATAAGAGTAGGTACAGAAAAGGAGTGCTCGGAGGACAAGAGGGCATTGGCAATAACCAGAGAGATAATCAGCATGCCGATGGAACCCCATACTAGTTCGATATACAGACTTCTTTTATTCTCCATAATTTTGACACCTCCTTATGAAAAAGTCACCATTATTTACATTATTAAGCATATCATAAGTATGTTGGTACAAAGAAAGAAATTACACTCGAATGATTTGACTTTGAGTCATATTTGCATTACTTTAATGACAAATAGAAAAGTAGTCAACGGGAAAATGAAGCATGCTAGAAAAATATAAGGAGGTTTTTTGAGGATGAGAACAACAATTGAAAAAGCACTTTCCTTAGGTTTAGGTTTAGCGATTGCAGGTAAAGAACAAGTAGAAAAAACAGTTGAAGAATTAGTGAAAAAAGGAGAGGTAAGCAAAAATGAATCAAAAGATTTAATCAATCATTTGATTCAAAAGGGAGAGGAAATGAAAGGTCAGCTTGAAGCAGTAGCTAAAGAAAAGGTAAATGCTGCTTATGGAGAATTAAAGCTGGCTACTTTAGAGGATGTAAAGAAATTAGAAAAAAGAATAGAGGCATTAGAAAGAAAAAATCTCGACGAATAAAGTAGGTTTGTAAATGGGTGTAAGTAAACGTATTAGACAGATGAAAAGATATCGCAAAATAACGTCTATTCTCGCTCGTAACGGAATAGGCTTTTTTTCCAATAAGATCGGATTGGAGGAGAAGTTTTTCTTTCATAAAGAACATCCTCCTAAAAGCACTGGAAGACGTATCCGCTTAATACTCGAAGAACTTGGAACTACTTTTATTAAACTTGGGCAGATTGCCAGTACCCGTCCTGACTTAATTCCGCCAGAAATAATTAATGAATTAAAAGAACTGCAAGACCAAGTACCTCCCTTTACATATGGAGAAGCCGTTCAGATTTTAGAAGAAGAATTAGGTGATTCTGTCGATCATCTGTTCAAACATTTTTCTGAAACTCCATTGGCGGCAGCATCCATTGGGCAAGTGCATAAAGCAATCCTTAAAGACGGGACGCAGGTTGCTGTCAAAATACAACGTCCTAATATTCATGCTATCATCGAAACAGACTTAGAAATTATCGCCGATTTGGCCCGAATCGCGGAGAATACATGGGGTTGGGCAAAGCAGTATGGCCTTCGTGAAATTGTTGATGAACTTGCAAAAGGTCTGCTGATTGAATTAGACTATGGAATCGAAGCCAGAAATATGGAGCGTTTTCTAGAGCAGAATAAATCGATAGGATATGTTGTCATCCCGTCAGTTTACTGGGATTATTCCACAAAAAAGGTATTGACGATGGATTATATAGAGGGAATAAAGCTATCTGACCATAAGCGATTAGATGAAGCTGGAATTGATCGCGAACTGCTTGCAGAAAGATTAGCCTATACGATTTTCTATCAAATTCTAGAGGTTGGTCATTTTCATGCCGATCCTCATCCGGGAAATGTACTTGCCCTACAGGATGGGCGCATCGTTTTATTAGATTTTGGGATGGTAGGCCAGCTTTCTTCTTATACGAAAAAGAGTTTTGCTTCCTTCGTTGTGGCTCTTCGTAATAAAAGCACGAAAGGAATCATTCGCGCGATTTCTGATTTAGGCATGATTCCCGAAAATGTTGATATAAAAAAATTAACAGCTGATGTGGAAGAGCTACGCGATAAATATTATAATATTCCGCTGAAAGACGTAAGTGTGGGTGAAGCAATTAATGATTTATTTATCATTGCCTTCCGTCATAACATAAGAATTCCTTCCGAATTAACCCTTTTAGGAAAGGCGCTTATGACGATGGAGGGAGTTGTTGTAGCACTTGATCCTACTTTTAGTGTATTTGATGTGGCGGAGCCATTTGGAAGAAAGCTATTTCTTGATAAGCTCAAGCCGTGGAAAATAGTGAAAAATATAGTAGAGGAAATACCAGAATACTTTGCTTCATTAAAAGATATTCCGATTACCGCCAAACAGTTAATGGGAATTCTTCGTAAGGGAAAAGTGCAGGTGGAATTTACCTCCCCACAGTTAGATTTATTAATCAAAAAAATTGATCGATTCAGTAATCAAATCGCGTTTAGTATTGTGCTGCTGGCATTGAGTATCGTGATGGTCGGTCTCATTATTGGCGTTGCACTTAGCGGAGTACAAACCGTTCTCTGGAAATTTCCAATCATTGAAATTGGCTTTTCAATCGCCATGTTGATGGTTGCTTGGCTTATTTACTCGATTTTTCGGTCAGGCAGGTTTTAGAATAAGGAGAATGAAAAGTGTCAAAAACTCTCTATTCGAGTTTTTGACACTTTTTTTGGTCACACCTTTTTATATAGATATACAAGGCAGAGATCAGCATTAAGAATACAGTATTATGCAGGTGGTGTAGTTTTAAATTAAAGATTGGTTATTTAAAACAAAGTTTGATTGTAAATTGGGATAGATAGTTTGTGAAGAGGTGAACTTAATCTAACGGGGCAGCATTCCTGTAATAAGTGAAAATGCGTATAACCAAAATCATAAAATAGCTCAAATTACACCTAAAACCTTAGTCATTGGTATTGATATTGCCAAACATCATCATGTAGCTAGAGCACAAGATTATCGAGGAATAGAACTTGGTTCTACTTGTTTTTTTGATAATATTCAAGAAGGATTTACGCACTTCATGGAATGGATTAATCATTTAAAAGAGATCAATCAAATGGAGTCTGTTATCACTGGAATGGAGCCTACAGGACATTAGTGGCTTCCTTACATGTTAAGCACAGCAAAGAGTTAGATGATAACTCTCCAACTAAAAATGATGTTAAGGACGCAAAAGTCATTGCACAACTAGTCAAAGATGGTAGATATTATTTCGAGCATCTTTGATTCTAGTAGCAAAAAACAAAGCATTTAAAGCCATCCATCTATACTATACAACGAGACCTGATAATCCGTTGAAAAAGATGCAGTCTTTAATTGCTTTATGTAATAAGCTTATACGAATTCTCTTTTCCGTTGGAAAGAAACAGTTTGTGTTCCAGGAAGAAAAGATGTTGAAGGACATCCCTCACATGCATTCATATATTGATGAACAATTAGTAGCTTAATATTTTATACAATTTACAATTAATCAAATAGATTTGGATATTTGGGAAATTCACTTAAAATTGGAACCTCTTCTCGTTTCGAACGTATGAAAAAGCAGCAGCTTAGTTGAAGAAAGAACGCCAAGTAAATTTAAAAGAAAATAATAGAAGTTTTTTGGAAGGGATGGCGATTATGGAACAGTGGCTTGATGTTCAAACACTTATCTGGTTATTTCCGATTATGTTTATCCTTCATGATTTTGAAGAAATTATTATGGCTGAAGGGTGGATGAAGAAGAATTCAACTATGATATATGACGTATTGCCGGAAAAAATTGCGGATAGAGTGATTAAACAATTTTCTATGACAACAGCCCAGTTTGCAGTTGCCGTATTAGTTATATTTCTATTCGTAAGTAGTTCAACCGTTATGGCAAATCAGTATGTTATTCAAGGATTACTTGGTAATATTTATATTTTCACCATTATTACATTGGCTTTTTTTCTACACGCTTTTACTCATATTGGTCAATCTATCATTCTTCGTTCCGTTACGCCTGGTGCATTTACTTCGTTGATTGTTATCATTCCATACAGTTTATTTTTATATCGTTCATTATTAGTGAATGAAGTAATTACATGGGAAATTATTTTTCTATGCTTACCTTTTTGTCTCTTAATTATCCCAGTTGCTTTGCTTGCTCATTGGATTGGAAAAAAAGTAGGATAGAAATCTAATATGCTAATTTTACGAACGGCTGCTTTAGTTGAATAAGGATTCTAGAAATAATCAAATTTTATTATAAAAAATTAACAGAGCTATTAATAGAAAATCCATTTTTAACAATCTTTCTTCAAAATGGATTTTTTGAATACTTTGATAAATAAAGAGTCACAATAACATTTTTGGTCAAACTTTATTTCAAAGCTACAGGCGGAATCAGCTCTATTTTAGCTGCAGTACTTCTCGCAGTATCATTTCCTAGGGAATCATTTATTTGATCACCTGCTTCTTTAGAATTCCCATGACTCTTGTTAATGGAGAGTGCAGTCATATCAAGCGAAGTAGTAGATTTTTCTGTTTTTTTCCTTAACAGTAATCGTTAATCCAAATCTAGTCTTTTTATCGGCAGTTACGCCTAAAATTAACCGCACTTCGAATCTATTCCTGCAGTAAATAACGGAAATATTTGGATGTTTGTAGCTTCTTCTTGAAATGGTATAGATAAACAATCAACTAAAACAGGAGGAGTTTGCTGATGAAGGCTGTTACATTTCAAGGAACGAAAGATGTACAAGTAAAGGAAGTGGAAAATGCGAAGCTTAAAAAAAAGGATGATATCGTCGTTCGCATTACCTCCACGGCTATTTGTGGATCTGATTTACATATTTATCAGGGGGCATTGCCGGCTGAAAAAGACTATGTCATAGGACATGAACCTATGGGAATTGTGGAAGAAGTAGGGCCTGAAGTAACAAGAGTAAAAAAAGGAGATCGTGTTGTACTACCATTTAACATTGCTTGCGGACATTGTTACTATTGCGAGCATGATATGGAAAGCCAATGTGATAATGCTAATTCCAATAAGGACATTGCAGATACGGGAGCATATTTTGGCTTTACAGAACGGTATGGAGATTATCAAGGGGGACAAGCAGAATTGTTACGAGTTCCATACGGGAATTTTGTTCCTTTTGTTATCCCGGAGTCCTGTGAATTAGAGGATGAAGCCTTGTTATTTATGTCCGACGTCCTTCCAACGGCATATTGGAGTGTCGAAAATTCAGGCGTAAAAGAGGGCGATACGGTCGTCGTTTTAGGTTGTGGACCTGTTGGATTAATGACTCAAAAATTTGCTTGGATGAAGGGGGCAAAGCGCGTTATAGCAGTTGATAATATTCCATATCGCTTAAACCACGCTCAAAAAATGAACCAAGTGGAAATTGTTAATTTTGATAATCATGGAGATACAGGCAACTATATAAAGGAACTGACTTCTGGTGGAGCCGATGTAGTAATCGATTGTGTAGGCATGGACGGAAAGAAAACACCTATGGAAGCAATTGGTCAAAAGTTGAAGATTCAGGGCGGAACAATCAGTGCTATCGAAATTGGTATGAATGCTGTTCGTAAGTTTGGTACCATGCATTTAACAGGTGTTTATGGATCTAAATATAATATGTTCCCATTAGGAAATATTTTTGAACGAAATATTACAGTTAAAACAGGACAAGCACCAGTAATACACTATATGCCCATGTTATTTGATTGGATTACTACAGGAAAAATTGATCCAACGGAAATTATTACACATCGCATTGCATTAGATGATGCGAGCAATGCTTATCAAATGTTTAATGATCACCAGGATGAAGTAATTAAAGTTGTCCTTAAACCTTAATTGTTCGAAAAAGCCATCGAAGGAAGATGATCGATGGCTTTTCACTTCTTTATCAACCCCTTCCGAACATATGGCAATTTATCGACTATTTGACGCTATCCATATGTTTCTACTATCTAACCCTTTATAATAAAAGTGTAAACCAGCTAACACAGAGAGGGACGTTTTCGATGAGAAAATACTCCAAGATGATTAAGCCTTTTGATATTATTATGGTTGTTCTCCTCTTAATCATTTCATTTGTCCCAATGGTCGTATTTGCGATGCACCAAGGGAAGGAAGAAGAAGGGAATAAAGTCATGGCAGTCATTACACAGGACGGGAAAGTCATTCGTGAAGTAGAACTAACAGGTCATACAGAAAATGAACAATTTATGATAAAAGGAAAAGGAAAACAATATAATTTAATCGAAGTGGAAAATGAACAAATCAGAATTAAAGAAGATAATAGTCCAGACCAAATTGGCGTCAAAATGGGATGGAAAGGCATACCTGGTCAAACAATTATATGTCTGCCCCATAAAGTTTTAATCGAAATAGTAGCAGACAAACCGGAAAAGGCAGAGGAGGATGGATTGATTTTGTCGCATTAGTTAATTGTTTTGTGTGGAAAGCGGTGTTCAATCACCGCTTTCTTTTGTTTTTGTGGTGTTTGTGGTTTGGCTGAAAAAGGGTGAATTTTGGCTGATAAAGAATGGAGTTTGGCTGATATCCGCAAAATTAGCCTTTAATATACTTCCTTACAGCAAATAAAAAAAGGAAATGGTCCAAAAAATAATAAAAAACCGATTCCACACTCTGATACTCATGGAGAATCGGCTCTTTTTAATAAAAATGTTTATTTTTCGTCGTCTTCCATAAAAGGCTTATTAACGTAATAATACATAACCCCCATAAAACCAACCCCGCCGATTAAATTCCCTATTGTTACGGGCACTAAGTTACGAATAATGGCTGGGATAGTGACAGCTGGATTTTGATCTAAAACATAAGAAATAGAGAATGTTGCCATATTAGCAATGCTGTGTTCATAGCCTGAGATAAAAAAACAGAAAACGAATAAAATCATTACCGTTATTTTAGCGATATCTTCTTTTAAAGCCATAGGGATAAAGAATGCTAAACAAACAAGCCAGTTACATAAAATTCCTCGAAAGAAAAGTTCACTTATGGGTGCCTGCAATTTAGTTTCTGCAGCGTGAAGTAAAAAGTCATTGACACTAGGTGACTTAAACAGCCCGGTTAATAAAATGAAAACAGCAAAGAAAATTGCTCCGACTATATTTCCTGCATAGCTAGTTCCCCAAACTTTAAAGACATCGGTCCACTTGATTTTTTTTCTTAATGCAGCATAAGTATAGTAAAAGGTGTTTCCTGTAAATAAATCTCCGCCACCATAGGCGATAAGAATAATAGCTGCGCCGAATACTAATGCAGCCATAGGATAGGCAAAAGGAGATTCCACTGCATAGAAGAAATTCCCTGTCTTAAATGCAACAATTACTCCAAATCCAATAAACATGCTGGCGACAACGGCACGCATAAAAAAGCGAAACTTACTGCGTTTATAAATTTTTAATTTTTTTAAGGCTAATTTTTCTACTTCATAAAGAGATGCGCCTTCCATATTCCTAATCCTCCTGAAAAAAGGTTATCTTCGATTAACACTGTAGTAATGTTTCTTACTCTATTATTATCATGTTGATTTCATAAGAGGTCAATGAAATTATGTGAAAAAAATCACAATAATAATGTATATTCGAAATTTGTTCACATTTCTACCGAAAGTTAACGATCTTATTATAGTTCCCGAAATACTAAATTAAAAATATACATAAAATATGCAAGATTTTTCTGAAAATACTGTTAATATAAGATGATTCATGTATCGGAAAATAGAATAAAACGCGTAATATCAGCTTGGAATAATTTGTCGAAGAATTCATGTTATATTTTCTTACAAATGTATAGACTTTATATTTATTCAATCATAAAATAGAAGATGGAAACTAATAAGGGAGTGAAGAGCTCATGACTTCAGCATATCGCATTTCAATGCTTGTAAACGATCAGCCGGGAGTTCTGGCTCGTATATCCAGTTTATTTGGAACGCATCATGTTAATATTGAAGATATCAAAACGAAAAAATATAAACGAGAAGCAACGACGAGAATACAAATTTCTAGTTCGGCAGAGGAGAAGCAAGTACAAAACCTTATCCTAGGATTACAGGGATTAATGGATGTTGTAGAGGTAGATGCAGATGCCATTCATCAATCTGCTTTTCAGCAACGACTGCTTCAACGTACAAATACTATTCAGACCCTAAGAGAGCAAAAAACACTAAGCAAGAAAGTATCTTACTGGCTAGTTGCCTGCAGCTTGTTCTTAACATTATTCGGTACGAATATTCCTGCCTCCCTTTATTCTCTTTACCGTGTAGAATGGGGACTTACACCGGGAATGATTACCCTTGTATTTGCTATTTATGCTTTTACGGTTATTCCAGCAATTGTGATTGCGGGGCAATTATCCGATCAGATTGGAAAAAAGAAAGTACTTATCCCGGGAATTTTCTTTTCCCTTATAGGAACATTTTGCTTCACCATAGCGAATGGTCTGGGAATGCTGCTTATTGGTCGCTTATTCCAAGGATTATCTGTTGGAATTTTAAATGGGGTAGCAGTAGCTGCTTTAACGGAGCTTGATGAGAATAAAAATACAAAAAAGACTGCGTTAATATGTGCTCTTGCTGTTACCCTTGGGAATGCGTTCGGCCCCATTCTCTCCGGATTACTTGGTGATTTTGCTCCAATTCCATTGAGATTATCTTATTATGTACATTTATTATTTATCATTCCCTGCTTTATCTTCCTATTTTTCTTAAATGAAAATATTAGACCAGGTTTAAAGCCTGTTCAATTGAAGAAGCCATTTGTTCCAAAAGAGATAATGAAACCATTCTTACTAGCATCTTTTACTTCTTTTGTGGCATGGTCGATTATTAGTATGTTTATGTCGTTAATTCCATCTAATCTGTCTAGCTTTACAACTGTAAGTAGTTTAACGATATCAGGCGTAGTTGTAGCACTTGGATTAATCGCCGCTGCTTTTAATCAAATTTTATTAAAACAATTATCACTAATGAAATTAATGACAATTGGATATGTGTTCCTTGCATTGGGTCTTATCCTTCTAGTTATTACGATTGATACGAAATCACTGACCTTATTGTTGATTTCTGCTGTATTGATTGGCGGGGGAAATGGACCAGCTTATGCAGGAAGTCTAGCACTAGTTAATGAAGTAGCTCCAAGTAAAACGAAAGGGAATATTGTATCTACTTTCTTTGTCATTACTTATCTTGGTGTGAGCCTGCCAGTTATTGGTCTTGGCTATTTATCTCAGTCTTTTGGGGTAGCTGGGGCTGTAACGACTTATGTACTCATTATGGGAGCACTGTTAGTAGGAATTGCAGGCTTTGCGTGGAAAGAGGGAAAATCCATTTTTCCTAAATGAGATGTTGTAAATTAAAAGGCCGGATTTACTTATAAAAAGTAAACTGGTCTTTTTTCAACCCTGCCAACTAAAAGTAAAAGAATTGTAAAGAAATAAAAAAGTATTAATAATTATCTCGATATTGAATAGAATGTTGATGTAGAAGATTTGGCGAGGGAATCTACCTATGACATATCATAGAAACGAATTGGAAGGCCCCGAGACAGAGACGATCTAGGAGCCTAGCTTGAAGGTTTGAATAAATAAGTAGATTCCCTTAACCAATGAAAACTTTAAGCAGTAGAATCATGTAAGAAAAAGAGGCTGAAGAAAAATTAAAAAATTTGTCGAAAAGAGGTTGCTTTTTTTACATGATGATTATATAATAAAAAACATGTTAAGGACATGTTAAAAAACAGTAAAGAAAACTTAATAAATGCGGGTGTAGTTTAATGGTAAAACCTCAGCCTTCCAAGCTGATGTCGTGGGTTCGATTCCCATCACCCGCTCCATACATAGCTCACAACGCAGTGTTTCGTTTCATTAAGAACGAAGCATTGCGTTTTTTATATTTTACGAAAAAAATAGTTGGAAGAAGCGTTCTATAAAAAGCTCTTCTTCCAACCATATTATTCCACAATAGAAAATGAGGCCTCTCCTCCATGAACTTGTACAAACATTTTTAGTAGAGATTCTACCATTTGTTTGGCTTTTTCATTTGCAATAGAGGGTGGGAGATAAATAATCTGAATGGCATTTTTCGTAGATGATTGGACAGGGGCTCTGTCTGAATCGACAAAGGGGCTGCCAAATGGACCAAGTTCATCTTCTGATACAATCAAATTTTCAATGGAATTTATTCTTCCATTAAGGCCAGCGTATTGTTCGCCTTCTTTTCCGATACGTATGTTTATTTTTCCTTGAAGATTGGCACAATCATAAATACCGATCGGAATACCGTATTGAAGGGAAAAGAAGTTATTAATATCAATACTACTATTAATTGGTTCTAAGTAATTCTGTTTTTTGATGCGTCTCAGCAGGCTTTCGGCTGAATGGCGATAACGATTTGGATCTTTGCCTGTCTTTTTAAAGATTTCCCGCCATTCTTTTATAGAAGGGATATCCGTTACATTACTATCTTCTAAATCAAAAAAAATAGACTCTTGAAAAAGTCGCATCCGCCCTTTAATCATTTGCGGCGTGTCCATTACTTGCATACCTTGGTAATAAATGTAGCCAATCTTAAAATTGGGTATCCGTTCTTTAATCTCTTTTGCGATTGAAATATCCAATATATACACCTCCAATATAATAGTTGTCTATGTTATTCTATATTTTAGCGTAATCTTTATAAAAAACCAATGAAAAGGAAGGAGGGGGTCCTATGGATTACCGTGAATTCAAGAAAGATATCATTGCATATAGTAAAACGATCGGAATCGATAAAATAGGCTTTACAAGTGCGAGCACCTTTGAAGAAATGAAAGTACGACTAATAACCCAACAGGAGTTAAACTATCAATCTGGTTTTGAAGAAAAGGATATTGATAAGCGGGTAAATCCCTCCCTTCTATTACATCAGCCAAAGTCCATTATTTCGATTGCATTAGCTTATCCTTCTAAAATGAAGGAAAGAGTAGTCAGCAAAAAAGGGGAGCGCAGAGGGATTTTTTGTCGTGCTTCCTGGGGAACAGATTATCATGTTGTCTTAAAAGATCGCTTGCAGAAGCTTGAAGATTATATAAAAGAACGAATTCCAGATGCTTTGTGTAAGTCAATGGTCGATACCGGAGAATTGGTAGACCGAGCAGTTGCCCAGCGAGCGGGAATTGGTTGGTCTGGAAAAAACTGTGCAATCATTACTCCTGAATTTGGTTCGTATGTTTACTTAGGGGAGATGATTACCAATCTTCCAATCGAGCCTGATACACCGATGGAGGATCAATGTGGAACTTGTAATAAATGCATTGATGTATGTCCAACAGGTGCTCTTGTTCAAGGTGGCCAATTAAATGCACAAAGATGTATAGCGTTTCAAACACAGACAAAGGGCTTTTTAGCGGAAGAATTTAGAGAAAAGCTTGGAAATCGAATTTATGGCTGTGATACATGTCAAACGGTTTGTCCGAAAAATAAGGGCATTGATTTTCATAATCATCCAGAAATGGAACCAGACCCTGAAATAGCAAAACCATTGCTTCAACCACTTCTTTTTATCAGTAATAAAGAATTTAAAGAAAAATATGGTCATATTTCTGGTTCATGGCGTGGGAAGAAGCCGATCCAGCGTAATGCGATTATTGCACTTGCTCATTTTAAAGAAGAAGGAGCAATCAGTGATTTAATTACAGTCATGAAAAAAGATCCAAGACCAGTAATAAGAGGAACAGCCGCTTGGGCACTTGGGAAAATTGGCGGCGATGAATCAAAGACAGCCCTAGAATTAGCAAGACAACAAGAAGCCGATCACGAAGTATTAAAAGAAATGGATGATGCATTACAGCGGTTGGCAAAATAATTAATAGGAATGAACGCTGAAATTTTTCGGAGCAAGAGGAAAAGAGGCGTTCATCAGTTGGATGAAAGCCGAAATCTCGTGGAGCAAGAGAAAAAGTGGTGTTCATAAGTCGGATGAACGTAATAATCCACAGAGCAAGCAGAAAACAGGCGTTCATTAGAAAATACTCTTTTATCATTTTAACAAATTAATACGAGATGAAAAAAGAAGGCTAGCAATGCCTTCTCAGGCTGTCGAGAAACTCTCGACAGTCTTTATTTTATGCTTTTGCTTCAATAATTCACCGCGTTAATATGATATAATATAGTTAATATTACTAGGATGGTGGATGGTATGTTCAAACCGAAAAAAGAATCACAAAATGAAGCTGAATTTGTTTTTATTGAGGACTTGGTCCCGGAGGATCATCTTCTAAGAAAGGTTGATAAGTACATTGATTTTTCTTTTATTGGGGAGAAAGTCCGTCCCTTCTATTCTGAGAAAAACGGGCGTCCTTCGGATCCAATTATGTTATTTAAGATGATGTTCATTGGTTATTTTTATGGCATCCGCTCAGAGCGACAATTAGAACGCGAAGTCCAGATGAACGTGGCATACCGATGGTTCCTTGGATTAAAGCTCAATGACCCCGTTCCGGATCATTCAACAATCAGTTGGAACCGACGAACTCGTTTTAAGGATACAAACATCTTTCAAGAAATCTTTGATGAAATTGTCCTTCAAGCTATCAATCATAAAATGGTCGGTGGAAGAGTTTTATTTACTGACTCCACTCACCTTAAAGCGAATGCCAACAAGCACAAGTTCACTCGTCAAGAAGTAGAAATGGAGACTCGTGAATACATAGATGAACTCAATAAAGCTATTGATGAAGACCGATCAAACCACGGAAAAAAGCTCTAAAAGATAGAGAGGAGGTGACAGAGACAAAAGAAATCCGAAAAAGTACAACCGATCCGGATTGTGGCTTTATGTCCAGGGATAACAAGCAGGAAATGTTCTGTTACCTTGACCACCGAACAACGGATATGAAGTTTAATATTATAACTGATGCCTATGTTACTCCTGGAAATGTCCATGACTCTGTCCCTTATCTTTCTAGATTGGATCGTCAGATTGAGCGATTTAGATTTAAAGTGGAAGCTGTAGCACTAGACTCAGGTTATTTAACGAATCCCATTTGTAAAGGTCTTCACGACAGAAGTATTTTTGGCGTCATTGCCCACCGAAGATTTCAGCCCACAAAAGGACTTTTCCCAAAGTGGAAGTTTACTTATGACAAAGAAAAGGATGTCTATGTTTGTCCGAATGGCCAGGAGTTAGTTTATCGCACTACAACAAGAGAAGGATATAGAGAATATAAGTCGGATGCTAAAAAATGTTCGGAATGCCCACTCCTGAAGGAGTGCACAAGGTCAAAGAACAAACAAAAGGTCATAACACGCCATGTGTGGGAAGAGTTCAAGGAGAAGGTACGCCTAAACAGACTCTCCCTTTCCGGAAAAATGCTTTATAAACTTAGAAAAGAGAAAGTCGAGCGAAGCTTCGCAGATTCAAAAGAACTGCATGGGCTTCGCTATTGCCGGTTACGGGGCTTGCACAACGCGAGTGAGCAAGTGTTACTCACCGCAGCGTGTCAGAATATGAAAAAGATCGCCATGCACCTAGCCAAGCTAGGGTAATTGTGACGATCCTTGTTTTTTACATAAAAATGATGGAAGGCAGTGGAAAAATAAATATTAAACCAAATAAAAAAGCTTGTGGAAGAAAATATAGTGCCTTTCTCCACAAGCTGAGAAGGCTAGCAATGCCTTCTTTTTTTGTACACTTCTACTCTGCTTTAACATAGTTATTAATGAAGGGAGTAGATGGAATGAGACAACAATTAATGGAGTTAATCGAGAAAAGGATTCAGCAATGTGTTACAAAGGATAGGGAAGCAGTAGTGGATGAAAAATTAGAGAGAAAAAGAAATAGTATGCATAAAAGAAAGGCTGAAATTGTTCATGTGAAGGCGAAAGGGAAAATTGAAGATATGGAAAAAAAGGCGGATGAGACAGAAGAATTAGTGTATTCTGTTCATTTTCAATATTTTATCAAGCAGGGCGAGCTTTTTTTGATTGAAGAAGAGGTCGAAAATCGAAAAGCTGTTGTTTTCAAGGGGGTAATAATTGAAGATACAGAGATTCTGCCAGCTTATCCAGAAGACTATCGAGAGGTGCCATTAGCGGAAGAATGGGGAGAAACAATAGAAAGAGAGAGCCGCTATAAGTATGATCGTTTAAAGGCTGTTCAATATGCAGAAAAATGGTGGAATAGCTATAATCCGAAATACCATCAATTTGAAGTAGATTGCACCAATTATATATCTCAGTGTGTGCATGAAGGCGGGGCACCAATGAGAGGCTATCCTAATCGAAATAAAGGCTGGTGGATGCAAAATAACAATTGGAGTTATAGCTGGGCCGTAGCGAATGCGTTCCCAAGATACTTAGAAACCTCTACTGCTGGATTGCGGGCAAAGCGGGTGGATAGTGCCATGGAGTTAAAACTTGGAGATGTCATTTGCTATGATTTTGAAGGCGATGGGAAATATAATCATACAACGATTGTTACAGGGAAAGATGCGAATGGCGAGCCATTAGTAAATGCGCATACGTATAATAGTCGCATGCGTTACTGGAAATATGAAGATTCGACAGCTTATACACCGAATATTAAATACAAATTTTTTACGATTATCGATGGATAAAAAGGAGACATATCTCTTTCGCATTTCCTTTTCACAAAGTGTATAATGGAACGGAAAGTAACAGTTTAGAGGTGACAAACTTGGCAATACATATTGTTTTATACCAACCACAAATCCCTTCCAATACAGGCAATATTGCCAGAACATGTGCGGGAACAGACACGGTGCTTCATTTAATTCGTCCATTTGGATTTTCTATGGAGGATAAAGCGTTAAAGAGAGCCGGCTTAGATTATTGGGAGTTTGTTAAGATTTATTATTATGACTCTTTAGAGGAATTTTACGATAAAAATGAAGGTGGAGCTTTTTACTATGTGACGAAGGCAGGGGAATCTCCCTATGATTCCTTCGATTTCAGTACGCTAAATAAAGAGCATTATTTTATTTTCGGAAGTGAAACAACAGGTCTCCCTGAAGAAGTCATTCAGAATAATGTAAATAAAACGTTAAGAATTCCAATGACGGACAATATTCTTTCCTACAATCTTTCGAATACAGCAGCTGTCCTTATTTATGAGGCTTTAAGGCAGCAAAACTTTGCTCATTTAAAATAAAATGAAACTAGAAAACTGGATAAATCGAAACAAGTATACGAAGATTCTACGTATACTTGTTTATTTTTTGGGAATTACAGTGAGAAAAGGCATCTAGTTTAGCAAGCAGGCTAATTCTTTTGGTCAGAAAGATTATTGGTATATTATATAGGATATAGTTACTATTAGTAATTTTGGGAGACAATAAGAAAAAACAAAGGAGAAGATCTCATGAATCAAACAATCGATACCATACTCAATCATCATTCTGTTAGAAAATTTACAGATGAGGAGTTAACACAAGAGCAAATTCGTCTCCTTGTTGAAGCTGCGCAAAGTGCTTCTACCTCTAGCTTTGTACAAGCATATAGTATTATTGGGGTAAAGGATAAGGAGAAAAAGAAAAAACTAGCATCCTTAGCTGGAAATCAGCAATACGTAGAGAATAATGGTCATTTATTTATTTTCTGTGCTGATTTATATCGTCATACAGTTGCTGCTGAAATGGAAGGAAAGAAGGAAGCCGCTCAGGACTCCATTGAAAGCACGGAAAAGTTTATGGTAAGCCTTATTGATGCTGCGCTTGCTTCGCAAAATATGGCCATTGCTGCAGAATCATTAGGACTTGGTATTTGTTATATAGGTGGTATTCGCAATAATTTAGTGGAAGTAAGTCAGCTATTGAAAACGCCTGATCATGTACTGCCATTATTTGCTTTAGTTGTAGGTTATCCAGACCAACAAACAGAGAAAAAGCCTAGAGCTCCTTTTCATCATATTTATCATGAAGATCAATATGAGCAGGATGATGCACAATATAAAAAAGGACTACAGGAATATAATGAAGAAATCACAGCTTATTATCAGGAAAGAACAAATGGAGCAAGATCGGATACGTGGACTGCGCAAATGGCTGCTCATTTTGAGCATAAATCGCGTATGTATATGAAGGAGTTTGTGCAGCAGAAAAAATTTGATTTGAAATAAACAAAAAAACAGTGTCGGAAGTATACCGATGCTGTTTTTTATTAGTAAAATAAGAAATTAGTGATTATAAGACAGCATTTTTCCTACAAAGAAAAGGTTTTTCCTCCAATTAGTTCGCTTCACTAAAAAAACTATTCCCTCTTTTAAGCATGTTCGTATTCGCTGGTGCATAGATTATATTAATCGTCTCTGATAAAGTGACAGGGGAGGTCCATATGAGTATATTAAAGAAAATCGAGATGCATAGACAAGAAGAAGAGTTGTTGAAGTGGGAAGGGACATTTGAAGAATACCTAGAAATATTGAAGGAAAAGCCATGGGTTGGTCAATCCGCGCATTCAAGGGTTTATAACATGATTAAAGATGCAGGTATTGATGAAGTAAATGGAAAAAAACAATATAAATTTTTCTCTGATCAGCTCTTTGGTTTAGAAGAGCCGTTAGAAAGATTAGTAGAGGAATATTTCCATCCAGCTGCTAAGCGTTTAGATGTAAGGAAACGTATTTTATTATTAATGGGTCCAGTCAGTGGTGGAAAATCTACATTGGTAACCATGTTAAAAAGAGGCTTAGAAGCCTATACGTACACGGATCGTGGAGCGGTATATGCGATTAAAGGCTGCCCAATGCATGAAGATCCACTTCATATGATCCCACATAGTCTAAGAAAAGATTTTTATGATGAATATGGAATCCGCATTGAAGGAAACTTATCACCACTTAATATGATGAGACTTCAGGAAGAATATAATGGAAAAATCGAAGATGTAATCGTCGAAAGAGTATTTTTCTCAGAAGATAAGCGAACTGGAATAGGAACCTTTAGTCCATCTGATCCGAAATCCCAAGATATTGCTGACTTAACGGGAAGTATTGATTTCTCGACAATTGCTGAATATGGATCTGAATCAGATCCAAGAGCCTATCGTTTCGATGGCGAGCTGAATAAGGCAAACCGAGGGATGATGGAGTTCCAGGAGATGTTAAAATGCGATGAGAAATTCTTATGGCATTTATTATCCTTAACACAAGAAGGAAACTTTAAAGCGGGAAGATTTGCTCTCATTTCTGCTGATGAGTTGATTGTCGCCCATACAAATGAAACGGAATATCGCTCCTTTATTTCCAATAAAAAGAATGAAGCACTGCATTCCCGGATTATTGTCATGCCAGTTCCATATAATTTAAAAGCATCAGAAGAGGAAAGAATCTATGAGAAAATGATTCGCGAAAGTGATGTTGCCGATGTTCATATTGCCCCACACACTTTAAAGATAGCCGCTATCTTTACTATTTTAACTAGATTAAAGGAGCCTAAAAAAGGTGATATTGATCTAGTGAAAAAAATGCGTCTATATGATGGCGAAAGTGTAGAAGGCTTTAGTTCGGCTGATTTAAAGGAACTGCAAAATGAATATGGGGATGAAGGAATGAGTGGCATTGACCCGCGTTATGTGATTAACCGGATTTCTTCTACCATTATTCGCAAGGATGTTACAAGCATCAATGCATTAGATGTGCTTTTATCCATAAAAGAAGGCTTGGATCAGCATTCTTCTATTACGAATGAATTAAAAGAAAAGTATTTAAATTGCATTTCCTTAGCACGGAAGGAATATGATGAAATTGCGAAGAAAGAAGTACAAAAGGCATTTGTTTATTCGTATGAAGAGTCAGCTAAAACGTTAATGGATAACTATTTAGATAATGTAGAAGCCTATTGCAATAAAAATAAGCTTCGTGACCCATTAACTGGTGAGCCGATCAATCCAGATGAAAAACTAATGCGTTCGATTGAAGAGCAAATTGGTATCTCCGAAAATGCAAAGAAATCTTTCCGTGAAGAAATCCTGATTCGCATTTCTGCCTATGCAAGAAAAGGAAAACGATTTGATTATAACTCTCATGATCGCTTACGGGAAGCCATCCAGAAGAAGTTATTCGCAGATCTGAAAGATGTTGTAAAAATTACTACATCTACTAAGACACCAGATGAACAGCAATTGAAGAAAGTAAATGAAGTGGTTGCACGTCTTATCGATGAACATGGCTATAATTCCACATCAGCAAACGAGTTGCTGCGTTATGTAGGAAGCTTATTAAATCGTTAATTAAATTGGTCAAGGAGGAACAGGCTAAAAGGCGTCTGTTCCTCTTTTGGCTTAAAGATAGAATAAGTGAATAGATGGAGCATGTCTAAAGCTATTTCTAAAAAAAGTAAAATTATCGAAATTATTAGTAAATTATTTAAGGCAACTGCATATGATAGAGTAATCACTTTATTTAGATAGAGTGATACCCAAATTAGTGTATGCGCAGAGGACTTTATATGTGCACAAAACGTAGAAAAAATTTTTTAGGAGGGGTAAAATGACCGAAAAGCAAAATAAACATCAGTTTGTAATATCCCAAGAAAATTGGTCCCTCCATCGCAAAGGCCACGATGATCAACAGCGACATCAGGAAAAGGTGCAGGAGGCCATTAAAAATAACCTCCCTGATTTAATTACAGAAGAAAACATCGTCATGTCAAATGGGCGAGAAGTAGTGAAAATTCCTATTCGTTCATTAGATGAATACAAGATTCGATATAATTACGATAAAAACAAACATATTGGGCAAGGGAATGGAGACAGTCAAGTTGGCGATGTGGTCGCACGCGATGGTTCTGGAAATCAAAAAGGCCCAGGAAAAGGGCAAGGAGCAGGAGATCAAGCAGGAGAAGATTATTTTGAGGCAGAGGTCTCTTTAATGGAATTAGAAGAAGCTCTATTTAAGCAATTAGAATTGCCGAATTTAAAACGAAAAGAACAAGATCAAATTGTTGTGGAAAATATTGAATTTAATGATATTAGAAAAGTAGGCTTAATGGGTAATATTGATAAGAAAAAAACAATGATCTCAGCATTTAAGCGCAATGCCATGTCTGGGAAACCAGCATTTCATCCCATTTATCCAGAGGATTTAAAATTCAAGACGTGGAACGAAGTGCAAAAACCAGAGTCCAAAGCAGTTGTCCTTGCGATGATGGATACGAGCGGCTCGATGGGCTTGTGGGAAAAGTATATGGCAAGAAGCTTTTTCTTCTGGATGACGAGATTTCTTCGCACCAAATATGAAACAGTAGAAATAGAATTTATTGCCCATCACACGGAAGCAAAAGTTGTGTCGGAAGAAGATTTCTTTTCTAAAGGAGAAAGCGGTGGTACGATTTGTTCCTCTGTTTACCGAAAAGCATTGGAATTGATTAATGATAAGTATGACCCAGGCAGATTTAATATTTATCCCTTCCATTTTTCAGACGGAGACAATTTAACGTCTGATAATGCTCGATGTGTCAAGCTAGTAGAAGAGCTGATGGAAGTATCCAATATGTTTGGCTATGGGGAAGTGAACCAATACAATCGCCACAGTACGCTCATGTCTGCCTACAAAAATATTCAAGATGAAAGATTCCGCTACTACTTACTAAGACAAAAAGCCGATGTGTTCAATGCTATGGCAAGTTTCTTCCGGAAAGAGGAAGAGGGACAGATGTACGCATAAAGAATAGAAGCACAACTCATTAAATGGGTTGTGTTTTTTTTGATCGGACAAGTGTGATGAAATAGGATGTCCGTGTTTTAACAACTTATTTTCTTAAGAGCACCCTCTCGTTTGACCCTTATATACAGGGTGAAATATTAGATACTTTTGACAAAGTGGTATTTAAGTAGGCCTAACAAGGCTAAATGATACAAAATTTAATGATGGATACAAGTCTTTACTTTTACAAAAATTAAAACTTAGAGAAACTACTCTCTTTGTACAGCATGACTAGTAAGAAAGAGTAAAAAGGAATATTTTTGCGTTTTCTTATTTAAGCTTGTTTGTATCTTCTTCAACAGTGTTTTCTACTTTTTAATGTTTTTTTTAATGCAGAGACACCGATAAATAGCATCCAAATACTCAAAGGGATAAAGGCTATGACAAAAAGTCTATCGGTAATCATATCCATCATAAATAAAATCAGAATAAAAATTGTTAATATAGTAGCAAGAGAAAATCTATTCATTTTCATCCCCTATTCCTAAGTAGATAGTTTACCGTTTGGTAATTGATATAATACAATACTAGCAAATATTAAAAAAGATTAGATTTTACTCGATATTAAATTAATTCTTGAGAAAGAAGTGGAAAAATGACGAGTCATTATTTTATTGCTACAATGCGAGCTATTCCTGAATTTCATGAAGGGGACAATAACTACTCTTTTCTAAGTGGTGAGGCTTATAAAGAGGTATTACCTTTTACATTACCATACATCTATGAATGGGGGGAAGATGATAGAGAATTAATAATCTTTCTTGATGACTTCATGCAATTAGGGGATGTTGTGGAACACTATATTTATGAAGAAGGAAGAAATGGTATAACGCTCTCTGAAAATTTTCCAGAAGAAGCAAGAACCATTAATCTTTGGAAGAAAACGTATAAGGATCAATATGGTGCATATCAATTGGATCCTAAAAGATGGCGGGAAGATCTTTCAAGCCGAACCATTGCTTCTAAAAGAAGTGTCACTACATTTGTGAAAATATAGCTAAGAAGTAAATTATTCGAATGGCAGAGAAACTTTCCATGCTTCCTCAAATAAACTGTATACGATTAAATATGGTTGCGATTGAGTATCTTATCATTTGCCTTCCTTTTTCTTCCTCTTTTCAAGAAAAGTTAAAATCGTTGTTTTCATAGAAGCATAGGAACCAATGGCTGAATAGCCGTAAAACCAGCCCATAAACAAACCAGCAACAAGACTATGTCTATGACTAATAAAGACAGAGATCAATAATCCCAAAGCTAGGGCGATGGTCGGAACATATTTTTTCGGTATCTTTATCATCATTTTCAGTAATTGTGTCATAATCATCACTACAGGGACTGCGATGACAGCATCCCAGAAGTTTGTTTGTATTGTTGGGAAATCCATTACATCGACCACCTTTACGGTTTAGTATTCCATTTACCTTTGTAACTAATACATAATTCAAAAGTATCGAATAAACCGCTCAAGGAAGCACATATTAATGCTGAGGTGGTATTTAATGGAGAAAAATAAAATGGAGAAACGATTTTTAAATGGATTACTTATCGGAAATTTATTGATCCTGCTGCCGATTTTATATAGAAAACCCCCAATTAGAGATTGGATTATTGTGTTTGTGTATAATGCTATTACCAATGGTTTGCTTGATATGCTTTTAACATCTCATAAAGTAATTAGATATCCAGTTCGCTTTCTGCCGACGATATTTAATATACATATATTATTTGATTTCTTAATTTATCCGACATTTACTGTTTTCTATAATCAATTAACGAAGAGAGATAAACCCTTTGCTATTTTCTATAAATTGATTTTTTTTACACTTCCCTTTTTTATTATTGAATTATGGGCTGAAAATAAGACAAAATTAATTGAATGGAATAAGTGGTGGAAATGGTACTATTCTTTTCTAAGCATAATTCTTAAGTCATTAATAACAAGATTCGTTATCGAAATGTTAAGGAAAAAGAACTTTTTGACAAAATGAGCTAATTTGCTTTCTCTAAAGTTTATGTACTTACAAACAAGGGGAAAATATTGGAGACAGACTAAATCTTTCTATCCCATTTTAAAAGAAAACATAGTTATTTCCTTCTTTTTATTGTAAAATGGCGAAGTAGAATAGTGTAACGTAGATTGTTTCATTCAATAATAGTAATTACATACTGTACGTGATTAGGATAGAAGTTAATCCTAAGAAAGGAAAGCAAATGACAAAAATCGTAAATATCATTCTGTTAATTAATGTCATTGGAATTGTTCTTTATGCAGCAGGAGTACTTGATACGGATATCTTCCGTGTGGAGTTTTTATCCTCTGGTGTAATTATGCTTCTGTTTGGTTTAAGAGATGTTGTTAGAGGGGTGAAAAGAAAAAGACGTTAGGAATTTGGCCGTTTATGAAATGGAATGTTGCTTAAAAAGGGTAGGAAGGGAGCAAAAGATGAAGCCTGTTTATCGATGGATCTATATTTTTCTAGGGACAGTTTTTTTGGTTTTAGGAATAATTGGAGCCTTTTTACCTTTGCTGCCAACTACACCTTTTTTATTATTAACATCCTTTTTCTATACACGGGGTTCTGAGCGTATTAATAAATGGTTTCGTTCTACAACGTTCTATCGTGACTATGTGAAAGGATTTCGTAAAGGCGCATTGACGAAAAAGCAGAAAATCAAAATCATTATCACGTGCTATAGCTGCTTAGCTATCAGCGCTATTCTTGTAGATCATTTTTATACTCGAATCATGCTGGGCTGTATTGCGATTGTTCAAGCCATTTCAATGTTTATCATAAAGACGAAAAAAGAGGAACCGGAAGTAATCATAAAAGAATAAGAAAAAAACAGTGGATGACCTTTTTTAAGGAATCCTTTTTTTGTTCTTATAGGTTAATAGTTGAAAAAAATACTTGTTTAATAGTAAAATAGGATTCTAGTAATTTCCAATTAATAGCCTCAAGATAATTCCCCAGTCACACTAACATTTCCTATTGGAGGTAAAGATGAATAAAATTTCACAAGCAGAAGCAGTTAAATTAAAAAGTGTCCTTTCTAAGCGAATTCATGAACTAGAAGAGGAAATGGATAGAGTTGCATTTGTACAAGTAGAAGCAGGCAAGCCTATTCCGAAGCAAACACGAACAATCCTTGATGTTGAGCAAGAGCTAGAAGAAGTACGCACTGATTATCGATTGCTTGATAAATTAATGTATAGTGCCAATATCGAAAACGAAATAAGCTTTGAAAATACAAATATCACCATTGTGGAAGCAATTGAACTGGCGACACAGCTCCGCGCAAAAGCCCGAAAATATAAAGAGTTTGCGGCAGCGGAAAAGGAAGAATACGTCTATTCTTATAGTGAAACAGTCCAACTAATGAAGGTAGCCACCTTTGAACCAGAGGATTATCGTTTAAAAAGCTTAGAATGCGAACGAAAAGCAAACCGTTTATCCAATTTAATTAACAGTAAAAACTATCAAATTGAGCTAGAATTTGATGGGGAAAAATATTTTTAATTTTTATAGCATGCTTAACGGGCAGGCAGCAAAATTGCTGCTCCTATCTTGAAAAGGCGCGAAAGGAACTCAAACTTACTTATCTATTATTGCCTTGAATAGGTGAGACTCCTATTCAAGGATAGAAGGATTTCTCTTTTTGTGTACAAAGGTATGTTTACATGGTGCTGGCTAAACCAATGACCACTAACCCATTACTCGTTTACCCTTTACCGTTTACCAATTATTGCAATGGTGGTTGAAGACCATTTAAGTCCTCTTATCCTTCTATGACGAAGCCGATCAAAGAATAGTTTTATTCTTTGGTTGGCTTTATTTTTGTTTATCATTAAAATGATTAGAAAGGAGGGAGTCTAATGCCAAATATATGGGACCCCGAATACACCATAACAAAGGAGCAAGCTGCTCAATTATTGGAGGAACAGTTTCCAATTAGTGTTCATTCTATTAGAGAAATAGGGGAGGGGTTTGATAATACAATTCTTCTCGTTAACGATTGTTATACGTTTCGTTTCCCAAGAAGAGAAATAGCGGTGAAGCTTTTAACAAGTGAATGGGAGCTTTTGCGGATTATTGCAGATCAGCTGCCTATCCCCATACCTAAGCCGATTTATATAGGGTCAGCCAGCCGGGCCTTTCCGCGAATTTTTATAGGATATGAGTATTTACCAGGAAATACTCCAGAAGGTTTAACGAATAAGGAAAGAATACAGATGGCAGAGCAATTAGGAAGCTTCTTGAAAAAATTGCATTCTTTCTCCACCAAGCAATTCAAGCTTGTTCCATACGATGAATTTGATCGACTTCATATTGATAAAAGAAAATCCCGCTTAATCGATTCGATTAAGCAGCTGCGTATGCATGAAGATATACCTTTATTCCATTTAGCAGAAGACTATGCGAAAAAATTAACCCATATAGAAGTCCCAACTGTTCATGTCCTTACACATGGTGATCTCCATATTCGTAATATGCTTATTAATGAAAAAAAGGAATTAACGGGAATTATTGATTGGGGAGATACGCATATTGGTCATCCTGCCGTGGATTTATCGATTGCCTACAGTCTGTGCCCTTCTGAAGGGAGAAAACAATTTTTCACTAACTATGGCGAAGTAGATGATACTTCGTTGAAACTCGCTCAGTTTAAAGCAATATTTACGACAGTAACCTTGCTTATCTACAGTATAGATAAAAAAGACTGGGAACTTTATCAAGAGGGGAAAATTAGCTTATCTTTCGCTTTAATGGGAGAAAACTAATTTTTTTCCCTTTTTTAAAATAACCGGACGAACATTAATGGTTACGCCCGGTTAAAAAAATTATTTGAACCCTAGAACTGGATGTGGGACATATGGTTCTTCTAAGCTAGCGATTTCTTCTTGTGACAATTGTAAAGAAAGTGCAGCAACCGCATCTTCTAGATGATGCAGTTTCGTTGCACCAATAATTGGAGCAGTAACAGGCTCTTTTTGTAAAACCCATGCAAGGGCAACTTGGGCACGAGGCACACCGCGTTTTTCTGCTATTGCTTTCACTCGCTCGACTACTTGACGGTCTGCTGCTTCTGTGTGGGAGTATAATGTTTTTGCAAAGGCATCTGTTTCTTTACGCGTACTTGTTTCTTCCCAATCTCTAGTTAAGCGGCCGCGTGCCATCGGGCTCCAAGGGATGATTCCAATCCCCTCTTCTTTGCAGAGGGGAAGCATTTCTCGTTCTTCTTCCCGGTAGAGCAGATTTAAGTAATTTTGCATGGAAACAAAACGAGTCCAGCCATTTTTCTCTGCTACATGATTTGCTTTTAAAAATTGCCATGCAAACATGGAGGATGCACCAATGTAGCGGGCTTTGCCAGCTTTGACAATATCATGTAATGCTTCCATTGTTTCTTCAATAGGTGTCTCATAATCCCATCTATGTATTTGATAGAGATCAACATAGTCGGTGCCCAGTCTTTTTAAACTATTGTCAATTTCACTCATAATTGCTTTGCGGGAAAGACCAGCTCCATTAGCACCTGGACGCATTCTTCCGTGTACCTTTGTAGCAAGAACGACCTCATCACGATTAGCAAAATCACGCAATGCCCTTCCTACTATTTCTTCACTTGAACCATCAGAGTAGACGTTAGCTGTGTCAAAAAAGTTAATGCCAAGCTCTAATGCCTTTTTGATAAAGGGACGACTATCATTTTCTGTTAATGTCCATGCATGGCCGCCACGATCGGGTTCCCCATAACTCATACAACCAAGACAAAGACGAGAGACTTCTAAACCAGTAGATCCTAATTTAACATAATCCATTTGCTACTCCTCCTTTTGTTTTATTATAAAAGAGGGGCTATTCATTATGCGAGAGAAATGAATTTAGTTTGTAAGGGAATACATTAGTGGAGGAGTTAATAATTTAGAAAAGTGGTTAGTTAAAATTACCATATGGTTCGTAATGAATTGTACTATGGAATAGAAGGATAAAGGTTATAAATGACATATTTTTTTATAAAAAACGGTATGAGCTATACGAACAAAAAATATATTTTATTCCATTTTAAATAAAAAAACTATGAATAAATTTTATTAATGCACTAACTATTTTAAATTCCATCATTTTATTAATCTGCTATAATGTATGGAAAATATTTAATAGGGGCGAAAGGATAAATTACTGATGGGTGAACTATATGAATATATTGAAATAAATCAGAAAAAAACAATAAAATTTTTCTCATTCAAAGCCAAAGATACAGAAAGAATTATCCCTATGCATTGGCATGATAGTCCTGAACTAATTTATTGTGTAGAAGGAAAGCTAAAAGTCTGGTATGAAGGAAAAATTGTTACCCTGGGAAAGGGAGATTTGCTATTAATCAATTCTAATACCCCACATTCTACCCAAAGTATAACTCATAATAATGTATGCATCATTCAGTTTCCTGGAAATTTTCTTGAAGAAGAAAATAAATCGATTCATTTAAGCACTTGCGAAAACAAATATGATGCGCAAGTAATAGACTATACTAGGAAAATAATAACTGAAATTATAGAATACCATGTATCGACGAACGAATATGACTACTTATTGGAACAGAGTAAAATACTTCATCTAAAATATTTGTTGGTAACAAATTTTTCCTCTGGAGCTAATGGGAAATGTGAAGATAATAATCGCAAACAATTAAAATTGAAGCAGCTTGAAATTGTAATAAGGCATCTCAAAAATAACTATAAAGATAATCCTAGCTTAAAAGAAATTGCCAATGCCTGTGGATATTCTGAAGCGTATCTCTCTCGATTATTTCATACAATAACTGGACAGACTTTCATAGATTTTAAAAGAAATCTTTGTTTAGAAAAAGCAATTGAGCTTATGAATACAACAGATAAAACCATTACACAAATTGCCTATGAATCAGGTTTTTCAAATGTAAAATCATTTAGAAACTATTTTCGATCAACCATGAATATTAATCCCAAATACTATAAAAGGTCAAAAAATGACCCTTAATTAGTAAGAAAATGCAACGTAATGTAAACGTATTCCTGTTATCCTTGTTTGTGTGGTTAGCTAAATTACACGTGTTTTTGATAATTAATAAACAGAAATGAGGGGGAGAAATGAGTAATAAAAATTATAAAAATATTGCTCAAGAAGTAATACGTGGTATTGGTGGGACTGACAACATTATTTCGATGGCTCATTGTGCTACTAGGCTAAGATTAATTGTAAAAGATAGGGATATAATTGATGATGAATTGATTGAAAATATTGATTTTGCTAAAGGTTTCTTCTTTACTTCTGGTCAATATCAAATTATTTTTGGAACGGGTACAGTAAATCATGTTTATGATGCGATGTTGCAAGAAGGCGTATCGGGAACAACAAAGTCTGAATTGAAAGAGATTGCTTCAGATAAAGATGATAATATCTTTTTAAGAATGATACGTTTGTTCGGAGATGTATTCGTGCCAATTATACCGGCATTGGTAGCTACTGGGTTATTTATGGGTGTAAGAGGATTGATTTTACAACCTGATATCCTCGCAGTATTTGGTTTAACGCCAGACCATATTTCAGATAATTTTATTAAGTTTACTCAAATATTAACAGATACTGCTTTTGCATTTCTTCCTGTATTAGTTTGTTGGTCTGCTTTCAAAGTATTTGGAGGTTCGCAATTATTAGGAATTCTGTTAGGGCTAATGCTTGTACATCCAAGTCTGCCCACATCATGGGATGTTGCACAAAATGTAGCAGAGCCTTTAAAATTTTTCGGAATTATAAAAGTTGCAGGCTATCAAGGTTCTGTTCTTCCTGCATTTATTGTTGGGGCTTTGGGAGCAAAGGTGGAAGGATTTATTAGAAAAAGAGTGCCGAGTGCTCTTGATTTAATTTTATCTCCGTTCTTCACTTTATTAATCATGATAGTTTTAGCGTTTTTCTTAATTGGCCCTGTTTTTCATGAAGTAGAATTATTATTATTACATGCAGTAACATATGTTTTAGAATTACCATTTGGTATTGGTGGTTTAATTTATGGTGGGATTAATCAAATAATCGTTATAACAGGATTGCACCATCCTCTTAATTTAATTGAAATCCAAATGCTTGCTGATACAGGAAAAAATTTGGTTAACCCGATAAGTACTGCTTCGATCTGTGCTCAAGCAGGAGCAGCATTTGCAGTCGCGGTTAAATCAAAAAATGTGAAAACTAAGGCTATTGCATATCCCTCCACTATGTCTGCATTACTAGGAATTACTGAGCCAGCTATTTTTGGTGTTACATTAAGATACGGGAAGCCTTTTATTATGGGATTAATAGGGGGTGCTGCTGGTGGATTTGTAGCTGGGTTAATGCACTTATCAGCCACAGGAATGTCTATCACAGCTATTCCAGGGACTTTGCTATTTCTGAATAGTCAAATTTTTGGATATTTATTAGTATCCCTAATCGGGTTTGGTGTGGCATTTATTCTTACCTATCTTTTTGGATATAAAGATCACCCAAAAACAAAATAATAAGGAGGGAGTATCGATGCAAAAAAATGAAGTTATGGCTTTAATCGATTCTCTGTCCGTTGAGGAAAAAATCGGTCAACTTGTGCAATTAACTGGAGATTTTTTTACTAATGAAACGGAAGAAACGATAACTGGTCCAATAAAAAAATTAGGATTAAATGAAAATTATAATATTTATCATACAGGATCAATCTTAAATATTACTAATGCTCATGAAATAATTAAAATTCAAGAGAAATATTTAGAAAACTCAGGCCATAAAATCCCTTTGCTTTTTATGGCAGATATTATATATGGATTTAGAACTATCTTTCCCATTCCATTGGCACAAACTTGTAGTTGGAACTTTGATTTAATAGAAGAAGCAGCTTCCATTAGTGCTAAGGAATCCTATGAAGAAGGATTACACGTTACATTTTCTCCTATGGTTGATATTGTAAGAGATCCAAGATGGGGCCGTGTTATGGAATCTCCTGGAGAAGATACGCTTATGGCGGAATTATTTGCAGAAAGAGTAATAAAAGGACTTCAAGGTAATTCCGAGCAAAAAATACCGAAAGATAAAATTGCTGGATGTGTTAAACACTTTGCAGCATATGGAGCTCCTATAGCAGGGCGTGAGTACAATGCAGTAGATATGTCTGAGCATACATTGCGGGAGGTATATTTACCGAGTTACTTATCGGCAGTAAAAGCAAAAGTTAAGCTTGTTATGACGGCATTCAATACTTTAAATGGCGTACCTTCAACCGGTAACGAGTGGTTAAATAAAATGATATTAAGAGATGAATTTAAATTCGCGGGAGTACTTATTTCAGATTATGCAGCTGTTGAGGAATTAATTACTCATGGATATGCTAATGGACCAAAAGAAGCAGCGCAGCTAGCATTAAAAGCAACAGTAGATATTGATATGAAAACATCGGTTTTTGCTAATGAATTAGGTGCAATTGTTAATAACAATGAGCAAATGATGGATTTACTAAATAAAGCAGTTTATAGGATTTTATCCTTGAAAAATGATCTGGGCTTATTCGAAGATCCATATAGAGGATTAAAAGAAAGATCAGCAGAAAACTCTAGTATCTTATGTTCTGAGCATAAAAAGACTGCTTTAATGTTAAGTGAGGAATCGATTGTTTTATTAAAGAATAATGGTGTCTTGCCATTAGAAAAGGGCAAAAAGGCTGCAATTATTGGACCATATCACGATGAAAAATCAACACTTGGTATGTGGGCTATAAAAGGCGATATAAATGACACTATTACACTGAAAGATGGGATAAACGAGATTGTAGGGAATAATAAGAATCCCTTTTGCAGAGGATCACATTTAATAGAGAAGGAAACTGCACACTTACTTGGAAAATTTGAAGATAAAATTCCAAATGAAAGAATAAGTAATGATGAATTAATAGAAGAAGCTGTTAACTTAGCAAAGGACTCTGAAATTGTAATACTAGCATTAGGTGAAAGTATTTTTCAGAGTGGTGAAGGTGGATCACGTACAGAGATTACATTACCTAAACCTCAACAAAAATTATTCGAAGCTATAAAAAAATTAAATAAACAAATAATTACTATCATTTATAGTGGGCGTCCTTTAATTTTAACTGATGTAGAAAAACACTCAGATGCTCTTATACAGGCTTGGTTTCCTGGTATTATGGGAGGTAAGGCCTTAGCGAATATTCTCTATGGGATAAGTAATCCATCAGGAAAGCTGTCGATGTCTTTCCCAAGGAGTGTTGGACAAATACCAATCTATTATAATGAGTTAAACACAGGGAGACCAGATCTGCCAGAAAATGCTTTTTATCGCTTTGCTTCACGATATATTGATGAATCTAATAAACCATTATTCTCTTTTGGCTATGGATTATCTTATACAACTTATCAGTATAACTCTGTCTCACTTAATAAAAAGTTAATAAGGCAAAATAGCCATGATGAATTAATTATAACAGTTGAGGTTGAAAATACTGGGGATTATGACGGTTATGAGATTGTGCAGCTTTACATAAGAGACCAGTTTGGCAGTACTGCTAGACCAGTAAAGGTACTAAAAGACTTCAAAAAGGTATTTATTAGAAAAGGCGAAGTGAAAACAATCTCATTTACAATTACAGAGGAGCAATTGAAAATTTATCGAAGTGATTTAAGCTTTGCTAGCGAGCCTGGTCAATTTGATGTTTATATCGGTTCTAGTAGTGAAGATTTACCTTTAAAAGAAAGTTTTGAATTAATTCAAACAAGCTAAATGAATTTATATAGAAATGCAATGAGTCTAAGGCTGGAATATAACCAGCTTTAACTAATTAAGAAAGGTGAATTTGAAGTACTCAAATTCACCTTTCCTTATTATAGAAAAGAAAACCCTGGGCTATGCCTAGGGTTCCAAAAAGCTTACAGCGTGGTATTAAAAAAACTTCCTCTTGGTGCTAAAATATTTTTTGGTTCGCCAACCGAAAATAAATAGCCAGGAGGAAGTCCTTATGTCAAAAGACAATAATAGTTTAGCACACACAACTTGGAATTGTAAGTATCACATAGTATTTGCACCAAAATATAGAAGACAAATAATTTACGGGAAAATAAAGAAAGATATTGGGCAAATCTTACGTACCTTATGTGAGAGGAAAGGCGTGGAGATAATAGAAGCAACAGCGTGTAAGGATCACGTACATATGTTAGTGAGTATTCCGCCAAAATTAAGTGTATCAGCATTCGTAGGCTATCTAAAAGGGAAAAGTAGCTTGATGATATTTGATCGACATGCACAATTGAAATATAAGTATGGAAATCGAAAATTTTGGTGTACAGGATATTATGTAGATACGGTAGGAAGAAACAAGAAGGTAATTGAAGAATATATCCGTAATCAAATACAAGATGATATAGTCGCAGAACAATTAACAATGATGGAATATATTGATCCATTTACAGGGGAAGAAGTGAAGAAAAAGAAACGAAAAAATTAGGAGAGAAGGCCTTTGAGGTCTGGCCAGTAGAAGTAGTACAATTGGCGAACCTTTCAGTAGCCCTTTAGGGTTTGGTCAGTAATAAAGGCTTTCAGCCGCAGAGAAAACCACCCGTTCTGATCTGAACCCAAAAAGTTAGACACGGGATTTAGGCAGCTACTAGGGCATGAGTTCGATATTGCACCGGACTCATGCCTTTTAATTTTGTCTTAATCCGTTTGTGGTTATAGTAGTGAATGTAATTCTCTAATTCTTCTTTAAAATGCTCCATACTCTCAAATTCTTTTAAATAGAGTAATTCAGACTTTAATAAGCCAAAGAAATTCTCCATGACTGCGTTATCTAAACAATTCCCCTTACGTGACATACTTTGAGTAATCTCATGTTTCTTTAAAGCATGTTGGTACTTCTTCATTTGATACTGCCAACCTTGATCCGAATGGAGGATAGGGGTGTCACCCTCTTTCAAATGCTCAAAAGCTTTGTCCAGCATTTTCGAAACAAGTAGATAAACAGGACGCTTTTCTATGTTATAAGCGATGATTTCTCCGTTGAATAAATCTAGAACGGGGGACAAATATAGCTTCTCCCCGTGTAGATGGAATTCTGTTACATCCGTTACCCACTTTTCGTTTGGTTTCGATGCTTTAAAGTCACGTTCCAAAATATTTGGGGCTATTTTCCCTACTTGCCCACGGTAGGAACGATATTTTTTCATACGCACAAGACACTTTAATCCCATCTCATTCATAAGACGGCGGACTGTTTTATGATTTATTTTGATGCCTCGGTTATGTAATTCTAATGTGATCCGACGATATCCATATCGTCCCTGATGTTCATCAAAAATCTCCTGAATTAACTCTTTAACTTCCTTATATTTATCTGGGCGATCCATTTGTTTTACCCAATAGTAATACGTACTACGCGCAATACCAGCGACCTTTACTAGATCAATCACTTTAAATTCTTGCCTTAATTCATAAATTATTTGCGCTTTGTCCTGTTCTGTAGTTTTTCCTTTTCTTGAATTAAGGCATGTAACTTTTTTAAGTAAGCATTCTCCATCCGTAAACGTTCATTTTCAGCTCGTAATGCTTCTTCAGACCCTTCTACTGGTTGAGGTTTATTCGTTTCCTTTTTCATTGGTGGGCGCCCCTTTTGTGTTGGTTTCAGGGCGTCAATTCCATGTAATTCAAAACCTTTTTGCCATTTTAGAATGGTACTATGTGTTGCAATGTTAAATATTGCAGCAGTTTCCCTTATAGACGTCCCTGTCTCTCTCATATAATTCAGTACGTCTAGTTTAAACTGTGTTGTATAAGATGTATAGGGTTTTATTAAAGCATCGGCACCATGATATTCATATTGTTTTATCCAATTTAATAAGACTGTATGATGTACCCCTATGGATTTCGCAATAAATTTTACCCCCTCCGTTCCCTGTAGATAACGAATAACTGCTTCTATTTTTTCCTCTATATTAAATTTAGACATATAAAAACTGCACCTCCAACTGTTAGTTTGTGTCTAACAATTGGGGTGCAGTTCATTCTCACGGGTGGTCCTTATTTTATGGTTCCGGAGAGCTTATAGCGAGGTAAAATAAAAAAAGTTTGTGAAATAATTGACTTGAACAAACGCGGGGATTTCTTTCATATAAAACCATAATTGATAATATATACTTATTAAATGTTTGGAATCAAAAATATAGGAAAAGAACCCATATTTTATAAGTGTTTTTCCTATTCTCTATTGGAAGTTGAGTAATTAGGTTTATGTAATATATGAAATAACCAAGTTATAAATTTTGCTATCAGAAGTACTAATACGTAACCCCAAAATAAATGGAAATAATTAATTTCACCATACATTCTAAAAAGACCAATACTTACTAAAATAGGTTTTAAAATAAAAGCAAATAAGGCAGCAGTTATTATAGAGTATAGGTAATAATTTTTATGCTTATTTAATGTCCATTGATAAATAAGCATGAAAGCCACAGGGACCATGGAGGTGTCCAATGAGATGCTTGGCAGTGCAGGGATAATTTGATAAGGGTAATGCCAATACCCTCGATTTATACCGTATAAATCGATGAATGTAAAAAAAACATGAACATTATATCCATAGAAACCAATTAGATATACTTTACTTCGGTCCATTTTGATATAAAGAATAACCAATGGGATTAAAAGAATAACAATTAAAAACCAGAACTGCCACGTAGAAGGGTTAGAATAGTCTGTCCAATAATTAATTAAAGAATCAGTATTCTCTTTTCTACCGTGTAGAATCTTGTCAAATTCACGTAAACGATTCAAAAAAAAATTCCTCCTTCATATTTGCCTTATATAGTTAGAATAACCTAATATATTTTGTTTATTAATAATTAAAGAAGGTAATTATTTCATTTTTTGAGTAAGTGCAGCAGTACTTTGGGGGGAAACATGGAAAGAGCTTTATACAAATGAAAGAATGGGTAAAATTAATAAACTTTTACGATTTGTTGGTTGTTTTGAACCAAGTAGCTGCCGGAATTTAATAGTCGGTTATACAATTAATGCTAAATCAGTATTCGAAAAGGCTTGAGGTTAATTTTGATTTCTTTTGGTACGTTTTTAATACCAAAAGTAAATGGAATTAGGTATTGAGTCAGCTTTGTTTATGGCTTGGATACTATAAAAGGTAAAGATTATATATTAGGTAAAGTTCCAGATAAAAAACTAGTAAGAGTTTCCTAAGAGAAACGTGATTTAATACGTTCGTTCCTCCAATTCAGTTTTTAATTAGTTTGTTTTTCTCGTTTGGTTAAATACACTGTATGAACCATGCACTAGAAAGAAATTTAATCATATATAAATGGTATCCAGTTTTATTTTGATGAGGAGGATATAATGGAACCACTATTACCTATGGAAAAATATTTCGGTAAGTTAGAACTAGTATATTCATTTTATGGAGCTATGCCTACAGGTGTTAGTGTATCAGAAACCGGTCGCGTTTTCATTTGCTTTCCAAAGTGGGGAGACCTTGTTAAATTTACTGTAGCTGAAATTGTTGGGGGGAAATTGCAGCCTTATCCTAGTTATGAAACTAATTTGTTTAACCCTGCGAATAACAAAGTGTCTTTCATCAGCGTCCAAAGTGTAGTCGCAGATGGTAGAGGAACGCTTTGGATATTAGATACAGCAGCACCAAATTTTTCTGAACCTATTAAAGGTGAAGCAAAACTAGTCGCTGTTGATTTAGAAACAAATACAATAAGGAAAGTATATAATTTTACAGAAGATGTTGTCTTGCCTACAACTTATATGAATGATGTCCGTTTTGATTTTCGTGTTGGAAAAGCAGGTTATGCCTATATAACGGATTCTTCTTCAAAAGGACCAGGAGCTATTATTGTTGTAGATTTATCAAGTGGGAACGCGTTTAGACGGTTAAATGGTGCAAAATCAACTTCGCCTGATCCTTACTTTTTACCGAAAGTAGAAGGCGAAATTTTGATGAATAGAAACAAAGATGGTTCAACTTCTCCATTTAGATTGGCATCTGATAGTCTTGCGATATCTCCCGATGGAAAGAGGTTATTTTTTGCGCCATTAACCAGTCGTCATTTGTTTTCGATTTCAACAGAAGCCTTGAGAGACAGAAATATACCAGACATGGCTTTACGTTATCATCTGGAGTATTGGGGAGAAAAAGGTGCATCTGATGGAATGATCACTGATGCAAAGGGAAATGTTTATGCGGGGGATTATGAAAACAACAGTATCCGTAAAATATTGCCAAATGGCATAATGGAAACTATTGCCCATGATCCTAGAATTCTGTGGCCGGATACTTTTTCAATTGGTCCGGATCAATATTTGTATGTCATTGTGAACCAATTACATCGGCAGCCTAGATTTCATTATGGAAAAGACTTACGACAGAAACCTTATAGTTTACTTCGTCTCAAAGTTGATGAAAATCCTGCTCCGACCTTTTCATAATAAAATAGTTAATTAATCATTTTCATTAATATAGTGTAAAACAAACATAAGTAAGCTAGAAGTATTAACTTACTTCCGGCGTAAAAAACTTAAAATATTTTTAGGAACAGTTTATTTGGTAAATTATAAACTGTACCTTAGAATTTTTTATAATGTCGGTAAATTCAATGCTGTTTGGATATTATTTAAATCTAAACTAATTTGTTCGTTTGTATCCCAAGCATGATACCATCCTTTTTCTACCATATAAGCGGATATCTGTTCATGGATATCAAGAGCTTCCACTAAATGGCGAGTGAGCATTTCTTTAATTTCTGGTGTACCTGCCTCTGTAACTGCCATGGCATAATTTCTAACTCCACTTTTAGCTGAAATTAATAAATCCATTGTAACTACTTGGTCGGATAGTGCGTTCATGCCAGTTAAATTTTCAATGATTGGATTCATGTATATTCATCTCCTAATTACTGCTTAGCGTTCGAAAGGATTGAAGCATATTCTTGTAATTGTCTCGTAGACACATCAATGTCTAACTGCATAATATCTTTTAATTGCGGATCTGTAACTAACGCTCTCATCGTTTTTGATTTAGTCAAACAAGTGGTTTTAAATGTAGATATCTCATGGACTTCAAGAACTTCATGTAAAGCATAGTTCATTTTTTTATCTCCTTCCTTAAGGTTTCAACAAGACCTTAATACAATTATCCAGTTTCGCGTCAAAAATTTCATATCCATGTTTTGCTTCACTAAGTGGAAGTACATGACTCACGACATCTCCTGGGTCAATTTTTCCCGTCGAAACTAATTCAAACATATATGGCATATAATGAATTACCGGTGCTTGTCCAGAGCGGATATTCACGTTTCGCTGCATAATATCTCCAAAAGGGAAACCATTGTATCTGCCTCCGTAAACGCCAGTAACTTGAATTGTCCCGCCTTTACGCACAGCTTGTGAAGCTATGACAAATGCACTTAATGCTCCACCTTGAAGTTTCAAACCGCTCGCGAGGAATTCCATATCTGTCATTTTACCATCCATACCAACAGCGTCGATGACAACATCTGCACCGCCTTTAGTGATTTCTTTTAGATAACTTCCTACATTCTCATGGTCCTCAAAGTTAACAATTTCTACTTTATTAGTTCGCTTGGCGTGCTGGAGGCGATAATGGACATAATCAACGGCAATGACTCGCTTTGCTCCTTTTAACCAACAGAATTTTTGAGCAAAAAGACCTACCGGACCACAGCCAAGAACAATAACTGTATCTCCATTTTTGACGCCTGCGTTGTCAACACTCCAAAAACCTGTAGTCATGGCATCCGCAATGACAGCTAACTTTTCATCCGGTTCTTCACAAGTCTCTGGAATTTTGAAATGAGTAAAGTTGGCAAAGGGTACTCTTAGATATTCGGCTTGCCCACCAGGATAGCCACCAGTCGTACCAGAATATCCGAAATAGGCACCCATATCACCATTATCATTAGAATTATCACATTGGCTTTCCAAATTATTTTTACAATAAATGCAATCACCACAAGCTATATTAAAGGGGATAATGACTCGGTCTCCCTTTTTCACCTTAGTCACACCTGGACCAACTTCTTCGACTATTCCCATTGGTTCATGGCCGATAACGTAGTTTTCTTGCATGTTAGGAATCATGCCGTGAATTAAGTGTAAATCAGACCCACATATTGCTGTACTCGTTACCTTAATAATCATGTCATCTGGTTTTTCAATTTTTGGGTCTGGAACTTCTTTGACTACAACATTTTTAATACCTTGATACGTAACTGCCTTCATGATATATAGCCTCCAGTGTTAGTGTTCATCAGGTGTCCGGTCAAACATACCTTTTCTATTGGTCTCAACCGGGAATAGATTCATTTTGCCAATCATCAATGTATTGTTGGCAGAGAGCTGATCTAGTTTATACTGTTCACTTAGTTCGTATGGATGGAACCATTTCTTATCAATCATTAGTTCCGTAATTTCTTGATGCATGGCAATACCTTGCATTAACTGGTTTCGTAGAAGGGCTCTAACATCAGGTGATGCAGACTCCGTTAATGCGACAGCAATATTGCGAACACCTTCTTTGGCACGAAGGAGGAAATCCATCGCAAATGTGGTATCTGCTAACTCAGGCATGTGTAGAGAGTTAATAGGGTCTAAATAGTCTTGATTCAATTTATTTACCTCCTTTTCAATTTATTATTGGTGTAGGTCGGTTTTGAGGAACAGGAGCTTCAAAAGGTGCGCGTTGATAAATTTCCTGTAATTCTCCAAGCGCTTGGATGGATTGCTGAACATCTTTTTGCATTAATGCTCTCAAATCCTGATCAAATACCAGTCCTTGCATTAGTTTTGATTTCGCTAAGCATAGGGTTTTAAAATTAATAACTTCATGTAGATCCAATGACTCATGATCGGCTAATTTTTTTATGTCCATTATGGGTCCCCTTTTTTTGACTTATACAAAGGTATTGTTTCAAATTTAAGATAAAATATTCCTTTCTTAAAAGTTTTAAGAAAGGAATATTTTTGAAGGATAAGGGCTGATAATTTCTGCGTAAGCAGAAATTATCTTACATATGAGAGATAGCTTTTTCTTATGTGCTTTATAGTCTTGCCAATTTTCGAAAGACTCGTTATTATTTACTGTGAGGCTTAATGCTGCACATGGATAAAGGAGCTAGTGTCATGATTATTCAATTCATTCGCTATAGATAGAAAGGGTATAGACTTGGATAAAATCCAACTCGAATTTTCAAAAAAATTTGATGAGGGTTTATTTGTCTATGCCTTTTTCATTTATGTAAAAACGAATGAATGAGGTGACTGTTAAAAGAAAATAAAAGAATAAAGAGTGCGAAATATGTGAGTAATTTTGAAAACATTTTTGCTTGTCCAATATGTAGATCGTCTATGCAGGTTATCGATTTTAAAAGTTTAATCTGCTTAAATCACCATACATTTGATTTTGCAAGGCAAGGATATCTGAACTTGATGACTCACTCAGTAAATACTAAGTACAGCAAAGCTCTTTTTGAAGCAAGAAGAAAACTTATTACCCAAGGGGAATTTTTTACACCATTAAGCCATGCAATTGCAAAGTTTATTATGGAACATCTTGTTAAGACAAAAGAAACAATTTCTATTCTTGATACGGGATGTGGCGAAGGTTCACATCTTTCTAATATTTGTGAAATTATTCGTTCCAACTTTTTCTAAAGTGTATTAGGAGTAGGAATAGATATTTCTAAAGAAGGAATTATGGTAGCTTCTAAGAACTATTCTGATAAGATTTGGGCTGTGGCTGATCTCGCGAACACACCATTTAAATTTAAACAATTTGATGTTATCCTGAATATCCTATCACCCTCAAATTATGCTGAATTTGATAGATTGTTGAAACCAAATGGTATAGTAATCAAAATTGTACCTCAAAATAGTTACTTAAAAGAGTTGAGAGAACATCTTTTTCAAAAAAACGAAAAACAGTTTTACTCTAATGCAGAGACTATGGAGAGATTTAAGAAGAGTTTTCAATTTGTAGAATGTTCAAGATTAAGCTATACCATGAACCTTAATAAATCCTCAATTGAATGGTTGGTTCAAATGACTCCGTTGACTTGGTCAACAACAGAGGAACAAATAAAATCTTTTTTAATTAAGGATTCGGCTCAAATAACTGTTGATTTGGATATATTAATTGGTAAAAATACAATTTAGGAAAAAGACTATTAGGATGGCCTTGTGAGGGGGCAGCCCTAATAGTCTTTTCTGCAATTATTGGCTGCTTTCTAAAATAAAAAGGAAGTCTTTTTATTTTAGGGCTAACGGGCAGGTTGAACCATCTAACTTTATATTTTATACCATTTATAGTCTTATAAACATTAACATAGGTTCTTTATAACAGACAACGAAGCAGTAAGATTTTACCGAAAAAATGGATTTAAAATAACAAGTTTAGGTAAAAAAATTTCTCGGTGTAGAGCGGCTCTTATGTTACTATAGCAACACTTTGTAATATGGAGGTATCGCATTTTCTTATTGCACTAAAGGAGGTTAGTATGAGAAGGAATTAACAGTATAGAGTTAATGCATTAAAACTCAGGTATTGCTATGGTAATATAAATTTGATGGGGATAAGGAGTGTTCTAATTATTATTTAGAAAGGTGGAAGGATTCAAATGAACGAATATATGAATATGATAGAGACTGCATTGAAAGACAGTAATCCATTGAAACTTATTTTAAAAGGATGGATGGAAGAGGGGGCTGGTGTTGTCGCTGTAGTTTATGCAACTACAGATTCTAACAAAGCTAGAAGTTTTATCGAGGAAATAAATTCTGTAGTCAACGATGACAACTACTATATGGTTTACAGTGTCCCTTTTGATGTGGATTTAACCCAAATTGGGCATTACCCTTCAATAGCAATATCTAAAGAAGACTTTAAATAATTTGTTTTACATATCAGTTCCTATTTGCCTTATTATAAAAAATCCTAATGAATTTAATATTAAATCTTATTAGAAATGGAAGTTAAAAAATCATCCTTAAATAAAAGGTTAGTGGAAGACGGAAAAATATAACTTGAAATACCATTTTCTTCTATTTGGTATATAATTAACTTGTATTTTTTATATAGGAGGAAATTTATGACTACATCCAGTGACTACATTCGCTATATTCGTGGAAAAGTGGGACAAGATTTAATTATTCTTAATTTTGCTGGAGGTATTGTTTATAACGAACGAAATGAGATTCTTTTACAAAAAAGGGGAGATAGAAATGAGTGGGGTTTTCCAGGCGGTGCTATGGAACTAGGAGAATCTCTTGAAGAAACAACAAAACGAGAAATTCTTGAGGAGACAGGATTAAATGTTAAGGTTGAACATCTTATTGGTGTCTACTCTAAATATTTTTGTGAGTTTCCGAACGGAGATAAAGCTCAGACTATTACTCACTTTTTTCAATGTAAGCCAATTGATGGGGAACTTACTGCAGATGGTATTGAGACATTGGATTTGAAGTACTTTCCAATAAATAAAATACCGAAATTATTCACTAAACAACACGAAGATGCCTTAGAAGATTGGGTTTTCAAAAGAAAAGGTGTATATAAATAAGTTCAACTACAAAATAATTATACATAATCAATAACCGAGGCTTTCTTTAAAGAAAAGAGTGGCCTATTCTATGTGCTAAAGTGGAAAATGGCTGTGGAAAATTTGATAAACCTACAAAATGGTATGCAGATTTATAATTCCATACATCCTGTAGTTGCTATTTTCGTATTGAATTAACTGGAGTTTATGCAATATTTTAATTACAGATTAGCGATATTCTTGTGTCGCTAAAGGGGAGGTTAGTTGAACAGAAGTGAATAAAAGATGTGCTAAAATTGGTAATTAGTATAGGAGTGGGTAAATATAACATACAAGGTAGGGGGATTAAAAATGGAGATTCGTTCAGTAAACAGTTTAGATTACTATGAAATCTCGCCATTACTAAATCAATGGTGGGGTGGAAGACAAATGGCTGATAAGTTACCAAAGCTCTTTTTTGATCATTTTACAGATACAAGTTTTATTGCTGAAAAAGATGGAAAAATAGTAGGGTTTCTAATTGGGTTTTTATCACAATCAAATTCTGAAGAGGCGTATATTCATTTCGTTGGAGTACATCCAGAATATAGAAAACACAGTGTAGGAAAAACACTCTATAACAAATTTTTTTATGTGGTTAAACAAAAAGGTGCTAGTATAATCCGTTGTGTAACTTCACCTATTAATAAAGTTTCAATTTCCTTTCATACTAATATGGGTTTTGATATTGAACAAGGAGATGCAGTCGTAGATGGAGTTCCCGTGTATAAGGACTATGACGGACCAAATCAAGATAGGGTTTTATTTAAAAAGAATTTATAATAAATTTGGAACCTCATTGAACTATTGGGAATTAATCCATGAAGGATTAATTCCCTTTTTTGGCTATGGTACGAACGGGGCAGGTGTGCGGCCGAGCCTAGGTCGTATCATATAGCGGGTGGGATTCCCGCCGAGTAAGAATTAGCCATTCGCTCGTAGCGAGTCTTGGAGGATTAAAGGTAACTTTAATCTTTAAGCGTAGACAGTGAGGTAGCGGGCCGAAAGCCATATGGTTGAAGGGATTGAGCTCCATAAACGTTAGTAAACCGAGAGGGCTGATGCCTTACCTGCGTGCAGAAAGCAACATTTTATCCTTTGTTAAAGGCAAGAAGGATAAAACCTCTTTGGAGTCAGAGACCTTGGCACGTTATACATCGATATGATACGGCAACTCGGGAGACCCTATCGGTCTCTTCTTTATAGAAGAGTATGGTGTACAAGCGATAATAAGCAAGGAAACCAAATGCTGTTTAGGGAGTCGGATAGCAGCGTAGTACCAATGAAGTTGGGTAATACCGATGGAGGAAAGGCTAGCTACCAGTTATCACTCTTATTAGGGAAACATTTACTACACACAGAGGTAGGGATAAGAAATGGAAACAAAACTACTAAGGATAGCAGAATTAGCAAAATCTAATACCAAAATGAAATTTACATCTCTTGCGCATCTATTAAACGAACAATCACTCACTCATTGTCATTTTGAGCTGCCGAACAAGAAGGCAACCGGTGTGCATGGTACAACTAAAGAACAGTACACCGAGAATCTGGAAGAAAACATAATGGACTTGGCAAGTAGACTGAAAAGCAAAAGTTATCGCCCTGTCCCAGTTAGACGAATGTATATCCCAAAGCTTAATTCTGACAAGAAAAGACCATTGGGGATACCCGAACACGAGGACAAAATCGTACAAAAAGGTATTGCCAAAGTACTTAATGCGATTTATGAGAATGACTTTCTAAATTGTTCATTTGGGTTTCGGCCAAATAGAAACTGCCACGATGCGTTGAAAATACTAAACTTTTATATTGAAAAGAGAGCAGTAAGCTATGTAGTAGATGTAGATATTAAAGGTTTCTTTGATAATGTTGATCACAAATGGATGATGGAGTTCTTGAAACATAGAATAGCCGACCCAAACCTTCTGAGAATAATCAGTAGGTTTCTAAAAGGTGGATATATGGAAGAAGGTAGGAGATACAAAACGGAAACTGGTACACCTCAAGGTGGAGTAGTATCGCCTATCTTAGCAAATATTTATCTCCATTATGTTCTCGACTTATGGTTTGAGAAAGTGGTTAGGAAGCAATGTGAAGGACAGGCTTATATAGTAAGGTATGCAGATGACTTTGTATGTTGTTTTCAACACAAAAGAGAAGCTCAACAATTTTATGAGTCTTTAAAGTCGAGATTAAAGAAATTTAATTTGGAGATAGCAGAGGATAAAACGAAGGTCATTCCCTTCGGGAGGTTTGCGGAACATAACGCAAAAAGAATAGGAAATAGCAAACCAGCAACCTTTGATTTTCTTGGATTTACCCATTATTGCAGCAAAAGTAAACAAGGGAAATTTCGTGTAAAACGGAAGTCGAGCAGGAAGAAAGTCCAAGGTAAACTCAGAGAGACTAAAGAATGGTTGAAGACTAATAGGAATAAATCTATTCATTTAATCATGGATAGATTTAAAAGGTCACTTATAGGTTATTACAACTATTACTGCATTACAGACAATACGCAAACTGTAAATGGTTTTAAAGAGAAGATTGAAGAACTACTATATAAATGGCTAAATAGAAGAAGTCAGAGGAAATCCTTTACCTGGGATAAATTTAGACTCTTTCTACAGAAGTTTCCACTTCCAACTCCAAGAATTAAAGTAAACATATATGAATTAAGAAAAGAGATTAGCTATATTCTGTAAAAGATAATTAGGAGGAGCCGTGTGCGTTAATTGCGCAAGCACGGTTCTGTGAGGGGGGAGAGTACAATTTACCATAAGGTAGAAAGGCTCTCTTCTACTCGACTAGTATAAGTGTAAAACTCCACAAAATTAAGAAATTAGCCATATTCTAAAATGAAAAATGGCTTAAATAATTAAAATTAATGAGCTATCTAATCATTCACTTAGCAATATGGTGGCAGCGTTCCTGTAATAAATACCCTGCTTCGGTATTTCGACTCTACCAAAAGTTGTCTTTAATACATACCATAGGTACCCCCCTTTTGATATATTCAAGTATTCTTATCTAAACAGTTTTCTTCTTACAATTCTTCAATAAAATGAATGTTCCTTTGTAATCTGTTATGTAGAAAAAGCCTGATTACCCATTTATTAATCAAATGGACAGGCTCTTCCGTCAATACCAGAAAGGGCAGTATGTTTATTCTTAAGCGATTGGGGTACCATTTTTAACAGGTTGGTCTGGTTTTAAAAGCACTACGTCATCTCTCCCTTGTATACCACCAATTACTAATACCTCAGATTTAAAACCTGCAATTCGCCTTGGAGGAAAATTTACTATCGCTACCACTTGACTACCAATAAGTTGTTCTGCCTTGTATCTGCGTGTTATTTGAGCTGAAGACTGTCTAACACCAATATTACCAAAATCAATTTCTAATTTTATTGCGGGTTTTCGTGCTTCTGGAAATGGCTCTGCCTTAATCACAGTGCCAACACGGATATCTAATTTTAAAAAATCCTCGATATTTGCCATTAATACACCTCATATAATCTTTAATATCTTGTAAACCTTCAATATTGCCTATGAATTGGATAGAATATCGAACAGGTACCGATCCTTGAGGTGAGAGAAAGTCTTTTTGGGTCATACCAATCTCTAGGTGCCTTAAGTTTTCTATCAAGTTTTAAGTTTGATTTAGATCTGCATGTTGGTCATAACTGTAATGTGTAGTTTCTTCATTAGAATGGTTTTCAAACAATATCATCCGCATCCTCAAGTGAAATAGGTTGCTTTATCAATACGCCTTCCATCTGAATTATGCTTAATCATAAAAAGGTTTATATCCTTATTGTAAACTATTATAATATATTAAAAACTTAACTTCCTTTGAGGCAAAGTTATGAATAAGTTATACACTTATTATTCTAGTTTAAGTATAAAAAAGAATAATGTTTATGTTTTTATCTGCTAATGATTCAGCATAATGAAAACAAGGGCATGCTTTGCAAATCGATTTTCAAGATAACTAGTGACTTGGAAAAGTTTTTGGTGAATCTGTCTTTGTGTACTGAGTATCCTCATCTACAAATAATAGTTAATTACTGCTACAGGTGAAAGGTGTAACGATTGAAAATTGAAGCGGATCTCTTCCACCTATTTTACCAAGGTACAACTCCATCATCATCAAAAAAGCCTCCAGTTGGACCATCATTATTTATTGTGGCAAGCTTTACTACAATGGAAGCTGCTTGTTTGACTGAACGATAGCCACTGTTACCATTTAGATCAGTTGCTGTAAATCCTGGGCAAACTGAGTTGATTTTAATAGGAGAATTGCTTAATTCTTTAGCAAAAAAAACGGTTAAAGCATTTACAGCCGTTTTGGAGCTATTGTAGGCGATCGTATTTACATTATAGAATTCTGATTTTGGGTCTTTATTCAAGGTTAAGGAACCTAATCCGCTGGAAAGATTAACGATTCTTCCGGAAGAAGACTTTCTGAGCAATGGGAGCATCGCTTTTGTTACGGAAAATACACCAAAAACGTTTGTCTCATATGTACTTCTGAGGTGGGACAATTCCAGTTCATTCAGAGTGAGATTGCCTTCCAAAAACACGCCTGCATTATTAATTAATATATCAAGCAATCCATATTCTTGTTCAATTTGTTCTACAGCAGAAAGAATGGAGGTCGGATTTGTAACATCAAGACCCACTGTTTTAGCTTTAATGTTCTCCTTTTTCAATAACGTTACCGCCTCAAGTCCTCTTTTTTCATTTCTTGATCCTAGTAAAATCTCATATCCCATTTTTCCCAATTGTCTAGCTGTTTCAAAACCTATACCTTTGTTTCCCCCTGTTATTAAAACAATCTTTGACTTATCCATAAAATCTTCCCCTTTATTAATTTATTTAACCTGTTGCAGTTCAAAATGTCTTAGGTATAAATTTTATAAGGCATCAACCTCTTTCATTTCTGATATAGTAAGTATAGTCAAATGATTAATGCAATGTAAGTACGCACATTTTTGTAACTTAATGAATGAGGTGAAAATATGGGAAGTGGGTTAAAAGGATATGGTGATTGCAGTGAAGAGGTTACAAAGGCTTGTCCTATTGAGCTGGCTTTACAGATTGTAGGTGGAAAATGGAAAGGTATCATTATCGACATATTATCCGAAAAATCAATCAGATTTAATGAACTTAAACGAGTAATACCAGGGATTTCGCACAGAATATTAACTTTGCAACTTAGGGAACTCGAAGCCGATGGAATTGTGAAAAGGAAGGTAGATGATACTGTTCCGCCAAAAGTAGAATACTTCCTAACCGAACAAGGAAATGAGTTATCATCTATCATTAATTCCTTAAGAGTGTGGGGGCAACATTATCTAAAATAAATTTAAATATTAATATAACTTTGTCTATAAAAACTTTATAAAACGTTAAAATATAAACGCCCACAAATATATGCAGACAGCTTAGAAAATCATTTTATATGAAAATGGAACAATATAGTGAAAGAGATAGATTGTTGAGTTGAATAGAAAGAATAAGATTTATGATATTCTAAAAAAGGCAGTATGAGGAAAAAGGGTTGTTCAATTGGCAAGAAACAAGGGATTTAATCCCAACCAAGTATCGCATAAGGCCATGGAGGTATTCGATCATTATGGATATGAGGACTTCACTGCCACTACTAAGGTTAAAGGGACTTGGGATTGCTTGGGTAAGTATATGACACTTATGGTACAAAAAAGGTTCTCTTCATTTCCGCAGTAAAACATTAAATAAATGAAAAGACTGCTACAGTAATATCTTATTTGGAATGTGATGGCTATGCTTTTGTAAATGACGAGGTTCAATATGAAAACACTATATATATGCCACAAGAGCTTGAGAATTTCACTGTCGAAATATAATATTGAACACGTTGAAAATGATTGGAATAGAGCGTTAAGTCAAGCAAAGACTGATACAGAAAACGCAATCACTGCAACCAGAGCAATGGGTGAAAGTATGTTGAAATGGAAACTTGACGACATTGGGGAAGACTATAAAGAAACGGACAATTTGAGTCAATTATACAAGAAGGTTGCTCAATTGCTAAACTTGTCTCCAGACCAACATGGAGCAGAGATTTTAAAAGTAAATACCGAAATTATTCACTAAACAACACGAAGATGCCTTAATAAGATTGGCTTTCCAAAAGAAAAGATGTATAAATAAGTTCAACTTCAAAAGAATTATACATAGTCTTTAACCGAGGCTTTCTATAATAGATACTACGAGTACAATCCTAAGTAATCTAACAATCTCTCGTTCAAATGGCTTCACCCATAGAAACATATAATTGCCTTCCACCGGGAGATTGATCAAGAGGGTTTCATGGATTTTGGTTGAAGTGTATGTGACGTTAAATTAAATGTCCACTTAAATGAGTTTCTATAATTCGTTGGAGTTTTATTGGCATTGCTTTTAAAAAGACTAACAGACTAGGTATGTTAAAATCTAATTTGGTATGCGATTTTACAAACCGATAATATTGATGTTACCAAGCAATCTATTGCTTTCTCAATTATTTTATTGTGAATATGCTTCTGTGTGCTCTATCCCGTAATTTTTTGCAGCAGATTGCTTATATAGTTTGGAGATACATTCTACAGAAAAGATTTTGCACCGTGGGCAGTCCTATTTGTTGTACTAATTATCTGTTGAAATATTCAGTTAACAACAGGGCATCTATTTTTACCAACAAATCCATACTTGCTGTTTTTCGAGTTATAAAATCTATTGGTGTAATCGAGCGCACATCAATATACTAAACGATCAAATCCTGACTAGATATTATTTATTGGCGAATGGTATTCTCGCTGAATACTTTCCATAATATTTTATCGTGAAAAAGTCGGGGTTCCTAACAGAATGTTTTCAATTTAATGACTACAGCTACTAAAGAATTTGGAATTGTGGGGTTTAAAATACTAAATGATTTAAATCTATTTTCCGATAGTTGTATCATACTTTAGCAACTTTTGTTGGCTATACATTTTTTCAAAAAGAATTCCTGTTAAATAGTAAAACACGAGTCCAAAACAAATATGAATAAGTGTGAATTTAGGACCAAATGAAGTAAATTCATACACTAGAACTGGCAATTTCACTGTTGACCAAGCCCCTAAAAAAAAAACTATATTGCGGACGCTAGCTCCTTTTCTCAATAAAAGTACTGCGATTGGAAAGGCTATATAAAGAGGTCCAGCAGCTACTGTTGCTAATAATAAGGTGAAGAGGACACCAATTATACCTGATTTTTCCCCCATATACCTAACGAGTGTTTCTTTCTTTACCCATTGGTCCAATAATCCCACTAATATAAATACTGGAGGAAGTAGAATTAACATATCCAAAATATTTTTACCAGTTAACTGAACTGTTTTTGCAGCAATCGTTTGATTCATAAATGCTATAAGCAGAAGCCCTAATAATAAAATGAGAAAGAACCGATATCTTTTTAGCTTTTTCATGTCATCACCACCCAAATAATTAATGCAAATAGAAGAGACATTACTATGGCAGAAATATTTCGGGCATAAGCAAAACTTTGACCAAAAGTTTTTTGTTCCATAAATAAACTTGTCAGTCCTACAGACATTAATGTCGACATTAATACAGCAACTTGTGGAAGAGCAGCGCCATTTTGTACTAATGTATGTCCAAGAGGAAAAACGATAAAGCTAGGGACTATAGCAATTGATCCAATGATTGTTGAATAAAGGATACCAAGTAAACCGGAATTTCCCCCAATAATTGAAGAAATAAGAGACGGTGTCAATAAAGATAGTACCAGCCCAACGAAAAGCATAATGGCTAATAAATCCGGTAAAACATTGCGAAACATTTTCCATGAGCTTAATAAGGCTGCCTTTGTTTTATATTGGTCTTTTATAAAAGACAGGCTCAGATAAATAGCAGCTATCGCATATAAAACAATTCCATTAACCATTATTTTCACAATTCCATTTTTTGTATTTTTCAAGAAAAAATGATAAATTTTTAATTTTTTCTTGAATATCAATTTGAAATTCTTCTAATTTTCTTTTTCCAAGTGTAGTGATTTTATACATCCTTACCGGTTTATCTTGATCAGAAACATCTAAATAAGAATCAATGGCACCTTCTTCCTCTAATTTTTTTAGTGTGCGATATAGTATGGCGCTATCAATTGGATTGATGGGAAGCTCTTCCTTACATTTTTGCAACAGTTTTCCCCCATAGTTATCTCCCTCCAGTAAAAACAGCAAAAGAAATGCACCAGTATGTCTCCCTGTATGTTTCATAAAAGATAGAACCCCCTAATTTTAATGTAATGAACTTTTTATCAATATGTTACTGTTATAAACAGTATAGTGTTATTGTCAGTTATGTGTCAATCTTTTTATAATGAAAATTAAATGTGAGGCTTACATTTTAACTAGACTTATATTTAGGTACGGAAGGTGCTACGGCATCTCTTTTTATTGAATTAAAGAGTGGGTTTGCTAAAAAAGGAAAATAAACGAAATCGGTAGAATAAGTATACTGGATATAAATCTTAACGTTTAAATATTAATAAGAGGATAATAACTATGGGGAACTCACGAAGTAAAAAGTTTAAACTAAAATAATTGAGAGGGTTGAAAAAAATGAAAAAATTGGGGACTCTATACTTTTTCTGTGGAAAAATGGGAGCTGGAAAATCAACTAAATCAAAGCAATTGGCGATAGATAAACATGCGGTACTGTTGTCTGAGGATGAATGGCTTTCATCTCTTTATCCCAATCAAATTGCATCATTTGAGGACTATCTAAAATTCTCAGCGCAGCTCAAGCCATTGGTGAAAAAGCATGTCCAAAACATATTAAGTGTTGGTACAGATGTAGTGATGGATTTTCCAGCTAACACTCAAAAACTGCGAAAGTGGTTTTTGGATATGGCGTCAGAGGTCAATGCAAACCATCAACTAATTTTCCTTAATCTAAATAACGAGCAATGCTTACGTCAAATCGCACAAAGGCGTAATGAACAACCAGAAAGATCAGCTTTTGACACGGAAGCGGTGTTTATTCATGTTACTAAATTTTTTGAAGCACCAGAGGCATCTGAGAGTTTAAATATTTTAGAGTATAGCGGAAAAGAATAACAAGGAGTTCAATGATTCGTGTGTGTAGAGTGCCTTTTTTTGGGGAGGTGCTCTATTTGATATAAAATGATATGTGGGTAAGAATAGTTTCACTGTATATATGTTAAAATCGGTTAGCTTTGTGAAGTGGTACACTTAAATTAACGGGTGCTTTAGCGCAATAAGGAGATGGTCAGTTTTTTTGCGGACTTTCAACTCTAAGTAAAAAATGTTCCTAATCGTCGTTATGGGAAATTTACTCAACTTTATTCCCAATCTTTAAATATCTATTGTGAAATTCATTATGATAATCTGATTATATAGTATACTGGAAATCTTATTACAATAATATACATAAGGAGTTTTGCAATGGAAAAGTGGGATTTATTTGATAAGCATCGTTATAAAATAGAGAAACAAATAACTCGTGGAGATGAAATGAAACCAGAAGAGTTTCATTTAGTAGTACACATATGTATATTTAATTCAAAAGGTGAAATGCTCATTCAGCAACGTCAATCCTTTAAGCAAGGATGGCCGAACCTTTGGGATATCACTTGTGGTGGTAGTGCGGTTGCAGGTGATACAAGTCAGCAGGCTGCTTCAAGAGAGCTATTCGAGGAGTTGGGGATTCAATATAACTTTGAAAAGATTCGTCCACAATTTACTATTAACTTTGAACGTGGCTTTGATGATTTTTATTTAATTGAATATGACTTTGATTTGAATGAATTGACATTACAGATTGAAGAGGTACAAGCAGCCAAATGGGCTTCTAAAGAGGAAATCTTGGAGCTAATCGAACTGAAAAAATTTATACCTTATTATGAGAGTATCATTGCTTTTCTTTTTGAGGGGCGACATCATTATGGCTCTGTTCGTCTTTAAATGAAACGTGCAAAGTATAAAACATATAAAGATCTGGTGAGAACACAAAAAGATGATGTGAAGTATGGTCCTTAAAGTAATGGGGGCATTAGTATAAGATCGTTTGGCTGCTTTGGCAGCCTATTGTTGTTGTACGAACGGGCAGGATTGTTTAAGTACATTTATTTACCACACTCTCTTTTCCGAACACGCTCCTAATTTTGCATTTTAAAGCCGTTGTATGATATTCGTACTAATCGGATATAACATAATATGTACGATGTAGAATTAGGATTATGCAAAAGTATGAGAGATGGAAAATGACGATTTGAAAATTACGGTTTAATTAGGGGGAAATACTAATGTACAAAGACATAACAGTTGAATTGATTATTGGTTTCTTAACTTTATTAATAGTCCTTAAATTACTTGGGAAGATTCAATTTTCACAAATAACTCCTTTTGATTTTATCACGGCCATGGTAATGGGAAACCTAGTAGGAGACGCAATTTTTGAAAGAAGAACAGGAATTTTGGAGATAGTATTTAGCATTGTTATATGGGGGTTACTAATTTATCTAGTAGAGTTTTTGACGCAAAAATCTCTAAAATTCCGGAGTTTTTTTGAAGGCAATCCCACAATCTTAATTGAAAAAGGAGAGATTATTTATAAGCAGCTAAAAAAAAATAATATGGATCTAAACCAATTACAGCAGCTTATGAGACAGCAGGGTTATTTTTCTATCTATGAAGCAGAATATGTAATTTTGGAAAGAGACGGGAAAATAAGTGTTGCACCAAAACATGCATTTAGTGTACCAACAGCGAAGGATTTAGCCATACCTCCTAAACAAGTAGAGATATCCTTTGCAATTATTATGGATGGGAAATTACAATCTCAAAATCTTCAAATGGCTGGGTTAACAGAAGAGTGGTTACATAGACAATTAAAGCAAGAAAAAATTAAAAAGTATAAGGAAGTGTTTTATGCAGAATGGCAAAAAGACCGAGGGCTGCTGATTACTAAATATACTTAATCACCGCTTTATTTCAAGGGACTTTGAGCTAGCTAAGATAGCATTCGTTGTGCATCTACAATGCTAATATCTTTTTGGTATTAATGATGTGGTTTTATTTGTTCATGGTTTTTCCTAAGAAGTAGAATATAGGAAAAAGGTTATCAGGCTCCAAGAAATATGGAGCGTAGTTCATTAGGGATGGATGCTTAGTTTCTCATAAAACTACGTATATAAGAAATTAAGTACTGTGAGAGAATGTGTGAGTGCCATTAAATAGGTATACCATAGAAGATATAAATTTCGAAAAAACATAGGCTTGTTTTACTAAAAAAATTTATTTTTGTAACCTTTTGAATATTGAAGAAAAATAATAGAAAAATAGATGGATGAGGTGAAAATGCTTGAGTTTACCAACATTATCAGTATTTTTCGGAGCAGGTGCAGAAATAGGTTATGGTTTGCCGTCAGGAGGGAAATTTGCATTAGAAATATTTAGAGTTTCAAATGAAGTAGATAAGGAAATATTTAGAAGCCAGATTCAAAGCCTAGACTCTAGGTCACAGATTGCTACTCAATGGCTTCCAGATAATTATGCGAGTAAGAGATTAAATGTTTTTGGAAAAGGAGAGTTTGAAGGCCTTATTGCCTCTAGTTTAGAAAATAGAAGAAGCAACATTTTGGATTATCTGGATCATTTTGATGAAAACGTTTCCGAGTTGTTAAATAAATGGAAGTTTAATGAAACAATAATACGTGATAAGTTTACAAACGAAACAGGCGAACAAATTGGTGATATGAGATATAATCAAGCAATTCGGTTAAATGAGAAGCTTGCTTCCAGTGTATTGCTGTTTGAATCTGACTATTTTTCAGCATTCTTAAGATTATTAGAAAAATATCCAACAGATCGTTATTTGAAAAGAATTGTAAGGGCTTTTTTGGAATTATTGGTTGGAGCAATTGGTCAAAGTCTTGTTTCGCAGCTAAACGAAGAATTGTTTACTGCAGCACCTGATGAATTAAACGTATTTGATGATTTATCGGGGGTTTTTTCTTTGAATTATCAAGGTGTTGGACAAACTGGAATGGAAATTGTAATTGAAGAAACCTCGATTGATTTAAAGGAAGATACAGACGGACTTACAGTGTTTAGAGAACTTGGTAGAAGCATATTAGAAGAAATTTATTGCCAAGCAATGGATTACCAAGCTTTAATAGATAGTCATTTTAGATATCTGTATAATCCTAAAGCGCAATGGGCTAAATTTAGTCGAATTGCTATATTCCTTCATACTGTTCAAAGATATATTACTAACAAAGTCCATGTTGATGAAACAAGAATTTCAGATGGTCCCGGATATTATCACGACTTAATAAATTTAAGAAATTATTTTCATATTAAAGCTGTGGGAACTACCAATTATAACAATTTTGTACAACAGGTATTAGCAGGGACGAAAATCGCAGAAACACCTGTGTATCATTTAAATGGAAGTGTAAATGAATACTATGATCCATACAAAAATGAAATTTTAACAGAACCTTCTTCCGAGGAGAGACAAGGAAGAATTCTTGTACCATTTATGTTTACTCAAAGTGGTGTTAAACCTTTGACTTCTGTCAGTATGTCAAGAAAGTATGTTGATCTTTATGATCATTTTGTTGAATCAGACATAGTATGTGTGATTGGTTATGGTTTTAACGGAGATGATGGCCATATAAATGGAATGTTCAGAAGCTTGGTAGAGAAAGAAAATAAAAGTTTAGTCATTTTACACTATAAAAGCGATAATCGTACGGAGCAGCAACTTTTAAGGTATTATCAACAAAAATTACGTTTAAGTTCTTCTGGGAACTTAAGAGTTGTTTTGGTAGATAATAACCGTATATTTAATGGAGATATTTGGTACAACGCCCTATTATAGAGGGTTTCTTTTGACCGAAAAGCTATTGCAATGTGTGTAATAAAGAAGTTGGACTTAATCGTTATAAAATAATAAAATCAGGCAATTGTTTAAAACAAGCTGGAGGAGTTCAGGCGAAAAATGTAAATAACGGTTCTAGTGTTAAGGAAAAGTTGGGGAGAAAGCTTCAAGTTTTACAAGATAATTAAATTTGCGGTAAAAAGCTATTAATAGACTTTATCGGAGAGCATCAGTATAAATCCCCTACTAAACACGACAGTAACTATGATTATGCACAAAAAACAAGAGGTAGGCAATACTAGTTATCCTCTAAAACAAAACGAATATATATTATAATAAGGAGCGACTAAAGGTGGAAAATAAAACTTGGAAAAAGTACTTTTATGAAAAAATTAAGGCATTGTTGCTGTATAAATAAGTATTAATAGAACAGCTGTAGTTTTTATCAAATAAATTAAGCTGGCACATCAATCTAAGTAAGAATTAAAGGGATACATAGAATGGCTGTTAATACAAAAGAATTTAAACACTTTATTTTCTTCAAAAAAAGAACAGAAGGTGAAATGGATATGGACGTCTAATCCTTAGATACACAAGGGATTAGACGTTTTCTTTATTATACTATAATTAAGATTAAGAAGGATTAACGCTCAATCGAGAAGTTGAGGTAGTTCATTAAATAAAGAGACTCCTATATAACTAACGGGGCAGCATTCCTGTAATAAGTGAAAATGCGGTTTGAAAGAAAAAAGACCTCTTGATAAGATAAATGTGTCCTAAGCCTGGCCAGCTAAAAGGGACAAAATATCTACTCGGAGGTCTCACTATGAATTATAACCAAAATCATAAAATAGCTCAAATCACACCTAAAACTCTAGTAATTGGTATTGATATTGCCAAACATCATCATGTAGCTAGAGCGCAGGATTATCGTGGAATGGAGCTAGGCTCTACTTGCTTTTTTGATAATACCCAAGAAGGATTTAAGACATTTATTGATTGGATTAATCAAATAAAAGAGTCATGCGAAATGGAGTCTGTCATTACTGGAATGGAGCCTACAGGCCATTATTGGCTTAATTTAGCTCATATTCTAAAGGAGGAACAGATTAAGTTCGTCACGGTCAATCCTTTACACGTCAAGCATAGTAAGGAGCTAGACGATAACTCTCCCACTAAAAATGATGTCAAAGACGCAAAAGTCATTGCACAACTAATCAAAGATGGTAGATACGCCGAACCAACGATACCACAAGGAGTTTTCGCGGAGCTGCGTGTGGCTAAGAAATTACGTGATCTATTAACTGTTGACTTACAGATTGTACAAGGACAAGTACACAACTGGATAGATCGATTTTTCCCAGAGTTCTTTACTGTTTTTAAAAGTTGGGAAGGGAAAGCAGCTCTTCATTTATTAAAGCTTGAAGCATTACCGGAAGAATTGGTTAGATATACAGAAGAAGAATTACTAGAATACCTTAGGCAAGCTGTGAAACGTAGTATAGGGATTAAGAAAATTCAAGCTTTAAAAGAAGCAGCCAATCGCTCGATTGGCATCCGACAGGGTGCCATGATGGCTAAAATGGAATTAAGAACCTTAATCCAAAAGTATGAACTCATTCAAGCCAAGTTCGAAGAGCTTGACCAAACTCTGGATACACTGCTTCAAGATATTCCAGGTGTTGATCAAATGTTAGAGATAACAGGTATTGGACGCGATACAGTGGCGGGTTTCTTCGCTGAAGTAGGCGATTTGAGTGAATATAATCATCCTCGTCAGATAACCAAACTGGCAGGGCTTAGCTTAAAAGAAAATACATCAGGTAAGCATAAAGGGAGGACCAGAATAACCAAACGTGGTCGAAAGAAATTACGAGCATTGTTATTCCGGGCATCTATGATTCTAGTAGCCAAGAACAAAGCCTTTAAAGCCCTACATCATTACTACACAACGAGACCTGACAATCCGTTGAAAAAGATGCAGTCTTTAATTGCTTTGTGTAATAAGCTCATCCGCATACTCTTCTCTATTGGTAAGAAACAGTTTGTGTTTCAAGAGGAGAAGATGTTGAAGGACATCCCACATATGCATGCATTTATCCAAGAACCAATAGCAGCTTAATCACTATAAAACTAACTTTTATCGACTAGATTTGAACAGATGAACAGACAAAATCAGCATGGGATTAGTCGGCAACGCAACTAACGTAAGGACAAGATCCTGTAGGGCAGCATGACCGACATCCACCTTATGGAAAGGTTGAACGAAGGAATGTAGGAGCGTAGACTCTGTGAGACTTGGGAGGGTAGACCTCCATAAGATATGTGGACATCCATTGGTGCGTACATACCTATTTATCCAACTTTTTGAAATGAACCGAAGGTTGGCTAGTTTCTTGCGCTCATTTTCTTTGTAAACTGCTTATTTATGATCTTTTCACACTAACTGAATCTATAAAGTTAAACAAGTTAGATAGCAATATGGAGAAAAACTGCGTATTTAAGAGATAAGTGTTTGTTTATTGAGGGAGGATAATTGAATAACAAGAGAAAGTTTAAGCAATGAAAATAGCCGAGTTTATCTCGACTAATTTTTAATAGTATCATCTGAAATAGTTTTTAATATATTGTTTTTCTCTTTTTGTAATTTTAGAAAATATATCAGATACACCAAACTATAAAGTTAAAATAATAATAAGAATCATCTAATCTAAAGTAGCTCCGTGTTTTTAGGTAATGCTGTATTACATTATGTAATTATATCTTGATAGTGCGTTCAAGTATTCCTAAACCTTATTCTGAAGGTATTGATTAAGATGACTAATCCCTTTAGATCTCTATGAAATTATATTATCTTGATATGAAACTTGTTCTGGTTGTACAATTTCATATTCACCTTCTGCATACTCTTGCTCCGCATAATGGCTTCCCCATTGACAGAGCTCCTGCAAGATAGGTTTAAGAGATTCTCCAAGTTCAGTGGATGAATATTCAACCTTCGGCGGTACTTGATTATACATCTTTCTGCTCACAAGTCCACTGGCTTCAAGCTCTCTAAGTGTTTGAATCAGCATTTTCTGAGTTATATTTGGGATAATGCGCTTTAATTCACTCGTTCTCTTTGGTCCATTCATTAAAAAGTATAATACAAGACCTTTCCATTTTCCGCCAATAACTTCCTTTGTCACTTCAAACCCACAACTAAATTTTTTCATGTCTAAAGCTCTCCATTCCACATTTATTACTTTTTAGTTACTATATCACAAAAAAGTGGGTACTTCCGATAATGTGCTTACTGAAGGATACTATATCTTGTAAGTTGTTCTTCAAGTACTTAAGGTACTAGACATAAAATAAAATTAATTCTAAAGGAGTGTTAAGTATGGGTAAATTTGAAGGTAAAATAGCGCTTGTAACGGGTGGAACTAGTGGGATTGGTCTTGCTACAGCACAAAAATTTGTAAACGAAGGTGCATATGTTTATATCACGGGACGTAGACAAAACGAACTTGATAAAGCTGTTAACCAAATTGGCAAGAACGTAACCGGTGTTCAAGGTGATATTTCTAAGCTTGAAGACTTAGACAAACTATATGACATTATAAAGCAGGAAAAAGGTAAGTTGGACATTCTTTTTGCTAATGCAGGCATCGGCAACTTCCTTCCATTAGGTGAAATTACTGAAGAGCAGGTTGATAGAACGTTCGACATTAACGTTAAAGGAACCATCTTTACTGTTCAAAAAGCGTTATCACTATTCCCGGACAAAGTAGGTTCTATTATTGTAACAGGCTCTACTGCTGGATCAATTGGTAACCCAGCGTTTAGTGTATATGGAGCATCTAAAGCAGCATTAAGAGCACTAGTTCGCAACTGGATTCTTGACCTAAAAGGTACTGAAATCCGTGTAAATGTGGTTAGTCCAGGAGCTATTCTTACACCTGCATACGATGAGCTTTTTGGTGATGCACTTGAAGAAGTAATGGAAAATAGCAAAAATACTGTTCCAGCTGGAAAAGTTGGGACACCTGAAGAAGTAGCAAACGCTGTATCTTTCCTTGCTTCAGACGAAAGCAGTTACTTGACGGGAGTTGAATTGTTCGTAGATGGCGGGCTAGCTCAGGTATAATTTCACAGTGCAGAGATTACATATAGTCCCTAAAAAAGGTTAATGGGGATTTACTTGAAGAAGTCGTATAAAAAAGTCGTTTTCCTTAAAGGACAGGGAATTCGACTTTTTTTATGGTTGAATTTGCTTAACGTTGTAAATTCGCATTTTCCTGGGACTACCACTAAATGACCTGTAAAAAAGATTACTTTGTGAATAAATGTGCTTAAAGTAAGGGGGGTGTTAGTACAATAAGTGGATTATATATGGAATGTCTTTAAAAAAAGACATTCCATATATAATCCGATATAAACTCAAATATAAAACGAAACAAACGTTCTTATAATGCGTATTAACGCTACAATAATTGCTAAGACGAAGCGTCTAATACCTTGATACATAAGGAATTCGACGTTTTCTTTATTATACCGTAATTAAGATTAAGAAAGATTAACGCTAAATTTACGAATTTATGCTTATTTGTAGAGGGAAAGACAAAGGCTTTATTAAGTTGCTATAGGTGGGAGGAGAGTTTAAGCGGATAACAACAGCCCTTTAAAACGTTTAGGTTATAAAGGGCTGTTAGCCGTAGATTCGGCTAGATTTTTTTAAGAGTTAGTCATGACCAACATCACTATTCGTCAAGTGTGAGTATCATATATCTAATTTCTTTGTTAGACAGTCTAATCATGTTAGCTATTTTCTTTTTGAAATCCCAAAGCAGAAGATATATTCTGGGCTACTTCTATGACACTACTAATTAGCTCATCCTTTCTTTCCTTTTTATATAAGTTAATGGGAATAGCACAAATAATACTGCCAATAACTTGATTTGTCGCATCAAACAAAGGTGCTCCAATTCCAATAGATTCATTTTTTCGCTCATTTAATGAAAAGGAAAAACCTTGATTTCTTATTTGCTCAATATCTTTCCATATATGTTTTTGTTCTTCTAGGGAAACTTTTTCTTGTTCAAATATTTCCGCAATCTCTTTTTCATCTAAGTAAGAAAGTATTGCTTTGCCACTGGCTGCTACATGAATAGGTTGTAAAGTTCCCAATTCCAATAAATATTGCAGTGCACTAGTGCTTTGGAAGCGAGAAATAAAAGATAACTTTTTATATTGTTTATGGTAAATAGCCAAATATACCGACTGGTCAAGCTCTAAAGATAGCTTTTGTAAGAAGGGATTAGCAACATTTTTTATACTTGCATTAGAACTTACCACAGAAGAAATGCGAATCCACTCGTTTCCAATAGTATATTTCTTATTAGATGGATGCATATGTAATATATCTTCTTCTTTAAGTATTTTTAGAATTCTATGTAAAGAACTGGGGGGATAGTTTAAATATCTAGCAAGTTCATTAACTCCCCATTCTGTTTGTTTATCAACAAAAGCCTTTAGAATTTCTAAAGTTTTAGATGTAACATTAGTACCATTTGCCATTAGATGACCTCCATGTAAAAGGATAAAATAATGATTGAAAAAAATGAAAGCGTATGCTAATATTTCAATTATAACAGATTTTCATTCCATTATAAAGTATATCATTCAAAATAATGGAATTAATTTTAAGGTGCTTATTAAATTTAAATAATTGGAAGGGGAGAAATCGTAAAAATTTTTCAATAAAGATAAGCAAATTTTTTTATTTTAATTATGGAATAGCATTCCGTATAATTGAATGTTCTAAAAACATTTTTTTTAGAAAAAACATTGTGCACTATTTTTAAGTAAGTATGAAACAAATTCTTAAACTCAAGTACGACATGAAATTTCTAAGAATTTGCTGCTGATAATTTCGGTAATTCACCATTAAAATTCGAAAAATTTGCATAAGTACTTAATAAATTCCTTAGAGAATTATAGAGGGAGGTAGGATTCTTAATATGAGTGAGGCGGAATTTTATGATAAAAGCAAGAAGAGCTTACCTAAAGGTCGATATACATGCAAAAATAAAGTCGTAGAATTTGTTCCGATGAGAGATGGAGTTAAGCTTGCTACTACTATTTATTTTCCCGATAAGGGGGAGGAATGGCCTGTTTTATTTACTAGAAATCCCTATCCAAATAATAAAACTGTGTTGGAGGCTATTTATACTCCTCTAGTAGAGCATGGATATTGTTTGGTTATTCAAGATTGTCGTGGAACAGGTGAATCTGAGGGTGAGTGGGAACCATTTATCAATGAACGTGAAGATGGAATTGATAGTTTAGAATGGCTATCTAAACAGCTTTGGATGAATGGAAATATTGGTACCTTTGGCCGTTCGTATTCAGGTTTTACACAGTGGATTGTTGCGGACTGTTTACCTAAAGAGGTCAAAATAATGTTTATAGAAGTATTTGGTGTAGATCGTTTTAGTCAAATCTATATGAATGGAATGTTTAGAGAAGATATTTATACATCTTGGGCATTTGCAAATTCTGGTGTGAAGAGTGAATTATCTATTGCCGATTTATATAAAAAAGCACTGGAGATACTACCTGCTAATCAGCGAGACAAAAAGTTATTAGGTACGGAACTGCCTTTTTATCAGCATTATATTAAGGAGTGCTCCGAAGATTCTTCTTATTGGCAGGATAGTATTTGGAAAAATTTAAAAGAAATACCGAGTAAAATTAAAATTCCTATTGTTATTACTGGTGGATGGGCAGATCATCATCTAGATGGCACCATGTATGCCTATGAACAATTAAATGAAGAGATAAAAGACAGAAGTAAACTCATTATTGGACCGTGGGATCATTTAGGTAATACGACAGGGAAACTTCAGTATCCAATGAGTAGTAAACATGGTTTTATGAATATTCATGCACATCTTCTGTGGTTTGATAGTCAGCTTAAAGGAGAAGAAGCAAAACTTGAATCGGAAGTATATGTTATCGGTATGAAAAAGTGGGAAAAACTTAAAACCTGGCCGCCCAAAAGCCATCAAACTAAGTTATTTTTCAGTGCAGATTATGGCTTAACAGACCAACTTTCGAAAAAGGGAAGCGTTTCATTTGACTATGATCCTAAAAATCCTGTGATGACAAATGGTGGAAGTGCGCTTTTAGCATGGATTTCCCCAGGTTTTACTAATTTACCACATGGTTTTACTAAACAAGAAGATTACGAAGACAGAAACGATGTTTTAATATTTAAGTCGGAGCCAATAGGAGAAGCTCTAACGGTTATGGGAAAAATATCAGTTAAATTGTTAGTTAGTTCTTCAGCTGAAGATACCGCATTCACAGTGAAAGTGTGTGAGGAGTTTGCTAATGGTGATTCGTATAATATAACAGATGGTATTACTTCTATTTGTTCTAACAAAAATGGGACTCATTCTAATTCCTATAAAAAATATGAAAAAGTTGCTTTAGATATTGATATGTGGGATATAGCATGGCAGTTCCAAGTGGGATCTAAAATAAGAATTGATGTTTCCTCTTCGAATTTTCCAATGTATCATATTCATTCTAATACAAAAAAACTATGGTCTACAGTAGGGGAGAGTAATATTATTGCAAAACAAACTCTTTATTGTGATATTGATGGCTGTCATTTGATATTACCTACTGTTAAGGAAAAATAAGCGTTGTGTGAAAATATAACAATGAAAAGAATGGAGTTATGGTAATGAGACTTCAAAAAAATTATTTAGCATTTGATATAGGAGGTACATATTTAAAATACGCTTTAATAAATAGCGCAGGTACCATAATAGAAAGAAACAAAATACCTACCCCTAAGCAAGGATTAGAATATTTTAAGCTTGAAATAGAATTGATTATTCAAAAGTATCAAGAACAAATTAAAGGAATTTCCTTTAGTTGTCCAGGTAAGATTGATCAAAATAATAAAACGATTCATTTTGGTGGATCTTTACCATTTCTAGATGGTGTCCAGTTAACAAAAGCATTAAAAATAAGAGAGGATGTTCCTATTAGTATAGAAAATGATGGGAAATCTGCAGCTTTAGCTGAAATGTGGCTAGGTCAATTAAAGGATGTTTCTGAGGGAGCTGCAATTGTGCTAGGTACTGGTATTGGTGGGGGGATTATTATTAATGGTAAATTAATACAAGGAAGTCATTTCCAAGCTGGTGAATTAAGTTTTATGTTAAATGATAACGCTTCCGGAAATGAAAAGTTATTTGGTTATAATAGTTCTGCTGTCCGCATGATACAGTCAATTGCCAGGGAACTCCAATTGAAAAATATTGATGATGGGCCTGCTGTTTTTGAGGCAATTAAAGCAGGAAATCCAGTGGCATGCAAGATATTTAATGATTATTGTCGAAATATAGCTGTTTTAATTTTTAATATTCAGTCCGTTATAGATCTAAAACGTTTTGTCATTTGTGGGGGAATTAGTGAACAAACTTTAGTTGTTGACCAAATTAACTCTCAATATGATCAAATTTTGGATGAGATACCATTGGCAAAACAAACATTAACTCGTCCGGAAATATGTAACAGTGCATTCCATAATGATGCCAACTTATATGGCGCACTGTATCGTTTACTGTTAGATATAGACAATAAAAATAAATTAGGAAGTGAACAAAATGAAAACTAAAACATTTGCCAATCCATGGATTATTTTTATTGGCTGTTGCTTGATGTCATTTGTAGGTTTTGGTTTAGTAGTAAATACACATGGCTTGTATTTTGCTCCACTTACTGAAGAACTAGGTCTGAATAAGACAGAATTATCATTAACATTAACTTTACAAGCAATTGCCTGTGCCGTCACTTTAATATTCTCTGGTAGAATTATGTCGAAAGTTAATACCCAGTTACTATTAACTCTGTGTATATTAATGTTTGGTGGCGGATTTATACTATTTGCATTTTTTACATCTATAGTTCCCTTTTTGATTGTGTGGACATTAATTGGAATTGCACAAGCATTCGCTTTAGTAGTTGCGATACCTGTGCTGCTAGGAAATTGGTTTGAAAAGAAATTAGGACTTGTAATGGGAGTAGCATTAGGAGTTTCTGGCTTAGGTGGAGCATTTTTTAATCCAATGATTAGCAGTATTATAATCAATAATGGTTGGAGAACGGCTACAATTGTTTCAGGCATTTTAATTTTAGTTTGTATTTTACCATTTACTTTATTTGTTTTTCGTAGTGCTCCAAATGCGGAAAAGGGTGAACTCCCTTATGGAAGAGAACGTAACACTCTTGATAATAAAAAGGTCGTAGAAGAGGTAGTACTTGGAATAACTGCAAAAGAGGCTTATCGTACTTCATCCTTTTATTTTTATTTAATCACCATGTTTTCATTGTCGATGGTTGGCGGGATTGTACAACATGTTTCTGGCCATATAGTAAATGAAGGTTTTAATCTAACTGTAGGTGCCAGTGTTGTATCAGCAATAATGCTAGGAGCAGCTGCTGGTAAATTTTTAATAGGGATTTTATTAGATATTTTCCATGCGAATTTGGTAATTAGTTTATATGCGATATTTGGTATTGTAGGATGGGGAGGACTTATTTGGTTTTCCAGTGAAGTATCACTAGTTGGTAGTGGATTTTTATTAGGTTTAGGTCAAGGTATTTCTTTAGTAGCCATCCCTTATTTTGTAAGAAAAACATTTGGAGCTAAAGAATATAGTCAAATTTATTCTATCATAGCAATGGTAGGTTCATTTGCTTCTGCAATATCAGCAACTCTAGGAGGAGTATTTTTTGATAAATTGGGAAGTTATCACCTTCCAATAAGTACAAATCTTGTATTTTATTTAATTGCCGCCTTATGCATTTTAACTGCATATGCTCATAAAAAAAAGATTAATTCTGATACAAATGAAATTAGAGAAGAAAAACTGGTTTGAAGTCAGTTTACTAGGATATTAAACTGACCTAGTGAAACTAGAGGAAGTGAAAACAACCATAATAAGATCTAATGGTTTTCCCTAGTTAAAATTAGTTCATTATGGGCATAAAAAGTGATCTTGATACTTTTACATGAGTTCTGCGGGCGATTTTTTAGTAGATATCTCAAATAAAGCGCAAGTCCTTTTTACAGGAAGTGCCCCGTTTAAATTAACATGTTAATACTCTTGAATTAGTTTTTCATTATAACGATAAATAAATACATCTATTTTGAAAAAACACCATGTTAGCCAGCGTGGTAAACTGATTACAGGGAAACCTAGAACAAGGGTAAAAGCATAGAAAGAGAGAGGAAATCCACTCGAGTAAGTACCACCCATAAGAACGGGTGGTACTTCACTTTTATCCTTTTCTACTAGAAGAAATATTGGAACCTTCGATAAAATAGCGTTGAAAGCAGAAAAATAATAATAAAACGGGCAATAGGACATTACTGATATGGACATTAAATAATGCCATTGTGTCTGCACTATTCCCTTGAAAGTTGTCAAGCCGATTTGTAAGAAAATCTCGTCATTTATGTATAGCGATGGTCCTGATAAATCGTTTAAGTTTATATGATTACGGAGAGAAAGGCGTAATTGGCAACTACGCCTAATCCTATGCTTAATCTTCATCCATTATCTTTAGTTTGGGAGAGTACATACGGAATAATTTAATGTATAATAGTACACCGATAATAGAAAAAACTACAATTAAACTAAAGATGCCCATAGGTGGTGTAAAACTGGCTAGAAAGACGGTTAACGGGGCCATTGCTTTTCCTAGAGAATTTTGTAAGCTATCGGCCGCAAGGTATTGACCTCTGGCATGTTCAGGTGCATAGTGGCTAACAAAACTTTGGGTTACAGGTGTACGCACAATTTCTCCAAAAGTGAAGATAACCGTTACAAAGAATAAGTACCAGATGTTATTATTTATTCCTACTAGAAAAGTGCCTATTCCTGCTAAAAGTGATGAAAGAATGAATATATTCCGTTCTTGCCAATTCTTAAACCAGTTCGTGACAGGAAGAATAAATAAGACAAATAAGAGGCCATTTAAGCCAACAAGCCATCCGTAAATTTCATTGCTGGATAATAGGAGTGAATTACTATTCCATGTGAAGAGTGGCTGAGTTGGTATATTATTTATGATATATACCGGCAAATATAGGTCAAGCTGCATTATTGGGAATAAAGAGAAAACTCCTGCCACTACATATACCATAAAAATTTTATCTCTAAAGATTATGGTGTATCCATTCCACCTTTCTTTAAAAGAATGCTTAAGAGGGCTTGTCAAATCAAGTTCCTTTTTAGAGTTAGGTAATGTTTCATAAGTGATATAATAAATCGCCAATAAATATAGGAATAAAACTAATGCACAGGTCCAAAGAAGTTCTTGACGATAGTGGAAGAAGAAAATGGCTCCGATGACCGGACCAAGTACAGCACCAATATTATTGACTGTCATGAAAGCCGCAAATACCTGACGAAGATTCCTTTCAGGCACCAAGTCTGCAACCATTGCCGAACTTGCAGGTCGGTAGAGTGCAGAACCTAAACCAATTCCGATAAATGCAATATAATCTATCCATGGTGATGTAGATAGGGCAAACATGACAAACATCAGCATTTGAATAAATGTGCCAAGAAGCATAACGGGCCGCCGTCCCAGAGAGTCAGCAAAATTTCCTCCAAACAAGCTCCCAATTATACTTAGTAGAGGTGGCAGAGCCATTAGTAAACCTGCAATCTGAAAGCCTAGTATTTCGCCAAAATAAACGGTGATAAAGGGGTAGTACATCCAAAAAAGCAGGTTAAAAAGGCCTTCTCCAATAAGCCGAACTTTTAAATTCTTATCCCAAATAAATTTTCCCATAGTAATCTTCCTTTCGGCTAACGCTAATATGTGATGCCTAGGCCTAGGTATTTATAATATAGGTGATATTTCCAAAAAGATATAGACTTATATTGAGTTATGAATTATAATAATATTATGAGAAGCAAGAATAGTATGTCTTATTTGAGATGTCCCTAAAAAAGAACATACGTTTCGTTAAATGAATAATTAATATGTAAGCTAAAGATTATGTCTGATCTTTAGCTTTTTTAATTTAACAATTGCTATTGGAAGATATGTTAGGTAACTTATTTCACGATGGAGTTTGAGGCTTATATAACTATCACAGAAAAAATTGAACTAGTGATAGGAAATGGATGCTAGGAGGAAAAATCTATGAAGGACAAGAAAAAAGCTTTAATTATAGTCGATGTGCAAAAAGCATTTGATAATAAGAAATGGGGAGAGCGAAACAACCTTAATGCAGAAGTAAACATAAGCAAGATACTACAATTCTGGAGAGAAAAAGGATGGTTAGTAATACATATACAGCATACTTCTGATAATCCTGATTCAGTATTTCATCCTAACAATGAAGGATTCGCTATAAAGGAAATCGTCGCACCCATTGATAAAGAAGTAATAATAAATAAGAAAGTAAACAGTAGCTTTATTGGTACAAATTTAGAAGACTTTTTAATAGCTAATGAAGTAACAACAGTTGTAATCACTGGTTTAACGACACCTCATTGTGTATCTACCACGACAAGGATGAGTGGTAATTTAGGTTTTGATACATATTTGATTTCAGATGCAACAGCTGCTTTTGGTATGAAGGACCAAGATGGTACATATTATGATGCAGCTGCTATCCATAATATATCTCTAGCTACATTGCACGAAGAATTTGCCACAATACTTACAACAGATAAATTGCTAAACGAGTTTTTTTAATACGCTTACGGCACTAAACGGCTTTCCTGTATTAAATAAAGAAATTCTTTTATCATAAACGTAGGAGAATAATTCAGTAAGATCAGTTACAGAGTAAAACTATCTTATTACCTCTACATAAAAAGTAAATTATTGTATAATATATTTTGGAATGAAAAAACACAATTCGGTTGGTAGTCCGAATGCATTAAAAAATTTAATGTCAGTAGCCTTCCCCTCCTCGGGATGTCCATCGTTCTAGTATAAATGGAGGAGGGACCTATAATGAAACTAACCATTTATTATGATGGTCAATTTTATATAGGGCTTATAGAAATTGTGTCTGAAAATAAACTTAAAGCCTGCCGATATATTTTCGGTAAAGAACCAAAAGATCAGGAAGTATTAGATTTTGTGAACAGAAAATTATTAAGGGTAATTGAATCTAATCAACAAATAGGGATACCTATTTGTCAGAAATCACAAAAGAAAATTAATCCTAAAAGAATTCAAAGAAAAGTCTCAAAAGAATTAAAGCAATGCTCTGTTTCTTCTAAAGCACAAGAAGCCATCAAGGCTGAATATGAACAACGGAAGAAAGCAAAATCAGCTAAAAATAAACAGCTAAGAGAAGAAAAAAAGACGTATATTAGAAATTGTAAGGTTCAAAAGGCTAAAAATAAACATAAAGGCAGGTAACATAATTTCTATTTTTTGCAGACAACTAATGTTGTCTGTTTTTATTTATATTTGTCTGTAAAGAGTTTTGGAAAAGAAGGAAGCAGAAGCATAACATTCTTGTTTAGGTAGTATGTATATCAATGTCAATAATGCAGAAATAATCAAAATAACTACGGAAAGGAAAATGTTTATGAAGAATTTTCTTGTTGATTTAATGATTTGGCGGTGTTTTTTATGCTGCTCGGTCCATTAGAAAAGTACATGTTAGATGAATTAATAAAAATCGGATGTAATATTTAGAATAATGAGTATAGTAAGTCTTGACTAGTATAAAATGAATGTTTAAGCTTTTATAGGAGGGATGAAAAATGACAATATTCAATGAATTTAGAAAATTCGATTTTGCAGAATCAGGAATGAATGATGAACAAAAAGTGTTTGTCTCTGCCTTAAAGTTATTGACTGAAGGAAAAGAAGACTTAAGTATGGATTGCTTAAAAAAACTGTATATGGAGTCAAATGATCCTTCCTTACAAAGTAGCTGTGCCAAGATATTGTTCGAGCTCTATTTCATTAACTCTGAATGGAAAGAATTAGAGGTATTAGGCCTCTTGGAAGATGAAAGCATTGATAAAAGTAATCGGATCATTGCAAAAGCTTTAAGACAGTTTGAACAGGCAACCTTCTCCTTTTCTAATGACAAAATCTGTATTCCGATGAAACGCAGCATATCTGGTTCACCAACCATTGATGTAATGATTAATGGAAGGAAGAAATGCTTTTGGTTAGATACAGGAGCGGGGATGACAGTTATTTCTGATTCTATAGTGAAAGAATGTGGCATGGCCCTTATAGAAAACGAAGACTTGGAAGTTGGCAATTCCACAAACCAAAATTTCAATTCAGATTTGGCAATCATTGATACCATTGTTATTGATAATCTGACAATCTTAAATCAGTCGACATTAGTATTAGCGAGCGATTTATTAAAGATACCAATTCCTCATTCAGCAAAAGTTATGGAGATAGACGGCATAATAGGATGGGATATCATCCAATATCTACACCTCGAGATCGATTATGGAAAAGAGAAAGTTCTGATTCAGAAGCATCGACAAAAAGATGGGGAAAAGAACAATCTTTTCTTTTGTGGATACCCGATAATAAAAGTAAAAGGGAAGAACCAAGTTCCTTTGTATTTTGGCTTAGATACAGGTGCAAATAAGTCTCATTTTGGAAAAACGCTTCTTTCTAAAATCGATGAACTTAAAATAGGCAAAACCATTAAATATTCTGGTGGCTTAGGTGATGTAAAAGAAAGAGAAATAGATACTATCGAAACTCTCCCTGTCTACTTAGATGAAAATCAATCTATTACTTTAAAAAATGTGAGAGAGACGTTAACAGATCTTGCGACTTTTTTTAAGTTAGATGGTGTTTTTGGGATGGATATCGCTCATAATGGAAGCTTGGTGATTGATTATCCTAATAGACAATTGGAGTTGAAATATTAATAGAGAAGATTGGAGTAAATTATTACAGGATATAAGGAATTGGGGAAGTTTACTTTAAGTAAGCAATTAGTTCCTTACTTATTCAAACAAATAGAAGAACAGGATAAACGTCTAAAATCTTGACTCATGAGGAATTAGACGTTTTTTATTATTATCCTAATGTACTTAAATAGTAATCACCCTAAAAAACAACGATGACTTATCAAACTATCAAGGTATGGGGGGAGAAGAAGGAATATACCAAACTATATAGAATAAGTAAGTTATTGGAAAAAGAATAGTAATAAAAGCAATTAAAAGTTTGATTAAAATTAGAAATGGATTATAAGGGGTTAAACAATGAAACAGTTTAAAATCAATATCAAGAAACAATACTGGCTAGGATCAACTGATTCAGAAGAGGATCTATGCTCTCATGGAGAAATATATTTAAAGGTTAATGACACCGTTATTACTCAATCCGGAATAGATGAAGAATGGGGGATTAGTGAATCGGCATTAGCTTTATTACGAACATTAGATAATGATTATCTTTGTGCTCCCGAGGAGGATGAAGGGTTAATTCTCCATGGATGTGGTTTAATATTGATGACGAGTTGTCCTATTTCCATTCATTGGACAGTAAAGCACTGTGGGGATGACGTATTTCTTTCAGATTTTGTTAAGTTTACTAGTACCGATAATCAATCAGGCAGCATCTACTATCCCGATTTAAAGGTTAAGCTTAGTAGAAACGAATATAAATTTCAAGTTTGTCAATTTGCGATAGAGGCAAGGGAATTCTTTCGTTCTTCAAAAGAGAAACGAATTTCTGATGACTTTGATAAAAACATGTATGATGAGTTTTGGAGTGAATATAATCAATTGTTAAATAGCAATTTACCAGACTAAACGTAAAACGATGTTATTAACATCTATTAATAGTGATTTTGAAAATGAGATGTATTGGAGGAATTAAAAATGAATGGGATTGCTAAAACTCCTAAACCTCCTTATTATGCGGTTATCTTTTCTTCGCAGCGAACGGAAGGCGATAAAGGTTACGGAAAAATGGCAGAAAAAATGGTAGAGTTAGCTTCACAGCAGAAAGGCTTCTTAGGTGTAGAAAGTGCACGTGATGAGGGACTGGGCATTACTGTTTCCTATTGGGATTCCTTAGAGGCAATAAAGAATTGGAAGGAAAACTCCGTCCATCTTGCTGCGCAGAAATTAGGAAAAAAAGAGTGGTACCAAAGCTTTGCGCTAAGAGTGTGCAAAGTAGAAAGAGATAACTTTTACGAAATGTAATAAAGCTAGTCTTTTAGCTAATCATTAATAGCAACGTCTGTTTGCGGAAAATGATTCTTTCATTAGAGGAACAAAAATTTTGATGATGAGTTTGAACTAAGCTATGGAAAAAGTGAGGTAACTTTTTTGATAGCAGCGTCTATTACCAGGATAAATGGTTTTGACGCTTTTTTTATTTGCTTAAAGCTTTTTTAGTCAATATCCTACAAGAACAACTAATAAAAATATGCTAAGCTATTTAAACAGAAGACAAGGGGGAACAGTATCAGATGAGAAGGGAAGAAAGAAAAATTTGTTATGATGAAGATTTGCAAATTGAGGCCTATCGTTTTCACGGGATTATGCAAAGATTTCCCAATCACTTTCATGAATATTATGTTATTGGCTTTATCGAGAGTGGTCAAAGAAAATTGACATGCAGAAATAAAGATTATGTTATTAATAGTGGAGATCTTATCTTTTTTAATCCTTTTGATAATCATGCTTGTGAACAAATGGATGATGAGCCCTTAGATTATCGTTGTTTAAATATTACGCCAGAAGTAATGCGAAAAGTAGTTGAAGAAATCACTGGTAAAGACTATCTGCCTTCCTTTAAAGGTCCAGTCGCCTTCCGTAGTGAACATGCAGAATTATTACAGCGGCTGCATCAAATGATCATGGCTGAGTTAGGAGATCTGGAGAAAGAAGAAACTTTTTATTTCTTAATGGAACAATTGATTGAAGAATATAGTGCAATAGAGAAAAACATTAAATTGGATAAGATGGCCAAGGAAATATCAAAAGTTTGTGAATTTATTGAAAGGCACTATGTTGATTCGATTTCTCTTGATGATTTGGTGGCGGTATGCAATATGAATAAATACACCTTATTACGTTCATTTGCGCGAATTCGCGGAATTACACCTTATCGGTATTTACAGACAGTGCGTATCAATAAAGCAAAGAAGCTATTAGAACAAGGGATGAAACCAACCGATGTAGCTGCTCAGACTGGTTTTGTGGATCAAAGCCATTTCAGCCATTATTTTATGGACTTTATTGGATTAACGCCTGGACAATACCGAAATATATATATAGTTAGTGTAAATTAAATCGTTTCAACTAGAAGGAAAGAGTGGCGAACAAGATGAAGTTTGGACATATTTCAGCAATGATCACGATATTGATTTGGGGGACAACATACATATCTACAAAAATATTATTAACTGATTTTACTCCCATTGAGGTATTATTTTTTCGTTTTGTTATTGGAATTGTAGCCTTGAGCATCATTTATCCATATCGACTAAAAATGAAAAATAGAAAGCATCATTATTTATTTTTACTTGCGGGGTTATGCGGGGTAACACTTTATTACCTCTTAGAAAATATTGCCTTGACCTTTACTACTGCCTCTAATGTAGGAGTAATAAGTGCGATGGTGCCATTTTTCACTGCTATTCTCACTTATTATTATTTGAAAAGTGAACCCTTGCGATTAAATTTCTTCATTGGTTTTATTCTAGCTTTAATAGGAATTTTTCTCATCAGCTTTAATGGCACTGCCAATTTTAAAGTAAATCCATTAGGTGATTTACTTGCTGTTGCAGCAACTCTTATATGGGCTATCTATTCTGTTATTACGAAGAAAATTAGTAGTTATGGATATAATACGATTCAAGCCACAAGGCGGATTTTTTTATACGGTATTTTATTTATGATCCCTGCTTTATATTTGTTTGACTTTAAACTAGGAATCGAACGTTTTGCCCAGCCGATCTACTTATTTAACATCATTTTTCTAGGGTTAGGCGCATCGGCACTTTGTTTTGTTTCTTGGAATTTAGCCATTAAAAAATTAGGGGCAATTAAAGCAAGTGTATATATCTATCTTGTTCCCGTAATTACTGTTATCACGGCGATGATAGTCTTAAAGGAACCTCTAACTTGGATGGCAGCTCTTGGCACCTTGCTGACTCTAACTGGCCTTTTCGTTTCCGAAACTAAAATAATTACTAAGAAAAAAAAGGATTTGGTAAGTAGTTATTAGATGGATATACTGTAGCAAGTGAGATAGATTGCTTATTTATAAGAGAGGCTCTTTATAAAATGAGACTGTAAGCTATTATTCTAGAAAACGAACTCTTAAATTTTAAAAAAGATTGACTCTTTTCAAATGGGATTATATAATGTAGACAAATCTAATAAATATAATTAGACATGTGACTGGTAATGCAGGCAGGATCTATAAATGACGAATATTTTTTATTTGTCATTTTAGGTCCTGCCTTTTTGTGTTTTAAACCAGTTACATTCATCATTTGAAAAAAGGAGGAATGAAGGATGGATTACAAACAGACAGCTGCTTTAGTGTTAGAGAATGTCGGTGGAAATGAAAACGTTTCCCATTTTGAGCATTGTTCATCACGATTACGGTTTACTTTAAATGATAATAGCAAAGTAAATGTAGAAAAATTAAAAAGCATTCCAGGTGTAATGGCTGTAAAAATGAACGTGCAATGCCAGGTTGTCATTGGAAATGAAGTAGTAGAAGTATATGATGAGGTTATGAAACTCTTAGGAAAAAATATGGAATCTACAAGTACTGCTAGTAAACCAAAACAAAAGCAAAAAATTGGAAGCGTTATATTAGACTTTATCGTGGGTGTGTTTCAGCCACTAGTTCCAGCAATAGCTGGCGGCGGAATCCTAAAGTCGGTTTTATTGTTATTATCGGTTACGGGGTTAATGGATTCGACAGGACAGACCTATCAAATTTTTAACATGATAGGAGACGCACCGTTATATTTTCTTCCTTTACTGGTAGCAGTTACAACTGCTAATAAGCTGAAAGTTAATACGCTTGTTGCTCTTTCAGCAGTAGGAGCGCTGGTACTGCCAAATATGGCAGCCATGATTGGAGAAGGAGCGCAGCTTTTCAGTTTTAATATAGAGAATATTGCATACACTTATCAAGTTTTTCCAGCAATTTTAACGGTTCTTTTTTATGCACAGATAGAAAAGCTATTTACAAAGATTTCTCCAAAACCAATTAGAATCTTTTTTGTTCCGATGATGTCACTCTTAATTACTGTTCCAATTGCATTATTAGTTTTGGGACCAATTGGTTTTACATTCGGACAAGGGGTGTCTGCAGTCATTCTTTTTATTTTTGATAAAGTAGGCTGGATTGCAGTAGCACTATTGGCAGCTGTATTGCCGTTTATGGTTGCAACAGGTATGCATAAAGCAATGGTCCCTTATGCGGTTACAACTATGAGTGAACTTGGAAAAGAGCTCCTTTATTTACCAGCTTCTCTTGCACACAATATTGCAGAGAGCGGAGCTTGTTTTGCAGTTGCATTACGAACAAAAGATAAAATATTGAAATCAACAGCTATTTCTGCAGGGATCTCCGCTCTTTTTGGAATTACTGAGCCTGCATTATATGGGGTAACTGTCCAAAATAAAAAGGTATTAGGCAGTGTAATGATTGGTGCTTTTGTAGGAGGTATTTACATTGGTATTTCTGGTTTACAGTCATTCGTTCTTGTTGGGCCAGGGTTAGCAAGCTTATCAATGTTTATTTCTGACGAATTACCAAAAAATATTATTAATGCTATTATCGGCTTGGTTATTTCGTTTCTAGTTGCATTTGTTTCTGCCTTATTATTAGGCAAAGATAAACAAATGGATAAAAAGACTCCAGAAGAACAACAAGAGACGGGGATTAAAAAATCATTAAAAGGTGAAAGTGAATTTAAAAGCCCATTGATTGGACAAATGATTGATTTATCGGATGTAAATGATGATGTTTTTTCTTCTAAAGTTATGGGAGATGGCATCGCTGTAATTCCTTCCATAGGAGAGCTATATGCCCCGGCTGATGGCAAAATCGAAATGATTTTTGAAACGAATCATGCATTGGGAATGACAACTGACAAAGGGGCTCAGATTCTTTTCCATGTTGGTCTTGATACGGTCGAGTTAGCTGGGAAGTATTTTGAACCTCAAGTTAAAGTTGGAGATGAAGTAAAAACTGGAGATCTATTATTGAAATTTGATCTAGATAGAATCAGAGAAAAGTTTGATCCAGTCACAGTTGCCATTATTACAAATAAGGAAGCTTACTCCGTCAAAGTTGCAGATATAAAGCAGGTTGAACCCAAAGATACATTGATGTATATATCACCGTTATTAGAAAACTAAAAATGAGGAGATGGTTATGATGAATAAAGGTTTTCCAGAGGGATTTTATTGGGGTGGAGCAACAGCCGCAAATCAAATTGAAGGCGCTTGGAGAGAGGATGGTAAAGGTATAAGCACTCTAGATATGTATACAGGTGGGTCGCTTCACCAAAAGAGACGAATAACACTAGAACTAGATCCTAGTGAACGATATCCAACACATGAAGCAATTGATTTCTACCATCATTATAAGGAAGATATTAAATTGCTGGCTGAACTTGGATTGAAAATGTTCCGCTTGTCAATAAATTGGACAAGAATTTTTCCTAATGGAGATGAGTTAGAGCCGAATGAAGCTGGGCTGAAATTTTATGATAGTGTATTTGAAGAATTACAGAAATATGGGATAGAACCACTTGTAACTATTGCCCATTATGAATTTCCTTTCCATTTATCTAAAACCATAAATGGCTGGGCAAGCAGAGAAATGATTGATCATTATCTTCGCTACGCAGAAGTATTATTCAAACGTTATAAAAATGTCGTGAAGTATTGGATTCCATTTAACGAAATCAATTGTTTAACCCTTGCCCAAAAGGCATATCAAGCAGGCGGAATAATTTATGATGAGACTGGAGCGCTAATTAATTTGACAAAGGATAACGCTCAACTGCGCTTCCAAGCATTACATCATCAATTTGTCGCAAATGCTCTTGCTGTGAAGAAGGGAAGAGATATAAATCCCGATTTCCAATTTGGTTCTATGATTACACACTTAACATTTTATCCATTAACATGTAACCCAGCAGATATTATTCTTGCAACTAGAGAAATGCAGATGAAAGTTTATTATTGCGCAGATATACTGCATAGAGGATATTACCCATCTTATGCAGATCACTACTTTAAACAAGAAGGAATTGTCATTCAAAAGGAAGCTGGGGATGACGAATTATTAAAAGAAAATACGGTAGATTATTGTTCATTTAGTTACTATATGTCTGTCTGCGTTAGTGCTGATCCAAATCAAGAACAAACAGGTGGAAATCTCCTTGGTGGGGTAAAAAATCCTTACTTAGTTGAAAGTGAATGGAAGTGGCAGATAGATCCAATTGGGTTGCGCTACACACTCCATACTTTGAATGATAGATATCAAGTTCCATTAATGATTGTAGAGAATGGACTGGGAGCATCAGATGAATTGGATGAAAATGGAGAGATTCATGACGACTATCGAATTGATTACTTCAAAAGCCACTTAAAAGAAATGAAACAAGCAATTGATGAAGGAGTTCCTCTTATTGCTTACAATAGCTGGGCTTGTATTGATTCCGTTTCACTTGGTACAGGAGAAATGAAGAAGAGATATGGATTTATATATGTAGATAAACAAGATGATGGAACTGGAACAATGAAACGGATCAAGAAAAAATCTTTTGATTGGTATAAACAAGTCATTGAAACTAACGGTACAAACATATAAGCAAGTCAGGGTCTGCATATGCAGACCCTTTATGTGGAAAGAGGGAGTTATTCTATAAAGCATTTGAGAATACAAGCAGATCAACAACTAATCATCGCGCTCACTTCTTAAATGGTCAAAAAACTTAAATATCTAAAGGGGATTGAAAGTAATGGAAGACAATTGGATTAATGAATCAAACTTACTAATGGAAGGTGACTAAGGTGATAAAAATAAAAAAAGTCCTAAATTCAAGCGTAGTATTAGTAGAAAATGCGCAAAAGAAAGAATATATTCTTTTAGGCAGTGGAATCGGTTATGGAAAAAAAGTTGGTAGTGTGATTGAAGAAAACAAAGCTGATCAAATGTTTATACCGGTTGAAAATGTTAAAGTGAAGGAGTTTCTAAGTTTATTAGATGCGATGCCATCTATATTTATTGAACTGACTCAGCAAATAGTCAATTATGCAGAGCGTAAATTGAATACGAAGCTCAATACGGGTATTTACTTTACATTAATGGATCATTTGCATTTTGCTGTGGAACGATATAAAAAGAATATCAATATCACCAATCGTGTATATTGGGAAATTAAAAATTATTATACAGAAGAATTCGAAATAGGAGTTCACGCATTAAAGTTGTTGAATGAAAAGCTAAATATAGAGATGCCAATTGAAGAAGCAGCAAATATAGCATTCCATTTAGTAAATGCCCAAGGAGAAAAACAAGAATCCAAAGATGCAATGAAGACAGCCAGAATGATTGGGAGCATCGTTAACCTTGTTCGCTATACGTTGAACATCAATAGTGATGAGAAAAATGTACATTATATTCGGTTTATAACCCATGTTAAATTTTTTGTAGAACGTTTCTATAGTGATAGCATGCTTGAAGACAAAGATAATGTGCTTTTTGACCAGATTGCCAGCCTGTATCCTCAGGCTATGGATGGTGCATTTAAAATTAAGGAATATATCAAACAAGTGTATGATACAACCATTCCTAATGAGGAATTAGCATATCTTGCTGTCCATATCCACAGATTAATTTCATATAATCAGCTTAAATAACAAAAGGCGAGGTTGCCTCCTCGTCCTGCTTAATAGATAGACGAGGGATTATAATATATATAAAGGACTCTTCCTTTTTAAAAGAAGGGTCCTTTATTAATGATACTACAAATTGAGAAAACTAAAAATATAGAGGTTATTAACTAGAGAAAACTGTAGATTCATATACGGATTCATTATAATGTAAATTATCTCTTTGTAACCTTTTAAGGTTGTAGTAAACACATTTTATTTTGTTAAATGATAACTAGTATCAAGTAAATTATAGATATCATCTTTAGGGTATGGGCTGTCAAGTACGATAGAAATCCAGTGTTCCTTATTCATATGGTATGCCGGCAAGATACCCTCTTCTTTCCGAAGTTGATTTTTTAATTCAGGTTCACATTTTACATTTAAGACATCTACTACTTCTTCTCCTGATAATCCTAGTTTGTTTTTAGGAACATTCATCATTAAACCATACCATTTACCCTGATTATCATGTCTTAACACAGCATAGTTTTGGAATTTTTTCCATGGATACTCTGGATTTGTACCATACTTTTCTTTTGCATAAGAAAAAATTTCTTTTCTTGTTGTCATAAAGTTTCGTTCCTTTCTTTATCCTCTTTTATTAGATTATGGATAGCAAATTCACCGTATTTATTTTCCATTCAAGGAATGATTGTATGGCTGATATCGATTGTGCCAGGGTTTGTAATGTATAAGCAAATAATAGAAATAAACATTATAAAGTGACTTATGCTGTACATCACCTTCTTTATGGCGTTATTGCTTATAATGACAGGTTTGATACATTGGGCTGTCAATTCTATGTGATAATGTCGTTGTATGGCTGTTACAAAATTCAATCTTTATAACCGGTATGACACTGCCGATTGATGGAGGTTTCTCTTCGTATTCTGGAGTTTGATAGTCGTAAATATAATAAAAGCAGAGTCTAATTAGATTCTGCTTTTAGTTATTAGCTTAGTATCGTTTTGTGATTTGGAACTTTTACACAAGATTTCCGTTTCACTAATTCTGTATCTATAAATATTTTCATTTTATCTTCTTCGTTTTCATCTATTTCTCGAATAAGCTTCTCAACAGCTAGTGATGCAATCTTGTCTTTCTTGACATGAATAGTTGTGAGTTCTGGGCTGACAATTTGAGATTCAACAATATTATCAAATCCAATGATGGATATGTCTTCCGGTACATGGATATTTAATTCATGGAGTGATTTAATGATACTAATCGCCATGTAATCACATTCACAAAATATAGCGGATGGTAGGTTATCCTTTAACTCCATTATATTTTGTTTGAAATCCTCTTGCACAGAAAGATCGGTTGGAGACATTTTGAAAATATGTTCAGGTTTAATGGTTAATCCATTTTCACTAATTATTTTTTGAAATCCTTTTCTCCTCGCATCAAAATTATACATGCGTGAAACCGATTCTGCATATCCAATTACCTTATGACCTAACTCAATCAAATATTCCCCCGCTTGGTAAGCGCCAATGATATTATTCATCACAATGAAGTTAATATCCAAAGTTTCAAAACAAGTATCTAAAACAACTAAATTTGGCTGCAGCTTAGAAACGGTTTTAATCTGTTCTTCAGTCAGGTTGGTCCCTAACAGCAATATACCAGAAGACTGTTGCTGCATTTCAAGATTCGTTATTTCTTGCTCGAGCGAATCTATATTTATAGAGGAGATGATTAAGGAATATCCTTTTGATGAGATAGACTGGTCAATATTATTGATTAATTCCATAAAAAAAGACTGCGACTGATATTGTTCGGTAACGATACCGGTATGGGTACATGCTACAAAACGAAATATTTTAGTTGGAGAAGTATTTTTCCCTTTTGAAAAAGTTCTTGGGTTATAGCCATTTTCCTTTGCGATTTTTAATATTTTTTCTCTCGTTTCTTGACTAACACCGGGTTTTCCATTTAACGCCAAAGAAACAGCTGATTTGGATACCTCCGCTATTTGTGCAATATCATCTATCTTCATTTAAATCCTCCACCCTATATAAGTAAATAAAAATTTTCCAATGAGTACATATATTAGTTTAGTTAAAAAGTTTAGTTGTGTCAAACTAGAAAACTACTAAATGATTACTATAATGCTTATTTTATTAGGGTTTTTTACACGATTTAACTAAACTTAACTAAAAATAACGTTTACAAAATGATAAAAAATAAATAAAGTTTATATAAAATTATTGACTTTAATTTAGTTTAGGTGTTAATCTAATACCGAGAAATAAATCAAAACTTATTATGTAATTGTATAGTTTATAACGGTTTAGAAAAGTTTAGGATAGTTTAGAAAGTTTAGTAGTGAATGTCAATTGGGGGAATATCATGGAAAAGTTTAAATTAGGTTTTGCGCCAACACGGAGATTCGTGTTTAGTAAAGAGGATGCTTACAAATATAAAGAACTAATAAAAGAGAAGATAAGAAGTTTCGGCTTGGATATGGAGATTGTGGATTTAGAAGGAATCAATGAAGAAGGATTACTATATAACCGTGCAGATGAACAGGCAATCATTCAACGATTTAAAAGGGAAGATGTTGATGCATTATTCTTTCCCCATTGTAATTTCGGTACCGAAGATCTTGTTGCTAAAATTGCTAAGGCTATCGATAAGCCTGTATTAATCTGGGGACCTAGAGATGAAGCTCCTTTGGAAAATGGAATGAGACTGCGGGATACGCAATGTGGAATTTTTGCGACAGGAAAAGTATTGCGCAGGTTTAAGGTCCAATTTACTTACATAACAAACAGTAGTGTTGACTCTGAAGTTTTTGCGAGGGGTTTTAAAAACTTTATAGGGGCTGCAAATGTTGTTAAGCATTTTAGGAAACTTCGAATCCTTCAAATCTCCACAAGACCTTCTGATTTTTGGTCGGTCATTTGTAATGAAGGAGAATTGTTAGAGAAATTCGGAATTCAAATATATCCGATTACCTTAGATCAAATTAAACAGAAAACACTTAAGATTGAAAAAGAGGGCGGCGCTGAACTTGAGCAAGCAGTAGCTTATATTAAAAAAACACTTGATTGGAGTACGGTTAAGGAAGAAGATGTTCGTCGGATTGCTGCACTAAAAGTTGGTATGAAGCAATACGCGGAAGAAACAGGCAGTTCTGCTATTGCTATTCAATGCTGGTCCACTTTGCAAGACATTATTGGAATTATGCCCTGCCTTGCAAATGCGATTTTGACAGATGAGCAAATACCTGTTACTTGTGAAACCGATATTCATGGCGCAATTACTTCAATCATGGTGCAAGCAGCAACACTAAATACATTGCCAACCTTTTTTGCGGACATTACGATTAGGCATCCCGAAAATCCAAATGGAGAACTGTTATTCCATTGTGGTAATTTCCCGGTTTCTTTAAGTGTGGAAGAAAAACCGCAATTGAATAAACACTTTTTATTTGATGATCATTCACCTGGTACACATGAAGGAGAAATAAAAGGCGGCGAAATGACCATTGCTCGTTTTGATGGTGATAATGGGGAATATTCCATCTTTTTAGGAAAGGCAAGAGGGATAGAAGGACCTTATTCAAGAGGCTCCTACGTGTGGGTTGAAGTAAATGATTGGCCGCTTTGGGAAGAAAAATTAGTGAAGGGACCATATATTCACCATTCTACAGGCATTCATGCCAATGTAATACCAATAATCTATGAAGCATGTCAGTATATTCCTGGATTGACTCCCGACCCAGTTGATCCAACTGAAGAGGAAATTCGCGCATGGCTGCGAGGCAGTGACATAAATTATTGATGCAATGGAGGAGATAATTATGATAGATATAAAAAAATTAGAACGAAAAGCCGCAGAAATTAGAATGACAGTGATTGATATGGTTTATGAGGCTGGCACTGGCCACACCGGTTCATCCTTATCCAATACAGATATCTTAACCGTTCTTTTCTATGAGGTAATGAAGAATGATCCAGTTAATCCAAACTGGGAAGAACGAGATCGGTATATTCAGAGTAAAGGTCATGCTGTTGAATCCTATTGGGCTGTTTTAGCGGATAAAGGCTACTTTCCGAAAGAAGAATTAAAGACATTTTCTAAATTCAATACAAGACTTATCGGGCATCCAAACAATAAAGTTCCTGGCGTAGAAATGAATACCGGTGCATTAGGACATGGTTTATCCATATCAGTAGGAATGGCATTAGCGGCCAAAATGGATTATAAGGATTATCGAGTTTTTACATTAATGGGTGATGGAGAGCTCGCGGAAGGCTCTGTGTGGGAAGCCGCTATGGCAGCATCGCAATATAAGCTTGATAATTTAGTAGGAATAGTGGATCGAAATCGATTGCAGATTACGGGCAGTACAGATGATGTAATGAGCAATGAACCTCTTGATAAAAAGTGGGAGAGCTTTGGCTGGGACGTTATCGAAGTGGATGGCAATGATATAGCTGAATTAGTGCAAGTCTTTCATTCAATCCCGAAGACAGAAGGGAAGCCTACTATTATACTCGCAAATACAATTAAGGGAAAAGGAATTTCTTTCGCTGAAAATGAGGCTGGCTGGCATCATCATGTTCCATCTCAAGAAGAATATGAACTGGCAATGAAGGAACTTTCTAAGCGTTTGGAGGTATTAGCATGAATAACGTCATACTAAAAAAAAATACTGGCAATAAAATTGCAAACCGGACAGTGGTAAGCGATACTTTATTAGATTTAGCAATGGACAATAAGGACATTCTCGTTTTAACAAGTGATTCTAGAGGTTCGGCTTCGATGGTTCCTTTTGCAGATGCATTACCAGAACAGTTAGTGGAAGTAGGAATTGCTGAACAAAACTTGGTAGGGATTTCAGCGGGATTGGCTGCTTCTGGAAAAATACCATTTGTTGCTTCTCCAGCTTGTTTTCTGAGTATGCGTAGTATAGAGCAGGTTAAAGTGGACATCGCTTACTCAAGAACAAATGTGAAACTAATTGGAATCAGCGGTGGTATCAGCTATGGAGCGCTTGGAATGTCTCACCACTCTGTCCAAGATTTAGCGGTGACAAGAGCGATACCAGGCTTACATGTTATGATGCCGGCTGATCGTCATGAAACGAAAAAAATGATTGAAGCATTAGTGGATTATGATACACCTGTTTATATGAGAATTGGTAGAAATCCAGTAGAAGACTCTTATCAAAGTGATGAGTACGACTTTCAAATTGGCAAATCTGTTACGATGCATGAGGGCGGTGATTTAACGATTATTGCTTCTGGGGAGACGGTACGTGTTGCGCTTGATACTGCCTTTTTGCTAAAGGAAGCAGGGATTAGCTGCAGGGTCCTAAATATGCATACGATAAAACCACTAGATGAAGAAGCGATTATCAAGGCAGCTAAAGAAACGGGATACATCATTACAATCGAGGAACACAGCATATATGGCGGGCTTGGTTCTGCGGTTTCAGAAGTGACTTCCAATAAATGTCCTGTTCCCGTGAAAATAATAGGAATTCCAGATGAACCAGCAGTAGCTGGAACCACGAAAGAAGTATTTCAACATTATGGAATTAGTCCTGAGAATATTTCAAGTATCGCTAGAAAATTACTTGGTCAATAGGAGGAGACAGCGATGAGCGATAGTTACATCCTAGCAATAGATCAAAGTACTTCTGGCACAAAAGCATTACTTGTTGATGAAAAGGGTTCTATCATTGCAAAAGAAACGACAAGTCATAAGCAGCTATATCCTCAGTCGGGTTGGGTGGAACATGACCCGATTGAGATATATGATAATGTGAAGAAAGTAATAAATAGTATTGTTGATTCAAATCAATCTTTAATGAGAAAAATGAAGACCCTTACAATAACGAATCAGCGTGAGACTCTTGTTATTTGGGATAAATATACGAGTGAGCCGGTATATAACGCGATTGTGTGGCAGTGCAGAAGAACGACGTCTATGTGCTCTTCTTTGAAAGCAAAGGGCTGTGAAGAAAAGGTTCATGCGAAGACAGGACTTAAGATAGATCCATATTTCTCGGCAACGAAAGCAAAATGGATCTTAGAAAATGTCCCAGGTCTCAAAAAAAGAGCAGAAAAGGGAGAGATTCTACTTGGGACAATTGATAGCTGGTTAATTTGGAAATTGACAAATGGAAGGGTTCACGCCACAGATGTAACGAATGCAAGTAGAACACTTTTATTTAATATTCACTCTTTATGTTGGGATGATGAATTACTGAGGATTTTTGAAATACCAAAGGAAATGCTCCCTGAAGTAAATTTTTCTGATCGTATATTTGGAATGGTCGAGGACAGTGAACTATTAATACATAAGGTGCCGATAGCGGGAGTAATAGGCGATTCACAAGCAGCTTTATTTGCGCAGCGGTGTTTTAATAAGGGGATGGCAAAAGCTACTTTTGGCACAGGTACTTCTGTAATGGTGTATACAAATGAATATGTTCAAGCAAAAGAAGGGTTAGTTACTTCAATAGCTTGGGGATTCAATGGCAATGTTCACTATGCTTTAGAGGGGATTATTAATACAACCGGTGATATTATCCGCTGGATGAAAGAGGATCTTACTCTTTTCACAACTTTTGAAGAAGCCGAGATATTGGCAGAAACACTAGATAATAATGAAGGAGTATACTTAGTTCCTGCTTTTGTAGGACTAGGTGCACCGTATTGGAGTCCCAATACAAAGGCAGGAATTACTGGGATGAGCAGAAACACAAACAAGTCACATCTAGTAAGAGCAGGGTTAGAAAGTATCGTTTACCAAGTAAAAGATATTATTCAATTAATATATAAGGAAACAAACGTAGTGGTAAAAGAGTTAAGGGTGGATGGCGGTGCAACAGCTAACGAATTTCTAATGCAGTTTCTTTCTGACTTATTAGGAGTCAAAGTCATTGTTTCACATGTTTCTGAGCTGTCAGCACTAGGTTCTGTTTATCTTGGTGGTCTTGGAATGAATATGTGGAAATCAGTTGAAGAAATATCTCAGTTAAATAATGAAAAACGTATTTATAGCCCAAAAATGGATAGAGAAACGAGCGAGCGGTATTATGCGGAATGGATGAAAGCAGTGCACACTCTCTTAATCTAAGAAGATTGTAAATGAATGCGCTTTTAATTTATGTAAGGGAGGTGAATGCTCTTACAATCTATTTGAGGTTCTTGTTGTATCCCCAATTTTTAAATGCATGTTATTTAATTAACTAGTTAGGATAATGTTGATTGGAGGCCAAAAAATGAATTATGGAGCACTTGCTAAGAAGATTGTTCAAGAGGTGGGCGGGAAAGAAAATATCAATAGTGTTATACACTGTGTAACACGGTTAAGATTTAATCTGAAGGATCAATCACTTGCAAATACTGAAGTCATCAAAGATATGGATGGTGTTATGACCGTGGTTATTAGCGGAGGGCAATACCAGGTAGTGATTGGTGATCAAGTTCCTATTGTATATGCAGAAGTGGTCAATTTAATTGGGGGAGGAACTTCTCAAAATGTAGAGGCTGCGGAAGAATCGGATGAAAAAAAAGGTTTGTTTAGCAAATTTGTGTCCCTTATTTCTGGTATATTTATGCCTGTAATGGGAGCGATGGCAGCTGCTGGGATTCTAAAAGGATTTTTGGTAGCGCTGACGGTGGTTGGATGGATAGATGAAGAAATGGGAGTATATAAGATCTTATTCGCCGCATCTGATGCATTCTTCTATTTTATGCCTATCCTGTTAGGATTTTCAGCTGGTAAGGTGTTTAAAACGAATTCTTATATTACAGCAACTATTGGTGCGGCTCTTGTTTATCCGACAATGATTGAAATCTATAATGCGGGGGAAGCATTAAGTTTTCTTCAGATTCCCGTTATCCTTATGAATTATACGCAATCGGTTATTCCGATCATACTAGCTTCGTTTTTAACAGCTAAATTAGAAAAAGTGCTGCTGAAAGTAATTCCTAAATCATTGCAATTGATTTTTGTTCCTTTATTTATTACTGTCATAATTGTTCCATTATCTTTTATTATAATTGGACCAGTTTCTGTATATGCAAGTGAATTATTAGCTAAGGGAGCGATGGCTGTATACTCATTAAGCCCTGTTATTGCGGGATTACTATTAGCGGGAATTTGGCAAATTGCAGTAATGTTTGGACTGCATTGGGCCTTTATCGCAATATTTATCAATAATATCACTACATTAGGATTTGATCCTATAAATGCATTACTGTATTGTACTGTATTTGCTCAAACTGGAGCGGCTTTAGCTGTTTCCTTAAGAACAAAAGAAACAAAAATGAAATCGTTATCAACCACTGCCACCATCTCAGGATTTTTAGGAATTACAGAGCCTGCCATCTATGGAGTTAACTTACCACTGAAGAAGCCGTTTATTATGGCGTGTATCGGCGGTGGCGTTGGTGGTGCAATTGCCGGCTTCTTTAGTGCGAAGATGTATGGGGGATTTGCATCAGGGGGAGTTTTTGGGATACCGATGTTTATTGATCCGGACGGAATCAGTTCTGAATTTTATGGCTTTGCTGTTTCGTTGCTTGCAGCTCTAGTAACTGCTTTTGTACTTACTTTCTTATTTGGCTATTCCAAAAAAGTGAGTACTAAACCAGCGAAAGAGAAGTCTGCAGTAACCAGTGACAGTAATCTATAATCATATAAAATGGATTTAGTAGGGTAATAGAATTGCGATTTAACAGAGTCGAGAGAGAAAATAGTAATGAAACTATTTTCTCTTTACTATTTAATTTGGAGGGGAATCAATTGATTAAATTAAGAGTTGCGGAGAATAAAAAATGCTTGGAAACAACCAATGGAGAAAAGTTTTTTTACCTGGCAGATACGGTTTGGAGTGCCTTTACTAATGCAGCTTTAGAAGAGTGGAATGATTATCTTGAGCTTAGAAAGACTCAAGGATTTAATGTACTTCAAATTAATATTCTTCAACAGTGGGATGCGAGTGAAACTGAGTTAAATATGAAGCCATTTGAATATAAAGAGGATGGATCATTCGATTTTTCCAAGAGAAATGAAGCATACTTTGAACGAGCAGAAAAAATGGTGCAAATGGCAGTTGAGAAAGGATTTGTTCCTGCATTGGTTTTATTATGGTGCAACTATGTACCAGAAACTTGGGGGTCAGAAATTAGTAGTGTGAATAATATGCCTTTAGATGTAGTTGAGGATTATGTAACATACGTCGATGGAAAATTTTCTAAGTATAATCCTATTTATTTAGTAAGTGGGGATACTGATTTTCCAACTGAACTTACTATTACCTATTATTCTTTAGCCTTAAATACCATTAAAAAGTTAAGTCCTCAATGTTTAACTACTTTACATGTTAGAGGGAGGCTAATGGAAATACCTGATGAGCTACTATATAGTGATAATTTGGATTTTTATATGTTTCAATCTGGTCATAATATTCAGTTTCAAAGTATGTCTTACCAGCTCGCAGAAGAGTTTAGTAATAAGCCGGTAAAAAGACCTTCTATTAATTCAGAACCATGTTACGAGCAAATGGGTTATAGCAGAAATTTATACGGAAGATTTACTAGATTTGATGTGAGAAAAGCAGCGTGGCAAAGTTTATTATCAGGAGCAGAAGCAGGGATTACATACGGAGCCCATGGTATATGGAGCTGGCACAAGAAAGGGAAAGGATTTGGCTTAGTTGGTGAGGCATTTGATAAGCCTTTTGATTGGAGAGACGCAGTGAAATTTGAAGGTGCGTGGGATTATGCTTTTGCAAAAAGTTTATTTAAATTATTTAGTCTCCATGATCTGCAGCCATTGGATATTGTGTTAAAAAATACAGAAGAAATTAGGGTTGCGAGTACTGCAGGGTTAAATAAGATAGCTATTTATATGCCAGTTAACACTACCTTGAAATTAAATAAGCTATTAGAAAACTATGAATTCACCATAATAGATTTAGAGCAAAGAAGATTTGCGGAAGCGGATGTTTCCTTTAAAGATAATATAACCGTTATTGGAATGCATAATTTTGAAGCAGATGTTGTAATTATTGGGGAGAAAAAGCTGGGAAGCTAATGGGATAGTTTTGAGAGTTAGGAATAAAACGGCGTATAAAAAATGCTAAACAAAACTCTATTGTTTGGAAAAGCCCTTGTCTACGTTTGGGAATGAGAAGGTCAGTACTAAAAGAAGTGTCTAAATCCATGTAGTATATGAGATTCGCACTTTTATTTACGTCTTTTGTTTTAAAGGTATTTCCTGGAAAATAGTTATGAGATAAGTTGAAATATTTGACAAAAAAATCAATTTGTGCTATAATTCACAATAATAAACATTGCTGATATAATAAGATTCTCCTGGCCAGGGGGGAATCTTTTTTTTGGGGTGTTAGCGATGAAGAATAATGAATCAAGTTTAACTTCTTTAATTTCAGCATTTAGTCGAGCATATCATGTGAAAGAGGACTGCCCGATTATATTCAATGATTATATAGCGCAAGATTTCTTATCACCAGAAGAATATCAAGCCATTGCAGTAAATATGTCTAATGGCATTACTTTTTTTAGTTCTGAAATGGCTGAAAAATTAAAAGGTGATCAGGACGCAATATTAAAGTGGGTTACACAAATTCAACTATCACCAACACCACTTGCTAGAGCGGCCTACGCAGAAAATGTTGTTCGGAACGAATGTCAGCTTGGGGCTGAACAATATGTCATTATGGGTGCAGGTTTAGATACTTTTGCTTGGCGTTACGATACATTACCAAATGTTACTGTATATGAAGTTGACCACCCATCTACACAGAAATTTAAGATAGAACGGTTAGAGCAAGCGGGCTATGAAATTCCTGCTCATTTAAAGTTTGTAGCAATGGATTTCACGAAAGAGCTTTCGTTAGAAAAACTAGCTGCGGCAGGATTGGACCTATCTAAGAAAACAGTGTTTAGTTTACTTGGGGTATCTTATTATTTAACAAAAGATGTGCTTCAGCAGTTGCTGCATGGCTTCTTTAAAGACCTTTCAAAAGGAAGTTCGATTATTTTTGATTTTGCCGATGAGGGTTTGTTTACAGAACCTGGTATTTTTAATCGTGTGCAAAATATGGTCCAGATGGCACAAGCTGCCGGAGAACCAATGAAGTTTGCTGCTTCTCTTGCAGAATTAGAAGATTTACTTGCTAATGAGGAATTATTAATCTATGAACATCTATCACCACAAAAAATTCAACAGCAGTTTTTTTCTAATCGGGATGATAACCTGCAAGCATTTGAAACCATTCACTATATACATGCTGTGAAAAAATAATTATGTTCTAATCTTACCAATCCTTACCTGTTCCTATTTATGATAGGCGGGTAAGGATTTTTGCTTTTCTTTATAAAAGTAATCTTTTTAATTGAGAATAATTATCATTTGTTGTATAGTAGATAGTACAATATTGTTACCGTAGAGGAGAATATAGCATGCAAATATACTGGACGAAAATAAATAAGATTATTGAGGAAAACCCAGAGGTTAAAACTTACTTGCTTGACCGTCCGCAAGACTTTACATGGGAAGAAGGTTCCCACACCCATTTCGCTTTGAGAGGTTTCAATGCCGGAGACAAACCAAACCGCAGTTTGATTCGCCATATGTCTATCTCTTCTTTACCACACGAAAATGTAATCGCAATTACAACGCGTATCAGAGAGCAGTGCTCAGAATTTAAATCGATTTTAAGAAATCTTGAAGTCGGAAATGAAGTCGCTATCTTTAAAACACATTCAAACTTACCGCTTAAAAGAGAAAACAAAAATGTTTATCTACTGTCATCAGGGGTTGGACTGGCAACTTTTCGACCGATTGTACTGGATTATTTCGACCGCGCTGACAACGTCACTCGCATTCATTCTTTGAATATTGATTCATCAAAAGCCTTTTTATTTACAGATATTTTTACATCTGTACCTGACAAAAAGTTTGAAGCCCAGTTTGTTGATAACCGTAATGATTATTATGAAGAAGTGAAAAATTTAGCTGCAGACAAGGATGGTCTATTCTATGTTGTTGGCAGTGATGACTTCTTGATACAGAACATTGAAGTACTGCGTGAACAGGGCATCAAGCCGGAACAGATTATGCTCGATAAACGTGAAGGTCAACTGCCTGAGTTTTTTGCTCAGTAAATTGGCTATGGTTAGAAATCTACTTTAAATAGAAAGAGGCTGGGACAAAACCCTCCTCTCAGACGAAAAAAACGGTGAAATTTTACGACAAGTAAAATTTCACCGTTTTGCTTATTTACAATAAAAAATAAGGACAACTTCTGATAAAATTAAGTTACCACACAAAATCTAATCAGAAAGAAGTGTCCTTATGTTTAAAGATTATACCATGAATCAAATCGTTTTACCTTTAGATTTAGAAGTAAAGTTACAAAATAATGATATTGCCTTCCATGTCCATCATTTAGTGGAAAGTATCCCTCAAGAAGCGTTTGAACCATTTCTTCGAAATGAAGGTTGTCCTGCCTATCATCCACGCATGATGCTTAAAATTATTCTATGTGCCTACACTCAATCTGTCTTTTCGGGGCGTAAAATGGAGGCCCTATTAAAAGACAGTATCCGTATGATGTGGTTAGCTCAAGGGTATGAACCAAGCTATCGTACAATTAACCGATTTCGTGTTCAACCAGAAGTAAAAGATTTAATCCGTCAATGTTTTATCCAATTTCGCTGCCAATTGATTGAAGAAAAACTGATCGATCAAGAAGCGATATTTATCGATGGTACAAAGATTGAAGCGAATGCGAATAAATTTACGTTTGTCTGGAAGAAAGCGATTGAGAAATTTCATCAGAGTTTAATCGATAAGTCAAACCAGTTGTACAATGAGTTGCTTGAGAACGAAATCATCCCCCAAATTGAACGGGAAAGTGATGAACAGTTATCATTTGGAGAGCTCACTCAAATGGTTCAAAAAGTAGAAGAAGTAGTGACCGAATATGATAAACAAATGGAAGCATCTTCAGACGTTACTGAACGAAAAGCCTTACGAAGTGAACGAAAATACCCGAAACAAGTGCGTAAACAGTTGATTGATTTTGTCTTGAGAAAACGGAAGTACCAACAGGATCTTAAAATCTTTGGACCACGTAATAGCTATTCTAAAACAGATCTAGATGCGACATTTATGCGAATGAAAGATGATTATATGAAAAACGGGCAATTGAAAGCTGGTTACAATGTACAAATCGCAACGGAAGGTCAATATGCGCTTGCTTATAGTTTATTTCCAAACCCAACAGATACACGTACGTTAATTCCATTTTTAGATGAGATAGAGCAACATTATTTCGAGTTACCGAAACATATTGTTGCAGATGCAGGTTATGGTAGTGAACAAAACTTTAGTGATATTCTCTCAAACAGAAACCGAGAAGCACTGATAACATATAACATGTTTTTGAAGGAACAAAAGAAAAAGTACAAACAAAATACATTTAATCCTGATAACTGGGAATATGATCAAGAAACCGATACATATATATGCCCTAATCAGAAACGTTTAGAATTTCAATATCATTCTGTCCGAACGGACGCTACAGGTTTCCAAAGGAGTTTCAAAATCTACGAGTGCGAAGACTGTTCAGGATGCCCATTCCGCTCATCATGTACCAAGGCAAAAGAAGGAAACAATCGAAAACTAATGGTGAACAAAAAATGGGAACAGCAAAAAGAATATGTGAGAGCGAAGCTTTCAGAAGAGAAAACGAGTGCCATCTATCGAAAACGCAAAACCGATGTGGAACCAGTTTTTGGATTCTTGAAGGCTAATTTGCGTTTCACTCGATTTTCTGTACGAGGAAAATCGAAGGTGGAAAACGAAATGGGTCTCGCGTTAATGGCAGTGAATTTAAGAAAATTCACTGCCATTAACTAAGATAATAGAAGAATTAACATGAAAAAATAGAGAAAGGTGAATTTGAGTCCCCTCAAATTCACCTTTCTCTTTATTAGAGGCTAGTTATGTCCCAGCCTCTTTTCTATTTAAACCATCCTTTTTCCTTAAATCTAGTGATGGCTTCTATGCGGTTTTTTACTTCGAGTTTATCGAGGATCATGCTGATATAGTTTCGCACAGTGCCTGTTTTAATGGAGAGCTCTTGGGCGATTTCTTTTGTGTTTTTGCCGTTCGCAACAAGCATCAGAACTTCTTTTTCCCGTTCAGTAAGAGGATTTTCTTCTTTGTAAACATCATCAACCAATTCTGGTGCGTAAATTCTTCTTCCTTCCATTACACTGCGGATGCTATTGGCTAAATCGTCGCTAGGACTGTCCTTGAGCAAATAGGCAGATACGCCAGCCTTCAATGCGCGCTGGAAATAACCAGATCTTGCAAAAGTAGTTAAGATAATGACTTTGCAAGGGTGGCTCATAAGTTCTTCCGCTGCTTCTAAGCCTGTTTTTGCAGGCATTTCAATATCCATTATACAAATATCTGGATTCTTTTCCTTGACTAGCTGAATGGCTTCTTCTCCATTGTTTGCTTTGCCCACAACCGTGATATCGTCTTCTAAATCAAGCAATGAACCTAAAGCACCTAAAAGCAGGCGCTGGTCTTCGGCAATGACAATGCGGATCATATTAATTCCTCCTTTTCTATTATTTTTCCATCACGTGGAACCGCAATTTTTACGATGGTTCCCTCCTCGGCACTAATTTCTAAAGTACCATTGATAAAATCTAATCTTTCTCTCATGCCCGCTAGTCCGTTTCCTTTGTGCATATTTTCTTCTTGAAAAGGAGTGCTTCCATTATCTTTAATTTCCATGATTGTTTCTTTTTTGTTCTGGCTGATGCTTATAGAGCAAGCGGTGGCATTACTATGTCGAACCACATTGGTAACCGCCTCTTTTAGACACATGCTGATAATGTTTTCTGCAATCGATGAAATTCTTAGATTGGAAGCTATATCGCATGTCAGGCTTATCTCTGCCGCACCTAATATTTTTTGGACAAGAAGGAGTTCGTCTTTTAATCGTATGCCGCGCATTTCAGAGACCATTTTTCGGACTTCGTTCAGCGCAGATCGAGAAGTATGCTGAATATCTTTCAATTCTATGCGGGCTTGTTCTGGGTCCTTATAGATAAGTTTTCTTGCTAAATCACTTTTTAAACCAATAAGAGATAGCTTTTGGCCGAGAGTATCATGAAGATCTCTGGCAATTCGCTGTCTTTCTTCGAGTTTCACTAAATGTGAAATACGCTTATTCGCATCTTCTAATTGTTCCTGCAGCTGATCTTTCTCTTTGCGGTTCTGGATATTCAATGGCAATAAAATTACGCCAAACCAGATGATCAGTACAAAAGGCAGCTGCTTTATCAGCAAGGCATCACCTATTATAATTTTGAAGTAAATGGCAAATGTAGTAACTGCCAAGTGGATAAAATAAAGGATAAAAAAAGGAATCCGCTTTTTAATATTGCCAATAAAATAGGAAAGAAAAAAGGAAAAATACACATAGCTGTATGTATAAATAGCAAAGGTGGAGATTCCGATTAATAAGGACGGCCATAAATAGATTGTCCAGCCTTTTGACAGATAAGCAATTCTATAAAAAATAAAAAATAAAATGGTAAGGATGATGCCTGATATTACATCAACTGCAGAAGAGGCATGGAATATGAAATAAAATGGCAGAATGGTCAGCAATGTCCAAATATAAGGAGAGATCCCCGTGCTTTTTTTTAAAACCTCTAATCTTTTCATCATCAGTTTCTAACCTCGTTTTATTGACTGTTATTTATTCATTTTAACATAATGGAGCAGCAATTAATGGCCTAATTGCTGCTCAGATAGTTGCTTAAAGCAAACGGAATCTTTTTGCTTTAAAGATAGTGGACCTGACTGATAGAAGCTTTTATTTATTGCATTTCTGATCTTGCAGATATGGAAAGGGATTTCTTTTGCTTCTTCCATTCATAGAAGCTGATAAATTTTTTGTCCTTTTCGTCCCATAAACGAAACTTTAAAGAGCGAAGACTGCTTGCAAGTGTTATTGTTGGAACATTTTGCAGGGGCTCTGTCTGTTTATGGACTAGTTCTAAGTTGTAATTAGGAACCCTCGGACTTAAATGATGGACATGGTGATAGCCAATATTGCCAGTCAGCCACTGCATCCATTTGGGAAGGTGATAGAAGGAGCTTCCTTCTACAGCAGCCTTTACATAATCCCAATTTTTATCTTCTTCAAAGTACGTGTCTTCAAAAGTATGCTGTACATAAAATAACCATACGCCAACAGAGCCGGATATAAGAAAAATCGGCAGCTGTACAAGCAAGAAAGATGACCAGCCAAGCGTACTGCCAAGAAGCACAGCCAATAATACAATCGCCATATTCGTTATATAAGTATTTAGTCTTTCCTTCAATCTAGCTCCTTTACGGTTGAAGCGGTTGGCTAAAAGAAATTCATAAATTGGTCCTAGTATAAACATGATGAACGGATTACGGTATAAACGATATTGGATTTTTACCATTAAAGAGGCATTCTCGTACTCTTCTATCGTCATCATCCATAAATCGCCGACTCCTCGTTTATCCAGGTTGCTGCTTGTTGCGTGATGAATAGAATGGCTATGCTGCCATTTGCTATAGGGGAATAAGGTTAAGATTCCAGTAATTGTTCCTAAAACCTTATTAGCTTTACGGTTTTTAAAGAAAGAAAAGTGGCAGCAATCGTGAAAAATGATAAAAATCCTTACTAAAAATCCTGCGGCGGCTATGGCGAACACAAGGGTTAACAGATAAGAAATACTTAAGCTTTTAAATGCAGCAAACCAAAGTAAAACAAAGGGTAAAATGGTGTTGGCAAGCTGCCAGACACTAATTCTTACAGTGGATTTCTCAAATGGCGCTACAGCAGTTCTTAATTGTTTTAAGTTTTTTATATTCATTTTTAATTTCCCTTCTCTTAATGGATATCTATAGTATAATTATGTATCAATTAAATTGGCAGACATACATGTCATGCTTGCTATATGACATTTGTCATATAGCGATTTTTCTCGCTTCAAAAAGTCTTGTAAATGAAAGAAGAAAGCATAAAGAGATAAATAAAATAAAAAATAAGGTTGCATAATTTTTTACTTTGTAATAGAATATTAAAAAAAATTGATTATAAAAAGCTTTGATAAGGACATGAGCTACTATTTCGGTTTCCAGAGAGGGAAGAATTGCTGAAAACTTCCTAACGCAGAATAAGTATCTTACCACCTTTGAGCCGTATTGGGGAATTGATAGTATCCAATACCGTAGATGCAAACGTTATTGTACCAAGCCATGAAAAACACTGTGTATTTTTCATGGGAATTTGGGTGGAACCACGGGTAAACGCACTCGTCCCTTTCATTAGGGATGAGTGCGTTTTTTGTTTTTACAATTTCATAATATGCGATGAAAAGGACATGAATTATTTTTACTGTTATCAGAGAGGGAAGGATAGGTGTGAGCTTCCTAGCAAAGGAAAATAATTTACCACCTTTGAGCTATATTGGTGAACGAGAAGTAGTCAATATCGTGTATGCAGCGTTACTGCACCAAGCCATAAGAAAACCACTGTGTTTTTTTATGGGAATTTGGGTGGAACCACGGGTGAAAACACTCGTCCCTTTCAATAGGGACGAGTGTTTTTTTTGTACCAAAAAATGATAAGGAGTGAACAAAATGATTAAGGTAGTATTAGCAGATGGGAGTAAGAAGGAATATCCAAAAGGAAGCACAGTCGCAGAAATTGCGGAGTCTATTAGTGTTAGCTTAAAGAAGAAAGCAGTTGGAGCAAAGATTAATGACGAATGGTTTGTAGATATGAGCCATCAAATAAAAGAGGATGTACATTTAGCTATCATTACAATAGATTCGGAAGAAGGTGTATCCATTATGCGCCATTCCAGTGCCCACGTCATGGCACAAGCGATAAAACGATTGTATCCCAATGTACAGTTAGCAATTGGACCAGTGGTAGAGGATGGTTTTTATTATGATATGAAACTCGCTCACAGTTTAACTTCCCATGATTTGCAAGCCATTGAAAAAGAGATGAAGAAAATTATCAAGGAAAACCTTCCTTTTACTCGCAAAGAAGTATCGTTCGAGGAAGCGCAACAGCTTTTTGAAGAGAAAGAAGAGATATTTAAATTGGAGCTCTTAGAGACTATACCAAGCAATGAATCGATTTCCCTTTATCAGCAAGGAGAGTTTATTGATTTATGTCGTGGAACTCATCTCCCTTCGACTGGTTTTATTAAAGCTTTTAAATTAATGCGTGTATCTGGTGCTTACTGGCGAGGGGATAGTGATAGGGAAGTATTGCAGCGTGTGTACGGTGTTGCCTTTTCCAGTCAACAGCAATTAGCAGAGTACTTAGAAATGATTGAAGAAGCAGCAAAACGAGATCATCGGAAGCTAGGAAAGCAATTGGAGCTGTTTATGTTCTCAGAAGAAGCACCTGGCATGCCGTTTTATTTACCAAAAGGACAAATCATCCGCAATGAATTAGAACAATTTTCAAGAGAGCTTCAAGGCGGGGCGGATTACGAAGAAGTAAGAACTCCTTTGATGATGAATGAGCGAATGTGGAAGCAGTCTGGCCACTGGGATCATTATCATGAAAACATGTACTTTTCCGAAGTGGATGAACAAAAATTTGCGTTAAAGCCAATGAATTGTCCAGGACATATGCTTATCTTCAAAAATAGTCTCTATTCCTATCGCGATTTGCCGATTCGCTTATCAGAATTTGGGCAGGTACATCGTCATGAATATAGTGGTGCACTAAACGGAATGTTACGTGTTCGTACGTTTTGCCAGGATGATGCCCATTTATTTGTAAGAGAAGACCAAATAGAAGCAGAGATTAAAAGCATTTTTCAATTGGTCGATAAAGTTTACCGTACTTTTGGATTTGCATACACTGTAGAGCTCTCTACTAGACCGGATGATTCGCTCGATGGGGATGACATTTGGGAATTAGCAGAGGGAGCATTAAGAAATGTTTTAGAACAGCTAGAAATAGATTATATTCTTAATGAAGGCGATGGTGCATTTTATGGTCCGAAAATTGATTTTCATATAAAGGATGCTTTAAAAAGAAGCCATCAATGTGCAACAATTCAGCTTGACTTTCAAATGCCGAAGCTCTTTAACTTAGCTTATATTAACGAAAACAATGAAAAAGTCTGTCCAGTTGTTATTCACCGTGCTATCTATGGGTCGCTTGATCGATTCTTTGGCATACTAATTGAACATTTTGCAGGCGCCTTTCCTGTTTGGCTTGCTCCAATACAGGTGGAAATTATTCCGGTATCCAATGTTCATCTAAATTATTGTCTAGAAGTTCAATCAGTTTTAAAAGAAGCAGGAGTAAGAGTAAAGATAGACGACAGCAATGAAAAATTAGGATATAAAATCCGTGCAGGACAAATGCAAAAGATTCCCTATTTGCTTGTATTAGGGGATAAAGAAAAAGAACAAAATGCTGTAAATGTGAGAAAATATGGAGAAGAGCAGTCAAAAGGAGTTTCTTTAGAAGCATTTAAACAAATGATCGGAAAGCAGATAAAAGAAAGAAGCTTATAAAAAACGGGGATTCAATCGATTTTGATTGAATCCCTTTCGTGTTATAAGCTCCGATTATACTGATATTTTTTCCATTGAAACCGGATAAAGCAGCCAATACAAAAACCAAGTATGGCAATAATCGAAGAAAGTCCGACCATAATAGAAAAGATATAGCCAAGAACATTCCAATCTAAGAAAAAGGAAAGGGAACCTATTGCCAAGCATATTACAGCAATTATTTGGTTAAATTGCTGCTGCTCCCAATCCTCTTGATGATATTCTCTCATGGGTTTTTTAAGAAATATACTCGCTGTTTTCATAATAGGATTCCATTGGAATAATAATCCACAGAGCCCTGCGAGAAGTGGAATTAGCATGATCCAGTATTGCTGAAAAACTAAGCTAAGTAATACAGATAGAAAAATAGTCCATTGATTTGTTCGGACTAATGGTACTGGAATTGTTTTGAGCAGATTAGTCATCAAAACCAACCTTTCTTATAAGAATTATGTATATTATACGCTCTTATAAGAAATTTGTTAAGTTAAGAAGCTCTTATTTATTTTGCTTTTCGTCCTCCAAGAAACGCCAGAGCCTATATAACTGTGAAACTGTCTTTTCAGGGTTGTTAATAAGATGGTTATATAGGGTCGGGTATTTCTGCAATTGAGTTAGCAGCTCTGCTTCTTCGCTCGTCATACTATTATCCGATACTTTACTATGATAGCTAGCTCTAGTTTCCTTTGCTTCTGATCGTCCTAGGAGGTAATCAGTGCTTACATCAAAATAATCTGCTAATTTTTGTAAGGTGTCTGTATCAGGTTTGCGATTACCTGTTTCGTATCCTGAGATAGATACTTTTGTTACATTCATTGCATTCCCAAGCGTTTGTTGAGAAATGTTGGCAGATTTCCGCAATTGTCTCAATCTTTCTGGAAAATTCATCTAAACCAGCTCCTAATTTCGTTACTTCTATTATAAGTTAACGTTTAGCTAACAGTAAATAATGAATTTTTGTTAACAAATTCGGAATTATATATTGAAGTAAACCACTTGTTTACCGTATAATTTTAATAAGGAAAAAAATGAGAATGGGGAAGATGAGGTGTAAAAAATGCATCGGAATAAGCTGCGTATCATAAGAAAGCAATATGGCTATACCTATCAGATGATGGCTGATAAGTTAGGAATTACAAAGTCTTATTATTGGCAAATAGAAAATGGCAAACGAGGATTATCTTATGAGCAAGCAGTACAGATATCTAGTATTTTTTCCAAAACACCAGATGAGATTTTTCTTCCAGATTATATAGAGGTTAAAGGATGTTCGAGATAAGGATAGAATTTCAAGTGAATTAGGAGGCTTAAAGTGAAGGAGCAAATATACGTAACCGAGGAAAATCTTTTATTAATAAAAGAAGCATTGGATTTTAGTATACGAAATGCATCCAGAGGAATTCTATTCATTTTAGAAATGGTAAAGGAAAAAGTCACAACCAGTAATGACAGTATTTTGAGACTGGATGGAATGGAAATGGAGATTATTCTTGTTTCCTTAATCGAATATGGTATTAGTTTATTGTCTTTTCATTCAGATAAAGGGAATTTATGTATGGAAGAAGCAATCAGAATTGATCAAATTAAGCAGTATTATCAAAGAAAAAATGGTCCGAAAATGATGTGCTAATATTCTAAACACTAAACAGCTTAGATAGATTTGTTGATTTTCTTCTCATACTATGTAAGAGTAAAAGGACAAACATGAGAGGAAGATCAGAGTGGAAAAAAGAAAAGTTGGTTTCATTGGCTGTGGAAAAATGGCTCAAGCAATGGTAAATGGAATGCTGCAGTCTTCTTTTTTGAGTAGAGAGGATATTTTGGCTAGTACGAAATCTGCGGAAAGCGCGCAAATGGTAAGGGAAACCTTTCAAATAGAAACGACATTAGATAATAAAAAAGTAGCAAGCTTTGCAGATATACTTATTGTTGCAGTAAAGCCACATTTATATGGAGAGGTCTTACAAGAAATTCTCTCCTATGTGAAGAATGAAACAATCATTGTTACAATCGCAGCTGGAATTGAGATGGCATACATAGAATCACAGTTATCAAAAAATGCAAAGGTTATCCGCTCCATGCCAAATACTCCTTCTCTTGTAGGAGAAGGGATGACTGTATTTTGTGCAAATGAAAGAGTTACAGAGCCGGAAATTGCTTTTATAATAGAAATGTTTACAGCATTTGGGCAAGTGGAAGTCGTGGAAGAAAGCTTAATGGATTATATTCCTGCGATTAGCGGTTCTTCCCCAGCCTATGTCTATATGTTTATTGAAGCATTGGCAGATGGTGGCGTTCGCAGTGGAATACCGAGAGAGAAAGCTTACAAGTTAGCTGCTCAATCTGTTTTAGGAGCAGCAAAAATGGTCTTAGAAACAGGTAAGCATCCAGGAATATTGAAAGATGAAGTATGCACACCTGGTGGAGCGACAATTGAAGCAATTACTGCATTGGAACAAAATCAATTTAGAGGGACAATTTTGGCAGCAATGGAAAGCTGTGATCGTAAAAATCGCAGAATGAAGAAGGAAAATTAACAAGTAATAAAAGTAGAAATTAGGAAATGTTTCTCTATTATATTTTGTTTTCTTTTTATATAATATAAAAGAAAAAATTAATAATGAAGAAAAATGTAATTTAATTATACACATCTATCGAAATGTTATATTTATTGTAGTAATCAGACCAGTTTTTTGGTCTGTTTTTTTGTGCGCAGTCTTTTGGTTTTCCTAATATTTAGGATGAAATGTTTATGATTAATTTTTATATGTCGGGAAAAATATCAAAACAGTCTTAATGATTTGGTTAAAGTAGTCGGGAGGATTTATAGTGTTGGATAAATATAAGGCAATATTTATTACAAGAATGACACAGCAGTTAAATGAATTGTTAAATAAACAAGCAGCAGAGATCATTAAAAATGAGGAAGTTTATAGGTTATTGCATGCGATTAAAGGCACTTCTGGTACATTAGATTTGGATTTGTTATTTCATTTAGTTTCGGGATTAATGACAAAGGTGGAAGAAAGAGAAGGAGACTGGGCACAATCCGAGCTAAAGAATTTTTTAAGTGAATTACTTGATATTTGTGAAGAGTACGAGCATTTTCACGAAGATATTAATAAAATTCCTGACTTTAGAGATATTGAAGTACCGCTTATTCAGCTAATTGATGACGATGTTTCTTTATTGATTTTCTTAAAGGAAATGATGGAGCGTAAAGGCTGGATGGTAATAGCAAATTCTAATGCGGAGAATGCGATTGAGCAATTTTACAGTATGCAGCCAGATTGTATCATTATTGATATGAACCTGCCATTTAAAACCGGTTTAGATATCCTAGATGATATTCAGATGCATACGAAGCACTCATTTGTTCCAAAGGTTATATGTAGTATTGATAATTCAAGAGAAAAGAGAATAGCTGCATATAAGAAGGGCGCAGATGATTATATGGAAAAGCCGCTTGATATAGAAGAATTTCTGATTCGAATTGAGAGACATATCGAGCGAAAGAAAATCTTTGACCAGTCTGTATTAATTGATGAATTAACAGAAGTATATAATCGCAAGTTTTTAAAGGATTCTTATACTCGTTTTATTAGTGATACAGCTCGGACCAAAACTTCTGGTACCATTGCTATTGTAGATATTGATTATTTTAAACGAGTCAATGATACATATGGTCACGTTGTAGGCGATAAGGTATTAAAAGCTTTTGCCCAATTCTTGAAAACAAATATTCGAACCACAGATACACTTTTTCGTTTTGGTGGCGAAGAGTTTGTCATTCTTTTTCAACGAGCGGGAGAATCTGAAGTTATCGATGTATTAAACAGGATGCTTAAGCGTTTTTCAGGAATAGAATTCGAAGAAAATGGTGGCAAATTTTCTTTGAGCTTTTCTGCTGGTGTATTTGAAGTCACTTCAAATGACATACCATTAAATAAAGCAATTGAGAAGGCAGATGAGGCGCTTTATTTAGCCAAGGAAGATGGACGTGCTTGTATTCGAAGCGCTAATAAAAGGAAGGAAGCATCAAATAAAAAATTATTAAATATTTCGATTGTTGATGATGATTCCTTCATTCGTTCTATTTTAAAAAATATATTGGATTCCATCGAAATAAATAACCTTACCATAAATGTCGCAGAATATGAAGATGGGATGCAATTTTTAGAATCCAAGCGATTACAAGAGAATGGGATGCATTTTCTTATCTTGGATGGAATGATGCCTGTAATGGATGGACTCGAGCTCCTGCAAATTGTTAAAAAGACGTCTTATCAGCATAATGCTCATATTTTAATGTTGACTGGCAGAAAAAGTGAACATGATATTGCTGAAGCGTTACGGTTAGGTGCAGATGATTATGTTACAAAACCATTCAGTATTAAAGAGTTACAGGCAAGAATAACAAGGTTAATTATGAGGATGATTTAATTTGGAACAAGAGATAAGAGTATTACAAATAATTAGTATTATCCTATTTGCTACGCTATTATGCTTATTAACTTATTTAGTCATTAGGAAAATAATAGAGAATAGACAAGATAACCAAATTAATGAGCGAAAAAAACAGCTGATTGGACCAATCTTTTCCTATCTTCGGGAGGGGAAGGAAAGATTGAAGGATATAAAGCAAACAAGAATAGACAAGCAGGCAATAGAACAGGTTCTCACTGATTTTTCTGAGAGAATAGAGGGAGAACAGGAGGAAGAACGGCTGCTTGAACTTGCTGAGTTTTACTTGATAGATAAATATAGGAAAGAAATAAAGTCTAGATATTGGAGTAAACGGATGAATGTCCTATATAAAATAGAAGATTTTCATATGAAGGAAATCGAACACCAGGTGATTAGTCGATTATCCAAAAGAAATTGTCATAAAGAAGAGAAAATCCAGATTTATCGGATTTTAGCTGCCTTCCAATCTGAAAACATTTGGAGCCTCATAAATAAGGATGAAGAACTTACGGAAAAGAATTACCGAAGTATACTGCTGCGTTTAAAGCCTGAGAGTTTTAGGAAGTTTATTCAGCCTTTTTATTATTGTCGAGAAGCGTTACAATTAGCAATCTTAGACGTAATAAGCATGAAAAAGAAGGTAGAGTACGTCCAATTTATAGAGAGTGTTTTCGCGAAGTATGAGGAAGAGATCAGATTAAGAGCTTTGAAGGCAATAGCTTCAATTGGCTATGTGAGAAATATAGAAGATTACGTTTTCTTGGCAGATTCTGAAGTTTGGCAGGAGAGAATGATGGTTGCCAAACTATTAGGAACGAGTAGTAGCCTCGATAAATATATTCCTTTGTTAGTAAAGCTTCTTCATGATTCTTCTTGGTGGGTGCGATCTCAAGCAGCTGAATCCATCATAAGCTTTAAAAAAGGCAGAGAAGTTTTATTTGAAGTCGTTAACCAATCAGAGGATAAGTTTGCCAAGGATATGGCCAGAGAATGGTTAAATAAAGGAGTTTATTAGCATGGTTTATCAATGGTGGTCAATTGCTGTACAAATCTTTGCCACGTTTATTGCTGTTTATATGATAATTATTATATTGTTTTATTCTGTTATTCTTTTCATTTCCATGCTTCAGCTACGAAAGGAATATAAATTAAATAGAGAAGATACATTTGATGATGTTTCAAATGAATGGTATACGAAACCAGTATCTATCATTGTTCCAGCTTATAATGAAGAAGCTGGGATCATTCCAAGTGTACGGTCCTTGTTGAGCATTAATTATCCTCAATTTGAAATCATTGTTGTCAATGATGGATCAAAGGACTATACGCTGCAGAAAATGATAGAACAATATGAGATGGTTCATATAGAAAAGGTTGTCAGGAAACAACTTACGACAAAGCCTATTAAAGGCATTTATCAATCGAAGCTGCTCCCTAAATTATATTTAATCGATAAAGAAAATGGCGGAAAAGCAGATGCTTTAAATGCAGGACTGAACTTTTCTCATTTTCCTTATATTTGTTCATTAGATGGTGATTCGGTCTTAGAAAGAGATGCCTTTTTAAAGGTAATGAAGCCTATTATGGATAGTGATGAAGAAGTGATAGCCTCAAGTGGAAGTATTCGTATTGCTAATGGATGTAAGATAAAAAACGGACAAGTTCTCGAGATAGGATTGTCTCGCAATCCCTTGGTTATTATGCAAATAATCGAATATTTGAGAGCTTTTTTGATGGGGAGAATTGGATTAAGCAGACATAATTTATTATTAATTATTTCTGGGGCTTTTGGTGTTTTTTCAAAAAAATGGGTCCTAAAGGCTGGGGGCTATCAAACGAATACAGTCGGCGAAGATATGGAGCTCGTTGTGCGAATCCATCGATTATTAAAAGAGACAAAGGAAAAAAAGAAAATCGTTTATGTTCCAGACCCAGTTTGCTGGACAGAAGTTCCGGAAGAAATAACGTTTTTAAGAAGACAGCGAAGAAGGTGGCATCGGGGATTATATGAAAGTCTATGGAATCATAGAAAGCTAACCTTTAACCCGAAATATGGAAATATCGGACTAATATCTTTTCCATACTTCTGGCTAATTGAATTTTTGGGCCCTATTGTCGAATTTTTAGGATATGTTTATACGATTATTGCCTTGTTTTTTGGTGGAGTATATTTAGAATTTGCCATCTTAATTTTATTACTGTCCTGTATTTATGGCTCTATTTTTTCAATGGCAGCAGTGTTATTAGAAGAATGGAGTTTGCGCAAATATCCGAAAGTTTCCCACATCATTTCTTTGTTCTTCTATTCGCTGACAGAATCTTTTTGGTACCGCCCGTTAACTGTTTTTTGGCGATGTGAAGGCATTTGGCAATTAATAAGAAGCGATAAAAGTTGGGGAGAAATGAGCCGTAAAGGAGTATCCGAATGAAATGGAATAAATCGATTATTTTCTTTTTACTTATTCTCTTTGGTGTAGGACTTTTAACAAGTCCTTTTTGGCTTTGGCAGTTAAAGCATTCAAAGGAATTAAATGTCTTAATTATGGATAAAACAGTGCCGGATTCTTCCTATCAGGAACATGCGGGATTAATATGGGTGTTGAATAATCAGAAATATGTAAAAAGCAATCAAGCTCCTTATAGCAAAGAACGTGATTATGTAGGAGTTAATCCTTTGAAAGAAAAACACAAGCAATTAACTCATCTGCCAAAAGATTTATCCTCCTATGATGTGATCTATATGACAGATCAATATGGAGTAGATAAGGAAGAAGCTTCCAGAATGAATAGCGTTGAGAAAGTTTCGAAGCAGATGGAAGGCGGATTAGCGTTAGAAGATGTTGAAAGGGTAGAGTCAGCTTTGTTTCAAAACACCAATAAAACATTAATTGCTGAATTTAATACCTTTGCAGCTCCAACTAGTGATCAAGCCCGCGAAAAAATAACAAATCTTCTCCATCTTTCATGGAGTGGATGGATAGGAAGATATTTTTCTGACATGGAAAGCAATGAAGTTCCTATATGGGTCAAAGAAAGATATGAACAAATCTATGATCACAAGTGGTCATTTAAAGGATCAGGGTTAATCTTGATTAATAGCGATGATCATCTAATTGTATTGTCAGATCAAGAGCTTGTTAGCGGAGCCCTTCAATTTTCGACTACTGATAAAGGAAAGGATTTGTTCAATCAGCCTATTAAATCGAATTATGGTTATTGGTTTGATATAGTTGCTGCAAAAGATGAGACCGATATTCTTGCTACGTATACACTTCCAGTAAATGAAAAAGGGAAAGCAGTCTTAACCGAATATGGCTTACCTAGTCAGTTTCCAGCAGTCATTCAATACAAGAATAAACAATACACGTCTTATTATTTTGCAGGTGACTATGCAGATGAAGCAGAGGTACCAGCACTTTATAAAACAGTCGGGTTTGATACGTGGAAAAGATCTATTACTTATCGCCATTCCTTTTATTGGAACAGTTATGTACCTATTATGAAAGGGATTCTAAAGAATGGTTTACATTCCGCTGATCATGCAAGTAATGTGGAAACAACAACTGTGAATCATTTGAAGATAAATACGAAAACAGATGATACGTATATTCAGGTGTTGAAAGACAATAAGTGGACAAATCTCCTTGTTAAAGGAGTTAATATGGGGATAGCAAAGCCAGGAACTTTTCCAGGAGAAACGTCCATAACGAAGGATGAATATTTACGCTGGTTTAAAGATATTGGCGCTATGCATGCAAATGCGATTAGAGTGTATACCTTGCATCCGCCCGCTTTCTATCAAGCATTGTATGAGTATAATCAGTTGGCAGAGGAACCTTTATATCTTTTTCATGGTGCATGGATTAATGAAGAGACTCTCCTAGAAAAACAGGATGCTTACGCGAATGAAGTGGATAATGATTTTAATCGAGAATTGAAGAATATGATAGATATCATTCATGGGAATGCATCTATAGCTGCTGCCCCTGGCCATGCTTCCGGCGAGTATACATATGATATATCAAAATATGTATTGGGCATTATGATCGGAATCGAATGGGATCCAGAGGTAGTACAGAACACAAATGAGAAACATAAAAGCATAGCTTCATATGATGGCACTTACTTTGAAACAAAAGATGCTTCTCCTTTTGAAAGTTGGCTTGCACAGAAGATGGATGAAACAGTGAAATATGAGGTTGATAAATATGACTGGCAGCATACAATGAGCTTTACCAATTGGGTAACAACGGACTTGCTTAAACATCGTTATGAGCCGGATCCAAAAGAAGATATGGCCATCGTAAATCCCAATCATATAAAGACGACAGAGAATTTTCATGCGGGATTCCTTGCTTCCTATCATGTCTATCCGTATTATCCAGATTTCTTAAACTATGAGCCTGCATATAAAGGCTATATAAATAAACAAGGGAAGCAGAGTAATTATGGAGCTTATTTACAGGAGTTAAGAGAAGCACATGATATGCCAGTTCTAATTGCTGAATTTGGTGTACCCGCATCGAGAGGAAAAACGCATGAGAATGTAAATGGAATGACACAAGGGTTTCTTTCCGAACAAGAACAAGGAAATTTCGATAAAGAAATGTTTCAAATGATTGTCGATGAAAATTATGCAGGTGGGCTACTATTTGCTTGGCAGGATGAATGGTTCAAGCGAACATGGAATACGATGGATTATGATAATCCTGATAGAAGACCATATTGGTCCAATCTACAAACAAATGAACAGCATTTTGGCTTACTCAGCTTTGATCCTGGAAAATATGAGTCGCCCATTTATATAGATGGAAAGAAAAAGGACTGGGAAAAACTCGGCATTTCTCCTTTGTATGAAGATAGAAGGGAACAAAAAGGAATAGAGTCTATATATGTAACAAGTGATGAACAGCAGGTCAACTTGAGAATTGATTATCACCAGCCAATAGACTTACAAACAGATACAACCTATCTATTGTTTAATACCATTGAGAAGCAAGGCCAAAAAACAATTGCACTTAAAAACAAAACAATTAAATCAACGTTTGGCGTTGACTTTCTTGTTAAAATAGCGAATGAACACAATTCGCAAATATTAGTTGATAGTTATTATGATTCCTTCCATTATCATTATGGATCCATTTTGCATATGATCAAAGAAGAAGCTTATGCAAAGAAAAAGGATAATGGAGTATTTCATCCTATTCGACTGACCTTAAATAAGAAATTAGAGCTCCCAGATACTAAAATTCCATTTCAATCTTATGTAACTGGACATCTTCTATTTGGCAATGGAAATCCTGCTAGTAAAGAATTTAATAGCTTAACCGATATAAGCGTGAGCAAAGATAAAAAAACGATTGAAGTCCGGATACCTTGGGCCTTGTTGAATATGAAAGACCCGAGCCGGAAAGAGATAATGGCTGATTTATGGCAAAAGGGATTAGAGGAAAGTGTACAGGCTAAGGGAATCCAAATAGCAGCGGTAATGGAAAAAGAGGAGGAAATAATCTCTTCCTTCCCTAAGCTTAATAGATATAATGAAATCCTAGCTGCTGATGCTAAATGGTACACGTGGGACGAATGGGAGATGCCAGCTTACCATGAACGGCTAAGGGCATCGTATTACCACTTAAAGGATGCCTTTTTAGAAATAAATTTGGGGGATTAAATGGTGAAAAGAATTTTATTAGCAGAAGATGAAGAAGTATTAAGAATGTTGATAGTTGATACATTGGAAGATGAGTACATCGTGGATGAAGCACAAGATGGAGAAGAAGCATTTCAGTTAATTCAAGAGAACCAATATGATTTACTAATCCTTGATTATATGATGCCAATTATGACCGGCTTAGAAGTCATTGAAAAAGTAAGAGCAGATAAAGAGAGAGAGCATCTTAAAATTATGATGCTCTCTGCCAAAAGCCAAGCGAGTGAGCAACATGAAATTATGGGAGCAGGAGCAGATTATTTTATGGCAAAGCCATTTAGCCCGCTTGCTTTATTAGACAAAGTAGGAGAAATATTGAATGAAAATTAAAGATTATTTTGGTAAAAGCATATCAAGACAGTTTGTAGCTTTACTGTTTTTTTTTAGTTTGCTTTTCCTTATGGGCTGTGCCTTCCTTGCACTCAGTCAAAAGCAATTGAATGATCGCTATGCAGAAGAAAGGGAAGTGATCCTTGAAAAAATATCAATCACTAGAGAATTACAAGATATGCTAGAAAATGCTTTATCAGAAGCAAGAGGATACTTCGCGTTTAATAATCCCGATATGCGTTCATCCGCTTTAAAAATGGATGCCAAGACAAATGAATTGATTCAACAGCTAAAAGCTGTTGCTACAACAGATGAAGATGCAGTGTTAGTAGAAGAGATAGCAAATTTTCATTCTTATTATTTTCAGGATATCCTCCCCAAAGCATTAAACTACTTTGATGAAGGAGAAATCGACAAAGTGGTGAAACTCTCAGATGATGGGGGAGCAGATCGAATTAGTCATATAAAGGGTTCGTTACATAACTATTTACAATCGATGACGAATGAACTGAATAATTTGGTAAATGAACTAGATAAAAATATCATCATTTTTCAAATCAGCTTTCTTGTCTATATTATTTTCATTATGATGGTTATTTATTTTATAGGGCGGGCTGGATTAAAAAAAATTGGCAAACCGTTAGCCGATTTATCAGTTGCGGCAAATGAAATTGCGAAAGGAAATGATGCACAGATAAAGATAGACACCAAGCGAGCTGATGAGATAGGGAAACTCTCTGCTGCTTTTTATCAAATGTATCAAAGTGTTCAAGATAAAGAACAAAACTTATTGGCGCAAAATGAGGAATTACTTGCACAGCAGGATGAACTGCATGCACAACAAATAGAATTAGAAGAGGTCTTAGAGACAGTTAGAGCAAATAGGGAATCATTAAGGCGAAGAAATGAATTAATTAATAGCATTTCGAATTCATTAGATAAAAATGAAGTATTAGAGAGTATTATTACCCATCTAGCAGCAATTCTACAGGCAGACAGAGGAATTATCTTACTATTAAAGGATCAAGCATATGCATCCTACGGAATTGTCGAAGAAGGAGCAGAGCAATTTAAAAATTATGTATGGCAAGGAATGCTCGATCGACTAAAAAAAGAGAAAGACCCATTTATTATTTCAAGAGAAATGGTATTGGCCGAAAAAGGCTATCACCTTGAAAAAGGATTTACACATGATTTGTATATTCCTGTCTATAATTCGGATGATGAAATAACAGCAGTGATGATGCTGAGTCGTTTTAGCGATCCTTACTCGGTGTTTGATAAGGAAGAATTTATTGCGTTGGCAAAACAAATAAGTATTTCTTTAGATAAAATTGAATTATTTGAGCAAACAGAAAATGATCGTGTATTAAACTACGATATCTTAAATACCATTCAAGAGGGTATTCAGGTAGTATGTGGAATAGGTGAAATAATATTCGTGAATGAAAAGCTTGAAGAAATGATTGGGGACACAAAGGAAACAATATTTTATCCTGGCTGTAGATGGGATGAATGGAAGCAGCCATTAACAGCTCATTTTATGGATGAAGAAGGGTTGCTTCAATATATAGAAGCATCCATTAAGGAAAAACAGACGGATTCCTATAGTGCCTTTATGAAAGATGGACGAGTAATTAATATCTATGCGGAGGAACTTTACAGAGGAAACACTAAGTTCGGCACCATCCTTGTTTATAGGGATATAACAAAAGAATATGAAGTGGATAGAATGAAGTCTGAGTTCGTAAGCACAGTGAGTCATGAGCTGCGAACACCGTTAGCAAGCATACTTGGATTTACAGAATTAATGATAAATCGAGAATTAAAAGTGGAAAAGCAGAAAAAGTACTTACAAACAATATATGGTGAAGCAAAGAGGCTGACCTCCTTAATAAATGATTTCTTAGATATTCAACGAATGGAAGCAGGAAAGCAAACCTATGAGAAGAAGTACATTGATTTAATTCCAATAGTAGAGAGAGTCAAGGAAAAACTATCCATTAATACTAGTTCTCATCGAATCGAAATAAACCAGTTGATAGAGGAAACCATGATTATTGGTGATAAAGCGAAGATTGAACAAGTGCTGGCGAATCTTCTAAGTAATGCTATTAAGTATTCCCCCGATGGAGGGACAATAGAGATTAATATTTATAAAGAGAACGGGCAGCTGCGAGTATCGTTTAAAGATGAAGGCCTAGGAATCCCAAAAGCGGAGATCAGTAAATTATTTACTAAGTTTTATCGAGTAGATAATACGGACCGAAGAAAGATTGGTGGTACGGGCCTTGGACTGTCTATTGTTCAAGAAATCATGATTGCCCATGATGGCCAAGTGGCAGTAGAATCAGATTATGGGAAGGGAAGTACGTTTACGCTTATTTTTCCCCTTGTCCATAAAATGGAGGCTTCTGATGAAGTATCTATAGAAAATAAGCAAACTTACTCGATCATGGTGATAGAAGATGATATTAGCCTGGGAGAATTAATTGTTCATGAATTGCAAGATAACGGCTTCCAAGTTGTGTATTATAAAAATGGTCAAGAGGCAATGCAAATGTTAGAAAAGCTCCCGACAGATGCAGTGGTGCTTGATATCATGCTCGAAGATGAAAATTTTGATGGTTGGAAAATCTTGAATCATATCAAAGAATCAGAAAAACTCAGAAATATTCCGGTTATCGTATCATCTGCATTAGATGAAAAAGAAAAGGGATTATCACGAGGAGCGATGGATTATCTCGTAAAACCATACCAAACTAGCCAACTTTCTAAAACGATTATGCAAACCTTATTAAAGATGGGGAAAGTGGGCCAAGTATTGATACCAGAACAAGATAAAGAGTGAAAAGTCGCATTTAAAGTCAAGTGGAAGGAGAGGTAATAGCTACCTCTCCTTCCTTATAGGGGAGTTTTTGGATAATAAAGTCGTAAACACAGCCACACAGAAAATAGTTAAGAAAGAAGCTGAAAAAGTTGTCAGCCCAATTATTTTATAGCCGCTGGCTAAAACGATTCCATCTATTAGAAAAATGATGAGACCTACCTGAATAGAAAGTATCTTTGACAGGACTTGGGCAAGGAGATCCGTCCCTCCAGTGCTGGTCTCAAATCGAAGCATGAGGCCAATTCCTACGCCAATAATCACTCCGCCCAAAATCGCACTTAATACAAGCTTCAATGAAAATAAATCACGTAAAAAAGATAGGAAATCAATAGAGATGGAAGAAGCAAGGAAGCCAATTATGCCATAAAAAAAGTACTCCCTATTATAAAACCACACCAGTATATATAAGGGAATGCTTAAAAGAATCATAGACAGACCTGTCGGAACCTCGTAGTGATAGTGCAAAATAAGGCCGATTCCAATTATGCCCCCATCTAACAGATGATGTGGGACTAAAAATCCATTTACCCCCATGCCTATTAATAAGCTCCCGACAAATATCGCCGCTATTTTTTCTATCATTAAACATCATCCTATCTATTCCTTGTCCATTCTTCTTATACATATGTGTAAGAGTATAAACATAGAAGAACATAATTGAACTTATGAGGATGAAAATTGATTGAGCAAGTGGGCTATTGAAGTTAGAAGTAAGATAGGTAAAAGTACTACTTTTGCTATTAAATTCTATAAACTGGTGATTTAGCGAAATTAAGTAACAGAAGATTGCGAGCATTTATTTGCTGCAAGGAAAAACGGTGTTCATAAAGGGAAGGAAAGCCAGAATGCGCTCGGCTGTAAGAAAAAGTGGTGTTCAACAAAGAATGTGCACAAGCTCATCATAAAAGCTACGAAGCAATGAAACAAGACTTATTCCCTGAAGAACGAGAAGATATTGCGAAGATGCTAAAAGATATTCGTGAAACTCGTTTTTCTGGCGGTTTGGCTTGCCTCCATTGTGGAAGCGTATCGGTCAAGAAGAATGGCAAATATCGTGCGAGGCAACGATATTTGTGCAAGGACTGTGGGAAGACTTTTAACGATATGACCAATACTCCGTTGACAGGTTCTGGATACCCTCATAAATGGGTTAAATATTTTGAAATGATGGTAGAAGGCTATACGCTACCTAAAATCTCTGATACTTTAGAAATCCATATTTCTACGGCTTTTTACTGGCGACATAAAATCTTGAATGCTCTCCGTTCATTAGGCAATCAAACTTTAAAAGGGATTGTTGAAAGCGATGAAACCTTTTTCTTGGAAAGTGACAAAGGGAAGAAGTCTATTACTCATAGAAACCCTCGTAAGCGTGGCGGTGTCGCAACAAAACGAGGTATCTCAAAGGAACAGGTCTGTGTTCTTGTAGCACAAGATCGAAATGGACAAGTCATCTCTCAAATGGCTGGAAAAGGGTGTATTAAATCAACAGATATAGATAAGGTATTAGGTGCCTTTATCGACACCTCTGCTTTGTTATGTTCAGATGCAGCTACGAACTATAAAAAGTTTGCCGAAGATAAGGGATTACAGCACGAAATGGTGAATTTGCGGAAAGGGATTTATGTGAAAAAATCTATCTTCCATATTCAACACGTTAATGCTTATCACAAACGACTAAAACAATTTATGGACCGTTTTCAAGGTGTGGCAACCAAATATCTTGATAACTACCTGTTTTGGTTCAGATACCTTGAACAAAGCACAAAGGTGGCTCGCAAAGAACGAGTGAAGCAACTTTTATTTAGTGCTGTCCATAAATCAAACTATACGACAGTTGAGATGTTTAGAAGAAGTGCATAATAAAAGACCTCTAATTCGAGGTCAATAAATTACTTTTCTACCGTGATATATTCATCATCCTTTAATCTCGTAACTTCGCATCCTTCAAGGATTTCAAATTCTTTTAGTCTATCTTCAATTGTCTTGCTTGTACTATCCTTGAACAAATCTTCTCGGTCATAGTGAGGAAAAACAAGTTTGTCCGTTAGGTCTAATGCAGAAAAATCCTTAGTATTTAGTGCATTCATTTGCGGTGTGAAGAAATGAACGACTTTAATGTTTGGACCAAGTATAACAGCACCAGCACTTACACCTACAATAACAACATTTTTGGTAACTAACTCTCGTAGGATACTATCTGCCCCACTCTGTTTAGTATGGAATAATAAGTTAAATGGATTTCCACCATTGATGTATATGACATCTTTATGTGCAAGACTTTTTGGGTTATCAAACTCTATATCAATGAAATCTATGTTTTGAAACCCCATATCCTTAAAGTCCTCTTTCGCCTTCTGAGCAAATCTATTTTTATCCTTTTGCGGCGATGCAGTTGTGATAATAGCAACGTTCAGTTCGTTTGGTTCGCCGTTAATGAGTTTTAAAAATTGCTCTTTAATAGCATCATTGTAAAAACCGTTAGAGGTTAATAGCAATTTCAATATAATCAACCCCATTCTATTCTCTATTTCGTATTAGATATATCCTTATTTTAACAGAAAAATAGGAAATCAGGAATTTTCACCTAAAAACAACAATCTTAACGAAAACAGCGTTAAAAAAAGATTGGCTACCCTTTAAAATAAGAAAAACATCTTTACCCAATTGGGTGAAGATGTTTTTCTTATGGCCTTATTTATTAAGCCGTATATGATAATCCTTCTACTTAAAAAAAGAAATGCAGGATATAGTAACAAATTGCAGCGATACTTGCTGAAATTGGCAATGTAATAACCCATGTAATAATCATTCGTTGTGCTGTTCCCCATTTAACTCCTTTTAAACGATGTGCAGAACCAACACCGAGAATAGAAGAAGAGATAACATGGGTTGTACTAACTGGAAGGTGAATTAAGGTGGATCCGAAAATGATCATAGCTCCTGATAAATCAGCAGCTACCCCATTTACTGGTCGAATTTTCATAATATTTCCACCAACGGTTTTGATAATTCTCCAACCACCTACAGAAGTCCCTAGTCCCATTGCAGTAGCACAGGCAAATTGTACCCAAAATGGCACCTCGCTTGTTGAAACATAATTATTAGCTAATAAAGCCATCGTAATAATCCCCATGGCTTTTTGAGCATCATTTGTACCATGCGTATAAGACTGCAATGCTGCAGTGAATATTTGGAAATAGCGGAAACGTCTATTTGTTTTTGTTAAATTTAAATCCCTAAAAAAGAATTTAAAAATGGAGTAAATGGTAAATCCAACAATAAAAGCGATGATAGGCGAAAGAATCAATGCCTCAATGATTTTAATAAACCCAGTGTAATTAAGAGAGGAGAAACCAGAAGAAGCAATTGCTGCTCCAGCGATTGATCCAATAATTGCATGGGAAGAACTACTTGGAATTCCAAAATACCAAGTGACTAAATTCCAGATGATAGCAGAAATCAATGCTGCAAGGATAACGAGAGAACCATTTGTTAATTGAAAAGGATCTACGATTCCTTTTGTAATTGTCTTTGCCACACCAGTAAAGGTCATCGCACCAATAAAGTTCATACATGCTGCCATAATAATGGCATGCTTCGGTTTTAGTGCTTTTGTTGATACTGCAGTAGCAATGGAATTGGCTGTGTCATGAAAGCCATTAATAAAATCAAATGCTAGGGCAAAGACAACGATTAAAATTGTAAGTATTAATAATGTATTCATTGGAAAAAGACTCCTTATGCGTTCTTCATAATGATACTTTCAAGTGTGTTGGCAACACTTTGACAGTAATCAGCGATATCCTCAAGATTTTCATACACTTCTTTATATTGGATAATACGAATCGGATCTTTTTCTACAGAGAAAAGGTTTTTAATCGATTGACGTAAAATGCCATCACATTTTGATTCGTGATCTTTAATTCTAATTGCATACTCTCTAATTTTAGGTAATTTTTTAGTTGTAAGCAGATCTACTGCTTTATCAATTTCTACTGCACAGTTTTTGATTTCTTCCACAAAACGAAGCATATATTCATCTGCACTAATGATATTGTACATTTCGAAAAGTGCAGAAGTACTCTCAAGACCGTCTAAAACATCATCCATACTCATTGTAAGAGCTAGAATGTCTTCTCTTTCAATCGGCGTAATAAAGGCTTTATTTAATTCTGTGATAACTTCATGAACATATGTATCACCTTTTGTTTCAATTTCCTTCATTGTTTCAGAAAAAGTTTTTAAATCGCTAACATTTGTTAGTTTATAGTCAGCAAAAAAGTCTGCTCCTTCTTTTAAATTTGAAGCAATATTTTTTAACATAACAGCAAACTTATCTTGTTTTTTAAAAACCATTATGGTTACCTCCATTAATATATAACAAATTATGACTAAGCCTTACATATTTTATAGGAAAGTTGTCGAATAGCATAGTATTTTGAAACGAAATTTACAAAAACTTAATATTTGCTTTACAAAGTTTTAAGAAAACTACATTACTTTTTTACAATATTTGCACGGATTTAATATTTTTCTCCAGAGAATGGAGTGTTTTTCCATATCTCCATCCTATATTGTGTCCAATTCTATTTATGATAATAAAGTAAGAGTAGAATGTCCAAAAAAGAAGGGAGAGCCACTGTTAATGGATGAAATTTTTATTGGAGAAAGTTGGCTTATGGGAAGAGAACAGGATCCCATAAACTAGTTCTATATATTACAATGGACTTATGATTATCGAGAAGAAAGCAGATTTCTTATTAGGTGGGGGAGATTATGCCCAATCCACTCTATGCAATCAAAAGGCTTTAAGAATAGAAGAATTACAACGAGAAGTGTTAACACGAACAACAATCAATATAATGTCATGTTAAGAAGGGAATATGAATAATATGTGGCAGGAAAAGGGGAAAAAGTGGAAAAAAAAGTAGTACTAATAACTGGAGCGAATAGTGGATTTGGGAAATGGATGACACTAGAATTTGCAAAAGCGAACTATACAGTTATAGCATCGATGAGAGATACGAATAAAAGTGGGCAATTAGTAGAGGAAGCAACAAGAATGGGGATAATTTCTAATATAGACATAGTTTCTTTAGATATTACTTCAGACCAATCTGTAGAAAACTTAAGTTTATATGTACAGAAAATAGGCCAAGTTGACTTACTGATAAATAACGCTGGCTATGCGGGAGCGGGTTTTTCAGAGGAGATATCGATCGGTGAATATCAACGACAGATGGATACAAATTTTTTTGGAGCCATTCGTGTAACGCAATGTATTCTTCCGCTTATGAGGATGCAGCGGAGAGGAATGATTATTAATATAAGCAGCATAAGTGGCGAAATTGGATTTCCAGGCCTATCTCCATATGTTTCCTCTAAATTTGCATTAGAAGGATGGAGTGAGGCCCTAAGATTAGAGTTAGCTCCTTTTTCTATTCCAGTCGTTCTGGTAGAGCCTGGTTCTTTTCAAACAAATATTTGGACAACAGGGAAGCAAATTGCTGAAAAATCTACCTTGCCTTCTTCTCCTTATTCTTCTTATATGAAACAGCTCGATACATATTTACATAATAGCAGTAAAAAAAATGGAGATCCAAGGGTAGTGGCTGAAAAGATAGTTTCCATCGCAAAGAAAAAGCATCCAAGACTGCGTTATATAGTCGGAAAAGGAACAAAAGGTACAATTCTTTTTAAGCATATTGTGCCATGGAAATGGTGGGAGAAAATCGTTCAATTTATTTTAAAATAAAAATATATTAGGAAGCAGGCGATTTTTTAAAAGGATTAATTCATATTTATAGAGAAGTATTCCAATAAGTGTTATTATATGGATAATTCTGATTTTTGGAGGTGTTTTGTTTGGTCAATAGCATCGAACAGAAAGTGAAGCTGCATAATGGAGTAGAAATACCACAATTAGGAATTGGTGTTTTTAAAGTAGAAGAGGGAGACACCGTTTTCCATACAGTAAAAACTGCTTTGGATCTTGGTTATCGTTCTATTGATACTGCTGCCATTTATAAGAATGAAGAAGGAGTAGGCAGAGCGATAAAAGAAAGCGCTATCCAAAGACAGGAGGTATTTGTTACTACTAAAGTATGGAATGATGATCAAGGATATGATTCCACTTTAAGAGCATTTGAAACGAGTTTGAAAAAATTAGATTTAGACTACCTAGATTTATATTTAATTCATTGGCCGGGAAAAGATAAATATGTGGAAACATGGAAAGCACTTGAGAAATTATATGAAGAAGGATTAGTTAGAGCAATTGGTGTAAGTAATTTTCATGAACATCATTTAGATCATTTACTTGCTAATGCAAATGAGAAGCCAACTGTTAACCAGATCGAATTACATCCAAGACTTTCCCAAGAGAGCGTAAGAGAATATTGTAAGAAGAAAGATATAAAAGTGGAAGCATGGTCGCCAATTGCCAAAGGTCGGTTAGTAAATGAACCGACACTTAATTATATTGCAAAAAAACATGAAAAAACTCCTGTTCAAGTTATTTTACGCTGGCATCTGCAACATGGAAATATTATTATTCCAAAGTCTGTTCATCCAGAAAGAATCAAAGAAAATGCAGAGATATTTGATTTTCAACTAAGCTTAGTGGAAATGGATCAAATCGATCGCTTAAATATGAATGAAAGACTTGGCAGTAATCCAGATGAATTATTATTTTAATAAATTTAAGGACTATAAAACGGAACAAACAAAAGGTCTGCGCCTAATTAATTAGGCGTAGATTTTTTGTTAGGAAGCACTTGAATGAATCTTTTTAAAACAATGAATGTAATAGATATGTTTAAAAGACTCAAAGGGTGGTAAATATAAGTACAAGCAGATAGTGAAAATAAACCGTACGGGAAAATCATAGCTGCAGCATGTTTTTCACTATCTCATTGAAAACTATCAACACTATAAGAAAAGGAGTGTTAAATATGGGATTTTTATGGTCATTAATAATAGGTGGTATTATAGGATGGTTAGCAGGATTAATTACTGGTAAGGATATTCCTGGCGGAGTTATTGGTAATATTATTGCCGGTTTTGTTGGAGCTTGGTTAGGATCATTAATTTTAGGAGATTGGGGTCCATCCATTGCTGATTTCGCCATTATTCCGAGCATTATCGGCGCTGTCGTGCTAGTATTTATTCTAAGCTTGATTATGCGTGGAATGCGTAAAACAACATAAAGAAAGAGAAAAAAGGAAATGAGCTTTTTTAAGCCATTTCCTTTTTTTGTTGAAAACATATCCTTCAACTTAATAACGATTCCCAATCTTCATCAGGGAAAATCGGCGGGGTGTCTAATGGTGGAGCAAAGACTGTAATTTGTTCCTGAGAGATAGGATGGGTGAATTGGATTTTCGCCGCATGAAGTGCTTGTCGATGGAACATAGGTTTTCCGCCATAAAGTTTGTCTCCAGCAAGAGGATGATTTATGGAGCTTAAATGGACTCTAATCTGATGTGTTCTGCCAGTGTCTAAAGTACATGAGATAAGCGTTAAATCATCGAAGGGCAGCCGCTTGATTCGTTTAAAATGGGTGATTGCCTGCTGTCCTGTCTCTGAAATTCTTCTACGACTGCCATGATGTCGATCCTTCCCAATCGGCTTATTAATCGTTCCTTTTTTCTGTGCTAAAAATCCCTCAATAAGAGCGATATACGTTCTTTTAATTTTTCTTTCTCTTAAAAGATAATCAAGCATGTTAGCAACTAAATCGTGTTTAGCAAAAAGTATACACCCGGTAGTATCCCGATCCAATCGGTGGATATGCTTTAATTGTCTTTCTTCTCCACTTAATAATAAATAATAGGCCACACCATTTAATAAGGAAGAAGTATCTTCAGAAGAATGAGGGTGGGTATCGATGGAATCAGGTTTATTTACGACTAAAAGGAAATCATCTTCATAAAGAATAGTGAGATCCATATAGGTTGGAATAATGTCATTTGGCTGCTGCTGAAAGAGCTTAATTTTTAAAATATCTTCCTGCTTAAGTAGGGAATTCCATGGTACATTTTGGTTATTTAATTGAACTTTTTTCTCCATTTTAAACAAATGAATCTGCTTTTTCGAAGCTAGTAATACTCGCGAAAAGAACTCCTCAATTGATAATCCTTCCCATTGTAAAGGGATTTTAAGGAAAAGCCAGTCACCCTTTCTTTCAAATAACATACATAAAATCTCCTTTATTTTTTATAAGAATGAATAATAAAAGTGTCTTAAATATAACTTAGTTATCATATCATGGTTTTAATTACCACAGAAATGGTTTTTAGGGATATGTTAGACTATGGGTAACAGATAGGTTGTGTAAATATATAGAAATAAAGAGGGTGTTTCGTTTTATGAAAGTCGTTTTTGCATCAACCCAAACCCAAGAGGAAAGAATTGATGAGTTGATTCAAACCTTTTATTCAAAGGTTTTTCCTTTCTATTTTTCAGATGAGGAAATTAATCAATTCGAGCGCTTAAAGGTTCTAGCTATTACTCCGGAAAAAGCACAGTTATTAAGCACATTAAAAACAGCTTATCAAGTAATTGCCAGTCTTCAAACCCTTGTGAATATATTGGAAGATCCAGAGAATAAGCATAAATATAAACATCTTTTTGCAAAAAATGTCCACATTCTCGAGGAATTGGATATATTCTTTCCCTTCCATTTAGATAATTTTAAATTCAGCAGCAACGGGGATTCCTGCGATCAAGCGAATTTTAGTATGTATGCAGAGGCGAACAATTCATACTTACTATAATTTTTTCTAATTTTCCTATTCCTTATTCTTAGGAAAGACAAAAGGCCATCACAGTCAATTGAAAGACGATGGCCTTTTTGGATACAATTTTTTAGCGACTTTATTTTTTTACACTATATTTTTCGAGCCATTGTTTAAAGACTGCAGGTTCGTTGTAGCCGATAGTTCTGCTTACTTCTTTTCCATTTTTGTATTGAACAATGGTTGGAGTTGATTCGATATTGTATTTATCCCAGCCTTCTTGAAATTCCAATAAATTATATTGATCAATAGATACATTTAATTCTTTTGCAAGCGGCATTAATTCAGGAGTAGTTTTTAAGCAATATTGACATTCAGAGCTAAAGAAATAAACTGTCACGTCTTCCTCTGTTTTTAATTTTTCCTCGAGTTCATCAGGAAGGATGATATTTTGGTAATTCGGATTATCTAATAATTCGACTGTAGCTGGCCTCAAATCTGCTTTCTTATAGAGATTGCCTTCCACAGCTTTTTCCTTTTTCATATGAGATAGAAAAGCTACCCCAGCAAATAAAATAATAATAAAGACCAGAAAAAACAGAATTTTTTTCATTGATTCATCTCCTTTGTTTTTTTCCAAATAATAATGCTGCAAGTAAAGATAATAATAAATCCAATTAGTGCCATAAAAGGGATCGTGATAAATCCTAACCAATTTATGTATTCACCTGTGCAAGAAACTGGTCCGCAGGCTGATGATGTTTCAAAGATGCTAGCTAACTTTTGGATGGAGTAGTGATAAATGGAAATACATGCGCCAATCCCAGAAAGAATCATGGTATAAAAGCTGATTTTATAATCTTTTCGGATTACCGCAATTCCTAAAATAATCACAAACGGGTACATTAAGATCCGCTGATACCAACACAAAGTACATGGAATAAAGTCTCTAATTTCAGAAAAGTAGAGACTGCCAAACATACTGAGGACAGCTGCAATCCATGCTAAATATAAAATGTTTTCCCGGGAGTCCTTTTGCTTTGTTTCTTCTTTCATACGATTCTCCTTTATTGTGTTTATTGAATTCTAAAAATTGATAGGAATATTTTCACTATAGAAAAAGTATAAAGGTAAACGGAATTGATGTAAACAAACTAGAATTCCAAAAGGAGAGAGATTATATCTAAAAAAAATGGGGAAATGTAGAAATAGTAAATAAAATGTAAGAGTATGGGTTAAGAAGATCATACATAAAGGGAGTAAAATAATATGCCAAAATTGGATTTATCGAAATTTGAAAAAAAACTCATTATCCGAAACACAGAATACCAGGATATTGATAAAATCATGAAGCTTCAAGCGGAGTGCTTTCCAGGCATGGATCCTTGGACAAAGGATCAATTAAGAAGCCATATTGAGATTTTTCAAGAGGGACAATTTGTTGCAGAATATGATGGGGAAATTATTGGATCATGCTCTAGCTTAATTATAAATTTTGACGAATATGATGCCCGCCATACGTGGGATGAAGTGACAGATGGCGGATATATCACAAATCATAACCCCCATGGCTATAATCTTTATGGAATTGAAGTAATGGTAGATCCAGAATACCGAAGAATGAAAATAGGACATCGTCTTTATGAAGCAAGAAAAGAGTTAGTGCGTCAGTTAAATTTACAAAGTATAATCATTGGCGGCAGAATTCCAAATTATTATAAATATGAAGATCAAATGACAGCAAGAGAATATGTTCAAGAAGTTTTGCATCATAAAATATATGATCCAGTACTGTCCTTTCAATTACTAAATGGTTTCACGTTAATGCGGATTAACCCTAATTACTTACCAGATGATGCACAGTCGAAAAGCTATGCAACGATTATGGAATGGAACAATGTGGAATACATGCCAAAATCCAAACGTTTTTTCAAAAGCAGCTATCCTGTGCGAATTTGCGTTGTTCAATATAAGATGAGACAAATAAAGAGCTTTGAGGATTTTGCCAATCAAGTAGAGTATTATACAGATGTAGCTTCCAATGCGGAATCGGATTTTGTTGTGTTCCCTGAATTGCTTACATCGCAATTAATGTCATTTTTGGATGAACGTGTTCCAAGTACGGCTATTAGAAAGGTTACAGAATACACAGAGCAGTATATTGAGCTTTTTACTAATTTAGCGATTCGATATAATATTAATATTATCGGTGGTTCTCATTTTGTAAAAGAAGACGATGAAGAAATTTATAATATTGCTTATCTTTTTAGACGTGATGGTACGATTGAAAAACAATATAAATTACATATAACGCCGAATGAGCGGAAATGGTGGGGAATAAGACGAGGAGATGCCATTAGGGTTTTTGATACAGATTGTGGGAAAATTGCGATTCAAATTTGCTATGATATTGAATTTCCAGAACTAGCCCGGATTGCAACAGATATGGGGGCAAAAATTATTTTTACCCCGTTTTGTACAGAAGATCGTCAAGGCTATTTACGTGTACGCTATTGTGCACAAGCTCGAGCTGTAGAAAACCAGGTTTACACGGTGATTGCTGGGACTGTCGGGAATTTACCGCAAACAGAAAATATGGATATTCAATATGCCCAATCGGCTATCTTTGCGCCATCTGATTTTGAATTTGCCCGAGATGGAATTGTTGGGGAAACAAACCCTAATATAGAAATGGTTATGATCGGGGATGTAGATTTAGAAATACTAAGAAGACAGCGACAAAGAGGAACAGTCCGCCAATTAAAAGATAGACGCTTTGATGTATACCGAATTGAATATAAAAAGTAATCAATCATAGATGTAATATGAATGAAAAGGTAAAAACCACGACAGAAGAGTCGTGGTTTTTTGGTGGGATTCTATCTATTACATGGTAGTTGTGTGAATCCATTCTTCTGCGGCTAAATCGTTGGCGTGATCGATGTAGCGTAATAAGGAATATAAATGTTTTTCTATGACAGAATAATCATGTTCAAAGTTGTAGGCATGCAGAAATTGTTCAATTTTTTTTGAGAGAAAGTTATCATGGGTTCTTACCATCAATATGAGAAGATTATCCCACTCTGATCGATGAGTATAGTATAGGGCTCGATCATAATCTGTTTTGTTCATCTTAATGCCTCCTTTTGTGGGAAGGAGATGATTATATTATATGGATAAAGGTAAGAATGTTACCCACTAAAAGTTGGCTATATTGATTTCAAAGGATTTTCTATTTTTACCTGTATAAATTCTTATGGCTTCATTGAAGATAAATTCAACGCAATATGAATAAGGACTTCTGCATATCCACAATATAAAGAAAAAAGGGGTTATTATGAAAAGGCGACTTATTATTATTTTAACTGCAATTTCAGTCTTTCTTTGTGTAAATACAAAGGAGTCCTACGCGAAATCAGTTGTAGATGCGAGTGAAGTGTATACATATGAAAACTTTCAAGACGATGTCTGGATTTTAAAAAGTAAATATAAGAAACAGCTCCAAGTCCATGCGATTGGGAAATCAGAATTTGGCCGAAAAATTTATGCGATCCAAATAGGGACAGGAAAGAAAAGTATCCTTTTGTCAGGTGCACATCATGGAAGGGAATGGATTACTTCTTTATTAACCATGAAAATGGCAGAGGATATTGCAAGGACAATAAAGAATGGAGACAATTTTCTTGGTTCCTATTCGATTTGGATTGTACCGATGATCAATCCAGATGGAGTCACCATTCAACAGGGGAAAATCAACAAATTTCCGTTTTTCTCGAAAAGAAAAATAAAGAAGATGAATGGCGGCCTAAATGATTTTACGCGTTGGAAAAGTAATGGGCTAGGAGTGGATCTAAATCGACAATATCCTGCTGGATGGGAGTATATAAAGGATTCCAAAAAAGAACCTTTTTATAAAAATTATAAAGGGAAAGCTCCATTTGAAGCACAAGAGGTACAAGCCATAGTCAAGTTAACAGAAAAAATAAAACCAACCATTGCAGTTGCCTACCATTCTTCTGGTCAGGAGATTTTTTGGCAATATAATAATGGGGCGAATGAGAACAGAGATCGGATGATTGCAGAAGTTCTCGCAAAGGAAACTGGGTACAAGATTGGGATTCCTCCGAAAGATGCCGTAGGGGGCGGATTTACAGATTGGTTTATTACGACCTATCATTTACCCGCATATACAATTGAAATATGTCCATTGGTAGATGAGCGCCACCCTTCCTTGACAAACTTTTCTAAAGAATGGGCCAGAAATAAAACCATTCCCAGAACGCTGATTGAGGAAGCAAAAAAAATAGATGCGATACATAAAAAAATGCTGGGAGATTCATAATAAGAAAAAACATTGGAGGTAAATATGAAGACTAAATCTTTATCCGTTCTTATTGTTAGTATATCAGTATTAGTTATGGCATTTATGTTTCCATCGCATCATTTAGCTGTCCAGGAGTTAGATTATAAGAAATTTGGGTCTGTTGCAATTGCTGTAGTAAAGGCAGATTATCCAGAAGAGTCTGTAACTGATTATAAATATTTAGGGCGTAAAAAAATATCTCCGCAAGAAGAACAAGATTCCTTTCAATTTCTCGTAAAAGAGGGTGGAAAGGAAAAAACAGTTATTGTTACGGTGAATCATAATACAAAAAATGATAAATTCATCTCATTAGTAGTAGAAGAAGCAAAGCCATAAAAAAGACCGAAATGGTCTTTTTTTATGGCTTTTTCCGAATTATTTTCCTTTAATTCTTTTTACATTCAATCTTCTCAGTACTTTGATTTGTTACTAGACAATCCTATTCCAATTTATACTATTGACATAATAATTTAAACTTGTTATTATTCTCCTATTGTTTTTTTAAAAGAATAGATAGAACCTTGTATAAATTCAAGAATATGGCTTGAAAGTTTCTACCAGCTACCAATAAATAGCTTGTCTACAAGGAATGGAAATTTTATAACATTTTTATTCCGTTTTGTAGAAAAGCTTTGACCAAATAAGGGTCAAAGTTTTTTTTATTAAGGGGAAAATAAAATGAATTAGTGGTAAAACTAATCTTAGAATCACTCCCTATCGATCTATAATTTAGCAAATAGGAGACGACAACATGAGAGACTTTTTTAAATTTGCAGAACGGAACACTTCTTATGCGCAGGAAACACTTGCAGGAATAACCACTTTCCTGTCTATAGCGTATATATTAGTTGTAAATCCAATTATCTTAAGCCAATCTGGGATGGATAGCGGGGCTGTATTCACAGCAACAGCGCTCACTGCAATCATCGGAACATTACTTATAGGTTTACTTGCTAACTTTCCAATCGCAATTGCACCTAGTATGGGCCTGAATTCGTTCTTCACTTTTTCTGTATGTATAGGAATGGGAATAGAATGGCAGGTCGCTTTAACTGGTGTTTTTGTTGCAGGAATCATTTTTATGTTATTAAGTTTAATGAAAATCCGCGAGAAGATCATTAATATCATTCCAGCGAGTTTAAAACATGCAATCGCTGCTGGAATTGGATTTTTCATTACGTTTATTGGGTTGAAAAATGGTGGAATTATTATTGGTAATCCAGATACATTTGTCTCGATTGGTGATTTAACGTCCCCTATGACTCTGCTGGCAATTATAGGTCTTGTTATTACAATTGTTATGTTAGTACGCGGCATTAACGGCGGGATTTTTTATGGAATGGTCATTACTACGATTGTGGGAATGATTTTTGGATTAATAGAAGTTCCCTCTTCGCTTGTTGGAGATATACCAAGCCTTAAACCAACATTTGGTGTTGTGTTTTCTCATTTAGATAAGATTTTTACGCCAGAAATACTAACAGTTATCTTTACCTTTTTAATTGTTGCCTTCTTTGATACTGCAGGTGCATTAATTGCCTTAACTAGCCAAGCTGGAATGATGAAAGATAATAAGATTCCCAATATCGGTAAAGGACTGCTAGCCGATTCTGCTGCAGGTGCTATTGGAGCTATTTTAGGTACATCGACACCAGCTACGAGTGTGGAATCTTCTGCAGGTATTGCTGTCGGAGGAAGAACAGGTTTTACGTCTGTCGTCATTGCAGCTTGCTTTGTAATTGCATTGTTCTTTTCCCCACTTGTTGCCGTGATTTCAGTAGAAGTTACAGCTGCTGCATTAATTGTGGTAGGGGCATTAATGGCAATGGAAATTAGGAGAATAGACTGGACGAAGTTAGAAATTGTCATTCCATCCTTTTTAACAATTATTATGATGCCTCTTACTTCTAGTGTGGCAATTGGGATTGGATTAGGATTTGTTTTTTATCCAATATGTTTAGTAGCACAAAAGCGTTATAAAGAAGTTCATCCAATTATGTATGTACTTTGCTTGTTATTCATTTTATACTTTGCTTTTATCGTGTGAAGCTTTTAGTAGTTAAGGATGATAAAATATCATACAGTATATGTATTGAAAGAAAAAGGATAGAAGAGTGGAAGGAATTCGCTCTATCTATCTTTTTTTTGTACGATGTTCTTATTTCCTCAGAGAACAGCAATATGATAGTTGTGAATGTTTACATTGGCGATAGTTAGTATTAATATTAACTAAAATTACTATTTTTAACAAATAAGCATATTGGTAACGGAGTAAGAACAGGGGGGAGAAAGATGGGGGATGTTTGGAAAACATGTTCTTCTGAAGTGAAGGATTTTGTCTTTCATCTAAATAAAAGTATGAAGGAAATTATAAAAGAAAATTACCTTGGTTTTTATATACATGGTTCTTTGGCTATGGGAGGATTTAATCCTAAAAGCAGCGATGTGGATGTTTTGGTTATTACGCATCAATCATTAGAAGTAGAAGATAAAAGAAAATTAGCGCGGTTCTTATTAGGTTATTCCAATTCTCCATATCCCATTGAAATAAGTTTTCTAAATACGGATCAATTACGGCATTGGCAGCATCCATGTGTATTTGACTTCCATTATAGTGAGTTTTGGAGAGAACGCTTCGAAAGAGATTTGTTAAATGGTACCTATCAGTATATAAATGGTGATATTCATTCAGATGCCGATTTAGCAGCTCATTTAACGATTACTTATCAAAGAGGCATATGTGTAGAAGGTAAACCTATAAAGGAAGTATTTCCTTTAGTTCCAAGCGCAGATTATACATCTTCCATACTAGGTGACTATTACGATTGTTTGGAAAATATCGAAAAAGACCCCATTTATTGTTCGTTAAATTTAATAAGAGTATTTTGGTTTCTTAAAGAAGGAGTCGTTTCCTCCAAGCAAGAAGCTGGTAATTGGGGGCTTAAAACATTCTCAAAGGATGTAAGGATTACCATTAGTAAAGTCGTCGATTCTTATGAAAATGGAAATGTTACTAATACTTTTGAGAAAGATGAACTTGTCTCATTAAGAGATTATATTGCCGATAAGGTTCAAAAACTATTAAACTAACGAATGTTTATATGGGAGATTGCTTGAAAAGAAACCATTTTGATTAACGACTCTTCAAAATGGTTTCTTTTTACTTATAGTAAAAATAGGGGGGGCTAAAAGAATTTGTTTAGTTCTGTTTGGACAATTATTAATACAAGGAAAGCAGAGTGATAAAACGGAATTATATGAAGACGGTTTCTCTCGATATGGTTTGTCAAGCTACTTTTGACGTAACGTTAGTAGGTGATGGACACTCTACTTTGGGCAATGACGTAATAAATGAAGAACAAATCATCAAGCACCATAATACAACTCTTCATGGACATTACAATGTGGAACACTTTTCAGTTGTCAGAAATTCAATGGAGGACCTGTTCCATCCACTTCATGATTCATTTAGATGAATATTTTGTCAGTTATCTCTACTATAATGCAGCTTCTCTCATTCCGGAAATAGAGTTCGAGTATCTGTCATTATTACATTTTATAACAAAAACTATTGTGCAATTTTAGATATTATACTATACTGGTACCAATAAAACCGAATGAGTTTCATTCGTATTGGTAGGAGGTCTGTTTTTGCATAATAGAATTATTGATGAAACAATTAGATTGATTCAAGTAAAAGGATTTAGTTTTACAGTGAGTGAGTTAGCTGCTAATTTAGGAACAAGCAAACGAACAATTTATCAATACTTTTCTTCAAAAGATCAGATTGTTGACGAGATTATCGAAAAACTTATTCATAGTATAAAACAAAATGAACAAGAGATAGTTATGGATGAGAATACAAATGTGTTAGATAAGATTAAACTTATCCTTTGTAGTACTCCTGAAGAGTTCGGGATTATGGATATTCGCTTATTGTCCGATTTAAAAAAGCACCATTTTCAACAATGGGAGAAATTGGATATTTTCCTCAGAGAAGAATGGTCAACTGTTCTTACTTTGATGAAGCAAGGGATAGAACAAGGAAACCTTCGAGATATTAATCTAGATATCTTTATTGAATTGTATCTAGGTGCTATTAATCAAATTTATGCTTCGCAAAGCTCATTAACAATTAAAGAAAAATTAGAAGCAGTTATGGATATATTGTTGAATGGCATTTCGAAATATAAGGAAGGTGATTAATATTTCTTGGCTATATTTATGTTTGGCAATAGTATTTGAGGTTGCTGGTACAACAAGTATGAAATTATCTGAAGGCTTAACAAAGTTATTACCAAGTATTTTATTAATATTCTTCTATCTAAACAGTTTAGTATTTTTAACGTTGGCATTAAAGACGATCGAAATCTCTGTGGCTTATGCAATCTGGTCAGGTATAGGAATCCTAATTATTTCAATTATTGGAGTATATTATTTTAATGAGAGTTTAAGTCTTGTGAAAATAACTGCGATTTTTCTTATTATTATCGGCGTTGTAACTCTTAACTTTACTGTCGATCATAGTGAAGCATCTGATCACAAGTCTCAGATGAGCGAGTAGTTATACTAGTTATTCAAATTTTATCCTATTTTACTTCTATTACCTGTAGGAATGAACTCTTATAATTGTTTATTGTAACTGTGACTACATTTGGTCTTATTTCAGCAGTAAAGAAATATTTAAATAAGAAAGGATTTTGTTAATGAAATATTTAAAGCCTTTTTTTCTCGTCACCGATATAGGCTTTATCATATATTGGATTATTACATATTTCAGTCTTATTCCTATAGAATGGGCCTTTAAGGATTATGATAATCCCATTATTATTGCTTGGAACTGGTCGTTTTTTCCTTTAGATATTTTCATCTCAGCAACAGGGCTCTATAGCTTATACTTATATAAGAAAACAAGTGCAAAATGGAAGCCGTATGCCTTAATTTCATTAGTGCTGACCTTTTGTTCGGGTTTGCAGGCTATTGCATTTTGGGGATTTAGTTTAGAGTTTGATATAAGCTGGTGGGCAGTAAATTTGTATTTAATGATTTACCCACTGTTTTTTATTCCCTTTTTTATTAATAGTGACAAATCAACTTCTAAAGAGTTGCCTTGTAAAGTAGATACAGTGTAATTAATACCTACACCAAGGGTCTATATCACATCCAGAACGTCCACAACTACCACCGAAGACTGAAAGGTGAAAGGTTGGATACAGCTTTTTAACGGCGTGGCGACCACGTATCTGAACAACTATCTTGGTGGTTTCAATTGTTAGAGAGCAATCATCATCAGCAAAATGAAGTCACTAAGAACGATATAATAGTAAAAGGGAATTAAATTCCAAATGCAGAAACATATGATAAACTTAGATTATCTAAGTTTACTGTATAAAGGGCTTTTCTTTATTCAACTATGGAGCAGTTTTATTGAAGAAGAAAATAAAGATATGAGAGGAAAAATAAAAATTGAAAAGGTACATAATTAATGACGGGGAAATCAATGTACACATAACAGAATGGGGTAGTGAAAATAAACCTGTAATTTTTTGCTTACACGGATTAGGAAGTACAAGCCTAAGTTTTATTGAAATCGCAGAAGAAATAAAGAATGATTATAGAATTTTTAGTATAGATGCTCCTGGTCACGGTAAAACAGATGGGTTTAATCGTGTAGAAAGGTATGAAATGCCCGCATTAGCAAAATGGTTGGAAAATATTATCGGAATCTTAAAAATTGAAAAGTTTTATTTTTTATCTCATTCTTGGGGAAGTTTTGTTTCTTTATTCTATATACTTAATTATCCTAAGAAAGTGCTGGGGACAATTCTAATTGACGGTGGCTACCAGACTAAAAGAAGAAATTCTACTTCAATAGAAGAAGAAATTGAGTATTACGAAAAGGATTTTGAAGAGTATGTAGGGACTTGGGAAAAGTTTTTGGATGTGGCTGTCTTTGGTGACTCCAGAAGAACTCCACTATTAATGACTGCGGCAAAGGATTTAGCTCTTGTTAAGGATGGAAAGTATTATTGGCACGCAAGGGGAAAAACGGCTGGTAACATTATTAAAGGTATGTACAAAGATGAAGCGGAGGATATCTATGAAAAACTCCCTAATAACTTAAATATCTTATTACTCCGTGCAACCCTTCCTAAGTCACAAGATACGTATAGGGATATAACTTCAGGCATCTTTGCACAAAAAACAGGAGCAACTGTAAATTTAGTACCTAATATTTCTCATATGTTACATTGGGATAATCCAGAAGTTGTCATAAAAGAAATTAGAGAAAGATGGTAGTTAGGTTATTCAACGATTGGGTGCGTTAGTTCAATAAGACAATAAAATAGAAGTTCCATTTTTATGGAACTTCCGTTATTTCTATTAATATCAACATTAAGCTTTAACAGAGGCTTAATTAAAAATCTTTGATTAAAAACACTTTTATTATTGTGCTAAAAGATGCTTTCCTGAATGAAGGAAAGCATCTTTTTATGGTTTTGAAAGCTCGTGGCTATACCGGGATTCCAGAGCTTCTAGCGAGTTAATAAAAAACCTCTTTTCACATGTATTTCCCGACCATTTTCTCTCTTTTTTTATTGTATCGATTATCATTTGAACAGTTTTTGCGCTATCTGCATTATTATATAATCCAACTCGAGATTGAGTTGGTTCTTTCCATTCTAGGCACCTAGTTTCCATCGCTTATTTTAGAGTCTCTTTATTCCAGTTTATTAATTCTGAAAGTCAGTTCACTATATAAAGACGGAGTACTCAAGAAAATGTTGAACAAATTATGCAATTGTTCGTGGTATCCATATAGAGGGGCTTGGAGGAGTAAAGTTATCTTTAAGCATAGACAGTTAGGCAGAGGGCCGAAACCATATTTTTAAAGGGATGGATTTCCATAAACTTTTGTTAACTGTGAGGGTTGTTATCTTTTACATGCGGCAGAAAGAAACGATCTTTAAATCAGTAGATATAATGTTATTATTCAGCTCATTTACATGATTAATGCTTACTATTTGAAAGAAGTGTATAGTTGGCAGAACAGGAATGATGTTATGGCAACTCGATCTCACGGTATATATAGCTTTGAACTGAGCATACTTAAATTAGAAAAAATTTTATTGAAAAGGAGATTTTCAATGGAGCCAAAACATTCAGTAGGCTTATCATCAACTGAAATTGCAGGTTTATGGGGAACTTATATATCTGATAGCTTGTCTATCTGTCTTACAAAGCATTTCTTACATCATTCGAACTACACAGATGTTAACCCTCTAATTCAACTAACTTTAGATATATCTAATAAACATATAGAAGAAATAGAAAGCATATTTAAAAGTGAAGGCTTCCCTATTCCAAAGGGATTTTCAGATGATGATCTTGACCTCACAGCACCACCTTTGTTTTTTGATTTATTTTCAGTAAGCTATATCTATGGTATGAGTCGGATAGGTTTAATGAACTATAGTATTCAGCTTTCTAATGTTGCAAGAGAAGATATTAGAACTTTTTTCTCTAATTGTTTGACTTCTTCATTAGACCTTTATAATAAATCAGTTGATCTGATGCTATCTAAAGGAATATATGATAGACCAACAATGATTCCATATCCTGATTCAGTCGAGTTTGTTACTAAAGAAGGCCTACTGTCTAAATTTATTGAACCAAAACGGCCACTAAATGTACTTGAAATTTCTGAAATGTTTTTTAACATTGAAAGGAACTATTTTGGTTTAATCTTACTCACAGGTTTTATTCAAGTTGTAAAAGATAAAGAGATAAAAAATTATTTAATTAAAGGAAAAGAGTTAGCTAAAAAACAAATACGCTTTCTGAATGATGCCTTAATTAAAGATGATTTAATTGGCACTATCATGATTAATACCGAAGTTTCAACTTCTACTATATCTCCATTTTCGGAAAAGTTAATTATGAACCTTGTAAACACGCTTAATACACAAGGGTTGACCTATATTGGGCATGCATTATCTATCACATCACGAATTGACCTGTCTACTGAATATTTGAAATTGATTCCTGAAATTTTGAAGTTTGGAAAGGATGGGGCTGATATTTTAATGGACAGGGGATGGATGGAGGAACCACCACATGCCCCAAATAGAAAAGAATTAGGGGGATATTAAAACGAGGAGCGTTGTTGATCTCAGTTCAACAACGCTTTTGTGTTAATGTAAGCTGTATCATTTTTCTTTATTGGACTAACGGGGGCATTTAGTACAAAATTTTTTATGATATTATAAGAAATAAATCTGCAAATTGAGGTAAGAGATGATTAATTCTGCTGAAGAATATTTGTTAGATTAAGAATTGGTGAACATGGATGGAAACCCGAGAGTTGCTATGGGGAATTTTTAGTTGGATAGCGAATTTTAGAATCGTTACGAGGCAACAAATCGAAGCATTTAGCGCGTATACATTGCGAAGATGATCCTCTCTTAGAGATCTGCATGCTGCTATTCAACTATGACGGATCATTAATATATTTTGAAAGATAAACTGTGGAGGACAGAAAAAATGAATAAAACTGAGCGGCAGCTTGCAATCACGCTTGAATTACAGCGAAGCAAAACGCTGAGGGCAGAAGACTTAGCTTCTCAATTTGAGACAAGTGTCCGTACGATATATAGGGACATTCAAGCACTAAGTGAGGCTGGGGTTCCGATTTTAGGCGCTCCTGGTCTGGGTTATTCCTTAATGGAAGGATATTTTCTGCCCCCGGTTAGTTTTACAGCAGAAGAGGCAGTATCTCTGCTCATGGGAGCTGATTTTATTGAACAAAGGTTGGATACTGATTACGGTATTTATGCTAAGACTGCTAAAAGAAAAATCGAGGCTACTTTATCGGAATCAGTCCGCAACCAATCAACACTTGTTCGGGAAACCATGCGACTGCTTCATGTAGGTGAACCATCAACTGAAGATAGGGTAAGAACTTATCTTAATCAAGTTCGTGACGCAATATTGAAACAATGCAAAATCAGTTTTGTGTATATCAAAAATATGCCAGGAACGGATGGGAAGCGGAAAAATAAGCGTAAGGTTTCTCCATATGGATTAACACTAGTTCATGGAAATTGGATATTAATCGCACACTGTGATTTGAGACAAGATATACGTCATTTTCGCTTGTCACGGATGACCGAACTTTCTGTGTTGGAGGAACGATTTCTTTTGCCAAATAATTTTGATCTAAGCAGCTATCGGCCACCTGACAATCGAGATGAAAAAATCTTAATTAGGGCAATCCCAGAAATCGCCGACAAGATTATAGAGGCAGTTAATTTTTATATTGATACCATTGAAGAGCGGGAGAAGGAGGTTATCTTTCAATTTCGTGTTCGATATCCGGAGGAAATATTGCATTTTTTACTTGGCTTTGGCGGAGATATTGAGGTGATTGAACCGAAATCTTTGCGTCACAAGGTTCGAGAAGTAGCGAGAAAAATTTTAGAACACTACTGACATACACCTGTCAGTAGTGTTTTTTTATACTATGAATATATCAAAATGATGAGGAGTTGCTAGAAGGATGAGTAGTACAAAGGAAGTTTTGAAGTCATTTGAAATTACAGTAGAAAGATATTTGGCAGAACTAAAAAAATTTAATATGGAGAAATTAAATAGAAAGTTGAACGAGGATGATTGGTCCATTGGACAGATGTATGTACATTTAATTCAATCAGCTTTTATTCATCTGCATAATGCCGAGCAATGTTTAGATGGCAGCGAATCGACATTGAATCCAGCGATGGAAAAAACGGAGCAGGGGAAGGCAGTGTTTAAAATAGAACAATTTCCTGCCGTTCGTATTAAGGTCCCTGCTTCGCCGAATTATACTCCGCAACCACCTGAGAGCATGGAGTACCTGGTAGATGGGCTTCATAGGGTTGTAGAACGGATGAGGAATATGGAGTCAATCTTACATCAATCGGTCGTAAGTAATAAGATGCTTCATCCGGCATTTGGTGCATTAAACGCACAGGAGTGGTTTTTGTTGATTGTAATGCATTACAGACATCATTTCTTACAACTAGATCGGTTGAAAACGAGTTTAGCATTTGAGGAGTAGGGGATTGAGTCATGGCGGATCTAACAAGTCAGAATAGCAGATATTGGATTGGTGTTGAATCCGCCTCTTATAAAAATTTAGCCATAGAAGGTGGGTTTGCAAAGCTGTGTCACGGTATGGCAGCCAATCACTTTTGCGTCAAATGTCTGCAGGTGATTGGCTGCTATATTACATTTATTGATATCTAATGTAAGAAGCAGAGTAAAAGAAGGAATTTACAAGTGTACACTAACTGCAAATGAATATTTTTTATGTAACTATAGGTTCAGGTTTATTGTAGAGAGAACCATTGTTTCTCCCAAAAATTGAGCTGACTTTATTATTCGCTCTTAATAGTATAATATAAATAGTTAATGAGACTAGAGCAACATACATTTCAATATCAAAGGAGGAAAAGAAATATGAAAATCATTGTTACCAGTATATTCGTACAAGATCAAGACAAGGCACTTGAGTTTTATTCAGAAACCTTGGGCTTTGTAAAAAAGCATGACGTTCCAGCAGGAGAATATAGGTGGATAACGCTTGTTTCTCCCGAAGACAAAGAAGGTACCGAGCTTTTGCTCGAACCTAATAACCATCCAGCCGCTAAAGAGTATCAAAAGAAACTGTTTACCGAAGGCATCCCGGTAACAATGTTTGGCGTGGCAGATATTCGTAAAGAGTATGAACGATTATTGGAAAACGGCGTGAAGTTTACAATGGAGCCGAAAAAAATGGGCGAAGTAACAATAGCTGTTTTCGACGATACATGCGGCAACCTTATTCAGATAATGCAGGAGTAACTTTATGATAGAATATATTATCCAATAATGTGTTTTTTCTAAACAATTTAACAACAACTTTATGACCCCTGTCTTAATTTTAGGACAGGGGTATCGCATTTTTTATTGAGGGAGGTTAGTTAAACAAGAAGATAAGGTATCATTGAGTTATATAAATCAATAAAGGAAGTGTACAAGTGTTTTATTTTTCAAAAAAGAAGAAAATACGAGGTTGGAAAAGACATAAAAGAAAAATCGAAAGATGGAAGCAAAATGCAATGAATTTAGATATGGACTACTTAAGGAATTATCAAAGACAATACGAAAAATTATGGATTAATCCTTTTTATAAATTAGAACGAAGAAATCCTCCTAATTGGTATAAAAGCCTTTTACTTGATGCAATGATCGAAGTTTACCTAGAGTGGCATCAAAAAATGAAAAAAGAAGATGAAGACTTTTATTTGAAACTCTGGCTTTATGACCCTCATTTTATTAATTCACAAATTGTTGTCGCATATAGAAATTGTCTTGATTTTTATGATGAAACCTTCAAAAGAAGGCAAGAAAATAAGGGGTTTCCATTTGATAAATTTCATTCTTTGAGAGACAAGTTAGAACAATTTGAATGGGATTTGCATATAGAGAGTGATTATTACGATGAAAATGACTTAAATGAATGGTTAGAAGAAGGTGCTTTAACCGAAAAAGAAGTATCAAGGATTAAGGGAAAAGCCTATGATGCCGTAAGAATTAAAGATGAAGATGGGAGTTTCCTGCAATATAGTCTCGACAAGGGTGATGTTTGGATAGGGACTTTAAAGAGATAAGATAATACACTAGTTCTTTAGCTAACTGTTGCATTGATTCAAGAAGGATGAATGCACTTTTATCTATTAAGGTATTAAAGGAGCAGGATAGTTGAAGAAGGATTTTTATAAAGTTTATTGAATATCTTTTAATTAAGTCAGATGAGTTTAGAGTAGATAAGGAAGGATGAATCGAGAATGGCACAAATTAGAGTGTTTGGTCTCAAAGAAAGTTTAAACCCAATTAAAAAACAATTATCTGAGGTAATACATTCTTGTGTTATGGATGCATTTCAGTATCCATCAGAAAAGAGGTTTCATCGCTTCTTTCCTATGGATAAAGATGATTTTTTATTTGCGGACGGAAGAACAGAGGATTATACCATAATTGAAATAAGTATATTTGAAGGTAGGACAATAGAAAGTAAGAAGAAGTTGATTAATTTACTGTTCAAACGAATTAAAAACGAGTTAAACATAACCTCTCAGGATGTGGAAATCACCATATATGAAACCCCTAAACATAATTGGGGAATTAGGGGATTACCAGGTGATGAACTTACACTAAATTATAAAGTTAATATTTGAAAATAAGGTGGTCAGCTGATTGCTCAACTAACGAGTGCTGAGCACAAGAGGATTCGCTGCGGCGTTCCTTTTTTGTTATGGGGCTAACGGGGCAGCATTCCTGTAATAAGTGAAAATGCGGTTTGAAAGAAAAAAGACCTCTTGATAAGATAAATGTGTCCTAAGCCTGGCCAGCTAAAAGGGACAAAATATCTACTCGGAGGTCTCACTATGAATTATAACCAAAATCATAAAATAGCTCAAATCACACCTAAAACTCTAGTAATTGGTATTGATATTGCCAAACATCATCATGTAGCTAGAGCGCAGGATTATCGTGGAATGGAGCTAGGCTCTACTTGCTTTTTTGAAAATACCCAAGAAGGATTTAAGACATTTATTGATTGGATTAATCAAATAAAAGAGTCATGCGAAATGGAGTCTGTCATTACTGGAATGGAGCCTACAGGCCATTATTGGCTTAATTTAGCTCATATTCTAAGGGAGGAACAGATTAAGTTCGTCACGGTCAATCCTTTACACGTCAAGCATAGTAAGGAGCTAGACGATAACTCTCCCACTAAAAATGATGTCAAAGACGCAAAAGTCATTGCACAACTAATCAAAGATGGTAGATACGCCGAACCAACGATACCACAAGGAGTTTTCGCGGAGCTGCGTGTGGCTAAGAAATTACGTGATCTATTAACTGTTGACTTACAGATTGTACAAGGACAAGTACACAACTGGATAGATCGATTTTTCCCAGAGTTCTTTACTGTTTTTAAAAGTTGGGAAGGGAAAGCAGCTCTTCATTTATTAAAGCTTGAAGCATTACCGGAAGAATTGGTTAGATATACAGAAGAAGAATTACTAGAATACCTTAGGCAAGCTGTGAAACGTAGTATAGGGATTAAGAAAATTCAAGCTTTAAAAGAAGCAGCCAATCGCTCGATTGGCATCCGACAGGGTGCCATGATGGCTAAAATGGAATTAAGAACCTTAATCCAAAAGTATGAACTCATTCAAGCCAAGTTCGAAGAGCTTGACCAAACTCTGGATACACTGCTTCAAGATATTCCAGGTGTTGATCAAATGTTAGAGATAACAGGTATTGGACGCGATACAGTGGCGGGTTTCTTCGCTGAAGTAGGCGATTTGAGTGAATATAATCATCCTCGTCAGATAACCAAACTGGCAGGGCTTAGCTTAAAAGAAAATACATCAGGTAAGCATAAAGGGAGGACCAGAATAACCAAACGTGGTCGAAAGAAATTACGAGCATTGTTATTCCGGGCATCTATGATTCTAGTAGCCAAGAACAAAGCCTTTAAAGCCCTACATCATTACTACACAACGAGACCTGACAATCCGTTGAAAAAGATGCAGTCTTTAATTGCTTTGTGTAATAAGCTCATCCGCATACTCTTCTCTATTGGTAAGAAACAGTTTGTGTTTCAAGAGGAGAAGATGTTGAAGGACATCCCACATATGCATGCATTTATCCAAGAACCAATAGCAGCTTAATCACTATAAAACTAACTTTTATCGACTAGATTTGAACAGATGAACAGACAAAATCAGCATGGGATTAGTCGGCAACGCAACTAACGTAAGGACAAGATCCTGTAGGGCAGCATGACCGACATCCACCTTATGGAAAGGTTGAACGAAGGAATGTAGGAGCGTAGACTCTGTGAGACTTGGGAGGGTAGACCTCCATAAGATATGTGGACATCCATTGGTGCGTACATACCTATTTATCCAACTTTTTGAAATGAACCGAAGGTTGGCTAGTTTCTTGCGCTCATTTTCTTTGTAAACTGCTTATTTATGATCTTTTCACACTAACTGAATCTATAAAGTTAAACAAGTTAGATAGCAATATGGAGAAAAACTGCGTATTTAAGAGATAAGTGTTTGTTTATTGAGGGAGGTTAGTGGAGTAAACTGGTAATTTAGTTAAAATGAAATGGATGGTGATTAAACATTATGACGAAAAAATATACTATATTGGGCAAGGTAATTGCTTGGTTAGGATTTCTATTTTTTATGCTTGGATTCATGTTTAACGAAAGTATAGGTGTGTTGAGAGAAGATATTCCAGAAGATTTCTATCCTTTTTCCTTACCATCAATCATAATAGGGATAATTCTACTCCTTATTTCTAACTTCTTTAAAAAGAAGAACGTTTAGTTGTCTTAATTTATATTCAATTATCGGGTGCGTTAATCCAAGAGGGGTTAATGCCCCTTTTGATGAAAATATTAAGTAATGGGGCAGTCATAAAATAAGGGGATTAGATTATATGAAAAAATTATTTGCAGTTCTATCGGTTAGTTGTTTCTTATTTACACTTATTATGCTTATGCATCTCTCGCAAGGTTGGGAAATTGGCTTTTTTGATTATTTATTTGGAATAAGTTTGTTTACACCTATCCTTATAAATGTTTTTGGTGTCATAAGTGCTTTTTTCAGTGCAAAAGGAACGACACGAAAAACTTTAGTTTTAATAAATTCATTGATGATTATTTGCTTTGGAATTCTTTCTTTCGTCGCTATATACGGATTTCAAGAACCTTAAAAACATCAATGGTTCTTTCACTTCGGGGGCATTAATCCAAGATGGAGGAATGCTTTTTTATCTATTCGGGCACTAACGGGGCAGGAACTATATAAACTAGAGGGAGGATGAGTATGGAGAAGTTTGAGGTAAAGTACATTAACAATCTGTTGAATTTTGATTTGGTTAGCTTAGTAAAACAAAGCAAAGAAGATGGGTTTTGTTTTGTAGAAAGATTATTAAATGAATATCAAAATGGCAATAATACTTTCAACCATCTTGGTGAAGGCTTATTTGGGGTTTTTAATGAAGAAGGTTTACTTGTTGCTATTGGTGGGTTAAATAAAGACCCATTTTCAGGTGCTCAAAATATCGGTAGACTGAGAAGGTTTTATGTCTATAAAGAATATAGGCGAAATGGTATAGGAAGTCTTTTGGTAAAAAGGATAATAGAAGAAGCGAAAAGACATTATAAAATTTTGGTTCTTTATACAGATACCGAACAAGCTGATAGATTTTATTCTTCTATCGGATTTACAAGGGGAAATCTTTATCCAAATTCAAGTCACTTTATGGAGTTTAAAAGTTAATGCGTTATGGGTTAACGGGGGCATTTCTTACATAGAAAATCTTAAAAGAAGTATATTTTATATATTACTAGTTAATAATGTTCCTAAAAAGTTAGGAAGATTCGTAGATGATATTATCTGAAGCTTGGCATTTATATAAAGCCGATAAACAAATTCAAGGTTATTCATCACAGACATTAAAAGCATATAAGGTACAATCCATCCTATTAATAAATAATTTAGGAGATATTCTGCTAGAAGATATTACAAGAGAATCTATAAAATGGTATTTAGGGGAAGTAGCTAGTAAATTGAAAGCATCTAGTTTATGCCATCGAATCCGTTTTATTAAGTCTTTATTTAAATGGGCACAAGAAGAAAAATATATAACTTTTAATCCAGCACAAGCCATTAAAGAACCGAAATTAGAGAGTAAGATTCCAAAATTCTTAACGGAAGAGGAAATAGAGTTATTACGGGAAGCCTGTATAACTACTTTTGAAAAAGCCTTATTTGAGTTTATGTATTCGACTGGGTGTAGAATAGGTGAAATCATGAACTTGGATAAAAGTGCTATTAACTTTTCTGAACAGTCGGTTGTTGTATATGGAAAAGGGAAGAAGGAAAGAGAAGTATATTTTAATACAAGAAGTAGCATTTGGCTAAAGAGATATCTAGAGGAAAGAAAAGATAATGAGTAGGCTTTATTTGTTACTCTCCGTGCCCCACACCGAATGGGTGTTGCACAAATGAGATATGTCATTAAACAGATTTCGTTAAGAGCAAAAATTAGTAAGTGTATACATCCGCACCAATTAAGGCATAGTTATGCAACCACCTTAATTAATAATGGAGCACCATTAGAAGTTATTCAAAACTTGATGGGGCATGAGAAAAGTGAAACAACAAGGATTTACGCTTATCTAAGTGGACAATTAAGACGAGAATTATATAAGAAATATTTCTGAAAGAACTGCAGGGAAAATTGCAGTTCTTTATTTTTTTATCAGAGCCATATTGCAAGAATAAATGTTGTATGTCACAATCAGGTGCAGGATAGTGCAACAAGACATTGTAACAAGGACATTAAAATTCTGAATAATAAATGAAGATAACTAAATGCATAAATTCAACTAATGTAAGAGGAGTCCATATGAAAATATTTAACACAACTAAAGAAGATATAGAATTAGTAGAAGTAGCAACACAGAAGATAACAATGCTTTATGAAGACGATAAACATCATGTGGGAGCTGCCATTCGTACGAAAACAGGGGAGATTATTTCGGCAGTACACATTGAAGCGTATATTGGACGAGTGACGGTTTGTGCGGAAGCTATTGCAATCGGTAGTGCTATATCAAATGGACAAAAGGATTTTGATACAATCGTTGCAGTCAGACATCCCTATTCTGATGAAGTAGATAGACGTATAAAGGTAGTAAGTCCTTGTGGTATGTGTAGGGAGCTGATTTCTGACTATGCACCAGAATGTTTTGTCCTTCTAGAAATAAATGGCGAGTTAATTAAAACTGCAATTAGTGAACTCATCCCACTTAAGTATTCCCGAAATTAAAAGGTATTTTTAAAGATTAAGTTTCGAGTTAAATAAAATGGAGTTATAGTAATGCTTTGCATCTTCAGGAACTATGGAAGCATTCCTTGAAACTAGCCTATGGAAGAAACGGGGCAGGTTAGCGGAAGAAGGATTTTTTCAAATCACATCGAATATAATAAAAAACTTTATTTGGAGGAACTATTATATGAGATACTGTATCAAACCATTTCATTAACCCTTAATTTTTTGTCTATTCGCAAGACCTCCTCCTATATATGAATTTGAGTTTCTATTCATTAAAAGATGAGGAGGAGATATTAATGAAGAATGGGCAATTCATTGAGATTAATGGAAAAAAGCTGTACGTGGAAGTCAACGATACAAACTCTGATAAAGCAATACTATATTTACACGGAGGCCCTGGAGAAAGTTGTTTCGACTTTACTTATCATCAAACAAATAGATTGGGTCAGAACTTTCGATTGATTGCATTTGATCAAAGAGGCGTTTGTAGGTCTGAAGGTATTAGCGAGAATGAACCCTTTGGTCTTGATAATTTAGTCGAAGATTGTGAGGAACTTCGCCGTTGCCTGGGAATTAAGAAATGGTCTATAATAGGGCATTCTTTTGGTGGTTATCTAGCTGTGCTATATGCTTTTCGGTATCCCAACTCCATAGATAAAGTAATCTTTGAAGGACCAACATTTGACTTTAAATATACGGCTAAGGCACTTCTCGAAAAAACAGCCAGTTTATTTAAAAAATATAAGATGTCTGAAAGTCGATATAGGTGTCTAAAACTTTCTAATGACTCCTCCTGTACTACAAAAGAACTTGTAGAAGGCTATATGGAACTTAGTGAATTTCTAGAAGAAAAAAGGATGCATATATATACTCATAACTTTAATAATCCAACTGATACTAGTATGTATTCCGATGAACAGTGGGATATATTCTATGATAAATCCGAAATTCATTTTAACCGACTTAGAGATGAGGGGAAGATATTTGAATCAGCCTTACCATTATTAAAAGATATCAGGTTGCCTTGTCTTTTAATTTTAGGTCAGTATGATGTTGTTACTTGCCCAATTCAAATTGAAACTTATATAAATGATATACAACAAGGTGAAATTTATTTTATAGAAAATTGCGGTCACACTCCTCATTATGAGGCGGCAGATATATTCCGTGATGTGGTAACAGATTTTCTAACAAAATAATTTAAAAGGCTGCATTATTGCAGCCTTCAGACTGTCGACAAACTCCTAATTCGGTAATTAGGAGTTTGTCTTAGTTTATAAATATACATTCTTTTAAATAAGAGTTGATTTCCGTTGCAGGGGTTCGCTTTCCGTGGGGCTCGCGCTGAGCCGCTTCGGCCTAAAGGCCTGCAGGGTCTCAGACTGTCTCGCAGATCCCACAGGAGTCTCACCCCTTTCACTCCAATCAATGCATAATAATTCCATTTACATTTCCTAAATTCCTTTTGTCAACAAGCTGAAGGCTGCATTATTGCAGCCTTTTGCCATAATAGTTGATTTATCTTGTGGAACAAACGGGGCAGGTTAGTCAAACAAGCTGATAGTATAAAAGCAAAAACGGAACTTCTCCCAAAATGGGAAGTTCCGTTTTTAGTGTGCCAGGCATGTTCATCAACTAGACGGTGAAAGTCCGTTATGGGCGTTGGGATATGCGAACCATTAGCCGAAAGCAAGGGTGTCCATGTGACTTGGAATCTAAAGGAAGCTCTAGGCAAACCCTCGGTCTGAGGTACACGAATCACATTCGAGGTTTCTGTTCCAGGACGAGTTTGCTAAACAAAACGAAGTCCTAAATATCCCCAGATGGTGCAGGAATAAATGTGCAGATGGATGAGGGGAAAGTGTATGAACTTACCCTGGGAGATCTCTTAGATACCTTAATTTAAGAACTTGCTTAGCGATAAGTAACTGAACTAAGAGAAGTCAGCAGATGTCATAGTACCAATCCTCAGGATTGGGAAGGACGGAATGAAAGGAGCGACCACGTTAGAGCGATTTACGGGGAAACAAAGACACAGCCAACTTATGACTTTATGACAGGAAGAATGTTCGGAAAACAGGATTCATCCATAAAGTGTGGAGTTCACCTCGTGTAACCTTGAGAACATGGGAACAATATGAAATCACAACGGACAATTATTGAACAAATTATGGACGAGGAAAATCTGAACCAAGCTTTTAAGAAGGTTAATAGAAATAAATGAGCAGCAGGAGTCGATGCGAAAGATATTGAAGCTACTCGCCTTTACTTAATAGAAAAAGGAACAGACTTAATTAATCTCATAAAAGAAGGAAAATACAAGCCCCAACCAGTAAGAAGAGTAGAAATCCCAAAACCAAGTGGAGGAAAGAGGCTGAGGAATTGCGAAATAGAAGTTGTAATAGCTGGAAATGAATAGCTTAATACTAATATCTTAAGAATACAAAATAAATTTACAGCATTCCACTCGACCACTATTTGGAGTCCGTGGTGAGGGAAATGCTGGTATATGATTGATTTAATTGGAATTTAGGATAAATAGATAACTTAAAACTAATCTATTCTACTGGGCTATTTTCCCTTCTTATTCTTTAAATTTTTATATTCAACAGTTAAAAATGCCAACACTGCAATAAGAATACAAGTGATAATAGTAGCATCTTTAATATGTCCCATATACAATGAAAAAACTAGTGGAATAACAGCAAATATAGAAAATACTAACGCTCCTATAATGTACAGCTTCTTATTCATAATCTTCCTCCGTTAGTCTTAATGTGGATAAAAAATAATCTTCTAATGTAGAATATTTGTCGGTTACCGAGGTAATTGACATGTTTTCCTCTAGGATTTCACCATTTTTAATCAAGATAAGAGTGTCACAAAAATGCTGAGCCACTTCTAATTGATGTGTAGATAAAAGTACTGCATTTCCTCTATTAGCATAATCTCTTAGTATAGTCTTAATTATCTTCATATTTAATGGGTCAATACCTGATATAAATTCATCTAGCAATAATAAGGATGGTTTACTTAAAAGAGTAGTAAATAAGGCAATCTTTTTTTTGTTTCCTAAAGAAAAATTCTTTATTTTTTTTGGTAATTCATTATCCATATCATATAGAGCAAGGTCTTCATAAGGATTTTTCAGTTTGATTTCAAAAAGACTAATCATCATTTCTATATATTCAAAGCCTGTTAATTCTTCATATAATAAAGGGTAATCAGGTATAAACATAACTGGATGAGATGTCTTATGGAGTGAATCTTTATTTGCTAGAATTAGTATTTCTCCTGAATCTTGTTTTAAAAGACCTGCCCCTATTTTAAGTGTGGTCGTTTTTCCTGCCCCATTCGGTCCTAAAAATGCAACAATTTTATTCTTTGGTAATGAAAAACTAAGATTCTTTAATATCTCTTTTCCTTCAATTATTTTATTTACGTTTTTAACCTCTAAAATATTTTCCAATTTATCCCCTCCTATAAAGAAAAATCATCTAAACTCTTATAGTTTATTAATTTAGATTTTATAAGCGCAATAATAGATCCTAAAAGTATAAAAAATAAGGCTATAGTTCCAAAAACATTTACTATTAGATATTGAGAGATACTTATGTAATCTGACATTAACAACGCTGCTGGTAACATTAAACACGGAATAAATACACCAACTGTTAAGTACTTTATAGAGTTCCGTATAGTTTTTTGATCTGGATAATCTTCAAGTTGTTCAAGATTCAAAAAGTTATAATGCGGACATATAACTGATGGTAAAAATAAAACAGTGCTTAATAGCAAATAAAATAGCATATGATTGATAACGATAATGATCGCAATCTTGCTGGGAATTCGATTAATAATTATAAAAACAATGTCACACACAATAAATAACGGCAGTGTAGTGATTAAAAATAGTCGAATCTTGTATAGAAATATAGACCAAACATTATTTTTGGAGATCAGATGTAATATGATACGATTTCCAATACTATCTAAAGAGTACATTCCGTTTAAATTCGAGAACATTGTAGACACATAAAAATATACAAAAAAGTAGAAATAAAAGGATAAAATAAGATGATACATCTTATCTGCTGGCTCAAATATTTGGATGAAACTAGTGTATATCCCAACCTGAATCCAGAAAGAGAAAGGTCCAAAAATTATCGGAAATCTATTAAAAAAATAGTCTGTGCGTAAATCGCTTTTAATTAAAAATGTAATATATGGTTTTGTTTTTATCATTCCACTTAAAGAGATAATCCACTTTTCATAAAAAGAAAGTGAGTAATTTTTATTAGAAGGTTTAGAGTTATCAAAGGCTAAAAAAACTGATAGTCCGCCTGCAATAAGAATTAATAAACAAAAAATGAGTAAATCATGAAACTCTAGGTCTCCAATTGCGTAATTTGCTAAAATGCTATTTGGCAAAATGTGAAAAGAAATCACATATTCTAGCGGTCCAAATAATTGTCCTAGAGATGTGATGCCAAGTTGCATCCATTCATAATATTCTTCAATCTCTATATTATTTGATGTTAATGGAAAGTCTTTAATCCAAGGCATTAATGATTTGCTCAACTCTAATGCTGTAACTAATAGAAATGATCTTATAAGAATACTTGTAACAATTCGAAATAAAGAATTTACTCTCTTTTTTTGTAAGTTTATATATCGGTTATGAAAAATGGAGCTCATTATTCCAAGTAGCAGGAAACACAAAAATGCAATTAAAGATATGAGGATTATCTTTATTGGTTTTAGACTTAACAAATGCCCAATTGATAGCATAATCGGCACATAGGTTATTAGGAAATTTCGCGAATCCCATATTAAAGTTTCCAAATAAATATAAATATTTGATTTTTGCGCACTAATCTTTAGATTAATAATTAACCAATCTCTATCAATAGACTGCAGCTGCCATTTAGAAGACGCAATACCGGCAACAATAGCATGTATGAATATGATAAAGAATAGTATTGACCATAGCAGATGATAATCTTCCCTTAGGGTAAAGAGGAAGCGCATAGCTAGAGTTGAAATGATACTGGATGGTTGCTCATTTATAATTAATCGTTCATTTAGGATAGTTGATTTAAAAAGGAAGTAACTTCCTCCTAAAAGGGTAAAAAAGTTAATGAAACTCCATATAACAATCCAAATCCATTTATTGTTCACCTGTTTATTTTTAAAAAAGAGAATATGGTTTATTTGATTTTCCCATCTGATTTTTAATTTCCATTTGATCCAATTGAGTAACAATATTTTCCCGCCTTTTACTGTGCTCTAAAAAAATGATTGTTCATAATCAGCTCTTTAATAAGTTATTTCATTAATTTGTATCATTATGGATCACACTACTTTTTCTTTTTAATAATAAATTACTAAACGAAACTGCAACTACTCTCCACTCTTTTGCGATGCTTTCAAATTCATTTTTACCATTGTCTGTTAAATAATAGTACTTTCTGTTATGCCCTGATGCAGCTGTCATTGTCTCACTGCGAATAAATCCGCTTTTCTGTAATCTGAGTAGTACTGGATATATGGTTCCTTTACTTATCTTAGGCAATCCAGCTTTTAGTAACTTTTTTGATAATTCATATCCATAGACTGGCTGTTCTTCTATAATGCCCAATATGCAGCCATCTAGGATTCCTTTTAACAATTGAGTTCTAATGGACAAACTCTATAACCTCCTCTACTAAATTGCATTGCAAGTTAGTTATTCTAATGACAGCTACCTTGCATAGCAAAGTAGCTGTCATAATTATAGAATAATTTCTTTGTGCTTTCAACCAAAAAAAGAATTTTTTATGATTTAGATTAAATTTGTATGAATAAAAGAATAAATATGACAGGAAAATTGTTAAAACCAGGAAAAGAGTGTATATTACCTCACACTCTTTTTGTATTAAATATTCCGATTCCTCTTCTTCGACCGTGAAGTATTGGACTTAAACTAACGTGGGCGTTAGTCAAACAAGCTGAAAGTATATAAGCAAAAACGGAACGTCTCCCAAAATGGGAAGTTCCGTTTTTATGCGTATAACAACATTAAACTTTAGTAAACATCCCTTCTTGTAAAGACAAGGAAGGAGATAATAATCCCGGCAAGTCCCCAAATAGATAGTACCATCAGGGAAAATGGAAGAGACATGCCTTCTATTGGCGGTATATTCCCTTGGAGATAATCTGTTAGACGCAAGTTTACCATAAAAAAGTATTTGGCTGATTCCCATGAAGAAGCGATCGAACTAATGATAGTACCAGAAATCAAGAATGCGAGCATAGCGCCCATTCCTGCTGCTGTACTTTTAATAAGGACAGAGAACATAAAGGAGAGCGTCCCTACGACAACAGACACAAACCAGCCGAGTCCAAAAATCATGAGAATGTATTGCCATTGTGGGACTAAATGGACATTGGCAGTATTTAATTCACCAGCCTCCACGGTAAATCCAGTTAGCACTGGTGCAGTCCATCCCGTATATCCAAAGAATAATCCGGAAATGAGATAAGAAAATAGCCCGAACATAAGTAAGATAAAGGAAACCGAGAGAATAAGCGTAATATATTTGCTTAAAAGGATTTTCCAACGCCGTACCGGTCTTGTCAGCAACAGCTTAATGGTCCCTAAACTTTTTTCCGAAGAAACCATATCAGCTGAAATAATCATTACCATTAACGGTAGCAGCAGCTGGATGGAATTATCGAGAAACACGCGCAAAAAGGTGGGAGCACCTGGATCTTGCGGGTTGATGTTATGGTCGAGATAATACTGACTTTGGTCGATGCGAACTTTTAACTGGGAGCGGAATTCTTCGGAAATCCCGCTTGAACCGATTCTGTTTTGCATATCGACAATTGATTGCTGCAGGGTGACGCGCCAGTCTGTATCGCCAATTCTTTTTTTGACATTTTCCATTTCACGATGCTGTGCATAGGTAAACATCATGATCATTATTCCGATGATAATCGTCACAACCAATAAGCGTTTACTTTTCACGAGCTTTAGCATTTCATTATAGATGAGTTTATTCACCGACAGAATCACCTCCTGTCAGCTCTAAGAATAGATGCTCAAGCGAAGGGATTTGCCGATTCATTTCTTTTATAGCGACATTGGCTTCCATCAATGAACGACTCCACTTAGAAACTTCTTCTTCTATATAGGGGGTAATCACCATTTCTTCCTGGACTGTGACAGATGGAGCAAGTTTATTCAAGATTTCTATTCCCTTTTCTAACGGGGTAAATCGCCAAATTAATTTTTCCTTTTGCGTCAGTAAAGTATGTACTGATTCAGTATGGATGATTTTACCGTCTAAAATAATGGATACACGATCACATAAGAGCTGAATCTCACTTAATAAATGGCTGGAGACTAATACACTTAGACCTTCTTCTTTTGCCAGAAAACGAATGAACTGCCTCATTTCTCTTATCCCAGAAGGGTCTAATCCATTGGTTGGTTCATCTAGTATCAAAACTTTCGGCCTGCTTAATAATGCCTGTCCAATTCCAAGACGCTGGCGCATTCCTAGGGAATAAGTTTTTACTTTGTCATGAATACGCTCCGTTAATCCTACTAACTCTACAACTTCTGTTATTCGCTTATCATCTGCATTTGTCAGCATTCGTGCGAAGTATTTTAAGTTTTCCCATCCGGTCAAATAAGGATAAAGCTCTGGATTTTCCACAATACAGCCTAAGCGTTCCATTGCTTTGGCAAAATCTTTTTTGACATCATAGCCGCAAATGGATATTTGACCAGAGGTAGGTTTGATTAATCCAACAAGCATCCGGATGGTTGTTGTTTTCCCAGCACCATTTGGTCCAAGAAAACCAAATACTTCTCCGCTTTTTAATTCAAAGCTAATGTCTTTAATAATAGCCCGCTTTCCGATTTTTTTCGTTAAATGCGAAACTGATAACGTAATGTCACTCATTGTCATTTACCTCCCAGGAAATAAGGGATGCTACCCGTTCAGCCATCAGCTGATAGCCCTTTTTATTTGGATGGAAATGGTCAGAATATAAATATTGCTGAACATTTTGCTGAAAAATATCATAGGTTGGAACAAAAATAGTTTGCGGATAATTAGCACATATTTCAGCAGTCGCATTATTCCAAGTGCGGACTACCTGGGAAGTTAAAGCACTATTGTCTAAATCATTAAAAGGATTATATAAGCCCATTAAATAGATGGGGATGTCTTTATTAATGGATCGAATCGATGTAAGTACCGCCTGCAATTGTTTGGAATAAGCTTTCATTAATTTGTTTATAGAATCTTCATTGAGTTCAGATAAGGATTCTCCCCCTTGAAAAAGATCGTTCCCGCCAATTGTTATAAAGAGAAGATCAGCATGAGTTATTTGTCTTTGTACTTCGTCTTCTTTTACTTGTTCGGCCAATTTATCGGTCGTTAATCCTTTGATCCCATAGTTGGTAATAGTGATATCTTCCTCTGTTTTTTCTTCTAGAGCATCAGAAAGATAACCAACATAACCCTTCCCAGTATCATCGCCGGTTCCACGGGTAAGGGAATCACCTAGAGCTAAAAGGCGTATGTCATCTTTCTCCATTTCTTTTATTTTCTCTTCACTAGCTATTTTGGCGCTTCTTTCAGGCTGAATGTTATAGTCGATTAATACCCAGCCTAAGCCAATTAGCCAAAGTAAACAAACAAAGCTTGAGCCGATTATAATCGATAATGTTATGTTTTTCCGCAAATCATAACCTCCTATCAAATGAAATTTTTCACAAAAAAGAAGAGAAATAAACCTAGGAATAGTTTTGATTTTCTATTTTCCTGACTAAGTATGGAGTTATTTGGAAGGTTCCAAAGTGCCCATAGAAGGAAGATTGCGTAGAAAGAGGGAGCCTAAAAAATGTTTAGCTTTTTAGGCAATAACAAAGAGAAAAATATTAATGAATATCTTTTTTCTTAAACCTGCCTCCGCGAACTTCCGAGATGTTGGCAACGGCAAGAAAGGCAGCAGGGTCCAACTCTTCAATAATTGTTTTAAGTTTTGCTTCTTCGAGACGGTTAATGACACAGAAAATGACTTTTTTCGTGTCACCAGTATAGGCACCTTCACCCTTTAGATATGTAACGCCGCGCCCAAGTCTTGCTAATATCGTTTCTCCGATGATTTCTGAATGATCGCTAATAATCCAGACTGATTTTGATTCATCCAGACCAGCTATAACAATATCAATGACCTTAAAAGCAATAAAATAGGCAATTAGTGAATACATTGCTCGATTCCACGAGAAAACAAATCCAGCACTAATAAAGATGAAGACGTTAAAAAACATAATGATTTCGCCAACAGAAAAGGGGCTTTTTTTACTGAAAAGGAGAGCTAATACCTCTGTTCCATCAAGGGAGCCGCCGAAACGGAGGACAATTCCCACACCAATGCCGAGGATAATACCACCAAATACCGTTGCGAGAAGTAAATCAGATGTAAATACAGGTACATCGTGTAATAAAATTGTAGTAAGAGAAAGGACTGTGATACCTAGCATAGTGGAAAGAGTAAAGGTCTTGCCAATTTGCTTGTAGCCGATATAGAAGAAGGGAATATTAAGTAAAAAGATAAAATAGCCTAATTTCGCACCAGATAAATGGGAGAGAATGATAGAAATTCCGACAATTCCTCCATCTAGTATTTTATTAGGAACAAGAAACTCCTCAATGCCTATTCCCATTAAAATACTGCCGATAATAATGAAAATTATTCTCTTTGCTAAAACTCTTTTCGGCATAATCTTATGCTGTGGTTTTTCTAGGATAGCCTCTGTTTGAAAATTTGATGACTCCATCGTTAATCCCCCCAAATTCTATGTAATAATCCTATATGGTGAAAATAGTGATAATTCTATTTTATCATAATAGTTTTGAAATATAGCTAATCAATGCTCTGCATTTAATAACAGAATATTATTTAAACCATCCTTTTCTTTTGAACAATATAAACATGCCCACTCCTATGCTGGCCATAACAAATAATAGAAGGAAGTATCCATATTGCCAGTGCAGCTCCGGCATATTTAAAAAGTTCATCCCATATAAGCCTGCTAAGAAACTTAGTGGCATAAAAATAGTTGTAATAACAGTAAGGATTTGCATAATTCGATTGGAATGATGAGAATTATAGGATAGATAACTATCCCTTATGTCTGTTGTTAATTCACGATTGGATTCAATTAATTCACTGATTTTTAATAAATGGTCATAGATATCAGAATAATATTCTCTTTTCATTAAGAGAGCAGCCAGTTTTTCCGTATTAATCATTTGATGTAATAAATCTTTCATTGGGACGACTGTATGTCGCAAGGAAAGCAGCTGGTGCCTAGTAGAAAATAATTCATCCAGCAATGCTTCCATCGTTTTATTAGTAGGATTTTCATCGATTTCTGCGAGAGAATCCTCAATTTCATAGACAATAGGAAAATAATTATCTACAAGGTGATCGAGTAGCTGATAAAGAACCGTGTATTGTGTCCATGCTGCAGTTTCCTCTTTTAGTAACATTTCTTTTACGGCATTGACTTCCACAGAGGCATGATGATGGAAAGTAACGATAAAATTTTTCCCCAAAAAAATATTAAGCTCGTCCTTCTTCACTGTTTTAGGATTTAAACAATGAGTGACAAAAAAGGTATAGGTTTCAAAATAATCAATTTTAGGCCTTTGTAAATTATGAAGACAATCTTCAATAGATAAGGGGTGAAAATTAAAAGGATGATGTAATTTTTCAATTTCTTCATCGATTGGCTGATCAAAGTCAACCCAAAACCATTCATAATCACCTGCAACTAGCTCTTCAACGGAAAGATTAGTGAGTAGCTGCTTCTCTTTATTTATAGCGAGAGAATGAATCATATCAATAACTCCTTTATAGGTGGTGTTATTAACTAGGATAGTTCATTTTATTAGTTTACTACAATTAAAAAACTTTTTATGCAGAAATATTGGATGAATCGTTTAGAGTTTTGGTTGTTTCAAATAAAGACACTATTTTTCTTCCTTTTCGCTAGCTGGAAATGAAACTTGCACATTACATCTGCTATAATAAGTAGCAAAAAAGGAATGCTAGAAAATAGGAAGTGTTAGGATGAAAATACTTGTAATCGAAGATAATGAGAGTGTTTGCTCCATGCTGGAAATGTTTTTCTTAAAAGAAGGATATGAAGGGAATTTTATTCACAATGGAAAAGAAGCTTTAGACTTTTTCCTAGAAAATCAAAACTGGGATATTATCATTATTGATTGGATGCTGCCAGGAATGGAAGGCGTTACGATTTGCCGTAAGATTAGAGAAGTTAGTTCTGTTCCGATTATTATGCTTACTGCAAAAGACAGCGAATCAGATCAAGTGCTTGGCCTGGAGATGGGGGCAGATGATTACGTAACAAAACCATTCAGCCCGTTGACATTGATGGCAAGAATTAAAGCGGTAACGAGAAGATACCAAAAAGAAACAACGAACCAGGTTGAAGACAAGTTTCTTACAACAGAGCATTTTAAAATAAGCAAGGAAACAAGAGAAGTCATCTATAATAATAAAGTAATGACTAATTTAACACCGAAAGAATTTGATCTACTCTATTATTTAATCAGTAATCCAAAACAAGTTTTCACAAGGGAACAGCTATTAGATCGAGTGTGGGGCTATCAGTTCTATGGGGATGAGAGAACGGTAGATGTCCATATCAAACGGTTAAGAAATAAGATTGGCACAAAGGAACAACCTTTTATTCATACTATTTGGGGTGTAGGTTATAAATTTGATGAGTCAATGGTGAATGACTAAAGAAGAGAAAATTTATTTCCATTCTGCTTCAATCAGCTACGGCAATTGAATGAAATCTCTTAGAAGGAGAACATAGCCTTAACGAGTACCCTATCGAAAGCGAAGTGTATTCAGGCTGCGGTGATCACCACAAACCTTCGTTCTTAAATTTAATTAACCCCCGAACAATTATACGAGTATTTTTTAGTGTGTACGTATAATTGTTCGGGGGTATATTTGATTGAAATACTTATGTCCCACCCTCTATTTAAAGTTGGTATTAAATGTTTTAGGACACAATCTCAGCCTCAGATGAAGGAGAGGGAATGGATTGCTGCACCGTAATATGCTTTGTTTGCTGTACCGGGACATCGGATAATTTTTTTACTTCGACGTATTTAATATGATGGTCTTCCATTTCCACAATTTTAAAAGCGTAAGATTTGAACATAACTGTGTCTCCTTCTGACGCTTCGTAATTAGAAGTGAGAATCCAGCCGCCTAATGTATCGATGACTTCATCGTTTATGTCTATTTGCAGTAAAGCATTTACTTCATTTATTAACACCTTAGCATCCAAGATATAATGATTTTCCTTTATAGTGCGTACAGTAGGGACCTCTTCCTGATCAAATTCATCCCATATATCGCCAACAATTTCCTCAATAATATCTTCCACTGTAACTAATCCAGATGTTCCACCATATTCATCCATTAAGATGGCCATATGAATACGATCTTTTTGCATTTTTAACAATAGATCTTGAATAGGATAGGTTTCAATTACACGGATGACAGGCCTTATATATGGCTTTAATGTTTTAGTCGTTAGATCTCTTGATTTAAGTAACTCTGTCATGATTTCTTTTACATTAATCATGCCGATAATATGATCTTTATCCCCATCTGTAATTGGATATCGAGTAAATTGCTCTTTTTGGATAAGGTTAAGCAACTCCTCTAATGTACTTGATTGTTCAAGAGAAGCAATTTCTGTTCGTGGTACCATAATTTCTTTAGCTATTCGATCATCAAAATCAAAAATATTATTTACATATTTAAACTCCGATTGGTTGATTTCACCATTTTTATAACTTTCAGAAACAATAATGCGAAGTTCTTCTTCTGTATGTGCTAACTCATGCTCAGAAGCAGCCTTTATTCCAAACATTCTTGTAATAATTCTAGAAGAGCCATTCAAAGTCCATATAAAGGGATAAAGCAGTTTATAAAATAGGATTAATGGTTTTGCTGCCCATAAAGTAATTTGTTCTGCCTTATGAATGGCGAATGTTTTGGGAGCAAGTTCACCAACTACTACATGTAAAAAAGTAATGAAGGCGAATGCTAAAGAGAAGGATAAGACGGTTATTGCTGTATCAGGAACATGGATAATTTGTAGTAATGGTGCTAAAACGTGCTGAACTGTTTCTTCGCCAATCCAACCAATACCGAGCGCTGTAACAGTTATCCCTAATTGGCAGGCAGATAAGTATTCATCGAGATTGCTAGTAACCTTTTTGGCGGAAAGGGCATTTTTATGACCTTCCTCTATAAGCTGATTAATCCTTGAACTACGAACTCTAATAATAGCAAACTCTGAAGCTACAAAAAAAGCAGTCAAAGCAATTAAAATGGCTATTATAACCAAGTTAAATATGTCCAAATAAATTTCCTTATCTCGTTTACCGAGTAAGGAGTCACCTCCTGATTAATTCAGATTGAAATGAGCGAAATCTCTATCGAGTACAATCTAGTAATAAAGTTCTTTATTTTCTACACATAATCACAGTTTTTCCAGCCATGAGGATGCACCAGTGATTTATATTTTATAAAAAAATTACATTTATAAAGCAGGTTCGATGCGGAAGCTAGTATAATAAACGTTTGTATGAAAGAAGCTGTATGAAGTTTCTTTATTTAGATAAACAATCCCATTATACCACCTCGCAATTGTTTAGTTTTACTAATTATTATACGGTAAGCCAAACTATCCAGTCAAACTTGATAGCGATTACTTTTTTAATTTTCTGTCTATAAAATAAATATATGAGAAAAGAGAAATTTCATGTTAATTGTCTTATATCCAAGATATGAAAGAAGAGGGAACAAAAATAGTACGATGAACCGTTCTTACACATAAAACGGCTCATCGTACAAAATTTATTTATCTTCTGCTAAGGGTGCAGGTATTTTTTGAACATCAAAGCTAAAAATATGCTGTCGAATCATTTTATCAATCTTGAATAAGTAGCCATTATATTCGATTGTTTCCCCTTTTTTTAAATTCGGATTTTGATATAAAATCCATCCACCAAGTGTATGAATATCTTCTCGATCGATTGATAGCGATAAAACCTCGTTTACCTCTGTCAGGGGAAGCTTGGAATCAAGAATATAGTGATGATCATTAATTTTTTGAATAAGAGGCGTTTCCTCTTCGTCAAATTCATCTCTAATCTCGCCAACGATTTCTTCTAAGATATCTTCCGCAGAAATTAGACCAGCTGTTCCACCGAATTCATCATGAAGAATGGCAATAGACGTTCTTTCCTTCTGCATCTTTAAGAAAACAGCTTGAATTGGAGTTGTTTCGATTATATGAATAATCGGTTGTGCATACTCCAATAATGATTTATTTTCATAACCTTCATTTTTTAACCAGTCCGTTAGTAATTGTTTAATATGGATAAAGCCAATAATGCTGTCTTTATCATCATTTTTGGTAAGTGGATACCTCGTATAGCGTTCTTTTTGAATGATATTTATTGCTTCATCAATGGATAAATGGTCTGATAAAGTAACCATTTCTGTTCTTGGAATCATAATTTCATTTGCTAGCCGGTTATCAAAAGCAAAAATACGATTAACATAGTTGTATTCAGATAAACTAATTTCCCCATTATTGTAACTTTCCTTTAGTACAATCTGCAGTTCTTCTTCTGACAAGGCGTCACTATTGGTTGTAGGATTGGTAATTCCCCATAACTTCGCTACTTGTCTAGATGATTTGTTGAGAATCCATATAAAAGGATACATAATGTTATAAAACCAGATTAATGGTTTACTCACTAATAAAGAGACCTTCTCTGTAAGGATAATAGCAACAGACTTCGGAAAGAGCTCTCCAATCACTACATTAATATATGTAATAATAGAAAAAGATAAAACAAAGGCTAAACCTTGTGATAAAGCAGCTGGTACAGCCAACTCATTCATTAAAGGCTGAATCAATTTCAAAATAGTAGGTTGTCCCAACCATCCTAATCCTAAAGACGTAATAGTAATTCCTAATTGGCAAGCCGAAAGATAAGCATCAATATTTTCAATGATTTTTTTTACAGTACGCGCATTTTTGTGGCCTTCCTCTGCAAGTTGCTCAATTCTTGCAGGTCGCACACGAACAATAGAAAATTCTGTTGCTACAAAAAAAGCAGAAAAAGCAGTCAGTATGACAATTAATAGTAGTTGCATTCCAATCATTATTTCGTTCATCACCATTCTTTTGTTCTCAAGGCAGTATTAGTTTACAATCTTTTTGTATCCTAAAACTTCTATTTTCTTATATTATACCTTTTCTTACATAAAATAAAATCGTGGAAGATAAAGAGAGGAAGAGGATTCAAGCGATTCTTTGTTATTATTCCACTCTTAACGGGCAATAAAACGGCTAAAATAGAAAATGTGTGTTAGCGAAATTTGCCCGTAAAGTAGTTAAGTGCATAAACCTCCAGTAAGATGAGAAATACGTCCTGCAGATAAAAAATTCTTTCTTCTCGTGTACATGTGGAATAGAAATCTAATATTTGGCTGCCCATTCTCTGGCCAGCATGCTATAGGAATATAGGTCATGGAAATGGTCATAAAGAAATTCGCCATCTCTGATAATTCCTTCTTTTTTAAAGGAAAGTTTCTCAGGAATTGCTTGGCTTTTGCTATTTTTTACCCCACATTGTATTTCGATTCTGTTTAGCTTTAAATAGTAAAACGCATAATTTAAGATAGCAACAACACATTTTGTCATAATGCCATGCCCTTGTGCATCTTCAGCTAAAAAATAGCCGATGCTAGCTTTGCGGCTTGCCCAATCAATTTGTTGTAATGTAACCATTCCTACTAATCTGCTATTAAAAAAAATACCTGCATTTAGTTCTGTTTGCTCTGTGAAAAGTTGATTCCATATGGGAATGATTGTTTGATATTGATAAGGAGAAGTTATTTGATCCACCCATGGAAGCCATTTTCTTAAATACTTCCTATTTTTATTCACTAATTGAAATAGTTCATGAGAGTCCGTCCGCTCTAATAAACGTAATTTAATCTGTTGATCTACAAATATATTAAACAACATCAGTCATCCTTTCTAATTTTCTAAGAAGGAGATATCGTTGTATTTTATGCTTAGAAAAAAATTTGGCTCGTAAACTTTCCGATTCTTACGTGAATGAAAAAAAAATTAGGCATTTCTCCTATTTTTATTTCTGTAAAAAAATTTATAAAAGAATTACAAATAAAGGCTAAAAAATGGGTAAAAATTACCGATATTAAAGACATAGAGAGAGAACAAAGTTATTATATGTGAAAGCGTTTTAAGGATATTTAAAGGTGTTGCTAGGAAATGGCTCCTTATTATGGACGGCGGAAGAGAGGATGTTACGAATGAAAAAGAAAGATAATTTTAAAGGGAAATCGCTTATTGGGTTTAATGTGCTTCTCCTTATTACTACTTGTATTAGTGCTTTTAGCGGGTTTTTTATTGCTAAAAACGAAAATTTGCAAGGCTTGTTATCCTTCACTTATAGCGATTATTTAATCATAGTAGCTTCAGTAATTATTCTTACTATATTAAGCGCACTGGTTTTTAATGTGCTAATGAAGGGGAAATTAAAAGCCATATCCCGTCTTAATGACAAGGTACATAGGTTGGCACATGGTGATTTATCTGTTGAATTCAATGATAAATCGAAAGATGAAATTGGCCAGCTGAATCGTTCTATTAGCGAATTGCAAGAAAAGTTTGCCTTCCTTGTTTCAAGCTTGAAAAATGTAAATGAAACTGGAATAAGTCAAGCTAGTGATGTATCTGTAATTGCTGAAGAAACATTGGCTAGTGCAGAAGAAATTGGTAGAGCAATGGCTGAAATTGCTGAGGGAGCTGTTAGCCAGGCTTCCGAATTAGAAGAAGTGAAAAGAGAGATAGATAGCTTAACCAATTCCATCGATAATATGGAAGGGAAAAATCAAATCATTAAGAAAGCAACTGAAAATGCTCAAGAAGCATCACATAATGGACAAAAGACTATTAATACTTTAAAAATTTGTAATGAAAATGCTAGCAAATCAACGAATGAAGTAAGTATTGGAATTAGTGGCTTATATCAAAAAGTCTTAGATATCTCTAAAATTACTTCTACAATTAATAGAATAGCAGAACAAACAAACCTGCTTGCTTTAAATGCAAGCATTGAAGCTGCTAGAGCCGGTGAGCATGGAAAAGGCTTCTCAGTTGTTGCCAATGAAGTTCGTAATTTAGCAGAAGAGACAAATTCGGCTACTAAACAGATTCAAGATATGATTCAAAATATCGAGAAAGAAATGGAAAGCACGGTTATGTCCATTTATGAAACAACTAATCAAACCGCTGAATTAGATACTGCCGTAAAGGATACAGAAAAAGAATTTACAGCAATTGCTAGGGCTGTAGTAAATAGTATTGAGGCAGTGAAAGAAATGACAGTAGAGCTAAACCGAGTTGTAGAGCAAAATAATCATATTTCTAGCTCTATTGCAAAAGTATCAGAAGTATCAGAGTCAGTTGCAGCGGCAGTGGAACAAATTGCTTCTAGTACAGATGAACAAACTTCTGCTATTGGAAATGTGGCAAAAACAGCAGAAATAATGAAGAGCAGTAACGAGGAATTAAAGGATTCGCTAACACAATACAATCTAGCAAAATAATAAATAGGAAAGCCTTGTTTTCATGGAGAACATAGGCTTTTTTTATTTTTATTTAGCTTCTGCCATTACTAGTTCCTTTTTTAGGAAGTAAAGCAAATATTTAGTCAAATAAAGTTGGAGAATAAAAATAAATTTTAAATAACAAATAGTTTTAAATTGAAATTTGTCTAAAGGAAGCTTATAATATAGTAAATATGGTGTAAAATTACACATAACTAATAAGGGAATGAAGAAACTTTGACTAGAGAAGAAATTATTGAGAGTGTATCAGAAAAGATGAGATTAATACGCACAGAAGCGGGATATACCCAAGATAAGATGGCAGAGGTTATTGGCTTGTCAAAAAAGACGTTAGTGCAAATTGAGAAAGGTAGGCTATATGCTGGCTGGTCTACTGTAGTAGCAGTTTGCGCACTCTTTAGAGAAACTGAAACAGTTCGCTTCTTATTTGGTAATGAACCTTTAGAGGTGTTGGAGACCGTTGCTCGTGATGGAATGGATTACCGAAAAGAGAAAACATTGGGCGGAAAAGTATGGTGGAGAGAAGTAGAAAAAAAGAACGGATTTATTCTGCAGCAGAATATCATTAGTCAGCATTTTCGTATTATTGACGAAGATCATTTCCGGATTTTTTCTAGCTTTGACGAAAAAGAATCAAAGGATCGTTTTAATGAACTTTTAGGCGAATAAGCACCGTGAAATAAGATATAGGCTGTTTTTAAATTAATCTTGAATGACTGACCAATTCAAGATTAATTTAGGGACAGCCTATTTGTTTTGGAGAAAAGGTATATGTCCGTGCAAGTTTTGCTTGCTGCTTGCTAAGGGGACAGAAGCGTTCTTTGAGCCCGAGAGGAAGAGAAGTCAAGGGAAAAGGGAAAAGGGAAAAGAGGACGGGTCACTGTACCGAAAGAAAGCAGAACAAAGAAAGAAGAGAACAGTGAGAGCAAAGAGCCTCCCATCCTGCTGATATAGTTAATAAGTAACAACAGAGCAATCTCTATTTTTCATCGGAAGAGAACCCTCACTTCCTTACTGAAATGGAGGGGCATCAGCCTTTATAATGGAATTTCTTTCCGTCTGTAGACCGACGAAGAAACCATCGGATGAATGTTCTTATTCCAAAGGAAGAAAGCTAAAATGAACTCATCAACTAAAGGATGAGGGATAATAGATGAAGAAATTTGCAGAAATATTCAAAAATACGAGCTTTACTAGACTCTTTATTGCCAATGTCACTTCCCAAATGGGCAGTGTTATTGGTTTAACGGCTTTTATGTTTTATATTCTCGATCGTTTTTCTGAGCAGCCTGCTTATGCAACAGTGACTGAATTAATGTTTTCTTTGCCAACTTTAGCCGTGTTTTTTTTAGTCGGAGTTGTAGCAGATCGGATGGACCGCCAAAAGATTGCCTATTATTGTGAGATGATTGCAGCTGTATTGTCACTATTTGTGTTGGGGGCAGTTCTTATTGGCTGGATGCCACTTATTTTTATGATGTTGTTTTTAAGAAGTGCCATTCAAAAATTCTTTTTCCCAGCGGAACAAGGTATTCTGCAAGGCGTATTAAAAAAAGATGATTTTACAACCGCAGCAGGATTAAATCAATTAGTGAATAGTATCTTTATGTTATTTGGTAATGCGATTGGAATATTTGTTTATTGGACACTAGGCATTTATGGCGCAATCTTAGTGGATGTAGCAACCTTAACTATTAGCGGATTGCTTATTAAATCAATGAAGCTGGATGAAACTGTTCGAAAGCCTAATGGCAGTCATACTTTAAAGGAATTAAATATTCGCTTTATATGGAGTGACTTTATGATTGGCTTAAAATATATATTGACCAATAAGTTATTGATGGCATTAATATATGGATTTATTGCCTTTGGAGTGGTCAATGGTGGATTTAGCGTCATGCAGGTCTTTATTTTGAAATATAAACTAGCACCTGATAATTACGAACAAGTATCGATTTATTTTGGAATTGTCTTTGGAGCAGGGGTTATGATTGGAAGTTTCCTTTCCTCTCTTCTTGCACAGAAGGTTAAATTGTATAAGTTGATTATCACTGGCGCATTTTATATTGCCATAATGACTATTTTGGCATCTTATTCACCGAATATCTTAGTCTTCTTAACCATCTGTTTCTTCTTAGCACTGGGGCTTCCGCTGATTAATATTGCAATAGGAGGCTGGATGCCGACGATTATTGAGCCGAAGATGATGGGAAGAGTTCAAGGGTGGATAACCCCGTTAATGATGCTGTCACAGTCTATTACATTAGGACTTATCTCTATTGGTTATCCTAAATGGTTTTCTATTGAAATAATATACTGGTTTGTCGGTGCTTGCTTTCTTTTAGTCGGTTTTTATTACAGCCTAGTATTACCTAAATTAGCAAAAGAAAAGGAGGCAAAAGACGCAATAGCTGGAAAAGAAGAAGTTCAATTAAATTATTAAAAATCTATAATTTTCGGAATAATGGCAATTGACATTATAAAATCTACATGTTAATCTCAATTATATTGGAAAATAAATGTAGAGAAAGGAGGAGTTACCGATGAGAAGACTAAATAGACATGATGTATTTATAACTTCATATGTCGGTAACCTTCTGCTTTCTTTTCGATCATTTTAGTGCGGATGTAGATGGTTGCCATATAGGTAGCCTGTGTAGTTTTCTGTCATAAAAGAGATAGATCGCATGGTTGCGGTCTGTCTCTTTTTTTGTGGAAAAATTCTTAATTGGGTGATCAACATTTGTTTTCAAAAAATAAAGGAGGAGAAGGTAATGATTGTTATGATCAAAGAAGCAAGAAAGGCATTAAAGGATTTAGAAAGTGGCTAGTTGCAGATGAAGAGAGACAGGGGATGAGTGAATGTTTTCGATATTTTTTAAATTAAAATGGTTTTTTAAAGAACATTGGAAGAGTTATACAATAGCTATTATTCTTTTAATTTTTGTAGGGTTTATAGAAGTGTTACCGCCCAGAATCCTCGGCATGTTTATTGATGAACTAACGATTGGATCATTAACGAGCAATAAGACATTGGTCTATATACTTGGGGTGGCAGGGATCACCATAAGTACGTATATTATCACTTATTTTTGGATGTATAAGCTATTTGGTGGAGCCAATATTTTAGAATTGAAGTTAAGAAGTAAATTTATGAATCATCTATTTAAGATGACGCCAACTTTTTTTGAAAAAAATAAAACAGGCGATCTAATGGCCAGAGCAACCAATGATTTAAAGGCTGTTTCCGTTACAGCAGGATTTGGAATTTTGACATTGGTTGATTCTACGATTTTTATGCTGACGATTTTAATTACAATGGTGATTACCGTAAGCTGGAAATTAACATTGGCAGCAATTCTTCCACTGCCTATTATGGCCATTATCATGCAAATATATGGGGAGAGAATCCATAAACGCTTTATGGAAGCACAGGATGCATTTGGTGATATGAATGATAGTGTTCTTCAGTCTATTTCAGGAGTCCGAGTAATCCGTGCTTATGTTTTGGAAAAAGAAGAACAAAAACAATTCCATCATTTCACAGAAGATGTCTATAAGAAGAATTTACATGTGGCTAAAATAGATTCTTTATTTGATCCAACTGTTCGAATTCTTGTTGGTTTAAGCTATCTAATTGGACTTGGATATGGTGCTTACTTAGTGTTTCAACAGCAGTTGACAATTGGGCAGCTTGTTACATTCAATGTTTATTTAGGAATGATTGTTTGGCCAATGTTCGCTGTTGGTGAATTAATGAATATTATGCAGCGAGGCAACGCTTCTTTAGATCGGGTCCAGGAAACATTGAGTTACAAGGCGGATGTAAGTAATCCGGAGAATGGAAAGACAGAAGAAGTTCCTGAAATTATTCAGTTCAAAGATGTGCAATTTCAATATCCATCGTCTAAACAAGAGAATCTTCGTGACATCTATTTGACCATTAGAAGAGGAGAAACAGTTGGGATTGTTGGGAAAACAGGTAGTGGAAAGACAACGATAATTAAACAGCTGCTTCGAGAATATCCGAAAGGGGAAGGGAAGCTGGTGATTAATGGGAATAGCATTGATTCCATTGATTTGCATACATTAAGAGGCTGGATTGGCTATGTTCCCCAAGATCATGTCCTTTTTTCAAAAACAGTGAGAGAAAATATCTTATTTGGAAAAGAAGGTGCTGCTGAAGGAGAATTAGAAGAAGCAATTCGTCTTGCCTCTTTTGACCAGGATATCGAAATGCTTCCAGAGGGGTTAGAAACACTTGTAGGGGAAAAAGGAGTAGCTTTGTCTGGGGGACAAAAGCAGCGGATATCGATTGCGAGAGCACTTATCCGTAAACCAGAAATTCTCATTCTAGATGATTCTTTATCAGCGGTAGATGCAAAAACAGAACAAAAAATTATCACGAATATAAAGAAAGAACGACAAGCAAAAACAACGATTATTTCGACTCATCGAATGACTGCTGTTCAGCATGCCGATCATATTATTGTGATGGAAGATGGCCATATTGCAGAACATGGAACACATGAGGAGTTAATGAAACAAAATGGCTGGTATAAGGAACAATATATAACGCAACAGACAAAAGTGGAGGCAGATGAAGCGGAGGTGAAAGCATGACTACTGGTAAACGATTATTTCAATATGCATTAAAATTCAAAGGTATTATTATTGCTGCGTTAATCATGCTGACAATTGCTGTTATCGCCGATCTGGCTGGTCCATTTGTTGCTAAAAAGGTAATTGATGATCATATAACGGGGATTGAATCACAATGGTATCAAACAGAACCAACAAAAGAGGCAGTAAAATATAAGGGGAATTTCTACAAAAAAGCAGCGTATCTTGATTCCGATGAAGAAAAGCTTGCAGAAGTAAGAATCCTCCAAGTGGGAAGACAATTTCTTTTTGTGGAAGGGAAGATTTCATTTGATGGAAGTCGCGAGTTTCATGACGGAACATTGACTATAAGAAAAGGGACAGACGTAGAAACATATCCTGCCACGCTGTTATCAAATGCGGAAGTATTTGATTTCTATAAACCCGAGATTACGCCTATTTTAAAGCTGTTATCTTTTTATTTTGGATTAGTCATTATTTCTGCCATTTTCCAATATGGCCAGCACTATTTATTACAAAAGTCAGCCAACCGAATTATTCAGAAAATGCGCGAAGATGTATTTGCCCAAATTCAGCGGTTGCCTATCAAATATTTCGATAATCTTCCTGCAGGTAAAGTAGTTGCTAGAGTAACAAACGATACAGAAGCAATTAGGGAACTATATGTAACAGTCCTATCCAACTTCTTCTCTAGTGGAATTAATATTATTGGAATCTATATTGCCTTATTTATCTTAAATCCACCACTTGCGGCAATATGTTTAATTTTACTGCCGATTTTATATATATGGATGATCGGATATCGCAAATTTGCTTCCCGATACAATCATGTTATTCGAGCGAAAATTAGTGATATTAATGGAATGGTTAATGAATCTATTCAAGGGATGCATATCATTCAGGCGTTTAGCAAAGAAAAACAAACGAGAAAAGAATTTGAGAATTTAAATAACGAGCATTTTCGCTATCAAAATAAGATGCTTCGATTAAACAGTCTTACTTCCCATAACTTAGTGAACGTGTTAAGAAACATCGTATTTGTTGTTTTCATCTGGTATGTTGCTGGTCAGTCTTTATCAGCAGCTACAGCACTTTCTCTTGGAATGCTCTATGCCTTTGTTGATTATATAAACCGACTATTCCAGCCAGTACAAGGTATTGTCAATCAATTGGCCAATTTAGAACAAGCACTTGTTGCAGGGGAACGAGTATTTGAATTATTGGATGAAGATGGAATAGATGTGAAAGATGTTACATTAGAAAGATATAAAGGAAATGTCACCTTTGATCAAGTTAACTTTGCCTATAAAGATAACGACTATGTGTTAAAGAATATTTCCTTTGAAGCAAAACAAGGTGAAACAGTTGCATTGGTTGGTCATACGGGATCTGGAAAAAGCTCGATTATGAATCTTTTATTCCGTTTTTATGATATTCAATCAGGAAAGATTAAGATAGATGGAAAAGATATTATGTCATTTTCAAAGCAAGATCTTCGTAAATATATGGGAATTGTTCTCCAAGATCCTTTTCTATTTACAGGAACTATCGCGTCCAATGTAACCTTAAACGATCCTTCTATTTCACGAGAAGCTGTGGAGAAAGCATTGAAGGATGTTGGGGCAGATAGAGTATTAAAGCATTTAGAAAAAGGATATGATGAGCCTGTGATAGAAAAGGGAAGTACTTTATCCAGCGGACAAAGACAGCTCATTTCCTTTGCAAGAGCTCTGGCCTTTGATCCAGCAATCCTAATTCTAGATGAAGCAACAAGCAGTATTGATACAGAAACAGAACAAATAATTCAACATGCAATGGAAGTCCTAAAAGAAGGCAGAACGACTTTTATTATAGCCCATCGTTTATCAACGATTCGCAATGCGGATCAAATACTTGTCCTTGATCATGGGGAGATAGTAGAAAAAGGGAACCATGACGAATTAATGGCAAGAAAGGGCAAGTATTATCAGATGTATCAGTTGCAGCAAGGGGCAAGTTTAGTAAGTTAGGAAAAGTTAATTATTGTGGAGAAATAGGAACACCCGAGATTTGCCTCATTCGTTTTATATGGCAAGCCTCGGGTGTTTTTTTGCTGTAAACTTTAACTATTCTATTATTTTGCAAATGCTAGTACCATTTTTTAGTTATGGGAAGACTTCCTTAACTTAGTATGCTATTTTTATAAAAATAGCGATATCAAAACGGATTAAATTGACTTCTCCGCAGTTTAAACAAAATGGTATAAATTTTATTTGCGCTATTTATAGACATTTTGTTTTAAAGGCCATAAAGTCTGTACCTTCTGTACATTCACTTCTTCCGTATTTAAGTTCATTTTTATTTTGATAATAACCACGCCTCCATCTCTTCTATCCGATTTAACCTCCAAAAAAGGGATTAGCCCACCTGATTGCTTTAAAACCTTTTTTAGTAAAATTCATTTATCATTTATAAAACGTATCGTTTTATTGATTAATGGCAGTAATACAGTAAGATGATCTTCTTCTTTAAATTCATGAAAAATATGCTGGAAGGAAGGAGAATGATAATACTGCAATTTCTCAGAGAGAGTAATTGCCTTTTGATGCATTTGTGTAAAATGTGATTTCTCTTTTTCTCCAACGGTAAGCAGCAATTTATTTGTGTCTAGATTGTTTAGCCTTTTGGGAAAGAAGTCTAGCTCTTTTAATAGCTGCTCTTCGTTCCAATGGATGGATGGGCTGCTTGCCAGATAATATTGAAACGAAGAAGGGACGGTGAAGAGTGTATAAAGAACAAAAAGACCTCCGAGTGAATGACCAGCAATCATTTGCTTTTTTGTGTTTATTGGAATGTTTTGCGCTACTAATGGCTTTAATTTCTGTTCGATAAAGGAAAGAAATTGTCTGCCGCCGCCAAGAGGAGGCCATTGTGTGCCAGTTGGATTTTTAGGAAGCTGTGTCTGGTCTGCATGAAAAGTAAAGTCGAAATATCTTTCCTCACTATAAGGTTCAGTAGTTTCATAGCCTATACCAATGATAACAGCAGGATGTAATCCGGTTTTTTCTCGTGTTCTAGTCTGCAAGCGTACCGCTTCTACATAACTACCAAAATTAGCGTTGCCGTCCAAAAGATAGAGGACAGGAAATCCATCTTCAGGAACGGGGATATTTGGGATATAGACAAAGAGTTTATATTTTTTTGTCTCATCAATAGAATATGTCCAAATTTCTGTATTGGGAATATAAAAGCTTTCTTTCCATTTCATCAAGAATATCGCCACCTATTTCTTTCTATGCAATAATTTGGTAAAATAAGTGATAATGATTATCAATATTAATTAGGTTAATATATTGTACATATAAATAAAGAAAATAACAAGAGAGGAAAATGAGATGATTCATAACTGGGAGAGTATGGAAATAGACTATGGCCGTATAGAACGATTATATGACAAGAAGATAGAGCGAGTTTTATCAACTAGTTATCTATTTATTTATATTAATAGGGGAGAAGGGATGCTATCGATTGATATCGATAAGTTTCTCTTCAGTAAAGGGGATCTTTTATTTATTCCAGCGGATAGCACCTATCAACTTCAATTTAAAAAAACTTGCAGTGCTGACTATTATTTGCTGCCATTTCAATTGTATCAAAAGAAAGCGATAAATAGGGATACATATACAAAAGTAGTGTTAAAGAATGAGAAAAGTATCTTGAAATCATTTGTTTTTCAGTCAGCTGACACAATTCAGCCTATAATGGAGGACCTGTTCAAATTAGAACAAGATGAATCAATAAATAATCATTTTCTAAAAAAGGCAAAACGTTCGATGATATTTCATTATTTTGTGACCAATCAACAGCAAAAAATTCCAAAAGATACAATGATTGCGATAGAAGAAACCAAAAGATATATGGAGAAGCATTATGCTGATGCGATTTCTACCGCTTTATTAGCAAAAAGAGCGGGGCTAAGCCCTAAATACTACTCCCAGCTTTTTAAAAAAGAGTATGGAATAGGTGTGCAGGATTTTTTAACAGAAATCCGTATACGCGGGGCAAAAGAATTACTAATCAAAACATCGAATAGCTTGCGAGTGATTGCAGCAAGCGTTGGTTATGCGGATGAATTTTATTTAAGTAGAGTGTTCAAAAAAATCGTTGGAATACCGCCAACGATTTATAGGAAGAAGCGAGAGGTGAAGATTGCATCTTATGATTTTTCGACTACCGGTCATTTACTTGCACTTCAGATAATTCCCTATGCAGCTCCACTGCATCCTAAATGGACCAATTATTATTATCAGAATTTTCGAGATGATATTCTTATCCATTTAAATACCTACAAGATTCATTCAGAATGGGAAAACAACATACAAAAACTGTCTGCAGTGAAACTAGATAAAATAATCGCGAAGGATGACATATCAGCTGAAGAGAAGCAGGAACTCGAAAAAATTGCACCAGTCTATTATTATTCATTCAAAAATAGCAGTTGGAAAAACCAATTGTTAGAAATAGCGACCTATATTAATTGCGAAACAGACGCAGAAAACTTTTTAAAAATATATGAAGATAAAGTAAAGGAAACAAGAAAGTTATTGAAGGAATCATTGCAGAACGAAGCTGTGTTAGTAGTAAGCCTATTTAAAAATACAATAGTCCTCAATCGTTCTAGAACAGCTATTGAGCTTGTGTATAAAGATTTAGGATTTACGTCAGCACAGCCTGAAGAAGATATTCAATTAAGCGAAGCCATTACACTTTCTGACTTAGTAAGCTTAAATCCAACTTTTTTATTTGTTAATATTCGCCAGGATATGGAGACAATTGACGCTTGGGACAAATTGAAATGCTCAATAGAATGGAATTGTATAGCAGCAGTTAAAAATAGGAAAGTTGCTTTTATCCATTCAGATCCATGGAATGAGTATTCTGCAAGTTCCCATTTAAGAGTTCTTGATAATCTCCGAGAGCTGATGATAGAAAAGGAAAAAGTACAAGCATATTAGCGGAAATTATCCATGTTATAATCAGAGCTTTTTTCAGTATAATTCTAATTGATAAAGGTTATCAATCTCAATTAGGGTTATATAGAGAAAGGAAAGAGAGTATATGAAAAAGAATTTATTTTTTATTTTCCTAGCGGCTTTTTTATTATTAACAGCTTGTAGTCAAACGGGAGAAAAAAATACATCTTCATCGATAAAAGATAGTAAAGGGGACGGACAAAGTACGACTCAAGAGGTTACCTATTTAGGGGAAAAATACAAAATTCCTGCAAAAGTGGAGACAATTGTAACAGCAAGCCAAGAAGCGATGGAAGATGCAGCGATGCTGGGGATTAAACCAGCAGGTGCCATTGCAACAGCTGGAAAATTCCCTGCTTATCTAGGCGACTCGATGTCGGAAGCAGAGCAAATTGGCGAAAAAATGCAGCCAAGTGTAGAAAAGCTCTTGCAGCTAAAACCAGATGTTATTCTGGGCACAAGTAAATTTCAACCAGAGGTGGCGGACAACCTAAATAAAGTTGCACCAATGATTCCTGTTTCTCACATTTCAACAAACTGGAAAGCTAATTTAATATTACTAGGGCAATTGACAAATAAAACAGAAAAGGCAGAAACAATCATTGCGGATTATGAAAAAAACGTTACAGAGACAAAAGAAGGCATTCAAGATAAGCTGGCTGAGAAAAAAGTTGTTATGCTGAGATTAAGAGGAGGCAGCTTATATATTTATCCTGAAACGGTATATTTTAACCCCGTTCTATATGGAGACCTTGGCCTTGATGTTCCTGAAGAAGTAAAAAAAGCAAAAGCACAGGAAATGATTTCATTAGAGAAATTAGCGGAAATGAATCCAGATTACTTATTTATTCAGTTTGAGGAAACAGAAAACACCGATAGTCCAACAGCATTAGCTGATTTAGAGAATAATTCTATTTGGAAGAGCCTTGATGCTGTTAAAAATAATCAAGTGTATGAAAATGTAGTCGATCCATTGGCAGCTGGGGGAACTGCATGGAGTAAAACAACTTTTCTTAAAGCTTTTGCCGATTTATTTAAATAAGAGAGCGAACAAGGAAACGGAATTATCCCCACCTCATTTCTCCATCTTGGTGGGGGTCTTTTTTTGAAAGGAGGTTCATTCGATCAGGTGATGTCAAATTTGGATAAAGAGACAGTAAGAGCATATGCGATTATATATAGTGCGCCTTTTTTATGTATTGCAGTTATTCTTTTATCTATTTCGTTAGGGACAATGAATATTTCATTAAAGGAAGTCTTTGATGCCTTTTTTAATTTTGATGCAGAAAATGTGGAGCATACCATTATCCGGACAGCCAGATTTCCTAGAGCAGCAGGAACATTATTAATAGGCGGCCTTTTGGCAATGTCCGGAGCTATGATGCAGGGAATGACAAGGAATTATTTAGCATCGCCGTCCATAATGGGAGTTTCGGATGGTGCAGCATTTATGATAACACTTGCTTTTGTATTTTTTCCAGGATTGAACTCCTTTCAAATGGTTGCTTTTTCTTTTCTCGGATCTGCCTTAGGTGTTTTCTTAGTTTTAGGTTTAGCTTCCGTTGTGAAGAATGGTTTTTCTCCTTTAAGACTTGCTATTATAGGCACCGTTTTTGGATCTTTTTTAAGCAGTTTATCTTCTGCCATTGCCTCCTATTTTCAAGTATCCCAAAATATGAGCTTCTGGTATAATGCCCGCTTGCACCAGCTTAATAATGATCTATTGCTTATTTGCTTTCCTATAGCCATTATTGGAATTGTTTTGGCATTATCGCTTTCCAAATCGATTGCTATTTTATCGTTAGGAAAAGAAATTGCTACATCCCTTGGTCAGAAAACATTCATTATTCAACTTTTAACGATGACAGCAGTTGTAGTGATGACGGGGATCTCTGTTTCGCTGGCGGGAAAAATAGGTTTCGTCGGTTTAATTATTCCCCATATTACAAGAATGATAGTTGGAGTTGACTATCGAAAAATAATTCCATGCTCTGGAATTATAGGGGCCATATTTCTCGTTATATGTGATACTCTCAGTCGCTTCATTAATTACCCTTTTGAATCGCCAATTGGAATCGTAACAGCCTTCTTAGGTGTTCCTTTCTTCTTGTATTTAATAAAGACAAAGGGAGGAGGGAATACTCAACGTGGATAATGAAAGAAAAAGAACCTATGTATCGATCTATGTATTAATTGCTTTATGTCTCATCATCATGATCATTAGTTTATCCAAAGGAGAATATATTCTTTCTTTTCAAGATATAGGAAGGAGTATTTTTCGTTATCATCCTGATGCTAATACGGATCTAGTTATATTTGAGTTCCGTCTGCCTAGAATTATTTTGGCCATTTTTGTTGGCTTCGGATTGGGGATTGCAGGTTCTATCCTGCAGAGTATAACGAAAAATGGTCTTGCGGATCCTGGAATATTAGGAATTAACAGTGGAGCCGGAGCTGCGATTGTTGCCTATATGTTTTTCTTTCAAGGAGTGCTTAATCTTAATAAGGATAGCTTATGGATTGTGTTAAGTATGCCGCTTATTGGCTTAGTTGGAGGATTTATTGCTGCATTTGTAATTTTTTTATTAGCAAAAGATAGAGAAAGACTGAACTCGCAAAAACTCATTTTAACTGGAATAGCCATAAATTCTGGGTTTGGTTCTTTGGCCATGTATATGTCCTTAAAAATGAAAGCACAGGATTTTGAAATGGCAGCAGTATGGCTGACTGGAAGTATTTATAATGCCAATTGGTTATTTATTCTTGCAATGTTACCATGGTTTTTACTAATCATTCCATTTATTATTCGAAAGGCGTACTCACTTGATTTATTTCAATTGCAAGAAACAGTAATGATTGGTTTAGGAGTAAAAGTGGAAAAAGAAAAATGGCTATTATTATTATGTGCTGTTGGCATGATTGGAGCATGTGTGTCTGTTTCAGGGAGCATAGGTTTTATTGGACTAATGTCTCCACATATGGCAAGACTGTTAGTTGGATTAAAACATCGAAATTCTATGATAGTTTGTGGGTTAATTGGCAGCCTCTTCATGTTAATAGCAGATTTTATCGGCAGAACAATTGTCGCACCTGCAGAAATTTCAGCTGGGATAATTTTAAGTATAATTGGCGCACCTTATTTTGTTTATTTATTAGTAAAAGCTAAAGTGTAGAGGTAGATAAATGGATGGTCACAGAAGTAGGAAAATGAGGGGAACGTTAAGGGAGGTCCAGATACAAACTCGAACTTTGAGTATCTACCTGCCACCTTCTTATAATAAATTATCAAGTAGTTTTCCAGTAATCTATGTTCATGATGGAGGAAATCTTTTTCATCCTATCTTACATGAATTAGAAGAATTATTCTCTTTAGATATAGCAGAGGAAGTAATACTTGTAGGAATTGAACCAAAGGAGAGGCTTAATGAGTATACGCCTTGGTATTCACCTAGTCTTAATCCCACTTTGCCTCCATTTAAGGGGGAAGGAAAAGCCTATTTATCCTTTGTTACGCAAACGATTAAACCATATATTGATACAATGTTTCAAACAAAAGCAGATCGACAAAACACAGGAATGATAGGAGCCTCCTTAGGAGGGCTGATTTCTTTATATGCCATGTATGACTTTGCTGACTATTTTTCTAAATTTGGGCTCCTTTCCCCGTCACTATGGTATCCGCACAGCCTTTCCTATGTACAAAAAAATGAGATGCAGAAGGAGAATAGTGTTTTTTTGTATGTTGGTGAGGACGAGGGAAAGAGCAAGGGGAATATCCAAAGGTATATGGTTGAAAATGTTTTGCTGGTAAATGAAGTATTTTTTAAAAAACTGCCAAAGGAACAATATCAATTTATTCTGGGAGAAAATGCGGATCATAAAAGAGAGTACTTTATTCAACAATTTCTCCATGCGATAAAGTGGTTATACACTAAATAAAGCAAGCCCCCCTAAAATTAGGAGGGCTCTAGCCATTATATTAAATTTTCAATTAGCCTTGAAATCCACCTAGTTGCTTTTCAGCCATTTGTACTAAGCGTTTTGTGATTTCTCCACCAACAGATCCGTTAGCGCGAGAAGTTGTTTCTGCACCAAGGTTTACACCAAATTCAGATGCAATTTCGTATTTCATTTGGTCTAGAGCTTGAGATACTCCTGGTACTAAAAGTTGATTTGAAGAATTGTTGTTTGCCATTGTGTTCCAGCTCCTTCTAGTTGTTTTTTTGGTTGGGTTAACTGGAATTGCACCAGTCTGTAAGATATATCTTACTACCACTAGGTATAACCCAATAATCATGGAAAGTGATAGATGCTTATGTTTGCTCTTACCTTGGTTGCTGCTTGTACTATTATTATGGTTGGATTTCATTATCTTATTCTAGAAAAAATCAAGGAAATTAATTCCTTTTATTCCTGCTGGATAGTTTCTAAATCAATAGAGAAACTAAAGGTAAGAATAAATTTAACGCATAAAAAAGATGATTTTAGGGGCGGAATCAAGAGAGGTGGATTTGAAATGGGCTCCATTTGTCCTATCTGTAATGGCTTGGAAAGTTTAGAAAGAACTTGCTCTAATTGTGGTTATCGCATAGAAGACAAGGGCAGAGTGATGGATTATTATGATGACTATAGTGCCTATATGCCGATTGATCAAATGAAGCTAGAAAACGGCTATCAGGATTTATCATCACATTTATGTCCCCATCTTGTGCTTTGTCCACAATGTGGACAAGAAGAGGTATTGTTTATCCAGGAATAGAGGCTAACCATTAATAAAAGCTTACCATGCATCAGCAAGGTAAGCTTTGAATTTAAGTTTTTTATTAACGAATACGAAGTTCTGTTTCTTTATCAAAGAAGTGACCTTTATTCATATCAAGTGCTAATTTTACAGATTGCCCAGCTTGAAGGTCTGCTCTAGAATCTAAGCGAGCAACAAATTCCTTTCCAGAAAGAGTAGAATATACAAGACTTTCTGCACCTGTTAATTCAAACACTTCTACTTTCGCATCAAAACTTGTATTTTCTGAACTATTTAAGAATACCAATTCATCGTGAATATCTTCTGGTCGGATACCAAAAATAACTTCTTTACCGATATAATTTTGTTCACGTAATGTCTTTAATTTTCCTTCTGGAATAATGAAAGCATTATCGCCGAGTACTAATTTATTGTCTACTACTTTTCCTTCAAAGAAGTTCATTGCTGGTGAACCAATGAATCCGCCAACGAAAACATTTTCAGGTTTCTCATAGACTTCTTTTGGAGCACCAACTTGTTGGATAACTCCGTCCTTCATAACAACAAGTCTTGAAGCCATTGTCATTGCTTCTGTTTGGTCATGCGTTACATAAATAGTAGTAGTTTGCAGTCTTTGGTGAAGCTTTGAAATTTCAGCACGCATTTGCACACGTAATTTAGCATCTAAGTTTGATAATGGCTCATCCATTAAGAATACTTTTGCATCACGAACAATAGCACGGCCTAGTGCGACCCTTTGACGTTGTCCACCGGATAATGCTTTTGGTTTTCTTTTTAAATATTCTTCTAATCCTAAAATTCTTGCAGCGTTATTTACTCTTTCTTCAATTTCCGCTTTAGGGAATTTACGAAGCTTTAAACCAAATGCCATATTATCATAAACTGTCATATGTGGGTATAGAGCGTAGTTTTGGAAAACCATCGCGATATCACGATCTTTTGGTGCAACATCATTCACACGTAACTCATCAATATAGAAATCACCTTTTGAAATATCTTCAAGACCAGCAATCATACGTAGAGTTGTAGACTTACCGCAACCAGAAGGACCAACAAATACGATAAATTCTTTATCCTGAATGTGTAAATTAAAATCTTTAACCGCTTCTACTTTTTCATCATAGATTTTATAAATATTCTTTAACACTAGTTCTGCCATTTTGTTTTCCCCCTACCAATTTGATAATTCTACTTTACCATTTTTGATACCGTTTTCAAATTGGCGAAATGCATGAAAAACGCTTACAGAGTTTTGAGCAAAATGCCTAAGAACTTGTATAGAAATTTCTCCATAAAAAAAGCCAATAATGGCTTTATGAGCTACTTCCCGCTAGTGTAGAATAGGCAGGCAAGATAGGTGGTGATATAGGAATGATAATTCTTTAGGTTCAAACCTGTTTTTTCTGTAAACTTATCAAGTCGGTATTGTAAGGTATTGCGATGGATAAACAATTGTTTTGCTGTATTAGTGCTGTGTCCATTATTTTCAATAAATGTTTTGATGGTAAGCAGTAATTCTTTGTCTTCTTCAAAAATGGAAAACCATTCTTTAAATAAATCAAGTTCGTCTTCCTTCAGTCTGCTGATTAACAGGTTAGGAAGAATCGTTTCTAAGCTAAGAACGGTGGATTTCGGCATAAATGCTAAACCCTTTGAAAATAAGTTTCGTTCTTGTCCAAAAATAACCGGAATAGAACTATTAAGTTTCAGCTCTTTTCCCATGTAAAAGCAAATGGAAAAAAAGAAATCGGATTGCAAAGCTTGTGCAAGAGCGGTGAAATCTTCCTCCTCTAAATATTGTGCATTTTGCTCTATTACAGCCCCTTCATTGGAGCCGTTCCAAATGATAAGACTATTTTCATGAATAAAACCATCAAATGCCGATTCAATTAATTTTCTTTCAATAGAAGCCGTATCACCTTTAATATGAAACTGGATAAAACGTACTGTCTCCATATTTTTGAAAGAGGGCTGTTCTCCGTTAAAATATAGATATTGATTCCAAGCATATTCTTCCTTTTCTAGAGTTTCATCTGGTTGGAAAAAATCATAGCAAGCTTTCAATAATTCTAGCTGAGAGCCATCAATCTCCTGTTTTTGAATCCCAATCCAATCATCTTGAAAATCAACCTTGAACCAATAGTAATCGGAAAGCTGTGATGGTGAGGGGGGGGCTGCTTGCTCCAAACTATGTTTATAATAGGCTAATAATTTATGCTTCAATAGATGGATCCCTCCGAAATTTTTTCATAATTTTATTCTATACCGTTTTATAGAAAAGGGGCAAGTGATGATGATGGTTTATGGTGAGGAAGTTTGGCTGAAAAGAGTGGTGTTTTGGCTGATAAAAGGGGAGTTTGGCTGAAAAGAGTGGTGTTTTGGCTGATAAAAGGGGAGTTTGGCTGAAAAGTCCGGTGTTTTGGTGGATAAAATAAAAGTTTGGCTGAAAAGAGTGATGTTTTGGCTGATAAAATAAAAGTTTGGCTGATAAACCAAAAGTTTGGCTGAAAAGCCCACAGATTTGAGTGATAAAACAAAAATCTGGCTGGAAAATCCGTCACATTAGCTGACAAAATCTTAAAATCAATCGAATGAAAGCAAAAAAGCATCCCCTTTGCCAATAATAAGCGAAAGGAGGGGATGCCTAAACAGTTTATTCGATTAGATGAGGGGGTTCTTCTTCCGGTAGTTCTCTTGCTTCCTCCATATTTGTGTTATTTTCTCTATTTATTACTGCTCCACCTGCTAACCCTTCATTTATGATTCGATCAATATCTAAATAAGCTTTTTCTTTTCCCTCGTATGCGAGATCTTTTTTAGCTTTTTTCATGATAATCCCTCCTAAGTTTTAGGATGGGTCATCTCCTGCGATTTATTCTGAAAGGGGAAATTAGTTAATGAATAAAAAAGCTTTATTAGCTGCTGGCATCGTTTTTCTTCAATTTCTTTTTCGTCAAATAACATTGGTTTGGCATTAATCTCGAAAAGATAATACCGGCCATTCTTATCAACACAGGCGTCGATGGAAAATTCTCCGGTAAAACCATATTTTTGCGTTAACAAGATTCCACAGTGATCAACTATTTTTTGGAAAAATAAGTCATGCTCTTTTTGTTGTACTTCCTGATAGGAAAGTAATTTTCCGCCGGAAGGTATATGGGTTGTAACATTCTGCTGGGTTGATTGTCTCACCCCCACCCCAGTAAGGACATAGTGATTTTCTTCAAAGGTAACTAATAGGCGAAAATCATAGCGATTTCCATTGTATAAAGCTCCGTCAATTTCTTCTTGGAGCAAATACTGTCTTTGGAGCCAATCTTGCTGATACTGTTCCCAGACTTGATTTAAAGTAGAGTAGTATTTGGTCTCCTCGGTTGTACTGACATGGATAGAATCGTTTTGTTTTAATCTGATACGGTAAATATTTTTCCCCTTAAAGCCTTCTACTGGTTTTAAATAAATATTTTTATACGTAAGCAGAAAATCAGCAAAGTCTTCTTTCTGCTTTAAAAGAATGGTTTTAGGCAAATGCTCTTTTAATAAGGGAGAATCACGAAATAATTGATGAAGCTCCCATTTATTAATAAATGAAGCGTTAAAAAAGGGGATTTCTTGTTCTTTCAATAAAGATACGGCTGTCTGAAAGGGTTCCTGCTTCTCTGTTTTTCGAAAAGGAACACGATTATAGACAATGTTTGGTAACGGAGTAATCGCTTTTATCCAACTGTTTCTGCTGGAACAAAATATATATCCCGTTAGTTTTTCTGTCTGTAAGTTTTCAGGAGGAAAGATAACGATAATTCCTCCTGCATGTTGTTGAAGTTTTTCCTGTAGCTGTTTAAAGAGCTCTCCATTTCCAATTAATTTATTATGCTTATTTCTTGCAATCATAATTCCGATTAATGGACCAACCTTATTTTCGTGTGGGACAATTGGGAAAGCTGCATGGTTGGCAGCTGGCTTTGAAGTAGCTAAGCGCATGTTAGATGTCCCAAAAAAGTAAGTGTCCCGCGAGGCTGTGTACCAACATTCTTTTTCGGAATCATAATAAATATTCATTGGTAGATATCCTCAAGACTTTTAATACTTTGATCCATTAGGAAGACTGCGTATTCGAGTGATTTTCTGCGTGTCTCTAAATCGAATTTTCTAAGAGAAGGGTGCTTAAAAATACTTCTTCCCGGCTTTGCATTGGCTTCGAATAACCATACGCGTCCTTTTCGGTCCAATCCTAAATCAAAGCCGATTTCTCCGATATATCCTTCCATTTGTTTTTCCAAGGCCTTACTTATTTGCAAGGAAGCCTTAGATAGTTTATTGCTTATTTCTTCGCAATTAAGTTCTGTATTGGTTAATTCCTCGATTGCTTTAACCGTACCACCATTATTAAGATGAGTGGTAACACTGCCGGTGCCTGCAATTTTTGCGGCCATTGCCGTCATTTCCCATTTGCCATCTTTATTTTTATTGGTATGCACACGGAAATCAACTGATTTTTTTTCTGAACGAATTAAGTGAATACCTTGTTGAACGATATAATGAGATAAATTCTGATTTTCAAATAAGTGATTCATTAATCCTTCTAAATGATCAAATTTCATCAAGCGATTGCCCTGCTCCTCATCTTTAAAGCGAGTATAATAGCAGCCATCCTTTTTATCAAATAGTATTTGGTAGATTCCCTTACCAAGGCTTCCATTTTTAGGCTTGATATAAACATTGCCAAAGTTGCTCAGCATTCTTTCAATGACAGAAAAATTAGTGAGTGCATGGGTTTCAGGCAAATAATCGGAAATACTGTCATCCTGAAGAAGCCGTTCATAAATATCGAGCTTGTTAAAGAAGCCAGGATTATACCAGGATATAGAATATTCTTTCTGTAATCGGGTTTTAACGGTCTGGATTCGGTGGAGATTTTCAATTCGGCGATTTGGGATACGGTCATAAACGACATTAGGAAAAGGAACCTCTACTGATTTCCAGCCATCTTCATAAAATAGTCCATGAATCGTTCCTGTTTCCCAATTAATATGCTGCTCTCCAAATAGGAAAGCAATGACTCCAACTGTTTTTTGGACAGAAAGAAGTTTAGAAAATAGAATCGAACGATCTCCGATTGGGCGAACTTTAATTGTTGAAAAGCCTGAAGTGAATATGCCTACGAGTGGTCCAATATAGATGGTTTCGTCATCTGAAAATAAGTGCACATTTGAACTGCTGGAAGGCAGTAGTAAATCTTTAAAAAGATCGGAACTAATGCCTATCATATTTTTTGATTTTTTATGTTTTTTTATAGTGGCTTCTTTGCTGACGGCTCCAAATGCAATCATTTTCAAATTTTTATTTGTTTCAAAGTCCGTTGGTAAGTAGACAGTATGTTCGCTGTTAGAGATTATTTCGATAGGATATAGTTTCTTCATCTCGATTCCTCCTTTTTTCATCAGCAAGTTTAGCAGCATAAAGGATTGGGGCTTTATAGAGCTTTTCACATAGATGTGGATATGCTGTCATGATTACCTTTCTCCCTGGTTTTGAATTTACATCAAGCATCCATAACGACCCATTTGGTGAAATGCCAATATCTACGCCAATCTCAAATAATGCAGAGAAGGAATTTTCTAAAATAGAAGGAAGGAGAGTAAGAATTTCCTCCATCTCTTGTTTAAGAAAGCCTTTTAATGGAAAGTGAGCAGTTTGAAACCAATCTTCAAATGGGAAAATCGACGCACCAGCACTTAAATTAGAAATAATTCTTCCTTTTTCGCCAATGCGGACTCCTTTTTCGATAATGTTCCATTCTTCGTTTGGATTTTTTTGCAGAAAAGCACGAATATCAAATGGCTGGTCTTCTTTGTTAGCAAGGGGAAGATGTGCTTGCATGATATAAGCGTTTCTATTTAAAAGCTGGTCAAGCCATTTATTAAAAGTCACCCGATCCGAAAATATTTTTTCTATTGTTTTTTCTTTTTTATCTGTTCTAACTAAGATTTCATTATTTTGCTTTCTAATAAAATAAAGTCCATTTCCTTGAGAACCATTTATTGGTTTAATAATGACGGGATTTAAGTGTTGAAAATTTATTTGTTTGGCTGATTGTAAGAGAAAAGTTTCAGGAATATATGCAGAAAGTTCTGACTCGCATAATATTTGGTATAGTTTCCATTTGTTTGGCAATCCATTGCCGAGAAAGGTAATTGTTGGCTGTTTTTTCAGCCACTGAATAATATTTTTGCATTGAATGGAATGTGAATCATCATGATAAAAGCAGCGATCATATAGAATAGAAGGAACTGGAAATTCTGCTTCTATCCAACTATCTGAATCTGGTATATATTGTTTTCCTTTTACGGTATGTGTAAAGGGATGATAAGTAGAAGGGACAAAATGATAAATAGTAAATCCGAAATCCCTTCCATATTTTGCGATTTGGTGAATGTAATGATTTTCATGGTCGAGGGATAATGACATGATCCCGAAATTATTCATCGTCTGATAGCTCCTTTAAACAAGGGGAAAAGGAAAGTGTAATAAAATATTCAAGTAAAGCTTTTGTGGATGGCCTTGTTTTTTCAATATGTTCCTCTAATTTCTTAGAAGGTTTAGAGTTTACCTCAATGATCCATAAGTGTCCTTGTTTATCCATACCGATGTCAATTCCAAGTTCACCTAAGTATCCATCTGTATTTTTATTGAGGAGATTGGCAATTTTGATTGCTAATATTTTTAATTCCTCTAATTTTTGTTCTGCATTTTCTGTATGCAGCAATTCATTTAACACAGCTTTTGCAGGCTTCATCTCTGCGCCTTGGGCAAGATTGGCAACAATTGCATTCTTTTGGGCAATCCTAGCAACGGTAGATGTTATCGTCCAGTTCCCTTGGTAGTTTTTGTGGCAAAGAATACGAAAGTCAAGGGCGCGCCCTTGCCATTTTTGAAAGTCTATTCCTTGCTGGCAAATATAGGATCTTCTCTTACTATAGCGTTCTAGCCATTTCCAGAGTTTTTTTTCTTCCGTGAAAAGCTGGCTTTTTCCTTTCTTTTTTCCAGAAGAAATGGTAGCAATAGAATTATTGTTAATGGACTCAATATGAATGATATTTCTGCCTTGGCTTCCATGAACAGGTTTCACATAGAGAACTGGAAAATGCTTTAGCATAAAGTGTAAGTTTTCAGCAGTTAAAGGCTCCGTTACCGGTAAATGGAGAGCAGCTGCTGCATCTTTAACGAGAAGTTGATATGTTTCATCCTTTGAAAAAAATTTACTATTAAAAATAGGAATTTCTTTGTCTTCTAATATTTTTTTGAGCTTCAAAAAAGAAGTACTTGCCTCTGCCTTTCGCGAATGAAGGCGATTATAAACAACATTCGGATAAGGGAATGGTTGTTTAGACCAGGTGTTATTAGCAAAAAAATAACCGTGAACGAAATCATCTTGAACATGCTGTAATCCGAACAGATAAAAGAATCCGCCTATTTGCGTTAATTCTTCCGTCAATTCCTTGCATAGATGTTGAATAGCAGGAAAAGAAATATCCTCTTTATCGTCGTTCACTTCTGTTAATATACCAATAACAGGGCCTAAATGGATTATTTGATTCTTGTGATAATAGGGCAGAAGATAGGTGTTGATTTCTTTAGGAATGGGCAAGTTTTTTTCTAAATCTGTACTAAAAACAATATCTTGTTTTTCAAGAGAATGTGTTTGTACATTTACTGGAATAAGCATTTTAGCTATACATACATAAACGGCATCATGGAGATCCACTTGTAAAAATTTTAATAAAGAGGGACTGATTGCAATAGATAATCCTTTTAATGTTTTTTGAAAATCATCTTTTTTTGTTAGTTGCAAAAATTTCAGAGTCATCCAGATTCCCCATTTGTTTTCAAGTTATGAAGAGGCAATACGGATATTCGCCTATTTTGGTGCTGATATATCTTATGAAAGATGAGCAGAGTTGTGAAAGACATAGGAAAAAGATTTATCGATTAGATGGGAAGAACAGCTTATATAAGTTTTTAGAAGCTTTCTTGAATTTCTGAAATAGAGGTATTTCTGGTATTATGATGCATAGTTTGTTATAGTGGAGTCAATTGTTAATGAAAAGGAGTTGTTTAAATGGCAGTAAATTTACATGATCCTGCTAATGCTTTAGAGAAAGCGATTCGTCAAAGTGATGAATATACAGAATTGAAAAAGATGTATGATACGGTAAATGGAGATCCTTCTGCGAAAGCAATGTTTGATAATTTCCGTAATATTCAATTACAGCTTCAGCAAAAGCAAATGTCTGGTCAGGAAATTACACAAGAAGAAGTAGAACAAGCCCAAAAAACAGTAGCACTTGTTCAACAACACGAAAGTATTTCGAAACTGATGGAAGCAGAACAACGTATGAGCGTATTAATTGGTGAATTGAACCAAATCATCATGAAACCATTAGAAGAGCTTTATGGTCCTGCTCAACAACAATAATACTGGCAAAACTCCTCTACTTTTAGTAGGGGTTTTTTTTGTAGCGGGATGACGTTTCTTTTTGCTATTTTTATAAAACAAGAGGACGGCATGGCGCCGTCCTCCATTTAGCCAAATTTATTTAATTATTACTTAGAATCTGCTGCCGCCAAGTTGTTGCTCAGCCATTTGTACTAATCTTTTAGTGATTTCGCCACCAACAGAACCGTTAGCGCGTGAAGTAGTTTCAGCTCCAAGGTTTACTCCAAACTCTGATGCAATTTCATATTTCATTTGATCCAATGCTTGAGATACTCCAGGAACTAATAATTGATTTGAATTGTTATTTGCCATGATGAATGTTTCCTCCTTGAGTAATTTAATTTGTGTTACGTTTATTATTTTAAAAAAAATGACCTATTTTATTCAAAAAAGTAAAAAGAAATTTTTTCCATAGAGATGGATACCAGAATGGATTAGATTTTACTATCTAACAACCAACCCTTACATTGCAAAATCTTACTAGAATAAATCCATACATCTTTTGTTTAATCTTCCCTCAAAAGTTCTATTATGCTTGTTTTCTACATAAATGATATATAAAGACAATACATCGAAGAAATGGGGGAAATTTATGATATATCGCTTACTAGCTTTAAATATCGATGGTACTCTCCTTCAATCAAATGGGCGCTTAACGAAAGCGACGAAAGAGGCGATTGAATATGTACAGCAAAAGGGAATTTATGTAACGCTTGTAACCGCAAGGAGCTTGCCCTCTGCGAAAAAGGTGGCAAAAGCGTTGAAATTAAATAGTTACATCGTGGCACACGAAGGAGCATTAGTGGCCAATCATGAAGATGATACTATTTTTGTTAAACGAATCGCAGAAGACCTTACATCAGATATTGTCCGATTCTTAGAAGGATTCATATGCCAAATTCGTTTAGTGCATGAAAAATTCTCACTAGCTAACAAATCAAAACTCCATCATAACATGCTTGCAAAAACGGTCTTGTCGTCTGGAGATCCAGTCTTTTATTCCCACCAATTTGTCGATGTTTTAAGTGATGTTTTATTAGAAGAACCAGTAAGTCCGCCCAAAATGGAAGTTTATTTTGAAGAGAAAAAAGACTGCCAGGATGCAAAAGAAGTGCTTGAAAAGATGTTTGACAATATCCATATTGTTCAACATAATGAGCTGCGTCTAGATATTTTACCAGCTGGTGTATCGAAACGAAGCGGGTTGTTACTTTTAGGGGAGAAGCTTGGAATAAAGAGCAGCGAAATGGTTGCCATAGGAGACGGCTTAGACGATTTAGAGGTAATTGAAGCAGTAGGTCTTGGTGTGGCAATGGGAAATGCTCCAAATCAGTTGAAAATTGCGGCTGACTGGGTAACGAGATCTAATGATCAAGAAGGGGTTGCTTATATGGTCAAGGAACATTTCCGTAAACAGCATCCCATTGATTTTTTGCGCAAGATGAATATTATAAAATAGCTATTATTTATATTTTTATAGAGGAGAAGTCATACGGAGACTTCTCCTGTTCCCTTTTTTTGAATAGCTAACAGAAAGTCTTTTGACCTTTCTAGTTATTTTTTTTACACTACAGTATAATTGGTTAAATAAAGCATGATAATATTTCAGAATAAAAGGTGAGTTGAAAAATAACGATGAAACAAATATATATAAAAGGGTTAACAGATGAACGTTATATTAGGCCGTTAGAGCACATAGGCAATTTGTTTTTTGAAGATACAAAGGTGCTTTATAGGGAACCAGAAGAAAAGGCAGACCTTCATGTTGAGTTCGAAACAGAAATTATTGGACATGAATTTATCGTAAAAGGCAAGCTCAAGGAATTAAAAGAAGAAACTATATGTAACGGCCATGCAGATCTTAGTCAATTAACGGATAAAGAAATATTTAAGCAAATGAAAAAAGCCATTTCCAAAAGTTATTTATTAATGCTGCAAGAGTATACAGGTATGGTGCAGAAATGGGGGATTTTAACGGGCATTCGCCCAACAAAACTTCTTCATCGTCATATGCAAAAGCAAACACCGATAGAAGAGGCGCATCAATCTCTTCGTGAGGAATATTTAATGTCCGATGAAAAAATCGAGCTCATGCAGAAAATCATTGATCGCCAACTAGCAGTGATTCCTGATTTATATGATTTGAAAAAAGAAGTAAGCATCTATATTGGAATTCCGTTTTGTCCGACAAAATGTGCTTACTGTACGTTCCCAGCGTATGCCATTAATGGACGACAAGGCTCTGTTTCCTCCTTTTTAGGCGGGCTTCATTATGAAATGGAAAAGATAGGGGACTGGCTGAAAGAAAAAAATATTAATATAACAACCGTCTATTATGGTGGAGGGACACCAACAAGTATTTCAGCCGAAGAAATGGACATGCTTTATGAGCGTATGCATGATTCTTTTCCAAATGTAGAAAACATTCGTGAAATCACGGTTGAAGCAGGCAGACCGGATACGATTACGCCAGATAAACTGGAAGTGTTAAAAAAATACAATATCGATCGAATTAGTATTAATCCCCAATCGTATACACAACAAACCTTAAAAGCGATTGGCAGGCATCATACAGTAGAAGAAACAATTGATAAATATCATTTAGCACGTAAGCATGGCATGAATAATATTAATATGGATTTAATTATTGGACTTCCAGGTGAAGGTGTGGAGGAATTTCAATATTCTCTTGATAAAACAGAAGAGTTAATGCCTGAATCACTGACTGTTCATACCCTGTCATTTAAACGTGCGTCTGAAATGACGCGTAATAAATCCAGATACAAGGTAGCAGATAGAGAGGAAATTCAGGAAATGATGAAGATGGCGGAAGAATGGACAGAGAAACATGATTATGTTCCTTACTATTTATACCGTCAGAAAAATATTCTAGGAAATTTAGAGAATGTCGGCTATTCGAAGAAAAACCAGGAAAGTATCTATAATATTATGATGATGGAAGAACTGCAGACGGTTATTGGTGTAGGCTGTGGAGCGTCCAGCAAGTTTATTCATCCTGTTACGGGGAAGATTACCCAATTCTCTAATCCCAAGCATCCTAAAACATATAATGAAAGTTTCGTGGAATATACAGATAAAAAAATTGCTTTGTTAAATGAACATTTTTCATTAGAAGCATCTAAATAAGGATCATTAAAAATCTATTAGAACTATTTCCGTTCTGGTAGATTTTTTTTGTTTCTGTGAATTATTTTCGTATGGAAAAGAAAGACTGGTGTCAAACTAATAAAGGTATTTCACTAAATTGCCATTTTTCGATCGAGAAAAATAGTTGCTTTTTGCAGTAAAAACGAATAACATAGATAATGTTGTTTTTAAATGTTCGTTTTTTGGAGGTTCTTTCATGTTTAAGTTAAAGGAAAATAATACAACTGTGAAAACAGAGTTAATGGCAGGATTCACAACTTTCTTAACAATGGTTTACATAGTAGTAGTCAATCCAGGAATTTTAAAAGAAGCAGGAATTCCATTTGACCAAGTATTCCTAGCAACCATCATAGCAGCTACTATCGGGACATTGTGGATGGCTTTATTTGCAAACTATCCTATTGCTATTGCACCGGGTATGGGGTTAAACGCATACTTTGCTTTTTCGGTTGTTGGAAATAATAACGTCGATTATACGGTAGCACTGTCTGCAGTATTTGTTGCCGGTATTATTTTTGTTATCTTGTCATTAACATCATTTAGAGAAAAGTTAATTCAAGCTATTCCAGATAATTTGAAACATGGAATAACAGCTGGTATTGGTTTATTTATAGCATTTATCGGGTTGAGACAAACGGGAATTATTGTTGCCAATCCAGAAAATCTAGTTGGACTAGGAGATCTTCAGTCTCCCACTGTTATAATCGCCCTTATTGGTTTAGCTATTACGATTGTTCTGTTTAGTCTGAATATGAAAGGTGCGTTATTTATTGGGATGATTGTAACAAGCATTATCGCTTACTTTACTGGTTACTTATCCTTTGAAAATGGAATTATGGCAAGCCCGCATTTACCAGAAGGCCTTATCATTAGCAATCCAATTTCAGCATTTGGCGATGTTATTCAACATGGATTGTACGCTGTCGTTTTCTCCTTTTTATTGGTAACGATTTTTGATACCACTGGTACGATGATTGGGGTGGCTGAGCAAGCTGGATTAATAAAAAATAATAAGCTTCCAAAAGCAAGGCAGGCACTTCTTGCTGATTCACTTGGAACATCTGTTGGCGCAATGTTTGGGACAAGCCCAACCACTGCTTTTATTGAATCGACATCAGGTGTTGCAGCAGGCGGCCGTACTGGTTTAACTGGTGTTACAATTGCGGTTTTATTTATTATTTCTGCCTTTTTTGCTCCTTTAGTGAGCAGCATTTCTGGTTTATCTGCTATTACAGCTCCAGCCCTAATAATTGTAGGAAGCTTGATGATGGGGGCAATAAGTGATGTGAAATGGTCAGAGTTTGATGAAGCATTCCCAGCCTTTATAGTCATCCTAAGCATGCCGCTTACATCAAGCATCGCAACAGGAATTGCTCTTGGATTTATCTCTTATCCATTATTAAAGCTAGTAAAAGGAAAGGGAAAGACGGTTCATCCACTCGTTTACGTATTTGCCGTATTATTCCTTTATCAATTAGTGTTTTTACCACATTAAAGAAAAAAGCTGCTGCTAGAGACTCAATGGAGTAAACAGCAGCTTTTTTTATGAAAATCAACATAACTCCGTTCTATTCCACTAAATGTTTAAGCATTTTGTATTTCCTACAAATAATAGCCAATATTCATTGAAACCTTTTACTGTTCTATTCGTATAAAAGAGTGAGGAGGGGATTTTGTGTCATTAGAGCTAAGAAACGTGACAAAAAAATTTGGTTCGTTCACAGCAGTAGATGATTTATCTATTTCGATTCCTGAAAATGAAATGTTCGGCTTTCTTGGAGGAAATGGAGCAGGAAAGACGACAACTTTTCGCATGATTTTAGGAATATTAGAAAGTACAGCAGGACAAATAACTTGGGATGGTAAGCCGATTAATTACTCAACAAGTCCATATATTGGATATCTGCCGGAAGAGCGAGGTCTATATCCAAAACTAAAAGTACGAGATCAGCTTATCTATCTAGCGAGACTTAGAGGCATGGAAAAAAAAGCAGCATTAAGTGAGCTAGAATATTGGCTAAACCGCTTTAAGGTTCCTGAATACATGGATAAAAAAGTTGAGGAGCTCTCCAAAGGAAACCAACAAAAAATTCAATTTATTAGTGCTGTTTTACATAAGCCTAAACTACTAATTTTAGATGAGCCATTCAGTGGGTTAGACCCAGTAAATGTGGAGCAGTTAAAAAGTGCTGTAGTAGATTTGAAAAATAAAGGAACAAGTATTGTTTTCTCTAGTCACCGGATGGAGCATGTCGAGGAATTATGCCAGCATCTATGTATCATGCATAAAGGAAAGCCTGTTGTTCATGGCTCGCTTAAGGATATTAAGAGGAGCTTTGGGAAGAAGAATGTAACCATACATGCTGATTTTGATTTGACACATTTAATTCGCTATCCAGGCGTATTAAAATTAAAAGAAACAGCAGAAGGTGTTTCTCTGCAAATTGAAGGAGAAGAAGTTGCGGAGCGAATCTTAAATGATATAGTTGGAAAAGGCTTTATTCGCAAATTTGCATTAGAAGAGCCTTCTTTAAATGATATTTTTATCGAAAAGGTAGGTGCTTCTCTTGAATAGTTTTTGGGTTATCTTATTTCATACCTTTTTAAGTAAGTTCAAAACGAAATCATTTCTAATTACAACGGCTATTACTTTAATATTTGTGGTTGCACTAACAAATATTACTACCATTATCGATACTTTTTCTAGTGATGAAGGAAAGACGGAAGTAGCCGTAATTGATCAAAGCAATTCTTTATTACCAGCAATTCAAGAGGCGACAGAGACGTTAAATGAAGATTTAAAATTAGTTGCTTATAAGGACAGTGAAGAAGCAGCTAAACAAGAAGTAGAAGAAGGAAAGTATAGTGGCTTACTGATAGTGGATATGGATGAAAGTAAATTACCTATAGCGACTTATTATACAATGGATATTGCAGAAACAACTATTTCTGATAATATTACCAACAGTATTCAAATGGTTAAAAGTCAATTAGCAGCGAATCAACTCAATTTAACGAATGAGCAGCTTACGAAATTGAATGAACCCGTTGCTTTTGAAAAAATTGCTCTTGAGAAAGATGCAAAGACAGAAGAAGAATTAAACCAGGCTAGAGGGTTAGTCTATGTTCTCTTATTTTTAATATATTTTGCCGTTATCCTATATGCCAATATGATAGCGACAGAAGTGGCGACTGAAAAATCATCCCGAGTAATGGAAATCTTAATTTCAAGTGTATCTCCAATTAAGCATATGTTTGCCAAAATTCTTGGAATCGGATTATTAAGCTTAACACAGCTGGCGATATTGATGCTTGTAGGTTATTTTTCATTAACTCGCAATGAAAGCCTAGGTTCGGTGGAAGGATTCCTCGGATTTAGCGAGGTGCCAGTAAGCACCATTATTTATGCAGCTATCTTCTTTATTTTAGGTTATTTCCTATATGCCACTCTGGCTGCATTGCTAGGTTCGCTTGTAAGTAGAATTGAAGATGTGCAGCAAATGATAACGCCAATGACATTATTAATTGTGGCCGGATTTATGATTGCGATGTTCGGATTAAGCGCACCTGATACCACTTTTGTAACAATTACTTCTTATATCCCATTCTTTACACCTATGCTTATGTTTATGAGAGTAGGAATGCTGAATTTGCCAGTTTGGGAACCTATTTTAGGAATTGTTGTTTTAGTGGCAACCATTATGATTCTTGCTATTTTTGGTGCAAGAGTATATAAAGGCGGAGTTCTTATGTACGGAAAATCTAACTCTTATAAAGATATTAAAAAAGCCCTGCAGCTAACGAAAAAAGAATAATTCGGAAAATGCCTCATAATAAGTGGGGCATTTTTTATTATCCAAAAACAAGCAGCAAATAAGGATAAGAACGTGCATTCGTATTTTTAGCATGGTAGAATAGAAGCAAATAGTTTTAGGACGTGAGAGTATGGGAATATCCTTTATACATTGTGCAGATCTACATTTAGACAGCCCCATGGTTGGATTGAAAAATTTACCTACAACAATACATAACAAACTAAAAGAAAGTACGTTTACTGCATTTAAAAAGGTTATTGATGCAGCTATCAGCAAAAAAGTAGACTTTATAATTATTGCCGGAGATATATATGATGGGGAAGATAGAAGTATAAAAGCGCAAATTCGCTTTCGAAATGAAATGCTTCGCTTAGAGGAAGAGCAAATAGAAGTGTATCTGATACATGGAAATCATGATCACTTAAATGGAAGCTGGGTACAAATAGAATTGCCTCCTAATGTTCATGTTTTTCCATCAATGGTAACAGTAAAAAAATATGTGAAACATAATTTATCGGCGAATCTCTATGGGTTTAGTTATGAAACAAGACATATTAAAGAGCGAAGAATTGATGAATACGAACGAAGCGATGAGGCGAATTTTCATATAGGAATTTTGCATGGCAATTTAGAGGGATCGACTGAACACAGTGCCTATGCTCCTTTTCAAGTGAGGGATTTGCTTGCTAAAAAAATGGATTATTGGGCATTGGGACATATCCATAAACGGGAATTGTTAGAGTCTGTTCCCCCGATTGTCTATCCAGGAAACATACAAGGAAGACATAAAAAGGAAACAGAAGTAAAGGGATGCTACTATGTGGAACTAAGCGATGGGGATGCCAGCTTAGAATTTATCCCAACATCGGAAGTGATTTGGGAGAATGTGAAAATAGATGCCAGCTCTGTCCATACCTTTGATGATTTATACAAGCTCTGTCGGAAAGAAATGGATGCAATAGGAGATAGGAAATATTCTTACATTATTTCACTAGAGATAGAGCAACTGCGCTTACAAGACTCTTTTCTAGCTTCTGATTTATTGGAGATCCTTCAGCAAGAGGAGATAGAGGCAGACTTCTTTGTCTGGATTAACTCGATAAAAGTACAGGAAAATATAGAATGGTTAAAAGAGAATTTGTTAAGGGAATCGGCATTTTATGAAGAATTATTTGCTGTAACAAAAGATTTCGAACTAGTGAATGAAGCAGTTGCACCTTTATTTCAGCATTCAAAGGCCCATCGCTTTTTAGAAGAGCTTACAGCTGAAGAAAAACAAGAATTAGCAGAAGAGGCAGAAGATTTACTGCTGACAATGCTTGTGAAGAGGGGAGGCAGCTAATGTGGAATTAAAGAAAATAACGATTTACGGATATGGAAAGCTAGAAAATATAACGTTTTCCATTAACTCCCCCATCCATGTGTTTTATGGAGAAAATGAGGCAGGAAAATCGACCATTATGAGTTTTATTCATAGCATCTTATTCGGCTTCCCAACAAAACAGCAAACAGAATTACGCTATGAGCCAAAGCTGCAGCATAAATATGGCGGGAAATTAGACATCTATTTTCCAGAATTCGGACTAACAACAATCGAACGCGTAAAAGGAAAAGCTACAGGGGACGTGACAGTTACTTTAGAGGATGGGAGAAGAGGACAAGAGGAGCTTTTAGATGAACTATTAGCAGGAATCGATAAAGCTCTCTATCAATCAATCTTCTCTTTTAATTTACACGGATTGCAAAATGTCCAGCAATTAAGAGGAGAAGAGCTGGGACGATTTTTGTTTTCCACTGGTGCTGTTGGCTCTGACCGCTTATTGAAAGTAGAAAATGAGCTTCAGAAAGAACTAGATATACGCTATAAGCCTAGCGGGAAGAAGCCTGTCCTTAATGAAAAACTGCAAGTTTTACGAGATAAGCATAGCCAATTAAAAAGTGCAGAGAAGGATAATAATCAATATGAACAATTACTTGCAAAGAAAAGAAAGATAGAACAAGAAAGACAGCTGACAGAAGCAGATTTAAAAAAAGAAGAGCATGAAAAATGGTTATTGGAAGAATGGATGAAAATTAGGGGAATGGTCCGCGAGCAGGAATTGTTAGAGCAAAAATTAGCTGCTTACAAGGACTTCAAGTTTCCTCAAAATGGATTAATTAGATGGGAAGCATTGAAGGAGAAATTGCTTTCTGTAGAAGCTGAAATCCGGCATATAGAAGCACGGATGGAAGAAATGGAAAAAGAAATAGCAAGCATTCCTATACAGGAAGAACTTCTTATCGCTGAAAATAATATCTTACTTGCCGTAGAAAAGTTCCCCGTGTATGAACAATTACAAAATCGGCAGACGCAAGTTGAAAATCAAGTTAATAAGATAGAAGAAGATATTGATAGTTTAAAGAGTAAGTTGCATCTACCGATTGAAGAAGAAATATTATTGAGGGAAAGTAATACAAGCATCTTTATAAAAGAGCAATGTGCACAAGCAGCCTCTAAGCAACGGAGATTAAAAGAGCAGAAAGAAGAGCTTGACGAGCGGCTGAAGGATGAGCAAACAGCTTTAGAATCTTTAGAAGAGGCAGTAAAGGAGAATAAGCAGAAGCTCTTGCCAAAAGAAGAAAGAGCTAGATTAGAAGAACGTATAAAAACAGAAAATCAATATAGCTGGAACAAGGAAAAGGCAGAGTTACTTTCTAGAGAAATAAATCAATTGGAAGATCAGAGGAAGTTAGAAGAGAAACGCTTGAAGCATAATACAATGATAACTAGTGTTTTAACGCTGTTTCTTCTACTGGCTGGAGCTGGAGCTTTGTTTTTTGAGCAATGGTTCATAACCGTTATTTGCATCGTTGTATGTGTTGTTTATGTGTTATTTTTCCTGTCTGGAAGAAAATTGGCTAAAAACGAAATCAGCAAAAAAGAGAAGAGATTAGTGCTTATTAAGGAAGAACGGGCTCAGTTGGTCGAAAGCTTTGAAAAAGGACAAGGCATTTCTCGTTATGAAGCTCAGAGGCTTGAAGAGGATACAACGAGAAGAGAGAAATTCACACAGCTCCAATTTAAATTAGAGCAGCAAAATGAAAGTTATGAGAGAGTATTAGAGGGATTTGAAAAGTGGGAAGGGGATTTTCTTTCCCATCAGAAGTTGTTAAGACAATTGGCCGATGAACTTAAAATTCCATATGAACTTGCGACACAACAAATATATGATGCCTTTTTATTAATTGAAGAATGGAAAGGAAAGGATAGAGAAAGAAACTCTTATCATCAAGAACTGGATGAGATTCATCGAGAGCGTGAGGAAATTATTAGCAAGATCAGCAATTTCTTCATACAGTTTATGGAAGATGAGAAAGATACCATTGCTAATATGTGCTACCGTTTAAAAACGGCACTAAAGGAAGAAAAAAAGAAAACGGATCGAAAAGAAGCATTACGGACAAAGCAAACAGACCTATCAGAGAATCTGGATAAATATCAAACAGAGTATAATCGCTATGCAGAAGAAAAGACTGCTTTATTTTCCCTTGCAGGTGTTGCGGATGAAGAGGCATTTCGTGAAAAAGCCATCTTGGAAACGGAGAGAGCTAAATATAAAGAAAGACTTGCTGCGATTAATGTTCAATTAGAAATGACTAATATATCAAAAGAACATATTTCATTGTATCAACAAATTCTAAATCCCGAGCTGCAATTAGAGGAAAAGAAAACGAAAATGGATAAATTAGCATCTCGCTTACAGGAACTCGTAGAAGAGGCAGCTGCAATTAACTTTACCATTTCTAGAATTGAAGGCGGAGGGACATATACAGATTTATTGCATTCCTTTAAACAAGCTCAGTCGGAGTTCAAGGAAGATGTGAAAGAATGGGCAAAATTTGCTGTAGCCAAACAACTGTTAGCGAAAACCGTTGAACAATATAAACAAAAACAGCTGCCTGCTATGCTGCAACAGGCAGAGGAAAATCTTGCTTTTCTAACGGAAGGGAAATATATTCGGATAGTTCCAAAGGAAGAAGGAGCTGGGTTCTTAGTAGAGAGTCAGCATCATCTTTTTTATGAAGCGAAGGAATTAAGCCAGGGAACGACCGAACAGCTTTACTTATCCATTCGCATTGCTTTGGCGCAAACATTTTATAAAAGCTTTTGTTTTCCGTTTATTATTGATGACAGCTTCGTTAATTTTGATGAAAAACGTACAGAAAAAGTAATTCAATTACTGCAGAAATGTAAAGAAAATCAGCTGATTTTCTTTACTTGTCACCGTCATCTACTAAAATATTTTCCCGATGAAAGCTTGCATGTATTACCAGCAGAGGAAAGAGAAACAAGCTTATAAAGATGGAAGGACTTCGTGCTATACTAAATAAAGAGAAAGATAAAGGAGAGAGTGAGTTGGAGAAAAAAGGAGTACTTCAGTATGAAGTTGGGGAGCAATTTGAATCATATTTATTAATAAAGAATGCAACAAAGGCTATTGCAAGTAACGGAAAACCGTTTATGACGCTTATTTTTCAAGATAAAAGTGGAGAAATTGAAGCAAAGCTTTGGGATGCTACAGAAATGGATGAGCAGAGCTATCGCCCGGAAACGATTGTTAAAGTGAATGGAGATATTCAAAGTTATCGTGGAAAACTGCAATTAAGAATTCGCCAAATTAAGGTGGCATCAGGAGAAGAGGGCATTCGATTGGCTGATTTCCTTGAAACAGCGCCCTTAACTACAGATGAAATGTTAAGTAAAATTACACATTACATTTTTGAAATGCAGAATCCTAATATACAAAGAATAACAAGACATTTAGTAAAGAAGCATCAAGAAGCGTTTTTGCAATATCCAGCAGCAACGAAAAATCATCATGAATTTGTTTCTGGATTAGCTTATCACGTTGTTAGTATGCTTGATTTGGCGAAGGCGATTGCCTCTCTTTATCCGAGCTTGGATAAAGATTTGCTATATGGAGGGATCATTCTTCATGATCTAGGCAAAGTAATTGAATTATCTGGTCCGATTTCTACTTCTTATACTTTGGAAGGGAATTTGCTTGGACATATTTCTATTATGATTAATGAAATAGGAAAAGCAGCAGATGAATTAGGGATAAGAGGAGAAGAAGTAGTAATACTTCAACACTTAGTATTATCCCATCATGGGAAACCTGAATGGGGAAGCCCGAAAGCGCCGTTAATTAAGGAAGCAGAAATCTTACACTATATTGACAATTTAGACGCCAAAATGAATATGCTAGATCGTGTGTTAGATAGAGTGAAACCAGGTGAATTTACGGAAAGAGTATTTCCGTTAGAAAATCGTTCTTTCTATAAGCCGACTTTCCATAAATAAAACTAAGGAGGAGTTCCCATGGGTTCTCTTCCTTTTTGTGTTGGGAGATTTTAATATAGTTAACTTCCAGCTAGATAAATTATGTTCAAGGGAATAATCTAGTTTTCCTAGCATAGGATGAAATAAAAGATAGAAATTACTAGAAAGGGGAAATTTTCAATGCTAGGAATTCCACTTTGGGTTGTTCTTGTATTAGGAGGAATAGCGATTAGTGCCTTTATGGCGGTTAAAACCGGGAAAGAGGATAGAGCAGCAGAAAATGAAATAATTGAACGAGAAGGAGAGGTATACATGAAAAGGTTAGAAGAAGAGAAAAAACGTAGAGATAGGGAAGAAAGAGTATATGAAAATTAAATGGCACGTAGATATTTTAGAATTATTGAAATAGAGAAGATCGGTGCACCTTTTAGGGAAAGCGGCTGGATATCTCCAAAAAATTCAGATTATGTGTAGAAAGTAGTTGCTTTGATCTTGTAAGACTTGGTCGAAGTTAATAAGGACATCTTATGGAAATTAGAAGATGATAGGTGGGAATAAGGCCTGAAGGGTTACTTATTTAATATCACAAAGGATGACATGTATAAGATTCGTTCCTAACCAGGGGTTCATTTAGGAGGGATTTTGTAGATAGGATCCTTTGTTTTTTTTTGCGGGTAATCTAAACCCTATCTTCTTGCCCTTTCTATCCCTATAAAAAATGGGTATATGTCCTGTTCCGAAATTAGGGCAAATACATATGATAAATTGAGCTTGAAAAAGAGCTCTAAAGAATTCGCTCTTAGCAAATTCAGAAGGTTGTTACGGTTTATAGAGAAAAAAAGACAGTAAGAAGGGTGGACTATTCATAATAATGTTCCTAACAGCAATGTCTTTTATTTAGAACTAGCTTCTTAAGATGTGACCAATAGGGCCTTAGTGTGATTTATATGAGCAAACATTATGGGGCATGTATAAAAGGACTCTTAAGCTATTAAATAAAAGAATAAGAAAAACCGAAACACCATGAAATGAATGAACAAATGGTAGCAACCTTAAAGGAGGTGTTACTATGGGTAACGTTTACGGCGGAGGTTTTGCTTTAATCGTTGTATTGTTTATCTTATTAGTTATCGTTGGCGCTGCATGGCTGTAAGCTATAAGCGTATAAACGGCAATCTTACTAGGGGGTTGCCTAGATGCGCCAAAAAACAACTGGAACGATAAAGAGAGGAGGAATCTTCATGTCTGGTGGAGGAGTTTACGGTGGAGGCTTTGCTTTATTAGTAGTACTATTCATCTTATTAGTAATCATCGGAGCAGCTTGGCTATAAGTTGACCTGAAGGAATATAAAAAGAAGCAGTACGATAGTTGGTTACTTACCAACTACACACTGCTTCTTTTCTACATAGCTCTAATTAATGAAAATAGAGTTTGTTAAAAAAGAATATCTACATAGGAAGAAATCAAAAGAATCGTAATAAGAACATTTATTGTACGAAAAACTTTTGGCTGCTTTTCTTCAGGAATTTCTTTTTGTAAACACAAAGCATTTGTAAGTCTATTAATATTATATAAAATAAAAATAGCTAAAATAATAAAAATGGAGATCATCATTGATTCCCTCCTTATAAGCGGAATTTATTGTATGTTATTTACATTATCAAATAAAAGGATAAAAAGATAGTATTATAAACTTTTTTGATATAAACTTGGAGATTTTGTTCTGGAAAGAACTTAGATGACTCCTTATAATCTATCGATAAGAAAGAATAATCAACATTCCATCTAGTTTTATATCATTATATGAGCGACAAAACAATAATAGACTTCTTTTACGATAATTCACTAACATTATTTATTAATATCTCAAATCCATCCTCATTTTCTTCTACATAACAAGAGCGCGGAGAATGCCATAGATTTTTTATGCGAATAAAGTCAGGAACACAAATCCCTGTATGATAAGCGAAAAGCATTAAAAAATAATGAACATAACTTGTAAAAAGGAAACAAGATAGAAATAATACTCCACTAATGATAACAAATGGAATAATTAAAGCAAAGAGAAACTGCATTTTACCAATTGGTTCTTTAACTTGAATGTGAAGAATTGGTAAAATTTGCAAATGCTTAGTCCAAGTTTTTTTTATTTTATCGCCTAAATGAAGCATAGGTAATAAATGAAGCAGCTTGTGTAATGGATACATAAGTAAAAACATTGCCATAAATAGTAAAAAGTAATCGTCAGAAAGTTTGTTATGTGCAAAATAGCTTATAATTGGTACATATAGAAACAGAAAACAACCAATCATTGTCATAGTAGACAAAATAAATAGGCGCTGAGTTCCATATTTTTTATGGAAGTGGACAGTCTTCCAACAGTTCATGTTAATACCCTCCATAGGGAGAAATTTTTAGTTACTTGTGATGATACGTTCTTGCTTGAATAACTAATAATTGGAAGAATATCTTTTCTTTGCCTTATCTTGCGTTTTAATCAAGCGAACTCACCTTGCTACTTTACGATGAATAGAGTAAAAAATCAATAGTCTCTTTATACAAATTTATGACATTTTTTATATTTAGTAATTCTAAGAAGAAGAAAACCTATTCTCTATGTATTTTTGTTTGAATTTTCCGAAAAAAAGATAAGAAAGCAATCTGCCTTCTTATCTTTTTTACCACCGGTCTAGATTGTCCCAAACCTGGAGTCCTATTCCCCAATTTAATATTATCTCTATTTAGTAAATACTGGTTCTTTTTGCTTTAAATGTCCTTCATCCTCTTCCAAAATATCGTCAAGATTAGTAAAGGATTTCTCAAAAATTTCAATGAAATTGTCCCCATAAATATGTTTAACGATAGTCATTATGTCTAAAAGCTCCGGAAACTTTCCATATAAATTCTTGATTGGTAAGGAGGCGGATAGAGCTGAACTGTTGCTTGGATTGTATTCTTCCATAATTTGAACAAACACTTTTTTCCCTTTGTCCGTAAGGCAAATATACGTATTTCTCTTATCATTTTCTTTTTTCGAGAATTCTAGTAGTCCTCTTTCTTCTAATTTCTTCGAAAAATTAAATGCAGTTGAGACATGCATTACACCGAAATTTGCTACATCTGAAATAGAAGCGCCATTTAGCTGATAAGCAATCCAGAGTATATGGTGTTCATTAATGTTTAAATCGTATGGTTTAATCCAATTTTGCCAGTCCTTCTCAATCGCCTTCCATAATGCTTTACTAAGTTGTCCAATTCTTTGTGTGAAGAGTAAAGCGTCCTTCATAGAAATCTGACTTTCATCCATCCAAAATTCACCTACTTTTCTGTTATCTATAAACATTATGCCAATAAAACAAAAATTAATAAAGATAAAAATTAACAAAATTTTTAGAAATAAGAATCTTTCTTTTAAGAAAGCGCTTTATTGCATAAAAATGTAATATCAGAAATAAAAATTCAGAAGTTGTCTATACATTTTCTCTCAAAAATGAAAGGATAAAATAAGAATTAGAGACAAAGAGGAAACAAATGGAGGAGGGAAAAGTCCCAAAAAAAGTGAATAAAAAATTAAATTATAATAAAAGAGATGTAAAAGTGAAAAAAGAAAAAACAAAAAAAATGAGTGATGAAAAATTATATGCGAATAAGAATTAACATCAATGTGTTAAAAAATATAACATGAAAAGAAAGGACATGAGCGAATAGAAAAAAAGAGGAAATTCATGTTAGAATTCCTCCTTTTTTCTTAGCTTTTCTGTATAGTAAAAGCGATTAAATTATTTTAAATCATTTTCTAACTCATTAATCGTGGATTGTAGCCCATCTAGTTCTTTTTGAAGTATTTCTTGATGTGGTTTTACTTCTTCCCGCCATGTTTCCAAAGAAAGCTTAAGATCTTCAATAAAAGTACTAAATACCGTTTTACCTTCTACTGTAGCTGTTTTAATAGAGTCTTTTATCTCATTTAAATCTAACTTTAATTCTTGAATATGTTGAAGAAAAGCTTTTCCATTATCACTGCAGGCTTTTCTTACTTCTTTACCCGAGTAAGGAGTAGTTAATAAGGTAGTGATTCCGGCTGCGATTCCTCCAATTAAAAATCCTGATAAGAATGATTTTGCACTCATTTGCTTACACCTCGCTCTTTTTTTCATCATTATAACGTATTCAAGCCATCATTACTATTGTAAAGGGAATTCTATAGAGCTAAAGTCTTTTTATTGTTGATACTTGAGCTGAAAATCCTTCATAAATGTACTTAATGCTATTACATGTTCGAGGGGAACGGCATTATAAATAGAAGCTCGGCAGCCGCCCACAGAGCGATGCCCGTTTAGACCAACAAATCCTGCTTCCTTTGCTTCTCTTAAAAAATCCTTTGTAAGATCTTCTGACTGTAAAGTAAAAGTAACATTCATTTTAGAACGACTTGTTTTTTCTGCATGGCCGCGATAAAAACCATTGCTTTGATCGATTACTTCATATAAATGTTTTGCTTTTTCGTTATTGATGGCAGCAATACCTTCCACTCCACCATGTTTCTCTACCCATTTTAGAACAAGGGATAAAAGGTATATCCCCAAAGTTGGCGGGGTATTGAATAAAGAATTATTTTTAGCGTGTGTATGATAACTTAACATGGTTGGCAAAGCAGGATCTTCTTTGATTAAATCTTTTCGAATGATCACTACAGTTACTCCAGAGGGGCCAAGGTTTTTTTGGGCGCCAGCATAAATAACTCCAAATTGTGAAACATCAATTGGTGTGCTTAAAATATCACTCGACATGTCTGCAATTAAAGGGACAGATAAATTGCTTGGAAAGCTGCTCCATTGGGTGCCAAAAATGGTATTGTTGCTTGTGATATGGAGATATGCTGCATCATCTGGTATGTTAATCTGTTCATGGTCAGGGATATAGGTATAATTATCGTTTTTACTTGAAGTTGAAATGGCCGTATTACCGAGCTTGGAGGCTTCCTTCATGGCTTTTTCTGACCATACTCCAGTGAGAGCGTAATAAGCTGTTTGACTTTTAGGAAGCAAGTTCATTGGTATCATTGTAAATTGAAGACTTGCTCCACCTTGTAAAAAAAGAATTTCGTAATTATCTGGTATAGAAAGCAGAGATGTAAGTAGTTCCTTTGCTTCATTATGTACAGCTTCATAATCTTTGCTGCGGTGACTTAATTCCATTAAAGACATACCTGTATCATTAAAATTTAACCAATGCTCCTTTGCCTCGTGTAAAACCCATTCTGGTAAAGCTGCAGGACCTGCATTAAAGTTATATGCTCTTTTCAACGTTCTTTCCTCCTAAATTAACTTTTCAAATAGTAAAGCGTTAAAGACAAAAAGATTACCCTTATACTAACAAATTCAGCTGATTTGTACAGATGAAAAAAACACCTTTTTGAAAAAGTGAGAATTTTTCAAAAAGATGCTTTGTTTTTTCATGCTATTAGAAAAATATTTCCTTCCAGATACTAGAATCTTCGTAGTTGTTTTTTAAGGAAGGGAGCGGTATTCCAATAAAAAACGAAACTATTATTAAATAGCTTTTGAAAATATGAATTTTTTTAGAAAGTTTTTTCAAGAAAATAAGCTAATGGACTTATCTAACTTTAGAATTAATTTTTTCTGCAATCTCTGTCAGCTCTTCATTTGAATATCCATCAAAATTTGTTTTCCAAACAGCTCCAAAACCATCTCCTTTTCCATAACGTGGAATAAGGTGCATATGATAATGGAAAACAGATTGTCCGGCTTTTTCACCATTGTTGTTAAGGAGATTTAAACCAATTGGTGCATAAGCTTCTTTAATGGCAGAAGCAATACTTGGCACAACTTCAAATAGATTGCTTGCAATTTCAGGAGTTAATTCAAAGACATCCTTTACATGTTGTTTTGGTATCACCAATGTATGTCCTTTAGTAACTTGGCTAATATCTAAGAATGCCATTACATGTTCATTTTCAAAAACTTTTTTAGACGGAATTTCTCCAGCAATTATTTTGCAAAAAATACAATCACTCATAAAAATACCTTCCTTCATTATGTATTATCAATATTTTAACACAGGAACTATTTTATTGAACAACAAAAGGAAGAGGGTGCCTTGGAAAGGATCCTCTTATATGGATTGTCCAAGCGAGAAGTTTGAATAAACCTCTTTACTATGGATATACATAATAAGAATACCTTTTAAGGACACCCTCTAATGAAGGAGAGAACTTCTATTTAACGTTATTTAGGGTTCTTCTCTTTGATAAACACCTCATTTAAAAAATGAATTGTGTTAAGCTTTAGAGAAATCGATCATTGTTCAAACGAACCATCCCCTTAAAATGTCTTTATATGTCAAAAACGTATAAAGAATGGATGACTGTCTGCGACAAACACCTCATTTCAAAGTGGAAATGAATTAGGCTGTTTTCGTAATGAAGCAGCTTGGTGTTACTGATCTTCTGTTCCTAACTTGCTTATGCAAGGCAAACATCCCCTTTTATAAACGAATGGAAGCTTTTTTAAAGAATCTGTATAGAATCTTTTGCAAACACCTCATTTAATATTGGAGTTATACTGCAATATTTCTTTGGTGCTCCCCTTCAATAAATAGAATATCCTGAACAAGATTTTATATACGAAGAAAATGAAAATTTTTCTGTGCAATCATTTTTATTTAAGGAAGAATGTTGTTAAACTATAGATAATACATATTGGAGGTACAATAGATGGCGTTGTTAGAAATAAAGAATGTTACTGGAGGGTATACACGGAATCCTGTCTTAAAGGATATTTCCTTTTCTATTCATGCGAATGAAATGGTTGGCTTAATCGGATTAAATGGTGCTGGAAAAAGTACAACTATTCGTCATATCATTGGATTGATGGAGCCGCATAAAGGAGAAATCCTTATTAATGGCAAGACGTTTGAAGGCGATAAAGAGGCATATCGAAAGGAATTTACCTTTGTACCTGAAACGCCTATTTTATATGATGAATTAACATTAGAAGAACATTTAAGAATTACTGCCATGGCATACGGCTTGTCAGAGTCTGATTATCAAAAGCGGATGGAAATATTATTAAAAGAATTTCGCATGGAAAAAAGACTAAAGTGGTTTCCGGCTCATTTTTCGAAAGGAATGAAGCAGAAGGTAATGATTATGTGTGCTTTTCTAGTGGAACCCTCTCTCTATATAGTGGATGAACCATTTGTCGGATTAGATCCGCTTGGGATTCAATCGTTATTAGATCAACTAAAGAAAATGAAGGATGGGGGAGCGGGGATTCTAATGTCTACACACATTCTTGCTACAGCCGAAAGATATTGTGATCGGATTATTATTATTCATGAAGGCCAAATAAAGAGTCAAGGAACCATGGAAGAATTAAGGACAGCCTTTAACATGCCAGCTGCAACATTGGATGATATTTATATCTATCTTACAAAGGAAGAAGAACATGTTTGAATTTAATGAGAAGCAGTTATGGAGAGAGAGAGCTGGGCAGACAGCGAAAGAATATAGTCAATATTTAAAGTATATTCTTAATGGCCATGTTGTCATCGTTTTAGTTTTTTTACTAGGGACTGGAGCCTTCTATTATCAAGCATGGTTAAAAACGATTTCGAATGACTTCCCTGTTGCGCTTATTATGAGCATTATCCTTACTCTTTTTATGACAAATAGTCCAACCTATACTTTTTTAAAGGATGCTGACCGGATCTTTTTAATTGCAGTAGAAACCAAAATGAAAAGGTATTTTCTCCAATCCATGATGATTAGTTTTGTCCTTCAAGGCTACTTGCTTGTCATCATTCTTGCTGCCTTGATGCCGTTATATGCAAAAGTACACGGTGGTGATTTTAGTCGCTTTTGGTATCTACTTATTGTGTTGTTGATAAGTAAAGGAGCTAATTTGCTGATTCGCTGGCAAATACAATACTATGTAAATGTGCGTTATCATCATATAGATAGTGTTGTACGATTTTTGATTAATTTAGCTATTTTGTATTTATTATTTGCTGACTCGTCTCCGTTATTTATTCTTGCTCTTCTTCTAATTATGGCTTTCTTGCTTATATACTTTCAGAAAGCGACAAGCAATAAAGGCGTAAAATGGGAATATTTAATTGAACAAGATGAAAAAAGACTAGCCTCTTTTTATCGCTTTGCCAATATGTTTACAGAGGTACCGAGTTTAAGAAATCGTATAAAACGAAGACGTTTTCTAGATGTATTATTCAGCCGCGTTTCTTTTGCGAGAGAAAAGGTATTTACGCATTTATACTGGAGAACCTATGTCCGTGCAGGAGATTATTTCGGCTTAACGGTTCGGCTAACATTGATAAGTGGAATTTTCATCTTTTTCTTATCTTTTGGACCTGGACAAGTATTCATAAGTGTATTATTTGTTTTCTTAACAGGCTTGCAGCTGCTGCCGCTTTGGAATGCCTATGATAATAAATTGTGGATTACAATTTATCCAGTGGCAGCCTCTGCTAGAGAAAAATCATTTAAACAAATCTTAGCTGTGATTTTAAGTTGCCAAGGAATCATTTTGTCTCTAATTATTGCTTTAAAAGGAGATTGGATGTATGCTTTGATTTCTTTAGTAGTTAATATTGTTTTTATTATCTTCTTTACTTCGTTTTATATAAATAAAAAAGTAAAAAAGGGATAAATAGAAGAGGAGCTTAAACCTTAGTGTGTATTAGAAGGGAAGCTCCTTTTTTAATAATTAACTTCAAAAAATCAGGAACTATTTTTTTTATGGAACGTAAGCATAAGCAAGGAGGAAGATAAATGAATGAATATGAACAAAGAGCGTTAAAAGAAGTAGAAGAGTGGAAACGGAAAATCCAAAAACGGTCTTCTATTTTAAATAGAGTATCCAAAAAAGCGCAAAATAAAATAAATTCTTATATACCAGATAAAGTTCATCAGACCCTTACGGAAGCAATTAAACAGATGATTCAAGCAACACTTGCCGGCAGCAATATTATCAAGAAAAAAAATCCACCTATCTTCCGTTCTTTGCAAGGAAAAGATGAAGAGTTAACGAAAAAAATAAGTCAATTTCAAAAGGTTGCTGTTGTAGAAGGTGCCGGAACGGGGGCTGGTGGGATATTGCTTGGATTGGCTGATTTTCCCTTATTGCTTTCCATTAAAATGAACTTTTTAATGGAAGCCGCAGCCACATATGGTTACGATACGGCTCAAGTGGAAGAAAGAATCTATTTGCTCTATATCTTTCAGCTAGCTTTTTCAAGTGAAGGAAAACGAAGAGAAGTTTTAGAGATAATAGAGAATTGGGAAGAAGAAAAGCTGAGAGCTGCTAGCCTTAATTGGCAGGATCTACAGCAGGAATATCGCGATTTTATTGATTTTGTAAAAATGCTGCAATTGGTGCCGGGGATTGGGGCAGCTGTGGGTGCCTACGCTAATTATAATTTAATGGATCAATTGGGAGAAGCAGCTAAGAATGTTTATCGCTGGCGTTATTTTCAGGAACAAAACAAATGAAAAAAGGAAGGATTCGTGTGTTTAGAATCTCTTTCCTTTTTTTATGATTTTATGAATTTAAGTTAGTACTAGCCTTTGCAGCGCTTAAGGAAATATTATAAGTAATAGCAGCAGAACCTAATGTTTTTGCGGCAATAAGCATAGCCTTTTCATTAATATCAAATTTAGGATGGTGGTGCGGATAAGTCGGACCATTTGTATCAGGCATTGCTCCTGTAAAGAAAAAGGCACCTTTTACATGCTGCAGATAATAAGAGAAGTCCTCGCCAGTTAATTCAGGTTCTCCCTCTAGAACGGTCACTCCTGGGACCTTTTCCGCACAATGTGCTAAAAAGGAAGTTTCCTCAGGGTGATTAACGACTGCTGGATAGCCGTCATCGTATTCATATTCATATGTACTATTTGCTGTATAGCACGTGCCTTTTATTACTCTCTCCAGCTCTTCCTTTATAAGTAATTGCGTTTCTTTATCAAACGTCCGGACTGTTCCCCCTAGGATCGCTGTGTCAGCAATCACATTAAAAGCATTACCAGATTCAAGGTAGCCTACTGTTAAAACAGCATGGTGGATAGGATTTACTTTTCTGCTGACAATTTGTTGAAGGTTAAGGACCAGTTGAGATGCGGTAACAAGAGAATCCTTCGTTTTGTGCGGCTGTGCTCCATGTCCCCCTTGACCTTGGATTTTAATTTTAAATTCATCTGCTGCTGCCATCATGGGTCCTGCTTTATAGGAAATAGTCCCTGTGGGAAGTGTCGCCCATAAATGAGTGCCAAATATAGCCTCCACATTTTCCAGGCAGCCTGCTTCAATCATCGCTTTTGCGCCACCTGGATTTGATTCTTCAGCATGCTGGTGAATAAAAACAAAATTCCCTGCTAATTCTTCTTTAAACTCATTTATTACTTTAGCAAGTATTAATAAGGTTGCAGTATGCCCATCATGACCACAGGCGTGCATGACACCTGAAACCTTTGACTTATAAGCAACATCTTTTTCATCTTGGATTGGAAGAGCGTCAAAATCAGCACGGAGCGCAACTGTTTTTCCAGGTTTTCCCCCTGATATTTTTGCGACTACTCCATTACCTCCGACGTTTCCTGTAACTTGAATTCCTAATTTTTCATAGAAAGAGATGATATATTGAGCTGTTTTAACCTCTTTGAATGATAATTCAGGGTATTGATGAAGGTATCTCCGTATTTTAACCATTTCATTATAATAGTTATCTAGTTGTTCCCATATAATTTGTAGCATATCTTCCACCTCGTTTGACTATTTAGAATATTTTTATTATAGCATGTAGTAATAAAGAAGAGAGGTGAAAAGCGGATAAACTATTATGTATCGTAAAGATTATGCCTATCCTTATAAGAGAGATGTTGTTAAAATAAGGTTAAAATGAAATTCATTTAGGAGGAATTATGGATATTAGAAAATCAAAAATGGCTTGGGGATTAATAATCCTGTCATTCTTATTGTTTATCCTGCTAATCCTAGCTGTAAATGGACAAGCAATATTAGCATTTGATACAGAACTAACCCAGTTTATACATACATTGTTTCCAGCTAGTTTTATTCCTTTTTGGGAAGGCATATCATCCATTGCAGATAAAATAGGCATTGGAATTATCGCTTTCCTATTTATTCTTTTTCTTTGGTGGAAAAAGAAAGATTTTGTAGGAATTGCAGCATTTGTCTTTTGTGTTGGACTAGGAAATGAACTGAATAAGTGGGTGAAAGATTTAGTGGCAAGACCTAGACCCATAGCTGCTGAAGCATTAGAGACAGACAGTTTTAGTTTTCCTAGCGGGCATGCAATGGTAGGATTACTTCTTTATTTGTTTATTGCACATATTCTAGCGAAAGAAATAAAAGGGAATGCAGGAAAGCTGATTTTGGCAGTTATTGCTTTTGTATTCATTTTGCTAATTGGTATAAGTAGAATTGCTTTAGAGGCCCACTATCCAACAGATGTTATTGGTGGTTATTTATTAGGAGGGATCTGGCTGTTTGTATGGGTAGGTTTCTATGAAACATTTTATGATCGATTTCATAAACAAAAAGGAGCAGGAACAAAACTAAGTAGCTAATGGATGATAAAGAAGTTATAGAAAATTTCATGGAACTTCCTTTTAAAAAGGTTTAAAACCCAAACAATATACGAAGCATACATTAGTATCTTCGTATAATTATTTGGGTTTGCCAGTAAAAATAATTTTTAACTGACTATCGCTAGTTAGATGAGGAACATGGCAAAAATAGTAGTCACTACTAAGCCGATACAGACTGGAAGAAGATTTCTCCTTGCTAATTCAAATGGATCGACATTACAGATTGCAGCAGCCGGGATTAATGCCCAAGGGACTAAAGTTCCACCGCCAACCCAGATGGCAGCAATTTGCCCTAAAGCAGTTAATGTGCTTATTCCACTGCCAATTGCATGGGCAAACAACCCTGCAATAGAACCTGCTAATGAAATGCCAGAGAAGCCAGAACCATCTAAGCCGGTAATAACTCCTACAGCTGTTAGTGTAACGGCGCCAATTTCTTTCGTTAATGGAACAGTGGAAGCAAGAGCAATACCGAGATCATTGACGATTCCGTGGGACTCCTTTGGGAGAAAGTCCCCGATAATCGTACTAAAACCAGAGTCACCTAAATAAAAGAAAGCAGCGATTGGAATAACCGGTCCAAATACTTTAAAACCAAATTGGAATCCTTCGATCAAATAAGTCGTTGTTTTCTCCAAGCCTTTATTTTTGTAGCTTACTAATGTTATTAAAAGAAGAATAAAAATGGATGTTCCACCAACCAGTGCGGTAGCATCTCCCCCTTGTAAATCTAATAAAAACATTGCAACAACATCAAGAATATAGAGAATGGGAATCAGAATGGCGAACAGTTTCTTTTGTGTACTACTTAGTAGTAATTTATTTACTTGGGGAAGAATATCTGATTTATTAATAGAGGTGACACCAGTTGCAAAAGTCAGTGTTCCTCTTTTCATATCGCGTTTAATAAAATAAAATGCAGTAATAGTTGTTACAACCCCCATAACAATGACAAGGGGGATACTTGCATGCATGACGTCTTCGACAGGTATGCCGGCAGCATCTGCTGTAAGTTTCGGTGCAGCTTGGATGATAAAATCTCCTGATAATGCAATCCCATGGCCGAATAAATTCATTGCCATGGCAACAGCAATTCCTGGCAGACCAACCCGTAAAGCTACTGGTAAGAGAACAGCTCCGATCAATGCTACTGCGGGGGATGGCCAGAAAAAGAAAGAAATGAGCATCATTACTATTCCGATCGTCCAATAAGCGAGTCCAGGTGAACGAATAAGTTTGGAAAAGGGAGAAATCATTACATCGTTAATACCTGTTTTCGTCAAAATTTTACTCATTGCAACAATAATAGAGATAACAACAATAGTAGGTAACAATTCTGTAATAGCAAAGATGAAACTATTGAAAATACTGCTAATCGAGGTACTTAAAGATCCGGTCGCTGTTATCGCTAATAGAAAGATTCCAACGATACAAATAAAGGTAGTATCTCTTCTCATTACCATAAAGCCGATGATAAAGACAATAAATAGTACATATATCCAATGAAGTGCTGTTAATTCGATACCCAAATAAATCCAGCTCCTTTCCCGATTTGAAGTGGAGGATGCTATAGGCATCTATCACCATTCGGTTAATACAGATTATGTAGCTGTATGTAAAAGGTGATTGGTACCTCCTTGAAATATAGTGTGTTTCACTTCATTGCTTTGGAATGGGAGGAAGGATTTATTCTAAAAATCCGGAAGAAAAATGTGCCAAAGACTCCTTCTCAAGGTGGAGAAAAAAACATCGAAAGAAGGAGCAAAAAATTACATAAAGGTAGTACAATAGATTTATAGTTGAAAAAGACTGCTTTTTAGAATTTCACAAAAATTCTATCTATAGATGTCTAGGAAAGAAGGGGAGTTTTTGAGAAGATCAATCTCCAAAATAATGTTTTCTATTAGTTTACTTATTGTAGGAGTAATCTTATTACTTGTTAATATTGGTGTCATTTCCTTGGAAATAAAAAAATTATTTGTCATAATATATCCGTTTTTGCTGCTTGTTTATGGTCTGCTTTCGCTCTATCAAATAACATTAAAACGAAAAAGCAATTTATTTTTCACCTTATTTATTCTTATTTTCTCTATTCTTCTCCTTTTGGATCGTTTTCAAGTATTAGAATTTAGATTTATCGATTTTTGGAAATTATGGCCATTAATTATTATTTTAATGGCACTAGGACTCATCAAACCTAAGTTCACTTTTGAATATGACAGTGGCGGAAAACGTTATACCAAGAAATCCTTTCGCATGGGAGATGTTAAGTATAATACAGATAATTGGGCTGTCGAACCGATGGAAATTTCTCATGGGTTAGGAGATGTCTATATTGATTTTAGCAAAGCTTTTATTCCTGAAGGAGAAACCGAGCTGTTTATCCATGCGAGGATTGGTGATGTGAAAATTATTGTTCCAGATGATCTAGCCATTTATGTTCAAGCCGAAGTAAAGATTGGAGAAGTACGAATTCTGCAGTCGGTTAAGGAGGGAATTGGAAATAGTCTGGAGCATAAATCTGCCTATTATGAAGAGGCAATAAAAAAAATAAAGCTAAATATTTTGCTTGATATTGGCGATATTACAGTGCAAAAGGTATAAGGGGGAAACATGAGACAGACAATTAGTCGTTATGGATATTATCGAAATATCATTTTAACAAGTTTGATTATTTCTTTGCTGCTATTTATAAGTATCTATTTACTTCCAAATTTTGCAACGTCTTGGATAGGGAGTTTTGCCTTAGCTGCCATCTTTTTTTTTCTGATAACAGTGGTGGGTTTTTATTTTGCTTTTAAATGGAGCGGTAAAATAAAGAAACAATTAGATGAAATATTTTGGTTTATATCATCTTTAAGGAGAGGAAAAATACCGCCAAAAATGCCGCTTGCAACAAGTGAGTATGTTTATGATGTAAAAGAAGAACTTAATCAGCTCGCTGATTATCAACAAGAGCAAATTCATTCTTTGCAGAGATTAGCAAATGAAAAAACAACGCTCGGGCAAACAGCCCACAATGCCGCAGTAATAGAAGAAAGACAACGACTGGCGAGGGACTTGCATGATGTTGTTAGTCAGCAATTATTTGCATTAAATATGATGTCTTCTGCTGCATATAAAATTTTTGACCGGGATCCTGCTTTAGCCAAGCAGCAGTTACAGGAAATTGTTTCGATTGCGGGAAAAGCGCAAGGGGAAATGCGAGCATTGCTGCTTCATCTAAGACCGATTGAATTAAGCAATGATACGTTGTGTGATGGCATAATCAAGCTTATTCAAGAGCTGAAAGAAAAAACAATGCTTCATTTTTCTGCAAGCATTGATGAAATAGATGGTCTATCTACGGCTGGACAGGAACATCTTTTTCGAATTGTTCAAGAGGCCCTATCCAATGTGCTTCGTCATTCTCATGCAGATAAAGTAAGAATCATTTTGGAAGAACGAGAAGAATATGCTTCTCTACATATAAGTGATAATGGCAAAGGCTTTGATCCGACGATAGAAAGAATTGCATCATATGGGTTAAAGACAATGAGAGAGCGCTGTGAAGAAATTGGTGGTGTGATGGAACTTCGTTCGAAAATGGGAGAAGGAACTTATATTGATATTCGAGTGCCAACAAAGGGGTGGGAAAATGATTAGAGTGGTAGTAGTAGATGATCATGAAATGGTGAGAAAAGGAATTATTTCTTACCTAATGACAGAACCCAATATTCACATTATGGGAGAGGCAAATAGTGGTCAGACGGCAGTTCAGCTTGTACTAAAGGAGAAGCCGGATATTGTGTTAATGGATTTATTAATGGAAAACGGGAATGGTATTGAAGCAACAAAGGCTATTTTAAAAGAGTATCCTAGCTGCAAAGTAATCATAATTACAAGCTTCTATGATGAAGCACAAGTCATTCCGGCAATAGAAGCAGGCGCATTTAGTTATTTATTAAAAACAGCAAGTGCTACAGAGGTCGTGCAAGCAATTAAGAAAGCCTATACTGGCGAAGCAGTGATTGAGCCAAAGGTTGCTAACGTGATGGTGAAAAAATTGCGAGCAACAGAAAGAAAGCCACATGATGATCTAACAGAAAGAGAATTAGATGTATTAATGTGTATTGGAGAAGGAATGACTAATCAGGCTATTAGTGAAGAACTATATATTGGAATCAAAACAGTAAAGACACATGTAAGCAACATCTTATCGAAATTAGCAGTAGCCGACCGAACCCAAGCTGCTGTGTATGCCAATAGGAATGGCATTATTAAAACAAGATAGTCATAAGTTCAGCTGGCTACTAGATTAATTACGCTTTTTCTTCATTTGGAATCGTTAATTGTACAAAATACGGTTTTCCATTAAAGATAGAATGCTGGGAACTATTCCAGCTTTTTTCATTACTCTTACCTATGGGAGCTTCTACATTTGCTTCTTGCTGTTTCCATTTTATATAATTCGCTTTTTCTTCCCATAGACAAAAGAGGATATAGGTGTCTCCCTTAGCAGGACGAAGGAAGCGTATAGCTGTCATTGTTTTGTTTGGGATAGATGTAAAGTACTTCATCATCTTATGCTCGAAAACAGGTTTATTTTCTTCACTTACTGGAATATGATTCATGGTAATAAACCCTTTATTTTCTAACATTCCATAACTGAATAAAATGTCATAGCTTCTTGGTTCTTGGAAGAAAGAAGGAGCTTGACTTTCGTGTAATAGTATTGCCCGATCGCTGGCTTCTTCCTGCATTAATAACAATGTTTCATTCGAAAACTTACTTTCGTATTTTTTCCCTAAATAATCATAGGTTCCGCTAGTAAGATAGATATTCACTAATCTCCCTCCAAGTCATAAGGATATTTTAAGCATACAATAGAAAGCGGAAAGTTACGATAAAACCCTCTTAAACTATTCTCATTTGTATATTAACATTAACTACCGTGTTATTCGAGATGCCTAGTTCCATTTAAAGCTTTTCCCTTATGTTCTCATGATTTAACTTTTTGTATGCGCTGCCTATAATTAGCAAAAGAGGTGTAATCTCCTTTAATTTTGGGTAAAAAATGTCTAAATTGTGACAAAGTGATAAGTTATCTATGCAAAGATAGTAAAAAAGATATATTATTGAAATATATGCATGATTGGGAAAGAAGATTTTTACATATAGTAAAAAAAAGAATGGGATGTCTAGGACAGGCATTCCTTTTTATTGGGATGGTAATAACTTGGAAACAAATGTTGTTCATAAAAAAATTTGTTTAAAAAACTTTTTACTTGCATATTGTTTATAAATATTATAACTTAATAATTATTATAAATAAAAAACGTTAATCACTATATAGAACGAAATACATACCTTTGAAAGGTGGACATCAAAAGGATGAATAAACAGATGAAAGATACATTTATTAAAGCGGCAAAAGGACAGCCCACTGAATATGTTCCGGTATGGTATATGCGACAGGCAGGCCGCTCGCAGCCTGAATACCGAGCAATTAAAGAGAAATATTCTTTATTTGAAATAACGCATCAGCCAGAGCTATGTGCTTATGTTACGAAATTGCCGGTTGATCAGTATGATGTCGATGCTGCAGTATTATATAAAGATATTATGACGCCGCTTCCGGCCATTGGGGTTGATGTGGAAATAAAATCAGGAATCGGACCTGTGATAGAGAATCCTATTCAGTCAATGGAGGATATTACAAGACTTGGTATGTTACATCCTGAGCAAGATATTAAATATGTCCTTGACACGATTAAACTGCTTACAACCGAACAATTAAATGTTCCGTTAATAGGCTTTTCCGGCGCTCCTTTTACTCTTGCTAGTTACATGATTGAAGGTGGACCATCCAAAAACTATCATAAGACAAAAGCGTTTATGTATGCTAAACCAGAAGCTTGGTATGCTTTAATGGAAAAGCTTGGTAATATGGTGGTTACCTACGTAAAGGCGCAAATTAATGCAGGTGCTAGTGCGATTCAAATATTCGATTCGTGGGTAGGTGCTTTAAATGTGGAGGACTATCGATTATTTATAAAGCCGGTCATGAATAGGATTTTTTCTGAGCTGGAGAATGAAAATGTTCCTTTCATTATGCATGGAGTCGGGGCGAGTCATTTGGCGCTTGAATGGAATGATCTTTCCTTAGATGTAGTTGGGCTAGATTGGCGCTTACCTATATCAGAAGCAAGAAAAATGGGAGTAACCAAAGCTGTACAAGGAAATTTAGATCCCGCAGTACTTCTTGCACCATGGAGTGTTATTGAGGAAAAAGCAAAGCAAATCATTGAACAGGGAATAGAGCAGCAAGGCTTTATCTTTAATTTAGGACATGGTGTGTTCCCAGATGTAGATCCAGCTGTGTTGAAAAAATTGACTGGTTTTATTCATGAATATTCCGGTGACTTACTAAGTAGTAAGCGCTCAGGCAAATAAAAGGGATTTTAAGGATAGCTAAAATCAAAAAGATACAAAATAATAGAAAGAAGCGAGGTAATGAAAAATGAGTCGAAAAAAAATGGGGCTTCTCGTTATGGCATATGGTACACCATATAAGGAAGAAGATATTGAAAGATATTATACAGATATTAGACATGGTAGAAAGCCGACAGATGAAATGCTGGCAGATTTAAAAAGTCGCTACGAAGCAATTGGCGGCATTTCTCCATTAGCAAAAATTACGATGGAACAAGCAAAGGGTTTAGAAGCACATCTTAATGAGATACAAGATGATATTGAATTTAAAATGTATTTAGGATTGAAGCATATTGAACCATTTGTAGAAGATGCAGTAAAGATGATGCATGAAGATGGAATCGAAGAAGCAGTGAGTATTGTGTTAGCCCCTCATTACTCTACCTTTAGTATTAAGGCATATAATAATCGTGCTAAAGAAGAAGCAGAAAAATTAGGGGGCTTAACCATTCATAGTATCGAAAGCTGGTATAAGGAGCCCAAATTTATTCGTTATTGGATTAATCAATTAAAACAGACATACGCTAAAATGTCACAAGAAGAACGCGAAAATGCAGCGTTAATTGTCTCTGCGCATAGTTTGCCAGAAAAAATCCTTCAATATGGAGATCCTTATCCAGACCAATTAAAGGATACAGCAGAGTTAATTGCAAAGGGAGCAGGTATATCTACTTATTATCTAGGCTGGCAAAGTGCGGGAAATACACCAGATCCTTGGCTTGGTCCAGATGTCCAGGATTTAACAAGAGATTTACATGCGAAATATGGATATAAAGCATTTGTATATGTGCCAGTAGGATTTGTAGCGGAACATCTAGAAGTCTTATATGACAATGATTACGAGTGCCTTGTTGTGACGGAAGAAGTTGGAGCAAGCTATTATCGACCAAAAATGCCAAATGCTCAGCCGGAATTTATTGACGCACTAGCAACAGTGGTTTTAAAAGAAATTGCAGTACCTATTAAAGGGTAAAGTGCCGTAAATTATTTTTTGTTGATGTTATTATATTGTAAACGGAACCAAGTGATTTTTTCGAAAATCACTTGGTTTCTTTTGTTGCAACGGGTTTAACTCTGTGATATATTCTTTTTTGTACTAACTGACCGAAATGTTATTTTAGTCAGTTTTGTGGTGAATCAATAATGAATGCATAAATGGCGAATAAGTGCGAATAAATGGTTGGAGAGAAAATCTCTTCTACATAACTGGAGAAACTGTTTTTATTCGCATGGAAAGAAAGAGGTGGAATATTTGGCTGTTGATCGTAGGAAGCTTATTTTAGAAGCGGCGACTAAATCATTTTCTATGTTTGGTTATAAAGCAACAACTATGGATCATGTCGCTAAAATTGCAAATGTAGGAAAAGGAACGATTTATACTTTTTTTAAAAATAAAGAGGAGCTCTTTTTTGAAATTGTTAATGATTTAATTAAAGAAATGAAGGAAAGAGCAGATGAGTCATTTGATCCTTCTTCTACGTTTATGGAAAATGCCCATCGTGCACTGATGAATATGCTTGAATACCGTAAAGAGCATCATCTGACGGTTAAGCTTTTTCAAGAACAGCGAGAAATTGGTACACTGGAAGTAAAGGAAGTAATTAGCCATTTAGAAAATGCGATCTTAAATTATATGAAAACACGTGTACAAGAAGCGATAGATAAAGGAGAGATTGAAACCCAGAATCCAGAGTTGACATCCTTTATTATTATTAAAGTATACTTAGCGCTTATTTTTGAGTGGGAGAAACAACATCCACCTCTTACTACAGAGGAAATAGCTTCTAGTTTTGAATTACATTTATTTCATGGATTAGCAAACCCGCTTAATAAATGAGAAAATAGTCTGTTAGTTATTAAAGTTAATAACCAGGATGTTTTTCTTTTAACTAAGCTATTAGAATTGTTTTTTAAAGGATAAATGATTGATTAAAAATGGAGGGAATTATATGAAACAAAGTTTACTAAAGGCAGAGCTGTCCTCTATTTTTAAAAATAAAATGATGCTGATCTCTGTTATCGCTATTGTGTTTGTTCCGATATTATATGCTGGTATTTATTTATGGGCCTTCTGGGATCCTTATGGAAACTTAGATAAATTGCCTGTTGCCGTTGTGAATGAAGATACTGGGACAGAGATGAATGGAAAAACATTAGATATTGGAAAAGATTTAGTGGAAAATTTAAAGGACAGCGAAGACTTTAATTTTAAATTTGTCGATAAAGAAACTGCTTATAAAAATTTAAAAAATCAGAAGTATTATATGCTGATAGAAATCCCTAAGGATTTTTCCGATAATGCGACAACATTACTTGAAGATAATCCACAAAAATTGGATCTAAAATATGTTTCTAATCCAGGATATAACTTTATTTCTTCTCAAATAGGGAATTCCGCAATTGAAAAAATAAAGCAAGGTGTTAGTAAAGAAGTGACAGAAACCTATGCGGAATCTATTTTTGAAAATATTACGGAAATGTCAGACGGCTTAAAAACAGCAAGTAATGGTGCAAAAGATTTAAAAGATGGAACAGATAAAGTAAAATCGGGTACAGAAGAAGTGTATAAAAATCTAGAAACACTTGCTGAAAAGTCTATACAATTTTCCGATGGTGTTAATAGTGCTAATAATGGAGTGAAAGAGCTTGCCAATGGAGCAGATGATTTAAAGCAAGGATTAACGCAATTGCAATCAGCCCAAGGGGAATTAAATAATGCTGCACAGAAACTGCAAGGGGGAGACCAGGCAATTCTTGATGGTGTTTCGCAAGCCAAAGATGGAATCAACACAGTTAAAGCAAATATTCCTTCGTTAATAGAAGGGACAAATAAGCTGCAAACAGGCTCCAATACTTTAACACAAGGCTTAACAGACTGGAGCGATAAATCAGAACAATTAGCTGCTGGAGCTAATCAGTTGCATGAAGGTGCAACAACCTTACAGGAAACAATTAATGCGATAATGCCCATGCTGCAAGGTTTGCCAGAAGAAAATAAGCAGCAGCTTGTAGCAGCACTTAAAGGGTTGGTGGACGGCAGTTCTTCGATTGCCACCAATACAAAAGCGTTAAGTCAAGCAGCAGACCAGCTTGCAGCCGGCGGAACAAGCTTGTCTAATGGCATAACAGACTTAAATAAAGGGCAAAAACAATTGCAAACAGGCATTAATCAGTTAAGTGATGGAAGCAGCCAGCTAGAAAATGGGGTAAAACAGCAGGTAGCTGGTCAGGAACAATTTGTGGCTGGTATGAATAAGTATGCTTCTGAATTCGCAAAAGCTGTTGATGGTTCTACTAAATTGTCTTCTGGTGCAAATACTTTAGTATCAGGGATGAATACACTTGCAACAGGATCGACTGCTTTATCAGATGGAACCAATTTGCTCAAAGATGGATCAAAAGAATTGGTAAATGGAACATCATCCTTATTAGATGGAAGCAAGGAGCTTTCGTCTAAATTATCAGACGGAGCTGAGGAAGCAAGTTCCATCCATTCTGATGAAAAAACATATGACATGATAGCTGAACCAATCTTAGTTGACCAAGACAAAGTATCGGATGTGCCAAACTATGGAACTGGCTTAGCTCCATATTTCATTTCGCTAGGACTATTTGTTGGTGCATTAATGCTCTCAATTGTGTTCTCTTTTGCAGAACCAGAAGAACAGCCAAAAAGTGGAATTCGTTGGTTCTTAAGCAAAACGATTATTTTGATTGGGGTAGGAATCTTACAGGCTTTAGTTGCCTCCTTTGTGTTGCTAGTCATCTTAGGAATGGAAGTGGAAAGTGTACCATTGTTTATCCTATTTACCATTCTAACTAGTTTAGTGTTTTTCTCGATTATTCAATTTTTGGTTACTTTATTTGGAAACCCAGGACGATTTATTATCGTCATCATCATGATTTTCCAATTAACAACAAGTGCGGGTACTTTCCCATTAGAGTTAATACCAAATGTTTTACAACATATTCACAATCTATTGCCAATGTCTTATTCAGTAGCTGGATTAAAAGCAGTTATCTCTACTGGTGATATGGACTTTATGTGGCATAATGCAGAGATTCTTGGTATTTACCCACTTGTATTCTTTGCAGGTACAGCTGTTTATTTTATTTTTAAATACAAACGGTATTATACAAATAAGGAAGTAGAAGTAACAGTAGAATAATTTGAAAAAGCTGCTAACTTTATATCTTCTTAAGTTACCTCTATTGTGCGAAACCTTGATAGAGTGTGGGGAAGATACATAGTTGCAGCTTTTTATATGGTGTCTAAAAGATCACTCCATTTCTTAAACTTTGCCAATTCGATGAAAAAAGTACAAATGAAGTGATTATTTCCCGTTTTTTCGTTATAGTATAAAAGGGTAATTAAATTCGGGAAAATTGGATATAATTCTACAAAATTATAAGGGGTGTCTTTTTATGCTGTTTATAGATAATAAAGGGATAACAGATCCACGCATTAATCTAGCAATTGAAGAGTATGCTTTGAAAAACTTAGACATAAATGAAACGTATCTTTTATTTTATATAAATGAACCTTCTATCATTATTGGGAAAAACCAGAATACGATAGAAGAAATTAATACTGATTATGTAGAGTCAAATGGCATACATGTTGTTAGAAGATTATCTGGCGGCGGTGCCGTCTATCATGACTTAGGTAATTTAAGCTATAGCTTTATCACGAAAGATGACGGGAATAGCTTTCATAACTTTAGAAAATTCACCGAGCCTGTTGTTCAAGCACTTAAAAGCATGGGAGTAAATGCTGAATTAAGTGGTCGTAATGATCTTCTTGCTGAAGGTAGAAAAATTTCTGGCAATGCACAATTTTCTACAAGAGGAAGAATGTTTACGCACGGAACATTATTATTTGATTCAGAAATGGATCATATTGTGTCAGCGCTAAAAGTGAAAAAAGACAAAATCGAATCCAAAGGGATTAAATCAGTAAGAAGCAGAGTAGCAAACATTACTGAATTTCTTCCAGAAAAAATATCCATTCAAGAATTTCGCAGCCTGTTATTAAGCTATCTTTTTGAAGGGGAAGAGAATATTCAAGAATATGTCTTAACAGCAGAAGATTGGGAAAAAATTCATCAATTATCTAAAGAAAGATATCAAAATTGGGATTGGAATTATGGCAAATCTCCTAAATTCAATTTACAGCATTCACATCGTTTCCCAGTTGGTCAAATCGATGTAAGATTTGATGTAGTAAAAGGAATTGTGAAAAACTGCAAAATTTATGGTGATTTCTTTGGAGTTGGCGATGTAGAAGATATTGAAAAACGACTGATCGGGGTCCGCTATGACCGCTCCGAATTAGAAAAGGCATTAGGTGATATTTCCATAAAGCATTATTTTGGAAATGTGACAAAAGAAGATTTTCTGCAATTGATTTATTGATTATATAGAAGAATAATTTTTAGCATCTTAAATGATAGAAGGTTTCTTCTTATTTTGGATGCTTTTTTTATACCCTTTTTGAAAGTAAGAGTGCAACGGAGAGCTGGACACGCTTTTTTTACATCAAAATAAATAGTGAAAATATCTCCTTTTAGTTCTAAAAAAATTCTTTTTGGACTACTTATTAATAATAGGTTGTACTAGGCAGGCAGGAGGGAGATTATGACTAGAAAAATTGGCTTTTATGCAGTAGTTGCCTATGTGTTATACGGTTTGTTTTTTTATTGGTATTTATTTCAATATACTAGTCCAGCTTTGCCCTTTGAATATCAAGGATCCCAAGCAGATCCAAGTACCTTTTTAAATAGCAGAGAATTAGTATTAAGTGGGGAATATTCACGGGTAAGGAACTTCTTGTTTTTTATTTCTACACCATTTGAATGGCTTTTTTACTTATTTGTTTTGTTATTTGGTTTTTCCAAAGTATTTAAAAAATGGGGAGAGGCTTCTGCGAAATATAAGTCGATACAAACGGCTATTTACTTATTTTGGCTGAATATAACTGCCTTTATTATTACCTTTCCACTTAGTTATATTAGTTATTCTGTATCGAAAACCTATCATATTTCTACCCAGAGCTTTCCTTCTTGGATGAAGGATCAATTCATTGATTTTTGGGTGAATTATGTCATTATGTTTCTTATTGTTTCCGTCTTATACTGGCTAATGAGCAAGAGTCAAAAGAGGTGGTGGCTTTATGCCTGGGTATTATCCATTCCTTTTACTTTATTTCTCACGTTTATTCAGCCTGTCGTCATTGACCCGCTATACAATGATTTCACCCCTTTAAAGGATAAAGAATTAGAGGCAGAGATATTGAAGCTTGCGAGTGCTTCTAATATTCCAGCCGAGCATGTTTTTGAAGTAAATATGTCAGATAAAACGAGGGCGTTAAATGCTTATGTTACAGGGATAGGGAGCAATGCAAGAATTGTGCTGTGGGATACTAGTTTAAAGGAATTAGATAATGACGAAATTTTATTTGTAATGGCACATGAAATGGCTCATTATGTAGAAAAACATATTTATATAGGAATAGGCATCTCCTTATTTTCCTCTTTATTTGGTTTGTATTTTATTTATAAATTGCTGCACTGGATTGTAAATCGATGGGGGACAGAACTTAAAATTGTAAAAGTAGAGGATATACAGTCCTTCCCTTTAATTCTTTTATTAATTTCGATGCTGCTATTTACTGTAAATCCATTAACTAATGTCATTTCAAGATATGAGGAAAAAAGAGCTGATCATTATGCAGTCGAATTAACAGAAAATCCAGAGGCGGGTATTGTTACATTTCAGAAGCTAGCAAAGACCGGACTGAGTGAAGTGAATCCACCTTTATTGGTAAAAATATTCCGCTATAGCCATCCGACGATGCTGGAGAGAATTAGTAAGCTGGAAGAAGAAAGCATTCGATTACAAAATCAGAAAAAATAATCCAAAAATAAAGGATGTCTTAAAGAATTTAATCATAGTAGGTGATTAGACTCTTTAAGAACATCCTTTGGCTTTAAAATAATCCATTATTATCAAGTTCCGAAGCGCTTACATAATAAATTAAATTCGCTGCTCAGTTCGTTGAATGTTTCTCTGTCATGTTCATCAATGGCTTTATCAATCAAGGACATCAAATTTGCTTTTTCATTATTTAATTGAATTTCAGAAAGCAACATTTCAATATAGAGGTCTTTTACATAAGTATTTGTGTTTTTTTTCTGGCCACTTAACTTTGTAAACTCAGTATAGGACTTATCATTCATTGTCTTTCCCTCCTGATGCCTTTTTAATATTATATGGGAGAAATGGATAATTATCAATTTGTTTTTTAAAAATTATGAAATTTGATTATAAAGTATGTCTATATTCTGAAAAATTATTTTGTCTTAAGATTCATTAGGTAAAAAGTGCTATTATAGGGGAAGATTACTAAAAAAGGAGGATTTATCGTTGGAAGAAAATTTTTTAATAGTCGATAAGTATTATATTAATTATCATACGCTTGCAGTCTTGCCTTCTATTGTAGCTAATGGCGATATCTATTCAAAGGTATATGAACATAATAATGTTTTCTTATGCAAACTTAGTCCGTTAATGATTGTGAAAGCAACATGTGGTTATCTGGGAAGTTCTTATGAAGGGAGAAGGGAGGGGACTCGCCAACTAATGACCTATTATCATAAACTTCCAATTGTAATAGATGATTTTAATTCCGTTTATTTTTTTCCCACTCATTCTCCTAGGAATAACAACTGTGCATGGATTTCTCTTCATCATATTCTTGATACCAAAAAAATAGAAGCCTCTAAGGTAAGAATAACGTTTCAAAATTTGCAAAGTGTAGAAATAGGGGTTTCGCTCTATACCCTAAGAAATCAAATAATGCGGACAAATTCTCTTAAAACATTACAGCGTTATAATCATGAAGCAAGTATTAATCCCAAGTTAACATATAAAAGTTTACTGGTGGATAAACAAAAAAAATTAGCAGAAGCTCAAATGATGTATAAAAAAAAGCAGGATAGTAATTGAACTTTTTTTATTTGTTTTTGTTAGCTAATAGTAAACCTTTTGTATAAATAATGTTCCAATAATTCTTGAACTTTATTCCGAAGGCGGGGGTTAAAGTAGTTATGATATTCTTCATAGCCGTTATAAATAAATAAAAACATGGTAAATGCTTCATCACGATTTACTTCTTGAATCTTCATTGTATGCTTATACATATAACTCTTCGTTTTTCTTAACTCCGATTGTACTACTTTCATTGCATTTTCGAGTAAATCTATATAAGGTTGTTTTAATTTTAAATTACTTATTTTGATGACCTGCAGATCTCGATTAAGTATTGTTAAAAGCATAGGAAGATAAATAGCTTTTTCCATAACATCTCTTTCTATTTCAGGAATTCTTGTCATACTCGTTACCCCTTTCCTTCAATATAAAACAGAACATTTGTTCTCTGTTTATGATCATACCTTTTTTATTTCCTATTTTCAAGTGAATAATGACAATTTTCGGGTGGGTTACAGATTTGCCTCTGTAATGTACGAGGCTCAATTGCTATCTTTGATAAAATATAGAAAAGAAAAAAGGCAGCTGAAGAAGGGAAAGTTATTTCAGATGTCGAAATATATAATTATTTTAATAAGGAAGGAAGATGGAAGTGAAAGAAAGTAAAAGAATAAATGCAGAAGATTTATATGAATTAAAATCTGTGGTGGATCCTCAAGTAAAAGGGGAAGAATGTTTGTATGTAGTCACTTCCATTTGCAAAGAGACTGATAAATATTATTCCAATATTTATCATAAAGATCTAAACACACTTGAAACAATGCAATGGACGTTTGGGAAACATCGAAATCATTCTCCAAGATGGTCACCGACTGGAGAAGAAGTTGTCTTTATTTCTAATCGTTCTGGAACAAATCAATTATTTTTATTAAGTAAAAAAGGTGGAGAAGCGGAGCAGCTTACTTCTTTAGCGAACGGAGTGAGTAATCCAGTATGGTCACCTGATGGGACAGAAATAGCTTTTCAATGCCATTTAAAAAAAGGAGAAACAGTAGAAAATAAAGAGATGAAAACAGATGAGAAGGAGGAAAAGCTCTCTGCTCTAGAAGTGACAAATATGAAATATAAATCAGACGGAAAGGGCTTTTGGGATGGCAGCTATGATCATATTGCTGTCTTAAATATTAAGAATAAAACAATCACACAACTTACTTCTGGAGAAAATAATTATTATTTGCAAAGCTGGTCACCTGATGGGCAATACATAGCAATTAGTGCAGATGAAAGCAAAGAAAAGGATTTCAGTTTTATCTCTGATATTTATCTCTATAATAGAAAAGAAGACAGTTGGAAGAAGATTACGGAAAGCAATGGAAATTACGGAAAAGCAACATGGACTCCTGATAGTAGAAGATTAGGATTAATAGGGAGCGGCAGAGAGTATGAAAATGCTACCCTATCTCAGCTATGGGTGTATGAGATAGAAACGGATTCTCTACAATGCTTAACTCCAGAATGGGATGTGAATGTTGGGGATTATGCAATCGGTGATTTTCAACAGGGAACTGTAACGCCTGGTATGCTGTGGGGAGAGGACAATGAAAGTTTTACCTTTTTAGCAACAGATCACGGAAATACAGTTGTTTATTTTGGAAATACTTCTGGAGCTATCTATCCATCTCTTATTGATAACCAGCATGTTTATGGTTTATCTACAGGAGGCAGTTTAAAAAAAGCGGTAGTGGCTATTAGCACACCTACACATCCCGGAGATTTATATACATTAAATTTAGAGACTGGCGAAACTCAGCAAATAACAAATATAAATAAGAAGTTTGCGGAAACTCATGCTTTCTCTGAAGCAGAGCCGCTTCAAATTGTGTCTCGGGATGGTTGGGAGCTTCATGGGTGGTTAATGAAGCCACAAGGTTTTAAAGAGGGCGAAAAATATCCGATGGTAGTAGAGATTCATGGAGGACCGCATGCAATGTATGCTAATTCTTATTTTCATGAATTTCAAACATTAGCCTCCAATGGTTTTGCTGTATTATTTATTAATCCGAGAGGAAGCCATGGATATGGACAGCAATTTGTAGATGCTGTACGTGGAGATTATGGTGGAAAGGATTATGAAGATATTATGGATGCCGTTGATTATACAATAGAAACATTTGATTTTATTGATGCTTCTCGCCTAGGGGTTACAGGGGGAAGCTATGGCGGCTTTATGACAAACTGGATTGTTGGACATACAGACCGTTTCAAGGCAGCTGTTACACAGCGCTCGATCTCTAATTGGATTAGTTTCTATGGGGTTAGTGATATAGGGTATTACTTCACTGATTGGCAAATAAAAGCAGATTTAAATGATATAGAAACACTGTGGAAGCATTCTCCGTTAGCCTATGTAAATAATATACAAACACCTTTACTAATATTACATGGTGAAAAAGATTATCGTTGTCCAATTGAACAGGCAGAACAGTTGTTTATTGCGTTAAAGGTACAAAAGAAAGAAACAAAATTTGTCCGTTTTCCAGAATCAAATCATGAACTTTCCAGGAGTGGCAAACCCGCACTTCGAATAGAAAGATTAAACTATATTAACAATTGGTTTTTAGAGTATATATAAGAAATTAAGAGGGCGCCGTTGGGTGCCCTCTTTTTGTTGATATAGGAATATTCTTTTGGAAGAGAAATTTTAAGAGGAGCGTATATGGAAAAAGAGAGAAAAAGGACAATGTTACCTTGCAATGTAATTTTAAGCAGAAAAAAATGTAGAATGGAGCATTTTTTGATATGATAGTAAAAAGAAAGATAATGACAAAGCAATTAAGGGGCTAGATAACAGTAGGAATTTACATGGAAAAGAAGGTCTATAAATTTTTTGCAAAGGTTACAATTAATAATGAAATAATTAAAAAATGAGATTGATATAGAAAGGATTAAAAGAAATGGGGAGAGCGGAGTATAGAAAAGGAAAGAAAAGAAGGAGATTACGAAAAGGAAGAGTCTTCTTTCTATTCCTTATTCTATTTATACTAGCTGTAACTATATATAGTATTTTTCAATTTAAGCAAGGCGAAAAGCAATCGTTAGGGAAGATAGGAATAGACGAGGTTAAATATGAATTTAATGGGGAAAAAGATAGTAATGGGGGCACGAATATTCTTTTACTGGGAAGCGACCAGCGTAAAGGTGAAAAGCAATCTAGAACAGATACAATTATGATTGCTCAATATCATCCAGATAAAGGAACATATAAAATCATATCGTTAATGAGAGACATGTATGTAGATATACCAGGATATGGACAAGGTAGAATCAATACAGCATATACGATTGATGGTCCTGAATTACTAAGACAAACCATTAAACAAAATTTTGATATAGATTTACAATATTATGCAATTGTAAATTTTGAAGGATTTGAAGCAGTAATTGATGAAGCATTCCCAAATGGTGTAGAGATCGATGTAGAAAAGCAAATGTCTAAAAATATTGGTGTGACATTAGAGCCGGGACTACAACATTTAAATGGAAAACAGTTACTGGGATATGTACGCTTCCGACACGATGCAGAATCAGACTTTGGCAGAGTATCAAGACAACAAAAAACATTACAAGCAATCGCTGATCAAGTTTCTGCGGTTCAAACATTTGCAAAATTACCCAAATTGGCAGGAGTTATTATGCCATATATTAATACGAGCATGGATACTGGCGACATGCTATTTATCGGGAAAGATTTACTGACTTCAAAAAGTCATGAGGTAGAATCGTTAAGAGTTCCAGTAGACGGAACTTTTCAAGATATGAGAGTGAATGGGGCTGCTGTATTATCTGTCGATTTAGAAGCGAATAAAGCAGCGATAAAAGAATTTCTAGCGCAATAAATGGAGTGTTTATTAACATACTCTTTATGTTTATTAGCAATGTATGAATTAAAATGGAAAAGGCAGGGGAATTTTGGGTCTGCCGATGTTAAAATGAGAATGGCTATATAAGGAGCGGAATGATCCTTGTATTTTATTGGATTAATTAAAAAATCAACACTATTGAAAGAATACACATACGAAAAGATGCGTAAGTTATACAAGGGGTTTTGTGCTCATGGATATAAACTTAATGAAAGAATGGTTTACACTTGATAGAATAATGGATTTAATTGATAGTTATCGTTCATTTGGACCGTTGCCAGGGGTCCTGCTGCCGCTGATAGAAGCGTTTTTACCTTTTTTGCCGCTGTTTGTTTTTATTATGGCTAATGTGAACGCATTTGGATTTTGGCTGGGATTTCTCTATTCATGGGTTGGAACAATTTTAGGAGCATTGCTTGTATTCTCGATTATTAGGAAATATGGAAAAAAAAGAATGCTGAGATTTTTAAGTAATCATAAAAAAGTGCAGAAGCCAATGATCTGGATTGAAAGACATGGATTTGGTCCTTTGTTCTTGCTTTTATGTTTTCCATTTACACCATCTGCACTTGTAAATATAGTAGCTGGTTTATCGAGAATTAGTACAAGCCAATATATTCTGGCAGTAATCGCTGGTAAGCTTGTTATGATTAGTACGATTAGCTTTATTGGTTATGATTTACGATCCATGATTGCTCAGCCATTACGTACGATACCTGTTGTGATTGCTATCTTTATTCTTTGGTTTATTGGAAAAAGAATCGAAATGAAAATGAATAATGTAGGGATTGATGAGAAAGAGAGAAGCCATTAAAAAATGGTTGTAAATATTGTTTGGAGGAGATAGAGGTTGAAAGAAGCAATAAAGAAAGAAAGCATAGAATGGTTAAAGGCATTTGCTATCGGAATTATCATCTTTATTATAATTCGTGCTTTTTTCTTCTCCAATTATGTAGTGGAAGGCGAGTCGATGATGCCTACCCTGCAGGACGGAAATAAATTAGTTGTTAATAAAGTTGGTTATAAAATGACTGATTTTAATCACTTTGATATTATTGTTTTTCATGCAAATAAAAATGATGATTATGTGAAACGAGTAATTGGCATCCCTGGAGATAAAGTAGAATATAGAGATGACCACCTATTTATAAATGGGAAAAAGTATGAGGAGCCTTTCTTAGATGACTACCGCAAACAAGTTTCTTCAGGAAGGCTGACAGGGAATTTTACATTAAAAGAGATTACTGGAGAAGTTACAGTTCCGAAGGGGAAATTATTTGTATTAGGGGATAATCGATTAGGGAGCTGGGATAGCCGACATTTCGGATTTATTTCTATTGACCAAGTAGTTGGGAAAGTCAGCTTGCGCTATTGGCCATTTAATGAAATACAATTTTCCTTTTAGGGAAGAGTAGGACGTAAGCATCTTTTTTTAATTAATAAAATAGCCAAACAATTATATGAATCTGTATCTTTGTATAATTGTTTGGGTCTACCTTAAGCTGGGATACTTATGTCCCAGCATTTTTTTGTTAAAATTAACGCTTAGAAAAAGAGAAAAATTATCCAGCAGCACTTTTCTATAGAAACATGTGTTTCTATGTTATGATGATAATTACAGAGAAGAAATAATGGAGATAGAAAAAAAGGGGGGATTTTGGATGACCGTCCGCTTATTAACAGGTCGATCTGGTACTGGGAAAACAACATTCTGTATCGAAGAAATCCAAGCGAAACTTGCTGAAAATCCAGAAGGGAATCCGATTATTTATATCGTTCCAGATCAGATGACCTTTATGTCAGATCAACGTTTGTTGTCTGGCTCGAATGTTCAGGGAATGTTTCGTTCACAAGTATATAGTTTTACCCGCCTTGCATGGAGAGTGTTGCAAGAAACAGGCGGAATCAGCCGCTATCACATCAATAGTATGGGTGTAAGCATGTTGATTCGAAAAATTATAGAAGAGAATAAAAATGACCTAACTCTATTTAAAAAGGTTGCCGATAAGAACGGATTTATTGATCAGGTAGAACAATTAGTCACGGAATTTAGAAGATATACTGTTACTCCAGAGGAACTGTTAGCAACGAAAGCACAATTAGAAGGAACAAAAGAAGCAACCAAAGCTTTACAGGATAAAATCAGTGACCTTGAATTAATCTATGAAAAATTTGAAGAAAGAATAATTGGAAATTACATTGATGGTGAGGATTATTTCCGTTTGCTTGCGGAAAAGATTAGCGAGTCCTCTTATTTGCAAAATGCTGAAATTTACATTGATGGTTTTTATAGTTTTACGCCTCAAGAGTATTTAATCATTCAGCAGTTAATGCATACATGTGAAAAGGTGACGATTACGAATACATTAGATCCTTTTACTTTCCAAAATGATGACTTAAGTTTATTCCGAATGACAACAGAATCCTTCCAAACAATCCAAGCAATGGCTAAGCAGTTAGGAGTGAAAGTCGAGGTTATCAAGCTTACGGAATTCAAAAAAAATAGCCATCCATCGTTAGTTCATATAGAGAGTCATTTTGATAGTAGACCAGCTGTAGCTTTTACTAAAGATACAACTATTAAATTTGCTGAAAGCGTAAATCCGCGTGCAGAAATAGAAGGGGTTGCACGGGAAATCATAAAACTCGTTAGACATAAAAATTATCGCTATCGAGAGATTAGTTTACTCTCTCGTAATTTGTCAGCTTATCAAAATATTATAGAAACTGTTTTTAGAGATTATCATATACCAATATTTATTGATCAGAAAAGTCGAATGCATGATCATCCTTTGGTGGAGCTGATCCGTTCCTCTTTAGAAATTTTCGATACAAATTGGCGCTATGAGCCTGTGTTTCGTTCGATAAAAACAGAGTTACTATTTCCACTTCATGAACGCAAAAATAATATTAGAGAAAAAGTAGACAGGCTTGAAAACTATTGTCTTGCATATGGAATAAAGGGAAGTAAGTGGACTTCAAAAGAACGCTGGAAGTATCGAAGAATTAAGGGGCTGGAATTTGAACAAGGTGTGCAGACGGACGCAGAAAAGGAATTCGAACAAGAATTAAATGAGCTGCGTCTCTCTTTAACTGCGCCTCTAATCCGCCTTCAAAACCGCTTGAAAAGAGGGAAAAACGGCAGAGCGAAATGTGAAGCACTATATTTATTTTTAGAAGAGCTAGAAGTGCCGGTGAAGATGGAGTATTGGAAGAATGAGTTAGAAAGCAAAGGGGAGCTAGTAAAAGCTGGAGAGCATGATCAAGCATGGAACAGTATAGTAGATCTATTAGATCAATTTGTGGAGATACTAGGGGAAGAGGAATTTTCAACCAAGCAATTTGCAACGGTGATTAGTGCAGGGCTAGATACATTAAAGTTTTCTCTTGTTCCTCCAGCACTGGATCAAGTATTGATTGCTGACTTAGAACAGTCTCGTTTAAATGATATAAAGGTTGCGTTTGTTATCGGTCTAAATGAGGGTGTTTTTCCATCGAGATTTCAGGATGAGGGCATACTTGCAGACACAGATAGAGAATCATTACAACAAAAAGGGATGAAGCTTGCTCCTACAAGCAAAACAAGGTTATTAGACGAGGAGTTTCTTGCATACAAAGCATTTACAACGCCAACGGATTATCTTTATTTAACCTATCCACTGGCAAACGATGAAGGAAAGTCTATCTTGCCATCTACTTATATCAAAAGAATGCAGGATCTATTTCCAAAAGCTGAAACTGTCTATTATATGTCTGATCCGAAAGAATTGTCAGAAGAAGGCCAGCTTGATTATGTGGTTCATTTACAAACAACTTTGTCTTACCTTACTGGCCAGCTTTATTTGAAGAAAAGAGAGTATCCTATCTATGATTTCTGGTGGGATGTTTACAATGAGTATATCGAACACCCAAATTGGAGAGAACCAGCCAAAAAGGTTTTTTCTAGTTTAACTTATCAAAATAAAACCGAGAAATTATCGGAACAAACAAGCAGTGAATTGTATGGAGATACCATATCAGCAAGTGTTTCGAGAATGGAGTTATTTCATGCTTGTCCATTTTCGCATTTTGCTACCCATGGATTAAAGCTTCGTGAACGGCAGGTATATCGTTTAGAAGCGCCTGCTATTGGTGACTTATTTCATGCAGCTTTAAAATATATTGCGGAAACAGTTATGCATCAAGAGTTAATGTGGTCTAGTTTAACAAGAGAGCAATGTGAAAGTTTAGCAAGAGATGCGGTAGAAATGCTCGCACCTAAATTGCAGAATGAGATATTGCTTAGTACTAATAGACATCATTATATAAAAAGAAAGCTAGAACAAATCATTAGCAGAGCTTCTCTTATTTTAAGCGAACATGCCAAACATAGCGGTTTCTCGCCAATTGATTTAGAGCTTGAATTTGGACCAAAAGGGAAGCTGCCATCGATTTCTTTTCCGCTGAAAAACGGTACGAATATGAATCTGATTGGCAGAATCGACCGTGTTGATAAAGCAGAAGTAGGGGATGAAGTATATTTACGTGTAATTGACTATAAATCAAGCGGGCAAGAATTAAATATGAATGAAGTTTACTATGGCTTGTCCTTACAGATGCTGACTTATTTGGACTTAATTATTACAAACAGCACGATTTTGGTGGATAAGGAAGCGAGCCCGGCTGGAGTATTATATTTTCATGTTCATAATCCGATGATTTCCAGTAAAAAAATCCTCACATTAGATGAAATCGAAGAAGAGCTATTAAAGAAATTTAAAATGAATGGGTTAATGCTTGGAGAAGAACGAGTCATTCAGTTAATGGATGAAACATTGGAAAAAGGGAATTCGCCGATTGTACCGGCAGGCTTTAAAACCGATGGCACTCTTACGAAGGCATCGAAGGTAGCTACTAGAGACGACTTTAGCAAAATGCAAAAATTTGTACGTCACAAATATAGAGATTCAGGAAATAAGATTATTAGTGGGGAAGTAGGCATAGAACCTTATCGATTAAATGACAAGAAGCCTTGTACTTTCTGCTCGTTTAAGTCTGTCTGCCAATTTGATGAAGCATTAGAAACAAACCAATATAGACAATTGCCAGCCTACTCAAAAGACGAAGTACTGCAATTAATTAGAGAGGAGGCTAATACAAGTGAAAGAGATTAATATACCAGACAAGCCAGCAGATGTTACCTGGACAGATGATCAGTGGAAAGCAATTATGTCTAGTGGCCAGGATATTTTAGTCGCAGCGGCAGCTGGCTCAGGTAAAACAGCCGTATTAGTAGAAAGAATGATTCGAAAAATCGTATCCGATCAGCCAATTAATGTGGATGAATTGCTCGTTGTTACCTTTACGAACGCATCAGCAGCAGAAATGAAGCACCGGATCGGCGAAGTGCTGGAAAAGGAGATCAATGCAAATCCAGCCTCCCAGCATTTAAAAAGACAGCTGGCCCTTTTAAATAAAGCCCATATTTCTACCATTCATTCTTTCTGTTTAGAAGTTATCCGAAAATATTATTATGTCATTGATTTGGATCCAGGTTTTAGAATTGCGGATGAAACAGAAGGACAATTATTAAGAGATGAATGCTTAGAAGATCTTTTTGAAGAGGAATACGGAAAGGAAAATAATCTCGCTTTTTTTGATTTAGTAGATGCTTTTACAAATGATCGCAGTGATGATGCATTGCAGCGAATGATTCAAGAAATATATGATTTTTCCCGCTCTAATCCATTTCCGTCTGCTTATTTACAGTCTTTAATCGACATGTATGATAAGAAAGAAGATGCAGATATTACTGAATTACCATTTATGAAGCATTTAATCGATGATGTGGAGCTGCAGCTAGACGGTGTGAGGAAGCTGCTTGAGTATGGCTACGAATTGACAAAGCTTCCAGGAGGTCCCGCCCCGAGAGCGAGCAACTTCTTGGACGATTTAGAATTAGTGTCTATTTTAGAAAAGGCAAAGGCACATTCCTGGGAAACTTTATATGAGGCCATGCAGTCATTGAAATTTTCACGGGCAAAACCTTGCAAAGGAGACGAATATGATCCAGCGCTAGTGGAAGAGGGACAAAGAATCAGAGATCGTGCAAAAAAAATATTGCAAGAAATGCAAAGCGATCTTTTTACAAGAAAACCACAGAGCTTCTTAAAGGATATGGCGGCGATGAAGCCACATGTGGAGACACTTGTTTATCTAGTGGAGGCCTTTGGGCAAAGATTCCAACAAATAAAAATGGATAAAGGGTTAGTGGACTTTGCTGATTTAGAGCACTTTTGTTTAGCTATCTTAAGTCAACCCGAGGAAACCAATACGGAGCTTATTCCATCAGAAGCAGCATGGTTTTATCGAAATCAGTTTAAAGAAGTGCTTATCGATGAGTATCAGGATGTAAATTTAGTGCAGGAATCTATTTTAAAGCTAGTAACAAAGGATAGTGAATCGGAAGGAAATCTGTTTATGGTTGGCGATGTAAAACAAAGTATTTATCGCTTCCGATTAGCAGAGCCTAATCTATTCTTAGCGAAATATCTTCGGTTTCAAGAACGGGAAGATGCTGGTTATAAAATCGATTTAGCGAAAAATTTTCGCAGTAGAAAAGAAGTTTTAGAAGGAACCAACTTTCTCTTCAAGCAAATTATGGGTGTAAAAGTAGGCGAAATCGAATACGATGAAAGCGCAGAATTAAAGCTAGGTGCAAGTTATCCAGAAGAAACTCCTTATCCGATTGAAGTTGCATTAGTAAATCAGCGTGATTCAAGTGAAGACATGGAGATGGACGGAGAGCCAACGGGACTTGATGCAGCGGAACTGGAGCAATCACAATTGGAGGCAAGAGTAATTGCCGAAAAGGTAAAAGAATTATTTGAAACAAACCAAGAGGTATATGACGCAAAACAAAAGGCATATCGACCAATTCGTTTTAAGGATATGGTCATCTTATTGCGGTCTATGACATGGGCTCCGCAAATAATGGAAGAATTAAAGCAGTATAATATCCCGACCTATGCGAATTTAACAACAGGCTATTTTGAATCCACAGAAGTGGATATCATGATGTCTTTACTAAAGATTATCGATAATCCATATCAAGATATTCCGCTTGCTTCAGTTCTTCGTTCTCCCATTGTGGGATTAACGGAAGAAGAATTAAGTAAGCTGCGGATTGCCAAGAAACAAGGAGCTTTTTATGAAGCTATTCAAGCTTTTATTCAATCCAATAATCAGAAAGAAGAAGCTTTGTATGCAAAAATAAGACCATTCTTTGATAAATTTGCAGATTGGCGCGCTGAGGCAAGAAGAGGGGCGTTATCTGAACTAATTTGGAAGCTTTATCGGGAAACATATTTCTATGATTTTGTGGGGGGATTACCAGCAGGAAATCAGCGTCAGGCGAATTTGCGTGCACTTTATGACAGGGCTCGGCAATATGAAGAAACATCGTTTCGCGGGTTATTCCGCTTCCTTCGTTTTGTAGAGAGAATGAGGGACCGCGGCAATGATTTAGGTGCTGCAAGAGCTTTAACCGAACAAGAAGATGTTATTCGAATTATGACAATTCACAGCAGTAAAGGTTTAGAGTTCCCATTTGTATTTATGGCAGGATTGGGCCGTAATTTCAATACAATGGATTTAAGAAAGAACTTTTTATTGGATAAGGATTTAGGTTTTGCTACGAAATATATTGATGCAAAAAAGCGAATATCTTATCCGTCCCTCCCGCAAATTGCATTTGCTAAAAAGAAAAAGATGGAGTTGCTGGCAGAGGAGATGCGCGTCTTATATGTTGCATTAACTAGAGCAAAGGAAAAGCTGATTTTAATAGGTGCGGTGAAGGATATAGAAAAGGCAAAACAGAAATGGTCCCAAATCGCAGAACATTCCAATTGGCTTTTAAATGAGTTTGATCGTGCCCAAGCGAAGTCATACTTAGATTGGATCGGTCCAGCATTAGTGAGACATCGTGACAACAAATGGATTCATTTAGAAAGTTGGAGGGAAAAAGAGGAAATTTCTTTTCATCCATCTAATTGGGAAGTGAAAATTCTTCAAAAAGAGGAGCTTCTAAACCGATCGGTGGAGGAAGAAAATAAAGAAAATGAATGGCTTGAAATAGTATCGGAAGGAAAGCGAATGGATCGTTTCTCTGCTTATAAAGAAGACATTAAGAGAACTTTCGCATGGTCCTATTCTTCTAAGGAAAGCACCTCTCATCGCTCTAAGCAGTCTGTATCCGAATTGAAGCGCCAAGGAGAACTGCGGGATGCTCAAAGTGGGACAGACCTTGCTGAAAAATGGAAGCAAACGGTCTGGAATCGACCGAAATTCATGCAGGAAAAAAAATTAAGCCCAGCAGAAATCGGAACAGCTATGCATATGGTTATGCAGCATGTAGATGTAAAGGCAGAAGTTACGGCAGCTGGTCTAAAGCAATTATTAGAAGAGATGGTCAAAAAAGAACTATTAACGACTGAGCAGGCCGAAGTTATTGATATTTCTTCTATTTTATCCTTTTTCCAATCATCTTTAGGAAAAAGAATGCAGCAGGCACCAAAGCTTGTACGAGAAATTCCTTTTAATATTGCCTATCCAGCAAGCCGAGTATATGCAGATTGGCAGGGAGAAGAAGAGCCTGTTCTCATTCAAGGAATTATTGATGTATTCTTTGAAGATGACTTAGGTACTGTATTGCTTGATTATAAAACAGACACAATATCTGGTCGTTATAAGAGTGGATATGAAGAAGCAAAACCAATATTAGAATCACGCTATAAAGTGCAAATAGAGCTTTATACAGAAGCATTGGAAAAAATCTTAAAGCGAAAAATAGAAGAGAAATACTTATTCTTCTTTGATGGTGCACATGTGTTAAAGTTGTAAAAATTCTCGTGTCATAGTCGTATAAAAATGGCCCCCCGCAAAAATTGTGGGAGGCCAAATTAATGTAGAAAACAGAGGAGAATATTTATTAATTATTACCGGATATAGGCTGATCAATCCCGCTGCTATCTGTATAATTACTGGAATTGACTGCATTATTAGTAATTACAAATGCACCATTATTTCCAGTACCTGAGCCTATTGTTGATTTTGCATTGTCCTTTGGAGAAATAAAGAGGGAATCTCCAAATTGCACAATTCCCTCTCCTGTGTTAACAATTTGAATCGGACCTATTATAGCAGGCATAATTCTTTCCTCCTTGAAAAATATATGAACACTCGAATGAAAGGGCTTAGCAGCTAGTTATTTGCAACAACTGGTTGATCAAGTAAACTAGTATCTATATAGTTACTAGCGTTTAATCCATTATTTGTTATAATAAATGCTCCCGTATTGGAGGTACCAGAGCCTAAGGTTGCCTTTGAATTTCCTTTGGGAGAAATAAATAATGAATCCCCAAATTGCACAATTCCTTCTCCTACGTTAACAATTTGTACTGGTCCTACAATTGCAGGCATTTTTTAACCTCCTTTTGTGGTATCTATTCTAATCTGATACTAAAATATTCTTCTCGAAAAAATTTTTATCTTCCGCTTTCTATTATTCTAGACTTGTTTCTGTGTTATTAGAAAAAGGAGTTCCTATAAGATTTGTGCCAGTAATGGAAATAGGGCTTTCAGGGGTTGTAGTATTAAATTGACTAGGCTCATTTAATTGGATCAAATTATTTTCTGTTTCCGCTGCAAGTGGTTGCTCTATTTGCCGGATATGTTTAATTCTTGCTTCTGCATATAGATGACGGCAATTGCCTACTTGTAATAAGGAGGCAGAAGATATTCCAATAATATTTATATGATTTACTTTAATGATCGGTTTCCTATTTTCAAAATGACATGTTACATTTTCGATAATAGGAAGTAAGGGAATGGGTTCTGTAAACACAGAATAGTCTTCATATTCTGTTTCCGAACCATAAAAGAACTCTTTTTGTCTTTGGACTGCTAATGCCCTAGAGGCAGATTGATGGTAAGTTGCATCTCCGATTTCTACAATGGAGGAAAAGGATACGGTATTAATAGTGATTAAATCAACAACAGATGTACGCTGTAACATAGTTAAATTTTTGGATGCAGTGGAACAAAAGGGCCAATAATTAAAGATTCGGCTGGTGTATCGAAGGTGGAGGCTAATTGAATCGTTTGTGTATCTCCTATTAAGCAAATAGAGGAGCTGGCAACCCCTATAATATCAATTCTACCTACTTGAAGCTCTCGATTATATACTTGAAAATTCACTCTTTTCCACTTCCTTTCATGTTATCTGGTATATGACTTAAAAATAAATGAACTCCATTTTCCATTTCTTCCTTTAAAGCGTTGATAATTGCTTCATTAGATAAAGTGCTGCCGCTTTGCTTACGGTTAGTATTTTGTTGTAAATAATATTGAATCCTTGTTGGTAATTGCTTTGTAATATCCTCTTGAATAAAGGTGACATAGGATTCCTCTTCGGGCATATTAAGTTCTAATTGCTTTTGCCGAATGATTTCTGGCAATTCTAATTGAATAAATTGATGCATGACCTCTTCTATATCCATGGATCGATTCATCATCTGCTTAGGATCAATGGGTGGATAGAAAGGGGCCTGAGGCTGTTGGGTTGGTGAATTTGGATTAATGGCAAGTTCTTCAATGTTGCTTAAGTCTTCAGGATTAAGTCCAATATTCAAGGTTCCTTCTAACGTTTCCACTTTTAATTGGTCAAAGCTGTAATCGATACGATCAATATGGACAGTTGGCTTTTCGCTGATTGCCGTAACCTCATTCGTAAGATTGGCAACCTGTGCTTCTAAATCTTTAATTCTTTTTTCAAGCAATTGTAAATAATGACGCATATTTTCACTGTATTGATAAAAATCATAAGACATTTCTATCCCCCCTTTTTTCCTTATTGCAAATCATTCCTATTTTCGAGGAGATTGCAAGGGAACAGCAGGTGAGAAAACGGTATCTTCATCTGCTACATCCATTCCAGGTTCTTCTGGTTGAAGTTCAGGAGCTGATTCTGTAAATCCTCCCGTATTATATAAGTATGAGGCAGGTTTAATAATTCCAGCACTGCCTATCTGTAATACAGAAGAGTTAGAAATCCCCCCGATTTTAATTGAATTTATGGTTATAGATTGTTGGATAAAATAATTCATTAGACACATCACCTTTTAGTCTAATTACGCATTCGCAGCAATTGGCTGATCCAATCCATCGTTATCATACGTATTGGTAGAACTGCGGTAGTTGGTAATCTTTAATCCATCCCCTGTATTAAAAGAGCCTGATCCAGAAAAGGTTTTCGCATTAGAGATAGGCATCATTTTGTATACATCGCCAATATTAAAAATAGAGCTACCCCCAACGGATATAACTTGAGCTACTCCAACAATTGCTGGCATATACAACATCCTTTATACAATATTCTTATACATACTATGGAAAATAACGGATTAGGTGATACATTCACCTAGATAGCTTCATACTATTCTTAACTAACATATTCTTTTGAATGATTGTACTATGACAAGAAAAAGGAATAGGAGTTAATTCACTGCTATAAATAGCGATTTTTTGTCTTAGAAACGCTCAGAATGGAGGGGGGGAATTTTATTTGGAAAAATTTTTGAGAAAGTTTATAATTTTCTTAAATGTTCTAATATATATAATGATATTATAGGGGGATTAATCTATGAAGCTTGCAACGGTTGCGTGGAAGAATAAAGTTTTTATTGGAGTAGTAGAGGAAAAGAGAGTTTTACCTTTAAATGATGCAGAGGAAAAGCATACGGGAAGAAGACCGTATCCAGAAGATCTTATTAAATGTATAGAACAAGAAGGATTCATGAACAAGGTAGAAAGTTTAATGCATTGGGCAGAAGAGCATTATGATAGCACAAATCTTTATATACCAATGGAAAAAGTGAAGTTTCTAGCACCGATTCCTAGACCGAGAAAAAATATCTTTTGTGTTGGCAAAAATTACGAAGAACACGCAATAGAAATGGGAAGTAAAGCGGACATTCCTGAGCATGTGATGATTTTTACGAAAGCTCCCACCACGGTTATTGGCCATATGGAGAATATTATGGAACATAAACAAGTAACAGAGCAGCTTGACTATGAAGGCGAACTAGCTGTTATTATTGGAAAAAAAGGAAAAGGAATTAAGAAAGAGAAGGCATTGGATTACATATTTGGCTATACCATCTTAAATGATATCACCGCTAGAGATCTGCAGAAGAAACACAAACAATTTTTTATAGGAAAAAGTTTAGACACGACGGCGCCAATTGGACCATGGATTGTAACAAAGGATAGTATTCCCAACCCGAATGAATTAAATATTACTACTAAAGTAAATGGAGAAATAAGACAACAATCCAATACAAAGCATTTTATTTTTCCAATCGAAGAAGTAATAAGTGTATTGTCTAAAGGGATGACGTTAGAGCCTGGAGATATTATTGCCACAGGAACACCTGCAGGAGTTGGGAAAGGTTTTAACCCACCACGCTTCTTAAAGGCAGGGGATAGCATTGAAATATCGGTGGAAGGAATTGGTACCTTAATAAATCAAGTAGCAGCTGAGGAATAATAAGTCGAAAATAGAGGGATTAAAGTAATCTATGGTAAAATAATGGAGAAAAGGAGGGGATCTATATGAGTTCAACAGATGCTCATGTACTGACATGGATTATTGGGCTAATTCTATTTGCCTTGTCATTCGGTTTACATAAAGCAGGAAAAGAAAAGGGAAGTAAAATCGTACATATGGTGTTACGGGTAGTGTATATTCTGATTATTGGTTCTGGAATTGGCTTAATTGCCAAAACAGGGATGGATTTCATGCATACAATTAAGATGCTTGTAGGCATTTGGGTTATCGGTATGCTTGAAATGGTACTTATTCGCACGAAAAAATCCGAAAATACAAAAACGCTGTGGATTTTATTGGTAGTTTCTTTTGCGCTTGTGTTAGCGATTGGATACAGCATTTAATAGAAACGATCAAGAGGCTTGTAGAAGAGGTATCTTTTACAAGCTTTTTTATAAAGAAGATCAAGGAGAAAAGGGAGAAACAATGAAGGACTTTTCGATAAAAATAGTGGTTCTGGTTTTTTTATGTTTGGGCACTTTATATCAAGCATATAACATTGATGCTTGGCATTTTGCTATGCACTTATTTCTGTTTTCTATTATTATAGGATTCTATTTTCTCGTGCCTGTATTTAAAAGAAAAAGCATACCGTTTCTTACTATCATTGTTATGCTTGAAATAGTCCTCTTTACAGTAGGAAGAGAGTTATATAGCTATCTATTACTAATGCTTTTGTATTTTATGATAGTAATGAGTACTTATATATCAACTAATTTGTTTCGTATTGTCATTAGCTTGTTTCTTTTAATCAATGCTGCAATAGTTATTATAATGTTTCCCTATTTAGCTTTGGTTTGGATAAGTTTTCTTCTGTTAATTTCCTATTTACTTATTCATGTAAATGAGCTGGAGGGGGATTATCGCCAAATAAGAAATACATATGAATCTTTACTAAATGATTATCGGATACAGAAAAGACAATCTTACTATAATGAGCATGCAGCAAGAGTGGAGGAGAGAAATCTAATTGCTAGACAGATGCATGATTCCGTTGGTCATAAATTGACTGCATTAATGATGCAAATCGAACAATTTTGGATTAAGGAGAAAAAGGATCAATATTTAACTTTGAAAAATATGGCAGCTGACAGCTTAGAAGAAACAAGAAAAGCGGTACGTCTTTTACAAGTAGACGAGCCAAGAGGAATTGCTTCTATTATTACGCTGATAAAAAAATTGGAAAGTGAAAACAATATTCACGTCCATTTTACAACCAAGCAAGGGGTACTACAAGCAAACCTTAGTAATAAACAAAGTGCTGTCCTCTATCGATCTGTACAGGAAGGTATCACAAATGCGATGAAGTATGGAAGTTCGAAAGCTGTGCATATTACACTAGGTGTTTCCCCAATTGGGCATTTGACATTTGAAATCAGAAATCCCTATATACATAAGCATCCTTTTCATTTTGGTTTTGGTTTAGAGAATATGAAAAAAAGAATAGAAGAAAGACATGGAAAATTAGAGATTCTTCAATCGAATGGAGAATTTATCCTGCAAGGAAATATTCCTGTTGGGGAGGAATGAAGATGATTCGCGTGTTAATTGCGGAGGATCAAGCAATTGTTAGAAATGGTTTAAAGATGATTATTGAACAAGAAGAAGACATCAAGGTCGTTGCTGAAGCGGAAAATGGAAAAGAAGTGTTGTTTTTATTAGAAAAAACAATTGTAGACATTGTTTTAATGGATATTCGTATGCCAATTATGGATGGGATGGAAGCGACGAAAAAAATTCGTCAGCAATTTCCACATATAAAAATACTTATCCTCACTACTTTTAATGATGAAGATTATGCAATAAAGGTATTTCAAGAAGGGGCGAATGGTTTTCTGCTAAAAACAACAGATAATACTACTTTAGTAAATAGTATCAAAAGTTGTTTGGCGGGCGGCATGTCGATACATGATCAAGTTGCCGCAAAATTAATGCCAAAGCTGTTAAAAAAAGAGAACCTGCCTGAGAAAGAACTGAATCAGACAGTTGTGTTAACAACACGAGAAATAGAAATCCTCAAAAAAATAGGCCAAGGGAAAACAAATAAAGAAATTTCCCGTGAGTTATTATTATCTGTTGGAACGATTAAAAATCATATCACTCAAATTCTAGCAAAATTAGAATTAAGAGATCGAACACAATTAGCTATTTATGCGGTGCGGAATGATTATATTTGATTTCATTGCCAGCTAAGTAATAGGAAAGCGAAGTAGAGTCATCTGCGGCTGCTTTCCACTAACCTTCTTTTTTTTGAAATAAAACCCGAACGATTATATAAGAGCTTTATTAGCAGCTCTGTATAATGGTTCGGGTGAAAATGCCTCACTACGCTTTAGAAAGGTGAATAAAGCCCTCGCCGAAGACGTCTCTCACATCATGAATGGTAATAAAAGCATCCTCATCTGTTTGTTTCACGATTTTCTTTAGTTTCACAACTTCTTGTTTATTAATAATAATATAGAGTATTTCCTTGTTCTCTTTTGTATAGTAGCCATGACCTGATAGAACAGTTACGCCACGATTTAATTGTTCGTTTACTTGATCCGCAATTTCTGCAGGGTAATTGGAAATAATCGTCACTGCCTTCTTCGGATTAACGCCTTCTATGACAAATTCCATCACCTTTGTTCCAACATAGAGCATAATAATTGTCAGCATCACACCTTCTGCCTTTATTAGGAAGAAGGAGGCAAAAACAACAAGAAGATCAAAAAATAATAAGCCGTAACTTATACTCCAGCCGAGATATTTATTGGTTAGTCTTGCTAGAATAGTCGAGCCAGCTGTTGTACCACCTACTCTTATAATTAATCCAATTCCAACTCCGGCAAATACGCCGCCGAAAATAACATTAACAAATAATTCGTCAGAATGGATTGACCATGTCTCTGTTAGATGTAAAAATAACGAGTTGAAAAAAACAGCAATAATGGTATAAATAATCATTTGTTTATTTAAAAATTTATAACCGATTATAAGCAAAATGGTGTTTAAAGCAAAGTTGACTATACCTGGAGACCATTGAAATAAGTAATAAGCTATAATGGCTAAACCGGTTACTCCTCCTTCTCCCAAATCATTAGGAATAACAAATAAATTGACAGCCAATGCAAAAAGGAAGGCTCCAAAAATAATCACTAGGATATCCTTTCCGTATTTTTTCATGAAAAAAACCTCCAATAATAACAGAAACTTAATGCAAACTATTACCAGTATAATAAAGGAAAACGCAAATTCATAGGAAAAGTTTTAAAGTAATATGATTTGGTTACTCACTCGGATAAATGTTGGTTCAGCAGGATAGCTGCGGAACATATGAAGAGGGGAATGTAAATGACACTGTAATCGGTATAAATGATAGATTTAAGAACAAAAATGTGACACCATGAAATGGATAATAAAATGAAATCGAGCAGGCGAAAGACAGGGGCTTTCATCCAGTCTAATGGAAAGAGTAGTGTATTTTAGTGTGTGGGGATAATCACATCCATTTATATTTTTGGCTGGGAAACTTATGTCCCAGCCAAAACATAAGTTTAAGTCTGTTCCTTGGAAAACACTCATGTTTCTAAAGAAGTATTTGATGGGGACTGCTCTTCGATTATTTTTGTAACCTTCACTTGACTGATTCTGCGGTCCACAATTTCTTCGACTTGAAATTCGAAATTTTTAAAGAGGATGGTTGGTTTTTCATTCTCATTAGGAATATAGCCAATCCTGCTGATGAGAAAACCACTCAATGTATCATAAATTTCAATCGGCAAGGTAATTTTCAATAACTCTTGCACATCATCTAGACTGATAGTCCCTTGCAATAAATAGGTATGTTCCCCGATAATCTTAATTTCAGGAGGTTTTGGTTCATCGTATTCATCAAAAATATTGCCGACGATTTCTTCCACCAAATCCTCCATTGTCACAATACCGTCTGTTCCGCCGTATTCATCAACGACAATTGCGAAAAGGACATTATTTTTTTGCATCTGGATAAATAATTCATCAATTCTTTTTGATTCTAGTACAAAGTATGGTTCGCGAATAACCCTACTTAGTTGAAAGGAGGTATCTTCTTTACCCATATAGGCTAATAGATCTTTAGAATGTAGGATACCGATAATATTATCCATATTTCCCTCATATACAGGATAGCGAGTATACATTTCACGATTCACAAGAGCAGCTATCTCATTTAGCGTATAATGGGAAGGAATAGCTACCATATTAGAGCGATGGGTCATAATATCTGTGACATCTTTATTATCAAATTCGAAAATATTATGTATCATCATTCGCTCATCTTCATCAATACTTCCTCTTTCATTTCCTACATCAATCATCATTTTTATATCTTCTTCTGTTACTTCCTCATCTTCATCATCTGGACGAACGCCGAAAAGCCGTGCAACAAGGTTAGTGGAGAAGGTTAAGAAAGCGACAAATGGCGCTGTTATTTTAGAAAGCATTGTTAGCGGACTTGCGGCGAACATCGCAATTCCTTCTGCTTTCTTCAAAGCAACTCGTTTAGGAACTAATTCACCAAATACAAGTGTGAAATAAGATAACAGCAGCGTAATAATAATGACGGAGATAGAGTCAAGCAATCCTTTGGAGAGAGGAATACCCATACTTAAAAATAACTCTGTTAAGTGACCAGAAAAGCTGTCCGCAGCAAAAGCGCTGGCTAGAAATCCTGCTAGAGTAATCCCAATTTGGATTGTCGCCAGAAATTTACTCGGCTCTGACAGCAATTTATGCACTATTTTAGCCTTCTTGTGGCCAGTGTCAGCCATATGTTTAATTTTATTGTCATTTAAGGAAATGAGCGCAATTTCTGCAGCTGCAAAGAAAGCGTTTAAAGCAATAAGGATGACCAAGACTAGAATGCCCAATTAGTACAGCTCCTTTCCGATGATTATCTTTTATTTGTTTTACCCTTTTTAAATGAAAGTATGCTTAAATAAGCAGCAGCTATTGAATTAGCATAAAAAGATATGACTATAGTCATTTTATTTTTGGAAAAAAATGACCTTTAGGTATATGAATGGAAGAGTCTTTTCATTATGCTGTATATAGAAAGGATGATGACCTTGTTAGAAATAATAAATTTATCTAAATCATTTAAAGGGAAGCAAGTTGTGAATTCTGTCAATTTATATTTAGAACGTGGAGAAATTGTAGGCTTACTAGGACCGAATGGTGCAGGTAAATCTACAACAATATCTATGATATCTTCTTTGGTTTCTCCTCAAGAGGGAGACGTACGTTTAAATAATGAAAGTATTTTAAAAACACCGCAGGCTTTACGGAAAGTTCTTGGAGTAGTACCACAAGAACTCGCTGTTTATATGGATTTATCTGCTCGAGAAAACTTACTCTTTTTTGGTAAAATGCATCGGATTCCTAAAAAAATTTTACAGAAGAGAGTAGATGAAGTTCTTGAAATTATTGGTTTAAAAGAACGGGAAAAGGATTTGGTCAAAACCTTTTCAGGCGGAATGAAACGGAGATTAAATATTGGTGTCGCTTTAATACATGAACCGGAAATAATTATTATGGATGAACCAACTGTTGGAATTGATCCACAATCCAGAAATTATATTTTAGAAACAGTGAAAAGACTAAATGAAGAAAAGCAAATGACCGTCCTTTATACAAGTCATTATATGGAAGAAGTAGAGTTTCTTTGTAATCGGATTTATATTATGGACCATGGTGAAATCATTGCATCTGGAACGAAGGAGGATATTAAAAATATTTTATCGGCAGAAACAGCCATTAACATTAAGGTGGAAATCGTCAAACATGAATTTACAGAAGCACTCCGTCATCTTGAAAGCATTAAGAATATCTCGATTCAACAATCGGTGATTACGGTTATCGTACCAAGAGGAGTGAATTTGTTAAAAGATATATTGCGGATTGCCGAAGAACAGAAGACAAATGTACTCTCTGTAAATATTGAGGCGCCTACTTTAGAAGATGTGTTCTTGCATTTAACTGGCCGTCAATTAAGAGATTAGGAGGATTCCAGATGCTTTGGCAAATGATAAAAAAAGAATTATTACTGATTTGGAGAAGACCGCGAGAGCTGGTTGTCTTGTTGTTAATGCCGTTTGTGCTTATCACGATACTTGGCAGCGCGTTAGGGGCTTTGGATAATGATAGCGAAATAGAAGTAAAAGCGAAGCTAGCTATGGTGGTAGAGGATCAAGAACAGCAAGCCCAACAAGAAATAATAGAAAAAATAAACCAGTCTCCTCTAAGCGATCAAGAGAAAAAAGCAAAAATAGCGCATATTCAGGCTCTGCAGCCGATAGCTACATTTATGAAAGCAGTCGGGGAAAATCCTGATTTAAAGAAATTCCTTTCCGTTACGGAATATAGTGACCGGACCATAGTAAAGGAAAAGGATTTTGACGGTGTAGTATATATTCCAGAAGGATTTACTTCTGAATTTTATACAAATTTTTTAGAGGAAGAAACCGAACTTCCATCGTGGATAATAAAGACAAAAAACCAAGAGTCCCTTCAGGCAACTATTATCGAGGATATTATGACGAATTATCAAAAAGAGTGGACGTATCTAAAGACAGCCCAAGATCTTCAAATCGATTATTCGACATTAGTTAGTGAAAAGGTAAATGGACAAATCAAAAATATCGAAAAGAAAAAGGAAATCAGCGCTTTTGCTTATTATGGAGTCGGCATGTCTGTGATGTTTGTATTCTATATATCTACAACGGTAGCAGGCTTTGCTTATCAGCAAAAAGAAGAGCTTTTGTATGAACGTATCTTACTGGCAAATGTTCCAAAGTTTGTGTTTTTTGCAGGTGTTTTTACTGTAGCCTTTATTCTATCTTTTTTACAGCAGACCATTTTATTCAGCTTAATAGCAATGATTTATGGAGTCGTCTTTTCTAGTATGATAAACCAATTAGTTGTTATCTTAACGGTAAATCTAATGGCTGCAGCGTTTGCTACTATAGCAACTTCTATTTCTTTTGCTGCTAAGTCACGAAATGTGGAGAGTATTATGTCTTCCTTAATCGTACCTATTCTTGCGTTTATTGGCGGCAGCTTTTTTGATGTAAGTGCGATTGGTGGATTTATGGAAACATTAGGCGAATATTCTCCTGGAGGTGCAGCCCTTACTGCTTATTTAAAAGCATATCAAGGCTATTCATTGGCAGATTTATGGAGCCATCTTAAAGCAATCCTCCTATTTTCTATTACTTTGCTGTTGATTAGTGTGATTACCTTGAAAACAAGAGGAGGGGTTCGCCAATGAATGCAATTCTATGGGGGAAATGTAAGAAATTTATTAGACAGCCAGGTGGATTTATTGTAACCTCTTTCATTTGTATCGTTTTTGCTTATTTAGTTGGGATGTCTTCTTTCACAAAAGTAGAAGTGCCAGTTTATACAGAACAATCGGAGAAAACAACTGATATTCTAGAAGCTTTAAATCAAAGTGAAAGTTATTCGTTTGTTATTTATACAGAAAAAGAAGTAAAAGAACAGTTAGCAAAGGGAAAAACAGATATAGGAGTGTCGATAAATCCAGACACTTATACTATTTTTCGAGTAGCTGATACGTCCAATGTATTAATGGTTCAAAATTATCTTCAAACCTATTATGCGAATATGCTTAAGGAACAAGCGCTGATCAATGGAGCAGCGGATAAAGAAGAAGCTCAAAGGGTGCTTGCACATAATAAAGAGACACCAATTATACCTGTAGAAACAGAACAAACATTAACGGATAAAGAAGCAAGCTATAATCAATCACTCCAGTCGCTCTTTGGGTTTACTTTATTCTTCTGTATTTATACCGTTTCCTTTACGGTTATTGAAATTCTAAGAGATAAACAAGGTGGAATATGGGATCGATTTATTTTATCCTCTACTTCAAAAGCACAAATATATTTAGGGAATTTATTATTTAGTTTTTCGATAGGTTATATCCAAATAATAATGATTTTCCTTCTTTTCAGGTATGGATTAAATATTGATTTTAATGGGAATTTTCATTTGGTGTTTGTTCTAATCATTCCATATTTATACGCTATTGTGGCATTGACTATTCTCCTAACAGGTCTTGTGAAAACACCAAGCCAGTTTAATGCCTTTATTCCGTTGGTATCTGTAAGCTTTGCGATGCTTGGCGGAGCCTATTGGCCAATTGAAATTGTTACATCGAAAATAATGATTTTGTTATCCAAAGTTGTTCCTATTACTTATGGAATGGAACTATTAAAAAAAGGTGTTATCGACAGTGCTTCTTGGAATGATATTATGGTTCCGGCAGGGATTCTTTGTTTGATGGGAACAATTATGCTAGGTATTGGCATTCAGCTTATAGAAAAAAGACATGTATAAGAAAATATAAGGTGTAATATTTTGAAAAAATAAAAAATAGTGTATAATTAAGAGTATAGATTTCCAAGTTTAGGAAGAGGGATCTGGAACAATTGATCCGAAAAATAGTGAAAGGCTATTTAGATGTTGTTGTTCTTCCTTTGACATTTTTCATTTCTATTATTTTTGAGCCGAGTGGTAATCTTGTTCGGTTAACAAATGACACCATTAGAGATATGTAGGGTATACACACATAAATATGTTGGATAAGTATCTGTCTTGGAGTGGCAGGTACTTAGTTTCAAAGAGCTTGAAAGAACTAATAAGGGAGAAAGAGTATGAGATCACTGGAACATGAAATATAAAACCATTATTGTAGAGGACCTCCCTCTATTCTTTATTGAAAAATAAAAAATAGGGAGGAATAAAAAGTGACAGATATTAATTTTCATAGGTATTTAGAGGAAATAAACGAGAAATTTTCTGGATGGGACTTTTCTAGCATTTATGATACAGGCAGAATCCAAAACAGCATGATTTCTTGGTCTTACGGGAGCAAAGTAATTTCTGCAATGCAGGAAACCACAGCTGTATTGGATATGGGAACTGGGGGAGGAGAGTTTCTCTCCTTATTGAAAGGCTATTTTCCAAGTATCATTTATGCGACGGAAGGGTACAAGCCGAACGTATCGATTGCCAAAAAGAAGCTTGAGCCATTAGGAGTGAGAGTGATGGAAGTGGTTGATGATAATGAATTGCCATTTCCCGACAATCATTTTGATTTAATCATTAACAGACATGAATCTTACTCTGTAAAAGAAGTGAAAAGAATCTTAAAGCCAAAGGGTATTTTTCTTACCCAGCAAGTTGGAGGTTTAGATTGCAAGGAAATAAATGACTGGTTTGGAGTTCCGCTCAATCCTGAATTTAAAGAGTGGAAACTTTCAGCTGCTCTTAACCAGTTTTCTCTCACTGAATGGGAGGTTCTAGAGTACCAAGAGGAGTTTCCTATCCAGCGTTTCTATGACTTGGGCGCACTTATTTATTATTTAAAGGCGATTCCTTGGCAAGTTCCTGATTTTAGCGTAGAAAAGTACCAGAATGAACTCTATCGTTTGTATCAGCATATCGAGAAAACTGGCTTTTTTGATGCCAGCCAATCTCGTTTTTATCTAAAGGTGAGAAAGCAATAACGTAGAAGTTACAAAAGAAACTCAGTTAATACCTTAAAGGTTTAGCTGAGTTTTTTTGTTTTTTTCAAAAAAAGGAAAATTCATCGAAAAATAGAAGATTGTTTTGCCAGTGGATGCCAGCTGTGCAAGAAAGACTTAGCAGCTAGTGCTGTTTTAAATCCTCTAGTTTAACTATATTTAGACTAAGGGATTTTCTTATATTCTAAAAAGAAAAGCGATCTATTAATTCCGTACTTTTTCTTTGATGCTCTCTGTTCTGTGAGTAATTTATTTGATACAAGCTGGAAAATAAGACATTAAGCACATAATCAATGGATACTTGTGATGCAAAGGTAGCGATTTTGTATGTTTCTTTCTTTTCTAAAGCTGGTATGGTTAAAACAACATCTGCCATTTTGGCTAATTTACTTTCAGGAAAGGCGGTTAGCAATAAAATCGGCACCTTTCTTTCTTTTAATATACGAGCAGCAATGAAGTCCTCATTTGATTTAGCTTCATAAGTAATAAAAAAGGCGCAGTCATTTATATCAATGTTAACAGTGTTATTGGCAAATTCATTACGGGCCGTTGCGATTATGGCATATTTATTTATCTTCAAAAGTTTATTTTGGAAACTTTCGGCCCGAATTTGCGAATCTCCTACAGCATACATAAAGATACGGTTTGCATTGTATAGATACTTAGTCATTTTAAAAAGGGATTCTTCCTTTAAGAGCTCATAGCTTTCTTTGATGGCCTGTTGAGTTAAATACATCATATCCTGGCTGATTTTCATAAGAGAAGCATCATCTTCAAATGGGATATTGGGATTAATTTCAGATAAAACATGGTTTTTTTGCTCAATAGTTTTAACAAGCATAATTTTAAAATCTTTAAAACCCTTCATTCCTAACTTTTGTGTAAAGCGAATGATAGAAGTATGGGAAGTAAATGTTTTTTGTGCTAACTCTTGGATTGTCATTCTCTCTATTAAGTTAGCATTCTCCAAAATATATTTTGCAATATTTTTTTCTGCTGTTGTATAATCCGTTCTATTTGCAATTTGTTTTAGCAACAAATCGGCTCACTCCTTTAAAATTGAACATTTTGTTCATTAAATCAGCTTAATTTCAGATGGAAGCTTGAACATTTTATCCTAAATCCGTTCAGGCTAAAGCTTTACATGGAATTCTCTGTTATTCCATCCTATAATGGTCCCATTAAGGAAAAAAGGAGTGTCTTTTATGCTGACAATTGGATACATAGGAAATGGCAAAAGTACAAATAGGTATCATCTTCCTTTTACTTTACAAAGAGACCATATTAAGGTGAAAACAATTTATCGTAGAAATCCAGCCCATGATACATGGAAGAAACATAAACATATTCATTATACTACGGATTTAAATGAGATACTCAAGGATCAAGAGATTCAATTAATCGTAGTAACAACATCTCATGACTCTCATTATGCATTTGCTAAGTTAGCTTTAGATCATAATAAACATGTGCTAGTGGAAAAGCCATTTATGATGTCGGTAGAAGAAGCCGAAGAAATATTCCTGTATGCAAAAGAAAAAGGACTTGTTGTTCAATGCTATCAAAACCGCCGTTATGATTCAGATTTTCTGACAACAAAAAAGGTGATAGAGAGTGGTAAATTAGGAGATTTATTAGAAGTAGAATTGAATTATGACTATTATCGACCAGAAGTGCCAGAAACAGTCCAGGTTTATAATAATTATCGCAGCTTTATGTACGGACATGGTACCCATACGATCGACCAGGTCATATCTTATTTTGGAAAACCGCAGCATGTTCATTATGATGTACGACAATTATTAGGTCAAGGACGAATGAATGACTATTTTGATTTAGACTTTTATTATGATCAGTTAAAGGTTTCAATTAAGTCAAGTTACTTCCGTCTAAAAGAAAGACCAAGCTTTGTTGTTTACGGTAAGAAGGGAAGCTTCATTAAACATTCGAAAGATAGACAAGAGGAACATTTAAAACTTTTCTATATGCCTGATGGAGAGGGTTTTGGGGTAGACCAACCAGAACATTATGGCACCCTAACTTATATAGATGAGAATGGAAATTACCATGAAGAAAAAGTTGTGTCAGAGGCAGGGGATTATGGGCGAGTGTATGATGGAATGTATAATACAATCATCTATGGGGAAGAAAAAATAATAAAAGATGAGGAAACGCTATTACAATTGGCAATTTTAGAAGAGGGAATGAAGGGATGTAAATAAAATGAAACTTGGAATAGTGGGAGCAGGAAAGATTGTTCAAGATTTATTACCTATGCTTAAATCTATACCACAAATTGACTTGATGGCGATTTTTGGAAGACCCAATAAAAAAGAATTTTTGTTAGACTTACAAAAGGAATATCCTATAAACAAAATTTATGTGGATTATAAAGAGATGCTTGCAGATACCGATATAGATGTCGTTTACATAGCATTGCCTAATCATCTTCATTATTCCTATACAAAACTAGCTTTAGAAGCCAGAAAACATGTAATTTGTGAGAAGCCTTTTACCTCTAATTTGAATGAATTGAAGGAATTAGAAAGGATCGCCCAAAAGAATGATCTTTATTTAATAGAAGCAATTACTAATCAATACAGAGGGAATTTTTTAAAAATAAAAGAATTGCTGCCTAAGCTAGGAGATATCAAGGTGGTAGAAGCAAATTATTCTCAGTACTCCTCACGTTATGATGCTTTTAAGGAGGGGAACATTTTACCAGCTTTTAATCCAGAGATGTCGGGTGGCGCCTTGATGGATATTAATAGTTATAATATTCATTTCGTTGTTGGGTTATTCGGAAAACCAATGGAGGTGCAGTATTATCCCAATTTGTCACGAGGGATTGATACTTCTGGAGTCTTGATTTTAGAGTATGAGCGCTTTAAAGCGATATGTATAGGTTCAAAAGATAGCTGGGGAGCATCATTTGCGACTATTCAAGGCGATAATGGCTTCTTGACAGTTGATGGACCTGTTAACAGTATAGATTCATTTATTATCAGCAATGCTAGTAATGTAGAAGAGAAGATAAATAAAAATGAGCATAATCATCGAATGTATGAAGAGTTCGTGGCATTTGAAAAAATAATACGCGAGAAAAACAAAAGTGAAATGCTAAAAAGGCTAGAACATAGTCTTCAAGTGATAGAGATTCTTACAGTAGCGAGAAAAAGGGCAGGAATTGTTTTTGCTGCCGATAAATGGCTGAATGAATAGGTTTGAAAGAAAGTCTTCTATTAATAATAGAGGACTTTTTTTATCGTTAAAGGAAGAAACGAGGAAGGTAAGGGAAACAAGTCACTGTTTCCCAACTTATTAAAGTAAATCCTTCTCTTATAAATAATAGACTTTGAAAATAATGTCCTGTGGGTGATTCCCGAATTTTTTCCCAAAAATAGTGGCACCTCCAACATATTCAGCATCTTCTTTCACTTCAAGTCGAAATGTCCAGCGATCACAGTTGTCATCCAATTCATTAATGGTAATGGCGGATATCGGATCTCCATCAATATATGTACCATGGTTTGTAATTCGCAGTGTTTTAAGAAGTCCATATTGATTTAAATTATGCGGCCACCATTCAGGAGTAAGTTTACCTCGTGTATCTGCAAAGTCGCCAGGGCTTCTCCAGGTTCCAAGTTCTAGCCCATTTAGTGAAAAGGTAATATCAGAAGGCCAATTATCATTAGAAAATGGAAATTCTGAACATACTTCTAAACTAATTTCAAATTGCTGGATTTTTTCTTCCTTTTTTAAAAAGTTTGGGATGGTGTATTGGATAAAGCCTTGAGTAAACCACAAAATTTCTGCTTCCACTCTTTTTGGATCCATAAAGAGCTTCGGTTCATCTACTCTGCCAATAAAATCCTTTTCTGAAGCTAATCCACAGGTTGGCTTTAAATCATAATCAGTATAATGACCAATTGGAACAGAAGTTTCGTAAGAAGCAAAAGAATGATAGATTTTCTTCGGAAAGTTGATTTCAATGTGGTCCACTTTTAACATGGAAATTTTCTGTAAGCCAGACTTCCCTGGAACCTTTTCGGTCTTTATTAGACCTGCATCTTCTAATTTTTTTACATGCTTTGTTACAATAGCACTGCTGATGCCCAATTCTTTGGCAAGCTCTTTTATATTCATTTTATTTTTAGACAGTAACTGAATAATTGTCATTCGAACTTCACTTGCTAAAGCTTCGTACACGACTAAAGAGGATTTATCGATCCCCAATTGCATATAGACCCCTTCTTTCAGTATGTTTAATTAACTATAAAGTTTCCTTCTTATACAAAAAATAACATGTAAATTAACCTCTGTAAATGTTTTCTTTTAGTGTAAGGGGTGATTAATATTAATGTTAATATTTTTATTGATAAAGTTTGTTAAGTTTATAGTATTGTTATCTTAAGTATTATTTAATTTAATATGCCTTAAAGCAGAACGGAAAGCAGTTGGTGTCATGTTTTCTGTTTGCTTAAATACTCTCATAAAATATTTCTCATCTTTAAAACCACAATCGGCAGCAACTTTTGTAACAGTATCATTCGTATTCAATAATAATGATTTTGCCTTCTCCATTCTAACTTGAAGAATAAATTGGCTGATCGTTGTCCCGGTATTTTTGGAAAAAGTATGTGATAAGTAAGCTTTATTATATCCAAAATGATTGGCGATCTCTTCAATTGTTAAGGGGTGATTGCTGTTCATCCGAATCCATTCTTTTACATAGTGTAAGAAACGATTATGTGGTTCCCTCTCTTCGGTATCTTCATAGACACTACGGGCTTCCTCACTAAGTTCTAGCAGAATTGCTGTTACTAAATAATCTAGAAATCCATTATTTGTTTGAGATGATTTCATGCTTGCGATTAATTGATTTAACAAAATGATGGTTTTACAAAGATTCATTTCAGATGAATACAAAGGTAAATATATTTCTGGAGTAGAGCTTTTTCGTACGAAGGGATCTGAAACAGTCTCTTTTCCTTGAGGGAGATAAAAGTGGAACCAATAAAAGGACAGGCCTTTTTCTGAGGGTTTATTACCTTTAAAAGATGTGTTGGCAGGAATGAAAAGAAATTCATTTTCTTTTAATTCATATGCGGTATTATCTACCTCTAAATAAAGAGTACCGGAAATACATAGGATAATTTCTTCATTTGGATTTCTTCTTGGTGCATGAGACCATGAAACATCTGATACAAATAAACCAGCTGAATGAAAGGGTACCGCTCCTTTTAGATGGGAATATATATACGTTGCTGGCATCTTTTTTCCTCCTTTTGAAGATATGGTAGCATGATCATCTAGTTTATGTCCACCACATCTATTTGTTATCCTACTTACATCATGAACGAAACCAGTTAAACTATTGTAAGCGATATCAGAAAAGAATGGAGGAATTAAATTGTTAAGAGAATTTGCCATAAACAAGGTGCATATAAAGGATATATTTTGGAATTATTATGTCAAAAATATTAAGAACAAGACAATTCCCTTTCAATATAAAGTGATGGATAACGATATGGATATTAATATTGAGCGGGAAAGGGAGGATGAGAGTTTACCAGCAGAGAAAAGCAATGCTCTCGAAAATTTTCGTATAGCAGCTGGATTAAAAGATGGAGAACATTACGGATGGTTCTTTCAAGATAGTGATGTGTACAAATGGCTAGAAGCAGTTTCTTACAGTTTGCAAATTTCTCCAGATAAGGAATTAGAGGAGCTTGCTGACAGTGTCATCGATTTAATTGGCAAGGCACAAGAAAAAGATGGCTATTTACAAACTTTTTTTCAAGTGAAATTTCCTAATAGAAAATATCGTGAGCTGCACTATAGTCATGAATTATATTGCGCTGGACACTTAATGGAAGCGGCTATAGGCTATACAGAAGCTACAGGGAAAAGAGAACTATTGCAGATTGCATTAAAAGTAGTAGACAATATCGCAAAGCATTTTGGTTATGAAGAAGGAAAAATACAGGGAGCTGATGGTCACCAAGAAATTGAACTGGCGTTAGCAAAGTTATATGAGTTTACTGGGAAGAAGAAATATTTAGATTTAGCAGTCTTCTTTATAGATGTGAGGGGAAAAGATCCATTATTCTATGACAAGCAAGTAGAGCAAAACAATAAAGACGGAATAACAAATGATTATCCAAAGATTGATTTAAAGTATTTACAAGCATATACTCAGCCCAAAAAACAGACAAAAGCAGTAGGGCATGCTGTTCGAATGTTGTATATGGCAACTGGGATGGCAAGAATTGCAAAACATTCAAACGATGAACAACTATTTATGGCTTGTAAAGAAATTTGGCGGGACGTTATCTCGAAAAAGATGTACATAACTGCAGGTGTTGGTTCCACTGTACATGGGGAGGCATTTACAGGTGAATATGATTTGCCGAATGACACCATGTATTGTGAGACATGTGCATCCATCGCTCTTATTTATTTTGCGTATGAGATGTTTAAAATAGAACCAAAGGCAGAATACATAGAAATTATGGAACGAGCATTATATAATGGTGTTCTCTCTGGAGCATCTATTGAGGGGAAACATTTTTTCTATGTGAATCCACTAGAAGTATATCCGTCTATAAGTAAGAAAAATCCTGGACAAGGGCATGTGAAGTCCCAGCGGCCAAATTGGCTTGGTTGTGCTTGCTGTCCTCCAAATTTTGCTCGAACAATCGGTTCGATACAGCGTTACTTTTATACATGGGATGAAGAAGGACAAATCATTTACAGCAATCTATTTGTTGCTAGTAAGCTAGACTTTCCCGGAGGCTCTTTAGAGCAAATGACAGAATTTCCGAAGCAAAATAGAGTGAAATATCACCTCAAAACGGATGGGCAATTCGCTACTTTAAAAATTCGTATTCCCCAGTGGTTAAAAAATCCGTTACTATATGTGGAAGGAATTCCAGTCGAAATGAATTTGATTGATGGTTATGTGGAATTAAAAAGGAAGTGGAATGGAGAAATAGTGGAACTTGTCTTTGAGACACCAGTATTGGCTGTCACAGCAAATCCTAACGTAGTTGCCGATGTTAATCGTATAGCTATACAAAGAGGTCCTTTTGTTTACTGTGCAGAATCGATAGATAATGAAGAGAAATTACAAACCTATCATGTCAATCCCAAAAATCTTGAGCGGGCAAAGGTATGCTATCAGCCAGATATATTAAATGGAATTACCCAACTTATGGTAGAAGCAGATCATGAACTAGTCGATAAAAGTTGGCAAGAAACATTATACCAATTTAATTTCAAGGGGAATATAGAAAAAAAAGAACTTACACTCATTCCTTATTATTCCTGGGGAAATAGAGGAGAATGTGAGATGGTTGTATGGCTATATAAGTAGAATGCTTAAAGCGTAAGGATAGAATAGACTTCCTTATGCTTTTTTTGCTTTTTTGAAGAAATAATGGACACATGGGAGATGGCTACCTTCGTTTTGGAAACATGATGACTATAACAATAGCAGTTGATTTTAGAGAATGGAGTAAGCTTTTGAATTCTGATAAAATCAAGTTAATTATATTTAGAAAGAGTGCAATCAAATGAATAGGGGGATAGGATTGAAAGAAGAAGTGAGAAAGTTTCATCGACCGTTTGGCGTGTATGGTGTTAATAAAACGATTTATCCATTCATTATGCTTCTCCACTTGTACTAAAGGCAATAGAGTGGATACAAACAGGTTCAATTGGAGTTGAAGTAACTTGGCATGAAAAATGGGAAGTGAAGAAATCCCTCCAAATAGAAGGAAGAAAGGAGAGCACAGATGATTATTAGAAAAGCGAAGGATGAGGATGCCAAAAGGATTGCAAAGGTACATGTAGATAGTTGGCGCACTACTTATAAAGGAATAGTTCCAGATTTATTTTTAGAAAGGCTTAATTATGAGGAAAGAGAAGAGATATGGAAGAAAGCAATCCCGACTGGAAGTGTCTTTGTTGCTGAAAATGAAACTGGAGAAATTATAGGTTTCGCTAATGGCGGAAAAGAAAGAAGTGGACAATATCCAGGTTATGTTGGCGAGTTATACGCCATCTACCTTTTGGAAGCCTTTCAAGGACAAGGGATAGGAAGCTTGTTAGTAAAAAAAGTAATGGAATATTTAAAAGAACTCGGGCTTTTCCCGATGGTTATTTTGGCTATATCAGAGAATCCAGCTTGTAAGTTTTATGAAGCCATTGGCGGGAAAAAAATCGGAACAGAAGAAGCGGAAATTGGCGGCAAAAAATTAACAGAAGTTGTTTTTGGGTGGAAATAAGGAGACTTCTTTTTGCTCATCAGACAGTAAAAACTGTCGGCAGTCATTTATTCTGCCGACAGTCTACCCATATCACTTTTTAAGAAGTTAATTTTTCCACAATCATTCGTTTCCCAGTATTTAAGGTGAATTCAAAGCGATCTGTGCTTTTTTCATTATAAAAGAAATGATGATTAACACTACAAAGTCCTTCTTCATTATCAAAAATCATCATATTAACCCCATTCTTTCGCTTTTCCTCCTTTAAAAAAGTAAGATGATTATAACAGTATATACAATCATATATGGAGAACTTCATCGAATTTAAAGTAGTGATAAATTGATAAAAACTATCGTCGCTTAAGTCGTCTAATAATTCTTCTAAAGCAAACACAAGGTGTTTTCTTATGCGGATAGGGTCTTCATGCTCTAGAAAATGAATGGTACCAGAAACATTTACTTTGCCATCCTCCAGGAGAATACCTTTTCGCCAGCGATTGAAAGTACGAATCTCAATTTCTTGATGCAAATATTCATCCAGCATCGCTGCTTCTTCTGTTTCTTCATCAAAAAAAATCCATTGATTATTTATATATTCGACTGTACCTTTCGTAAAGGCACGTGTTTGAAATTCAATAAGTTTTGATCTATGCTGATTGTTCATTGTAAACCTCCCAAAGATTACACGCCCATAAATTCTTTTTAGACAGATAAACAAAATTTTATAACTAATCCTTCTTTTTCCTTCATTAAAACATTGAAAACGATTAATTTCTCTTTTTTGAATGGAACAAATGATAAACCTGTTATGGACAAATAACCATTTTTGATTTGGTGCATAGAATACCTCATACTGATTGATTGGTATCTAATCATAAGTTCCACGAAAGAAAGGATGATAATCATGTGTGGAATAACAGGTTGGGTTGATTACAAAAAAGATTTAAGAAACGAATCGGAAATTTTATCGGCTATGGCTGAAACATTGGCAAAAAGAGGCCCTGATGATACTAATGTTTGGACTGCATTACATGCAGGATTCGGTCATAAACGCTTAGTGGTAGTAGATCCGCTAAATGGTATTCAACCAATGACAAAAGAAAAACAAGGATTTCACTACACTATTTGCTACAATGGTGAGTTGTATAATACCGAAGACATAAGAAAAGAATTACTAATAAAAGGATATTCATTTCAAGGTCATTCTGATACAGAAGTTTTACTTACTTCCTATATTGAGTGGGGAGAAGATTGTCTGCAGTACTTAAACGGGATATTTGCCTTTGCTGTTTGGGATGAGAAACGAAACTCCTTATTTATTGGAAGAGATCGTTTAGGAGTGAAACCATTATTTTACATGGAAATTAGCACTGGTTTTATTTTTGGATCTGAATTGAAAGCATTGCTAGCCCATCCAAATGTGAAAGCAGAGCTGGATAGAGAAGGGTTAGCTGAGGTGTTTGCACTTGGACCCTCTCATACACCAGGAAGCGGTATTTTCAAAGGGATTAAAGAGCTTCGGCCAGGGCATGCATTAAAGTTTACCCAGGATGGACTTAAAGTATGGCGTTATTGGAATGTGAAGAGTGAAGAACATACGGATAGCTTTGAGGAAACGGTCGAAAAAGTGCGATTTCTTTTTAAAGATGCTGTGACAAGACAATTAGTATCAGATGTACCATTAAGCACGTTTCTTTCAGGTGGAGTCGATTCAAGTGCTATTACAGCAATTGCTTCCATGGAATATGAAAGAACAGGGAAAGGACCGCTTCATACGTATTCCATCGATTATGAAGGCAATGATAAGTTCTTTAAAGCAAATGAATTTCAGCCAAATTCAGATGGTGTCTATATAAAAAAAATGACAGATACATTTGGAACCATTCACCATAACTGTATCATCACCCAAGAAACATTGGCTGAATTTTTACATGAGGCAGTAACAGTCAGAGATGTGCCTGGTATGGCGGATGTAGATTCTTCCCTTTTATGGTTCTGCCGAGAAATAAAGAAGGATTTTGTCGTTAGTTTATCTGGGGAATGTGCAGATGAAATTTTTGGAGGCTATCCATGGTTTAGAAGAGAGGCTGATTTGCAAAGAGGAGGCTTCCCATGGATGAGATCGATTCAAGAACGACAAAACTTATTGAAAGATTCATGGAGTAATAAATTGCAATTAGAAGATTATATGATGGATAAATATAATCAAACCATTGCAGAAACACCAAAGTTAGCGGGAGAAAGTAAAGACGATGCTAAGCGTCGAGAATTGTTTTATCTCAACCAATTATGGTTTATGACTACTTTATTAGAGCGGAAAGATAGAATGAGTATGGGAGCAAGCCTAGAGGTACGTGTCCCATTTGCTGACCATCGCTTAGTTGAATATGTGTGGAATGTACCATGGGAAATGAAGAATTACATGGGAAGAGAGAAAGGGTTATTACGGAAAGCGTTAGAAGGAATCCTCCCAGATGAAGTGCTCTATCGCAAAAAAAGTCCATATCCTAAAACACATAATCCTATTTACACAAAAACAGTAACGAATATGCTGAAAAGCGCTTTAACGGATAAAAGTTCTGTTTTATATGAGTTCTTTGATAAGGAACGTCTCACTAAAATTATTGAAACAGAAGGTTCTGCATTTAAAGAACCATGGTTTGGCCAATTGATGACAGGTCCACAATTACTTGCCCATTTAGTACAAATCCATCATTGGTTTAAAGACTATCAGATTAATATTGTCGAATAAATAGTGAATAATTAAACAATCCCTAGCTGGCAGAAATGACTCGCTATCTAGGGATTTTTTTGTGATTTAACCTTCTTGATTAATAGAACAAATAATAAAAAGCAAGGGAAAGCAAATTGTTGAGGCATATATAAGAGATACGGAATCACCACTGCACCTTCTCGAACATGGTCATTTTTTTCCATACTAATGAAAAATAGAAAACATCGAAATAGACAAATAATCGGTACAACATAGAAGCGATAGGACTGTTTAAAAATATATTCTAATCCCTTTAAGCCGGAGTAGATAAAGATAGAGTCCTTGATAACTTTTCCTAATATGATAATAAAAACAGCTAGAGCATCAATTCTCTCAATAAACTCTCCAATTGAAAGTTCTTGCGGCTAGATAAAAAATAAAGGGAATAGACAAGGGTAATAGGGATTGCGATAAATCTATTGAACCCAAACTCAATAATTTCAAACAAATTTTTAGAAGGTACTAGCTCATTTATATGTAGAAAAAAGAAGACACAATTAAGCCGGTTATGGTAGATAGAAGTATGGTAATCCATGCATCCTCTTTTGCTGTAATACCAAGCACCACCACAAGCGTTGTCCCTAAGTTAAAGCCTATAATAGTGGCAAATAACTGACTTAAAGATAGATTTTCTTTTAACATGAAAAAGGAATCTTCTAATTGGAAATTTGATAGATGCTTAAAGTAGTGTCTGCTGTTTTACTAGGAATATGCAGAAGAGGAAAAGATTTTTGCAATTTCTAAGGAATTGATTGGTGGGGTTTGGAATGAAAAAGACCGGAATAATATTCCAGCCTAAGATTTACACTATTAACTATTACACTTAAATATATTGAATAGCTCGCCTTTTATAAATTATATTTGATTATGTTTTAGTCTTACTGTTTTCTTGCTCATCTAACCAATTGGTTTTTCTTGTGTAATGGTAGATTTAGGTTGCTTTTGTAGGAGGAAAAAGAACACCCCGAACAAAACGAGTAATCCACCTAAAAGTTGTGTGAGGATTAATTGCTCATTTAATAGTAAAACAGCTAAAAGCGTAGCTCCGACTGGCTCACCGAGAATACTCATGGAAATAGTAGTTGCATTAATATAATTAAGTAACCAATTATTAATGACATGTGCAAGTGTCGGAACAATTGCAAGCAAAACAAAGATGCCCCATTCTCTGCCAGAATAGCCAGTTAACGCTTCGCCAGCCAGTAGATTATAAACGGTTAACAAACAGGCAGCAAAAAAGAAAACAGTAAAGGTATAGATCCAGTGGGTCATTTTTTTGATAATATTTTGGCCGATTAATAAGTAGCCGACTACAGCAATTACACTTAAGAAGGAAAGAAGATCCCCTATAATAGCATTGCTGTCTAATCCAATATCTCCCCAGCCAATCATCATCGCCCCAATAATGGCAATCCCCATAGTCATAATAGCTGTAGAGGTAGTTCTTTCCCGAAAGAAAATAAACCCGCCAAGGAGAGAAACAATAGGCTGTAAAGCCAATATAATCGTAGAGCTGGCTACAGTAGTAAACTTAAGAGAACTAAACCATAGGGCAAAATGTAAGGCCAAAAAAGAGCCTGAGAAAAATAAGAATGCCCAATCTCCTTTTGTTAGTTTTTTGAAATCATTTCGATGGATGTAGACCATAGGAATCATAATAAGACAGGCAAGCCACATTCTGTACATACTTAAAATAGTGGCAGGTGCTTCCGACCATTTTACGAAAATCGCAGAAAACGAGATAGCGATAATCGATATAAGGAGTGGAATCCCAATGGATTTAGGTGTTGATTGCTGATTCACTTTGTTTCCCCCTGACAATTGTAACAATTCGATATAATAGTAAATATAGTACGTTCAAAGGCAGGAAACAATCATTATTTTTCATTTCTTGGAAAAAAGAATCAGGTGATCATCTTAATCGATGTTCACCTGATAGATTACCTTATATGGATATATTTATAATTCATATTGAAACGAAGGATACTACATTCATATGGTCCTAGTATTACGGCAAGATCATCTGATTCAGCAGCATACTCTTCTTCTGTTAATAAAAGAGAGATTTTTTTTCTGCGTAATGGAAAAGGTAGAAGAAATTGTGCTTCCTTGTCACTCTTATTAATAACGGTTAAAAGAATTTCATCTTCTTCTTTTGTATAATAGGCTAAACAGGAATCAGACTGGGATAAAAAATAAAAAGTGCCATTATTGATAAGAAGGGAACTTTGTTTGCGTACTTGAATCAATCGCTTAACAAATTCTTTTAGCTCCGTATCATGTACTTCTGTATTCCAAAGCATACATTTTCGACATCCAGGATCGCTGCCGCCACCTAAGCCGATTTCATCTCCATAATATATACAAGGGGTGCCAGGGTAGGTGAAAAGAAAAGTAAATAAAAGCTTCACACGTTCTTTCCGGTAACTGCATTCATGAAGGATTCGCGGCGTGTCATGACTGCCGATAATATTAAACAATACATTATTGACTGTATCTGGATAGGCCAGTAAGGTTGTAGTCATTTCTTCCATAAATTGTTGAGGAGAAATCATATCATATGCAAAAAATTGCAATGCTTTTGTTAGTAATGGATAATTCATCACCGAATCAAATTGATCTCCTCTTAACCATGGTAAGGAATCATGCCAAATTTCCCCGAGAATAAAAATGTCAGGCTTTAATGATTTTACAACAGATCGGAAGGAACGCCAAAATTCATGGTCAATCTCATTGGCAACATCTAAGCGCCAGCCATCAATATCACATTCTGTAATCCAATATTCCGCTACATGAAGTAGATATTCTTTTACTTCTGGATTGGCTGTATTAAATTTAGGCATAGCTTCATAGAAACCGAATGTTTCATAATGCAGCATGTCATTCTCTTTTAAAGGGAATTTATGGATATGGAACCAATCTTTATAGCGTGAACGCTCTTCATTCTTTAGCACATCTTGAAAGGGCGGGAAATGATAGCCGCAATGATTAAAAACGGCATCAAGCATCACTCGAATTCCACGATTATGACATTCTTTCACAAGGTTCTTAAGCATCTCCTTATCGCCAAATTGCGGGTCTACTTCTAAATAGTTAATCGTATCGTATTTATGATTGCTTTCAGCGTGAAAAATAGGAGTAAGATAAATCCCTGTAATTCCAAGGTCTGTAAGATAGTCTAGGGCGTCCATAATGCCTTGAAGGTCTCCGCCGAAGAAATTATATAAGCCAGGTTCCTCTTGTCCCCATTGTGCAGTATCCACTGGATTTAAAGAGCTATCCCCATTGCGGAAACGCTCTGGAAAAATTTGATACCAAATCGTTTGTGATACCCAAGATGGTGGAGTAAAAACGTCTTTCAGGTGAAGATATGGCAAGCAAAAGTAAAAGCCAGCATCTTCTGGAATAAAGGGAAAGAATCCTTTTTCTGTATAAGTTACTTGCTGTTCCGAATCTCGGAGAATAAAGCCATAGCGAACTCTTTTTTTATTTGTTATCGTGCAATGCCAATAATCAAATAGAGAATCAGAACCGCTTTTTTCCATCGATAACCGCTGGGATACCCATTGATAGTCGACTATTTCGTATTGATCTCCATAGATTAATTCTATTTCAGTGACATTTGCCTTTTTTGTCCGGATCCGGATATGGAGAGCGTCTTTATTTTGTAAATAACAGTAATTATCTCCACTGCGATGGTAAATAGAGGCTAAATCAATCACTTTTCTCACACTCCCTTTGTAATCTTGCTATCTCTTTTGCCACTAGTGTTGCCAGATTAGCTAGATTTTAAAAGAAGAGAAGAGAATTGTCTGCATAGAAAGAACCGCTCGCAAAATGCATGCGAGCGGTTCTGAGTGAATTTATATGAAAAGATTTAGCCGTTAACAATCGTACCGCCGTTGACATGGATAACCTGTCCAGTTACATAGGTAGAATCATTGCTGGCTAAATATACATACGCTGGGGCAAGTTCACAAGGTTGGCCAGCGCGTTTAAAAGGAGTATTTCCTCCAAATGAAGCAACTTGCTCACTATCAAAAGTAGATGGGATAAGTGGAGTCCAAATTGGTCCTGGTGCTACCCCGTTGACTCGAATCCCTTGTTCCGCAAGAGAGCCTGATAAGGAGCGAGTGAAAGCCGTAATAGCTCCTTTTGTTGCGGAATAATCAATTAATGTCTCATTACCTTTATACGCAGTAATAGACGTTGTATTAATAATCGCATCTCCTTTTTGTAAGTGGGGCAGAGTGGCTTTTGTTAAGTGAAACATTGAGAAAATATTGGTGCGGAAAGTTTTTTCTAATTGTTCTGACGTGATATCTAGAATGCTTGATTGTGGATGTTGCTCTGCAGCATTATTTACGAGAATATTAACCTTGCCAAATTCTGAAACGGTCTTTTTTACAACCTCTTTACAGAAGCCTTCATCACCAATATCTCCAGCAAGCAGTAAGCACTTTACTCCTTCAGCTTCAACTAATTCTTTCGTCTTTTGGGCATCGTCATGCTCATCTAAGTATACGATAGTGATATCAGCACCTTCTTTTGCATAATAGATAGCAACAGAACGGCCGATTCCACTATCGCCTCCAGTGATGATAGCAGTTTTTCCTTTTAATTTTTCAGAGCCTTTATAAGAGGGATCGACATCTTTAGGTATAGGATTCATCTCTGTCTGAATGCCTGGCTGCTGATCTTGATGCTGTGGTGGAAATGTTTGTTGTAATTGTTCCTTATTACTATTAGTCAATTCAATCACTCCTTCTAATTCTGTACATGTTTACTTATTTTTCCCAAATTCTTTTAAATAAACATGGTAAAAATAGGGTTGAGTGATATGGAGTTGTGGAAAAGAAGGGGTAAGCATGATGAAAGTTTTTGATTAAAGTGGCGTTCCTTTGTTTAATGAACACCATAATTATCTTGTTTTGAAAGAAAAGTGGTGTTCATCCGCATGATGAACACCATAAATACCTTGTTTTGAAAGAAAAGTGGTGTTCATACACATGATGAACACCATAAATATCTTGTGCTGAAAGAAAAGTGGCGTTGACCAGCTTGGTGTTCGTTGTTATTTCTAATTAACGATAATTGACAAACTGTACATCAATCGTAATTTTTGATTCATCTTTCACAGCAGCAATAATTTTTTGTAAATCATCACGGCTTTTAGCAGTAACCCGAATTTGATCATCCTGTTGTTGAGTTTTCACTTTTAAGCCACTGTTTTTAATTAATGTATTAATAATTTTGGCATTATCTCTATCAATTCCCTGCACTAATTTCGCTCTTTGACGAACTGTACCGCCGGAAGCACCTTCGATTTTGCCATAATCTAAGTTTTTAATAGGAATACCACGTTTAAACATTTTGCTAATAAGGACATCTTTTAGCTGTTCTAATTTATATTCATCATCTGAAACAAGAACCAGTTCTTCTTTGTCCAGCGTCACATTACTTTTGCTCCCTTTAAAATCATAGCGATTTTGAATCTCTTTCATTGCAAGCTGGACAGCATTCGTTACCTCCGAAAAATCTACCTTGGATACAATGTCAAATGAACTTTCTTTTGCCATATTTACCTCCTGATTAATTGGAATTTAACACGAATTAAAAGCATCTGTAGTAAATCCAATTTCTTTTATGCTTGTATTATAGTAAAATTAAGCAGTTGTAACAACTTTAGGCATGAAGTATTCGTTAATAAGGGAATAATTAGGATGGCAGAATATAGAGTAAAGTTGAAAATAGACAAGAATTTAAGGAGGAAACTAAATGTCGTTAAGAGATTATATGGGGCGTGTAGAAATATTAACAGTGGCTAGGATTGCATCTTTTGGGTATTTTTTGACAATTGAAGAGGAAGACGAGGATGTGCTTTTACACTTTAGTGAAACTGATCAGAAATTTGAAGAAGGTGATGAAGTCCGCGTTTTTATTTACAGTGATTCACAGGGAAGAGCTTGCTCAAGTACCTTTATTCCATCTATTGCGGTTGGTAAATACGACTGGGTGAAAGTAACAGACCGCAAAGAAGGAATTGGCTGTTTCTTTGATATTGGGTTGAAAAAGGACATGCTGTTAGGAGAAGATGATTTACCAGTACATGAAGAGGTATGGCCAGAAGTGGGCGATATGCTTTATATAACATTAAAGGTAAATAAGAATAACTATTTATATGTAAAACCAGCAACAGATCCTGTTATTGAAGAGATGGCAGCAAAAGCAACAAGAGAAGATTTTAATAAAAATATTCATGGGTACATTTATCGAACAGCAAAAGTAGGAAGCTGGATTTATACAGCAGAAGGCTATAAAGGATTTATCCATGAATCTGAGCGAGGCAAGGAACCAAGATTAGGGGAAAAAGTAAATGGGCGCATCATAGATGTTAAGCTTGATGGAACAGTAAATGTATCGTTATTGCCAAGAAAAGAAGAAGCGCTTGATAAAGATTCCCAACTAATTTTGGATTATTTAATAACTCGAAAAGGCGCAATGCCTTATGGAGACAAGAGTATGCCAGAGGATATAAAGGAACGCTTTAATTTAAGCAAAGGTTCGTTTAAACGAGCACTTGGGAGACTAATGAAAGAAAATAAAGTATACCAAGAAGAAGGCTGGACATATTTAAAGGAAGATAATCAAAAAAATTAAAATGTAGGTTAAATAGGGGATTTCAAAGTGGTTATAGCTTTGGGATGCCCTTTTTCTTTAGAAAAGATCTAGGAATTCAGGAGGTGCTCGTCTTAGAGCCTGTTTCGACAGTAGAAGAAGTCAAAAGGGAACAAAAAACTAATTTCCATCACTTTACAGAAGATAGAGATATACAAAAACTGAACTAGAGTCTCAATCAAAAAGAACTGCCTTAAAATCTGGCAGCTCTTTTTTCGTATTCATCTAGCAACCATCTTCTTACAGATGGTCTGTCTTTTTACTATATTGATGTTTGCCTTTTTTGCGGTTTTTTTCACGCATCATGTTCTTTTCATGACGCAATGCATTATTGTCTTTTGCCTTTTTATCATTATCAGAAGTATGTGGCATTAAAAAATACTCCTTTCAACGTCAGCTTTTGTTCAATTAGAACATTGTTAGTATGAGTGAAAGGAGTAAATTTTATACTTTTTATCGTGCTTATTCAGGTAGCTTATTTAAGAAGAAAATAGCGATTGTTCCAGCACCAGTGTGCGAGCCTACAGATGCACCGATAGAGGAAATGAATACTTCTTTTGGCTGGAATTTTTCCATAATCATTTCTTTTACTTCCGCAGCTGTTGCTTCATCATCTGCGTGACTGATCGCGAACACTTGTTGATCCAGCTTATCTCCTCGTTCTGCTATTAGGTCAATCATTCTGCGCAGGAGTTTCTTTTTGCCGCGAATTTTTTCAAGAGGAACCAATTTCCCGTCTTCAACATGTAATAAAGGTTTTATATTTAGTAATCCACCAAGGAACGCAGAGGCCTTCGAAACACGTCCGCCTTTTGCTAAATATTCTAGATCTTCGACAGTAAATAAGTGCTCCATATGCTCGCATATGAATTGGAGTCGTGGTATAATTTCACTTACGTCTTTACCTTGATCGCGGAGTTTCACTGCTTCTTGAACAACTAAACCAGCACCTAATGATGCACATTTGCTATCAATGATGGTTAAAGCAAAGTCGGGATATTCCTCCTTTACTTGTTCTGAAATCATTACTGCTGTTTGGTATGTTCCAGATAATTGCGAAGAAAAAGCAATATAAATACCTTTTTCTTTATTTTGAGCCAATGTTGTAAAAACATCTTTAAATAAAGCTGGCGACACTTGTGATGTTTTTGGAACTTGTCCACTGCGTATGGCATTATAAACAGTGGCTGGTTCAATCGTTTTTAAATCCTCGTATTCTTTACCGTCTAAGTTAACCTTTAGCGGTAATAGTGTAACCTCGTTCTTCTCATAATAGGATAGAGGTAAATCACTCGCACTATCTGCTAGGATTTTAAAAGTCATATTCATTCCACTTCTTTCTTTTTTTTATAAAAACATATGGTTATTGGAGTACGGTTATGATAAATAACGATAATCTCTTTGAAAATGCCTTGTTTTTTGAAAACAAGGCATACTTATTTGTAGTTTATAAAACTTTTAGAGAAAAAACAATTGAATAGTTAAAGTAAAAATAGTAAAAATTACTATATATCGTATTGGAGGACACTTATGTATTGGTTATTAACAAAAAAATTAATCGTTGTTATCTTTGGGGCACTATTAAATGCGATTGCTATGAATTTTTTCTTGATACCTGCTGATGTATATGCCAGTGGTTTTGCGGGAGTGGCTCAGCTTATATCCAAAATAACGCCTATTTCTACAGGGGTTTTACTATTTATCCTTAATGTTCCAATCGCAATAGTTGGTTGGATTAAAGTCGGAAAATCATTTACCTTTTTTAGTTTTTTAAGTGTTGTTTTTATGTCTTTGTTTATGGAAATCATTCCGGAAACAAGCTATTCTCATGATATTTTGTTAAATGCAGTTTTTGGTGGTGTCATTGCGGCTGTGGGGGTTGGATTAACGTTAAAGTGGGGGGCCTCAACGGGTGGCATGGACATCATTGCCATGATTCTTTCACGTATGCAGGATAAGCCTGTCGGTACGTATTTCTTTATTCTAAATGGAGCTATTATTATCACAGCTGGTGCTATGTTCGGATGGGAAAAAGCGTTATATACGCTTGTGAATCTATATGCAGCAACCAAAGTGATTGATACGATACATACAGCCCATCAAAAATTAACGGTGATGATTATTACGAAGAAAACAGCTGAGCTAAAAGTAGCAATCCATGAAAAATTAGTAAGAGGAATTACGATTTTGCCAGCAAGAGGAGCATTTTCCAATGAGCCAAAGGAAATGCTAATGATTGTCGTGACTCGTTATGAGTTATTTGATATCGAACGGATTATTAAAGAAGTGGATCCACAAGCATTTACAAATGTTGTGCAAACAACAGCCGTACTCGGTTTCTTTAGAAAAGCTTAAAGGAGGAACTATATTGAAAAAAGCGACTGTCGTATTCTTATGCATGTTAATTAGCAGCTTCCTGCCGTTTCTAACCATAACAGCAGCAGCAAACTCAGGGAAAGAGCAAGTCAAGATAGAAGATGTAACTGTTAGTGGTACAAAAGGGAATTATCTTGTGAAAGGAAAAGCAATTACGACAGGGACTATTTTTTATTCTGTCGAAGATGGTCACAATGAATTCATCGCAAACCAGAAATTACAAGTTAGTAATAAGCAATTCTCGCTGAAAATTCATTTAGAGGAAAAAGATTTACCGACGAATGGAACAATCATTTTATTTTTTTCTGAAGAAGGAAAAGAGCCATATTCCTTAGTGTTAGAAACATTTTCGTAAGGGGAATAAAAACAAATGGTACTCCGGTTTATACTTTCCGTAATAAAAAGCAGCCCATAAAAGGCCCTTCTCCCAAGCATTTGCTTTTCTAGCGCTTATGGAGGCTTCCTTCTTGGACTGCTTTTTTTATTAGTGTGTCTGAATTTGTTCTAGCTCTTTTTGTAATGCAGCTAATTGGTGTTGTTCGGCTGTTGTGGTATTTGCGTAAGCAGAGCTTATCGCATTCTTTGCTTTATCCACTAAGCCATCATTCCCATTCCCATATTTAGCTGCCTCAACTGCTTGTCTTGCTTCTTGAAAAAGTCTATTTCCCATTTATTCTAATCCTCCATGAGACTGTCTTTCATTTGACATTTTATAGCTCTCGGCTTCAGCATATGTCATATGATAAGGGATACGTTCGGAATGCTTGGATACAGAATCTACTCCTTGTTGTACGAAGCGTTTCGATTTATTTCGTTTTCCCATTGAATGATCCCTCCGAGTGTTAGAGTATAATTGGAAAGACAAAAGAAGCATTGATTTTCCCGGAAACAGTAGTGACCGTTTCGCTTATAGTATGGACGTAATTTTAGTCTTTAAAGACGGTAATGATAACCAGCTTTAGAGAACACGAAGATTTAAAACTTCGTTTAAATATACAGCAATTCCGTCTTCTTCATTGGATAAAGTAACATCCTTAGCAAGGGTCTTTAGTTCCTCAATCGCATTTCCCATAGCGACACCTTTTCCAGCATACTCAATCATTTCAAAATCATTGTCTTCATCGCCGAATGCGATAATATTTCTTTGTGGGATTTGATAGTAATCAGAAACTTTTTGTAAGCCAATCGCTTTATTTATTCCTAACTTAACAATTTCGATCACATGAAAGGGATCTGCCCAACGGCGATGTTCAATTAGATCGGCATGAACCTCAGATAAATGCTTGCGAATGGCTGCAACATGTTCTTCCTCCGCATGAATAAGGATAGAAGTAGGTGCTGCTTCTAAAAATTCCAATAAATTTCCGACAGTTACTTTGGGATTCCCTAATGAAAAAATGTCAATCAATTTCTCATCATGATAATGATAATAAACCTCATCCATTACTTCCGCAATAATATTGTGAAAAGAGTAATCATTGCATGCAGCGACAATATCCCTTGCTGTTTGTATATCAAGGGGAGAATGATAAAAGCCCCATTTGGTATCCTTAGGATGATGAATAAAAGCTCCATTAAAGTTAACGATAGGAGTATGTAAATTTAATTCATGATAGATCGCTTCACTTGCGCGGAAGGGTCTCCCTGTTGCAATCATTACTTCATGACCATCCTCCATTGCTTTTTGGATAACTTTTTTGGTAAGAGGAGAAATGGTTTTATCGTCTTTTAATAACGTTCCGTCAAGGTCTAAGGCAATTAGATGTTTTTCTGTCATAGTGTCTCCTTTAGTGTCAATATAGTAATTTTATTCTAGCTTTAAGGGGCGTAATTTTCGAAAAAAAAGCCACTTCATGTTACACTTACTTATACATATAAAATATTATTACACTTTATTCGTTAATTCTACTTTCACTTATGTTAAGTTATGTAAAATCAATGATAGAGATAAATTTCCTTTCTATTCTTTACGCTTATGGCTTGATTAGAGGGAAATAACTGTCCTTAAAGTCCGATCGGTTTCACAAATCATCAAAGAGGAAGTTATACTTTATTTTACATGAATCATTTATTTTTTCCAAAAAGGAGGGGCGAGCGATGATTTTGGTTGAAAAATTACATATAGAGGAAATACCTGTACTGCATATTGTAAAAAAAGACCACTATGATCAAAAACGACCATATATTCAATTTACCCATGGCTTCACTAGTGCAAAGGAACACAATCTTCATTTTGCTTATCATTTAGCAGAGAAGGGATTTCGTGTTGTATTGCCTGATTGTTTGTATCATGGAGAGCGAGACCAAGGATTATCAGCGATGGAATTAAACATGCATTTTTGGAATATCGTGATGAAGACGATTGAGGAAATAGAAGTGATAAAAGATTATTTCAGCGACAAAGAGCTAATCGATGATCAATATATTGGGATCGTAGGAACAAGTATGGGGGGAATCGTTACATTAGGTGCATTAAGAAAGTATCCTTGGATTAATACGGCAGTAAGCTTAATGGGAATGCCATATTATGAGAAATTTGCCCATTATACCATTTCAGAAGTGAAGAAAAGGGGCTATGAGCTGCCGCTAAGTGATCATGAAATAGAAGATTTAATTAAACAGTTAGAGGAATTGGACCTTAGTAAGGCACCAGAAAAATTACAAAAACGTCCTCTTATGTTCTGGCATGGCAAAAAAGATGAAGTTGTACCTTATGCTTATTCCCACCAATTTTATGAGCATATAAAACCTTTATATAAAGATGCGCCAGATCGCCTAACATATCTTTCTGAAGATAATACTGGCCATAAAGTAAGCAGAAGAGCCATGCTGAAAACGGTGGAATGGTTTGAGAAACATTTAGCAGAAGGATTAATTAAAGCGTGATTCAAATCCTTTTTTCAAATCATAATTATTTGTTATAGTGTAACTATAAAGATAAAGCTTCCTTTTTTAGAAGATATTTAAATACGTTTTACCATAAATAAAAATAAGGGGTGCCTTTGAATGAATGAAGAATTAAAAGACAGTATAATGGGTGCACTAGAGCTTGTTATCGATCCAGAGCTTGGAATTGATATTGTAAACTTAGGATTAGTTTATGACTTAGAGCTGAATGAAGATGGATTATTGGTTGTAACCATGACGCTAACAGCAATGGGATGTCCACTTGCAGGCGTTATTGTGGATCAAGTAAAAGCAGCTTTAACAGATATTCCAGAAGTTAAAGACACAGAAGTAAATATCGTTTGGTCGCCAGCTTGGACAAAAGATAGAATGTCCAGATATGCAAAAATTGCCTTAGGTGTACGATAAACAGGAAGTGAAGAAGAAGGGAAACCTTCTTTTTTTCTTTGTTTTTAATATACTGTATATTATGAAAAATGGTATGATAAAAATATAAAAGTGGAATTTTGGTGAATGTATAGGAAAAGGAAGTGAGAATGATATGAAGGATCTTTTAAATCGTCCATTGAGAGATTTGCGCATTAGTGTGATTGACCGCTGCAATTTAAGGTGTCAATACTGCATGCCGAAAGAAATATTTGGTCCAGATTATTCCTTTCTTCCTCCAAGTGAATTATTAACTTATGATGAGATAGAAAGAATTGCCAAGATATTTGTAGAATTGGGAGTCGAGAAGATTCGCTTAACTGGTGGAGAACCATTGTTACGCAAGGATTTGCCAGTGCTAGTTGACAGGCTTATTCGACTGGAAGGTCTAGAGGATATTGCATTGACAACAAATGGGATCTTTCTTCCTAAATATGCCCATGATTTAAAGGAGGCTGGTCTTAAGCGCGTAAATATTAGTTTAGATAGTATAAATGATGAATTGTTTGGTCAGATGAATGGGCGCAATGTAGGAGCTGCTCCCGTAAAAAAAGGGATAGAGGCAGCCCAGAATGCTGGCTTAGGTATAAAAATCAATATGGTAATCAAAAAAGGAATGAACGATTCTGAAATAATTCCAATGGCAACCTACTGTAAAGAAAATGAGCTAGAACTTCGGTTTATTGAATATATGGATGTTGGCAGTACTAACGGATGGAAAATGAAAGATGTTATTACCAAAAAAGAAATATATGCGAAATTACAAGAGGCTTTTGAATTGGAGCCTGTAGAGGCTGATTATTTTGGGGAAGTAGCTAAAAAGTATAAATATAAGGATGCAAATGTGCTGGTCGGCTTCATTACCTCCGTTTCCGAATCGTTTTGCTCTAGCTGTACAAGAGCGCGGCTCTCTGCAAATGGCCAACTATATACCTGTCTTTTTAATGGGAATGGCCATAATATTCGTGATTTTCTTAGAGAAGGAGCAGATGATTCAGCTTTAGAAGGCTTTATAAAAAACATTTGGGAACAAAGAAGGGATCGTTATTCCGATGAAAGAACGGAAGAAACAGTAAAACAGCGAAAAAAAGTCGAAATGTCTTATATAGGCGGATAGAATGCCGCAGATTAAATGACAAAATGAACAGAAGAGATTTGGAGGAATGGTGGAAGGATATACATCATTCTTTTTGGTTCATGGAAATAAGGAGTGAAAGTCGATGACAGTGGAAAATAGAGTTCCTATCCTAATAGAAGAGGCAATAAGCAGAGTGATGGAACACAAGAGAGAAGGAGAAAAGGAATATGTTTCAATCTATCATTGCAATGGCCGTTATTTAAGTGAAGATATAAAAGCAATACATGATGTGCCTAAATTTAATCGTTCCAGCTATGATGGATTTGCATTACGAGCAAAGGATACAAATGGAGCATCATATGAAATGCCTGTTGAGTTTGAAATAATTGATGAAATTGGTGCTGGGCAAGTTTCGACCAAAAAAATAGGTGAGTACCAAGCAATCAGGATTATGACAGGAGCCATGTTACCACGTGATGCCGATGCAGTAATCATGCTTGAGAAGACGGTAGAGCGGAAAAAAAATGGCCAAACATATATAAAAATAGATCATATGTTACATAAAGGAGAAAATATCTCTTTTCAAGGAGAGGATGTAAAAAAGGGGGAAGTCTTATTAAAAAAAGGAACTAAAATCAATCCAGGAGTAGTGGCGGTTTTAGCAACATTTGGTATAGAACAAGTTCCAGTTGCCAAAAAACCAACTATAGGTTTATTTGCAACTGGAACGGAATTATTGGAAGTGCATGAGGAACTGGAGGAAGGAAAAATAAGGAACAGCAATGCCTATATGATACTAGCACAAATTGAACGAGCAGGAGCGGTTCCTCGCTATTTCGGCAAGTTGCCAGATGTCATGGAAACAAGTTTTGAAGCTATTCGCCAAAAAATAGATTCGGTTGATATGTTGATAACAACAGGTGGTGTTTCAGTTGGCGATTATGATTTATTGCCAGAAATTTACCGTAAGCTTGGAGCAGAAGTTCTTTTTAATAAAATTGCAATGAGGCCTGGCAGTGTCACTACGGTAGCGAATTTAAATGGTAAATTATTATTTGGACTTTCAGGGAACCCATCTGCTTGCTATGTTGGTTTTGAGTTATTTACAAATCCGATCATAAAAAGCCTTTTATTTATAGAAAACCCGCGCTTACCTATTGTGGACGCGGTATTAAAAGAGAATTTCCCAGATGCCAATTCCTTTACTCGACTTATTAGAAGTAAGGTATCTATTGTAAATGGAAAGATAGAAACTCGGACTAGCGGTATGGACAAATCAAATATTGTTAGTAGTTTGGCATCTGCCAATGGGCTTACAATTTTGCCAGGAGGGGAATCTGGATACAAATGTGGGGATATAGTAAAGGTAATACTGTTGGAAGAGGTTCAGAATCAATTATTATTGTAGATCGGAAAAAGAAGAGCATTTTCATCTAAGAGACTGCTCTTCTTTTTAATTTTTTTAAGGGATCATCCAAGAAAGTACATTGTGTTGCAGGAAAGTAATGAGACATACTATTAATAGTAGGAATACACTATGTTTTAAGGTAAAGCGTAGTAGCTCGGATTCTTTACCAGCAAGACCAACAGCTGCACAAGCTACTGCGATAGATTGTGGAGATATCATTTTTCCTGTAACTCCTCCACTTGAGTTAGCTGCAATAGCAAGGACAGGATCCATACCAACAGACAATGAAGTTACTTTTTGCAGATTTCCAAACATTAAGTTGGCAGATGTATCAGAACCAGTAATAAATACACCAAGCCAACCCAATACAGGAGAAAAGAATGGAAATAAAGCTCCTGTCTTAGCTAAGGTCATTCCAAGTGTTGTCGACATACCAGAGGCATTTGTTACATAGGCAAAACCGACTACAGACGAAATGGTTAAAATTGGAAATTTTAACTCGTGAAGGGTTTCCTTTGCTGTAGCATACACATCTTTCCAAGAAAGGCGGGCAATATATTTTGTTACAATACAAGAAAATAAAATGGCAGTTCCGGCAGCTCCTAACACTTCTAATTTGAAAATAGCTGCAACTGCTTCACCAGTATCATTTATAATTTTATTGTTAAGTAATGGAACTTCTGGCAGAAAAGTCAATCGTTCCCCCAACCCATTAATACCTTTTAAAATAAAATTTGTCCCTTCATAATGGCCAGTTAGTGCATTTTTTATAACAGGTATCCCCCAAAGGGAAATGAAAGCAGTTAATACTAAAAAAGGAGACCATGCATGAAAAATCTGACCAGGAGAGTATGTAGGATCTGGAGCTTTTTTTATCTCAGCTGAAGCGGCTGTTTCTATTTCACCTTTAAATCGGAAAATTGTTTTTGGTTTCCAGAATTTTAGTAAAATAACTAATGCAAATAAGGAAACTAACGCAGATAAAATATCAGGCAACTCAGGTCCGAGGAAGTTAGATGATAAATATTGTGTAAGTGCAAATGATATACCTGATACTAAAATAGCGGGAAGTACTTCCCATACACGTTTAAAACCCGCCATAATAATTACAAGATAAAACGGAATGAATACGGAAATAAAAGGCAATTGTCGACCAACCATTTTTGATATTTCAAAAGCCGGAATACCAGTTGGTCCCTCAACAGCAGTAATTGGGATACCTATCGCTCCGAATGCAACAGGTGCCGTGTTAGCTAATAAACAGATGCCTGCAGCATATAATGGATTAAAGCCTAATCCAGCTAAAAGAGCAGCAGAAATAGCAACAGGTGCTCCAAAGCCAGCAGCGCCTTCTAAAAATGCCCCGAATGAGAAAGCTACAAGCAATGCTTGAAGTCTACGATCCTCTGTAATAGACAAAATAAAATTTCGTATGATAGAAAATTGTCCGCTTTTCACTGTTAATTTATATAAAAGCACTGACGTAACAATAATCCAGCCAATAGGTAATAAGCCATAAACAATGCCTTGGCTCGCAGACATAATACTCATTCCAATAGGTATATTGAAAGCGGTTACGGAAAGGAGTAAAGCAAGAAGCAGGGTTGTAATTCCAGCCATATGTCCCTTCATGCGTTTGATGGCAAGTGCCCAAAAAAAATATAAGATTGGAATTACGGCAACTATCGCGGATAATGCTAAATTGTCGCCAACAGCGGTGAAGTCTTGAGTAAACGTCATTATTTCAGCCCCCTTAATTTTCTACTTACGATTTCTTTCTAATGAATGTTTAATCTAAATTATCAGATGAAGTAATCGTTATCATAAATAAATTGTAAAATATTAGGTCATCTGATGACTCGATGAACCTATTATAAAATGAGAGTTTTTAAAAAACAACATAAAATTGACAATATTATGTCTTTTTTTATGCAAAATGTAACTTTTAGCAGTATAATAACAATAAAAAGGATGAACGCGTTGGAGGTAGAACGATGGAATTTAAGCAGATCCGCCCAAAAAAAATTTATGAAGAAATTGCAGAAGCCTTGCATGAAGGAATTCGCTCAGGAGCTTTAAAGCCTGGAGAAAAGTTGGCATCTGTACAGCAGCTTGCCGAAAACTTCCAAGTAAGCCGTTCAGCCGTTAGGGAAGCACTTTCCGCATTAAAAGCTAAAGGTTTAATTGAAATGAAGCAAGGGGAAGGTACTTATGTGAAAAGGTTTGAAGCCGATCAAATTTCTTTTTCTTTTCCTACAGCAATTTTGATGAAGGAAAAAGATCTAAATCACCTCCTTGAAGTAAGAAGGATTATGGAGGTAGGTGCTGCAGCTGCAGCAGCGAATAAACGTACAAACGAAGATTTGCAAAAAATGAAACAGGCGCTAGAAGAAATGAAACAGGCAAATGGAGTAGAAGAATTAGGTGAAAAGTCAGATTTAAACTTCCATTTAGGCGTAGCAGCAGCTTCACAAAATCCTTTGCTGGTAAATTTATTGCTCAACGTTTCTGATATTATGCAGGAAGCAATGAAAGAAACAAGACGTTTATGGCTGTTTTCTAAACAAACAACAACGGAACGACTTTATGAGGAACATCTTACTATTTATGAGTCTATTTTAGAAAGAAACGCGGAAAAAGCGAGTGAGGCGATGCTTTATCATTTACAAAAGGTAGAAGCAGTGCTTCAAAAGTATTTTGCTGAAAAAGAACAGAAGGTATAATCCGCTATTGGAAAATTGATATTGATATTTGCATTTTTTATTCTTGCAAATTTTAGCGACAAAGTCTATATTAATGAAAACGCTTCATGGAAATATTTATTTAAAATTACTGTAATGAGGATGGAACATAAAATATATAGGACTTGGTATAAACCGAGACATACATAATCTCAAATGTCTCACTAATCCCAGCTGAGTATGCTTGTGTTCTGGTTGTTCCAACCTTCCAACTAATTCATTTTTCTAAAATCTACTAATTTTTGGGAAGTAGTCTAAATAAGCAAAATCAAATAGAGGGGAAGTATGTAACTCTTTTTATCTATTTATCGTGAGTCAGTCTTATTGTAAACAAGTCATCTGATGACCTGTTCATAGGAATATAAACATCAAATGGATAGTACATTTATTCTTAAAAAGGGGGATATTTAGGATGAAAGTGACATTATTTGCTACATGTCTAGTTGATATGTTTCAAAGTGATGTGGGGAAAGCAACGGTTGAATTGTTAGAAAGACTGGGATGTGAAATCGATTTTCCTACGACACAAATATGCTGTGGGCAGCCATCTTATAATAGTGGGTATGTAAAGGAAACAAAGGAAGTGATGAAAACAATGATGAAATCCTTCCAAGATGCAGAGTATATTGTCTGCCCCTCTGGTTCTTGTGCCTATATGTTCCATGAGTATCAGCATATTTTTAAAGGGGATCCAGTATGGGAGCCGATTGCAAAAGAACTTGCCGCTAAAACTTTTGAACTAACACAGTTTATTGTAGATGTCTTAAAAGTAGAAGATGTAGGTGCAACTTTCAAGGGGAAGGTTACCTACCATACATCCTGTCATATGACGAGATTACTAGGGGTTAAAGAGGCTCCTATTAAGCTATTAAAAAATGTGAAAGGAGTAGAGTATACGGAATTACCATTAAAGGAAAATTGCTGTGGTTTTGGAGGAACTTTTTCTGTGAAAATGGGGCAAATATCTGAGCAGATGGTGGACGAAAAAGTAGCCTGTGTAGAATCAACGAATGCCGAGTATGTAGTTAGTGCAGATGCAGGCTGCTTGATGAATATTGGGGGAAGAATTGATCGAAAGGGTAAACCAATTAAAGCATTACATATAGCAGAAATTTTAAATAGTCGAGCATAACAGAGGGGATGATAAGCTATGTCGATGAAAACAAGTTCACAAAAATTTAAAGATAGAGTGTCGACAGAACTAGAAAATGACTTTATGCGTGGGGCTGTCTCCAAAGCACAGCAAACGATTCAAACGAGAAAAAATAATGTGACAGAGGCGATGGGAAACTGGGAGGAATGGCGTTCGCACGGGGAAGAAATTCGCCAGCATGTTTTAGAAAATCTGGATTATTATTTATATGAATTAAGCGAACAGGTGGCAAAACGTGGCGGTCATGTCTATTTTGCAAAAACTGCAGCAGAGGCAAGTGCCTATATTGAACAAGTGGCAATAGATAAAAACGTGAAAAAAGTAGTAAAAGCAAAGTCAATGGTAACAGAGGAAATTTCGTTAAATCAAAAGTTAGAAGAGGCAGGGTGTGAAGTAATTGAAACCGATTTAGGGGAATATATTCTGCAAGTAGATGACCATGATCCTCCATCTCATATTGTTGTTCCGGCATTGCATAAAAATAAAGAACAAATCCGGGATGTATTCACAAAAAAATTAAACTATACAAATACAGAAAAACCAGAAGAATTAGCATGGCATGCAAGACAAGTACTTCGAAATGAATATTTAACTGCAGATATGGGAATTACAGGCTGCAATTTTGCTGTAGCAGAAACAGGTTCGATTACACTCGTAACAAATGAAGGTAATGCCGATTTAGTTGCATCTCTTCCAAAAACACAAGTTGTCGTAATGGGAATGGAGCGCATTGTTCCCACTTTTAATGAAATGGAAGTATTAGTGGGAATGTTGACAAGAAGTGCCGTTGGCCAAAAGCTTACAAGTTATGTAACAACATTAACGGGTCCAAAAGAAGCTGGGGATGTGGACGGACCAGAGGACTTTCATCTAGTGATTGTAGATAATGGACGTTCAGATATTTTAGGTGGAGAGTTTCAATCTGTTCTCCAATGTATTCGCTGTGCAGCCTGTGTAAATGTTTGCCCTGTATATAGACAGGTTGGTGGACATTCCTATGGCTCTATTTACTCTGGACCAATTGGAGCAGTACTTTCTCCACTGTTAGGCGGATACGAAGAATATAAAGAGCTTCCCTATGCTTCTACTCTTTGTGCAGCATGTACAGATGCATGCCCAGTTAAAATTCCGCTTCATGAGCTGCTCCATAAGCATCGACAAGTAATTGTGGAAAAGGAAGGGAAAGCCCCCATTTCTGAAAAAATGATATTCAAAGCATTTGGCATCGGTGCTTCTTCGCCAAAGCTGTATAATATAGGATCGAAAATAGCACCAGCTGTGACGAAACCATTAGTAAAAGGAGACAAAATTACAAAAGGGATCGGAATGTTAAAAGAATGGACAGATATTCGTGATCTTCCTGCCCCAAATAAAGAGAGATTTCGTGATTGGTTCAAGAATCGAGAGAAGGGGGAAGGACAATAATGACAGGAACAATTCACAATAGAGATGCTTTTCTTGAAACCATTGCCTCGAGATTAGGCAGACAAAGAAAAACAAAACTTGAAAGGCCGAAATGGAATTATTACCCACAAGAAGAAGTGCTTAAAGATGCGACAAAGGATGAGTTAGTTGAAGTATTAAAATCCCAATGCACACTTATTCATACAGATTTAGTCATTACTTCACAAAAGGAATTGAAGCATACACTTCATCATTTAATAAAAGAGTTTGGCGGAGGAAAGGTTGTTACTTGGAAGGATCCACGTTATCAGCAATATGGATTAGAATCACTATTTAAAGAGAAACTGCCTGATGAAAATATCGATGTATTTGAATGGGATGCCTCTTTAGGAAAAGAAAATATTTCCAAAGCAGAACAGGCGAATATAGGGATTACCATAAGTGAACTTACGTTAGCGGAATCAGGTACAGTTGTTGTGTATAGTGGAAAAGATCGTGGCAGAACAGTCAGTTTTTTACCTATAAATAGTATTGTAATCGTTCCAAAAAGTACAATTGTGCCAAGAATGACTCAAGCAGCAAAAGTTTTACGGGAAAAAGTACAAAACGGAGAAGTACTCCCGTCTTGTATTAATTATATTACAGGGCCAAGTAACTCGGCAGATATTGAAATGGATTTAGTGGTTGGTGTCCATGGCCCTGTAAAAGCTGCCTATATTGTGGTAGAAGATCTATAGATAAGCATTTTGTGAAAATTTCTGACACCACGAGATAAAACCCTCATATGATGATGTTGTTAAATGAATTTCTATTGACGTAATTTTAGGAAGAAAATGAGAGATGAATTTTTGATTAGCATGTTTTTTATAAAGTTTGCTGTTTAGTGCTAGCAGTCTGAATACACTTTCCTTTCGGTAGTCACTCGAGTATTTTCGAAGACTAGAATGTCTCTAAAAGCTTACATAGGAGTCTAAGTGTATTTTGGCTGCTTTGTTTTTGATAAATTGCTTTATAAAATGGCATGTATGCAAGCTAAAAAAATTTGCAATTTCTGATGATAATATTTTTGTCTAATTCAAATCCGCTTTGTTTCTTAATTATTCTTCACCAATCATGGAAAATATTATCCCCATATACCTTATTAATTATCAGAAAAATAAGAAAACTATCACTTTTATGAAAAAGTGTTGATTTTATATGCAGTAGTTTTTATAATAAGAGAATCTTAGATTAATAAATATAAATAAAAATGATTAAATATACATTTATAGTCGAAAGGAGGAAGTTATGAAAGTATCTATAATCGGTACAACAGGATATGGTGGTGCAGAATTAATCAGAATTTTGCATAGTCATCCTTCATTCACAATTAAGTCTGTACATACAACAAGAGATGAAGTCCCAGTATGGAATGAATATCCTCATTTATTTAATATAATGGAAAACAAACTAGAACCAATTAATCCAGAAAAAATAGCAAAAGAATGCGATATTGTTTTTTTGGCTACTCCTACAGGTGTATCTGGAAAGCTGGTTCAAGAATTCGCAGATAAAGAGATTCAAATGGTTGATTTATCTGGAGATCTTCGCTTAAGGAATACAGACGATTATCAGAAATGGTATAAAAAGGAGCCTGTTTCCACAGACCTTATTAATAGCTTTGTTTATGGGCTTTCTGAATGGAATAAAGAAAACATTGCTTCCAGTACGAGAATATCTAATCCGGGATGTTATCCGACTGCTACGCTCTTAGGATTAGCACCCCTAGTAAAAGAAAACATGATATTGCCAAATAGTATTATAGTGGATGCTAAATCTGGTATTTCTGGAGCGGGAAGGAGTCCTTCAAGGGCTAATATGTATGCTGAGATGAGCGAAAATTTAAAAATTTATAAAGTGAATGAACATCAGCATATTCCAGAAATAGAGCAGCAGTTAGCTGATTGGAATTCTGAGTCGAAAGCTATTACTTTTTCTACCCATCTTTTGCCGGCAAGCAGAGGAATAATGGCAACTATATATGCTACTTTAAGTAAAAGTGTCACAAATGAGCAAATCCATGGTTTATATACAGAAATTTATACAAACAGTCCTTTTGTACGAGTGAGACCACTTCATACCTATCCTTCGATAAAAGAAGTTACAGGCTCTAATTTTTGTGATATTGGAATAAATGTGGATGAACGTACTGGCAGGATAACGATTGTATCGGTTATTGATAATTTAATGAAAGGGGCTGCGGGTCAGGCCGTTCAAAACGCAAATATTATGAATGGCTATGAGGAAACAGCTGGTTTGCAGTTTCTGCCGCTTTACCCATAAGGAGGAGCCGACGTGCAGATTATGAATAATATTCAATCCCATATAGAAGAAATAAAGGATGGGAGTATAGTAACACCAATTGGCTATAAAGCTGCAGGTGTTCATGCTGGACTACGGTACAACAAGAAAGATATTGGCGCAATAGTAAGTGCCGTTCCAGCAAATTGTGCCGCTGTATACACAGCAAGTCACTTTCAAGCTGCACCATTAAAAGTAACGCAGGAATCTATTGCCAAAGAAAAACGAATTCAAGCAATTGTCGTAAATAGTGCTTGTGCAAATGCCTGTACAGGAGAAAAAGGCTTAAAGGATGCCTACGAAATGAGAAAAATTATGGCAACTTATCTTCAAATAAAGGAAGAATATGTGGCAGTTTCTTCAACAGGTGTAATTGGTGAATATCTGCAAATGGATAAAATAAAAGAAGGAATTAATCAATTAATCTTTCATTCCTCTCCACAAAATGCAGAAGCATTTCAAGAAGCCATTTTGACAACTGATACAGTAATGAAAAAATGCTGCTTTTCTGCAACTATTGCGGGGGTAACTGTTACGATGGGAGGAACAGCAAAGGGATCTGGTATGATTCATCCTAATATGGCAACAATGCTTGGATTTATTACGACAGATGCAGCCATCCCATCGGAAGTTCTTCAAGCTGCGTTAAGTAAGGTGATTCCTACTACCTTTAATCAAATTACAGTAGACGGAGATACTTCTACAAATGATACAGTCCTTGTACTGGCAAATGGCATGGCAAAAAACGAACCTCTTACCGAAGAACATCCTGATTATCCGGTCTTTTTGGAGCTTTTATCTACAACATGTGAGAGTCTGGCTAAACAGATTGCTAAAGATGGTGAAGGGGCAACAAAGCTAATTGAAGTAAAGGTTTCAGGAAGCAATAATGACGAAGAAGCACGCGTTATTGCTAAACAAATAGTAGGATCTAATTTAGTGAAAACTGCAATTTATGGATCAGATGCTAACTGGGGAAGAATTATCACCGCTATCGGTCAAACAAAAACAGCCGTTAATCCATCAAGAGTAGACATAGCGATTGGCGATATCCTTATGCTTAAGGAAAGTGAACCACAGTCGTTTTCAGAACAAACGGCAATCGAGTATTTAAACCAAGATTTTATTCAGATATTTGTAGATTTGCATAATGGCAAAGGCGAAGGAAAAGCCTGGGGCTGCGATTTATCTTATGATTATGTCAAGATAAATGCCAGCTACAGAACTTGAGGTGATACCTAGTGAAAACCATTGTTATAAAATGTGGCGGAAGTGTAATCGATCAACTAACTTCAGAATTTTTTACTAGTTTAAAAAGGTTAAAGAATAAAGGCTATCAACTAGTTTTCGTCCATGGAGGCGGTCCCGATATCAATGAAATGCTTGATTATTTTCAAGTGAAAGCTGCCTTTCATAATGGACTCCGTAAAACGACGAAAGAGGCGTTAGAAATAGTCGAGATGGTCCTGTCAGGCAAAACAAACCGTAAGCTTGTTCAGTTATTAAGAGAACATGACTTGAATGGGATTGGCCTTAATGGAACAGATAATAATTGCATAAAAGCTTCTCTTATTGATGAAGAAAAGCTTGGACTCGTCGGGGAGGTATCCGAAGTTAATATCAGGTTGATTTCCTCCCTTTTAGAGGAAAATTTGATTCCCGTCCTAACACCATTAGGGATTACAGAAGACGGAAGAAAATTAAATATTAATGCAGATTATGTAGCATCAGCAGTTGCGAAGTATTTACATGCCGAACAATGCCTTTTTGTAACAGATGTAGCAGGAATTTTAATAGATGGAGAACTTCAAGCAAGAATGGCACAAGAGGAAATCACTCATTACATCAACACTGGACAGATCAATGGGGGCATGATTCCGAAGGTTACCTCTGCTATCGCAGCACTGGAGAGTGGATTAAATAGTGTTATGATTATATCAGGAAAAAAACAGTTTTTTGATGGCGAAGAATTAATCGGAACAAAAATTGTTGTGAAAGAAGGGATTGTAGAATGAGTCATTTATTCCCAACCTACTCAAAGTGGGAAATAGAGCCAGAATCTGCGCAGGGGAGTTATTTGTATAGTAAGAATGGTGGCGTTTATTTAGATTTTACTTCAGGAATAGGGGTATGCAATTTAGGACATTGCCATCCAGAAGTAAAAGCTGCTGTTGAGCAACAATTAAATAAATTTTGGCATGTTTCCAATCTTTTTCCATTAGCTGTGCAGGAAAAGGCAGCAGAAATATTAACGAATGCATCTGGATTGGATCTTGTTTTCTTTGCGAATAGTGGGGCAGAGGCAAATGAGGCAGCCATTAAACTGGCAAGAAAAGCAACGGGAAAAACAAAAATTCTTACTTTTAAGCAATCCTTTCATGGAAGAACCTTTGCAACAATGTCAGCAACTGGACAGGATAAAATAAAGCAAGGCTATGGGCCGATGCTGGAGACATTTGAGTATGTTCCATTTAACGATTTAAATGCATTAAAAGAACAATTAACAGAAGACGTAGCTGCCGTGATGCTTGAAGTAGTGCAAGGAGAAGGCGGTATATATGTAGCTTCTCAAGAATTTTTACAAGGTGTTGAAGCACTTTGCAAAGAAAAGGGTGTCTTGCTGCTAATTGATGAAATTCAAACAGGAATGGGCAGAACAGGAAAAGCATTTGCCTTTCAACACTTTGGTATTAAACCAGATATTATTAGTGTGGCAAAAGGAATGGCAAATGGAATTCCAACAGGAGCTATTGTGGCAGATGGAAAGCTAAAGGAATTCTTTGGTCCAGGCAGCCATGGTACCACATTTGGAGGAAATCCTTTAGCGATGGCAGCAGCTATTAAAACAATGGAAATAATCTTTGAACCAGCTTTCTTAGAAGCAGTCGAGAAAAAAAGTGAATGGGTATTTAGCCTTTTAAAAGAAAAATTAGCCGGAAATCAACATGTAAAGGACATTCGAGGTTTAGGATTGATGATTGGAATTGAATTGGATATACCCGTTGCTTCTATATTAGGAGAATTAAGAAAAGAAGGCTTAATCGTTTTAAATGCTGGGGAAAAGGTTATACGTTTATTGCCAAGTCTTAATACTTCACCGGAAGATTTTATTAAGGGAATGGAAATAATGCAAAAAAGTTTAAATATTCATGCAAAAGTAACAATCTAATGTGTATTTTTTTGCATGATAATGTATAATTATAAGAAATAAAGAGTAACTATACATTCATTATAGAGGTGTTAACAAATGGAAGGTTATCTTCACTTAAGCAATGGTGTGAAATATAAAGGCGATTTCGTTACAAATAGCGATGCCAAAGAGATAAAGGGAGAAATCGTATTTTTCACTGGAATGACAGGATATCAGGAAGTACTAACAGATCCTTCCTATAAAGACCAAATTATTGTTTTTACGTACCCGTTAATTGGAAACTATGGCATAAACAAAGAAGATTTTGAAAGTAAAAAGCCGCATGTAGCAGGTGTTATTGTATATGAATCGAATAGTGACGCATTTCATTATCAAGCTGAATATTCCTTACAGCAATATTTAAATAAATGGAATATCCCAATGCTAGCACATGTTGATACCCGTTCTATTGTAAAAAATATAAGAAAATCTGGTTCTATGCCAGCCATTATAACAGAAGAGAAAGAAGTTTCTGTACCAACATTTTCTTTAAAGGAGGATGTTAAAGTAGCAAAGGTTTCGGAAATGAACTTTCAAACGTATGGGCAGGGTGAATATCATATTGTCCTTGTTGATTTTGGAAAAAAGGAAAGTATGTTAACAGCATTATTAGAGCGTGAGTGTAAAGTAACGGTCGTTCCCTATAATACACCATTTACTAGTATTAAATCACTGCAGCCTGACGGCATTCTCTTATCAAATGGACCTGGGAATCCAAAGGAGTTAATCAGTATTTTACCAACGATTAAAGCAGTGATTAAGCATTACCCAACTCTTGGAATTTGTTTAGGACATCAGCTTGCAGCATTAGCTTTAGGGGCAGAAACTACCAAACTGTCATTTGGACATAGAGGAGCCAATCATCCTGTAATGGATCGGAAGAAAAAGAAAGTGATTATGTCCTCTCAAAATCATAGCTATGTAGTAAAAGAAGAAAGTCTATCTGCTACAGGTTGTGAAGCAAGATTTTATAATCTTCACGATGGATCAGTAGAAGGGCTGTCTCACAGCATTTATCCACTGCAGACGGTACAGTTTCATCCAGAGGCAAATCCAGGTCCTTCAGAAGGATGTTATATATTTGATGAATTTATAGAAAATGTTAAAGCAAATAATGGGAGAGTTTTTGCATATGCCTAAAGACACGACGATAAAAACCATACTTGTAATAGGCTCAGGACCAATTGTAATTGGTCAGGCAGCTGAATTTGATTATGCTGGCACACAAGCATGCATGGCTTTGAAAGAAGAAGGATATAAAGTCATCCTTGTAAATAATAATCCGGCAACGATAATGACAGATGAAACTTTTGCTGATTCGATTTATTTTGAACCATTGACAGTAGATGTTTTAGAAAAGATTATTCAAAAAGAAAAGCCTGATGGAATTCTTGCTACTTTAGGAGGGCAAACGGGATTAAATCTGGCATTTCAATTGAGTGAACAAGGCATCTTAGAAAAGTATCAAGTAAAATTGCTGGGAAGCTCTATTGAATCAATCAAAAAGGGAGAAGATAGAGAAGCATTTAGAGAATTAATGTATCAATTAAATGAACCAGTACCAGAAAGTAAAATTGTGCATAAAGTCGAAGAAGCGATAGACTTTGCAAATGAAATTGGCTTTCCTATCATTGTTCGTCCTGCCTATACCTTAGGTGGAACAGGCGGTGGTATCGCTGGGGATATGGAAGAATTCATTAGTCTAGTATCTGGCGGTTTGAAGGAAAGTGCCATTGGTCAATGCTTAGTGGAAAGAAGTATTGCTGGCTTTAAGGAAGTAGAATATGAGGTAATGCGTGATAGTATGAATACATGTATTACCATTTGCAATATGGAAAACATCGATCCAGTCGGAATTCACACGGGCGATAGTATTGTTATTGCTCCGTCCCAAACATTAACAGATGTAGAATATCAAATGCTTCGTTCTGCTTCTATTAAAATCATTTCTGCCCTAGGAATTATAGGTGGATGCAATATCCAATTTGCACTAGATCCGAACAGTAAGAAATATTATTTAATTGAAGTAAATCCAAGGGTGAGTAGATCATCCGCCCTTGCATCAAAAGCTACTGGGTATCCGATTGCTAGAATGGCTGCAAAATTGGCAGTTGGTTATTGTCTCAATGAGCTAATAAATCCAGTAACAGGAGATACATTTGCAAGCTTTGAACCGGCATTAGATTATGTTGTAGTAAAAATACCAAAGTGGCCATTTGATAAATTTCCTACTGTATCAAGAAGACTCGGCACGCAAATGAAGGCGACAGGAGAAGTAATGGGAATAGACCGCAATATGGAGCGGGCCTTGCTAAAAGCAATCCATTCTCTTGAGATAAAGGGAAATGATTTAACCCTTCCAGAATTAAAGCATATGCCAGTGGAAGTGTTATACGAGAAAATGCTGGAACAAACGGATGAAAGATTTTTTATTATTTTAGAACTAATTAGGAAAGAGGAGCCACTTGCTAAAATACATGATTTAACAAAAATCGATTTATTCTTCCTTCATCGATTTAAAAGATTAATTGAGATGGAGAAAGAAATATTCCATACTTCCCTCCAAACAGTAACAAAAGAGAGTTTACTGAAATGGAAAGAAAAGGGGTTTAGTGATGCTTTCTTAGCAAATGCGTGGAATTGCTTTGAAAAAGAGGTAAGAGAAAAACGCAAACAATTACAAGTGATGCCTATTTATAAAATGGTTGATACTTGTGCAGCAGAATTTGAAGCAAAAACTAATTACTACTATTCCAGCTATTATGGTGAAAATGAGCAAAATAAAAGTACTAAACGAAAAGTACTTGTTATCGGCAGTGGTCCCATCAGAATTGGTCAAGGGATAGAGTTCGACTATTGCTCGGTTCATGGCGTATTTGCCTTAAAAGATGAAGGTCTGGAAACAATTATTATTAATAATAATCCAGAGACCGTGAGTACAGATTTTGCCACGGCAGATCGTCTATATTTTGAACCATTAAGCGTGGAAGATATTATGAATGTTATCGAATCAGAAGGGATAGAAGATGTCATTGTCCAATTAGGAGGTCAAACTGCTCTTAATGTAGCAAAAGAACTGGAATCCTATGGTGTCCATATTCTTGGAACAAACAGTGACACAATCGATGTTTTAGAAGATAGGGATTTATTTTATAAGCTATTGGAAGAAGAAGATATTCCTCATATCCAAGGAGATATCGCAGAAAATGAGCAGCAGATTATTGCTTCAGTTCAGAAGATAGGCTATCCAGTTCTTATCCGTCCATCTTATGTGATTGGCGGTAAGGGAATGGAACGGATAAATAATGAAGCAGAATTACAATCCTATTTACAAACAGAGGTACCTTACCCTGTCCTTGTTGATCAGTTTATGGAAGCTTCAGAAGCAGAGCTGGACTTAGCAACAGATGGAGTCGATATTTGTGTTCCAACGATTATGGAACACATCGAGAAAACGGGAGTACATTCAGGAGATAGTCTATCTATATTGCCTGCTAAAAATTTATCAGTAAGCGTAAAAGAAAAAATGATCACTTACGCTAAAAAGATTGTTCAGCATACAGGCTATAAAGGACTAATGAACATCCAGTATATCATCAATAAGGAAGAGGTATATGTATTGGAAGTAAATCCTCGCGCTAGTCGAACAGTACCGATTGTAAGCAAAGTAACTGGTGTACCATTAGTACAAATTGCGACAAAAATATTGCTTGGGACATATACATTGACCGAAAAAGAAAAAACATATTCGGATGATATAGAATTTACTTGTATTAAGTATCCTGTTTATTCCAATTATGCTTTAAAAGGGCTAGATTCTAAATTGGGACCAGAAATGCGTTCTACAGGAGAAGGAATTGCACTTGCAGAAACGCTAGAAGATGCGTTGAAAAAAGTATTTCACCCTACTTTAAAGAAACTGCCAAAGCAGGAGATGAAAATTGTTTTAAAAACAACAGAAGATCTAGCAGATCTTTATGATAAAGCAGACCAAGTCCAATTATCAGTTGAAATCGCTGATAACCAGTCAGTAGAATCGTTACTAGCAGATAAGAGTACGGTTGCCTTTTATAATCCAACAAACTTACAAGAAGATCGACAATCTCGCGAATTAGCAACGAGAAATCGTATTATTACCTTCACGCAAAAAGAAAGTCTCGAAGCATTTATTTCCTCTTTTAAAGGAAAAGACATAACCGTTCATTCGATTCAGGAATGGCATACAAATATAAGAAAAGGAGTGAGTACAGTATGATGATTACATCTAATCTAGATTTAAAGGGAAAAGATTTATTAACATTGGCTGACTATTCAAAAGAAACAATCCTTGAATTATTAGATAAGGCGAAGGCAATAAAAGAATCCCACTTAAAGGGAGAAATAATTGCCCCTCTAAAAGGAAAAACATTAGGAATGATTTTTGAGAAATCATCAACGCGAACAAGAGTCTCCTTTGAAGCTGGGATGCTTCAGCTGGGAGGGCATGCTCTATATTTAAATAGTCGAGATCTGCAAATTGGCAGAGGGGAGACTATTTCAGACACCGCAAAAGTGTTATCCCAATATGTAGATGCCATTATGATTCGTACTTTTTCTCACGATATTGTCGAAGAATTAGCAGAGCATGCAACCATTCCTATTATTAATGGATTAACGGACTTATATCATCCATGTCAAGCATTAGCAGATTTACTTACTTTATTGGAAGTAAAAGGGAGTTTGGAAGGTCTAAAGCTTGCGTATATTGGTGATGGAAATAATGTGGCTCATTCTTTACTTATCGCTTGCTCGAAAGTAGGGGCAGATATTTCCATTGCGACACCACCAAATTATGAAGTCGATAAAAAAGTGGCGGAACTAGCCTATGCTTTTGCAAAAATAAGTGGCAGTAAAATTGTCCTTACTCATAATCCTATAGAAGCTGTTCGGGATGCCGATGCCATCTATTCAGATGTATGGACCAGTATGGGGCAAGAAGCGGAGAATGAGCAGCGTTTAAAAGATTTCCAAGGCTTTCAAATTAATGCAGAATTAGTGAACCATGCAAAATCGGATTATATTTTTTTACACTGTTTACCAGCCCATCGTGAAGAAGAAGTAACATCAGAAATTATCGATGGAAGTCATTCCTACGTCTTTCAGCAGGCCGGCAATAGATTACATGCCCAAAAAGCATTATTGGTGGAAATTTTAAAATAATTTGTATGAAGACTGTTAACAGATATATTGTTTGTTAACAGTCTTTTTAGGTTATTTTTTTAAAATAGATATGGACTTATAGCATGCTCGAATGAAAATGTATTTATTCCAATAAAAAGCCAGTCATTATTTTCCGTAATGTTCACTTTGAAAAAAGGTAATACTAATAAGCAGTTAAGTAACACATATTTGCTTCGTGTTTACTTAGCTTTTGAATTGGTAATGGATAAAGGAGGAGTTTATTTTGGGTCAAAATAGACAGTTTCGTCCAGGGCAAAAGGCACCAAATAATGGATTGTATATAGAAATTGGTGAAACCGGAAGTAACGTAAATAATCCTCAAATGCTAAAACTGAAAGCTGGAGACCGCTTTCCAGAAACATCGAATCATAATCGATTATGGACATATCAAAGAAAACCATAATAAGATAACCCCAATATTATACGATGATACCAATAAAAGGCTCGTATAATCGTTTAAAAAAGGGATTTCTCTAAAGAGTCTGCTTCATGATGATTATCTCCTTGAGATCATTGTTTTGAATTTACTCTTTGTCCAAGAGAGATCCCTTTACATATGGATAAATTATACTATAATAAAATCAAAGGTCAAAAAAGGTCAAAAAAGGAGTCTTGTAAAATGAATGTAGAGCAGATGACAGAAAGAGTCCAATCGGCCATAACCGAAGCACAATCCCTTGCAAAAAAAGAAAGTCATCAAGAAATAGATGATATTCATTTATTTATGGCAATTCTTCATCAACAGGATAATTTAATGACGGCCATTTTAAACAAGTTAAAAAAAGATCCAAATAGAGTGAGCGATAAATTAGCGGAAGAATTAAAGAAAAAGCCACAAGTATCATATAGTGGTTCTCAACAAGGTACGGTATATATAACTGCTGGTTTGCAGCAGCTTTTAATGAAGGCAGAAGAAGAGATGCGGGAATGGGAAGATGAATACTTATCTGTAGAGCATCTTATACTGGCATCCTATAAAGTAGAATCTTCTACAGTAGGAAGAACATTGAAAGAAGAAGACATTTCATTAGCGGAAATAAAGAAAGCAATAAAAGAGATAAGGGGGACACAGAGAGTGACAAGCAAAAATCCCGAAGCGACATATGAAGTACTTAGTAAATATGGACGAGACTTAGTAGAAGAAGTAAAGTTGGGCAAGCTTGACCCAGTGATTGGCCGTGATAATGAAATTCGTAATGTAATCCGTATACTATCAAGAAAGACCAAAAATAATCCTGTTTTAATTGGAGAACCTGGGGTAGGGAAAACGGCTATTGTAGAAGGCTTAGCACAAAGGATTGTTCGAAAAGATGTCCCAGAAGGTTTAAAAGATAAAACTATTTTTTCTTTAGATATGGGTGCATTAGTGGCAGGAGCTAAATTTAGAGGCGAATTTGAAGAACGTTTAAAAGCTGTTTTACAGGAAGTGAAAAATAGTGATGGGAGAATCATCTTATTTATTGATGAATTGCATACAATTGTTGGCGCAGGAAAAACAGATGGTGCAATGGATGCAGGAAATATGCTTAAACCGATGCTGGCAAGAGGAGAACTTCACTGTATTGGTGCGACAACATTAGATGAGCATCGTCAATATATTGAAAAAGATCCTGCACTTGAGCGCCGTTTTCAGCAGGTTATAGTCTCGGAGCCGACAGTGGAAGATACGATTGCTATTTTAAGAGGACTAAAAGAAAGATTTGAAATTCATCATGGTGTAAATATTCAAGATCGTTCTATTATTGCAGCTGCAACTTTATCGGACAGGTATATAACAGAACGCTTCTTGCCGGATAAAGCGATCGATTTAATAGACGAAGCTTGCGCGATGATTCGTACAGAAATCGATTCGATGCCAATTGAAATAGATGAACTAACAAGAAAAATTATGCAGCTTGAAATTGAGGAAGCGGCATTGCATGGAGAAGAGGATGAGCAAAGTAAAGCGAGACTTGCGGTTATTGCAAAGGAATTAGCTAATCTCAGAGAACGTTCTAATGTCTTAAAAGCAAAATGGCAGCAGGAAAAGGATGCTTTACAATCCATCCATGAGAAAAAAGAACTGCTTGAACGAAAAAAGAGAGAGCTGGAGGATGCGGAAAATAATTATGATTTGAACAAAGCAGCTGAATTAAGACATGGCAGCATTCCAAAATTAGAAAAAGAAATTAAGGAGATGGAAGAAAAGACAAAAGAAGGACAGGAGAACCGTCTCCTTCGAGAAGAAGTGACAGAAGAGGAAATTGCCAATATTGTTGCAAGGTGGACTGGTATACCTGTATCCAAGCTAGTGGAGAAAGAGCGAGAAAAGTTATTACGCTTAGAAGCAATTCTGCAGGAAAGAGTGGTTGGTCAAGCAGAGGCAGTGCAGTTAGTAAGTGATGCAGTACTAAGAGCGCGAGCAGGAATAAAAGATCCGAACAGACCAATTGGCTCCTTCTTATTTTTGGGACCTACTGGTGTTGGGAAAACGGAACTTGCCAAAACCTTAGCGGCAACGCTTTTTGATAGTGAAGAACAAATGATTCGTATCGATATGTCCGAGTATATGGAAAAGCATGCAGTGTCTCGTTTAATCGGTGCTCCTCCAGGATATATAGGTTATGAAGAAGGGGGCCAATTAACAGAAGCAATCAGAAGAAAACCATATTCTGTTGTCCTATTGGATGAAGTAGAGAAAGCTCATCCAGAAGTATTCAATATTCTGCTTCAAGTTCTAGATGATGGCAGGATTACAGATTCTAGAGGTCGAACAGTGGATTTTAAAAACACAGTCATCATCATGACATCCAATATTGGTTCCCATCTTTTACTGGACACGGGAGAAGCAGAGGAAATCCCCGAAGTAATAAGAGAAGGGGTTATGAATCAATTAAATGGGCATTTTAGACCAGAATTTTTAAACAGAATTGATGAAGTTATTTTATTCAAGCCTCTATCACTCGGAAATATTAAAGAGATAGTATCCAAGCTTGTTGTTCAATTGCAAGCTCGCCTTACAGATCAGCATATCACTATTGATATGACGGAAAAGGCGAAAGAATTTGTTGCAAGAAATGGGTTTGATCCAAAATTTGGAGCAAGACCACTTCGTAGATATTTGCAGAAAACAATTGAAACACTGCTGGCAAAAGATATAATTGCTGGTAAAGTAAAAGAAAATGATCATGTTTTAATTGATGAAGAAAAGGAACATATTATTTTAAAACATAAGTTGTAATTTTCGGCTATTGATAGGATGTAACAGCCTGAATACAATTGGACAAACTAGTAAATATTTGTATTCAGGCCATTTTTTATGGCTGCAATAAAAAAGGTGATTAAACAAAATACACGAATAGAATTCCCCTATTAGTGCATATATTTAATCACCCAACCTTACAGTATACAGACTTTTAATGAGAACCTTTTTCATGAGCAGGTTCATCTGGAATAATTGCTGATAAAATGAAAACTAGTACGGAAAAGACAGCTGTCAGAATTAGTCCCATTGAAAAATTAAAAGGAACCCCATTCATTGAACCAACAACATAAACTAACATTTGAGCAAGTAAAAATGTCCAAAAAATTGTCATTATGTAACGCAACCGAAATCACCTCTTTATAGCTTGCTTATCATAACCATCTTACCACATAGAAGCTAAATAATAAATGTGAATGATAGAGCTTTCTTAAATTCTTCACTTTTTCCATTATAAATAATATTTCCGATTATGTTAATATGTCATTCCTATAACAGAAATAGATAAAAAATCTGATTGTTTTCTGAGATGATTCCGCATTTCTTCTTGAAATATAGGCAAACTCCCTTACGTTTTAATTAAAGAGACATACATTATTAAAAGGAAAATGCTAAAAAGGAGTTTTTAAGATGGAGAACCGGAACTTCCTGTTAGATACCGAATGGAACATGATACATTATCCTCATCGACCTAATGGTTTCGGTATCTTAATAATTGGAGACGAAAGAAATTATGTAACTGACACTAATAGTTTTTGGAACCAAAATGAAGGAAAGCGGAATTTAATTGAATCGTTACGGGATAATGGATATACGATATTTTATTCCAATCTATATGGAAAGAACTGGGGCAGTGAAAAAGCTTTGCAATTGGCGAAAAGATTATATGAACATATTATTCGAACAGAAATATTGAACCAGAGAATTCATATAATTGCCGAAGGAATGGGGGCACTGACAGCGATTCAATTAATGATGGAGATGAAAGACAATATTCGATCTGTTGTTTTGTTAAACCCAATTTTATCTTTAAAAGAACATTTAGATAGAGAGAAAGAGCATAAGTTTTTTATAAAAAAGTTAACGAATGAGATAAGTATCGCTTTTAATACCAATAAGCAGGAGTTATTCGAAGTAGTAAAGGAGAAAAAGGAGTATCAGTTAGATGAGGCTGAAATCCCAACTAAAATAATTCATATTTTGCATAATGGTAGATCTTATTACCAATCAAATGGATTAAAAAAAGCTTCTGTAATTTGGGAAGAAAAAGACCTGCCTATTTTTGTATCCTATGTATTACCAGAGAAAAGGAGTGCCATTCCGAAACAAATTGCAACGTTTTTTAAGAAATATGAGAAGACACTTTGAAAGAAAAGATGGTGTTCAAGTAGCAAAGGCTATATTAGAACACCATCTTTTTTGAACTTTTCATATGAAAATGGCTTCTGAAGAAAGCTTTTATTAAGCAGATGAAATAATTGTCTTTTTTACTGCATATGATACATTAAGTAATTTTAAGGGGAGGCTTCTTCATGAAGAAAGCTGTAATATTTGGCGTTTATCAGTTTGTGGGCTTTCATATATGCTCCACCTTACTAGAAGAAGGAGAGGAAATAATCGGCATCTCCTATCCGGAAATTTCGATAGAAGATTTAGAAGATAAGAGAATGGAAATTGGGCGCAATGCGAATTTTAGTGAGAAAAGCTTGGATAAGCTCCCTTTTATTCTCCAAGATCCAAATGTACAACATATATACTTTGACCTCTATACAATAAAACAAATATCAATATACGAAAAGATCCAAAATCTGTTTTCAAATTTTCGAGACAAAGAAACGAGCTGCGGTAAAAAGTTGACATTTTTAGTGAATATTACTTCTAGAGAGGCAGAAAGAGATTTTACAACCTTTTTAAAAGATAATTTAGTTGACCATGATATACAAGTAATCCATTTACCAACACTTTATGGTCCATGGCAGCCAAGTGATTTTTTATTTCAACAGATTGTAGAGGGAAAAGAGAAGAACGATATTCAGTTAAATGTCCGCGAGTATACAATGGATGCAATTTTTATTGAAGATGCGGTAAGGGAAGTAGTAAAAATGACAACGAAAGGACAAAATAATGATATTCTATTAAAGAGTAAGGAAATAAACCATTGGCAAAGATGCTTAGAACAATTACAATGGGATATACCAAAAACAAAAAGGGTTCTGCAATTATCTCGAAATTTACAAGAAGTAATCATTGAAAACAAAGGGACAATAGAGGATAACATAGAAAAGCAAAAGAAGCATTACGTATTTAATAGAATTTAGTAGTATTATAGGAGTAAATACAATGAAAAGTGCATGGATGAACATTCGTAAATCAATAATTAGGGGAAAGATTTTTTTTATCCTTCCTCTAATGGCGTGTGTTCTTTTCCTTTTTCTATTCTTTCATACTTCACTGGAGAAACAAGGAAAATTAGAAAAAGTTGGTCTTCTTGTAGTTGGAACAGTAAATGATCAGGCATGGGGGACGCAAGGATATAAAGGATTATTAAATATACATACGAAACTTGGGGTAGATGTGTTTTATAAAGAGTCTATTGATTCTTACACAATTGCAGAAAGAGCAGTGAAGGAATTACAGGGAAAAGGGGTTAATTTAATTTTTGGCCACGGCGGAAACTTTGTGCAGTATTTTAACATTCTTTCTCAAAAATTTCCCTCCATCCATTTTGTTAGTTTAAATGGAAGAGAACCTGCAACACAATCGAATACAAGTAATATTAAACTAGAGAATTATCCGATGGGTTTTTTTAGCGGGATGGTTGCCGGTCATATGACAAGAACAAATATGGTAGGCGTTATTGGTGCATACGATTGGCAAGAGGAGGCCAATGGTTTTGAAGCAGGGGTCCACTACATCAATAAGGATGTAAAGGTCTTGAAAGAATTCGTTAATGATTGGGATAACCGTGAAAAAGCGATGAGTCTGTTAGATAAGGAGATCAGTCAAAATGTAGACGTGGTTTATCCAGTCGGTGATGGTTTTCATGTGGGGATCATTGAAAGAATGAAAGAAAATGGTTTATACGCGATTGGATATATTTCAGATCAGTCTTCTATAGGAAAATATGCGGTCTTAACAAGCACCATTCAAGATATACCCAAGCTGTATGGGCAAATCGCTCAAGCATTTAATGAGGGGAAACTAAAGTCTGGAAATCGTGCATGTGGAATTAGAGACGATACCATTTTTCTAGGGAAATATAGTCCCAATGTTGATAAAGAGTTTATAGAACGGTTGGAGAAAGACTTAGAACGCTATAAGAACACAGGCAAATTGCCGAATGAAATTTAAATTAAAATAGAAAATCAAAAACAATTTTTCAAAAGAAAGCTTGATATCTTTTGAAAAATTGTTTTTTTTTTGAACCAAAAAATTTAAAAAGTGACCAGAAATACTCACTGCTTTGGCTGAAATGGAAGGAAATCATGCATTTTTAAATTAATACAGGAGTCTGCACAATTATGTGCAAATAAAGGTATTAATGTAATAAAGAATGAGCTTTATACTAAAAACATAGTGATGAAAACGCTTAATAATGAGGAGGGAAATATAAATGAATAATTCATGGTTAGACCTGGAAGGGAAAGTTGCCATTGTAACAGGTGGATCTTCTGGGATTGGTTTTGCTATTGCAAAAGAGTTAGTTAATAATGGTGCGAAGGTGATTATCTCTGATTTAGTAGGAGAAGAGGGGCAGCAAGCAGATGGTTCTTTTCTTATAAAATGTGATGTCACTAATAAAGAAAGTGTTGATCGAATGATTAATAAAGTTATTGAACAATATGGAAAGCTTGATATTTTAGTTAATAATGCTGGGGTGAACTTACCAAGATTGCTAGTTGATATAAAAGGAGAGAAACCACAATATGAATTAAATGAAAAAGATTTTGACTTTATGGTTGCGGTTAATCAAAAAGGTCCATATCTTTGTGCACAAGCGGCAGCGAAGGAAATGCTGAAGCAAGGTAAAGGGGTAATTATTAATGTTGCTTCTGAAGCGGGTCAAGAAGGATCGGCAGGTCAGAGTTGTTATTCTGCTACCAAAGGAGCGCTAATCTCATTTTCTCGCGCATGGGCAAAAGAGTTAGGAGCATATAATATTCGCGTAGTTGCTATTGCTCCAGGAATATTAGAGAAAACAGGTTTGCGCACGAGTGCTTACAATGAAGCTTTAGCTTATACTCGAGGTGTTACTGTAGACGATTTATCAACTGATTACAGTAAATCAATTCCGATTGGCAGGGAGGGTAAATTAAAAGAGGTTGGTGATTTAGTGTCCTATCTTGCTTCAGATAGAGCTAGTTATATTACAGGGACGACCTTTAATATATCAGGTGGAAAATCACGTGGCTAATAAACTAGCCATTTAATGAATAAATCAGTTAATATACCAATGCTTTATGATATATTTAGTGAATTGAATATAAGCATAGTTCATATATGAACAACAGGATATAAGGGTGTGGTAATTAAATGACTGATTTAAATTCCAGTAGTCGCATAGGGAAAATTATAGAATTAACTGCTAAAAAAATGTATTGTCCTTTAGATTATCTTGCGCAGCAAATGGGGATAAGTGCAAGAACTGTTCGGCTAGTAATTAAGCAATTTAATAAAGAATTAGAAGGAATAGCTGAATTGATTAATGAAAGAGGGAAAGGTTTTTTTTTGAAAATTCACAATCAGGAAAAGCTTAATAGGGTTATAGAGCAGTTTAATAATCTCTCTCAAATGGTTGATTCACCTCAAAGAAGAATCGCAACTGTTATCGATATGTTATTGAATGATGATGGAATAATAACTATGGATGAAATGGCCTTTGAGTTAAATTTAGGAAGAACAACATTAGTGAATGAATTAAAAAAAGCATCAGTGGCTCTCGAAACGTATAATCTTGCCATCAAAGGAAAACAGAACAAGGGGATGTATTTAAAAGGTAGAGAAATAGATTTGCGATTTTTTATATTGGATAATTTATTTCCATATCTTTTTACCGAAGATTCATTGGATAAAGATATTAAAGAAGCAATTATAGAAGTCGCCAATCATTATGATTTTGAGATAAGTACGAAAGATAGATTGCTTCATTCTATTATTATTATGCTTGATCGTTTTTTAAAAGGTCACCCTATAAAAGAAATGGATGATAACTACCATAAGATAGTAAATTCACCTGATTTCAATATAGCCTTAGAAATAAGCAAAGTTCTTGAAAGGAAATTATCTATAAGCCTACCTAGATGTGAGATTCTTTTTATTGCATTGCCAATCGTCGGGAGAAGGACACCAATTAATAGCCATTCCATTGAAGGTGTTATAGTAACAAAGGAAATCACGAATCTTTTGGATAATAGTATCACTAATTTAGGCTTTAATTTAAATAAGGTAAAAGAAAGTGGAGATTTTTATAAGGATTTACAATATCATCTTACTTTTATGATAAATCGATTAATGTTTAATATCCAATTGAAAAATCCTTTATTAGATGATATCAAAGGAAAGTACCCCTTGGCATATCAAATGTCAGAAATAGTTGGAGAAAGTATTTTCAAAGAATATGGAATGAAAGTTTCAGCAGAAGAACTTGGATATATCGCATTATATTTTGGTGTTTTCATTGAGAATAACAAGGACAATCTTAAGAAATTAGAACAGGTAGTAGTTGTATGTGGAACTGGTAGAGGGACAGCAAAAATTGTAGCAATGCAGCTGAAAAAAATACTCGACCCCCATACTAAAATAGATATCTTTTCTGAAAATGAATTAAGTAAGAATACATTAGATAAGTATGATATTGTCTTTTCGACAGTTAATATACCCTATGCCATTCAAACGCCGTTAGTTATCATTAGTGAAATCTTTGATGAGAAAAAGGTTCTGCAACAAATCGAACATATTAGTTACTTAGATAAATTTAAAATTAAAGAAAATAGTAGTACAAGTTTCCATTCTGTTATTAAACTACTGCTAAATAAACAAAAATTCTTTATTTTAGATAAATCGTTAAGTTACTCAGAAAATCTAAATTGGATGGTTGATCAGCTAACTTTAAATGGTTATGTGGATGATGGCTTCAAACAGCGCTTGCAAATAAGAGAAGAAAAAGGGTCGATGATATTTGATAAATATATTGCACTTCCACATACCCTCAATTATCAGTCAGACAAAATAGAGCTGGCGGTAGGGATTTTTCCAGAAACAGTCTGGCAGGATAATCATGCGTTAAAGTTAGTATTTTTGTTAGCCTTACCAGAACATACAGAATATGATGCTGGTTTATTAGTGAAAATTTATGATGAAATTATTAATATATCTTCTAATACAAAATTGGTGAATAAATTGATTCAAGTTAAAAAATATGAAGATTTATGTCTTTATCTCGAGGATGGAATAGAGAAGGATATTTAGGATGTGAATGAATGGAACTAATTATAATTATGCTTTTAATAGCAGGAGCATTTGTTATTCAAATGGGATTGGGATTTTTACAGATTAAACATTTTACTAAAGGCTATACGGAACTTAGAAGAATGGGAAAAGTAGCGATTGGGAAGAAACCTGGCCGGATTAAAGCAGGCACCATTGTTTTGTTTGCAATCAATAATAATGGCAGAATCCTTGCCGCAAAAAAAATGCAAGGAGTCACCGTAATGGCGAAATTTCGAGATTTGCCAGGTTTTCTTGATAAGAATATTAGAAATTTAAAAGATGAAGATTTAAAGCATTGCAATAAATTACTAAGAGATGCAATTTTAGATGCCTCAAATAATTACAAGATAATTATGAATGGTGGAGTCGTGCCAGAAAAAGATAGTTTCTTTAAAAGAATGATGATACGAGCAGAAAATGCCGTTTCATTTAAAAAATAAGAAGAGGTGTAATTCATGGATTATATCATAAAGTTTGCTGAAGGATTTAGAAATTTATTTGATACAGGAGCAGAGACGTTCATTTCCTGGATGACAGGTATAGTTCCAGTAGTGTTATTACTACTGGTAGCGATGAATACTATCATTCAATTAATAGGTGAAAATCGTATTAATCGTTTAGCGTCGGCTTCTTCCAAAAATCCCTTATTAAGATATTTAGTTTTACCATTATTAGGGACATTTATGTTAGGTAATCCAATGGGGTTATCGTTAGGAAGATTTTTACCAGAGAAATATAAACCTAGTTATTATGCATCTGCATCTTATTTCTGTCACACAAGTAATGGGCTATTTCCTCATATTAACCCAGGAGAGCTATTTATTTTCCTAGGAATTGCCGCAGGAATAGAACAATTAGGCTTTAGCACGGCTGATTTAGCGGTTAGGTACTTCCTAGTGGGATTAGTTATGAATTTCTTCGCAGGTTGGATTACGGATTTTACAACGAAAATGGTAGAAAAACAGCAAGGAATAAAATTAAATTCCGAAGTGAAATTAAATCATTAAGATGGAGGATTCCGATATGGCACATTATCGAACGATAAAAATAAAAAAAGGAAATGGTGGATTTGGTGGTCCGCTGATAGTTACTCCAACGGAGCAAAGAAATAAAATTGTGTATATTACTGGTGGAGGAGCAAAACCAGATATAGTTGATAAAATTGTGGAATTAACTGGAGCGGAGCCGGTAAATGGATTTAAAACATCTGTACCTGATGAGCAAATTGCCATTGCAATTATAGATTGTGGTGGGACATTAAGATGTGGGATTTATCCACAAAAAAGAATACCAACGATTAATATAATGCCTACAGGAAAAAGCGGCCCTTTAGCAAAATTTATCACAGAAGACATTTATGTGTCTGCGGTAGGATTAAATCAAATTGAACTTATGGAAAACGAAGCTGTCTTGGAGAATGCGAGTTCAGTAGATAAAGAAGATAATATACCTAAGAAAGAGTATAAATATAGTACAGACAAAAAAATCTCTCAAACTTTGGCTGAAAATCATAAACAAGGACTTCTAACAAAAATAGGGCTTGGAGCAGGGAAAGTAATCAGTACTTTTTATCAAGCTGGTCGTGAAGCAGTTCAAACATTAATTAATACAATTATTCCATTTATGGCATTTGTATCATTATTAATTGGTATCATTCAAGGTTCCGGAATTGGAAACGTATTCGCTAATTTAATGTCTCCATTAGCAGGAAACATTATTGGTCTCTTATTAATTGGTTTAATATGCTCTTTACCATTTCTATCACCGTTATTGGGACCTGGGGCGGTAATTGCCCAAATTATCGGAACTTTAATAGGTGTTGAAATTGGTAAGGGTAATATTCCACCGAACTTAGCGTTACCTGCAGTTTTTGCTATAAATACACAATGTGCAGCAGATTTTATTCCTGTCGGGTTAGGTCTAGCAGAGGCAGAAGCGGAAACAGTGGAAGTAGGGGTACCGTCCGTATTATATTCAAGATTTTTAATAGGGGTACCACGAGTATTCGTTGCTTGGTTAGCAAGCTTTGGATTATATAGTAATTAAGAAAGAGGATAATAAAACAACTAATGGAGGCGAATGGCATATCAATATGCCGGTTAAGATGAAAACAATTTACGAAAACACAATTAATAGTATAGGGCCATTAGCCACAAGCTTTCTAGAAGAAAAGATGATCATTCTCTTTGGAGAAGGAGCACCTAAAGAATTAGCAGAATTTTGCTACGGAATTGAAGTGGTTGGTGTCATGGATAAGATAAAAACAGGTCAAAAAGTAATGATAAATAATGAATCATATGAAATAACATCTGTTGGTGAGATTGTAGAACAAAATTTAACATCTATGGGACATATTACATTACGCTTTAATGGGGCTACAACTCCTGAACTTCCTGGTACTCTTTATATAGAGGATAAAGACATGCCAGTTTTAGAAATTGGTACGAAAATACGAATTGTTTCCGAGTAAAAAGATTCGATAGGAGATTTCCAATTAGAAATTATAATCATTGCAATGAGTTAAGTAAAAATAAGGTGCAAGTAGATAATGAATTGGGAATCTTCTATTTTTAATTTTTTGCCAAATTTTTTTAAAAAGAAAAGAGGAGAATCTTTCCGTGAGACTATATATTGATTCAGCAAATCTTGAGCAAATTGAAAGAATAAATGAATATTATCCTATTTCTGGTGTGACTACTAATCCTTCTATTCTCGTAAAGGAAAAAAAGCCCTATATTCAAGTTCTTCAAGATATTCGGAAAATTCTAGGAGAAGATAAAGAGCTTTTTATTCAAGTTATTGCAGATAATGCAAGTGAAATAGTAAAGGAAGCTGAGTATTTCCAAACAAGGATTTCAGGGAAGATAATTATAAAAATTCCTGTTACGGAAGAAGGAATAAAAGCAATAAAAGCGTTAACTGCAAAAAAAATACCAACGTTAGCCACAACCATATATACTCCATTTCAAGCGTTAATCGCGGCAAAAGCAGGAGCAAAGTATGTTGCTCCTTATGTTAATCGGATTGATGATTTATTAGGAGATGGCATTCGTGTAGTGAGTGAAATAGTTACTCTGTTTACCACACATAAAATTAGTACCGAAGTATTAGCGGCAAGTTTTAAAAACGTTCAACAGGTCTATGAAGCATGTTTAACTGGAGCTCATACCATAACTGTAGCTCCTGAAATAATTGAAAAATTAATTGATTTTCCAGCAACTACTAGAGATGTTAGAGTCTTTCAGAGTCAGTGGGAGGATACGTTTGGAAAGGCTGGGAATCCCCTTCTTAAGTAAATAAATGGAGCGAAACAAATATGGAAACGAACAAAATTGTATTTTTTGATTTAGATGGAACACTTCTGACTAGTAAGCTTACTGTGTCAGATAGTTCCATTGCGGCAATAAAAAAATTAAAGGAAAACGGTGTTGAGCCTATTATAGCTACAGGTAGAACATTAATGGAAATAGGATATATATTAGAAGCTACAGGTATTAATTCAGTAGTTGCTATGAATGGACAGTATGTAGTGTATAAAGGAACAACGATTTATGAAAATCCATTAGAAGTAAGTGTAGTAAAAGAACTTCATCTGGATGCAATGAAAAATAGGCATGAAATGGCGTTCTATAATGCGGAAAAGATTTGCGTTACAAATGAGGGGTCTACTTTAATTAGGAAGAATTATGAAAGAGTAGGTGGGAAATATCCTCCTATAAATGAAGGCTTGTACAATCAAGAACCCATTCATTTAATGTTAATTTTTTGTGAACCAGATGAAGAAGTCTATTATCAGGAGAAGTTCCCACATTTTCAGTTTATAAGAAATTCACCTTATGGATGTGATATCTACCCCAAAGGAAAGTCAAAGGCAACAGGCATAAAGTATTTGTTAACTCATTTAAATTGTTCTGTTGAGAATACGTATGCATTTGGAGACGGATTAAATGATTTAGAAATGTTTGAACTCGTTAAATATCCAGTTGCAATGGGAAACGCATTTGATATTGTAAAAAAATCAGCCAGCTATGTTACAACTAGTAACGACGAGGATGGTATCGTAAATGGATTACACTTATGTGGAATCATTTGATCCGTTAGTAAAAATTAAAAATCATAAAAGAGGATGGATTAACAAGTAATGATATTTTGCAAAGTTAATCCATCCATTTTTTTATAAATGGGGTAATTTTCTTAAAAATAGGTTTTAAGTCATTTGCTGATGTCATTAACAAATCAACGTTTTTTATCAGAAGTTCCAAGTCAATTTGATTTAAAAAATTTGCAACCGCATCAATATTTACATTTTCATCTTTTTCTTCTACTTGCTGTGTTTTTCCGCCACTTCTTCCAAGAATCCAATCATCCCCTTTCTCTCTTCTGCTGTAGGATGGTTGTTTGTCGTTATGCTGGAAATGTTCAACCTGCTGCTTTTTTCTAACAGATTGACGGTTTGTACCAAACATAAACATGGAAAAGTGATCAATTGCTGTCTCTTCCTCTTCTATTTTTTCATTATCTTTTTCATCATAGAATTCCTCTTTAAGATCCTCCACACTATTTCCTCCTATTTCACGATTATGGAATGATGCTCTTAATATGCTATGATAAATATCAAGGAATGCTTAGACCAATGTAATAGAAAGTAAAATATGTTGCAAAAGGGTAGAGGAATTTGATAAAATTAGTACCAAGTCATAATAATTGATAATAATATAATACTGTATGAATAATGTTTTCTTTGGAATAACAGTGAGAATAAACGAAGAAAACGGTATAAGCTTCTTTGTCTGTGAATTACCAAAGGCACCGATTTAAACTCAACAGACTGGCATCATTTAAGCAATCATTCTAATAGGATTTAATGAAAAGACTGTTTATACTAATTAACAGTCATAAACGAAACATATACCGGATAACCGGTGACTATAAAGGAGCTGAAAGCTTTGGGAACAGGAATAATTGGTATTGGCCGTGAACTTCCAGAGAAAATTTTAACAAACTTTGATTTAGAAAAAATGGTTGATACGAATGATGAATGGATTAGAACAAGAACTGGGATAGAAGAACGAAGAATTGCAGACGACAATACAGATACATCTGATATTGCATTAGCTGCAGCAAAGAAAGCAATTGATGATGCAGGTATTCACCCAGAAGATATTGATATGATTATGGTGGCAACTGTTACGCCAGATCAATCATTCCCTTCTGTTGCCTGTATGATTCAAGAAAAACTAGGAGCTAAAAAAGCAGCAGCGATGGATTTAAGTGCTGCATGTGCAGGTTTTATGTATGGGATGATAACTGCCCAACAATTTATTGATACAGGTGTTTATAAATATATACTTGTTGTTGGGGTAGAAAAGCTTTCTAAAATTACGAACTGGGAAGATCGCAATACTGCTGTTCTCTTTGGTGATGGTGCAGGAGCTGCTGTATTAGGGAAGGTTTCTGAAGGAAGAGGCATTCTTTCTTTTGAGCTAGGGGCAGATGGTTCAGGTGGAAAACATCTTTATTTAGATGAGGAAGACTATATTTACATGAATGGTAGAGAAGTTTTTAAATTTGCTGTTCGCCAAATGGGAGAAAGCAGTGAGAATGTTTTGGTGAAAGCTGGATTATCTAAAGAAGACGTAGACTTTCTTATTCCCCACCAAGCTAATATTCGCATAATGGAAGCATCCAGACAAAGATTAAACTTACCAGAAGAAAAACTATCGAAAACGGTTCATAAATATGGAAATACAAGTGCAGCATCTATTCCGATTTCATTGGTGGAGGAACTAGAAGCTGGTAAAATCAAAGATGATGATGTACTTGTAATGGTTGGTTTTGGTGGAGGTTTGACATGGGGCGCGATTGCAATGCGCTGGGGCAGATAATAAATTTCTTCCTATATAAATAGAATATACTTTTTAAGTTGATGATAATTACAAAAAAGGAGAAAAAGTCATGAGTACAAATAAAAGAGTAGTTGTTACTGGTATTGGTGCTGTAACACCGCTTGGTAATGATGCAATAACTACCTGGAAAAATATTGTTGCGGGAGTTTCTGGAATTGGCCCATTAACTAGAATAAATGCAGATGAATATCCAGCTAAAGTTGCAGCAGAAGTGAAGGACTTTAATCCAGAGGATTTTATGGATAAAAAAGATGCTAGAAAAATGGATCGCTTTACACAATATGCAGTCGCAGCTTCCCTGATGGCTGTAAAGGATGCTGAATTGCAAATCACTGATGAAAACGCACCGCGTGTTGGGGTTTGGATTGGGTCAGGTATTGGCGGAATGGAGACATTCGAAAATCAATATGAAACTTTCCAAAAAAGAGGATATAAACGAGTAAGTCCTTTCTTCGTACCAATGTTAATTCCAGATATGGCATCAGGACAGGTATCTATTACATTAGGAGCAAGAGGCGTGAATTCTTGTACAGTTACTGCTTGTGCAACGGGAACAAACTCAATCGGAGATGCCTTTAAAGTAATTCAGCGTGGCGATGCAGATGCGATGATTACTGGTGGAGCTGAAGCGCCGATTACTAAAATGTCAGTAGCAGGCTTCTGTGCAAATACGGCCTTATCCTTTAACCCAGATCCGAAAACAGCAAGCCGACCATTTGATGCAAATCGTGATGGCTTTGTTATTGGAGAAGGAGCAGGAATTGTTGTTCTAGAAGAATTAGAGCATGCATTAGCAAGAGGAGCTAAAATCTACGCAGAAATAGTTGGATATGGTTCAACTGGAGATGCTTATCATATTACTTCCCCTGCACCAGGAGGCGAAGGTGGAGCAAGAGCAATGAAAATGGCAATCAATGATGCAGGACTTACTCCAGAAGATGTTTCATATATTAATGCCCATGGTACAAGTACTGCTTATAATGATAAGTTTGAAACAATGGCTGTCAAAGAAGTATTTGGAGACTATGCTTATAAAGTACCAATGAGCTCAACCAAATCAATGACAGGTCACTTACTAGGTGCAGCAGGGGGAATAGAAGCTATTTTTAGCGTATTAGCCATAAAAGATAGCATCGTGCCACCAACGATTAATTTTGAAACAGCAGATCCAGATTGTGATCTAGACTATGTTATCAACACACATAGAAAACAAGAAGTAAATGTAGCAATGAGTAATTCCCTAGGATTCGGTGGTCATAACGCTACAATTGTGTTTAAAAAATATCAATAATTAATGGTTTTGTTTGAAAGAGCATTTAATAAAAAACTGCTAAGCTTCATTTATAAATCGAGGCTTAGCAGTTTTTTTATTACAAAAATAAAACATCGACTCTTTATTTATAATAATTTTAAATTAATATTGACTATTATTATAAAGTGTATATAATTAAAACTATAATTCTATTATTTAACATAGAAAATTCGGAGTGAATCAGTTTAGAAAGAAAACGCTTTCTTTAGAAGGTGAACTAGCATATTACGTAGAAAGGAAGAATTCTATGCTTAGTATAGAAAGAGCTAAAAACCTCTTAAAAGAAAAAAATATACGTTTAACACCACAACGGCTAGAATTAATTAACATACTTTCTAAAGACAACAAGCATTGGACAGTAGATGAAATTTACCATGTCCTAAATGAGAATATGCCTTCGGTAAGTATTACAACTGTTTATAATAATGTCCATCTATTTACGGAATTACAGTTATTAAAAGAGATACAATTCGGAGAAGGATTAAGTAAATATGAATGGAAGAAAGAGGATCATTATCATATTGTCTGTAGCAATTGTGGAGAAATAGTGGATATTTGGTATCCTACTTTAAGGGAGGTAGAGGCATTTGCGAAATCCATATCTAAGTTCCATATCAGTTCCCACAGCCTCCAATTTTATGGAACCTGTGAGCAGTGTTCAAATGCGTGAACGAAAAAAAGAGAATATTTGTTTAGAATGTAAACAACCAATAAAAAAATTGAAGCATTCCATCCGATGTGGATGTGGAAGTAGAATATTGAAAGATTTACAGAAATAAAAGCTAGATATATAAATTTATTTCGATTACAGAGAAAAGGGATAGACAAGAAGAACTGGGAGTGGAGTTCTTTATTGTCTATCCCTTTTTGTATAGGTAGTTTTGAAAAGACTGGCTGTTATCAAGGTTAAATAGTATCATACACTGCCAGCTATGGAACCTCTAATTTTGAAATCCATATACTGTTTAAATGAATAGGAAAAAATGAGTGAAGAGGGGAAATAGCGGTGGGGGTAATCAAAACAAATAAATGGTTAGAAGATAATTTTTATGAACCAACTACAATATGTGCACATTTTCAATCAGCATTTGATGGAGATAAGCCTCAAAATATATATCGATATTTAATGAGATTTGGAATGTATAAGCCATCAAGACATTCGAGACAAGCATTTGAGAAGATGAAGGAACAAGATACGTGGAATAAATTAGAGCGGATTTTTTCAAAGTATAAAAAAAAATGGAAGGGACCAGATATACCCATATATGTATTTCCCTTTCAGTCTTCATGGAGAGGAGAAGAAAATAAATCGGGTGTATCATTTCCTGATCAGCTTTTCTTATTTATTGGTGATGTAGAAAATGAAAAAGAGCTAGAAGCCCTTTTTATTCATGAATATCATCATGTATGCCGAATTCATTACCAAAAAAAAGCTATAGAAGATTATACTTTATTAGATTCCATCATAATGGAAGGGTTAGCAGAGCTTGCGGTGAAAGAAAACTGCGGAGAAGCCTATAATGCCACTTGGTGTCACTTATATGATGAAGAAGAAATAAAGCAATTTTGGGAGACGGAGCTTAAGGAATATTTACATGTAAAAAAAACAGAAGAGAAACATGATGATTTATTGTACGGTTATAGACGCTATCCACGCCTTATTGGCTATAATACAGGTTTTTATCTTGTTAATTCATTACATTCCAAGCACAAAATCTTAGAAAAAGATTATTTCACAATTAAAAGTGAAGTTTTTTTGTAAAATCACACTACTATTTGAATGGCGAGTTTAGCAAAATGGCTCGCTATTTTTATGGAAACACGAAAGGGAATCTCCTCTTAACAAAAAGAAAAAGACATGTTAACGAAAGTTTGTACATATTATGTTAATAGGTTATAAAAGTGGCATGGATGAATCCGAAACTAACCTAGTAAAAAAGAATCGTTCCATTTAAGGATGAACTTTGGCAATATATTTAAAGAGAAAAATGATATTCCGCTATTTATATGTCTATTACTAGAAAACTGGAATGCAAAGAGAAAATCGTATGAAAAAAATAATCCTTTGAAAATAGGAATAAATTTACTAAGCTCTGACAATACTTATGGACAAACAGTTGTTGAAGTGAGGGATAAAATATGCAGTATCTTCATGATGTTTGGGTAAATTGGTTTGAAGGGGAAGAAAACGGATATAATGTATGTCACTTTCATGAATGGAGAAAAGATGATGGTGTTGAATTATTGGACCAAGTCCCACTTTTGAAAGTAGATTCATGCTTATATAATTACATAGAAAATGACTTGGCAGAAATACCGCGACAATTATTAGAAGAGATTTATCAGAAGGCATATCTACGAAAGAATCATGAACGAATTCAATTGGATTATTGTTTTGTTGTTTCTGATGGGATTGGTCTGTTAGTAGTAGATACAATCGGATACTCTGTTCCAATTCGAAAAAGCCGAATGATACCTAGACAAGAACAATTGGCTTATGAATTGCTTGAAAATCAAGAAACGATTTATTATAACTTTCAAAACACCGAAGAGAAAAAAGAGTTCCATATTCTATCACCTGATCCTCATGTGATGAATGGATTAACGAGAAAAGAAAGACAATTAAAGCAATTATTGTTTATGGCATTAGATCAATTACATTCTTCTGAAAATGTAGCAGAAGTTCGTTATTGGTACACAGAATGGAGCCCAGAACGCTATTTTGAGATTCAGCATTTAGATTTTGAACATGCGTGGAATGAACTATATGAGTGTACAAAATACGGATGGTCTAAAAAGCATGAACAGTTTTGTGAGAATATTATAAAAGGTCAGCCTTTTTTTGAAAAACTCTGGGAAATGGAGCATGGCCCGAAAGTAAATTAATAGTAACCAATTAAATAAAATGAATAGGATAAAAAAGCCAGAGTCTTAAGTATCCTAGCACTAAGTTAAACCCAAACAATTTGAGGAGATACCAAGTATATTTCCTGTGATTGTTTGGGTTTTATTCCCTTTTTAGACGGGGGATCGTTAGGAGGACACTCAACTCCTGCGGGAAGTAGAGCAAAGCCTAAGACCCCACAGGCTTAGGTTGCTCCCCGGCGCATAGAGTGTCTGTAGCGTAATGGAACGAATTGGTTTCCCTACTAATTTAGAGATTGTTCGTCATTATCCATTAATTATTTTGTTATGTCCTACTCTCTTCTGCGAATTTTTATCAGGATAAGGTAACAGAGAGGGCTGCTCTGTTATAAAGATAAATTCACCTCGATATTAATTTTTCTCACACCTCTCATAACCCCGTGTAAACTGTAATTCCCCATCTGAAATCTTCACCCTGCTTGATTTGAAGCATAAAAAAACGATGGAGTTAGCCATCGTTTTGATAAGGGAGGAGCTTAACGTCGTTTCCGTCCTAATCCCATTGCATTTTCCATTTTTTTAATCATTTTCCCTGCCACTTTATTTGCTTTTGCCGCACCTTCGTCTAAAATGTCATCTAATTCCGTTGAATTCATTAGCTCATTGTATTTTTCCTGAATTGGTTTTAATGCATCCACTACAACGTTGGCTAAGTCAGACTTGAAATCTCCATATCCTTTTCCTTCGTACTTCTCTTCAAGGCTTTGGATACTTTCCCCTGAAAGAATAGAATAAATAGATAAAAGGTTGGAAACCCCTGGTTTATTCTCTCTATCGAATTTAACGATACCTTCAGAGTCTGTTACCGCACTTTTAATCTTCTTCGTAATCTGTGCTGGCTCGTCCAATAAAGTGATGGTTGCCTTATTATTTGTATCAGATTTACTCATTTTCTTTGTAGGATCCTGTAAGGACATAATGCGAGCTCCTACTTTTGGAATGCGTACTTCAGGAATTGTAAGAATATCATTATATTTTTTATTAAAACGCTCGGCTAGATCACGAGTTAATTCTAGATGTTGTTTTTGATCTTCTCCAACTGGAACAATATCTGTACTATATAGAAGGATGTCTGCAGCCATTAATGGTGGATAGGTTAATAATGCAGCAGAAACAGCATCTTTACCAGTTGATTTGTCTTTGAATTGTGTCATTCTTTCTAATTCGCCAATATAAGAAATACACTGCATCAACCAAGCTCCTTGGGCATGGGCTGGTACTTCTGATTGAATAAATAAAGTCGCTTTATTAGGGTCGATTCCTACAGCTAAGTACAGAGCTGCTAAGCTGCGAATATTGTTTCGAAGTACCATGCGATCTTGAGGCACTGTAATGGCATGTTGATCCACAATACAGAAGAAACAATTGTATTCATCTTGCAGCTCCACGAATTGACTTAATGCACCTATATAATTCCCTAATGTAATGGTGCCGCTTGGTTGAATCCCAGAAAAGATAGTTTTCATCAAATACTTCCTCCAATATGTATTCTAGACCCCTGATTAGTTTATGGATGTTTCTAATCAAGCGGTTTATTCTATTTAATAGTTTATTTTAGAGCCATGTTTATCTGCAAGAGAAACAGTTTTCTTCAAGCAAATACGTTAGTACTGTTAAAAATAGAATCTAGAAACTTAATTATCAATATCATTATTATAACCATTTTAGCATGATTAGTTGATATGCAAAGGCTGTTTTCTTAAAGTTTGACAAATTTTAAGAAAAAAGAATGGATGCAAGGAATAATTTTGAATTCTGATAAATTTATATTAATATAATTATTCTGTAGATTTATATATTTCAGATTTGTTTTTATTCTACAAAATTCTACAAAATTCTTGCGTGTTGAATAATCCAACTATATAATTGTCATTGCGAATGGATTAGATAGTAATATTTCAGACTATTTAAAAACATGTAAGAATACATAAATAATTTGTAATGAATGAAAAATTATTCCTATATAATATTTTGTGCGTTTTACCGTGCTGCTATTTTAATTGGAAACGGTCATTTATTCTAATTGACTGACTATTTAGGAAATGACTGCTTGTGTATTCTGAGGTTTAGAGTGGGAAAGCTATTTTCGAAGTTCCATTTGAGGAAATTATTAAGGGGGTAATTACATGAGAAAAAGAATACTTGTGCTAATGAGCTTAGTGCTTACACTCAGTGCTTTTCTTGCTGCATGTGGTAATAACAAAGGTGGTAGTGATAAATCATCACAAAATCTTCGTTTAAATATTGTTTCAGAACCACCAACATTACATCCAGCATTAGCTACAGATTCAACATCTGGTGGAGTGTTAATTCAAACTTTTGAAGGGTTAACTCGAATTGATAAAGATGGAGTTCCGCAGCCAGCTATGGCAGAAAAAGTCGATATATCAGATGATCAGTTAACTTACACGTTCAAAATCCGCGAAGATGCAAAATGGACAAACGGTGATCCAGTAACAGCAGCAGACTTTGAATATGCCTGGAAATGGGCAATTGATCCTCAAAACCAATCACAGTATGCTTATCAACTATATGCCATTAAAGGTGCTGAAGCAGCAAATAATGGTAAAGGTAGTCTTGATGATGTTGCTATTAAAACAGTAAATGAAAAAACGTTAGAAGTAACCTTGGTAAACCCAACGCCATATTTCTTACAATTGCTAGCTTTCTATACTTATTTCCCAGTTAATAAAAACGTTGCAGAAGCAAATCCAGATTGGTATAAAAATGCTGGAGATGATTATGTAACGAATGGTCCTTTCAAAATGACGGAATGGAATCATAGTGAGTCTATCCTTTTAGAAAAGAACGAAGACTATTGGGATGCAGACAAGGTTAAATTAGAAACAGTAGAAATGACAATGGTAGAAGATCCAACAACAGAATTAAGCATGTTTGATAACGATGAATTAGATTGGGCTGGCTTACCTTTTGGTGCATTACCTACTGATTCTATTAAAGCTTTAAAAGATAAAGGTGACCTAAATATCAAAGCGATAGCAGGTACTTATTGGTATAAATTTAATACAAAAGAAAAGCCATTTAACAATGAAAATATTCGTAAAGCTTTAACATATGCGATAGATCGTAAAGCAATTGTTGAGCAAATTACACAAGGTGGACAAATTCCAGCAACGGCAGTTGTTCCTCCAACCATGTTTTCAGAAAACGAAAAAGGTTATTTTAAAGATAATGATATCAAAGCAGCAAAAGCAGCTCTGGAAAAAGGTTTAAAAGAGGAAGGCTATGCTAGTGTAAAAGACTTACCAAAAATCACATTATCATATAATACCGGTGAAGCACATGCTAAGATTGCACAAGCGGTTCAAGATATGTGGAAGAAAAATCTTGGAATTAATGTTGAGCTAGATAATGAAGAATGGCAAGTTTATCTAGAGAAAATTGATTCTGGTGACTACCAGGTTGGACGTATGTCATGGTCTGGTGACTATAATGATGCATTTAATTTCCTAGAATTATACCGTGATGCAAACGGAGGAAATAATGATACTGGGTGGGAAAATCCTGAATACAAAAAACTTCTTGATGCTTCACAAAAAGAAACAGATGAGGCAAAACGCAAACAATTATTACAAGATGCAGAAACTATTTTAATGAACGAACTTCCAATTGCACCTGTTTATTTCTATACAAATACATGGGTACAAAAAGATAATCTAAAAGATGTAGTCATTTCAGGTTTAGGGGAAGCACAGTTAAAATGGGCACATTTTGAATAATACAATAGTTGGCTTTGTTCATTCATCATACTATAGGAAATTCGAACTTTAATTTTTTATGAAAGTACAAAGCTAAAGAGAAAAAAGAGGCTGCCTTATTTAACGAGTGATACTTTCTAAGTAAGCTCGTTTCCTAGGGCATCCTCTTCCTTGCTAATTGGCATTGGTTTAGAAAAAATGGAGGTAAAACCATGATAAAGTACTTAACAAAACGTTTGCTGTTTATGGCGCTATCCTTATGGTTAATCATAACAGCTACGTTTTTCTTCATGAGGATGGCACCAGGTAACCCATTTACATCGGAAAAGAAAATGCCGCCTGCAATCGAAGCAAATTTAAACGCCCATTATGGACTTGATCAGCCTTGGTATGTCCAATATGGAGAGTATTTGCTAAGAGTTGTTCAATGGGATTTTGGTCCATCTTTTAAATATAAGAGCCAAACGGTGAATCAATTAATCAATGAAGGATTCCCGGTATCATTAGTCTTGGGCGTAGAAGCAATTTTTATCGCTTTAGCCATTGGTGTTACATTAGGGGTAATTGCTGCTTTAAGACATAATAAATGGCAAGATTATCTGGCGATGATTGTCGCAGTATTAGGAATATCAGTACCTTCGTTTATTATGGCAGCTTTTCTGCAATATATTTTCGCGATGAAGCTGGGGATATTCCCTGTAGCAAGATGGGGAACATTTATGCAAAGTGTCCTGCCTGCAATCGCATTAGCAGCTGGACCAACAGCATTTATTGCTCGTTTAACTAGATCTTCAATGTTAGAAGTGTTAAGCAATGATTATATTAAAACGGCAAAAGCAAAAGGAATAAGCGGCTTTAATATTACTGTAAAGCACGCCATCCGCAATGCGATTCTTCCCGTTGTTTCATACATGGGGCCCTTATCGGCGGGAATTGTTACAGGTAGTTTTGTTATTGAGAAAATCTTCGGTATTCCAGGTCTCGGATCACAGTTTGTCAAAAGTATAAATAACCGTGATTATACAGCGATTATGGGAGTAACTGTTTTCTATAGTATTATCCTGTTAGTATCTGTTCTTCTTGTCGACTTATTGTACGGATTAATAGATCCTCGAATTAAACTATCGGGCGGGAAGAAAGGAGCGTAAAGATGCAAGAAATTTCGAAAGATAAATTTGAAATAGTTGGCAATAGCAGCATAGAGTCAGAGAAAATATCCAAAGCAAGTTTGTCGTTTTGGAAAGATGTTTTTACTCGTTTTAAGAAAAATAAGCTTGCGGTTTTTGGACTTGTTCTTTTAATTCTTTTAATTGTTATGTCTTTAATAGGGCCGTTATTAACTCCGTACAATTATTATGAGAATGATTATACAAAAACGAATCAGCCTCCAAGTGCTGAACATTATTTTGGCACAGATGACCTTGGCCGAGATATGTTTGCTCGAATTTGGTATGGTGCGAAAATATCGTTATTTATTGGGGTAGCGGCAGCCTTGATTGATTTAGTTATCGGCGTAATCTGGGGAGGGATTGCAGGTTATAAAGGTGGAAAAACCGATGAAGTAATGATGCGTATAGCGGATGTATTATATGGTATTCCTTACCTTTTACTAGTAATTCTTTTAATGGTTGTTCTTGGCCAGGGAATATGGACGATGATTCTGGCAATGAGTATAACTGGTTGGATTAATATGGCGAGAATGGTCCGTGGACAAGTATTATCCTTAAAGAGCCAAGAATATATTCTTGCTTCCAGAACGTTAGGAGCAAGTGTATCAAGAATTATGAGCAAACATTTAGTCCCAAATGCAATGGGGCCAATTCTTGTGACATTAACTTTAACTGTACCTAATGCTATTTTTACAGAGGCATTTTTAAGCTATCTTGGTTTAGGATTAACTCCTCCATTAGCCAGCTGGGGAACGATGGCCAATGATGGAATCGGAGCACTGCAATATTATCCATGGCGATTATTTTTCCCTGCACTGTTTATATGTTTAACAATATTTGCCTTTAATGTTATTGGCGATGGAATCCGAGATGCTCTTGATCCAAGACTACGTAAGTAAGGAGTGAGATACATGGAAAAATTATTAGAAGTAAAGGATTTACAAGTCTCATTCCATACGTATGGAGGAGAAGTGCAGGCAGTTCGTGGAGTATCCTTTGATTTATACAAAGGGGAAACATTAGCTATTGTTGGTGAATCCGGATCAGGTAAAAGTGTTACGTCCCAAACATTAATGAAATTAATCCCGATGCCTCCTGGCCATATTAAAGGAGGACAAATTTTATTTAATGGAGAAGATATTGCTCAAAAAACGGATAAAGAGATGGAAAGTATCCGTGGGAAGGAAATGAGTATGATCTTCCAAGATCCTATGACATCTTTGAATCCGACTATGCGTATTGGTACACAAATCATGGAAGTACTGATAAAACATCAGCAAATGAACAAGGAAAAGGCAAAAAAGAAAGCTGTTGAATTGTTAAGCTTAGTTGGAATTCCTAAACCAGAGAAAAGGGTGGATCAATATCCGCATGAATTTTCTGGTGGGATGAGACAACGTGCGATGATTGCCATTGCTTTAGCTGCTAACCCACATCTATTAATTGCAGATGAACCAACAACAGCTTTAGATGTTACGATTCAAGCGCAAATTTTAGATTTAATGAAAGATTTGCAAGAGAAAATGAATACGAGTATTATCTTCATTACCCATGATTTAGGGGTAGTCGCAAATGTGGCTGATCGTGTTGCTGTAATGTATGCTGGTCAAATTGTTGAAATGGGAACAGTTGATGAAATATTCTACGATCCAAGACATCCTTATACATGGGGGCTTCTTGCATCTATGCCAAGTTTAGACAATGATAATGAAGATGAGCTTGCTGCTATTCCGGGAACACCTCCAGATTTAACGAATCCTCCTATAGGAGATGCATTTGCTGCGAGAAATCCATACGCATTAGCAATTGATTTTGAACAAGAGCCGCCAGTGTATCAAGTGTCTGAAACACATTTTGTGAAATCATGGTTACTGCATCCGAATGCGCCGGCAGTAGAACCACCAGCTTCAGTTAAAGAAAGAATAAGAACGTTACCCTCTAACTTTGAAACACCAGTATTAGTAAAGGGGGATAAATAAATTGAAAGAAAAGTTATTAGAAATAAAAAATCTGAAGCAATATTTCAATGTTGATACTCCTAATGTTGTCAAAGCAGTAGATGATATTACCTTTGATATTTTCAAAGGAGAGACATTAGGTTTGGTAGGCGAATCTGGTTGTGGAAAATCGACAACTGGCAGAACGATTATCCGCCTCTATGATGCAACAGGCGGTCAAGTTTTATTTAATGGAGAAGATGTTCATGGAAGAAAATCAAGGACAGAATTAAAGAGATTTAATCGTAAAATGCAAATGATATTCCAAGATCCATATGCTTCTTTAAATCCTCGAATGACCGTTGCTGATATAATTGCAGAAGGCATTGATATTCACGGTTTAGCGAAAAACAAAAAAGAGAGAATGGAAAAAGTATATGAGCTGCTTCATACAGTTGGTTTAAATAAAGAGCATGCCAATCGTTATCCGCATGAGTTCTCAGGCGGACAAAGACAAAGAATTGGAATTGCACGTGCATTAGCTGTAGATCCAGACTTTATCATTGCAGATGAACCAATCTCTGCATTAGATGTTTCCATTCAAGCACAGGTTGTAAACTTGATGAAGAGGCTTCAAAAGGAAAAGGGGCTTACCTATCTATTTATTGCCCATGATTTATCCATGGTGAAATATATTAGTGATCGTATTGGTGTGATGTATTTCGGAAAATTAGTGGAAATAGCGCCTGCAGATGAATTATACAATAATCCGATTCACCCATATACACAGTCGTTATTATCAGCGATTCCTCTGCCAGATCCAGAAACAGAGCGAACAAGAAAAAGAACGGTTTATGATCCAGCAGTTCATCAATATCAAGAGGGTGAAGAGCTTAAAATGAGAGAAATTAAACCAGGACATTTTGTTTATTGCTCTGAAAGTGAATATAAAAAATATAAAGCACAATGAGAATAAGTAAATTCCAAGCCGACAATCCTTGATTGTCGGCTTTTTAGAATGGATGCCTACGTACAGTTGGAAATTGCTAGATTATGCTTGTTTGTGTTTGTTACAATAAAAGGGATACATCATGGATAGAGTCTCAATAGATAATAGATACTGTATGTAGATGGGAGTTTTCACGATGAAAAAGAAAATATTATCCATTGGATTAAGCATATATTTGTTGATTCCCAATATCGCATTTGCAAAAGGGGAAAAGATAATTCCTAAACATCCAACTAAACAAGTGAAAATTATGGTAAAGCATTTACCAGCTTCTTTACCTAGAATGAAGACTAATTTCGATTTTACTTACCCGGATGCTGTGAGGGGGATTTATGTAAACAGTCATTCCATTGAAGGAAACAAATGGAGTCAATTAATGGAATTAGTGAAAACAACAGATTTGAATGCTATGGTTATTGATTATAAAGAAGATCATGGTAATTTGACTTTTATGCCGGAAGCGGATTCACCTTATAGAGAAATTGGCAGCCAATCGATAAAAAATATGACAAAGCTTTTAGAGGAGCTTGAAAAGGAGAAAATTTATCCGATTGCGCGAATTGTTGTCTTTAAAGATTCTGTATTGGCTAAGGAAAAGCCCGAATGGTCTTTTGTCCAAGGAGAGAAGGTTTGGACGAATGGGAGAGGGGAAGCGTTTGTTAACCCGTTTGAAAAAAAGGTCTGGGATTATAACATTAATATTGCTATCGAGGCAGCAAAAATGGGGTTTCAAGAGATACAGTTTGATTATGTGCGTTTTCCAGAAGGATTTGAAAATAAAGGAGATATACTAAACTATACGAAAGGAGATTATCGTAAATTAGATAAGAGTGAAGGGGAGAAACGAGTAGAAGCAGTTACGGACTTTGTTCAATATGCAAAAGAAAAATTAGAGCCATATAATGTGAAGGTTTCTGTTGATATATTTGGATATACAGCAACCTTAGAAGAAGCTCCTGGAATTGGCCAGAATTTTTCAAAAATAAGCAAACATGTCGATGTTATTTCTTCTATGATTTATCCAAGTCACTGGACAAATTATTTTGGGATTGAAAAGCCAGATTTATTCCCCTATGAACTTGTAAGGGAGTATATTAAAGTAGAAAAGCAAAAATTAAATCAATTAGAGAATCCACCTATTTCAAGACCATGGCTACAGGATTTTACAGCTGCCTGGCTGGGCAAAGATAATTATCAAGTATATGGAAAAGAAGAGGTTCAAAAACAAATTGAAGCTTTGAATGATCAAGGAGTTAATGAGTTTTTATTATGGAATGCTGGGAATAATTATACAAAGAATGTCGATTATACACCGAAAAATAAAGAGAATAAAGGAGATTAAATTAGATGCATTGGTATGATAAGTTAAATCAATATTTCCCTGTGGAAGAAATGAAATCACAAGAACATATGGAAGCGTTACTCAAGGACTTTCCAGAATATTATCATAAGGATGAAGGAAAGTATCATGTGTTAATGTATGTGGAAGCAGAGGATTTTGTTTTTGTCGATTATTTATTTGTCTCTGACAAAGCAAGAGGACAGGGGCTTGGTCATCAATTAGTGGAAAAGCTGAAAGAAAAGGGAAAACCTATTATTTTGGAAGTGGAACCGATAAATTATAAAGATAGTGATACTCAAAAAAGACTGAAATTTTATCAGCGTGAAGGGTTTAAGCATGCAACTTCTATTGGTTATAAACGTTTATCGTTAGCAACTAGGGAAGTGAATGCAATGGAAATTCTCTACTGGGCTCCTAATAATGAAGGAGAAGAGGTTGTTTATCAAGCATTGGTAAGAACGTATAATAAAATTCATACCTATAAAGATTTCCAATTTTACGGAGAATCGTATGAACCAGTCGATGAAGTGGTTCAATTAAATATGGAACAAAAACGAAAAAATTTATTCGATGAAATTTGATTAAAGTGTAATAAAACAGCTACCCTCAAGGTGACCGCCCTCCTACAAAATGAGCGGTCACCTTGTAACGAAGATAACTGCTGACGATAAGCTGCCATATATTTAACAAAGAGTTTTATTAAAATCTTTTTATATTTTCATTAAAATCTGCTTAATTGAGAATATATAGGGGTTTAATAGAAAGAAATAATGGGTATATAATCAGAAAATATATATTTAGAACAAATATTTTAACAGATGAGATAATTTTTTGAAACTTTTTTGGTTTTCAAACGTCTATAATGATAAGTAACAAAATAACTGAAGGATTCGTACTTTCATAACGAGTTTTTCTTACATAAAGGAGGAGAATCACAGCAATTACCTTAATTAGTAGCAGCTTATATACAGAAATTAATGATACTTGTGGATAAATTTTTTAAAACATATACCATAAAGCAAACAATTAGTGTATAATAATTAATATAAATTACTTGATTGAATTAATTATAATTTAAGAATTATCAAGAAGATAACTCAAGTTATTTATAATCATAATGAATGTAGTTAATTACATGTCTAAATAAAGGGAGCGTGAATTTGTAAAATGGTAACATTATACACTTCACCAAGTTGTACATCCTGCAGAAAAGCAAAAGCATGGTTAGAGGAACATGAAATTGCTTATAAAGAAAGAAATATATTTTCTGAACCGCTTTCTATTGAGGAAATTAAAGAAATTCTTCGTATGACGGAAGATGGAACAGATGAAATTATTTCAACAAGAAGTAAAACTTTTCAAAAGTTAAATGTGAATTTAGAAACAATGCCATTACAAGATTTGTTTGGTATTATTCAAAATAATCCAGGTCTATTAAGACGTCCTATAATCATTGACGAAAAAAGACTACAAGTAGGATACAATGAAGATGAAATTCGCAGATTCTTACCAAGAAAAGTTCGTACTTTCCAGTTAAGAGAAGCACAAAGATTAGTTAACTAATTAGGAACAAAGTATAAAAAATCTGACATAAGGCGGCACTAAATGAAAATTTAGTACCGTTCAGTCAGGTTTTTCTTTTTTATATAGTAATTAAGAAAAAACAGAGGCATTCCTATTGCTTAAGGTAGAAACCAATCTAACTTGATTAGATAGTCTGGTTAAAGTGTTAGTAATTGCCTGGACTTTTTAGTTTGAAATAATTTCTATGAGGTAATACTACTAAATATAACGGTACAGGAATATGGTATTAAAAGAACTAATTACTGAGTTTAAATAAGGCTTCATTTATTTAGATAATTGAAAATTGTGAATGCTTTTGAATAGGCATTTAATGGTTTTTTCCATTCCCAAGATATTTTAATTCCATTTATACTGCTTTTGTCATAAAATATAAAGTACAAGGTACAATACAAGGAAAAATAAAAATTTTATTTCAGAAAATTTACTTGTAAGAAATAAAACAATCTGTATGGGGGTCTCTTGTCCCTTCCATCATAGTCTGAAGGGAGTGTTAGCGTATGGAAATTGAAAGAATTAATGATCATACAGTAAAGTTTTATATTTCGTATATTGATATAGAAGAACGTGGATTTAAGCGTGAGGAGATTTGGTATAATCGGGAACGCAGTGAAGAATTGTTTTGGGAAATGATGGATGAAGTACATCAAGAGGAAGACTTCATATTTGATGGACCATTATGGATTCAAGTTCAAGCTCTAGAAAAAGGGTTGGAAATCTTGGTTACAAAAGCACAGCTTTCGAAAGACGGACAGAAATTTGAAATTTCTATTCCAGAGGATAAGCTAAAGGATTTACCAATTGATGAACGTTTTGAAGATTTAATGGATCAGCACTTTACGATTAAAGAGGGAGAAGAAGAGTTCGATGAAAGTCTCGAGTTCCTCTTAACGTTTAATGACTTTGAGGATATTATTTCTTTATCCAAGATGCAAGGGCTGGAAGGAATCGATACAAAACTTTATAACTACAATGGAAAATATTACTTATTTGTCCAATTTCTTGATGAAGAAATTGCAGAAGAGGAAGTAGAAAATGCATTAAGTATTTTACTTGAATATGCTCAAGAAGATTCTAAAATGACCATTCATGTTCTCCAAGAATATGGTAAAGTTATTATTGAGAATGAAGTCTTTATGGAATTAAGAAAGTACTTTCACTAAATTATTAGCAGTTCTAATCATATACAAAAAAATTAAAGAAGCTCTACAATGTTTGGCCGTGTCCATTCATTGTAGAGTTTCTTTGCATATTATGAGAAAAATAATCCTTCAGAATTAATAGAAACCTCTTTAAGAAAGGACAAATTTTTAATATAAATAGAATAGTTTCTCCCCTAATAAATTGATCATGGAGCATCTGTGGAGTAATTTATGGTAATTATGGGTATATATATAGGAATAAAGAGATAACTCTAAGCTTAATGTAAGTAAATTGGGAGAATGGCGGTGTCTATTATGAATCATACTGCTAGGTTAGGCTTATTTTTTATCGTAGCAGCTCTTTTTGTTTATGTGTTTAATATATTTTTCTCTATACAGGGAGGAATTTACGGACAATTAAGTTTAGTGATCAGTTTATCAGTTGTTTTTATCGGTTTGGTTATTTTCTTTGAAAATCGACATCCCACACAAACATTAACCTGGTTAATAGTCTTGGGGAGTTTTCCAATTATCGGGTTTGTCTTTTATCTATTCTTTGGCAGAAACTATCGAAAAGAAAGAATTTACCGTAAAAAATATTTTCTAGATAAAGAAGCATTTCTGAAGATTGAACAAGAAATTGGTTCTAGAAGAGAAGAAAAGAGAAAGATACTCGATGGACATCAACGCAACTTATTTCACCTAGCTGAGAAACTTGGAAATACGCCTATTTCCTTCGGTACCTCAACAGAGGTATTAACAGATGGAGAGGAAACATTTTCAGCTATTTTGAAAGAACTGAAGAAAGCAAAACATCATATTCACTTAGAATATTACATTGTAAGAGATGATGCCATTGGTCAGGAGATAAAGGATATATTAGTTGAAAAAGCAAGAGCTGGGGTCCAGGTGCGATTTTTATATGATGCAGTTGGTTCTTGGAAGCTGTCAAAAAAATTTTGTGTAGAGATGAAAGAGGCAGGGATTGAAGTTATCGCTTTTGGTCCAGTTAAAATGCCTTTTTTTAATAGTAAATTTAATTTCAGAAACCATCGTAAAATTATCATAATTGATGGCAATATTGGTTTTGTCGGCGGTCTTAATATTGGCGACGAATATTTGGGAAGAAATCCTTCGATCGGGTACTGGAGGGATACTCATTTATTGGTAAAAGGAAATGCTGTTAGATCCTTACAATTAATTTTTCTGCAAGATTGGTTCTATATGACAAACCATAGCTTTTTGACAGAGGAATATTTAACGCCTATTTCTGAGGAAAACTCTCATGGTGGGGTACAGTTGATTGCGGGGGGACCTGACAATGAATGGAGCGTCATCAAAAGTATCTTTTTTAGTATGATTACTACGGCAAAAGAATCGATTTGGATTGCTACCCCTTACTTTATTCCAGATGAAGATATATTTTCTGCTATTAAAATTGCTTCATTAAGTGGTGTAGATGTGCGTATTCTCGTTCCTAGTAAACCGGATAAAAGAATTGTTTTCCATGCTTCCCGCTCTTATTTCCCAGAGTTACTAGAATCCGGCGTCAGGGTCTTTGAATATAACCGCGGATTTATGCATAGTAAAATTATTATTGTAGATGGAGAAATTGCCTCCATCGGGACATGCAATATGGATATGAGAAGCTTTCATTTAAATTTTGAAGTTAGCGCATTTTTATATAAAACAAGAAGTACGGAAAAGCTTGTAAAAGACTTTCTGGAAGATATAAGTCAATCAATCGAATTAGAAGAAGAGACCTTTAATAAGAGACATTATGGCTATAGAATGCTTGAATCTACTTCAAGATTATTATCACCTTTATTATAAAGTGGTTTTGATTTTATATAAAGAGCACGTATTTATTCATTACTTATTTGAAGGTAATGGGCAAAAACGAGCTCTTTTTTCGTATGGTTACATGTTCTATAAAAAAGAAGGAAAATTCAAATAAGAAGAAAGTTTAAGAAGGAATTCTAAGAATAAACAAGAATAAGTATAGAATAAATCGAAAAGGAGGAAATTTATTTTGTTTACAGCCATAACAGAAGCTGGCGAAATAATCAACTTGTTCACTAGGAAGGAGAAAGATGATTTAAAAGGCTTACGGCAAACTCCATTATATTGTCCAGAATGTAAAGGGCGTGTTCTCTTAAAAATGGGAGAAAAAAAGATAACACATTTTGCCCATGAAAGGAAAGCATGTTGTTCAAGTAATGGAGAGGCGGAGTCTACTTATCATTTACAAGGAAAGTTGCAATTATATCAAAAATTAGCTGAATTGAATCTTCACCCCCAAGTAGAGCCTTATTATCCAGAAATAAAGCAGCGGGCAGATATTAGTTTTGTCTTTCATAAGAAGCAGTATGTGATTGAATATCAATGTGCTAAGATTTCTCCACAGTTAATAAAGAAACGTACAGAAGGTTATCGAAAAGTAAATATTCATCCTATTTGGATTATCGGCTTTTGTCATTTAAAGAAGTGGAATCCAGTCAAATTGAAACTTTCTACATTTATTTATCAGTTTTTCATCTTATACCACAACCAATATCTTCTGCCATCTTATTGTCCATATGACCGGGCATTTTATTTGATTCAAAACCCAATACCAATATCCATCTCCCAATTCTTTGTGACTACTTTTTGCTATCCTTTAGTAAAAATAGAGGGAAAGCCGCCTCTAATTCCCAGAAAAAAATGGCATTTTACTTATTGGCGAGAGATTATTCATCGGCAAAAAACAAAGGATATACATTACCAAACAAATGATCAATTTTTAAAAGAGTTGTATGTTCATGATCTGCATCCTCATTTCTTACCTCCATTTATTGGAATCCCTTTAAAGGAAGGGTTTCTCCTCGAAACAGCACCATTATATTGGCAGGCTACTATTTTTCTTGATAGCTTTAAAGAAGAGATGAAAATATACCCCCTTCAAAAGATTTATGTGAATTTCCATAAGAGAATCGATAGTAGACAAATTAAAATAAGAGATTTTCCTTTTATAAGCGAGGCAGACTGGAGAAAAGCGGTTAAACAATATTTACACATTCTGGTGGAACTGAAGGTTATAGAGGAAGTAAAACCTCATTTTTATCGGATGCTTTATAAGAAGAAAATCAGAAATTATGAAATACAGGAACAAGAAGAAGCAATGTTCTATAAACAATTAAAAAAATTGGTTAATAAGCAATAAAGATAAATGAAATAACATAAAATACATATGCTAATGTATATGTAGAAAAATTGTTCATGCATTAAAATCGGAAATAGATCGAAAATTTGGTAGAATAAGAAGGAATTGGTTTGGAAATCGGAGAATATTTAATAATGTTTATTTTCGAATTCCGAAATAAAAAGAGTGGAGGATGGAATATGTCAGCAGAAACAGGAGTAAAAAAATTACCACTGCGTAATGAAGTTCCAGTAGAAGATACTTGGAGATTAGAGGATATATTTGCAAGTGATGAAGAATGGGATAAAGAATTTGAAGAAGTAAAGAAATTATCTCAAAAAGCAACAGAGTATCAAGGGAAGCTTTCCGAAAGTGCAGATGTTCTTTATGAAGCTTTGCAATATCAAGATGAGCTTTTATCAAGACTTGGGAAATTATATACATATGCACATATGCGTTATGATCAAGATACGACTAATAGCTTCTATCAAGGCGTAGACGGACGTATTAAAAGTTTATATGCACATGCTGCAAGTGCGTTAGCTTATATGGTTCCGGAATTATTATCCATTGATGAAAAAGTTATCAATGCTTATTTAGAAGAAAATAATGAATTGAAGCTGTATAAGAAGGCTTTAGAAGAAATCAATTTACAAAGACCACATGTGTTAAATGCTGAACAGGAAGCTCTGCTTGCACAAGCATCAGAGGTATTAGATTCTTCTAGCAATACATTTGGGATGCTGAATAATGCCGATTTGGAGTTTCCAAGCATTAAGGATGAAAACGGAGAAGAAGTAGAAGTTACACATGGTCGTTATTCTCGCTTTCTGGAAAGTGCAGATCAACGTGTACGCCGCGATGCATTTATGGCTGTCTATGATACTTATGGCAAATTTAGAAATACATTTGCTTCCACATTGAGTGGAGAAGTAAAAAGTCATACATTTAATGCGAAAATAAGAAACTATAATTCGCCACGACATGCTGCACTGGCTGCTAATAATATTCCAGAACAAGTGTATGAAAATCTAGTGGAAACGATTAATAAGAATTTACCATTATTACATCGTTATGTGAAATTGCGTAAAAAAGTCCTTGGCCTAGAAAAACTGCATATGTATGACTTATATACACCACTAGTAAAAGACGTAAAAATGGAAATTCCTTATGAAGAAGCGAAAGAATTAGTAATAAAGGGCTTGGCTCCACTTGGTGAGGAATATGCGTCTATCTTAAAAGAAGGCTTTGAAAACCGCTGGGTGGATGTACATGAGAATAAAGGGAAAAGAAGTGGTGCTTATTCTTCTGGATCCTATGGAACCAATCCATATATTTTAATGAACTGGCAGGATAATGTAAACAATCTATTTACGTTAGCACATGAATTCGGGCATTCTGTGCACAGCTATTATACAAGAAAATCACAGCCATATCCTTATGGTAATTATTCCATCTTTGTTGCAGAGGTAGCCTCTACTTGCAATGAATCCTTATTGAACGATTACTTGCTAAAAACAATAACTGACAAACAAAAGCGTCTATATTTACTGAATCATTTCTTAGAGGGCTTCCGTGGTACGGTATTCCGTCAAACGATGTTTGCTGAATTTGAACAATTAATTCATGAAAAAGCAAGTAATAATGAGCCATTAACTGCTGATTTACTGACAAAGGAATACTATGCTTTAAATCAGAAGTATTTTGGGGAAGAAGATATTATTATTGATGAGGAAATTGGCTTAGAGTGGTCAAGAATTCCGCATTTCTACTATAATTTCTATGTATATCAATATGCAACTGGCTATAGTGCTGCAACAGCATTAAGTAAACAAATATTAGAAGAGGGGACACCGGCAGTGGAACGATATATTGAGTTCTTAAAGGCTGGAAGTTCTGATTATCCAATTGAAGTACTTAAAAAAGCTGGAGTGGATATGACAAGCAAAACGCCAATCGAAGAGGCATGCCAAGTTTTTGAAGAAAAATTGAATGAGATGGAAAGCTTATTAAACGAAATTTAATTGACTTAAGAATAGTAAAGCGTGTGTTAGAGGAAAACTCTATTACACGCTTTTTTTCGTTTGCGATCAGTCTGAATTTATGAAGATTTTGTGAACATCATCCCAGTTGTATTGCAGAATATAATTAAATTATGATACTATTTAGTTGTGAAGTTAATCACAAACAAACTTATACCCCTTTGTTTGACCGTGAAAAATTTCTCCCATCCCCTTTGTTCGTAAAAGTAAAAAAGGCCTTGCCTTGAGACAGCAAGTCCTTTTTTATTTTTTTCGTCTTTCAATAATAAAAAAATAGACATGGCATCTTTATAGATTACCACATCCCCCAGTTTTAACCGATATATTTCCAAAATACCCCATATTTAGCTGGTATTTGTTCTACTAGTTGTCGTAATTGCAATTTCTTCATTTCTTTTTCAATTTCTTGAATGGATTTATTATAAACAACAGATAATTCCTTTGATGCAACAAGTTTAAAGCATTCTAAAAAGTTTTCTAGTGGAGGTGGAGCTGCTTTTTCTGGCTGAATCTGCAGCATTTCCTCGATAATTTGTACATATACCTCATATGGATAGTAACCAGTAACTTTTATGCCTTCGTCTTCAATATTCTCATTAAAGAAGACTAATGTTGGTATTTCATTTACTTCCATTTCCCGTGTAATTTTTAAATCACATTGAAAAGCTTTAGCTGCACTATTTGAATGAATATCTGATATAAATTCTATTACATCGATTCCTACACTTTTAGCACAGGACTTAAGAACTTCAAAGGTAGCAATATTCTTTTTCTCTAGAAATAATAGTTCTTGTAATTTTCGCAAGAATTTCATCCCAGATTTCCGACCCTGCAATTCTGCTGCTTTAAGTGCAATGGAAGGTAGGTGTGGGGAAACGATAGGGTTATCAAACCATAAAGAACCATCACATGACATTCCTGAACGGCTAGCGGTTTTTTCCCAAAACTCGGCAATATTCGCATGCTTGCTCTTCTTACTGCAATTTAAGGAAGATAATCTACCGCTTAATACATGTTTAAGGGAGAAATACCGTCCATATTCAATCTGCAATTTTTTCATAATAGGCTCAAGCGCCCAGCATTCAGGACAGAGTGGGTCGATAAACATATATATTTCGAGTGGTTTTCTATCTTGGCAATTGTCATCAGCTGTTTTCGGCTTGGATATAGAAATGTCTTTTTCCATCACGTGTTATCACCTTTTTTAGTTTCAATTTCCTCCGAATTAACCATATGTTTTGCTGTCAGCACGAGTCTTGAAAAAATCTCTTCTCGTATTTCGCTATCTAAGTCTACTTCTTCCATGGCTTCATCCATACAAGATAACCATGCCAAGGCGCGCTTTTCTGTTATTGGAAAAGGTAAATGTCTCGCTCTCAGCATTGGATGTCCATGTTCATTAGAGTAAAGAGGTGGACCACCTAAAAATTGTGTAAGAAATTGTTTTTGCTTACGAGCAGTTTCTGTTAAATCTTTTGGGAAGATAGGAGCTAGGTCAGGATGTTGACCAACACGATTGTAGAATGCATCTACAAGTTTATTTAATGTGGCTTCACCAATTTTTTCATAAGGTGTCGACATTTTCTCGACCATATTTAAAACTCCTTTAGCGTTCTTTTATAGCAGTACTTTAACTATATTGTAACAATCGATATTTCATTGTACAAATAAATAGCTTGTAAACAGGTCGAGAGGGAAATTATGCCGTATAATGCTGCGTTACTTTAGCTACGTAATTCTGTGTTTCCTTAAAGGGCGGAATACCACCATATTTATCCACATTACCAGGTCCAGCATTGTAGGCTGCTAAAGCAAGTTCAACATTTCCGTTATATTTATCTAACATTTGTTTTAAGTATTTGCTGCCACCCATAATATTGTCTAATGGGTTAAAAACATTTTGCACACCTAATGATGTTGCTGTGCTCGGCATTAGCTGCATTAATCCAGATGCCCCGGCATAGCTTGTTGCATTAGGATTGAAATTGGATTCCACTTTGATAACAGAGCTGATTAATTTTTCCGGTAGGTTATATTTTTCAGCTGCTGCTTTAATCATTTCATCGAAATCAGAAGTGGTAGTTGCCGATGAAGAAGACAGCTTTGTTAAACTTAATGGCATAAGAGAACCAGTACTTGCTAAGCCTAATGGTATGGAGGCTGCTCCTAGTGTATTATTATCAATTGAATCCGTTAATTTTGTTTCGGATGATAACATATTACTCAGAAAATCTTGGAAGAGGGTAGATGAACTACCGGTGTTTTGTGAATTTAAACCTTGTAAAGCTTGGAGTTCAAGCATTACCTTAAACTGATCAATTTTCATTGCTTTCCTCCATTTACGAAAAATAAGACATTTGCAATTAAGTAACAACACTTTTGCAGTGAACAAAATAGAAGCAATAAAGTGGGGGAGAACCTTTATTGCTGGGTACAATGGTGTAGAATAATCTAGCAAATTAATCGTATTTTTTAATATACTAAATTACTTCTGTTTATATTTTTCTTCATAAAATCTACGTACTTTGTTTTTGGTTTTTCGAACGGGAATTTTTAAGGTGGCTAATAGCTCCTGAAAGTAAATTTCTCCTTCTTCCCGATTGCTTACTTCATATTCTAACTCATAATCTTCTTTTTTTAAATAGAAACTATGGTCCAAAACTAGTAAACCATTTCCAATTTGTTTTTCTGCCCTAATTGTTCGTAGGCTTCCAAAATATATAATAGATGCAGGATCAATGTTCATGTTTCTTAACAAACTAGAAATTTGCTCATCATTTATTTTCCCAGTAAAGAAAATATCATCGCTTTCCGCTTTGGAAAGAGTTTTATTTGTTTCTAGAAGCCCGTCTGGATGAGGTTGCTTTAATGTTAATTCATATTCTGCCTTTTTTTTACGAATTCTAAGTGCGGAGTGATTAGCTTTTAAAGCAAAATCATTTGTATCAAAATAATGATTTTCTTGTTCAAATAAATCTTCCTTTCCCACTTGAAAATGGGTTAGGAGCAGTTCATATTCTTCTTTTGTTAACATATTTTTAAATTCGATTTCAATGTTTTGATTTTTAGACATATATAGATCCTTTCTTAAACCTTCTTGTCTATTATTATAATAGGAGATAGAGAAACAAGCTATGTTCGTGTTTCCATTATCTCAGTCGCTAGTCCTCTAGTTTGTACACCGCTGACAAGGCGCTTCCGCTTTTCTATCTGTCTAGCTGCAGCGCTTAGCGGTTAGCAAACTTCAGACTACCTCCCTACGATAAGTCAACATCGATTCGCTGACGCTTATCGTGTTTCCATTATCTCAGTCGCTAGTCCTCCAGTTTGTACACCGCTGACAAGGCGCTTCCGCTTTTCTATGATAATTCTTGTGGTTGTGGTAAAATATGCATAGTTGGAGGGTGAATAATGAAACAAAAATGGCAGATTAAAGAGACGATTAAAAAGGAAAATGAACTAGTATTTCAACTGCAAGAGGATGTCAATTTAGAAAATGCGAAGGCATGTGGTCAAATACTTGTTGATTCTGATGCTCTTGCGTTTATATATTTACTTGAAAAGGAAAATGAATATGTTTATCTAGAAATTCCGGAAAGCGTATGGAAGGATTGTAAACAGGCGTTAGAGTCAAATAGTTCATTTTTTGTAAAAGATGAGAAGGGGCATTTATTGCTTGAAAACTTCAAAGAGGAATTAGAATATTTAATTGAGAATATTCGAGGAAATGGAAATTATGGAGAGGATATGGAAAAAGGAGTTTCATCCGTTTTTCTATAATGATTTGTTAGATTGAATAGAAGCAGATTTATACATGTTTTAATGGTGTAACTCTGCCTGTTTTGAAAAAAAATAGATAGTAATCGACAAATCTTCTATAAAAGAAATGCCTCGTCTGAAAAGAACCTTGGAATTGAGGTGTTATATATATGAAACAGTGGGATCAATTTTTGGCGCCATATAAACAAGCGGTAGATGAGCTAAAGGTTAAACTCAAAGGAATGAGACGTCAATTTGATCATGAAGATGATCATTCTCCAATAGAATTTGTAACAGGACGTGTAAAACCAATAGCAAGTATATTGGATAAGGCAAATGAAAAGGGCATATCTTTAGATAAACTAGAAACAGAAATGCAAGATATCGCGGGACTTCGGATGATGTGTCCATTTGTTGACGATATTATAAGAGTTGTTGAACTATTAAGACAAAGAAATGATTTTGAGATTGTAGAAGAGAGAGATTACATCTTACATAGGAAAGAAAGCGGCTATCGTTCTTACCACGTGGTAATTGTCTATCCAGTACAAACCATAAATGGGGAAAAGAAACTATTAGTCGAAATTCAAATTCGTACGCTTGCAATGAATTTTTGGGCGACGATTGAACATTCGCTAAATTATAAGTATAAAGGCCAATTTCCCGAAGATATTAAAATGAGATTGCAAGGAGCTGCAGAAGCTGCCTTTCGATTAGATAAAGAAATGTCTTTAATCCGGGGCGAAATTCAAGAAGCACAGGCTTTCTTTAACCGCAAGAAAGAAAATGATAAGAATAAGTAGTTTTTAGTTATAAATCACAAAAGAAAATTCAAAGATATTCTGCATTTCTAAAAACTGAGAAGAGGAGCTACCAAACTTATGAAATTTGCCGTTACCTCAAAGGGTGATTCGAAATCAGAAAACTTAGTCCAAATAATAAAACAATATTTGCTTGATTTTGAATTGGAATATGATGAAGAAGAGCCGGATATTGTTGTCTCCGTAGGGGGAGATGGGACACTTCTTTATGCATTTCATCGATACAGCAATCGTTTAGATAAAACAGCCTTTGTTGGGATGCATACTGGTCATTTAGGTTTTTATGCAGACTGGACGCCAGCTGAGTTAGAAAAACTCGTCATTGCGATAGCAAAAACGCCATATAACATTATTGAATATCCAATTTTAGAAGTGATAGTTCGTTATCAAAATGAGGAGAAAGAAACGAGATATTTAGCATTAAATGAATCAACGGTGAAAAGTATGGAAGGAACCTTTGTCATGGACGTAGAAATGAGCGGCAAACATTTCGAACGATTTAGAGGGGATGGTCTTTGTGTATCTACCCCTTCTGGAAGTACTGCTTATAATAAAGCTTTAGGCGGAGCGATTGTGCATCCTTCCATTGAAGCAATACAGTTGGCAGAAATGGCTTCCATAAATAATAGAGTCTTTCGAACGGTTGGCTCCCCATTAATTTTACCGAAACATCATACATGTGTATTAAAGCCAGTAAATGAACCTAATTTTCAAATCTCTATTGATCATTTGAATCTATTACATAAAAAAGTACATTCGATTCAATATCGAGTAGCAGAAGAAAAAGTACGGTTTGCAAGGTTTCGACCGTTTCCGTTTTGGAAACGAGTACATGATTCTTTCATTTCTGAATAAGAAAGAGACAGGAGCGATAGCTTGAGCTTTACGTTAGAGTGGGTTATGCAGCAGGAAAAAGGCATGACCATTAAGGAATTTTTGAAGACTCAACAAATCTCTAAGGCAGCTATAACAGATATAAAGTTTAAGGGTGGGAAGATTCTTGTTAACGAAAAAGAAGAAAATGTTCGCTATACGTTAAAGGAAGGCGATCAATTAGTGGTTTCTTTTCCACCGGAGCTGCCTAGTAGCGGCTTAATTCCAGAACAGATCTTGTTAAACATTGTCTTTGAGGATGAGTATCTATTAATTGTACAAAAAGAATATGGGATGAATACGATACCATCAAGAGAGCATCCTAGTGGTAGTTTGGCTAATGCTTTAGTAGGCTACTATCAAAAGCAAGGAATTGAAGCAACAACCCATATTGTCACGAGATTAGATCGGGATACATCTGGATTAGTGCTGATTGCGAAACATCGTCACATTCACCATTTACTTAGTGAACAGCAAAAAGGCGGTGATGTAAAAAGAAAATATCTCGCTTTTGCTGAAGGGCAAATTTCTCCGTTAGCTGCTACCATTAATGAGCCAATTGGCAGATGCTCGGACAGTATTATTAAAAGAGAAGTAAGGAAAGATGGCCAATCAGCCATTACACAATATCGTGTATTAGCACAGGATAAGCATTTATCTCTTGTGGAATTGTCTTTAGAGACTGGAAGAACGCACCAGATTCGTGTTCATCTAGCTTATCAGGGACATCCGCTTTTAGGTGACGATTTATATGGAGGAAAACGAGATTGGATAAATCGGCAAGCTCTACATTGTTTTTATCTTAAGTTTACGCATCCTGTGACGAAACAATCGATTACTTTTACAGTTGATCTCCCTGATGATATGAAAAGGCTCGAACAGAAATTAAAAAAGAGTGAAGAATCCATTTAAAAGGAACCTTCACTCTTTTTACTTATTTTGCTAAACTGAATTAATGATTCTTTGCTGTTTCTGTATCGAATGTGCGAAATTTTTCATCTATAAGAGGCATACTGGAGCACACAGATTCAACAGTTAGTTCTGGATATTGAAGTGCCGTTAATTTCCCTCCGAAGACCGCGCCGGTATCTATGTTGTATGTTCGATTCATTTCTCTTACATTGCGCACAGGGGTGTGTCCATATACAACAATCGGTTTTCCTTTATACTTTTTGGCCCAATCTCTTCTTACAGGAGAACCGTTCCCATGAACCTCTCCGGTGATATCGCCATAAAGCACAAAGGTTTTTACTTTATTATGGTACTGTCCAATATAATCTTCACGAATACCTGCATGGGCAATGACAATTTTTTGATTGTCTAAGATATGGTATAATGGTGCATTTTCGTATAACTCTTTAAACATCCTTCTTATTCTTTGTTGTTCCTTTTTATTTAATTGCTCCCATTCGGCAACAGTTGTTTCCAAGCCATGGGCAATTTTTACCTTTCTTCCTAAGAAGAAACGGTATAGTTTATCACAATGGTTTCCAGGTACATAATAAGCTAACTCTTTCTTAACTAATAAATAAACCGTTTCGATAACCGCTAAGGAAGCGGGACCTCGATCTGTTAAATCACCAACAAAGGCAAGCTTTCTTCCTGCTGGATGCAAAGGATAACCTTGGTCCCAAGTATAGCCTAATTTTTCAGTTAAAAGCGTAAATTCCTCGTAACATCCATGGATATCTCCAATGATATCAAGCTTCATTAAAATCACTCCTTTACCTTTTACTATACCCAATTGCTATAATGTGCACTTTTGTTAATTGTTTCTCTATTTGGGGAATTATAAAGAGAGTAATTTGTTTATGTATAAATAAAAGACAAATCGTTTATCTTTTGTTACTATAAAAATCATATTATTTTTTTATGAGAGGAGGAAGAACTAGATGGTAGAGAAAATATTAACAAATGAAGCACAGCATGCTGTAATTCTCCATTCTTTACAAAATGAAAACTTACAAGAATTCCGAAAAAATTTCCTTGATTTACATCCATATGATCAAGCTTCATTTTTTAAGGAAATGGAGATCGAAGAAAGAGCTCAAGTTTTTGAATATTTAGCTCCAAGTGAAATTGCAGAGATGTTCGAGAACTTACAAATGGATAATTGGGAATATCAAGCGTTGTTTGCTAAACTATTACCCGATTACGTTGCAGAGACATTAGCGAATATGTCCGTTGATGATGCTGTCGATATTTTAAATGTGTTGGATAAAGAGCAAGTAGAAAGCTATTTGGCAATAATGGACCAGCCGACTACGGCACGTCTTAAAGCACTTATGCACTATGAAGAGTCTACAGCCGGGAGTATTATGACAGTTGACTACATTAGTTTATCTGCAGAACAAACGGTAGCATCTGCTATGGAGATCCTGAAAAGAGAAGCTCCTAATGCGGAAACAATCTACTATATATATGTTGTTAATGAACAAAAGCAATTAGTAGGCGTTGTTTCGTTGCGAAGTTTAATTGTTAGTGATAATCAGACGCTCATAAAGGAAATTATGAATGATCGCATTTATTCTGTTTCTGTAAGTGAAGACCAAGAGGAAGTAGCAAGAAAAATGCAAGACTATGATTTCTTGGCATTGCCTGTGGTTGATTTTCAAAAAAGGCTGCTTGGGATTATTACCATTGATGATATTGTAGACGTCATGCAAGAAGAGGCTTCGGAGGATTATTCTAAATTTGCTGCTGTTTCAAACATGGATTTCGTTGACCAGCATCCCTTTTCTGCTGCTAAAAAGAGATTGCCATGGCTAGTTATCTTATTATTTCTTGGCATGTTTACTGCAAGCTTAATTGGTCGATTTGAAAAAACATTAGACCAAGTTGCTATCCTTGCTGTATTTATTCCGCTTATTGCAGGAATGGCTGGAAATACCGGAACACAAGCCTTAGCTGTAGCCGTTCGTGGGATAGCTACTGGGAATATTGGCAAAGAAAGCAGTTGGAAGTTAATAGGAAGAGAAGCGGGAACAGGGCTTATTACCGGAACAATCTGTGGGTTGCTTGTTATGGTTGTGGTGTATATATGGAAGGGTGATTTCTTTTTAGGAATGCTAGTGGGCATTTCGATTCTTGGAACACTAATTGTTGCTACAATAGCTGGGGCAATCATTCCTCTTATTATGCATAAATTTAAAATTGATCCAGCCGTTGCCTCAGGGCCGTTTATTACGACAATAAATGATATCATCAGTATTTTGATTTATTTTGGTATGGCAACAATGTTTATGAGTTATTTAACAAATTAGAAAAAAAAGGAGGGATAGGGATGGCACATGGTGCATCTTTCGCATCACTAGTTATCGTGGTGACGGTAGCTCTATTAACCCCCATTATTTTGCAGCGACTTAAATTGAATGTCATTCCGGTAGTTGTTGCCGAAATTTTGATGGGATTAATTATAGGAAAAAGCGGATTTAATCTAGTCGAACAGGATATGTGGCTAGAAACGCTATCAACATTAGGATTTATCTTTTTAATGTTTTTAAGTGGGTTAGAGATAGACTTTTCTGCTTTCTCTAGTAAGAAAAAAAGAGAGACTCTGCCTAATGGAGAATTGGAGCCAAAATCCTTTCAAACGGCAATTATTATTTTTGCAGCAATTCTCGTTCTTTCCATTGGATTAAGCTTCTTGTTTGTATTCGCTGGTTTTGTTGATAGTACTTTCTTAATGACAATAATTATTGCAACTATCTCTTTAGGAGTTGTAGTACCTACTTTAAAAGAAGCAAATATAATGAAATCAGTTATTGGGCAAATTATTTTGCTAGTGGCTGTAATTGCAGACTTAGTCACGATGATTTTGCTTGCTGTTTTTGCTTCTATCCATGAATCAGGAGGAAATACTTGGCTGCTATTAATTCTTTTTGGAGCAGGGTTAATTCTTTACTTTGTTGGTAGAAGAATAAAAAATAAAAAATTTATGGATACTCTTTCCCGAGGAACCGTGCAAATTGGTACGAGAGCAGTATTTGCACTAATCATTTTTCTTGTTGCACTTTCCGAATCTGTTGGAGCTGAGCATATCTTGGGGGCTTTCTTGGCAGGGGTCCTAGTGTCATTATTATCGCCAAATGAGGAATTGGTTCATCAGCTTGATTCCTTTGGTTATGGATTTCTAATTCCTATATTCTTTGTGATGATTGGTGTGGAGATGGATATATGGTCATTATTTACTGATCTTAAACTATTGCTATTTATCCCATTACTATTAGTGGCATTATTAGTAAGTAAGCTGCTGCCAATCTATTATTTAAAAAAATGGTATGATACTAAAACAATTGTTGCATCTGGATTTTTATTAACTTCAACCTTATCCCTTGTAATTGCAGCAGCGACAATTGGGGAACGATTGAATATTATTACTACCCAAATGAGTGGTACTTTTATTCTGGTAGCGATTATTTCTTGTATCATTACGCCAGTTGTCTTTAAAAAGCTATTCCCTAAAGAGGCTGCACGTGAAAAAGTGATAAATGTTTCTATTATTGGGGTTAATCAGGTAACCATGCAGGTTTATCAAGAGTTAAAGTCCACATTGTATGATGTTACTTTTTATCATAAAAAACAAGAAAAACATGATTTTCAAATTGCGGACTCCCTATTTGAAATCATTGAGTTGGAAAATTATTCAGAGGATATACTGCAACAAACAGATATTTATGGAGCTGATATTGTTGTTGTTTCCACAGGAGATTCTTACTTAAATGCTGAGATGAGCTTGATGATAAAAAGGGCAGGGGTAGACCGAGTTATTTGTCGTGTCGAGAACATGGAGAAAGAAGAAGTGCTGCGCAGAGAAGATATCGAAGTTTTCTCTATGCTTACTTCAACGAAGGCATTATTAACGGCATTAATTCAATCACCAAATATATTTGCCTTACTTGGTAATACGGAAACAGCATTACATGAGATTACTTTAAGAAACAAAGAATTTGAAGGGATGTCCTTGCGCTCATTCCCATTTACGGGAGACGTTATTTTCGTTCGCATTTTCAGAGGCTCTGATTTTGTTATTCCACATGGAGATACAGAATTACAGCTTAATGATCATCTTCTTGTTACAGGATCACACTCGTATGTAACAGAATTAAAACGCCAACTAGAGTTTAATTATAAGTAAGCAAGTAAACCAAGCTTTCTCTTTCTTTTGATAAAAGGAAGAGAAAGCTTTTTTCAGAGTTTGGTTCCTTTTAATGGGAATGAAAGGAGATAAAGGGAAGATGGGGCTAATGAATAGTTTTTGCTGAAAGAAATGATAGAGTTTTTTAAATAGAAGAAAATGATTAAATCGCCTATTACAACAGTGCTTTCTTTTTTTGCGTTTTTGTAGTAAAATTAGTACTAGGTACTAATAACTTGTAATAGTATATAGGAGGAATAAGAATGACTTTTTCGTTAAAAGGCAAAACCTATGTAGTTATGGGTGTTGCGAATAAAAGAAGTATTGCATGGGGAATTGCGACTTCCTTGCATAAAGCAGGTGCTCGTTTAATTTTTACTTATGCAGGGGAAAGATTAGAAAAAAGCGTTCGTGACCTTGTTGCAACTTTAGATTCAACAGATAGTATTGTTTTACCATGCGATGTTACTAATGACCAAGAGATTGCTACTTGTTTTGAAACAATAAAAAAAGAAGTAGGAACTATTCATGGCATTGCTCATTGTATTGCTTTTGCTCATAAAGAAGAGCTGCAAGGTGACTATATGAATACAACAAGAGACGGATTCTTGCTTGCCCATAATATTAGCTCTTATTCTTTAACTGCTGTAGCAAAAGAAGCTAAAGGGTTAATGACAGAAGGGGGAAGCATTGTTACACTTACTTATTTAGGCGGAGAGCGCGCTATTAGAAATTATAATGTAATGGGTGTTGCTAAAGCTTCATTAGATGCTAGTGTTCGTTACTTAGCTGCTGACCTAGGAAAAGAAGGGATTCGAGTTAACTCTATTTCTGCAGGTCCAATTCGTACATTATCAGCAAAAGGAATCAGTGATTTCAATTCCATTCTTAAAGAAATTGAAGAACGTTCTCCACTTAGAAGAACAACTACTCCAGAAGAAGTAGGCGATACAGCATTATTCTTATTCAGTGATTTAGCAAGAGGGATAACAGGAGAAAACATTCATGTTGACTCAGGTTTCCATATTGTTGGTTAATTTCATACAAGACAGCCGATCAGTTGATTGACTGTCTTTTTTTTGTTCTTTTTCTTTGCGCCAATTCTACTCTTTGTACTACCTTTCTTTTTTTGTTATTTCAAGTTACATATTAGGCGAATCATGCATACATTAGGATGAATCCTATAAATTTTGTGTTATCTGTTTTAGGAGGTGATAAAGATGTATAGTGAGAATAGTAAACCTTATCTTTCTCAGTCAGGCACAAAAACGATGAAGGGCAATATGCAAGTAAGCTATTCAGCAAATATTTCTAAACAGAAACAATACAAAGAGCTGATGGAAAAAAAGCAGAAGGAAGAGGCGCTCCAAGAAATAAAAGCGAAAAAAGATTCTGTGAAAGAAGGAGTCGAAAAACAAGGCACTACAAATGTGCAAGAACAAATTCAAACCTATCAGGAACAGCAAGTGGAAAAAGTACCAAGAAAACCCGCCTTTAAACGATTAAAAAGCTTTAAAGAAATGGGAATTGTCGAGAAATTAGAGTACTTACTTCATTTTCCAAAACAGTTACCTCCAGTCCCATGTTTGGTTGTAACTGCTAAGGAGAAAGTTCGTGGATTTGTTGTTGATTTAAATGCAGATAAAGTCGATATAAAATTAATGGATCAGACAATCGTTACTTTAAATATAGCATCGATTGAAGAGATTAAAATGATTGGTATTTAAACATTCTTTCCCGGTTAATAGACGGTTATTTCAAATTGGATATTATGGTGTCATCAATATAATAGCGGCATTATTCACTATATTACTCGCTAGGATATATTTGTCACTATTTATCCATTTGGAATAATCTTTTTTTATTTATCGAAGTTATAAAAGCTGAATATTGTACAAGCATAAAAAATGCTTAAGAATTAGGGAGGATTTAAGGAGTAATAAACTTCACGATACAAAATTCAACAAATTTGTGAACATATAGAATCAAACTCGTCTGATAACATGCCTGCTTCTTCCTATGCATAAAATATAAGGCGGAGAGAAAGGAGTGACCATAAAAACGGAGGCGTCTTAAAGACGACCTCCGAGTGTATAGCATTTACAAAGTTAGTAATTCATTAGTCACAAACATTTAAGTCAACGTCAGCGATACATTGAACAGCACAGAAGCAGTTTAAGTCAACAGTTATACAGCTTGAAGTGCGTTGGAATCCTTCTAATTCACAAATTTTGCTTAAGTCGATTCCTTTGTGTCCAACGATATCTAGAGTTTCCCCATCTTTCCCAATAGGAGCAAGAACTCTCAATACTGCACAGCAGTTATCAAAAATATCTTCAACTCTGAAAAAGATGGAAACACAGTTGCAGTCATGACCTGTAAAGAATGCATGGAATGGAGAGCCATCTGCACTACTTAATACGAATACACGTGTATCTGCTTTTTTACGTTTTGTTGGAGATACAAGAGATCCTAAAGGCTCTGAGAAACAGTTAGTTTCACATTCGCAATTGTCTTCAGCGCTATCCTGGATATCTTTAATGGCACGAACCACTTCGCAAACGCAGCTGGATGTACCGTGAATATCTTCTTTTTTTCCACAACCCATAATTGTTTTCCTCCTTGTTTGTTTCTTTCTTTATGTTTCTTACATTACTAACATATTGCCGAAGAGCCTTATGGGTTACGGACAAACGCCTTTTTTCTTGAAATTTGGGCATATGACCATTCGTTTAGAATATTTTGGACAATTGGAGAGGAGAATGGAGATGGAAATCCATTGGATGGAGTTTTTTTTACTCATTTTGGCAAGCTTTCGTGTAACAAGATTGATTGTGTTTGATCAGATTACTGAATTTTTCCGGAAAATATTCTTAGAAGAAATAGAGGAACAAAATAAAGACGGGCAAACAGAAGTTTATATTATCCCTAAGTCAGGAAAAATTCGCGGCTTTATTGGTGAATTAATTAGTTGTTATTGGTGTACCGGAGTATGGGTTGCAATCTTTCTTACCATTTTATATTATTTCTTTCCAGTTATTTGTGAACCATTTGTTCTTGTCTTTGCGATAGCTGGAGGAGCGTCTTTGTTAGAAGCTATTTTACAACGAGTGTTTGTTGAATAGTTACTAACTGCTAGGCTAGTTGTTTACACATACATTTTTTCCTGACATACAATGTGATAAGAACATTAAAAATTAATGTTTTTATACATGTATAAATCATTATTGGAGGGATTGGAGTTGCTGGGAAAAAAAGTACCTAAAGTGACTGAGCCAGTAAAGGCGCAACCGACTAAAGCAAAGAGAAAAAAATCTGGATGTAACTGTGGAAAAAAATTAGCAAAATAACAAAAAATACCCGACTTTGTGCGGGTATTTTTTATGACTTAAACCCAGTTTGTAAAAATTGGATATTTTTTGTTGTAGAAACATCTAATAATTATTGCCTAAATCGAAAAAAATAAAGATACATTAATTCATCTTTACATAGGAAGGGAAGAATATGACAAATAGAAGGCATGCATCTTATCTATTGATTTTTAGCATATGTGTATTCTTAGCTGGTTGTGCGAAGGAAACACCGAATAGCCGATGGTCAATGCTTAAAAGGATTAATCCAGCGCCAATTGCTCTTTATACAGAGACTGATGGAAACCAAGAAAAATTAGTAGAAGGAATAAAAGAAGAAACGAATACCATTTCGTCCATTTATGATGTTGCAGTAATCAAGGGGAAGAAAGATACATTAGTTGCATATAAGGTAAAGCAAATGGCCAGGTTTAAAATGAAAAGTATTGAAAAGGAATTAACGAAGAAGCTTGAAGCAAAATATCCAGATGAAAGATTCACTGTCTCTAGTGATTTTAAGATATTCTTAGAGACCATCCGCTTATGGGATAATATCCAGAAGCCGGACTATAGTAAAGAAAAAGCAGATAAACGTTTGAAAGAGATTATTCAATTGAATAATGAATTAACGTAAGGAGGGAAAAAGGTGGCGGATAGTAAGAAAAAAAACAAGACACCACAGCAGCAGCAATATGAAAAATTCGAGCAAAAATTTGAAACGAAACGACCTGTTCTTAAGAACTGCATTAAAGCATTTTTTGTAGGTGGATTTATTTGTATGATTGGTCAATTTATTTCTTACTTCTATATATATTTCTTTCATTTTACGGAACAAACATCGGGAAATCCAACTTCTGCTACCATTATATTTCTTTCGATGTTATTGACTGGATTTGGAGTTTATGACCGGTTAGGCCAGTTTGCTGGTGCTGGGAGCGCAGTTCCAGTATCAGGATTTGGTAATAGCATTATTTCTGCCGCAATTGAACATCGCACAGAGGGATTTGTGCTAGGAGTCGGAGGAAATATTTTTAAGCTAGCTGGTTCGGTTATATTGTTCGGTGTTTTTTCGGCATTTGTAGTTGCTCTTATAAAAACACTATTTATTATGATGACGGGGGGATTCTAATGCTTCAGGGAAAACAGTCCTGGGTATTTCAAAATCATCCAGTAATAAAATCTACCGGAGTATCAGGCGGTCCTTTTGAAGCAAATGGAAGATTAGCTGCTGATTTTGACGTATTACATGATGATTTATGGATGGGAAAAACCTCGTATGAACAGGCTCATCGCATTTTATTGGAAGAAGCAGCACAAACAGCCATGAAAAAAGGAGAACTCAAGCGAGAAGATATCCAGTTCTTTTTAGCAGGTGATTTAATCAACCAAATTACACCTTCCAGTTTTGCTGCAAGAGATTTGCAAATCCCTTATTTCGGATTATTTGGTGCTTGCTCCACGTCTATGGAGGGTTTAGCACTTGCTTCCTTTATGGTGAATTATCAAGGAGCTAATAATGTATTAACAGGTGCTTCTAGTCATAACGCAGCAGTCGAAAAACAGTTTCGTTATCCAACAGAATATGGTGGCCAAAAACCGCCGACTGCTCAATGGACCGTAACAGGTGCCGGTGTTGCTTTAATTACGAAGAATCAGTCAGATGAGCGACTTCCCTACACAACCTCTGCAACAATAGGGAAAGTCGTAGATATGGGATTAGCAGATCCTTTTAATATGGGTGGGGCAATGGCTCCAGCAGCTGCTGATACTATCCTTGCTCACTTCCAAGATTTACAATTAGATCCTTCTTATTATGATTTAATTGTAACAGGCGATTTAGGAAAAATCGGCAGAGAAACGGTAATAGCCCTTTTAAAGGAAAAAGGGTTAACAATTGATGAAAAAATAATGAAAGATTGTGGCTTGTTAATATATACAAATGACCAGCCTGTACAATCTGGAGGCAGCGGTGCAGGTTGTTCCGCAACAGTAATGTACGGGCATTTATTAAATGAAATGAAGAAAGGTATGTATAAAAGAATCCTCTGTGTCGCCACTGGTGCGCTTCTCTCACCGCTTACCGTTCAACAAGGGGAAACAATACCTTGTATCGCTCATGCTGTATCAATCGAAATTTAATTCAGTGCTTTTTCTTTATAGAATGCTTATTTATAAAAGAAAGAAGGAGGAATCTATATGCTCCCAATGTTTTTTTGGGCCTTTGTGATTGGTGGCATAATTTGTGTCATTGGTCAGCTTATGTTTGATGTTGCAAAGCTCACACCTGCACATACATTAACAACATTAGTTGTGGCTGGTGCAGTTTTAGATGGATTTGGACTATACGAGCCGTTTGCTGACTTTGCAGGAGCAGGTGCGACAATACCAATTTCAAGCTTTGGGAATGCCTTAGTACATGGGGCGATGCAAGAAGCTGAAAAGCATGGCATTATCGGTGTATTAACAGGTATGTTTGAAGTGACAAGCTCTGGAATATCAGCAGCAATCGTATTTGGCTTTATAGGAGCACTACTGTTTAAACCTAAAGGATAAAGCAGTATATCTTATAAAAGAAAAGCAGACACGGAAAAGTGTTGCTTAAACGGAGAAATAAATGATTAACTCTGTGACAATCGTACATTCTATTCGTTAATAGTAGCTTGCCTACACATAAACTTCAATTCCCCATATTCTGTTAAGGAGTACAAGGAGAAGCGAGGTGATGCAGGAATGTGTTATGGCGGATATGGCTATGGCGGCGGCTATGGCGGAGGAGGATATGGAATTTCTTCTTTTGCATTAATCGTTGTTTTATTTATCCTTTTAATTATCGTAGGAGCTAGCTTCTACAGCTAATTCATTTAGTCATTGGGAAAAGGAGTTCTCTTGCAAAGAGAGCTCCTTTCCGTTTTATTTAAGCGCTTTGTTCATTTTTTGTTTTCTTTTTCTTGAGTTTTCACCTTTTATTCTTTCCTTCATAGAATATAAAGTAGCTCATCGAAGGAGGAAACACAGGTATGAACAATAATTTCTTTAAAAACATTGAGTCTAAAACTGGCGTTAATATGAAGGATATTTTAGAACTAGCGAATTCCTTACAAAATGCTAATTTTAAAGATGAAAAAACAGTAAGAAGTGTCATTCGCAGAGTATCACAAATTGCTGGAAAATCTGTTCCTAAGCAAACAGAAGATAAGATTGTTGAATCAATTATTAAAGATGGCAAACAGCTTGATTTTAATACATTATCTAAAATGATTAACAAGAAGTAAAAATGAAAAAGGGTAGCTACTCGAATTGACGATATAGTTACCCTATTTTTTTCCTGTTAAATGATTCTTGTAAGAATGTATCTCAGTAAGGCTTGAATTACTGATTCTTTTATAATAGTCGATTTTTTTCAGCTGCATTAATAGCAACCATTGTCAAGGGTGATAAAAAACGCGAAGCCTTTGCTTTTTTCCCTCTTAAATACATAGGAATCGATAAATATAGTTCTTGTTGGGCCCTTGTCATCGCAACATAGAGAAGGCGACGTTCTTCTTCTATCGGCATGAAGTTATTATTGCGGAACGATTCTAATGCAAAGTCATGGGGAATGGAACCATCAACCGTACCAACAATGTAGACTGTTTTATATTCTAAACCTTTGGCGCGATGAATCGTGCTTAATGTGATTACATTATCTTCGTTTCGATATTGCTTTCGTAATTCTTCATTCATGGCAGTCATATGGTCTGTATATTGAACAAATTCTTTAATCGATTGGAACTTACGTGCAACAACCTTTAAATCGCGAATATCATCAGAGCCTTTATCCCATTGATTTCCTTCGTTTCCCCGTTTTTTTATAAATTCCTGAAAGCCTAATTCCTTTTCAATATAATTAATAGCATCTAGAGGAGAATAACGAATTAATCGTTTTACTATTTCTGGAATCTTTTTCAATCTGCTTTCTTGAAAAGCGAATCCTGTTTTAATAAAAACTAGGCAATCTAAAAAGCTGCAATCTTCTAATATACTTATTGCTTTAATATCTTGTAATACCGTTTTTTTTAAGAATAGGGTTGGGAGAATATCAGCAACTGCTTGCTGGTCATCTGGATCATGAATGAGCTTTAAATAAGCCATCATACTTTTCACAATAAACCTTTGATAGAAAGAACCTGCCTCTTGTTCTAAACGAAATGGCAGACTGGAAGAAGCTAATCGCTCAAACATGGCACGGCTATTTGTATTAGTTCGAAAGAGAATCGCAAAATCCTTCGGTTCATAGCCTGTCTTTATTTTCTCCTGAATATCGGTCAAAATCATCGTAGCTTCTTCTTCCTCATCATAAGGATAAAAGGCAATGGGAGTTTGGCCAGAATAGCCAGTTATCATTTTTTTTGCTCGTCTCTTCGTATTTTTACTGATTGTAGATTTAGCGATGGATACAATTTCTTGGGAAGAGCGGTAATTATAATCAAGAATAATCGTTTTAGCATTTGGATAATCTTTTTCAAAATCTAAAAGGTATTTTGGATCACTACCACGAAAAGAATAGATAGATTGATCATCATCTCCTACTGCATAGATAGAATGAGCTGACCTTGCCATTAGCTTCATCCATTCGTACTGAACTTTATTGATGTCTTGAAATTCATCTAATAAGAAATGAGTAAAACGCTTTTGATAGGTTTCTAAAATAGCTGGATTTTCAAGAAAGAAATGATAGCCGCCCAGAAGCATATCATCAAAGTCATATAAATTTCGCTGTATTTTTTTTGTTTCATATCCACTATATAGCTGGGCAACTTTCTTTTCCCAGTCATTAAGAGGCTCTATTTCATGGGGAAGAAGCATACTATTTTTCCATGCACCGATTAATTGAAGAGCTGCATCGAAAGGGAAGTCTTTTTCATCTATTTGCCTTTCACGGGCAATTTCCTTTAACAAAAGCTCTCGCTGCCAATTACTGCTTAATAATTTATTTCGCTGCCATTTCTCCCGTTCATGAAAAATTAAAATTTGGTAGAGAATGCTATGAAAAGTCCCAGAAACAATTTTTTGCACAATCCCTTTATTCATCATTGGATAGTGCAAGAGTCTTTCCTTCATTTCATTTGCGGCTTTATTTGTGAAGGTAACGAGCATGATGGTTGACGGATCTACCTTTTTCTCCTGTATGAGATAAGCTGCTCTCATTGTTAACACTCGGGTTTTCCCACTTCCGGCCCCTGCAAGAACTAGAATGGGGCCATCATCTATTGCGACAGCCTCACTTTGTGTAATATCAAGAGAATAGCCGTTTTGTTTCAGTGTATTTAAATAAGATTCTTTTGGAAAAGTAACTGGTTGACTAGCAGCGACATCAGATGTATGGGTAATCGCCTTTATAGACATAGGCGGTTTAAAAGGAGTAATTTCTGTATGGTCTTTGGAAATATTTCTACTCTTAGGAATCCGGAACCCATTTCTTTCTTCATAATCGGTTTCAGTCATAGCAGCTTGTTCCTGTGCAACAGCAGATGCTTCTGTCATACAGGGCTGTTTAGCTGAATAGTGATAAAAATAGGGAGTACTTTTTAACCCTAAATAAAGTTTTACTGCTTCTCCACATACAGAGCATGCGAGAAATCCATTTTTGCCAGCTTCATAAATTTTCTGTAATTCTTGTCTGTCAATGGTATTTAAGGAAATAAGTCTATCATAATAAAAAGCTGTTAACATAGGAAACCTCGAATCTATTAATAAATCTGTAGCTGTACATAAGTTTGAAATAATATCTATCATATCAAAAACAGATGATTGTTTAAAGAGTAGAAAAGGGGTTTGCTTTTTGGAAAAGAAGGGAAAAGGATAAAATAATAAACTAGAAGGGACAGATTCTGATGGGATATATTCTGCCAATTTCTCATTATCAAGCCGAGCAGTACGCGGTCAGAGACATTGTAAGCAAAACACGGAATTATAAGAAAGAAGAGATTTATCCAGCGGCTAAAATCGTTAATTTTTCTAACAATCTAGAGTTAAAGTATCCTTCTCAGACGTCTTACCAGAAGAAACAAAGGCATGAAGAACAAGTAGCCAATGAGAAGTTAATTGCAGAACTAACTGGAAAAGGCACTTATTTTCATGCACAAATCTAAATTGCTTTAATTCATTTGGTAGCTTTGCACATATAAAGGCGATCCTTCCTGCCATTCGGCATAGAGGATATCTTTTGGAGATTGAACATTTTGTTTTTTCAATTCTTGCATTAATTGCTCTTCATTCCAACCGATTCGAGGTAAATTTTCTTTGATGATTTCGCCATCAAGAATAACACTTATTGGAAGAGCTGTGATTTCCAACGATAAATTCATATCTTGCTTTGTGGGATTCCTGTATGCTGATTTCTTGAGTACACTTATCGTCCCATCTGTTTCTAAAATCGCATAAGCACATTCTGCTATTGAAAAAACATCTTTTGCACGAAGTAAATGTTGTAATTGGTTAATATCCAAATGATTTTTCTGTAATTCCTTAAAATCAATCTTGCCTTTATTGATAACAATGGATGGTTTTCCTTCTAAAAGTTGTCTGGTTTTCCGAAACTTTTGGGTGATGAATTCTGTTATGTAAATTAATCCTCCCCAAACAAGAATAGAGTACATTATTTCTTTTATTCCTGTCTCTGTATCATACATAGCATTTCCGACAAGCTCTCCTAGTACTAAAACAGAAACAAAGTCAAAGGTAGTAATTTGCGTGATTTGTGTTTTTCCTAATACTTTTGTTAAAAGCAGCAATAAAATATAGCCGATAATTAGTTCGCTAAATATATGTGTGAATTCCAATTCAACTCACCCTTTCCTCCATCTATTGTAGGCAGATGGAGGAAAATTAAACCTCAAACCTCTGTTTTCGATAATTGCGGAAACAAAAAAGGCAGCTCTATGGCGGATAATCACAAGCTTTAAAGGTAAGCTGTGCTTTCAACCATTGGGCAGCCTTAAAATTTTATAAATGCTTAATCATCGTTTTATGTGGAATACCAGCATCTAGGAATTCATCCGAGATGACTTCATATCCTAGTTTGCTATAAAAGGGAATTGCCTGTGTTTGGGCATTCAGTTTTAAGGCAGGAGCCCCATTATTTAAGGCATATTCCTCGATTTTATTCATAACGGCTTTTCCAGCTCCACCTTTTCGATTAGTGGAGAGGATGCAGATTCTTTCTACCTTTCCGTATTCATCAAATGTCCGGTAACGTCCAGCACCAATAGGTTTTTTGTCGTCATCATAGAGGACAAAATGAACGCTATCCTCTTCATATGCATCTATTTCTTCTTCTATTGGTACATTCTGCTCCTGTACAAAAACAGTTTGACGAACATAAAAGGCATCTTTTAACTCTTTATCTGTTTTAACGATAACTACTTCCACTTTCCACTATTCCTTTCCTAAACGGAATGTTTCATAGACTGTCCAAGAGCCATTTTCCAATTCATATAGCAAATGGAAACGATCCGCTGTTTCTTCAAAATGATAGTTTTGCATGCGTAAATTACTGTATAAGTCTAAATGTTCATCACTCGATAAATCCTGCCCAAGTGTAATATGCGGCACAAATGGATGCTCTGGACTAACACCCAATGTACTGATTAGTTCTTGGTGAAGATGTTCTAAGTCTGTACTTGGTTCAATCTTTAAATAAACAACATTGCTTACGGGTTTAAAAGAACTGACCTTTGTCACTTTAATGGGAATAGAATGATAATGACTTGCAATCGTTGCTAGTTTTTTACTTACTTCTTCAATTTCCTCATTATTAGCTTCAAAATCACCAATTAACGTGATATGTGGGGGAATTAAAGCGTATTTCGGGTCATATCTTTTTCGAAGTGAATTAGCTAAATCCTGCAAATCCTTACCAGGGAAAATAGCAATACCGTATTTCATTCGACGAACCTCCATTTCAAAATAAAAGAGTGTACAAAGATATAGAAGATAGACTATCTATTATTACGATTTCAATGTTCTATATGTAAGATATTATAACAAAATTAGTCATTTAAGTTCAAAGATTTCAGAAAAAATCCTAATGGTTAACGAGATACTCCGTTAGGTAATAAAAACAGTCAATCGAATGCCCTTTTTTAAGAAGGAAACATTTTCAGGAGCATTTTTGCAATATAAGGCTGCCAATATTTCCATGTATGATCCCCATTAAATTCTTCATATGAATAATCAGCATTTGTTGTTTGCAAAACATGAGATAATTCTCGGTTAGGAGTCAGAAAATCCTCTGTTGTGTTGATGGTTGTTTTTACAGCTGTTTCCCCTATACCGATAATATGATCTATTTCTAGTAAATGAAAAGAATCGAATTTATGAACAGCATCAAAGACGCCATCATTTACTAAAGGGGATTGCAACATAATTTTTCCAAAAGTATGCGGATATTTTAAAGCGGTCATGAATGATACAGTTGCACCTAATGAATCGCCAATGAGTCCACGTCCCATTCCCATTTGGAAGGTGGGAAACTGTTTATCTAAATAGGGAACAAGTTCATGCGCTAAGAAACGAATATATGCTTTATTCTGTGCGCCATCAGGATGATATTTCCTGCGACGATCATGAACAGAGGAATAGGGGATTCCAACAATAATGGTATCCGCAATTTGATGATTGCCATGTAATTCATCAGCTACTCTGCCGATTCGGCCAAATTGAAAATAATCTTTCCCATCTTGTGCAATAAGTAAATGATATTTATAAAGAGGAGAAAATGCTGGTGGGAGATAGATTAATAAAGTCACTTCTTCTCCTAATTCTTTACTAAAGATAGTTTCCTCTTTAATTGTCCCTTTTGTTGTCATAGTTATCCTTCCTTTATTACGGATGATTTTACAATTAGTTTATCAATAAAAGCACTTTATGAATAGTATAAAGCTAGAGCGATAGGAATTTTTCTATGTTTGTATTTCTATATATTGTGTATTTTTTGTGAAATAAACACAATATATAGTGAAATGATGATTCATTCTATTATAATGGATAAGGATTCCTTTAGAATGGAGTGAATTAAATGAGTAATGAAGTTCAACTATTAAATCAATTTGCAGAAATAATTAACAGCAACAATCAAGACTTTATCCAAGAAAATGCAAATGTAGATGGAATGTCGCCGATGAGTCATATGATGCAATTTGCTGCGACAGCTTCTAAATATTATACAATGGAACATTTATTATCGGAAAAGGTAAAACAATCACATGAAGAAGGATATATTCATATTCATGATCTAGACTTTTATTCTTCTGGTACTACAACATGCTGTCAAATCCCGTTGGCCAAAATCTTAAAAAACGGTTTTAATACTGGTCATGGATATATGAGAGAACCAAAATCAATTATGAGTGCAATGGCTCTTACTTCAATTATTTTGCAAGCTAATCAAAATCAGCAGCATGGTGGACAATCCATCCCAATGTTAGACTATGATCTTGCGCCATATATACAGAAAACATATAGAAAAAATAAAGAACGATTAAAGGAGGTAATTCAAGAAAAGGAGGAACTAGAGAAAAAGGCCTGGGAATGGACAGAAAGAGAAACCTATCAAGCTTGTGAGGCATTTATACATAATTGCAACAGCATGCACTCCCGCGGCGGTGGACAGACGCCATTTGTTTCTGTAAATTTAGGAACAGATCAATCAGTAGAAGGAAGAATGGTGACAAAGAATTTATTATTGGCAACCCAAGCAGGACTTGGGGCAGGAGAAACGCCCATTTTTCCAATTATCGTATTTAAAGTAAAAGACGGAATTAATTATCAAAAGAATGACCCCAATTATGATTTATTCCGCTTAGCGATGGAGACGACAAGTAAACGATTATTTCCCAATTTTGTTTTTATAGATGCCCCATTTAATTTAGCTTATTATAATGGCACTCCTCAATCAGAAGTCGCCACAATGGGGTGTCGCACTAGAGTGATGGGAAATATCCATGGAAGTGAACAAACAATAGGAAGAGGGAATTTATCTTTCACAAGTGTTAATCTTCCTTTATTGGCTTTAGAGTCAACGACGGTAGAATCATTTTTCCGCAAACTGGATGAAACGATCGACTTGGTTATTGATCAACTCCTTGAAAGGTTTTATTATCAAGGAAAGAAAAAAGTAGCGAATTTCAAGTTTTTATATGGACAAGGTGTTTGGCAAGGCGGAGAAGAACTGAATGTGGATGATCCACTAGAAGAACTTCTGAAGCAAGGTACATTATCGATTGGGTTTGTTGGTTTAGCGGAATGCCTAGTATCCTTGCTTGGTGTCCATCATGGAGAAAGTGAAAAGGCGTATGAAATTGGTTTACGTATTGTTCAGTTTATGCGCCAAAAGGCAGACAAAGCCTTGGAAAAATATCAGCTAAACTTCTCTCTTCTTGCAACTCCAGCAGAATCCTTCGCTGGAAAAGCATTAAGAGCTGCTCGAAAGAAATTTGGGATTATTAAAGGGGTGACAGATAGAGAATACTTTACGAATAGTTTTCATATTCCCGTTTATTTTCCCATTTCTATTCATGAAAAAATTCAGCGCGAAGCACCGTTTCATGCGTTAACAAATGCTGGTCATATTACGTATGTAGAATTGGACGGCGATGCCAGTAAGAATGTAGACGCTATAGAAATAATCGTACGGACGATGAAAGAGGCAGGGATTGGCTACGGAAGCATTAATCATCCAGTGGATCGATGCATGACTTGTGGACATAAAGGAATAATCGATAATGAATGCCCAAATTGTGGGGAGGAAAATGAGAACCAGATTGAAAGGATTCGGAGAATAACTGGTTATCTTGTTGGATCACTTAATCGGTGGAATAATGCAAAACGGGCAGAAGAACGGGAAAGGGTCAAACATCGATGAGAGTGTTATCGATTGTGGAAGACAGCATAGTAGATGGTCCAGGTTTGCGAACTACTATCTTTTTTGCAGGGTGTACGCATTATTGTAGAGGATGCCATAATCCAGAAAGTTGGAAAATAAATGGTGGAACAGAAATGTCGATTGACGAAATAATGAGGAAAGTAAAGCAAAATCCCTTAAACGATATTACCTTTAGTGGCGGCGAGCCCATGCTACAAATAACAGAGCTTAAGCAATTAGCTAAGGAATGTAAACAATTAAATAAAAATATTTGGTGTTATACTGGATTTCTTTGGGAAGAATTGAGAGCAGCCCAATCTGATGAATTTACCCAACTAAGTATGTATGTAGATGTTTTAGTAGATGGTCGGTTTGTGCTAGAACAAAAAGATTTAAGTTTATTATTTAAAGGAAGCTGCAATCAACGGATTATTGACTGTCAAAAAAGTCTAAAAGAGGATAGGGTTTGTTTAATTAATGAATGATAAGAGAGAGGAAGAGGCCGTGAGATAATTATTTTCACTAAATATAAAACCGAACAATTATACGTAAATGTTAAGGGAAATCGTAAATTGTTCGGTTTTTTTCTTACAGGTCATCCGCTTAAATTTCCTAGCAACTTTCTATTTATGTTAAACGAGGTTTTTTTGTAAATTCTGCATTATGATCTTCTTTTTTAAAGATTGTTTTTCTGATATATGGTAATACCCATCGATCTAATCCGTAGTAACCTGCATTTGCTCCAGCAAACATAATGATCATGCCCATTAAGATATCTGTTGGGTTATGAGAGATGGTGCCTGCAAGCAAGAAACAGAAATTCATAATGACACCAAAGAATGCTGCTGCCGTTGTTAAACAACCTAAAATTAACCCAAGACCAACTAATACCTCCCCAATTGGTACGAGCACATTAAATAGTCCAACATTTGGTAAAGCAAATCCTTCGACAAAACTTGTATACCATCCATAAACCGCGGTTCCGTCTGGTCCTGTAACTGGATTAGTAACGGCATTTGTTAAAAATCCAGAAGCGTCAAATCCTCCGCCAGTTAATTTACCAAATCCAGAAGTAAACCAAGAATAACCTAGCACCAAACGTATAATGGTTAAAAGCCCAGCTGCGACTTTATTTTCTCTTAAAAAACTCATAAACATAAAAATCATCCCTTCTTTTTTTGTTTTTATTATTTACAAGTTAAATATATCAAATACTCTTAAGAAAAAAGTGATATTGTGATTTAATTCACAATATGTACAAAAGAATATGACGGAATTGTGAACATATTTATATGGAAAGTAATAAATATTGCATTTAATTTAGAAATCACCATTTCAGCACGGTTCTTCTTTTTCGTGTTAGAATAATGGATAAATAAAAAACATCGTTTTTATAATGGGAATTTATTATAAAGGAGAGGCTTTCATGACAACGGTAACCATCATAGCTGGTGGACATAAAATAGACTCACGATTAACAGGTATTTTACAATTTGCGGTAGATTATTTAGGAAAGAAGAATGTGGGTGTTCATATTATTCAAGTTCATCAATTACCAAGTGAGGCCTTAATTACAGCAGATTTTATGAACAAGGATATAATAGAGGCAAGACAGAAAGTAGAACAAAGTAATGGTGTCATTGTATTATCACCTGTATTTCAGGCGTCTTATTCCGGAATTATTAAGACTTTTCTTGATTTATTGCCACAAAAGAGTCTTCGAAATAAGGCAATTCTTCCGCTGATGCTAGGAGGAACTATTGCCCATCTATTAGTAATGGATTATGCTTTAAAGCCTGTATTAGCGAACCTAGGTGCTACGAATTTATTAACTGGAGCTTATGTAACAGATAATCAAATTGCGAAGCAAGACAATCAAAACTATGTTTTAGATATCGATTCAGAAGCAAGGATTACGAATCAATTAGACCAGTTACTGGAGGGAATTCAATAATTGTGGAAAAGTGATGGCAGACCATCACTTTTTCTATATTTTCCTAGAATGTGGAGAGAGGACATGGTATGATAAGGACAGAAGCAGAATTTTAAAAGATGCAGGTAATAATAATCTATAATCATGACTTGTTAGCTCAGTGGGAGAGCACTTGCTTGACAGGCAAGGGGTCACTGGTTCGAACCCAGTACAGGTCATTATAAAGGAACGTAGAAAAAAGCTTCTCATTAGAGAAGCTTTTTTCTTTGTAAACGTACTTCAAAATTTTATTAATTTGAATAGTCCTGCTAACCAAATACATAATAAACAGCATTTTTTAAGCACTTGGTAGATGCGGAAAATATCAATACCATGGTCCTCTATTTAACGGTACATTTGGACCTAAGTAAGGGTAATAAGCTTGAGTTCCTTGTGGCCTTGGAGCAATATAATACATTTGTCCACCAATCAGATAGTAATAAGAGTTTTCCTTTCCAAGAAGTTGTTGGTTCCATGCTCCATATGTCGGCTGGGGGAAGTTTTGATAAATTACGCCATCTAGCCCAGTGATAATGGTTGGCTGCATATGTTTGCCTCCTTTATTTTTAATTTATCTTATGTGAAGTTTGATAAATAGATAGTTGTTTCCTGGTTATAAAGAAAAAAGCACCAAAAATTTTGGTGCTTACAAAGATTGATTTTATTATAAAACAAAAAATCTATTACATTTTTATTTACTATTTCTCTCCTCCTGTACGGCCCTTAATTGAGAAATAGTTACAAGTTGATACCCTTCTTTCGTTAGCTTTTCAATAATTTCCACTGCTGCATCAGCGCTTTTTTCATATATATCATGCATAAGAATAATGCTTTCATCACTCGCTGCTTTCATAACTTTATCAACAATTTTCTTTTTCGATGGATGTTTCCAGTCTTCTGGATCAATGGTCCAAAGCACAATCTCTTTATCTAGTTCTTTTTTTAGTTCAGGCTGAATGGCTCCATAGGGCGGGCGAATAAGGGTAGGTTCCATTCCTGTTACTTTTTTTATTAAATTATCTGTATCTTGAAATTCCTTTAAGGCTCTCTTCTTATTCATTTTAGTGAGAAGCGGATGATTCCATGAGTGATTCCCTATTTCATGCCCGTTCTCAATCGTTTCCTGAAGGATGTTTGGATAATATTGAACACGCTCACCAAGAACAAAAAACGTAGCATGGCCATTATATTTCTTTAATGCTTTGAGAATTTTTTTTGTTGGTTTATTACTTGGACCATCATCGAATGTTAAAGCAATGACTTTTTTTGATGGATCAATTTTCGCTCCTTCTGGTAATTCGGTAGCCAATTTTTTCGGTTTTGCTTCTGCAAGTAAATTTTTATTTTTCTCTTCCTCTTGATAGATTGCTAGTAATTTATCTTGTAAGATATCTTTTTTGATGGCAAGTTCTTGAACACCTAGTTTTTCTGCAGCAATTTGGTTAGAAGGAAAATAAAAAAGGATAGAATCATTTAGAATCGCAAAGTTTTGAAAGTTATTTTCATTTGGTGAAGTTCCTTGTTTTACTAACGCTTTGTCTGTTGCTAGGTCTTTATCCTTTATTAATTCGCCATAACTGATTTTTGAAAGGAGAAATAGATAATTGCTTTTTTCTTGGAAAATGTCTTTTAATGAAAGCTGTTTATGTGTCTGTAAATCAAATGTTAAACTTTCTGTTGTCAAATTCCCTTTAGGTCCTGTAATATATTCAAACGTCTCAAAAAGAATCGAGATTGTTTGTTTGCTGTAATGCGTAATCGTGTAGGAAATATGTAAGGAAGTTTCCTGTGTAACCGGAACATTTGATTTCTGAATTCGTTTATCATATTCGGTAATTTTGCTTGTAATATATTTTTTCAATGCAGCAGTGATTTCTTCATCTGGAAGGATTGGATAGCTGGTCCAGTAGCCTCCATGCTTTTCATCTTTAGTATATGAGTTTATTTCAATTGTCTTATAATTTTGATCATATTGTATTTTGACCTCTGGCTGTTTTTCTGAGGGTTCAGCAGCCTGTTTTTTGTCACTATCGAAAAATTTGAAAATAAATACTAAAAGAGTGAGGCAAATAAAAAGTATGAAAATATTTCTCCATTTTAAGCGTTTCATGTTGTTAACTCCTTACTTGAAAATAAAAGATAATGCTTTATTAATATAGACGTAATAGAAGGGGAAATGGTTTTACATTTAATTAAATTCTTCAAAAAAGATTAATGGCAATATATATTACAGTTATGTATTGAATTATATTTTTCTTTAACTGTATGAATAAAAAATTTTCTTTAATATAATATTGATAAAAGAAAAATTTTTTCGTATAATATTATCAAATGAAAACACTTTCAAACCTAAGAGAAAAGGTGGTAATAATATGGATGCCTATTTATTGATTATTGCATTACTTTCCATTGTCATTGTTATTGTTGGAGTTTCCCTTTTTAAGTGGCACGCTTTTATTAGTTTAACAGTGGCGAGTTTATTTTTAGCAGTTTTTTCAGGACTATCTTTTGATAAGATTGTAAGCGCTTATGAGACAGGGGTAGGTGGCGTATTAGGTCACTTAGTTGGTATATTGGCATTAGGTACAATTTTAGGAAAAATGCTCTCTGAATCAGGAGCAGGCTTAAGAATTGCAAATTTTTTTGTAAACGTTTTTGGAGAAAAGAAATTACCTTGGGCCATGTTTTTCTCGGGGTTTATCATTGGAATTCCAGTATTTTTTGAGGTTGGTATTTTAATATTATTGCCGTTGGTTATTTCCATTCAAAAGGCAACAAAGAAAAATATTTTATTGATTGCATTACCTGGTATTGCGGGATTATCCATTGTACATGGACTGGTTCCGCCACATCCTGGAGCAATTGCTGCTATAGGTATTTTTGATGCTAATTTAGGCAGGGTCTTATTATACTCCTTGATTATTGCATTACCTGCAGGGATTATCGGGGGACCATTATTTGCAAAGTGGATCAATAGCTGTGTTTTTCCTAAAGGAGATTCAACACTTATTACGGCAGAGCCTATAGCAGAAGAGAAATTGCCAAGTACAGGCGTATCCTTCCTATCTATCTTATTACCTGTTATTTTAATGATCATTGGAACCGCTGCCCCTTACTTGACGATTTTCTCAGAAGGCGTAAGAAATGTACTTGCCTTTGTTGGAAGTCCGTTATTATCGTTATTAATTGCTGTATTTTTCGCTTTTTATTTCCTTGGTATGCGTCAAGGAATGGATAAAGAGAGTATCAAAAAGTTTACAGAAGATTGTTTCTTGCCAGTCGGTTCCATTTTACTAATTATCGGTGCTGGCGGTGCATTCAAACAAGTGTTAATTGATAGTGGAGTAGGCGATACAATTGGAACAATGTCAGAGAGTTTATCATTATCCCCACTTGTATTAGCTTTTATGATTGCAGGATTGATACGGATAGCAACTGGTTCTGCAACAGTAGCCTTAACGACAGCAGCAGGGATAGTGTCACCAATCATCGCAGGGATGTCTGGAGTAAATGTGGAACTATTAGTGATAGCAACTGGTGCTGGTTCCTTGATGTTCTCCCATGTAAATGATGCCGGGTTCTGGATGGTAAAGGAATATTTAGGACTAACAGTCGAAGAAACCTTCAAAACATGGACAGTATTAGAAACGATATTATCATTCATTGCATTTGCAGGTGTCTTGATTTTAGATTTAATTGTTTAAAAGTTCACCTACTATTTTTATGTAGGAGTAAAGAAGCTCTATTCGCCTCTAGAAAACTTTAAGCCCGTATTTAAACAGACCAAATTTTGTGTATAAGTAATCGAGAAGGTACTGGTGGAGTCTTCTATGATTGTAATAAAGGTGTAAATTATAACTAACTTTTAATAGTCCATTTTAGATAAAGTCATTTTTTCATCAGCATACTAATAAAATATCACTTAGATTAGAACCTACTAAATATTCTGATAGAATTATAGGTATTGATAAAAGGGAAGATTATAGAGGAGAGGTACATTTGAAGAATTAATCGTAAAAATGGACTCTATTAAAAATGTACAAATCTTAGTCGAATTGGTATAATGAGGAAAATAAAGCGGTGGAGGTGGAACAGATTGGTAACTAATCCAGTTCTAGTTGTTAGTAATCTTTCAAAAATCTATAAAGGTACAGGTTATGAGGTACAAGCATTAAAAAATGTTTCTTTTAAACTATATGAAGGTGAAATGATTGTTATTATGGGAACAAGTGGATCTGGTAAAAGTACTTTGTTAAATGTATTGGCTGCTCTAGATATACCTGATCAAGGAGAAATTCAATTATATGGACAAAGCCAAAAAGAAATTTACAAAGAACCTAATGCAACTTTTTATCGTCGGAATAATATTGGATTTATCTTTCAATCTTTCCACCTTTTGAAGGATTTAACAGTGGAAGAAAATATTGCTTTACCACTTGTTTTAAAGGGAGATAAGAAGACTCATATTGATGAAAAAGTGAAAGAGATGTTACAGTTTATTGGCCTTACGAATTGGAAGAGTCATCGGCCGGTTCAATTGTCAGGTGGACAACAGCAACGTGTTGCTATTGGAAGAGCCTTAATAACAGCACCACCTATAGTGTTAGCAGATGAACTAACAGGAAATTTAGATTATAACACTTCAAAAGAGATACTTCAGGTCTTAGTAAATATGAAAGAGACTTTGAAACAAAGCATAGTAGTTGTTACGCATGATCCGCACGTTGCAGCATATGCTGACCGTGTTCTTTTTTTTCATGATGGACAGATTGTGAATGAATATAAATCGGCTGGAGATCAGAAGATAGATGATATATTAGAAAAGTTCGGAAAACTATTGGAGACAAGAGTATGACGAAAACATTGCGAGGAATAGCTTTGCGTTTCTTTAAAACCAATAAGTTCATTACATGGACCTCTGTCTTTAGTACTATTCTATCGGTTTGTTTAGTAATTGTTATGGTCTCCTATGCAACAAATGCAGAACGTTCGTTAAGAGAAGAAGTTCAGAAAATGTACGGTGAGATGGATCTATCGGTTGGATATGAAGCCAAGCTAAATAAAAGTGTAAATCAAGACCTTATTAATTCCTTCCGATCGAATAAGGATATTGATATGCTATCTCCAGTAATTATTACTCACTTAAAAGTAGATGCATTACAAGGTGAAATTTATTCTGTTGGTGTAGAAAATGATAATTTAGCAAAGAGTAGATATCACTTCAAACAGAATCTTCAAGAAAACTCAGTTATCATGAATAAGAGCTTAGCTGAAACATTGCGACTAGGAATTGGTCAAAAAGTATCTATTGAGGATAATGAATTTATAGTATCGGAAATTATAGAAGACCTAAATGCAAGTGGACTTACACCAGATATACTTCTTTTTACTAAACAAACAGTGCAAAAATTAGTCAAACAAGAGACAGGTGAAGCGAAAGAAGCAACTTATGTTTTAATCAAAGCGAATGAGCAAGCTGATACTTTATTGCTTGCTAGTGAATTAAGGAAATATGATAATGGTTTAAGAATTGATATTGCAGAAGAAGATGAATTTTTAAAAAGTAATGTGCAATCCCTCAAGGTTTTTATTTTCTCTTTAACCTTTTTAATGTTAATCATTACAGCACTGCTAATTATTTCTAATTTCGAATTATTTTTATATAAATATAAAAACCAATTTGCGATTCTTCGCTCCATGGGGGCAACAACAAAACAGCTATCTAAAATTATATTAATTCAAAGCAGCATTATTACGGCAGCAGGAACAATTGGAGGTTTTTTACTGGCTTTAATTAGTCACCAATACATGAAGCCGTGGTTGGAGGCAATATTTTTATTTGATGTACCTAAGGTGAGTTTTAACTACATAGAAAGTTTAATCGTTGCATTCGTAAGTGGAATGATCATTCAGGTTTTTATGCTAATTCCAGCTTATAAGTGTTCGAGATTATTGCCAATTTTAATAATCCAACAAAATGAAAATCGTGATTTCGGCTATAAAAAAATTCGTAAAATTATTGGCTTTGCCCTTCTATTTATTGCCCTTTTATTAATATGTATTGGTAAAGCAATGATGGGAGTAGCGAGTGTGTTACTAGGAGCCATAATTTTGTTAATTAGTATTTATCTCCTATTTCCTATTTATATTGGAACTATCTTAACATGGTTCTTACCAGTAATTAAAAAGACGCTTGGAAATGTCTCTTATATTGCAATTAAAAATCTAGTACCACAAGTAAGAAAAAATACTTTTGTGATATTGACGGTCAGTGCTATGATGACTATAGCAGTATTTGGCTCGGTTATGTTAAAAACAATCCAACAAAATGAAGAGAATTATTTAAAGGAACAATATCCAACCTCTATTGTGTTGACGAGTCGATTAGGGTATGACTCCAATATAGAGCAGGAAGATTTGAAAAAGAAGGTTCAGACAATAAGTGGTGTCATCGAGGTTAGTAGTCGAAGTACGAATAATTCAGCAGAGATAATGGATGAAGAGGGAACAAAAGCTATTGATTATTCCTTGGTGGATTTTATTAAGATGGAACAACAAGGAATTATTCCAAAAATGGAGGACGATAGTAAGAACCTGATAGTGGTATCAGAAAGATTTTTAAAAGAGAATGGTTTAAAAGTAGGAGATTCTATTGACATGGGACTCTTTTCGAATCAAAAGCAGAGTACCGATTTTGTAGATACACTTACAATAGGAGCGGTAATAAATAATCTAACTGATGCAGATGCTTATATTGACTGGAAAAATAAAAAATTTAAAAATGATTTTACAAAATTCAGTGCGATGTACATTAGCTCTGACAATGAGAAACAAACTGTTCAAGCATTAGAAACACTCAAACGGCAGTATCCTGAACTCCAGATCAATGTATACCAACAGTCTATTGAAAAAGCGAATAAGATGTTCCTGCAAAGATGGTCTATTTTTATTGGTGTTATGGTTGTGATTCTAATATGTGTAATGCTAGGAGTATTTAGTACACTAGGAAACAACATTTATTCTAAAAGAAAAGAGTTCGCAATCTTAAGGACAATTTCTATCGATCGAAAGGGAATTAAAAAGGTCATATTAACTCAAATCAATCTCTATCTATTGATAGGCTTATTGTTGGGGATAGTTGCAGGACTAATTTTCACCTCAGTTATTCTATTAATAGATTCAGGTCAAATTTCGATTTATTATTCGCTAATAATAGGAATAGGAGTTACTATGTTTCTTGTAGGTAATAGTATATTTATACCTATTGCGACAAAATTGAGTAGAAAAAAGATATCTTTAGAACTTACAGAAGATAATAAATAATTGGAAGAAGAAGAGTGTTAGAAATAAGACAGCTGAAAACGGTTAGTAAGAGGAGGAGAAAAAACTAAATATAGATAAGTTACTCTCTAATTTAGTAGTGAACCAATCCGTTCCAAGGGATTTTTTAAGAGCCCTTAGTTGCGTTGTTTTTTTCAAAAGAGATTAATACGAATACTCTTATAGGAGTTGCAGGAAAGTCTGAGACCGAGTGACGAGGAGGCTTGGCGCTCACCCCATAGCAAGCGAAGTGTATCCGTCTACGAGTGATTACCACTAACTTCTTTCCTAAAATAATTAAGACCTGAACAATTATGCGTAATTTATTAGCACTTCTGTGTAATTGTTCAGGTTTATTTTTGGTTGGAGTACATTATCCCAACTTTGTATTAAATCAATCATTGTCAACTATTTAGTAATCTGAGTTTATGGAAAGCAAAGTGATATTATTTAATTTAGAAAAATTTACACGAGCAATTTATTTGTCATTCCCCTTTGCTTCATGTACAGTAAAGCTCTCACCTTTTATGGTGAATGCGCGGAAGGTGGACGTCTGTAAAACTCGAATAGTTCAACTATTCAGTTTGAACTGCTAGAAGTCTTTTCCTTTCACAGAGATAGAGCATACTTCAACTCTCCATAGGGAAGCAATTAAAGGGGAAATGTTAATGAAACAAGTATATAGTGATTTCATCCAGTTTCGCGGAAATCATTATGATTTTGGATATATGCAAGGAGAATTATTAAAGGATTCACCCATTCTCCCTAATCGGATAAAGCACTGGACATCTAAGCGGAAACGTTATTTTACCATAAATGAAAAAGAATCCATCCAGCTCTTAAACAAATTTATTCCTGGAATGCTAGCAGAAATCAATGGATTAGCAGACGCTCTTCAGTGGAGAACAGAGGATGCATTACGAGAATTTGGCGGTCATTATGTAGAGTATGGAAGAAGTGGATGTTCTATTTTAGCAGACTCCCAGTATTTAATTAGAAACTATGATAGTCATCCAGGTTCCTATGAGGGTCGTTATATGATTTATCAGCCAACTGATACTGGATATGCAGTAATCGGTCCATCTATGCAAATAACAGGAAGAATAGATGGGATAAATGAAAAAGGTCTCGCAATGGGCTATAACTTTATTAATCGAGTTGGTTCAGGGGATGGTTTTATTTGTAATATGATTGGTCGAATGATTTTAGAAACGTGTGCAAATGTAGAAGAGGCCATTGATTTATTAAAAGAAATACCACATCGAACATCCTTTAGCTATGTGTTATTAGATCCTAGTGGAGAGGCATTTGTTGTAGAAGCAACACCACGTTCGGTTATTGCCAGAAAATCTAATATTAGTACGAATCACTTTGAAATATTAAAAGAAGAAAACCGCTATCAGATGGATGAATCTATACAAAGAAAGCAGAATATTGAGAAGCAGCAGGGAAATCATTCAAATGTGTATGAGGCCTTTCGAATATTGAATGATAGAGATAAAGAGATATTTTCAACCAAGTATAATGCCTGGTCTGGAACACTGCACACCGCAGCATACCTGCCTAATGAAAGAAAAGCGTGGTTTGCGCTTGGGAGTGATCGAATGCCTGTTATCATCGATTTAGAATCTTTCTTAAAGGGAGAAAAGCTGAACTTGAAAAAAATTAAAGGAAAGCTTGATTATGATACTCCCTTTATTAATATGGAGTTATTATAGCGTATATATAAAGGAAGTTAGTGATGGTAAGAACAACCATAATTAACTTCCTTTGTTGCGTTTGCTGAAACTCTGAAGTAGGGAATATTGTTTGTCTGCCGTTAAATTCGTGTATCAGAAATGGCATTCCTTATTCTTTCTAATGACTGATTAGCAACATTTTTATTTAAAATCATTACATTAACATACAATGCATCTATTAAACTAAGCTGACCAATTCTTGATGATAAAGCTTCCGAACGATATTCTGTTTCCTCAGAGCTTGTGAACAGTGCTACATCTGTATTCTGGCCGATTGGTGATTTAGGATACCCAGTGATGCCGATTGTTTTGGCACCATTGTTTTTGGCTGTTTTCATTATGTTAATAGTATCTTTATTAGTGCCAGAGTGCGAAATGATTACAGCAACATCCTTCTCTGAAAGCTGAGAAGAGGACATCAGTTGAAAATGAGAGTCTACAAATGAAAACGCTTTAATTCCAGTTCGAACAAATTTATGAAAAGCATCCATCGCGATAACTGCTGAACCACCTGTACCATAAAATTCAACCCGATTTGCCTGTAAGAGAAATTCTACTGCTTTTTGAATCGAATGACCATTTAATATTTCTAATGTATTTTCTAGTGTACGTACATTCGACTTAAATACTTTTTCAGTAACGGTTTTTACACTGTCATTTTCATTAATTTCTTCATGTATTTGCTGAATAGGTTCAATTACTTCTGATGCTAATGCTATTTTCATCGCTTGATAGCCTTTAAACCCAATTCGTTTACAGAAACGAAAAACAGTAGCATCTGCTACTCCTAAATCCTCTGCTAATTCGTTAATGGTGGAATGAATGATTTTTTCTGGATTAACTAGAATATAATCAGCGATTTTTTTTTCTTTTTCACTTAGTCTAGCGTAATAGGAACGAATTTTCCCAAGACAATTTTGCGCCATTGACTTCTATCCTTTCCAAATTAATATAGTTGTAGTATAACACAATTAGTCTCTTGAAAAAAAATTTCTTATTAAAATAATTTTTTTCAAAAAATATTTACAAAGGGGTATATTTTCGAAAAAAATTTCTATATAATTGTATATAGAAAGAAATATTTTTTCAAAAGGAGAGGTAACGAATGAACATCGGTCTTATAGGTTTAGGAAAAATGGGCTATAGCTTGGCTTTAAATATGGTGGACCATAAGTATAGTGTAACAGCTTTTGATATAAATGAAAGCGCTGTAAAAGAAATTTCTAATAAAAATGTAACAGGAGTTAATACAATTGAAAAATTAGTAAGAAATTTGCCAGCTCCAAGAGTAATTTGGCTAATGGTTCCAGCAGGAGAAGTAACGGAAAATGTCTTACGGGAAGTAAAGAAGTATGTCGAAGCGGGGGATATTATTATCGATGGCGGGAATTCCCATTATAAAGATTCCAAAAGAAGAGGAATAGATTTAGAAGAGCTAGGAGTTTTCTATTTAGATGTTGGCACAAGCGGCGGAGTAGATGGAGCTCGAAATGGTGCATGTATGATGATTGGCGGCAATAAAGAAATATTTGATGAGGTAGAAGGATTGTTCAAGGATTTATGTGTGGAAAATGGTTATATGTATACTGGAGTATCTGGAAGCGGCCATTTTCTGAAAATGGTTCATAATGGAATTGAGTATGGCATGATGCAATCCATTGCAGAAGGATTTGAGCTGTTGGAGAAAAGCGAGTATGATTTTGATAATGAAGGAGTAGCAAAGGTTTGGAATAACGGCTCTGTCATTCGTTCGTGGTTAATGGAATTAACACAAAGTGCTTTTTCTAAGGATCCAAAGCTGGAAGGGATTAAAGGAGTAATGCATTCCTCTGGTGAAGGAAAATGGACGCTAGAAACAGCCTTAGATTTACAAACTGCTATGCCAGTTACAGCCTTATCTTTAATGATGCGTTATCGTTCGTTAGAGGAAGATACCTTCTCTGGAAAAGTGGTTGCGTCCTTACGAAATGAGTTTGGTGGACATAGTGTAGAATCAAAATAGAATGACAAGAAAATCCTTTAGCAGCTAAAACATGCTAAAGGATTTTTTTAATAAAATCAATGTAAACGGATCGGAATGTTTTTTGGCTATGGTAAGCTTACAGAAAAAGAAGGAGAAACTACATGAGAACTTGTCAGAAGTGTAATCAAAAATGGACTTATAAGAGAACTTTAAAAAACTCCTTTACATTAGATAATAAACTGATTTGTCCACACTGTGGGGAAAAGCAATATGTTACCTCTCGAACAAGAAGGATAACATTTATGGCAACTATTTTAATAATCACATTTACGCTGCTTAGCAATCTTCTTTATGGATCTTCCTTTGTCCTTGTATTTATTCTGATAGGTTTTATCTTATTAGTTCTCAGACTATATCCTTTCTGGGTTGAACTTTCCAATAAAAAAACTGGGTCATAGCAATAGCAGCAGGCTAACTAATAAAAGGTGCAAAGATTAAATCTCTCATTTAGAAGCGAAGCCCAATTTGTTACATTACAGATTGCGGATGATCCACAAACCTTCTTTCTGAAATGGCATAAAAAATCCAAACAATTATACGAGATATTGGCAGCACCGTATAATTGTTTGGTTTGAATACGACTGAAAAACTTTATATGCAAGTAATTTTCTCAAGATGTTTGTGGTGCTTATTTAACCCATTTATTCTGAAAGGATGCTATGGCATCATATTCTTTCTCCAATACTCGAGAGATACGGATATAAATAGCGGTTAAATCCTGATAGATATCAACATTTTCTTGGATTGGCTGATGGGAATATGTACTGCCAACTAATTGTTTCATAATCGAAAAATCATCAATTTCTCCAAGTGCATACATACCTAAAACGATGGCACCAAGACAAGAGCTTTCAAAGCTTTCTGGAACGACTACTTCTTGATCAAAAATGTCTGCCATCATTTGTCTCCAAAGTTCAGAACGAGCAAAACCACCTGTTGCTTGAATTTGCTTTGGTGCTCCAATCACTTCTTGTAAGGCTAACATCACCGTATAAAGATTTAAGATAACTCCCTCTAATACGGCTCTCACCATATGTTCTTTTTTATGATGTAATCCTAGTCCAAAGAAGGATCCTCTTGCATTGGCATTCCATAAAGGTGCTCTTTCCCCAGCAAGATATGGATGGAATAATAAACCGTCCGCACCAGGTGTAACTCTAGTAGCAATCTTTGTTAAAACTTCATAAGGATCAATTCCGAGTCTCTTTGCCGTTTCCACTTCCGAGGAAGCTAATTCATCACGAACCCAGCGGAATGTCATTCCACCATTATTTACAGATCCACCAACTACCCACAGATCTTCTGTTAAACAATAACAAAAGATTCTTCCTTTAGGGTCGGTTACTGGTTTATCTGTTACAGTACGAATCGCCCCGCTTGTACCGATTGTCACAGCGACAACTCCAGGGTCAATAGCATTTACCCCAAGATTAGATAGTACGCCATCACTTGCGCCAACCACAAATGGAGTTTCAGCAGGAATTCCAAGTTCCGCTGCATATTTATCCTTCAGTCCTGTTAAATAATGGGTAGTCGGAACTGGCTTTGCCAACTGCTCAGATGTTACGCCGGCAACTTTTAACGCTTCTTGATCCCAAGTTAAGTGCTCAAGATTAAACATTCCTGTTGCAGAAGCAATTGAATAATCAATTACAAATTCGTTAAATAAGCGATAGAAAATATATTCTTTAATGCCAATAAATTTAGCTGCCTTTGTAAAAATAGCTGGTTGATCATTTCTTAGCCAAGTTAACTTAGATAAAGGAGTCATAGGGTGAATTGGCGTTCCTGTTCTACGGTATATTTCCAAGCCATTGTACTCTTCTTTGATTTTTTTTGCCCAAGAGGAAGCACGGCTGTCGGCCCAAGTAATACAGCGTGTTATTGGTTTTCCCTTTTCGTCTAATGCAATAACACTGTGCATCGCTGAACTAAAGGAGACTAATTTTATTTTACTAGCATCGACGTTCGCTTTTTTAATAGCTGTTTTCATTGTTTCCAATACAGCCTGAAAAATTTGCTCTGGATCTTGCTCTGCGATGGCTGGTGCAGGGCTATGCAGCGGATATTCGACATGATGCATGCTTAATACTTTGCCAGCTTCAGCAAATAAGACAGATTTTGTACTCGTTGTACCAATGTCTACACCTAAATATAGGGATGATAATTGCATATTAAAAACTCCTTTAATAAGAAAAGTGTAAAAAATATTTCATAAAATTACATTATCATAGAAAAAAAAATTCTTTATTTATATTTTAAATGAAACAAAATGATTTTGAAAGTGTTTTCATTCATTATTTTAAATTAATTTCCCCTTATTCTCCCTCAAAAGATAAAATTATTGTTGATCTCTTGATTAGTAATAAATTTTTGCCCTGGCGAACATAAAAATAAAGCAAAAATATGCTAAACTTAATTTATCTTATGGGTAAGGAGTTTTTTGAATGAATAATGAGATTGAAACGACATATGAGGCTATTTATAACCAAATACTCCATTTTCAACAGCATGTGGAAGCGTTGAGTAAACAAGCAGGTACATATCAAGAAGAGGATCATGAGCAGCTAATTAGAATGTCTATTGCCCTTCAAGCCTCAAAAGATATTTTGGAAAATATGCTTACACCAGGGAAAAAGCTGAACTTTATTTATGAAAAAGGAATGTTCAGCTTGGAAATGTTTGATGAAAAATAAGCATTAAAGAAGAATATCCTCGCTTGGCCGAATATTCTTCTTTCGAAATTCTCCAGGAGTAATACCAGTAGATTTCCGAAATACTTTTGTAAAATAGTTGGCATTCGCAAAACCTACTTGGACTGAAATGTCTTCAATAGAATATTTGGTTTGATATAATAACTCTGCTCCCTTTATGATACGGATATTCGTTAAATATTGAATCGGTGTAATTCCAAGTACCTTTTTGAATAAACGAGTGAAGTGGAAGCGGGAAAGCGCAGCAGCCTCTGCCATATCTTCTGGTCCGATTGGTTTATGATAGTGATTTTGAGCAAATAATGTCGCATTTAGTATACTTTCAGGAAGCTGGATGTCTCCAATATTCTTCTTATATTGATACAATTCCATTATAAAGGAATAAGCGAGACTTGAAGCTTGAAAAGCGTTATTTATCTGTTTATCTTTTGCTAGCTGATAAATACGCAGAAGATGCTGAATGGGTCTCGAGTCCGAAGCTAATTGAATAATCGGCTGCTCGTTTTCCGTAAAAGAGTGCCAGCATTTTTTTACCGTTTCACCATATAGTGTAATAAAAATAAATTCCCAATGCTCACTAGTTGGAGGCAGATAGTATCTGTATTCCTCTGAAATATCAATTAAAAATGCCTTTCCTGCTGTCAATTTATGATTTTTACCTCCGAGTTCAATAGCACCAATTCCAGATATGGTATATTGAAAAACATACATACTATCCTCTTTACGCTTTTTTCCTTTCCAATTATATAGATGGGAGGTTTGATTTTCCCATCCGATTGACCAAATTTGGGCTACCTCTTTTGTAATTTTTTCCGTAAATCTGTAAGCAAATACATTATTATCTTTTTTGGACAATAGAATGCTCCTTTCTTAGTAGAGCTGGCATTGGTAGAAACTTGCCTTGGATAAGATAGGAGTAATAGATAGAAATTAAGTGTTTGGCATAAAAATTTGAAATTTATTAGCAAATTATTACCCTTTTTCCTTTCTTATTTTACCATTGAGAGAGAAAGGTTTGAAGCATAAAATAAAATTGTAAACGGTTTAATGGAAGTCTAGACTTAAGAGTAAGCATAATTGTTCATATAAAAAGGAGAGATAGAAATGGCAAAAAATCTATTGGCAACTTTTACAAATATTTTTAATGAAGCAGAAACAAGCATACGTACTTTTTTTGCACCAGGACGTGTGAATTTAATAGGTGAACATACTGATTATAATGGAGGACATGTTTTTCCTTGTGCCTTATCAATTGGTACGACAGCACTTGTAAGAAAAAGATCAGATCGAGTGATTCAATTCTATTCTACAAATTTTGCGGATTTAGGTATTATTAAAGTTTCTTTAGACAATCTATCCTTTAATCAAGCAGATGATTGGGCGAATTATCCAAAGGGAGTAATAGTAACACTTGCGCAATATGGATATCAACTCGATGCTGGATTCGATGTTTTATATGAAGGAGAAATTCCCAATGGTGCTGGCTTATCTTCATCTGCATCCATTGAAGTAGTGACAGCCATTATGCTAAATGTGTTGTATTCCTTTGCAATTGATCAAGTCAGTTTAGTAAAAATGTGTCAAAAAGCAGAAAATGAATATATTGGCGTGAACTGTGGAATTATGGATCAATTTGCAATCGGAATGGGCAAAGAAAAACATGCTATATTACTAGATTGCGACACACTTGACTATGTGTATAGTCCACTAGATTTAGATGCTGCTTCCTTAATTATTGCCAATACAAATAAACGCAGGGGGTTAGCTGATTCTAAATATAATGAGAGACGAGGAGAGTGTGAAAGAGCATTAAGAGACTTGCAGGGAGAATTAGAGATTCGATCATTAGGTGAATTAACGCCAGAGGAATTCGATTCGCATGCTCATTTGATTAAGCAAGATGTCGATAGAATGAGAGCAAAGCATGCTGTGTATGAAAATGCTCGAACATTAGAAGCTGTAAAAAAACTTCAAGCAGGAGATATTGCAGGATTTGGACAATTAATGAATGCATCACATATCTCCTTACGTGATGATTATGAAGTGACCGGAAAGGAATTAGATGCATTAGTGGAAGCTGCCTGGGAACAAGCGGGCGTTATTGGATCTCGGATGACAGGTGCAGGCTTTGGAGGTTGTACGATCAGCATTGTCAACAATGAACATATTGAATCTTTTATCGAGAAGGTCGGAGCGAAATATGCGGAGCAAACAGGATTAAAGGCAGACTTTTATGTTGTTCAAGTTGGAGATGGAGCGAAGGAAATTGTTGAATAGGAACAGTTAAAAAAAGGAGAGAGAAAATATGACGATATTAGTATGTGGTGGTGCCGGTTATATCGGAAGTCATATGGTTTCTGAATTATTAGACCTAGGTGAAGAAGTAATTGTTGTTGATAATCTTCAAACTGGGCATAAAGCTGCTGTAAGAGCTGAAGCAACCCTATATATTGGGGATTTGCGGAATGAAAGCTTCTTAGAAGAGGTCTTTAAGAAACATACGATTGAAGCAGTAGTCCATTTCGCTGCTGACTCTTTAGTAGGTGAAAGTGTAACAAATCCGTTGAAATACTATGATAATAATGTAAATGGTGCGATGACTTTATTAAAAGTAATGCATGCAAATGGTGTGAAGAGAATTGTTTTCTCGTCAACTGCAGCAACTTATGGAGAGGCAAAGAATTTTCCGATTCAGGAGAGTGATGACACAATTCCAACAAATCCCTATGGAGAAACTAAACTAGCCATCGAAAAAATGCTAAAGTGGTGTGAAGCAGCATATGGGATTCATTATGTAGCTCTTCGTTATTTTAATGTAGCAGGTGCGCATATAGATGGGAGATTAGGGGAAGATCATTTTCCAGAAACGCATTTAATTCCCATTATACTGCAAGTAGCGTTAGGAAAGAGAGAAGTAATTAGTATTTTTGGAGATGATTATGAGACACATGATGGGTCATGTATAAGGGATTATATTCATGTTACTGATTTGGCCAATGCCCATATCCTTGCTTTAAAAAAATTGCAGAAAGAAGAAACAAGCGGTATTTACAATCTAGGGAGTGGAACAGGTTTCACGGTCAAAGAAGTAATTGAGGCAGCGAGAAAGGTAACAGGGCAACCTATTCCAGCAGAAATTGCTCCAAGAAGAGCAGGTGACCCGGCGCGATTAGTTGCTTCATCAGAGAAAGCGCAAGTAGAGTTAGGGTGGAATCCACAGTACACTTCACTAGAGACAATGATAGGAAGTGCCTGGAGCTGGTTCCAAGCAAATCCGAATGGCTATAAAGAATAAATGAGAATGTACTAAGAGGAAAGGAGCAATGTTAGATGACAACCACTATTTATCATCATGTTGAACAATTGCTTCATTATGGAATAGAATCAAACCTAATTACGAAATGGGATATAGATGTAGTGCGGAATAAATTACTCGAAATCTTGGAATTGGATGATTTTGTCCCATCTGAGGTTAGCGATCCAGCGGAAATAGAGTTGCGTGAACTATTAGATACTATTTTAGATTGGGCTGCAGAACATAATCTCTTGGTAGAAAATACAATAACCTATCGAGATTTATTAGATACTAAATTAATGGCTTGCTTTGTTCCATTGCCATCTGAAATAAATAATAGATTCGCCATGCTCTACAAGGATAAGGGGGCAAAGAGTGCAACTAGTTGGTTTTATGACTTTTCTAAAAAGATTGATTACATTCGCACGGATCGAATTGCTAAAAATGAAGAGTGGCTGGCACATACGAGTTATGGAGACTTAGAGATTACGATTAACTTGTCTAAGCCAGAAAAAAATCCGCAAGAAATAGCTGCTCTAAAAAAAGTAAAACAAGGCTTTTATCCTAAATGTTTATTATGTAAAGAAAATGCCGGTTATGCCGGACGAGTTAATCATCCGGCTAGACAAAATCATCGTATTATACCAGTGACTCTAGAAGGGGAACAATGGTTCCTGCAGTTTTCCCCATATGTTTACTATAATGAGCATGCCATTTGTTTTTCAGAAAGGCACGAGCCAATGACCATTTCGAAAAGAACATTTACTAGATTACTAGAATTTGTTCACCAATATCCTCATTACTTTATGGGGTCTAATGCTGATCTGCCAATAGTTGGAGGGTCCATTCTTGCCCATGAGCATTTTCAAGGGGGATATCATGAATTTCCGATGGCAAAGGCTGAAATAGAAGCTGGATTTACGTTGGAGCGGTTTCCTGCTATCCATGCCGGAATTGTTAAATGGCCGATGTCTGTTTTACGTCTAAATGGAACAGACAAACAACAATTAGTGGAAGCATCTGATTATATATTAAAAAAATGGCTGGATTATAGTGATGAAAGTGTTGATATTCTTGCATATACAAACGGTGTTCGCCATAATACCATCACACCAATTGCAAGAATGCGTAATGGCCAATATGAAATGGATTTAGTGCTCCGCAATAATCGTACAAGTGAAGAATACCCATTCGGGATCTTCCACCCACATGAGGAAGTTCATGCGATTAAACAAGAGAATATTGGCTTGATTGAAGTGATGGGGTTAGCCGTTTTGCCAGGAAGATTGAAAGAAGAAATGAGCATCCTTGCAGAGAATATCGTCAAAGTTGATTTTGAAGAACGCATTCAACAAGAGCCTGCTATTGTAAAACACTTAGCGTGGGCAAAAACAGTAAAAGAGAAAAATCCACAGATGACAAAAGAAAATGTAAGTACTATCTTACAAACAGAAATAGGAATTGTGTTTGAAACAATCTTACATCATGCAGGTGTATTTAAAAGAAATGACAATGGAACAAAAGCTTTTTATCGATTTATTGAGACACTTTAAAAAAGCTAAGGAAAAAGATTAGACTGGCTGATGCTTGAATACAAATGGGAGAAGAAAAAGGTTTCATAGAGGCCACTCGTTTTATAGGAAAACAGGTGGTCTCTATGAAATCAACTCTTATACCTAATATTAAAGAACCTTTAGCGCCAAGTGATTGTGAATGGTTTTATAAAAATGCTGCTTATCTGTTTGCTGCTTTTTTAACCGTAGCTTAGGGTTTGGGATATGTAATTGGACTTTATGATAATCTCTATAAGATAAATAAATAGTATAAACTGATTTTCCTAGAGGGGTAAGGAATGCTTCTGGTATCATAATTCTCTTTAAAACCCCTTCATATGGTTCAATCGGAAACATAAACTGGTTATGGATGTTGTTTCGATCGCGGAACAGGAGATGTTCAACCTCTTTTGGGTGATCACCTGCAATACGAATATCGAAACGGAAGAAACCATTCGTATATTCACAATTTATTAATTCAGCATACATAGGGACTCTAATAAAGTTATAAGGCGGGCTTAGTGGAGAAACCCAGTAAGCAGTATCGTCTTTAACTACATGTTTTTTTATTTTTTCTTGATTCATCCATCGAAATAATGTTTCGATATCCTTATAGCGTTTTTGTGAAAATAACTGATAACAAACCTTATTATAAGGATGGTAAAAATGGTCACTGATCTCATAATCCAACGAAGAAGTCGTCCGTAACATTTTTTTCATGGTGGATATATATGCTTTCCTTTTTAAAAACGCATCTAATCTTCCTTTAAACGTTTGATTATTTTCCGTTCTTAGCGTATGATACCGATTTATAAACCGATTAAAGCAATCAAACTCATACAAGCGATTAAGGACCATTCGCTTTAACTCTGAATCCATTTCTTTCTCTTTAAAGTAGTTGATTACTTTTCGATTACAATGCATTTTATTTAATACATTCGTCTGCTTCGTCAAGGATTCGTCATTTTCATCTAAGCGATTTAAATAGTAGATAACAGCTTCCGTTGTTGAGATTTTTTTACAATTAGTCAATACTTCCATGAAAAATTGCTTATCTTCTCCATACTTCATCTCAGGAAATTGAATTTGGTTTTGCTTTATAATGCTAGATTTCATCAATCTTGCTCTAGGTCCTAAATGATGAAAAATATGTGGGATACTCGCCGGGGGGATACTTCTCCTTTCTTTCCATGATTCATGTTCGCCTACTATGGCATTTTTTTTAGACGTGACTTTAATTGTTTTTCCCACTATATAATCATCATCTGTTTCATTTAGTACACTATAGAGTTTTTCCAAGCCAGTCTTTTCAAACCAATCATCTGCATCTAAAAAAGTTAAGTAAGGGGCCGATGAAAGTTCAATGCCTAAATTTCTCGGATAGCCAGGGGTGCCTGTGTTTTTCGCAAGAAGAGCGAGTTTAATATTAGGATGCTCGTTAACAAATTTTTTTAAGATAGAACGAGTTTGATCTTTAGAGCCATCATCAACAATTATGTATTCAATCTGGGGCATTATGGATTGCTGTAAAACTGATTCAATCGTCTTCTGGATTGTTTTTTCATTGTTAAATACGGGTGTGATAACGGAAATAATCGGTTGTTTTAAATAGTTCGCACTCTGAAATAGTTCATACCTATATTTATGTTTTTGTCGAAGAGATGATATATTTTTCATTGCATTCCCTACCTTCATAATTAACACTAAAAGAAACTCTTTATAGCAATCATTATGAATCAACAAGCTAAAAGGTATACTTCCATAAATAGAAAAAATAGTTCAGACGTTATTGGTTTTTATCCTGTATAATATAGAGAGATAAGAATAAATAAGGGAATCTAGCTTTACATTAAGAAAAATGAAAAGGCTTTCTTAATTAACGGGTTTCAAAGTGTGCCTGCTCTGTAACTGATTTTTCCGGAAGAAAGCAATGTATAAGGAGGTTTATAGGTGACAACTATTAGTGATATCGCTAAACTTGCGGGCGTGGCAAAAAGTACTGTTTCTCGATACTTAAATGAAGGCTCTGTCAGCGAAGCCACGAAAAGAAAAATACAGCATATTATCAAAGAAACCGGCTATACGCCTAATGCATTTGCTCAAAGCTTAAAAGCAAAGAAAACAAATATTATCGGAACGATTGTGCCTCAATTAGATTCGTACGCTTTTTCACGGACTTTAATAGGAATAGATGAAGAGTTGAAGGCAAGGAATTATCAAATGTTAATTTCTCATTCAAATCTGGATTTGGAGCGGGAAATAGAAAATATTCATTCTTTAGTAAGACAGAAGGTTGCTGGGATAATTTTATTGGCAACAGAAATTACGAATCGTCATTTAATGATCATCAAACAACTAGGAATCCCTGTGCTTATTGTAGGGCAGCAGCATGAGGAGATTCCAAGTTTAATTCATAATGATTATGATGCAGCATATGATTTAGGGAAATATATACTATCTCAAGGTCATCAAAGAATCGCCTTCCTTGGTCTCCATGAGAAAAATGTTGCAATAGGAATTGATCGAAAAGAAGGGTTTAAGAAAAGTATCGAGGAAACAGCAAATATTGATGTCCAATTTTTTGAGGTGAAGACGGATCAGGCACAAACATTTTCGATTGTTTCTGAAATAATCGATCGATTTCACCCTAGCATCATTGTATGTGCTACAGATAATATTGCCATGGGAACAATGAAAGCAATCTATTCAAAGGGGATTTCTATTCCTTGTGATCTTTCCATTACCGGATTTGGCGGGTATGAAATGACTGAGATGATACATCCAGGTTTAACCACTGCAAAGTTTTTTTATAAAGATGCTGGCAATCTAGCAGCCAGAAAGATGCTAAGTCTCATTAAAGGAGACGATACTCCCATGAAAACAGTTTCTGGGTATGAAATTATTTATCGCGAAAGTGTTAGGAAAATGTAAGTTCAATTAAATGATATCAGCTAAAAGCGGTTTTAGCCGATATCATTTATTCATATTTTTAGAAAAAGCAAGAAGGACAATAGGAACTTGACGAAAGAAAAGGAAATAACTATAATTTGATGTGAAACCGTATCTCTATTTAGTTTGGGGAAATAAAAAAATAGTGGATATCTGATAGGTTAATATTTAATGGATTGAAGAAGCATTGATATAAACCAACTGGTATAGACATCTAGATATATAGACGCGCATATTTTTAAGAAAAGGAGCTTTTAGAATCATGCTAACGGAAGAAATAAAGGCATTAATATTAAAAAATGTATGTATTTACACAGAAACGGAAATTCATTCAAATGGGTATGTAGTAGTGAAGGAAGGGAAAATCGATGCGATTGGGTTAATGGATTCCTTCCTTGAAAAAGAATGGGAAAATGCACATATACTAGATTTTCCAAAGGGCATGAATTTAATACCAGGGTTTATTGATATTCATATCCATGGAGCAAATAATGCTGACGCAATGGATGCGTCACAGCAAGCCTTAGAAATTATGGCTGAGACATTGCCAAAAGAAGGAACAACAAGCTTTTTAGCCACCACCATGACACAAGAGGTAGAAAGTATTGAAAATGCACTCACATCTATTGCCCAGTATGTCGAGACTGCTGATCAATCAGGAAAAGCAGAAATCATCGGGATTCATTTAGAAGGTCCCTTTATCTCCGAAAAGAGAGTTGGAGCACAGCCAGTCCAATCTGTTAAAAAGCCGAATGTAGAGTTATTTAAAAAATGGCAGACATTATCCAATAATCAAATCAAACTTGTGACGATGGCACCTGAGGAAGATGAAAACTTTGAGCTTGTTCGCTATTTAAAGGCAGAGAATATCGTTCCATCAATAGGGCACTCAGATGCAGTTTATGAGCAAGTATTATCAAGCATTCAAGCTGGTGTCAATCATGTTACTCATCTGTTTAATGGAATGAGAGGTCTGCATCATCGTGATCCAGGAGTTGCAGGCGCAGCCTTGCTTCATTCGGAGTTAATGGCTGAAATGATTGTCGATGGTGTTCATATTCATCCAGAAATAGTTAAACTTGCTTTTTTACAAAAGGGGGCTGATCATATCATTCTCATTACAGATAGCATGCGGGCAAAATGGCTTGCGGATGGTATTTCATCCTTAGGTGGACAAAAGGTAATTGTTCGTGATGGCAAAGCGTTATTAGAAAATGGTGCTCTTGCTGGGAGCACATTAAAAATGAAGGATGCTATCAATAATATGATGAACTTTACAGGCTGCTCTTTACAGGATGTTGTAAAGATGGCATCTTATAATCCCGCCAAGCAAATTGGTGTCTTGGATAAAAAGGGAAGTATTGCAAAAGGTAAAGATGCAGATTTAGTCGTATTAGATGAAAATAATCAAGTAGCACTAACAATATGTAAAGGGAAAATTGTATATTCGAATGGAGGATTTTCAGCATGAAATTAATTGAAGTACAAAATTACGATGAAATGAGTAAAGTAGCAGCCCAAAAAATAATAGAGCAAATACAAACGAAGCCAAATAGTGTGCTAGGACTTGCTACTGGAGGAACCCCAGTAGGAACCTATCAGTATTTAATAAAGGATTTTACGGAGAACCATACGTCCTATGAAAAAGTTATTACCGTTAATTTAGATGAATATGTTGGTTTAGAAGAGGATAACCCGCAAAGTTATAGCTATTATATGAAAGAACACTTATTTAATCATATAAATATTCCGGAAAATCAAACTCATTTGCCTTTTGCCAAAAATGTAAATGATAAAGATGCTGGTGAAAATTATGAGAAACTGATTGATTCCTTTGGTGGAATGGATCTGCAAGTTTTAGGAATTGGCGAAAATGGACATATTGGTTTTAATGAACCAGGTACTTCATTCTCTTCCACGACCGATGTGGTTCAATTAGCTGACTCGACGAGAGAGGCAAATGCTCGCTATTTTACTAGTATGGATGAGGTACCAACACATGCTATTTCAATGGGGATTTCCACTATTATGAAAAGTCGGAAAATCATATTGCTTGTGTCTGGAGTGAAGAAGGCCCCTGTTCTTAATCAGTTATTTCACTCCGATATAAAAGAGGATCTTCCTGCTTCTATTTTGAAAAAACATCCGGATGTTACAATCATCGCTGATCAGGAGGCTTTATCCATTTTGAAAGAAAATAAAGGAAGTGTGTATAGTTGATCATTAAAGATTCACATATTCCTATCTATTATCAATTAGAAATGGAGATAAAAGAAATCATTAAAGAGCTAAAACCTGGTGATCCAATTAGCTCTGAACGAGAGTTTTCCGAGAAATACGGTATTAGCAGGATGACGGTTCGTCAAGCTATTAATAACTTAGTAGCTGAAGGCGTACTTGTTCGACAAAGAGGGAAAGGGACTTTTGTTGCTGCACAAAAGGTAGAGCAAGAGCTTTCTGGATTAACAAGTTTTTCGGAGGATATGCATTCAAGAGGGTTAACACCAAAAACAAAAATTCTTGATTTTAAAACGATTCCTTGTCCAAGAGGCATCGCCAGTAAGTTGAAGATAGAAGAGGGAGACCAGGTTTATGAGGTTAGCCGATTACGGATTGCGGATGATATCCCAATGGCCCTCGAAACTTCCTACCTTCCGTCGCTCTTGATTAAGGAGCTGCAGGAAGAGACTTTACATGGTTCTATATATGAATATGTGGAGCAAACTTTACATCAAAAGATTAGTCACGCTACCCAAACAATTGAATCAACTTTATCCCATAAAAATGAAAGTGCATCTCTTGGGATTAAAGAGGGGGCACCAGTGCTGCTGATGGAGCGTTTTAGTTATTTGGCCAATGGAACTCCTTTTGAATATGTAAAATCTATTTATCGCGGAGACCGGTATAAATTTATTATTGATATGAAGAGATCTTAATAAGAAAGAGTAAAAGAAGTTGAACATCGAAGAATTCTTAAGGAGAAGAGTAGGAGAAGTACTTTTCTATTTTTAAGGCAGATTTGTAAAGAAAACCATTTTCAAAAAAACGAGTGAAAAACTGTTAATAATGATTTTTCGAAATGGTTTGCTTTAAGTGTATCTTGGTTGAAAAATATAATTGGTGATTTTCCAGCAGATAAAGACAGTATTATTCCTAATGCAAGAGATGTTAATGAGTATTCTATTGAAGTTCGAATCGAATCCCTGTTAAATAATCCAGAATGTCGAGAATTGCTGCAAACTCATCTTCCTATTTTATTAGAAGTCGAGGCTCAAGAAAGTGCGAAGGATTATTCGATAAAAATAGTGAATCAAGGTTTACCCAACGCCCTATCTGAAAATCAATTGAATGAATTAAATGACCAATTAAAGAAAATAAAAGTAACGGAGTAATTTTTGTAATTAGATAGAAGTCATATAACAAAGTATCTTTCGTAATCATTTTTTACTAAGGATGCTTTGTTTTTGTTTTAAAGGCCATCAATCAAATATGAATGGTTATGTGCGACTCTAATTTGTTGATTTTTCAATTTAAAGGTATAATTTGGCCTATATTAAAGATAAGGTGAATTAAAAATGAGTAAATTTCAAAAGTCATATGAGAATATCACGATTATTTTACAAGATTCAACTAAAATCCCTATTTTATTATGGATTAGTCTTGTTTATATTGCAGCTCTATTACTTCAATCGTTTGATCATTTGTCCATAATAAATAATATTATTTTTACTTGTGCTATGATAGGACATTGTCTTGCTTATTGGCATTCAAAAACATGGAGTCGAATTTATCCCTGGCTTTATGTAATAAGCCAAGGATTTTTAATCTTCTTATCCGCATTTTGGATACCAGCAGGATCCCCAGCTATTTTAATTGGTTTACTGCCAATAATTATTGCACAGAGCATAACAGTTTTTGAAAGCAAACTAAAGATTTTTATATTTTTTATTATTTTTTATGGCCTGTTCTGTATAGAGATAGTTTTAAGTTATGGATCAGAAGAATTACCGATATTTATCCCTATTTTATTCATCATATTGACCATTGTAGTTTTTTATACGGTTATTTATAATAGGCAGGTCAATGCGAGACTGCGGATGGAATACTATTTAAAAGAGCTAGAAACTGCTCATAAGGAAGTGGAAAAACTAACACTTGCTAATGAGAGACAGCGAATGGCTAGAGATTTACACGATACATTAGCTCAAGGAATTGCGGGCTTTATTATGCAATTAGAAGCAATCCAAGTTTATATAGACAAAGGAAATAAGGAAAAGTCGCAGGAAATTGTTCTAAAATCTATGCAGCAAGCACGAGAAACATTAAAAGAAGCAAGAATTGTTATTGATAATTTACGATATAATTCCAATACTAGCCAAGGGGATTTTAATAGTGTCATATTGGGGAAAATTCAAAAGTATAAGGAAGCAGCTTCTGCAGAGATTACTTACACAATAGATCGCTTTCCTCCATTATCAACATTTATACTGGAACACAGTGTCCATATAGTAAGTGAATGTTTGACAAATGTTATAAAGCATTCCCAAGCGACACAAGTGAAAATACATATTAACAAAGTGGAAAAGCAAATGGTTATTAAAGTAGAAGATAACGGTGTTGGTTTTGCGGCAAATATGGTTGGCAAACACACTGGGAAATATGGGTTGTTAGGTATAACGGAAAGAGTTAGATTATTAGGTGGAAAAGTGGATGTCAAAAGTATAAAAGGAAAAGGGACGACTATTTTGGTAGAAGTCCCTATCTAAATGGAAAGTGAGAGGAAACGTCCTGTATAATGTACTAATTGTTGATGATCATTTAGTGGTAAGAGAAGGATTAAAATTAATGATAGAAACAAATGATATGTTTCGTGTGATAGGAGAAGCAGAAAATGGAGAAATAGCACTTCATTTAATAGAAGAACTATCACCTGACGTAATCTTAATGGATTTAAATATGCCTATCCTGAGTGGATTAGACACGATAAAAAAATTAAACGAAAGAAATATTTTCATTCCTGTGATTATTTTAACTACATATAATGAAGATAATTTAATTCTAGAAGGAATCAATTTAGGGGCAAAAGGTTATTTACTGAAAGATACTACTAGAGAAAATCTATTTAGGACTATTGAAGCTGCTGTGAAAGGGGAAACCCTTTTGCAGCCTAATATATTGAATACAATCTTAAATTTTAAGGATACTCAAAAGAATAATCAGAAATCTAGCCAATCTATCCTTACTGATAAAGAAACTTTTATTTTACAAGCCATAGCAAAAGGATTTCGAACAAAAGATGTTGCTTTTGATATGGGAATTGCAGAAAGAACAGTGAAGGCGCATTTAACAAATATTTATAATAAATTAGGAGTAAATACTAGGACAGAAGCTGTAGCAATATCTATTGAGAAAGGTTATATTCATCTATAAATTCCAAACTATGCCCAATCGTACATTCGGCAATTGCCCAAATGTACGATTTTTTTTATTTTCTTTTTCTGTAGTATAAAGGCAGAACATATGGAACTAATAGACGAAAGGGGATTTATATGGCAAAATTTCTTTATAGTATAGGCGAATGGGCCTTTAATCATAGAAAAAAAGTATTAAGTGGTTCACTGATTATCCTAGTTAGCATGGTGATTATAGCTTTAAGTGTGAAACCATCGTTTCAGAATGAAATCACTATTCCAGGTACTAAATCAGAAGCTGCAGGTGAATTATTGAAGGAGGAATTTCAGACTGGTGAATCTCCTGAAAATGGCCAAGTTCAATTAGTCATGAAGGCACCAAAAGGGAAAACTTTAGAAACAGACGAAGTAAATGAACAAATTAAAGAAACGCTCAACGATATTAAAAGAGACAAGAAAGTAACAGAAGTAGCTACACCTTCAGAGCTTGGAAATCTTAATGAATCAAAAGAAATTGGTTACGCTACAGTAACATTTAAGATTCCTGCCGATGAAGTATCAGAGGAATCTAAGGAGAATATCTTAGAAAAAATAGAGCAGACACGTGGAGAAGGGATAGAAACAGAAATTGCAGGTAATGTTGCCTTTTCGGAAATGGAAATTGGTGGAATTACTGAAGTTATTGGGGTTGCAATTGCATTTCTAGTACTAGCCATCACATTTGTCTCATTCTTGGTAGCTGGACTGCCAATTATTACAGCAGCTATTGGTTTAGGCATTGGGTTAATGATGATTATGATTGGGACAAAGTTTTTTGAGATTACCTCCTTTTCTTTATCATTAGCTGCTATGCTTGGACTTGCTGTTGGAATTGATTATGCATTATTTATCATTTCACGCTTTAGACAACAATTGCAAAAAGGCAATTCAGTTAAGAAGGCGATAGCAATTGCAACAGCTACGGCTGGTAGTGCAGTTGTGTTTGCAGGACTGACTGTTATTATTGGTTTATTGGGCTTGGCAGTAGCGAAGATTCCCTTTCTTACTGCAATGGGAATAGCAGCCGCAGTTTGTGTGTTAATCGCAATTATAATTGCAACAGTTTTGGTTCCGGCGTTATTAGCAATATATGGTGATAAAGTCCATCCTTCTAAGAAAAATAAATTAATAGGAAAATTTTCGAAAGAGAATAAGGAAAGTTCCTTAACAAGTAAGTGGGGGAAGATGCTTTCTTTACATCCAATGATCATCTCTATATTAAGCATCGCTTTTCTTCTTTTTGTTACTATTCCATTTTTTCATATGGAATTAGGATTGCCTGATAATGAAACAAAATCAGAGAAAACAACGGAAAGACGAGCATACGATTTGTTATCGGAAGCATATGGACCTGGTTATCATGCATCTTTAATTGTTATTGCTAAAGTAAGTGAAAAAACAGAGAATGCTGAACAAGCATTAACAGATGTTACAAACAAAATAAGTGAGCTAGAAAACGTGAAAGCCATTAGTCCGGCAATACCTAGTCCGTCTGGAGAAATCTTTATGATTAATGTAACACCAGAGACAGGGCCGAATGACGTCAAAACGAAGGATTTAGTTCATTCTATTCGAAATCATTCTAGTGAAATGGAAAAGGAATATTCTACAGAACTATTCGTAACAGGAGCAACGGCTGTTAATATTGATATCTCTGATAAGTTAAATGAAGCATTGCCGATCTTCTCTATACTGATAGTTGGATTAGCTTTTATATTACTAGTAGTTGTTTTTCGATCAATTCTAGTACCACTAAAGGCAGTTCTTGGTTTTATATTATCGTTGGGAGCTACTCTTGGTTTTGTGGTATTTGTAGTTCAAGATGGAAACTTTCTACAATTATTTGGATTTAATGCTGCGAATCCAGTGTTATGTTTCTTACCCGTCATTGTAATTGGAATTTTATTTGGATTAGCGATGGATTATGAAGTTTTCTTAGTAAGTAGAATTCGTGAGGAATATTCCCATTCCGGTGATGCAAAAAAAGCAGTATTAGTAGGTTTACAAGATAGCGGAAGAGTTGTTATTGCAGCTGGGTTCATAATGATGGCAGTATTTGCTGGCTTCATGCTTGCCCCTGACCCTATTATTAAGTCAATGGGATTTGCCCTTACCTTTGGAGTTCTCTTTGATGCTTTTATCGTCAGAATGACAATCGTACCAGCTATTATGATTTTAATGGGGAAAACAGCTTGGTATTTACCAAAATGGCTTGATAAGATTCTTCCAAGAATAGATATAGAAGGGGAATCCATTATGCAAGAGACGGAAGAAAAAGATGTTGAAAGTAATTTAGTGACAGATAAGTAAAGAGTAATAAACATTTATAAGAAGAGATGGAGGAATTGCTCCATCTTTTTTGCTTCCTTCTTTATTCAAAAGTAAAATAAAATCATCGTTATGTAATTTGAATTATCTAAATAGTAATAAAGCTTAGCAGGGAGAAAGTAGCTGATGTTTATATTTACTAAATTGAATATGGTTATATTAAATATTGCAAAGGAGTACTTATATGTCTATTGATATAAATTGTGATTTAGGTGAAAGCTATGGTGCTTATCGAATTGGGAATGATGAAACAATTATCTCCTATGTAACTAGTGTAAATATTGCTTGTGGTTTTCATGCAGGTGATCCAACTACCATGAGAAAAACGGTGAATCTTGCACTGGAGAATAAAGTGGCGATTGGTGCCCATCCAGGCTTTAATGATGTTCTTGGCTTCGGGAGGAGAGAAATAAATATATCACCCAATGAAGTATATGATATAGTCATTTATCAAATAGGAGCATTAGAAGCATTTGTGAAAGCAGAGGGCGGAACCCTGCAGCATGTAAAGCCACATGGGGCGTTATATAATATGGCTGTAAAAGATGGACGATTAGCTGATGCAATTGCCAAGGCTATTTACAAGATAAATCCTGCGTATATTCTATTCGGTTTAGCGAACAGTGAATTGATTAGAGCGGGGAAGCGCTATGGCTTAAAAACTGCTAACGAGGTATTTGCAGATCGAACTTATCAATCAGATGGAAGTTTAACACCACGTACACATAAACAAGCTCTTATCGACTGCCCTAAACAGGCAGCTAAACAGATAATTGATATGGTTAAGAATAAAAAGGTTACCTCTGTACAAGGTGAAGAGATACCTATTCAAGCAGATACCATATGTATTCATGGTGATTCTACCCATGGTATATCCATTGTAAAAGAAGTAACATCTACGTTACTTCAATCGACAATAACCATCCGCAATTTTATGGAGAAAATATAAGTATTTGAATTTAGCATTGCTAAAAAACCCCCTCAACTAGGATGTTGGAAACTAACTACAATAAAAGAATTTAGTTACAATTAATGATTTAATGAAATGAATAGAAAATTAATCAATTTTTAAAGAAAAAACTGGAATTTTTATTACGTTAAGATGTATAATATATTTCATTGGTGTTACAATAAATTAGTTTTGTAATTGCTTTGTAACAAAAAAGATAAATACTTTAGGATAATAATAATTAAATGAAGAACTCGCAAGAAATACATACTTACTATTTAATAATGGAATAAAAAATGCTTTCTGGAATTTTAGTAATAGGAGTTTTTTGATTGTTATCTGTCCGTTGATTCACTGGTTTTGTTAGGGGTGGGGGAAATGGGTTCGATTGAAGAGCTCTATGAAAGGTATAGTCAAGAATTAATTCATTTTCTGATCTATTTAGGGGTGAAAAAGGAAGAGGCAGAAGATTTAGTACAAGAAGTTTTTATAAGACTGCTAAAAACAAAGTGTCTCTTTAAAGGGGAAAGTAGTGAACGAACCTGGCTATATACGATTGCGAAAAATATTGCCATCGATCATTTTCGAAAACAAAAAAATTCCTATACCTTTGATTGTGAAATACCTATCCATATAAAGGATGAACAGGCACTTCCTGATGAAGTTGCGATGAAGAAAGAACAGCTTGATTGGATTAATCATTTACTTTGTTGTTGTACAGAAGATCAAAAAAAGGTAATTTATTGTAGATATTTAAAAGAAATGTCTATAGGAGAAACAGCTTTGAATTTAGGCTGGTCTGAAAGTAAAGTGAAAACGACACAGCATCGGGCTTTAAAGCTGCTGAAAAAGAGTTTAGTAAGCATATGAAATTTGCACGGTAACAGAAGGAACTAAATGACTTAGGGAGAAATTTAACTTTTCCTTACATTAAAAAAGTGGAGGATTTCCTCCACTTTTTTTGTTTATTTTATTCCTTTCATCTTGTTTTGAATCATAGGTGATAACAAGAAAAGGATAATACTTAAGATAATAGCTACTCCACCAAGAATACCGAAATATGCAACTTCAGATATTTTTGTGAATAATGGAGCGATTTGTGCATTTAGTGCTTGTGCAGCTGCACTGGATAAGAACCAAAGGCTCATTGTCTGTGCAGAGAAAGCAGCTGGTGCCAGTTTAGTTGTTGCAGACAGGCCGACTGGAGATATACATAGCTCCCCAACTACTACAAGGAAATAGCTTAATACTAACCATAATGGGCTAACTAATGTATTTACTCCGCCTAAATAGGCTGGTAACATCATAATGATAAAGGATAAACCGGCAAACAATAAAGCAATTGAAAACTTCTTAGATACAGAAGGTTGACGATTTCCAAGCTTAACCCAAATCCATGCAAATACTGGTGCAAATATAATAATGAACAATGGATTGATGGATTGGAAAATAGTTGGTGAAAGACTAAATCCGCCAAACTCTAATTGTGTTCGTTTATCAGCATAGGCGGCAAGAATGGTTGATCCTTGTTCTTGAATCGCCCAGAACATAACGGCAGCTAAAAAGAGTGGGATATAGGCAATCAGTCTTGATCGTTCATCACGAGTAGTTTTTGGACTGCGATACATAACAATGAAATAAATAGCTGGAATTAAGAAGCCGAGAATTCCGACAATTGTGACAAATGATTCGAAAGTTAAGATTTTCAATGGAATTAAAATAGCTAGAATGATGGCAAGGACCACTATGCTAATACCGATAGAAGAATATACTTTTTTCTTTTCGTTTTTAGATAATGGATTTGGCACAATTGTACCAGCAAGTCCTAAATTTTTCTTCTTTGTCATCATGAATACTATTAATCCACATAACATACCAATTGCTGCTAGTCCGAAACCAAGATGGAAACTATAATTCATTCCGATTTCTCCAACAATAATTGGTGATAGGAATCCACCCAGATTAATTCCCATGTAGAAGATACTAAAACCAGCGTCACGGCGCGCATCCTCAGGACTGTACATTTCCCCAACAATACTTGATACATTTGGTTTTAATAATCCTGTTCCGATTACAATTAAAATCATGGAAATAAAGAACATGGTAATACTACCCGGCACAGCTAATACAATATGACCAAGCATAATGAAAATACCGCCATAGAAAACGGCCTTACTTGTCCCAAATATCCTATCTGCAAACCATCCACCGATTATCCCAGACATATAAACAAGTGAACCGTAGATAGATACAATGGCAATCGCCGTACCCTCGGAAATACCTAATCCGCCTTTAGATACTTCATAGTACATATAATAAACTAGGATGGCTCTCATCCCATAGTAGGAAAATCTTTCCCAAAATTCTGTAAAGAAAAGTGTGAACAACCCTTTAGGGTGACCAAAAAATCCCTTTTGGGGAACACTGTCCACAATTTTCTGTTTATTTAAATCTGACATTAAAGAAACCTCCTCTATTATTTTAATATAATACTGAAAAGATACTAGATTTGTCAAAAAAATTTTTGTTAGAACATAAAATTGGAATAAATTGTGGCTTTTTAGAGTCTGAATTCATAATAATCATTTTATTATGAAAAATATTAATGTTTTTAATATAATTATTTTTAAACTTTAAGTAAGGAGTTTTAATTAGATACGAAGTATATGCATAAAAAATAAGCAGAAGGAAGCATACTAAAAAAAACGAGTTGGTGAGGACGGGTGCAACAATTCAATGAGCAATCATATAGATATAAAAAGATGAATATGTCTATTATTAGAACAAATTATTTAAGAGTAAACAATCCTTTGATGCCACTATGGTGGGCTCTTGCCATGCCAGGTACTGGTCATATTATGGTTGGGAAGTTTCTGATAGGAATGCTTTTATTTATATGGGAATTTTTGATTAATACACAGGCGCATTTAAATTTAGCTATTTTGTACTCCTGTATTGGTAAATTTCAATTAGCTGCTGAATCGCTGGATATAAGATGGTTTTTTTTCTATGTAGGAATTTATATTTTTAATGTATGGGATGCATACAGAATAACTACGGATATTAATCAAATTTCGCTGTTAGCTAAAGAGGAAAGATATCCACTAATGCCATTTGTTATCCATCCATTGGAAATCAATTATTTGCAGCGAGTAAATAAATGGGTTCCAGTATTTTGGTCCATCATTACTCCAGGTCTTGGTCATTTAATTCTTAGAAACTTTTTAACTGGTTTATTTTTATTAGTTAGTCATTTAATCATACTCTACCACTCAAGAGCATTAGAAGGAATTTATTTCACTTGCAGAGGATTATACGGTTTAGTTTCCTCCACCTTAAACGTAGAATGGCTTCTGTTTCTGCCGTCCATTTATCTATTTGCTGCATGTGATACATATTACCATGCCATTGAAATGAATCAACTGTTTAAACTAGAGCAGAGCCATTATCTTGAACAAAAATATTCTTTTTATCTTAAAAGAAACTTTAAAATAAAGGACAATAATCCATGAATATTATCTCCGTCTTTGATCATTCCTTAAAAGTCGAATTGGTACTACATGAATTAGAAAAGCATCATATTCGCAAGGAAGATATATTTGTATCATCTCTTAATAAAAAAGGGGTAGAGAAAAAATATATGGATCCTTTCAATTCAGATGGTTTTAATATGTTCTTTGTTGCTAGTGTGAGTATGATTATGATGCTTTTGGGTACCATCTATGGATTTGTTCTTTATTTAGGTCCAATTCTCTGGGGATTAATTGGTTTAATAGTGGGAATTTGTATTACCATTCCGGTAGATTACTTGTATAAGCGGTGGAGAAATAAAGAAAAGATAAAACCAAGTAAAGCGGAGTTAATTATCGTTATTCATTGTGAGGAGTCTAAAGCAGCTTTAATAGAAAGTCTATTGTACCAATATCATACAATTGGGTTAGTTAAAATATAAAAAAAGGAATCTAAATTTATAGACTCCTTGTTACTATTTATCCACGTATTGCTTTAATTGCTTCCTCACGGTTAGGATTGTTATAAATAAATGATCCAGCAACAAGAACATTCGCGCCTGCCTCTTTGACTAATACAGCAGTTTCAGTATTAATACCACCATCTACTTCAATATCAAGTGTTGGATTTAAAAGATCTGCTAACTGACGTACTTCTTTAATTTTAGGAAGGACATTAGGAATAAAAGCCTGTCCGCCAAAACCAGGATTAACTGTCATTAATAGAACCATGTCAATATCTTCGATAATATGCTTAATCATTTCTACTGGCGTACTTGGATTTAATACTACTCCAGCCTTTACGCCCTGTTCTTTTATTAATTGAATAGTACGATGCAAGTGGCGAGAGGCCTCTACATGTACGGTGATGATATCAGCACCAGCCTTCGCGAATGCTGGAATATAAGCATCTGGATTTTCAATCATTAAATGAACATCTAACGGCAAAGTTGTCACAGGACGAATTGCTTCCACAATAAGTGGGCCAATAGTTATATTTGGTACAAAATGACCATCCATTACATCCACATGAATGTAATCAGCGCCACCTCGTTCTACATCTTTCACTTCATCCCCTAGCTTAGCAAAATCAGCGGAGAGAATGGAGGGTGCAACCTTAATCATTTGTATGCCTCCCTTTCTTAATCTATGTATTACATCAAAATTATAGCAGATTGTGAGATATCGAACAAGCGGATTGGATGCGCTTGCTTGTTTTTATGAAAGGTGAGAATGAAAAATTGTAGCCACTTCGTTTGTATAAGAGGATAAATAGAAGTGGCTATCCATAAGTGAATCTCATCATGGAGAATAATTATAGTTTAGTTATGATTTCTTTTTGAATATCAGCTGGTGCTGCAGCGTAATTTGTTGAAATACATGTAATAAGCATTTCTTTATTCTTGTAGAAAGGTTCTTTGTTTTTATTATAATAAAAACGAACACTTTCTTCTTCTTTAAAAAATTCTTTCCCGATTTTTAATAGAGTAGTAACGGGTAGTTTCTCAAAGGAAACAGTGCTTATTTCTTCTTTTTTAGCAACTACAGGCTGTTCTTGGTCTGTATTCTTAAATTCGCTCACCAATTTTTTAAGAACTTTTTCTTGTGAGATTACTTGTTTCAAAAGTTTTTTACGAACTCTTTTTTTCTTCGATTGAAGTCCAAAAGTTTCTAATATATAGTGATGTAATTCTGTATTTTGTGTTACTTCTTCTTGCATCTTACTCATTGTATCCATTGCAAAACTCCTCTAATCTTTTCTTTCACCACTAAATCCATAGAAAATAGGGATTTGGCACTGAATCATTATATACTAAACTGTTAAAAGTACAAAATTTACTTCGGTTAACGAAATAAAAATCTATAAAAATTAGGTTGCAAATTTAGAAAAGAAGGCATCAAAAGCCTTCTTTCCTTTATCCACGTTCTTCAAATAGGCGGACAATTTCTACGATTACATTTGTCGCTTTTACCATGTTATCGACAGAAATGAACTCATATTTACCATGGAAGTTCTCTCCACCTGTAAAAATATTAGGAGTTGGCAGTCCCATATAAGATAACTGTGAACCATCTGTACCACCGCGAATTGGTTGAACAATTGGTGTAATACCGAGATTTACCATTGCTTGATAGGCTACATCCACAATTTCTTTTACGGGTTCAATTTTTTCCCGCATATTGTAGTATTGGTCGTTTAGTTCCAGTTTTACTGTTTCGGCACCATACTTTTCATTTAACTCCGCTACAATTGTCTGCAGGATTCTTTTTCTCTCTTCAAAAGAAGTACGATCAAAATCGCGGATAATATAAGCAAGCTTTGTTTCTTCCACGTCTCCCTCAAAGGATAGTAAATGATAAAAACCTTCATAGCCCTCCGTATATTCAGGTGCCTCATTTGCTGGTAAGCGGTTTTGTAATTCCATCGCTATTTTCATACTATTAACCATTTTTCCTTTTGCTGTACCAGGATGAACATTCGTTCCCTTCACTGTGATTTTTGCGCCAGCAGCATTGAAGCTTTCATATTGCAATTCGCCTAATGGCCCGCCATCAACAGTGTAAGCAAAATCAGCATTAAAGGCTTTTACATTAAATTTATGTGGACCTCTGCCGATTTCCTCATCTGGTGTAAAGGCCACTCTAATTTTACCATGTTTAATTGCTGGGTTTTCTTTTAAGTAAATAAGAGCTGTTACAATTTCAGCAATACCTGCTTTGTTATCTGCTCCTAGTAAGGTTGTGCCATCCGTTGTTAACAAAGTGTGTCCTACGTAATTTTTTAATTCTGGAAAATCTTTCGGAGATAAAACGATATGTAAATCTTCGTTTAAGATAATATCCTCCCCATCATAATTTTCCACTTTTTGTGGACGAACATTTTTACCTGTAAAATCAGTAGCGGTATCTAAGTGTGCAAGGAAGCCGATTGTCGGCACTTTTTTCTCAGTATTTGCTGGCAAAGTTGCCATCACATATCCGTTTTCATCAATCGTTACTTCTTCCATACCAATTTCTTTCAGCTCTTCCACCAATAAATTGGCTAATGTTAATTGTCCTGGTGTAGACGGACATTCTAAATTATTCTCATTTGATTGGGTATCGACAACTGCATACGATACAAAACGATTTATTATATTTTCTTTCATGCGATTCAACTCCTTTATCAGATAGTTTGATTTTATCATAGGAGGAATGAATAAGACGAATATTGTGAATTTATGCTAAAAAGTCTCCCATTTCAGTTGTCGTTGGTAAATAGGTATGTTCACAATTATGTTGAATTTAGTGGAGGATTGATGCTTTATTTACAGAGCTTTTTAGATAGAATATAGTTAATAGGTTTGAAAAAGGAGATTGAGAATGAAAAGAAAAAATAGACCGGTTATTATATTTAGTGTAATTGTGTTAATTATTATTATTGGTATCGCAGCTATATGGACACTAAAGAGTAAGGATAATGACGCGATTGAAGACATACAGAAAATAAATGCATCAGCTACTTTTAATCAACAGGAGGAAGAATATATCGTTTATTTCTGGCAAGCCACTTGTACATACTGTAAACAAATAGAAAAAGATGTTCTTTCTTTTAGCAATAATGGTGAAATACCTATTTATGTTGTAGATATGCAGGACGAAAAAAATGAATCGAGCTGGTATGACTGGGAAGAGCATCATAAAAAGTATGACCAAGTAATTGGGAAAATCGAAGACGGGAAAGAAGTATGGAATGAGGGCATAAACATAGAGAATTTCCAAAATGATAAAAATACTGCTTGGGGAATTGTCGCGAACGAAGAAAACCAAATCATTGCAACACATAATACTGCTTTCGGAAACGAAGTACCAGAAAACGCGGAAGAAATTGAGATTACAGGAACACCAACGATGATAAAAATCAAAGATGGGAAATTTGCAGCATATGCAGTCGGTGTAGAAGAAACTGTAGAACTGCTAGGAAAATAACAGTAAAGAAGCTTTAAGATAGGGTGAACCTGTCTTAAGCTTCTTTTTTGATGAAGAGCGATAAATTGCAGCATTCGGAGGGAAGTGGTGTTCATAAAAGGGATGAAAGCCAAAAAGTAGAGCGGGAAAAAGAAAAGTGGCATTCATTAAAAGGATGAAAGCCCAAAAAACAAAAACATTCAGAAAAGTAGTGTTCATAAAGGGAATGAAAGCCAAAAAGTAGGGCGGGAAAAAGAAAAGTGGCGTTCATTAAGAGGATGAAAGCCCAAAAAACAAAAACATTCGGAAAAGTAGTGATCATAAAGGGAATGAAAGTCAGAAAGAAGAAGGTAAAAGAGAAAAGTGGCGATCATCAAAAGAATGAAAGCAAAAAACAGAAGCATCCGGGGAAGGTGGTGTTCATCAAGCAAAAGAAAGCAAAAACAACCTCATTACTCACTAAAAAACAAAAATAAACGTAAGCGTAACAGAGATATACATCATATTCTTTCTCTTTTGATAGGAATAGTCTTTAAAAAAATAAATAAAAACAAATAAACTATTTCAAAAATAAACAAACATATTATATAATGTATTTGGGGTATAAAAAAACAATTTGTGAAGGGAGAAATATTAATGGTACAGAATTTATGGAATAATGAAAAGGCTTCTCAGTTAAATAAGGGATTAGAAGAACTTGTATATCGTTCTAACTTAATTGGGACAGATCGAGCAGTATGTAATTGGGGTGGCGGTAATACTTCTATGAAAACAACCGAAAAGGATTTCCGTGGAAGAGACATAGAAGTAATGTGGGTAAAAGGAAGTGGTTCAGATTTAGCAACAATGAAAGCGCATAATTTTACTGGTCTAAAGCTAGAGGATATAAAACCGTTAATGGAAAGAGAAGAAATGTCAGATGAGGAAATGGTTGCTTATCTATCTCATTGTATGATTGATAGTTCTCATCCAAGGGCATCTATTGAAACTTTATTACACGCATTTTTACCGTATAAACATGTAGATCATACACATCCCGATGCCATTATTAGTATTTGCTGTGCTGATAATGGAAAACAAATTGCCGAAGAAATATATGGGAATCGTTTCGTTTGGGTTCCGTATATTCGTCCTGGATTCACCTTATCTAAAATGATTGCAGAAGGGGTGAAGAATAATCCAAATGCAGAATTAGTATTAATGGAGAAACATGGTCTTGTTGTTTGGGGAGAAACTGCCGAAGAAAGCTATAACAAAACAATTGCGATTATTAACGAAGCGGAAAACTATATTCATAATAAAATAGAAGAGGAGCAAGTATTTGGCGGAGAACAATATCCTGCTTTAAATGAAGAAGAGGCAGAAGAAATTTTAAGCCAAGTAATGCCAGTAATCCGCGGTGCGGTTAGTGGAGAAAAACAAATGCTGTTAACCTACGATAGAGGGGCTGATGTGCTTCAATTTGTAAATAGTAAGGATGCCCAAACCTTATCACAAATTGGTGCAGCATGCCCAGATCATCTTGTACATACGAAAAGACAGCCTTTATATATTGAATGGAATCCGACAACGAAAGATATTGCTAGTTTAAAAGAAAAAATTAAATCAGGTGTAGCAGAATTTAAAAAAGAATATACATCGTATTTTGATAGAAACAAAGAGACTGGAGATCAAATTTCTGAAACTGCTCCGCGTGTTATTCTAATACCTGGCATTGGGATGGTTAATACTGGGAAGACACTAGCTATGGCAGAAGTAAGCGGTGCTTTATACCGCCGTGCAATTTCTGTTATGAAGGGAGCTACAGCCTTAGGTAATTTCGTCTCGTTGAATGAAAATGAATCATTTAAAATAGAGTATTGGCCACTAGAATTGTATAAATTATCCCTTGCCCCGAAAGAAGCTGAATTCTCTCGTAAAGTCGCATTTGTTACAGGTGGAGCTGGCGGGATAGGCAGTGAAACATGTCGACTATTTGCAGAGCAAGGGGCACATGTTGTTATTGCAGATCTTAATATAGAAGGTGCCGAAAAGGTTGCAGCAGAAATAAATGAGAAGTATGGTTCCGTGAGAGCATTAGCCGTTAAGATGGATGTCACGAAAGAAGATGCGGTGAAAGAAGCATACAAGAAAACAGCTCTTACCTTTGGAGGGGTGGATATCATCGTCAATAATGCTGGTCTTGCTACCTCTAGCCCATTTGACGAAACGTCTCTACAAGAATGGAATTTAAACTTAAATGTTCTTGGTACAGGGTATTTTCTAGTTGCAAGAGAAGCGTTCAAACAAATGAAGGAACAAGGACTAGGTGGAAGTATGGTCTTCATTGGTTCTAAAAACTCTGTCTACGCAGGGAAGAATGTTACGGCCTATAGTTCGGTAAAAGCAATGGAAGCGCATCTTGCACGATGTATTGCAGCAGAGGGAGGAGAATTCGGTATACGTGTTAATACTGTCTTACCTGATGCCGTATTACAAGGATCCGCTATTTGGGGCTCTAAGTGGCGTGAAGAGCGAGCAGCTAACTATGGAATTGAACCAGATCAACTAGAAGAACATTATAAAAAACGGACCACTTTATTGGTAAATATTTTTCCAAAGGATATAGCGGAAGCGATTTGTTATTTCTCTTCCTCCAAAGCGGAGAAAACTACTGGATGCATGCTGACAGTAGATGGAGGAGTTCCAGCAGCCTTTACTAGATAATATTGGTTGGATTATTATCCTAATTTGTTCTTTTGAGAGGCTCAAAGAGATAAAGATAAGCATAAAAGAAGTGTGATTTCCATGAAAATCACACTTCTTTTTAATGTTAAATAAGGTAATATATGTTAAAATATTCATGGATGTTTATTAAACTAACGGATAAAAATTGCTTAAAAGTTGTTTTGTATTAAGACGAGGGAAATGAGGACATCTCTTTTGAAATAGTAACTAACGAATGACTAAAATATTTTTCAAGCTAATACCAACAATTAATGGAAGGTCAATTTGATTAAGTGGACATACCATTTGTGATGTTTCTCCTATTAGTCCTCTAAAGCCAGGGAATATTATATTTACAAAGGGGAGTAGGCGTTTATGAAAAGAATATTTTATAGTATCCTAATTCTTTTTCTATTAAGTGCATGTTCAAAAGGAGGGGGAATGAAAACGGAAGAGGAAATAGTCGATACAAATAATGTGAAGATTCCTAGTACCATTTTTTATTCTGACAAACAAAATAGTGTCATTGATGAAGAAGAAATGAAATCAAGCATAAAAACATACTTAGACACCCATGAAGAATTATATCTTGCTAGTTCCCCTTTTCAAGAGATAATAGATGAAGAAAAAGAATTAACGAAAAGTGATTTAGAGAAGTTAAAGCAAATTAACAGGCTTACAAGAGAAAATGATGAAAACTTTTTAAACTATATCTCACAAAATACATTACCCCAAGGTTATCAAGAAGAATCCGAAAGAATAAGTAGATATATTATAAGTTTAAATGAGATGCTAAATGAATTAGATACAGTGCTCGACCAACTTACAGACGACCTGAATGAAGATGTCATTCCTACAGTAAACATGGCCTCTTTAAATAAAAGAAGTAATGTAGTAAACGGAAGAGAACAGAAAAAAATAGAAGAGTTTTTGGAAAATAAAAATATCAAGACTAAAGCATTTAGACAGGAGCAATAAGAAAACAGCAGATTAGAAATGGAAAGAGGGCTATCCTTTAAAATAGAATGGCAATACAGATAAAGCAGCTTAGCTTCTTTTATAGGGAGAGCTGCTTTATGTATGCACGGTTTACAGTTGAACTTTCTGTGTGCTAGCGTTAATTCCTCCCCACCTTATTTATCAAAAAATATGTACTTTTCCTCGGAATAGTTGCTAAACCATTCTGTACCTCTCATAATAATCAAAGATAGTTAAATTAGGAGGCTGACCTTCTTGGATCATGTTTTAATGGAACAATTAAGGAAGTTAACAGAGGAAGAAATAAGCATTGTTCAGCAAAAACAAGGGGTAATGAAAGACATCTATACCAGTCAAAGTAATTTTATAATAGAAAGTGAAAAGTTTTTGCGTAATGATAAAATGATAGCGGTTAGAAAGCATACACGTTTTATTGATTTTCCTAAACATAAGCATAATTATATTGAGATTAATTATGTCGTAAATGGTCAGTTGAAGCAGAAAGTCGGGAATGATGAAATCGTGCTGAAAAGAGGAGAACTCCTATTTTTAAATCAGCACATAGAACATGAAATAGAGGCATGTGATAAGGAAGATATCGTCGTTAATTTCATCATTCAGCCGCCATTTTTTCAATTTATATTTCAATATTTACATGAAGAAAATAAGCTGACAGATTTTTTAATTAGTAGTTTATTTAAACATAAAGAGAGTGGTCAGTATTTATATTACAAGGTTTCAGAGGTCATAGAAATCCAGGATATAATTGGGAAACTATTAAAAGAAGAAAGTAATAATTCCATTTTATCTGAATCGACGATGAAGCTTTATATGGGATTATTAATGATTGAACTGATAAAAAATACTGATAAGATTCAACAAAATGAAGGAGTAACACAAGATCAGTATGTAGTCATAGAGGCTTTGACTTACATTGAAGAGCACTATCAGCTAGGGACACTGAATGAACTTGCTGGACACCTTCACCAATCAACGTCTTCATTAAGTAAAAATATTAAGAAAGCAACAGGCTATACTTTTAAGGAATTGCTGCAGGAAAAGCGACTGAGCGAAGCAAAGAATCTATTAGAGACAACTGATCTTCCGATTAAGAGAATTATAGAAGAAGTAGGGTATGATAATATAAGTTATTTCTATCGGATATTTAAAGAAAAATATGGCATGACGCCAAAAGCGTTTCGATTGAAACTAGCAAAATAGTAATTTGCTAGTTTTTTCTTTGTAATCTCATTCCTTTTATAAAACAATGAACGAGATATGGAAAATAAGGACAATAAAAAAGAAAAGTGCGTTATTTTATTTAAAAATGAAACCCGTTACAATATCTTTAAGAAAACGTTTTCTAATTCCTTTTCAAGGAGAGGTGTAAATGATTAGATATACACTGGCAGTAGATATTGGGGCCTCAAGTGGTAGGCTTATTCTCGGGTCTGTTCAATTAGAAAAATTAGAACTGAAAGAAATTCACCGGTTCGACAATAAGATGATCAAAAAAGGACAGCATTATTGTTGGGATATAGATATGATATTTTCGGAAATAAAAAAAGGAATTAAAAAATGTAATGACATAGGAATTACTCCTGAAAGTATTGGTATCGATACATGGGCAGTAGATTTTGTATTACTAGATGAAAAGGGGGAACTTTTAACAGATGCTGTTGCTTATAGGGACGATCGAACGGATGGCATGATGGAAGAAGTATTCCAGAAAATAATGAAAGAAAGATTGTATTTAGAAACGGGAATTCAATTCCAAAAATTTAATACTATTTATCAGTTATATTCGTTAAAAAAGACACAGCCAGAAGTATTCGCACAAGCGAAAACCTTTTTAATGATACCTGATTATTTACACTATTTATTATCAGGTATTGCAGTGAATGAATACACCAATGCTACTTCGACACAGTTATTAAATGCTTTCACCAAAAAATGGGATAAAACGATACTTGATACATTAGAGATCAATAAAGAAATATTCCAAGAAATTAAAAAGCCAAATACGATTCTTGGAAATTTAAGACCAGAATTAGTGGAAGAGTTTGGCTTTGATATGAAAGTGATTTTGCCAGCGACTCATGATACAGGTTCAGCAGTAATTTCAGTTCCAGCTTTTAACGATACAATCTATATCAGTTCGGGGACATGGTCATTGATTGGGGTGGAAAATAGATTTCCAATTTGTGTGACAAAGGCTTTAGATTATAACTTTACTAATGAAGGAGGAATTGATTATCGCTATCGTTTCTTAAAAAATATTATGGGACTATGGATGATACAGGAAGTCAGACGCAATTATAATAACCAATACTCTTTTGCCAAGTTTGTTGAATTAGCAAAAGAGGCACAAGGTTTTTCAAGTATTGTAAATGTAAATGATAATCGTTTTCTAAAGCCTGACAATATGGTAGAAGAAATTCAGAACTATTGTCTAGAAACAGGACAGCAAGTTCCGACAACACCTGGAGAAATAGCGAAATGTGTTTATGATAGTTTAGTAGATAGCTATGTTACAGCGATAAATGAGATAGAAGAAATTTTTGAAAAAACTTTTCCGAGTATTAATATTATTGGCGGCGGCTGTCAGAATGAAATGCTAAACCAGCTACTTGCAGAAGCGTCTCAGAAGGATGTATATGCTGGACCGATAGAAGCGACAGCAATTGGGAATATTGTTTCTCAATTCATCGCATTAGGAGAAATAGATAGTTTATCAGAGGCTAGACAAATGATAAAGCAATCATTTGAGATAAAAGCATATAAAGCTGCGGAAGATGTAATCAAATAAAAGGAGGATACAATCATGTCGGTTAAAGAAAATTTTGATCTAGCAAAAAAACAATATGAGCAATGGGGAGTAAATGTAGAAGAAGCATTAGAAAAGCTAAAGAATATTCCGATTTCCATCCACTGCTGGCAAGGGGATGACATTGCTGGATTTGAAGTAAATCAAAGAGAATTATCTGGTGGTATTGATGTAACTGGGAATTATCCTGGGAAAGCAACGAATCCGGAGGAATTAAGAAGCGATTTAGAGAAGGCGCTCTCGCTTATTCCTGGTAGACATCGCGTGAATCTCCATGCTATTTATGCAGAAACCAATGGGCTAGCCGTAGAAAGAGATGAGTTAGAGCCAAAGCATTTTGAAAATTGGGTGCAATGGGCAAAAGAAAATGGCTTAGGGCTGGATTTTAATCCGACTTTATTCTCCCATGAAAAAGCAGCTGATGGATTAACGTTAGCTCATCCAGATCAAGAAATTCGTGATTTTTGGATTCAGCATTGTATTGCTAGTCGGAAAATTGCTGAATATTTCGGGAAAGAGCTCGGAACACCGGCATTAACGAATATATGGATACCGGATGGCTACAAAGACATTCCAAGCGACCGTTTAACCCCAAGAAAAAGATTAAAGGATTCCTTAGATAAAATTTATGCTGTAGAAACAGATGAACGCTATAACTTAGATGCAGTAGAAAGCAAGGTTTTTGGAATTGGTTCGGAATCTTATGTAGTAGGTTCCCATGAATTTTACTTAGGCTATGCCTTGAAAAATAATAAATTATGCCTCATGGATACAGGCCATTATCATCCAACCGAGACTGTTTCGAATAAAATTTCTTCCATGCTTTTATTTAGCGATAAATTGGCATTACATGTATCGCGGCCAGTAAGATGGGACAGTGACCATGTTGTTATTTTAGATGATGAACTGAAAGAAATTGCTGTTGAAATAGTACGTAATGATGCATTGGATAAAGTAATTATAGGTCTTGATTTCTTTGATGCAAGCATTAACCGAGTAGCAGCATGGACAATTGGTACAAGAAATATGATTAAAGCTCTTTTAAATGCATTATTGCTTCCAAATGATAAATTAAAACAATTACAAGAGGAAGGAAATTTCACAGAGAGATTGGCATTAATGGAAGAATTTAAAACATATCCATTTGGGGCAATATGGGATTACTATTGTGAACAAATGGATGTACCAGTGCGTGAATCTTGGCTGAGTGAAGTGAAAGTGTATGAGGAAGAAGTTCTTTCCAAAAGATAAAATATAAAGGAATCGCTCTCACCATGAGAGTGGTTTTTTTATGGTTTAAAGATGGAATTGCATGTTGGATACTTGTTTTTTCTTTTCACTGTAAATGTTTCCATGTATAATGATACATACAGTTTTTTCCTTTGGAGGTGTGGTTTTTGAAGCGGTTACTGTATGTATATATGTTTGTTTTTATATTATTTGGTATTTATTTTTATTATTCTCATTTGTATAATGCTTTAGATGATAATAACGGTATGAAAAGAGAGCGCTTACAAGGTGCAGTTAATGACGAGTACGTGATGGTAACCTTTCTGGCAGGGATGGATTACTGGAAGTCGGCATTAAAGGGATTTGAGGACGCAGCTAATGAATGGAATGTGTCTGTTGCTTATAGAGGGGGAACACAATATGACCTGCATGAGCAAATTACTATATTAGAGCAAGTGATTGCCAAGAAGCCTGCAGGGATTGCTCTTTCTGCCATAAATCCAAATAATCTAAATACTACCATTGATAAAGCTGTGGAGATGGGGATTCCAGTTGTTTTGTTCGATTCTGATGCACCATTAAGCAAAGCATCAGCCTTTTTAGGCACTAACAATTATGAAGCGGGTGTAAAGGCAGCAGGTAAGCTGGCATCTCTTATAAATAAAAAGGGAAAAGTAGCCGTTATTACGCTGCCAGATCAGTTAAACCATCAAGAAAGAACAAAAGGGTTTGTGGAAACCATTAAATCAAACTATCCGAATATAGAAGTGGTGCAAGTCCGAAACGGAGAAGGCGATCAACTGAAATCGGAAAAAATAGCAAAAGAGATAATAAAAAAATATCCAGATATTAAAGGGATATTTGTAACAGAAGCGAATGGGGGAGTCGGGGTAGCAGATGCAGCAAAAGATAACAAGGAGATAAATGTAAAGATTATCAGCTTTGATGTAGACAGAAAGACATTAGATAACATAGAAAATGGAACTATATCTGCAACCATTGCTCAGGGGACATGGAATATGGGCTATTGGTCCATGCAGTTTCTCTTTAAACTGCATCAGAAGGACATCATTAGCGACCCTCATGGCCTGCCTCCTTATGTGGATACAGGAATTACCATTGTTACAAAGGATAATGTGAAAGAATATTATGCCGAATATACAAAGTAAGGAAGAAAGGTTTAGATAAATGTTCGCGAAATTAGGGAAAGTTAATGATTTTTCACTAAGAGATAAATTGATTGCTTTGTTTTTACTAATTAGTATTATCCCAGCCATTGGTCTAGGCTTATTAGTCGGTGTAACAGTGGAAAAAATTTTAGGAGAACAGGCAACAAAAAATACCTTGCAATTAATCAATCAAGTAAATACGACATTAGAGTCGTCCATAACGAATGTACAAAATGTAAGTTATCTCATTTCGATGGATGCACAAATTAAGACGTTTTTTTCCTCAGATCGAAAGGAAGGAAACGAGACGGATCAAAGTTATTCCATTCGCCAAAAAATGCAAGGGTTTACATCCTTATATCCAGAAATTGCAGGAATCCTATTAATCAATAAGGAAGGAAAATATATTAGTAATGAACTTTATGCAGAGGATAGAGTGGATTTGACAAAGGAGGAATGGTATAAAGAGGCAGTCCGGAATAAGGGGATCTTTAAAATTATTGGGAAGCCTGAAAAGCGTCATATTATCAGTCAAATTAATTACAAGGATGAAGATGTGGTGACTGTAGTGAGGGCAATTGTCGATAGAGATACACAAGAAATAACCGGTGTCTTATTAATCGATTTAAAGTTAAGAGTCATTGGAGAAGCGATGAATAATGTCCATATTGGATTATCGGGATTTTTAACTGTAATAGATGAAAATGGCAAAGAGATTTATTCTACTTCTAATAGTGAAGCACTCGAGATTCCAGAAACGATTTTATTAGAAGACGATTGGGGGGCTTATAAAAAGGTAGTAGATGGAGAGAAGATGGAGTTTATTTATCAAAGAACCCCTTTTTCCAATTGGACAACAGTTGGGATATTTCATTCGGATGAATCAGTAGCAGAAGTAAAAGAAATTCAATTGTATTTGTTCTTTTTTGTATTTTTTCTGTGTTTTGCCGGTATAACGGTGTCTTATTATTTTTCTCATTCAATTTCCAATCCGATCATTGAATTAATGACGATGATGAGAAAAATTGAAGATGGCCAGATGGAAATCCGTTATAAGGGGAAACGAAAAGATGAGATTGGCAGACTTGGAAAAACATTTAATCATATGATTACAAAGATTAATAGTTTAATAACATTAACAGAAATGCAAGAAAAACAAAAGAGAGAAGCAGAATTAAGAAGCCTGCAAGCACATATAAAGCCACATTTTCTATACAATACATTAGATACTATTAATTGGATGGCAAGAAAGCATGGGGCAAAAGATGTTGCAGAGGTAGTTGCATCATTATCTTCCTTTTTCAGAATTGGTTTAAGTAAGGGCAATGATATGATTCCCTTAAAAGACGAAATGAAGCATATTCAAAGTTATCTTATGATTCAAAAGGCAAGATATCAGGAGAAATTAAGTTATGAAATTATATATGATTCTAATTTGACAGAAGTAACAATCCTTAAGTTGGTCCTTCAGCCTATAGTGGAGAATGCCATTTATCACGGAATAAAAGAAAGAAGAGGACCTGGAAACATAAACATCTCTGCTATTCAAGAAAATGCGTGCTTACTTTTAAAAGTAACGGATGATGGAAAAGGCATGGAAGAGGAGGAGTTACATGCACTAAGAGAAAAACTAAATACGCTTGTGATCTTAAAAAAGGAAAGGAAGGAACAGATAAATTTTGGCTATGGCATGATGAATGTACAAGCAAGAATTAAACTTACATATGGAGACGCGTATGGTCTAGCAATTGATAGTGAGCATGATAAAGGAACAACAGTAGCGATAAAACTTCCCATGAATCTAGAGGAAAAGAAGGAGTGAGAATGGATGGATAAACAAATATGGAATGTGTTAATTGCTGATGATGAACCTATTATTCGGGAAGGGATACGGAATGCCATTGATTGGTCTGCACTTCAGATGAATGTTATAGCGGAAGCGGAGGATGGGGAAGAGGCGATAGAGCTTTCGCTGATGCATTCTGTCGACATCCTCCTTATAGATATAAATATGCCAATTGTAAATGGACTAATGGTGATTAAACAGGTAAAAGCAAAGCTGCCAGACTGCCAAATTATTATTATAACGGGTTATGATGAATTTAAGTATGCCCAAGAAGCCGTTCGATTAAATGTATTCGATTATTTATTAAAACCTATCGATCCAGATCATCTAATGGGATTGTTAAATAAGATTAAAATGGAGTTAGTAGAAGTAAATAAAAAAAGGGCTTTACTGGACAGAACATCCGAACAATTCACTAAAAATCTGCCGACCTTACAACATAATTTCTTCCGTGAATGGTTAGGGGGCAAATTAACGAATGAGGAAATAAAGGAACAATTAGCTTTTTACTATTTAAATACAAGTATACCTAAACAACTAGTAGTTATTTCTTGTTTAGAATTTCTCGAAAACAAGCCTATTTTAAGTGAAAAGGAAAAAGGAGAGATTCAAGAATCGTTAAAATATCATATTCTCTTATTCTTACAACACAAGGAAATAGGTTATTTTCATGATGAATCAGGACTGATTGTCCTAATTATCTGGCAAACTATCACTAATGAGGTGGCTTTACAGTTGGAGGAATCTATCAGAAAAGAACTAAAAATGTCTATTGCCACCTATATAAATAACAATGAAGTGGATTACAAACATCTCTTTTCCTTATATAAAATCTGTAAAGAAATGATCCAACAGGAAATGAATATTTCACCTATTGTGAGAAGAGCAAAGAGTATTATTGACCATCAATATGCGGATTCTTCCCTTTCACTTGAAAAAGTTGCGATCACTTTACAGGTATCTCCTGTTTATTTAAGCAGACTAATGAAGCAGGAATTAAAAGTAAGTTTCGTCCAGCTCCTTACAACGAAACGAATGAAACAGGCAATATATTTACTTCAATCAACAGATTATCCAATTATCACAATATCTCAGCTAGTCGGATATGAAACGCAGCATTATTTTAGTACAGCATTTAAAAAGATTATGGGTGTTTCCCCTAATAAATATCGCAGAAATATTATGGAGGAAACAAATAATATACAGTGAAGGAGTAGAGGCCATGAAAAAGGGGCTTCTTTTTTTATGAAATAAGACTAAACGCAGCTCGGGAAAATAGGTGGGAGATCAACTGTCCGTATAGCCAATTATTCAACTAATGATCAGTAGAGGGATAGAGAAGACAACATAGATATTATTTTCTTAATTAAAATGAAAGCGTTTTAATTTAAGTTAAAAAAGTATAAAAATAGTAAATTATTTGAAAAGACCATACTTGAGGCAGATGCTATAGTAAGTTTAGTCAAAATAAAAGCTTAAGACAAATGTAGAAAGGGGGAAGTTTGTTTGTGTAAAAAAGTGTTTACATTTATTGCTGTCATTGTACTAACATTTATTACTGCTGCATGTGGAGTTGAAAAAACTTCTGGAGAGTCAAAAGGGTTTATTGGTATTTCCATGCCTACCAAATCATCAGAAAGATGGGTAAATGATGGAGAAAATATGAAAAAACTGTTTGAAGAACTTGGCTTTAAAACAGATTTACAATATGCAGAGGATGTGATTGAGAATCAAACAGCACAAATTGAAAATATGATTACAAAAGGTGTAGATATTCTTGTCATTGCCCCCATCGATGACCGATCCGGATTAACAGGCGTTCTAGAGAGAGCACATAAGGATGGCATAAAAATTATTTCGTATGACCGTTTAATACAGCACAGTGAATATGTAGATTATTATGCAACATTCGATAATTTTAAAGTAGGAGAGCTGCAGGGTCAATATATTGAGGAGAAGTTAGGATTAAAAGATTCTGAAGGGCCATTTAATATAGAGATTTTTGCCGGATCTCCAGATGATAACAATGCATACTTTTTCTTCGATGGAGCAATGTCAGTCCTTCAGCCATATATAGATTCTGGCAAACTAGTCGTAAGAAGTAAGCAGACAAAATTTAGTCAAGGAGCGACACTCCGCTGGGATGGAGCATTAGCTCAAGCCAGAATGGATAATTTATTAAGTGCTCATTATTCCTCTGAACGGATAGATGCCGTCTTGTCTCCCTATGATGGGATTAGTATTGGGGTTATCTCGTCATTAAGGGGTGTTGGCTATGGAAGCAAAGATAAACCGATGCCGATTATAACAGGACAAGATGCAGAGCTTGCTTCTATTAAAGCAATTATAAATGGAAGACAAACGCAAACCATTTTCAAAGATACACGAGAATTAGCTAAGAAAGCAGTGGAAATGGCAAGGGCTTTACTCAATGGAGAGGAAGCAGAAGTAAATGATACGGAAACATATAACAACGGAAAAAAAGTAGTTCCTGCTTATCTTTTGAAACCGGTTTCTGTGGATATAGAAAATTATGAAGCTGAATTAGTCGATACGAATTATTATACGAAAGAGCAGCTGGGGCAGTAATAGTAAAAAAAATAGAGGTGGTGAAGGACATGGCAAATATAATTCTTGAAATGCAAAATATTACGAAGGAGTTCCCAGGGGTTAAAGCTTTAGATGATGTTAATTTAAAGGTTAAGCAAGGAGAAATACACGCCCTTTGTGGGGAAAATGGTGCTGGTAAATCAACTTTAATGAAGGTATTGAGCGGAGTTTATCCACATGGTACTTATTCTGGAGATATTTTCTTTCATAATGAGGTTTGCACATTTAAAGACATCAAACAAAGTGAAGAGCTAGGAATCGTAATTATCCATCAAGAGCTTGCATTAGTGTCGGAATTGACGATAGCAGAAAACCTCTTTTTAGGAAATGAAATCGTTAACAAAGGCGTTATTGATTGGAATAAAACAATTTTGCGTACAAGGGAATTGCTTAAAAAAGTCGGATTAAGTGAATCACCAAATACAAAGGTAAGTGATATTGGAGTAGGTAAACAACAATTAGTAGAAATCGCAAAAGCTTTATCAAAGGATGTTAAGCTGCTTATTTTAGATGAACCAACAGCTTCTTTAAATGAGAATGACAGCGAAAACTTACTAAATTTATTATTAGAACTTAAAAAACAAGGAATGTCTGCCATCATTATATCTCATAAACTGAACGAAATTGAAAAGGTTGCCGATTCTATCACCATTTTAAGAGATGGAAAAACGATTGAGACATTGGATGTAAAGAATGATCAGGTGGATGAAAACAGAATTATCAAAGGAATGGTAGGAAGAGATCTTACCAATCGTTATCCAGAGCGAATTCCCCATATTGGAGAGGTTGTTTTTGAGGTAAAAGACTGGAATGTTTACCATCCAAAGCATATGGATAGGAAAGTAATCGATAATGTCTCCTTAACGATTAGAAGGGGAGAGATTGTCGGGATTGCTGGATTAATGGGAGCTGGACGTACCGAATTAGCAATGAGCTTATTTGGAAGAGCATATGGAAAGAATATCAATGGAAAAATAATAAAAAATGGGAAAGAAGTGCAATTCAAAGATGTAACTGCAGCAATAAATAATGGACTAGCCTATGTTTCGGAAGATAGAAAAGGTAATGGTTTAATTTTAATGGAAGACATTAAACAGAATATTACGCTTGCAACGCTTGACCGTATTTCTAAACATGCTGTGTTAGATAAGAATCAAGAGATAAAGGTTGCAGAAGAATATCGGCAGAAATTCAGAATAAAAACACCAAGCATCTTTCAAAAAGCTGGAAATCTGAGCGGCGGTAATCAACAGAAAATCGTATTAAGTAAATGGGTATTTTCAGAGCCAGATATCTTAATTTTAGATGAACCTACTAGAGGAATAGACGTTGGTTCTAAATATGAAATTTATACAATCATTAATGATCTTGTCAATGAGGGAAAAAGTATTCTGATGATTTCGTCTGAATTACCAGAGCTATTAGGGATGTGTGACCGTATTTATGTAATGAATGAAGGGCGCATAACAGGAGAAGTTCTTAAAGAAGAAGCAAATCAAGAGAAATTAATGAAATATATGACCAAAAGTAAAGTAAGGGGGTAAGCGAACAATGCAGCCACAAATAAAACCAAATCCAGTAGGTTCACAAAAAAACAAATCACTTTTTCATGTTAATTTCCGTCAATATAGTATGATTATCGCTTTAGTATTCATTATGGTATTGTTTCAAATTATTACGGATGGTTTATTACTAAAACCCTTAAATATTACAAACTTAATCTTACAAAATAGCTATATATTAGTTCTGGCAGTTGGAATGTTACTTGTTATCGTCACGGGACATATTGATTTATCGGTAGGATCGATTGCCGCATTTGTTGGCGCCATCTCTGCCATTATGATGGTAAATTATGAAATGTCTCCATTTTTAGCAATCGTCATTTCTTTAGTATTAGGTGCTGTTATCGGAGCATGGCAAGGTTTTTGGATTGCGTATGTCCGTATTCCAGCATTTATAGTCACACTAGCAGGAATGCTCCTATTTAGAGGGTTGACGATGATTGTATTAGAAGGGAAATCGATTGCTCCTTTTCCTGAATCCTTTCAGAAAATCAGCTCTGGATTTATTCCTGATATAAGTGGAGGATCATTGCATCTATTAACGATTTTAATTGGTGCTGTTTTATCTATCATCATCATTTTCCTTCAATTAAAAAACAGAAGGAATCAATTAAAACATCAATTTGATGTTCAACCATTTGGGCTGTTTGTATCGAAGTTAGTAGGAATGATTTTAATTTTGAATATCTTTACCTTTGTTCTCGCAACCTATGAGGGCATCCCCAATATTTTAATTGTATTAGGTATTCTGATTGTTATCTATACATTTGTAACAAACAAAACAAAAGCAGGAAGACATATTTATGCAATTGGAGGAAATGAGAAGGCGGCTTTGCTTTCTGGGATTAAAACGAAAAAGATGACATTTATGGTGTTTGTTAATATGGGAGTACTTTCTGCATTGTCTGGTCTCTTATTCGCTGCACGTTTGAATGCGGCTACTCCAAAAGCTGGTAATCTTTTTGAACTTGATGCCATTGCAGCTTGTTTCATCGGTGGAGCTTCTGCATATGGGGGCATTGGAACCATACCTGGAGCAATTATTGGTGGTTTGGTAATGGGAATCATGAATAATGGAATGTCACTAATGGGACTTGGCATTGACTGGCAGCAAGGAATTAAAGGGCTTGTACTTTTAGCAGCTGTAGCCTTTGATATTTATAATAAAAACAAAGCACAATAGTTTGATGGAAGGGATGGAGTAAGGATTATCTTATTTCATCCTTTTTTTATGGAAGGGCTTCTTATTAAAACGAAAAATATGCTATAGTAATAAACATATATCAACTTAATCCCAAGAAAACAAAAATGGAGGGAGAACTTCGAAAGTGCTTGTAGCAGAAAGACGTAGAAAAATTGTGGAGCTTGTGAATGAAAGATTAAGTATACGCGTATCAGAATTAAGTGAAATTTTTTCGGTAACGGAGGAAACGATTAGAAGAGATTTAGAAAAATTAGAGCAGGATAAGCTTTTGATGAGAAGTCATGGAGGGGCAGTGAGTATTGAAAAAGAACCTAGCGATACTCCTTTCATGGAGAGAGAGGTTACGAACGCAGAGCAAAAGAGAGCAATAGCCCGAGAAGCGGTAAAGCGCATACAGCCTGGAGAACAAATCATCTTGGATGGTAGTACCACTGCCTGGTATATGGCGTCACAATTACCTGATATGCCTTTAACTGTGATTACTAATTCTATTAAAGTAGCTTTGGAATTAAGTAAGAAGGAACAAATTAAAGTAATATCAACAGGTGGAATGCTTTTGTCGAAATCATTATCTTATGTAGGACCACTGGCTGAACGTTCCCTTGAACAATATTATGTTAGTAAGTTGTTTCTATCATGCAAAGGAGTAGATGTGCAAAGTGGTCTAAGTGATGCTAATGAATGGCAGGCATTATTAAAGAAGCAGATGATGAATATAACATCAGAGGTTACTCTTCTTGTTGATTCAAGCAAATTCGGAGTAAAGACATTTGCTCATATTGCCAATCTAGATCAAATACAATATGTTATTACAGATGAACGTATTCCGGAAGAATATGAAAATTGGTTTCAAGAAAAAAATATCTCTTTTCAGGTCGTTCCATCATAAAATAATCTGTTCAAGCTTACGGGCGGAAAATGAAGAAAGATAGCACCAATATTTTTGAAAATATATTGGTGCTATCTTTTTTTATTTGGAGAGAAAGTGATTTTAAAAAAAACAAAAGAAAACAAAAATATTTCACAGTAAATACGCATAGTTAAACTGTTTTTACTTTTGAATATATTGACTTATTTTTGTTTAAGTCGTAAAATAAGGATGTGAAAATCAAGATTAGCAGATTAAGGGAGTGAAGAGAAATGGTTGCGATTATGCAAAAGCAAAATATTTTAGATGCTCCATTTATTAAAGAAATGTGTGAAGCAACATTTAATATGTGGAATATGGGCTGGGATGAACGGAATGGAGGAAATATCAGTTATCTTTTAGAAGAAGAGTTAGTGGAACAATATTTGGATACTGGCAAAATTATTCGGTCTATCCCTCTAAAGTTTCCAGTGTCAGAATTGGCAGGGAAGTATTTTATTGTAACAGGCTCTGGGAAGTATTTTAAAAATGTGAAAAAAGATCCTGCAAATACACTTGGTGTTTTAAAAATAGATAAGAGTGGAGAAAAAGTGCATATACTATGGGGATTTGCAGATGGGTCGAATCCTACAAGTGAGTTACCCTCCCATTTTATGAGCCATATTGCACGTTTACGAGTAGACCCTAATCATCGGATTATCATGCATAACCATGCCACAAATATACTTGCAATGACATTTATGCATGATTTAGATGAAGCAAGTTTTACAAAAACACTATGGCAAATGTGTACCGAATGTATTGTTGTTTTTCCGGATGCAATCGGGATTCTGCCTTGGATGGTTCCTGGAACAGATGAAATTGGAGAAAAAACAGCAGTGAAAATGAGAGAGCATCGTTTAGTTGTTTGGCCACATCATGGAATATTTGGTGCCGGATCCACAATGGATGAAACATTCGGGCTGATTGAAACAGCAGAAAAAGCAGCACAAATTTATACGATTATTGGGGATGCTTCAAAGATTAAGCAAACCATTACGGACCAGCAGTTACAAGACTTAGCAGATGCTTTTCAAGTAGTACCTAGAGAAGGCGTATTACATCTATAAAAGAGTCAGGGCAAATCGCTCTTTCTTTATAAATAATTATGTGAATTATTGAACAAACAAAAGGAGGCAAATCAAATGTGTGCACATGTATTTTATGTTCCAAGTACAAATTTAATGGGAAGAGGCTGCTTGCGGGAAGTGTTGATGACAATTTACATGTTTATTCTTGCAACCAACATATATGAAAAACCGCTGGACAGTTAGCTAAAGTCTTAGATTAGAAACGATTGGAGTAAAAATAATAAAGGATGTCTTAAAGAGTTTAACTAACTATTTAAGACATCCTTATCTTATTCTACGACCCGCTTCAAGCCAATGCTAGCTAATGCCGTGTGTAAATTGGCACATGTGGTAATTTTGCTAAAGTCGATTCCTAATGAAATAATTGTTTGAGCAATTTCTGGTCTAATACCAGAAACGATGGATTTAACACCAATTAGGTCTAAGGCATGAACGACTTTAAATAAATTGTCTGCCACCATTGTATCGACGATTGGCACCCCTGAAATATCCAAAATGAGATATTCGATTTTTAAATTGGCAGATTCCTGCAACGCAACTTCTAAAATTAATTGAGACCGCTGTGTATCAATTTCCCCAATAAGAGGAATGATGGCCGTTTCTTTTGCTATTGGAACAACTGGAACAGACAGCTCTTCTAAAGCGGTATAAGCAAGCTTCATAATCTGCGTGTTATGCTCTTCATAAATATGCCCTATGTAAGCACTAATTTCATCGAGTATAGGATCAATAATCTTGCCAACATCCAACATGGTAATCGGCGCGAAAGATTTCTGTTCTAATTCCTCTGTGAATACGTCCCAGATTACATTTCGGTAAATCGATAAGGAACGCAGAGCAGATTGTAAGGGAATATGGTTCTTTACAAAGGCTTTCCCAGTTTTATCCGACCAATACTCAATTCCTTCCGAATCTTTCTTATCTTTTAACGCTTCAGCTAAGATAAAGAAAAGCTTAGCATTCCATTTATGCATATCTTCTTCAGCATATGGGAGAGAAAAATTAGATGTCTGCTGTTGTAAAAATTGTGAAAGCAGCCTATTTGTATTTTCAGCAAGGATGTCCTTGTTTTCTATGATTTTGTTCCCAATATAAGCTAATTCATCCTTCAAAATGCTCACTCCTAGTTTAAATCTATTAATAGTATACATGTTCCTACATTATATGTGGAGTAAATGAGCTTTTCCACCAGTGATAAATTAATAATTTCTCAGAAAAAAAGAATGGAGTTTAAGCTTTCTATGTCTTAATTAGCCCTTTCCTTCTACTTAATTTTTTCTGTTCTTTCTGTAAAGATAATGATCAACCGTTTTACATTTCTATTTAGCATTATCTATATCAATGTTTTTTATCTATACAAGAAAGAGAATATTATTGATTAATTAAATTAAATTCTAAAAATTATAGGGATATCTTATCAAAAAAAGCAGTAAATGACCAATGGTTTTTAAGGAATTGACAAAAATCCTTCTTTTTATGGAATACAGAAAAAAGAGCGGAAAATGTAAGGAAGTTTATACGGACAAGTTAGGGGTAGGAACTAATTGGGTTTAGGACAAAGAGGTTTTGAAAACGCATTACTAATCAGTTGACAACTTGTATATACATGTTATGATGAAAGAGAATAAAAATCATTAGTCTTGTTCAAATGCCGAATCATATCGAAGTAACATTTGCTATAATGTCAAACCGATTCGTATGCCTTTTGAGGAAGTACTAGTAATTAAATAGGAAGTAAAAAAACGTAAATATTAACTGTATTGTTTTTTTACAGACAGGAAAAAGAATATAATTTTCACATCGGTGGTGTATATAGATGAAACAAGAATGGTGGCAAAAGGCAGTTGTGTATCAAATTTATCCGAAGAGTTTTCAAGATACAACAGGAAACGGAGTAGGAGATATTCAAGGGATTATTAAAAGATTAGATTATTTAAAAGAATTAGGGGTAGATGTATTGTGGTTAACACCTATTTATACTTCTCCTCAAAAGGATAATGGCTATGATATTAGTGATTATTATTCCATTCATCATGAATATGGAACGATGGAAGATTTTGATCAGCTATTAAAGGAAGCCCATCAAAAAGGTCTGAAAGTTATTATGGATATCGTTGTTAACCATACTTCAACGGAACATGAATGGTTTAAACAAGCAGCATCTTCTAAAGATAACCCATATCGTGATTTTTATATTTGGAAAGATGGAAAAGAAGATGGCAGTGAACCAACGAATTGGCAATCTAAATTTGGCGGAAATGCATGGCAGTATGATGAAAAAACAGGCCAGTATTATTTACACCTTTTTGATGTAACGCAAGCTGATTTAAATTGGGAAAATGAGAAGCTTCGTAATGAAGTGTATAAAATGATGCAATTTTGGTTTGAAAAAGGTGTAGATGGTTTCCGTCTTGATGTCATTAATTTGATTTCAAAAAATCAAGATTTCCCAGATGATGACGGTTCCGCAGCGCCTGGAGATGGAAGGAAATTTTATACAGATGGACCTCGTGTGCATGAGTTTATCCATGAAATGAATCAAGAAGTATTTTCCAAATATGACAGTATGACAGTTGGAGAAATGTCTTCTACAACACTAGAGCATTGCGTTAAATATACAAAGCCTGAGCGAAATGAGTTAAGTATGACTTTTAATTTCCACCATCTAAAGGTTGATTATCCCGACGGAGAGAAGTGGGAAATTGGCGAAATGGATTTTCAGGCTCTGAAACAAATTTTATCTAAATGGCAAGTTGGTATGAATGAAGGGGGAGGATGGAATGCCCTTTTCTGGTGTAACCATGATCAGCCACGTATTGTTTCCCGTTATGGGAATGATGGGGAATTCCATAAGGAATCTGCAAAAATGCTTGCTACTACCATCCACATGATGCAAGGCACTCCTTATATTTACCAAGGAGAAGAATTTGGCATGACAGATCCTAAATTTACTTCGATTGATCAGTATAGAGATGTGGAATCTTTGAATATGTATAATATTTTACAAGCAAACGGTAAATCAGAAGAAGAAATTCTTGAAATTTTGCGCAGAAAATCTCGTGATAACTCTCGTACACCTGTTCAGTGGAACGGTGAGAAAAATGCTGGATTTACGGATGGAACGCCATGGATTGAAACGGCTCGAAATTATCGAGAGCTAAATGCAGAAAATGCATTAAAGGATAAAGAGTCTATTTTCTATCACTATCAAAAACTTATCCAGCTGCGGAAAGAATACAATATCATTACAGACGGAGATTATGAACTACTTGCTCCTGAAGATGATAAAATATTTGCCTATTTACGCAGTACAGATAAAGAGAAATTATTAGTCGTTAATAATTTCTATGAAGATGAAGTGACATTTACTTTACCAGAACACATTGATTGGACAGGATTAACGGGTACTATTCTTCTATCTAATTATCCTGATTCCGATTCCATGAGAGAAAGTATAAAGCTAAGAGCATATGAGTCTATTGTCTATTATATAAAGTAATAATATTTCGTGCAGATATAGGCTTTTAGAAATATTATTTATTAGATTTATGGGAAAATTTTTGTTATTAAGTTAAAATAGGAAGTGAATCTTTTATTGGAGGGTGCTACCTTGTTTAAAAATCTATTTAAGAGAAATAAGGAAGAAAAAACGAATACGACTCAAACTTATATTCAACCATTAGAAGGAAAGCTATTAAGCATTACAGAAGTTCCAGATCCAGTATTTGCGCAAAAAATGATGGGAGACGGCATAGCGGTTGATCCATCCAATGGCGTATTAGTTGCTCCAGCAGACGGACAAATTATGAATGTGTTTCCAACAAAGCATGCAGTAAGCATGACTGATAACAATGGAAAAGAAATCTTAATTCATGTTGGATTAGATACAGTTAGTTTAAAAGGGGAAGGGTTTACTTCTTTTGTTAAAGATGGAGATAAAGTAAAACAAGGACAAAAATTAATGGAAATTGATTTTGATGCAATTAAAACAAAGGTTCCTTCCATCATTACACCAATGGTATTTACTAACCTTGAAGAGAATGAAAAAGTGATAGTAGAAGGTAATGAGATTAGAATAGGATAAGATAATAAAAAAGCTATGAGGTAAATTTGCCTTATAGCTTTTTTATTCAGAAAAGGGATAAACACAGCCTACAGGTAAAACTGTAGGATTTTTTATATGTGTTTGAAATTCCCCCTTATCCAGAAAAAATTATAATTTCTCCTCTTTCTTTAGATATAAATTTATAAAAAGTATTTTTTTGTCTTCGCTACAGTAATAAGCGTAAAGAACAATAATATCCTCCAAAAAAGGGACAGTCTTATAAGTTTCTCCTCCAAATTACTCAAAAATGCGCCTATATCTTACTAAACCTAAGGAAACAACCTATGCATCATTAGTAGCCTGTACATATAATGGCATGAAAATACTAAGAGAAGAGGTGAAAGCATGAAAGTTGTAATTTTATGTGGGGGCAAAGGAATGAGAATGAGAGGCTTAACAGAGAATATACCAAAAGCCTTAGCTGATGTTAATGGGAAGCCGATTATATGGCATATTATGAAGCATTATAGTGAATATGGTCATCAAGAGTTCATTTTGCCAGTGGGCTATAAAGGAGACCAGATAAAAGATTACTTTGTTAATTCAGCCTGGAGAAACAATAATATACAAATTGATTTAGCAAACAATCAATATACCATTCTAGAAAAAACAGAGCCATGGACAATAACTTGTATAGATACTGGTCAAGATACAATGACTGGAGCACGAATTAAACAGTTAGAACCATATATGGATGATGATATCTTTCTATTAACCTACGGGGATGGTTTGTCTGATATTGATTTAGATAAACTTATTGCCTTTCACAAAGAAAAAGGAAAAGCAGTTACACTTACAGGCATCAAAAAAAATAATCAATATGGAGTACTTGATATAGAAGATGGAATTGCTAATCGCTTTTCCGAAAAGCCGATTTTAGATGACTGGATTAATGGGGGATTTTTTGTTTGTAATAAGGAGTTCTTTCAGTATCTATCAGCCCAGCCAGATTGTGTGTTAGAGGAAGAGCCATTAAGAAAGTTAATTGAAAAGAGAGAACTTGCTGTCTATTTGCATGAAGGAACATGGATATCTATTGATACGCCAAAGGATTTGGAAGACGCAAGAAAGATTTGGAAAAAAGAACAATAGATATAAGGGAGAGAGAGGATTGCCATGAAATGGCTAAAAAGAAATATCATATCAGACTTTTTAAAAGCATTGTCGAGTAATGAGAAACAAGAAAAGTCAGCCACGTTAAATATTCAACTATTTTCAAAAGAGATTTCGGTGAAGTTTCACATTGATAATTTAGTTGACGTCGTAAATGGTGCTAAAAAAAATAATAAGGTGTTAGCTTTACCTTCTCCAAAGAAAGAGATTACATCAGAAAATAATGCGGATGCAAAAAGTAGTATAATTTGTGAAACGAATAATAGTTCTCCAAGAAGTAAGGAGAAATTAGCGCAAGAAGAAGCATTATCTCAAGAAAAGGTCCAAGAAGAAGCATTATTTCAAGAAAAGGCCCAAGAAGAAGCATTACCTCAAGAAAAGGCCCAAGAAGAAGCATTATCTCAAGAAAAAGCGCAAGAAGAGGTATTAGCGAAGGATAAAGCGAAACAAGCAGCATTAGTGAAGGAAAAAGCGAAACAAGCAGCATTAGTGAAGGAAAAAGCGAAACAAGCAGCATTAGTGAAGGATAAAGCGAAACAAGCGGCATTAGCGAAGGAGAAAGCGAAACAAGTAGCATTAGCAAAGGAAAAAACGAAACAAGGAGCATTAGCCCAAGTAAAAGTAATAGAAGAAGCCTTAGCGAAGGAAAAAGCGAAACAAGCAGCATTAGCAAAGGAGAAAGCGAAACAAGCGGCATTAGTAAAGGAACAAGCAAAACAAGCAGCATTGGCGAAGAAAAAAGCGAAACAAGCAGCATTAATAAAGGAAAAAGCGAAACAAGCAGCATTAGCCCAAGAAAAAGCAAAGCAAGCCGCACTAGCGAAGGAAAAAGCAAAGCAAGAAAAGCTAGCTCAAGAAAAAGCAAAACAAGAAGCATTAGCAAAGGAAAAAGCAAAACAAGAAGCATTAGCAAAGGAAAAAGCAAAACAAGAAGCATTAGCAAAGGAAAAAGCAAAACAAGAAGCATTAGCAAAGGAAAAAGCAAAACAAGAAGCATTAGCAAAGGAAAAAGCAAAACAAGAAGCATTAGCAAAGGAAAAAGCAAAACAAGAAGCATTAGCAAAGGAAAAAGCAAAACAAGAAGCGTTAGCGAAGGAAAAGGCAAAACAAGAAGAGCTAGCAAAGGAAAAAGCAAAACAAGAAGAGCTAGCAAAGGAAAAAGCAAAGCAAGAAGCTTCAGCGAAGGAAAAGGCAAAGCAAGAAGCGCTAGCGAAGGAAAAGGCAAAGCAAGAAGCATTAGCGAAGGAAAAAGCAAAGCAAGAAGAGCTAGCGAAGGAAAAAGCAAAGCAAGAAGAGCTAGCAAAGGAAAAAGCAAAGCAAGAAGCTTCAGCGAAGGAAAAGGCAAAACAAGAAGAGCTAGCAAAGGAAAAAGCAAAACAAGAAGAGCTAGCAAAGGAAAAAGCAAAGCAAGAAGCGCTAGCGAAGGAAAAGGCAAAGCAAGAAGCATTAGCGAAGGAAAAAGCAAAGCAAGAAGAGCTAGCGAAGGAAAAAGCAAAGCAAGAAGAGCTAGCAAAGGAAAAAGCAAAGCAAGAAGAGCTAGCGAAGGAAAAAGCAAAGCAAGAAGAGCTAGCAAAGGAAAAAGCAAAGCAAGAAGCTTCAGCGAAGGAAAAGGCAAAACAAGAAGAGCTAGCAAAGGAAAAAGCAAAGCAAGAAGCTTCAGCGAAGGAAAAGGCAAAACAAGAAGAGCTAGCAAAGGAAAAAGCAAAGCAAGAAGCGTTAGCGAAGGAAAAGGCAAAACAAGAAGAGCTAGCAAAGGAAAAAGCAAAGCAAGAAGCGTTAGCGAAGGAAAAGGCAAAACAAGAAGAGCTAGCAAAGGAAAAAGCAAAGCAAGAAGCGTTAGCGAAGGAAAAGGCAAAACAAGAAGAGCTAGCAAAGGAAAAAGCAAAGCAAGAAGCGTTAGCGAAGGAAAAGGCAAAACAAGAAGAGCTAGCTCAAGAAAAAGCAAAACAAGAAGCGTTAGCGAAGGAAGAACGTACAGCAATTACACGAACAGAGGAGAAAAAATCATCCCTCTCTGAACCAATTGCAGCAACAAACCAAAATTTCTGTGTCATTGCCGGCAAAGAATATTGCATTAAGATTATGGCGGTTTATGAGTCTCTTGCTAAAAATAGTGATAACTTCAACTTATGGGTGTGTTGTATGGATGCTATTACGCACAAATTTTTAAATGAAAAAAATCTTAAAAATATGCATCTTATTAGAGTAGAAGAAATAGAGAATGATCAATTAAGAGCTGTTAAACAAGAACGAATGATTAATGAATATTGCTGGACATTAAAATCTTTCTTAATTGAATATATCTTAAAAAATAATGATATTGAGCAAGTATTATACTGCGACGGAGATATTTATTTCTTCTCTAATCCAGCAAGTATTTTTAATGAGTGGGGTTCTGCTTCCATCTTTTTGACTCCACAAAGAGATCTAGAGTGGGTAGAACAAAAATATGGAAAGTACCAAGCAGGTATTATTGGATTTAGAAAAGATGCAATTGGATTGTCAGCTGTTCAATGGTGGAAGGATCGCTGCATTGAATGGTGCGGAGTAGTTGAGAGCAATGGACGTTTTGGAGATCAAAAGTATTTAGATCAATTGCCGAAAATGTATGATAACGTGCGCATATCTTCTAATTTAGGAGTAAATGCTGCACCTTGGAATATTATCTACAATAATGATTTCAACGTTTCTTTACAAGGAGATAAAGTTTTTATCAATAATGATCCACTTGTTGCTTATCATTTTTCCTGTATAACCATATATGATAGTGATAAATATGATTTATGGAGTATGCATCAAATAAATATTCAAAAGGAAATTATGAATTATATTTATGTTCCATACCTTGATCTTTTAGAAAAGCTAATCAAAAACTATCAAAATAGTTATCCTGGTATTATTAAGGCAACATTATCAACAAAAGACTTTCTTCAAGCGAAGACAAAATACCAATCAACAAAATTGAAAAAAAGAATGATTAAATACGATAATTATTTATTATTAACCTCCATATTTAGTAAAGAATATTTAGTTAAAGGACTTGCAATGTATCACTCGCTTAGCAGACAAATAGATAATTTTCACATGTGGATTTGTACAATGGATTCAGAAACCTATGATGTCTTATCCAATCTAAACTTAAAAAATGTCACGCTAATACCAGTAGAGTCCTTTGAAACTTCACAATTAAAAGAGATAAAACAACAACGAACGCTGCAAGAATATTGTTGGACAATAAAAGCGACGTTACTGGAACACTTACTATCCACACACGCAGAGATTGACCATCTCTTCTATTGTGACAGTGATTTATATTTCTTCTCCAACCCACTTTCTGTAATTGATGACTTTGGTAGATTTTCTGTTTATTTATGTCGTCAACGCGGAACGGATATACTGGAACATTTCCATGGACAATATCAAGCAGGATTTATCGGCTTCAAAAACGAACGTAATAGCCGAAAAATTCTAAATTGGTGGAAGAAGAAGTGTTTAGAAGAATGTTCAGAGGTTTATAACGATAAACGTAAATCATGGGGAGATCAATTGTATTTAGACCGCATCCCTGAATTATTTGAAAATATTAAAGTGAATCAAAACCCAGGAATTAACGCTGCTCCATGGAATCTTATTTTGAATAATACAGAACAAGAAGTAACCATGAGGGAGAATAATGTATATATTGACAATAACCCATTGATATTTTATCATTTCGGAAGTCTGCTGATCTTAAATGAGAATGAATTTGATTTGTGGAAGCTAGAAAAAGTAGATATTTCTTCCTCCACTTTAACGTATATTTATCATCCGTATTTAACGAAAGTAAGGGAGATATTGAGCAGCTTATCTAATGACGCCCAATTCTTTGCTAATCTTCCTAGCGGATATATAGCCAAAAATCCTTATTCCATTGCCTCATTATAAGAGGTGGGTGATATGAAGTTAAAAAATAAAAAAGTGTTAGTCACAGGTGCTTATGGTTTTATTGGATCCCATCTTATTAAACAGCTTGTGAAAGAAAATGCGTCCATCGCTGTCATTGTTCGGGAACATTCCAATCCTTGGAGAGTACAGGAATATTTGCCTCATTTAAAAAAATATGAGGCAGATATTCAAAATCGCTCAGACATATGTCGAATTATCCATGAATTTAAACCAGATTATATTTTTCATTTAGCAGCTTATGGAACAAACCCAAGTAATAGAAATGACTTACTTGCATATGAAACTAATATTGTTGGAACGATGAATATTTTATTTGCAGCCAAAGATACCAATTGTAAAAAAATTATTTGTCTTGGCAGTAGTTCTGAATATGGAGATAAAAAGGAAAAGATTCATGAAGATATGTTATTAGAACCAGTTGATATCTATGGAAGTACAAAAGCATCATCTACTATTATTTCCCATCAGTTAGCACAGGAATATAAGCTTCCCATTATCACCTTACGGGCATTTAATATTTTTGGGGAAGCAGAAGATAATCATAAATTATTCTCTCATATAATTGGAAAAGTACTGCGTGGTGACGAGGTGAAATTAACGTCATGTGATCAATACCGTGATTATAGTTATGTCGGCAATATCGTCGATGGCTTAATCCTTGCAGCCACATATGAAGGAAGTAATAATACGATATTAAATATAGCTTCTGGAAATGCCTATCCTTTACGATATTTTGTTGATTTGATTTATCACCATTTAGGTACAAAGCAAGTACCATTATATGGCGCCATTCCCAAAAGGGAGAATGAAAGAAATGCGCCTATCCCTGATATTACAAAGATTCAAAAAGTGCTTGGATGGACTCCAGCTGTTTCCATAGAAGAGGGGATAAAGAAAACCATTGCCTGGTATAAAAGTTATTATCATTTTCATTAGTGGGAATGGAGGTGTTAGTTATGACAACTGATTGGCGAAAAATTTATAAAAATAAAACGGTTCTAATAACTGGTCATACTGGTTTTAAAGGTTCCTGGCTAGCTATTTGGTTAATGAAGCTTGGCGCGAATGTAATTGGTTATTCTTTAGATCCAATTGGAGAAGAGAGTTTATTTAAATTAGCAAAACTGAACAATAAAGTGAAGGATATTAGGGGAGATATTCGTGATGCTGCTAAACTACAAGCAGTTTTTGAAGAATATCAACCTGAAATCGTCTTTCATTTGGCAGCACAGCCATTAGTGAAGCAATCTTATCAAGACCCTGTCTATACGTATGAAGTGAATGTAATGGGGACAATGCAAGTGTTAGAAGCAATCAGAAAGTCACCTTCTGTAAAAGCAGGTGTAATGGTAACGAGTGATAAGTGTTATGATAATAAAGAATGGGTATGGGGCTATCGTGAAACAGACCCGATGGGAGGATATGATCCGTATAGTTCCAGTAAAGGATGCTGTGAACTATTAATCTCTTCTTATCAGCATTCCTTCTTTCCAATTGAGTCATATTCTAAGCATGGTAAGTTAATTGCTTCTGTACGAGCAGGAAATGTAATAGGAGGAGGGGATTGGTCGGAAAATCGCATTATTCCTGATAGCGTTCGTTCCTTAATGTCTGATCAAGCGATTAAATTACGCTCTCCTCATTCTGTTCGTCCGTGGCAGCATGTATTAGAGCCGCTTTCAGGTTATTTAAAAATTGGTGCCTATCTATACGAGGGAAAAACACAATACGCGGAAAGCTGGAATTTTGGACCAGAATCAGATAGTGTGATAACCGTACAACAGCTAGCCGAAAAAATTGTGGAACACTGGAATGGTGGCACATGGGAAGCAGAACCTTCTTATTCCGCAGAACATGAAGCAAAGCTTCTTAGTTTAGATATAAATAAAGCAAAGTATTATTTAGATTGGCATCCCAAATGGAATATTGATCAGACTGTTTATTATACAGTGGAATGGTATAGATTGTATCAAAAAGTGGACGTTTACGAGCTATGCTTAAAACAGATAAATGATTATGAAAAATAAAATCAGCCGATTAATAGAAGCTTTCCTTCCCTTTATTAGAGAATGGCTCCATAAAAGGGAAAGGTTTAAAGAGCTTCTATTTTATTTTTTTGTTAATCATCGGTTATACGCAACTTTTTATATGTATAAAAGGGATGTTCCGCAGAAAAGGAACATCCCTTTTAAATTACTTTTTTAATGACAAGATAAAGTCTTTATGTCTTGCGACAATTCTCTCTTTTGCTAATCTAAGCTTTTTTCGGTTTTTATTGCTTGTTAAATAAAATTCTTTGTTTTCAATCGTTTCAGCTAGTTTCTCCGTATTGGTTAGTAACGTATAAGGTAATTGGTGGACAGAGGCGGCGAAATCTACACCCTTTGAGCGATAAGCTAATTGGAAGAACGGGGTACCGCTTGATGCAGAAAGTACATTTGCATGCAGCTTTAAGTTAAGAGAAAAGTGGCAAAGCGATAAGAAAGAATAAATTTGTGAAGCTGTGCAAACTTCTGGAATGAATGTGACTTTTCCTTTCTTCTTTATGCTCTCATATAGTTCCTTGCAGTGAGGGACATCTAAATCCCACATTGGAAAAATAACAATTTGATATCCTTTTTTTAAAAGATTGGTACATGCTTTAATAATTTGATTTTTAAGTTTATATTCATCGTAGCCAAAAAGGATGTTTTGGGTGGTTCCCCAATTGACCGCAATTATTTTTTTATCCTGATCCTGCAAGTATTTACTTTTTATATAGTCGTCTTCTTGGGGTGTAAATAGCATCCCAGAGTCACCAATTATCTGGTAATTACTCGTTGGCGAAGGATTTAAAGTCTTTATATACTTCTGTGTAAGTGGTCCTCTAAGACCTGCGAATGTGGAGTATTCAATCACTTTTTTTATTTTATCTCTATTAATCTCTTTATTATTGAAGGTGGTGGAGGATAACTGAAATTCACCCCTTTTAAAGGATTCAACTGTTTCTTCCGTCATATAATCAATGCCTGTTCCATAGCAATATAGAGGAAGTTTCATTTCGATTGCCTCTAATGCCAAATCGATAAAGAAATTGCCTTGAAATAAAGAGCCTCCTCCTAGAATAACGATATCAAATGGTTTTTCTCCATATAATTCTTTTAGGGTTTTAGAAGAATTAATTGGGTAGGAAAATAAAGTATAGTCTTCGTGAAGCCATCTTTTGCAAGCTTGAGCGAATGCTTCATAACAAACTTCATCTCCAATGTTATTAACGCCCAAATAACCAAGATATAATATTCTCATTGTTCATTGCCCCCTTCCTTAGCAAGAATCTCTTCAATATGATCAAGGAGCTGCTGCGCTCGAACTTGTACAGAATGTTTTTTTCTTACCATTTTATAGCCATTTAAAGCAATTTTTTTCCCTAATGTTTCATAATTTCTTAAATGATATTGTGCCTTTCGCATAAAATTCTCCTCATCGATTTCAATGAAATGAACACCAGGAATGAATCCTAAATCTTTAATCTCTTTTGTGCAAGAAGCTAGTAATAAAGTATTACAAGCTAAAGTCTCATAATATTTCATTACAGGATAATGATAAATGGAATCACAAGTAAAAAAAATCTTTGCTTTGTTCAGTTCTTGTGCAAAGCTGCTCGCTACTTTGAACGATTTCTCATCATACTGTTGGTGTAAATAGCCAGGATGCTCATGATAGGTGAAATTTGATAAACTTTTCATTTGATCAAGAATTTTTTGACGTAATGGATAAATAGTAGGATGGACAGCACCCATCATTAAATAATCAATTGTTTTCGGTTGCTTGAAGTCACTAAATACATCAATATTTACATAATGGGGAAACCATATCATTTTATCTTTAAATTCTGGATACCATTCCAAAAAAGAATCTCTATAATGGGTAAAAATATATTTCACATTATTTTCTTTAATGAATGCTCTTCTTTGATCCATTTGGTATTTTAAATCATGCATGATAATCCCGAACGGAATATTGCAGTCCTTTAGTCCAGTTACTTTTGGTGATCGGGTAGGTCGTAAATCATTTACTAGGATAAAGTCAGGCTGAAAGTTCATTTTCTGTAATGTTTCACTTATATTACCGTCTTCCTCCCAGGTTCTTATATCAACGTATTTTTTTAATTCTTTTGTTAAATAATACGTATTTCTTTCTATCCCATTTTCCCAATTTTTTGTAATAAAAAGTATCTTTTTTTTCTTCTTTAATGTCATCAGCATCATGTCCTTTCCCTAATGTTTACTATATATACTATTCTTGTCCCCCATAAATCGGACCATAGCAAATGGTCCAAATGTTAACTGCTAGTCACCATTTTATGGATTGTCCATATACTATTAAGAGATATGAGAGGTAGGAGGAGCACTTAGATGAGTAAGATTATTCTTTCAGGTTATTATGGAGAACAGAATGGCGGAGATGATGCATTGTTACTAGTATCCTCTTGGGGAAGCCGGAAATTTCTATCTGGGGATAAAATCTATGGGACATGTATACAAAAGCCTGTTCTGCCATTGAATGCAGAAATGGAAGCACTTTTTGTTCAAGAAGAACAAGAACGTAATGAAAACTTACTTCGTTTGTACAGGCATTGTTATGAGAGTGATTTTATTTTATTTGGCGGCGGCTCTGTTTTTCATTCGACAGATAAAATGACAAGAGATAGCGATTTAATCGATTTAAATAGAGGGAAAGGAGCAGCTGCAATTGGGGTATCCTTTGGACCATTTAGAGATTCGGCTGCTGAAGGTGCATGTAAAAAGCTTATCGAAAAATTTAATTATATTGGCTGTAGAGATGAAGAAAGCTATGAATTAATTCGTTCTTTCTCTTCCGATATAAATGTAGAATTAACATTTGATTTAGCAGTCCTTTTACCACTTGTAGTTGGTGAAAATTTTAATGGGTTGCATGCTAGAAAAGGTTTAGGAATTTCCTTATGTCACTATGAGAGATATATTGGTGGAGATACAAGTATTGAAAAGACGAGAATGAAAAAAATAGTCAATGTTTTAAATGGACTTAACCAGGAGGAAATAGAAGAGTTAGTCTTTATTGATTTTAATGGCCATCCTCTTTTTGGAGATCAAGACATTCACCGTGAAGTCATCGACCAATTACACACAAAAATTCCTATTAAGCATCTGTCTTATGATAAGGATCCAATAAACACTCTTCGAACCATTGCCTCCTTAAAAGGATTGATTGGGATGAGACTTCATAGCTCTGTATTTGGCTATATTACAAATACACCGACGATCATTCTTTCTTATCATCCTAAATGTGATGGATGGGCCAAGCAAATTCAAGCAGATAAAGAGTATATTATTCCATCCCATTCCTTTGAAGAGGAAAGTATATGGCATGCACTTGAACAAATTATAGCTGGCCAATATAGGTATCCAAAACTATCGATAAAGGCTGCACAATCACTAGCGATGAAAAATTGGGAGGGTGCAAGATGGTCGCTGTCTCAGTAGTTATTCCGCTATATAATAAAGAACAATATATTGAACGAACAATTATATCCATTCTTTCGCAAACATTTCAAGATTTTGAGATTATTATTGTAGATGATGGTTCAACAGATGGCAGTGTTGAAAGAGCGGAAACTTGGGCCGACGATCGGATTAAGGTACTTAAGATGGAACACAAAGGTGCCTCAGCAGCTAGAAACAAGGGGATACTTGCCGCTACCGCTGAATTAATTACGTTTATTGATGCAGATGATGAGTGGAAACCTGGTTTTCTTGAGAAAATTATATATTTAAAAGATAAATATCCTGAATGCGGTGCTTATGCAACAAGCTATGAAATCGTTCTGCCGACAAAAAAGAAAATAATCCCATCTATTTATCAAACGCCTGAAAAGTGGGAAGGGATATTTACAAACTATGTTGAAAAAACATTAAAGGATTTACCAATCATTTCTTCTGCAATCGCAGTCCGAAAGCAAGTTTTTGATAAAATAGGTTTATTTAAAGAAGGAGAGCCTCTTGGAGAAGATCAAGATATGTGGTTACGAATTGGGATGAACTATTCGATTGCCTATATCAATGAAAGCTATGCCATTTATTATCGCGGGTTAGAAAACAGTGTATGCATGGATTTGACCATATTAAATCGCTATCCGATCATTTATTCGTTAGAGAATTTGCTTCATAAAGAAGAAGTTCCTTATATCGATTTGTATTTGTCAAAATTAAAATTGGACTATAGTAAAAGATTACTAGAGGCAAATAAATTAGATTCTGCTTGGCAAGAATTGCAGTATACAAAAGCAAATATATATAAATGGCAAAAAATAAAACTTTGGTTATTCTACTATTGGAAAAAAATCAGCAATAAATATAGTTTTACCCAAAAAAATATAATAAAAAATGCCCGTAAGTTGTAATCTAAGGAAAGAGAAGCCCCATGCTAAAATAAGCAGGGGCTAGTAGTTATTTATGGTATTTGCTGAAAAATTGGGAGTTTGGCTGAAATTATCTTAGTTTGGCTGATATTTTTCAAGTTTAGCTGATTCCCCTGCAGTTATGGCTGATATTTTTCAAGTTTGGCTGATATTTTTCAAGTTTGGCTGATTCCCCTGCAGTATTGGCTGATATTTTTCAAGTTTGGCTGATACCTCTGCAGTATTGGCTGATATTTTTCAAGTTTAGCTGATATCCCTGCAGTATTGGCTGATATTTTTCAAGTTTGGCTGATATCCCTGCAGTATTGGCTGATATTTTTCAAGTTTGGCTGATACCTCTGCAGTATTGGCTGATATTTTTCAAGTTTGGCTGATTCCCCTGCAGTATTGGCTGATATTTTTCAAGTTTGGCTGATCCCCCTGCAGTTATGGCTGATATTTTTCAAGTTTGGCTGATCCCCCTGCAGTTATGGCTGATATTTTTCAAGTTTGGCTGATATCCCTGCAGTTATGGCTGATATTTTTCAAGTTTGGCTGATATCTCTGCAGTTTTAGCTGATATTTTTCAAGTTTGGCTGATTCCCCCTGCAGTATTGGCTGAAATTATCTTAGTTTGGCTGATATCTCTGCAGTTTTAGCTGATATTTTTCAAGTTTGGCTGATTCCCCCTGCGCTTTGGCTGATAAATTCCATAGTTTGGCTGAAAAGCCGCTCGCAGAGGCTGAAATCCGTCTCACATTAGCTATTAAATCCAAAGCGGCTGATAAATTCCTCACTTTGACTGATATAATATTATATTTTGGTTTATTGACCGTATTTAAACCAACTTGAATTTAAATGTTAGCTTCATTCCTCGCAACATAACTATCCAAAAATAATCATCCATAAAGAATATAACTTAGAAAACAATCTATCTTATAACTTATTTTCTTACTTTGATTTATTCCACAAACGAATACATTCGTAAAGAAAAGTAAATGATTAATTTGTAAGAAGGCAACTTTTTTTCTCTAGACCCACTGCTTTCTTTTCTGCTAATATGTTTAAGTTGACTTTTTAAGTGTATTGAAATTTTTGGAAAATAAAAGAGGTTGATGAGATTTGGGATCGAGAGAATTGCTAGCCAAACGAGTAGCTTGGATTAGTGTAATTAGTAATATTATTTTAACAATTGGGAAAATAATAGTGGGTTGGATAGGGAATAGTGATGCGGTTTTTGCCGATGGGATTCACTCAGCTGCAGATGTGTTTGCCTCTGTTCTTGTTTTAGTCGTTATTAAAATTGCGAATAAACCGGCAGATCAGGAACACCCATATGGACATGGTAAGGCAGAAATAATTGTATCTGGTATTGTTGGTATGATTCTTTTATGTGTCTCTATCTACTTGGTATATGAAGTAATAATTGGGTTATTCCATCCCATCACAACACCAAGTATGATTGCAATGTGGGTTGCTGTTATTTCTTATATTTCGAAAGTGCTATTATATCGATATAGTAAGAGGATTGCGAAGGAACAAAGCAGTAAAGCAATTGAAGCAATTGCTTATGATCATAAGGCTGATATTGTGGCATCCATTGCAGCAGCAATAGGTGTTCTTTTCTCTATCCTTGGAGAAAAGTTGAATATACATTTATTTCTTTATGGAGATAAGATGGCAACGATCATTGTTGCTTATTTGATTTTTAAAATTGCGAAGGAAATGGTAAGTGAAGCTTTTGATATTTTACTGGAGCGGAATATAGATTTGGCAATTTTAGCAGAGTATCATGACATAATTTCTTCATTTGCTGAAGTAAAGCGAATTGACCGACTCCGTGCTAGAGAACATGGTCACTATATATTAGTCGATTTACGTATCTCAATCGATTACGATAAAACCATTAAGGAAGGTCATGATTTATCTAGAAAAATAAAAAAGAAATTAATGGCAAAGCACGATAATATTAATGAAGTGCTAATTCATTTGAATCCATATTTTAAGGACTAGCATTCAGTTGTTCCTTTATATTTAGCTTTCATATTAACCACTTGCATATGCAAAAGCAATTACTTTTTAAATAGAACTAGGTAGTAACTAAACAAGGTCATGAAAAAGTGTTGTTCTCACATAAACGCTTTTTCAATGACCTCTTTTAATAATTCCAGACTTCTTTTAATGAAAATCGAAATAGTTCATTTAATTGTTCGGTTGGATCTTCCGAATTTTTTTGCAACCCTTTTGCGTACGCTTCTAGCTGGTAAATCTCACTTTCTAAGAATGTATTAATAAGATTGATTCGTGGTTCGAGTGATAATTCTTCGCCAGATTTTTTTCTTTCTAATAAAGTTATAATACTTGTAAGAAGGTCACCAGCAGGGATAAGTTCTTGTACTAATGTTTCGAATTCCATTGGCGGAACCGTTTGGTATATTTGAGTCCACTTTGCTGCTAAAATTGGCCTCAATACATAAAAATATTTTTTGATTTTAACTGTATCTCCTTGTAGGTATTCTCGAAAATTTCCTTTTGCCATATTTAAATAATGATAGATAATGGAAGCAGGCGAGAATATTTCTTTTTCTAGTTCTTTCATTTTATCGATGGTTGAAAAACGCTGATAATATACCATATTAGAGCGTAACCATTCTAATAACGGGGGATTGGACTTGCGAAAAAGCTTAAGCGTTTTAGTTAGTTCCCAGCCGCTCATATCTAATAAGGGATCAACAGGGATTGATAATGAATCATGGTTTGGAATCTCGATTACATCTCGGCCGCGATCAATCGATAAGTACCAGTTTGGCTGATGAATATAAATAAACCGCACATCATAATCACTATCCTTGGATGGAAAGCCCCATGCCCGACTTCCGGATTCACATGCATAAAGCACCTTTATGTTAAATTCCTTTTCCGTTTGGTCAATCACTTTTCTGATATGGTTTTCCAAAGGCATATACCTCCAATTGATTTTTGCTCATTTTACCAAAAAAATCAGCGATTTACCATATTAATCTGCAAAATGATAACGTTCTCATGTACAATGATAGGGAGTGCTTATTTTGTCTGACTATCCCTTTAGGGAGTAGTTGGGGGAAAGGAATAACAAGGAGGAGGAAGTACAAGTGAGGAATATACCGATTGCCATCCAAATGTATACGTTAAGAAATGAGTGTGAGAAGGATTTTCGCGGAACCCTCCGTAAAGTGGCGGATCTTGGATTTCAAGGAGTAGAGCTTGCTGGATATGGGGGAATTCCTGTAGCAGAATTAAAGGAATTATTGGATGAACTAAATTTACGAGTAGCAGCATGCCATGTACCATTAGTTGATTTGGAGAGCGATCTTTCTCAGGTTATTCAAGATCAAGTAGTATTAGGGAGTAAATTTTTAGTATGTCCCTATCTTTTACCAGACAAAAGAACAGAAGCGGATTATCAATCACTAATTGCTTTCTTGAATATGGCAGGAGCAGAATGTCGAAAAGCAGGGATATCTCTTTGTTATCATAATCATGATTTTGAATTAGATACATTGCGTGATGGAAGAACGGCATTAGCCACGATAATGGAAGATACAGATCCTACATTAGTTTTTGCAGAACCAGATGTATACTGGCTTTCGAAGCGAGATTATGACCCAGCAAAATGGATTGATACATATAAAGATAGAATGAAGCTTATTCATTTAAAGGATATGACAACAGATGAAGAACAATTCTTTGCTGAGGTAGGTACAGGAAGTATTGATTTTCAAGCAATTCTTGAAAAAGGAGAGGACGCAGATATCCAATGGTGGATTATTGAACAGGATGCAACTAGAAGAACTCCATTGGAAAGCATTGAAATTAGTTTGCGAAATCTAAAGGAAATGTTAACGGACCGGAAGATATAAACTTAACTAGAATAAATCAGCGGGGATTTTTCCCCACTGATGAAATTTACCTTTACCTATTCTCTAAGTAAGGGCATGGAACAACAACGAAAGGACCCACCAGATTTAATGATTTCGGAAAAATCAACCTCGAGTACTTCATACCCTCTTTTTTGCAATTCTTTATTAACCCCTTCATTCATAGGTAAACTAATTACCTTTTTGTTGCCAATGGATAATACATTTGTACCTAATGTTTCTTGCTCTTTAGCGCTTACGTGAATAAAATCATATCGTTCTCGCAGTAATTTTTCTTTTTCTTTATGAAATTCTCCTGGAAAAATTAATCCCTCTGTAGGAGAAAGAATATTAAAGACACAATCTAGATGGAGATATGTATCCGTAAACGGGACAGCTATGACATCATAAGAAGGCATCAAGGTCTGCAAATGGCGGATAGCTGCTTCATTTGTACGCTGACTGATGCCTGCAAAAATTGTTTTCCCGTCAATAATCACATCGCCGCCTTCAATAAAATTGCCTTTAATATCTGTATAAGTGATTTCTTTTTTCTTTAAATAATCTATTAAAACTCTTTCTTCTCCGTGTCTAGCATCTCGTGCCATTTCTGCCACAAAGATCTGACTTCCTAAGGTGAATCCGATATCTCTTGTAAAAACCTGTTCATGGTATTTTTCTTCTGCTGGAAGAAGGATTATTTCCACTCCATTTTTTTGCAGAGTTTCTATAAACATTTCATGCTGTTTTACAGCAAGTTTTTTATCAATATTTTTCTTTGCATGTTTTTTTTGAATATCATTTATAGGGACTTTAATAGCCATATATTCAGGAGAAACTAAGACTACTGTTTTTAATGGATCATATTCATTGGAACAATTTATTTTCATGATAAAACCCTTTCCATTATAGTATAGAAAATAGTTTTTCCTGAATGGCTTATTTTATGAAAGAACTTGTGCAATCATTTTTTTGGGATGATGATGTTCATGAAGGAAATGAAAACTACAATTGTAAGGAAAAGCGGTAGAAATGGCATTCATAGAGGGGATGAAAACCATATTGGCAAGAAACCCTGAAGGAAGTGGTGTTCATCAGGGAAATGAAAGTCATAATTGCAAGGAAAAACAGTGGAAGTGGCGTTCATAGAGGGGATGAAAACCATATTGGCAAGAAACCCTGAAGGAAGTGGTGTTCATCAGGGAAATGAAAACCAGAAATGCAAGGAAAAACAGTGGAAGTAGCGTTCATGAAGGAGATACAAGCCATAACTACAAAAACAGCCAGTAGAAGCAGCATTCATCCCACTATAATAGCTAAATCAGAGGAAAAGAAGACAGACAAAAGCCAGTGAAGAAACCTTCACTGGCTTTTGTCATATAGCATTAGCTTTCGTCAATATCTTTACGATTTTTCTTAAATAGTTTGGAAAGAACTTCATAAACAATAGGGACGATAACAAGTGTTAACAAAGTAGAACTGATTAAACCACCAATAACAGTAATACCAAGGTCTTTAGAGATTAATCCACTACCACCAGAACCAACTGCTAATGGAATTAATGCACCAATTGTTGCAATAGCTGTCATTAGAATCGGACGAAGACGCGTTGATCCTGCTTCAAGAATCGCTTCACGCATATTCATTCCATCTCGTTCCATATGAATGATTCGGTCTACTAATACAATGGCATTCGTTACAACAATACCAATTAACATTAAGAGCCCCATCATTACCGAAACAGAAATGGTTTGACCTGATAGGTACAATCCGACAAACGAACCGATAACAGCGAATGGTAAACTGAATAGAATCGAGAATGGGGCAACCCCTTCACGGAATGTAACAACAAGGATAAAGTACACGATCGCAACAGCAGCAATCATAGCAATACCTAACTGTGTGAATGTTTCATTCATATCTGCAGTTACACCCGCAACTCCCATTGTAACGCCTTTTGGTAAGTCGATTTTATCGATTTCTTTATCTACTTCATTTGTTACTTTCGAAACATCATCACCAAGGATTTTTCCTGATACAGTTGCATAGTATTCACCTTTACTACGAGAAAGCGTATTTAGAGTAGTTCCTTCTTCTACATCCACAAGCTCTGAAAGTGGCATTGTTTGCCCTGTAGCAGTTGGAATTTCAGTGTCTAGCATATCGTCGATTGATTTCGGCTGTGCTGATTTTTCTTGTTGGACAATAACATCAAGCTCCTCACCGTCTTTTTCAATCGTTGTTAATACATCTTTTGAATTGTTAGGGCTTAGTGTCGCAAGGAGCTGACCAGCTGTTAACCCATATTGTAATAATTCTTCCTGATTTACTTTAAATGTATATTCTACATAAGCATCTTCAGCTGTTGTAGTAACATCTTCTAAACCATCATTCTTTTTTAACACAGATTCTACTTTTTTCACTGATTCATTCAGCTTATCTAAATCTTCACTATAGAATGTATAGCTGACTTCATTCGTTGACATCCCGGTTGATGAGAAGTCTTGGGATTTCCATTCGCCAGATTGATCGAGATTTGTAATATATTCCTCAATTTCATCACGAACTTCAGGGAAGTTTTTCATATCTTCATCAAAGATTAGGTACATAAGTGCACCGCCAGCTCCCATGCCCATCATTGCGCTTTGTGCATCAGCTGTATCATTAATCGATAATTGAACGATATCGATATCTTTGCGGTCAAGCATTTTTTCTTCTACTTCTGTAACGTTCTTTAATGTCTCATCCTTTAGTTCACCAGTTTCTGGAGTGTAGGTGATATACATCGTTTTTTCTTCTTCACTTCCTAGGAAGCTAAAGCCGATTAAAGGAGTGAGGGCAACACTTCCAGCTAATAAAATAACAGCGATAAGGGAAGTGATGATTTTATGATTAAGTGCTTTTTCGAGAATACCTTTATACCAAGTTGCCAATTTACCAGCTTCTTTATGATTACTTTCTGTTTTCTCACTATATAATTTTTTCTTAAATAAGAAATGAGAAAGTGCTGGAACGATTGTAATGGCAACAAGTAATGATGCGCCAAGAGAGAACGCCATTGTTAAGGCGAAAGGACGGAATAATTCTCCAACCATGCCTCCAACAAACATTAATGGAGCAAATACCGCAACTGTTACTAAAGTAGAAGACAGGATTGGTTTGAACATTTCAATCGTTGCTTCTCTAATAAGCGCGCGGCCAGTTAATTTTTCTTCTTTCAGGTGCAAGCGTCGATAAATATTTTCCACGACAACAATGGAGTCATCAATTACCCGCCCGATTGCCACCGTAATAGCACCTAGCGTCATAATATTTAACGTGATATCCATCCAGTTTAATAGCAGTAATGCCATGAAAATAGATACTGGAATGGAAATAATCGAGATAATCGTTGATTTAAAATCACGTAAGAATAGTAAAATAATTAATACGGCGATTAAACAGCCAAATACTGCTTTTTCAACCATGGTAAACACAGATTTTTCAATCGGATCTCCTTGGTCGAGAGAAACATCAATTACTAAGCCATCAATGTTTTTTTGCTCATCTTTAATTAAATCTTTTACACTGTTAACAACATCAACAGTGTTTGCTTGTTGACCTTTGACAATTTGGATGGCGATTGCATCTTTACCATTTGTACGAGAAACTGATTCCACTTTCCCAACTACTTCAATTTTTGCAATATCGCTAAGTTTTAAGAATGGGGCAGGATTTTGTTCAGATGGAGTGACAGGAATAAGCATATTCTTTAGTTCTTTTTCTGTCATAAATTTCCCGTCAATTGCAACTGCTTGTTCGCCTTCTTCAAACTCGTAAAGTCCTAAAGAAACTGCTAAGTTACTCGCTTGAATCATATCTTTAACAGTATCTTCCGTTAAATCTAATTGCGCCATTTTTTCTTTGTCATATGTTAAATCGACTTCTTCAATATGCTGACCTGTGATAGTTGCAGAAGCGACACCATCAATCTTTTCGATTTTTGGAAGAATGATATCTTCCACAGTTGATGTTAATTCGGTAATGTCTTCTTCTGTACTGCTGACACTTAACGCTACAATTGGCATCATATTCATACTGATTGCTGTAATTGTAGGTTCCTCTGCATCTTCAGGTAAGGTGACATTATCCAGAGCGGATTGTAAAGCTCGTTTTGCTTCATCCATATCTGTACCATATTCATATTCTAGTTGAACATTTGCCATGTTCGAATAAGAATTTGAATAGACAGCTTTAACATCTTCCAGATTTTCTACTACTTTTTCTATCGGCATGGATACTTCTTCCATCACCTTCTCCGGAGTAGCTCCCGGGTAAACATCCATTACGGTTAAGTATGGAATAGAGATATTTGGTATGGTTTCCATATTCATCCTTGTACCAGAATAGATACCTGATACAGTAATAATAATGGTTAGTAACCAAACCGCAAGCTTGTTACCTAACACAAAATTTACTAAACCTTTCATAATACACCTTCCCTTTATTGACTAATCTAACTCATTTACTTATAATAAATGACTAAGTAGTCATATGTCAATCAATAGTACATAGGAGAGAATGAGATGACAAAAAAACAGCTGATTATGGAAAAATCGATAGAGTTATTTGCAAAACAAGGATTTGCGGCTACTTCCGTTCAACAAATAACGGAACATTGTGGGATTTCTAAAGGGGCCTTCTATTTATCCTTTAAGTCAAAGGATGAATTAATTATGGCTTTAGTTGATTATTTTATGGAACAGTTCATCGCGAAACTTGACTACGCAGTCAATCATGTGGATGATATTCTTTATCATTTTTATTACGAAATATTATATACATTTAAGGAAAATTCTAGTTTTGCGACATTGTTTATTAAAGAGCAAGCGCTTTCGTTTAATGATGAATTTATTCGAAAGTTTACTTATTATGATCATTTACTGGAAAAAACAATCGAGCATATGATTGGAAAAGTATATGATTCATCCAAACAAGCAATCAAGTATGATTTAGTATTTAGTATTAAAGGGTTTCTTAATACTTATACTCATATTGTATTAAACCATAATAAATATATTGATTTTGATTTACACAGGCTTGCAAAATCGCTTGTAGAGAAAACAGACATTATAGCTTCATATACAGAATCACCATATTTTACAGAAAGTATCTATCAGTTGCTGCACCAGTCCGTTATTGAAGAAAGTGCGACAAAAGAGGATTTGCTGCAACATATAAAAGGGAAAATGGAAGAAGTAGATGATCATTATGTGAAAGAATCGCTTTCTTTACTTATAGAGCAGTTGGAAGAGAAAACATTGAACTCGGTTTTACTAAAAGGATTGCTTGAAAACATTCGACATCATCGTGACTGCATTTGGTTATCCTATTTATTATTCCAATATTTTCAGCTTCATCCGAGTCATAAACAATAGATATATTTTAAAGATGAGTTCTTTACAGGATTCATCTTTTTTTATTTAAAGGATTTCAAAGCAATCAAGGAATTGTAGCAAATAAAATAATTATTGATTAAAGTGAAAATATACACTAAAATTGAAATAAATCATTTATTAAGGCGAATATATGAGAGATTGTAATTATAAAGGAGAAAAAAATGAAAGTATTACAAGCAATTATAATGACGGTGTTTATCGTATTTATTGGATTTATTGCAACAATGGTAACCACTTTATTCACAGCTAGTACATTTTATCTATGGTTTTTACCGATTATTACTGTATTTTATATGGTAACTGTTTATCTATTAATCTTTGAATGGGGGAAGAAAAAAGCAGTCAAAAGGGCAAGGATAGTAATTTTAGTCATGAGTATCTGCGGGATAGCGGGTTACATAATTTATGAACATTTTGATAAAAATTTAGAGGTTGTTAGTAGTCAAGATACGGATTTAACAGAATATATGCCATTTTTAGAGGGAACAAAAGCTGTGTTTTTGAAAGAAGAATCAACATTTAAAATAGAAGGGGATCTTCCAAGATTAGACGGCTCTACCGCTCTTTATCCTGTATACGCAGGGTTTGTTCAAGCAGTCTATCCACAAAAAATGTATTCATTAGAGGAAAGTGAGGTAGTTTCAAGTCAAACAAGTGAGGCGTTTAATCGCTTATTAAATCGTGAGGCAGACATCATATTTGTGCCAAAGCCTTCAGAGAAACAATTTAAATTGGCTGAAAGCCTTGGGGTAAAATTAAAGCTTACACCAATTGGGAGAGAGGGATTTATCTTTTTTGTTCATGCGAAAAATCCAGTGGAAACACTAAGCGTGGAACAAATACAGGATATTTATTCTGGGAAAATAAGAAACTGGAAGGAAGTCGGTGGAAAACATGAAAAAATTAGAGCATTTCAAAGACCAGAAGAAAGTGGCAGTCAATCTGCATTGTTGAGGGTTATGGATGGAAAACCGTTAATGGATCCTCCCACAAAGGATATTGTCAATGCAATGGAAGGCATAATAAGTGAAACTGCAGACTATCAGAATAAAAGAAATGCGATTGGGTTCTCTTTCCGGCATTTTTCAGAAGATATGGTGCGTAATGGAAAAATAAGAAATATTGCTGTTGATGGAATACCTCCTACAGTAGAAACAATTAAAGATGGAAGCTACCCTTTCATTAATGAATTTTATGCCATTACGCTGGAGGATAATAAATCTCCCCAAGTTGATGGATTTTTAAAATGGATGGTGTCAGAGCAAGGCCAACGGATTGTTTCGGAAACTGGCTATGTGGCAGTTGAATAGATATTAATATGTGGTAGATCTTTGTTTGGGTAACCGGCAGTATTTATTACTGGCCGAGTTACCTATTTATATGGTAAACAGCAACAAAAGAATCTTTATTTTTTGCTTATAATGGAGAAAACTAATTAATTAGATTGATAGATAGCAGTAAAAAGGGGAGAAATCAGCCAAAATAAGAAAAAATCAGCCAAAGCAGCGAGAAAATCAGCCAAAGTAGGAAAAAATCAGCCAAACGCATCCACTCCTCATAAAGATGAAAACCAAAACGCTTTATTAATGGATTTTTTCTACTCAACCTTTCTAATCCCTTTTTTTGTCTATTTTATAAGGTGGAATGCCTGTAACTATTTAGTTCGTAATTCTGTTACCGTGAACAATCAAAAGAAATATTGACACTCATAATCTAGTATATTTATAATCTCACATAGAAAGAAAGCGTTTACTTTTACATCACTAGAAGAAGTAAACGCTTATTTTTTTACAACTAGTTAGGTTTAGTAAGAGGCTCAAGTTGCTTAAAACATTTAGAACAGGAGGAACAGGAATGAATCACTGGTTAAGGAAATCACTCATTATACTAACGATATTTGTTCTTGTGTTCACGACACGAGGCTTCTCGTTCAATCAAATGAACGTAAAAGCAGAGAACACAGATGGAAAAGATATACCTGAAAACACATTAAGAATTCATTATCAAAATGAGGGAAATAAGTATCAGGATCTAGGGTTATGGCTGTGGGACGATGTAGAATCACCTACTGCTAATTGGCCACAAGGTGCTGCAGCGTTTGAAGAAGAGAAGCAAGATGAGTATGGTACATATATTGATATTCCTTTGAAAGCAGATGCTAGAAAGGTTAGCTTTCTTGTTGTAAACAGAACGAATGGAGAGAAAGAGAGCGGAGATAAGTCCGTTACGATAAACAATCCATCATTAAATGAAGTATGGATTAAAGAAGGTTCAGATAGTGTTCATCTATTTGAGCCAGTAGAACTGGCTGAAAATACTGTTAGAATTCATTATCAAAGAGATGACCAAAACTATGATAAGTTAGGGTTGTGGTTATGGGACGATGTAGAATCACCTACTGTTAATTGGCCGACTGATGCTGTAGCATTAGAAAAAAATGATCGCTATGGTGCTTATGTTGATATAAAAGTGAAAGAGAATGCTAAAAAAATTGGCTTTCTTATTGTAAACCGTGAAAATGGTGAAAAGATTGGTGGTGACAAAGGGTTCGCTTTATTGGAAGAGTATAATCATTTATGGATTAAAAATGAAGATGATCAAGTTTATATTTCACCATACTGGGAATCACCAACTGATTTAGTTTCAGGAGAACTATTGTCTGACACAACCATCCAATTAACTTTTTCCAGTACAAAAGGACTTGTGGAAGAGGATATAGCGCAAGCATTATCTATTGTGGATAAGGACCAAGAAGTAATAGATTTTAGTGCAGTGAAAATTATTAATGAAACCACAGTGGAAATAACAGGTGTTTATGATGCGGAAAAGGGGCCTTTTACAATCTCTTATCAAGGAAGATCTGTTACAGCCAAATCTGGATGGAAAATGTTAGATGAAAATTACTTTTATGAGGGCAATGATTTAGGGGCCACATATCATAATAAAGATGCAACATTAAAATTATGGGCACCGAAAGCATCAAAGGTAACCGCCGTTTTTTATGATAAAAATGATGCAGCAAGGAAAATTGGCAGTTTAGATTTAGTACAAGGGGATCAAGGGGTATGGAGTGTCGAAGCGAAAGCAGATGATCTCGGCATCAAAGATACAAGAGGATATTATTATCAATATGAAGTAACCAATGATGGAAAAGTATCTAAAGTTTTAGATCCTTATGCTAAATCGATGGCAGCTTTTACTGTTAACACAAAGGGACAGGTTGGCAGTGATGGCGATACAGTAGGAAAAGCAGCCATTGTTGATTTAAGTCAAACCAATCCCGCTAACTTAACTAGTGTGAAGATTGATGGCTATGAAAAACGAGAGGATGCAATTATATGGGAAGCTCATATTCGTGACTTTACTTCTGATCCAACCATTCAGACAGATTTAAATGGTCGCTTTGGAACTTATAAAGCATTTATTGATAAACTGGATTATATAAAATCCTTGGGTGTTACACATGTCCAACTCCTGCCAGTTAATGCTTGGTATTGGGGAGATGAAACGAGAATGGGAGAAAGGGAATTAGAGTATTCGGCAGCAGGAAATGAATATAATTGGGGGTATGATCCTCATAACTATTTCTCACCAGATGGTGCCTATTCGGAAAATCCAAAAGATCCAGAGCTGCGCATTAAAGAATTAAAGGAGCTAATTAATGCGATTCATGCTGCTGGCATGGGAGTGGTTCTAGATGTTGTATATACACATATGTCCAATGCTAGTCTATTAAATGATATTGTTCCAGATTATTATTTTTTCCAAGACAGTAATGGTAAATTTGTGGGAGGATTTGGAAATAACTTAGCTACAAATCATAAAATGGCGGAAAAGCTAATGATAGATTCAGTGAAATATTGGTTTCGTGAATTTAAAATCGATGGCATGAGATGGGATATGATGGGGGATGCAACCTATGAAGCTGTTCAAAAAGCTTATGATGAAGCGGCAGCCATCAATCCAAATGCATTATTTATTGGAGAAGGGTGGAGGACGTTCTCGGGGCATTTAGCAGACCCATCTTTGGCAGGAAAAGGTGCAGACCAAGACTGGATGGATAAAACCGATGATGTCGGTGTTTTCTCTGATGAAATAAGAAATGAGGTAAAATCGGGTTATGGTTCAGAAGGAGAGCCGCGCTTTATCACTGGCGGAGCTCGTAATATTCAGACGATATTTAACAATATAAAAGCACAGCCATCCAATACGCCAGCAGATAATCCAGGAGACATGGTGCAATATATTGAAGCACATGATAATCTGCCGCTCTACGATATTATTGCGAAAGCTTTGAAAAAAGATCCAGCCATTCCAGAAAATGATCTAGAAATTCATAAACGTATTCGCCTTGGAAACTCATTGATTCTGACTTCACAAGGCACGGCATTTTTACATGCAGGACAAGAATATGGAAGAACCAAGCAATGGCTAGGAGAGGGAATTCCAGAACAAAAATATGATGCTTTTACAGATGAAAATGGCAATGTGTTTGGTTACTTTGTTCATGATTCCTATGATTCATCTGATGCCATTAATATGTTTGATTGGTCCAAAGCCACCAATAAGGAAGTATATCCAGTAAATAATGAAACGGTGGAATATACAAAAGGATTAATTGAATTAAGAAAATCAAGCAATGCTTTTCGACTAGGAGAAAAGAGTTTAGTCGATTCTAATGTAACCATGATTGCTGCACAAGAGATTCAGGAAGAGGATGTTGTTATTGCCTATAAAAATGAGTCAACAGACGATACAGGCAGCTATTATGTATTTATAAATGGTGATACAAAAGCTAGGGAGCTGACATTAAGTGAAGATTTAACCGAATTTAAAGTAGTAGTGGATAATGATGAAGCAGGTAAAGATTCTGTTGAAGAGAAAAGTGGTTTCACTTTAACAGCAGAAAAAATAACACTTGAGCCACTTACTACTATTGTCATAAAAAATGAAAAAGAGACAGGCGGAAATCAGGATGATGGCGCCAAAGAGCCAAATGATCCAGAAAATCCAGTGGATTCAACAGATCCTAAAGCTCCAGAAAAACCAGATAAAGAAGACCCAGTTAATGCAGATAAGAATCCCAATGATAATAAGGGAGACATGGGAGATAACGGTGAGAAGGCTGACAATAACGGAAAATCAAAAAATTCCTTGCCAAATACAGCAACTAATAATGGCACATATCTACTGATTGGGATAGTTATTTTAGCAGCAGGTGTTTGTCTTTCTATCATCATTCGCAGAAAAAAAGCAGATGCAGAATAAATAAATAGATAGCAGAAGTTAGGAGTATAGCTAACTTCTGCTTTTTGTATTTAAAAAAGGGAAAGAAAGCAAAAAATAATGGACGAAGGATAAAACGAAATTTTGTGTGCACCTTATTATTCAGAAGGTGTGGTAAAATGAAGAAAATAATAGCAATGGTTAGTTTGTTTTTATGTTTAATAGCACTCCCTACGATGGTATTTGCTGATACATATACCGTTAAAAATGGAGATTCAATGTGGAAAATTGCGATGAAATATCAAATTGGCTTAAAAGAGATTATTGCTGCGAACACACAGATTTCAAATCCTAGTTTAATTTATCCAAATCAAAAATTGACTATCCCCAATATTGATTCCATTAAAACTGTAGATCGGGAAGTAATCCGACTTTGCAATATAGAACGTCAAAAAAAAGGACTTCCTGCTATAACGGAAAACTGGGAATTATCAAGAGTTGCTAGAGATAAATCGATGGATATGGCTCAAAAAAATACTTTAGTCCTACAAGTCCAACATACGGATCGCCATTTGATATGATGAAAGCCTACGGAATTGGTTATAAAGCAGCCGGGGAAAATATTGCCCAAGGCCAAACAAGCGCACAAGCAGTAGTTCAAGCGTGGATGAATTCTAGCGGTCATAGAGCCAATATACTAAGTAAAAACTTTACACAAATCGGTGTAGGATATTACCAAAATGGTAACTATTGGACGTAAATGTTTATATCAAAATAATATTCTAGTAAGGGATTACTACTTAAAATTGAGTGATAATCCCTTTATTTATGGTGATGAGATTAATGGTTTCATTTGTAACCCCCTTCTGGCTATTGACGTTTCCTCTTGAATATTCCGCCTAGCTCTCATTGAAGGCTTGCCAAACCATTTTCAACTATGATTTCCTCGTATAGTTATTCGACAACCGCGATAGAGAGGACAATTGCCAAAACATTTAGTGACAAGACGAATCTTTTTGTGAGAAAATATTTTTAAAAAGGGAGGCTATGTCCATGTATAGTTTTAATAATGATTATAGTGAAGGAGCACATCCGCGAATTTTACAAGCATTGCTAGAATCCAATCTGCAGCAAGAAATAGGATATGGGCAAGATTCCTTTACACACAAAGCAGTTGAAATATTGAAAGAAAAACTGAATTGTGAGGAGGTAGATGTTCATCTTTTAGTTGGCGGAACGCAAACTAATTTAATTGCCATCTCTGCCTTTTTAAGACCACATGAAGCAGCAATTGCCGCAGCGTCTGGACATATTTTTGTTCATGAAACAGGAGCTATCGAAGCAACTGGCCATAAAGTTCTTACTGTTGATACGGAAAATGGCAAGTTAACACCAAGTCTAATTCAACATGTACTTGATGAGCATACAGATGAACATATGGTAAAGCCAAAACTCGTATACATATCCAATTCAACTGAAATTGGAACGATTTATTCCAAAAGCGAGCTTAAACAGTTAAGTGAGTTTTGTCAGAAGAATCAATTGCTTTTCTATATGGATGGAGCACGTTTAGGGTCAGCACTTTGTGCCAAAGACAATGATCTTACGTTAAGTGATTTACCTCAACTTCTGGATGCTTTTTATATTGGCGGTACCAAAAATGGAGCATTGATGGGGGAAGCGCTTGTGATAAAGAAAGATTCCTTAAAGGAGGATTTCCGTTATCATATGAAGCAAAAAGGGGCTATGCTGGCAAAAGGCAGAGTGCTAGGAATCCAATTTTATGAGTTATTTAAGGATACTCTTTTCTTCGAATTGGCTGAACACGCTAATAAGCTGGCAGAAAGACTAACGACAGCATTAGCCGAGAAAGGTTATCGTTTTTTAACCCAATCTTCGACTAATCAGGTTTTTCCGATTGTTTCGAACGATAAGATTATAGAATTACAGAAGAATTATCAATTCAACATATGGGAAAAAATTGATAAGGAACATTCTGCGATTCGGCTTGTTACCTCTTGGGCAACAAGAGAAGAGGAAGTGGAGCAATTTATTAACGATTTAAAATAAGAATAGATAAAATTATCAATGGCATACCAGAAATAATTAGGTATGCCATTATTCGTTATTCCATAGGAAAGGTTCCGTAGAAAAGAATTTTAAGTATTGTTACAGTAAAGCGTTATAGCTAGACCGCTATATTTACTAATGAACTATTATACGAAAAAACAATAGTCTTTTATAATACCTAGCATTTTTTTCTTTACTTATTTTTGTTTGCTCTCTATAATATTCATATAAACCCCACAGGGTATATTTTTTTATCGAAAATAATACCCCGTATGGTATAAAGGAGGAGCTTTTTATGAGTAAGAAAGTAATTATTATTGGTGGTGTGGCAGGTGGAGCAACAGCTGCTGCACGATTAAGAAGGATAAGTGAAGAAGTAGAAATTATCTTGATTGAAAAAGGAGAGCACATTTCTTTTGCTAATTGTGGGCTGCCTTATTATATTGGAGAAACGATTAAAGACAGAAGTAAGTTGCTTGTACAGACAGTGGAAGGAATGTCAAAAAAGTTTTTATTGGATATTAGAGTACAGAGTGAAGCAATATCGATTGATTCGAATAATAAAAAAGTCACGATTAAAAATTTACAAACAGAAGAGATATACGAAGAAACTTATGATAAGCTGTTGCTTTCACCAGGAGCAAGACCAATTATTCCCCCTATATTAGGTATAGAAAACCATCAATCACTATTTACACTAAGAAATATACCAGATACAGATCGCATAAAAGCCTTTGTTGATCAAAACGCACCAGAAAGTGCTGTAATTATAGGTGGCGGATTTATTGGTGTAGAAATGGCAGAAAACCTAGCTGCCCGTGGAATAAAGGTAATGATTGTGGAGAAGGGGCATCAAGTTTTAGGTCCACTGGATGTGGAAATGGCAGGTCCTGTTCAAACACATCTTAAGCAAAATGGAATAACGCTTATTTTAGGAAATGGAGTAAAAGAATTTAAAGGCAATGGAGATATCATAGTACTGGAAGATGGGACGGAAGTTCAAACAGATATGACCATTCTATCTATTGGAGTAAGGCCAGAAAATGAGTTAGCCAAACAAGCGGGACTAGAAATTGGAGAACAAGGTGGTATTGTTGTAAATCACTTGTTACAAACTTCTAATCAAGATATTTATGCTGTTGGGGATGCTATTGAAGTTCGTGACTATATCAATAGAAAGAAAACAATGATACCACTTGCAGGGCCAGCAAATCGCCAAGGTAGAATTGCTGCTAATAATATGATGGGAAAAAAAGAGAAGTACGAAGGAACATTAGGTACTTCAATTGTTAAAGTGTTTGACTTAACAGTAGCTACTACTGGAAATAATGAAAAAACACTCCAAAAATGGGGGATTCCTTATGAGGTGGTTCATATTCACCCAAATTCACATGCTGGTTACTATCCTGAAAGTTCTTCTATTGCTTTCAAATTGATATTTGATAAAGAATCAGGACAAATATATGGGGCACAAGCAATTGGAAGGGGAGGTGTCGATAAACGAATTGATGTCATTGCAACTGCAATTAAAGGTAATCTAACCGTAGAAGATCTAACTAATTTAGAACTATCGTATGCACCGCCATATTCATCTGCCAAGGATCCTGTAAATATGGCAGGATATGTGGCAGTAAATATTGTAGAAGGAGAATTAGAGCAAATCCAATGGCATGAGGTAGATCAGATAGTGCAAAACGGTGGCTATTTACTGGATGTAAGAGAAAGTGTTGAGCGAGAGTTTGGATATATAGAAGGGTCACTTAATATGTCGTTAGGTGAAATAAGAGAGAGAATGGCTGAATTACCAAAAAATCAACCGATTTATGTGAGCTGTCAAGTTGGTTTAAGAGGATATTTAGCTAGTAGAATATTAAAAAATAACGGTTTTAATGTAAAAAACGTTGATGGTGGATGGAAAACCTATTCTTCAGCTTTTGCGGATACAGAAATGGCAGAAAGAACGGAAGGAAGCAGCCAAACAAATGAAGAAATAAGAGAAGACGAAAGCTTTCAAATTGATACAGTACTGGATGTTTCCGGATTAACTTGTCCAATGCCAATTGTGAAATTAAAACAAGGGATGGATCAATTAGAGAGCAAGCAAGTGTTAGAGTTGCAAGCGACAGATAGAGGGGTATTAAGTGATTTGCCAGCATGGACAAAAAAAGTAGGACATCAAATTTTAAAAACGGAACAAGTAGGCTCTACCATTAAATTTTGGATTAAGAAAAAATAAAAGAAAAAAAGAATGCTCTTTAGTTAGGCATGCTATATATTCGCTTCAGCTAGTTTGACAGGCTATAATAATGATCAATAAATCATGTATAATGTAGGATAATAGTGACTAACTGAAAATATGGCAAATGGAAGGGGTATTTTCTTTGGAATATAATGATCAATTAAAAAATAGAGTTAAGCGGATGGAAGGACAATTAAGAGGAATTCTGAAAATGATGGAGGAGAATAAAGATTGTAAGGAAGTGATTACACAGTTATCAGCTGTTCGTTCAGCAGTAGACCGAACAATGGGTGTTATTGTGAGCACTAACTTAGTTGACTGTGTGGTAGAAGCCCAGGAAAACGGAGAAAGAATGGATGATGTAATTAAGGAAGCAGTAAATCTGTTAGTCAAAAGCAGATAATGAACAAAGATAAAAAGCTCTAGAACCTATAGAGCTTATAATTTTAGATGATTATATACCTATAGGGGTAAAGGTAATTAGGAGAGGGAGATAAAATGACAACGAAAACGACGATTGTGTTATTCAGTGGTGAATATGATAAAGCGATGGCTGCCTATATAATTGCTAATGGTGCAGCTGCTTATGATCATGAAGTCACTATCTTTCATACTTTTTGGGGATTAAATGCTTTAAGAAAAAAAGAGAATATAAAAGTAAATAAGGGATTGTTAGAAAAGCTCTTTGGAAAAATGATGCCGAAGGGAGCAGATAGAATGGGTTTATCCAAAATGAACTTTTTAGGATTTGGTCCTAAGATGATTAAACATGTTATCAAACAGCATCAGGCAATGACACTTCCCCAATTAATAGCAATGGCGCAGGAACAGAAGGTAAATCTTGTCGCATGTACGATGACAATGGATTTACTTGGATTAAAAGAAGAAGAGCTGTTAAAAGGGATTGATTATGCTGGTGTTGCTGCCTATTTGGCTGAAGCAGAGGATGGCCATGTGAATTTATTTATCTAAAATTAGTTTTTCGAGGGAAGGGGTAAATGAAATGAAAGAAATAACAACAACGGAATTAAATAGCAAATTACGGAGTGGAGAGAAAGTCTCGATTATTGATGTTCGGGAACCAGCGGAAGTAGCGACAGGGAAAATTCCTGAAGCAATAAATATTTCTTTGCGTCTTATTGAATTTAGATTGCATGAATTAGATAAACAAAAAGAATATTTTATTATATGTCAATCGGGAGGAAGAAGTAATCAGGCTGCTCAAATATTAAATAAATATGGATATAGGGTAGTAAATGTCATTGGTGGTATGCAAAACTGGGAAGGAAAAGTCGAATGAAAAGATTGGTAAAAACAGGAAAGTTAACTCCTTCCTGTTTTTACCCTTTTTTATCAAATCTTTGGAAATTTCACGGGAGTATTTATAGAAAGCTTGTCCTTGTATGAACGATAGGCGATCAATACTTGGTCTTTTGAACTCGCATCCAACTGTAGGATGAAATCTCCATTTGTTTCTAAATAATAACGAATGCCATTCTCTTGTAAATGACTGAAGTAATAATAATTGCCTAATAAATATTTGCTTTCTGTTTTTGTTTCCTTATTTTCTTTTATATATTTTGCCAGTTCATTTACGGACAGAGAAGTTTCACCCGTTAAGGTGAAAAGACCTTTTCGAACCGAATCAGCTGCCTGAATAATGGAATCTTTCACTTTAGTGACCATCGTATCCAAATAATTATTCATTTTTTCCTCCATACAATTGCTAATTTTCGTGCTACTTTCATTTATCTTTAAAAGTCTGATTAAATTTTGTTAATTCAGGATCTTTTTTTTATTGCTTGACATGAAATGCAGTGGTTTCAACTTCTGTATCTCTACTTATTCCTAACTGATCTCCATCAGCGTCCGCAATTACCCCTTCACGTGGACCATCCATATTTGGATCAACATTTACTTGAACTTGATTTCTAGGCATCTTGACACCTCCTAGTGATAGGATGGATAAAAAGAAAGAAAAAAATCCATGGTTTAGTGTTTTTAAAACCTTTAGTCTCTAGTAAAAATTAACAAAGCAATAGTTCTATCATTGTCGATTATTAACAATTTTTAAGCGTATAGTTTCCAGAACGTTCACCATACTAATCCTGTTGTTTAAAATCCATTTACAGGAGGAGATTATATTGTTGCAAAACGGACAGCAAGTACACCAAAATCTACAAACAGGTCAAGTTCCACAAGCGATGAATCATGGCGGACATGAAATGTTTGATGTTCATGAAGTACTAGTTGGAGCAATAAATACCATGAATTTGTATAAATTGTTAGGAAACCATATTCAGGATCCAGAATTACGAGATATTCAAAACAGACAATATCAATTTATTCAAGAAGAGTACAATTTAACATTAGAGTGTTTTCAAACTGGACAACCTCCTGCAAAGAGAACTGAACCATATATGATGAAAGAAAATAATGATTTCATCTTTGGAATGACCCAGATGCCTCCTGCAAAGCCAATTCAAAATGTGACGGAAATGAGTGATCAGCAAGCTGCAGTTGCAATGCTTAGTGCATTAAAAGCTTCTGCTTCTATGAAAACAGTGGCAGCAGCTGAAACAACTAATCCGGTTGTACGTCGAGTTATTGCAGCTTCTATTCCGAACTGTTTGGAAATGGCTTATGAAGTATCTTTATACCAAAACAAGCATCATTATTATCAAGTTCCTCAGCTGGCTGCTCAAGATATGCAAAATATCTTAAACGGATTTGCACCTGCACAAGGAGCTCCAATGATGCAGCAGCAAATGAATATAAATAATAATATGCATTAATTTATAGGGGAGTTATCTCTATCTTTGAGGTAACCTCCCTATAAATCTTTGTCAAAATGAGGAATGAATGATGAAAAAAACTGTAATGCTGTTATTTTTTTTATTTCCTTTTTTACCTTCTATGGGCATTGCGCAAACAAAGATTCCGATTTTGGTGTACCATTCCATTGAAGAGTTTCATGGACAAGGTTCAAAAGAATTATATGTGACTCCAGCAAATTTTGAAAAGCAAATGATTTATTTACGAGATCATGGTTTTACTCCGTTAACTTTTGAAAGATGGCAGGATATAAATAAAGTTAAAAAGCCAATTTTTATTACGTTAGACGATGGTTATAAAAATAATTTAAGAGTGTTTGAAATTTTTCAAAAGATAAAAACCGATGATTTTACCCCAACAGCAACGATGTTTGTTATAGCAGATTTTATCGGAAATGCCAATAGGTTATCTAATCAAGAGTTGAAAGAATTAGCTAGTTCTGGTTTTATATCAATTCAATCCCATACAGCAACACATCCTGATTTGGTGAAAACAACAGACTATAAACATGAGCTAAAAGAATCGAAAGACAAAATCGAAGCAATTACAGGAAAGGAAGTTATTGCACTGTCTTATCCTTATGGAAATATTGATTCTAAGGCAATGGAGGAAGTCAAGAAGTATTATTCTTTCGGGCTAACCACAACACCAGAATTCTATAGTGAAAAGGGAATAAAGGATGAACTCTATCTGTTACCGCGTAAATATATTAAGTACTCTACCACATTAGAGGAGTTTGCCGATATAGTCGAGAGTGCTGAAGGTTGATTGCTTGGAGAAGTAATCGACTTTTGGCGCTTTTTGTCATTTTATTTCCCGGAAAATGAAAAGAACTGACTCTACTCTAACTTTTAAGTTACAGAAAGTCAGTGTCTTTTTCATCACTTCATACCCGTATTTGCTTTCACAATAACCTCGGCGTATTTCTTTTCATCTCGTTTATTGGAGAGGATGGTCCCAATAAATGCACCGAGAAAACCTGCAGGAATTGAAATGATAGCAGGATTTGTTAGTGGGAATATAGCAGTTCCAGTTAAAATAGCAGCACCAGGTTCAGGGTTAAGTACACTCGGGCTGATGGCAACCAACACTAACGCCGTAAGTAGTCCTGTTACTACGCCGGATATAGCGCCGGCTGTATTAAATCTTTTCCAGTAGATTGTAAAAATGATAACTGGTAAATTAGCACTGGCTGCTACACAGAATGCAAGGGATACGAGAAAGGCTACATTCATTTTTTGAGCAAATAGGGCAAGGATAATGGATAGAAAGGCTACTGCAACCGAGGCATAACGAGCTGCATTCATTTGCTGTTTTTCGGTAACCTTTCCTTTTTTTATTATTTGACCATATATATCATGGGCAAAGGCTGAGGCACCTGATAATACAAGTCCTGCTACAACTGCTAGAATGGTCGCAAATGCTACCGCAGAAACAAAACTCATTAAAAAGTCACCGCCAAGAGCGTGAGCAAGCAATGGTGCTGCCATATTGCCCGCGGCATTTGCTTCCACAATGTCGGCAGCCCCTACAAAAGCAGCAGCTCCAAAGCCTAAAAAGATGGTTAAGATATAGAAAATGCCTATAACCCAAGTTGCTGTTACAACAGAGCTTCTAGCTGTTTTCGCATCTTTTACTGTGAAGAAGCGCATTAGTATATGCGGCAGACCTGCCGTTCCTAGAACGAGTGCTGCCATCATAGAAATAGTATCGAGAGAGTTGGTATACTTCACGCCAGGATTAATATAACTTTCTCCTAATGGTGTAAGTGTTTTGATTTCGTCGAACATTGTAAGGATATTAAAGTTGAATTTTGCAAGAACAAGAAAGGAGATAACAACTGTTCCAAGCATTAAAAGGACAGCTTTAATAATTTGAACCCAGCTTGTAGCAGTCATACCGCCAAATAATACATAAATAGTCATCATGATGCCAACAATTAAAACTGCAAGCCAATAATCGATTCCCAATAATAGCTGGATAAGGGCGCCAGCTCCAACTAATTGAGCAATCATATAAAAAATTACAATGGTAATCGTACTTAATGCGGCTGCACCTCGCACTTTTTTCTGATCAAAGCGGGCATTTATCATATCAGCAATCGTATACTTTCCTAAATTTCTTAGTGGTTCTGCAACAATATAAAGAACGACTAAATAAGCAACTAAGTATCCAATCGAATAGAAAAATCCATCAAACCCAGTTAACGCGATGGCACCTGCTATTCCGAGGAAGGAGGCGGCTGATAAATAGTCCCCTGCAATGGCTAAGCCATTTTGCCAGCCTGTTAATCCCCCGCCAGCTGTATAAAATTCACTTGTTGTATTGGTTCTTTTAGCTGCCCAATATGTAATGATAAGAGTGATGAGGACGATAATGACAAACAACATTAATGCGATTGGACTCATTTATTTTTAGCCCCTTCCATCTGGTTTTCTTCCACAATGTCAGCAGCTAATTCATCAAATTTCATTGCTTTTCGAACATAAATCATGGATAACACCCAAGTCATGATAAACTGTGCAAATGCATACACCCACGTCCATGTAATCGATCCGATAGCAGGCTTGTTTAAAATAGTTGTGTAAGAAGTCAAAATTGGTAACATAAAATAAAAGAGTAAAAAGAAGACGGTGAGAGGAATTAGAAATTTTTTCTTTTGGGACATTAATTGCTTGAACTTAGAACTATTGGCAATTTGTACGAAATCGTAAGGCGGAGATTGCTTTTTTGCATCTTTGGCCAAATTACTCATTCACTTTCCCCCTTGTAAATAATATTTTCCAATATAACAATAGTGTAAAAACTTCAAAGAAGAATCGCAATGGTTCTTTTTTCTTAAATGTAAGCGTTTTATTTGAGCGAAATGGCTTATTTTTGTTGAAAATAACTAAACTTTATGCGAATAGAAGAATAATAGAAAATGGAATTATTTGATAGTGTTGTAAAGGAGTATTTACTATATTAAAATTTTTTCTTTTGTTTATTAAGTTTTGAGACGGGGTACATCTTAAGCGAACAGCAATATGAAAAGTCAAGGAGGAGATAGCGTCATGTTTCGTCATCAAAAAGAATTACAGTTTGAAGTGAAAGTGGACAGACCAGATCCAATGTTAGCACGTCAAATTCAAGAGGTGCTTGGAGGACAATTCGGTGAAATGACCGTAATGATGCAATATCTTTTCCAAGGTTTTAATTGTCGCGGAGAAGAAAAATATAAGGATATGCTCATGGATATAGGAACAGAAGAGATTGGTCACGTTGAAATGCTTTGCTCTTTAATCAGTCAGCTACTAGATGGTGCATCACCTGAGGATCAGGCTGAAGCAGCGAAAGATCCAGCAGTTGCAGCCATTATGGGGGGAATTAATCCACAACATCTGCTTGTAAGTGGATTGGGCGGCATGCCAACTAATTCTAATGGGGTACCATGGAATGGATCGTATATTGTCGCAAGTGGAAATCTTTTAGCCGATATGCGTTCAAATTTACATGCAGAAAGCCAAGGACGCTTACAGGTAGCAAGATTGTATCATATGACAACTGATGAAGGAGTTAGAGCCACATTTAGAAAAATGTTAGCGCGTGACCGTTACCATCAATATCAATGGCTAGCAGCAATCGAGGAATTAGAAGCTAAAAATGGTGTAGTTGTTCCAGCTAGCTTCCCTCCGGAAGCAGAAAAAGAATCTCAGCCAGAAGCGTATGAATTCTGGAATCTATCAGAAGGAGATGCTTCTTCAGAAGGTCTATGGGCAACAGGCAGCGCTCAAGATGGAACAGGAGACTTTGTGTATGTAAAAGAGCCAGTACCAAAGGGGCAGGTTCCTCTTAATCCAATTCCATCTGAGTCATTGCATCATGATTTGAATATTAAATAGTAAAAATATAAAGTAAATAGACACAAATTATTAAGTCCGATAATAGTTTGTGTCTATTTTTTTCCTTTTTATTGGCTAGTAATCTTGTGGGAAATAGTGTAGAATAACTTAAAAAAGTTTAAATAATCACAAGAGTTTAAATTTTTCGTATTTCCATCAACTTGTTTTCATGTTACATTTAAACAAGTTATAGATTCTAGCATGACGAAAGTCACAACCGAGATTTTTCTATACATAATAATATATATATTTTTCTGAAAAGTCTAATATTAAAAAGAGAGAAGAAATTTACGGAGGTAGGGATTCACATGACAAAAACGATTATTAAAGCACCATTTAGAGCAGATCACGTAGGAAGTTTACTGCGTCCTCAATCTATTCATGATGCTAGAAAGAATTTTGCAGATGGAGTTATTTCAGCAGAAGAGCTACGTGCAGTAGAAACAGAAGAAATTAAACGTATTGTGGACAAGCAGATTGAGGTGGGTCTTCAAGCAGTTACGGATGGAGAGTTCCGCCGCAGATTCTGGCATACTGATTTCATGGAGCATTTAACAGGAGTAGAAGGCTATGTACCTGACCATGGTTATAAATTTAATGGGGTTGAAACGGAAGCTTACGATGTGCGAGTAACAGGAAAAGTATCATTTAATCCTGATCATCCTCATTTAAAAGATTTTAAGGAATTCTATGAGATTGTGGGCGATCGTGCCGTTGCAAAAATGACCATTCCAAGTCCAAACCAATTTTTCAATGCCGGTATCCGTAATGAAGAAATCTATCCGGATATTGAAGATTATGCCAATGATATTATCCAAGCTTATCGTGATGCTGTTCAAGCATTCTATGAGGCAGGCTGCCGTTATCTACAATTTGACGATGTATATATTGCAGGACTTTGTGCTCCAAAGCTGCCATTTGCAAAAAGTGAGTTAGAAAGACAAGAATTAATCGACTTAGCATTACTCGTTGTGAATGGTGTTCTAGAAGGAAAGCCAGAAGATTTAATCGTAACAACACATCTTTGCCGTGGAAACTATCAATCTACTTGGGCGTTTGAAGGTCCATATGATAAAATCGCCCCTAGCTTCTTTGCGAAGGAAAAAGTAGATGGCTTCTTCTTGGAGTACGATGATGAGCGTTCTGGTGGTTTCAACCCACTTGAATTTGTGCCAAATGGAGGACCACAAGTAGTTTTAGGTGTATTCACTTCCAAAACGGGTGAATTAGAAGATAAAGCAGCAATCAAAGCACGTGTAGAAGAGGCTTCTAAATACGTTGCTCTTGAACAGCTTTGTATCAGCCCGCAATGTGGATTTGCTTCAACCCATCATGGAAACATCTTAACAGAAGAAGAACAATGGAATAAATTAAAATATATTGTAGATGTAGCGAAAGAGATTTGGGGATAAAATAGTTTTATAGTCGGATATAAGAGGCACATACTCATATTAAATGTGCCTCTTTTATTTTTAGCTGCAACTATAATAAGGTTATGAAGATAGTTTTTAAAAGAGAGGAATAGCAGATGCAATGGAGTAAGTTAAAAGCCAGAATGGTCTGAAGAGGCGGAACAAAGCCTCTTTACTGCAAATATAATGGATAGTGGATATGTCTATCAATCCTTTCTTGATTATTGCGCTCTTTCTATAGAACATGCTTTACATTCTGAGAATGAATTTATTAGAGCTTTTGCTATGTTTGATAGGAGGATTGGAAAAAGGAGATTAAGTAATATAGATAGAAAGACACTGAATCATCCATTAATTAGTAAATTTTATCAAATACGATGTCAGGTAGAAAAAATGGCAAAAAGATAACGGATTAGCTACTGTCTAATTGGTTATCTTTTTGCCATCTTCAAACAAGCTTAGAGCCTCACCATAAAAATACTCCCTTTTCCTTTTTCACTCTCCACATAAATTTTCCCGTTACATAGTTCGACGATTCTCTTTACCAGTGCTAATCCTAAACCATTTCCCGATTGGGAATGAGAGGTATCGCCTTGATAAAATTTATCAAAAAGACGTTTTTTTGTATGGTCATCCATTCCAGGACCATTATCTTGAATCGAAAAACAAATTTCTTCTTTGAACTTAGTGAGATGTATTGTTATGTTTCCGCCTATTTCGGAAAACTTAATAGCGTTATCTAAAAGATTTAGCCAAATTTGCTGAGTTAAATCTTCATTTCCGTGAAAAGTAACTTCATCAAGCTCGACATCTATGACTATATCTTTTGCGGACCATTTTGGTTCCATCAATACAATCGTTTTTCGAATTTGCTCATCTAATCGAAATGGAGTTTTTTCGGTAATAATCTCGAGATTTTCATACTTTGATAGGATAAGTACATTTGTAGAGAGTGCAGCTAAGCGCTCAGACTCGGTAATGATTATATCAAGGTATTCTTGTCTTTCCTCTTCCGTTAAGTTATTTTCTTTTAGTAATTTTGCGAAACCGCGTAATGAAACAATAGGTGTTTTGAATTCATGAGAAAAATTATTAACAAAATCACTTCGTAATGTTTCAATTCCAGAAAGCTCTTGGGTCATTTTATTAAAGCTATGAGATAATTCTTCTAATTCGCCTATTCCCTTTATGTTAACTTGTACAGAGAAATCCCCGCTGGCTACTTTATGGGTTGCATCAATTACCGTCCGAATAGGATTTAATGCTTTCTTACTGAGAAAGGCTGTTAGGGAAGTCCCAAGTAAAATGCAAAAACCTAAAAAGGCAATGAGCGGGAATACGGGAAGCTGACTATTGTCTGAAATAATCCCTAAATGCTGTAAAGCAAAAGTTATAACAGCAACAACTAGGACTGTTGCCATCATGACGCCAAAAACAAACATGACTAGTGTAATGGCAAGGCTTAAACGTTTTGTGAAAAATTCCCTCATCCTTTTTTCACTGCCTTATAACCAAGTCCTCTGACTGTCAAAATTTCAAACTCTGGAAAATCACGAAGCTTGTCTCTTAATCGGTTAATGTGGACATTGAGTGTACGATCATCCGTTTCAGATTCCATTCCCCAGATTTCATCCATAAGCTGAATTCGAGTGAAAATCATATTTGGATATGATAATAGTTTAAACAATAAGAAAAACTCTTTAGGTGGTAAGGTAATAACATGATTCTCACGAGAAACGGTAAGGGCATCATAGTCTAGTACAGTCTTACCGATCGTTAAGCGATGCTCGTTTACAATCTTCGCTCTCCGCAGCAGAGCCTTAATACGTAAAATCATTTCTTCTTCATCTACAGGTTTGGTCATATAATCATCCGTACCAACAAGAAATCCTTTTCGTTTATCTGCTGCCTCCTGCTTGGCGGTAACCATTAAAATAGGGAGATTCTCCCATGTCTGTCTTAAATGCTGTGTTAATTCATAACCGTTCATTTTGGGCATCATTAAATCGAGTACAGCTAAATCAACATGCTCTTTTTCCATTATCTGAAGGGCTTCGATCCCATCTTTAGCAGCATAAGTCTGAAATCCATGCTGCTTTAAAACAGCACACATTAATTTCCTAGTATTTGTATCATCTTCTACCACGAGTATTTTAAACATCTAATACCTCCATTAATTTAAGTTATCCCTATTTTATTATGAAAATGTAAACTGAAAATTAATTTAGAGAAGTTTATATTCAGTTTACTTTACCACGGTATACTAAGAAACATAAAGAAGAAACCGGAAAATCATTAAGTAGACATTTGTATAGGTAGTAGAGAGGAGATCGTTTTAATGGGTTACACCATTTTATTTAGTTATTATGAAATAGTAGGAGAAGAAGCACAATTGATAGATGAATATAAACTTCCTTTTAATGAGCGAAAAGAGAGCTTGGAAACCTTATTAATAGAGCAGAACTACAAATTTATTGGAAATGTTGATTTATGGGGATTTCATACAAGTAAATATATGAATATTGCTGAGATAGTAAAAAACTGAAGCAAATAGCTGGATAAGATACATAAATGTCGTCTTTTAATCAGGTACGATCATTTATAAAAAAAGTTTGATTAAATTCCTGTGTAGATAGTTAAGATATTTCTTATTCGCAAACATGCTGTATTCTTGGATAGAAATGCTATTTTAAATATGTACAATAATGCTTGGATAAATATGTACAAATTTGCTTTCATTTTACATACTAGTCTTGAGGTGACTAGTCATGTATATATCATTAAATGTCGATGTTAATTTTGAGATTAATAGTCTTTCAGACTTACCAAAATTCAAACAAATAATGGAGCATATGAAAATGAAAATTAATAAGAGTAAATTGGCTGAAGAACTTGGAGTAGATCGACGAACAGTTGAGAAATATCTAAATGGTTTTGTCCCCAAGAGGACAAGAAAAAAGTCCTCAAAAATTGATGAATATTATGAAGTGATCGCTGCTCTTTTATCTGAGGATTCTAAACAGGTGTTTTATTATCGGCGGGTGCTTTGGCAGTACTTAAAGGATAATCACGGTTTAGACTGTGGTGCTTCGACCTTTCGAGCCTATATCGCTCGAATACCTGAATTTAATGCTTACTTTGTGGAGGACAAACGTATTGCTTCTCCGAAGGGGACGGTTCGCTATGAAACTCCGCCAGGTAAACAAGCTCAATTAGATTGGAAGGAAAATATTCAATATGAAACAAAAGATGGCGAGCAGGTCGAGATCAATGTAGCTGCGCTTATTCTATCTACTTCAAGATTGCGAGTATTCCACTTGAGTATTTCCAAGTCACAAAGTACGCTGTTTTCCTTTCTAACAGAAGCTTTTGAAACGTTTGGCGGTGTTCCTGAGGAACTCCTTACGGATAATATGAAAACAGTGATGGATGAAGCAAGAACGGAACATTATCCGGGTAAAGTGAATGCAAAGTTTGAGCAATTCGCAAAAGACTTTGGCTTTAAAGTGAAAGCCTGTATCGCTGGCAGACCAAGGACAAAGGGAAAAGTCGAAACGACAATGAAATTGTTAGACGAAATTCATGCCTATCAAGGACAATTCTCTTTAGAGGAACTGCATCAATTTATACAAGAGTTAGCCAACAGAGTGAATCACCAGATTCACCAAGGGACAGGAAGAATACCAATGATTGAATATAAAAAAGAAAGGAACCACTTACTCCAGCTACCAACTGATAAAGTAAGAGATTCCTATCGCATTAAGCACACACAAGTAAAAGTCAATGCATCCAACATGATCTCCTACAAATCAAACCAGTATTCCGTACCACCAGAATATCAAGGAAAGAAAGTAGGTTTACAAGTGTATGATAACAACTTATGGATTTATTATAACATGAAACTTATTGCACAGCATCCAATCAGCAAAGCGAAGCTAAATTATCAGGAAGCACATTATAAAGCAGGTTTGGCTGTTTCAGCCCCTTACTATAACTATCCGGAAATCGATGATTTGGCAAAGAAAAATCTAGCAACGATTGGAGAAGTGTATAAATAATGAATCTATCCACTAATTATCAACAATTATTAAGAAACCTAGAGTATCTAAAGCTGAAGCAAATGACTCTACATTTAAATGAAGTAATTGATTTCGGAGTCCAGAACCAGCTGTCATTTATTGATACGTTAATCAAGTTAACCAACTATGAAATTGATGTGCGAGAACAAAATATGACGCAGTCGATGGTAAAGGTGGCTGCATTTCCACATATGAAAGAAATAAAAGATTTTGATTTCACTTTCCAAACCTCAGTCAATCAGCAACAGATTCAAGATTTTCTAACCTTTCGCTTTATTGAAGAGAACGAGAATATTGTTTTCTTAGGACCAAGTGGTGTTGGCAAAACACACTTGGCCACCGCCATAGGGATTGCGGCAGCAAAGAAAAGAACAAGTACCTATTTCATTAAATGCCATGATTTAATTCAGAATTTAAGACGAGCACGATTGGAGAACCGCTTAGAAACTCGTCTAAAACATTATACAAAATATAAACTATTAATCATTGATGAGATTGGTTATTTGCCAATTGATCAAGAAGATGCGAAATTATTTTTCCAACTGATTGACATGCGATATGAAAAGCGCAGTACGATCTTAACAACGAACGTAAACTTTAAGGCATGGGATGAAGTATTTCAGGAGCCTAAGCTGGCAAATGCCATCTTAGATCGCATCTTACACCATGCGAAGGTTGTGACAATGGTGGGAAATTCCTATCGTTTAAAGGATCATTTAGTGCAAGAAAACGAGTGATTTTGTACATCCTTAAACGAGCGAAAATGTACATATTTGTGTTGACATTTATATCTTGGATAAAGCTTTAAATTTCACTTTAGATAATTATGTTGAAAAATAAGCGGAGGAGTTGGAGTTTAACATTGAGGGGATTGTTGAAGTTGACGAGAACCATTTCCTATACTCTCAAAAAGGTCAACGGAGGATTTCGGCACGCAAACCTCGTAAACGTGTTAGAAATCCAAACTTAGAGGCATTAGCCACGAACAAGTTTGTGTTCTTGTTGCAAGAGACCGTACCAAAGTAACTGTCTCAAAAGTAGCTTGTATGGGACATGTCGTTAAAATCATAGTGGAGATTATGATTGGCTCTAAACTGACAACTGATAATGTACTCGTTACTGATGCTTGGAAAACCTAGAAAACCTATGTAAAAGAAAAAGGATTAGAACATTATCGAATTAAATCAAACGATGGATAGACCGTTTTAAAGGTGTAGCTACAAAGTATCTCGACCACTACCTTGCGTGGTTTTTGTTTGTAGATAACCATAGTAACGAAAGCACAAAACACAAAATTAAAGAAATTCTGTTAATATCATTTGTATTTGAGATGACCGACACTTATGATAGTTTACGCCTATCAAAGTTTAGTGTTTAGATTTTAGGAGGGGAGTATGGACGAAAAGCAAAAGGTTGTTACAGTTGTAAATAAAAAACAATTAGCTTCGGTTATGAACAACACGAAATGGGAGCAGTTGCAGAAATGTGTAATTGATACATTGCCGTTCACCCCACCTTATCAAGTTAAGTATGTATTAGAAGATGCTCCTTACCCAGAAACTTTTATAGAAGATGTATGGTATTGGGGGGATTGGGAACAGGGGCTACGTCCGTTCTATTCCATAGAATGGTTGCGAATCAGACCAAGGTATGTAAAAAGTAGAGGTAGACTTATTGAACCTGAAAGATTTGATATTACTGATGAATTCATAGAATTATTACAAAAGCTAAATATTCCGTTTGTTAAAGAAGATAGCATAATTTGTATTTATGGTTATGTTAAAAGTACAGAAACATTCAATTATTAAGCCCTGAATGAAAATGAGAGGGGAGCCAAAAAAGGTTCCCCCTACTTACTATCCATATTTCTACATTAAAATTTAACAGAGCCTTTGTTTTTAATAAATAAAACTAGCTAGTAAAAACATAATCATATTCAACAAATCGGGCGCAATTTTTTTATCCATCAAATACCGTAAAAAAAATATAAGAGAATTGCCAATGTTATAGTAGCTACCTTTTTGCTATTACTGTTTTATAGCTTGGTTAAACTTCAAGTTCTACTCCCAAAACCAATCAGATTTTGGGACAGAATCGATTAGACTCACCAGTGGATAACGCAGTATACTTGTTTGAAAATTTTTTTTATAAAAAGGGACTTTCTCGTTTTTTCAATAAAGATAAATTTAGTCATCAAGTAACGGGAGGAGTATTCTGATCGTTGTTCCATTCTCGAGCTCTGTTCTTACTTTAATGGAACCGCCATGGAGTTCAATTAGCTTTTTGGTTATCGTCATACCGAGTCCTGTTCCGTTCTTTGAGCTGCTTGTGTTTGTTCCTCTGTAATAGCGTTCGAATAATCTATTTAGTGTTTCATTATCCATGCCCACACCATTATCGCTTATCGTAATTATCAGCAAATGATGGTCGAGCTTTCCGATCGTTATTGTGACAGTCGTTTTTGGTGGATTATACTTTATTGCATTTTCAATTAAATTTTCCATAATGCGTTGGAACCATTTCGGATCTACTGCTGCAATCAGCTCCTTGGGGTAAGGGTGAAATACAAATTCATATTGCTGTCCTGCAGGTCCATTCACATAGTGGATGACAGTTCGTCTGATTTGTTCATTTATTTCTACTCTTTCCTTGGCGATAGGGAAGCCCTCACTTCTAAGCTGATACGTTAAAGTCAAATCTTCCAGGAGCTGTTTCATGTAGTGCGCCTTTTCCTTGATTGTGCTAGAAAAAGTCCGAACTTCTTCTTCGGTCCATGAATATTGATCTGACTGTAGCATCTCAGCATACCCTCCTATAGAGGCAAGCGGAGTTTTTAAATCATGGGATAGTCCGCTAATCCATTCATCGCGAGCTTTGTTGGCCTTTATTCTTAATTGTTTATTTTGCTCCAGCGATGTTGTCAATTGGGTAAGAGTGGTAATCAATTCCTTGTATATTTTATATTTCCGTTGTAGCTTTCCTTTTTTAGTAAGCATCATAGAGTGCTTATTATGCCCTTCTTCATAATTTTCTTTACCCAAATCTCCAATCCATTTCATGATGGTAACAAGTGGAGCACCGAATTTATAGCCAAACCAAATATTAAGTGTAATTAACAATAAAAGTGCAAGCAAAAACAGGAAAAGAATTTTGTTCCCAGTATCTTGCATTATTTCTGTATCGGAGTGCAAGCTGTTTGTTTGGTCTGTACCTGTTAGAAGAACCTGTCCTGTCTCTCTATTAAAGTAGGCAGATACATCCTTTTGTTCGTTATTAGTAAGCTGAAATAGTTCTTGAAAAGAGTACCTATCCTTTTGATTGACAGCTTTATAATTGTCCTGAACTACACCATCTTTGCTAACAAGCTGAACCCAACCGTGTTTATCTGTAATAGTTTTTCTAATAGTATCTGGAATATTTAGTTGATTTTTCTGCCAGTTTACTCCGACTTTAATAGTATTTAGAATGGACTTGCTGCCAACTTCTTTTCCATAAAGGACTATGAGGGGCATTGCGGTATCCTGTTGAATTGGCCACATAGAGTATTGGTATGGATAATCTTCACTTTCTGAAAGTAGCAGGGAAAAGTCGGCTTTGGAGAATGAGTTACCCTCTGGCAGATTATATGTTTCTAAGGGATTACCGTTCTCCGATAAGATGGCAAGCCAACCATTCTGTTTCCTGACTAAATCCTTTAAATCATTAGATATAGAAATCTTCTCATCTTTAACTGTTATCCAATCTTCTATATTAGATGAGTCAGCTTGAGTCAAGTCAGTATTTAGTTCGTTTTTCATGGCAGTGAATCCAATTATTGCCCAAAATAATAAAAAAATAATGGATAAGAGAAAGAAAACAAACAAAAGCTGAAAAAAGAATTGCAGGATGAATCGTTTGGTCATATTCATTTTATTTGAAACCTTCTACGGATAATTTATAGCCGAGCCCTCTCACTGTCACGATATACTGCGGCTGGCTGGGATTTACTTCAATTTTTTCTCTAAGTTTGCGTATATGAACCATAATCGTGTTATCTTCTCCAAGAAAATTCTCCCCCCACACATTTTCATAAAGTTGAGCTTTACTGAAAAGTTGATTAGGATGCTTGCAGAAATATAGTAGTAACTGATATACCTGTGCAGGCAAGGAAACTTTAACTCCTCTTACCACGACTTCTCCAGATGAACTATTTACAAATAAGTCACCATATTGATATGTAGTTGATTCCTTTACTGTATTGGCTGTATATCTTCTTAGATGAGCTTTCACTCTCGCTACTACTTCCAATGGATTAAATGGTTTGGTGATATAATCATCAGCACCTAATGCAAACCCCGAAAGTTTATCAAGGTCAGTGGACCGCGCTGTTAAGAAAAAGATGGTGGCATTTGTCTTTTCTCGAATGAAAGGGCAAATATCAAAACCACTTCGATCTGGAAGCATGACATCTAGAAAAATTAAGCCGTAATCATTAACTGCGCATAGTTGTAATGCTTCCTCTGCTGTTTCTGCAGTATCAATTCGCTCAAATCCTTCCTTCTGTAAAATAATCTTCAACATCTGATGGATAGCCTTTTCATCATCCACTATTAATAATCTTATCTTTTCCATATAACTCGTCTCCCTAATGTCCAAATATAAAGATATCATATCATTTTTTTTCCTCATTATTAGAAATTAAGGAAGAATTAAGGTTCCGATTTTAAAGGGTTAAGGTACGATAGATATAATCCTTATAGATTAAAGAAATGAGGTGTAAAATGAAAAAAGTATTTAGTGCTATAGCAACCGTAGCTGCCGTAATTATGCTTTCAAGACATATTGGAAATGAATTTGCAGCTCAGAATTACTCTAGCTTAGCGATCATCCTGATGATTGGAATAATTGGTCAAATTCTCCTCCATTTTCGGGAGCAAAGAGTTAGAGATTAAGCGGTAGTTAAGAGAATTTGTATATAAATTTTGAGGAAAGAGAGAGTTTAATATTATGCTTACTATAGGGAAAAGAGAATTTCTCCAATTATTCAAAGGGGTTAAATCTATTCTGTTAATCTTGGTATTTTTAGTCACATCCTATTATACGGCTAAGTTTGCTGATATTTTAGCTACAGCAATGGAACTGACACCGAAAGAGGCTAGTGAAGTTCATTTAGTTGGATTATTGTTTTTAGTGATGTTTTTTGGACATTTATTTGTGGCGAGTTTATCTCATGACAGTATAAATAGAGAAATCCATGAGAGAACCATGCGATTTTTAGTTACTAAAACAACTAGGTTTTCCATTATAATTGGTAAGTTTTTGGGTATTTGGATGTTTTGGTTTGTCTGCCTGTTTTTATCATTCTTAATAATTGCTTTAACAACAGAAAAAATAGATCTTTTAGTTTTTGCTCAGACGATGAGCTTACTTACATTGCAGATATCATTTGTTCTCTTAATGTCTGTACTCATCATTAAGCCAGGAGTAACTATGTTCCTTGGGATTCTTGGAGGGATATTGTTACCAATACTAGGAGGTTGGTTTGCGCTCAGTGCTAATCCAGCTATTAGCTGGCTAAAATATATATCACCTTTTTATTATCTAGACTTAAATGATTATAGTTTCTTAGTTCTTCTTGTATTTGCAGGCATCTTAATTTATCTTACTAATTTATTTTTCAAGAGGAGGGAATGCTGATGTCAGCTATTAAAGCAGTAAAGGTATCAAAGAAGTATAACGGAATAACGGTAGTTAACGGAATTGATTTAACAATTGAGAAAGGGGAATTATTTGGATTTCTTGGTAGAAATGGCGCCGGGAAATCAACCTTTATCAATATGCTGACAGGGATTGCGAAACCTACTTCAGGTTCATTTTCTTTGTTGGGAGGAAAGATAGATGACATAGTGCTTAAAAGAAAAGTTGGTGTCCTGCCTGATTATTCAAGTTTCTACGAATCCACTACAGCACTGGAGCATTTGCGGTTCTTCTCTGCACTATCTGGTAATCCTGCGCAAAAAAGTGTGTGTCTAGAGGTATTGGATGCAGTCGGATTAGCTGATCATGCTAATAAAAAATTAGGAAAGTTCTCTTTTGGAATGAAAAAGAAACTTGGTGTCGCTCAGGCTATAATCCATGATCCTGACCTGTTATTTTTGGATGAACCAACATCGGGAATGGATCCAGAATCAGCAATCCAAATTCAAAAGCTGATTAAAAGACTGCATGGAGAAGGCAAGACTATTTTTTTAACTTCTCATAATTTGGATGAGGTCGAGAAATTATGTACAAGAATTGCTATCATGAAAGAAGGCAAGATTGTAAAAATCGGAACAATGGATGAACTCAGAGCATTTTACCGTTCCAATATTATCGTGAACATTAAACATAGTCCAATCCCTGTTTCAGAATTATCAAAGTTTCAACAATGGATTAAAGATAAAGGTACGGAAATTCACTGTAAAGAGGATTCGCTGACTATTACAGTTGATGAAGAAAATAGAATTTCTGAAATAACAAGGGCCCTAACGGCATGTAATACTAACGTTTACCGAGTCAATGTTGAGGAACCGACTTTAGAAGAGATATTTTTAGACTGACCCCTTAAATTAGGGGTCTTAGACCTTTAGGCACTTAGTGAACTCTTATTCGGGTAGGCATAAGGATTAAAAAATGGAGGTAGATATTAAAGCATGATCAGAAATATAATTGGATCAGCATTTATACTTATAAGTTATATAGTACTGGGAATAAATTGGTTTTATTTGCTGCCAAAAGGGTTAGAATTAATGCCATATTGGAGTTGGATTGTGTTTGTAAGTGCAATATTTGGAGTAGTTATTAAGTATTATAAACCAAATTCAAAAAATACAGATACGGATAATGGGAAACTAGGGAAAGTCAGCAAATTTTTTGATAATTCAATAGACGTTATAACAGGTCATATTAATAATGAGGATGAAGTTGATAAAAATAAGCAGTCCAAGAAATAGACAGAAAGTGAGCTCGTCTATTTCTAAAGGACTTATACATTTCAACCATTTTAGCTGATTTAAGTTTTACATCACAACATTTTCAGTTTTCGGCAATCTAAAAATAGCAAACAAAACTTGGTTCGCATTAATGTTAATGACCATGAAAATATATGGCAAGAAGCGCTGAAATTATCCCTGCATATTCACTTTTTCCCTTCCGTATAGGAAAGTTATTATTTAATCGTACTATTTTTTATTTGAAATGAAGATGATGCTGCTAGAATAGAAGTTAATTCGATAAGGTCATCAATAATTATATCTGCTTGCTTCAATTCGTCATCTTTAGCAAAATCAAAATTACAACCGATAGATAGAAGGTTATTTTCCTTTGCAGCTTTTATATCAGATAGGCGGTCTCCCACAACAGCTGCTCGAGTAATTCCATGTTTCTTAATAATCCTACAAACAAGGTCAGACTTATTCAGTGATTCAATATCCTGAATACTGCATGTCTCTGTCACCCATTTATCCAATTGATAATATTCAGCAATCGCTTGTAAGTATGCTGTTAAACCATTACTAGCGATATAAATAGAGAAATCATTTTCTTTTAAATAGGAGAAAACTTCTTTTACATTTGGATATAAGGCCCCTTTGCCTTTTTTTATATTTGTCACTAATCGTTCGAGAAAAATAGCATCTATTTCTTCTCTTAAACGAAGGGAATGATGAGGCAATAATGTTTCCCACACAATCGGCAATGGAACACCCATAATTTCGCGGTATTTATCTATTGGCGTGTCTCCATCCCATTGATGAATCGAGCGCAAGTAATGAAAAGTATCATTTAAAGATAGTTCTAAAATTTTGTCTGTTTGAAAGAGTGTACCATCCATATCAAATATTAGTGCTTGAGACAATCCATTTCCCCCTTTTGAAAAATTTTTGTATTTATGTACATTTTAACATAAACGTAATAGCCCAAAGATTCTTATCTTTTTTATTTCCTCCTAGTTTTATTGTACTTAAAAATCGGCAGATGGATAGAATTACATGATTTTGTTAAAAATAACTTGGAGTGATTATTTATCCTCAGTTATATATATGGAAAAGGTGAATGTAGTTATGGATAACTTTACCAATGACAATACAGCAAGAAGATATAGAGCGCATGTAAGTACTCTTGGGACAACACAAATTCACCTGCGAAATCCTTATATCATTGCATGGTGGAGTGCTGCTTTCCCTGGATTTGGTCATCTTCTCTTATCTAAATACCTGAGGGGATTCGTTTTATTTATTTGGGAAGTAGTAGTAAATGTTAACTGCAATTTAAATTTGTCGATGATTTATTCCTTTCAGGGAGAGATTGAAAAGGCTAAAGAAATCTTGGATACAAGGTGGTTACTCATTTATATCCCAGTTTATATTTTCGCTATTTGGGATAGCTATCGAACGACGGTAGATTTAAACAAAATCTTTGTGCTGGTAGAAAGAGAGGAGCATCGCTTTAATTCTTTTAGTATTGGTATAATGGAAATCAATTATCTTGATAAAAGAAATCCTATTATGGCCATTATTTGGTCCCTATTTATGCCTGGTTTAGGTCAATTATACATTCATAGAGTAATAACTGCATTTTTTGTTATCATTTGGGGAGTTGTGTTTTTTTATTTATCGCATGGTCTGGAAGCTTTGTCTCTTTTATTTTTGGGAGAAATCAAACAAGCGACAGATGTAATTAATCCAGAGTGGCTTTTGTTTTTTCCATCTATTTATGGGTTTGCAATATTTGATTCTTATATAAATACAGTAGAAAACAATAAGTTATATGATAAAGAACAACGTTCCTATTTTAGGGAAAAATATCAATCTTCGTCTTTTCAAGTATTAAAAGGACAAAAGGTGAATTAAGATGCAATTATTTTCGACATTTGAACACTCCATTTTTATAGAAATGGCTCTCAGCACGTTAGAAAAAAAGGGGATAAAAAAAGAAAATATATTTGTTGTTCCACTTGATAATAGAACCGAGCAACGAAAGATTTTTGATGACTTGCATCGGTCAGACGGAACTTCTCTTATTGATATAGGTATTGCATTAGCAACGGCATTATCAGTTGTTTTTGCAAGTATAGGATTTAAGCTTGCATGGGGACCGATATACTGGGGCCTAATTGGTGCGGCAGCTGGCTTTTTACTTGGATTTGTAATTCGTCTTTTTACAGAACTTATAGTAAAAAAGAAGAGAAGATTACTGAAGGGATTCCAATCGGAAATAATTGTTATTGTTGATTGCGAAGAGTCGCAAGGAGAGATGATAGAGAATGTTTTATTCAGCCATTATGCTTTAGGGGTAGCGAAGATAAAAGCAAAAAAGTAGAGCAGCATCACATTTATTGGTGGTTACCCAAACAATTATATGAATGTTTTTACGTATAATTGTTTGGGGTTATATTTGATTGAGATATTTATGTCCCAAACCCTTTTAAAAATTCCTTATTTAACTGAGCAGCCGCAAAAATGGCATTTTTATCCTCCAAAATATCCCCAGGTTTATTACCATTACCTAAAATATATCCTCCAAACTCAATCCCCATAAAATCAAAAATATGTTGAAATTGCTGGATCATAGGTATGCCTTTTATAGTGGGATTATCTCCACCAACAGCCAGGACATAAGCTTTTTTTGTCGCCATCTTCGCTTTGAAATCAGGATAGCTTAAATCTCTAAGTGAGTGAGACCACCGATCAATAAAATTCTTCATTAAACCAGACATGCTGTACCAATATATAGGAGTAGAGAAGATTAATATATCATGAGGAAGTATGCGATCCACTATTGAATTGTAGTCATCCTCTCTTTTTTGAAATCCTTCTAAAGTGTGGCGCATGTCCATTATAGGAAGGATAGTATACTCTCTAAGCAGAATATTATCTACCGGCACACCGTCGATTACTTTTTCTGTCAGGAGTGCTGTATTCCCATTTGAACGAGTTCCTCCATCAATAACAGCAATTTTTTTCATGGATTTACACCCTTTCCTATTCATTTATATTAATCTTATATTGGATGGGATGAATAATAAAGATGAATATTCAGATAGGTGTCATCGAGAAAATTGATAGTAGAATAAAAATATTTAAACAATAGTGGAATGAGTACGATATTCAGTTGGTGTTAGTCCGGTTACTTTTTTAAAGGATGCACTAAAATAATATTGATTGGAATAACCTACTTTTTCACTGATCTCCATAATTGGTATGCTTGTAAAAGATAAGAATTCTTTTGCCTTATTTATTCTTAGAAATGTAATATATTTAGATATACTGGTATTTTTAATTTTCTTAAAAATAGATCCAACATAGGATGGGCTCATATTAATATGGTTACTGATTGTATTTAAGTTCAGAGTTATATCATTATAATGATTCTCAATAAATTGTATGATCTGTTCAGCGATCTGATTATGTTTAGAATGAATAGATTGTTGAATTTTCTCGCTAGTAAGAAGACAAATTTTTTCTAGATTTTCACAAACTTCTTCTACCGTGTTAAATGTATCCAAGATAGAAAAGGTATGCGTTATTTTCTCCACAATTTCCGTATCTTTAATTTCTACTTCATAGAGAAAACGCAAAATTTTTGACAGAATGGATGAAATATATGAGAGAATGCCATTTTTATTATAATATACACTAGACCAGTTTTTTTCTATATAAGCTAGAAATTCTTTTATTCCCTGTTTGTCCTTTTTAGAGATTAAATTAATGAGCAATTCTTCATCTTGTCTCGATAGAAAAAGAGGAGTAGGAGCAGCTTGATGTATTTCTTCTGTTGAATATATATTATCGTCTCCAAAAATAAATTTATATTCCGTTGCTTTTTTTGCATTTCGATAAGAATTTGAAATTTCCCATATAGATTGTACGCCATGACCAATTCCTATTGTAATCGTAAAAAAATCAAACTGTTTCTTTATCGTCTCGAAAGCTTTCATAACAAAAGTACTTAATTTATGGGGATATTGTTTATGACCAACAATAAAAATTATTCTTCCACCTTGATTTATAGTATAGACATCCTCAGAGTAGAAGTAGTCTTCTACAGCATGAATTAGTTGAAAAGTATTGAGATGATATCGCTCTACTCCGAGGCTGTTCATGCAGTCTATATGTTTACTTATCTCTAAATATACACAAATGTATTGCTTCTTTGTAAATTGCAAATTTAGATAACTAGCTTGATTTTGAAGCATGTATTCTGCATAAGTTGGACCAGCATTAATAAGGTTTAAAAAGAATTTCTCTTTCAATATTGGTTGACTATGTTTTAACTGTTCCATCGTTTCTTTTTCTTGTTGAATATTCCGGAGTACTTTTTGAATGACAGTAGTGAGATAATCATAGTCAATTGGCTTTTCGACATAGTCACAAATATTAAGTCTAATTGCTTCCTGTGCATAAATAAAGTCATCATATGAACTGATAAATATAATTTTTATAAAAGGAAATTTTGTTAATAAGGTTTTAGCCAAATCGATTCCAGTTATTTCTGGCATTTGAATATCGGAAATAACTATATCTGGCTGGATTTTTTCTATTTCTTTTAGTGCTTCTATCCCACTAGCATATATCCCACAAACGGTTGCTCCCATCTCTTCCCACTTTATGTTTTTGAAAATACCTTCTAAACAAACGGTGTTGTCGTCAATCATTATAATTTTTTTCATTTTATCCTCCTAATTCTTCAAAAAATAATTCTTCCGATATCATTTGGTGGATAGTGAAGGAAACTAGAGTACCCTGTGGATGTAATCTACTTATTTGTATTGTCGGGTTTTCGGATGAATATAAAGATAATCGAGAATTTACGTTGCTTAGACCAAAATGATTTGTACGTAATGCAGTATTGTTTAGAACCTGATTTATTGTTTCTATCTTTTCATCCGTAATTCCTCGCCCATTATCTTGGATCGTAAATTGAATAGCATCATTTTTATAGGTAATAGAAATTTGAATGGATAATGGTGTGTTAACATTTTTAATTCCATGGTGGATACAATTTTCCAAAATAGGCTGCAGAACAAATTTTGGAATAAGAAAATTTTCAATTCCTTCCTCTTTCTCTATCATCCAATGAAATTCCATACTTTTGTTTAATTTTTCTAACTGGAGATAAACTTGAGCAATTTCTAGTTCATCCTTTATTAGGATAAGTTCATCGCCTTTCTTTAAAATCATTCGGTAGAACTGTGCCAATTGGGATATCATTTTATTTGCATCATCTATTCGACCAAGGGTTTGACAAGTTTTAATAGAATCAAGCATGTTATATAGAAAGTGAGGGTTTATTTTAGATTGTTCTAACTGATATTTCATTTTTTCTTCCTGTATTTTGAAATTTAAAATAGCAGTAAAATTGGTATTTATCGATTCTGTCATATTATTAAATGTTATTGCCAATGAATCAAATTCATCTTTAAAGTCCTTTTTTTTATCTATAGGCAACTTAACAGAAATAAGATTATTATTATCTAAAGAGATTGACTTAATCGTTTTAGCTATTGTTCTTATTTTTTTACTTAATTCTTTGGAGATGAATAAACTGCTGACAATACTAATGATAATAACTAGTATGACCGCTGAAATTAAGATACTTATAAGGACTATAGTATTTTTAACAATATAGCTTGTTGGAACTTCCGTAACAATATACCAGCCAGTTATTTCGTTACGTTTAAAAACATACTGGTTATCCTTGATTTTAAAGGGCTGTTCATTCATTGTTGCTATTTTGTTAAATATCTTTTTTTCAATTGGCTGGCCGATAAGCCTGCTATTATTATGTGCTAAAATAATCCCGTTTTGATCAATTAAAAAGCTATTAATAGAAGAGTCAGTAGTACTTTCATCAAGTAATTGATTTACTTCCTTTACATCTAAATCAAGAAAAATGGCATAATCTATTGTTTTCGTGTCCTTCTTTTGGTAAGTGATAAAACAACTTAAATACCTTTTATTTTGATAAGACTGATTGACAACAAAGGGCTCATTAATATTCTCAGATAGAATCCATTCTAGCTTGTTCGTACTAATAGATAGTTGCTGGTCATTTATTATTCCACGTTTATATAAATCATTTGTAGAAAAGAAGGTAATTCCTTCATCACTAAAAAGAAATTGTGGTTTTATATAAATGGTGATATTATCCAACAAGTAAGCTTCTTTTAAGTAAATAATATTATTCCTAACAGAGCTATATGATTCTAATTGGTCCGATAACTTTTGTGGTGGTTGAATTACTAAAGGATATAAATAATTCTGAATTAAACTGGATGCATTTTTCATCTGCTCAAAACGATTAGAAAGAATTACATTTAATTGATTACTTGAATAAGAGATGGAATCAAATATTTTATTTTTTGCAATATTGTAAGACAGGAAATAAGAGAGAACGCTTAAAGAGATTAACGGAATAATGGAAGTAAGAAGAAAACTCCATAAAAGCTTCTTTTGAAAACTAATAAAGTATCTTTGACAAAGTTTCTTTAAATAGAAGTATAGACGCATACAATATTTCTCCTCCTCCATTCAGAAACCGCTTACTTTTTATCCATAAGTTTATCTAGAAAAGTTTATTAAAGCAATAGATTTAAAAAAATATAATCAATCAACAAATATTATATTTTTTAGATGAGAATTTATATTTAAGTGTTTTTTTTTCTTTTATATAATGAATTTGCATATTTGAAAGCGCTTTATAAAAAGGGAGGTTAAGAGAATGCAAAAATCAAGAAAGTGGCACAGCATAGCTTTATGCATAATGATTGTAACAGCAATTTTCCTAACTGGCTGTGTAGGAGTAAATAACACAAGTTCTAATGCTGATCAAGATTCCGGAGGCGAAGGTAAGGTTGAAGGAGAAACCATTACTTTAATGACAAATGATTCAACAAAGGCAGGATGGTCTGCCTATCAGAAGAAAATAGAAGAGGCAACTGGAGTGAAGTTAAATATTATTGTTACACCTACTAACCCTGATGATATGGTAGCTAAAATGACGACTATTCTTTCTTCAGGTGATAATACAATTGATTTAATGCATGTTAATGATGAATTAATTACAGCTTTTTCAAGAGCAGACTATTTAGAGCCCTTAGAGAAAGAGGTTATGACTCCTGAAATCGTGAAAAATTTTTCTGAGCAATATATAAAGGATATACCAACATATAATGGGAGCATCTTTTCCGTGCCTAGCTACTTAGAAATCTTAGCATTTTGGGTGAATAATGAATTATTGAAAAAAACAGGTATGGAGGCTCCAAAGTCAAAAGAAGAATTTCTTGAATACGCTAAAGCGGTAACAAAAGACGGCATATATGGTTATGGAGGCTCATGGGAAAAAAGTTATGTTTTTAATGAAATTGGTACTTTTGTTAATCTCTTTGGCGGCGATTATTTTGATTGGACCAATCCCAAAACAAAAGAAGCATTGCAGTTTATGTATGATTTAGCACACAAAGAAAAAGTGACCCCGATATCCCAGCTTGCTGATATCTATGACCCTATGAATCAAAAATTTATTGATGGGAAATATGGAATGTTATTTATGTATACAGGTGCAATTCCTACATTTGAAGAAGCTGGGAAATTTAGTCCTGAACAATTGAATATAGAGCCGATGCCAACTTTTGAGACAAACGATGCCTTTATTGCTTCCTGGCATTATGTATTAAATAAATCTTCTGAGAAGAAAGCTGCATCAAAAAAAGTGCTGCAATATATTGCTAGCCCAGATGGACAATTAGCATATAGCGAAATGTCTGGGAGACTTCCTGCCCGTCTGGATGTAATTAATAATCCTAAATTTACTGCAAAAGGATTAGAGAGTGTCAAAGAATATATCAGCAATAGTACGTTAAGAGGTAGACCTTTAGTTCCACAGGCTATGGAGTTTGTTAATGGAATTGGAGCGATATTCCAAAAGTATATTTCTGATGAAATAAGTTTAGATGAAGCGGTAGAGCAGGCTCAAAAGGAAATCGCTCGTTTGGCCAAGTAAGTACAATCTTGAAATAAATAAAGAGGATTAAATTTATAGATAATTTTGATCCTCTTTATGGAAAGGAGCTATCAAATGAAGACTTTTCTAAATAAATCCTTTCAAAACAGGTTAGTTATTGCTTGGATTTTGATACTACCGGTATTAATTATTAGAGGATTTACGATTATTTATCCAATCATAGTTACTTTTATTAATAGTATGTTTGAAATTAATATGTTTAAAGGCGGGGTTGCAACATTTATTGGTTTTCAAAACTTTTTTGCTATTTTTAAAGATGATAAGATTATCACCTCTTTGGAATTTACATTGATTTTTACCATCATATCCATGATCTTTCATGTGATCTTCGGTATATTCTTAGCTGTTTTATTAAATCAGAAGTTTAAAGGAAAGAAGTTTTTACGAACAATTGTTTTAATACCATGGGCAATGCCTATGGTTGTAACAGGGTTAGCAGCAAGATGGGCATTTAATGATAGCTATGGTTTGGTGAATGATTTAATACGAAGAATCTTTACTACATTTCACTTCGATTGGCTGATTCACCCAGAATCTACAAGAATTGCGGTGATTTTGGTGGACTTATGGAAAGATGTTCCTTTCTTTGCGATTCTCGTTTTAGCAGGACTTCAGTTTATCCCAGAAGAGATTTATGAATCTGCTAAAATGGATGGTTCAAATATGGTTAGAACATTTTTCTCTATTACAATTCCACTAATAATGAAGAATTTGTTGACACTATGTATCTTTTTCACCATGTGGCGAATTGTAAGCTATGATATTGTCTATGCCATGACTACTGGAGGACCTGGTGATTCGACAAGCTTACTAGCATATAGAATTGCAGTAGAAGCTTTCACGAACTTAAATATTGGCTATGCCTCTGCTATAGCAGTACTTTTATTTTTGATGATGATTATTATCAGCAGTATAAGTTTATTAGGGATCAAGAAAAATGACTATTAGGAGGTATGTAAAGAATGAATATAAGGTCGATGAAAAGTTTTTATTTTTTTCTTAGATGGGGATTGACCTTTGTTGTAGCAATTATTATCTTGCTACCTCTTTACTGGATTTTTATTTCATCTATAACACCAAAGGGTTCTCTATTCCAAACTCCTATTGATTACTTTCCTAAGATCATTACTTTTCAAAACTATAAAGATTTATTTATTCAATTGGGAATTGGGGAAATGGCGATTAATACATTGCTGATTACTGGTTTATCTCTAGTTGCTTCTATTATATTTGGTACGGCAGCAGCATATGGGTTTGCCAGATATGACTATTCGAGAGGAGTTAGCTGGGGATATAAATTGCTGTTGTTTTCAGCACTAATCCCACCTGTTATAACTGCGCGACCTCTATACGATTTTATGAAGTCTGTACAATTGGTTGATACCTATTTGGGGTTAACCATTTTATATACAAGTTCCTTGCTCCCTTTCTCTGTACTAATTCTCTATAATTTCGTTAAACAAATTCCTCCATCTTTGGAAGAAGCTGCTCAAGTAGATGGAGCGAATTTTTTACAAGTATTATTCAAAGTGTATTTTCCGCTGATGAAGCCAGCTATAGCTACTGTTAGTATTATTAACTTTATCCAATGTTTAAATGAGTTTTTTACACCTTTATTTTTTTCTTACAAAATTAAAGTATTAAGTGTGGGGATTACAACGATTCCAAGAACAAGTAACTTTGAAGTGCCTTGGGATTTAATAAGTTCCATGGGTTGGTTCATTACTTTACCTATTATTTTATTTGTGATGATATTTGAAAAGAACATTATGGAAGGAATTATCGCTGGAGGAGTTAAACAATAAAAAAATTGGAGTGATACGATGTTTAATGGATTATCTACTTTACCTATTTTAAATAATGGAAGAACAAGAGCGATTAATGCGGAAAATCCTACTGGTGAAAAAGGAGGTGGCGGGAAGGCAGCTAGTAATCTTGGACCTTCGAGAAAAGGGGCTCCGTGTTTAAGAGATATTAAATCAGGCGAAATAAAAGTTTTAGCTGAAATTGATGGACCAGGTGTTATTGAACATATTTGGATAACGGTTCCTGCGAAAATAAATGATAAAAATCCGTTTGTATTGAGAGATATTATTCTCAGAATGTATTGGGATGATGAAGAGAATCCATCAGTTGAAAGCCCTTTGGGAGATTTCTTTTGCTGTGGATTTGGGCAAGGCTGTTTAGTGAATTCCATGCCTATAGCCGTTAATCCGAATAGAGGAATGAATAGTTATTTTTCTATGCCTTTTCATAAAAAAGCACGCATTACGATCGAAAATCAATGTGAGGATGCAATTCCTGCCTTTTTTTATCAAGTAGACTATTGCTTATATGATTCTTTGCCAAAAGAAATTGCTTATTTTCATGCCCAATGGAGAAGACAGAGTATTACTGAAAAAGGGCAGGATTATATTATTTTAGATGGTGTGAAAGGAAAAGGGCAGTATGTTGGTACGTATATGGCATTATCTACATTAGAAAGATATTGGTGGGGAGAAGGGGAGGTAAAGGTTTTTCTAGATGGAGATAAAGAATATCCGACAATTTGCGGAACTGGAACAGAGGATTATTTTGGTGGTGCTTGGAGTTTTGCAACATATAATGAGCATGGCAAAATGGACGAAACAACTTATTCTACACCTTTTTTAGGTTATCCGTTTTATGCTAAACAGGATAATACAGTTGTTAATCCTTACCATAATGATGATGTACCGCCAATGCGTGGATTTTATCGCTGGCATATTATGGATCCTATTCGCTTTGAAGAGGATCTCAAGATAACCGTACAACAAATTGGTGTCAGCCATCGTGGTTTGTTTGAGAGACAGGATGATGTTTCTACTGTTGCTTATTGGTATCAGACATTGCCTCATGAGCCATTTCCTGTTTTCCCTTTAAGAGAAGAACGATGGCCACGATAAAATATATCATCCTTAAATAAGAATTAATTTGTTTTCAAGAATGTAAATCCGCTAATCGGTTAAAATAACAAGAACAACTTTGAGGAGGATTAATAATGGAAGACACAGGTAAATTCGTGGAAAAACTAAAGGATGATCAAAAGAAGCAAGAAAAAAATAAAAAGCATGGTAAAGGACATCCAGAGGCCAAATTACCAAATAAGCAGCACTAAAAATACATGCTAAAGAACTGCACCTTTATTTTAGGGTGCAGTTTTTTTAGGTTACTATTCTCTTTCTTTTTCAAAAAAATCCTTATTGCTATCACGACTTGATAGCAATCTGCATACTTTAACAAAGGATAAAGAGGAGAAAGGAAGAGATGGAATGAAAATTGAAAAAGTCATGACATATTACGGATATGATTTGATGATTAATGAAATTTTACATAAGAAGTGCCTGAAGTGTAAACAGTGGTATAAATTTGATGGGGAGTTAGGTTATTGTAATTCATGTATAAGAGAGTTGGATAAAAAAAGACAGCGTTCTTTTCAACAATAGATTTTGGTTTTATCATTCCGTTCGTCATCAGGATTTCTTTTCGAGCTTCAAAAACATGTCCTATTAAACATCCCTCTGCATATAATGGTAGTAAATTTTGCTATTGGTGGGAGGAGTATATGTTATCGTTCATTGAAAAAGCAGTTCTCGGAATGGTTATCCTAAGATTATTATCTGGAAGCATAGAAATTACTGCAGCGCTTTTGATGCTGAAGACAAATGAAATAGAAAAGGCGCTTATAATCAATAGCTCCTTAGCAATTGTTGGTCCTCTTGTACTTATAGCAACTACCTTTGTTGGCTTATGGGGTTTAACAGATAAAATATCCTTTGCTAAAATGATATGGATATTATTGGGGGTTGGGCTGATTATATATGGGGTGAAAAGCGAATAATGAATAAAAATTGCCTTTTTCTCCTGTTCAGGTGGTAAAAAGGCAATTTATTTTAGCTTTTGGTTAATATCGCAAAAAGCATTAGGACATAATGACTTCCTTTGAGAGAACAGTTTCGATTTTCTTAAATAATTTTTGTATTTCCTCGCCTTTAGAAATATTGACATTTATTTCACTCAGACAATGTTCTTTAATTAAATCTATCTTTTTCTTTTTGTTCTCAGCCTCTTCGCTTTCTTTGTCATTATCCTTTTTTAGCAGCTGTTCATTGCCATGATGAGTTAATATCCAAAAGGTATAAGTTAAATTTGGGTTTTTTTCTGGATAACTGAAGAATAGGACAAAGTGAATAAAAAAGTCTTTATCAAAATACTGTAATGTGCCTCTAAGGTAATTCTCCTCATTCTTACTAGAGGAAAGGGAGGTGCGAAATCCTTTTTTTAATCCAATTTGTTCTATTTCATCCAGGATATACTCGATAAATAACTTCAATTTTTTTCCTCCGTTGTCCAAGTTTTATAACACTCACCTAATGTATTTTTCCTCTTGCTAAGTGTTAGTATTCTGGAATTAAACATATTTTGTAAGACAGAATAACTTTTCCATGTACGGATAATCTAACTAAAGATCCCTCAATCATAAAAGTAATGGATTATGCTGTACAGTAACGGAGGTAGTATTTGTGGAAAAGAAAAAAAATACAAAAATGACTGCAGTAGCGATTGGTTCTATCCCGCTTATCATGACACTAGGAAATTCCATGTTAATACCAATACTGCCAAAAATGCAATCGGAAATTAATCTTTCTGCTTTTCAAGCTAGTATGACGATAACGGTTTTTTCTGTAGTTGCCGCTTTCTTTATTCCTATTTTAGGCTATTTATCGGATCGTTTTACACGAAAATCCGTTATTCTTCCTGCTTTGTTTTTATATGGCGTTGGAGGTATATTAGCTGGATTTGCTGCGGCGAAATTTTCCCATGCTTATACATGGATCTTAGTAGGACGGTCTTTACAAGGGATAGGTGCTGCTGGAACCGCACCGATAGCAATGGCATTAACGGCCGATTTATATAAAGGAGCGAAAGAAAGTAGGATATTGGGACTTGTGGAAGCATCCAATGGATTTGGGAAAGTGCTTTCTCCTATACTAGGTTCTGCCATTGCCTTAATTGTTTGGTATGGCGTATTTTTTGCTTTTCCAATGGTTGTATTAATTTCTATTATCTTGTCATGGATATTCATTAGAGAGAAAGAACATAGTAAAAAGCCTCCATCTCCAAGCAAATATATAAAAGGGTTAGTAAGTGTTTTTAAACATGAAGGAAAATGGTTATTTACGGCATACTTAGCAGGGGCAACCTGTTTATTTACGCTCTTCGGTATTCTTTTCTATTTATCAGATACATTAGAGAAAACGCATAAAATTGATGGAATTATCAAGGGGTTAATACTAGCAATTCCCTTATTAATAATGTGTACAACATCCTATATTACAGGAAGTAAAATAGGAAAAAATCAAAAATTAATGAAAAAGTTAATCGTCCTTGGTTTTATTTTTGTCACTGCATCTTATGCAAGCTTAAGTTTATTTAAGGGCCTTGTTCCTTTTATAGCAGTCCTTGCAGTCAGCAGTGTTGGAACTGGTTTGATTTTGCCGTGTATTAATAGTTTTATTACAGGTGCTGTTGGCCAAGAAAGAAGGGGGTTCGTTACTTCTTTATATGGTTCTGTGCGGTTCCTGGGAGTTGCAATCGGACCGCCAATTTTCGGAAGGCTGATGGATTGGTCCCGTTTAGGTATGTTTTTATCAATAGCTGGATTTACTTGTCTAGTTGGTCTTCTTGCCCTGTTATTAATCAAAGGAGAGGATAACAAACAGCAGCAGGGAGAAAAAGGGAAGAAAGACAAAAAAGAAGAGGATACGAAAGAAGTCATTCCTTTTTTAGAGCCTATTGATGGAAGATGATAAGGATGTTTGGGATTATCCCGAACATCCTTATTTTTTCCGCCAGGCAAACGCAGGACCAGAGATGGGTAGACGAATTCTTAAATTATAGAGATAGGCAACAATTTTTGTAGAGAACCATTGACAGATGAGGGCTTGTATCACAATTTGCCAATCGATAATATAAGCAGTGATGACAAATATTACCCCATTTATCCAAAATAATGGTTTACCAGGATTAATATTTCTATATTTGGAGATGATTAAGGCAATAACTCCGATTCCGCCATTCGAAACACCTTGCCTTAAGAGAATGCCAATTCCTGTACCTAGTACTAAGGATCCAATAAGCATATCTATCCAGACATTGGAAAAGGGTGTACTGAAATAGGTTTGGGAAAGATTAACGGCTATAGAAGTGATCGTAATTCCAAATAATGTTCCAACTGCACTGCTGCCGCCTAAGAAATGGATGGCAAAAAGGAGCATAGAAGAATTGATCATCCAAAGAATAATACTTAGGGGGATGTTGAAAAAATAATGGAAGAGAACAGTTAAACCGCCAGCTCCCCCAGAAGGGATAGAATTTGGAAAAAGGAATATACCCATTGCACATCCTTGAATAATTGCACCAAGCAAAATGAAGGAGTATTGTCTACATATTCTTCTAAATCGATAAGGTGAATAAGCTACCGGCTTTTTTTTTCTCAAAAAAATCATCCCTCATTTAATATGCATGTCCACTATAATAACAAGTGTATGCAGAAACATGAAAAGGAATGACCTTTATTATAGGAATTGGGAGTCTTTCTTTCAAGGGACTGTTCGCTTAACTCATCCTCAGTGATGGGGGTATTAGCTTTGTCTTGTTACCACGCTAAATAAGAAAAGAAGAAGACCAGACAAAAAAAGTCAGCCTCCTCCACTAATCCTCATTAATTTAGCTTTGGAATCGTTTTTAATGCTAGGTTTCGTTCCTCCTCAATCATTCGATGAGACTTTTCGTCGGTTGGATGGAGGATTTTTTTCAATATATCGTTAACTAAAGAGGCAAAAGCAGCATGATTTCGCTGGCGTGACCTTTCTAGAGTAATTGGTATATCTTGAGCAATGACGCCATCCTGAAGAACAATGACTCGATCAGCAAGCGCTACAGCCTCTTCGACATCATGCGTTACTAATAAGGAGGTGAATCCGTGGGTCATTTGAATATTTTCAATCATAGATTGCATTTCTAGACGGGTAAGAGCATCTAAGGCTCCAAGGGGTTCATCGAGTAACAGCAGTCTTGGTTTATGCATAAGCGACCGAGCTAATGCTACACGCTGCTTCTGTCCGCCAGAAAGATTTGCTGGCCATTCATCTTTCTTGTCTTCTAATCCAACATCACGCAAAACCTGAATGGCTTCTTCCCGGCGATTCCCTTTTAGTCCTAATTTTACATTATCTAATACGCGTTTCCATGGAAGTAAGCGCCCATCCTGGAACATCATGCATGCTTCCCTGTTTAAACTATTTAAAGGTTTTCCGTCGATGAGTATTTCGCCTTTAGTTGGTTTTTCTAACCCTGACAGTAAGCGAAGTAACGTGCTTTTTCCACAGCCGCTCTTTCCGACAATTGCAAGGAACTCGCCTCGATTTATTTTAAGATTTAGAGATTTTAAGACTTTGGTATCATTATAGCTTTTTTCGAGATTTTTTATTTCTAGATATATTTTTTCTTTCCTCATCTTCCAATCCTCCTTTACTTTAGGAATGTTTGTGGTAGCTAGGATGCCATTTAAGCCATCGTGTTTCCATAAAACGAGCGATTACATCGGAAAGTTTTCCAAGTAATGCATACAGGAGAATACTTAATACAATTACATCCATCCTCATAAATTCTCTTGCATTCATTGCCATATAACCAATCCCAGAAGTAGAGGATATTGTTTCCGCAACAATTAAAGTAATCCACATGATTCCTAATGAAAATCGTAAACCTACAAGAATGGAAGAAAGAGCGCCTGGAAATATAACATTTAGGAAAAGAGAAAAGCCATTTAGCCCATACATTTTTCCCATTTCGATTAATCCTTTATCAACGGATTTAATACCATGATAAGTATTAAGATAGATGGGGAATAAAACCCCTAAAGCTACAAGAAATACTTTTGCTTCTTCTCCAATCCCAAACCAAAGAATGACTAATGGTATTAGAGCTAAATGGGGAATATTTCGTAACATTTGAATAGAGGTGTCAAGTAATAGCTCTGTAAATCGGAATAAGCCGTTTAATAAACCTAATACAAATCCAATCGTACCACCGATCAGAAATCCAATAGACGCTCTCCATAAACTAATCCATACATGATGGGTTAATTCTCCCGTTTGAAAGAGATTGATGGCAGCCACATAGACATCCGATGGAGCGGGAAGTATTCGCGAGGAAATAATCCCTGCTTTAATAATCCATTGCCAGCCAATTAGCAATAAAATAGGAATACCCCACGGCAATATTTTTTTTATGAAGTAGAGAGATGTTTTCTTCACTGTTCCTCATCCTTTAAATCAATTGTATAGACGTTTTCATTCACCTTTATTTTCTTCGGGATAAGTTGGAGGTTATAAAAGGTATCTGCAATTTCTTGCTGTTCTTTTATAATCGATGCACTTATTTCTTCTACTCCATACACTCTTCTTTCCACAGCAATGTTCATGGAGGCTTCATCAATACCCAAAATAGAGGAAAGCATTTTTGTTAAATCTTCCGGATGCTCATTTGCCCACTGACATGATTTTTGTATTTCTTTCATCACTACTTTAATAATCTCTTTGTTTTCCTGAAGAAAGTCAGAGGAAGCTAGAAAGAAATCGCGGTCACTAGTTAGACCTTTTCCATTTACTAATAGTGTTGCATCAGCTTGTAACTGTGTATCTGCGGTAAAAGGATCCCATATAACCCAAGCGTCAATTTCCTTTTTTTCAAAAGCAATTCTTGCGTCTCCAGGCGATAAGTAAGCAGGTTCTATGTCACTATAGTTTAAACCAGCTTTTTCTAATGCTTTTACTAATAAATAATGGGAACTACTTCCTTTGGCAAAACCGATTTTTTTTCCTTTCAGGTCTGCTAATGTCTTGATGGAAGAATCATTCTTCACTAAAATGCCAGAACCTTCAAACTTTGATTTTCCTGCAGCAACATACTGTAAGGTAGAATCAGAAGCTTGAGCAAAGATTGGAGGAGAATCACCTGACCGACCAAAATCTATACTTCCGGCATTTAATGCTTCAAGTAAAGCTGGGCCTGCTTGAAATTCATACCATTCTACTTTATATCCAAGTGGCTTTAAACGTTCTTCTAAGGTACCTAGCTCCTTCAAAATAAGGAGTGGTCCATTTTTTTGATAACCAATACGGAATACCTTATCATAGCTACTATTCTCACCTGGTGGTTTTGGTAATGAACAAGCAGAAAGAAAAATGGTAGATAAAAGCAGCATACATCCTAAGATTAAAGCGACTGTTTTCTTTCTTTTTTTCATATAGAAGCATCATCTCCTCATACTCTTATTTTATTTGTCAGCTATGTTAAGGAAGCTTGTAGAAGATGATATTCTCTGCCATCAATCACTAGTTAGGCATTAACGTACATATATTTTTCTTTCTGAAAAGTTGACTGTTTCATCATTCAAACCAACCATTTTTTTAACATAGCATATCCACATATTCTGTCTGGACTTTAGTTCTTTATAAATTATGCAAAGAATACTATTAGGTACCTGTTTAGTTTTTTTAGATATAATTTCTTTTTTGTTTTATCAAATAGGGAATTTAGAATGAAGGGGAGGGAGTAGTTAACCATTTAGGAAGGATCCTCGGACAAAGAACTTTACAGCACATAAAAAAACAGCCTTAGATTACCTAAGGCAAAAAGACCATAAAAATGCAGAAATTGCTGGGATGACAATTATCGATCAGGATCATTTGGATTTAAAATACGGGGACGGCGATTCTTTAAAGGAATTGGTGTTCTGACAAGAATATCTCTCATTGCACGGTAATTGAATGGAATGAAAGGCCATAGATAGGGAACTCCAAATGATTTCGTTTTTGCAAGGAAGATAATAAACAGAGCTACCCCAACGATATATCCTGGAACTTTAAAGATAGCGGTAGAAATTAACAGCACAATCCGGACAAGTCTGTTTGCTAAACCAAGCTCATAACTAGGTGTTGCAAAAGTTCCGATGGCAGCAATGGAGAAATACAAAATGACTTCGTTTGAAAACAGCCCAACCTCTACTGCGACTTGTCCAATCATTAAGGCAGCCACAAGTCCTAATGCGGTTGCAAGCGATGTAGGTGTATGAATGGCGGCCATACGAAGCATATCCAGTCCAACTTCTATTAAAAGAAACTGAATAATTAAGGGAACCTGCCCTAATTCATTCGGTCCCAAAAAGGATAAAGATCCAGGCAATAGGCTTGGTTCTATACTCACTAAATACCACAAAGGTAATAAGAAAAGGGAAGCAAACACACCTAGGTAGCGAACAAAGCGTAAATAGGCACCTACAAGCGGATTGTTTCGATATTCTTCAGCATGCTGTAAATGATGCCAGAAAGTGACGGGGGTGATCATGGCAGACGGCGAGCCATCTACAAAAATACATATATGCCCTTCAAAAAGATGGATGGCCGTTGTATCAGGTCGTTCTGTATAACGTACTTTTGGGAAAGGATTCCAGTTGTTTCCTGAAATAAATTCCTCAATTGTTTTTTCTGCCATCGGTAATCCATCGGTATCAATATGGGACATCGCCTTCTTTAATTGTTCGACCATATCTGGATCTGCAATATCACCAATATAACAAATAACGATATCTGTTTTGGAACGACGCCCTACTTGCATAAATTCCATTCGCAGCGTCCGATCTCTGATTCTTCTTCTTGTCAGCGCTGTATTAAACACAATTGTTTCTACAAAGCCATCCCGGGAACCACGGACGACCCTCTCTGTATCAGGCTCTTGTGGTCCTCTGACAGGATAGGTTCTCGCATCAATCAGCAGGACTTCGTCAATACCTTCGATAAGGAGTGCTGTTGGACCTGAGAGCACATTATCGACAACCTTATTTAGATCATCAACAGTGCTGATTTCTATATAAGGTATATAGGTACTCAATAATTTCTTTAAAACATCTTTTCTTAATTCCTCTTTTTTTACTTTTGCAAGGAACTTCATGAGCAAATGTAATATATCATCTTTTACTAATCCGTCTACAAGAAACATAGCCATTCGAATGCCAGCATATTCCACATCTAAATGGATTATGTCAAAGTTTTGTCCTACACCCAATTCTTCCTTAAGGTATCCAACATTCTGATCCAAATGACTGGATACTTTCTTCTTACTTATGTTTTCCATATCTCACCTCATACTAAAAACAGTTGTGGAATGATTTTTCTTTTTTATGTACTATATTTCATAATAGACATAGAGAAGGAAAAAAATACCCGCGAAGTAAAAGGTGAATTTTCATAATTAAGAGCCAAAATGAAAAGGAATGCCTTTGTAATTGAAAGTAAGGAGCGTTTGAAAAATATTTCTTTGAGTTTATAAGACTAAAAATGTGCTTTTTAGAATCTAGATTATATATACAGAAGGAATATATTGGATAGATGGAGGATGCAAAAAGAGCAAGTTTATGATAATATGTATGAAAACGGTTAACATATAAAGTTTAAGATGAAAATAATCTATGTTTTTTCGGGTGGTTAGCATGAAAGTAAAATTAGAAGATGTAGCAGAGTTGGCAGGTGTATCTCCAACAACGGTTTCCCGTGTTTTGAATAATCGGGGATATATAAGTGAAAAAACGAGAGAAAAAGTGGAACAAGCCATTAAAGATTTAAATTATTATCCTAATGATATAGCACGCTCTCTTTTTAAAAAACGGACAAATTTTATTGGCCTTATTTTGCCGACCATTAATAATCCCTTTTTTAGTGAATTAGCTTTATATATAGAGAATATATGCTCCAATCATGATTTTAAAGTTATTCTCTGTAATAGTTTAGGGCAAGTGGCAAAAGAAACTTCATATGCAGAAATGCTTATCAGGCACCAAGTTGATGGTATCATTGTTTGTTCCTATAATCGTGGAATTGAAATATATAAGAACTCCAAGCTTCCTATTGTCGCAATTGACCATTACTTATCACCGACAATTCCTGTAATAGGTTCTGATAACTATGAGGGAGGAAAATTGGCTGTTCAACATTTACTTAACCAAGGTTGTAAAGCAATTGTTCATATAAATGGACCAAGCGATTTAGAAACACCAACCCAAAATAGAAGAAAAGCCTATGAAGACCAAGTAGCTCACCCCATAACCTATGAACTAAATAGCGTTTTCGATGAGGAAGCGACTGCAGAAACAATTAAAAAGATTTTCAAAGAGCACCCTGAAACGGATGGGATTTTTGCTAGTGATGATTTAATAGCATCTACTTGTTTGAAAGTAGCGAGTGAACTAGGAATTCAGATTCCTAATCAATTAAAAGTTATAGGATATGATGGCACGCAAAGTGTAAGGAGGTTGTTACCTCAATTAACAACAATTAAACAACCAATTGAGGAAATTGCGCAATCAGCTGTATTAAGATTAATGGACATTATTAATGAAGTAAATAAGGATGAAAGAATGGAAGTTATTTTACCTGTTCAATTGCTAAAGAGTGAGACGGCCTAATCTAATAGTTTCCTTTGATAAAATATAATCTAAAAAATTAGATTGTATTTTTTTTAAAAATAAGTAAGTCAAGCGGTTGACACATTGATTGAAAGCGTTTAAAATCAAATATATCAAGCGGTTGACAGAAAAAAGTTTGAAAGCGGTTGATATACATAATCTGAGAAGGGAGATTTAGAAATATGTCAAGCGGTTGACATTTTAATCATTCAATATTTTTTTCAAGAAGGGGGCGAAATAAAATGTCAGTTTCAGTACCTGAAACGAAAAAAACGAATAAGAAAACTTCCCATAAAGTAGAAGGTGAATTTTTTCCTGAACAAAAAAAAGAAAATTTTATTCAATATTTCAAAAAAAATTATGCGTTGTATTTATTTTTAGTACCTGCCATTATTTTAACAATTGTATTTAAATATATCCCAATGTATGGAGCAATCATCGCTTTTAAGGATTTTAGCCCAATGAAGGGAATTATCGGCAGCGATTGGGTAGGCTTAACACACTTTAAAGATTTTTTAACTTCTCCCAATTTCAAAGAGATTTTTATGAATACGCTTAAATTAAGTTTCTATGGTTTAATACTGGGCTTTCCAGTACCCATTATTTTAGCACTTAGCCTTAATCAAGTACGGCGAGCTGCTATCAAAAAGAATATCCAATTAATATTGTATGCACCGAATTTTATATCTGTTGTTGTCATTACAGGAATGTTATTTATCTTTATGTCACCTACAGGTCCAATAAATTCACTATTATCGGTATTTAACGATAAACCAGTTTCCTTTATGACAGATCCTGAATATTTTAGATCCATTTATATTTTATCAGGAATATGGCAAGCGGCAGGTTGGTCATCGATTATTTATGTAGCAGCACTTGCAAATGTGGATCCTCAATTACATGATGCGGCGACAATCGATGGAGCAACACTATTACAGAGGATAAGGCATATTGATCTTCCTACTCTAAAACCAATCATGGCAGTGTTGTTTATTCTAGGAGCAGGTGGAATTATGGCGATTGGATTTGAAAAGGCTTACTTAATGCAAACCTCTATGAATCTGCCAACTTCAGAGATTCTGCCGACTTATGTGTATAAAGTAGGGCTGCAGGCCGGGGATTATGCCTATTCAACAGCGGTAGGTTTGTTTAATTCTGTTATTAACGTCGTTTTATTGGTATTTGTGAATTTTGTAGTGAAGAAGTTAAATGAAGGTGAAGGGTTATATTAATAAAGGGGGGATACCCATTGAAAAATCATTCCAAAACAGATAAAATGCTTCTTTTTAGTAACAAAATAATTTTAATATTACTCGTTTTAATCGTGTTATTACCGTTACTTTATATTTTATTGGCTTCCTTTTTAGACCCCAATGTGCTGCTTAGTAAAGGTTTTTCCTTAAATCCTTCTGATTGGAGTCTGGAAGGCTATAAACGGATTTTACAAGATGAATTAATGATAAAAGGATTTATCAATTCAGTCATTTATTCATTAGGCTTTACAATTGTCACTATTGTTATTACGATCTTTGCTGCATATCCACTTTCTCTTGATGGATTTAAAGGGAAGAATATAATTATGGTTTTCTTTCTCATTACGATGTTCTTTAATGGCGGGTTGATTCCTACCTATTTAATAGTAAAGGATTTAGGAATGCTAAATACCGTTTGGTCGATTATTCTGCCAGGAGCAATTAGTGTCTGGAATATTATCTTAGCACGAACCTTTTTTAAAGGGCTTCCAAAAGAGCTGTTTGAGGCAGCAAAAATTGATGGTGCTTCTGAATTGAAAATATTTCTGAAAATAGTTTTGCCTTTGTCTAAACCTATTATTTTTGTAATCGCTTTATATGCCTTTGTTGGACAATGGAATTCCTACTTTGATGCAATGATTTATTTAGAGGACCAAGAATTACATCCATTGCAGCTAGTTTTACGTTCCATTCTGATTCAAAACCAAGTTCAGCCTGGAATGATTAATGATCAATTAGCAATGGCTGAGTTAAGTAAATTAGCGGAAAAAATAAAATATGCATCTATTGTCATTTCAAGTCTACCACTTCTAATCATGTATCCATTCTTCCAAAAATACTTTGAAAAAGGTGTTATGGTAGGATCTTTAAAATAATTTAAATAAAAGCATATGGAGGGTTCATTTATGGGGAAAATCAATAAGCTTCTTTCCACTTTTATTGTTGCCGGTCTTGTTCTAACAGGCTGCAGTGGCGATAAGACAAGTAAAAGTGCTTCAACAGAAGATTTAAAACTAACTGATGTTACATTTCCTTTGAAAGAGAAAGCTACACTTCGTTTTATGACACAAAGCTCAGCTTTGGCACCAACCGACCCGAATGAAAAGCTAATTTATCAAAGATTAGAGGAACAGACAGGTGTCCATATAGATTGGAAAAACTATACGAAAGACCAATTTGTGGAGAAGCGGAATTTAGCGTTGGCAAGTGGGGAGCTGCCAGATGCCATTTTAGATGCTGCTTTCAGTGATTATGATTTATTGAAATATGCGAAGGATGGAACCATCATACCAGTTGAAGATTTAATTGATCAGTATATGCCCAATTTTAAAAAGGTGCTGGAAGAAGCTCCAGAATATAAATCGATGATTACAGCTCCAGATGGACATATATACAGTTTTCCTTGGATTGAAGAGCTTGGCAGTGGAAAGAGCCGCATTCAAGTAGTTGACTGCCTTCCTTGGATAAATGTAGAATGGCTCAATAATTTAGGGCTGGAAATGCCAACAACAACAGAAGAACTAAAAGAGGTACTTCTTGCTTTTAAAACACAAGATCCAAATGGTAATGGCGAAGCAGATGAAATACCATTATCTTTTATTGTAAATCAAGGGGGAGAGGACCCAGCCTTCTTATTTGCTTCCTTTGGTCTAGGCGATAACTGGGATCACACGGTCGTTTCCAATGAAGGGAAAGTTATTTTTACTGCAGCAGAAGAAGGATATAAAGAAGCGTTAAAATTCTTTAATGAACTAAATGATTTAGGTTTAATTGATGTAGAAGCATATGAACAAGATTGGAATAAATATGTAGCGAAAGGAAAAGATGCAAAATACGGTCTTTACTTTACATGGGATAAAGGAAATATTAGTGGCATGAACGATACTTATGATGTAATGCCACCATTAGAAGGACCAAATGGTGAAAAAAATGTGGCGCAAACTAATGGCTTTGGTCTTGATAGAGGAAGAATGGTTATCACAAGTGCGAATAAGAATTTAGAGTTAACAGCTAAATGGATTGATCAACTGTATGAACCACTGCAATCTGTTCAAGATAACTGGGGAACATATGGGGATACGAAACAGCAAAATATTTTTGAATTTGATGAGAAAGCTGGTATGTTAAAGCATCTTCCTTTAGAAGGCGCGGCACCAGTCGAAATAAGAGAAAAAACAAATATCGCAGGACCGCTGGCGATATTAGATGAGTATTACGGCGTATATACGACAAAACCAGAAGATGCTGCTTGGAGATTAGATATTTTAGAAAAAAATATGGTTCCTCATATTAAAGCTGAGAACTTTTATCCACCTGTATTTTTCTCACTAGAGGAAGCAGATGAAAAGGCAAAAATTGAAACAGATTTATTTGCTTATGTAAATAGAAAAAGAGCCGAATGGATGAGTAATGGAAAAATTGAGGAAGAATGGGAAGATTATTTGAAAGAATTAGAGAGACTCGGTCTAAGCACTTGGTTGCAAATTAAGCAAGATGGCTATGACAGAACAGTAAAACAGTAAATTAATTGGAGGCATGACATTGAAGATTACTAAACTCGAAAAATACAGACCAGCCTTGCATTTTTCTCCCCAAAAAAATTGGATGAATGATCCGAATGGGTTAGTGTTTTTCAAAGGAGAATATCATTTATTTTATCAGCATAATCCGCATGGCAGCACATGGGGGCCCATGCATTGGGGGCATGCAGTCAGCAAAGATTTAATTGTATGGGATGAATTAGAGATAGCTTTACATCCTGATGAGAATGGAACCATTTTTTCAGGCAGCATAGTTGTGGATTGGAATAATACAACAGGCTTTTTTAACGAAGAACCCGGGTTGGTGGCTATTTTTACCCATCACTCGGAGCCAGATCACGGCAAGGAGGCTGTTCAGACACAGAGTTTGGCATATAGCATAGATAAGGGAAGATCATGGATTAAATATGACGGTAATCCCGTACTTGCTCACCCTACCAATCCTGATTTTAGAGACCCTAAAGTTTTTTGGCACAAAGATACCCAAAAGTGGATGATGGTTTTAGCTACAGGACAAACAATCTCTTTCTATTCCTCTTCAAATTTGAAGGATTGGCAGTTTGAAAGTGAATTTGGAGAGAATTGCGGCTGTCACGAAGGGGTATGGGAATGTCCAGACTTATTTGAGTTACCAATAGACAATACAAATGATAAAAAATGGGTGCTTATTGTCAGTATTGGCGATAATCCTCAATATGATGAAGGATCTCGCACGCAATATTTTGTTGGGTCATTTGATGGAAAGGAATTTACGCCAGAACATGAAAATATAAAATGGCTGGACTATGGGAAGGACAACTATGCTGGGGTAAGCTTTTCTGATATTCCTGAAGCAGATGGAAGACGAATTTATTTAGGCTGGATGAGTAATTGGCGTTATGCTAATCAAGTTCCGACAGAAGGATGGAGAAGTCAGATGACTCTTCCTAGAGAGCTGGAACTGCGTGAGAAGAAGGGAGAGTATTATCTCGTCCAACATTTAGTAAGAGAATTAGAAACCTATTTTGATAGAAAAGAAGAAAGAACAGACACAATCATTACAGCCAAAGAAAGCACTGTTTTTGAAGTAGATCATGAATACACAGAGATAATCCTATCCTTCAAGAATATAAATGCAAATAAGTATGGATTAAGGATAGAACATACAGATTCACAGCATACAACTATTACTATTGATGCGAAAGAAAATGTACTGAGTCTGTCTCGTGAAAAATCTGGGGTGGTTGATTTTTCCGATATTTTTCCTAAACTGCAGCGAGTTTGTCTTGAGGATTCTCATTCACTTGAGTTACGAATAATTGTAGATTCTGCCTCCTTAGAATTATTTATCAATGGCGGAGAGCAAGCATTAACAAGTTTAATTTTCCCTGATAAAGTAAGCAAACGAATATGTTTGTTTGCAGAAGAAGGGAAAGTAAATCTAGTATATGGAAAGGTATCTGTTCCTTCTAAAAGTTGATATATAACGGAAAGCCAGAGGATTGGATAAATCTATCCTCTGGCTATTTTATACGAGACTCAATGGAAAAAAGTTAGAAAAGTGGTGTAGAGATATGATCGATGTAGCAGCATTAGGAGAAATATTAATTGATTTTACTCCCCAAGGAGAAAATGAGCAGGGGTTTCCGATTCTTGTTGCTAATCCAGGTGGAGCCCCGGGAAATGTTCTAGTGGCTTTATCCTGTTTAGGGCTGAGAACAGAATTTATGGGGAGCGTAGGAAATGATTATTTTGGAGAATTACTCGTTGCTACCTTACAGAACAAAGGGGTGCAAACAAATGGAATTGTTTATTCCCCAATAAAAACGACACTAGCATTTGTGCATATTGATCATCAGGGGGATCGTTCATTTGATTTTTATAGACAGCCTGGTGCGGACATGATGTTATCTAAGGACGATGTGGACTTTTCATTAATAGCAGATGCTAAAATATTCCATGTAGGATCAATATCCATGACAAATGAGCCAGCAAGAGAAGCAACTTTAGTAGCATTAAATTATGCGAAAGAACAGCATAAGATTATTTCATTTGATCCAAATCTTCGTCCCTTACTATGGCAAAGCTTAGAGGAGGCAAAAGAGCAAATCGAAGCAGTCTTGCATTTTGCGGATATAGTCAAAGTTTCGGAAGAAGAATTAGCATTTTTAACGAATACAACAGATATTTTTTCAGGAGCAAAGCAGTTATTTAAAGAGTTTGATTTACGGCTGCTTTTTGTAACAGTGGGAGATAAGGGAAGCTATGCATATGGAGAGGATGGCTTAGTATTTGTCCCAGGAGCAGCTGTAAAAGCTATTGATACAACTGGATGCGGAGATGCATTTCTTGCTGGCGTGCTATATGAATTATTAAAGAGGGATTTATTGAATTTTAAAATACGCGAAGATATATTAAAGCAAATATTGAATTTCGGAAATGCGATGGGAGCATATGTGGCAACAAATAAAGGTGGAATTCCAGCCATGCCTACTCTTCACCAAATTGAAGACTTTATAGTAGTCAATAAAAAGGGAGGATAAATGGTGCTAAAAAGGAGGAGAGGAGGAGAAGCAAATTGAGACAAAGAATCTTGACAGCTGTTTTGTCTGTTGCATGGTTATTAACTGGCTGTAGTATCCATCAAATGGGAAAGGAAGAGAAAAATTTGGATGCCTTGAGACCGGATAATATGGAAGCTGCCACTTCTGATTATTATACAGAATTGTATCGACCTCAATATCACTTTTCAACCCCTTCAGGAAATTTAGCTGACCCTAATGGACTCATCTATTTTGAGGGAGAGTATCATCTGTTTCATCAAAAAAATGGTAATTGGGCACACGCAGTGAGCAGGGATTTATTACATTGGGAGCATTTGCCGATTGCGTTAGAACATGATAACCTAGGGCAAGCATTATCTGGAAGCACTGTGGTGGATTGGAATGATTCCACAGGATTTTTTGATGGGAAAGCCGGATTAGTTGCCATCTATACAAATACAGAGGGAGGAGAATCCCAAAGTATTGCTTATAGTAAAGATAATGGGAGAACATGGGAAAGATATAAAGGAAACCCGGTTATCCCCAACCCAGGAATAAAGGATTTTCGCGATCCAAAAGTATTTTGGCATGAGAGTACTAAAAAATGGGTAATGGTTGTTTCGACAAATCAAAGTGTGACGTTTTATCGTTCTGATAATTTGATTGACTGGGAGTTTCAGAGTCAATTTGGGGATAAGGAGGGATCTCATGCAGCTGTATGGGAATGTCCTGATTTATTCGAATTGCCTGTAGATGGTGATGAGAATAATAAGAAATGGGTATTGCAAGTTAGTGTTGGAGATAATGAAGAAACAAATGGATCAACTGCTCAATATTTTATTGGAGAGTTTGACGGAACACAATTTATTAATGATAATGCGCCAGAAACTATTTTGACAACAGATTTTGGGCAAGACTTTTATGCAGCTCAGTCCTTTTCTGATATCCCGGAAAAAGATGGCCGCCGAATATGGTTAGGCTGGATGGCGAATTGGAGATATCCTTATCAATCGCCGACGGAAGCATGGAAGGGATCTATGTCAATTCCACGTGAACTGCATTTGAAAACAGTTAAGGATGGAAGTATTAAGTTATTTCAAGAACCGGTTAGGGAGTTAGAAAGTTTACGTGTTAATCATATTGCTATTGATCCTATGGAGGTCAATGGGGAGCAGTCAATTGCTGATTTTTCTGGTACCACTTATGAATTTGAAGCTGTGCTGGAATGGGAAAACATTGAGGAATTCGGTATTCGCGTTCGACAATCAGAGGACGAAAATACGGTTATAGGTGTAAATACGTTAAGTAAAAAACTATTCTTAGATAGATCTCGTGCTGGATTAGAAACGTTATTGGATCGAAATGGGAATCCATTTCAATTTGGCAATAACCATACAACTACTTACCCTGTTGAGGAGAAACGAATAAAGATAAGAGGATTTGTTGATGAATCATCTGTTGAGGTGTTTATAAACGACGGGGAATATGTCTTTACGAAATTAATCTATTCCCAGCCTACGAGCAACGGAATAGAGTTATATACAAAAGGTGGTAGTATGAAGGTTGTTTCACTAGACTTTTATCCTTTATATTCAACCTGGAGAGAACGCCCAAAGGAAAATGAAGTCGAACGTATAGTAGTAAGTTCGGAATATTTAACTATTAAAGAAGGGGAAATCAAAACTATTAAAGCGATTTTAAAGCCAGATTGGATTAAGAGCAGTTCTCCTTTTAGTTGGGACAGCGCTGAACAAGACATAATCGAAATCACGGAGTCTGATGACGAGGAGAAGGGTATTTCCATTAAAGCATTAAAGCCAGGAGTAACAAGCATACAGGTTAAGCATCCAGAAACGAAAATTGCAAAGGAAATTAGAATAAGGGTAGTAAAATAAAAGGGAATGAAAGTATTATAAAGTATGTAAGAGCACTTTTCGCAAAAAAGGAAAAGTGCTTTTATATGGATTCTAAATAGAGTGTATGGAGCATTTTGTTTACAAATAAGATTCTTACACGTAAGAAAAAATGTCATCACTCCTGGGGGAGACCATACAGTAGATATGGAAAAAGAAAGCTGGCAATTAGTGAAAAAGGATGTCGTTTCTCTGTCTGAAGAAAGAATGCCCAAATCCATTAATCAAAGTGTGTAATCGTCATATTCTTAAAGATTGCTGTCCCGCCATCTGAATACAATGTGATGGCTTGATCATCTGCATGAGGGAATATTAAATTCGATTGCACAACCTTCCCATCATCTACAAAAACCTCGATACTACTTTTATCAACAAGGATCTTTAAATGTACTTGTGTTTGTTCAGCGGGAAAGGGTGCTGTACTTTCTGAATGTGTATTCTGCTGATCTGGATGTTCGGTCAAAGAACGATTTACATATGAGTATTTTTCTTTTATAAATATTCCTACATTCACATATCGCTTTTGATCAGAAGATTCTCTAAGTCTTAAACCGACATTATCTAACTCTGTCCATAAGATGTCCGTCTCTAGCTGATAAATTTCTCCTGTCATCTCTAGTTGCTTTTGGCCGTTTACTTCTATTTCCTTTAGATGATCTTTTGTCTTGGCCAGCTTGTTGTATGCTTCGATTGGTTGGGAAGCTAAATAATAGGAATTTTCCCCATTATTTTTTAATTGAATTTGTCGAACAACAGAATCCATTCCGTTAAAGCCTTCTTGTAATGTTGGGGTATTGTCGGCATAATTCCAATTATTCATCCAAGCAAAAGCATATCTTTTCTTGTAATCATCACTATTGCTTCCATCCTCAAATGTTACCCCAGCATACCAATCCAAACCATAATCAAGCCATTGGGGTTCTGGATGATCAGCTGTAAAATGGTTTCCATCAAAATGACCAATCCAATAAGCATAAGTAGTGGGCTGATTCTTTGTTTTTCCATTTGCGCTCGCACCAAGCACCCATTTGAAGCTCCCATCATTTGTCTGCATATAGTAAAGGTCCGGACATTCCACAATTCCTATATCATTTGTGAAGAAATCACTGAGGTATGTCCAATCTTTCAGATTAGAGGATTCGTAAAAACCAATCTTTGTTCCTTCTGCCATTAGCATTATCCATTTATGATACTCTTTTGACCAAATGATTTTGGGATCACGAAAATCATCGGTTCCAGGATTTGTCATAACAGGCGTATCACTGTATGAAGTGAATGTACTGCCATTATCGAGGCTGTACCACAAGAACTGTTCTTGTTTTTGCTGATTGGCTGACGGCTGAGTGACGATTGCGATAAATGCGCCATATCCAAATCCAGCTGTATTCTCTTTATCAACAACGACAGAACCTGACCAAGGGTCTCCATTTTGATTTGTGTATTTTGGAATGGCAATTCCTTTATCCTTCCAGTGCACTAAATCTTTTGAAACAGCATGTCTCCATTCTGTGCCATTACCGTCAGGATAATCACCATTGTAAAGATAATAGTAATGATAGAAGCCATCTAAATAGATTGGTTTTTGCGGATCATTTTTCCACTTGTCAGGAGTAGTGAAATGGTATTTGGCACGATAGGATTGACCATCAGAAACAACGTTTTGTTCTTGCAGGTCTACTGTTTTAGTAAAAACCTTAGTGATTTGATGCCAAAATAAGAGGATGCCGACAAGTATAATAAGGCATAAGAGAAATAGGACTTTCTGTGTGTGCTTTGCTGGTTTCTTCAAGTAATATCACCGCGCTTATCCTGTATTTCTTGCTATTGGTAAAAGAGGGTGGGACAAAGCAAAATAAATAATGGATAAAGACGAACAATCTCTAATTTAGTGGTGAATCCAATTCGTTCCATTGCGTTACAGACACTCCCTTTCCGCGGGGAGCAACCTAAGCCTCCTCGGCAAGCCTGTGGGGTCTTAGGCTTTGCTCTATTTCCCGCAGGAGTTGAGTGTCTTCCACTCCATTTCACTCCGTTTTTAAAGAGTATTTCGTTCCAACATTTTTTTCAAAAGAAACTAAATGGAGCAGACTGAATACACGGAGACTCCTATGGGAGCTGCGAGAAAGTCCAAGACCCCGCAGGAACGAGGAGGCTTGGCGCGCGCCCCATGGAAAGCGAAGTGTATTCAGTCTGCGGGTGATTACCACATACCTTTTTTCTTCAATAAATAAAAATCCCAAACAATTATACGAATCCTTTTTAGTATGAATGTATAATTGTTCGGGTTATATTAAATTGAAATACTTTTATCCCAACCTCGTTTTTTTATTTATTTATAGTGATTTGACCTTGTTCTAAAATGCTATTTTTTACTACAGAAGTTTTATTGCCTTTAATATTTAATAAAAAGCTTGGAGCAAAAGTGGATTGATGATTTTCAAATAATCCTCTATTTGTCATATAGCTTGTGACAACTACATTGTCACTGTTCTTTTGTGGAATCGCAAAATGAGCGTAGTTCCATGTAACATCATTTGGATCTAGATTTTGATGTAAGACAATACCTGTTTTGTTTAAAGGTTTGTATGGTCCAGTAATAGAATTAGCTACATATCCTAATAGGTAAATATCTTTGTCGTTAATGCCATCAATAGTCATTTTTGATCCTCTAGAACTTGTAAATAGATACCATTTTCCGTCTTTTTCGAAGATATTCGCACGTTCAATTTCATCTGTAACAGTGTTGGAAGCAATTAACGGCTTCATTTCTTTTTTTAGTGTGTAATCATCATTAATCTCAATGATTCCTAATGCACCATTTGCTAGTGTTGCTAAATTCTTTTTCGGGCTTTGTAATAACTGCTCTTTTTCTGTTCTGAAAAATTTAGTGCTGCCCCCATAATAGATTTTATTAAATAATGATTCTTCTCCTTGATAGCCATAATCTGTTCCTGTATTAGCTTCAAATACAAGATATTTATGTCCATTGTCTTCAACGTAGTGAGGATCTCTTAATGTATGGTTATCTGCATAATTTCCACCTGAAAAAGCTTGATCAACTGTTTGATATACAGATCCATCTCCACCATCATAGATGGATTTATGATCTTCCACACCATCAATTTTTAATGTATTTGCATCTAGTTTAGATACATTAACTTGGGCAGTAGTTAATGTTTGTTTTCCAAAAAATCCATGATCAGGATCCCAGCCTTGACGATTCGTATAGAATAAGCGGATTTTGCCATCAGAAGTGAAAGTTGCTGAACCAGACCATTCTTCTGCTTGATTGTTTAAAATAATATCATTGGTAGCATATTTATCGCTGTCTTTAAATACTCTTCCTGCATTTTTCCATGCATCAATGGAATTATCACCAATTTTTTTATAGAACATGTAAATAAATGTATCCCATCCTCTATCTGGATCTCCAGCTAATCCAAATACAATTTGATAGCCATTATATTCTGCAACTGTTCCATCTGCATTTTGTAACGGCCATGTATCCCAGACATCTAAATCAATTAAATTACCTTTTTCATCATAGCCCTTTGCTGAAGGGATGTTTTTAATCGTTGATTCATCAAAAGCTGGCACTTTAAATTTAGAATCGTTTTGTTGTTCCGTCATTTTTTCCATATCGAATCGAGTGATATGTGAAATATCATAAGATTCTTTGTGGTCTAACTTTTCTTTTTGCTTTGCAAAAGCTAGAGACCCACTACCTCCAAATAAAATAGCTGCACCCAATGATACGACTGTTGCTTGTTTAGCAAGCTTGTTCAATTTCATGGTTTACCTCCTAGAATGTGTTAGATGAAACAAAAGATAAGGACAGGGTAGAACTGCTGATTTATAAAAACAAAGCAGCAAATACACCGTGTTTCTAATAAAATTATAGGTTAATCTGGTTTCTGCGCATATGGCATAGATTGATAGAAATCTAGTCTTATATTGATATAAGATAAATCGAATATACTAGAGGATATAATAGAAGAACGGGACCTTCTTCCTTATTTCAAATAGAGAGAATGATTTCTTGTAAAACCAAAAAATCGCTCCCTGCAAAAGGGAGCGATTAGAAGGCGGGAATTAGTGGGAAGATGAAGCGGCAGCCTTTTCCCAAGATTTTTGAAATTCCTGCAGCAATTGATCTCGATTTAGCTGTTTGCCCACGTATAATTGCATAGCTAATCCAAATTCTTCTCGTGCACTATTAGGAAAGGCAAACCAGTTGGCTCTAAGGGTTTTTCCTGTCTGATAGTAGTTCATAATTTCCTTTGCAAGCGGTCCTAGATGGTGTGCCTCTATATGGTCAAAAGCTGGAATGAATTTAAATTGTTCCGTCATAAAGGACTTTCCTTGCTCTGAAAATACCATCCAGTTTAGAAAATTTTTGGCTGCTTTCTTCTTTTCAGCAGATGATTGCTTGTTTACTACCCAATAATTAGAAACGTTAACAGCGATTGCATCAGCTGGTTCCTCGTTAATAGGAATCGGCAGAAATCCAATGTTCATGTTCGGAGATTGCTGATCAATCATTGGCTGAATCCAATTGCCTTGTTGAATCATCGCAGCTTTTCCCGAAGCGAAGAGATCAACTTCTGTATTATAGTCTGTTGTTAGGGGATTGTGGTTTCCATATTTGATGGTAGTATCAAGTAAAGAAATAATATCTAAGAATTTTTGATTGTTCGTAATTTTTGTGGTTCCTTTGTTTAGTTGGTCAATAAATGCTTCAGGATCATCTTGTTGTGCAAATGCAATATTTAAGAGATGATCGCCAAGCTTCCATTCTTCATAATATCCAGTTGCAAAGGGCGTAATACCGGATTCTTCTAATGTTTGTGCTGTAGCCTGTAACTCAGATAATGTTCTAGGAAGCGTATGAATTCCTGCCTTATGAAATAAATCTTTGTTATATATGAATCCATATCCTTCGATATTAAGGGGCATTCCATACACTTTGCCATCCATTGTTACTGGTTTCAAGGTGTCTTTGTACGCATGAGGAATCCATGGTTGATCGGAAAGATCTTCTAAATAGTCACTCCATATTTTCACATTGTCATACCCAGTATTTGTGAAAATATCAGGACCATTATCCGCTGCAATTTGGGCTTTCAAATCAGCAAGATCATCAGCAGCACCACCTACAGTGTGAACCTGAATATCTATATTTGGATGTTCGCGTTCATATGCCATCACCATTTCTTCAAATTGGGTAGAAATTTCTACTTTTGGATTTCGGATAGTTAGTGTGATGCGTTCATCGGCTGTTTTTCTTTCGCTTGAGTCTTCTTCTGATTTTGGCTGACAAGCTGAAAGTGCAACAATCAACAATCCTGCAATAAGCCATGTGAATGTCCACTTTGTCATAATTTCACTCCTGCTATTTCACTCTCATTTATTATTGATGGTGGTATCTACTTTGCGTCCAACGTTTTTTGACAGTTTCTGTATTCAAATGGCGTTAAGCCAACCATTTTTTTAAATAATTTTGAAAAGTACTTTTCATCTTGATAACCGAGTAATAAAGCAATTGCATAAATGTTTTCATCTTTTTCCCGAAGCAAGTATTTAGCTCTCTCGATTCTCAGTTTCATAATATATTTGGATAAAGGCATGCCTGTTTGCTGTTTGAATTTTCTAGAGATATGCTCGCGACTTAAGAAAAAACGATTAGAAAGTTTTTCTAAACTTAATTCTTCCATATAATAAGTATCCACATATGAAACAATATCCTGCATTCGCTTGGCATCGTCTATATCATTTAAACGGTGAATCGTCCGGTAATTTTGTTCTTCCACTGCCTTTTGCATCGATTGATAAGACTCATGGATTTTTCCTAACGATAGAAGGGACATTCCATTTACGATTCGGATAGGGATATCGAATTGCTGAATAATCCATTCTTCAACAGACAGCCATTGTTGGCTAGTGGTAATTACTAAGCAAAGGCTATGATCATGTTGAAGGGTAAAAGCATTTCCTATTCCTTTTTCGATAAGTTGATCGGCAAGTAATTGGATATATGGCTCAGAATGGTGCATCTGATAAAAAGAAATAAGCGTTAGTTCATACTCAACTGTATCGGGAAGACTAGAAGCAAGCTCTATTAAGTCAAATTCTTCTCCCATACAGGCTTGTGTAGCCAATTGATTCAAGCGCAGTCTTTTGGCGTCTTCTAAAACACCTGCATCTTTATTCTCGGTTATCCATGATTGTACTGCTTTTGATAGAGTATTGTTTAAAGATTCAGCTTCAATCGGTTTTAATAAATAATCAAAGCTGCTGCACTGGATTGCTTTTCGCATATAGGTATAATCGTCAAATCCTGTAATCAGAATAACCTTACCAGGATAGGAAATGGAATCTAGCCACTCAATTATTTCTATTCCATCCATTTTCGGCATCTTCACATCTGTAAAGATAATTTCTGGTTTTTGTTTTTTGATGATTTTTATTGCTTCTTCTCCATTGCTAGCTTCTAAGATGGTCGTAATTCCGTGTTTTTTCCATTCACCAATATAGCGAATAACATATCGTACATTAATTTCGTCGTCTATAATAAGAACTTTCAAATTGAATGAGCCTCCTCGAAAAGAATGGTTCGCAATGATGAACCATCTATTTAATTTTGCATCGGGATATATAGCTTTACGATAAATCCTTGTCTCTCGTTTGTAGCTATCTCTAAACCTGCTTTTGATTCGTAGTTTAGAAGAAGACGGTCATGTATATTTTTTAAACCAATATGCTCGTGAGAAAATTCGCCAGCATAAGGAGCACGATAGATATTACTCCTTATAGTCTCCAGCTCTTCTGCTGATAAACTTGAGTAGTCATTTTCAACAATTAGATATAAAAAATCCTCTTTAATTTCGCCTGTTATGTTTAAAGAAGAATCAAAATGGCCTTGTTCATAGCAATGTTTAAAATAGTTCTCTACTAGTGGTTGGAGTATCATACTAGGGATTTTTATCCCTTGGATTGCTTCACTTATCTGAATAGAGTAGTTTAGCTTACTGCCAAAACGTTCCCGTTGCAGTGTTAAGTATGCTTTTATATAATCCAGTTCTTCACGAATTAGAACCCACTGATCTGCTCGGATAGAGTATCTCATCATTTTTGATAAGGATGTTACAAGCTGATAGATTTTAGGAGAGTTATTTTGCAGCGCAACTGCTCCAATGGATTGAAGAGCATTAAATAGAAAGTGAGGATTCACTTGAGATTTAAGTGCTCGTAATTGATTTTTTCTATTCTCAATCTCCAATTTGTATTCCCGATCAATATGGAGATTTATACGCTCCAACATTTCTTTCATATGCTTTTCTAGATGACCAATTTCGTCTTCGCGGTTGTCGGTAAAAGGAATATTTAAATTTCCTCCTTTAATAGAAAGCACCTTTTGGCTGAGCACTTTAATAGGACGTGATATATAATAGGCAAGGATGCTGATCATTAATAGTCCTAGTACCCCCACCCCTATCCCAACCAGTATGTTGGTGTAAGCGGTTTGTCTAGCATCATAAAATAATCTATCACTAGGTGTCACCTTTACGATTTTCCACTGATGAAGTGGTTTTGATAATGTTTTAGATAAGATAATATCATTGCTTTTATCCTGGCTGGCATGAAGGAATTTCTCATCTGCTGTTTTTCCTATTAGGGAATGAACATTTGTATACATTACAATATCATGTTCATTAAGAAGATAAATGGAATCACCTTTATCCTGTAATAGATTCCTGCAAATCTGTGCATACTTGTCTAGATCCATATCAATTGTAATAACCCCAAGAAATTCTTTGGATAGAGGATCCAGTATTTTATGATGGATAGTCATAACCTCTGTTTTGTCTGATTCAGGTATAATCGCGGCATTATTATAGTTTCCAATCGTATGGGGAGGCTCTATTAAAAAACGTGAATTTGAATGAATCAGCTCTTGCATGGAGTCTAACTTCATAAAATCATTTTGCGGTTTTCTTGCGCTGATCATCCCATTATAAATAGTGAATGATTCTTTATTCTTATCCAAATAAAAACGAATTTGGCGGATTTCGGAACGCATCAGGAAAAAAGTTTCAATATTTTCTTCCATAGCAATTGGATTAAAATAAATGGAATCTTCATAGCCATTAGTGAAAATCCGAAAAAAGTCTGGATTTCTATATAAAATATAGGGAAGGTTAATCATATCGTTAAAATATTGTTCTAGTTCTTTGGATAATTTATCTAATTGTTCTTTGCTGTTTTGCAGTTCATGCTGTTCGACACTATCCTTTGTATATCCATAAATAATTAAAACCGTTAAAAAATAGGGCAGGATAATGAAAGCAAGAAGCATAAAAAATAAACGGCTTTGAATGCTTTTCATATTAAGAAGTTCCTTTCTTTCCATTAATATCATTATCTAGCCTTAAAAAAATTTAGTAGTACTCAATAAACCATTTCTTTAAATCTAAATCTTTTTTTACAAATAAGTCAATATACATAGATGGAAAGAAAGCTAGGAGATATTTTTGGCGTTTTATCCATTAAACCGCTGAATGGCATCGCTTACTAATGATAGTGGAAACGATAACAAAAAGAACAAAATTGAATCGATGGCACTAGGGACTATATCTTCATTACGAAATTTAGGTAATTATCATTAAATATTGTCATACTATCTATTATTTCGTTACATTCAAGTCAAAATAAGGAAAATTAAATGTTCATTTATGAGATTGGATAACTAAGGAGCATCTTCCGTTTGCATTTTGGGATGTTAATTGCTGATTTAATGTAAAAAGAGTGTCACAGCTGATATGCTTTGACACCCTTTTTGGCTGTTTACTTTTTAAACTCATTCAATCTTTCGTATGTCTCTAAGAGAAATTGGTAAAATAGTGATTCTGTTGGAAGTAGTTTGCGATGACTTGGATAAATAACCCCAACGGTTCTCGTCAGATTAACATCTGAAAGGGGAATGACGCAAGTAGAACGTGGTGTGTTATCCACCAATGTCATTTCTGGCATCAAGGCTACTCCTAACCCAGCAGATACTAATCCTTTCAGTGCATCTATGTCTTTTCCTTCAAATGCAATCTGTGGAGAAAATCCTGCATCATGACATGCTTTAACCACTTGGTCCCTGAATACGAATCCTTCTGGTAAGACACAGAAGGGATCATTCTTTAAATCTTTTAGCTGTAACTCTTTTTGATTGCTCAATGGATGATGAAGAGGAAGTAGGGCAACAATATTTTCTGTAAATAATGTAGCACCGTTAATTTTATCCTCCTTTTCTCGGTTTGGCATTGGCGCAATCATTGCCAAATTAAATTCTCCATTAATAACTCCATCGATAAGGTCATAATACAGGGCGTTGCTCATATGGAATTTTGCTTCTGGATATCGGGTACGAAAAGAATAGATGATAGAGGGAAGCGTATGAGCAGCCATGCTGATAGGAAAGGCAATTCTAACTGTCCCTTTTTCCGGATCAAGGGATTCCTCCACTTCTCTTTTGGCGTCTTCCATCATACTCCATATTTGTTTCATTCGCTCAAAAAAAACTCTTCCAAGGGGTGTTAACTTCACGCTTCTTCCTTCACGGATAAAAAGCTCGACCCCTAATTCTGCTTCTAAATTGAAAATTTGTCGACTTACAGAGGATTGGGCCACATGCAAAGCATCGGCAGCTTCTGTAATATGTTCCCTTTTGGCAGCTTCCAAAAAATACTGTATTTGTCTTATTTCCATGTCTGCACTCTTTTCCATTCATGCGTTTAACGCATGAATTCAATCCGAAATTAGTATTGTACCTATTAATTATAAAATTATAAAATAAAAACAACTTTTAGAAAAGAGAATATTCTAACATTAATTTATTATAGGGGCTGAAAAAGGATGAAAGTGCTGGATAAAAAAGAAGAATTTCAAACACAAACGGTGAAAGATTACATTAATCAATTAATAAATCAAGTGAAAGAACGTAATCCTCACGAAAAGGAGTTCCAGCAGGCAGTTAAAGAAGTCCTCGATTCTTTAGTTCCTGTACTTGAAAAAAATCCAACATATATTAAACATGCTGTATTAGAAAGAATGCTTGAGCCAGATCGACTAATTAGCTTTAAAGTCCCTTGGGTAGACGATAATGGAAATATAAAAGTAAACCGCGGCTATCGTGTCCAATTTAATAATGCAATTGGACCATATAAAGGAGGACTAAGATTTCATTCTTCTGTTAATGCCAGTATTATTAAATTTCTTGGATTTGAGCAAATCTTTAAAAACTCATTAACCGGTCAGCCCATAGGCGGCGGAAAGGGCGGTTCTGACTTTGATCCGAAGGGGAAGTCTGATTTCGAAATAATGCGTTTTTGTCAAAGCTTTATGACTGAACTTAGTAAGCATATCGGTCCGGATATCGATGTGCCTGCTGGAGATATCGGAGTAGGAGCAAGAGAAATTGGCTATATGTTTGGACAATATAAACGATTAAAAGGTGCTTATGAAGCAGGTGTCTTAACTGGAAAAGGAATCGGATATGGTGGAAGCTTAGGGAGAAAAGAAGCAACTGGATATGGCTTAGTGTACTTTGTGGAAGAAATGCTGAAAAGTCAGGGACTAGGTTTTGAAGACAATACGGTAGTAGTTTCTGGTTCGGGAAATGTATCGATTTATGCGATGGAGAAAGCGATACAGTTAGGGGCTAAAGTGATTGCTTGCAGCGATTCCGGCGGTTATGTGTATGATCCAAATGGAATAAACCTTGATACAGTGAAACAATTAAAAGAAGTGGAAAACAAAAGAATCTATGAATATGTGAATAGACATCCTGATGCTATCTACGAAGAAGGATACACAGGTATTTGGACGATTCCATGTGATATTGCCCTGCCATGTGCAACACAAAATGAACTGAATAAAGAATCAGCTGAAAAATTAATTGCCAATGGAGTAAAAGCAATAGGCGAGGGGGCAAATATGCCTTCTACTCTTGAAGCAGTCGATACCTTTATCGAGCATAAAGTATTATTTGCACCTGCCAAAGCAGCAAATGCAGGCGGGGTGGCAGTCTCCGCTTTAGAAATGGCACAAAATAGTGCACGAATAGCTTGGACGCAAGAAGAGGTAGACAAGAAGTTACAAGCAATTATGAAAAATATTTATAGTAAAAGTATCCAAGCATCTGAGGAGTATGCAGCGAAAGGAAACCTAGTTGCAGGTGCTAATATAGCAGGTTTCATTAAAGTAGCGGATGCTATGATAGAACAAGGGATTATATAAGAAATTTCACATAGAATGTTATTTTATAGAGTTTAGAAGAGAGAATCAGTATGTTGCTGGTTCTCTTTTTTTATTGAAAAAACCTACTTGGATAAGGATTTATATGTTGGTTCTTTAGGAGAGAGGAAAATCCACATAAACTTATTGTTTTCATTTTCGTTTGGAAACCTATAAGTCTCTATGGAGAACTTTATGGAATTGATTGCTATTATTATTACAACAATACGAAAGGTTTTAATTGAAAATTTTTTCTTATTGAAAAAATCGTGTGAGACTTTCTGACAAGAAACAGATTTTATTATTTTACTCATGTTACAATTGTCCCAACATTCAGAAAAGGAGATTGCAATATGAAAAAATCACATCCTATCCTTGTTATCTTTTTATTCTTTTTAGGCTGGGTATTTATGTATGCAGATCGTAATATTCTATCACCAGTCATGGGAAGCATTGGAGAAGAATGGAACTTAAACCAAACCGAACTAGGGTTAATGGCTACAGTATTTTTTGCTGCCTATGCTTTTATGCAAATCCCTACTGGCTTTTTGGCAGATAAATTTGGGCGAGTAAAGGTGTTAGTAATTGGCTTTATCGTTTTTGGCGTTGGTACCTATTTAAGTGGTGCTTCCACGACGTTTGCGATGTTTTTAATTATGAGAGCAATTACTGGTTTAGGAGAAGGTACTTATTATGGTTCACAGTATGGTATCTCTTCTACGATAACCCCAAAGAAATATCGCGGCTTAGTATCAGCCATTATTAACAGTGGAATGGCTTTTGGTATTTCGTTAGGATTTATGTCTTCCAGTTATTTTACCTACACATTAAATAAAGGCTGGCAGTTTCCGTTTTATGTTTTTGCAATCCCTACCGTTTTGGTTGCTATTTTAATAGGCATATTTGTTCGTGACAATTCACATAAGGAGAGGAAAGTAGAATCTGAATATGAAAAAGTCGAGATGAAGAAAATTTTCACTAAAAATCATATTTTTGTATATATCTTAATCTTTTGTTCCTTATATGGTTTTTTCGGTATGCTGACATGGCTTCCTTATTACTTACAAACAGCAAGAGACATTGAGGCCTCCCAAACTGGGATTATTTCTTCTTTAGTGCCTTGGGCTTCCATTCCAGGTGCCATTCTATTTGGCTTCTTGTCTGATCGCATTAAAAGTAAAAAGCCGCTCATTATCGCGCTGGCATTAGCTGGAGCAATTTGTCAATTTGCAATTCCTTATACAGACAATTATTCCTTGCTGATTGTCGGATTATGTTTATATGGTTTGCTTGGAAAATTAGCGCTGGATCCAGTATTAATTTCATATATGGCAGATATTACTCCAAAGTCTATGTATTCAAGAGTTTATGGATTCTTTAACTTTAGCGGGATGCTTTCTTCTATATTTGCGCCATATATTACGGGGTATTTCGCTGATAAAACTGGCAGTCTAGAATTCGGATTTTATCTAGCCGGCGGGTTATTAATCATTGGTGCCATATTGTTTATATTTACAAGCGATAAAGGGAAAGAAGACAATAAAGCAGCGATTAATGTTGGACTTAAGGAGGAAATAGTAAGTTGAATAAAGTAATAGTAGGCACAGAATCAATGATTGTAAGTCCACATTATTTAGCTTCACAAGCAGGTGAACAAATTCTCCAAAAGGGAGGCAATGCATTTGATGCTGCTGTTGCTGTGAGTGCTTGCTTAGCTGTAGTATATCCGCATATGACTGGTCTTGGGGGAGATTCTTTTTGGCTGACTTATAAGGAAAAGACAGGGAAAGTGCGTACTTATAATGGAAGTGGGAAGTCAGGAGCGGCTGTTACAAGAGAAATGTTTAAGGGAAAAGAGAGCATTCCTTTTCGAGGAATAGAAAGTGTTCTAACTGTTCCTGGCATGGTGGATAGCTGGGATGCTATCTTAAAAGAATATGGAAGCATGACTCTTGCAGAAGTCTTACAGCCTGCTATTGAATATGCAGAAAAGGGATTTCCTCTTTCTAATGATCAATATGAAAATACGGTGAAAAATGAGGGACTTTTAAGAAATATAGAAGAAACTGCGGCTGTTTTTCTGCCAGATGGAAAGGTTCCAGAAAAATTTTCTCGGTTTGTGCAAAAGAATTTAGCGAACACGTTAAAACAATTAGGAGCGAATGGAAGAGATGATTTTTATAAAGGAGAACTGGCCAACAGAATTATTTCTGGTTTGCAGAAAAAAGGCAGCTATTTAACAATAGCAGATTTTGCCGCACATAAAGGGGAATGGAGTGAACCGCTTGCTAGTACCTATCGCTCTTATACTATGTATCAGGCTCCTCCCAATTCACAAGGCTTTGTGGGACTCATGATTTTAAATATATTAGAAAATTTCGATTTTTCATCCATTCCGTATGAATCCTATGAATATTATCAGCTAATAATAGAAGCAGTGAAACGAAGCTTTCAAGACCGGAATGAGCATCTGACAGATCCGACATTTCATGACATTCCATTAGAGCAGCTATTAAGCAAAAAGTATGCAAAGGAGATGGCGGATTCCATCTCATTAGAATATACAGCAGATTATACTTCGCGCCCTGTTGGAAGCGATACAGCCCATGCCGCTGTTGTGGATAAAGATGGGAATGCTGTTTCTTTTATTCAAAGTCTATATTTTGAATTTGGTTCTGGTGTGGTTGCAGGAGATACGGGGATTACTATGCAAAATAGAGGGTCATTTTTCTCACTTGATCCTGATCATGTCAATACATTGGAGCCAAATAAGCGGACATTCCATACTTTGATGCCTGCCATGGCTTTTAAAGAGAATAAACCATATGTGTTGTATGGTACACAAGGCGGGGAAGGCCAGCCGCAGACTCAAACTTTGATGATTACGAGAATGCTTGACTATGGACTTGATCCCCAAAGAGCAATAAGTGAGCCACGGTTTGTATGGGGGCGTACATGGGGAGAAAAAACCGAAGAGCTAAAAATAGAAAACCGTATTTCGGCAAATGTTTTGGAAAAGCTGCAAAAGGCTGGTCATACCGTAAACCGAGTAGAAGCATTTGACGGAATTATGGGGCATGCAAATGCTATTTTGATCGATGAACAAGGATTTTTATATGGTGGTGTCGACCCAAGAAGTGATGGAGCTGCCATAGGAAAATAAGTAATCAAGAGTTTATGACTAAGAGTGAACTTCTGCTAGAAGTTGGCTCTTTTTTATAGAAAAAAGTTTATACCATTCATTCCAATCTGCCCTAGTCTAGCAAACTTTAATAAATTGGAAAAAATAGGGTTGTTTAATAAACAATATATCCATTGAATTTGAGAATAGTGGGAATATGAAAGTAAATGAAAAGGGGTAGAATGAAGGGATCGATGAAAAAATTTGCGAAACTAATTATTTATTATATAAAATAGATAATTGCTATTTTACTGTTGCGTTTTTTTAGGATAAGAGAAGAAATTTTTTTGGAGGTAAAAGAAAGGATGCCATTTTGATCTCGGCATCCCTTCTTTTTATTTTTTTTTGATAAAAAACTTTGTTTATCTTTAAGAAAAATCAGGGTAAGTCTTCTGTGTAGTTGCTTGACTCAAATCATGACCATAAAAAATGTGGGTAGGGCGTACTTCAGACATAAGTCTTTTTATTTTTCTAATCGATTCACTAGCTAGTTGTTGATCGAATGTAGCGAATGGAATATCATCTTCGTAGTTTTCTCTCGTATACGCTAAATCAATCGTTAATAAAATAGGGCCAGATTGTTTCGTTGTAACCAGAATTGATTGGTGTCCTGGTGTATGGCCAGGAGTAAAGAGAAGTTGAATACCTGGCATGAGTTCATAATCACCTTGAATAGCCTTATAATTTAAGTTATTTTGAGTACACTCTGGTGGAGCATAATTTTCGTTTCCAATAGCAACATCCAGTTCTGCTTGTTGAACAAATATGGGTGTTTTAGGAAACAGAGGATTTCCACCTGCATGATCCATATGTAGATGAGAAGAAATAATTGCTTGAATGTCATTCGGTTTATAACCAATATTATCTAAAACAGCAAGAATATGATCTTCCTTTCTCATATCTGGTAAAAATAAACCTTCATAAGGCGTATCATCAAAATAACTTGGATTTTCAATAAATGATTCTGGCATTCCTGTGTCAATAATAATTGGGCCATCCTTTGTTTCTAGTAGATAGGACCATATTTGTAAGGTTACAAGCTTACCAGATTCTAATGTTTGGTTTAATGACGAATGATCAAGCGTTAGCTTTCCTGTAGGTAACCAGTAAAGTCTTTCTATCATCTATTTCTCCTCCTTAATTTTCTTAATAGTCAGATTTATTATAGTATGTCATAGATTTCTTTTTTGGACAAAGATATTTTTATAGTGACAAGTATTTGAATCTTTATTAGAAAAAAATATATAAATAATGAGCAGAGTAATATTTAAAGGAGTACTTAGTTTTTATTCTAATATATTTGATTTAGTTTGTGGTTAATATTAAAATTTAAAGAAAATATTAGGTGGATTATGTATGCGAATAGATAGTAACACCATGAAAAACAAAAAAAGGTGATAATATGGCAGGATATGTGTTTAGTTTGAATAATATGGAGTCTCTTAAAAAAATTATTAATAATGGTGTTTATAGTACTAATTTGACAGAACCAAAGAATAGTCGTTGGTTACCTCATCATGAAGGAACTTTAACAGATTATCTAACGATGAAAGAAGGGGATAATGTATATTTTTTTATTAAAAGAAAAATATATGGAATTGGTATACTTAAGAATATTAATGACAATTGTAAATTTCTAAATTATCCTGAGGCAGATATTCCTAAAATGCCAATTTACGGATATATTAAAGATAGTTTGTTATTAGATGAAACAAATGAATCAATTAATAATAGATTTATTTGTTCGTTCTACCCACATCCCTACTTTTTCGAAAAAGGAATTGATATGGATGATGTGCTAGCCTCTAATCCTGATAAATTTAGAATTTTAAGGGCCTTCTGGAAATTGTCGTTTATTAAAATTGCTGATGAAGAAAATAAAGCTCTAAGGGATATTATATTGAAGAGAAATGAAGAGTTTTTAAACATAAAGAAAGGGAGGTTTTTATTTAGTGAATCTTTACAAAATAGTATCAAACATAAATTGTCTGAAAAATATTATTTAACATCTGAGAATATTTTAAAATACTCCTCAAGAGAAGATTACATAAAGCATGAAATGGCAATTGAAGCTCATATTGCTGACATTATTACTAATAAAAAAGATAGTGTTTTTGGAAAGTGGGATTTTATTTCGCACCAAGTAATTGCTTCACCGTTTAAACCTATTGATTATATGGATAAAATGGATATATTTGGTTATAGAAACATTGCTGGTTTTGATACTATTTCTAAGTACTTGTTAATCGAGATTAAGAGAGATAGTGCGAATAAAGAAGCAATTAATCAATTGATGAAATATGTTGATTGGATTAATCAAGAATACTCCCATGGAGATTATTCAATGATTGAGGCTTTTCTTGTGGCATATGATTTTCCAGAGGATGTAATTAAGGAGAAAGAGAATATTTGCAAACGAAATTATATTAAGGGAAGACGGCCTACAGAATCTGCAGAATGGAGAAATGTAAGATTAATCAAATATAAATATGACAATAATACAAGCAATCTAGTTTTTGAAGAAGTATAAAAAGTAAAGCCTATAGTATAAGTTGAATCTATAGGCTTTACTACCTTTAATGCTATTAATCTTTAATGATTTCTGAAACATATGTATTATTTAACCAATAGCATTGTTTCGTGATTATTTGTCCATTAGGTAATTGAACTTTATCGTTTCCATCTCTACCCTTTGGACGAATATGAGTGACACCATTAAAAGAACTTTTTGGGAAATTATTGGTCTCAACCAATTTTTTTCCGCGTTTTACGTATTCGATCTTTAAACCACTATTCAATAGTTTATTTACTTCAATCCATAATTCTTTTATTTTAGACTCTATAGTTTCTTCTGGCATGTTCCAAAGTTTGATTCCTTTTAAGAATAATTTTCTATTTGGATTATCTTTTTTAAGCTCATTATATTCAAATATAATGAAAAGAAATTTTGTTTCATAAAAACGATTACGTATATAGCTTCCTTCCCATGTTTCGTTTTTCCATTGATTAAAATCAATATTTTCAAATGACATGGATTCTTTTGGGATACCATTTGGTTCCAATCGAACTGTTTTAAATTGAATATTTGCCTTTGCAAATTCTGCTATATTATCTAGTTTTGTACCTTTAATTCCTAATAACGCACTTATAATTTGAGGGATAAAACTTTTAGATCCCTTATTATATTTTATATTTAGCTCTCTAGATATTTCATCATCAGTTAATCCAATATACGGCGAAAACTTTTCATTTAATAAGTCATGAAAACTTTTGTTCTGTAAATCAGTTGCTTTAGCGAAATTCACTAGATTCTCTTGTTTAATATGTTGTCTCACTAAAGCTGTCATATATGACTGCTTTAAGGAATAAGCCCTTTGCATTGCTGGTATTTCAGAAAATGGTTGAGGTCTAAGTGAATTTTTATTACTTCCTTTCGTACATGCCCCTAAATATATGGTATCTCCTTCGGAAAGTTCATGAGCCTTTCCTTGTTTAATTTTGTTAAGAATTGTTTCCCAATCATTTTTTATAATTTCTAAATCGGCATCTGGATAAGAATAAAGAATACTCTTATTTATATAATAATCATCTCGTTCTTTATCTGGTGTCCACTCATAAAACATTAATAATAACTTTTGGTTTTTCTCCCAAAAGCTTGAAGTTTTAAAAGTAGTTTTAACTTCTTCCATATAGTTTATTATATTTAAAACAAGCCTCTCTTTTGCTGATAAGCTACCATTTTTGTTTGTTTTAATTGGAGTTACTTTTAACTCGACTCCCAATTCTTCAAAATCTGGTCTAGCATCTGAATTTATTTTATAACCAAAAAAGCTTTCTTCGATAACTTGACCTAAACTTCCTTTTGATTTACGATTAGACAATCTATTATAAATATCAATTTGTCCAAATGTTTTACCTTCTGCTTCCCGTGCTTTATTAAGTAACTCGTTATCAGTTTTATATAACATAATATCTCCCTTTAATTAAATTTTTAATGTATTAGCAGAGCGTTTGTTCTTAAAATGTGATAGAATAAGAGATAATCTTATTAGTATATAATTAACAATGACACACACAAATGTAATTTTATTACTATATATTACTATATCTTTGGTATACTTTGTACCGAAAGGATGTTCGATAAATGATTAAGGTTTTAGAGTTGTTTGCAGGCGTAGGTGGTTTTCGGTTAGGTCTTGAAGCAACGAGAAATTTTGAAGTAGTGTGGGGGAATCAATGGGAGCCATCAAAGAAGGTTCAAGATGCATTTAATTGTTATCAAAGACAATTTATGGACCATGGAATACACTCCAATAACGATATAGCAACTGTGGATGAATATAGTTTGAAATACTTAAACGCCCAACTACTTGTAGGTGGATTTCCTTGTCAGGATTATTCTGTTGCAAGAAGTTTATCTGGTGAACAAGGGATTCGAGGGAAAAAGGGAGTTTTATTTTGGGAGATAGTTCGACTTTTAAAAGAATTAAGACCTAAATATGTATTACTTGAAAATGTGGATCGCTTATTAAAATCCCCTTCAAAACAGCGTGGAAGAGATTTTTCGATAATGTTAGCAAGTTTTCGAGATTTAAATTATTCTGTAGAATGGAGAGTTATTAATGCTGCAGAGTATGGTCAAGCCCAACGAAGACGTAGAGTGTTTATTTTTGCAATTAGAAACGACTCTGAATATATAAGAAGCAGGGAAAAAATCACTGATGTAGAAATATTGCATAAAGAAGGTTTTTTTGCAAAACCATTTCCTATTAAAGAAGAATCATCATCTAAACATGTTGCCCAATTAAGAGAATTACCAGAAGATATACTTGAAGTTTCGGATGAATTCTCGATGAATTATTTAAATGCAGGTATTATGAGAAATGGCATAGTCTACACAGAAGAAACTTTGCCTAGAGAGGAAAAGGCAAAGACATTAGGAGATATTCTACAATCTAATGTTAACGAAAAATATTATTTGAAAGAAGCAGCAATAGAGAAGTTTAAATACTTAAAAGGTCCTAAAAAGATTGAGAGAACTGCTGCTAGTGGTCATAAATATATATTTTCTGAAGGTGGCATGGCTTTTCCAGACCCCCTAGATAAACCAGGGCGTACTATGCTGACTAGCGAAGGAACTGTGAATAGAAGTAGTCATGTGGTGGAAGATCCTGCAACAAAGAGATTAAGAATTCTAACGCCAGTTGAGTGTGAAAGACTAAATGGATTCCCGGATAATTGGACTGAAGGTATGTCTGAGAGAATGCGATATTTTTGTATGGGGAATGCTTTAGTTGTAGGTCTTATTGAAAGAATGGGTAAGCGAATTTCTGAAATTAATAGTACGGAACCAGATAATGAATTTAATTTTAAAGAAATGGAACAATTAAGTTTTTTTAATTGATACAATTTTTCAGGCTACCATATTTGATTGTGGTAGTCTTAATTTTGGTAAATATCCAAAACTGAAACATAAAAAATTAGGGAGTCTAGATTTCAGTTTATATAATTAGTAATTGACCAGATTGATAAATTGTGGTTTTTTGGAAAAAGTTCTAAGCTATATAATCACCATAAATACGTATTTTAAAACTTCCAATTTTTACTAGGAAAATCTTTAATTACATACAAAATGTGAAGAGTGGGATTGTTATGACTACAGACATATATGATAAAGTACATATGGAGACTCTGTAGCAAATATCCACTTATTTGGAATAAAATATGCAGATATAATCTCTCAAAATAAAATAAATGTAAAAGAAATTGTAATTGCCTGGGTATGTTATTCCTAAATAATTAATATTTTTGGAAATAATATGTTAGAAATTAAGTACTTAAAGATAAAATTCAATCCATACCGCATCGAGTTGCACAAGTTATTAAGCAATTATTGAAATGAGGTTACTTGAGGAACAATATACTTATAAAAAAATAAATAGAAGTAGTAAAGTACTATTTGTGTTGGCTTGCAAAAAGAAGTTATTATAAAATCATAGAAACTAGGTGACATATGAAAATAAAGTTGCCGTCATTTTATCTTAAATAAGGCTCAGTCTCATAAATGGATAATAGAATTAATGGCTTTCAGAGTTTTTAGGCTTTCTAGTGAAGGGCTTTTTGCTGTCATTCATTTGAAAGTCTATTACCCTTGAACTGTCATAATTATTTAATATACAAAAGTTGCCAAAATATGATTATATGTATATACTTATTTTATAATCAACTATATCTTTGATAGTGGAATGTGTATAGTTAAATAATTAATGTTAAGTCTATCGAATAAGGAGTGTAGCCAAATGATTCACCAATCTTTGAAAGCGTTCCCTAGTAACTTCCTTTGGGGTGCTGCATCGGCAGCTTATCAAGTAGAGGGTGCATGGAATGAGGATGGCAAGGGAGTATCCATTTGGGATACGTTTGTTAGAATACCAGGAAAAACATTTAAAGGTACAAATGGAGATATAGCGGTAGATCATTATCATCGTTATAAAGAAGATGTACAGTTAATGGCTGAAATGGGAATGAAGGCATATCGATTTTCTGTTGCTTGGACGCGGATTTTTCCGAATGGAAAAGGAGAGGTAAATCAAGCGGGAATTGACTTTTATAATGATTTAATTGATGAATTAATTAAATACAAAATTGAGCCAGTGCTAACTCTTTATCATTGGGATCTTCCACAAGCATTGCAAGATGAATATGGTGGTTGGGAATCGCGTCAAATTATTGAGGATTTTACGAATTATAGTATTGAATTATTTAAGCAATTTGGAGATCGAGTGAAATATTGGGTAAGTTTAAATGAACAAAATATTTTCACTGGTTTAGGCTATCGAATGGCTGTGCATCCACCTGGAGTAACAGATGAAAAACGATTCTATCAAGTGAACCATCATGCGAATTTAGCGAACGCTAGTGTTATCAAGGCTTTCCGCCAATATGTCCCAAGTGGGAAAATTGGACCTAGCTTTGCTTATTCTCCTGCATATGCTTTAACTTCAAAGCCAGAAGATATTATTGCAGCAGAGAATGCGGAAGAATTAAATAGTCATTGGTGGATGGATATGTATGCTTGGGGCAGATATCCAGAAGCTGCATGGAATTATTTAGAAGCAAACGGATTGGCTCCAGAGATAGAAGAGGGAGATTTTGAATTATTACGAGAAGGCACTCCTGATTTCATGGGACTTAACTATTATCAAACAACGACATTTGAGAAAAATCCTTTAGAAGGCGGAGTAGGCAGTGCTGAAATGAACACTTCTGGTAAAAAAGGAACTTCGCAGGATTCAGGAATTCCTGGAGTGTTTAAAACAGTCGAAAATCCAAACTTGGAAAGAACGGATTGGGATTGGAATATTGATCCACAAGGATTGCGGATTGCTCTTCGCAGGATTACCAATCGTTATCAGCTTCCTATTCTTATTAGTGAAAATGGCTTAGGTGCTTTTGATAAACTAGAAGAAGGCGATATCATCAATGATGATTACCGTATTGATTTTATCCGAGCACATATAAATGCGATGCAAGAAGCTATTACGGATGGTGTAGATCTGCTAGGATATTGTGTATGGTCATTTACAGATCTGTTAAGCTGGCTGAATGGCTTCCAAAAACGATATGGTTTTGTCTATATCAATCAGCATGAAGAGGGAACACATGACCTTCGTCGAATCAAGAAGAAGAGCTTTTATTGGTATAAAGAAGTAATTGAATCAAATGGTGAGAATCGCTAGGAAGGTGCAGACCTGCATATATTTGCAGGTTCGCCCTTCTTTTCTTTTCGTATAGATTGCTGTTGTTCGGAAGCGTTTAAAAAAATACAGCTCTTACAGTTTAATTACTCCCCTAAGAATGTTAGAAACATCTCCAGAAACTTCAAGAGAATGGAATCGACCCGTATGTGAATAGAACTTGGAATAAATCACTGGCAGATGTGTATCTTTATTAGCTACACTCAACTGTATGCGATATGTGGATAATGGCTCTTCTTGTTGTTCCACTTCTAATATTTCTTATAACTTGTTTTTGTTACCGTACCCATTTTCTGCATATTGTTACCAACGTCCATATAAACCTTTTTTTCGAATACAGAACTAATCAGAACCTATTAGGTTGTCTACTTTCATTTTCCTAGGTTTGAGATAGTAAAAGAGATCAATAACAACGTTTCTGAGGATGATAACGTAAATTTAATATCATTGTTGTTTTTTGACATCTTCTACTATAATACTAGAGCAATTGGCCATAGATAATAGTTCATCCAAATTTGTAATTTCAAAAGGATAAACCACACCTTTTATATCTGTTTTTAGAGCGATCTTGGCCAATGAAGCTGTAACTATTGCTGTTGTATGATAATCTGAAAAAGTAGATAAGGAAATTGTTCTTATCATTTTTTTATTATCGATATTCCCTTTTACTTCAACGGTAAGAAAAGCATTTTCATTCTTATTAGGGTTGTGTTTTACTACTTTAGAAACCAATTTCTTATTAAGATTTTGAAGTATATTTAAAAGACCAATCTTTCTAAGTAACGAGACTAATTTATTAAAAGGAATGACGTTCCAAGAAGTCCAATAATATATTGGTGCAACTGTCAATTTCTCTTTTATAATCTTTTTCTCTGAATGTTCTATAAGTCTTACCACCTTTTCTTTTGCATGATTTTGAAAATGCATCTTTCTTTTTTTGGTAAATCCCGAAAGGACATTATTTTGAAATTTAACTGGCTGTGCAATTATACTTAACATATCAAAAATTCCAGTAACTCCTGCTTGGGCATTGGCATTTTGTAATAATGCTACATTTATTTCTGTTATTTCCTGAAACTCTGCAATAGCTTTTTGTGTGATCAAGCCAGATAAACCAGGGAAAAAACCGGACATGACAACAGAAGCTGTATTATTCTTTTCAGCACGTTGATTTAGTTCCTGCACTGTCTCTACAAAGTCATAAAATGGGGTGACATCAATACACAATATTTTATTTTCTATACAAGTTTTTTGAATAGATGGTGTTTTCTGTTTTAATCCAACAATTACAATATCCACATTACGAATTACTTTTTTTATATTTTCTTCATTATCAACATCTAAATATTGGAATTCTACTCCACTGTTTAATGAGTTTGCTAAATTTTCCCCTCTTTTAATTTTATAATCTGTCACTACTAACTTTATTGAATTATTAAATATTCTCAGTAATTCAGTACAGATTAATTTGCCTAATACTCCAGCAGCTCCAACAACTATAACTTTTTCCACTTTTATACCTTCTCTCTATAAAACTAAGACGACCTTAGCTTATTTCTGTTATAGCTAAATAGACTGTTTTAAAGCTCTTCGTTAAATTAAAAAATCTTTACGTTTATAAATACGAAAGTAGTTAATATATGAAATATGAAGAAGACAAGGGAAACTTATACATTCTTATATTTTTAGATTAATTTTATCATAATATTTTCCAGTGAAAACAGTAGAAATATGGATATATACACTGAAATCTTTATATACATATCTCCATATTTTCATGTGAGAATAATCTATGCGAAAACAGCCTGCTTTTCTTTTAGTCTAATTATCTTTTTATATTTTCTGCTAGACATAAAAATGACAAAAGTTGTTCATGGAATCGTCAAAAATCCACTCCATTTTTACCTTAAAAAGAATATATAATGAAACTGCAAAAGATGTATTTCAATTATTTCTTTTGAACACTATGATGAAAAAATCCTTACTCCAATAGAGTGTATCGTCAAGAAGGATAATTTGGGGATATGACTATTCTCATTAGCATAGTGATAAGAGGACTTATGAAATTTATGAACGGATTGTTTATTATGGATTTCCATGTGATTTATTTCACAAAATAATTACCTTACTAGATAAGTCTTGGAGGGACGAAAATGAAAAAGAGATTAGTGATGATTGGAAATGGAATGGCAGGAGTTCGGACGATTGAAGAAATATTGAAGAGAAATGCTGACCTTTTTGACATAACGATTATTGGGGATGAGCCTTATCCAAACTATAATCGGATTATGCTTTCAAATGTTTTGCAAGGGAAAACAACTGTAAATGATATTCATATTAATGACTGGAAGTGGTATCAAGAGAATCATATTCATCTTTTAACAGGCGAAAAAGCAATAAAGATTGTTCGCGAAGAGAAAGCGGTTCTTACGGATAAAGGAAAAACGATAGAATATGATGAACTTATCCTTGCAACAGGATCTAGTGCCTTTATTTTACCGATCCCTGGAAGTGATTTAGAAGGTGTAATTGGATTCAGAACCATTGACGATACAGAAAAAATGATGGAAACTGCAAAGACTTATAAAAAAGCGGTTGTTATCGGCGGAGGATTACTAGGATTAGAAGCCGCAAGAGGATTAATAGATCGTGGAATGGAAGTTCATGTTGTTCACTTATTGCCAACTTTAATGGAGCAGCAGTTAGATGCAGCAGCAGCAAATCTTCTTAGAAAAGATTTAGAAGCACAAGGTATGAAGTTCTTAATGGAAAAACAGACGGCAGAGATATATGGAGATAAACGAGTTCAAGGATTGAAATTTACAGATGGAACAACGGTTGATTGTGATCTTGTCGTAATGGCTGTTGGTATTAGACCAAATGTAGCAATTGCCCGTGAGGCAGGGTTAGAAGTGAATCGCGCGATCATTGTTAATGATCATATGGTTACATCTGACCCATCCGTCTTTGCAGTTGGGGAATGTGCAGAGCATAATGGAATTGCCTATGGATTAGTTGCTCCTCTATATGAACAAGGAATGGCTCTTGCCGATTATATAACAGGCAAAGAAGGAAAAGGATATCAAGGATCAATTCTTTCTACTCAATTGAAAGTAGCAGGATGTGATTTATTCTCAGGAGGGAAAATCCATGAGGATGAAAATACGGAAGCGATTATTGTTCATGACCATTTTGCAAAAGTCTACAAAAAGATTTTAGTAACAGATAACAAAATTGTTGGAATTGTCTTATACGGAGATGCTTCCGATGGAACTCGGCTATTTAATATGTTGAAGAAACAAGCAGATATTAGTGAGTATACAAGTTCCTCTGTATTGAGCAAGAGCGGAGAGGACGCAGAAGAAGATTTAGCAGCAAGCATGAGTGCAGATGACACTGTATGCGGCTGTAATGGGGTAACAAAAGGTACTATCGTTCATTCTATCCTAGAGCAAGGATTAACTACTTTTGAAGAAGTGAAAGGATGTACAAAGGCAGGAGCATCTTGTGGTAAATGTAAACCACTAGTTGAAGGGATTTTAGCGCAAACACTTGGTGACAGCTTTGATGCATCCATTCAAAAAACTGGGATGTGCGGCTGTACAACACTTACTCGTGATGAAGTAGTAGCGCAAATAAAAGAAATGCAGCTTAAATCTCCAAAAGAAGTTAGAATGGTGCTTGGTTTTGCAAGTGAAGAAGGCTGTTCAAAATGCCGCCCAGCGTTAAACTATTATATGCGTATGCTGTTCCCAGAAGAGTATGAGGACGATAAGGCATCAAGATTTGTTAATGAGAAAATGGAAGGGAATATTCAAAAAGATGGTACTTTCTCGATTATTCCTCGTATGTATGGCGGAACAACTACTGCAGAGGATTTAGTGAAAATCGGAGAGGTAGCGAAAAAATACAATGTGCCATTAGTGAAAATTACCGGGGCAAGCCGGATTGGATTATATGGCGTGAAGAAAGAAGATGTCCCACATGTTTGGGAAGAGCTAGGAATGCGTTCTGGTTATGCTTATTCTAAATCGCTTCGTAACGTAAAATCATGTGTTGGGTCAAGATTTTGCCGCTTCGGCACCCAAGATTCATTGGGACTTGGCATTAAGTTAGAACAAGAACTAGAAATGGTCGACACTCCGCATAAAATGAAAATGGGAGTAACAGGCTGTCCAAGAAACTGTGCAGAAGTATTGACAAAAGACTTTGGTGTTATTTGTGTAGAAAATGGCTATCAATTATATATTGGCGGAAATGGCGGAACAGAAGTACGTGAATGCGATAGCTTAACAACAGTTCAAACAGAAGAAGAAGTAATTACAATGGCCAAGGCATTTGTTCAATATTATCGTGAAAATGCGAATTATGGAGAAAGAACGGCTCCATGGGTGGAACGTATGGGGATTAAAACAGTGAAAGAAACACTATTAAATGCTAGAAATATGAAACAGTTTGTAAGCAGATTTGAGCGTGCAAAAACAACATACGAAGAAGCTTGGTCTTCTGTCTTAAACGACCAAACGAAGAGAGAAATGTATGAAGTGATAAAAGGCTAATAGCTATAGAACAAAAATGGAGGAATACATGATGACGGCAACTTTAGAATGGAATAAGATTATGAAACTAGCTGATTTACCTAAACAAATTGGTAAAGAGGTTCATTTAAAAGGAAAATCAATTGCTTTATTTCATCTATCTAATGGAGAGGTTAGAGCTATTGCGAATAACTGTCCCCATCAAAATGGTCCATTGGCAGAAGGAATTGTATCAGGTGAATTTGTTTTCTGTCCATTGCATGATTGGAAAATTTCTTTAGTCACAGGAGAAGTTCAAAAACCAGATGATGGCTGTGTAGAGGTTTATGAAACACAAATAAAAGATGATTATATTTATATAATGGTGTAAGAGATGAATACGAACAAGGGGTATGTAGCATTTGTTGGAGCAGGGCCTGGGGATATTGGTTTAATTACAACTAAGGGGATAGAATGTTTAAAAAAAGCAGATATTGTCTTGTATGATCGACTTGCCAATCCACGCTTATTACGTTTTACAAGCAAAGATTGTGTGTTTATCTATTGTGGAAAATTGCCAAATAATCACATTATGAGACAAGAAAAGATTAACGAAACATTAGTAGCAGAAGCTTTAAAAGGAAAGTATGTTGTGCGGTTAAAAGGAGGAGATCCTTCTGTTTTTGGAAGAGTCGGGGAAGAAGCAGAAGCAATAGCAGCATATGATATTCCTTTTGACATAGTACCTGGTGTGACGGCAAGCATTGCAGCAAGTGCTTATGCCGGTATTCCGGTAACACACCGAGATTATAGTACTAGCTTTACGATACGAACAGGCCATGCTTGTAAGAAAAATGAAGCTGCCATTCATCATAAGCCTAAGCAAGAAGCGATAGGAGATACACTTGCTTATTATATGGGGGTGAAAGGCTTACCGGGAATTTGTGAAAGCTTAATAGCTCAAGGCAAGGCTAGTGACACAAAAGCAGCAGTTATTGAGTGGGCCACTCTGGGAAAACAACGAGTAGTCGAAGGAACCTTAGAAACAATAGTAGAAAAGGTAAAGGAAGCAAAGCTTGGAAACCCAGCATTAACAATAATTGGTGATGTTGTCCAGTTAAGATCGTCTATTGCATGGTTCGAGAAAAAATGCTTTTATCAAAAGAAGCTATTGATTGCAAAAAGCTCATCAGAAGAAAGTTTGCTAGAAAGATATTTTTCTAAAAATGGTGCAGAAGCTTATGCCTTCCCTACCATAAAATCTAACCCTCATTCCTATACAGCGGAGGAGCTGCAATTGATAGTAAATGCGGAAAGACTGATTTTTGCTTCCGTAGAAGGAGTAGAACTTGTGTTTACCCAGCTGTTTAAAGCAAATTATGATGTGAGGGATCTTCCTCGACAAATAGAACATCTGTCTGATAAAACACGCAAGGAATTAGAAAAAAGAGGCATACACAGTCTAAAGGCATCGTATGACAAAAGAAGTGCTATTTTAATAGGAAATGAACAAGCAATCGAGAAACAAGCCTTCTCCGATAATTTACTAGCACTACCTAGCCATACTATTGAAATAGATGAACGTTTTCAAGAAGTAAATGAACGCTTGTTGACAGAAAACCAATGGGAAACGGTTATTTTTCCAAATAAACGGTCTATTGATTTATTTTTACAAGAATGGCGTAAATTTAGCACGCAGAATCCGATGGAATTGTCATTCGCGGCAATCGGCCAATCGGTGCAGGAGTATGCTGTTAAGCAGGGATTTAATCATATAGATGAACAGGTACAGCAAGTATTAGATAATCAGAAATGGAAGTGTGGAAGCTGATGGATGCAGTTGTGTATATTGGCCATGGCAGCCGTATAATTGAAGGTAATAAACAATTCATCGCATTTATCGAAGAAGCAAAAAAAGAAATAAATATTCCTGTTCAAGAAATTGCTTTCTTAGAATTAGCGTCACCATCTATTGATGAAACGATGGAAAAAGTAATCCGGGCTGGAGCAAGGGATATTCTCGTCGTACCTGTTCTATTATTTTCAGCAGCTCATTTTAAAAGAGATATACCAGAAGAATTACTGGCAGTGAAAGAAAGGTTTCCAGAAGTACGATTTTCTGTTTCTAAACCATTTGATGTCCATCCCAAAATGATGAACTTAGTTAGGAAAAGAATCTATGAAAAAGGATGGGATCATGATGGAGTAATTCTATTAGTCGGGAGGGGCAGCAGTGATCCCGAACCAATTGGGAAGCTGAAGAAAATAAGTGAGCATATACAAAAACAATTAGCTTGCTCTGTATATCCTGCATTTTTAACAGCAGGGAAGCCAGACTTTGATGAGGAACTACAAAAGCTTCAATTAGCATATAACAAGATTTATATTGTCCCTTATTTACTTTTTACAGGAAGGTTATTAAAAAGAATCGAAAGCAAGATAGAAAACAGCGACAAAGAAGTGATTGTTTGTCAGCCTTTAAAATACGACCATTTGATGAAGGAAGTTTTGCTGGAAAGAATGGAAGAGCAATTCATGAGCCTTACAATATAAAACAAAAAGGTAGAGGAGTGTCGTTATGAAAGAGGTTATTACTGCATTTAGTAATACGGCATTAATGAAAAGCAATGCTTTAAATACAAGTAAAAAGAAGTATTTAGTTGGTTCAATGCTTGCTGGTTTTTTTGTTGGATTAGGAATTATTCTTATTTTTACAATTGGCGGCTTACTTGGTGCGACCGGATTTGCAGGTACCAAAATTGTCATGGGAGTCTCCTTTGGGATTGCATTGAGTTTAGTTATTATGGCAGGGGCTGACTTATTTACCGGTAATAATATGGTAATGACAATAGGCATGCTGGAGAATAAAGTCACATGGAAGGATACCGGAAAAGTGTGGGGATACAGCTATATTGGCAACTTTATCGGCTCTATTATCGTTGCATTATTATTTAGTTATTCTGGTTTGGCAACTGGAGGGGTAGCAGAATTTATAACAAACGGAGCGGCAGCAAAAATGAATGCTCCTTTTATGGAATTATTGATTCGAGGGATTCTCTGTAATATTCTCGTTTGTTTAGCAGTTTGGTGTTCCGTAAAATTAAAGGATGAAACAGCGAAATTAATTATGATCTTTTGGTGTCTGTTTGCTTTTATTACATCAGGCTTTGAACATAGTGTCGCCAATATGACCTTGTTGTCAATTGCACTCATCATTCCTCATCCTGAAACCGTATCTATCGGCGGACTAATTGCTAATTTACTGCCAGTTACAATTGGGAATATTATCGGTGGAGCTGTTTTTGTAGGAGCTGCTTATTGGTATCATATATCAGAGAAGACAAAAGCAGTGGTTAAATCTTTTAAAAAAGAGGCTTAAATTTACTTATTTATGTGTATGATATCACAAATTGGCTATCTCGTTGGAAAAAGAGATAGCTTTTTATATTTTTTCGGCATAAGTTTAAATGTGTATAACGTATTATTTTCGGAACAAAATAAAAGGTGGGAAAAATCGTATTTTAAAGGATGTGCAAAAAAGTGGTTACAAAAATAAATGAAATACTTCAGCCTATTCAACAATATAGTCAACCATTTAAGAATATAGAAGATTTGCGGCACTTAATCAAAAAAGCAAGTAAGGCAAAATATGCATTATTAGGAGAAGCCACCCATGGTACGGCAGAATTTTATACGATTCGAGCAGAGATAAGCAAGAAGTTGATTAGTGAGTATGGTTTTTCCTTTATTGCTGTGGAAGGAGATTGGCCTTCCTGCTATGAGGTGAACCGATACATCAAGGGAAGATCTAATTATACCGATGCCAGGGAGGTGCTCTCACAATTCCAGCGATGGCCGACGTGGATGTGGGCAAATGAAGAAATTATTCCGCTTATTGAGTGGCTGAAAGAACATAACCAATCGAAGCAGGAAGAAGAAAAGGTTGGTTTTTATGGGATTGATGTTTATAGCTTATGGGAATCGATGGAAGCGATTATTGCCTATTTGCAAAAAATAAATTCTCCAGATCTTGAAAAGGCAATGCAGGCAATTACTTGTTTTCAACCATATAATAAGCGGCCAGAGCAATATGGCATGTCTGCAGCATTTTTAGGGGAAAGCTGTCGGGAGGAAGTACTAGAGCTTTTACATTCCATTATGTCAAAAAGAAAGCAGTATTTGGAGGAGAATAGGGAAAACTACCTTAATTTGCAAATGAACGGAATCGTATCGAAAAATGCAGAATCCTATTATAAAACAATGCTTACAGATGATACAGAATCTTGGAATATTCGTGATCATCATATGGTGGAAGCTTTAGAAATCATCCGTCATTTTTATGGGGAGGAAGCGAAGGGAATTGTTTGGGAACATAATACGCATATTGGTGATGCGAGAGCAACTAGTATGGAGCAAGAAGGCATAGTAAATGTTGGACAAATAACAAGGGAAAAGTTTGGGTCGCAAAATGTATATGCTATTGGTTTTGGTACATATAAAGGGACTGTCATTGCAGCGGAGAAATGGGGAGATCCTTATAAAATAATGAATATACCCGAAGCCCAAAAGAACAGCTGGGAAGAGCAGCTTCATCGGGTTGGCGCTTTTAATCAAACATTCATCTTTACGGAAGATAACCGCCGTTTTTTAACCAAATAATCGGTCATCGCGCAATCGGAGTTATTTATGATGCAGCATATGAACAGTATGGAAATTATGTCCCGACGAAAGTTTCTGAACGTTATGATGGGTTTATTTTCGTTGATCAGTCGACAGCAGTTACACCGATTGCGATCAATGCTGAAACAAGTAACCATGGGTAAACGAAAAAAGTCTAAATAATTTTAAGTAGCCAAAAAAAGCTGGAATAGAAGCTTTTGGCTATTTTTCATTAGAAAAAGTGCTGTTAGTTTAATCACAGACAATCGTTTGCCCATGTTTCGAGGCTGGCAGACTGATACTTGCCTAGCCACTTTAAAGTATCGCAACAAGATAGATGGAATTACAGCGCACTATGACATAGATTGGGATTAGCGTCTTTAAAGCATTGAAACGATTAATCTGCTTATAGGGGATAAAGTAGCAAAAATGGAGGCTAACGATTTAGTGTTAACCTCCATTTCGTATGAATGATTATAGTTTAGCACCTAGCTGAACTTTATTGTTCCATTCTTAAAAGAAGAGCTCATTTGATAAGAACCTTTGGGGAAAATAAACGTCCAAGGCATACTTGTATGGGCTGGAATAACAAAATTTGGAAGGGTGAAAGTCCTTTCAGCAATGATATCTCCGTTAATAGAATAAGCCAATTTAGTATCATGGAATACCAGTGGACTATCTGCGAAATTATGAACCAATACAGAAACAAGCAATGCTTCTTTGTGATTAAATGCTTCTCGGATAGGGGAGAAAAGGATGTTTAAACTTGTTAAATCCTTAGTTTCTCGGAAGATTTTTTCTATATTTATTCGATCCTGAGGTGCTAATTGTTTATCCCAGGAAGCTTCAAATTGTAATTGCTGCATATGCACAAAACCACCTTTTGAAGTGAGTGTAACATAAGTGAATGAAAGAATCTATTAATGCTGACTTATGCACTATTTGTTTTTCTTAGTCAGTAAATTTAAGATGAAATCTAAACCGAAAGCAACTAGCAATCCTGACCAAAAAATGGCGGTTGTGCTAAAAGGCTCCTTCTTGAAAAACAGGGAGCTGGTACAGTTGATAAATAACAATAATAAATAGATGTAGAACCCGGCTATTGCTCCTTTTCGCCAATTAGCCGCTTCACTGTTAGACATTTTTCTGAAAAACATTATTCTCATACACCTACTTTAATTTTCTGCGTTACCATTATTTTACCATTAACTAGTTTTTAGTTTAATAGTCATTATCTATTTTTTGTAAACGAAATTAATTCTAAACAGAACAAATGTTTTGGTGTAGAATAGTAATGTTGCAAAACTATTAAATGTTAGAGGGGTAATCAACTTGAATGGAACATCACATGCTGTAATTGGATCAGCGACTGGATTTATTGTTGCTAATACGGTGCAATCCACACCATCAGAGACACTCTTGTTTGTTTCTTTAGGAGCAGTGTCTGGATTAATTCCCGATCTTGATATTGATGGGAAACTTAGAGGGAAAATTACTTTGCCCCATCAAATGATTCAACTATCTGCCCAAGTCATCGGAATAATGATGATTCTATATAGCTTCTTTGATAGAACGGCTTTAGAGAGGTGGATGGGTGTTGGAATCGGTATACTGATTTTATTTATTGCATCTTTGATTAAACAAAAACATATGCTTACTATCACTGGTATCGCTGTTCTGATGGGAGGAATATCTCTAGAAGAGCGCTGGATTATTCTGCTGGGAATTTATATCATGATTGCATCCTTTACTTCCCATCGAAGTTATACACACTCCATCTTAGGGGTGATCTTTTTTGGAATTATTGCAGCTGATTTAGAGACATCACTCGATATTAATGGATTGTTTTACACTTGTATAGGCGGATACATAAGTCATCTACTAGCTGATTTAAAAATACTGCCAGTTAATAAGCGCGGTGTTAAACTGTTCTTACCTTTATCATCAAAGGAATTTTAATTAGTTGATAGTTATCTATCTTTATACATAACTAGAAGTTAGATAGGAAGAATCCCCCATTCAGGCGTGAGGAGGATTCTTTCTATTGGAAGCATAAATCATTAACATTGTCTAATCAGTTATAATCGAAGTTTACATGTGATTATGTTATAATATGGAAAAAGAGGGGGCGTTAAGTATGGGATACGGTTTTCGCAAGAGTTTTAAAATAGCTCCTGGTGTTCGTGTAAATGTGGGCAAAAAAAGTGTGGGCATAAGCGCTGGTGTAAAAGGGTTAAGATACAGTGAACTCACGGACAGGCAGTAGAGTGACAGCAAGTATTCCAGGAACAGGATTATCTTATAGTACGTCAGGATCGGGAAGCAGAAGTAGAAAATCGCCTGCCTATCAAAGACAAACTGATATAAATAGAAGACAACGAGAGATAGCAAAGCTAAATGAATTAGAGCAGGCAAGGCTTGCGGTGGAGGCATATGAAAATACAATTGAACGTATCCATAGCATTCATATAGAAGCAGATGACCCTGTTAATTGGATTAAAGTAAGAGGTTCAGAAGCACCTTATCAACTTCTAAGTGGAGAAATGGGGGAAAAGGAAAAAGCGGCATTACAGAAGCTGCAAAATTATAAACCAAGTCTTTTTTCTAAACTTTTCAATCGAGAAGCTGCGGAACAGAAGCTGCGAGAAGAAGTGATAGCAGCAAGCGAACAGGATAAACAAGAATATCTTGCCTGGGAGCGAGACGTACAGGTTGCTACAAAGGTGTTAGAAGGGGATATAGATACATATTTTCAAGTTATCGAAGAATTTGCTCCATTAGACGACTTAACGGAATTTGGAAGCGGGTTTGAATTTGGCTGCGAGGACCCGAAAGTAATGGAAATTGAATTTGAAGTAAATACAGAGGATGTTGTTCCGAAAGAACAATTATCTTTAACGAAAACAGGGAAACTTTCTAAAAAACAAATGCCGAAGGGCAGATACTTTGATATTCAACAAGATTACGTATGCAGCTGTGTAATCCGAATTGCCCGTGATATGTTTGCTTTATTACCCTTACATACGGTCTATATCCATGCAGTCGATAATCGTTTAAATACCGCAACCGGATATATAGAGAAAATCACCATTCTATCTGTCAAATTAGAAAGAGGCAAACTAAATAGATTAAATTTTGCTAATATCGACTGCTCCGACGCTTTAGAAACTTTCGAACACAAAATGAATTTCAAAAAGACTAAAGGCTTTGAACCAGTCACTCGATTAGCGATAAAATAAGAGAATCAGAGGAGACGATTCTAATGAGGGCTTTTTTAATGCAAGGGACTCAGAAGAACGTTTCCTTGATACCCTTGCTTTTTTTTATTAATGAGTTTATTATATAAATCGTAATGATTACGATTTATATAAAGTGGAGGAGTGGTAAAATGAAAAAAATACCAATTACGGTGCTAAGTGGTTATTTAGGGGCAGGGAAGACGACTTTGCTGAATCATATTTTACATAATCGAGATGGATTGAAGGTTGCAGTAATTGTAAATGACATGAGTGAAGTGAATATTGATAGTGAATTAGTGCAAACGGTAGGTGGATTTTCCCGAACAGAGGAGAAGCTTGTAGAAATGTCTAATGGCTGCATTTGCTGTACATTGCGTGAAGATTTGCTTGTTGAAGTGGAAAGGCTGGCGACAGAAGGGGATATTGATTATATTTTAATTGAATCCTCGGGTATTAGTGAGCCTATCCCGGTTGCTCAGACTTTTTCTTATATTGACGAAGAGATGGGGATTGACCTAACAAAGTTTTGCAAGCTGGATACAATGGTAACGGTCGTAGATGCAAATCGCTTTTGGCATGATTATGAGTCAGGAGACTCACTGCTTGATCGAAAAGAGGCAGTGGGAGAAGAGGATGACAGAAATGTCGCTGATTTATTAATCGACCAAATTGAATTTTGCGATGTTCTCATCTTGAATAAATGTGATTTAGTAAAAGCGGAGGATTTGGACAAATTAGAGAAGGTAATTAGAACGTTGCAGCCAGTTGCTAGAATTATTCGGACAGTGAACAGCGAGATAGATCCGCACGAAATACTAGATACGAATCTATTTGACTTTGACAGGGCTAGTGAATCGGCAGGCTGGCTCAGAGAGTTAAATTTGGGTCCGAGCATGCATACTCCAGAAACAGAGGAATATGGAATTAGCTCGTTTGTTTATTCTAGTAAAAAGCCATTTCATTCAGAACGTTTCAATGATTGGTGCCACTCTATGCCACTCTCTATTGTACGGGCGAAAGGGATAGCATGGTGTGCGACGAGGAATGACTTAGCATTATTATTATCGCAGGCAGGTCCTTCTGTAAGTATTGAGCCAATTTCTTACTGGGTTGCAGCACTTCCAGAAGTTAGGCAAGAGGAAATTTTGCAGGTCAATCCTAGTTTGCGCGGAAATTGGGACCCTCAATTTGGAGACAGACATACAAAACTTGTATTAATCGGAATGGATTTAAATGTAGAGCTTATAAAAAAGGAACTGGATGAATGTTTATTAACAGAAGAAGAGTTTCTTGGAGAGTGGCAGCAGTTGAGAGATCCATTTTATTGGCAGTTATCAGCAATATGATTTCGCAGAAGCAGAAAACTTGCAAATCGTAATCATTTCGTTTTAATATATAAGAAAAGTATAAAGTAAATAAATTTTGATTAGGTAAATCGTAATGGTGACGATTTGTGGTAAAGGAGGAAAAACAGCTTGGCAAAAAAATCAAAGGTAGTAAAAGAAAGAAAAAGAAGAGAAATAGTGGAGAAATACGCTGAAATTCGCAGAGAGTTGAAGGAGAGGGGCGATTTTGAAGCATTAAGAAAACTGCCGAGAGATTGAGATTCCTCACCTACTAGGTTAAAAAATAGATGTGAAGCTACAGGAAGGCCGAGAGGTTATTTAAGAAAATTCAAAATGTCTAGGATTGCATTTAGAGAGTATGCGCATAAAGGACAAATACCTGGTGTGAAAAAATCTAGCTGGTAATAAGAAAAATTGGAGGAATGATTAGTATGAAAAAAGGAATACATCCAAATTATCAAGAAGTTGTTTTTATGGATGTTAATAGCGGATTCCAATTTTTATCTGGATCCACTAAACAATCAAAAGAAGAAATTGTTTGGAAAGATGGAAAAACCTACCCGCTTCTAAAAGTAGAAATCAGTTCTGATACACATCCCTTTTATACTGGACGTCAAAAATTCTCCGATCGTGGTGGTAGAGTGGAACGCTTTTATGAAAAATATAAACAAAAAAAATCATAATAAATGAGTGTGATTTCCGTTTTCTTTTCTAATGAAATGTTTTAACTCCCTTGCGAATGTGAATAATTTAAGTAGAACGTGCAAATGAAAAGGAGGATAAAAATATGAACAGCCAATTAGAGAGAATGAAAACGAAAAAAGGGTTCATTGCTGCATTAGACCAAAGTGGTGGCAGTACGCCAAAAGCGCTGCTTCATTACGGAGTGCTAGAAAGTGCTTATACGAATGATGAGGAAATGTTCAATCTAGTACACAAAATGCGGACAAGGATTATTACTTCCCCAGCATTTAATTCTGAATATATTCTTGGAGCAATCTTATTTGAACAAACGATGGATAGCAAGATTGAAGGTATGTATACGGCGGATTATTTAGCACAGAAAAAAGACATCCTTCCCTTTTTAAAAATTGATAAAGGATTAGCAGATCAAGCAAATGGAGTTCAGCTAATGAAGCCAATCCCAGACTTGGATGAAATTTTGCGACGTGCCAATGAACGTAATATTTTTGGCACAAAAATGCGTTCTGTTATTAAGGAAGCTAATCGAGATGGAATTAAAGAAGTTGTGGAACAACAGTTTGAAATAGGAAAACAAATAATAGCAGCAGGATTAGTACCAATTATCGAACCGGAAGTAGATATTTATAGCCAGGATAGAGAACAGTCTGAGGCTATTTTGAAAGAAGAATTGTTAAAGCATCTTAATGACCTAAACGAAAATGAAAATGTCATGTTAAAGCTATCGATTCCTGCTATTGCGAATACTTATAAAGAATTAACCACCCATCCACGAGTGGTTCGAGTAGTTGCCCTTTCCGGAGGATATAGCAGAGAAGAAGCAAATCAAAAATTAAAAGAAAATGACAATATAATTGCAAGTTTCTCGAGAGCTCTAAGCGAAGAATTAAACGTTAATCAATCAGAGGAAGAATTCAATCAAAGCTTAAAAGAAGCCGTAACCTCTATTTACGAAGCTTCCACCGTCAAGGAATAAGGGGACATTTTTAATTGTAATTCCGTTTGAATAAGAAAAACTATATATTTAGAAGATGAGAAAAAGAAATTTTAAATGGAAAGGCTCTGAAACAGTTTATCAGAGCCTTTATACGATCAATCAAGAATTCTTTTTTCTCCGTCTATCGCTTGGATAGGATGTATATTCTGCGTGAACTCCAGTGTTCCCATATATTCGCTTTGTTCATTTCTTACAGCAAAGTACCGTATATATACATATTTATCTTTGAATTTAATCCAAAAGTCTTCACTATCTTTTTTTCCTGATTTAAAGTCATTTAATAACTTTTCTACTATATGCACGCTTTTTGGTGGATGACAGTTTTGGACAGTGCGTCCAATGACAGCTTTTGTTCGGGCAAAAATTCTTTCTTTTCCATGGGAAAAGTAACGTACAACATCGTCTTTATCAATAAAGGTGATATCCACTGGCAAATGATTCAGCATCAGCTCTAGCTGTTTGACAGATAAAATTCCAGTTTCAAATTGAATCAATCCACTTTCAATCTTATCTAAAGCAGATGTCTCTTGCATAGAAACTCGCTTTGGAATCCACTTTTCGACCGGTTTAATCAAACAATAGCCAATTTCTTCGCTTTCCGCTGCAATTTTTATCCATTCATCTTCGGTTAATGTGCTTAGGGCCATTGGAAAGAGAATATTCTCTTCTTTAAAAATCATTTCAGTAGCTTCTTGAATGATAAAGTAAATATTATTCAGAATGTCTTGTTTTTCCCCATGATAGTCTTCCAATTGTTGCTTGGCTAATTTGATAGCTGCACGAATTCGATCATCTACTCCCCACATTACCTGGGTTGGTCCATATATACCGTATTTTTCAAGAAAGGGGAATAGTAAATTTTCCTTGCGGCTACAGTGTTTATCGATTTCTACTAATAATTGTATGTCTTCTGAAAGTTTTTGGATATTGTCTGGAGAATCTTCTTTTTCAAATCGTTCATAATGAAGCTGAAGCTTGAAATTCACCAACAAATCAATTTCCTTATTTTCCAGTTTAAAAGTATGGATTGGATGTCCAGCTTCTTCTTCAGCTTTTTGGGAAGTGGAGGCATGAATATCATCAATGGACCCTTTGAATACTGCTGTGTGCACAGAACATAATCGTTGTACCTCTTCAACTGGGATACCTTCCTCTTCCATTAATGCTTGTTCAAGCTGTGATATTTCCGATACCGATATATTACCAACTGCTTTTTCGAATTGAGCTTTAACTTCTTCCACGGACCTGCCAGCATGTAAATCTTTAATAATTTCTTTTAAAAGCTGCTGGCGCTCAGAAGCTTCTTTTTTTAATTCTGCTCGATTGTTTATTAATTCACTCATATGTTGTCTCATCCTTCTTCTATAATTGTAAATCCATGATCTATACAAGTTTGCTTTACTGTTTCCATTGATATTTTTCTTATGCGGCATCCCTTTGGAATCGTCATTATTCGTCCGGCAGTTTGTATTATGCGAGGGTCTGTAATCTTTTCAAAGCCTAGGTCTTTTAAAACGCTGACTAATTCTGGATAAGTAGTGGTTAGTTCTAAGATGGTTAGATTTAAATCTAATAGTTTAGCCAATCGATAACACCTCTTTTGCTGATAATAATTCTCAATGGAAGTATAACAAAATAATCAAAACAAAAATGTGATGGAAATCACACTTTAAAAATAATGGATAAACAATAGCACTTTTACAGGAGCTATTTTATTTAGGTTCATGATTTGTTTAGGCTCCCAACAAAATAAGAACTCAATGAACGTTGAAGAAGTAAGCGCTACAAACTACAATTTAATTAAAGGTGATCACTTTAAAAAATAAAGACATGGAGGATGTATAGCTTAAAAGAGAGTTAATACAATAAGGCTGAAATGAAAAAAAGGAAACGGCTTTAAAGGAGGTAGTGATATTGTTAAGCAATATCTTAGAGGAAGAATTTATCCAATTAAATGTGAGGGTGGATAATTGGGAGGAAGCAATTAGAAAAGGTACACTACCTCTCGTAATGAAAAACAAAATAACAAAAGAATATGTCAATAAAATAATCGAAATTGCTAAAACAATAGGACCATATATTGTCATTACTAAGCATGTAGCTTTACCACATGCTCCTGCAGAATTTGGGGCAAAGGAAACAGCAATTGGGATTACTACTTTAGAATATCCTGTTAGGTTTGGAAATGAAGCAAATGACCCTGTTAAGTACTTATTCTGCTTAAGTGCTACAGATAGTAATAGTCATTTGGAAGCATTGGCAGAATTGGTAAAGCTCTTGGAAAATGAGGAGTTTTTTAAGCTGTTAGATACAAGCAGTAGTCCGAAAGAGATATTTTCATATATTAGTAAAATTTAAAAGGGAGAGATTTCTATGTATAAAGCATTAGTAGCGTGTCGAGCAGGTGTTGGTTCAAGTTTGATGCTAAAGATAAAGGTAAATGAGGTTGTGAAAGAAAATAAACTGCCTATCCAAGTCGAACATTCCTCATTGGATGGAGTGCCTGGGTTTGATGGCGAATTATTAATCACGCTTGTCGACGTTGCACAGGAATTGAGTAATAAAGGAATAAAGCAGCATATTATTGGTATTGCAAATATTGTGGATAAAAAAGAAATTCTTGAAAAATTAAATGCATTTTTACAGCAAACGGAAATTTGAATAGAAGGAGCTGTTAGTAAATGATGCAATTCATAATTAGTTTATTTAGTAATCCTGCAATCATTCTAGCGTTAGTTGCATTGATTGGATTGCTGGCACAAAAAAAGGCAATGACAGAAGTAATGACTGGCACCTTTAAAACACTGATTGGGTTTTTGATCTTTGGAATAGGTGCTAGTACGATGACAGCTGCATTGAAAAACTTTAATGTCTTATTCCAAGATGGCTTTGATTTAACTGGAGTTGTCGCATCTCCAGAAGCCGCAACAGCCCTTGCACAATCGGAGTATGGGTTTGTTGTATCCTGCACATTGATTTTAGGGTTTGTAATGAATCTAGTTTTTGCAAGAATAACTCCTATGAAGAATATTTTTTTTACAGGAGGGCATAGTTTATTCTTTGCATGTGTACTGTCGCTCATTATTAAATCTTATGGGTATTCAAATACTATTTCAATCCTTGTTGGCGGGGTTATTTTAGGATTTTGTTCAGCTGCTTTACCGCAATTATGTCAGCCCTTTATGCGGAAAATTACAGGCAGCAATGCTACTGCTATAGGGCATTTTAATATGTTAGGCTATGCTTTATCAGGCAGTATTGGAATGTTATTCAGCAAGCATCAAGAGAAAAGCACGGAATCAATTAAATTTCCTGCTTGGTTATCTTTTTTTAGAGATTTTCTGATGGGAATGGCTGTTATCATGTTGATTCTTTTCTATGTCTCTGCTCTAAAGGCGGGAAAAGATGTTACACAAGAATTAGCTGGTACAACCCACTGGCTAGTCTTCCCCTTAATCCAAGCATTTATGTTCACAGCAGGGATGTCGATTTTAATGACAGGTGTACGTATGTTTTTGGCCGAAATTACAGCAGCTTTTGTGTCTATCTCGGAGAAATTTATCCCAAATTCGCGTCCGGCTCTAGATGTTCCCACTGTCTTCCCATTTGCGCCAACAGCGGTAATTGTAGGTTTCCTGTCTGCGTATGTAGCTGGACTTTTGGCAGTATTTATTATGGTGTTTTTTGATTTCCCAGTTGTTATTATACCTGCTGCTCATATTGCTTTCTTCTCAGGAGGAACGGCTGCGGTTTTTGGTAACTCAACAGGGGGCTGGAGAGGAGCAGTTGCAGGATCATTTGTGGTTGGATTATTACTAGCCCTCTTACCAACAGTTCTCTATCCAGTGTTTGCTGGTATGAATATTGAAGGGTCAACTTTTCCAAATATTGACTACAATATTACTGGTATGCTTCTCAATAAATTCTTAAGCTTTTTCCACTAAATTTTAGTTAAGTTATGGGGAAAAAGAAATCAAGAGGAAAGGAAAAGAAGAAATGAGTGAGGCGAAGAACTATTTAGAATCGATACAAGAAGAGATGAATCAATTAATCAACCATATTTCCATAGCTAATCTAGAAGAAGCAAAGTCCTGTATTATTAATGCTGGGAAAAAAGGAAAACGATTACATCTCACGGGTATTGGAAAACCTAGCTATGTTGCACGTTATAGTGCATCTTTATTATCCTCTACCGGAACTCCAGCCTACTTTTTAGATGGAACAGAAGCAATTCATGGCTCGTCAGGTCAAGTAGTGGAAGGAGATGTCGTAATTGCCATTTCCAATAGTGGAGAGACAGAGGAATTAAAAAAGACGATTCACACTTTAAGAGAAAATGGGGCAATTATCATTTCCATTACAGGGAATCTGCAGTCCTCGATTGCTCGGCAAAGCGACTTTGCAATTTTTGCAGGTGTATCAAAGGAGGGGGATGGTCTTAATAAGCCTCCTAGAGCTTCTGTTGTTGCTGAACTGCTTGTACTGCAAACCTTATCAGTATTACTTCAAAATGAGATAGGCTTGGATGCACAAACGTATGTAAAGTGGCATCCTGGTGGAACCCTTGGACAGTCCATTAAATAATAGGAAATTTTAAAAGGCTATAGAGGAAGAAACTTTCTATAGCCAGCAAAATAAATAGTTTAACAGAGGTGAAGATAATGAGGCCTAGTGGAATCATTACGGCAATGGTTACCCCTTTTGATCAGGAGCAAAAGATAGATATACAAGCAACACGTAATCTAGTAAATCGCTTAATCCTTTCAAAGGTGGCTGGATTATTTATTTTAGGTACGAATGGAGAATTTCATGTTTTATCAAGAGAGGAAAAAGTCGAATTTGCCTCACTTGTCATTAATGAAACAAATAAACGCGTTCCTATTTTTGTAGGAACTGGAGGGAATAGCACATCAGAAGTCATTTCTCTATCAAAAGAAATGGAGAAGCTGGGAGCAGATGCACTTTCTGTCATTACGCCATATTTTCTGTCGTTAACAGAAGATGAATTATATCATCATTATAAAAAAATTGCTGAATCGGTAAGTACTCCAATATTACTCTATAATATTCCGAAAAATACTGGTATTCACTTAAGCCCGCCATTAGTAGCACGACTGGCTAAGGTGGATAATATAGTAGGAATTAAAGATAGCAGCGGGGACATTGAAAATATTAAAAACTATATTAGCGTGACAAAAGAAGAGGCCTTTTCTGTTTTATCTGGGTCTGATTCTTTAATTTTAAAAGCTTTAGATGAAGGAGCGACAGGAGCAATTGCCGCAACTGCGAACCTATTAACATATATAGATGTCTCTATTTATAAGCATTGGCAAAAGGGCGAAAGACAGGAAGCAGAAGAAGCACAGCAAAGTTTAGAGGAGCTGCGTCAAGTATTAAAACTTGGTTCCACCCCTTCTATCTTAAAAAAGGCAATGGAGCTTGCGCAGATTCCAGTTGGGCCAGCTAGGTATCCAGTCTTAGAACCAAAAAGTGAAGTAATCGAAGAAATTAACTCGGTAATAGCAGCATATCTACAAAAATATCATCAATTATCGTATGAAGGGGCTGCTATTCATGTACAAAAATAACATTCTTAATAGAATCGAAAATACAGCAATTATGGCAATTGTAAGGGTAGAAACATTAGAACGTGCCTATGAAATTGCAGATGGATGCTTAGCTGGAGGAGTAGATGTATTAGAAATTAGCTACACATTACCAAATGCGGGGGAAATTATAAAGGGGTTAAATGAGAAATATGGTGCTCGTTTACTAGTAGGGGCTGGTACAGTCTTAGATACAGAAACAGCAAGATTAGCGATATTAGCTGGAGCGAAATTTATCATTGCACCAAATTACAAAGAAGAAGTTAGTAAAATATGCAATCGATACCAAATACCTTATGCTCCAGGCTGTACAACCATTTCGGAGATGGTGGATGCGATGGAATCAGGTGCTTCCATGATTAAAGCATTCCCGATTTCTAATTATTACGGATCCCAGCTTGGAACAGTTTTCAAAACACCGATTCCATATATGCCTATAATGGCTTCTGGAGGTGTAACGATAGATAATATCATAGATTGGTTTGAAAATGGAATTGACTGTGTAGGAATCGGTAGTTTGTTAACAAAAGGAACATCATCACAAATTGAACAAAATGCTAGAGAACTTGTAGAAAAATTAAGAGAATATCGAAACAAGAAGTGAAACATAGAGAATAAAGCAAGAGAAATAGTTAATGAGAAATAAGGCAGCAATCATTAGTCTATTTTTCTTCTATTATTAAATGTATCAATAAATGGAGTGAAGTCATTTGCTAGATGAACGATCATACCTCATTATCCAAAAAATTATGGAACGCCCATTTATAGAAAAGCAAAACTTACAAGAACAAACGAAATTAACGCAAAGACAAATTGATTATAGCCTAGAGAAAATAAATAGCTGGTTAGCATCCCATCATAAAAAACCAATCGAAATAAATAGCTACAACCAAATTTCTGTTGACTATGAAACGAGGGAATTATTAATAAATGAGGTATCAAATACTATTCCAGTTGATGAGTATGTGTTAAGTAGTGAGGAACGGATACAATATATGTTTCTTTATCTTTTCATAAACATAGAGTATCTGTCGATAAACCATTTCATTGATGCTTTAAAGGTTGGCAAAACAACAATAATGGGAGATTTAAAAGCTTTAGCTGCAAAATTACAGCATAGGGGAATTTCTTTGGAGTACAATCGGAAACAGGGATATCATTTGGTAGGAACCGAGAGCGAGATACGCTATTTAGGATTAAAGTTAATAGTAAAAGAATTAAATACAAATAAAAACACCAAATTATTTGGCTATTTTTTACGAGAAAATCATCTTGAAAGCTACGAGCAAATGAAGCAAATTGTATTATTTTATTCGAATAAACATAAGATTCATTTTATCGAGAACAGGTTAACAGAATTTATTTATTCCTTTTTATTTTTAAAGACAAGATTAAAAACGAAGGAATCTGTTAACTTCATCCATGAATGGAAATCGGTTAAATCTACAAAAGAATATCAGTTTGCAGAAGAGCTATTATCATTTTATCATTTGCAGAAGGAAGATAATATTTGCTACTTAACAGCCTGGGTACTAGGTCTAACATTAGGGGAGGCCGATGAATATCGCGAAGATTTTCCACTTATTATGGACTTGGTTGAACATATCCGCATGCGTTTTGAATCTTTTTCCGGCATTCGCTTTGAACATCCAAGAGAAGTATCTAAGCAAATTTTCCGGCATTTCCGATCTGCCTATTATAGATTGCTTTTTCATTTGCCGATCGTTAATCCATTGTATGAGAAGATTATAGAGGAATACAATCATCTATTTACTATAGTGAATGAAACGATGAAGCCGCTTAGCGTGCTATTTAAACATCCTATTCCCGCAGAAGAAGTAGCCTATTTGACGATTCATTTTGCATCCTTATCCAGGAATGAAAAAGAGGGAAAGGTAAATAAAAAAGTAGGTGTGATTGTTTGTCCAAATGGAGTTGGGAGTTCCTCTATTACGCATACCGTTTTAAAGTCTATTTTTCCCGAGTTCACTTTTTTAGCTCCTATCGAAACACAACAGCTGGATAAAATAGACGTTGATTATGATTTGTTATTTTCTACTGTACCAGATATTCGCTTGTTTTATACGAAAAAACCTGTTTTTATTGTAAGTCCTGTTATGGACATATCAGAAAAGTATCGTTTAATAAGAGATGTTTATACAGAGCTGGGGAATTCCTTTTTCAAATTGCCCAGTGTAGAATTAATTACGCAAATTGTGGAAAAGTATGCTGTAGTGAAAGAAAAAGAGCAAATGAAGCGAGAATTATACGAGTACTTTGCAGTAAATGAGAAAGTAGAGCTAAAAAAAGAGCAGGGACCAAATTTAAGTGAAATTATCTCCCCAAATCTTATTCAATTACGTGTATTGGCAAAGAATTGGCAAGATGCCATTTCCTTATCTGCCTTACCATTATTACAAGAAAGAAGAATAACAGAAAATTATATTCAGAAAATGATCGAAAATGCTAGGAAAGATGGTCCTTATATGGTCATCATGCCAAATGTAGCGCTTCCCCATGCAAGACCAGCAGATGGCGTAAATCAATTATCCATAAGTATAGCTGTATTGAATGAGCCAGTGTACTTTGATAAACATACAAATAAACCGGTTCAATTTGTCTTCTGTTTGGCAGCCATTAATCAGGAATTTCATTTGAATGCACTTTCACAGTTAGTACAATTGCTGGAAAAAGAGGAATTTTATCATATCTTAAAAACAAGTAATACTTCCGAAGAGGTTTTTGATTATATATGCTGTCAGGAAGAAACCAATTTAAAACTAGTGCCATAATAAGGGATGAGTGCTAATAAAACAAGGAAGGCAAGGCACCAATGAAGAGAAGGTGCCCTGCCTTATTGAATTTCTGAATGGAACATAGGTACACAGTAGAACGGTCCACCGGATTACCTTATTGGGTGATGTGCTCTTGGCTGGCTACAACGATTTCGATGTTGTTTTCTTGGGCGAATTCCTTGTATTCGCTGTTTGGTGCTTGATCGGTTACGATATAATCTACATCTTCTAATCGGCAATAAGTCATAAGGGCGTATTTTTCAAATTTCTTATGGTCTGTGAGCAAGAAGATTTTTGAACTTCTATCAACAACGTTTTTTTTGATTTCGCTTTCTAGTGGGGAAGAGTTTGTTACTCCATTAGAAATAGAAATACCTGTAGATGCCATGAATGCTTTATTGATATTATATTCTTTAATAATATCTGTACTTTTCACACTTGCAAAAGATTTGGTATTTCTTTGCAGGAGCCCCCCTAATGTAATGATATTTAAATTCTCATAAGGTAAAGCACGAATAATAAAATCCAAATTATTGGTAATGATCGTTAATTGTTTTTGTTTAACATATTCCATCATTTCAAGTGTGGTAGTTCCGCTATCGATAAAAATAATATCTCCATTCTCTACAAAACTAGCTGCGGATTTTCCGATTAATTCTTTTTCGTTTTTATTTTGAACTTGTCTTTCCGTAAAAGAAACTAATGTACTGTTATTAACCGCAACTCCTCCGTATACTTTTTTTAATTCGCCTCGATCCACTAATTCTTGTACGTCTCTCCTAATCGTATTCTTCGATACTTTAAAGACTGTGACTAATTCATCTAAAGATACTGTTTGATGTTCAAATACATAATCTTGTATTTGTTTAATTCTTTTTGTTTTTAACATATGATTCATCCTCTGTTTAGGTAATTTTTTAGTCCATGTACTCGATACTATTTCTTATGTTATCTATTTTAGGAGATTATAAACAATATCTGTTCTATTTTTGAAAGATTACTGGATACATATCGATTATACCAAAAAATAATCAAAAGTTCATCATTAAATTAAATATAATGATTATTTTATTGGGGGGATTTTAAGTATATTCCTATATTCACTGTTTAAGTTTTCCAAAAAAATAAAAAATATCGTTTGAAATGATTGACTGTAAGCGTTATACATATTATGATGTAATCATAAGTTATCAAAACTTAACCAAAAGATGATAATAACATCATTGGAAATACACTCGGTAAGTACAAGGGAAATGAATAAACAAATAATTGAGTGTTTTGGCTGGGAAAAGGTAAGATATTTTGGTTATGTTTTGGGATAAGAAACAGGAAATGTGAAAGTAGATCGTAGGAGGGAAAGGGAAATGGCTGTTGAAAAACTAAAAAATTATATAAATGGAGAATGGGTAGAAAGTAAAACGACTACATATGAAGATGTATATAATCCAGCTACTAAAGAAATAATCGCACAAGTGCCAATTTCTACAAAGGAAGATATTAATTATGCAGCAGAAGCAGCGAAAGTTGCGTTTGAAAAGTGGAAGAATATCGCTGTTCCTCGTCGGGCTAGAATTCTATTCAACTATCAACAACTATTAGCTCAACATAAAGAAGAATTAGCTCAGTTAATTACAATCGAGAATGGTAAAAACTTAACAGAAGCACTTGGTGAAGTTCAACGTGGGATTGAAAATGTAGAATTTGCGGCAGGTGCACCTTCATTAATGATGGGAGATTCTCTTTCATCGATTGCAACAGATGTTGAGGCTACTAATTATCGTTATCCAATTGGAGTAGTTGGCGGGATTGCACCATTTAATTTCCCAATGATGGTACCTTGCTGGATGTTTCCAATGGCGATTGCTGTAGGAAACACATTTATTTTAAAACCTTCTGAACGGACACCATTACTAACGAAAAGATTAGTAGAATTGTTTACAGAAGCAGGGCTGCCAAAGGGTGTATTTAATGTTGTGTATGGTGCCCATGATGTGGTAAACGGAATTTTAGAGCATCCAGAAATTAAAGCGATTTCGTTTGTAGGCTCTAAGCCTGTTGGGGAGTATGTATACAAAAAAGGAAGCGAAAATTTAAAACGAGTACAGGCGCTGACAGGAGCGAAAAATCATACCATTGTATTAAATGATGCGAATTTAGAAGAAACGATTACAAATGTTGTATCAGCTGCATTCGGTTCAGCTGGGGAACGTTGTATGGCATGTGCCGTAGTAACGGTGGAAGAAGGAATTGCGGATCAGTTTATGGAAGCTTTAAAAGAGAGAACAAAAAATATTAAAATCGGAAACGGTTTAGAAGATGGCGTGTTCTTAGGTCCTGTTATTAGAGAAGAGAATAAACAGCGCACACTTAGCTATATTGAAAAAGGAATTGAAGAAGGAGCTAATCTTGTATGTGACGGAAGAGAGACGGCGCCAGAGGATGGATTTTTTGTTGGACCAACTATTTTTGATCAGGTAACAACCGAAATGACCATTTGGAAGGATGAAATCTTTGCGCCTGTTCTATCCGTTATCCGTGTGAAAAATTTGCAGGAAGCGATTGAAATTGCAAATCAATCTGAATTTGCCAATGGTGCATGCTTGTTTACATCTAATGCATCGGCGATTCGTTATTTTAGAGAAAATATCGATGCGGGTATGCTTGGCATTAACCTTGGAGTACCAGCTCCAATGGCATTTTTCCCATTCTCAGGCTGGAAGTCTTCATTCTATGGAACATTACATGCAAATGGGAAAGACTCAGTAGATTTTTATACGCGTAAAAAAGTAGTAACAGCAAGATATGCAAAACCTTCTTTTGAATAATTGTAAGAAATCTGTACAGGGGATACGAGTGCCCTGTACAGAAAATAAAATAATAGGAGGTTAATAGAAGTGAGTAAGTTACTTCGTAAATATCAGCAAAAAGAAGAAAGAAATGGCGTGAAAACTATTCATGAGGTTCTAAAGGAAAATGCCCCTTTAGAATATGTCGAATTTAGATTGCTAGATTTTACGCCTGGTGCAAAATATACGGAGACGCTTCAAGACAAAGAATGCTGTATCGTCGTTGTTACTGGGAAAGTAACAGTCACGGATGGTACGTCTATTTTTGAAAATATTGGTACAAGAGAAAATGTCTTTGAACGAATTCCCACAGACAGTGTGTACGTATCAAATGACAAAACCTATGAAATTACAGCAGAGAAAAAGGCGGTAATTGCGCTTTGCTATTCCCCCTCATCTAAACCACTACCAACTAGATTACTGAAAGCAGAAGAAATAGGTGTAGAGGAGCGTGGTAAATATAACAATAAGCGCCTTGTACATAATATCTTGCCAGACTCTGATCCCACAGCGAATAGTTTATTAGTTGTCGAGGTATTTACAGAAACAGCCAATTGGTCAAGTTACCCTCCCCATAAGCATGATGTGGATAACTTACCAGAGGAATCTTTTTTAGAAGAAACCTATTATCATGAAATCGATCCAAGACAGGGATTTGTTTTTCAACGCGTGTATACAGATGATCGCTCTTTAGATGAGACAATGGCCGTAGAGAATGGAGATGTTGTCATCGTTCCGAAAGGCTATCATCCCGTGGGAGTGCCAGACGGCTATGCATCATATTATCTAAATGTGATGGCGGGACCAAAGAGAATTTGGAAGTTTAATAATGATAAAGATCATGAATGGATCATTCATCGCTAAATAGAAAAGGGGTGCCTGAAATGGGTTACACATTTAACGATAAGAAAGAATTCGATATCATCGCAATTGGCAGAGCATGTATTGATCTAAATGCAGTAGAGTATAATCGTCCGATGGAAGATACGATGACTTTTTCTAAATATGTAGGAGGGTCTCCAGCTAATATCGCTATCGGTGCTAGTAAATTAGGGCTGAAAGCTGGATTTATCGGAAAGCTATCTGATGATCAGCATGGCAGATTTATAAAAAGATATATGCAAGGTGTTGGAATTGATGGTTCTAATATGGTGTTTGATAAAGAGGGACATAAAACAGGTCTTGCCTTTACGGAAATTTTAAGTCCTGAAGAATGCAGTATTTTAATGTATAGAGAGGATGTCGCTGATTTATATTTAACGCCTTCTGAAGTCAATGATGAATATATTAAAAAGGCTAAGGTCTTGCTTGTCTCCGGAACAGCTTTAGCGAAAAGTCCCTCCAGAGAAGCCGTCATTAAAGCGGTAAATGCAGCAAGAAAAGATAATGTCAAAGTTGTATTTGAATTGGATTATCGTCCTTATACATGGCAATCTCTTGAAGAAACAGCTGTTTACTATTCTTTAATTGCTGAACAGGCAGATATTGTAATCGGAACAAGAGATGAATTTGATGTAATGGAGAATACGAAAGACGGCAAAAATGAAGAAACAATTCGATATTTATTTAGTCACCAAGCAGATTTAGTCGTTATAAAACATGGTGTAAAGGGCTCTTATGCTTATACGAAGTCAGGGGAGCTTTATCGAGCTCAAGCCTATAAAACAAAGGTGCTTAAAACATTTGGTGCAGGAGATTCTTATGCATCAGCTTTCCTTTATGCATTGATTTCTGGAAAAGATATCGAAACAGCCCTTAAATATGGAAGTGCCTCTGCTTCAATCGTAGTAAGCAAACATAGTTCTTCTGAAGCAATGCCAACAGTAGAGGAGATTGAAGCCTTAATTAAGAAGAACGAAAAAGTGGAAGTTTAAAGAGGGGAGGATAACAATGGAAACAATTCGCTTAACAGCAGGGCAAGCATTAGTGAAATTTTTAAACCAACAGTACCTTCATGTAGATGGAAAGGAATTTCCTTTTGTGGAAGGAGTCTTTAATATTTTTGGACATGGAAATGTTCTGGGAATTGGAGAAGCGTTGGAACAAAATCCAGGTCATTTGAAAATCTATCAAGGGAAAAACGAACAAGGGATGGCACATGCAGCTATTGCATATAGTAAGCAGATGCTTCGCCAGAAAATTTATGCGGTAACTACTTCATCAGGACCAGGATCTGCAAATGTGGTGACAGCTGCGGCCACAGCATTTGCTAATAATATTCCTGTATTGCTTCTTCCAGCTGATACCTTTGCAACGAGACAGCCAGATCCGGTGCTGCAGCAATTGGAACATAATCACAGTCTTGCAGTAACCACAAATGATGCGTTTATGTCTGTGTCACGTTTTTGGGACCGTGTGACAAGACCAGAGCAATTAATGTCTAGTCTAATACGTGCTTTCGAAGTAATGACCAATCCAGAAACAGCTGGTCCAGCAACGATATGCATTTCACAAGATGTGGAAGGAGAAGCTTACGACTATGATGTGAAATTTTTTGAAAAAAGAGTTCACTATTTAGATAGAAAGAAAGCATCTGAGAGAGAGCTAAAGAGTGCTGCTGATCTTATTAAAGAGAGTAAAAGACCATTAATTCTTGTCGGGGGAGGAGCGAAATACTCAGAAGCAAGAGGAGTTCTTATTAAATTATCAGAAACCCATCAAATCCCATTAGTAGAAACACAGGCTGGTAAATCAACCGTAGAAAGCGACTTTGCTAATAATTTGGGTGGAATGGGGATTACGGGAACGCTGGCAGCAAATAAAGCAGCTTATGACGCAGACCTTATTATTGGGATTGGTACTAGATACACGGATTTCGCTACATCGTCGAAAACAGCGTTTAATTTTGCTAAGACGAAATTTTTGAATATAAATATTAGTCGTATGCAAGCATATAAATTTGATGCTTTTCAAGTTGTGGCAGATGCGAAAACAGCCTTAGAAGAGCTAGTGCCGCTATTAGAGGGATATCAAACATCTTATGGCAATGATATCCGTATTTTAAAAGAAGAATGGCTTCAAGAAAGAGATCGCCTGGCACAAGTAACATTTACTCGGAAAAATTTTGATCCAGAAATTAAGGGGCATTTTTCCCAAGAAATATTAAATGAATACGCAGATGCTTTGCAAACCGAATTAGCGCAAACAACGGCTTTGCTTGCTATTAATGAGACGATTTCTCCAGATAGTACCATTATTTGTTCTGCCGGTTCTTTACCAGGAGATTTGCAAAGATTATGGCATTCCTCTGTTCCAAATACCTATCATCTTGAGTATGGTTATTCATGCATGGGATATGAAATTGCCGGTGCCTTAGGAATTAAATTGGCAGAACCGAATAAGGAGGTTTACTCCATTGTCGGTGATGGCAGCTTCTTAATGCTTCATACGGAGTTAGTCACAAGCTTACAGTATGGGAAAAAAATAAATATTTTACTGTTTGATAATGCTGGTTATGGCTGTATTAATAACCTTCAGATGGACAACGGAAATGGCAGCTTCTTCTGTGAGCTGAGAGATCATAGTCAAAATATCATGAACATTGATTATGCCAAGGTTGCAGAAGGATATGGAGCTAAAGCTTATAAAGCTAATACCGTAGAGGAATTAAAGGCGGCTTTAGAAGATTCCAAGCAACAAAATGTTTCGACCTTGATTGAAATGAAAGTGCTGCCAAAAACAATGACAGATGGATATGAAAGCTGGTGGAATGTTGGGGTGGCAGAAGTTTCTGAAAGAGAAACAGTAAGAAAGGCAAATGAGCAAAGACAAAAGAAATTGCAGCAAGCTAAACAATATTAAAAGGGGAAAAGGAAAATGAGAGAAGAGATTTTATGGGGGATTGCTCCAATCGGCTGGCGTAATGACGATTTACCCGAAATTGGGGCTGAGAATACTCTATCACATTTGTTAAGCGATATTGTTGTTGCAGGTTTTCAGGGAACAGAGGCTGGAGGATTTTTTCCTGATACAAAGATATTGAAAAAAGAGCTGGCTCTACGAAATTTAAGAATTGCTGGTAAATGGTTTAGTAGCTTTCTGATACGTGATGGAATCCAAACAGTATCCAAACAGTTTCATGAGCATTGTGCTTATTTAAAGGAGGTGAATGCCTCTGTCGCAGTTGTTTCGGAACAGACTAACAGTATTCAAGGAACAGAAAAAAATGTATTTGGAGAGAAGCCCTTTTTTACGGACGCAGAGTGGGAGGTATTCACACAAGGATTAAATGAACTTGGCAGAATTGCAAGTGATTATGATCTTCATCTCGTTTATCACCATCATATGGGCACAGGAGTACAAACATTAGCAGAAATTGATCGGTTAATGGCGATGACAGATCCATCATATGTTCATCTATTGTATGATACAGGACATATTTTTGTATCTGATAATGATTATATGACTCTATTAAGGAAACATCGAAATCGAATTAAACATGTACATTTTAAAGATGTACGGCTAATTTCCTTAGAAGAATGCAAGAGAAATAATCTATCCTTTTTACAAGCCTTTCTAAAAGGGATGTTTACAGTCCCGGGGGATGGATGTATTGATTTTAAGGAAGTATATAACTATTTGCTCAAGACAAATTATAATGGCTGGATAGTCATTGAGGCAGAGCAAGATCCAGCCATTGCACACCCTTTAGAATACGCTCTTATTGCTAGAAAATATATTGATGAAACATTATTTGAAAAAAATCATATATAAAGGGGATTAAGAGAATGGGGACAGAACAAGGGAGTAGAGGTGGCAGCTCTCACAGGAAATCCTTAATGTTGATTACGCTAATCTCGACATTTGGTGGATTGCTTTTTGGATATGATACAGGGGTAATAAATGGTGCGCTGCCATTTATGTCTGATGAAACGCAGCTTCATTTAACACCTGTAACAGAAGGGCTCGTTACGAGTTCCTTATTATTCGGAGCTGCTTTTGGAGCAGTATTTGTTGGTAGATTGGCAGATTTATATGGACGTAGAAAGAGCATTTTAAACTTAGCATTAATATTTTTTGTCGCAACGCTTGGCTGTACATTAGCCCCAAATGTTTTGCTCATGGTTATATTTCGCTTCTTACTAGGTTTGGCAGTGGGAGGAGCTTCTGTTACAGTACCAACTTTCCTAGCGGAAATGTCTCCTGCTGAACGAAGAGGGCGAATGGTCACGCAAAACGAATTGATGATTGTAACAGGTCAATTACTTGCATTTACTATTAACGCCATTATAGGAAATATGTTTGGTGATGCCACACATGTGTGGAGATATATGCTGGTAATTGCTGCAATTCCGGCAGTGTTCTTATTCTTTGGAATGCTGAGAGTACCTGAAAGTCCACGCTGGTTAGCTTCAAAAGGGCGTAAAGAGGAAGCGTTACAAATATTAGAGAAGGTAAGAGATAAAAAGCAAGCAAGATTAGAACTGCAGGAAATTGAAAACGCTATCTCGAAAGAAGAGAATACGGAGAAGGCTACATATAAAGACCTTACGACTCCTTGGATAAGAAGAATTGTTTTTATTGGGTTAGGAATCGCGATTGTTCAACAAATTACAGGTGTTAACTCGATTATGTATTATGGAACGGAAATTTTGAGAGACGCTGGTTTTGGAACGGAAGCAGCATTAATAGGGAATATCGCAAATGGAGTCATTTCTGTTCTTGCCACGTTTGTGGGAATATGGCTTTTGGGTAAAGTGGGGAGACGACCGATGTTATTAACAGGGCAAATTGGTACAACACTTTCCTTGCTGTTAATCGGCATCTTTTCTTTAGTCCTAGAAGGCCAGCCATCCTTGCCGTATGTAGTGCTGTCTTTAACCGTAACATTTCTAGCATTCCAGCAAGGGGCTATTTCTCCAGTAACATGGCTCATGCTGTCTGAAATTTTTCCGCAAAGGGTCCGCGGACTTGGAATGGGAGTAACCGTATTTTGTTTATGGATTACTAATTTCCTAATCGGATTTTCTTTCCCTATTCTTATGGCTAATATCGGATTATCTACTACATTCTTTGTTTTTGTTGTATTAGGAGTGTTTGCCATAGCATTTGTTAAGAAATATCTGCCAGAGACAAGAGGTCGATCTTTAGAAGAGCTAGAAGAATATTTCCGAAATCAGGATAAGGAAATGATGAAAATCGCCAAATAGTATTTTATCACTGATCACTTATACCTTAAATTGGAAGGAGTATAAATAATATGACATTAAAAATTGGTGTAATTGGAACTGGTGCCATTGGCAGAGAACATATTAATAGAATTACAAAAAAGCTAGCAGGCGGAGAGATTGTTGCCGTAACGGATGTGAATCAAGAATCTGCTAGAACAACAGTGGAACAATTTAATTTAAATGCAGGGATATTTCCAGATGATAAATCGTTAATTGCAGATGGAAATGTAGATGCTGTTTTTGTAACAAGCTGGGGACCTGCACATGAAGAAAGTGTTTTGGCTGCTATCGAAGCAGGAAAATATGTCTTCTGTGAGAAGCCGCTTGCGACAACTGCTGAGGGATGTATGCGTATTGTAGAAGCAGAAATGAAGCATGGAAAGCGTTTGGTGCAAGTTGGATTTATGCGCAGATATGATAGTGGATATGTTCAATTAAAAGAACTACTTGATGCTAATTTTATCGGAGATCCATTAATGATTCATTGCGCACATCGCAATCCAGAAGTAGGCACAACTTATTCTACGGATATGGCAATAAGTGATACATTAATTCACGAAATTGATGTTCTGCATTGGCTCGTAAATGATGATTATAAGTCGGTGCAAGTATTGTTTCCGAAAAGGAATCGGTATGCCCATGAGAATTTAAGAGATCCTCAAGTAGTAATTTTAGAAACTAAATCAGGTATTGTTATAAATGCGGAAATCTCTGTTAACTGCAAATATGGCTATGATATTCAATGTGAAGTAGTTGGAGAAGAAGGGATTGTAAAATTACCAGAGGTTGCAACGGTTCCGTTCCGCAAAAATGCTACATTAGGATCGCAAATTTTGATGGATTGGAAGAAACGTTTTGTAGATGCCTACGATGTGGAATTACAGCATTTTATGGATTCAATCAAAGAAACTGGTGAGCCCAATGGTCCAACAGCATGGGATGGCTATATTGCTCAAGTTACCGCAGATGCATGTATTAAAGCACAGAATTCGGGAGTGAAAGAAGAAATAGTATTGCAAGAACAACCAAGCTTTTATAAAGATAATGTGCAGCCGACAAATGTTTAATAGCTAGAAACTTATTATTTTAGTAGATCGCTATCTATTTTGGAAAAATAGCGGTCTACTATCTAAAAAGTACATAAAGAAAAGAGGAATGAACATGCGTTTAGCTTATGATCCATCTCATTATAGAGATAATACCGGCTTAAAAGAAACAATTGATCATGTCGCAAGACTAGGGTACGAATATGTAGAACTTTCGCCTCGTAAAGACTTTATTTGGTTTTATGAATATCCAAAGGTAGATAAACAACTAATCAAAAACTTGAAGCGATACTGTTCGGATGCAGGAGTGAAAATTTCTTCTGTATTACCTGTACAACAATGGTCTTCGCCAAATGAATTAGAACGGCAATCAGCTGTTCGTAACTGGAAACGCTGTATTGAGATTACCTCTGAATTAGGGGTGGATTTAATGAACAGCGAGTTTGCTGGTGATAAGAGTCGTCCAACAGAAAGCGAAGCAGCTTTTATTCGTTCAATGGATGAGTTAATACCTATTTTTGAAAAAGAAGGAATCAAACTAAATTTACAATCTCACCCTAATGATTTTATCGAGCTTAATACAGAAGCGGTGCGGATGATTCGTGCGTTAGATAAGGATTGGATTAAGTTAGTCTACTCTGTAGCCCATGCCTTCTTCTATGATGATGGAAAAGGGGATATCGCTCAACAATTGGATGAAGCAAAAGATTTACTTGCACATGTATTAATCGCAGATACGATGAACCATAAAGCTGCATTCGGGCTTCGTTATATCGTAAATCCACCAAATGCAAATGTTACTATCCATCAACATTTAAACCCTGGTGAAGGGGAAATTGATTTTGATACGCTTTACCGTAAGTTAAGGGAATTTAAATTTGACGGAATTGTAACCAACTCTGTATTTGCCTATCCGGACAAACCAGACTGGTCAAATGAAGTAACTTTAAAGTCTATTAAGGAAGGATTAAATATTGAATAGAATAGGAGGAATTGCTGATGAAGTTAGCAATGAACCAAGGGACAACATTAGAAAATTCCACATTAGAGCAAGATCTGCAACTGCTTGAAAAATATGGGTATGATTATATCGAAATCCGCTCGATTGATAAGTTAAAGGAGTATTTAGAGACACATTCGATTGAGGAATTAGTGGAGTTCTTTCAAACACATCACTTAAAGCCATTATCGTTGAATGCACTCGTTTACTTTAATAACCGCACTGATGAAGACTACAAAGCACTGCTTGAAGAATATAAAGAAATGCTTGAATATGCGAAAATATTAAATGTCGATCGAATGGTAGTCGTTCCCTTAGTATCAGAAAAGAAGATTCTGCGGCCGGTCATTAAGCAAAGCTGTGTCGAAGTTTTAACGGAACTATCTGATTTAGCTAAACCATATGGGGTAAAACTAGCGCTCGAATTTATTGGTCATCCACATGCTACCGTTAATACGTTGAGCTTTGCGAATGAGATTGTAGCTGCAGTTGATCGTGAAAATGTCGGCATCGTTTTCGATACATATCAGTATTATGCAATGAATTCTACCTTAGAAGATTTAAGAAATACTGATTTTTCTAAAGTCTTTTTATTTCATATTAACGATGTAGAAGACTATATTCCGGGAATCATGCTGGATGAAGATCGAGTTTTTCCCGGAGATGGCGTAATCGATTTAAAGAGCATTTTGAAAATTATAAAGGAAAAAGGGTTTTCTGATCACGCGTCTATAGAAGTGTTTAGACCAGAGTATTATCAACTTGAGGCAGAAGAAGTAGTGAAAACAGCTAAAGAAAAAACGCTTAAAGTGCTGGCGCCCTATTTCTTAACAGAAGAAGTGAAGTAAGGCTTTGATAGTAATAGAGAGGAAGAGTTTGAAAGATAACTCACCTCTCTAAAGGATTCTTTCATCGATTAATATTCAGAATATACAGAAAAAAAGGAGGCGGCTTTTATGTCAATAGTTTCCATGCATGATATGCTCCAAAAAGCAAAGCGGGAAAAATATGCAGTTGGTCAATATAATATGAATAATTTCCAATGGGTTCAAGCGATTCTCCAGGCTGCCGAAGAAGAAAAGTCGCCGGTCATCGTAGCGGCATCTGATCGTTTAGTCGATTATTTAGGTGGATTTAAAACCATAGCAGCTGGAGTTAAGGAGCTTATAAAAGAACTGAAAATTTCCGTACCGGTCGCACTACATCTCGACCATGGAATGAGTGTTGATAGATGTAAACAAGCGATAGATGCAGGCTTTAGTTCGGTTATGATAGATGGATCACATTATTCTATCGAAGAAAATATCTTAATGACAAAAGAAGTGGTAGAGTACGCAAAGCCAAAAGGAGTATCGGTAGAAGCAGAAGTTGGAACGGTTGGAGGAATGGAAGACGGATTAATTGGAGGGATTCAATATGCAGATCCATTTGAATGCACTCGTCTAGTGAAAGAGGCTGGAATAGATGCCTTGGCTGCAGCATTAGGATCTGTTCATGGACCATATCAGGGAGAGCCAGTATTAGGGTTCGAAGAAATGAAACAAATTGCAGGGCTTACAGGTGTGCCATTAGTGCTTCATGGAGGTTCCGGTATACCTGATCACCAAATAAAAAAAGCAATTGCATTAGGGCATGCAAAGATAAATGTAAATACAGAATGCTTACAGGCATGGGCGAAAGCAGTTCGCCAAGTATTAACAGAAAATCCTGATGTGTATGATGCACGATTTATTCTTGCACCAGGAATGGAAGCAGTGAAAGAAACAGTACGAAATAAAATTAGAGAGTTTGGAACAAGTCAAAAGGCATTGGTGTTTAGTGAATAAAGGAAATTGTTGAAGGTACCTTTGAAAAGAGGTATCTTTTTTATGCGGAAAATTAAAGAGAGACTCTACAAAAAGTAGAATCTCGTTTTATAGTTTCCCAGTAAGGAATTGTGCTTCACCAAATCCAAAACTCCAGTCATCGTCTCCATTAATCATGAATGAAACCATTACATCATTTGGAGCGATACCACATTTGGCCTCTAACTCTTCAGTTAATTCCTGATAAAACTTTTGTTTATGTTCTTGTTTTCTTTCTCTGCTTGTAATGGTAAAAACAAGCATCTTTTCTGAACGTTCAAATCCTAAACCAGTGTCTTGAATAATCATTTCATACGGTTTATGCTGCGAGACAATTTGATAGCGATCTCGTTCAGGAACTTGAAAATTGCGTACCATCACATCGTGAGTCACATCCAGAATTTGTCTTATTTCATTTTCTGTTCTGCCTTCCAGCATATCTAGTTTGATTAAGGGCATGAGCTTCACTCTCCTGTTCTTTATATGGTTAATTGTTGTGTATAATTTGATAATATTTTTATTAAGTTTATATATAGTTTACTATAATGTATCAATTATGTCACCGAAAAAGGCACTGGAAAAGAAATATTTATATTTAGAATATCCACCAAAAAAATCTCTCAATAGGGTATTTCTAGTTTGACTAAAGTTGAACTCTTAATACTTTTCCTAGGGTGGGTTACTTAACTAAGAAACCTAAAGGAAAGGTGTATTTGTATATTCGTAAATCTTATAGAGAAGGGGAAGAAGGTAAAACATCAATATATATGGACTTGGACCAATTGAAACGGCCAAAGAAAAGCTATATAAAATTTTGGAGGAAGAAATAGAATTCCTAAAAGAATGGAAGGTAAGTGGATTTATCTTGATGATGTCTATGATTGGATATAACTTTATAAAAAGGAAAAGTTCGATATTAAGTCAACAAGGAAAACAAATAACTATTGATTAATCTTTTACATGAAATCATACGAGGTTAAAAAGCGCTTATCTTGAATGTTTAATGATATTTCAAAATGAACATTAGTTAGCAAGATTAATGATACAAATGGAAGATCAATTTTCTATTCCTATGTTAAAAAATAAAAGTGGAAGAACCAAAATAGACAAGTTAATGCACTGTGTATATAACGATGATTCCTTAGCGTAGGAAGAATCGGCTTTATTTATGTTAAAGCATATGTTTGTTTTCCACGCCTTGTTGCTCTTTATTTTCCTAAGGTTAAGGAATTCCTATGCAAATGCAAGTGCGCGATAATCGTCCCTTTTTTAAGATGGGCATGTAAACAGGAAGAATTCTAGCTCCGATTAGAGAAAAATTAATGCAACACTAATTGATTTAAGGTTGATGTAAGGTTCTCTTTAGATTGAGGAAAGGTTGGTTCATTACTTTTGAAACAGGGGAGAAATATCAAGAAATATGATTAAAATGGAGCTGATTTGATAATGAGTGCGGTAACTATTGTACAAACGCAAAATCTGACTAAAACATATGGGGCTGTTAACAGTGTAAATAAACTTGACCTTTATGTTCGTGAAGGAGAGATTTATGGTTTTTTAGGTCCAAATGGTGCGGGGAAAACAACCACGCTAAAAATGCTACTCGGACTTATCAAGAAGTCGGAAGGGACAATCAAAATTTTTGGTGAGAGTCTTGAAAAGCAACGTCAATCTATTCTGCAAAGGACCGGATCGTTAATTGAGTCACCCTCCTACTATGGACATCTAACAGGGCTTGAGAATATGAAGGTCATGCAGCGCCTGAGAAATGTACCAGATAAAAATGTAGATGAGGTGCTTCGTATTGTACGGCTGGAAAATCAGAAAAACAAAAAGACACAGCAATATTCGCTTGGAATGAAACAACGACTAGGAATCGCAATGGCTCTTCTTTCATTCCCCAAGCTACTGATTCTTGACGAGCCGACGAACGGTCTCGATCCCGCAGGCATTGGTGAAATTAGAGAACTTATTAAAGCCCTCCCTACACGCTATGGGATAACTGTGTTACTCTCCAGCCACCTACTCTCAGAGATTGATCAGATAGCTACTACTGTAGGTATTATCAGTGAAGGGAATATGCTGTTCCAAGGTAGCATGACAAGCCTTCGACAAAAAAGCAGTTCTACAATCTATCTGAAAACTGGAGACAATGCCAAAGCGGAACAATTACTTATTACTAAGGGTTACAGTCCAGCTATAACCGGAAGTCGGCTATGGTTAGGTCATCTTGAGGATATGGAGGTGGCAGAAATGAATAGATTACTTGTTGAACATAACATTCCTGTCTCACGGATCGAGGAACAGAAAAAAAGTCTGGAAGATATTTTCTTAGAGTTGACAGGAAAGGAGCGAAGCTTGTGATTAAAACATTAGGATTGGAATATTTCAAAATTCGCCGCAAAAAAATATGGATGATGATTCTGTTATTTCTTATTGTAGAAATGCTGTGGGCCTTCATGTCTATTAGTCGATCCATTGCTAGTAATCCAAATCACGCCATCTGGGAATCTGTCATTTTTAATGTATCCTCTATGAATGGGCTTTTTATGCCTATTATTTCAGCCATTGTGGTCTCACGAATTTGTGATATGGAGCATAAAGGGTCTACATGGAAAATGCTTGTTGCTACCAATGTAAGCCGTAATCATCTCTATATAGCGAAGTATATATGTGCTAACAGCTTGCTCTTGTTTGGCATCTTTGCACAAACTGTACTCATGATTGTGTTTGGACTGATAAATGACTTTCCTGGGTCACCTATCGAATTTTTCAGCCAGTTTATTATGGGGACTTTGTTGACAACACTCGCTGTTACGGCACTTCAGCAATGGATTTCCTTTGCTATAAAAAATCAAGCCTTTGCTTTATGTTTGGGCATGGTGGGTGGCTTTATTGGAATGACCGCTGGATTGATACCAGCTGCTCTTAGACATATTTTTATATGGTCTTATTATTTGGATATCAGTCCAGTTACTTTTCGATACGCCGAGTCTTCTGGCACTTATATAATGCAACCTATAGATATCGAAATTGCTGTGGCTGCATTGATTATGACTGTTCTACTCTATATTGCCGGAAATATTCATGTAAACCGGCAGGAAATTTAGGGAGGGAAGTAGATGGAACGAAGTATTTCTGCTGAATGGTTGAAATTAAGGCATACCCGGATTGGTCTTGTACTTGCTGTGCTTCCTATCCTAAGCCTTCTAACTGGAGGTGCAAATTATTATTTTAACCAAGGTGTTCTGCAAAATGGATGGTATAGCTTATGGACACAAGTGAGCCTTTTTTATGGTGAGTTTTTCCTACCAATCTTGATAGCTATTTGTTGTGCATATGTATGCAGGCTGGAGAACCTAAACCGGAATTGGCATATGGTAATGACCTCTCCTGTATCGGCTGCAAGTGTGTTTATTGCCAAATTGTTTGTTGTTAGCATTTTAATCTTATTTGCACAAGCGTTGTTTATGGGACTTTATTTAATTGCAGGCATCCTATTCTCTTTACCCGGACCTTTCCCTATTGAGACTTTGGGTTGGATAATACGTGGGTGGTATGCTTCTTTATCTATTATTGCCTTTCAATTATGCTTATCGCTGCGAATTCGGAGCTTTGCTACACCTATTGGTATTAGCCTTCTTGCAGTCTTTATCGGTCTGGGCATGTATATTGCAAAGTTGGGCCTGCTTTTCCCTTTCTCGCTACTCACCATTGGTATGAGCGTGTTAAGCCAGGATAAGCTTACTGGCTTACAAAACATTCAATTTTGGGCTATGAACATGGCTTTTGTTGTTATTTTTGCGTCTATCTTTATTCATCGATTGAAAAATAAAGATATTGTATCATCCTGATTGAGCTTAGGAGGAATTTGTGATGAAAAAAATATTGCTAATGCTCGGGCTCGTCATCATAATTGGGATTTGCTTGTGGATGTTCTTCATGAATCCAGAAAAGTTGAAACCTGATAACCCTGCTGGAAAAACCGTCTACTATACTATGATAACCGGTTCCGGTGTTCAAGATGACAATGAACGGTACGATTATGTACTAGCTGCCTTTAACGAAAAAGGAGAAGAAAAAAAACTTGAGTTTTCCGCTGGGAAACAATTGAGGGAAGGGGCTTATATTCAACTATATCACACGGGGGTTCGGGGAGTTACACATTGGGAAGAGATAGACTTCGAGGGGCTACCTGAAGCAGTAAAACAGCGATATCGAAAGTAAAAAGATTTAAGAAGAAAAGGTCTTTCTCAAAGATATCTAGTTGAGATAACGATACAAAAAATGACCACCTTAATCATTATAAACGTAAAAATGAAAGGCATGTCTTAGCTTTTTATTACTCAACATTCACTTCTGTCTTAACTTAGGAATTGAAAGAATATTAATTATTTTCTTAAGCATGTATAATAAAATTGGGTGATGTAGATTGGCGAATTTAAAAGAAAAAAAGATATTAATTGTAGATGATGAACCTGAAATCAGAATAATGATTGAAAAATTTTTAAGGAAAGAGGGGTTTTTTCGCGTTTTTACTGCTATTGACTGTGCTTCGACTTTGTCTTTTTTCAAAACAGACAAACCTGATATTGCGATTCTTGATGTTATGTTACCCGATGGTGACGGATTTTCCCTTCTGTCTTCTATCAGACAGCTCTCGGATATACCGGTGCTTTTTCTCTCTGCCCGTGGAGAGGATGAAGACCGTTTGCTCGGACTGGGTTTAGGCGCAGATGATTATATTGTGAAACCATTTCTACCCCGCGAGCTAATATTACGGCTTATGGCAATCTTAAAGCGTGTTTACGCTTCTCCTGTGACAGAGCAACTATCTGTTTTCCAGTTGGGGGATCGTATAATTAATTTGGAGAGCGCTATTGTGCAAAGCTACAGTGACCAGAAAGAGTTTTCATTGACTGCGAAGGAACATGCTATTCTTGTAAAGTTGTACGAAAACGAGGGGAAAATTGTTACGAGTGATGCGTTATGTCAGGCTGCCTGGGGAGACGACAGCTATGGTTACGAAAATACATTGATGGTTCATATTAGGCGAGTCCGTGAAAAAATTGAACTAGATCCCTCTAAACCAATCCATCTTATTACTGTTAGGGGACTGGGATATAAACTTCTACTACAGGAGACAGATTAGGTGGAAGGGATTATTCTCATTTTGCGACGGTTCGTCACCACCACCATCTTTATCTCGATATTTTTGCTTATATTTAATTTGGTTCTGTTAGGGACACTGGTATTCAAGGAAATTAACCAAAGTCCGTCACCTGAAGATATGCTTCGGCAAGTAGCCGAAGGTCTAGGCAAACAGAACGATAGCTATCGTATAGATGAGAATGTAGCAATGCTGTTGAAACGCAATCAATCATGGGCGATGCTGCTTGATGAAGATGGGCATGTGCGATGGGATTATCACCTGCCTGATGATGTTCCACAAACCTACAACCTAGTCGATGTAGCCAAGTTTTCACGGTACTATCTTATGGAATATCCGGTTTATGTTTGGGAGCATGATGATGGATTGGTTGTGGTGGGATACCCCAAGGAAAGTCATTGGAAGTATCAATTTGACTTTCTTTCTGATTGGGTGAGTTCATTACCTCTTAAGCTTATTCTGCTGCTAGTTGTTAATGTGGTCTTGGCTCTACTAATCTCAGTTCTGATTGGTATGCGTCTTATAAGAGGAATACGTCCCCTTGTAGAGGGTGTCCACAAACTAGCAAGGGAGGAGAAAATTCAGTTAGATTCCAAAGGCATATTTGGTGATTTGGCACATAGCATTAATTCTGCATCGGATAAGCTTCAAAAAAAGACGGATGCATTGAAGACAAAAGACGAAGCTCGTTCTAACTGGATCGCTGGAATCTCCCATGATATTCGTACACCTCTATCTATGATCCTCGGCTATGCAAGCGAGATGGAAGATGGTTCAGAGTTGCCTATGGAGCAAAGGTATCAGGCTGGTATTATTAGGCGACAGGGTGAAAAGCTACGATCACTTGTAAGCGACTTGAATTTGGTCTCGATGCTCGAATATGAAATGCAGCCTTTGCATTTGAAGAGTATCCGTCTGTCAGTATTGGCAAGACAAGTTGTTGCGGAATTTCTGAATAGTGGATTAGACGACCAGTATGAGATTGAATTGAAGCTTGCCGAAGAAGCAGTTAAAATCACTGGAGACGAGAAATTATTACTTAGGGCTATCAGAAATCTTGTTAATAACAGTGTGCGACATAACCCACAAGGCTGTAAAATCATACTGGAAACTTTTCTATCCGAAGATTCCTCCCGATATTTTTTTGTTGTAAGTGATAATGGACGAGGAATTCCGCAAGAAAAATTGGCGGAGATAACCGAGTTGCCTTATTCATCAACGAGAAAGCAAACTGATGATCAAGGACATGGTCTGGGGCTTCCGATGGTAGCAAGAATTCTTCAGGCTCACCATGGTCACCTCATTCTTTCAAAAGGCACAAACCAAAAAGGTCTAAAAGCTGTTATGAGATTTCCTGTGCAATCAAAAAATGGGGAACATTGAAAAAATACAAGATGAATTATTAATCCATCCCATGTCACAAGAAGACCATATTTTTGGTTGATAGTCATTAGTAACCCGTACCGATTACGGTGAGGTACTTTCATGCAAAATGCTGCGTATTATTTAATGATATAGGGTGAGTATATAAAAACTTAAAGGAGATATTATGTTTTTAATAGGGTTTTTATTGAAATATATCACTGAGCAAGTATATTTAAGTTCGGGGACATTACTTCTAGCCATTGCAGGAATTATTTTATCCTGTAAAGGGTTAAAAAAGAAAAAGTTAAGTCCGGTTGTACAAATAAGCCGTATATTGCTTTGTTTGGTATTGCCGATTGAAAACTTCCTTATGTATTTAGGTAATTTTGATGGGAATGCTGCAGACGGATTTGAATTCATTCCTTTTAGTGACGGGCAGAAATTAAGAATAGCATGTCAGGTTTTCTTTATCTTCATACCGGAAATATTCCAAGGTATTTCTAAAAGAATTAATGTGGGAACCATTAAGTGGCTGCTTTGGATCTATCCCGTTGGTATTATAGTATTTCATTTGCTGTTACCTTTATAGATAGAAGGGGAATGTAACAATAAAGCATTACGTGGATTGAAAGGTGCAACAATCTAACATTACCAGTTATGGTCATATATTCCTTGTTCGTAGTATAATAGTCACATAACTACTTTTAAGCGAGGTAGTTATACACAATCAAGACCCTCACTCTATAAGTGGGGGTTCTTAGTATGAAAATACTCTTACACTACTATAAATTGAATATATAATTAAATTTACTACTTTTAAAAAATATATTATGTTGAATCAAGAGATTAATATGCAGTGTTGGCACTGTAATTAGGAGAGAGCCTTTCAGAACGGTTAATTACATTTTGAAAGGCTTTTTCTATTTTTCTGCAAAGGATTAATTAGACTGGTGGTAAAAAGTACTCGTTTTATTGGTTGTGGAGTGTTAAATGAAGAAACAAGGGAGAAAAGTAAGGTTACATTTAAAGTAAGTAGTTTAGGACAAATTTCATTTTTCTAAAAGAGAACAATTTTGAGAGTTTAAAAATCTTCAGTTAGCATTTCCATTTTATTTATATGGAATAAGCAATACAAAATTCATATACATTAATTTTGTAATTTTAAAAGGTGACTATCATAAGAATAGAGAATAAATAAAAGAAAAATTTTCAGCAAAGATATCAGTTGGGGATGGTGGCAAGTTTATTTTTAATGTTTTGAAAACGTTTTAAATAGGAGGGGTTAAGGATGACGGAAAAAATAATCGCACTCTATCGTTTAATGGATAAGGTGGAAACTTATGAAGATTTTAGTTACCACTCTCATGATAGGTATGAAATATACTACTTTCATGGGGGAGAATGTAAATATTTAATTGGTGATCGGATTTATCGTTTACAGGAGGATGACTTAATTATTATGAATGGCCTAACATTACATCGAGCCTATCCTGAGCCTGGCGCTTATTATGAGCGCAGTGTGATTGAATTTTCTTCCGAATGGCTGCGGCCACTTTTAAACAATTTAAATGTCCCGGAATTGTTATCGCCATTTAATCAATTGAGCAATACTTTATTTCATATAAAAGATAAAGGACAGTCTGCTGAAGTAAAAGCATTGATAAAGAAATTGGCAGAGAAAGTGAAAAGATCCAAGGAAGAAAACGCAGTCGACGATCGCTTCCAAGTGGGAGAGTTAACAGCGATGCTGATGCAGCTTTTATTTAAGGTTTATGAGTTAAGTAAGCAGCAACTTGAACATAATATTCATGCTGAATCTGATAAAAATCTTCATGTCAAAAAAATGATTGAATGGATTGATACGCATTTCTGTGAACCAATCACGTTAGATGATATTGCCCATCATTTAAATATTAGCAAGTATTATATGTCGAGAATTTTTAAAGATGTAACAGGATATACAATTATGCAATATATCATGAGCTGTCGAATAAACCGCGCCAAATATTTGCTGGAGATACATCCAGACAAATCGATTCTTGAAGTATCTCTTGAATCAGGATTTGAAGATTCCTCTCATTTCAGTCGTTTTTTTCGAAAACAAATGAAACTAACTCCTACAGAATACCGTAATAGCAAAGCCATTCGTATGAAAAACACGAATTAAGCTAAATTCTCCCACAATGTCTCTACAGCACCGATTTTTAAATATGATTATTTAAAAGAGCAATAAAAAACAATTTCTTCATCAGATTACACAATTCTATCCACGTTAAAAGTAGATAACTTTCATACAATGGAATCAGAAGGGAACATAAACACGTAACCTCGATAAAAGTAATAGTATTGTTTATAGAAATGAGCATGCGAGATATTGTTAGTATCTCGTGATTATTTCTATAAAATTGAAAGCGTTGTCATAATGAGAGAAAAGGAAAACCAATCCATTAAGGAAAGGAGATTTTATGGAAAATAATCATGTTACGGCTACGGAAACCAGTATGTACATGGAGGCTGCGAAGAAGAAAAAGAAAAGAAGAACGACACAATGGACATGGTATATTTTCTTAATTCCTAGTTTTTTAGGGATTTTGCTGTTTATGGTTTATCCAGTTATTGAATCATTTAGATTAAGTTTTTTTAAATCAAATGGAACAATAGAAAGCTTTACGGGTTTAGATAATTTTCGCACGGTCTTAACATCAGGACCATTTTGGAATGCTGTTTGGAATACTTTTTTTATCGGAATATTTCAAGTGCTAATCACCATTCCCTTAGGATTCATTTTTGCTACCTTAATTAACTCTGTTGGAAAGGGAAAAAATTTCTTTAAAGTTATCTACTTCTTGCCCAATGTTACTTCAATTGTTGCTGCGGCCATGATCTTTCAATTTGTTTTACATCCAGAAATGGGAATTGTTAATTTTGCGTTAGACTCTATGGGACTGCCGACTCCAGGGTGGTTTTCTGAGCCTAGTACTTCTAAATGGGGCGTTATACTGCTGGCTGTTTGGCATTGGATTGGCTTTGTTATCATTATATGTCTTGCTAATCTTCAAGCGATTCCTTCAGAAATGTATGAAGCTGCAAAAATTGATGGAGCAAGTGGGTTACAGCAGTGGCTGTTCATTACGATTCCTAATATGACGGGTACCTTTGCTTTCTTATTAATAACAGGCTGGATTGGAGCGCTGCAACGTTTTAATGAGGTGTATGTAATAGGAGGACCAAATGGAAGCCCTGCTCGTTCTATACAAACAATGGGAGCCTTTATTTACGAGCGTGGGTTTACCGGTTTTGAATTCGGGATTGCCTCAGCTGCCACATATATTATGTTCATTATTATTTTAATTTTTACGTTTATCAACTTAAAAATGTCGAAAATGAAAATCTAATTTAGTGGGGAGGGAGACGATGAAAAATACGATCTCCATGAAAAAGCTGGAAAGAACGACAGTTATTCTAAAGTATATTGTACTATTTGTGTTTGGAGTAGTTTTGATGGCGCCATTTGTTTGGATGATCAGCGTAGGGTTTGATCGAACGGCTAATATTGTCATGCCTTTTCCACCGCGGCTAATACCAGAAGCAGTTTCATCCTTCAATTATGGGATCGTTTTTGAGAATGGGAGACTTATCCAAGCTTATCTTAATTCCGCCATTGTAACCGTAAGTTCTGTCTTTTTAAGTGTATCTGCTTCTTTATTAGCGGGGTATGCATTCTCAAAAGGGAAATTCAAGGGGAAGAGAGTCTTGTTTGTCATCGTTCTTTGTACATTAATGATTCCAATGGAACCACGGTTAATCCCTTTATATACTTTTTTTAATCAACTTGGCTTATTAAATACTTTTTGGCCCTTAATTCTTCCATCCGTTATTAGTGGAATGCTTATTTTTCTATGTAAACAGTTTTTCGATCAGCTGCCAGATACATTAAGGGAAGCGGCACAAATTGACGGGGCGGGAGAATTTAAAATTTTCTTCCGTGTGTATTTGCCGCTGGCAGGTCCGATAGCAGCAACAATGGTCATTTTATCGTTCATCTGGAGCTGGAATGATTTTATGTGGCCATTAGTTGTTATTAATGATTTGAATTTGCAGACGATTCCGCTTTATTTAGCGAGTTTCTCGCTGGAAAATGGGTCCAGTCTCGGCGGGTTAACGATGGCCCTAGCAACAGTAAGTGTATTACCAATTGTCATTGTGTATTTATTTTTACAAAAATATATTATCCAGAGTATTGCATTGAGTGGTGTCAAAGGGGAATAGATCATTCAAATAAATTGGGGGTTGGAAAATGAAAAAGAGGTTATTTTCTAAGACGGCTGCATTTGCTTTGGCATGGATGATGGTAATAAGTGCTGCGCTTGCTGGGTGTAGTTCTAAATCAGGAAGTTCTTCAGGTTCCGATAAGGATGGAGAATGGGCAGGACAGCAAATAACCGTTATGATGATTGGTGATTTCGCGATGGAAGACAAGACAGATCCGATTACAGGTGATTCAGTAAAAGGAGTAAAAGTGCTGAAAGAAGAATTTGAAAAGCAGCATCCTGGCGCCACAGTGAAATTCGTTCTGATGCCTTGGGAAGGATACACGGAGAAAACCCAAGCAATGATTACGTCAGGGGAAGCAGATGTGTATCAAATGCCAGGTGTTGCTGATTTTGCTCCACAAGGTGTTCTAGAACCATTGCAGCCATGGATTGAGAAAGATCCAGAATTTGATTTAGATAATTTTATTGATAATCAAGTAGAAGGGTGGAAAGCATTAGGTCCAGATAGTAAGGAGTTAGATATTTTCGGACTTCCATTTTTGGGTGATGCACGTTTTATTAGCTATGATAAACAGTTATTTGATGAATGGGGAGTAGAATATTTGTCTGAGTATCCAACAATGGAGGAAGTAGCAGAAAAGGCGAAACAAATGACTGGGAAAAATCCGAAAACAGGGGAGCAAAACTATGGGATTTGGTTCCGGGGTGACTGGTCTTCTGCCTTCACTTTAGTCGATTTGGCGGAAGGACAAAACGGACAGTGGGGAACTGGATTTGCCTGGGATGAGGTTGAATTTGCTTTTAATTCAAAAGAAATGCTGAATGGCTTAAATTGGCTACTAGATATGCAAAATTATGCTCCTAAAGGCATTGTGAGTAACCAAGGCAATGAAAAATGGTTAACAAAAGAAAATAATATTGCGATTATGCTAAACCAGGGACCTGGCGATACGGTAAAACCAGCCTATGCTCAAGGACTTGGCGATCGAATTGCCATTTCGCAAGAGTTCAAGAATGATGATGGGCAAGGCGGATTATTTGCAGGAAGTCCAATTACCATTGCCAAAGACAGCAAGAACAAAGAATTAGCCTGGGAGTGGCTTAAATTTGCTACAAGTGATTTTGTTCAAAAATATGTCTACGAAGAACTTGGTTTAGTACCATCTGTGAAATCAGCAACAGAATGGGATAGTGTGAAAGAACAACCTTTGATGCTTTCAGTGTTTGAAGCGATGTCTACTCCTATGACACCAAGATATCCATGGGGCTCTTCACAGCCACGTTATATTTTAACGTCTGAAATTGAAGCAGCATTAACAGGAAAAAGAAGTGCAGAAGATGCGCTGGAAAAAGCGCAAAAGGAAAGTACGGAGTGGGTCAAAAACCGCTAGAAGATAGACTTTAAATTGCAGGAATGAGGCAGATGGGATACTAGAAACTAAAAAAAAAAAGGTGTATCCAGTCTGCCTGTTTTTTATAAAAGGAGGAGCATGTCTAATGTTAAAAATAGCTGTGATTGGTCTCGGTGATATATCGAGTATTCATCTCTCTGCTATTCAAGCAAACCCAACAGCTGAGTTAGTAGCAGTAAGTGATATCGATGAAACACGAAGGGAGAGTGTGCAGGGGGTAAATTTTTATACAGATTACCAAGAAATGCTTGAAAAGGAAACGTTAGATTGTGTACATATTTGTTTACCACATTATCTTCATTATCCAGTGACAAAAGCTTGTGTGGAAAAAGGCATCCATGTCTTGCAAGAAAAGCCACTGGCTTTACACACAGAAGAAGGTCTTGAACTACTGAAACTTGAAGAGGACAACAAACAAGTGAAAATCGCTATTTGTTTTCAATATCGCTTGAATGAAACGGTTGAAAAACTACGGCAGATTATCGCAGAAAATAAGTATGGAAAAATCGTAGGGATCAAAGGGATCGTCACTTGGGCAAGGACAAAATCCTATTATGACAATAAGCCGTGGCGCGGGAAATTAGACTTAGCTGGTGGGGGAGTCATGATTAATCAAGCGATTCACACTTTAGATTTAATGCAGCTTTTGGGAGGGGAAATAGCGACAATAAGAGGAACTGTTGACCAGCTTCTTGATTATGGCATTGAAACGGAAGATACGGCAGCAGCCAGAATAGTTTTCAAAAATGGGATTAATGGGTTCTTTTTTGCTACAAACGCGAATGGAAATAACTCAAGTGTAGAGCTTCAAATCGTCTGCGAAAATCAAAAGTTGACCATTAAGGACAATAGGCTAACGATGCTAGATGATAATGGCGGTAAGATAGTGATAGAAGAAGATACTAAGCTTTATGGTTCTAAGTTTTATTATGGAGCAAGTCATAAAAAACTGATTGACGGCTTTTATGCTTGTATTCTAGAGAATAGAAGGGACTATATACATGTCAAAGATGCCCTGCCTTCCTTACAAATGATTGATGCGATCATCCAATCATCTATGCTGAAGAGGGAAATCAGAATCGATGAAGTCCTTGTTTCCAATCGAAGTTTAGGAGATATGTAGTTTTTTAGGAGATTATATTTACTTAAGAATGATACCTTTTTTATTTTTGTGCACGATTGAGCAAATCGTCTGCCTTAAGACATTGAAAAAGCAATAGGGGTAAAATAATTGCCAATAATGAACAAGATTAGCTGATGTGTTTCTCATTTTAGCGATTAAGATAGAGGTATCGACTTTTATTTTACAAAAAAAGGAGCGAGTTCGATGCATAATCAGTTTGCTGCCCAATTGTTTACAGTAAGAGAAGAATTAAAGAGAGGAATTTCCCCTGTATTTAAAGAGTTGAAGGAGATGGGCTGGGACGGGGTTCAGCTATCTGCATTACCTGCTGACTATGATCCGCATGAAGTTGCAAAGGCCTTACAGGAAAATAATCTAGGCACAGCTGGAATACATATCCCGCTTGATCGGTTAGAAAACGATTTAGAACAAGTAGTGGAGGAAGTAAAGCTATATAACACAAAAGATATTGTCTGCCCATTTTTACCAGAGGATGTAAGAAATCAAGACGGGTATGAGGGGGTAAAGGCGCTTTTGAATGAAGTGGCTGAAAAAACACCAGAATTTCGCATCAGCTACCATAATCATGCCTTTGAATTTGATACAGACATAGATGGGAAATCAGCGCTGGAATATTTATTGGAGCCTACTTCCGATAATAAGATTTTTGCGGAAATTGATGTTTTCTGGGTAAAAAAGGCTGGAAAAGATCCGCTGCAATTTCTTAAACCCTATGCAAATAGAATGCCAATCATTCATTTAAAAGATATGACAAATGATGAAAGGCAAACTTTTGCAGAGGTTGGTACAGGGCTGATCGACTTTCCCCCTATTTTAAATTGGTGCAAAAAAGCTGGGGTTGAATGGTATGCAGTTGAACAAGATATTTGTCCAGGAGATCCGATGGATAGTCTCCGAATAAGTTTAGAAAATCTTAAACGTTTAACAAGACTTTTGCAGTAAAGCTTTAGAAATGAAAAAGAGAGGTTAGGAAGGAGACGGAGAAGATTGGCTAAAGTCAAAATAGGCATTATCGGTATTGGTAATATGGGAAGTTCGCATGCAATGTATTTAAATAATGGCGAAATTGAGGGAGCGGAATTAATTGCTGTGTGTGACAGCAATCCAGAAAGATTGAAATGGGCAAAGGAAACATTAAGAGAGCATGTTCAGCAGTTCGATCATGTTGACCGCTTTTTTGAATGTTCGGATATGGATGGAGTTATTATTGCAACACCTCATTATGATCATCCACCATTGGCGATTCAATCACTAGAACAAGGGTTTCATGTCTTAGTTGAAAAACCTGTAGGTGTATATACAAAAAACGTAAGGGAATTAAACGAGACTGCAAGCAAAAGCGATAAGGTATTTGGGATTATGTTTAATCAGCGAACCAATCCCTTATATCAAAAGCTGAGAGAGCTTGTGCAAAGTGGCGAAGTGGGAGAAATTAAACGAACAAACTGGATTATCACAGATTGGTATCGTTCACAAAGTTATTATGATTCAGGTGGCTGGAGAGCGACATGGGCTGGGGAAGGAGGCGGAGTTCTTCTAAATCAAGATCCGCATCAACTGGATTTATGGCAATGGACAAGTGGATTAATGCCTAAACGAGTCCGCGCATTTTGTGGATTTGGGAAGTTTCATGATATTGAAGTAGAAGATGATGTGACCGCATATGTGGAATATGAAAATGGAGCAACGGGCGTCTTTGTTACATCTACAGGTGATTCTCCTGGAACGAATCGCTATGAAATATCGGGTGATCGCGGAAAAGTAGTCATAGAGGATGGAAAGTTAACCTTCTGGCGACTAAGACAATCGGAAAGGGAGTTCAATAAAGAATATAAAGGGGGATTTGGCGAACCGGAATGCTGGAAAATTGATATTCCTATTAAAGGAGAAGCAACACAGCATAAGGGGATCACAGCAAATTGGGTAAATGCTATCCGCAATGGGACAGAGCTGCTTGGACCTGGTGTAGAAGGCATAAAGGGATTGGAAATCTCGAATGCCATGCATTTATCGGCATGGATCGATGATTGGGTTGAACTCCCTATTAACGAAGATCTTTTTTATGCTAAATTACAAGAAAGAATTAAGACATCTACTTTTAAAAAGAACAAGCATGCATCGATCACATTAGATGTGAAAGGTTCTCATTAAAGACAGGGCAGATTAGTCTGTCCTTTTTTGTAAGAATAAGAGAAATGTGGGAGGTACAGAAGATGAAATTAGCTTTTACTACTCTTGGATGTCCTCATTGGAATTTAGAAACAATTATCCAACATGCAGTGGAAAATGGTTATTCAGGCATTGATTTTCGTGGGCTGCTAGGAGAACTTGATCTATATAAGCTTCGTGAATTTTCAACAAACGTAAAAGAAACGGTACGTCTCTTTAAGGAAGCTTCTTTAGAGATTCCGTGTTTTTCCAGTTCAGTCAAATTGGTTACTCAATCACAAGAAGAATATGAGAAGTATGTAGAGGAATTAAGAGAATACGCATTGCTCTGTAAGAAATTCAACACTCCTTATATTCGTGTATTTGGCGGAGCGGTTGGAAAGTGGAAGAGAGAAGAAGCAATGGAAATCGCTGAGAAAAATGTTCATGATTATTTGGCGATTGTAGAGGATATTAATGTCAAACTTCTCCTAGAAACACATGATGATTGGACAGATAGCAGATATGTGAAAGAGCTAGTTCAGCGAGTTTCCTCTGATTATTTGCAAGTATTATGGGATATCCATCATCCCTATCGAACAATTGGCGAAAAGCCTGATGTTACTTGGGAGAATCTTGGGGAATGGGTTGCCTATACCCATTGGAAGGATTCTTATCTAAAAAAGGAAGCAGAAAGAGGCTATCAGCTTTGTCTTTTAGGAGATGGGGATATACCATTACAAGACATATACACTTTATTAAAAAGGAACGGGTATGATGGCTACTATACATTGGAATGGGAAAAAAAGTGGTGTCCTGAATTGGAGGAGCCGGAAATAGCCTTTAAGCAGTTTAGTAAGTATATGAAAAATATTCTTGTGTAAGGGGGAAATCCTATGAGGTTCGGATGCTGTGCTGCTATTGATCAGGCAGAGGCATTGGATAAAGCGGGGTATGATTTTATCGAATGTACGGTTATTTCCTTGATGCCAGAAGAAAAGGAAGAGGTATTTAAAACAATATTAGAAAAATATCAAGCATCACCTTTACCTATTGAAGCTTTTAATATTCTTTTGCCAAGTGACTTAAAAATAGTGGGAGATAAGGTAGATAATCAGCGAGTGAAAGATTATTTAAAATCTGCATTAGAACGTGTTTGCCGAATAGGTGCGGACACAATTGTATTCGGAAGTGGTGGTGCAAGAAGTTTTCCGAAAGGACTGTCGAAAGAAAAGGGCAGAGAACAAATGGCAGCCTTTTTATCGACAATATCGGATATGGCGGACCAATTAAGCTTAACGATTGTAATAGAACCGCTCAACAAAAAAGAATCGAATATTATTAATAGTATTTCAGAAGCTGCTGCATGGTCAAAGGAATTTAATCAAAAATCTTTAAAAATATTGGCTGATTTCTATCATATGGAAGAAGAAAAGGAACCACTTACGAATTTCTATGAATATAGAGATTTTATCCAGCATATCCATGTTGCTGATACGAATAGGCTGGCTCCTGGTACAGGAATGTATCCCTATCCTGAGTTTGTGCGAAACATACATAAAGCAAACTATGATGGCAGAATCTCCATTGAATGTAATTGGCGGAATTTTGCAGAAGAAATTGGACCAGCACTTGATTTTTTAAAAAAGCAGTTTTCTTGTCATTAAATGAGTCTCTAAATTTTTTTTAGTACCTTCTTATTTTTTGTTACAGATAAAAATGGTTTGTAACAATCTTGCCTAAAATTTCCTAAATTTAGATGTTATTTGCTAACTAACTCGATTGGTTAATACTTCCATCATGTTGTAAATCTCTTTTCTAGTAAGCTATCAACCTAGCAATCTTTTGTTTACCACTTTTTGGACGATGAATCGAAATATTACATCTGCTAGCCTAATAGAAGACACCAGAAACAACGACTACTAGGAGGTAAGAGTTTTGAAAAAATTAATAGTAGCCGCTGGATTAGTGCTATCTATTTCAGCATTTATGTTAATCGATAAAGCAGATGCAGCAACGAATCGAACGATTCAGTCTGGGGATACTTATTGGAAAGTGGCTAAGGGCTTTGGGATTCCAATCGGTGATTTAATGAAAGCAAATAATAGCAAAGCCTTAATTACAGGTCAAAATATTATTCTACCAAATGCCACTGTTTCACCAGCCGATAAAGATTTAATGGCGAGATTAGTTCGCGCTGAGGCTGTTGGTGAACCATATGCAGGAAAAGTTGCAGTAGCAGTGGTTGTTTTGAATAGAGTAAAAAGTAATCAATTTCCGAATACTATTCGTGATGTCATCTATGAAAAATCGAATGGATATTATGCTTTTACCCCTGTTCAAAATGGGGAAATTAATAAGGCAGCTGATGCGGAGTCAAAAAGAGCAGTTAATGAAGCAATTGCATTAGATGGAAAAGGAAATGGTTCTCTTTATTTCTTTAATCCAAAAACAGCTACAAGTGACTGGGTTTTCTCACGAGAAGCAACGGTTACTATTGGAAACCATCGTTTTGCTAGATAAATAGTAGATATTTCCTTTTAAAAAACAAAATAACTAAAAGAGCTATCTAAAATCCATACTCTCGGTTTTTAGACTAGCTCTTTTTTAATTCTAAATTATTTCTTTATGGTTGATGTATATTAGCTCTTTTTAAGTATTAGTATTTAATTCATACTAAATTATTGTTTTATTGGTTAATGGTACCAGATTCTTTAACTCTACTACCATATCCTGTATTATCCGATTTGTTAATTTTGATAGTTTAGATATCTTAAATATAGTAAGGAATAATATAAGGGATTTAAGTTATGAATGGGAAGTTTTGGCCGATTATCTAGATTTATTGTAGTATATTTATAGAAAATATTGGAGGTGAACTTTATGGTGGAAAGTTTAAAAGTAGTTAATATGACAAAGAAATATTCAGATGATAGGGAAATTATCAAAATAAAGAATTTTACTGTAGAAAAGGGAACCATTCATGTCATCGAAGGAAAAAGTGGTTCTGGGAAATCGACTTTTTTAAGTATTATAGGTGGATTGGAATTTCCTACAAATGGAAAGGTTTATTATAATAATGAATCATTTTATGATTTGCCTGAGCAAAGACAAGCTGAAATAAGGGGGCATAAATTTGGCTTTGTATTTCAATCCTTTCATTTAATACCAGAATTGACAGTTCGAGAGAATATTGAACTTCCATTGAAACTATTAAAAAAAAGGGAGAAACAATTGAAATATAGTATTGATGAGCTTTCGCAAGAATTAGGAATTCACTTTTATTTAAACAAGCTTCCAACTTTTCTATCAGGTGGGGAGCAGCAAAGAGTGGCTATTGCCAGGGCTTTAATAACTGAACCAGATATATTATTTGCGGATGAACCAACAGGTAATTTAGACCAAATTACAACTAAAAGTATTACTAGCTTATTAACTAAATTTAATAAGGAAAGAGAACTTTCTTTAATTATAGTTACACATGAGAAGAATTTAATTCAAGTTCCTCACTTTTTATATTCCATGAAAAACGGTGTATTAGAGGAGATGAGTTAAGTGTTTACATTAGGATTTAAATTTCTATGTTCTAGAAGAAAGTGGACTATATTGATAGTCCTTGCATTGTGTCTCATTATTTCTTCTGTTCTCTCTATATTTACAGCATCTGAGGCTATTAGAGCTGTTCTAATGGAAAAATCTTATTTGCAATATGGGAAAAATAGTGGAGTTCTGGTTGGTATTGAAAAGTCTAAATCTGAAATAAATAAGGAAGTAAAAAATATAGGCGAATTCCAATTGATTGATTGGATTCCTTTAGAGAATTCCAATTCCGCTACAATTGGATGGATGGATAAGGGAGCTGTAGACTTATCGAAAATTAAAGTAATGGAGGGACGGTTGCCAATTGGAAAAAATGAAGTAGCCATTGAATCCGCATACTTAAAATTATTTAATAGTAGCTGGGCTATTGGAGACATGATAACACTAGATGGTAAAGAAAAGCAATGGAAAGTAAAAATTGTTGGGATTATTTCAAATTATTCCTCGAAAAGGTATATACCTTTTCAATTTCAAAAAGAATTAGCTTTCCCCAATATTTTTATTAGCGAGCAATATAAAGACAAGTCTAGTAAAAGGAATTATCTAATTAACTATGAAGACGGCAAAAATACTACTCTCAAAAAAACAGAAAATTTATTAGCTGAGTATGATGATAAGGGTTTTGTAAATGAAAAGCTATTTTTGGAAGGCCTAAGAGATTATGATACTATTCGTAATATTTCAATCTTTTATCAAACGGTTATTCTTTTCATTTCGATATTTTCTATAAGCAGTTTATTTGCTTATTTTAATAAATCGCAACGGAGAAAAATTGGGGTATTAAAGGCACTTGGAATAAAAAGAATGCAGCTGTATTTTTTTTACTTTTCTCAAACATTTATTCTTTTCTTTTCTGGTTTGATTTTAGCAGTTCCCCTAAATTATGTTTTTAAATTCCTAATAATAAATAAGAGTTTTAAAGAAGGTATAAGTACATATCAAAATCAGACTTATACTTTTAGTATATGTTGGATTCTCTTTCTTTTTTTCATGGTTTTATTTCTATCTTTTTGGGAGATATTTCGTTCTAGAAATCTATCTATAAAAATGTTAATTAATGGAGTAGAAAAAATACCGATTGTGAATATACTAATTAATAAAAATATAAAAAGATTTGAGATAAAACAGTTAACAAGACAATTATTTTTGTTTCCTAAACAATTTATTTTAACTGTAGCAATGATAAGTTTGTCTATACTTATTTTATTGTTTTCTGTCATTTTTCAAAAAGAGACGGAAGGTATATGGGATATAGATGAATATTATTATTTAAATTCCCAGGAGGTTTACGGATTTGACACGCAAGATAATCTGTCTATCCTTTTAAGGAAGGGGTTAACTTTTTCAGAACAACAAGTTACGAATCTAAAGATTCTGCCTGGTGTTCAATATGTTGAGAAGAATCCTTTTATGGTAGATGTAATTCCATTAATCACATCACAGCAAAAAACAAAAGATATTACTCAATGGTTGGATAATCAGGGAGAAATAATCACTTATAATCAAAAATGGATTGTGCCAAATGTTAAATATGAAATTATTGATAAAGAGGAATTTTCACAACTTTTCCCAGAGGATGATTATAAAGCATTTCGAGGCAAAATCATGATCTTTGTTCCTAATAAGGATGGTAGAAAAGATGCAAATTTAAATAATCTGAAAGGAGAAACAATCGAATTCATTAAACAGGAAAAGCATGAAGGGAAATTGCAGAAAATAAAAGAACAGTTCGAAGTATATAGTGTTAACAATGAAACATATGTAAAACAAATTAATAACAAAAACAAAATAAGTTATGATGGTTTTACTATTATTTTTGATAAAGATACAATGCAGAATTCTAAACTCTTCAACGGTTATATGGAACTCGGAATATTTCTTGATACTAATATTACAGAAAATGAATTAAAGAAGATTGATGATTATGTTAATCAGATGATTGCTACTGTACCTGGTAGTTTGTTACAGAACATACCAGAATTTATCCAAAATGATACAAAGATAACTTCGTTGTTAGGTTTCCTTGCAAAATTTTCTTTCATAATTACTTTTCTTCTTACAGTTACTAGTATGTTTATAATCGTATTTAGTAAATACCAACTCCAAAAAAAGGAGTGGGGGATTTATCTGTCTTTAGGAATGTCAAAAAGAAAATTATATTATTTTCTGACATCAGAAATGGTAGTTTATTGTTTAATTGCTGCTTTAATGAGTTTTATTATTATATTTTTGTATTTAATGGGCGCAGTTTTAACCTTTCCTCTCTCTTACTATTTATATTATTATCTTCTCGTTATTATATATATGTCGCTTCTATTAATAGTTGGAAGTTTTATTATTTATAAAATAGTCATAAATCAAACAGTGTATAATATGTTAAGGGAAGTAGAATAAGTAAATTTTTAGTTGCTTTTAAACAGTCCATACAATTATAAACAAAAATCTAGTCGTATATTATAATAAGAGAATGTAGACAGAATCTGTATTTTAGTGGAAAGAGGAAGGAAGAGTGAATAAGAATTTATGGGCTGGATTTATTCTGGGGATTGCAGTGACCATTGGCATCGGATTAGCAATTATCTTTATTGGGGATTATTCTGTTCAAAAGGAAACGAAAACAGAATCTCAATCAATTACAGAGGAGGGGAATAGTAAAGAGGAAAAGTCTAGCAAAATAGACGGAAATAACGAGAGTGAAGGAATATCCTACAGTATCGAACCATATGTTTTGCTATTAAAAAAGGAGGATGGATCTATAGAATCATTTAATCATGATAGTGCATCAAGCGAAATGAAGCCTGTTGATTATTCACCTACTCGAAAAAAAGTTTTGTTAACTCCACAATATGGGTGGGAGGCAGGTGGGGCGCTCTATGTTTATTCGAAAGAAGATGGATTAAAAGAAATAATCAATGTGAACGCTACCTCTGGTGAACAAGAATATCCAAGTGGAGCTGTTTGGCTAGATGAGCGATATATACTTTATATGAATAGTAATTTGTATGGAACGATTCCTAGTGGAGAATTAAAAATCTATGATACGGAAACTAAACGGCAGCTGCCACTTGACCTATTTAAAGGTGATGCGGCAACGCACCTTGCTCGATTAACTAGTATGGGAAAAACGTATATAGTTATTGGAGGAATACAGTTCACAGATGATATGTTAAATGATACGAAAGCATATGTGGAGCAGCATGATTTAGAAGAAATTCTTAAATTGGTAGAATGATAGATAGTTTGAATTGAAAGACCACAAAGGGGTTATAGAAAATCTATAACCCCAACATATCAGCCTTATAAACTAATCAATAAGCCCTTCTTCTTTCAAAAATTCGACCGCAACATCTTCATATTGCTCTTTATCAATATCTACTTTTGCATTTAATTCTTGCATTTTTTCATTATCAATTTTTCCGACAAGCATGCTTAATACTTCTTCTAATTCTGGATATTTCTCTAATGTTTCCGCTCTAATTACTGGTGTTGCATAGTATGGTGGGAAGAAGTTCTGATCATCTTCTAGAACTTGTAAATCAAATGCTGGGATACGGCCGTCTGTTGAAAAGGCGTCAATAACATCGACATCACTGTTTTTAATCGCACTGTACATAATACCAGAGTCCATCGCTTGCGTATTTTTAAATTGTATTCCATAGGTATCGATAAGACCTGGATAGCCATCTTCTCTTTCTAAGAATTCCGGTTCAGATCCTAAGGTTAGGTCCGGTGCGATCTTTTTTAAGTCTGAAATAGTCTTTATTTTGTACTTTTCCGCATCTTCTTTGCGCATGGTTAATGTGTATGTGTTGTTAAATCCAAATGGCTCTAGCCAAACTAAATTATAGTCTTCTTTAAATCTTTTTTTCACTATTTCATAGGCTTCGTCAGGATCACTAACCATATCTTCCTTTAAGATACTTAATAATCCAGTACCTGTATATTCCATATACATATCATAATTTCCGGTATTAACCCCCTCAAAGGCTGGGGCGGTTCCGCCAAGGAAAGATTCATAGTTTACTTTTAAGTCTGTGTGCTCTTCAATGAGATGCCCCATGATGTACACCATAATTTCTTGTTCTGTGAAATTTTTTCCAGTAATAGTGATGCTATCCTTTCCGCTTTTTCCACTGCTGAAATTGGCAATCACAGTCGAAAGTGGAAGGATTACGATTAAACCTGCAACAATCCAGATTCGTATTTTGCTTTTTTTCACTTTTTTATTTTGAAGACCTTGAGGGGTCACATCTGTTTCTAATAGTTTTAATAAGTAATCAAATATAATCGCCAAAAGGGCAGATGGGATTGCTCCAGCAAGGATAAGGCCAGTATTATAGGTTTGTAAACCACGGAAGATCAAATCTCCCAGTCCGCCTGCGCCGATTAATCCAGCGATTGTTGCCACCCCGATTATTAATACTGTTGCAGTCCGAATTCCTCCCATAATAACGCTTAAGGATAGTGGCAATTCAACCATCCATAACACTTGGCGATTGGTCATACCCATCCCTACGCCAGCTTCGATTGCAGATTTTTCTACTCCGACAATTCCTAGATATGTATTGCGCAAAATAGGTAATAGACCATAAACAGTTAAAGCAATAATGGCTGGAAGTTTCCCAGTACCGATGAATGGTACTAGAAATACTAGTAATGCCAAACTTGGTATGGTTTGAAATACGCCGGCTACTCCAATGATGGAGTCTGCGATTTTTCTGTGGCGAGTTAAATAGATTCCTAGTGGAACGGAAATCACGATTGCAATGGCAATAGAGATAAGAGAAAGATACATATGCTCTAAAATTAAATTCCATATTGTCGGCCAACGGTTGATGAAGACATCTATTGTGTCTGTGATTATATTAGGAATGGCTCATCCCTCCTTTTTATTCTCCAATTTGGTCAGCAATATATTCCACAAGACCTGCACGGTTGACAATACCAATAATTTTAGAATGCTGGTCAATTACTGGAATAAAGCCATATTGGGATTCACTAACAAGTTGAAAAGCTTTTTCAGTTGCTTCTTCAAGATGAAGCGTTTTTATATTCGTATCCATTATATCTTTCAAGGTTAATTCTTCTTCTCTATATCGTTTTTGTACCTCCCACACATTCGCTATTCCGAGAAAGGTATTAGATTTGTCGACGACCACTAGACTATCCACACGCTTTCTTCTCATTAATTTTAATGATTCTGCAAGACCGCGAGACTCACCGGCTGTTACAGGAGGAACCATTAATTTTGCTAATTTAGGTAAAGAAATATTTTCTTGCAAACGATCTTCTCCAATAAAATTGCGGACAAATTCATTTGCTGGGTGACGTAATATATTTTCTGGCCGATCTAATTGCACAATTTCTCCGTCTTGCATAATACAAATTCGATCCGCTATTTTAAGGGCTTCATCCATATCATGTGTAACAAAGACAATTGTTTTTTTGATATCCTGCTGCAAGCGGACTAATTCATCTTGCAATTGTTCGCGGCTGAGAGGGTCTAAGGCACTGAACGGTTCATCCATCAAGATTATTTTCGGCTCTGCCGCAAGGGCTCTAATAACCCCAATCCTTTGCTGCTGTCCACCGCTTAATTCAGAAGGGTAACGATCACCAAATGTATCAGGATCTAACCCGACCATTTTCATTAAATCATTAATTTTGTCTAAATATTGTTCTTTTTTCCATTTTTGGAGTCGAGGAACGAGCGATACGTTTTCTTTAATTGTCATATGGGGTAACAAACCTATTTGCTGAATGACGTAGCCAATAGTTCTGCGGAGTTTTACAGGATCCTCTGTGGAAATATCCTTTCCTTCGATCGTAATGGAACCACTAGATGGTTCTATAAGTCGATTGATCATTCTCATCGTAGTTGTCTTACCAGAACCACTTGGGCCAATTAGAACAAGTAATTCTCCTTCTTTTACCTCGAAGGTAATATTCTTTAGCGCTTTAAATCCATCTTGAAACGTTTTGGTTACTTCTTTAAATTGAATCAATTTCTACGAACACCTCCAGACCTTTCTTTAAAACTAATTACCCGTTTTTGCTAACTAACTAACCACCTTTTTATAAACTATTTATGAAAGACATTTACTATTATATCATTATTTTTAGAAAAAAAAGACCGAAAAGGAATGATTAAGGGAATAATAATTAGAATTTTCAATCAAATAACATAGGGGATAATAATAATGTAATTAAATTTTGGAGAATCTTAGATTGAATATCTTACAAGCTATTCGTTACCAATATTTATTTATAAGAAATATTTAATACGGACAGGGGTTATCCTAACACAAGTAAATAACTATTGGATAAGCCCTAATTCTATTCTCTATAAAAAATTAACCGTATTCTTTCTAAATTGTTTAGGAGTAATTCCGGTATACTTTTTAAATACTTTCGTGAAATAGCTTTGATCGGTAAAATTTAAAAGGGCATGAATATCAGATAAGGAATGTTCTGCAAAAGTCATCAGTTTTTTTGCTTCCTCAATTTTCATTTGCTGTATGTATTCACTAATAGGAATTCCCACTTCTTTTTTAAATAAATTGGATAGATATTTGGGGCTGATAGATAAATGCTCTGCAATGGACTGTAAGGTTAATGGTTCATAGATATGCTTGTAAATATAGTTTCTGCATTGAAAAATAGGTCGCGAATAATTTTCCCTATTTGTTTTAGCTACTTTATCTGCAAATTCATACAAGATATTTTCTGTGAAGAAATGAATGTCCTTTAAATCTTGTAATTCCTCTAAGTCTTGAATGTAGCGGTCTCCTAAAGAATAGGCGATTTCAGGATGAAGACCGCCTGTAATGGCCGCACGGGTTGCAAGGGTAATGGTTGCAATAGTTAAATTTTTTTGATTTCTTACTTCATTTTTTTTAGAAAGCTTTCCAAAATGAAAGGAAGTGCTTTCTTTAAAGGCTTTCCAATATGCAAGCAGATTTTCTTTTTGTCCATCTATAATAAATTGATAGAGTTTTTTCTCCGCAATAGGATCATGGTGAAAGGAGGAATTTTGGTGTGTTTCTAATATGTATTTATTTGCAGTCTTTTCATCATTTAAATGATTGGGCAATTGCATTTTTGGAAAGGTAATGTCTTTGTCATAAATCTTGTTATTGTATAAAAAATAGATAAGTTTGCAGATTTGTCCTAATTTCGCAATGCTTATGACGGGAAGAGAATAATAATAGTCGCTTAAAGCATCTTCCAAACCACTTTGGCGATAGGCAGTGATCAAGTTATCTATCAGCAGTCTACTTGGCCGTTTAGATAAAACGGGGCCTAAAATAATGGTACCTAAGTTGGTAATTGGAATGATGGATACGTTTTCATAAAAAGGTGTACCTATTATGGCGGGAGATAGAGAATTCTTTCCATTACTAGGAATGACCTGTCTGTAAAAGGATTGTTTAGAAGGATAAAGAGGATTAATTAGTTCGTTCGCTGTTTTTTCTGCCATTATAGTTCCTTCATTATTAAGTAAAGTAATTGAGATATTTAATATATCTGTCATTAAATTACATATATACTCCAAATTCTTCATATTTAGACGATTTCCCACTAGATTCTCCTCCATTAAATTGAAAGTTGTCAAAATTTAGAGAGTGATACGGTAGTTAAAATACCAAAATAATAGAAATTATACCATAACCATCTTTGATATCAGTATATACTTGGACTACTTAGGTAAGCGCTTTCTATTCATTTTGTTTCCTTTTTAGATTTATAGAAAGCAGAAAAAATCTCTATCAAAAGGAGTGGAACTTTATGAGGAAAATCTATGGTTTTGTTTTATTATTTCTACTTACGATTGTGTTGGGGGCATGCAGCAATAGCTCCTCAACGAGTACAGAAGATCTAACTATTCCGGATAATCCAGAGGATATAAAAGGAGATGTCACCGTCTGGGCCTGGGCATTGGAAGCAAATTATTTAGAAAAGGATGTACTTCCTGCTTTTAATAAGAAATATCCTAATGTAAACGTGAAGATTGAGCATATTGGTGTTGATCAAGTATACCAAAAGGTTAGTGCGGGTCTTTCATCAGGTGGAAGCGGATTACCAGATGTAGTACAGGTAGAAAATAATCGTATTCATTCATTTACAGATGATTTTCCAGATGCATTTACGAATTTAAGTTCACTTGGCTTTGATAAACATGAAAATGAATTTTCTAAGTCGAAAATAGATGGGTTAAAGGATAAGTATGGAAATATTATTGCAGCACCAAGAGACTTAGGACCAGTGGGTGTTATCTATCGGACAGATATTTTTGAGGAGGCAGGAGTTGACCCAGCGACTATTAAAACATGGGATGACTATATCGAAGCGGGGAAAAAGGTTGTTGCTCATACGGGGAAGGCATTTCTTGGAACAGATGGAGATGGATTGCTTAGAATTATGCTGCAGCAGCAAGGGAGCTATTACTTTACAGAGGATGATAAATTAGATCTTACTTCAGACGCAGCCAAAAAGGCCATTGATATTTTGCAAAAAATGAAGGATGCAGAATTAATTATCTATACAAATAACTGGGATGGCCAAGTAGCAGCAATGAAAAATGGAGAGGTCGCAACACAGCCTGGTGCTGTCTGGTGGAGTGGAACGATGATTGAACAAATGCCTGAGCTGTCAGGTAAATGGGGCATGTTCCAACTGCCTGCTTTTGAAGAAGGGGGAGGGAGAGCTTCTAATGATGGAGGATCTGCCTTAGCGATTCCAAGTAAATCGGATAATAAAGTAGCAGCATATGTGTTTGCTGAATTTGCATCAACAGATGTAGAATCACAAATTAAGGCACTTACGAATAGAGGATTATTCCCAGCGTTATTAGCAGCATATGAAGAGCCGGTTTTCAGTGAAGAACAAGAATACTTTAATAATCAAACATTCTTTAAAGATTTTGCTGATACAGTAACAGATATTCCATCTGTTAATCACAGCAGTGCAGAGTTAGAACTCAGATCCATTATGACAAGTCAAATGGAAGCATTTTTACTTGAGAATAAACCAGCAGCACAAATATTGGAGGATGGAAAGAAACAAGCTGAGCAGCAAACTGGATTGGAATCGAGCAATTAAAAACCATTTTTGCTAAAGGAGTAGAGGCTGACTTTTGAGAATAGCATTTGAACCTATTTTTGAATGCAGCCTCTAAAAAGGAGGGGGAGAAGAATGTCGGATAATAAAATGCTAGAAACAGGAACAAATTCATTAACTATAAAAAAGAAAAAACAATTTATCACGCCTAAGACCGTTCCTTATCTATTTGTTGGTCCTGCCTTGCTATTGTTTATTGCTTTTACGGTTTATCCTATAATTGCTTCTTTTCTATTAAGCTTTCAAACAAAGGTTGCAGGTGTTTATACTTTTTCTGGGCTTGCAAACTATACGCGGCTTTTCAATGATCCGCTCTTTTACAAAGCGCTTGGCAATACATTTATTATTTTGCTAGTGCAGGTTCCGATTATGTTATTCCTAGCCGTCTTATTAGCGAGTGTATTGAATTCTAGTTTATTAAGAATGAAAGGTTTTTACCGGGTCGCTTTTTTTACTCCTGCTGTTACTTCATTAGTCGCAGCCTCTATTATTTTTGTATTGCTGCTAAATACAGACTACGGTTTAATTAATTACTTATTCACTTCGATCGGCCTTGAGAAGGTTCACTGGCTGACAGATCCTTTCTGGGCGAAGGTCTCCCTTATTCTAGTAACAACTTGGAGATGGACTGGCTATAACATGGTTATCTTATTAGCTGGTTTGCAAAACATCCCGAATAGTTTGTATGAAGCAGCTAGTATAGATGGTGCCAGTACAATCAAGAAATTCTTTTATATCACGATTCCACAGCTTAAGCCCGTTCTGTTATTTACTTTTGTAATGTCAACAATTGGCTCCTTCCAATTATTTGATGAGCCGTACAATTTAACAAATGGCGGTCCAAATAATGCGACAATAACGATTACTTACTATCTTTATAATCAGGGCTTCAGTTTCTTTAATTTTGGTTATGCATCAGCCATTGCTTATGTAATTGTGCTCTTTATCGCGGTTCTATCATGGATTCAATTTAAGGTGGTGAGGAATGACTGATGGCAAAACAGAAACGTATTCAAAAAATATTTATGCATCTTTTTTTACTTATTGGTGTTGTCATTTCGATTGGTCCATTTTATTGGATGCTTGTAGGGGCAACAAATCCTTCAGGCGATGTGCTGGCCTTTCCTCCAAAATTGATCCCTGGTGATTATTTGCTGGAGAACCTACGAAATTTAAGCAATTCTATCGATATTGTCAAAGCAGTAACTAATTCATCTATCATTGCCATTGTTTTTGTCGTAGTAAGTTTATTCATTTGCTCTGCAGCAGGCTATGCTTTTGCGAAATTTAAATTTAAGGGGAGCAATCTGATTTTTGCATCCTTTTTATTGGCGATGATGATCCCCTATCAAGCTACGATTATTCCACTATTTCAAATTTTTGGATCGATAGACTGGATTAATACGTATCAAGCGATTATATTGCCGCAAATATGCTATCCCTTTGCTATCTTTTTGATTAGGCAAAATATGCAGGGAATACCAGATTCCTTAATAGAAGCAGCAAGAATAGATGGAGCTGGAGAATTCTTTATCTTTTTCAAAGTTGCTTTACCAACAATGAAGCCTGCTTTAGCGGCTGTTGGGATATTCCTTTTTACCCATCAATGGAATAATTTTATGTGGCCATTAATAGTGATGACAACACAGGAAAATTATACTTTACCAGTGGCTTTGTCCACTTTAGCTGGTCTTAATTCCATTGATTATGGACAATTGATGTTAGGGACAGCTATTTCGGTAATCCCAGTAATGGTCGTCTTTCTTATCCTGCAAAAACACTTTATTTCCGGTATTTTAGGTGGTTCGATAAAAGAATAAAGAATATAGATAGGAGTGCAAATAATGACGAAAAAATGGACGGCGGAAAAATTAACACTAGGTGTTTGCTATTATCCAGAACACTGGTCAGAGGAACTGTGGGAAAATGATTTTCGAAGAATGAAGGAGGCAGGATTTACCTATGTTCGCATGGGGGAATTTGCCTGGACGATTTTTGAGCCAGAAGAAGGAGTATATTCTTTTGCTTTATTCGATCGGGCGATTGAAAAGGCCCATAAATTAGGACTGAAAACAGTGCTCGGAACTCCAACGGCAACACCGCCAGCATGGCTCACCCATAAATATCCCGATGTATTGAATGTATCTCAATCTGGTATAGCTTACCAGCATGGCGCTCGTAGACATTATAACTACAATTCGGAAAACTACCGGAGACTAAGTTCGGCTATTGTGACAGAAATGGCAAAACATTATAGCTATAATCCAGGGGTTGTCGGCTGGCAGATTGATAATGAACTAAATTGTGAAATAGATGTTTTTTATTCCGAGGCCGATCATTTTGCTTTTAGAAAATGGGCAAAGGAAAAGTATCAAACGCTAGATCAATTAAATGAGGCATGGGGAACCGTTTTTTGGAATCAGACATATACCAGCTGGGACCAAGTCTATTTAACTCGTACAACGGTTCCCAATTCTCCGAATCCCCATCATATGTTAGATGAAAAGAGGTTCATTTCTGATAGTGCTATTTCTTATGCAAAAATGCAAGCAGACATTATTCGGAAATATACAAGCAATCAGTGGGTTACCACAAATGGGATGTTTAAGCATCTCGATAATCATAAGCTGACGAATGAAGTGCTAGACTTCTATGCTTATGATTCCTATCCTAATTTCGGCAGAGTCTTAGAAGATAAGAGCGATAAGCCTTTACGAGACCGGAAATGGAGCTGGAACTTAAGTGTCGTCCGCAGCATTTCCCCTAATTTTGCTATTTTTGAACAGCAGTCTGGTCCAGGCGGATGGGTAACACGACTAGAACAGCCGTCGCCTAATCCAGGACAGCTTCGACTTTGGACCTATCAATCGATTGCACATGGTGCAGATTTAGTTATGTATTTCCGCTGGAGAACAGCAACGAAAGGAACAGAAATTTATTGGCATGGCATTAATGACTATCATAATCTGCCTAACCGCCGTATAAAAGAAGTAGAGCAAGTAAGCAAGGAGATTCAACTAATAGGAGAGAAGATAGCAGGAGCGACTTATCAGGCAGAGATAGCGATCGTCACTAATTATGATAATGAGTGGGATGCGGAATTTGATAAGTGGTCTGGACCTTTTGCTTCCCTTAGCATAGAGGCATGGTTTAAAGCGCTGCAGTATAACCATGTACCTGTAGATGCCTATAATCTAAATAGAAACTCTAATCTAGAAGAGTTGAAAAAATATAAAGTACTGGTGTATCCTCATGCAGCGATTGTATCAGAACAAACAGCGAATTTGCTGGAAAGGTATGTAAAGCAAGGCGGCAAATTAATACTAGGCTGCCGAACTGGATATAAGGATGAAACAGGTCAAGTCTATATGAAAGCATTCCCAGGTTATCTAGCAGCTCTTACGGGAATATCGGTAGAGGATTTTACAAGGGAAGCGCCGTTTGAAACTACTCCAATCGTAATCTACAAAGATAAAACAGAGATTAAGACTAGAGGATTTTATGAGACTTTGAAAGTCGAATCAAAAGATACGGAAGTAATAGGGAGGTTTTCTGACTGTTATTTTGAAGGAAAGCCCGGCCTGGTTGAGCACCAATTTGGAGAGGGAGCTTGTTATTATTTTGGAGGCGTTTTCACTATCGAGCTTGCTGAAAATTTACTCGAAGAAATACAAATTAATAATTATAATAATAAGTTTGATTTACCTGAAAGTGTAGAGTTGTCCATACGCAAGAAAGAAGGAAAAGCATATGTTTTCTTATTAAATTATTCCCATGAGATGCAGGAACTGGAGGTAAAGGAGGAAATGACCAATATTTTAACAGGAGAGAAGATACATCAGAAGATACAATTAAAGGGTTATGATGTGCTTGTGTTAGAGTAGAATATCAGGGGATAAATAGGTTTAAGGAGGGACGTTGTAAATAAAGCAACGTCCCTTTTAAATTGCTAATATCTGCAAAATAAAAATTATTATTTTCATATTGTATGATTGTCCTTTATACTAGGGAAGTATGTTAAAAATAGAGTAGCTAGATCCCTCAAAGAAATGATTCTTTTCAAATAAATTAAGCTAGTGAATTTTTGTAAGGAGGAAATGTCGTTTGACCACTATTGAAAAAGAAACAATGATTGTTGAAATTAAGAATGTTGATGAAAAAGGTGCTGGACAGGCAGTTGTTTGGCGTGAAAATGAATTAGGAAACAAAAAAAAATTAAAACTAACAATTCCGCAAACTTTACCAGGTGAAAAGGTAAAGGTAACAGTTGATCAGCCTCACAGAAGACATCGAAAAGCGATGCCAGAAGAAATCTTAGCTGCACATGCGGAAAGAATTGGACCAGCTTGTCCACATTTTGAAAAATGCGGCGGATGTGTTTGGCAGCATTGGGATTATAATGGGCAATTACAACAAAAAACCAATCATGTAAAACGGGTGATTGAAGAACAAGGATTTGATCCGAGCTTAGTAAAAGATACTATCGGCATGGATGAGCCATGGAGATACCGTAATAAAATGGAATTTACCTTTGCTGCGGATGGTTCTCTTGGTCTGCATGAGCAAGGGAATTTCAGAAAAATTATTTCCTTAGAAACTTGCCTGATTGCTGGAAAAGAAATGGTGGAAGCAGCACTTGAAATAGCCAATTGGGTACAGGAACATGCATTAAAAGGTTATAATAAAGATACACATGAAGGACTTCTTCGTCATTTAATGGTGAGACAGTCTTTTGCTACAGGGGAAATGATGTTGGCGCTATTTGCGACAGAAGCTCCAGATGGTTCTTTGAAAGATGCAGTGGATACAGTAGTTGCTCGTATTACCGAAAAGTTCCCGCAAGTTAAAAGCTTTATGTGGCTAGAGAATACCGATTGGGCAGATCGTACGCAATCAGAAAAAAGCCATACATTAGCTGGCAGGGATTTTATTTACGATGAAATGGATGGATATCGATTCCGCGTGTGGTTTGATACTTTCTTCCAAACGAATCCAACACAAGCACAAAAATTAGTCGATTTAGCAGTAGAAATGGCAGAACCAAAAAAATCAGAAAATATGATTGATCTATTCTGTGGCGTCGGAACATTCTCTCTTCCATTTGCGAGCAGGGTTGACAAGCTTGTAGGCATTGAAATTGTCGAAAGCTCGATTGAATCAGCTAAACGAAATGCAGGAGATAATGGTATTGATAATACTACTTTCCTAGCACAAGATGCCCGAACTGGACTAGCACAAGTATTGGAAACATTTGGCAGACCTGAGTTATTGCTGTTAGATCCTCCTCGCTCGGGTGCAGGTGGAAAGGTAATGAGACGTATCGGACGTTCTCAACCAGAAAGAATTGTATATGTATCATGTAATCCGGATACCTTTGCTACTGATATTAAGCAGCTGGAGCCATTTGGATACACGTTGAAAGTGGTTCAGCCAGTGGACTTATTCCCGCATACGGTCCACGTCGAATGCTGTGCATTATTAGTAAGAAATAATTAACATTTGGGAAGCTGATTTCAGATTTTTTCTGCTATCAGCTTTTTTATTGTTATAGATAGAAAATGGGGTTGTATTAGTATTGTAGAATCTCCATTTTAAAAAAAATTATCCCCTATGTAGGGGAAATATGAGCAATTGGAGAAAGAGGAATTGTAAATATTTAGTTATTTCTCCCAAATACCCCGGCAAATATTACAGTTCTTCCAACAATTATGCAATGAGTTTTGTTTCCAAACCTGTTAGCCTTGTATATGGGCCTGTTAAAACAGGAGGTATACAAAAAATGAAACAGTTATTATTTATTGCAATTATATTCACTTTTATTAGTGGTTCTTATATATATATACCATCTATTGCAAATGCAGAAACAATTAGTAAGGAAGAAACAACAACTGTAGCGACAAGAAAATTTGCTGTTGATAAAAAAGAAAATGTAAAAGCTTCTGATGAATCAGCAGACATAACAAATAATGAAAAAAAATTACTGGCCCGTCTTGTTCATGCAGAAGCGAAGGGTGAGCCGTTTGCCGGTAAAGTAGCAGTAGCTGATGTAGTACTAAATCGTCTAGATGATAAGCAGTTTCCTGATACAGTAGAGTCTGTCATCTATGAGAAAAATGCTTTTCAGCCTGTTCAGAACGGTTCCATCGATAAAGCAGCGGATAAAGAGTCCATGGAAGCAGTAGAAGAAGCATTAAATAATGGTAAGGAGAATAAAGAGCTTCTTTACTTCTATAATCCAGATACAGCAACAAGTGATTGGATTTTTACAAGAAAAGTTATTAAGCATATAGGAAATCATGCATTTTCTATTTAATAAGTATTAATTAGTTAATTATTTTGCCATTATTTCATATATTTGTAGTAGTAGCTGGGGAGATTTTCGAATAGAATTTCTCCTTTTTTTATTTAAAATTCTTTATTAATTATAGCTAATACGCGAAAAAGGAAAATATTTGAAACTTTTTTAAATACTATTCGTATAGTTTTTTATTGAGGAGGTGATGTGGTGAAGAAAAGTAATCATCGTATATTCATAATCGCATTATTTCCTTTTCTTCTTATTTTATTAGTTGGATGTACTGAGAAAACAGTTAAGGACACAGATCCATACATACAACCAGTAGAAGCAGTTTTACAAAATGCTTTAAATGGCCCGAAGGATGAGTTAATAGAAATATGGAACAAACAAAAGGAAAGCAAAGTAAATGGAGAAGAAAAGCAGGCTGCTCTAGGAGAATATGAAGAAGCAGTCTTTAAAGATTATTTTTCTAATCAAAAATCCTATAATGATTTCATTACAAGATATGGAACGAACCTAATGATGGAGCCGTATAAAAAGGATTATAGTCTTAAGGTGAAAAATATTGAATTCGAAAGAACAGATTCGAAAGGAAAGATTTATAACTTTTCAATATCATTAGCATATCATAAAAAGGGCATGGATGAGCCAAAAGTAAAACAAGTAACTGGGCAAGCGAATGTAAATGCTGATTATAAAATTGAAAGAATGTTAATCCGTGTAAATGATTTATGGGGATCATTTGATAAGAGAAAGTAAAAGCTGCTATGTTAATGAAGAAGTGGATGAAGATAGCGTTAGAAAAAGAGATGTAATTATTCGGGTGAAATGATAAGAGACAGGCAAAAATGCCTGTCTCTTATTTCATTGTAATTCCATATCGCATTTTTTCCGATAATTCTTTTCCCGTTGTTTTCAATAGCTGTAAATAGTCATTAAGGAGATCATCGCTTACTGTAGAAACTAATGTTGAGATGCTAAGCGCTGCTAGTATTTGTCCATGTTGATTTAGAATTGGTACCGCGATACAGCGGACACCTAGTTCATTTTCTTGATTATCCACAGCATACTCGTTATAACGCACCTTTTCTAATTCCATAAGGAAATCTTCTTTCTTGGTAATAGTCCGGTTTGTTGCTTGTGTAAACAGATAGTTATCTAGTAGTGAATGAATTATATCTGGAGGTTGATACGATAACAATAATTTTCCGATTGCTGTACAATGGAGGGGAATTCTTCTCCCAATCCGAGAGTACCGAATAACAGAATTAGCCCCTTCTTCCTTGTCAATGTATACACCTGCATTCCCATCAAGAATACCTAGATGGCAAGTTTGGCCCGTCTTTAGTGCTAACTCAACGAGATATTTATTAGCTATTTGCCTGATGTTTAAAGTATTGATAACTAAATTCCCTCTTTCAACGAGCTTTAAGCCTAATCGATATTTTCCATTTTCAGAATTTTGATCAATATAGCGAGATTGCTGCAAAGTCTTTAATAAAGAATGTACTGTACTTTTATGAAGCCCCATTTGTTCGCTGATTTCCGTAATCTTTAATTCTACGGTGTGATCGTTAAATAAATCTAATATTTGAAGTGCACGTTCAACAGATTGAATGATTGGCATAATATCTTCTCCATTTTTGCTTTATAATATCTAACTATTTCCTAGGATAACAAACATTATAGTGTACTTTTACATTAATACAGCCATTTCAAAATAGCAATCTCTATTTGTAAATTAGAAAATATTCAAAATTAACAAAATGTAAGTGTTTACTTTTAAGGGCTGTATGTTATAATCAATTCACACAGACTAAATAATAGTATTGAGTTTTATAATGTAAAACAAAAAGGAGAGATAAGAAAAAATGACCGAACTGAATCGATTTAAAGGCATTATTCCGCCAGTGTCAAGCATTCTTGATAAAGATGGTAATCTGAAAGAAGGCGAAATGGCGTTATTAATTGATAGACTAATTGAGGAAAAAGTAAATGGCTTATTCTTTTTAGGTACTGGTGGAGAATTTTCGCAAATGTTTGTAAAGGAGAGAAAGAGGATTGCTGAATTTGCTGTTAAGTATGTTGCAAAAAGAGTTCCTGTCTTAATTGGAATTGGCAGCACGAATACAAGGGAGGCAATTCTGCTCGGTCAGCATGCGGAACAAATAGGCGCAGATGGAATTGTTGCTATTAATCCCTATTATTGGAATTTGACCAAAGAGAATTTATATACCTATTTTAGTGACATTGCAAAGTCCGTTAAGCTGCCAGTTTTACTCTATAATTTTCCCACCCTTACAGGGCAGGATTTAACACCTGATTTTGTGAAAGAGCTTGTTCTAAATCATCAAAATATAGTTGGTATTAAAGAAACGATTGATTCTATCGGACATATTCGCGAAATGAATGATAAGGTAAAAATGATTAATCCTGATTTTTCTGTTTTTTGTGGGTTTGATGACCATTTATTTAATACGTTACTGCTTGGAGGAGATGGAGCAATAACAGCTAGTGCAAATTTTGCACCACAATTATCAGTTGGTCTGTATAATTCCTTCTTAGCAGGGGATATAGAAAAAGCAGTTTCTTTGCAGAAACAATTAGCTATATTGCCACAACTATATAAAATAGATAGCCCGTTTGTAAATGTAGTGAAGGAAGCAACGAAATTATGTGGTATAGATATTACAACCGAGGTGTTGCCTCCTGCTAAAGCGCTCAATGAAGAGAAGAAGCAGCAAGTTAGGGAAATTTTACAACAGGCAAATTTATTATAAGAAAAGGTGATAGATTGCTTTTTTTGAAATGATTATTTGTTTACTAAACAAACAGATATTGGAGGGTGATAGGATGACATTACCATTTATATTTGAAAACGAGAATAAATCCCTTTATGAAGTAAAAACGAATGCAAAGGGGCCAACTGGAAAGCTGCCACTTACTGCACAAATGCTGGAGGATTCGCCGAGCGGGGATTTATTCGGACTTAGCCAAAATGTAGGAATGGGATGGAAACCGAAAGATTTATTAGGAACAGAAGTCCTTATTCTAGGTACAAAAGGTGGTATAAGAGATCATAATGGTGAGCCAATCGCGCTAGGGTACCACACAGGACATTGGGAAGTTGATATCCTCATGGCAGAGGCAGCTGCAGAAATTCGAAACCATAAAGGTGTTCCTTTTGCGGGTTTTGTTAGTGATCCTTGTGATGGTCGTTCGCAAGGAACATTAGGAATGTTTGATTCTTTTCCTTATCGAAATGATGCTGCAATTGTTTATCGGCGTTTAATTCGTTCATTGCCTACTAGAGAAGCAGTAATAGGCGTTGCAACGTGTGATAAAGGATTACCTGCCATGATGATTGCGCTTAGTTCTATGCATGATTTGCCAACTATTATTGTGCCTGGTGGTGTTACTCTGCCTCCAGCAATTGGGGAGGATGCAGGAAAAATCCAAACAATTGGCGCACGATTTGCGAATAAAGAAATTAGTTTGAAGGAAGCGGCAGAACTTGGCTGCGTGGCATGTGCTACACCAGGAGGAGGCTGTCAATTCCTTGGTACTGCTGCAACCTCGCAAGTAATTGCGGAAGCACTAGGCATAGCAGTCACTCATTCAGCACTTGCTCCTTCTGGACAAAAGATTTGGGCAGAAATGGCAAGGCAGTCAGCAAGAGCTGTTTTAGAAATGGAAAAGAATCAAATTACAACAAAGGACATTATTACAGACAAAGCAATCGAGAATGCGATGGTTCTTCATGCTGCTTTTGGTGGTTCAACTAATCTTTTATTACATATCCCAGCTCTTGCACATGCTGCCAAATGTAAAATCCCCACAGTAGATGATTGGGCAAGAATAAATCGCAAAACTCCACGTCTAGTAAGTGTTTTACCTAACGGACCAGATCATCATCCCACAGTTCGTGTTTTTCTTGCTGGTGGTGTACCAGAAGTAATGCTTCATTTACGAAAATTAGGGCTTTTACATGAAGATGTCCTAACTGTTACTGGTCATACTTTAGGAGAGAACTTAGATTGGTGGGAAAAATCCAAAAGAAGAACGCAATTAAGGAAACGTTTATTAGAAGCAGATGGAGTCAATCCTGAGCAAGTAATTATGGATCCAGCTACAGCAAAAGCAAGAGGGCTCACTTCCACTATCACCTTTCCAAAAGGGAATATTGCACCAGAAGGATCTGTTATTAAATCGACTTCAATTGATCGCACTGTAGTAGGAGAAGATGGAATCTATAGACATACAGGAGCAGCAAAAGTATTTACATCTGAGAAATCAGCTATTACTGCAATAAAAACTGGGGGCATAAAAGCTGGAGATGTAATGGTCGTAATGGGAGGAGGTCCATCTGGAACCGGAATGGAAGAAACCTATCAATTAACGTCTGCTTTGAAATATTTGCCTTTTGGCAAATATGTATCTTTAATTACGGATGCTCGTTTTTCAGGTGTCTCAACTGGAGCCTGCATCGGTCATATCGGTCCGGAAGCATTGAGTGATGGACCAATCGGAAAGCTGCGAAATGGAGATTTAATCGATATTATGGTTGATTGTGAAAACTTGATAGGAACAGTTGATTTTATTGGTACAAAAGATCAACGATTGTCAAAAGAAGAGGCGGCATCCGTTTTAAAAACAAGAGAAGCACATCCAGATCTTAAACCAGACCCTAATTTGCCGGATGATACAAGGCTTTGGGCGGCACTGCAAGCGGTTAGTGGCGGGACATGGAGAGGCAGTGTATATGATGTTGACCGAATTATTGAAGTATTGGAAGCAGGGAAGAAGGCTTTAGCGAAAGAAGAAGGTTCTTTCACAAGATAGTTCCACAGTATCTTAGTAGAAGATAGCTCTGGTTGTCGTTGTAAGTTTAAATTAATTGTAAGCGTGAACAAAGTAATGGATGGAGGATTAAGATGTCGACCAATTTACAAAGGGAAGAGGTTACTCCGACACAAAGTGCACCAGCTGGTGAAAAGATAAGTTTAATAGAAAGATTAGGGTATGGTTCTGGTGACTTAGCTAGTAATTTTATCTGGCAAGCAATGAGCATTTTTATTGTATATTATTTTACAGATATCATTGGCATTGCAGCAGGAATTGTAGGATCCATTATGTTGTTTTCCCGGATATTTGATGGGATAACAGATGTATTGATGGGTTATGTCATAGATAAGACGAAATCAAAGCATGGTAAGGCTAGACCGTGGCTATTATGGCTTGCGATTCCTTTTGCAATCTCAGCTGTATTACTGTTCACCGTTCCAGATGTAAGCACTGTTTGGCAAGTTGTTTATATTACGATTACCTATAATTTAGTATGCCTTGTCTATACTGGTCTAAATGTACCGTATGGAACCTTAAATTCCTTAATTACACAAGATCAATACCAAAGATCTGTTTTAAATGTCTTTCGTATGAGTCTTGCATTAATAGGATCACTTATAGTTAGTAATTTGACCCTCCCACTTGCAAATGCCTTTGGAGGTGGCCAATTTGGATGGATTGTAACTTTCCTTATTTTTGGATCGATTGGCAGTAGTCTTTTCTACTTTTGTTTCAAATCAACTACTGAAAGAGTTAAGCCTGCTAGCAAGGAACAACAGCACAATCCCGTAAAACTAAAAGACAGCTTAAGAACGCTTGGGAAAAATAAGTATTGGGCACTTGTGACGACATTTATCTTTATGACCTATATTTTTAACGCCTTAAATTCTGGGGCAGTCATTTATTTTGCTCAGTATATTTTAGATGACACCCTTCTTGTTGGACTTGTAACAACAGCATATACAGTGTTTATCCTTTTAGGAATGGTGATTGTAGCACCAATTACGAGAAGATTTGGTAAAAGGAATGCCATTATTGTTGGGGAAGTAATTACGTTAATCGGTTATCTAATTATGTTAATTGACATCACCAATATAGCTTTAATTGTAGCCGGTACGATAATTCGAGGAATCGGTAAAGCGCCGATTAATGGAAGTATGTTTGCGATGCTAGGTGACACGATCGAGTACGGGGAGTGGAAAACAGGAATTCGAAATGAAGGTATGGTATATAGCGGCGGAAGCATGGGTATCAAAATCGGTAGTGGATTAGGAACCGCTATTATAGGATGGGTATTATTCTATGGAGGATATGTTGGCGGCGGAGGCACGCAATCGAATGCAGCATTGCTTTCTATTCAATCCCTGTTTATTTACATTCCAATGGCAATTACTGTTTTCTTAATTATCCTCATGCTATTCTATCGTTTAGATAAAATCTATCCTCGTATTATTAGTGATCTAAAAGCTAGAAGCGCAAACTAATTTCTAACATAATATGTTATAGCAATAGTTGAAGCTATTGGGAACGTACTAGTTTTATAGATTCCTTTCCTAATTTACTTTAGAATTTACCAATGTTAAGAAAAGGGGTTATGAAATGAGTAAAATAATCAATCCAGTCTTGCCAGGCTATCATCCTGATCCTTCTATTTTGCGAGTTGGAGATGACTATTATATAGCGGTCTCTACTTTTGAATGGTTTCCAGGCATACAAATATATCATTCTAAAGACATGATTAATTGGAGATTGCTAACATATCCATTAACAAGAGAATCCCAATTAAATATGATTGGAAATGTCAATTCAGGAGGAGTTTGGGCGCCCTGTTTAAGTTATTCAGAAGGGATGTTTTTTTTAATCTATACAGATGTAAAAAGTAGAATGGGAGCTTTTAAGGATACACATAACTATTTAGTGACAGCTGAAAATATTGAAGGGCCTTGGTCTGAGCCAATTTATCTTAATAGTAGTGGATTTGATCCTTCCTTGTTTCATGATGAGGATGGGAGAAAATGGTTAGTCAATATGATTTGGGATTTTCGTAAAGGAACTAATTCTTTTGCAGGAATCGCCCTGCAGGAATATTCTGTAGAAGAAAAAAGGCTAGTGGGACCGGTACAAAATATTTTTAAGGGCTCAGAGATAGGTTTAACAGAGGCACCTCATATATATAAGCGGAATGGCTATTATTATTTAGTAACAGCAGAAGGAGGAACTTGGTATACCCATGCGGTTACAATAGCTAGGTCAACGTCTTTATTTGGTCCATACGAAATAGATCCAACCAATCCAATCTTGACATCAGATGAGAACAAAAAAGACCAGCTGCAAAAGGCAGGACATGGAAGCTTGGTGGAAACTCAAAATGGTGAGTGGTATATGGCACATTTATGTGGAAGACCAGTTGTCGATAAAAAATGTATATTAGGGAGAGAAACGGCCATCCAAAAATGCTATTGGACAGAAGATGATTGGCTGCGTGTTGAAGGAGGACCAAATCCATCCACTATTGTGGAGGCACCAGATTTACAATTACATCCATTTGAACAAGAGAGCAACCTTGATGATTTCCAAGGTCATTCCTTAAAAAAATACTGGAACTCATTAAGAAGAACATTTACAGAGGATTGGATTTCACTAACAGAACGACCAGGTTATTTGACATTAAAGGGTGGAGAATCGATGAGCTCCCTCCATCATCAAAGCCTGTTAGCACGCAGACTAGAGAATTTCACGGTGGAAGTAGAGACAGCAGTTGAATATACACCCGAAAACTTTCAACAAATGGCGGGATTAATTTTTTATTATGATACAGATGATTATGTTTACCTCCGAATTACGACACATGAAACGTTGGGAAAATGTATCGGAATTATTGAATCCAAGCATGGGGTTTATGATGAATTACTCGATCAAGATATACCATTAAAATCTACAGGGGAGGTTAAGATAAAGGCAAAAGTTGACCAGCAATGGCTACAACTTGCTTATGCAGAAGAAGATGAATGGAAGAATATCGGCAGTAAAATCGATATTAGTCATTTATCAGACGATGATGCAGATTATATACGTTTTACTGGAACCTTTGTTGGGATATGTACACAAGATTTAAGCGGGCAAAAGAAACCAAGTTATTTTTCATACTTTAAGTATGATGAGTTGTAAAAAAGAATATCAGAAAAGGGTACTGTGAAGTTTACAGTACCCATCTTTATGTGGTAAGAAAAGGAATAGTTAATCATTAATTATGTTTCCTTATAGATAGTGATAATCATGTCCTTAGTTCACAACTTCGCCATAACTTTGTGAACTAAATGTGAAATACATCACAATATACTTTCTCATAGTGAAAATAGTGCTATTATATAAGTGTAGTAAGAAACAAACAAGATCTTGTAAAAGTAAATGTGAATCAATGAACAAACTAATAATTTATCATTCTAAGGAGATGGAGAGAAATGTTAGATTTATTAAGAAATAATAAAGTAGTTGCAGGAATTTTAGCTTTTATCCGAATTTATCTTGGTTATCAATTTATCCATGCAGGCTATGAAAAAATAACAAGTGGTGCCTTTGACGCAAGTGGATTTTTACAAGGGGCGATCGCAAACAGCACAGGTGAACACCCAGCAGTGCAAGGATGGTGGGCAGCATTCTTAGAACATGTAGCACTTCCGAATGCGGATTTATTCACTTTCTTAGTTCAATGGGGAGAATTATTAGTAGGGATTGCATTAATTCTCGGTTTATTCACAAGCTTTGCAACTTTAATGGGAATGGTCATGAACTTCGCATTCTTGTTCAGTGGAACAGTAAGCACAAACGGACAAATGATTTTACTAGCCATCTTCGTAATAGTGGCAGGAGCTAACGCTGGTAAATTTGGTCTTGACCGCTATGCAATGCCATATATCAAAAATCAAATAAATAACAGAAAAAATAAACATAAAAAAGAAGCAGCCGCTGTTTAAGGGGTCTAAAAGAGAGAGCCAGTTACAATTAGTAGCTGGCTTCTTTTTCAAATGCAGTTCTTTTTTCTTCTTCCTGTTTAAAATAAGCTTTTGCTTCTTCGATAAAATAATGGACGATTGGAGAAACCCATCTGCTTTTATGATAAAAAAGAAAGGAAGCGACTTGACCATGTTTCTTATCTAAACGCCGTGCAGATAATCGTCCCTCCTTTAATTCATTTTGAATGGTAATTTCCGGCACAAGAGCAAGTCCCAATCCACATTGTACACATTGCTTTATTGCCTCAATACTCCAAAATTCATGAAAAGAGGTTGGAGTAATATTTTCTTCCGCTATAAATTTATCAAAAATGGTCCGATAGGGGCAGTTGCTTTCCGAATAAAGAATAGAATTAGGCTGCATATGACTAGGGGAGGAAATGATACTCATATTTTCGTCTAACATTTTAATGGTTTCTAAGGAAGGATGCTTCTTGAATTCCAGATTAAGAAGCAAGGCAATATCTAAATCGCCAATCTCTACTAAATGCTGCAGTTCCTCGCATGTCCCCATTCGAACAGATAAATGAACATCCGGAAATTTCTCTTTATATGCCTGAATGATAGTAGGAAGACGGTAAACAGTTAATGATTCAGAAGCCCCAATCGTTATTTTTCCTTTTTTCATTCTCGAAGATTGATGCAGTTCTTTTGCTCCCTTATGCAGGCGCAGCATTTCATTTGCATAAGGAAGAAATGATTTGCCTAACTCTGTTAACGCAATGGATTTGCCGAGACGATCAAAAAGTGGGCCTTCTAGTTCCATCTCTAATGCTTGTATATGGGAAGTAATAGAGGATTGTGCATAGCCAAGCTGAGTAGCTGCCTTGGCAAAACCACCAGCTTCCACGATGGCCTTAAACGTTTGTAAATGGCGTATTTCCATATTGTATCCTCCTGTTATCGGTATAATCGATATTGTTTATCGTATATATCTATTTTACTGAATGATAAAAGACAAATACAATAGGAAATGAGAAATAATTAAAAAACATCAGGAATGGGGAAAAAGAATGAATCAAAGAAAAATTGGTTCCTTGACCTTAAGCGGGTTAATCATTGGACCGCTATTAGGATCAGGAATTATTTTATTGCCAACTATTATTTATGAAAATATCGGAAACTATGCAATCTTTGCCTGGTTCATTATGTCCATCATTGGCATATGTTTTGCATATGTCTGCGGAGAGTTAATGATACAGTTTCCAGGGGAAGAAGGGCTTGGTACTGCCATGGAAAAAGCATTTGGAGCAAAAATAAAAAATCTTTCATCTGTTTTTCTTATGATTGCTGCTTTGATGGGACCAGTCGCAGTGATGATGACAGCAGCTGAATATATTCAAACCTGGCTATTTTCAGGCAATATCAAAGTAGAATGGATTGCGTTTGTTTTACTCATCATGAACGGGTTGATACTGTTATTTCGTCTGAATTTTCTTGGGAAATTGTCTTTTATCATCTCTACATTTGCCGTATTGATATTAGTAAGTGGTAGTGTCTTTTCTTTAATAAACCATCCTTCTGACACTTGGGATTTTCCTGTATTTCATTATTCTTCCTTTGGTTATAGTCTCTTATTGCTTTTTTGGACAATAGTCGGCTGGGAGATTGTTGGGAATTATTCTAGTGAAGTGAAAAATCCAAAAACAACCATTCGGAGAGCGATCTTTTTTAGTGCGGCTGTCATTTTGGTTGTTAATTTAGTCCTTTCTGCTGCTGTTCAGTGGACAACATATACAGGTACGTTTACCATTCGTTTAACGGGGATTATGTATCCATTGTTTGGGCAGCTGTCTATTGGCTTATTGGCAATCGTCGCAACAGGACTTTGTATAACAACACATTTAATGGTTGTTGGTGGAGTAGCAAGACTAATAGCATCGTTATCAAAACCTATTTCCTCTCTCCATTTTCTAACTAAAAAGTTCTCTAATGGAGCACCATATAAAGCAATTGGTTTGCTTGTTTTTATCCATCTTCTGTTTGCCTTTTTAGTCTTATTAAAATTAGTGTCAGTAGAACAACTTGTCAGCTTGGCAAATGCCTTTTTCATTGCTAATGCTCTAATTGGTCTCTGTGCAGCAATTAAGTTATTAAAAAAACCGTTGTTAAAAGGAATGGCCATTATGTTAAGTATCCTGTTTGCCATCTTGCTATTACGCTCTTCCATTATTGCATTAGTCATTATCCTTATTTTAACTGGATTATTTAGCGGCTGGCACAAAAGAGAACTAACCCGCAAGAAAAGAGTGATGTACGATAAAAAAATGACCAAAATGTAGGCAAGATAAGATAAAATGGCTTATATAGTGAGTGACCGTATGCTATTCATTAAATATAAAGCCAAGGAGAAAAAGAAATTGATTGGAACATTATTTAACTGTTTTATGATTTTAGCAGGGTGCATGATAGGCAGTTTTTTGAAAAAGGGAATTAAAGAGGAGTATCAGGATATTTTAATGCAGGCAATGGGACTTGCTGCAACTGCACTTGGAATCCATTCCATTGTTCAATACATGCCAGACAGCAAATATCCTGTTCTGTTTATAGTCAGTCTAGCTATTGGTGGTTTGATTGGCGAAAGGTTAGATATAGAAAATGCTTTTAAACGAATTGTAGGCAAATTCTCGAAGGGGAATCTGGCAGAGGGATTATCGACTGCGATTTTACTTTTTTGTGCAGGGACTTTATCAATCTTAGGACCAATTGAAAGTGCATTAAGAGGGAATCATACTTATCTATTTACAAATGCCATTTTAGATGGCGTCACATCGATTGTTCTATCATCGACCTTTGGATTAGGAATTGCTGTTTCGGCTCTCGTCTTATTTGTGTGGCAAGGCTTTTTTTACATAACAGCTGGCTTGCTTGCAAACTTTTTAACGTCTGAATTATTAGCAGAAATATCGATTATTGGCGGAATTCTTATCCTTAGTTCAGGACTTAGCATACTAGGAGTAAAAAAATTCAAGACCTTAAATCTGTTGCCGTCTTTGTTAATACCAGCAATTTGGTTTATGATTCTAAAGCTTTTTTAAACAAGCGAATTTTGTCTAAATCACTTTTGATTAAAAGTTTTTTATAAGGGTAATATACTTTTAAAACAGTTCAAGAGGTGATTATAATGGAAAACACAACTAGACAAGAAGAACTTGAAACGTTAAGAGAACTGATTAAAGATGTCGATACAGCCATGTTAACAACCGTTTCAGAAGAAGGGCTAGTTTCTCGTCCAATGAAAACGCAGGAAGTAGAGTTTGATGGTGATTTATGGTTTATAACAAAGAAAGATACCGATAAGTATGAAGAGATTCTACATGAAAATGAAGTGAATATTTCTTACGCAGGTAAATCCTATGTTTCGATAAGAGGTAGAGCGGAAATTGTAGAGGATATTGCAAAGAAAAAAGAGTTATGGAGTAAGGCCTACGAAAAAATCATGAAAGCGTCTTACGACGATCCGAATGTCGTCTTGATTAAAATAAAGGCAGAAGCAGCAGAATATTGGGATACCAGCTTTACAAAAAACATTGTTTATTTTTATAAAAGACTAGCAGGCAAAGAAGCGGAAAACACAGACATTAACGAAACAATTGAATTATAAGGAACCGTAAAGCTCAGAGAAACTCTGAGCTTTTTTATATGCAGAGAAATGGGGACGGTTCTGCTGAGGGCAGAAATAGAAATAAGGAGAACCGTCCTCCCTGTATTTGTTAGTAAAGAAAATTAAAAAAATATGAAGAGTGTAAAGCGAACTTGAAGTTTGTCAAAGGACTATTAGGTGTTTGTTAATGATTGGTAAATTTGGCTATTTCGTTAAATTTGTATGGTTAAATAGGGATGTAATTCAATTGGGGAGGGGTTTGTTAGTGATTGCAGTAGAATTGAAGGACATTTCAAAATCATATGATAGACAAAAATCGGTAATTGATCAGATAAGTCTTTCCATAGAAGAAGGGGAATTTTTTGTGCTAGTTGGTCCATCAGGATCTGGGAAAAGTACATTATTACGAATGATTGCGGGTCTTGAAGAAATTTCTGGTGGCGTATTGAAGATGAATAATAAGATTGTCAATCACCTGCCTCCAAAGGAACGCAATTTATCTATGGTCTTTCAAAATTATGCCTTATACCCACACTTAACGGTTGAACAAAATATTCTCTTTGGTTTACGTGCCAAAAAAATAGACAAGTTAGAACAGCAAAAAAGACTACAGGAAACAGCTGAGATGATGGGATTAATGGATCTATTAAAACGTAAGCCGAAGCAATTATCTGGCGGTCAAAGGCAGCGGGTAGCTCTTGCTAGATCTGTTGTCAGTGAAGCTCCAATTTGTTTAATGGATGAGCCGCTTTCTAATTTAGATGCAAAGCTCCGCGCGCACATGAGAATAGAAATCCGCCGGTTACAAAAGAAGCTGGGCTTAACGATGATTTATGTAACCCATGATCAAGTCGAAGCCATGACAATGGGGGATCGAATCATGGTTTTAAATGATGGGAAAATCCAACAAGTAGGCGAACCGATTACTTTATATAATCAGCCAGCCAATTTGTTTGTAGCTTCTTTTATCGGTTCCCCGAAGATTAATTTAAGTAAAGGGAAATTAATTGATTATAAATTAGTGTTGGAGAGTGGTTTGCAAATTACTATGGATAAAGAAGAAATGTTAGCACTGTTGTCCTATCCAAATTTAACGATGGGGATAAGAGCGGAACATATTTTGCCAGCAGCTCCAGAAGAGAAAACACATACTTTAGAGGTTATCAATGTGGAGCAGTTAGGAAATGAAACGCTGTTAACCTTTGAAGTGGGTAAGGAGCTTTGGACAGCTAAATGGTTAGGGCAATGGCGGATTCAAGCAGGAGATCATGTACCAGTTCAGTTGTCCTCTAAGAATATTTGCTTTTTCGATTCTGAATCGGGAGCATTGATTCGACCAGCAATTGCAGCCAAAGAACAAGAGGTCGTTGGACTATGAGTGAGGTTGTATATCGGCAGGAAGTGGAACCTTCCATTGATTTTATAAAAGAAAAAAAGAAGCAGCGGTTACAGTATTGGCTGAAAGGAATGCTATTTCTATTACCTTCTATTCTATTATTTAGTGTTTTCTTATTTTATCCATTAGGAAGAACTATCTTTTTAAGTTTTTTCTTAACGGATAATCGAGGTGACCCAACAGTCTTTGTAGGGCTGGAGAATTACTTAGAAATTTTCAAATCTGCTATTTTCCTGCAAAGTTTAAAGTCAACCTTTCTTTTTGCTTTATACACAGTTCCAGGATCGATTATCGTCAGCTTATTCCTAGCGATTCTTGCAAATGAAAAGTTACGTGGAATTGGTGTTTTTCGAACCGTTTTTTCCTCTTCCATGGGGATTTCAGTTGCGGCAGCTTCTGTATTTTGGATGTTCTTATTTCATCCGACAATTGGGTGGCTGAACCGTATTGTAAAAACATTTGGCTTAGAGCCAATTGGGTGGCTGACCGATCCTAATTGGGCGCTTTTTTCTGTATCTATTTCTACCATTTGGATGAATGTCGGATTTACCTTCTTAATTTTATTAGGTGGACTTCAATCGATTGATTCTTATCTCTATGAAAGTGCAGATATAGACGGAGCCGGCTACTTTTATAAATTGAGACGAATTACGATTCCGATGCTTTCTCCCACTTTATTTTTTGTACTGACTGTCACATTAATAAATGCCTTTCAAACATTCGGTCAAGTAGATATGTTAACAAGAGGTGGACCGCAAAATGAAACGAATTTAATCGTTTATTCTATCTATCAAGAGGCGTTTATGAATTACCAGTATGGAACAGCAAGTGCACAAGCAATTATTCTATTTGTCATCATTCTGGTTCTCACTATTATTCAATTTAAGCTTGGAGAAAGGAAGGTCCATTATCAGTGACATTGCCAATTCATAAAAAAATTATCTTTTACATCTTCTTAATCGTTTCGGCACTGCTCATTTTTTCGCCAGCTATAATCGCTTTTTTAATGAGCTTTATGTCTTCACAGGATATTATGACAGGAAAAATAATTCCAACCGGATTAACATTGGACAATTATATAAAAGTGTTTGAACGCTTTCCCTTAATGCAATATTTATTAAATAGTTTTGTCGTTTCCCTTGTTATTATGCTCGGACAATTAATACTTGCTAGTTTAGCTGCTTATGCATTTGTCTTTTTAGAGTTTAAAGGGAGAGATGTAATCTTCTTTATCTTTATTGCAACCATGATGGTGCCATTTGAAGCATCCATCATCCCAAACTTTCAAACGATAAGGAATCTAAACTGGCTGGATCATTATAATGGTTTAACCATTCCGTTTTTTGCAACAGCCTTTGGTACGTTTCTCTTACGGCAAAATTTTAAACAAATTCCCAAAGAACTTAAGGAAGCAAGTGAAATTGCGGGAATTGGGGATCTTAAATTTTATTTAACGGTTGTTCTGCCAATGGCGAAAACGAGTTTGATTACACTAGGTGTGTATGGATTTGTTACTTCTTGGAATATGTATCTATGGCCACTACTGGCCACAACAAATGATAGTGTACGTACTGTTCAAATAGGGTTAAGACAGCTTCAATCACAAGAACAGTTAAATGAATGGGGCATTATTATGGCAGGAGCAATAATTGTGGTTCTGCCAACATTAATCCTATTATTTTTAGGCCAGAAAAAGCTTCAAAAGGGATTAACAGAAGGAGCTTTAAAATAATTTTTTTACAATATTTAACTATAAGATATTTAGGGAGTGTAGGGAAAATGAAGAAAACAAAACAGTTATTCAGTATATTCATGCTATCAATCGTTTTATTTATGGCAGGCTGCAGCAATAATGCAGAATCCTCTACTAGTGGTGAAAAACAGGAAGGACCGACTACGGTTACATTCTGGCATTCCATGGGCGGAGCAGCTCAAGAAGCATTGAATAGTATTGTAGAGGAATACAACAGTTCGCAGGATAAGGTGAAAATCAATGCAGAATATCAAGGTACATATGATGAGGCATTAACAAAATTCCATACAGTTGCAGGGACAGAAAGTGCGCCAACTATGATGCAGGTTTTTGAAATCGGCACAAAATCGATGATTAATAGTGGATTTGTGGAACCAATTCAGACACTCATTGATGAAGATGGTTATGATATGAGCGGTTTAGAAGAAAATATCACAAACTACTATAAAATTGATGACACTTTTTATTCGATGCCATTTAACTCTTCTACACCAGTTATGTATTACAACAAGGATGCTTTTAAAGCAGCAGGTCTAGATCCCGAAAAAGCTCCCGCAACATTTGAGGAGGTAGAAGAAGCTGGAAAAGCGATAACAAAAGCAAACCCAGAAATGAAAGGATTTGCCCTCCAAGCATACGGTTGGTTATATGAGCAATTATTAGCTAACCAAGGTGCTTTATTAATGAATAATGATAATGGACGAACAGAAACACCAACAGAAATTGGTTTTACGGATGAACAAGGAAAATCGATTTTTCAATGGGTAAAACGAATGATTGATGCTAAAACCTTTGCTAATTATGGTACGAATGGTGACAACATGGTAGCTGGATTCCTTGCAGGGGATGTTGCAATGTTTATGCAATCTTCGGCTAGTGCCAGAGATGTCATTGATAATGCGCCATTTGATGTAGGTGTTGCTTTTATTCCCCATCCAGAAGCTGTAGAAAGACAAGGTGTGGTTATAGGTGGAGCAAGTCTGTGGATGATGAAAGATAAGAGTGATGAGGAGAAAAAAGCGGCCTGGGAATTCATGAAGTACTTACAAACAAAAGAAGTTCAAGCGAAGTGGCATGTTGGCACAGGATATTTTGCTATTAATCCAGATGCTTATAGTGAACAAGTTGTAACAGAAGCATATCAGAAAATGCCACAATTAAAAGTTACAGTGGAGCAATTACAGTCTACTAAGTCTTCTTATGCTACACAAGGTGCTTTAATGGATATGATTCCAGAGGGACGTCGCATTAGCGAAACAGCACTTGAGACAGTTTATAACGGTGGAGATGTCGAGGAGACGTATAGCAATATGGTAAAACAATTTAATGAAGCAATTGAAAAGGCGAATCGAGCTAGAAAATAATAGATAGTTTAGGAAACAGATTAATTTTTATACTAGTTAGTCTGTTTCTTTGCTATTAAAAAAGGAGAGGGAAGCATGAATCAAACCAAAGTTTACGGACACAGAGGCGCAAAAGGCAGGTTTCCTGAAAATACACTTCTCGGTTTTCAACAAGCGATACTACAAGGAGTAGATGGAATTGAATTAGATATCCATCTGACAAAGGATGGGGAAGTAGTTGTTATTCATGATGAGTTTTTAAATCGCACAACCGACGGAATTGGCTTTGTAAAATCCTATACACTAGAAGAGCTTAAACAGTTTAGTGCGGGAAGTAAATTTTCCTCCCTTCCTGATTATGAAGAAAGCTGGATTGCAGAAAAAGTGCCTACATTAAAAGAGGTATTACAGTTGCTTGCTCCATACGATATCGAATTAAATATTGAGCTTAAAACTTATACATTTGCATATGAAGGAATTGAAGAAAAGACTCTAGCACTTGTGAACGAATTAGGAAATGGGCGGAAGATTGTTTATTCTTCTTTTCATTTGCCGACTTTATTAAGAATAAAGGGATTGGATCCATCTGCATCGATTGCCTGGCTATTAAATCAATTCATTTCCAACCCTCTTGATTATATAAAAAGCTTGGAATTAGAGGCTTTGCATCTCCATAAAGAAATGGTGATTGATAACTTAAAAGATTGGCAGGAATTAAGAAAGCATGTAAGAGTATGGACAGTAAACAAAAAGGAAGAGTTGACTAATCTTATCGATGCAGAAGTAGAATCTATTATTACTGATTATCCAGAAATGGCCATAGCGATAAGACAAGAAAGGGCTGTGTCTGTTGAGTAAATTCTTAAATAGAAGCACCCTCCTGCTGATTTTAATTATCTCCCTTTCTGCTTGCGGAAATAATCAGTCAGTACAAACTATGGTCAGTCCATCTGTGACAGAACACGAAGAAACTCCAAGGGTAATCGCACATAGAGGGGCAAATGAATGGTACAACGAGAGTACCATTACTGCCTATCAAATAGCAGCTCAATCTGGCGTAGATTCATTAGAAATAGATTTAAGAATGACAAAGGATGGCGAGTTAGTTGCCATGCATGATGATACAATTGATCGGACTACAAATGGCAAAGGGAAGGTTTCTGATTACACATTAGAAGAACTAAGGGCGTTTCAAACAATCGAATCGGATAATAGGAAAGAGATAAAGGAAAAAATTCCTACATTAAAGGAAATAATCGATACTTTTCAAGATACACAAAAGTACTATATTGAGACAAGGCTCGTTGATGGAAAACTAACAATGGAAGAAAAACTAATTCAGCTATTAAAAAAGTATGAGCTTTTAGACAAAAATTTGGTAACGATCCAATCCTTTTCAGTAGAGAGTTTATTGAAAATTAAAGAAATGGCACCAGCTACTGAATTAGCACTTCTTTTTCGCAAAGGCTCTTTTTCCCTAGAAAAAGCTAGTACGGTTGATTTTCCTATCATCGGCATAGAGTCTACAGATATTACAAAAGAGGTGGTAGACGAATTACATAAAAAGGAAAAAGAGGTACATGTCTATTTTACGAATAAGAAAACACAAAAAGTGGAACAAGAACGAGTTCACGAATTTGGAGTGGATGGCTATTTCACCGACTTTATTCATTTTACGAAAGAGATTTTAGCCATATAAAAAAGGGAAAATGGGTGTGAAGGAATTTATTCACGCCCATTTTTATTTTTATAAATATTACATAGTTAGCTTAAACAAATGTTTTTATATGTTTCGTTACATAGAGTCTTAAATATAGAGTCAGGCAGCGGGAAATAGCAGTCATAAGCAATTTTTGCATAATCTCGCGCTTTATCGATATTATTAAGTTCCTTATAACAAAGAGCAATAAATATATCTTTGCTAAAATAAATAGCTTGGTCAACAGGATGGTTAGTATGTTTTGGTACATAAATTGTTTTTAAAATGTGGAGTGCTTCTGAATATGCCTTAGCAAAATACATCGCTTTTCCCTTTTGAAGCATATTCCAATTATCACCGGTTACTTTTTGAGTGTTTTCGTCAAAAGTTAAATATTGATCAATGATAGGCATTGCTTGATGGTATTCTCCCTTTACATGCAGTAAGTATTCCACATAAATTACATCACAGAGTTCTTCAAAAATTTTATCTTCTACAAATTCACCATATTGCTTTAGTTTTTTTAGGTAGTAATGAAATTTTTCTTCCTCTCCCACTAGCAAGGCAACCACTGTAGCAAGCGTATAGATATCGTCTATTTTGTAGTAGAGTTTTTCTTTTCTCGAGTATTCCAATGCGCTTTCCACTGCTTCTGAAGTTGCTTTTATGTCTCCGATTGCTGAATATAAGGCAGCGATATGATAATCCATAGTGACTTTAGTCATAGGATCTATCTTTATATGGGTTGTTTCAATATGATGTCGTTCTTCCAAATAACATTGTAAAGCGTCTTGATAGCGGTGTTCCAAATAAAAGTTTATTCCTCTGAAGAATGCAATGTTTGCCCGATTAGCAGTAAGATTAAGCAAATCATAAATTAATGCTGCTTTATCACAATATAATGTCCATTCCTTTTTATTCAGACAAAATAGACTGCGGCTATAAATTTCCAATAAGCGAGCTGATTCATAGCTTTCATTCAAATTAGAGATATAGGGCTCAATTAAGGCGGTCAGTTTGGAGCATTGTTCTATGGTTTCCTCAGAGTGTTTAAAATAAATACGAAATTCTTCATGTATCTTTTCTGCTTCCTCTAATACTTTTCTTAATTCAACAATACTTACCTTTTCTAATAACTCTGATATATCAACGCCTAGTCTCTCCGCAATATATTCCAAACTCTCCATAGAAGGGCGCGCTTTATTATTCTCAATTTGACTAAGCATGCCTTTGGTTAATCTATCGCCAGCTAATGCCTCTAGGGTCATTTTTTTTTGTTTTCGTAATGTGCGAATGCGTTCGCCTAGCATAATCGTACAACTCCTTCTTTCGATAGTTTAATTATATTAAACTTTTCCTTGAAAGGGAAGTTTTGGTGTGATATGATTTGTTTAATTTAATTAAACTTTTAAAGGAAGGACGATGTTTTGGTGAAAGAATATTCGTTAGAAAAGAGGGCCGCCTACCATTTATGGACATTTGTCAGTAGTAAATTAATTGCCACAGCTGGGTCACAAATTTATACATTTGCAATTAGTTTATATATTTTGCATTTAACTGGCTCGTCGATGAGTTTTGCCGTAAATATGTTGTGCAATATTTTGCCGCGGACACTAGTAGCACCTTTTGCTGGGTCTATTATTGATAGATATCCTCGTAAACATATTGCGATTACAGCGCAAACTGTCTCTACCATATCTATTGGTGGATTGCTGCTTTACAGTGTCACGATAGGATTATCTTTACCTGCTATTTATACAACATCTTGTATTTTATCTATTACCTCGATGTTTGCGAGCAATGCTTTTACTTCTTCTTTAACAGGATTAGTTGATGAAAGCCGCATTCAAAAAGCGTCTTCCATGAATCAAATTGCCGTTTCCATTGCGCAAATTGCCAGTCCTGCTATCGGTGGAATATTATTCGGTCTTGTCTCCATGTCTGTCTTTTTAACAATTTTTCTGATTGCTTCGTTGATTGCTGTTGTACTTGATTCCACGATGAATTTTACATTGTTTGAAAAGGAAAAAGAAAAGGCAGAACAACAGGAAACGGTTTGGATGAGTTTGAAGGCAGGTTTAGTTTATGTTAAGAATCAGCCGCTATTAGTAGCTATTATTAGTATTAGTCTTATCGTCAATTTTATTTTTACTGCTTTTAATATTGGTTTCCCATATGTAGTGAATACAAAGCTACATATGCCATCTGTCCAATTTGGAATGGTAGAAGGTGCTTTTGCTGTTGGAACTTTATTGCTTTCTATTTATCTTTCATTAGGAAAGGAATTTAAACAACCCTTCCAAGTAAGTAAAATAGGAATTATAGTGCTAGGAATATTAATGGCAGCTGCAGCTATTCCAATCTTCATTCCGATGTCGGCAGCCTCTATATTTATCTTTTACTTAATGCTAATGTTTTTGTTTGGATCTGTTAATATACTGGTTAATATCCCAATAATGGTATTAATGCAAAAGAAGATTGCGAATGAATATAAAGGAAGGGTTTTTACTATATTAGAGACATTTGCAATGGGAATGATGCCGGTAGGAACACTTATCTTTGGTGTGTTATATGATTATATTCCTGCGCAATGGATTCTCTTAATAGCTGGTTCTTTATTGATTATATCTGTATTCATCCTTGCAAGGCCATCTGTGATGGAAAAGGCCGCAGAATCAGGGGATACAGTTCCGGTAACCAAACATAGAGCAACTTCTGTATAATAATGAAGTAAATTTCTACAGTTTCGTACTCAAAGTATTCTGGGATGAACTATGGTTTGCTGGCTTCTGATGGAGTAAAAGCTTTATCCAACAGAAGAAGCAAGAATGAATTAAATCTTCGATATTTATGCGAAAGAAGCAAAGGGAATATGGAAGCATTGTATGGAAAGTAATAAAGTGTTTGCTAATAAATCTAGCTATTGTTAGAGACATTTTTAAGATAATCGGGAATAAAAAGGGAACAGATAAAAAGCTGCATCCAAAAATCAAACTCTTTATACTAAGACTCTCCTTCCGTAATAGGAGAGTTTTTTTCTATGGTATATATAAGATTAATAGGAGATAATGAATATTCTAGTTATAATAAAGAGGAAAGCTGATTATATTAGATTAGTTAAATGAACTTTAAGTAAAAGCAGAGGTAATGTTCATATGGATAAAAAGGTAAAAGATAAAAAAAAGGAGGAATATCGATCGGCAGAGGACAAAGCTGCTCGTTACTTCGAATCCCTTCAAAAGCAGTTAGTGGATAAGGCTTATGTGTCGCGCTTAACGAGCGACTTTCAAACATGGAAAGTAAACCATATTCATTCTCCATCCATCCTTAGTTATTTTTCCCGAAAAAAAAGAAAACCACGAGTAAAAGGATATCGCCCTTATATAGAGTGGTTAAACTATGCAGGCAAACTAGATAACTATTTGCATAGAAGTATTTCCTATCTATATATGCGCGATTTAGGAAAGACGCTTTCTTCTCCTTTCACACAAGAAAGAGTTAATGAAGCAGTTGGAAAGGTGAAAAATTATTTATTAAAGAAAGAAACAAAGGAAGATAATTTTAGTGTCTCCCGTATATACAAATTAGCTAAAAAAGCTGCTGTTGAACATACAATGATTTGGGTTATGGAAAAGCTGAAACGAGTGACTTCACATATTCCTGCTGGGATGAGCGTGGAGCATGCCCAGCGGAAAATCTTGAAGATTCTTGCAGGGGTCTTGATGCACGAATTAGAAGAAAGAAGAACCATGGACCTTTCAGACGAAGAGCGCCAGCTGCGACTAGAAAAAGCTATTAAACTAGGCTTCTATTATGGATTGACCTATCCTTTAATTGATGATTTACTTGATGCCCATATTTTATCACCGGAAGAGGAAGAACGCTATTCTGCTCTAATCCGAAGTACCTTAGAAACAGGGATAGTCCCACATTTTGGTTTGTGGCATGGAGAAAATAAAGAGCTTATTTCCTTCATCCATAATGAGTTAAAAGAAGCATTTGAATATATGAAAAAACAGCATGATAATCAAACATGGGAGCTATTTTTAAATCAATCCTATATCTTTTTTCATTCACAAGAGGTCGACAGAAAAAAGAAATTGACGGTTAGCACATACTCTAATGAAGAAATATATATCCCTGTAATCCTTAAATCTTCTGCTTCGCGACAGATTGTTCGCTCGTTAATGAATGCACCTGAGGATGAAGGCTATGATCAAAGAACATTTTATTATGGAATTTATAATCAGCTGGCAGATGATTTAGCCGATATGTTTGAGGATAAAAAGGATGGTGCTGTAACGCCTTATACGTATTATCTCACCTATTATCAAACGAGAAAGGACTTACTTAATCCTTTTGAAATGTATTGGACCGTCATTTCCTTTTTGATTCACGATGTATACCATTCTGATTTAAAAACCCAAGAAGTCTTATTAGACCGTGCAGTTAACGGATTAAAACGACTAAAGGAAAAATTGGGAAATGAGAAATATAATGATTTAATGGGAATTCTCACAAAAGATTTTCCCGTCTTTAATCGATTATTACAGCAGATGGTGGAAAAATCAGATGATGTCGACTTTTTCGATAAGTTATTACGTGATCATATGATTAGTATTTTAAAGGAAAATCACAGAGAACAAGAAGCGTTTTCTGAAATGATTCAATCAATCAGGGTATCTATCGATAATATGCTGCCAATTACAGAAAATGTACAATTGAAAAAAGATATCGTGACAGAAGCAGCAAATTATAGTCTTACTGGAAATGGGAAAAGATTACGGCCGGTTATTACTAGTTTTATCGGGGAAAAAGAATGGGGACTAGATAATGCCCAAATCGCCCCCCTGCTGCGGTCAGTGGAATATATGCACACAGCTTCTCTAATATTTGACGATTTGCCATCACAGGATAATGCCGCAATGAGGAGAGGACGACCAACGCTGCATGAAGTGTATGATACTGCAACAGCAGAATTAACTGGACTATTCCTGACACAAAAGGCAATAGAAGAACAAGCTAATTTACGTGGTTTTGATGAATCCAGGATATTACAGCTGATTCAGTATACAACGAAAGCTACTGCTGATATGTGTAAAGGCCAGATAATGGATCTAGAATCGCGAGGAAAAAAACTATCTCTTCAAGAGCTGAATACTCTTTGTTTTTATAAGACGGGAATTGGGTTCGAAGCAGCACTTGTCATGCCAGCCATTTTAGCGGTAGTTCCAGAAGAGGTTAAGGATTTGCTGAAGAAATATGCTTATCATGCTGGGATTGCATTTCAAATAAAGGATGATTTACTCGATGCAGAGGGAAGTAAAGAAATATTAGGAAAAGAGTCTGGAATGGACAAAGACAATAATACGTCCACTTTTGTAAGTGTGCTAGGTGTAGAAGGTGCCAGAAAGGAAATGTGGGAGCATTATAGTTTAGCATTAGATATAGTCGATGCTATACCGAAGAAGACTAATTTTTTGAGGTACTTAGTAGATTATATGGTCAATCGAAATCGGTAATAATAAATAGATATAGATTGTTTAAAGGAGAATAGTGTGATGAAAATTACCTTTTTAGGAAAATATGGAGGTTATCCTGGGAAAGAAAGTCCGACTTCTTCCTTCTTAATGGAGTCCGCTGGATTTCATTTATTGGTCGATTGTGGGAGCGGCGTGCTAGCAAAGATGCAATCCTATGTGGATTTAAAAGATTTTGATGCGTGCATTCTTTCCCATTATCATCATGATCATATCGCAGATGTAGGCGTGCTGCAATATGCTATGTTAGTGGAATCTATACTTGGAAATCGCGCAGCAGCTTTCCCAATTTATGGACATAAACAGGATAGCAAGTTTGAGGAATTAACCAACGATATTTATACAGAAGGGCGAGAAATTTCTGTAGGAAAAACATCTAATATTGGACCGTTTACTATTTCTTTTTGTGAAACGATTCATCCTGCCTACTGTTTGGCAATGAAGATCCAAGCAAATGGCAAAACCATTCTTTACACTGCAGATACAGAGTGGAAGGATGAGTTAGTTGTTTTTGCGAAAAATGCGGATCTCTTAATAAGTGAAGCAAGTATATATAAAGAACAGTTCGGCGTGGTAAGAGGACATTTAACTGGTGAAGAAGCTGGAAAGTTAGCGGAACTTGCCGGTGTAAAGCAGCTTTTATTAACCCATCTTCCCCATTATGGAGAACAGGAAAAACTGGTGGAAGAAGCAAAAGAAATTTATAGTGGTCCCGTTCAGTTGGTATATCCAGGCATGGAAATAGATTTTAAATAGCAGTAAAAAAAGTGTTGGTTTCATTTAATTGAAATCAACACTTTTTTTTGCACGGATATATCATTTTTACAAATTCATATTCTCCACCATTAGTATACTGAAGGAATGTAGCTGCCTCTTTAAAGCCTGCCTTTTTGTATAATTTTATGGCTCGATCATTAAAGACGGCAACAGCCAAGGTGATAAAAGCTGGAGAAAAGCGTTCCTTTATATAAGTGATTCCAGTAGCTAAGAAGGTATAGCCAAGCCCTTGTCCTGTTAGGTCTGGCCTTAAACCAAGGCCTATATCAATGGTGTCGTTTTCTTCATGATGGATACTAAAAAAGCCAATGAGTCGATTGTTTTCTGTAACAGCATAAACAGAGTCAGCTCTTTTATCCCTATCAAGAAATTCTGTTAAATCCTCTTCATCCGCTTCCATATTATAAAACGCATACTTTCCATCATAATGCCAGTTAAAAGCAATTTCCTCTGCTTGCTCTTGGGTAATAAGTTGAAATGAATACATAAAGAAAAACCTCCACTTTTTTAAATCATAACATATAGAAATATTTTGATAAATGAGAAATTATTCTTCCTCTCGTCTAGTTGAACAGGCTATACTTAAGAAAATAAGAAGGGGGCATCAGACAAATGGAAAAAGAAAATCAAAATCTATTTCATATAGAAGAAACAACTATTTTTGAAGTACAAAAGGCTCTGAATTCGGGGCAGATTACTTCATGGGAGCTAACAAAACAATATATAGAACGAATCAAGACATTTGATTCGACATTATGCTCCATTAGAGAAATTAATCCAGATGCATTAGCAATTGCTGCTGAGCTAGATAAAAAAAGACAAGAAGTGGATCAAATTGGCCCCCTTTACGGTATTCCAGTCATCATTAAGGATAATATTGATACAAAGGATGCGATGGCCACAACGGCGGGCTCGATTGCTTTAGCAAATAATTTTGCCAGTGAGGATGCCTTTATTGTAAAAAAGCTGCGCGAAGCAGGAGCGATTATTATAGGCAAGGCTAATTTATCCGAATTTGCCAATTTCATTACGGAATTAAATATGCCAAATGGTTATAGCTCATTAGGCGGCCAGGTAATGAACCCGTATGGGCCAGGAGTATGGGATGTTGGTGGTTCAAGCTCTGGCACTGGAGCAAGCATTGCTGCCAATTTTGCTGTGGTAGGAATAGGGACAGAAACATCTGGTTCGATTCTTAGTCCTGCTAGCAACAATTCCCTTGTTGGTATTAAACCAACGTTAGGTCTCATTAGCCGGACCGGAATTATTCCGCTGGCGCATAGCCAGGATACGGCAGGGCCGATGACTAGAACGGTTCAAGATGCCGCTATCTTACTTGGAATAATGGCAGGAGTGGATGAAAGAGACGAGGTGACATTAACAAGTATTGGTCAGCCTAGGGATTATACTGCATTTTTAAAAGCAGATGGTCTGAAAGGAAAAAGAATTGGAGTTGATCGTTCCTTCTTACCAAGAGAGGAAGAAGAAGTTGCATTATTTAATAAAGGGTTAGAAGAATTAACGCAGCAAGGTGCTATTTTAATAGATATGACGATCCACCGTGAAAAATTTGACTCCATTGTTCTTTATCATGAGTTTAAATATGGGATAGATAATTACCTGCGTAAATGTGCAGAAGAAGTTCCTGTCCATTCATTAAAGGAAGTAATTGAGTTTAATAAAAATCATTTAGATGTTGTAAAATATGGCCAGACTATTTTGGAATACTGCGAAACGTTAAATGGAGATTTAAAAGACCCTACCTATAAGGAACATCGGGATACAGATATTCGATTATCCGCTTTGGAAGGAATAGATGCAGCGATAGAAAAATATGAATTAGATGGTTTAGTATTCGCGAAATATGTAGGCTGTGAGCTGCCGGCAAAAGCAGGCTATCCATCGATTACTGTACCAGCTGGTTATACTCCGAAAGGAAAGCCGATGGGATTAACCTTTACTGGAATAGCCTATAGTGAACCGAGCCTGATTGAAATGGCCTATAGCTACGAACAAGCAACAAAGCATCGTGTCCCGCCAGCTTTAGCATAGAAAAGGCCGGAGCAAGAAGGATATATTAAAAAAGAGAATAGGCAGAGAAAGTGATGGCATTAAACTCCGTCTATTCATTTTTTGAAAAATTCCTTATTAAAAATCAAAGTAGAAGAAGCAGGTTTTCACTAAATAGCTACATGAGACTAGACTTCCTCATCTTCTTCATTTAGTCACGCTCCGTTTAGGCATAAGCTAATTGGCAGGATAATATATTAATAGAAATGATTATGGTTTACTAGCTATCTAAATAGTTTGTCCTAGATTGATTTTCGTATATAAGCTATAATAAAAACAAAAAGAAAGCTCTTACATTCGAATCATATAACTAAAAAGAAGTAGGGAAAAACGGCTGTTAGTAGAAGATGAGTACTAACAAACGGTTAACAAAATAAGAGGATTTCATGTTTTTAAGGAGGAAAAGCAATTGACTTTATCACGTGTACTAGTTGGTATCTTTAAAAGTTTTGAAGAAACAAAGGAACAGCCTAAGGTTCCTGAATTGAAGACTCGTTATTATAAAAAAAGCCGAGATCGCTTAATGGAAACGATTAAGAATGTAGTCGAAAGAAAACTGACAAATTGGGATCTGAAAAAAGTAGATATGGAGAGAGGAGAAATCGTACTCAGCAAAGGCTCAAGCTTAATGATTGTGACTGTTTACAAATTAGCAGGAATGCAATCAGCTGTGGATGTTTATTGCTCAAAGGAAGGAACTTTGGGTGATTTCGGCTCAAGCTATAAACATATTCAACATTTTTTTAAAGCACTTCATACAGAGATACAGCCAGAAAAAGGGTAAATGTCAATAAAACTACATTCAATTGGAATGGAAGTGGATAAAAAGTGAAAATTTTAATTACCGGGGCAAATCGAGGCTTGGGAATTCATCTAGCTAAAACTGCTTTGAAAAGGGGACATACTGTGCTTGCCGGAGTTCGAACGGTTCAAGAAACTTCTCCTATTAATCTCTTGAAAGCAAAATATCCAGATCATTTACATACATATTACCTTGATGTTACTCAGGAAGAATCAATTATCAAAGCGGCTGAACTTGCTGCCAAGGATGTTGGAGCCATTGATGGGATTATTAATAATGCAGGAGTGTTAACAGAACGAGGGAAAAAAATCGAAGAATTAGATTTCGAGCATGTCCAATTTACGATGGACGTCAATGTATTAGGACCAATGAGAGTAGTGAAGCATTTTCTTCCGCTTATATATAAAGGCGAGGGTAAAGCTATTATTAATATTTCTTCCGAAGCAGGAAGTATCCAAAACGCCTATGGAGGAGATTTTCCGTACGGTATTTCCAAAGCGGCACTGAATATGTTTAGTGTTCAATTATCAAGATATGTAAATGAAAAGAATATTACGGTATATGCTATTCATCCTGGCTGGATCAAAACGGATATGGGTGGGGAAGATGCAACAGGCTATCCAGACGAGTCGGCAAATGGGATATTAGATATTTTAGAAGGGAAAATCGTCGGAACGAGTGAATTAGGTTTTATTGATTTTAAAGGACGGGAAATGAAAATCTAAATAATATATAGATAGTATCAGAAATGGGCGGCACGATGCAAAGCTATTTCTGATTTTTTTATGAATGGAAACTCTTTTAAACGAAATGATAAAAGAAAAATCCCCACTTTTTGTAGATTCCCATTATAATAAAAATATTATTTATAATATTCTGTTGATTTGTTTTGGAAGGAGAATCTGATGAACAAGGAAAGAATCGTAACAATGCAGCTTTTAAATCAAATACATATGGAAGAACTGCTTTCTCTAGCGACTATTGTCGGCTGGGATTATGATAAGCAAGAAATCCGCACCTTACTTGCTTCGGGGACGGTCTTTGGGCATGTTAATGATAAACGTACTGTGATATCCTGTGCTGCAATTATTCCATATGGAAGCAATTTGGCATCTATCGGTATGGTTATTGTTCATCCAGATTATAGAGGAATTGGTTTAGCCAAGGAGTTATTAGTTACATGTATGAATCAGGTTTCAAAAGATTCTGCCCTTATGTTAATTGCCACGCGAGAAGGAAGACCAGTCTATGAAAAATTGGGATTTAATGATTATAGTCATGTGACAAAACTACTTGGAGAAGGGCAGCAGTGCAGACAATCGCTAAATGGTTATACGATAAGCCCATATCAGTCAAAAGATTTTAAAGAAATGCTCGAACTGGACAAAGAGGCATTTGGCTGTGAGAGAGACCTGTTTCTAAAGAATAGATTTGAGCAGGCAAAAGAAGTAATAGTGATAAAGAAAAGTAATTTGATTGTCGGCTATGCTGCTGCGGTAAGAAAGCCTGCTAATCTCGTAATAGGTCCAGTTGTTGCTCAAAATGATGAACAGGCTATGCTTCTTATACAAACAATCATCTCTAACTATAGGGGGATGATAAGAATGGATGTAGTAGAAGGGAAAAAAGAGATAATAAAAGCACTCGTAGAATTAGATTTTCAAGAAAAGGATCGTCCTCCGGTAATGGTTAAAAATAGCGAAGCGTTTCCTGAGAGAAATGGCAGTCTTTATGCGATTGCAGCCCAGTCTTATGGATAAAGGATTTAGATTTGCCAAATAAGAAAGAGGTTTTTGGATGAGTATAAAGTTAGAAGAATTATTAAAGCTCCCTTCCCTGCGTGAGGCAAAAGTAGTTGCAGGGAAAGAGGGACTAACAAAGCTAGTTTCCTCTATTTCGGTTTTAGAATATACGGATGTAGCTTCTCTGAAGGAAGATTTGTTTAATAATGATGAGTTTTATGGAAGTGAAATTGTTATTTCTGCCTTGATCATGATTAAAGATGATATTGAGGCACAATGCAGAACAATTGAGCATTTGCATAAAGTAGGGGAAATTGGCTTAATCTTATATTATGTCGGTGTTTTTCTCCCGAAAATTGATGAGAAAGTTATCGAATTAGCAGATACACTCGGTTTTACATTAATTGTTATGCCTGAAAAGCAAATGTCTTTGCGTTATAGTGAAGTTATATATGAAGTCATTGAAGCGATTGTAAAGAATGAGATGGCTTCCCCTAGCTTTGTAAGTGAGATGGTTGAGCAAATATCTGGAGTACCACTTCCACAAAGAAATATGGACACTGTCTTAAAAATACTGGCTGACCGTACTCGTTCTTCTCTTGTATTAGCCAATAAAAATAACCAGGTCATCCATGCAGTCACATGGCCAAGAACAAGTACAATGAATATCTTTGAAACAGTTGAGCAATATAAAGAATTGTCTGTTGACCAAGTTTTGGTGAAAAGAAATGGCGACCATCCTTTATATATATCAAAAAAAGTAATTGCCCAAGAAGGAATCCCTTTTTTAAATTTATATATTTTGAAGGAAAAGGATCCTTTAGTTCTTGATACAGCTGTTCAACTAGCAGAAGTCGTGCAAGTATTTATTAATTTATGGGGAAAACACTACGATGAAATAAGTACCGCAGAGCTAATGAAGGCGATTATGAACGATGAAAGTGTAAAGATGCGACGTCTGGCCAATATATTAAATATTGATGTAACAGCTATACATATGATGTGGATTATGGAAACGAACAATATGGAGGAAGAGCAACTGCTGAAGAAAGTGAAAGAATACGTCAGACAGAATTATCATGTTTCATTGGTTGATTTTTATAACGGTTTTCTTATTATCCTAGTAGATGATTCTATTATTCAAGAAGATCCCTTTCAGTCAGCAAATCGATTGTTAGCTTTGTTGGATGAAAAGGAACAGAACTTTACGATAACTATTTGTCAAAATATGAACAATACAACAGAGGTTCAGCAAGCATATACGAACTGTAATGAGTATTTACGGATAGCGAAAATTATTTATCCGTATAAAAAAATATTTACCCTGCAAGAAATGAATTTTTCTTTAGAGTGTTTTCAGATTATTAATAGCGGAGAATTGGCAATTGAGAAAATATTGCAGCCTATTTCGCCTATAAGAGAACATGGCAACCAAGCAGAAGAGCTCTTAAGTACACTTACGGTATATTTATTAGAAGGTAGTAATCGTTTTCAGGAAACAGCTGATATTCTTTACTTACATAAAAATACGATAAAATATCGAATTCAAAGGATAACCGAAATTCTCAAATATCCTGTTACGAAATCACCAGAAGTTTTTCAGTTATACAAAGCTGTCGCTGTTTATCGAATGTTAGCACAAATAAAAGAGCAATAGAAAAAAGAGCATTTTTGTTCAATTAAACAAAGAATGCTCTTTTTATTTTTCGGTTCAGCTAAATACATATAGTTTCGTTATCGATATAATAAGTTTTAATTACATAAAGGAGGCGTGAAAATGAGTGATAACAGAGACGGAAATCAGGAGGCACAATCATGGCAGAGTCTAGCTTTTCTATGGACGGGCTCGATGATTTGTATACCTAGTTTATTAATAGGCGGTACACTAGTTAGTGGTATGCCTTTATGGGAAGCTGTCCTTGTCGGGTTAATAGGGTATGGAATTATTGTTGTTTTAATGATCTTTCAAGGAATACAAAGCAGTGATATACACAAGCCGACCGTTAGTGTCGCTTCGCAAGTTTTTGGAGAACAAGGCTCAAAGAAAATAATTTCGATTATATTAGCTGTTGCATGTCTGGGCTGGTTCGGAATACAAGCAAATGTGTGTGGGGCAGCATTTTCCCAATTTTTAAGCGTATATGGGATTAACCTGCCAGTACCGCTTTCTTCCCTCATATGGGGCATCATTATGCTGTTATCAGCCATTTATGGGATTAAAATACTGAATATTCTAAATTATGTTGCAGTTCCCATTTTGCTTGCAGTCTGTGTCTATGCAGTTGCGGTTTCTTTAATGGGTGACGGTGTTGCACAAATAAAAAATTATATGCCGGCTGGATCCATGTCCTTTTTATCTGGACTTTCTATTACGATTGGTTCATTTGCGTTAGGTGCAGTTATTGCAGGGGATTATTCTCAATATGCGAAATCACGTAAAGATGTTGGCAAAGCTGCATTTATTGGGATATTGCCTTCTGGAGTCTTAATGATCACTGTTGGGGCTATATTGACCCTTACTGCTGGAACTGCTGATATTACAAGTGTATTTACAGAACTAGGACTACCTGTTTTGGGAATTATTGCTCTTATCTTAGCAACCTGGACTACGAATGCAGTAAATGCCTTTTCTGGTGGAATTGCCATTATCAATGTATTTAATATTTCAAAAGAAAAAGAACGGATAGCAGTTGCGATTGCAGGTGGTGTAGGCACACTTCTTGCTGTGGTTGGAATTTTAGATTATTTTGTTCCGATTATGTCCGTGCTTTCTGCCATGATTCCTCCTGTCGCAGGGGTAATGATTGCTTCTTATTGGGTTATTCAAAAAGGGGACAAATCAAAATGGGCTAGTAAAGAAGGAATAAATTTCTTAGGAGTAATCTCTTGGCTTGTTGGGGCAGCGATTGCAGGCATTCCTGTTATCTTCTCTTTTTTTCCAAGCTTACCACAGCTGCCAAATCAGCCATTGATTGGAATGGTTATTTCCTTTGTATGTTATCTAGTAGCCAGAAATATTATCGTTCAAAAACAAGTATCTATTAATCAATAATCACAACTGGAGGGAATCACATGCGATATTTAGATGAAGAAGCGATTGAAAATATAGCAGTTGGAGCAGCATTTCTAGGTACAGGGGGTGGAGGGGATCCTTACATAGGAAAAATGATGGCTCTTTCAGCGATAAAAGAAAATGGTCCCGTTCAACTCTTGTCACCCGAAGAAGTAGAAAATGATGATTTTTTTATCCCAGCGGCAATGATGGGGGCTCCATCTGTGTTGATAGAGAAATTTCCAAAAGGTGATGAATTCGTACGTGTATTTAAAAAACTAGGTCAATATTTAAATAAAGAAATAAAGGGAACATTTCCCATGGAAGCAGGGGGAGTCAATTCCATGATTCCTATTGTAGTTGCTGCCCAGTTAGGATTGCCGCTCATTGATTGTGATGGAATGGGACGGGCATTTCCAGAACTACAAATGGTAACCTTCCATCTAAATGGCGTTTCTTCTACACCGATGGCTATAACAGATGAAAAAGGAAATATTGGTATTATGGAGACAATTGATAATAAATGGACAGAACGGATTGCTAGAGTAGCTACCGTTGAAATGGGTGCAAGTTCATTAGTTAGTATATATCCATGTACAGGGGAGCAGTTGAAAAAATATAGTGTGAAAAATATTATTACCTTATCTGAAAAAATTGGACAAATTATCCGCTCCAATACAAAGGATGAATTAACCAAACTACACGAACTCTTAGATACTACTAGTGGATATCATTTGTTTGATGGGAAAATTATAGATGTTGAAAGAAACACAATGGGAGGGTTTAATAGGGGCTGTGTAACATTAGATGGATTGGAGCAATTTACCGGAGAAGAAGTACAAGTATTTTTCCAAAATGAAAATTTAGTAGCCCAAAAAAATGGTAAACCATTAGCTATGACTCCTGACCTCATTTGTTTAGTAGATTTAGAAACATTAAATCCAGTTACGACAGAAGCGCTGAAATATGGAAAAAGAGTGAGGCTGCTGGCATTGCCTTCTGATCCCCAGTGGAGAACAGAGAAAGGGATTGAAACAGTAGGACCAAAGTATTTTGGTTACGATATTTCCTATACACCATTAGAGGATCTTGTGAGAAAGGAAGTGTGATAGATGTATAAAGTAGGAATTGATGTTGGGGGAACAAATACAGATGCTATTATACTTGATGAAGGTTTAAATTTAATCCATCAAGTAAAAATGCCTACAAGTGAAGATATCGAGTCAGGGATTGTCTCTTCCTTAAAAAGAGTATTAAAAGAAGCAGGGATTGATAGAAAAAAAGTAACCCATGCGATGTTAGGAACTACTCAGTGTACAAATGCTATTGTGGAAAGAAAAAAACTGGCTAAAGTAGGTGTGATTCGACTGGGATATCCAGCAACGGCCTCTGTCCTTCCTTATACTGCTTGGCCAAAGGAAATGGTCTCTGCCTTAACGGGAGAGTATCGTTTAGCCGGAGGCGGGTATGAGTATGATGGACAAGTACTGTCTAGCTTTTCAGAGGAAGAAATACGCTCCATTTTAAAGGAATGGAAAGGAAAAGTAGAAGCGATAGCAGTTGTTGGTGTTTTTTCTTCCTTGAAAAACGATCAAGAACTTCGAGTAGCCGATTTAGTGGCAGAAGTGATGGGAGAAAAAACCCCAGTATCTTGTTCTTCCTTAATTGGTTCTGTTGGATTAATTGAAAGGGAAAATGCAACGATATTAAATAGTGCTTTATTTAAGGTTATTGCAGCAACAAGCAATGGCTTTGAAAATGCATTAAGAGAAGAAGGAATAACAGATGCGCAAGTATTTCTCTGCCAAAATGATGGAACATTGATGTCGATAGAGTATGCTCGAAAATTCCCCATTTTAACGATTGCATGTGGACCAACTAATAGTATTCGTGGGGCATCTTACTTAGCTGGGATTAAAGATGCGATGGTATTAGATGTAGGTGGAACGACATCGGATATTGGTGTCTTAACAGCCGGATTTCCGCGTGAGTCTGCGCTTGCAGTAGATGTGGGCGGAGTCCGAACAAATTTCCGTATGCCGGATATTGTATCCATTGGATTAGGCGGGGGAAGTATTGTCCGAAACGTGAATAATGAAGTAACGATTGGACCAGACAGCGTAGGTTACCGAATTACTGAAGAAGCGCTTGTCTTCGGGGGGGAAACACTCACAACAACGGACATTGCAGTACGCTTAGGAGTTGCAGAGATAGGAAATCCAGAATTAGTGAAACATATTGATGAAGAATTCGCTCAACAAGCATACGCGAAAATAGCAGCAATGACGGAAGAAGCAATTGATAAAATGAAAACAAGTAATAATGATGCCACGGTTGTTTTAGTAGGAGGCGGCAGCATCATTATCCCAAGACAGTTAAAAGGGGTAAAAGAGATCATTCATAATGAGAATGGTGCGGTTGCCAATGCAATAGGCGCATCCATTTCGCAAATCAGCGGACAATATGAGCAAATATATATCTATTCACAAACTCCTCGTGATGAGGCGCGAAAAGATGCGGAAGAAAGAGCGAAACAGCAAGCAATATTAGCAGGTGCAAAAGTGGAAACAATTGAACTTGTAGAAATAGAAGAAATTCCGTTAGCATATCATCCAGGAAATGCGACAAGACTAAGAGTAAAGGTAGTAGGAGAACTAACGTAAAGCTAGCTGATTAAAACAATTGGACACTCAGAATAAAGAAAGAGAAAATGATTGCCTCATTTTCTCTTTCTATTTATATGTGCCATGATATCAGATTTTAAATAGATTCTTTCTTTATTGCCAACATTAAGCGGTTCTAGAATCCCCTTTTTTACACAGTCATGGATATATTGCCGTGTACACCCTAATAACTCGGTAACCTGAGAGGTAGAAACTAATTCTTCTTCTAAAAACTTTCTAAACTCCATATCATTTTTAAATTGAATCATAAAAATCGTCCCAATCTTTATAGTATATTATCGAGTAATTATTCAATACCCAAAATTTTAACTAACTAATCATTTCGATTAAATGAAGATATAGTAATAATCATAAAAAATGGTCTGATTTTTTTAGAGATTCATTTTCTATTTATCCTAACGAATAAAAGCATATATTTTCCAAAAAGAAATAGATATAATGAGAAGGAGAATTTTTAAATTAAGTATGGTAAAAAGTGGAGGGGAATATGTTCAAAAATAAGTTGGGCAAGGTAAGATCTGGATGGATTATTTTGTTGGCCTTATTGGCTACTACGATAGCACAATTGCTGCTATCAGCGCCAGGTATGATTATTGCTATCATAATTGAATCACAAATTCACCCTAATCTTTCTGATGAGATGATTGATCAAGTATTAGACGGTTCACCGCTCTCGCTTTTGGCACAGGGGTTAGGATTAATTGGCGGTATTGCAGTATTATGTCTTTTATGGAAGTTTGTTAATAAGAAGAGAATTTCAGAAATGGGATTTAAAAGGCTTTCTCCAGATTTTATTATTGGGTTAGGACTTGGCGCATTGTCTATCGTCATTATCTTTTTTATTCTATTATTCACCCAAAATATAGAGATGGCTAATTCACTTGGTTCACCGGATTTTTCAACCTATACCATTTTGTATCTACTGTTTTTTATTTTAGTCGGTTTTTCTGAAGAATTGACCTTCAGAGGTTATATTATGTCTACACTTACCGATAATGGAAATTCAAAATTGGTAGTATATATCGTTTCATCATTAATTTTTGGGATAGCTCATTTATTAAATCCAAATGTAGCGGCTCTTGGAATTATCAATATTTTTCTTGTAGGACTTTTATTTGCTTATATGTATGATAAGACGAAAAGCCTATGGATGCCAATTGGTTATCATATAACGTGGAATTATTTCCAAGGAAATGTGTTTGGTTTTCCAGTTAGTGGTACCACTCCCTACGGGCTATACGGAATAGATGTTTCTGTGGGAAATGATTGGCTAACAGGTGGTTCTTTTGGGTTAGAAGGTGGTTTTCTAGCAACAATTATGATCATTATTGGGTTTATTGTTACCAAACTATTTACTATGAAAAGATAATTTTAATACACTTTGTCTAGATTTTAATCAATATTGTCATAGAATAATAGAGGAATATGCGTTATAATAAATCGAGCTGCATAATAGCATAATAAAATCCGTTTCGACGGTGGAGGTTCTAGCTACCCTCTTTAAAAAACTAAGAAAAAACAGTACTACTTTCTTAGTAGTGCTGTTTTTTCTATATGAAGGAGATTTGCGAAATGAAAAACGAAAAAGCGGTTGTTGTATTTAGTGGGGGTCAAGATAGCACTACTTGTTTATTTTGGGCTATAAAAAATTTCAAAGAAGTAGTAGCTGTAACGTTTGACTATAATCAAAGACATATTACAGAGATTGAATGTGCACAGAAAATCACCGAAGAGCTTGGCATTAAACACCATATTCTTGATATGTCTCTGCTAAATCAGCTGGCGCCAAATGCCTTAACAAGAGACGATATTGCAGTCGAAGATGGCAAGGAAGGAGAGCTGCCTTCCACATTTGTTCCAGGACGAAATTTATTGTTTATGTCGTTTGCTGGTGTATTAGCAAGTCAAATACAAGCAAAACATATTGTAACAGGTGTGTGTGAGACAGATTTTAGCGGCTATCCAGACTGTCGCGATATCTTTGTTAAATCATTGAATGTAACGTTAAATCTTTCCATGGATAACCAATTTGTCATTCATACTCCACTTATGTGGTTAAATAAGGAAGAAACATGGGGCCTTGCGGATGAGTTAGGTGCCTTTGACTTTGTTCGTGAAAAAACATTAACATGCTACAACGGAATTGTGGCAGATGGCTGTGGAGAATGTCCTGCTTGTAAGCTGCGTAAAAAGGGATTAAATGATTATCTCGCTGTTCGAAAGGGGTTATTAGAGAATGCATGACTTTCGAATTGTAGATAGACTGCAAAAATTTGGGGAAGATATTTCCTCTAAACAATTAAAATATCATTGCAAACGTGTTATGGTTAGTAAAGAGTTTACCTTTGATGCAGCACATCACCTGCATGCTTATGAAGGAAAATGTATGAATCTTCATGGACATACATACAAGGTAGTTTTCGGAATTAGTGGATATTTAGATAACCGAGGATTAATGATAGACTTTGGTGACATTAAAAAAATATGGAAAACCGAGATTGAAATTTACTTAGATCATCGCTACTTGAATGAAACTCTTCCACCAATGAATACAACAGCAGAGAATATAGTATATTGGATCTTTGAAAAAATGGAAGAGGCTTTGAATAAAGATGAGGTAAAGCAAGCAGATAATGGGGCGAGAGTAGAATTTGTTCGTCTCTATGAAACTCCTACTAGTTATGCAGAAATGAGAAGGGAGTGGATGGAGAGTGAGTAAAGTACCTGTCATGGAGATTTTTGGACCAACGATACAAGGAGAAGGAATGGTCATTGGCCAAAAAACGATGTTTGTCAGAACAGCTGGCTGTGATTATTCCTGCGCTTGGTGTGATTCTGCCTTTACTTGGGATGGCAGCGGAAAAGAGCTGATTAAGCAAATGCAAGCAGAGGAAATATGGGAGGAACTAGTTCGACTAGGTGGAGACGGATTTTCTTTTGTCACCCTTTCAGGAGGAAATCCGGCCCTCTTGAAAAATCTTTCCTTTCTGGTAAATTTATTAAAGGAAAAGGAAATAAAGATTGGGCTTGAGACACAAGGGAGCAAATGGCAAGATTGGTTTATAGATATTGATGAACTTACTATTTCTCCTAAGCCGCCAAGTTCTAAAATGAATACGGATTTTGACATGTTGGATTCGATTGTGCAAAGATTAAGAGATGCTAATCGAAGTACTCATATTAGCTTAAAAGTTGTTGTATTTTCTGATGAAGATTACAACTATGCCAAAAAAGTGCATTTGCGTTATCCTGATATTCCTTTTTTCTTACAAGTTGGGAATGAAGATAATAAAACGACTGATGATACTAAATTAGTCGAACATTTATTGGCGAAGTATGAGTGGTTGATTGATAAAACCATGCTTGATCATCAATTCAAAAATGTGAAGGTACTTCCACAGCTACATACGTATATTTGGGGAAATAAGCGTGGAGTGTAGATAGTCGGGAAGGATTTTAGGAGGATTTTAGAATGAGTAAAATTAATACTCCTCAAATAGAGGAGGCTATTCGCTTACTATTAGAAGCAGTTGGAGAAGATCCAAATAGAGAAGGATTATTGGATACTCCAAAACGGGTAGCGAAAATGTATGAAGAGGTTTTTTCTGGTCTTACCATCGATCCAAAAGAGTATTTTGAAACGATTTTTCATGAAGACCATGAAGAATTGGTATTAGTAAAGGATATTCCTTTTTACTCCATGTGCGAGCATCACTTAGTCCCTTTTTACGGGAAAGCGCATGTTGCCTATATCCCGAAAGGCGGAAGAGTGGCTGGGTTAAGTAAGCTTGCTCGAGCAATAGAAGCTGTTTCAAAACGTCCTCAGCTTCAGGAACGAATAACGTCCACTGTGGCAGATACTATGATGGAAACACTTGAGCCCCATGGAGTAATGGTCGTGTTAGAGGCAGAGCATATGTGTATGACCATGCGTGGAGTGAAAAAGCCTGGTGCTAAAACAGTTACATCAGCTGTACGAGGTGTTTTTCAGACTGACAGTGATAAACGCGCAGAAGTATTTGCGTTGATTAAATAAGATAAAGCTAGTATTTATTAAAAATCCTGTGAGAGCAGGATTTTTTTATTGGAATTTATTTAAATTAACTTACATTTTTTATAAGAAAAGGGGAACTTTTTGGTTGATAAACTGGTCTTAAAGTATAAAGGGAGGTGGTTAATATTACGAAAAATGAATGAGAAGGAAATATATGAATACTTTTTTGAAAAGGTATACAAAGCAACTTTTTACATCCTGAAAAATGAGGAACTAGCGAAAGATGCAACACATGATACCTTTATAAAAGTATTTAAAAATTTAGGGAAAATAAATGATCATTCAAAGTTAAGTGCTTGGATAACTACTATTGCTACAAGAACTGCTATTGATATATATAATAAAAACAATAGACAATCAACACGTATGTTTGAAGAAGAAAACTATATTTCAACTACGAATGAATTTAATGATGAGAGAGATGAAATAGAATATTATTTAGCTGATTTACGACCAAAATACAAACAAATATTAATATTAAAATATTTGGATGGTTTATCAGAAAAAGAAATTGCTAATCTACTTTCCCTTAAATTAGGAACAGTTAAATCAAGGATATACCGAGCGAAACAGAAAATATATCGACAGTATCACTCTGGAGGTGAAAGTAAGCTTGAAGAATAATCAAGAAAATGAAAGATTAAAGGAGCAGATAAAGAAGGAATATAACTCCATTAATATACCTAAAGGATTAAAAGAAGAATTATGGACACAGATTTCTGTAACAAGAAAGAAAAGACGAATTTTTTCGAAACTTTTTCCGGTTATAGCTGTAGCTGCGTTTATCATTATATTAATTCCGCTTGGCTTAAGTTTAATATCTTCAGATTCAGCACAAAATCCAAGTGACAGTATTTCAATGAAAGAAGCAGCAGATATAAAAACAATTGAAGCTGTTATAACAAATAACTTTACAGGACCTGATGAGAATTTGTTAAAAATAATGAATGATACGAGTTCGGAGGAAGAAGAGGGAGAAATAAAGGGCTTAAGCGAATATGAAGAGGATTTATTTAAAGAGTATTTTGCAAGTGATAGAGCGTATGTTGAATACGTTTCAAGATATGGGTCCGTAATATGGAATGAACCTGCGAAAAATCATTACACTTTAAGAGTATTGGATATTAATTATGAAAAGACCAGTTCTGATGAGATTATATACAATTTTACGGCAAAAATAGAATATAAGAAAAAAGGCAGTAGTACAGCAAATGTTGGAACAATTACTGGGCAAGCTAATTTAAATGAAGAACATAAAATAGAAGTGATGATGATTGAATATTTTGATCTTATTAATGAATTAGAGTTGAAATAAATAAAAAAGCAAAGCACCTTAGAAGGAGCTTTGCCTTTTTATTATGCCATATTCTCACTAGTATCTATTTCATTCGACTGATACTGTTTTGTATCTAATTCACCAAGTGTTTTACTTGTTACAACACCTGACACCATTGATCCACTTACGTTTAGAGCAGTGCGCCCCATATCAATTAATGGTTCAACAGAAATTAATACCCCAGCCAATGCTACTGGTAAGTTTAAAGTAGAGAGAACGATCAATGTTGCGAATGTTGCTCCTCCACCTACTCCAGCAACTCCAAATGAACTGATCATAACGACAATAATTAATGTCGCAATGAAAGATGGGGATAAAGGATTAATTCCTTGTGTTGGTGCAATCATGACTGCAAGCATTGCAGGATAGATACCAGCACAACCATTTTGGCCAATTGAAACCCCGAAGGATGCAGAGAAGTTAGCAATGGATTCAGGTACACCTAATTTATTCTTCTGTGCTTCAATATTTAATGGCATTGTTCCTGCACTTGTACGTGATGTGAATGCAAAGGTAAGAACAGGCCAAACTTTTTTTAAATATTGTTTTGGGCTGAGTCCCATAATCGCAAGAATAATTAAATGAATAATAAACATTGCAATTAAGGCAACATAGGACGCAATAACAAATTTTCCTAGCTTCACAATTGCATCAAGGTTACTTCCTGCAACTGTTTTTGCCATAAGCGCAAGTATACCATATGGAGTTAATCGCAGTACTAATGTTACAATTCGCATCACTATTGTATGTAATGATTCAACAATTTTTTGGAAGAAAGCTGCTTGCTCTGGATTTTTTCTTCTAATCCCTAGGAATGCAACTCCAACGAATGCCGCAAAAATTACTACCGCAATAGTAGAAGTTGGTCTAGCACCAGTTAAATCTTGAAATGGATTAGCTGGTAAAAAGCTAAGAATTTTCTGTGGTACAGTTGTGCTTTGGACTTCCCCTAAAGATTCTTCTAGTTGCTGTCCGCGAAGTACTTCAGCATCTCCAGCATTTACATCAATTGCTTTTAAGTCAAAACCTGCAGCAGAGGCGATTCCGATTCCTGCAGCTATAGCTGTTGTTAGTAATAATGTTCCGATTACGAGACCACTAATTTTCCCAAGGTTAGCTGATTTTTCTAACTTTGTGAAGGCAGCCACAATAGAAATAAAGACTAGTGGCATAACAATCATTTGTAGTAGTTTTACATATCCGTTTCCAACTAAACCGAACCAATCATTCGTAACCGTGATTACTTCTGAAGTCGGCTCAAAAAATAATTGTAAAATTGCTCCAAATAATACACCCAGTCCTAAAGCGGTAAACACGCGTTTAGAGAAGGATATATGTTTCTTTTGCATATAGAATAGAACACTAAGCAAAATAAGTAATATAATAATGTTTAAAATAGCAAAAAGGTTCAATGCTATGTCCTCCTTTTATTGTAATTCCTATAGGTTAAATAGGGATTGCGTAAATTCTTTAAAAGACTAACACTATTTTCCTCATTTGTAAATATGATTTTTGAAAAAATAAAAATGTTTTTTATGAAGCAAAATGATACTGTTCTGTTAAAATAATAGAAAATAGTTTTTCGGGGGGATAGGATGTTTGCACTAGATTATCAATCTCCAATTGGAGTAATAGAGATAATTGGAACAGAAAAGGCGATCTATTCTATCTTATTTTCAGAGAAAGAGTCACCAGAGAACCAGATAGATGATCAGACACCTCAGGTTTTAATTACATGCTATAAGCAGCTAGATGCTTACTTCAGTGGGAAAAGTCATAATTTTTCTTTTCCAATTGAAATGGGTGGAACTCCATTTCAAAGACAGGTATGGAATGCTTTAACTCATATTCCCTATGCGGCAACGGGATCATATAAGGATATTGCAAGCAGCATCGGTAACAAAAAAGCAGTTCGTGCAGTGGGAAGTGCGAATGGAAGAAATAAACTATGCATTGTCATTCCATGTCATCGAATTATAGGAGCGAATGGAACGCTGACTGGTTATGCCGGTGGTTTATGGCGGAAGGAATGGCTGCTTAGACATGAGCAGAAATGGAAAACTAACACCATATAATAAATCAAGACAAAATCCATAAACGGGGGACTTTTCCTTTAGCTAATGTTTATTTTGTAGGTTAATGAAAAGTATCCGATTCTTATTGAATCGGATACTTTTCTGCTTCTCATTTAGAACTAATAAAGCTCTATTGAAGTACCAGCTCCACCTACGCTGTGTACAGTGATAACCACTAATGTTATCCAACCTAATTTACATTATAAATGAAAACGATTTCAAAATCAAATATTGTGAAGTAATGAACTCTTTTTCAGAATATTATTTCTTTTTAGCGAGATGTTTTTTGTTCGCTAAAATATATATGTTAATGGAAGAGAATAATTTTCTGCTTTCTGTAAAACTTATAAAAAAAGGAGTGATTTGGATGAACGAACAAAAGGGAGCGAATATGTCTGATTTTGGCCAAATAAATGATAATATGATGGAAGCTGATTCAGATAAGACAAGTGTATCGATTAAGACAAATGTAGATCCTAAAAATGTGCTTGAAGATAATCCTTATTTTGATAAAACAAAAACGTATAGTAAGGAAGAGTTGGAAAAGTTCAAGAAATTTTTTAGGGGATAAATAGAAAAAATTCACCTGTAAATTCATATCGGTAGGACATACTCCTTGGCAGCTGATGAAAAAACTTGTTAATACATAATATAACAGCTGTAAGGGAGTATTTTTATTCTTAGTCTATCAGAATTATGGAGAGCTTCTTTACTTGCATTTTTATATAGAAAATGATTAAATGTATATACTTGTTTTTTATACTGTATGGTATAAAAAACTTTTATAAAGTGTGATTTAGTTTTTTCCTTATATCTTTGGTCCATAAAAATAATCGTTTATATATATTGTTTGTAAAATAGAAGGGAGGAACGAGCAAATGGGGATTGTAGTTGTAGAAATTTGTGATGGAAGTTTGATCACTTCAATAAATTTAGAAGAAATACTAGAATCTAAATATCCAGAAGTAGCTGTGATTGAAAGCAGCTGTCTTTCCTTTTGTGGAATGTGTGCAAAACGTCCTTATGCAATTGTAAACGGAAAAAGAATTTTTGCAAAAACTACTGAGGAATGTCTTGAATTAATAATGAAACAAATTGAAGCAGAATTAGCTGTATTTGCTTAATAGAAGAAATACTAGAAAAGGGAAGTCTTAAGAATTAATTTCTTGATGACTTCCCTTTTCCTATTAGTTTAAGTTTTTTCTAAGAAAAAGCCTTACAATACTACGAACGAGGAATCATGCTGGGAAACAAACTTTACGACAAACTTACAGTGATTGTCTCCTTCTGTTCGGCAGTATGTTCTCGTAACATCCTTTGCATGGAGAACTTTTTTGAGCATTTCTGTCTCACATCTACAGGCTATTTTAAACTCCTTCGCTACCTCGAGGATAGGACAATTATATTCCGTTATTTCAAAAGTATGGTCGTCCACTTTTGTTAAATCGGCCATATATCCTTTTTCATTTTGGATAGTAATCATTTCTTGCATTTTTTCAGCAGGATCTTTGTCATCCATACGTGAAATATACTCTTTTGTTAGACGTTCTTCCCGTTTATTGAATAATTGCTGAACTGAATCTTTTCCATAAAGTTCTTTAATGTCGTGTAATAAATCGATGCTGATTCCTTCATAACTTTTTGGGAAAAAATGTTCTGCTTTTTCCGCCAATGTAAAGCTTTGAATAGGTCGGCCCATTGGCTGTTTGATAAATTCGGATTGGATTAAATTATCTTTTTCTAATATTGTTAAGTGCTTTCGCACAGCCATATGTGTTATTTTTAGACGATCGGTAAAATCGTTTACCGTTAAGGAGCCCTCTTTCTTAAGAAGATGCAGAATTTTATCTTTTGTCGTTTTTTGTGTTGGGACCATTTTAAACCTCCATTCTATTTCATTGGAGAAAAAAATCTAAATAATTTTAAGGTATAGAAATTAATTATACCAGAAAGTATAAAATGTTGAAAGTAGTTACTTGTACAAGAGTCAGTGCATAAGATTAGCTTAGTTAATAAAAAAAACATCCACCAATTTAGAATAAAGTAATTGCTTTTTTATTATGGATGGTTTATTGTTTAAATATATTTTTTAAACCAAAAAGTATAAAAAACAAAAAATGGAGGAAATACCAATGACTACATATTCATTACCAGCTTTATCATACGAATTTAATGCTTTAGAACCACATATTGACCAGAAAACGATGGAAATTCATTATGGAAAACATCATCAGACATACGTTAATAATTTAAATGCTTCTCTTGAAGGTCAGGATGCATTACAAGCAAAATCCTTAGAAGAGTTATTAAGCAATCTGAATGAGGTACCAGAACAAATCAGAACTGCTGTAAGAAACAATGGTGGCGGGCATTTAAACCACTCCTTATTCTGGGAAGTAATTGCACCAGCTTCAGGTGTGAATACACCTTCTGGTGAATTAGCAGAAGCAATTAATAAAGCTTTTGGAAGCTTCGATGAATTTAAGCAGCAATTTACTGCTGCTGCTACTACTCGATTTGGGTCTGGCTGGGCTTGGCTGGTTGTGGACGAAGTAGGCAGCTTAAAAGTAACAAGCACACCAAACCAAGATAATCCAATTATGAATGGCGAACGCGCTATTTTAGGATTGGATGTATGGGAGCATGCTTACTATTTAAATTACCAAAACAGAAGACCTGAATACATTTCCAATTTCTTCTCTATTATTAATTGGAGTGTAGTTGCGGATAAATTTGCGAATAATAATTAATATGATAGACAAAGATTAAGTGGTTCATGCTTATCTTTAAGCTTGGAGGATACTATGAAGCTTGTAGGGATTTCTGGATCATTAGTTGGTTCCAAAACAGCTAAAGCAGTAAATGAAGTATTAGTTGCTGCCAAGGCACTTGACCCAACGATTCAAGTAGAATTAGTTGATTTAAGAGAGTATGAGATCGAATTTGTTAATGGAGCGCCATTAAGTTATTATAATGATGATACCATTAAAGTGGTCAATACTATTTTGAGTGCAGATGCTCTTGTGATTGGAACACCAGTATATCAAGCCTCTATTTCAGGGGTATTAAAAAATCTCTTTGATCATCTACCAGTCGATGCATTTAAAACGAAAGTAGCGGGAATGGTTATCACAGGTGGTACGGATAAACATTTTCTTGTAATGGAACATCAATTAAAGCCGATTCTTACCTATTTTAAAGCATTGATTACCGTGCAAAATGTGTTTGTGCATAATGACTATTTTGATGAGGAGAATGAAATTATCGACAAAGAGGTCAAAGAGCGAATGATTAAACTGGCTGAGGAAATTATTTATTTACAACGTTAGTTATCCATTTAGAAATGTCCTAAAAAGGCAGATTCTGCGAAGTAGCAGGTCTGTCTTTTTTACTTATTAAAGAGCACACTGTTTCTCAAAAATCCAATTTGCAAGAAAAAATCACTTCTTCAAATTTTTAAATATACTTGTTAATAATTATGTAATGAAAAGTGTAAGGTTAATGCAAATGTTAACTTTGTTAAGGTGGTTAACTATGTGATGAATTAGATTAATAAATATGTTAACTTAATGTCTGAAAAATATATCTAAGTTTATATAAAAGTTATTGACAACGCTTACAGATAATTGTATAAATAACTTATAAGATATATTTTTAAAGGGTGTTTTATAAAAATGTTGTTCTCTATTTTGGGGGAATTCCACACAACGAGAGGCTATCTGTAATAACAACAAACTTTGTAAAAATCGCCTTTTGCTATTAAGTTGTATCATAGTGTCATATAAAAAGGGAGATGAGGAGGAATGCAAAAACAAATAAACTGTTGATACGTTGGTGAAAATGAAAGTAATTCTAAATTAAATGCTACATAAAGAGAACAAAGTAAGTCTACGCTTAAAGTGATAGAAATGCAGATTAGTATTATCCTTTTTGTTTTATAAAAGAAATTAAAAATAGGGGAGAATATAAAATGAAAAAAGTAAAAATATTACTTTCAAGTTTTGTGATTTTCAGTATGTTGCTTTTAGGTGCATGTTCAAGTAGCAGTAACGGTAATGCGGATGGGAAGAAAGAAATCACGTTTATGTTTAGAGGAGGGCCAGATGAGAAAACGGCTTATACAGCAGCGATTAAAAAGTTTGAAGATTCGCATGAGGGCGTGAAGGTAAAAATCATTAATACAGATGCAGATCAATATGCTACTAAATTATCTGCTGCTGTTTCCGGTGGGAATGTACCCGATGTTTTTTATCTTGATTCTGGAAGTATCGCAAATTATGTTGATAATGGCATCATTAAAGATATTACAGAAGAAGTTGAGAATGCAGATTTTGATTTAGATAGTATTTGGAAATTTGGTGTAGACATCTATCGCTATGATGGGAAAACTCCTGGTAAGGGTGCCCTTTATGGATTACCAAAAGATATCGGTCCATTTGCGCTAGGTTATAATAAAGACATGTTTGAAGAAGCCGGAATTCCGTTGCCAGATAAAGACAAAGCCTATACTTGGGAGGAATTCTTAAAAATTAGTCAAGAATTAACAAAAGATACAAATGGTGATGGTGAAGTTGATCAATGGGCAAGCGGTTTTAATGCCACGTGGACTCTGCAATCATTTGCTTATAGTAATGGTGCATCCTTTTTAAATGATGCTGGAGATACTGTAACAGTTGACACACCAGAGTTTGCAAGTTCTTTGCAGTTCCTTGCCGATTTAACTAATAAATATAATACAACACCGAATGCTTCACAAGCTGAAACATTGGACACATACCAAAGATGGATGAATGGCGAATTAGCATTCTTCCCAGTTGGTCCATGGGATATGAGTACATATGCCAAACTAGATTTTGAATACGATCTCATGCCGTGGCCATCTGGTACAACAGGTAAATCTGTTGCATATGTTGGTTCCCTGGGATTAGTAGTTTCAGAGACTACAAAATATCCCGATTTAGCGACTGAATTGGCCATTTACTTGTCTGCTGATGAAAATGCCCAACAAACATTATTAGATGCTAAAGTGCAAATTCCGAATTTAATTGATATGGCTGAAGAATGGGCTAGCGATACAGAAACGGTTCCAAATAATAAGAAAGAATTTTTAGATATTGTTCGAGATTATGGTGTTCCATACCCAACTTTCGCTACCTATAACTCCCAATGGTTAGATGAATTCTGGTCGAATATTACTCCCGTAATGCAAGGGAAACAGACTGCAGCCGATTTTGTAAAAGAAATACAGCCTAAAATGCAAAAGCTTTTAGATGAGGCCAATGAACAAGCAAAAATGTCTAAATAAACTAAAATATTAGGATGTCTTTTTACTAAGAGGAGAACTCACCAATTTTAAGTAAAACTTGTTGTGAGGTTCTCTTCTTTTAAGACACCCTTTAATTGCTAAAGAGGTGAGCATATGTCCAGTGTTATAGCTACAAACAGTGAAAAGAATAAAAATCCGAAAATAAAACCTAAAAGTAAGACTAGTAACTTGTATAAGCAAGAGCATAGAGTTGCACTGATGTTTGTGGCAGCTCCAATTATTGGATTTCTATTATTTTCTGTTTATCCATTTGCTTATTCTGTGTATGCATCATTTACGGATTGGAATGGATTGAATAGAATGAACTTTGTCGGCTTAGATAACTTTATTAAACTATTTCAAGATGAATATTTCTATCAAACTCTCTATAATACAGTTTTTTATATGATAGGAATTCCTATTGGATTAGGATTGGCATTGCTGCTCGCAATGGCTTTGAGCAGGGGGCTGAAAGGGACTACTGTTTTTAGAACAATCTACTACATCCCTGTTATCTCTTCTCTTGCAGCAATCTCTATAATGTGGGCATGGGCTTATAATGGAGATTTTGGATTGATTAATCAATTTTTGGATTTATTTGGAATTAAGGGTCCAAACTGGTTAGAAAATACTGCAACTGTTAAACCAGCAATTATCCTTATGGCAGTATGGAAAGGGTTAGGTTATTCGATGCTGCTTTATTTAGCGGCAATTCAAAGTGTTTCGAAAACCTATTATGAAGCAGCTGATCTAGATGGTGCAAATTCTTTCCAAAAATTTAAAAGTATCACATGGCCAATGGTTAAACCGGTAACGTTTTTCTTAGTTATTACAAATATAATTGGCGGATTCCAAATATTTACTGAAATTAACATTATGACCCCGACTGGCGGACCATCTTATAGTGCCGCGTCTATTGTTTGGTATGTATGGCAAAAAGCATTCAAATATTATCAAATGGGATATGGTTCAGCGATGTCACTAATTTTATTTATCTTTATCTTTATCGTAACTGTTATTCAATTCTATTTTAATAGAAAATCAGATTATAGTTTGGATTAAGGGGGTGTATAGCATGAAAAAGCAAAGGAAAATAACAGATATATTTATTTATTTCATTCTCACCATTGGTTCTCTGTTTATGATTGGACCATTATTATGGATGATTACTACTTCATTAAAAGACAAGACTGGTGTATTTGCCTTACCGCCACAATGGATACCAGATCCCTTCCAGTTTGATGCATACATTAAATTATTTCAGCTTGATACTTTGGGATACGGACTTAAAAATACTATAATTGTCTCTTTAACCGTAACTATTATTGGTACCATAACATCTAGTATGGCTGCTTTTGCTTTTGCGAAACTAAGAATGCCTTTTAAAAATACATTATTTTTAATTTTATTAGCTTCTATTATGATTCCTTATCCAATCATTATGATTCCCCAATTCGTAATGTTTTCTAAAATGGGTTGGGTAGATACACTATTACCATTAATTGTGCCAGGTTTATTTGGAAATATTACGATGATTTTCTTCCTTCGTCAATATCTAACCAATGTGCCTTATTCGTTAATTGAAGCAGCAAAGGTGGATGGAGCGGGTTACCTTCAAATTTTCTTTAAATTGATTTTTCCTGTTATTCGTCCGGCGGTAGCGGCACAATTTATTCTTTGGTTCATGGGTGTGTGGAATGACTATTTAGCACCATTAATCTATCTAAATAGTCCAGAGAAACAAACATTACAAGTAGTAATTGCAAACTTAAAAGCAACTTATGCTATTCAAACGGATTATCCATTGATTATGGCAGGTTCTGTTGTCTCTTTACTTCCAGTATTAATCGTATTCTTGATATTTCAAAAACAGATTATTGAATCAGTTGCCTTATCAGGTGTGAAAGGGTAAACAGGAGGACCAAGCTATGAAAATGAAAGAAGAAACAAAACAGTGCTTAGAATTAATAGAATCATACGGATGGGGAACCTTGGGAACCCATGACCCTACGATTATCAAAGAAGATGATTTCTACTATATGTTTTCAACCGATACACATATCGATAATGCGCCAACTGAGGGGGCGCAAATTAGAAAATCAAAGGATTTAATCCACTGGGATTATGTTGGAACTGCGTTAAAGGCTGTTCCTAAAGAGGCTAAAGAGTGGTCCAAGGCATTAGGCTTATGGGCCCCGGAAGTTATTAACTATAAAGGTCGCTATTATATGTATTATTCCGCTTCCACTTTTGGGAGTACGGTTTCTTGTATTGGATTAGCTACTGCTGACCATTTAGAAGGACCGTGGTGTGATCAAGGGATTGTACTTAAAACAAATCCAGAAATTGCGACACATAATGCGATAGATGCAAATGTAGTAATAGATAAATATGGTGAGTACTGGCTTTGTTATGGATCCTTCTTTGGAGGCATTTACCTTGTCAGACTTAATATGGAAACAGGGATGCCGGTTGCTGATGATGGTTATGGAACATTGCTTGCAATAAGACCAAAAGAAGTAGAAGGTGCGATAGAAGGCGCTTTTATTATCTACAATTCGACATTTGATTATTATTATTTGTTTACTTCTTATGATAGTTTGCATGATAGTTACAATATTCGTGTAGCGAGGTCGAAAGAAATTACTGGTCCTTACGTGGATGTGAACGGTAAAAATATGATAGACACAGAGGATGAACCACATACTATTGGTGTTAAGTTAGTGGGAAGCTATCAGTTTGAACATGATATTGCTTGGATTGGACCAGGTCACAATTCCATTTTTAGCGAAAAGAATAAACAATTTATGGTTCACCATGTTCGTTTAGAGGAATTTTCTCCCTATCATTATGGATTTATACGGGAATTATTTTGGCTAATGAGCGGCTGGCCGGTTGTATCGCCAGAATACTACTATCATACTGAAACACGCAATTATTCTGTTCTGGATCTATTGGGTGATTGGGAATATATTTCTTTTGATGAAGACAGAAGAGTTAAGCATAGTAAAAGGTTTTCTTTAAAAGAGGATAGTCTAACTAAGATTGATTCATTAGGTGATAATCAGTTTACCTTTGTGGATAGAAATTTTGAGTTTGTTATTTTTCCTGTTAAGGATTGGAAAAACAATATAGAGACAATAGCCTTCTCTGGTTTAACAAAATCAGGAGATACTATATTTGGAAAGAGGGTGTAATCTATGGTGTGGTCAAACAAAGTGATGATCGTTCTTGATAGGCTGTTAAGTGTCATCATTCTTAATCTGCTTTGGATTATGGGGAGTATAATTGGGCTTGGAATTTTCGGGATTTTTCCAGCTACCTATGCCCTTAATGTCCTAATTAGAAAAGAGGAGTTTTTCAATGATTTTCCGTCATTTAGAAAGCTTGCGAAGGAATACTTTTCTGCATATAAGCAGAACTTTCTAAAAATGAATGGTGTTGGAATCATTTATTTCCTTGTATTATATGTGCTTTGGATCGATTTACAGCTGGTACGAGGAATGACAGTTGGGGCTGCTATTTTCTATTATCCAGTTCTATGTTTCATTATTTATGTTTTGGCTACTATTCTTTATACATTTCCAATAGCCATATATACGCATGGTACGTTTAAGGAGAAAGCAAAATTAGTATTGAGTTTACCATTATTACTGCCTTTACATACAGTATTTAGTTTACTCTTCTTGTTAGTACTTTTAGCAGTAGCTTATAAGTATAGTATTGTAATACCACTATTTTTAATTAGTACCTATTTTTTATGTGTGGATAAGTTCATATCAGGAGAATTAGTCAAAAAAAGAATTATAAGAGGTTTTGAATAGATACATAGAACGCTAAAGGAATTGTTATTAGATGGAAATCAGACCAATGGCAGATTGAAAGTGATTGCATCTGCAGTTCTTAAATTTCTTAATCAGATAAGTCTTAAGATAATCACGTCTATGGTTATGGGATAATTTGATGGGAGATAATCTTTTTAGTTTGAAATGTAATGGATAAAAAGGAGAGAGTAAGATGACGAATGTTAAGACAGTTCATTATAACAACCCAATTGTTTTACAAAGAGCAGATCCTTGGGTATATAAACACACAGATGGCTACTATTATTTCACTGGTTCTGTCCCTGGCTATCAGAAAATAGAAGTCCGCAGAGCTAGAACATTAAATGGGCTGAAAAATGGTGAAAGTGCATTTGTTTGGCATGCTCATTCAACAGGCCCATTAAGCTCTTTAATTTGGGCTCCGGAAATTCATTTTATCCGTGGAAAATGGTACATCTATTTTGCCGCAGCAGAGTATGATTACCCTAAAAATGGGATTTTTCAGCATCGTATGTTTGTACTTGAATGCGCTGATGAAAACCCTCTAACTGGAAAATGGATTGAAAAGGGTCAAGTAAAAACGGCTCAGGAAAGTTTTAGTTTAGATGCAACTGTGTTTGAATTGCACGACAAGCTTTATTATGTGTGGGCACAAAAGGAACCGGCTATTCCAGGAAATTCTAATCTATATCTATCTGAAATGGAAAATCCTTGGACCTTAAAAGGGAAGCAGTTATTATTATCTATTCCTGAATACTCTTGGGAGAAAATCGGATTTTTAGTGAATGAAGGTCCTGCGGTGTTGATTAGAAATGGAAAAGTCATCATAACCTATTCAGCTAGTGCAACCGATGAAAATTATTGCATGGGAATGCTTTGGGCCGATATAAATTCCGATTTATTAGATGGATATTCTTGGACTAAATTAGATAAGCCAGTTTTTAGCAGCGCCCCAGAGAATCAACAATATGGACCAGGACATAATAGCTTTACTATTAGTGAAGATGGAAGGGAAGATGTTCTTATCTATCATGCAAGACCATATACAGAAATAGAGGGAGATCCTTTGAATAATCCAGATCGCCACGCGAGGGCACAAGTATTTACTTGGGATGAGAATGGGCTTCCAGTGTTTGGTAAACCGATTAAGGATTAGGAGATATACTAAGAGTCTAAAAAAAGAAAAAGGCTGGGATATAAGTATTAATTAAATTTAATCCCGAACAATTATACGTACACACTAAAAAACATTCGTATAATTGTTTGGGTTTTTTATTTATTTTAAGAAAGAAGCTTTGTGGTAATCTCACGCAGTCTGAATACACCTCGCTTCCCATGGGGCTACGTCTGAGTCTCCGCGTCACTAAACTGCACCCCAATTATTGGACACCACAAGAGCTGGGGTTTTTGTATGGATAAAAGATAACGGTGGAGCATAGAAGGTTGCTTCCCAGCGCAACGTGTGTCTGTAGTGTAATGTAATGGAACAAATTGGTTTCATTATTAATATAGAGATTGTCCGTCTTTAACCATTAATTATCCTAATCTTTTCAAGTATAAGACCAGATATGCATCCTTCAGTTAGAAGGTAAGACTGTCTGTTGCGGCATGGAACTTGTCTTTTACTTGACTTGTTTTTTTAAAAGTTTCTATTTACTTGTCAGTATCTAGTAAATTATGAACGAAACTTGACATCTAGACATAATTCTTTCAATGTATAAAGTAATAAATAATAATAGGTGAATAAAATGGGAATTAAAACGTTATTAATTGCTCCTTATCCTGCTTTGGAGCATGTGATGGAAGAATGCATAAAAGTAGAACCTGAACTTAATATGAAAATTGAATTGGCCAATCTTCAAGAAGCAATTCCAATTACAAAGGAGGCTGAAAAACAGGGCATTGAGGTTATTATAAGTCGTGGGGGGACTGCTCAATTAATAGAGCAAGAAGTGACTATTCCAGTTGTTGACATACATGTTTCTGGTTATGATATGCTCCGTGTCTTGACCCTGGCAAATGATTATCCAGGCAAGAAAGCGATTGTGGGTTTTTCTAACATTACAATGGGCGCGAAGGCGATAACGGACTTGTTAGAAATACCTATTGAAGTATTTACAATCGAGGATGCTATTGAAGTTGATCCTTTAGTCAATCAATTGAAAATGGATGGATATCAATTAATTATTGGAGATGTTATTACTCGTGATGCGGCCGCTAAATATAATCTAGAAGGAATACTAATACAATCAGGCAGAGAGGCAATATTTGAAGCCATTAAAGAAGTGAAGAGCATCTACCGAATGCTGAGAAAGCAGCGTTTTCAAATGACTATTATGCAAACCATTATAGAGAGACAGTTTTCGGATGTCATTGTAATGAATCGTGATGGAAATATTGTCTATGAAAATTGGAAACGATTTAGTGATTCCCCGCTTTCGGTCAAAAAAATGATAAATATCATTCAACAAAAAAGTGATAGTAAAGAAGAATTAGATATCATTGAAACGAATCAGCATAAACGAGTAAAACAGATGATGGTTCCTATAAAGATAGAAGGGGAACTTCATTATTTATTTGCCTTTTCTTCTATGAAAGATTTAGTACTGGATAACTCCTTACATATTATAGATGTACCAACTCCGCCCGTTATCCTTTCTAAAAGTGATAGTATGAAGAGGTGCATAGAAAAGATTCAAAGTAATCTTAGCAGGAATGGCTGGATACTTATTGGGAAATCTGGCACAGGAAAAAAGTTAATCACCAAATGGATTCATTTCCAAAAAAATAGAGGAAATGGTCTTTTAGCAGTTATGTCTGCCAAAGCATTTATAAATATGAACCAACAGTTGGATCCTGATATAAAAACGATTTATTTGAATGAAATAGAGATGTTAAGCCTGGAAGAGTTAAGGATATTTGTTGGAAAAGTAAAGAGTAATTACAATAATGTCATCACAATTATAATAGCGATGGAGACGTCAGGCATAAATGGGTATACTGCTCTTCCGTATCTCGAATTTATCCGAGTTGATTTACCAATTTTGGTTGAACGTAAAGAGGATATCAGACCATTAGTGACCCACTTTTTAACTGCATTTCATTCTGAATTTGGCACCTCAGCAATCAAGATAAAGGAAGATGCATGGCAAGTATTGGAATCTTATTCTTGGCCAGGAAATGTTGAAGAATTATATATACTTATTCATGATGCTGTTAAGGAAGAAAAAGGGTTTGTAATAGGGAAAGGGTTGATACAACAGCTTCTTGGAGAGAGGTTGAATAAAATGGAAACTATGGATAATAAATATTTACAAGGTACATTAGAGGAAATAGAAAAAAGAATTATTGACGCCGTCATGGAAGAAGAACATTATAATCAAACAAAAGTTGCTGAAAGACTCGGGATTAATCGAACAACTTTGTGGAGAAAACTGAAACAATAACAGTTTCAGTTCAGCTTGTCGACAAAAAGATATTGGAGAAGTAAAAATGCATTTTCATGCGTTGCTTGGAGTGGAGGGGGTGAGACTCCTGTGGGATTAGCGAGACAGTCTGAGACCCTGCAGGCTGAAAGCCGAAGCGGCTCAGCGCGAGCCCCACGGAAAGCGAACCCCCGGAGCGGAAAGTAACGTCTAAATTCAAAGAGATTAATAAATATACTTTACTCAAACTTCTATTTCCAAAATACAGGAGTTTGTCTACAGTCTGAACTGAAACAATAACAGTTTCAGTTTTTTTTATTTTTTTGTTTCATTTTGCAACGTTTTATACTAATTCTATTGTGGTAATAGTTGAAAGCAGTTACAATTTTATTTGTAAACGATTACTTATTGTTTAAAATTGAAACATATAAAAAGGAGTGTTAAAATTATGAAGATTAAAGAGACGTTAGAACGGATTCCTGGAGGGATGATGGTAGTTCCGTTGCTAATTGCAGCACTATTAAATACATTTGCTCCAAACCTTCTCAGAATCGGGAATTTTACAGAGGCTTTATTTGTTAATGGATCATCTACTTTAATTGCATTATTTCTATTGTGTACGGGAGCGCAAATAAATGTAAAGTCATTTGGGGTATCTGTTGGGAAAGGGGCTACATTATTAATCACAAAATGGGTTGTTGGTGCAGCCTTTGGATTACTAGCGTATCTATTTGCTGGAGATAATGGTCTTTGGTTTGGTTTAGCTCCTATTGCAGTAATTGCCGCTATGACAAACAGTAATGGAGGATTATTTGTTGCTTTAGTTGGGCAATACGGAAGTAAGGAAGACAGAGCTGCGTATTCCTTATTAGCTCTTAATGATGGACCATTTTTGACAATGGTTGCTCTATCCATTTTTGGTGCAATGGGATTTGTGGACGGTTTATTTTCTATTACTTCTTTTATCTCTGTGCTTCTTCCGATCATAGTTGGGATGGTATTAGGTAATTTAGATGATAAAATGAGAGATTTCTTAGATAGTGGAAGTTCTATGTTAATTCCATTCTTTGCTTTTTCTCTCGGTATGGGCATCAATTTTTCTGCCATTCTTGAAGGTGGCTTGGCTGGTATTATTCTAGGCTTATTAACCGTTTTTGTAACTGGAACTGCTGGTTACTATGTGTTCAAGCTTTTAAAATGGAATCCGATTGTTGGAGCTGCTGAGGGCTCCACAGCTGGTAATGCGGTTGCTACACCTGCTGTAATTGCCGCTGCAAATGCTAGTTTTGCGTCAGTGGTCGATATTGCAACAGTACAGGTGGCCGCATCGGTGGTAACCACGGCAATACTGCTTCCAATCTATGTAGGTTTCTTAGTGAAAAGATTAGAAAAAAAAGGATATAAGTTTGAGGAACAAGGTATCAAAATGTAAGGTAAGGATGTGTTCGACGTGAAAAACAAAATGGGGATTATTTCTGATGATTTAACAGGCGCTAACGATTCTGGTGTGCAGCTGGCAATAAAAAAATTATCTACTAGTGTTGTGTTTGATTATAAAAATTTATCTAAAGATATGGTCTCTGATGTTCTAATAGTAGATACGGACAGTAGAGCGAAAGAGGAAGAGGATGCATATAAGGCAGTAGTAGAGGCAGCATCCTTTCTCAAAAGAAACGGGTATAAACATATTTATAAGAAGGTAGATTCCACGTTAAGAGGCAATTTAGAGGCAGAACTGGCAGCGCTAGAATCTGTTTATAAACCAGATATGATTGTTATTGCGCCGGCCTATCCTAAAATGAGACGTCAAACCATCAATGGACACCATTTTGTAGACGGTAAAATCATTACAGAAACCGAATTTTCCAATGATCCGAAGACACCTGTACAGGAATCGTTTTTGCCAAAGCTTTTAAATTCGAAAAATAACAGGAAAATTACATTGGTTAATAAGGAAGTTTGGCACAAGTCTAAAGAGGAGATAAACAGTTTTATACAATCATCCTTAGTGGAAGGGAATAAATGGTTTGTTTGTGATGCCGAATCTGAGGAGGATCTCATAAATATTGCTAAACTATTTTCTGAGCAAAATAAATCGATTATTTGGGCAGGATCTGCTGGACTGATAGAATATCTGCCGGGAATGCTGCATTTAATGCCTTCATCAGTAAAAGAACAGGAAGATATGGAAATCCAAACTACTTTGATCGTATCTGGAAGCTTATCTCCCGTAACGAAAAAACAATTATATAAGGTTGATAGACTGCAAGATTCTTATTTTATGCAGGTTGACCCTGTGGATTTAATAAATGGTAGCTATAGGCTGGATGAGTTTATGGAAATAATCCAGCAGAATAAAGAACACAACCATTTTGTACTTTATGTAGAAGCGGATGATGACAATAGAAAGCGTGCCATTGAAGCAGGTAAGATACTAGGATTAAGTAAAAATGATGTTAGTGAAGCAATATCAAATGGATTGGGTATCATTTCAACCCATATAGTAAAAAATGCTCCTTTTATTAAAGGGTTAGTCTTAACAGGCGGAGATACTGCCAAGGCAGTATGTCGTGCGCTGGGAGTAACAGAAATGGATTTATATATGGAAATTGAACCAGGACTTCCTTTTGGAAAAATTAGAACAGAAATGAAAAGCTATTGGGCGGTAACGAAAGCAGGAGGCTTTGGCCAAGAAGATTCATTAATAAAAGCATTAGAGTTTTTAATTAACAATAGAAGGGTGATAGTATGAGTATTGTAAAACCAATTGTAGGGATAACAATGGGAGATGCAGCAGGGGTTGGTCCAGAGATTATTTTAAAAAGTCTCGATAAAGAGGAAATGTATACGATTAGCAGACCGTTGGTAATCGGCGATAGTAAGATTTTGAATAGAGCCAAACAATTTGTTAATAGTGATTTAGCTATCCAAAATATTTCCGTCGAGGAAATTAACGAAATAACCTATGATTATGGCACTGTTTATTGTTTAGATTTAAATTTATTGGATGAAACACTTCCGGTAGGAAAAGTGGCTCCAGAAGCTGGGAATGCGGCATTTCAATATCTTGCTAAAGCCATTGAGCTTGCAAAAGAAAATAAAATCCATGCAATATGTACAGCACCATTAAATAAAGAGGCATTGCACAAAGGGGGACATAAATATCCAGGCCATACAGAAATCTTAGCTGATCTTACTGGTACTCAAGATTTCTCTATGATGCTGTCTGCTCCGAATTTAAAAGTTATTCATGTTACAACACATGTTGGAATTCTTGATGCGGTTAAGATGATTAATCCCGAACGTGTCTATCATGTTATTAAACTTGCTCATGATACTTTACAAAAGGCAGGTATTTCTAATCCGAAAATTGCTGTTTGCGGCATTAATCCACATGCTGGTGAAAATGGATTATTTGGTTATGGAGAAGAAGAAGAAAAAGTAATTCCTGCTGTAGAAAGAGCACAAAAAGAAGGGATAGAAGCAGTAGGCCCACTTCCGGCAGATACATTATTTTTCCGTACTGTACGTGGGGATTTTGATATTGTAGTAGCAATGTATCACGACCAAGGACACGGTCCAGTGAAAGTACTAGGATTAGATGCCGGAGTGAATATTACCGTTGGTTTGCCAATTATTCGAACAAGCGTAGATCATGGAACGGCATTTGATATCGCAGGTAAAGGGATCGCAGATGAAAAAAGCTTAATGGAAGCAATGCGACAAGCTGTAGAACTAGCTCCTAAATGATAAAGAAAAAGAAGATAAATTTATTAGCTTGTTAGTGTATTAGATAGACAAATATGGCCGGAATTTTACCTTAACATCATCATTCAGTAATTCTAATCATCGCAAGCTGCTGAATTTGAAAAAGCTGGATGTTTTGGTGCTCGATGTAAAAGTTCGGAAGCGCAACTAACCATCAGTGGTAAGGCAAAATACTGATGGTTAGCTTTGTTTATAAAGCGGAGGATTTTTCTTTTCGTCTATATTCAAAAGGAGTGTAATTTGTTTCTTTTTTAAAAAGTTTGGTAAAGTAGGAGTAATTTCCATATCCGACTTTATCTGAGATTATATGTACTGGTAATGTAGTTTGAATGAGTAGCTCCTTAGCGATGTCTACTCTTTTTTTGATGATATAGTTTACCAGAGAGAGTCCAGTTTCTTTCTTAAAAATTCTTGCTATATAATCTGGGCTTAAATATACAATCTTTGCAATATTATCTCTTGTAATATTCTCATGATAATGTTCATCAATATAGTCACAAATTGTATTAACAACGGTTTTTTGAGAGTGAATAAAATCTACATATTGCAGCGAAATATCAACTAAGTAAGTAATATAAATCATCATATCATCGATTGAACGCAATGATTGTGTTTGTAAAAAGTTATTTGTATTTCCATCAAATAATTTGTGTGCAAGCACTTCCTTCTTTTTTAAGTGTGTAAATAACAATTGTGTAATATCCAAACGGAAATTAGATAAAACATCAAGATTAAGAGCGTTTGATTCTTTCAAGTGAATTAAATACTGTCGACATTTAGCTAAAAAGCTTTGTTTGTTTCCATTTTGCAGATACTTCTCTAAAATAGCTAAATTAGGTTCTGTGTAACTAGTGACTGTTATCTCATAAGATAGAAAGTGCTGAACAGAATTTCTAAACTCAATCATATCGTCACTTTTTCGCTGGAGCTGCTTTACTGCTGACTGAATGTTGACTAACGGAGCAGGAAAACCAATACTAAAACGACTATCTATTGACAGCTCCTCCTTAAGCGTATGGATTAAGTTCTTGCATAATGAAACGAATGAGGTTTGTTCATCACTTTTTTTTAAAAGAAGTACATAGCTTTCTTTATTAATATCAAGGGTGACTATACTCTCTAAAGAAAAGCGCTTTTCTTTAAGGGTAGAGTTTAAATGGACAATTAGTTTTGAAACCAATGCTTTATCTATTTCAAAAATAGGCGTGCTGTTTTCTTTAAAAGACATATGATAAGGAAATATATTTAGTAAAATGGGCAAAAAATAGTCTTCTGTAGAATAATTTAAATGATTTTTTAGTAATTGTTCTTCTAGGTCTGCTTGAAGCCACTCATGGTTTCTTAAATATGAACTCCAAAAATGATCTACTAGCTTTTGTTTGTTCTGCTGCCAATACTGACCTACTTGGATGGCCTGTTGACTTTGTTGATTGGCTTTTACTTTCTTAATCGCTTTTAATATACTGAATTCTAATTTATCGATTTCAATTGGTTTTAAATAGTATTCAAAGCTCTGAAGCTCAATCGCCTTCTGGGCATAATGAAAATCAGCAAAATTAGTTAAGAAAATGGTCTGGATTGTATAGCCTTCTTGCCGCACCCATGCCAATAATTCGAGGCCGCTACCTTGCGGCATTTCAATATCTGAAATAAGCAAATGAATGCTTTGTTTTTTAAATATATTCTTTGCTTGGCGGATATTATGGGCCGTATAGACTCGCTCAATTCCTAGATTCTCCCAATTGACCTTCTCCTTTAATAAGGCAACGACAAAGCGATCATCATCTACAACTAAGACATTCATTGTTTATTCCTCCATTAATTGAGTTGGGATAACTAATTGAACAATCGTTCCACTTTCGATTCCGTTTGAAAAGGAAATGGAAAAACTATTCCCATAAAGCATTTGAAGCCTTTGAATGACATTGTTTATTCCAATTTGCCTGCCATTAATTTCTGAAATGGGCAGTTGGTTTTCGAGTTTATCTAGTATATCTGATGGATAGCCAGGGCCATTATCTTTTATCGTAATATTCATTTTTTGTTCAGCTTTCAAAGTGGATATGTTTAGAGAAATAATAAGTGTATCCTCGTCGTTTATAGCTGAATGTCCGTGTTTGATGCTATTTTCAATAAAAGTTTGCAGAATCAATGGCGGGATTTGTACTTCCCCCATGTCTAAAGCAAAGGATGTTTCAAATTGGAAAGTCGGTCCGTGTAATAATTGTTGAATAGCAAGATAATCGTGGATATGATCCAGTTCCCTTTTTAATGAAACAAAATGGAGATTTGTTTGAAAAAGATAGCGAAAGTAACGGGATGTAGCAATGGACATTTTTTTGATTTCTGCAAACATCTGCATTTCCGCCATACTGTGAATACTTGATAAACAATTAATATAAAAATGTGGCTTAATCTGTAATCGCAAAAAATCCATCTCTATTTTTTTCTTTTCAAGCTCTTGTTCATAAATATTAATTTTTAACTTTTTTATTTCTTGAATAAGGTTTTTAAATTGGGTGTTAGCTTGCTCCAGCTCCACGATACTGCTACTTTCAAAATCAATCATATTTGTACTATTGTTTAGTTCAGATAGATTTTTAGAGAATTTTTGAATAGGGAAGATTAACCGATTTTTAATATAAACCAAAATGAAAAATAAGATAATGCTAATAACAATGGTAGCTAAAATTAAGATGAATTGTGTAATAACAACATGTTTAAATGCTCCAAAATGATCTACGTTTATTTGTAGACTAAATGGCAATAAAGTTTGTTTTTCTTGAAACCGTAACTTACTTGTAAAAAAGTCATAGGATGCTGCGTCGTTTGCTGTTGACTGATTGGTGGTTAAAATTGTTCTTCCCTCTTGTTTCATTACGATGGAGCCATTTCTCCCTAAATTAAAGTTTTCTAGAGGCTTTAATAGGTCTTCAGCAGAAACTAGGCAAACAAAAATCCGATTTTCATAGCTTAATAGATGATAAAAATAAACGGCGCCGTTTATTTTTATTGCTTTCCAAGTGCTAAAGTTTTCATATGTATGCAGAGAGTCATTTTTAGAGAAAAAGTAATTCTTTATTTGTAAATAATCTTGATAAGGCAGTTTAATTGGTGATGCATTGGTAAAAAAGGATTCTCTTTTTAGACCGAGAAAGAACTGAAACTCTTTACCTGTCGAGTATTGAAAGTCAATTATACGCGTTCGAAAATTAGTTAAGTCTCGGGGGAATTCGTCCATCTTCATGTTTTCTTCCATTTCTTCAATTAATGGCTCGTGCACGACCGTCCAAATCATAAAGTGGTCAACTGCTTTTAAGTTGGTACGCACATTCTCCATATAAAGATTGACCGTATTGGTAATCGTCTCAATGCTTTGTTTTCGTGTAATGGAGATGGTTAACATGCTAATAAACATGTTGATTAGTAAGATAATGACCATAATGATTAACAGTACTTTTAAATAGTAATTGATCGATCGGGATGGGTTTTTATCAATAGAACGGACCATTTACTCATCTCCCATGCTTATTATCATTATATTAATTTGTCAAACTATTTCTAGCAGTATTCCGTCAGAAAAATATAAAAAAGACAGAAAAATAACGGAATACTGCTATTTCTTCGTGTAATTAGAAAGGAATGATAAAATCTATCCTGTTTAGTATTATTTCAGGTCGGTATAGCTCTATTTTTATTGAATGCGCTTTCATATAATGATTATATCAAACAAAGGAGGTGGAAGAGTTGAAAAGTACGATAGCTACGGAAAAAAACACGCAGGTAACACCAAATATTCCAAACAAAATAAGACACATAAAGCAAATCAAAAAAAGTCTGCCCTTATATGTGTTGCTTCTGCCTACTCTCATTCTATTAATTTGTTTTACGTATATTCCGATGTATGGAATTATCATGGCATTTAAGGATTATTCTCCCGCTCTTGGAATTTGGAATAGTCCTTGGGTTGGAATGAAGCATTTTATCCAGTACTTTCATTCCTACCAATTTGGTTTAACGGTGAAAAACACCTTATATATTAGTTTATATAGTCTGTTAGTTGGGTTTCCTCTGCCGATAGCTTTAGCCATCCTCTGTAACCAAATGCGTATTGGCATGTTTAAAAAGGTTTTTCAAGTTACAACGTACTTGCCGCATTTTATTTCTACAATGGTAATGTGCGGGATGATATTAATTTTTTTATCACCGAGTACTGGGCTTATCGCAAATGTTCTATCTTTATTTGGGATGGAAATGCCGAACCTGTTATCAAAGCCGGCACTATTTAGCAGTGTATATGTGTGGAGTGATGTATGGCAGCATTTAGGCTGGGATAGTATTATTTTTTTGGCTGCCTTGTCAGCAATTGACCCAACTTATTATGAAGCTGCAACAATGGACGGCGCAAGCAGAATTCAAAAAATTATTCATATCGATTTACCGCTTATTATGCCTACGGCTATGATTCTATTAATTTTGCGTGCCGGCAGTCTTTTGAGTGTTGGCTTCGAAAAAGTATTATTATTACAAAATCCATTAAATTTAACGGGCAGTGAGGTTATCTCCACCTATGTATATAAAGTGGGGATGCAGAACTTCCAGTATAGTCTTTCCACAGCAATTGGGCTATTTAATACGGTAGTTAATGTAATCATATTACTTTTTGTCAATTGGCTTTCAAAGAAGCTTACGAAAACAAGTTTATTGTAGGAGGGGGGGCATTAGAATTGGAAGGAACACTTATTCAAAAATTCAATAAAAAGTTAAAAAGGAAAAAAAGGTGGAATGATCGCTTATTTGACATAGCTGTTTACACAATTGCTATTTTAATGATTTCAATGATTGTATATCCTCTCTGGTTTATTATTATTGCTTCATTTAGTAATCCAACAGATGTAACCAATGGGAATGTATGGTTTTGGCCAAAAGAGTGGCGCTTGGATGGCTATATTGAATTATTTAAGCAGGAGATTATTTGGAGATCGTATGTCAATACGATTATTTATACAGCAGCAGGGACGATTATTGCCATAATTGTTAATATTCCTGCCGGATATGCTTTATCAAGGTCTGACTTATTCGGGAAAAAGTGGCTTTCTATTTTTATCCTAATTCCTATGTTCGTCAGCGGGGGCTTGGTACCAACCTATTTAGTCGTAAAAGGCTTTGGATTACTTGATACCTTTTGGGTAATGGTATTGCCTTTTGCAGTGTCTTCCTTTCATATTATTATCGCTCGAACATTCTTCAAAAATAGTATCCCTGATACATTGTGGGAAGCCGCTCAAATTGATGGCTGCGGAACCATACGCTACTTTCTAACGATTGTGCTGCCATTATCAAAAGCCATTTTAGCTGTAATTGGATTGTGGACGGCTGTTGGTATTTGGAATTCATGGTTTAATGCATTAATTTATATTTCGAACGAAGACTTACAGCCACTCCAATTAGTGTTGAGAAGAATCTTAATTTCCAATGAATCCTTACTTGGTACTGCATCTGGTGAACTCGCATCGGAATTGAGAAGATTATCTGAAATGATGAAATATGCAGCGATTGTTGTATCAACTGCACCAATTATGTGCTTATATCCATTTTTACAGAAATATTTTAATCAAGGTGTCATGGTTGGTTCCATTAAAGAATAAGAGAGGGGAAGGAAAAGATGTTAGAGAGAAGCTGGAAAGGGTTATTGAGTGTCGTTTTAGCAAGTAGCTTAATAGTTGGCTGCAGTAATGCTAATACGAACCCAACAGAAAAGGAAGATGGAGAATACCGAATTGCAACCGTCCGCTGGTCAGACTGGGGAGATGATTTTCTAAAAGGCTTTGTAGAAGAGACGGAAAAAGAAGCAGGAATTAATGTCGATTGGGATATTTACTTGAATTCAGAATGGGGAGATAAGAAATCAGTTTTAATGGCAGGTGGAGATTTACCAGATGCATTTTGGGGATCACTTGCTTTAAGTGATGGAGATATTGCCCAAAATCAAAGTCTCTTTATTCCCCTAGAGGATCTCATTGCCGAAAATATGCCGAATTTAATGGCAGCATTTGACAAAGAGCCGTCTCTGCGAGCTTTAGTTACTTCGCCAGATGGTCATATTTATAGCTTGCCTAAGAAATTGCCTTTAAGACCATTGACAGGAAATCAGTTGTTTATTAATCAAAAATGGTTAGACAATTTGGGCTTGGAAATGCCAGATACGTATGAAGATTTCTATCATGTTCTTCAAGCATTTAAGGAAAAGGATGCCAATGGAAATGGCGACTTAAATGATGAAATTCCATATGGGGGGAATATTTATGGCTTTATATTACCGTTTGGTGTAACAAAGGGTAATGATAAAGCCGGCTTAATGACGCTAAAAGATGGAAAGCCTTCTTACATTCCAACACAAGAAGAATATAAAGAAGGGATTGCATGGATGCATCAAGCATACAAGGATGGCTTAATCGATCAGGAACTGTTTACACAAGATGATTCAATGGCAGAAGCAAAGCGTAAAGATGAAAACGATGCATTAGTAGGTGTTGCCTTCGGCTGGACTCCAGATGCTGTATTTGGTCCAAATGCCGAAGAATATGTACCATTAGCTCCACTAAAAGGTCCGGATGGAGAAAGATATGTCATTTCTGATACAGAAACATATTCGAGAAATGAACTACTAATTACTACCCAAGCTAAGGACCCGGCGAAATTGCTGCAATGGGCGGATAAGTTTTATACAGAGGATGCAAGCATTCAAACTTTTTATGGTTCCTTTGGAATTGGGGTAGAGAAGAAGGATGATGGATCATATCAAGTACTGGATGCACCAGAAGGCGAATCTGCAGATATTTTTGCCTGGACAAATTCATTCCGTGATTTTGGTCCAAAGTACATTGAGGAAGGTTTTAATGAAAAGGTAACATTGCCTACAGACAGTGGGGATGGATTGAAGTTAGAATTGGACAAAAAAATAAGTGAATATGCAAGAGAGCAATTTCCAACAGTAAGTTTTACGGCAGAAGAAATGCAGCGTTTAAACACATTAAATGTAGACTTAACTTCCTATGTAAATTCCATGCAATCAAAATGGGTTGTAGAAGGTGGCATAGAAAAAGAGTGGGATGACTATATAAGTCAATTAAAGAAAATGGGCTACGATGAATTTATGGAAATTCAAAACAATGCGTTTAACCGCTATCAAGAATCATTAAAATAGTTCAAAAATATAACAGTCAGAGAATTAAAATATTCTGGCTGTTACTTCTATATGGAGACTAGGTAACTTTTATAGGACTAATTCGGAAAAGGAAGGTGAATGAAATGAGTTCCCTTTTTCAAATAGATGGTCTGATTGGCAGAAAATTAGCGAGAATGGTGGATATATTTTTATTAAATTTAATTTTTATTCTTTTTTCTCTCCCTGTTGTGACAATAGGTGCTTCACTGACAGCTTTATATACAGTCAGTTTTAAAATAATAAATGGGGAAGATCCATCTGTCTGGCGAAGTTATATCAAAGCGTTTAAAAAGAATCTAAAACAAAGTTCTTTCGTTTGGTTTCTTTTAATAGGGATTGCTGTCATACTGTTTGGCGATATTTATTATCTTGTATACACAAGTGGTATTTGGAAAATCATTTTTATGAGTCTCACTCTTTTCTTTGGTTTTCTCTACAGTACATTAATCTTATATATTTTCCCCTACTTATCTAGATTTGAGGATTCAATAAAAACAGGTATGGTGAATTCTTTATTAATGGGAGGATTTCACTTTCCCTTCCTCGTCCTGTTATTAATCATTAATTATTTACCTATAATCTTCATTATTTCGTCTTTTACTGGCTTTATGACAGGTATCTATTTCTTTACATTCGGGGGATTTTCCATTTTTGCTTTGCTGAACACATTTATATTGAAGAGAATTTTTTCAAAATATGAAAATAAAAAAGGAGAGAAGTAGAATGGAAGTAATACGAATAGGAATAATTGGCGTTGGCGGAATGGCTCAGTCTCATATCAAAGGACTGCAAAATGTTGGAACATTTAAAATAGAGGCAATCTGTGATTCGAATCGTGTAAGACTAAAAAAAGTCGGCGAGCAATTAGCTATTAAAACAGAAAATCAATATCAAGATTTCCGTGAGCTAATTGATTCTCAAAAAATAGATGCAGTTGTTTCTGTCACCCCTAATAATGTTCACGCACCTATTTTAGAATATTGTATGGAACGGAAGATGCCTATTTTAACAGAAAAACCATTTACTTTGGATTATGAGGAAGCACAGCAGCTTGCAGAAAAATATAAAAAACAACCTATTCCCTGTATGGTAGGATTTAGTTATCGATACACTCCTGCATTTCGCTTTGTAAAAGTATTGCTGGAAAAAGGGGAAATCGGTCAAATAAGAAATTTTTCTATTCAGTATCTGCAAGGTTGGGGAGCTCCATCGTATCAAACTCCTTATATGTGGCGCTTTAATCCTGCCATTACAGGAACAGGCGTATTAGGAGATTTAGGTTCCCATATGATTGATATGGCACATTATCTATTTGGACCATTCCAAGAGGTATCGGCAATATTGGAAAGTTTTATTACCAAAAGAAAATTAGAGCATTCGAATGAATCGAAAGAATTCGCTATTGATGATTTTGCAAGCTTTCAGGCCCGGATGGAAAACGGCATTATTGGTACATTTCAAACAACTAGAAATGCGATTGGATCAGGAAATCAGCATGAGATAGCGATTTTTGGAGATAAAGGAACGCTTCATGCAAGTACAAAGGAAGAAGATATCGTTTATTTAATTCAAGTTAATGAGGAAACGGGTGAACTTGTGGAGAAAAAAATGCATGTTCCCAAATCGGTCTATTTGACAGAATGGGAAGATTTCTCCAAAATGCTAAATGGGGAGGTAAGATTAGGTTTCCCAGATTTTATGACGGGAGTAATGAATCAACAAGTATTAGAAGCAATTAGGGAGTCCAGTAGAGTTCCTGGAAAAAGAATAGCACCTCTCTAAGAAGCTGAAAGGGATAGTGTTTGTTTAATTCTCCTAATAAAGGATAATAATAACCTAGGCAGCAATTCTACATAGATTAGTATTCGATTATTAGAAGGAGAATTTATTATATGAAGTTTAAAAATCATCTTGTCTTTAATGTTTCTGTAATTATTTTATTAGTGATTGTATTAATAGGAGTATTTGCACCAAAATCGCTTGAACAAACCTCAGCTAATGCACAATCTTTCATTACAGATTCTTTTGGCTGGTATTATTTAATTGTCGTTACGTTTTTCGTGATAATATGTTTATACTTATTAATAAGTCCGGTAGGAAGAATTAAATTAGGAAAACCTGAGGATAAGCCAGAATTTTCTCGAATAGTATGGTTAGCAATGCTTTTTAGCGCGGGAATGGGAATCGGACTTGTGTTTTACGGGACTGCGGAACCACTTAGTCATTATGCAATTAGTTCACCTACAAATGAGATTGGAACAGAACAAGGCATGAAAGATGCGATGAGATTTACCTATTTTCATTGGGGAATTCATGCATGGGCAGTGTATGGAATTGTGGCATTAAGCCTTGCTTATACTACCTTTCGCAAGGGAGGAAAGACGTTAATTAGTTCGACCTTAAAACCATTACTAGGTAATTCTATGGATGGAAGATTAGGAAGAATCATTGATATTATCGCTGTGTTTGCGACAGTTACTGGAATAGCAACAACACTAGGATTCGGTGCGGTACAAATTAATGGAGGGCTTTCTTTTCTTTATGGGGTTCCTTCTAGTTTTTTAACTCAATTTATTATTATTGTAATAGTTACCATCTTATTTTTACTCTCTGCTGTTTCAGGTTTAGGGAAAGGCATTAAGATTCTTAGCAATATGAATATGATACTAGCATTTGTCTTATTTTTATTTGTATTTATTTTGGGGAATACAGTCTTTATCCTCAATTTATTTACAGATACAGTGGGGACGTATCTACAGAATATAGTGCGCATGAGCTTCCGGATTTCCCCTTTAAATGGTGAAAATCGTCAATGGATAAATACTTGGACCATTTTTTACTGGGCTTGGTGGATTGCATGGTCACCGTTTGTTGGAATTTTTATTGCTAGAATTTCCAAAGGAAGAACAATCCGTGAATTTGTTACGTTTGTCTTATTTATCCCCTCCATAATTGGGTTTTTATGGTTTACAGTATTTGGGGGTAATGCGATGTTTATCGAGCATAAGGGATTAGGTTCTATTTCCACCTTCGCAACGGAAGAAACATTATTTGCTCTTTTAGAACATTTTCCTCTTAGTGCGGTATTATCTATTTTAGCAATTGTATTAATTGGTGTTTTCTTTATTACCTCAGCGGATTCAGGTACTTTCGTTTTAGGTATGCTTTCTGCCAATGGTACACAAAATCCGAGCAATAGAATTAAAGTAATTTGGGGACTCTTACTTACCTCTATTTCGCTTGTCTTACTTTATTCAGGGGGATTAGATGGTTTACAAAATATGATGATTATAGCCGCTCTCCCTTTTTCCGTTATTATGATCTTAATGACGGTAAGTTTATTAAAGGAGGTCCATTTGGAAAAAGCGGAATACGAATCAAAATGGAAAAAGAAAAAAGGCTCGATGTGATATCGAGTCTTTTTTCTTTTTAATCTTCATTCTCTTTGTCTTTATTAAACCATAACGGCTCATAATCATCGACTTCGCCATTATAATTGATTAATATTTCTTCACCAGCTTTTATATCCTTATAAGCATAATAGTCAAATGTATGCTTATCAAAATTAATCTCATATGTTGCATTTGGTTCATAGGAATGGTTAAAGAGCATGCCGTATCCAAGAACAACAGCACTGTGGTTAATCCCATATTCATAAACATAATCTTCTAGCACGGTTCTTTCGATATATTTATGCTGCTCATTAGGATATGGAACAACGGGAGCTTCATGGAATAAAGTACCTTTTTTGATATCACATGTAGCAAATACGCCTCTATTGAATTCTCCATCACTTAAGGGAGATGTTTTAATTTCAATCATCATTGATCACCTACAACTCTTTCTAAAGTATACTGCTATATCATACTCTAACATTGTTTCTATTATTTAGGAAATAAATAAAATAATTTTTTATAAAAAAGAAATAATTCTTGTAATAAACTGAGTTTTTAGCTAATGAAGGTTTGAGGATTCATAGTGTATAATGAGATAATATTCATTAAGGAGTATGTTTTCTTAAAGGAATTCAGTTAGTAAGATGATTACGTGTTAATAAAGCGGTAAACAAGGGCGTTTATACATTGTTTATAATAAAGAAAATAAAGAGGGAAAGAACAGGAGAAAAAATGAAAAATTATAAAATGCTTATTCAATATGATGGTGGACGTTACAAAGGATGGCAGCGTCTGGGAAATGGAGACCAATCTATTCAAGGGAAAATTGAAAATGTCTTAACAGAAATGGCAGGAGAAAAGATTGAAATTATTGGCTGCAGCCGAACAGATGCAGGGGTACATGCCTTATCTCAAGTTGCCAATTTTAAAATGAAGAAAGAGATGACGGAAAAAGAAGTAATGAATTATTTAAACCATTACTTGCCAAATGATATTAGTATATCAAAAGTACAGATTGTACATGATCGCTTTCATGCGAGATATAATGCGAAGGATAAAACATATTTATATAAAATATGGAATAAATCGTATACCCATCCATTTATGCGTAAATATAGCATGCATGTAGAGAAACGATTAAATCTAAAGAAAATGGAACAAGCAGCTGCCTATTTTGTGGGGAAACATGATTTTACAGCTTTCTCCAATGCTAAATCAAAGAAAAAGTCTATGGTGAAAGAAGTATACTTTGCTGATATAAAAGAAGTTGACGGATTTATAGAAATTCGCGTGAGCGGCGATGGCTTCCTTTATAATATGGTCAGAAAAATGGTTGGTACATTGATTGAAGTTGGCTTAGGAAATATTGAAGCTGATGCTATTCCAGCAATTATGGAAACAAAGGATCGCAGCCTAACAGGCATGATGGCAGAAGCGAATGGGTTATTTTTAGAAAAAGTAAAGTTTTAATAGAAGTGAAGGCGAGCAAGTGGTTATTTTGAACTGCTTGCTTTTTTGTATCCTTTTAATGGTTAGGGAACAATAGTGAGGGACAGAGTGATTGAATTGCATCTAAACTTTAACAGCAAAAGATATACAAAGAAATTCATTATATTACTTTTAAAAATAAATTTTATACTATATATCTGAAAAGCTTTGCTAAAAAAAGAATGATTTGACGAATAAAAGGATAATTATATAAGATACAAAGATTTGTCACATCCTTTTGGTAATAAATAATTTTTGAATGCAGAAGTGAATTTATTTGGAGGAGGAAATTTTAGATGAAATATGCTGATGACAGTCTTATGCTTCATACCGATCTCTACCAAATTAATATGATGGAGACTTATTGGAGAGATGGAATACATGAACGAAAAGCTGTATTTGAACTTTATTTTCGCAAGCTGCCATTTGGTAATGGCTTTGCCGTTTTTGCTGGTTTAGAACGGATTTTATCTTATATAAAAAATTGCCGATTTACGGATAGTGATATTGATTATTTAAGAAGTGGAGTTGGCTATAAAGAGGACTTTTTAGATTATCTAAAAAATGTTACTTTTTCAGGAGACATTTATTGCATGGAAGAAGGAGAGCTAGTATTTGCTAATGAACCTATTCTACGTGTGGAAGCTCCACTTGCAGAAGCACAATTAGTGGAGACAGCATTATTAAATATTGTTAATTATCAAACACTTATTGCCACTAAAGCTGCGAGAATGAAACAGGTTATTGGCAGTCAAACGGCGATGGAGTTTGGAACAAGAAGAGCGCAGGAAATGGATGCGGCGATTTGGGGAACAAGGGCTGCCTATATCGGGGGATTTTCCGCCACTAGTAATGTAAGGGCTGGTAAGATTTTTGGCATACCTGTATCTGGTACACATGCACATGCATTAGTTCAAGCTTATCAAGATGAATATGAAGCTTTTAAGAAATATGCGGAGGCGCATACAGACTGCGTTTTTTTAGTGGATACATATGATACACTTCGTTCTGGTGTACCCAATGCCATAAAGGTAGCAAAGGAATTTGGTGACAAAATTCATTTTAAAGGAATTCGCTTAGACAGTGGAGATTTAGCCTATCTTTCTAAGAAAGCAAGAGCAATGCTTGATGAAGCCGGGTTCTACGATGCGAAAATTATCGCATCGAATGATTTAGATGAGTATACAATTATGAATTTACAGGCAGAAGGAGCAAAGATTGATATTTGGGGAATTGGCACAAAGCTGATAACAGCGTTCGATCAGGCAGCATTAGGAGCTGTGTATAAATTAGTAAGCATTGAAAATGAATCAGGTGAAATGAGAGATACAATAAAATTATCTGGAAATCCGGAAAAGATATCCACACCAGGGCAGAAAAGGGTATATCGAATTATTAATAAGGAAAATGGTCATGCAGAAGGTGATTACATTACCCTCGCAACTGAAGCTATCACACAAGAACCTTTAAAAATGTTTCATCCTGTTCATCCTTATTTGAATAAGGTGGTAACAAACTACCAGGCAATTGAACTACATCATCCGGTTATAAAGAATGGACAAATTCAAATAACTCCACCACTATTAACGGATATTCAAAAAAAGGTCGAGGAAAATCTAGAGTTGTTATGGAATGAATATAAAAGAACGCTCAATCCGGAAGAGTATCCAGTTGATTTAAGTAAGGCTTGCTGGGAAAACAAGCGCAATTATATCGAGAAAATGAAGAGGAAGACGAACCGAATTTAAAAGGGAGGAAAATATGTGAGAAAAATAGGGGTTTATGGATCATCCTTTGATCCTATTACAAATGTTCATCTTTGGACAGCTAGCACAGTTGCTCATCGATGTAAGTTAGATAAAGTTATCTTTCTTCCTTCTTCGAGCAAAAGAAGAGATAAAACAATGGAAACAGCTGATGAACATCGCATAGAGATGGTCAATATGGCAATAGCTGACAATGATAAATTTGCAGTCGATGACTATGAAATGAAGCAAGATGGCTGGGAAATCTATACGTATCACACAATGAATTATTTTAAAAAATTATTTCCAGAAGACGAAGTATATTTCATTATGGGAGCCGATTTACTTGTTGATATTGGACAAGGCAAATGGACCAAAGGGGAAGAATTGGTAGCGGAAAATCGATTTATTGTTATGGCCCGAAATGGAGTTGATATGCTTTCCACGATCAGCCGCTCACCACTTCTCCGCAATCATGATGATGGGAAGACCTTTCACTTGTTAGATAAGGGACTGTCCATGGAAATAAGCTCTACGTATATACGGGAAGAGTTTTCAATGGGGGGAGAACCAAGGTATCTTTTGCCAGAAAAGTGCTATCAATATATAAAGAAAAATAAGTTATATCAGTAAACCGTTCTAAAAAAAGCATAGAAAAGAACAAAATTAATAATAAATTAGTAATTGATGAATACTGAATAGTCTGATAGAATGGAGGCAATCTAAAGGCTATGTGTAACTGGCGAAATACGGATAACCGTAGGGGAGCACATAGTGTCGTATGCCGTTCGCCTGGGCAGAGGTAAGGGAATGAACTCCTTGCCTTTTTCTTTTTTTACTATTTCCGTTAAAAAAGGGAAGCAGTATGTTCCAAGCTTACAAAGAATATAATTGATGAAAAAGGGAGCAATGGAGATGAGCACTACGACTGTTAAAGAAGTAAAAACAATTAAGACGTTAAATAATATTGCAGCAAGTGGACTAAATGTATTTAAAAAAGGGAATTTTACAATGGATGATACGAGTGCCAATCCTGATGCGATTCTTTTGCGCAGCTTTAATATGCATGGGTTGGAATTGGGAGATAATTTAAAGGCAATAGCACGTGCAGGAGCAGGAGTCAATAATATACCGGTTGAACAATGTACAGCAAAAGGAATTGTTGTATTTAATACACCTGGTGCGAATGCAAATGCCGTAAAAGAGATGGTGCTCATGTCATTAATGGCTTCTTCCCGAAATTTATTTGAAGGAGTATCATGGGCCAAAACACTTGTTTCGGAAGGTGATCAAATTCCAAAACTTGTGGAAACAGGTAAAAAACAATTTGTTGGACATGAAATTAAAGGAAAAACATTAGGCGTAATTGGTTTAGGTGCAATTGGTGCTCTGGTAGCAAACGATGCTCTTGCCCTTGATATGGATGTTATTGGGTATGATCCATTTCTTTCTGTCGATACTGCTTGGAATTTATCACGTAATGTTAAGCGAGCAATGACATTAGATCAATTATTTGCAGAGTCTGACTATATTACGGTTCATGTTCCATTAACGGAAGACACGAAGGGAATGTTTAATAAAAAGGCTTTTGCCTTAATGAAACCTGGTACGCAAATTCTGAATTTTTCTCGTGGAGAGCTAGTAAATGAAATAGACATGGCTGTTGCATTGGAAGATGGGAAGATAGGACGATATATAACAGATTTCCCAAATGAACATGTTCTCCAAATGAAAAATACGATTGCGATTCCACACCTTGGTGCATCTACAGGAGAATCAGAAGAAAATTGTGCGGTAATGGCAGCGCGTCAGGTAAAGGATTTCTTGGAAACTGGAAATGTGAAAAACGCTGTGAACTTTCCGAATGCATCTATTCCCTATACGGGAAAACGTCGGGTGACGGCATTCCATTTAAATGTTCCTAATATGGTTGGTCAAATGACACAAGTAATTTCTACCTATCAGTTAAATATTGCCGATATGATAAATAGAAGCCGCGGCGAATATGCTTACACGATGATAGATATTGATAACCAAGTAGCGGATGAGATTGTTCCTCTTTTATCTAAGCAATTAAAGGAAATCGATGGAATTGTAATGCTGAGAGTAATCTAATTCGCGAAATAGTAAATAGACACTTACACTTATAGGCTCTCAGGCAAAATAGATTTTTGCTGGAGTCTATTTGTACCTAGTTGGATTATGACAGCGATGGAGTACAAGACAATGGAAAATTATCTATTTTATTAAATCAACATTTTTTTAACAAAAAGGGCTGTCCAACAGGACAACCCTTTTGCTTAAAGCAGTTTATTTAAATAACACACTTACTGACTTATGTTCATAAACGCGGCTGATGGCATCACTTAGTAATTCAGCAATAGATAACTGTGTAATCTTGTCGATTCTTTTTTCTTCTGTAAGTGGAATGCTGTTTGTTACAATCAATTCCTTAATTTGTGATTCTTGTATCATATCAATAGCGGGTTCAGATAAAACGGGATGAATACAACATGCGTATATTTCTTCAGCGCCATTATCAAGTAAGGCTTTCGCAGCAGTAGTTATCCGATAAGAAGTATCCACTATATCGTCTATAATAATTGCCGTTTTTCCTTCGATATTACCAACAACGTTTACTTCGCGGGGACCGAAATCTTTTGGACCTCGTTTATCGATAATAGCGATAGGTGCTTTTAAGCGGTCTGCGAGCTCACGTGCCCGGGTTACGCTGCCGTGGTCTGGGGCTACTACAACAACATCATGTGTAAAGTCTTTCGTATTTAAATAATCAGCAAGAAGCGGGATACCTACTAATTGATCAACTGGGATATTAAAGAAGCCTTGTGTTTGTGGAGCGTGTAGATCTAAAGTTATCACACGGTCTGCACCAGATTTTTGAATTAAATTGGCAACTAATTTAGCTGTAATGGGCTCTCTTGGTTGGGCTTTTCTATCTTGGCGTGCGTATCCATAATAAGGGATAACGACATTAATAGTGTTAACAGAAGCTCGTTTTAATGCATCTATCATAATAAGCAATTCCATAATACTTTGATTTACAGGATCGCATGTAGATTGAATAACAAATACTTCGCAGCCGCGGACACTTTCTTCAATATTGATTTGAATTTCACCATCACTGAATTTTTTGACCGTACACTTTCCTAATTCGGTACCGAGATGATTTACGATTTCTTGAGCTAGTTCTGGCGACGAATTGAGTGCGAAAACTTTTAATTTGGTTCCTTGATATGAATTGGGCATGAATGCTTCCTCCTATAATTTGAACATTCGTAGTGATGATTCATTTTCCTAAAGATACTTCTAACAAATATTGTAGGACACTGATATTTGCATTGCAACCTAATAATAGATTTTTTTCTTCCTGATGTATCTTTCTTCTTGTATGTGGGAGCAATGGAATTGTCTTAGTAATTTATAGCCTTATAATCTGCTTTTACAAACCTAAAATGAAAGATGTTTTTTTAAAAGAAACTTTTGCTATTTGATCATGCAGAGATTCGTGTATCTTGTCTTAGAATGTGCTAAACTATAATTCGTTAATTCTTATTACATAAAAAAATTTAAATAGTAGAACTGAAAAGAGAGTGATAAAACATGCAGCAAGAAACATTGTCTAGAGGGTTGAAAAACAGACATGTTCAATTAATTGCAATTGGAGGAGCAATAGGAACAGGGCTTTTTCTAGGGGCTGGTAAATCCATCCACTTAGCAGGTCCGTCTATTTTATTTGCCTACATCATAACTGGTATCATTTGTTTTTTGATTATGCGAGCACTAGGAGAGTTGCTTCTTTCTAATCTGGAATATCATTCCTTCGTTGATTTTGTAAATGATTATTTTGGCAATAAAGCTGCCTTCGTAACAGGCTGGACGTACTGGTTCTGTTGGATTTCGATTGCAATGGCAGATTTAACTGCTATCGGCATGTATACAAAGCTATGGTTTCCACATGTACCTCAATGGTTACCAGGGTTTATCGCTTTAATTGTCTTACTTATTATGAACTTAGCTACTGTAAAGCTTTTTGGAGAGATGGAATTTTGGTTTGCTTTAGTTAAAGTTATTGCCATTATTGCATTAATCATTATTGGCTTTATTATGATAGTAAAAGGCTTTTCAACAGATGCTGGTCCTTCAAGCTTTACCAATCTGTGGAATCATGGCGGCATGTTTCCTAATGGAATGAACGGGTTTATTCTTTCATTTCAAATGGTTGTTTTTGCGTTTGTAGGAATTGAATTAGTAGGGCTTACAGCTGGGGAAACAGAGAATCCTGAAAAGGTTCTTCCAAAGGCAATTAATAATATACCGATAAGAATTTTAATTTTTTATGTGGGGGCATTGCTTATTATTATGAGTATTTACCCTTGGAATGCCATTAATCCTGCTGAAAGTCCTTTTGTTCAAGTATTTTTGGCCGTTGGGATTACAGCAGCGGCAGGGATTGTGAACTTTGTTGTATTAACTTCCGCAGCATCAGCCTGTAACAGTGCGATCTTTAGCACAAGCAGAATGATGTTTGCGTTGGCAAAGGAAAAGAATGCACCAGAATCCCTTGCTAAATTAACAAAAAATCAAGTGCCATCAAATGCACTATTCTTTTCTGTGATTGTTGTGTTAATTGCGGTTATTTTAAATTACATCATGCCAGAAGGCGTATTTACGTTAATCACAAGCATATCGACCGTTTGCTTTATCTTTATTTGGGCAATTACTGTTCTTTGTCATTTAAAGTATCGTAAATCACGCCCAGCACTAGCGGCAAAAAATAAATTTAAAATGCCACTTTTTCCATTTGCAAATTATCTTATTCTTCTTTTTCTAGCGTTCGTCCTTGTTGTATTAGCGCTTGCTGAAGATACAAGAGTTGCATTATTTGTTACACCAGTCTGGTTTATCTTATTATTGGTGATTTATCAAATTAAGTGGAAACAATCTGCAAGTTGATAGATTTCTTTTATAAATGGAGCCTGAAATTGATTTGAATATCGATTTCAGGCTTTGTTTTATTAGTAGCGGAAGATTTGAAAAAATCAAAAAATATATTGACAAAATCTTCAATAAAATGCTATTATATTCTTCTTTTGAAAAGGAGGGAGAACGCAATGATTAAAGTTCAAGGAATTAATAAGTCCTTTAAGGTGGCAAAGAGGGCAGCAGGTCTACGAGAAGGACTGAAAGCTCTTGTTTCAAGGGAGCATACAATTGTCCATGCATTAAAGGATATAAGTTTTACGATAAATCCTGGAGAAATGGTGGGATATATCGGTCCAAATGGAGCAGGGAAATCAACGACGATCAAAGTAATGAGTGGTATTCTGGTACCAGACAGCGGCGTTTGTGAAATTATGGGTTATACCCCTTGGCAGGATCGTGTAGAATATGTGAAAAATATTGGCGTTGTTTTTGGGCAGCGATCCCAGCTATGGTGGGACGTTCCAGTAATCGATTCATTTGCCCTTTTAAAAGATATATATCATGTACCAGACAAGGACTATAAGGACACACTGTCGTTATTAATGGACACACTCGAGTTAAAAGATATCCTGCATTCACCAGTAAGACAGCTCAGCTTAGGACAGCGTATGCGTTGTGAAATTGCTGCTTCTCTTATCCATAATCCACAAATTCTCTTCTTAGATGAACCTACCATTGGTCTTGATGCCGTAAGCAAGATAGCAGTTAGAAATTTTATAAAAAAAATCAATAAGCAAAAGAACGTAACAGTTATTCTGACAACACATGATATGTTTGATATCGAAGCCCTATGTGACCGTGTTCTTCTAATAGGAAAAGGGAGCCTATTATATGATGGGAATTTGCAGGAATTAAGAAGCCGTTTTGGCTCCCATCGTACCATTACTGCAGACTATAAATCTAGCAATGCACCAGTCGAAATTCCTGGGGCCGATATTCTTTCTTGGACGGAGGAAAGAGCTATATTAAGTGTAGATACCTCAGAAATTTCTGTCTCGGAAGTTATTATGAAATTGTCTCATTCCCTGGATCTTGTTGACGTTTCTGTAACATCACAGCCGATTGAAGATATTATTGTACAGCTTTATAAGGAGTACGAAATATGAGGACAATTAAACCATATGTGGCTGTGTTAAGATTGCGATTATTAAATGGGATGCAATACCGGGCAGCGGCTTTAGCGGGTGTGGCTACACAGTTTTTCTGGGGATTTATTTATATTATGATTTTTCAAGCTTTTTATATGCAAACGATGGGTGAACAGCCTATTTCTTTGGAAGAATTAGTTACTTATTTATGGTTACAGCAGTCTTTTTTAGCGTTTATTATGCTATGGTTTCGTGATAATGAATTATTTGATTTAATAACGACAGGAAATATTGCTTATGAGTTATGCAGACCAATCGGAATTTATGAATATTGGTTTAGTAAGTTATTAGCGCAGCGGTTAGCAAGTGCGCTGCTAAGGTGTTTTCCAATACTATTACTGGCATTTCTCCTTCCGCCAGCTTATCGGCTAATGCTGCCGCCAGATCTAAAAACATTTTTATTATTTTGTATTTCCCTCTTATTAGGATTGTTCGTATTAGTGTCTATTTCTATGTTTATTTATATTTCCGTTTTTATAACGCTTTCGCCAATGGGATCTCTGTTAGTATTTGGTGTAGTAGGGGAGTTCTTTGCTGGGATGGTAATACCTATTCCGCTTATGCCAGAGTGGCTTCAGCAAATTGTTTACCTTCTACCATTCCGATTAACGGCAGATTTTCCGTTTCGAGTCTATTCTGGCAACATTCCGAATACTGAAGCAGTTGAAGGAATCATAATTCAATTAATATGGCTGGCAGCACTTGTGTTTCTTGGGAAAATGGCATTACATAAAGCGATGAAAAAAGTCATTGTACAAGGAGGGTAAATAGTATGCGCCTTTATTTTCAATACCTTCTGCTCTTATTTAAATCACAAATGCAGTATCGAACGTCTTTCTGGCTATTGTCATTAGGGCAGTTTCTTGTGCCCTTTTCTGCCTTTGCTGGATTATATTTTTTATTTGAAAGGTTTGGTCAAATTAAAGGCTGGGATTTTTATGAGGTGGGTCTTTGTTTTGCTGTCATTCATATGGCTTTTGCATTAAGTGAATGCTTCGCAAGAGGATTTGATAATTTCTCCAGCCTTGTTGCCAGCGGTGATTTTGATAGATTGCTTGTTCGACCAAGGACGACTTTTATTCAAGTGTTAGGTTCGAAATTTGAATTTACAAGAGTGGGAAGGTTATTACAGAGTGTTATGGTTCTAGGGTGGGCATTATTTAATCTAGCAATTGATTGGAACATAATGAAGTGCATCACGCTGTTGTTAATGATTTTAAGCGGTGTTTTTATTTTTACAGGAATTTTTATTTTGGCAGCGACTCTTAGCTTTTGGACCATTCAAGGATTAGAGATTGCTAATATTTTTACCGACGGCGGCAGAGAAATGGCTCAATATCCATTAAATATTTATCAAAAATGGGTGACGCGTTTTTTTACTTTTGTTATTCCTTTTGGTACTGTCAATTATTTGCCTTTGCTTTACCTTCTTGGTAAGGGGGGCGAAGCGGAATGGTTATATATGCTAACCCCGCTTGCAGGGATTTTATTTATCCTTCCTTGTATTCTTGTGTGGATAGTTGGTGTGCGTCACTATCGGTCAACTGGTTCTTAAAATGGGATGTTTCTTAAACTCGTAATGGTGGTATAAATCTAGTAGATAAATATATGCATCATGAAATATTGGGAGGCGTTTTACAATGAATAAAGATTCAAACACAAACCTTGCAGGCAAAACTCATCAGCCTGACGAGAAGAAACAAAAGGATGAAGCTTCAAAAGGATTGAAAGAAACGCATGATCAAGCAAATGATAGTTTAACAGAGGGAACCATTGATAAGAAAAAAGACAAAGAATAACCATTTTTAAGCGTCAAGAAGATGGAGAAAACGAGGAATCGTTTTCTCCATCTTTTTTCATGTCACTAAATAATAGATAAGGGAGCAAAAAGAGGATATAATTATATCCGCAAAAGTAAAGGAAAGAAAGGCTGATGGAATGAAAAAAAGATGGAGGATATTAATTGGCTTTTTGGTTTTATTGTTTATCCTATTTGGTGCCTATCAATTAATGAACGCTCGATCTTTTCAATTATTCGGTGGATTAACAGATCATGTGAAGACAAAGAAAAAAGTAGTTGCCTTAACATTCGATGATGGACCTACCAAAAATGTAGATGATATTCTGTCCTTACTAGATGCTTACGATGCAAAAGCAACTTTTTTTCTAATTGGAAATGAAATAGAAAAAAATCCTCTTTTGGCAGAGAAAATTGCGGAAAAAGGACATCAACTTGGAAATCATACATACTCTCATGAGCGTATGATATTTAAGTCGCAAGCTTTTATAAGGAATGAAGTAGAAAAAACAAATCAATTAATTGAAAAAGCTGGTTATACAGGTGAAATAGATTTCAGACCGCCAAATGGAAAGAAGCTAGTTGGGCTTCCTTATTTCTTGAAACAAGCAGAAATAGATACGATTCTATGGAACATGGAGCCTGATACGTATTATCAGACGGCAGAAGACAAGATAAACTATGTGAAAGAGTCAGTAAAGCCAGGTTCCATTATTTTGATGCACCCAATGTATGATAAGACAGGGCAAGAACAAAAAGCGTTAAAAGGAATTTTAAGTACACTAACAGAAGCTGGGTATACATTTGTTACGGTTAATGAGCTTCAAGAGATGGCAGATAGCAATTAATTGTTAAATAGCAAATAGAAAAAGGTATGTGGATTTTAGCCAGATACCTTTTTTTATGAATGAAATACCTTAGCTTTCACGTTTCACTGCAAAAGGTGGTTGCTCCATCCAGCCATTTTTAATCATAATTTTAGCAGCATCTTCTGTAAATAAACCTATCTGTGTTAATGCTCTTGTATACATAAAGGCAATATCATGCCGACCATTTACAGCTATTGAGTTACCAAAGGATCTAATTTTCATCGAAAACATATCCATTTTATGAAATAACATTATTTTATCCGAAAAAGGAGAAACAGTTGATGTTGTAATTAAGTGATCAAGAAACGATGGTGTTGGTAAATGATCATTATGTAGTTTTTCCATATACTGTTCAACATGCTTATCGGTAAAGTTCTTTCCTCTAATAAAGAGTTCCCGAATCTCTTCTTGTTGGACAACTTGACTAAATGCCATAATCAATGCTTTACTCGCTACATTGTTCTCGATATTATCGTAAAGATGTGCTATTTCTAATGCATGTAATGATCTTACATGTCCAAAATAACCATTTAAAAAATCCTTTTGAACAAACATTTGACTTTCAGGAATGGGAATAATAGGCGGTTTACGGGTAAAGCCCTTTTTCATTAATATTTCCTTAATTTGCTCTATTAAACGTACGGTAGAACTCATACAATATTGGAAAAATTCTTTTACATCCTTTCGAAAAACAAGGGGAATAGCTACGTTATAAATGCTTATTCCAGCCTTAGCGGCATACTTAAGATAATGAACATAGTATTCATCTTCAAACAAACGAGGTGCATGAAGGTTTACATCTTCTTCTAGGGAAAAACCTTTTGGCAATGGAAAATTCTCCTTTGAAAGTATTTCTGCTGATATAGATAAAAATTCTGTGCTCAACTTTAAGGCATTTTTCAATAGCTTTTTAATATCAGAATCCTCGACATGCTGAAGGAAATAATGGAGAAAACATTTTGACATGCTGTTGCCCATATACGTTGCCCAAAGTTTACCTAATTCTGCTGATGTTAGCTTTTCACTTAGGTCAGTTTGTTTTAAATCTATATTCAATGGTTTTGGTTTCGCGTCCATCTCAAAAAACTCCTTTAGTTGGTTTTGTTTTAGTATTCACAGACATATTTAATCGTATGCTAAATTTACCTATTAATATTGAATCAATTTTTAGCTTTTTCCTTTTTATAAGGGAAGACCTTTCACTCTATGTACCAATCGTTTAGAATAATTACAGAAAAGAAAAATTATGGGAGTAGAAAATGAAAATACTAATAGTTGAAGATGATAAAACAATTGCTTCTGGTTTAGATTACAGTTTACAAAGTGAAAATTATGACACAATTATTTGTCATGATGCCAAAGGCGCGAGAAAAACGATAGCGGCAGAGCTTAACCATATTGATCTATGTTTATTTGACTTGTCTCTGCCAGATGGTTCTGGTTATGAATTATGTGAGCTTGTGAAAAGTAAATCAGATAAGCCCGTTATCTTTTTAACGGCATTAGATGATGAAGTTAATGTAGTAATGGGCCTTGATATGGGGGCAGATGACTATATTACTAAACCGTTTCGCCTGAGAGAGCTTCTTTCAAGAATAAAATCCGTATTGCGCCGCTACAATGTACAGCAACAAAATACTCCTTTCATCGAAATAGACGATATTCGTATTAATACATTGGAAGGAAAGATCTATAAAAAGGCTGAAGAAGTGGTAGTCACGGCCCTGGAATACCGGTTATTTCTGATATTCGCCAATAATTTAGGCCAAGTTTTAACAAGGACACAGCTATTGGAGCGAATCTGGGATGTTGCAGGGGATTTTGTTAATGACAATACCTTAACAGTTTACATTAAAAGGCTCCGCGAGAAATTAGAAGATAATCCCCAAAAGCCAACCATTATAAAAACTGTCCGTGGTCTTGGCTATAAGGTAGGTGACTAGTAATGCTTCGTAATCGTGAAGTGAAAGTAATGATGATCGTTTTAGTATGCATAAGTATCTTAGCGATTATATATGCACTGATCTCCTTTTCTTTCGCTGCAGCCGTTTATTTGTTTATCGTTATCAGCATTATTTTTATTATCTTTTTTTTATTTACAAGATTCCGTTATAAGGAAATAAAACAGCTTTCGAGCTACTTACAGCGAATAAGTAATGGAGATGAAAGTCTGGACATCCGCGATAATGTTGAAGGCGAATTAAGTATCTTAAAAAATAATATCTATAAAGTTACCTTAATGCTTTCAGAACATAGCACACTTCTTCGTCAGGAAAAATTGAAACTGACAGATGCAATTTCTGATATCTCTCATCAATTGAAAACACCGCTGACTTCCATGGTGGTAATGACTGATTTGTTAAGCAATCCCCATCTGGAAGAATCAAGAAGGCGTGAGTTTACGAATAATATCTCGATACAGCTGGAAAGAATGGAGTGGTTAGTTTCTTCTTTACTGAAATTATCGAAAATGGATGCTGGGACGATTCCTTTTAAAAAGGAAAAAGTAGTTGTGAAAGCACTAATTCATAAGGCGGTTGAACCAGTATTAATTCCGATGGATATAAAAGAACAGACTTTGCAGATTACTGGAGATGATAGTGTTACATACATAGGTGATTTTAACTGGACAGTAGAAGCAATAATAAATATCTTAAAAAATTGTGTAGAGCATACCGGAGAAGGTGGACAAATACACATTAACTTCGCGGAAAATGTCTTGTTTACAGAAATGGTTATTCAAGATAACGGCAAGGGCATCGCTAAAAAAGATTTACCTTACATTTTCAAACGATTTTATAAAGGGGAAAATGCTAGTGAAGACAGCATCGGCATCGGCTTAGCAATGGCCTATAGTATTATAAAAAGCCAGCATGGGGATATTGAAGTAAGAAGTAAGATAGGAGAAGGAACTACTTTTCATATTAAATTCTATAAACAAGTGATTTAGTGTAATTGAGTTATGAATGATAGCGGAAATTAGAATAGATGAAAAAGAGAATTCGTTTTACTGTGGGGAGGCGTTCATTGAAGGAATGAACGCCATAATTTGTTCGGCAGGAAGGGAAAGCGGCGTTCATAAAGAGGATGAAAACCAAAATTGGTTCGGCATGAAGGAAAAGTAGTGTTCATAGAGGGAATGAAAGCCAAAATTGGTTCGACCGGAAGGAAAAGTGGTGTTCATAAAGAGGATGAAAGCCAAAATTGGTTCGACAGCAAGGAAAAGTGGTGTTCATAGAGGGAATGAAAGCCAAAATTGGTTCGACCGGAAGGAAAAATGGTGTTCATATAGAGGATGAAATCCATATCTGTTCGGCAGCAAGAAAAAGTAGTGTTCATCCAAAGGAGCCCCCAATACCATCATAAATAAACACAAAAAAGCTATAACCATTTAAAGTGACTAAATTGTCACTTTAAAGTCACTCAATAGTCACTTTAGACAGTTAGACTAAGAGCATCAAGTAATTGGAGGGCGAATAAATGGAAATTTTAAAAATAGAAAATCTGTCTAAAGTATATGGAAAAGGGGAAACAGCTGTTAAAGCATTGGATAACGTATCCTTTTCTGTTAATAAGGGGGAGTTTGTAGCAATAATTGGACCATCTGGGTCAGGGAAATCGACTTTGCTTCATATGCTAGGTGGAGTAGATAGACCAACAAGTGGAAAAGTTTTTGTAGATAATACAGATATATATCAATTAAATGAAACACAATTAGCTATTTTTAGGAGAAGACAAATTGGTCTTATCTATCAATTTTATAACTTAATCCCCATTTTGTCGGTAGAAGAAAATATTACGCTGCCTCTTCTATTAGATAATCACAAGGTAGATAAAGAACAATTTAATCGCATTGTTTCGATATTAGGTCTGCAGCAAAGATTAGATCACCTGCCTAATCAATTATCAGGGGGACAGCAGCAGCGCGTATCCATTGGACGAGCACTTATCAGTAATCCCGCAATTATGCTGGCAGATGAGCCTACAGGGAATTTAGACAGTAAAAATAGTGAAGAGATTATGGAACTATTAAAAATGTTTAATAAAACCTATAATCAAACACTTATTGTTATTACCCATGATGAACGGATTGCATTACAAGCGGATCGTGTCATTTCTGTTGAGGATGGAAAAATCGCCAAAAATGAGGTGATTCGTCCATGAATATAATGAATAAACTTACTTTGAGAAATTTAAAGGAGAATAAGCGAAGAACGCTAGTGACGATTATTGGCGTTATTATTTCTGTCAGTATGTTGACAGCTGTTGCCACTCTTGGTGTTTCTTTTATTGATCTATTAAAAAGAGATACGATAGCAAGGGGCGGAGAATGGCATGCGCAGTTTATAGGTGTGAATAGCGAGCAAGCTAAAGAGATAAAAAAAGATAGCAAAATTGAAAAAGTTATCTTATCAAGTGATTTGGGTTATGCGGAATGGAAGGATTCGAAAAACGAAAATAAACCGTACTTATTTTTTAAACAATATGATGAGCAAGGATTTGAGCAATTTCCAATTCGTTTAAAAGAAGGAACGTATCCAAAATCCGCGGATGAAATTATCATATCTGATGAAATGAGGAAGAAAGGGAATAGTTCTTATGCCATCGGTGAGGAAATAAAAGTTAGTATTGGGGAAAGACATTTAAAATCAGATGGAGAAGATACGATATTAACACAAACAGATCCTTTGCAAAGGAATGAAGAAGGAGAAAAAACGGAGGAAATCCAGCAAGCAAAAGCAGCTACATTTAAAATTGTGGGGATTATGGAAACCCCATCATGGGAATCTTCATGGGCACCAGGCTATACAGTAATTAGCTATTTGGACCAAAAGGAGTTAACGACTAACAGCAGCGTCAATGCAAGTGTAGTCATGAAAAAGGTAAAGCAATCTTTATATGAGGACTTGGAATCCTTAGCAAAGAAATTATCTATTGCCAAAGTAAATTTTAATGATGAGCTCCTGCGTTATGAGGGAGTATCTTCACATGATAATGTGCTTGTTACGATGTATTCTCTATTAGGAATTATCATACTTGTAATTGTAATTGGTTCTGTGGCATTGATTTATAATGCTTTTGCCATCAGTGTGTCAGAACGGGCAAGACATTTAGGCATGCTTTCTAGTGTCGGCGCAACTAAGAAACAAAAAAGAAATTCAGTGTTTTTTGAAGGCACAGTTATAGGAGGCATCAGCATCCCGATAGGAATCCTTGCGGGACTAGCAGGAATTGGTGCGACATTCTATTTTATAAATAAATATTTTAAAGTAGCTTTAAACACTACAGAAGGCCTGAATGTAGTAGTAACGCCTTATTCCATCTTATTTTCCATTCTGATTTCCATTGTAACAATTTTTATTTCTACCTATCTGCCAGCAAGAAAGGCATCAAAGATTTCAGCAATAGATGCAATAAGACAAACACAAGATATTAAATTAACTGGAAAAAAAGTAAAAACTTCTAAACTTGTGCGCAAGGTATTTGGTTTAGAAGCGGAAATTGGCTTGAAAAATTTAAAACGTAATAAACGAAGATATCAAACAACTGTTTTTTCGTTGGTTATAAGTATTTTGCTTTTCTTAACTGTAGCATATTTCACAGATAATATGAAAAAATCAGTTGGGCTATCACAGAAAAATATTGATTATGATATTGCAGTGTCTGCTGATTCTAATACTACAGAGGAAGAGATGCAGATTTTAGCCAATGCACCTAGTGTTACAAAAAGTAATGTAATTAAAAGCACCTATGTGAACACTTATCTTGCTGAAGATGTATTAAGTAAAAATAATAAGGAAAAAGTGAAGAAAGATAAAACTATTCTTGAGAATGGTAAACTATCATTTAATGTGAATTTCTTTGTGCTATCTGATACAGCTTTGCAGAAATATGCTAAAACTGCAGGCTTTAATTCCCAAGAATATACGAATCCTAATGTTCCAAAAGGTATTGTAATAGAGAACGTTTCTTATTTTGATCCATATGAAAAGAAATTTGTGGAAGAAAAAGTGATAAATGCAAAACCTGGTGATTATATGGATCTCTATCGCTACAATTTTGACAAGGAAAAGGATGAAAAGTTTAATAAGATTCAAATTGGTACTTTTACCAATGAAACGATAATGGGGATTGATGCTAATAGTCATGGAACAATTACCATGATTATATCCGACGAGGTAGCAAAGGAATTATTTAAAAATGAAAATATGGATATGAATTACACGCTCTATTTAAACAGCGATAATCCAGAGAAAACCCAAGAGGAATTAGAAGATCTAAAAACAAGCTCGGTCTATATCTACAATGTCGAAAAAGATCGTAAGCAATCAGAGCAGATGATTATGATGATGTCTGTCTTTATGTATGGGTTTATTACGCTCATCTCATTAATTAGTATTGCCAATATCTTTAATACCATTTCTACAAGCATTTCTTTGCGAAAAAGGGAATTTGCCATGCTGCGTTCGGTTGGAATGACCCCAACTGGCTTTAATAAAATGATCTATTTTGAGAGCATTTTTTATGGAATAAAAGCATTGATGTATGGTCTTCCAATTAGTATTGGAGTAATAGCTATCATATACTGGTCGATAAGCAATACATTTGAATATGGTTTTGCGCTTCCGTGGATGAGTATTCTCTATGTAGTTATTGCGATATTTATCATTGTCGCTTCTGCTATGCTATATTCAGTCAGCAAAATTAAGAAAGAGAATATTATCGATGGTTTAAAGCAAGAGAATATTTAATAGAAATAAAATAAGAATGAGAAAAAACTCGTCCGTTTTGGCGGGTTTTTCTCATAGGAAAAAGCAAGCAGGTAAGTGAAAAAAATATAGAATCGGTAAGTATGGTAGAGGAGGGGAATATGAAGAGAGATATTTTACAACAAAATAAAAAAGCTGGAATCAAGCAGCCCATCATTTTAACGGGATTTATGCACTACCTAGTTATGGCACGTTTAGCAAACAAAAGAAGAACGAAGGCAACAAATAAAAAATCCTTACATATCGGCTGTGGCAGCGGACATTCTTTGCTTTATATGGCGGACAAAGGGGCTTACCCAAAGTAAGAATGAGTACTTTTATAAAAGAATTGATTAAAGCAGGATTTACAATTGAATCTGTTATAGAAAGCGAGTTTTCCAAAAGCTTGGAAACGGTCGAGGCTGAAATCTCTCATCGCTATTATTCCTTATACAAAGCAAGGAAATTTCCAACTACTATGATTATTAAAGCAAGAAGAACATGACATGTGGGAAGCCGCATGTCCTTTTTAGTATTTCAAGTCTTTAAAAAAGAAAGCAAAAACTATTTCCGGCAATTGGGATTGTAACAAAAAGAAGTACAACGTTATTATTAGACATTCCTAATACTGGATTTTATAATTTAATTATCTGCTAGTTTGTTAAAGTTATCACATTGGAAGCAATCTTTGATTAATTGCATTTGTAAACGCATTCTTATAGGCGTTTTGAAACCAGGATAAAAATAAGGTTGGAACTTTCCCTTTAATGTTCAGTGTAATCAATACCTTATTTTTAAATATATGAAAAAGGGGATTTGAAAATGGTAATTTCTTTAAATGCAGCAGCTATATTGGACGCAGAGTATGGTCTTTATATTAATGGACAGTGGCAAAAGGGTTCGGAAGGGAAGCTGATGGCAAGCTTCAATCCAAGTAACGGCGAAAAGCTAGCTGACTTTGTTGATGCAACCTATACAGATGTTGATCAAGCAGTGGATGCAGCAACAGAAGCTTTAAAATCCTGGAAAAAAGTAAGTTTATTAAATAGAAGTAACTTACTATTAAAAATTGCCGATTTAATCGATGAAAATGCGGAAAAATTAGCGTTAGTAGAAACATTGGATAATGGAAAACCGTTAAGAGAAACAAGAAATATAGATGTGCCATTAAGTTCGGACCATTTCCGCTATTTTGCAGGGGTCATTCGCTCTGAAGAAGGAACTGCCCAAGCCTTTGATGAAGATACTCTATCAATTTCGATTAAAGAGCCGATCGGAGTTGTCGGACAAATTATCCCTTGGAATTTTCCCCTTTTAATGGCTGCGTGGAAAATCGCCCCAGCTATTGCTGCAGGCAATACGGTCGTTATTCATCCATCTTCTTCTACTTCTTTAAGTGTGCTGGAGCTGGCCAAAATATTAGATCAAGTTTTACCAAAAGGGGTAGTCAATGTAATTACTGGTCGCGGCTCTCATTCCGGGGACTATATGTTAAAGCATGAGGGCTTCGCGAAGATTGCCTTTACAGGATCTACAGAAATTGGCCAAGAAGTTGCTGTGGCTGCAGCAAAAAGGCTTATTCCCTCTACACTTGAGCTGGGCGGAAAGTCAGCAAATATCATCTTCAACGATGCGCCAATGGAGCGAGCTTTAGAAGGGGTTCAATTAGGCATCCTCTTTAACCAAGGACAAGTATGCTGTGCTGGTTCTCGAATTTTTATCCAAGAAGGAATTTATGAGGAGTTTCTTGCGAAAATGAAGCTGGCTTTTGAGGATGTAAAAGTTGGCTTGCCTTGGGAAGAAGATGTCGTGATGGGTTCACAAATAAATGAACGCCAACTAGAGCAAATTTTAGAATATGTAAAAATTGGAGAAGATGAGGGTGCTAGAGTTGTAACAGGTGGGTGCAGGCTCATAAATAACGGATTAGAAAATGGGGCATTTATGGCTCCGACGATTTTAGCTGATGCTACCAATGATATGCGTATTGCCCAAGAAGAGATTTTTGGCCCAGTTGCAGCAGTCATTAAATTTAAGACCGAAGAAGAGGTTATTGAGCTGGCTAACCAATCAGAGTTTGGCCTTGGAGGAGCGGTGTTCTCAAGAGATATTAATACAGCATTGCGTGTAGCAAGAGGTGTGGAAACAGGCCGGATGTGGGTGAATACGTATAATCAACTGCCAGCAGGAGCGCCATTTGGCGGTTACAAGAAATCAGGAATCGGCAGGGAAACATATAAGAGCATCTTAGAAGGCTATACACAGACGAAAAATATATATATTGTAACGAAAGAAGAAACAGAGGGATTATATTAAAGGAAGAGGAAGCTGTTAAGACATTGTCTTAGCGGCTTTTTTCTATGCTTGGAATTTCATGTATAATTTGCTCTTAGATAAAAAGAAATTTAATTTAGTACTTTCGTGAACTTTTTCCAAAGTAGAAAGTCTAATGTATAGGAACAAAGAGGAGGTGATTAATTGGAAGAATTAGAGATTAACAGGAAAGCTATTAAAGGAGATGATGATGCCTTTCTGGAAGTCATGCAATTACATAAAGAATCACTGTTAAGGGCTGCTTTAGCATTTCTCAAAGACGAAGACGCGGCAATAGAAGCCTTGCAGGAAGTAACCTATCGGGCATATAAAAAAATACATACCATTAAGGAACCAGCCTATTTAAAAACATGGCTGACAAGGATTATGATTAATTACTGTCAAGATCAAGTAAAGAGGAAGAATCGGATTATTTCTGATAAACAACTATATGATGTATCTGTCCACCAAAACCAATCGTTAATCGAATTAAAGGAAGCCCTTGGAATGTTATCATGTGAAGACCAGCAATTAATCTATTTAAAATACTTTCAAAATACGAAAATCAAAGAAATCGCCGCAATGGAAAATATTCCAGAAGGAACGGTAAAGTCTCGATTACATAAAGTACTGAAAACGCTTCGGCTATATTTTAAAGAGAAAGGAGCGAGTGATCATGTATGAAGAAGAGGAACAAAGATTGTCTAGGTTAAAGGCTGATTTAGAAAAAGCAGCATTACCGCTCGAAAAAGCAGAAGAAGCCATATTAAGCGGAATTTTGAAAGCTAAACAGGAAAAAAATCGGGCGAAGAAAAAACAAAAAAGATTAATCGGGCTTGCAATTGCTGCAATAATCATCATTTCCTTTGTAACATCTATTCGGATTTCTCCAACCTTCGCAAATGCTCTATCGTCCATCCCTGGAATGGAATGGTTGATTGGTTATATTGAACAAGATAAAGGGTATTCTGCCATTATCGAAAATGATTATTATCAAAAGGTAGATGTTTCTGAGACAAAAGGTGATTTAACGTTAAAGATTAACGGAGTGATTATAGATGAATCAGGAATAAATATTTTTTATACCTTACAGTCTACTAAGTCTCTAACTGGTGGAAAGATAAAGGATGTTAATCTTTTTAATAAAGAAGAATTTCCTGAGCATGCACAAAGCAATAATGTCTTTTTTGCTGATGATATCGAAAATGAATTTCAAGATAAGGTGGAATACCAATTTGTTAAACCTTTTTCCTTTAAGGAATTAAAGTTTAACTTTGAATTCATTACAGTAATAGACAACAGAGAAATAAAATTTCTGATTCCTTTTGAGCTAAAGGAAAATGTAAAGAAGCAGATTACTTATCCAATAAACCAAGTGGTGGAAGTAGAGAATCAAAAAATGACGATTGAAGAAATGATTGTCTATCCTTTAAGAATTGGTGTAAAAGTAGCATTCGATCCAGCAAATACAAAGGAAATTTTGGGATTTGAAGATATGCGCTTAGAAAATGAGAACGGTGAAGTGTGGTCGTCTATTGCAAATGGAGTTGTAAATACAACTTTGAGTAAGTATGAAAAAATGTATTATCTCCAATCAAATTATTTTGAAAAACCAAAGGACCTTTATTTGCGGATCAATAAACTAATGGCGATTGATAAAGAAGAAGCGATGGTTATCGTGAATACAGAAACAAATACATTGATAAACAATCCGAAAGATGAAAGGCTAAAATTAGGGAAAACATCTAAAACACAAGTGGAATTTTCTATGGATTCGAATAGTGAGGAAGATCCAAAAGATCTCTTTAGTACTGCAATTGCTGCAGATGGAAAAGAATTATCCATTTCTAAGATAGAAAGTAGAAGCTCGCACAAAGAAATAAGTTGGATTTTATCTTTTGATAACACAATGTATAAAAATCCTTTAAAGCTCAAATTGGCTGCTTATCCAAACTATATTAAAGGAGATATAAAAGTAAAATTAAAATAAAAGGATAGGCTTTATTTAGTAAGGTAAAAAGGAATTTAAAAAAAATGAAAACCAATTTTTATCATAAATTAGGCATGGAGGTAGAAAAATGAAAAATAGTTCATCCATAATTTTTGGGTTAGTGATAATAATAGGTTTCACCATATTAGGTTTGTTCATATTGTCTGCATTTGGTAAAGAGTCTATAAAAGTAGAAAATGTTAATGAGGATTATAGATATGAATTAGTTCCTGCAAATGAGAATAATATTATCATTTTCGATAAGAAGACTGGTGAATATTGGAGCAAATTTATCCCAAGCAATGAAGGTCCTACTAATTGGGAGAAAGGCGATTTTCCAACAAATAATAGCAGTAAATAATAGACTAAGTGCATTGACCACCTTTCCTTTTTGATCTGAACCCAAAAAGTTAGACACGGGATTTAGGCAGCTACTAGGGCATGAGTTCGATATTGCACCGGACTCATGCCTTTTAATTTTGTCTTAATCCGTTTGTGGTTATAGTAGTGAATGTAATTCTCTAATTCTTCTTTAAAATGCTCCATACTCTCAAATTCTTTTAAATAGAGTAATTCAGACTTTAATAAGCCAAAGAAATTCTCCATGACTGCGTTATCTAAACAATTCCCCTTACGTGACATACTTTGAGTAATCTCATGTTTCTTTAAAGCATGTTGGTACTTCTTCATTTGATACTGCCAACCTTGATCCGAATGGAGGATAGGGGTGTCACCCTCTTTCAAATGCTCAAAAGCTTTGTCCAGCATTTTCGAAACAAGTAGATAAACAGGACGCTTTTCTATGTTATAAGCGATGATTTCTCCGTTGAATAAATCTAGAACGGGGGACAAATATAGCTTCTCCCCGTGTAGATGGAATTCTGTTACATCCGTTACCCACTTTTCGTTTGGTTTCGATGCTTTAAAATCACGTTCCAAAATATTTGGGGCTATTTTCCCTACTTGCCCACGGTAGGAACGATATTTTTTCATACGCACAAGACACTTTAATCCCATCTCATTCATAAGACGGCGGACTGTTTTATGATTTATTTTGATGCCTCGGTTATGTAATTCTAATGTGATCCGACGATATCCATATCGTCCCTGATGTTCATCAAAAATCTCCTGAATTAACTCTTTAACTTCCTTATATTTATCTGGGCGATCCATTTGTTTTACCCAATAGTAATACGTACTACGCGCAATACCAGCGACCTTTACTAGATCAATCACTTTAAATTCTTGCCTTAATTCATAAATTATTTGCGCTTTGTCCTGTTCTGTAGTTTTTCCTTTTCTTGAATTAAGGCATGTAACTTTTTTAAGTAAGCATTCTCCATCCGTAAACGTTCATTTTCAGCTCGTAATGCTTCTTCAGACCCTTCTACTGGTTGAGGTTTATTCGTTTCCTTTTTCATTGGTGGGCGCCCCTTTTGTGTTGGTTTCAGGGCGTCAATTCCATGTAATTCAAAACCTTTTTGCCATTTTAGAATGGTACTATGTGTTGCAATGTTAAATATTGCAGCAGTTTCCCTTATAGACGTCCCTGTCTCTCTCATATAATTCAGTACGTCTAGTTTAAACTGTGTTGTATAAGATGTATAGGGTTTTATTAAAGCATCGGCACCATGATATTCATATTGTTTTATCCAATTTAATAAGACTGTATGATGTACCCCTATGGATTTCGCAATAAATTTTACCCCCTCCGTTCCCTGTAGATAACGAATAACTGCTTCTATTTTTTCCTCTATATTAAATTTAGACATATAAAAACTGCACCTCCAACTGTTAGTTTGTGTCTAACAATTGGGGTGCAGTTCATCCTTTGAGGTGGTTTTTTATTGTGCTTTTCCGTATCCTTATTGTTTTGTCGTTGATTTTATATAGTTTCGTTCAGTGTATTTCACTGTTCTTTCACGAAGATATATCTGAGAATAAAATATTAATCAAGTTTTTATATAGATAGCGTTGTCTTGCATAAATTTACCGATCTGTTTAACTGACTACATAATAGAAAAAGAATAATCCCTGCTATCAAACTAACTATTTCTTAATCATTCGGGTGTTGTAAGCAGTATATTTTTATGTTATAGTGGAAGCAACGTAAACGTTTACGTAAAGGATGAAAAAAATGACGATAACGATAAAAGATATAGCAAATGCTGCAAAGGTGTCTACAGCAACTGTTTCGCGAGTTTTAAATGGAGCAGGTGGTTATAACGAAGAGACAAAGAAGAAAATCCTCCAAATCGCAGAAGAACTAGGTTACCGAAGAAATGAAATGGCGAGAAGCTTAGTAAAAAAATCTAGTAATTTAATTGGTATTATAATGCCGAGTGTATCAACCATTTTTTATGCAGATATTGTTAATGGAATAGAGAAGGTGGCACAAAAACAAGGTTTTAGTGTTATTTTATCTCATGCAGGAGTTAAAGGTAATCGTTTAATTCATTGCTTGAAGATGCTGGAAGAAAGAAAAGTGGATGGGCTTGTTATTGTATCCATTCCATTAATGGAAGACCAAATTCAAGCTATTGAATCATTGAGTATTCCATATGTGTTATTGTCAACAGATACACCGAATAAACAAATACCATTTATAAAAGTAGATGATTATGAAGCTGCTTATGCTGCTACAAAGTATCTAATAAATCATGGTCATCGAAAAATCGGCTTGGCAGGTGTTGATTACTCCGATCGAGTAGCTGGGACTCCAAGAATCGAAGGATATAAAAAAGCATTAAAAGATCATGGATTAAGCTTTTCTGCTAACGACATAAAAGCAGGAGACTATAGTTTTACGGCAGGAAAAGAAGCCCTTTATGCTTTTCGTACTGAAAAGAATGGAATAACAGCAGTATTTTGTGTAAGTGATGAGGTAGCACTTGGCATCATTGCAGCGGCTTATGAATTAGGGATAAAAATACCAGAGGACCTTTCCGTCATAGGTTACGATAATACGAGAGTTGCGGAAATGGCTGTACCACCCTTAACGGCCATTGAGCAGCCATTCCGATTAATGGGAGAGAAGGGCTGTTTCAAAATAATTGAGGCAATTCAGCAAAAGGCAGCAGTAAAAACAGAAATGCTTCCATTTAATATAGTAGAAAGAGCATCAGTAAAACATTGGAAGCATTAAATTTTTTTAAGTTAAACGTAAACGTTTACGCTTAGACGAATAATGAATAGAAAGTGGGTAACGAAATGGAAAAGAAATGGTGGCAAACATCGGTTGTATATCAAATTTATCCAAGAAGCTTTCAAGATAGTAATGGGGATGGAATTGGCGATATAAGAGGAATCATTAATCGTTTGGATTATTTGCAAAAGCTAGGCATTGATGTAATTTGGCTAAGCCCTGTATATAAATCACCAAATGATGATAATGGCTATGACATTAGTGATTATCAAGATATTATGGATGAATTTGGCACAATGGCAGACATGGATGAATTAATTGCTGCGGCGAATGAAAAAGGAATTAAAATTGTCATGGATTTAGTAGTCAATCATACGTCCGATGAACATAAGTGGTTTATAGAAGCAAAAAAAGGAAAAGACAATCCATACCGCGATTATTATATTTGGCGTGACCCAGTAAATGGCGAAGCTCCAAATGATTTAAAATCCACTTTTAGTGGTTCTGCTTGGGAATATGATGAAGAAAGCGGCCAATATTTCTTACATTTATTTAGTAAAAGACAACCAGATTTAAACTGGGAAAATAAAAAAGTCCGAGAAGAAGTTTGGAAAATGATGAACTATTGGTTAGACAAAGGAATCGGCGGCTTCCGAATGGATGTGATTGATTTAGTAGGAAAACAACCTGATCTCGGTATTACTGGAAATGGTCCAAAGCTTCATGATTATATCCGAGAAATGAATGAAAAATCGTTTGGCAATTATGATGTTTTAACAGTAGGAGAAACATGGGGAGCAACACCGGAGATTGCTAAATTATATTCCAATCCAGCTAGAAAAGAGCTTTCGATGGTCTTTCAGTTTGAGCATATTGGTTTAGATAAGCAAGAAGGCAAACAAAAATGGGATCTCAAGCCATTAGAAATCAATCAATTAAAAACCATTCTTGCTAAATGGCAGACTTCGCTTGGAAATGAGGGCTGGAACAGCTTATTCTGGAATAATCATGATTTACCAAGGATTGTTTCGCGTTGGGGGAATGATAAAGAATATCGGGTAGAAAGTGCAAAAATGTTTGCCATTCTCTTGCATTTAATGAAAGGAACACCTTACATCTATCAAGGTGAAGAAATCGGTATGACCAATTGCCCGATCACAGATATTAGTCAAGTAAATGATATTGAAAGCATTAATATGTATCATGAGCGATTAGCAAAAGGATATACGAAAGAGGAGATTCTTCATTCTATTAATGTAAAAGGCAGAGACAATGCAAGAACGCCTCTTCAATGGGATGATACGGAAAATGGCGGTTTTACCACAGGGACACCTTGGCTTCATGTAAATCCCAACTATACGGAGATAAATGTGAAAAATAATTTAGAAGATCCTAATTCTGTCTTTTATTGCTATCAATCTTTGATTCAATTAAGAAAGGATAACCCAATCATTGTATGGGGAGATTTCGAATTAATCGAAGATACAGAAGAAGAAATTTTTGCCTATACTCGCAAGTTTGAAGGAGAGACATGGATTGTAATTGCTAACTTTAGTGCGCAAGAAAGAAGTCTAAATATGCCTGTGTTTGGCGAGAGTGAGGATATCATCATTAGCAACTATCACCGACAGCATGCTGACTTTTCGAAATTACAGTTAAAGCCATATGAAACATTCGCCGTAAGAGTCCATTAATAATAGTAGAAAGCTGTTAACAACCAGAGGTGTTGGCAGCTTTTTTTTGTGAAATTCTGTCTTCCTAGTAAAAAAAGATATTATCAAGTTTGATAAAATAAAGTAAAATAGATAAATAGAATAGTTAATATGTTAAACAAACTACATTAGATACTACTAATGTCATGAAATTTTTTTTGAAAAGTGAAATGAAGGCGATTTCAGACTTAGATTTTAGGGTAAAGATATTCATTTGAGTAATAGGAAAGATGTAGAGAATATACTTAAAGAGGAGAGGTTCATATGAATTACAGCAAAAGATCAATGGGAGAAGTAAATGGAGCAGATGTAACGGAATTTACTTTTACAAATAATAACGGAATGAGTTTTTCTAGTATGAATTATGGCTGCATTATTACGAAGATAATCGTACCTGATAAAGAAGGAAACAAGGAAAATGTAGTGCTTGGTTTTGAAACATTAGAAGAGTATCGAGAAAATAAAGGGCCATATTTAGGTGCCATTGTAGGAAGAGTTGCTGGAAGAATTAAAGAAGGAAAATTTGAACTTAATGGAAAAGAGTACCGCTTGAATACCAATACCCCTCCTAATCATTTGCATGGCGGAAATATAGGATGGAGTGAAGTAGTCTTTGCATCTTCAATAGTAGAAAAGGATGATGCAATAGGCATCCGTTATACATATCATAGTCCAGACGGAGAAGAAGGATATCCAGGTAATTTTGACTTAACTGTAGATTATCTATTAACAAATGATAATGAAATAATCTTATCTTATAGCGGGAAAACGGATAAAGAAACACCTGTTACCGTAACTAATCATTCTTATTTTAATTTAAGCGGTAATAACAAAAGAGATATTTTAGAGCACGAGCTGATTGCAGATGTCGATCGCTTTCTAGAGCTTAGGGAAGATTTTATTCCGACCGGAAAAATGATTCCAACAAATAACACTCCATTTGATTTTGCAGAAGGCAAGGCATTGAAAGAAGGAAAGGACAATGATTTTGAACAAAATAGAATAGTAGGAAATGGATACGATCATCCACTTGTGTTTGCAGAAAACGGCTCTCATTCTGCTATTTTGCGAGATCGAGAAAGTGGACGGGAAATGTCGTTAATTACAAATCAGCCTGCAGTCGTTCTTTATACAGGGAATATGTTAGAGGATCAATATCGTTTCAATGGGGTAATAGCTAAAAAGTATTTAGGGGTATGCTTGGAGACGCAGGGGCTTCCCGATGCAGTCAATCATCCTCAATTTCCATCCGTTGTTTTAAAGCCAGGAGAAACATATCATGCTGAAACAAAACTGAAATTCCGAGTAACGGAGTAGAAAAAGACGAAAAGAGGAAAAAATCAACTGGAATGGTTTTTCCTCTTTTTTTGCTGCAAAGGAGACGACCATTATAAATTTGTCACAAACCAACCTTTTCTTTATACCTTCATTCATCCTCATGATAACACCCTCCATTGTTACAAACCAAATGAAAGAAGTAAATATTGTCTCTGTATAGAGCAAAATAACGTTAATGTAAGTGCTATCATTTTTACTATAATGAAAGAAAATAAGATGATAGAGGTGAGTACCATGAGTGCTAGCACAGAGGTTAAGACTTCAGATATAGTAAAGCCAGCTAAGAAAAAACGGCAAAGTAAAAATGTGAAAAATGAAAACTGGGCGGGGATTGCGTTTGTTTCACCAATGTTAATTGGTGTTTCCATCCTTGTCTTACTGCCAATTGTTGCAACCTTCATTTTAAGTCTTGCGGATTGGAGTTTTATTACTAATATTTCGCAATTGAAATGGGTAGGATTACAAAATTTTGTTGATTTATTTCAAGATAAGATATTTATACGCTCTTTAATGAACAATGCTATTTTTATGTTAACGGTACCAATTTGTATGATTATTTCTTTGTTTCTAGCTATTGCAATCGATCGAAATGTTTATTTTAAGAGTTATTTTAAAGTAGCATTCTTTATGCCGTATATCTCAAGTGTGGTGGCAATTGCAGTAGTATGGCAAGTATTGTTTCACCCATCTTTAGGCCCGATTAATCAAGTGCTTATGTCACTCGGCATTGATAATCCTCCCAAATGGATTGCAGATCCAAGCTTTGCATTAGTTTCCATTATGTTTATACAAATTTGGATTTCGATTGGTTTTAATATGATCATTTATTTAGCTGCACTGCAGTCCATTCCACGAGACCTATATGAAGCCGCTGATATTGATGGAGCAAGCGCATGGGTGAAATTTAAGAACATTACGCTACCAATGGTTTCACCGACTACTTTTTTCTTGTTGATTACTGGTATTATTTCAACCTTTAAAGTATTTGATTTAATATCTGTTTTAACAAAAGGAGGACCAATGCACGCTACAAGCATGATTGTATGGAACCTATACGATACTGCTTTTGTTAATTTAGATATAGGTCACGCTTCTGCAATGGCCGTTATTTTATTCTTTATTGTTTTTGCTATTACACTCATTCAATGGTTAGGACAGAAAAAATGGGTGAATTATTAAGGAGGGTTTGCGGATGCTTAAATCACTATCAATAAATAAAGCGATAATGACAGTCGTCATGTTAATGATAAGTATTATGTTTCTTCTGCCGTTTGTGTGGATGCTTTCTACATCATTTAAGATAGAAGCAGACGTTTTTAAATTTCCCATACAATGGATTCCAGAAAGATGGAATGGTTTCAACAATTATAGAGAAGTTTGGTTTGGGGAAAATCCATTCTACATTTATTATTGGAATACCATAAAAGTGACAGTATGTACTACTGCTATTTCAGTAACTGTTTCTGCGCTGGCAGCCTATGGTTTTTCAAAAGTGAATTTTCGGCTAGGTAATTTCTTGTTTTTAATTGTATTAGCTACTTATATGGTACCTGCACAGGCAATTTTAGTACCGCAATTTATTATTTACCGTAAAATCGGGCTATTTGATAGTCATTTAGGGTTAATCTTATTAGGAAGCTTTAGTGTGCTTGGTACTTTTATGCTTAGACAGTTTTTTATGGGCGTTTCGAATGAGCTTGTTGAAGCTGCAAAAATCGATGGAGCTGGACACTGGAAGATTTTCTGGCGAGTCGTTCTTCCGATTGTAAAGCCAGCCATAGCCACCTATGCCATCCTTCGATTTATTTGGACATGGAATGATTATCAAAACCCATTAATCTTTCTTCGCTCGGATCATTTATTGACGATACAGCTTGCAATGCAGAAGTTTACGACAATCAATGGCGAATTTTACTCCTTGATTATGGCTGCAGCAGTCTCAGCTATTTTACCGCTCGTAATCGTATTTATTATTGGGCAGAAACAAGTAATTGAGGGGATAGCGTTAGGGGGAGTAAAAGGCTAAAGGGAGGGGTTATTATTGACTTTCGAAGAGTTGCTGGAGAAGCTAAATGGGAATTATTCTTTGTTTTTTCCAAATGTTGAAGTCAAAAAAGCATGGTGGAAATCCATTCAACGTAATGCTGATTTTGCTGATATTCTAAAACAAGTAAGAGAGACATTAAAGCAGATTCAACAAGAAAAAATAAATAATGAAGAACTGCCGTATTCTTTGTTTCAGTTATATGGAACAACAGGTACTCGAATAGAATATGAAACAGCATATTTTCGGAAAAGAAGAAAATTGAATACATATGCAATCATGTTACTTCTTGAACCAGAGAAGGAAGAATTTCGTAAAGTACTGCAAGATATTATTTGGTCTATTTGTAATGAATTCTCATGGTGTTTACCTGCTCATCTTATAAATAGTCCAGAAACTGATTGTGGTCAGTTATATTCACTTACAGAAAAACAAGATTCTACTTATACAATTGACTTATTTTCAGCTGAAACAGCCTTTGCATTAAGTGAAATATATACACTGACAAAAGAATATTTAGATCCATTAATAGGGAAAAGAATTTATGAAGAGGTATATAATCGTACGTTTATTCCTTTTCTCGAAGGGAATTTCAAATGGGAAATAGAAACCCATAATTGGGCTGCTGTTTGTGGGGGTTCTATCGGTTCAGCTGCCATCCATTTAATCCAAGATTCCAAAGAACTTGCGCTTATTTTAGAAAAAGTTCTCCCTGTAATGGAAAATTATTTAAATGGTTTTACAGAAGACGGAATATGTATGGAAGGATATTTATATTGGCAATATGGATTTGGATTTTATTCCTATTTTGCCGACCTAATAAACCAGAGATCGGATGGAATGATTAACTTGTTTATGCAGAAAAAAGTTCACCAAATCTCCCTTTTTCAACAACGATCGTTTTTAGAGGAGGATTTAGTGGTGAATTTTTCTGATGCACCGCCCAAAGCAAAAGTACATATAGGGATGAGTCATTTCTTAGCAAAGCAGTATGAGGATGTTATCGTTCCAGAACGTTCATTATATGCGCGTTATCAAGATGATCATTGCAGCAGATGGGCACCAGCTATCCGCGCGTTATTATGGTTTGATTCGTCATTATCACCAAGCAAATGGGAAGAAGGAACGTTTATTTCTGAGGACTCCCAGTGGTTAATCTCTAGAGTTCAATCAAATGCAGGGTCTTTTACTTTTGCAGCTAAAGGGGGAAGCAACAATGAGCCGCATAATCATAATGATATCGGACATTTTATCCTTCAAGCCAATAAGACAACTATGCTGCAGGATTTGGGAAGTGGCTTATATACGAAGGACTATTTTAATGAGAATAGATACACTTATTTATGTAATAGTTCGAAAGGCCATTCCGTCCCTATTATCAATCATTCTTACCAAGAAGCAGGAAAAGCCAGTTATGCTCGGTTAGTCACTGCCAATTCTGATAGAAAGAGAGATTTGTTTGAATTGGATATGACAAAAGCTTATAGAGATACATCTCTATTAAATGTCTCGCGGAAATTCACCTGGATTAAAACAGAGTTTCCAAAATTAATCGTGGAAGACATTTTTAAGTTTTCTGAAGAGCCAAAATCCATCATTGAACGCTTTATATTGCCCAATGTTTCGGTTGAAAGATTTGATGGTGGAATAAGTATCAAAGGAGAATCTTGCATCCATATTTATTTTGATTCCAATTACTATGAGGTAAGTATACAAAGAGATTCGTTTGTTAACCATTTTAATAAAGGAGAAGAAGTGCTATTACTTGATCTCTCTCTTAAGAAATTAAGCAGGAATTTTCGTGTATATCTAGAATTTGAATTTAGTTCTGAAAAATAGGAGGAGATACAATGAAAAGATTAGCATCGATTATGTTTATTAAACCTGGATATGAAAACGAATACAAAAAGAGGCATGATGAGCTTTGGCCAGAAATGGAAGAGGCGCTGAAGCAACATGGCGCTTCCAATTATTCCATTTATCTTCATCATGAATCCCAAGTGTTATTTGCTTATTTAGAAGTAGAGGACGAGGCGGCATATGATGCGATATCCCAAACGGCAATATGCAGAAAATGGTGGAAGTACATGGCGCCAATTATGGAGACGAATGAAGATTATAGTCCTGTGTCACATAAGTTGGAGGAAGTGTTTCATTTAGATTAAGTTATATAGGATGAGATGGGGGATTGATTCATGAAAGCAGAAATTGGGGGATGGTCTGGAAAGGTTTATGATGTCTGTCAATGGATTACGAGATTAGCTTATATTAATTTACTTTGGATTATTTTCAGTGCAATGGGCCTCTTTATTGGGGGCCTTTTCCCTTCTACTGTAGCAATGATGACTATTATTCGTAAATGGCTTCAAAAGGAAACAGATATTCCAGTATTGCACACGTATTGGCAGACATTTAAGCAAGAATTCGGTAAAGCAAATAAATTAGGAGCAGTTGTGTTTGCTTTTATCATGTTCCTTTATATCGATTGGAGAATCATCGCGTCGCTAAAAGGATCAATAAATGTTGGATTAATAGGAATGTTAGTTGGCGGAGTGTTTCTTTTCTTATTGACGTTGCTCTATCTGTTTCCTGTATATGTTCATTATGAATTGAAGCTTTTTCAATATTTTAAAGTAGCCTTTCTGCTTGCATGTACTCATCCACTCCATACGTTGTCCATGACCATCGGTGTCTTTACGATGCTTTTTTTAGGCGTAGTATTTTCAGGTGCTGGTTTGCTTTTTATAGGTAGTGGACTCGCTACTATTCTTTTATATTTCTCTAATCCGATCTTTACGAAGATGGCTGAAATAAGAATAACGAAATTACAGGAAGGGAGGTTTCAAAGTTAATAGAGCGAAGGAGAAAATTGTATTCCTCCTATAGTGTTAAAATTAAAAGTAAAAATTGTTGCCGGATAAGTAAAATTATTTTTATTGGTAACATGGGAACTTCTGTTAATCTATTCCTGTAAGGGTTTACATGATATAATACGTAGGGGGAATAAACAGATGCAAAGAAAATTTTGGAAGCTATCAATTTTTGTTTTCATTCTTACTTTAGTCATGACAGCATGCAGTAGTGGAGAATCAGAAAAAGCTTCTGGCAATGAAGATGGAAAAGTAACAATTAAATTCCACACTCATGGTAATGAAGCATCTTATAACTGGAAAAAGACAATTGCAGCTTTTGAAGAGGCAAATCCAGATATAAATGTGGATTTAGTCATCTTAAGTGAAAAGGGAGATACACAAGAGGCAATTAAAAAGCTAGATTTAGCTGCTGCTTCTGGTGAACAGCTAGATGTACTAATGTTTAGTGATACAGCAAGCTATGCACAGCGTGTGAGTATGGGAATGGTGGCTCCCATTGATGAATTTATTGAAAAAGAGGGCTACACAGTCACGGATGAATATAAAGTAGATACCAAAATTGGTGATAAATATTATGCTTTACCAGGTAAATTTAATCCATGGTATGTTTTATTAAATAAAGACCATTTAGATAAAGCAGGCTTAGAAGTTCCGACAGATTGGACATGGGATGAATTTCAAACGTATGCGAAAGAATTAACAACGGATGATCATTATGGAACATTTTTCTTTGGTCCGCAAAATGGCGGATGGTTAGAATTTATGAAACTAGCATTAGCAAGTGAAGCAGAAAATACAGAATTTATTAAAGAAGATGGCAGCTCCAATCTTGAAAATCCGCTCTTTAAGAAGACACTGGAAATACGCTATCAAATGGAAAAAGTCGATAAATCAGCTGTCCCGTATACCGATATCATGTCTCAAAAACTTCATTATCGAAATCAATTTTTTAACCAGGATGCTAGTACAGTACTAATTGGCAGCTGGATGAATACAGAATTGGGGGGAACGGACCAATTCCCATTGGAGTTTAACGTCGCAGTTGCTCCTTATCCAAAGAACACGAGTGACGCAGAAGGAGGATATACTCCGGTAACTACTGACTTTATGGCAGTCGCCAATAACTCAGAACATAAAGAAGAAGCCTATAAATTTATTCGTTGGTATACAACGGAAGGACAAATTTTACAAGGAAAAAATATTCCATCTTGGAATAATGTAAGTAATGATCAATTTGGAGAAATAATTGACAATATATTGGCTGATACGCTAAACCCAGAAAAGGTGGACAAAGAATCTTTAACGAATGTTCTTTCAAATGCGAAATCTTCTAAACTAGTATCACCAGTATCTTATCAGGCTGAAATTTACAAAGTAGTGAATGAAGAATATGAAAAATTAATTTTTGATGAACAAGATATCGATGAAACAATAAAGGTGACAAATGAAAGAGTACAAGAATTAATCGATAGCAATAAATAAAAAAACAAGATGAGGGGAGGAAACATATTGCTTATTTGGTTAAAAAATATGTGGACTCCCCGTTCTTTTCGTTATAAGGTCCTTTTAATTTCTATCATCAGCTTGGTTATTCCAGCAGTTATCTCGCTTTTAATTTATAATTATATGACAAAAAATACAGTGAAGGAACAGGCACTTTCTAATGCGAATAGAGAGCTGAATATTACAAGTGAATATATAGAAAAGCTATTTAGCGATATGCTTTATGTTGCTAACTTCGTGCAGCTTGATCCGAAAATGAATACGGTATTAAAAGGATTAGCGAAAAGTGCTGCTGACAAGGATGGCTATGATCAATATCTATTGGAAAATGAAATAAACCGTACCATTGAGAATATCACACTAGTAGGAGAGAAATCCTATGTTACCATATTATTGAAAAATGGGAAATACTTCACAAACTATAATATCGCTGAATTTGATCCAAGAGATTTATTTAAAGAAAAGTGGTATGAAGACATCGAAGAAGCGGTTGGATATGAATCTACTTGGATTGAATCCCAGCCAACGATTTTTGAATTGGAAAAAAAGAATAATCCTTATCAAATTTCAATTGTCCGCACCTTAAGGGATGAGGGCATCCAAATCTATGGATATGTCGTTGTCACCATCATGGAAAATAAACTAAGTGAAGTATTTAATAAAATGGATGGATATAACGATGTCATGATGCTTAATCCATCTGGTAAAATCTTGTCGCATAGTGATGACGAGAAAATAGGAAGTGTTTTCACCTATCGGTCTAAGTTATTCAATCGAGATGGATCAGAAGTTCTGAAAATGAAAGATAACGAATATATCGTCACCGAACGTTCTTTATCTTTTTCAAATTGGAGATTAGTGTCATTTATTCCGTATGAACAATCGATAAATAAAATAAATGGGATATTTCAGAAAGTATTTCTTATACAAGTACTATCATTTATGCTTTTCTTGCTTTTACTTACCTATTCAATGAAAACTATTACGAAACCACTGGAATATTTAGCAGAACTGGCTGATAAAGTTCAGGCAGGTAATTTGATTGTCCGTTCAAAAATTAAAGGGAAGGATGAAATAGGCAGGCTAAGTAAATCAATTAATCTGATGCTAGACCATATTAATACAAAAATTGAAGAAATAACGGAAACGGAAGCTAGGAAAAGAAAAGCAGAATTTGCGATGCTGCAAGCGCAAATAAATCCTCACTTTTTGTTTAATGTATTAAATTCCATTCGCATGAAGGTAATGATAAGAGGAGACAAAGAAAGTGCTAATATGATCACATCTCTTACAAAGTTACTGCGCATAACTATTGATAAGAATAAAGAAATAATCACATTTTTAGAGGAAATAGAAATTCTAGTCGATTTTGTGCACATTATGAATAGGAGACAAAATCGAAAAGTTTCCTTAGAGATGGATGTCGATCAAGATGCTTATTCATTTGAAATTCCAAGGTTTATTCTCCAGCCTATTATTGAAAACTCGATTATTCATGGATTTAATCAGTCTGATGGATTAATCTTAATCCATGCAGCGATAGTAAATGAGATGTTAATCATTACGATTGAAGATAATGGTCTAGGAATGAAAAAAGAGGATTTAGAACAATTAAAGAAAAAAACTTTTCAGGCCGTATCACTGGAGAATCCGCAAAGAAAGCAGCAAGTGAAAGGATTCTCGTCGTTAGGCTTAGCCAATGTCTATGAAAGATTATCAATTACCTTTGGACCAGCTTTTAATATGGATATTTTAAGCGAACTTGGAAATGGCACAATAGTCATTTTGAAAATCCCAATGAAAGGTGGAAAAAAGAATGTATAAAGTGATGCTTGTAGATGATGACTATCCGGTATTAGAGCTATTGACGAAAACAATTGACTGGAAAAGCCTTGGCTTTGAAGTGATGAGTACCCATGATAATGGAGTAAGTGCCTTAGAAAAGGCAGCAGAATCAATGCCTGATGTGCTAATTTCTGATATTGGCATGCCTAAGATGAATGGAATTGAATTAACAAGAAAACTGAAGTCGATGAATGGAAGCTTGCAAGTTGCTTTGTTATCCTGCCATACAGAATTTAATTATGCCCGAGAAGCACTTAAATTACAGGTCAGCGATTATTTAGTAAAGGATACATTTGAACTAGAAGAGCTATATGAATTACTTCAGAAATTTAAAATACAACTCGACACCATGCAAAATAATAAACAAAAAGAACAAAAATTACAGCATATCCTTCATAAAAATATCGAAAAAGAAAAGACTGCATTCATAAAAAGATTAATAAATAATGGCTATTATAAAAAGGAAGCTGAATGGGAAAGTGATAGCAAAAAATTTGGCTTAATAGCGGACAAAGGATATATTGTAACACTGTTATCAATCCATCATCATCCTTTAGATTTATTTCCAGAAGAAACCCTATATTTTGCAGTTTCTAATATTGTGGGTGAATTATTAGAAAGACTAAATCCTTTAGCTGTTCACTTTCTTAATCATTCCAATAGGGTTTTTATCTTTTTTCCAAGAGACTTAGGATACCAGATGAACGCTTTATCAAATGCAAAAGAAACGTTGAAAATGATTCAGCTTTCGATTGACAAAGGATTAAATATTCACAGTTCATCCATTATTGGTGAAACATCTGAAAGCTTATTTGACTTTCAAAACACAGTTAACAGATTGTTAAATAATCGACAGCAGCTGTTTTATATGCTCCCAAGAACTGTGTCATCTCTAAAGGAGTCTGTAAAGAATACGGAGGAATTATTTGCTAAGTATGATGAAGCAGCAACAGAGATGAGAATGATTGTTCTGAATAAAAAGGTGGAGCAAATAAGTAATTTCATCCATAAATGGACGATCTATATCATGGAAAACGAATTTCCACCTGAGGTAGTAAAGGATTGGTTTTGGAAATTATTATTGGATTTAAATGTCAAGTTACAAGCGCTCCAATACTTTTCGGGAGAATATTGCTTTGAATCCAAACATCAAGAGATTTTTTTGATGGAGTATATGTATCAATTAAAGGACTGGCTTAAGCATTATTTTGAGAAAATCTTTCATTATCATGAAACGAATGATCAGACGAAAAGAAAAGAGATTATTGAAGCTTTTAAATTTGTTGCGATAAATTTAGAGCGAAAAATCACATTAGATGAAATTTCTAGTTATTTATTCTTAAATCCTAGTTACTTTAGTAGATTGTTTAAAAAGGAAGTAGGAGAAACATTTGTGGAATATGTAACACGGATGAAAATTAATCGTGCAAAGGAACTGTTAGAACAAACAGATGAATCGGTTGGGAAAATTTGCGAACGACTGGGCTATGATAATCAGAGCTATTTTATAAAATTATTTAAAACATATGCTGGTACAACACCAATAGAATATAGAAGCGGGAAAGTTAGCTAAGAAGGCAATACGAGTAAAATTATTTGGAAAAGTAGTAAAAATAATGCCTTGTTGAGGGAATATAGACTCCATATAATGATTATATCGTTACTTTTTAAAAAGAAAGGATGGATATTTTTAAAAAATGAAAGCCTTTTCTTTTTTGTGTGTATTAGAAAACTATTGGAAGGAGTTGGGTGATTAGATGAGTAAAAAGGAGCAATGGGTGGATGAAGCGTGGGGGTTTGTCATAGAGAAAACGGTACGGAATAATGAAACGATTGGTGCTAATTTCCCCCATGCCAGTATAGAGAAAAGATATGTATTAGAAAGTCCGGAATGGTGGACGGCTGGTTTTTGGCCAGGGGTTTTATGGCAAGTATATCAAGATAATAAAGTGGAAGCACTTAGAAAAACAGCAGAACAGTGTGAAGAAAAACTGGATTATTTATTGTCAGATTCAGAGAAATTAGATCATGATATGGGATTTATGTGGACGTTGACAAGTCTAGCAAACTATAAACTTACGGGCAATAAAGAATCAAGAAGAAGAGGATTATTAGCAGCCAATTTATTATTAGGAAGATTTAATGTCCAAGGTAATTATATTCGTGCATGGAATGCATGGTCTAAGAAGGATGATAATCGCGGTGTCGCAATCATTGATTGTATGATGAACCTTCCACTGCTATACTGGGCTACAGCAGAAACGGGAGATCCACGGTTTAAAATAGCTGCAGAAAAGCATGCCGAAACGGTCTTGAAACATTTTATTCGACCAGATGGTTCCGTACATCATATTGTTGTTTTTAATCCAGAAACTGGAGAAGTAGTAAATAAGCTTGGTGGTCAAGGCTATGCACCAGATAGTGCATGGTCAAGGGGAACTGCCTGGGCTTTGTATGGACTGACACTATCCTACTTACATACAAGTAATAGCGCATTTTTACATGCAGCAAAATCAGTTTCCCACTTTTTTCTTTCTAATCTTCGTTCTAATGAATGTCCTGCTTGGGATTTTCGCATCCCTGAAGATGGCGAAACCAAATACCATTATCCTGATTCATCAGCAGGATCCATTGCAGCCTGTGGCTTACTCCTGCTTGGAACACTGGTAGCCGACTTTGAAAAGCCGGTTTATCAGGAAGCAGGCGCATCTTTATTAAAAACCTTATATATAACTTGTGCTACTCATGCAGATAAAGAAGAGGAAGGATTATTAGGACACGGAACAAGTCACTTTCCCGAGCAAAAAAATATAGACGTCCCATTAATTTATGGGGATTATTATTTTGTGGAGGGACTAAATTTATTGCGACAAAAGGGAGTATTATTCTGGCAGTAAGATTGAAAGGGGTAAGAAAATGTCCTTTAGGAGATGGATCGGTTGAATCAATATAATGTGAAAGTAAAAAAGAATCCATTAAAAACAAGAGAGGATTTAGAACGTGCTTTATATGACTTATACGAACCCTTATTTAAAATAGGGAATGAACAGAAGGCTGGTTTATTGAATCTTGGTACAAATGGCTCCGTATATGGGCAAAAAACAAGAGAATTAGAAGCGTTTTTGCGTCCCTTTTGGGGCTGGGGGCCATTATTTTCTGTAACACCTAATAAATATCCAGCAATAAAACAACAATTAGTAAAAGGGATGATAGAGGGAACAACGCCAACAAGTGATTCTTATTGGGGGATTGCCGGAGAGTATGATCAACGCTTTGTTGAAATGGCAGCACTTTCTTGTACGCTTATTCACAGTAAAGTTGATTTCTGGGATAGTCTATCAACAGTGCAAAAGGAAAACTTAGCTAATTGGCTGTATCAAATCAATGAACATACAATCCCGAATAATAACTGGTTATTTTTTCGCGTATTAGTAAACATAGCATTAAAAAAATGCGGTAGAATGTATAGTTTAGAAAAATTAGAAGCAGATCTTCAACAATTAGATCAATATTATTTAGAAAACGGTTGGTATTTTGATGGATATAAGAATCAAATTGATTACTATATTCCTTTTGCCATGCATTATTACGGATTAATTTATGCAAAAGTGATGGAGGATGAAGATCAAGAAAGGGCAGCGATTTATAAGGAGAGGGCTATTCAGTTTGCTCAAGATTTTAAAGAATGGTTTTCTTCAGACGGATCTGCTATTCCATTTGGCAGAAGTTTAACCTATCGATTTGCACAATCCTCCTTTTGGGCTGCATTGGCATTTGCAGATGTAGAAGCATTGCCTTGGGGACAAATTAAAAAGTTAGTATTAAATAATTTACGGTATTGGTTTAAGCAGTCGATTTTTTCTCCGGAAGGTCTTTTAACGATTGGCTATGGTTACCAAAACTTAAATATGGCGGAAGGCTATAATGCTCCAGGTTCTCCTTATTGGGCTCTAAAGACATTTCTGCTGTTAGCTCTTCCAGAGAATCATCCTTTTTGGCAGGCAGAGGAAGAACCAGTAAAGTTCCTGGAGAAAAGCGTGCAAAAAAGTCCAAGGATGATCATTCGCCATGATTCTGAAGGAAAAGAAGTGCAAGCTTTCACTTCCGGACAGCATTCTCATGAACACGCCCACGCGGATGCAAAATATGAAAAACTTGTGTATTCCACCACTTTTGGCTTTAGTGTACCTAAAGGGAATGTTTTATTAAAGCAAGGAGCATTTGACAATTGTCTGGCACTGTCTGAATGTGATAATCGCTATAGAAGTCGTAGTGGCTGTGAGTCGTATGAAATACATGATGATTATATTGTATCTACATGGAAGCCTTGGAAGGATGTAATAATTGATACGTATCTAATTCCTTTAACTCCTTGGCATGTTCGCATTCATCGCATTCATACAAATAGAGAGCTAGAGACAGCAGAAGGTGGATTTTCTGCACCTGTAACTGAAGGGGCTGCTTATGTAACGAAAGATGAACATAGTCTTTTTTACCCATCGGAAGTAGGAACTACAGGGATTATTGACATCGATGGAAAACGTAAAGCAGACTTAATAATACCTGAGCCTAATACCAATCTACTCTATTCGAAAACAGTATTGCCGACATTAACGTCGCGTTTAGCACCTGGAAAGCATTTATTGGTTTCAAGTATTCTCGGAACGGATAGAGGAGTAGAGGAGATTTCTTTTCAGCCTATCGTTAGTCTAGCACAAGAGTGTGTCATGATTCAGTATAGAAATAGAAAATATGAAATAAAGATAAAATAAGAGTTTATGAGCATCCTATTTAAAGTTAAACTCGAGCAATCATGCGAAAAGAAAATTTCGGATGATTGCTCGAGTTTTTTTCTTTTCCAGATATTTTCTATGGAATTAGAGGAATTTTAAAAAAATTATCGAAATTAAAAAGAGATTTCTTAACATTAGGTTTATGTTTAAATGATATGGGTATATAATACTATATAATTTAAAAATCCTATAGATAGTAAGGGAAATGTAAAGGTAGAAAGCTATGATTAATCAACTTATTTGGGCGCTTTGTTGATTATGAGCTACTAGCGCAACCGGCTAACCAAACATGCTTGTTTAGTTAGCTTTTTTTTATTCAAAAACAAATCTTTAAATAAATTTTAAAGAATGTATAACTCCAGCAGCAAGCAACCGGCAATTTAAGATTCCCGCTTCCATATAAGTTTAACATCCGTTTTATTCCATTGGTGTTTCATTTATTTCAAATGAAGCTATTCTACTATTTTGTCGATTTAATAAGGAGTTTGTGCTTTTTTAAATTGGGGGGCAGCTTATGAGTGGGCTTATTACTTATCAAACAATAGTAATACAAGATCATACGGAAAAAGAATGGAAAGAAAAGCTGAATAAAGAATTTAGAGATTTATTGGATGAGGATTTTTTGCTGAGTGTTGGAATAGGAGAAGCTGTTAATAATGCAATAGAACATGGTAATTATCCCGTTATATTAGAGCTGCAGTATAACCAGAATACACTTGATATGCGAATCAAGGATCACGGCAATGGATTTGATGTGAAGAAGAAATTTCATGATATCGAAAGGTACGGTACGGAAAAGCTTATGAGTGATATTGTGTTGGAGGAAAGAGGAAGAGGAATCTTAATGATGATGCAAATTTTCCAAAAAGTACAATATAATGAAACGGGGAATGAAGTAATTCTATGGAGAGAAACAAGGGAAGATGCGAAAGCAATTTAAATATTCTATTTCAGAGGCGCAGGACTGTTCCAAAGATGGGCAGTCCTATTTTGTTTAAATTTGCTTAATGTCATTTTTTTCTATTAATCTACTGATTTATAAGAATGAATCGTTTATTATAGATATAAAATGGTAAGAAGTTATTGGAAAGGGTAGGAGAAACATCATGGAAAAAGTAACCTATAAGAACATTCATAAAGAAGGAAAACGAATAAAAGAGCGTAGCGATTGGTTCCATGTTCATAATGAGGAAATGCTGCTTCAATATGACAGTAACTATATCCAATTTAAAAAGATGCCCTCTATTCAGGAATTTGAGCTAGTGGAAAATTATTTAAAAACATTTCATCAAAAAACTGGTCAGAAACATCTTAAATTTGTTTTTCCAGAAAATGAGAAATTCACGAAGGAGTTATTGGAGCATATTGTGCAAAATCTTCATTATGAAGTAGGAATGACTGAGCTTTATGCCATTGATCCTCACGAATTTCCGGTTTTATATCCTAGCGAGGACATACTTATTCAGAGTGTAACAGAAGAGAATTTTGAGGATTATTTACAATTAGAATATAATCAAGACTTAGAATATGGTATAGATTATGCAAAAGGGAAAACGGGAATCTATCGGGAAAATTTCAAAAATCCGCAATTTTTACAAGTCATTGCTTACTATAAAGGGCAAGCGGCTGGTGCTTTAGAAGTAATTATTGCAGATAAAACGGTTGAAATTGACGGAATCTTTGTAATTGAAGAATATCAGCGCAAAGGGATTGCTGCTCGCATGCAAAGACAGATCATGGATTTATTTCCTAATAAGACAATTATTTTGCTGGCAGATGGAGAAGATACTCCGAGAGAGATGTATCAAAGACAGAACTATCAAAAACAAGGGTTTCAGTATGAAGCGTTAAAAGAAAATTTCTAGACATGAAGTTCTATGAGTTAATAGCATCATTCAAGATAGAACTGGAAAAGGAGTAGATGAAAGTGATGAAGCCTATACAGGTCTACCGTGGACAATATCTTGAAAGCAGCCATTCTATTCATGTAGCTGTTGTAGACAAAGATGGTAGATTACTATATTTCTATGGGGATCCGGAGAGAATGACCTTTCCTAGATCCTCCATGAAACCCTTTCAAGCCATTCCGCTTATAGAGACAGGAGCGGCAGATTCCTTTTCTTATGATAATGCTGAAATTGCAATTGCGTGTGCTTCTCATGCTGGGGAGTCATTTCATCAGGAGACAATCCTGCGCTTATTAGAAAGATTGGGGATTCAAGAAGATGACTTGCAATGTGGTACACATACTCCATGGAATTTAGAAAGCTATAAGGAACTGCTGCGAAAGGGCAAAGACGTCACCCCCGTATACAGTAATTGTTCTGGTAAGCATGCAGGTATGCTTGCTGCGGCGATTCATATGAAGGAGGACATTGCCACATATCGGGAGGTAGAGCATCCTCATCAACAGCGTATATTGGAAGCAATTGAAACAATATGTGATTTTCCGAAAGAAAAAATAAAGCTGAGTGTAGATGGCTGCGGGGTGCCAGTACATCAATTGCCCCTCTATAATGCAGCACTTGGCTATGCTAGATTAGCAAACCCTGATTCTATTAAGTCGGTAAACCGAATAGATATAGTAAAACGAATTAGGGATAGCATGATGGAGTTTCCAGAAATGGTTGGAGGAACAAATAGGTTTGATACAGACCTAATGAAAGCTTATAAGGGGCGAATTGTATCGAAAGCAGGTGCAGAGGCTGTTCAATGTATGGGACTTATCCAAGAAGGAATCGGAATTGCCATTAAGGTGGAAGATGGCGGAACACGTGCTGTAAATGTCGCTGCAATGGAAGTGTTAAATCAACTAGGATATAAAGAAGAGAACCTATTTACAAATTTAGCTAGATATGTACATGCACCAGTTTTGAATGCTAGAAAAGAAAAAATAGGTGAAATAAGAGCCAACTTCCATTTGGAAGAGGCACTTTCAAGGGGAAAATAATCTATAAAAGGAGAAAGTCGCTTGAGACATTATTTGAATATAAAAGAAGGAAAAAATAGCTGGCCGCGTTATTTAGCGTCTATTTTATTAGCTGTTGGTTTTATGATTGCTGGTTCTATCGTCTATTTTATTGTAGAATTCATACGCGTAGAACTGGATGGGAACGAAGCCACCTATATTGATTTAGATACCGGCATGGTGATGGGCGGAAACGGTACAGTTAGTTTATTAATGACACATATTATTTATATTGTCGCTTTAATTGGTCTATGGATTGGAGTAAGATTTATTCACAAACGAAAATTTCGAACATTAATTACGGGAGAAGACAGAGTAAATTGGAAGAAGATAATCTGGGGATTTATTATATTTTCAGGACTTTTCCTACTTACATCAGCAATTGATTTCCTACTTAATGCTGACGATTATGCATGGAATAACGTATCTTTCGCCCAATTTTTCTTTTTATTCCTTGTGGTTCTACTGTTTGTCCCCATTCAAACAACAGTAGAAGAACTTTTATTTAGAGGATTATTGTTACAATTGGTTGGTAAAAAAATAAAAAATCCCATTTTGTTAGCACTGATAGTGGGATTAATTTTTGGATCGTTACACTTTTCCAATCCTGAAATGAATGATTCGGCCATTTTAGTAGGTTTAGATTATTTACTTGCTGGTTTTGCCTTGACATTTATTGCGGTGAAAACAGGAAGCTTAGAATTATCGATCGGTGCACATGCTGCAAATAATATGATGATTTTCTTGTTTTTTACATATGATGACTCTGTGGCAGGAAATATTCCAAGTCTATTTCAAATCCTTGAAACAAGTCCACAATACTCAATAATTTGGTCATTGCTAATATTCACGGCCTTTTATTTATTAAGTATAAAAAAATATGGTAAGAAGTCTATAAGCTAGTCTATCAAGTAGTTTAGGAATGAGAAAAATTCTACAATAGAAGACGGATATAAAAGACTAGTGTATAAAGGATTTCAGTCGCTCTGAAACCGAACAGTTATACGATGCTGCCGATAAAAATCGTATAATTGTTTGGTTTTTTTTGAATTGCATTAGAAAAAGCACTTACCATTCCTCTTATAGAAAAATTAGAAATTATCCACTACATTTAAAAAAATATAAATAATTTAATAGAACTAGTTAAATAGAACAGATGTTCCTAAATTGAGTCTTAAGCCTCTTACTTTAATAATTCAGAATTGTTAAAATTGTTTTAGTGATATCCATTCTATTATATTAGGAGGCTGTTTATGAAAAAAGAATGCAGAGTAATTCCTTATCAAGTGAAAGAAGTAATGGACGTTTCTGCAGCAGTTCCAAAAGGAATTGAGCTAATTCAGGCACCTGAGTTATGGAATAAAACAAAGGGAAAAGGGATTACAGTTGCCATATTAGATACTGGCTGTGATATCAATCATCCAGATTTACAAGAGCGAATCATTGGTGGAAAAAACTTTACCGATGATGATAATGGCGATCCAGCTATATATATGGATTATAACGGTCATGGAACACATGTAGCTGGAACAATTGGAGCATCAGGAAAAGAAGATGGATTAACGGGAGTAGCACCAGAAATATCCCTTTTAATTGTAAAAGTTTTAAATGGACAAGGCTCAGGGCAGTATGAATGGATTATAAATGGAATTTATTATGCAATTGAGCAGGGAGCAGATATTATCTCCATGAGTCTTGGCGGACCAGAAGATGTGAAAGAATTGCATGAGGCAGTGAAAAAGGCAGTTGAAGCGCAAATTTTAGTCGTTTGTGCAGCTGGAAATGAAGGTGATGGTTTAGATTCTACAGAAGAATTAGGTTATCCAGCTGCTTACAATGAGGTAATAAGTGTAGGAGCAGTAGATTTACAGAGAAATAGCTCTCGCTTTTCTAATTCTAATCGAGAAGTTGATTTAGTAGCACCTGGCGAGGAAATTTTGTCTACCTTTTTAGATGGAAAATATGCTAAATTAACAGGAACATCTATGGCTGCCCCTCATGTGAGTGGGGCTTTAGCATTAGTTAAAATAATCAGTAATAAAGCTTTTGAAAGAAATTTAACAGAGCCAGAATTGTATGCCCAATTAATTAAGAGAACGATTCCATTAGGAAATAAACCAAGTTTAGAAGGGAATGGGATTCTCTATTTAACAGCTCCGGAAGCTTTGATGGAAAAACTTCAATCCACGGTTCAATTACTTGTGTCTAATAGTTTATAAGAAGAACATCCTTGTTAATAAAAAAGTGGACAAACTCCTAAAAGGGTGGTTTGTCCACTTTTCTTATAAAAGAGGAGAGGTGACAGGGCTTATGAATATAGGGAATAATAAAATTCCATTACTGAGAGGGAGCTACATAAATTTACCGTAACAAGACAATAGAAATGTTTTAAAAAAAGTAGTAAAGTGAAAGAGGATAATTGTACGTAACTGGATTTTGATAGAAGGAGAATAAATTGTTGAATACTGTCATTACACGAAAAATGATTTTGGAAATGTGTGGTCCTGTTTCTTTAAAAAGAGGGGAAGCATTCTCGAAAAATCATAAGGTGATTTTTAAAGAATATAGAGATAATTATTGTGAAGCTTTCGTTCAAGCATCTGAAGATTTTGCGGTAATGGTTGCAATCGACGGGGAAGAAATAAAAGCAACATGTTCTTGTCCGAAACTAGCTTCTTTTCAAAAAGAATGTCAGCATATTGCAGCTGTATTAGTGGAAATAAAAAAATTTCAAATGAACGGAAAAGCTCCTTCCACTACCGATGAAAAAAACATGGATGTATCGGGAGATTTTTTTGCATTATTTAATCAGAGTGAAACTCTATCAACAAAAAAGCAGCGCCATTTTGAAAAGCGAGAAGTGATTCCAGTTGAATTTATGCTAAAAGTCATTCCAATCGACTCGGAAACCAATCTGTTTGGAATAGAAATTCAGCTATTATCCCATCCAATAAAAGATATTCGTTTGTTTTTAGAAAGAATAAAGAGCGGAAAAGCTTATTCATTTAGTTCAGAATTAGAATTTAATCCAAAGCTTCATTGTGTAAAGGAAGAAAGTGAAGCAATCCTACAAGAGTTAGGAAAAGTAATAGAGGATGAAAGGATATTTTTGAATCATCATCAGGGAGTAAGTAATATATGGGGAGACAGTATTTTGTTAATTCCCCCTTCCTCTTGGATTCCTCTTCGTTCTCATTGGAAGGAATTAGGTTATTATGATCCGAATAAAGAGACTATGGTGCCCTTAAATGTTTCAAATGAAGTCCTGCCTTTAAGATTTCATTTATACCAGCATGAAACTGGAAGCTATCAATTAAATGTACATGGAATGGAATCCATTCAGTTCCTGCATCAATATTATGCTGTTCTGGTAGAGGGAAATGTGCGGCAATTGGAAGCAGAAGACTTTAAAAGACTTATTGAGATAAAGAAAATGATGGAAAAAGTGGGCAAGAGCTTTATTCCTATTGCACTCAATCAATTGGATTTCTTTTTAGAAAAGATAGCCCCAAGCTTAAAAAAATTTGGGGAGGTTCAATTAGAGAGAGAGCTTTCCAAAAAAATGGGTAAGACTCCCCTGCAAGCTGAGCTTTATTTAGATAGAGTAAACAATCGATTGCTGGCAAGCGTAGAATTTCGCTATGATTATATTGTCATCAATCCAGTTCAAGAACGGAACAAAGAAGTAGAAGCAGTGCTACTTAGAGATTGGAAGAAAGAAGAACAAATTATAGAGTTAATGGATAGCAGTTCATTTGCGAAAACAGATAGTGGTTATATGCTTTATAACGAGGAATTGGAGTTTGACTTTTTATATTATGTATTACCAAAGCTGCAAAAGCTTGTAAAAGTTTACGCAACAACAGCTATTAGAAATCGAATTTTCAAGGAAAAAACATGGCCAAGGTTTACGGTGAAATTAAAAAAAGACCGTATTAACTGGCTTGAATTTAAATTTGAGATGGAAGGTTTTCCAGAGCGAGAAATCAAAGGCTTGTTAGCTGCTTTGGAAGAAAAGCGGAAATACTATCGCTTGCAAGATGGCTCTCTTTTTGCTCTGCAAACAAGGGAGATGGAGGAAGTGCAAAGGTATCTTCAATCTCCGCAAATAAAGGACAAGGACTTTATAAGTGGGTTTGAGCTGACACTTTTAGAAAGCTTATCTTTTATAGAAGAAGATCGAAAAATCTTTGCTTTAGATGAATCGTATCAGCAGCTGATTGATTCCTTCTTGCATCCAGAAAAGCTAAATATTAAAGTTCCTGCGGATTTAAACAATGTCTTGAAATCGTATCAAATAGATGGCTATAAATGGCTGAAAACATTAGCGCAATATCAATTTGGCGGCATTTTAGCGGATGATATGGGATTAGGAAAAACATTGCAAAGTATTGCCTTTATTCAATCTGAATTGCCTGTGATGAGAAAAGCGAAACAACCGGTGTTAGTTGTATGTCCTTCTTCTTTATTATACAACTGGCAAAGAGAAATTATGAAATTTGCTCCGGAAATTCAGTGCCTTATACTTGATGGAGCTAAAAAGGAAAGAGCTGCGCTGCAAAAGGATTTAGAAAACATCGATGTAATCATAACGTCATATCCATTAGTTAGACAGGATATTTCATGGTATGAACAGCAAGTTTTCCATACAGTGTTTTTTGATGAAGCTCAGTATTTTAAAAATCCACTATCACAAACAGCAAAAACAGTGAAGAAACTAAAAGCGGTTAATCGCTTTGCTTTAACCGGCACTCCACTTGAGAATTCCATTGAAGAACTTTGGTCTATCTTCCATATTGTATTTCCTGAATTATTCAAAGGCCTGAAGGAATATGCGAATTTAACCAATAAACAAATTGCGAAAAAAATAAGACCATTTATGCTGCGCCGCTTAAAAGAGGATGTATTGGCCGAACTTCCTGAGAAAAGGGAATGGAGCGAAATAGTGGAATTATTACCAGAACAGAAAAGATTGTATGCAGCCTATCTCGCGAAATTAAGACATGATGCCTTAAAGCATTTAAACAAAGAAACCCTTCGAAAAAATAAAATTAGAATTCTTGCTGGATTAACGAGACTGCGGCAAATATGCTGTCATCCAGCCCTATTTGTTGACAATTATCATGGAAAGTCTGCTAAACTAAATCATCTAATGGAACTAATTGAGGAAGCACAGCGATCTAATCGCAGGGTGCTGATTTTTTCTCAATTTACAAGTATGCTTGAAATAATTGGCCAAGAATTAGCAAAAAAGGGATTAGCCTATTTTTATTTAGATGGGAGCACTCCTTCAGATGAGAGAGTGGAATTATGTCATCGCTACAATTTAGGAGAGCGAGATTATTTTTTAATAAGCTTAAAAGCAGGGGGAACAGGCCTTAATTTAATGACTGCAGATACTGTTATTTTGTATGATACGTGGTGGAATCCAGCGGTCGAAGAACAGGCGGCGGATCGTGCTCACCGCATAGGACAGGAGAATGTAGTGGATGTAATTAAGCTCTTCTCTAAAGGCACAATTGAAGAGAAGATATATGAATTGCAGGAAAAGAAAAAGACTTTAGTAGATGAAATTATCGATTCAGATGATAAAGTAATTTCTTCTCTAACAGAAGAGGACTTAAGAGAATTGTTAAGTTAATCCATTAAAAAAGGAGGCCATTATTTGGGCCTCTTTTTTTAATGTAAATCAATTTTCTTTTTGTTTTGGATACCGCTTGGCTTTTTTGGCAGCTTCACGAAGTAAATACTCAATATGACTATTTATACTGCGAAAATCATCCGCAGCCCATTTTTGCAGGACTTCGTATAGCTCTGGATCAATGCGTAATGGAAAGCTTTTTTTCTTCGTCATTTATACCACTCATTAATATAAAGTACCTGTATTAATTACAGGAGTCGTAGGATTTTCAGAAACAATCGCTACTAGTAAATTATTTACTAATTGTACCTTTCTTTCATCATCTAATTCAATGATTTTATCCTGTTCCAGTTGATTAATGGCCATTTGTGCCATTCCAACTGCTCCTTCGACGATTTTCTGACGAGCAGAAATGATAGCAGAGGCTTGCTGACGCTGTAACATCGCTTGGGCAATTTCAGTAGAATAAGCTAAATGAGTTAATCTAGCTTCAATTACTTCCACTCCTGCGAGGTCTAGACGAGCTTGTAATTCGGTCGTAAGTTCATTGGAGACTTCCTCTGCATTTCCCCTTAAAGTTAGTTCTACATTTTCAAATGTATCATATGGGTATTTTGTTGCAACATGGCGGATAGCTGTTTCACTTTGGATTTCAACAAATTCTTCGTAATTATCTACATCAAAAATGGCTTTTGCAGAATCAATAACTTTAAAAACAATAACGGCAGCAATTTCAATTGGATTTCCATCAACATCATTTACTTTTAAACGTTTACTATTGAAATTACGCACGCGTAAGGAAATAGTTTTTCGTAAAGTAAGAGGGATGGTTAAAAATAATCCACTGCTGCGAATCGTACCAAGATATTTTCCAAAAAAGGTTACAACAACAGCCTGATTAGGTTGAATAATTGTTATCCCACTGCCTAGAAGAACAGCTATAAGGAAGAAGGGAATGGCAGCACCTGGAATTTCCTGCACAAGAAAATAGACACCGAGAAAAAGGGATATGGCAATAAGTAAAACGCCAATAAATCCATTAAAATGAAACGCATTTTTTTCTTTCAACTAAATCACTCCTATAATTTCAATTTGATATAATTATGATATCACTTTTGTATAAAATTGTAAAACGATTAATGCTGAAATTTTCATAAAAAAGGAGATAGCTATTAACTATCCCCTGAAAGTTGTACCTTAATTTATTTTTAGCAATTCCAGCAGTGTTTTGCCAATTATTGTACCAGCCGTCTTTGGTGCAACTTTTGCCGGTAAACCAAGGGCCCAAAGGGTTTGGATATTGTGTTCCTTGGCAGCTGCAAAATCGGTTCCCCCTGGTTTGCTGGCTAAATCAATAATTAAAGCATTGCTCGATAAATTCTTTATAAGCTTAGATGTTAAAAGCAGTGTTGGAACCGTATTGATAACAATCTGCTGAAGAGGTATTTCTGATTCTAGTGAAGATTCAAAAATTGCAGCTAACCTCATTTCTATCACTCTTGCCTCATCCTCTTTTTTTCGAACTAAAACAGTTACTTTTGCACCGACAGCAGAAAATAGACGAGCCACAGTCTTACCGACTCTGCCAAAACCGAGTACTAGCACTTGGGCATTATGTATTGTAATATCTGTATGCTTGATGGCGAGCATTAGCGCTCCCTCTGCAGTTGGGATAGAATTATGGATAGCCACATCATTTCTTGCAAAAAGAGCAACCAAGTTTCGATTTGTTTCTGCAGCCAATTGTTTTAAATAAGGAGTGATAATACCGGAATATATAGTACAATTAGATTTTGTTTTAATAATCAACTCTTTTGTTAGAACAATCTTTTCTTTAGAAAATACCGATTCAGCAATTCCATCTTCTTGAATGCCCGGAATGGGAAGTAGAATAGTATCCACTTCATGAAGTGGAGCTGTTTGCCAATTTATTTTCCGCACATTTTTATAAGAAACAGAAGCATCTTCGAAACCGATCAAATAAATTTTGTTTAGCTTTGGTGCAAGAAGGCGGATTACTTCGAGCTGTCTAGAGTCCCCGCCGATGATTAATAATACATGATTTCCGTTCAATTTTTTGCACCCTTTCCTTTGTAAATAGTACGCCTCCATACAGTAAATATATGGAGGTGTATAATGGTTCAGAATAATTTTTACGGAGAAAAAAGTGCTGGTGCACTAGGTGGCGGGTTTTATTATATATTATAAGGCGCTTGCATTTAACATTCTATTTTTAAAGGCTTTAGGCGAGCATTGATTTTCTCTTTTAAACAGTTTGTAGAATTGCGCCATATTTGTTATGCCGACTTCATAGCTTATTTCTAATATACTTTTGTCAGTTGTTAAAAGTAATAATTCAGCTTTTTTTATTCGCTTTATATTTATATAATCTACAAACGACAATCCCATTACTTTTTTAAAGTACTTGATAAAATAATGATAGCTGAAATTCAGTAGCTTACTGACATCTTCGACAAGTATTCTTTCTTCTAAATGGCTGTCAATATAATCTAAAACAGGTTTAAGTTTGGCAAGGTCTTGTTCTTCTGAATATTGGAGCATATTTTTAGTATCGTTTCGTACACATAAAAGAAGAAGTCGTTTGATGGAATAATTGATAGCTATCTCATAGCCCTTTTCTTTCGTTTGACTTTCTCTATGAATCTCATTTATTAAGGAATGTACTTCTTGTTTTATTTCCTTATTATCTTCAAATATGTAATTTATCTTGTCTAATGGATGTGTTAATTCTGAAAAACAATAGAAATAAGGAAGGATACTTTGGTCAAAGTGTTTATGTAGATCAATTTGTAAGACAATATAACGCAAATTGCCTTTCTTCACTTTACTTGTTCTGTGTGGTTGTGACGCTCCCATAATAAGAACGTCCCCTGAAGTAATCGATAGATACCTTTCTTTTGTTTGTACCGCCAAATCTCCATCTATCATGGCAAGTAATTCTACTTCTTTATGGTAATGCCAAGGGTAATCATCAACTGGAGTCATTACATCTTCCCTCTCATCATTTATCTCCCACACTTTTAAAGACAATAGAGGGTTTTGATAAACTACTTTTTCATTTACTGGTTGATTAAAGGTGTGCTTTGTCTCCCTTTCCACTTTTTGTTCCCCTCCTATTCGACGAGACTATATGGTTAGGTGCTCTTTTCTATTTTAGCAAAAAGCAAGCAAGTAAATGACATAATTGCATAAAAAAATGACAAGATTAAGCATTTTTTTATACGCTTACATTTCATATAATGAAGCCATCATATTGTAAGGGAGAAGGAGTGGCTACATAATGATCACAATTTGGAATGAAAACCGGCATGAAAAGAAAAATCCAACCGTAGCAGAAATATATCCAAATGGCATTCATGGTGCGATTGCTGCGTTTTTGGAGAAAGAAGGTTATGAAACACATACTGCAACATTAGATGAACCAGACCATGGATTAACGGAGGAAGTTTTGAATAATACAGACGTATTAGTATGGTGGGGACATTTAGCACATCACGAGGTAGAAGATGAAATTGTGTTAAAAGTAAAACAGCGTGTTTTAGATGGGATGGGGTTAATTGTTTTACATTCCGGTCATTTTTCGAAAATTTTTAAAGCGTTAATGGGCACAACCTGTAATTTAAAATGGCGAGAAGCAGATGATCGCGAACGCTTATGGGTAGTAGCACCTAATCATCCAATTGTGGAAGGAATTAATGAATATATCGAATTAGAAAAGGAAGAAATGTATGGCGAACATTTCGATATACCAGCACCAGATGAATTGATCTTCACAAGCTGGTTTGAAGGTGGAGAGGTATTCCGAAGCGGTTGTACGTATGCAAGAGGGAATGGAAAAGTGTTTTATTTTAGACCAGGACATGAAACGTATCCAACCTATCACCATCAAGAAATTCAGCAAGTTATTATTAATGCAGTAAAGTGGGCAGCACCAGTGAAAAGAGAGAAGCCTGTTTATGGCAACGCCCAGCCTTTAGAGACAATTTCAGATAAATAATATAGAGGGGGAAAATATAATGGTTTCATTAAAAGTAGGCGTAATTGGATGTGGAAGTATCGCACAGCATCGTCATATTCCTGAATATCTGTTGAATAAACAAGTGGAATTGGTAGCCGTCTGTGACATCAATGAGGAAAGAGCAGCTGAAATTGCGGAAAAATATCAAGCGCAAGCATTTACCGATTATAAAGAATTATTAAAAATGGATGAGTTAGATGCGGTTAGTGTGTGTACACCAAACTATCTTCATGCCCCTATTTCTATTGATGCTTTGAATGCTGGCAAACATGTTCTTTGTGAAAAGCCAATGGCAACATCAAAAGAAGAGGCTGAGCAAATGATACAAGCTGCTAAAAAAAGTGGGAAAAAATTGATGATTGGACATAACCAGCGTTTTGTTGCATCCCATCAAAAAGCACATCAATTAATTAAAAGCGGAGAAATTGGTAAAGTGTACAGCTTCCGCACAACATTTGGTCATGGTGGTCCAGAAGGCTGGAGTGTTGATGGTAAAGAGAGCTGGTTCTTTAAAAAAGAAGAAGCATTTATTGGTGCTATGGGAGATTTAGGTGTTCATAAAGCAGATTTATTAAGATTTGTATTAGGAGAGGAATTTACAGAGGTAGGAGCATTTGTAGAAACAAATGCAAAAGACTTCTCTACTGTAGATGATAATGCTGTTTGTATATTAAAAACAGATAGCGGCATTATTGGAACGTTGACTGCGAGCTGGGCTTATCGTGGAAAAGAAGATAATTCAACTGTTATTTATGCAGAAAAAGCCGTCATTCGTTTAGAAGATGATCCAAACTATTCGTTAATTATCCAATATACCAATGGGGAAAAAGTAAATTATGAATTAGGCAGAATTCAATCAAATAATGATGGTGGACAAAATAAGACTGGTGTTATAGATCATTTTGTGGAATGTATTTTAGAAGATAAAGAGCCGCTTATTAGCGGAGAAGAAGGAAAAAAATCTTTGGCGATCATTCTTGCAGCCTTGGAATCACAAGCATCGAAGACTATTACCAAAATATAGGTATATAGAAGGAAAGAATATAGGAAAATTGGAAGGAATGGAGAGGAGCTCTCATGAAATTAGGCGTGTTTACCGTATTATTTGCAGACAAATCATTTGAAGAAATGCTTGATGCAGTAAAAGAGGCTGGTATTCAAGCAGTTGAAATAGGTACTGGCGGCTATCCTGGAAACAATCATTGTAATGTAGATGAATTATTAGAATCAGAAGAAAAGAGAAAAGAATATCTAAAAAAGGTGACAGAACGTGATTTAATCATAAGTGCATTCAGTTGTCATGGAAATCCAATCTCTCCAGAAGAAGCATTTGCAAAGGAATCGCATGAGACATTGATTAAAACAATCAAACTAGCATCCTTGATGAATGTTCCGGTTGTAAACTGTTTTTCAGGAACGGCCGGGGATCATGATGGTGCGAAATATCCAAACTGGCCAGTTACGCCATGGCCAAATGAATATTCTGATGTGAAAAAATGGCAATGGGAAGAAAAGTTAATCCCTTATTGGAAAGAAGTAGGGCATATTGCAAAAGAGAGTGGTGTGAAGATTGGATTAGAGCTGCACGGCGGATTCCTAGTGCATACTCCATATACTTTATTAAAATTACGAGAGGAAACTTGTGATGCGATTGGCGCAAACTTGGATCCAAGTCATTTATGGTGGCAAGGTATTAATCCGGTTGCTGCGATTAAAATTTTAGCAAAGGAAAAAGCTATTCATCATTTTCATGCAAAAGATACGTATATTGACCAGGATAATGTTAATATGTATGGCTTAACAGATATGCAGCCATACGGTGAAGTTCAGACAAGGGCCTGGACATTTCGTTCCGTTGGATGTGGACATAGTGTAAGTGAATGGTCAGATATGATGAGTGCTTTAAGAACATATGGGTACGATTATGTTGTCAGCATTGAACATGAGGACCCAATTATGTCTATTAGGGAAGGATTAACAAGAGCGGTTACTAATTTAAAATCCGTTTTAATTGAAGATGCTCCTTCTCAAATGTGGTGGGTTTAGGTTTATTAAGTATAAAGAAATACTTGAATAAATAGACATTCATTAAATAGTGGAAACGGGGGAGAGAAACATGTCCAAATTAAAGGTAGCGATTATTGGTTGTGGTAATATTTTTCCTATGCACGCCCAATCAATTGTCTCAAGAGAGGATGCAGAGTTAGTAGCAGTTTGTGATGTAAAGCCTGAACGAGCAGAAGAAAAAGCTAAAATTTATGGCTGTGCCGCTTATACAGACTATAAGGAAATGTTTGAACAGGAAAGTTTAGATGTGTTGCATATTTGTCTGCCACATCATTTGCATGCACCAGTGACAATTGAAGCTGCGAAAAAACAGATTCATATATTAACAGAAAAACCTATGTCTATTCATTATGATGATGCTGTTGAAATGGTGGAAACAGCGAAGGAAAATAAGGTTACCCTTGGTGTTATTTTTCAAAATCGTTATAATCCTGGCTCCCAGCTCATAAAGAAAATGTTGGATAATGGAGAACTTGGCAAGATTAAATCAGGAAAACTATCTGTTACATGGGACCGTTCTGATGAGTATTATCAAAAAAGTGATTGGAAAGGGACATGGGAGAAAGAAGGTGGCGGAGTTATAATTGATCAAGCAATTCATACAATGGATTTGATGAGATGGTTTGTGAATGCCGACATTAACTATGTAGATGCATCAATAAGCAATCGTGCACATGAAATTATTGAGGTGGAAGATGCAGCTGAAGGAGTTATAGCATATAAGAATGGCATTGTTACTGCATTTCATGCTATAAATTATTATACGTATGACGCGCCAGTTGAAATTGAGCTGCATTGTGAAAAGGGAATCGCCAAAATGGTAGCTGACCGGGCAACTGTTCGATTAATGGATGGAAGAGAATTCATCGCAGATAATAATCCGCAAGAAACGTTTCATTATGAAAATGGAGTAAAAGGGTATTGGGGAGTAAGTCATGTAAAGCAAATCAATAATTTTTACGATTCGTTAGCAACAGGAATTCCTTTAGATGTCACGGGGGAAGAAGCGCTAAAAACCCAAAAAATGATTTGTGCCGTGTATGAATCAGGAAAGAAAAAAGAACGTGTTTACTTTAAATCGACGGTAGAAACCAAATAAAGCTAATAATAGCAGTAGATGTATTTAAGAAAGGCTATATTACTTCCAAATTATGGGTTAGTATAGCCTTTTTTCTTTTAAAATCAATTTACAGGTTCTTTAAATAGTTAGGATAAAAATAAAAAAACACTTTACAAATCGTAATCGTTACGGTTAATATAAGAAAGTCGATGGAATAATCTTTTAATCTTAATGTAATTTTATAAATCGTAATAGTTTCGGTTTGTTTGGAATGGAGTTTATTTAATCATAGTAATTCCTAGACGTGCATGAATCGCCGGCAGGTGGTAAAAAAACATGTTGAGAGAATAAGTGACATTCAGGTTTCTCGGTGGATAGGTGTAAGGCAAAGTGAGAATAGTAGTTTTTGAACAAATGCGATATCCATAGTTTTCATACATAATTTAAACTTTGATCTTACAGGGCTATATTATATCTTGGGTATGAACAAACAAAGGTTTGGTCATTATGAGAGTAAAAAAACACTAGTTTTTACAGAAACAGAGATCGCAATTAAAATTTAAAATTAAGGAGAACAGAATAATCCAGATCGAATGGAGCTTATATTGTTTAATATTAAAAGAAATGCATAAAGAAAGTAAATAAAAGGCAGGGTGATAAAAATGGGGAAAAAATTTACATTAGTAACTATTATGTTACTTGCAATATTGGTGATAGCTGCATGTGGAAAAGGAGAAAATAATGCTTCCAACGGGGCAAATAAAGAGAAACTGAAGATCATGACTACCTTTTATCCTATGTATGAGTTTACCAAAAATATAGCTGGTGACAAGGCAGATGTAAACTTACTTATTCCTTCGAATCAAGAACCACATGGATGGGAGCCAACACCAAAAGATATCGCCAATGTGCAAACTTCAGATTTATTTGTTTTTAATAGTATATATATGGAAAGTTTTGTAGATACAATTAAATCTGCTGTTGATAATAAAGAAACAGTGTTTGTTGAAGCAAGTAAAGGTATTACATTAAAAGAGGGAATAACAGATGAGCATGATCATGAAGGCGAAGAAGGAGAGCACGAGCATAATGGGGAAGAAGCTGACCATGACCATGAAAGTGAAGAAGCAGAGCATGAGCATAGTCATGAGAAAGATCCCCATGTCTGGTTAAGTCCAGCACTAGCGATTAAAGAAGTAGAAACAATTACAGAGAGCATGATTAAAGCGGATCCAGACAATAAAGAAACATATCAAAAGAACAGTGAAAAATATATTGCGAAATTAACTGCACTTGACCAAAAATATCAGGATGAACTAAGCAAAGTAGCGAAAAAAGAAATGATTACACAACATGCCGCATTTGGATATTTAGCAAGTGAATATGGACTAACTCAAGTACCAATCTCTGGGATATCACCAGAACAAGAGCCAAATGCACAAAGATTAGCTGAATTAAAAGATTTTGCAAAAGAACATGATATTAGCGTTATTTATTTTGAAGAAACGGCTTCGCAAAAAGTTGCAGATACGCTTGCCACTGAAATTGGGGCAAGAACAGAAGTACTAAGCACCTTAGAAGCGTTAAGCAAAGAAGATGAAGAAAGTGGAATGGATTATATTAAAGTAATGGAACGTAATTTAGAAAAAATTGTCCAGGCACAACAATAATTGAATTTCTTACAGCCTCTCTTGGAGTTTTTTAATTTCCGATTGAGGCTTTTTGTATGGGAAGAAATGGAAGGTTGCTTTGCGAAAGAAATACATGCTATTGTATAAATGAAAACGTTCTATGGAGGGATAATTGGGATGGAAGCAAATCAACGATTCGTATTTATAGGAGATAGTATTACATATGCGGGAAAAATGGAAGATAGGGAAGGCATTGGTTATGGGTATGTTCGTTATATTAAAGACTACTTTACTATTAATCAACCAGAAGCATTGCCAAGTATTGTTAATAAAGGGATAAATGGAAATAGAATCACTGATTTAGAACAACGCTGGGAAGCAGATGTCCTCTCCTTACGTCCAGATCTAGTCTCTATATCAATTGGAATTAATGATGTATGGAGACAGTTAGAACAGCCTCAACTAGAACAGGTTACTCCAGCTAAATTTAGCACTATTTACAATCGTTTATTAGAAAAAGTAAAAAAGGAAACAAATGCTAGTATTTTTTTGATGGAGCCAACCGTAATTGAGGAAGCGATTGAAGCAGAAGGCAATATTCTTTTAAAAGATTATGTATCAGTCATTCATCATATAGCAGCCAAGTATGATGCAGTAGTTGTGCCTACACATCAAGTATTTATGGAATATTTACAAAAACAAAATCATCAAGTATTAACGACAGATGGAGTACATATGAATTCTGCTGGTAATATGCTAATGGCGCAAACATGGTTACAGGTATACAAAAAGTTTAAGGAAGATAAAAGTAGTTTTAGATAATCGATAAAAAGAGGAAAGGATTGAAAACATGTCACTTATCGATAGACTAACTAATATAAAATCTATTTAAAAGGATATAGAGACATCATTATAATAGAAAAGAAAGTCTTTCCTAAACCGAAATATCAAGGTATGATAGGGGAAATAAATAGAAAGAGAGTGACAACTATCATGACGATGCGACTTAGAGATTGGGATCGGAATTTAAAGATTCGTCTTGCTGGTGAATCAACTGTTAATGTAACATTTTGGATGTTTTTTCCATTTTTAGCAATATACTTTACAGAATCCTTTGGGAAATCAATTGCAGGATTCTTATTAATACTTTCTCAAGCCTTTTCTGTTGTTGCTAATTTGCTTGGCGGCTATTATGCTGATAAATTCGGTAGAAAGAAAATGATGGTAATATCAAGTCTTGCCCAAGGAATTGCCTATTTAATCTTTGCTTTTGCTAGCTCTCCGTGGCTTGATTCCCCAGCTATTAGTTTTATCTGTTTCACTGTTATCAGCTTGTTTACTAGTATTTATTGGCCAGCAAGCCAAGCGATGGTAGCTGATGTAGTAAACGAAAAAGACAGAAGCAGTGTTTTTGCTATTTTTTATACTTCTACCAATATTGCAGTAGTAATTGGCCCGATTCTTGGCGGATTCTTTTATAAAGATTATCGTTTTTTCCTCCTTTTAGCAGCTGGACTATTAAATATTATATTGAGTATAGTTTTAAAAACTTGGATTGCTGAAACAGCTCCGCCATATAAAGAACTAGATGATAAGAAAAAGAATTGGGCTATGGCGCTTGGGGCACAGTTAAAAGACTATCAGGTGATAGTAAGGGACCGAACGTTTTTACTGTTTATTTTAGCGGGAGTATTAATAGGGCAAACCTTTATGCAGCTAGATTTATTATTACCAGTTTATGTAGATGAAATGGTTGCTACGCAAAACTTATTTTCTCTTGGCAATTGGTCTCTAGAAATTCAAAGTACACAAGCTTTTGGATTAATACTAGCAGAAAATGGATTGGTCGTAGCCTTATTTACCATAATTGTTACAAGATGGATGTCTAAATTTAAAGAGAAGAATGTTTTTATTATTTCCTCCTTTATATATGCGATCGCAGTTATCATGTTTAGCCAAACTAGTTTAATTTGGGGGTTAATGTTCGCGATGCTCTTATTTAGTTTTGCAGAATTGATGACAGCAGGAATTCAACAAAGTTTTATTTCTGAGATTGCTCCCGAGGATCAGCGTGGTAAATATTTTGCGGCAGCAAGTCTGCGGTTCACTTTTTCAAAAATGATTGCTCCATTATCCATTCCGATGAGTGCCTGGTTCGGATTTGAATGGACATTTTTCATTATTGCTATATTAGCGATAATAAGTGCGTTCATTTATCAGGTGATGTTCAAACAATTTGAAACGAAAAAAAGAAAGTTAAATACAGTGAAACCACTATGACGAGTATAAAAGGTATAATGTATGGGAGATTTCCAGCTTCGAACGTTTGCTTTATAATCTGATCATTTTCTAATATAACACTTTCTTAATGGCTATTTTTATAACTAATTAGGAAGGTGTTTTTCTTTTAAAGGCTTTATTTTTATAACTAATTAGGAAGGTGTTTTTCTTTTAAAGGCTTTATTTTAATAATGAGATTGATTTACACGATTTTATCCAAACCTTTTTCTCCTGTGTGTCGTCTAATTGTTAGGTAAGGAGGTTTATGGTTTTGGAAGAATTGTCAGCATGCTGGAAAGAAATAGACAATAAAGAAGAAATATTTGATGAAATTATGATTACATATGGACAAGAGCTATTACATTTAGTCTTTTCATATGTCAAAAATGAAGCGGTCGCAGAAGAATTAACACAAGATATTTTTGTGAAAGTATATTATTCCATCCATAAATATAAAGGCAAATCTAGTTTTCGAACATGGCTTTGGAGAATTGCTATTAACCACTGTAAAGATTATTTGAAAAGCTGGTATACAAAAAATGTCATAAAAGTGGATGACGAATATATTTATGGAGAAGACAGTAAAGAAAATATTGAACAAGCCATTGTTCAAAAAGAGGAAGAACAATGGCTTGTGCAGGCTGTGATGAGTTTACCTATTCTGTATCGAGAAATTATCTTCCTCTTTTACTTTGAAGAATTAACGATAAAGGAGATTGCCAGGATAATAGGGGTTAATGAAAATACGATCAAAACCCGATTAAGAAGAGCGAAGCAATTATTAAAAAAGATTGGAGATGAAGAAAAATGGAAAAACGACTAAAAAATCTTCAAGCTGGTTTAAAAAAGACTTATTTTAATCATCTTTCATTTACTGCTGAGCATCGCAAAGAAATTATGAAAAAAATTCAAATAAAGAATAAGGAAGAGGAAATTCTTTTAGCAGCTTTGCAATTACTTCATACTAGAAAAACTGGTTTTGAATTAACAGAGTTGTTACGTGCTCGCGGCTTTCAAAAGTTTGAGAATCAAGAAGGATTTATCTATACTTTTCTGCATCGATTGGAACAGAGAAATATAATTGCTTCAGAGTGGGACAATAACAAGGTTAAATATTACCAAATAGATCGCAAAGGAAAAAAGCTCGAAAAAAAGTTGGCAGCAGAAGGGGGACGCAGCAAAAATATTAGAGAACTGATAGATTGGGTGTACGTAAATGAATAATAAACATTTATTTTTAGATAAAGTGACGGAGCAAGTGAAATCGAAAGAAGCAAAGGAATCGATTAAATTAGAAATGGAGTATCATATCCAACTTGCAAAAAAAGGATGGATAAAAAAAGGGTTGTCAGAAAGTGAAGCAGAAGAAAAAGCAATTAATGAAATGGGAAGTCCTTCCCAATTGGGACGAGAATTAAGTGAAATCTACCGTCCGACGATTGATTGGGCTATTGTTACCCTAACAGTGAGTCTGTTAATGATAGGGATTTTGCCAACGTTATCTTCTTCTCATCATTTTATCATTCTTAAGTTATTAATGACTTGCTTAGGGATTGCAATAGTCATTGGCTTTATGTATGTAGACTATCGCAAATTTGCTGATTTTGGATCTTTATTTTATGCAATAGGATCGTTGTTATTGATATCCATTATTTTCTTTAGCAATCATATGATTAATGGAGCGAACTATATAAAAATTGGACCAATTATACTCCAAGGCATAATGGCCATCCCCTTTTTTTTATTAGCTTGGGCTTCCTTTTTTAGTAAGAAAGAATTTACATATGTTTCTTTCTTGTGTTTATTTTTCTTTTCATGTGTCTTATTTCTCTTCGGATTTGATAGTATTTCTACTGTTTTTATTTATATTTTTACAGTCGCAATCATGCTATTTTGGAGCAGCTTTTCTAAACGGAAAGTCTTTATTACATATGGAATAGGAACAATTCTTCTTTTATGGCTTCTTTTTCTTACAAGAGGAAGTTATCAATTAAATAGACTAATGGCATTTCTATTTCCTGAAAGATATGCCGAAGAAGCTGGTTATTTTTATTTATATCGACAAAAAATGTGGGCTGATTTAAAATGGGTTGGTTCACCAGATATGGAAGTGTTAACTTTTATTAATAATACAGACACAGTTTTTCTGCAGCTCACCTATCAATTTGGATATATGTTGGCTGTGTTTCTTGTATTATTATTTGGAGCACTTATTCTGAAGATGATTGGCAATGTCAAAAAAATAAAGAATCCATATGCGAAATTTCTATTAATAGGATCTATTACGCTGTATAGTGTTCAAGTTGTTTATAATTTAGGAATGTGCGTGGGATTTCTTCCGATTATTTCATTATCCTTGCCATTCATAAGCTATGGTCTTGTTCCAACCGTTATTAATGCTTTATTAATTGGTCTTATCTTAAGTATTATGCGCAGAAAAAACTTTCAATAATATTTGGGGGCACGATATGATTAGAATGTATCTTGAGTCAATGGTTATTTACATATTGATTGGAGCACCGATTTATCTGATAAGTCGATATTTATCTGTTAAATATAAAACACAACCAATAGTTTGGATGAAAGAAACTCTCCTCTTCCTGTTTGTGATGTTCTTCATAGGGGTAGCATCCCAGACTATTATTCCCCATTGGTATATAACAGTTGAGGAAGGTAAGCAGCAGCTTTATATTCAATGGTCTGAGGGACTAAGAAGCATTAATTTTATCCCTTTTGCCACGATTATTTCTTATTTTGCCCTAGAAAATGATCAAGTAAGTAATTGGAATGAAGTGTCACTGGTCAATCTATTAGGGAATATTCTTATTTTTGTCCCTTTTGGTATTTTTCTCCCATTATTATGGAAAGCATTTAGAACGTTTTCCTCCATATTTTGGATAGCTATCTGTATTCCTCTTTTGATAGAAATAATTCAATTATTTATAGGGAGAAGTACGGATATTGATGATGTTATATTAAATGCCGTAGGAATTATGTTTGGGTTCGGTCTTTATAAGATGTTCCAGAATCTTTTTCATATAGGGAAAGATTCTGGCATTAGAAGGAATAGTAAATAATGCAGCTGGCAATAGGCTAACTTTATGTCAGCCTATTTAAGAACTCTTTAGCTACCTTAGAAATACCTTTATCTATTGGATAAATATATCCGAAGTAATAGGTATTTATTATGGTATCAACGAAAGGCAGAGTTACATAGCTATCATTGTTTGCTAACCCAGTTATTGTTTTAAATGCATAATCATAGCCAATGTTAATGGCCGTATTTCTTTCTAAGGCATACCGAATAGTTTCTACATTGTTGGTTGTAAATAATATTTCCATGTCATCATCGACAATATCTAAGTTTTGCACGAATTCTAAAATAGAAACATCATTATACAAAATAATAGGCTGGTTTATTAACATTTCCTCTGTAATATTTTCATTGTTTGCTAAAGGAGAGTCTTTATTTACTGCTACAACCATGCATCCATCATATAGTTTATGGAAATGCAAGCTGCTGTTTTTCTTGATATCCTCTTCGGTATAAATAATGAAACCAATATCTACTTCCTCTTTTTTTACTTTTTCAATTATATGCTGTGAGTTATCTTCCTCAATAGATGCCTTTATGTAAGGGAACTCTTTTTTGTATAAAGTAATTTGATCAGCTAATAAATCCAACGGTCCAGGAAAGGTGGCAATTTTTAACTCACCTTTTAGGATATGGGCAAAGCTTTCAGCTTCGTCTAAAAACTCTTGGAATTTCTCTAGTACACTAGTAGCTTTTTGGATGAGTATTTTTCCTTCCTCTGTTGGATAGGTCCCCTTTCTAGAGCGATGAAAAATTTCAATGTTCAACTCTTTCTCTAGTTTTGTTACAGACTGACTAAGGGCAGGTAAAGAAATATTTAACTTAGTTGCAGCTGTCTTTAAAGAGCTGGAATGGGAGATTTCTACTATATATTTTAATTGTTCTATATTCATAAGTAGTTCCTTTCTAAAAAACTAGAATATAGTTAAGTAATCGTTAACTATAGTTAATTATAATATAATTTTAAATTAATTATATAAGTACTATAATTAAATTGTTTCTGAAACTTAAGTTTTTTAAGGCCTTAAATAACAAGTTGCTCAAAATAAAAGGATACGGCTATAAACCTATTAAGGTCAAAGGGGATGTTTGTTAAAAATGAAAGCATTAAGATGGCATAACCAAAAAGATATTCGATTAGAAAATATAGAAGAACCGCAAGTAGCACCAGGAAAGGTAAAGCTTAAAGTAAAGTGGTGTGGAATTTGCGGGAGTGATTTACACGAATATTTAGGAGGTCCTATCTTTATACCTGTGGATCAGCCACATCCTTTAACAAATGAAGTGGCTCCTGTAACATTAGGACATGAATTTTCTGGGGAAATAGTAGAAATTGGAGCAGGCGTAACCGACTATCAAGTGGGAGATCGTGTGGTGGTGGAACCTATTTTTGCTACACATGGTCACCAAGGTGCTTATAACTTAGATGAGAATATGGGATTTCTTGGTTTAGCAGGAGGCGGAGGAGGTTTCTCTGAATATGTTTCTGTTGATACAGAATTACTGCATAAACTGCCGGATGAGTTATCCTATGAGCAAGGCGCATTAGTAGAACCTTCTGCTGTTGCTTTATACGCAGTAAGATCAAGTAAAATACAGGCAGGGGATACGGCAGCAGTTTTTGGCTGTGGTCCAATTGGCCTGTTAGTAATAGAAGCTTTAAAAGCAGCAGGGGCGACAGATATTTATGCAGTTGAGCTTTCTCCTGAACGCCAGGCAAAAGCAGAAGAACTTGGTGCAATCGTTGTAAATCCAGCTAATTATGAAGATGTTGTTGCAGAACTTGTTCGCCGCACAAATGGTGGAGTAGATGTCTCCTTTGAAGTAACTGGCGTTCCAGTAGTTCTAAGACAAGCCATTCAATCCACTACTATTTCTGGTGAAACTGTTATTGTAAGTATTTGGGAAAAAGGAGCCGAAATTCTTCCTAATGATATCGTTATTAAAGAACGTACTATTAAGGGAATTATTGGTTATCGAGATGTATTTCCAAGTGTGTTGAATTTAATGCGAAAAGGCTATTTTTCCGCAGACAAATTGGTGACTAAAAAGATTAAATTAGATGAAGTGATCGAGGAAGGTTTCCAATCACTGATTTCTGAAAAAAATCAAGTAAAGATTTTAGTAAGTGCTGAATAAACAAAGCAATGATCATAAACAAGGATGTCCATTAAAGGAACATCCTTGTTTTTTATACAAAAACAGTCAGCGATTGACGCTGACTGTAAGTAAGTTTATTCAACTGCTTCTTTCATTTTCGCTGGACTAGTTTGCTGCTCTGTATCTTTTGGCGGAACAGCCCGCTTTACAAATGCTGCAAGAACAAGTGCTACAATGACAATTCCGACAGAAATAAGGAAAGCATCATTAATTCCTTCCAGCATTGCCTGCATTCCCAGCTGTTCCTTCATAGTGGCAATTGCTTCAGGAGTTGGCTGAGTGGTTGTATTACTCATTTGCTGCATTGCATTAGCTGCTAGTTCCTCACCATGTGTTTTGGTACGTTGTGACATGATTGTAATCATAACTGCAGAACCAATCGCCCCAGAAACTTGAGACAATGTATTATTTAAAGCTGTCCCATGAGGATTCATTCGAGATGGTAATTCATTTAAACCATTCGTCATAATCGGCATCATAACCATGGACATACCAAACATACGCAAGGAATAGATAAGAACAAGTGTAGTTGTCGTAGTGGTCATGGATAATTGACTAAACATATATGTTGTAATGGCAGTCAATGTTAAACCAACTAAGGCAAGTGTTCTTGCTCCATATTTATCAAAAAGTCTTCCTGTAATAGGAGACATAATCCCCATAATAATAGCACCAGGCAATAATAAGAGACCAGAGTGGAATGGTGAAATGCCTCTCACGGTTTGAATGTACATTGGCATTAACAACATCGCAGAGAATAGTGCAATGTTTACCACAACAGTAATTACTGCTGATAAGGAGAATAACGGATACTTAAAGATTCGGAACTCTAGCATTGGAGTAGTCATTTTTAATTGACGAAGAACAAAGAAAATAAGGGCTATTGCACCAATAATCAAAGTTCCATAAACATGAATATTACTCCAGCCTTTTGTACCGGCAGAGCTGAATCCATATAGTAATCCGCCGAAACCTAAACTAGACAATATGACAGATAAAAGATCGATATGAATATCTACTTTTTCCTTTTTGTCTTTAATTTTAAAAATCGCTGATATTAACACAATAATAGCAATTGGTGAAACAACATAGAACAACATTCTCCATTCATAATGTTCAACAATATACCCTGATAATGTAGGGCCGATTGCTGGAGCAAAAGTCATGATTAGACCAAAAACACCCATAGCACTTCCACGTTTTTCAACAGGAAAGCTGGTAAGTAAGAAGTTCATTAAAACTGGCATCATAATGGATGATCCAGAAGCCTGTATCATTCTCGAAAGCAATAGTACTGGGAAAGAATGAGCCATGCCAGCCATTAATGTACCGATTGTAAATAAGGACATTGCTATTATAAACAATCTTCTTGTTGAGTATTTTTGAATTAAAAAGGCAGATGTTGGAATCATAATTCCATTTACAAGCATATATCCAGTTATTAGCCATTGGCCAACAGAAGGATCAATTTTGAAATCCGCACTAATAGATGGTAAAGCGATATTTAAAAGCGTTGAATTTAAAAATGCGACAAAGGCACCTGCCATTAAAATAACGATAATGCCATATGGCGGTTTTTTTTCATTCGATGTTGCATTTGTGTTCATTAAAACAATTCCTCCCTATGAACTTTACGTTCTTTTTATCCATTGGATCTAAGCTTAAATAATAATATACCTGTAGTATAAATAATGCAATAAAAATGTTTAGAATCCCTAAGTAAAAAATAATTTCTTAATAATTCTACTTTTTTTCTTTAGCTGAAACCTTGCTATTACAATAATCCACCATCACTTTTTTATTGGGATGATTGTAAATCTGTTCTAAATGACCTAGTATATAAATTGAACCGGTAGTCTAAATTTATATTCAAGGTGGTTAAATGAATAAACGTAAAAAGCAAGTAATGGATAAAGCACATGAATTATTTATTGAAAAAGGATTTCAGCAGACATCAATCCAAGATATATTAACTGCAAGTAATATTTCAAAAGGTACATTTTATAATTACTTTTCCAGTAAAAATGAATTGTTAATTTCAATTTTTAAAAATATTTATACGGAATTGGAATGGCAAAGAAAACAATTACTAATGGGTCAAGACGAAACAGATAGCACCCTGTTTATCAAACAAATTGAAATGTTGATTCGAACAAATAACCAATATAAAATCATTTCTTTATTTGAAGAAATTCTTTTTACAAAGGATGAAGAATTAAAAAATTATATTAAAAATAGAAGAATACATGAGCTTAGCTGGATTTATAATCGATTAGTTGATGTATGTGGTGCACAAAATAAAACGTATTTATTAGATTGTTCTATCATGTTAATGGGAATGATTCATTCTAGTATTTTTGTACATTCATTAATCTATCAAGACCACGCAAATATACATCAAATTGTTCAATACTGTGTAAATCGGGTGCTTGATATGGTTAACCATTTATCTAAATCTAATGAAGTCCTTATAAAACCAGATACGCTTTATAATTGGATTGCACTTCAATCCATGAACGATGATGATGTGGGAAAGAAGGAAATTCTTTGTATGCTTTATGCGTTTAAAGCAGATTTAAAAAAAGATAAAGAATTGCTATCTAGTCAAGAGAAAATAGAACAATTGTTAACATTTATCGAAGAAGAGGTAGAGATCAAATACCCAAGATATTTTTTAATGGAAAGTACATTAATGTCCCTAATGCAAGAGGTAAAAGAGACACCATATGCTAAAACGGTTCAAAAACTTAGTGATAGTATAAAAAAGGTATATTCCAAACGGAATCAATGACAGTGTAGAAGGAAAAGTCACAGCTTAAACGTTGACTTTTCCTTGTTTTATTCTGTTATATAAATTTAAATCTGATTTACTCTGCACAACCCGCCTTGTTTTTTCCCAATTTATGACGCATGAAAAAAGTTGCTGATGCGATAATTAGGACAAATGCTAAGCTTACAAAAAAGCCGATCCGGACTTCCTTTTCAATAATGGTACCTGCGATAGCTGTGACAATAAGTAAAATCCCAAAGGAAGACTTTAGTTTATCCCATAGTTTTCCTTTAAGTATTTTAAAGGAGGAAAGGAGGATAAAAGTCCAGTTATATAATAAAAGAATCCCAGCAGCTGTTGTAATGTATTCGAATATTTTTCCGGGTAATAAAAGGGCAGCGACAACAGATGCAAAGAGCCCTATTCCTCCAAGAATAAAAGAAGGGAGAGGCAGCTCATTAAACTTTTTTAATTTTTTTTGGAAAATTTTCGGAGCGTCTCCATCTTTCGCTAAAGTTACCAATAGACTTGTTACACCGAATAACGAAGCTGTCATGGTGGAGAATCCTGCAATAATGATAGCACCATTAAAAACATGTGGGAAAAAGGTTAAGTGATAGTCCGATAACGCTGTTACGAAGGGACTTTCTTTTTCTGAAAACTGATCGAGTGGTGCTAATATTGTCGCTAATCCTAATGAGAGAACATAGATTATAACGAGAATGATAAGCATATTCGTACCTGCTTTTGGTGCATCTTTCTTATCTTTCAACTGCATTGCCATTAACCCAATAACCTCAATTCCTCCATATGCATAAAATGCAAATAGTAAAGAAATCCAAAATCCTTTGTAGCCTTTAGGAAAAAGGTCGTCTATAGATTTAGGGACAGAAACAGCACCATTGCCTCCATGAATCCAACCAAAAACAGCAGCAGCAGCTAAACCGATAAACATTATAATGGCCGCTGTCTTAATAATAGCCAAATAATTTTCGACACGATCGAATCCTTTTGTTCCTAGAAAAACAACAAATAAAGAAAGAACAGCATAAATACAAGCGAATACCCATAATGGGACTTTAGGAAACCAGAATTGAGATAACAAGGAGAGAGCGGTTAATTGGCTTCCCATGATTAGAATGTTAGAAAACCAATAATTCCAGCCACAACTAAAGCCGGCCCATGGGCCAAATGCTTTATTTGCATAATAACAAAATGACCCTTCCTGTGGATCCTCCGCAGTCATTTTTGCCAATTGATTAAAAACGATATACGTTCCAATCGCTGCTAAAATGAAGGTGAAAACAATGGAGGGGCCTGTTTCCATAATTCCAAGGCTGGAACCAAGAAAATACCCCGTTCCAATTGTACAGCCCACACCAATTAATGATAACTGCCACCATTTAAGATTTTCTGTTTTTGAATCTGCTTTTTTATTTGTCATTGTGTTCTCCTCTTTAAGTAATAATGAAGGGATTACAAAAAAGATAATGTTAATCTCTATTAGTATGGCAGCTTTTTCTGCAATTATTTGTGTAACTAATAAACATTAAAAAATAGATTGGAACTATAGCACCTATGTAATAAAAAGAAAAAATATTTACTGATGAAATAATGGTATCTCAGATAACAGGGAGATATAATTTTAGAGGAGAAAAAATGATTGGATTTGCCAATTGTTTATTTGTTTTATTATGGAATCGTACCAATATTTACAACTATTTATTGTTCCACGATATTGATTTTAGTCATGTCGTTTTCATTAGAAATTGGTCAGGACATATTTATGATTTAAGGAAGATTCCATTGTTGGCTGCTTTTTTTATGGGGGTTTATCCGCTGGATTATTAACTACTATTGTTATGGCGATTTACCGATATATGATTGGATATAAAAAATGTGATTGAAGCAATTTAAGACAAGTTGGGAAGTGATTATTTCCGAAAAGTTTTCAGAAACTCATATAAAGATATCAGGATAATGGTAAAGGAATGTCGGAAGAGGAACTTAAGAGACTCGGAACGCCTTTTTATTCAGCAAAAGCACAAGGAACGGGAATTGGGATATGGTATCTTTTAATATTATTCAACTTTGAATGGCAAAATTAAAATCAAAAACAAGGGAACGACTTGTTCTGTATTTTTTTCACTTAACCATAAAGAAGAAAGTAGGAATGGGCAGAGATTAAGACCTGCCTCTATTTTTGATGAAAATAAGTAACGTTTACAGGGGTTTATAAGTCGTTTGGAGAAGTATAAAGGAGTAATAGATACAGTTTGTCGACATAAAGAGTTTTTAATCTGCTATGTAAACTTTCGATTATCAAGAGAGGGGGGGACAGACTAAATGAATAGTAACTTGTTTTTTTAGCATAATAGTTTATAGAGTAAAAAAAATAAGACAATTTTGATTAATAATTTATTTTGTTGGTTTTATGGCTTTATACTCTCTTTTCGTGATAAATATCACTTTTCTTGAAAAAAACTCTGATTTTTTGTCAAACTTACATTTATTTTTGTTCAAAAAGTGGTATTATATTAAAGGAGTTTAATGATGGAGAGGTTGTACATCTTCTTTTAGTATGTAGAAAAAGAGTTTAAAAAGTTTTGTACATACCTTCATTCATTCTAACTAGAGTTGGTTAAAAAATTATCTTTTGCAAATTTTTGTGCATAGAATCACAAAACATTTGTTAATAACATTTAAGCTAAGTGCTTATAGTAAAGGAGAATCAGTTATGTCAGAAACTACTGCGCAAACCAATGCTGAAAAACAACTGACTGCAACAAATCAAGATTTATTGGATCAGTTGCTAAAGCCTGAGGTACAAGAATCATTGACAACATTAATGGAACAACTACCAAAGTTAACTGAAATGATTAATGGTTTATCTAAAACTTATGATGTTGTTCAATCATTATCTCAAGATGATGTATTTAAAAACGATATTGTTGGGGCAACAACGGAAATGTTCGAACCAGTTATTCATTCTGTTAAAGGAATGGCATCCGCTGCTATCGAAGCCAAGGATCGTGCAGATGCAAGCAATGAAACAATTGGTGTATTCGGTTTAATGAAAATGTTAAAAGACCCACAAGCACAAAAGATGTTCCGTTTTTTACAGAGCTATCTTCAAATTATGTCAGAACGCAATAATAAATAATCTTTCAAGTAGTCTTCCTCAGTCAGTAATGACGTTAATAAAAGAATTTATTTATGTGAAAACTAACAGGGAAGCTTGCCAATACTTTTAAATGTAATAAGGACGGGGGATTTACTATGTCAAAACATATTGTTATTTTAGGTGCTGGATACGGTGGCCTGCTAGCAGCTTTAAATGTTCGTAAATTTTACAGTAAAGCGGAAGCTACAGTAACCGTTATTAATAAATATCCAACACATCAAATCATTACTGAATTGCATCGCTTAGCAGCAGGTAATGTTTCTGAAAAAGCTGTTGCTATGCCACTAGAAAAATTATTTAAAGGCAAAGATATCGACTTAAAAATTGCTACTGTTGATTCTTTCAATGTAGATACAAAAGAGGTTGCTTTAGGCGATGGAACTAAATTATCTTATGATGCATTAGTAGTAGCGCTAGGAAGTGTAACAGCATACTTCGGTATCCCTGGTCTTGAAGAGAACAGCATGGTTCTTAAATCTGCAGATGATGCAAACAAAATCTACAATCATGTAGAAGAGCGTATTCGTGAATATGCTAAATCAAGAAAACAAGAAGATGCTACTATATTAATTGGTGGCGGCGGACTAACAGGTGTAGAACTTGTTGGGGAACTTGCTGATATCTTACCAGGATTAACGAGAAAATATGGTGTTGATTTCCGCGATATTAAATTACTATTAGTAGAAGCAGGTCCGAAAATTCTTCCTGTTTTACCAGAAGACTTAATCGAACGTGCTACTAAGAGTTTGGAAAACCGTGGCGTTACTTTCTTAACAGGCTTACCAGTAACAAATGTATCTGGCAATGTAATTGATTTAAAAGATGGTCAACAAATTGTTGCTAATACATTTGTATGGACTGGCGGCGTACAAGGAAATCCACTTGTTGGTGTTTCTGGATTAGAAGTAAATCGTGGTCGTGCAACTGTAAATGAATTCCTACAATCTACTTCACACCCTGATGTATTTGTAGCTGGTGATAGTGCTGTTTACTTCCCAGCTGATGGGGATGGTCGTCCAGCACCTCCAACAGCTCAAATTGCTTGGCAAATGGGAGAATTAATTGGATATAATCTATATGCTTACCTTGAAAATAAAGCATTAGACACCTTTAATCCAATTAACTCCGGTACACTTGCAAGTCTTGGTAGAAAAGATGGTGTAGCAATCGTTGGCGGCAGCTCGACTCCATTAAAAGGGTTACCTGCTTCCTTAATGAAAGAAGCAAGTAATATTCGTTACCTATCACATATTAAAGGGCTATTCAGCTTAGCTTACTAATAATAAAGAAGGAAAAGATGAGAGACAGTGTATTAGCCCTGTCCTCATCTTTTTTATTTGTATCCACTTGAGAAAGAGATACTAATCATATTATTGCCAGCTATCCCTGTCATTTATGTCATTCCTCAATAGAATTGTAAGGATATATAGGATAAATTTCATTCTTTTTCACAAACTATTATTATCTTTGAAAAAGGTGTGATTGTCTGTTTTTCCAGATTCTCTATCATACCAATTAGTGATGGAGGAAGGAAGATATTGACGATACAAAGGGAGTAGTCTAAAAATATGAAGCGCTGTTTATTATGTATATCTATTGTATCCATCTTGTTTTTAGCTGGTTGTTGGGACCATTCGGAACTAAATCAAAATTCGATTGTAACGGGGATAGCAATGGATAAGGGGAAAGAACATAAATACAAACTTTCGATAGAGAGTACTTCTGCTGCAGAATTAAATCCTAGAACTGCTCAAGGTTTGGCTCCTGCGATTGTCTACTCTATAGAAGGGGATACGGTAGGGGAGATTATCCATAAGTTTAATTCTGCAATATCAACTCATCTGGTTCTTTCTCACATGAGAATCCTTATTATCGGAGAGGATATGGCGAAAGAGGGTATTTTAAGTTTTATGGATTATTTTGATAGGGATAGAGAGATAAGAGACGACTTTAATATAGTTGTTGCAAGGGATACGGAGGCTGTAGATTTTTTACGAGTAACGAACGATTATCAAAAAGTTTCATCTTTGAAAATATTTCCCCAACTCGATCATATGTTAGAGGAATGGGGAGGAACTCCAGGTATTAAATTAAATGATTTTATCCGTACCTATTCATCATCTGGTCAAGTCCCAGTTTTGTCCGCTATGAAAATTCAAGGCGAAAAAGAAAAAGGGTGGGACCTTGATAATATTAAAACAACAGTGCCAGGGGCAATAGCAAAAATTGATTCATTGGCTATTTTTAAGTATGGAAAGCTTCAAGGGTATTTGGATTTAAATGATACAAGAATGTTATTATGGATTCAAAATAAGTTGGAACAGACCTCGTTGAGTATTCCATACAATGATAGCAAATATTTTGGGTTGCGTGTTAATCATTCTAAGACAAAGATTAAAGCTAGACAAGTGAACGGCCGACCTAAATTTGATATATTTATTCAAGCTGAATCGATTCTAGATGGATCCGAAAAAGGGATAAAAGCTGCAAAAGTAAATGCGTTTGAAGATTTTGAAGACAAAACAAACCGTTATCTTGAAAAAGAATTTAATAAGTTGATAAAAAAAATGCAAAAAGAATATGTCGCTGATATATTTGGGTTGGGAGAAATATTTAGAGATCAAGATTACAAGCATTTTAAACAATATGAAGATAATTGGGATACAGGTTTTAAAGATGCGAAGATTAATGTGCATGTAAATGTAGAAATAAAGAGGAGTGGGTTCCGCAACAATAGTAATAATATAAAATAAGCAAATGGCAAACTTGTTCAGGGGGCGACTTAAGAAACGTTTCAGTTACCATTAGGATAGTTATCAATGTTCTGAAGGTAATTATTTTGTATTTTAGAAAGAGGCATTATTTAAAAAAATAGAAAATAGGATTATTATAATAAAGAGAAATAAGCAATAATTCATAATAAAGGGGAGAGTTAAAAGTGAATATAGCTGAATTAATTACAGGGAGAAGAACAGTAAAAAAATTCAAAACGAAGGATGTAGAAGATGCTATTATTATCGAATGGCTCCAACAGGCGAAATTTGCACCAAATCATAGGATGACAGAACCATGGAGAATTCTATTTGTTGGAGAGAATACCCGAGCGGAACTAAAACATAAAACAAATTTTGGCGGGGCTTCTAAGGTTATAGCTGTTTTATCGCATAAAGGAAGAAACCAAGTCGAACGGGATGAAAATTTAGCAGCAGTATCCTGTTTTATCCAAAATTTTATGCTGCAAGCATGGGACGCAGGAGTAGGAACGTTTTGGAGTTCTGTCGGATCTTCGGCTTTAGGGAGAAATACGTTAGGAGTAAGCGAGGATTATGAAGTGGTCGGAGTTCTTGCTATTGGTTACCCAGAAGAAATTATGGAACCAAAAGCGCGCATGTCTATTGAGGAGAAAATTACCTATTTAGATTAAAACATGATCTAGTAATTTTGCAATAAGCGAATAAAAGGCTCAAACAATCATACGAATCTGTTTGGCTTTATTTTTTGGCCGGACATCTCTGTTCCGGCCTTTTTTATTTTGCTTTCAGCTAAGAAAATAGAAATAGAGAGAAATAAATTCTTCTGAAAAAATGGATAGAATCCTCTTATTGCGGAAACTTCTTTAAATATATATAATAACGTGGTGTATACCGAAAATAGGTATATTTTTTAGGAGTATGGCATTTAGGAGGACTGTAAATGAAAAAATTGCTTTTACTTGCAACCGGCGGGACAATTGCTTCAATAGAAGGAAATGAAGGACTTGTTCCTGGTTTGTCTGCAGAAGAGCTCCTTCAATATTTTAAGAATGATATTTTAGAAGTTGATGTAACTTGTGAGATCATTATGAATAGAGATAGCACTAATATGCAGCCGGAACATTGGGTTATGATGGCTGAGATCATTGCTGAGCGGTATCATGAATTTGATGGTTTTATTATTACACATGGTACGGATACATTAGCGTATACATCAGCTGCACTTTCTTATATGCTTCAAGGTCTCAAAAAGCCTGTTGTAATTACTGGATCACAGGTCCCGATTAGTTTTAAACAAACAGACGCTAAGAAAAATGTTATAGATAGTATTCGCTTTGCTAAAGAAGAGATAGGTGGAGTTTTTGTCGTTTTTGATGGACGAGTTATTATTGGTACAAGAGCAATGAAAATGCGAACAAAGAGCTATGATGCATTTGCGAGTATCAATCATCCATATGTAGCGACGATTGAAAAAGACCAAATTCACTTTTTATGGAAGCCTGATAAGCCGACAACTGAATTGCTGTTGGATACAAGCATATGCCCTGATGTCTTTTTATTAAAATTGCATCCAGGCACAAAGCCTGAGATCTTTGATTTTATTAAACAACACTATAAAGGGGTCATTATTGAAAGCTTTGGTAATGGGGGATTACCTTTTGAAGAAAGAAATCTATTGCCGAAGATTGAAGAAATGGTAGATGAAGGAATTGCTGTTGTTATCACAACTCAATGTTTGGAAGAAGGACAAGACCTCTTATTATATGAAGTAGGAAGAAAAGTGGCGCAATATAATATTATATTATCAGCAGATATGAATACAGAAGCAATAGTGGCAAAATTAATGTGGGTATTAGGAAATGAATTAACATTAAATGAAATAAAGAATCGCATGGAGAGCCAATTAGCTTATGATTTATCAGTTGATTGGGAAGGATAAAGATCCAACTACTGAGTGATGAAGCTTCCAATCTATCTTTTTGGTGATAGATTGGAAGCTTTTTTCATTCAGTTTTGCAGAAATAAGGTGTCTCAATTTTAAGTAGTCTAAGATACCTATTTTTGGTCTCTTATATCATATCTAAATCATCGTGACTATTTATTTCTAGTGAGTAATGGTACTATTGGAATAGGTGAAACGTTTATATTTTGTGTTGTTATGAAACATTAGACCTAGTAAAAGAGGCGATAATAAAAAAACGTGACTATAGGATTATATACTAGTAGAATAATAGATAATATCATAGGTACTAAAGAATATATAATAGGGGTTTAGAGATTAGTAGTAACAAGATGATAGATGCAAGAATAACCAAATAATGAACTAAGTAAATAGATCTAGGAGGTATGTAGTGGTGAAAAAAGTAGTTGTACCTGGAATATTTTTAGCAGCATTATCTTCTCCGCTTTTTATGGAAGAGGCTCATGCAGCTTCCGTCACGAAGTATGTAGAGGTGAATAAAGGCTCGGTATTGAATGTAAGAGTCGGTCCATCTATTAGTACAAGTGTTGTAACCACATTAAAGGCAGGAGAAAAGGTTAATGTCCTTTCGGAAACGAATGGCTGGTCAAAAGTGGAAGTGGATGGAAAGATTGGATATGTATCATCAAGTTATCTGATAACAAAGCAAGTAAGTTCCGTAAAATATGTTTCCGTTGATCCTTCTTCAACTTTAAATGTAAGAGAGTCAGCTTCGACAAAAGCAAATGTAGTAACAAAGCTAAAAAACAATACAAAAGTCGAAGTAGTTTCAGAGTCCAATGGCTGGGCGAAAATTAAAGTAAATGGCATAAATGGATATGTATCATCTCAATACATAAAAGCTGTTCAAACAGAGGAAAAGAAAACAGCCAATAGTTCAAACAAGCAACAAAAAGTGACTAAATACGTTAATGTTAATACTGGTTCCAGTTTAAATTTAAGAAACAGTCCCTCCAATTCAGCTTCCATTATTGTAAAATTGGCTAAAGATGTGCCTGTAACGGTTTATTCAGAATCCAATGGCTGGTCAAAAGTAGAAGCGTATGGAAAACAAGGATATGTAGCAACACAATATCTAACAGAGAAGAAAGGAACTGCTAGTCCTGAGAAAAAAGAAGAGACAAAAACAAGTACTAGTGAAGAGGCAGCGGCGAAATATGTCAATGTGGAAAAAAACTCTTCCCTTAATGTTAGAAAGGAAGCAAGTACTAATAGTGCTATTCTAACAAAACTTTTAAGAGGAACAGAGGTAAAAGTTCTGTCGAGTGCAAATGGATGGGATAAAGTAACTGTATCTGGAAAAACAGGTTATGTAAGCAGTAGTTATTTATCGGTGACAAAAATTACAGAAACAACAACTAATAATAAAGGGACCGATAAGAACGAAGCAAAGCAGCCGGAAAAAGCACCAACCGGAAAACAAATGAAAGTGAACGTTCAGGCAGGATCTAATTTAAATGTAAGGTCCACGGCATCAACAAGCGGATCGATTAAAGGGAAGCTTTCAGCAGGCACAGTAGTAACGGTATTATCAGAGAAAAACGGCTGGTCTCAAATCAAGACAAGTAAAGTAGCAGGCTATGTAAGCAGCGAATACTTAACAAGTATATCTACTCCCGATAAAGGTACAGATAAGAACGAAGCAAAGCAGCCGGAAAAAGCACCAACCGGAAAACAAATGAAAGTGAACGTTCAGGCAGGATCTAATTTAAATGTAAGATCCACGGCATCAACAAGCGGATCGATTAAAGGGAAGCTTTCAGCAGGCGCAGTAGTAACGGTATTATCAGAGAAAAACGGCTGGTCTCAAATCAAGACAAGTAAAGTAGCAGGCTATGTAAGCAGCGAATACTTAACAAGTATATCTACTCCCGATAAAGAAACAGATAAGAACGAAGCGAAACAGCCGGAAGAAACGCCAACTGTAACCGAAAAAATCGTAAATGTTCAGGCAGGTTCTAGTTTGAATTTGCGATCAACACCATCAACAAGTGGCAAGATTCTTAGTAAGCTTCAAGCAGGTACTGTAGTAATCGTACAAGCAGAAGGAAATGGTTGGTCTAAAGTAAAAGTCAATAATCTAGAAGGCTATGTAAGTTCAGAGTATCTATCTAGCAAAGGCAATGGCTCAGCTAATGCAACGATTAATAAAAGTTATGTGAATTATAATCTCACACTAGAAGAAATGACAAATATTCAATTAAGTGTGAATCCACAAACAGATAAAAAATATGACACATATATTAGAGAAGATGCGATTGCCTTTAAAACAGCAGATTCAACAAAGGGTACTGTAATCGGAAATGGCTGGAGATTACGCGGAGGTGCTGGAACCGATTATTCTGTTGTCAGTACCTTGACTAGTGGCCAAGTATTAACGGTTACTTCTAAAATCAAAGGAACAGATGGTTATTACTGGTATAAAGTAAATTATTCACAATCATGGGTTACTGCTAGTAAGGAAGACACTGCTTACTATCTTAACCCAAACAATTTTATTAATAGTGATACACAATCACTGCAATTTCTAAAATTATCTGCAAAAGCAAATGTAGATGATAAAGAAGTAGATAGTAAGATTTTAGCTGGAAAAGGAATCTTAGCAGGAAAAGCTTCTTCTTTTGTAACTGCTGCTAATGCATATGGAATTAATGAGATTTATTTGATATCACATGCACTTTTAGAGACTGGAAATGGAACATCCACTTTAGCGAATGGTGTTCAGGTTAATGGTAAAACTGTGTATAACATGTATGGTATTGGTGCCTATGATGGATCAGCCATTTCAAGCGGTGCACAATATGCTTATAATGCAGGATGGTTTACGCCAGAGGCAGCCATTATAGGTGGAGCCAAATTTATTGCCCAAGGTTATGTTAATGCAGGACAAGATACTTTATATAAAATGAGATGGAATCCTGATGCAGCTGAGAAAACTGGAAATGCAACGCATCAATATGCTTCCGATATAGGCTGGGCTACTAAACAAGTGGGCCAAATTTATAACTTATATAGTCTGTTAAGTTCCTATACTTTAAACTATGAGATTCCAATATATAAAGTAAATGCAAAATAAAACTGAACGATTTCAGTTAAAAACGGAAATAGATAGCGTGAATTTTCCATTTATATCAATTAGCAGGTAAATCATTGGTCTGGTAATAATAGTGTTTGGAAAGATTGTTTGCAATCTTTCTAAACATTATCCAGATGTTAATATACCCCAATTCAAACTTAATTACTTTCAGAGATTAAAAGAAAGATTCTCATTGTATGGTACCTAACCAGGATTTGATTATAAGAACTGTCTTTTGCAAAAAAATCTGAGATATCTAAAATAATTTGATTTGAAAAACTTTAGGTTTCGCAAATCGAATCTGTATCCAGTAACATACTTTATTGCCTCTTTCTTATTGCAAGAGAAATACTAACATTTGCATCAATTGTTACTTTCACAACTCCTCCATTCCCCTAAGTAATCGTAATAATTCATTCCATTTAAAAAATAACTGTAACAAGAAGTATATTAAACAACAGCTAATTCGGAAAAATATTTATTTGTTCTTCTAACAAATAATAGGAAAACACAAACTCCTTTTTTCCTTCTGCAATCTATCATTTTTTCTCGATAATAGACGGGAATGAACGTTACATAGAATGAAAGTGAACGTAATACAGAACAATTTTAATACGAATATGATTGAAGAACCATATGTAGAAACTACTATCTATTCTCATGAGTTTCCAATATGAAGGTGTGTTTTACTCTTGTTCATGAATAATTTGGGATTCGAAATGAGGAAATAGATGGATCAGAAGTATTTAATAAGCAGTGTGTGGAAGCAAGTTAGGGAATTTATGATTAGTAAGGTAAATAAAAAATGAGAGAATATACCTAATGAAAGAAACACTTAACGTTAAACAGATAGAAAAACGTTAAGTGTTTTCATGGTTAAGGATTTGACAATAAAATCAATAAATAGAAGCTGCTTTAAGCGTTTCTGAATCTATCGCTCTTGAATAGAACTATCGATAGAATAGGGAGAGAAGTCGATATCTGATTTAGAATGAAGAAGAAATTTTGCCAGCTGCTGCCCAATAAATGGTCCCATTGTTAGGCCAGATGCCCCTAAACCATTAGCGAGCGTTATTCCTTCATAATGCTTTACTCTTCCGAATACTGGAAGAAAATCGTTTGTGAATGGGCGGAAACCTACTTTTACTTCACGCCATATCCCTTCTAACAAGCCTGGTGCAAATAGGAGAGCCTTATCAATTATTTCTTTTATTCCTTCAATTGTAACATGGGGAGATAATTCTGTTGTATTTTCGTGTGTTGCCCCAATTACAATCGTATTATCTTCTAAAGTTAATAAGTACTGATCATGCGGGGGCATTACTACAGGCCAGTTGGAAGATTGAATGTCTTTTAATTGGATATGAAGTATTTGCCCTTTTTGTGCTTTTACATCAAAAGCTAAGTGGAGTGGCTCAAGTAATTCATTTGCCCAAACTCCAGCTGCGATAACCACTTCATCTGCATAAATAGATGTATTGTCACTAAGTTTAACCCCTTTAATTGTATTTCCCTCTCTTAACAGGGTACAAGATGAATGGATAAAGCTTGCCCCTAATTGTTTGCTTGCCTCCATGAGGGCATTTCTTAAAGCCCATCCATTTACTCTTGCAGCACCGCTTATATGTAATGCCATATATCCAGGAGCTAATAAGGGGAATAGAGACTGTGCTTCTGAAGATGAAAGAATGTCAATATCCCCAATTTCTGGTGCATCTATTTTTCGTTTTAACGTTCTTTCCTTCATGGCTTCCAATTTAGCTATGTCTGAATGAAGGCTGAGCGCACCAACTTTTTTATAGCCTGTATTTAATGAATGATAGTTATGTAAATCATTAACAAGAGAAGGATAATATTTTGCTCCTTCCCTAGCTAATAGATACCATTTTTTATTTCTACGTTGGGAATTCCATGGGCAAATGATTCCGGCAGCTGCTTTTGTTGCTTGTCCGCGATCTTCCCTATCGATAACAATAACTTCAGCCCCGCGCTTTGCTAATTCAAACGTAGTAGCAGCGCCAAGTATTCCGCCGCCTACGACCACTATTCTTTTCATATAATAATCAATTCCTTTTTAGTTAGTTTCAAGCTGGTTTCAAATGATTTTCTATTTAAGCACAAATTGGAGCAGATAGAAACTTTTTCTATCTACTATTTCATCAAAAGTTAAATTGGATAGATTAATTCCTGATTTAAGACAAAATAATGTCCGTTTAAAAAGCGCAATAATTTTGAAGAAACGCAGCTAAAATAAACAGTTATTACTAATATAACATAGTGCATATATAGATTGAATTCACCATTTTGAAGGCGTTTATCCCATATTGTTAGAATTTTATTTAAATAAAAAAGATAATTAGTCTGTAGTCGCTAATGTGGTGCTTATTGTTTGGAAACGGAGAGAAGAGCGAGAAATGTTAGAAAATGTCGATATAATGTGATGAAATACTACTATTAAGAACGACTTAGTTACAGTATGTTAATTATTAAATCTGCATTTTGATAGGCATTTAATGGAAGAGAATAGGAAATAAGTTTGGAAAAAATGTGAACAAAGGCAGAAAAAAAGGCATTTGAAACACAATTGTAATATTCCTATTACTTAAATGACAAATTATGATGTTATACTTCTATTTGTGGCGAAAGATGTTTTATATAAAGAACTTTCGTCGAAAGCAGGATTATCGTTTGATTTATAGAAGAGAGAATACTATATTAAAAGAGTCTCTCTACCAATTACAACCATAAACATATAGACAATACATAGACAATTAGATTATAAGAATTCTACATTAGATAAGTGCAGGGGGAAAATGGAAATGTTAAAAAAGAAACTAGTGGTACTAAATACAACGATATTACTTGGATTAGGGACTAGCTTAGCCGTACCAGGAATAAATGCTCATGCGAATCAATCACCTAGCATTGTTCAACAAAAGGAATCTTTACAAGGCCAAATTTCAGACGCCCAAATTAAGATCGTAGAAGCACAAGAAGAATTAAAGAAATTAGAAGCACAAATTAAAAGAGTAGATAAGGCAATTGAGGAAAATAAAGCACTTATTGAAGAAACAAAGACAAAGATGGAAACAACAGAAAAAGAAATTGCCTCCCTTGAGAAAAAGATAAAAGAATTAGAAGATAGAATTGAAAAAAGAAATGATGTATTAAAAGAAAGAGCACGTACCTTCCAAGAAAATGGAGGAAGCGTTGATTATATTGAAGTTTTATTCGGTGCTGCTAGCTTTAAGGAGTTTGTTGACCGTGTAGGTGCTGTAGCTACAATCATGGAAGCAGATCAAGATTTAATTGCAAGCAATGAAGCGGATAAAAAAGATTTAGAAACGAAGCAAAACGAAGTAAAAGAAAAGTATGATGAACTGAAAAATACAAAATTAGATCTTGAAGAAATGCAAAAGCAAAATCAAGATAAACAGAAGAAAAATGAGCAAGCAAAAAAAGATTTGAAAGCAAAAGAAGCAGACAATAAAGAACGTAAAGCTGAATTGGAAGAAAAGTATGGCTCATTACAATCTGTAGAACCACAAATTAAAAAGATGATTCAACAAAAAGAACAAGATAACTTAAATCAATTAGTTGCTACAACAGTTGGAACTAGTGATAATGGAAGTTCAAATAATTCTTCTTCCGCAAGTTCTGATAAATCTACATCAGGTTCTAACAAATCAACAAATGGTCCAAAGAAAACGGTAAAAGCTAGTGGAAGTAAATCAAAAGCTATTACAGCAGGATATAAATATATTGGTAATTCTACTTATAAATTTGGTGGAGGAAGAACAGCATCAGATGTAGCAAATGGATTATTTGATTGCTCTGGTTTTGTTAGCTGGGCTTATTCACAGGCTGGATACAGTATTCCTGCAAGCACAGATGCTTTGAAAAACGCTGGGACTCGCGTATCTACAAGTGATATGCAGCCAGGAGATCTAGTATTCTTTAACACATATAAAACGGATGGTCATGTCGGAATTTACATTGGTGGAGGCAAGTTCATCGGTTCTCAAAGCTCTACTGGTGTTGCAATTGCATCTATGGACAGTGGATATTGGAAATCTGTATTTAATGGTAGAGTTGTTCGATTCTAATAGATTGATTTTTTATAAAGCATTACTTGATGAAATTTTTCATCAAGTAATGCTTTTTATTCTGATTTATTTATATTTAATATATACCCCAGTATTTAAAAGTTATGCATCATTTCATATTTTTATTACAATATCAGTACGATAATCATAATAAGTTGACCACTATTGGCATCGCTATATTAATGGAGAAGCAGGTATATAAGAAGTAATTCTTGACCAATACAAAATTTTATTATAAAATTTTTAATCGGAATCGTTTTGATTTATGTTGACACTTAACAAGGAAAAGTCTATTATTAAGTGTCATGTATTATAGAAGGAAAGAAATGATAAATATTTATCTGGTGATTAAGTCATAACTTTATATTCGAACAAATAATGTTAATTTTTAAATCGTAATGAGTACGAAATTGACTACTTTTGTACGTACCCATTTCGAGAATGAAATAAATGAAGAATAGATTGCCGCAAATCGTAAAAATTATTAAAGTTAGATAAATGAAGCAATAACAAACAAAGACTTCGATAAAAAGTCGTTTCCTTATATTTATTCAATAAGGATAAAAATATATCAAAGCACTAACATAACTTTACTTATAACACAGTTTAAAGAGGAGCGGTTATAGAGGCGTTAGGGATAAGGAAGATAAATAAACAAATGGAGAGGAGAGTAATTAATATATGAAACTAGCGACAGTATCAAAAATTACATTTGGATATGAACATGTTCCTGCACTTGAAGATGTATCATTTGAATTAGAATATGGAGAGTTTGTTGGGATTACAGGCCCTAATGGCGCAAGTAAATCTACCTTATTAAAGTTATTATTGGGGCTACTTAAGCCATGGTCAGGGGAAGTGAATATAAGTAAGTTAAATGCGAATGGAAAAAAATTAACTGTAGGTTACGTTCCCCAACAAATTTCTTCTTTTAACGTTGGCTTCCCAAGCACCGTCATAGAACTTGTTCGATCAGGCAGATATCAACGTAAAAAATGGTATGAAAGATTAAAGGAAGTAGATCATGAAGCAGTAAAGAAATCATTAGAAATGGTTGGAATGTGGGATTACCGTAATAAGAAAATCGGTGAGTTATCTGGAGGGCAAAAGCAAAAGATTGTAATTGCACGTATTCTAGCATCTGAACCTGACTTGCTAGTTTTAGATGAACCGACCACAGGAATGGATGCAGATAGCAGGAAAGGCTTTTATGAATTTATGAAGCATCAAGTAAATGAACATAATAGAACAGTTGTCATGGTAACACATGATCAAGATGAGGTAGAGGATTATTTAGATAAAATTATTCATATTGAGAAAGGAGAAAAAGGCGGATGGAGATGTTTGAGCTTGAATTCATGCAAAGAGCATTTTGGGCAGGTGGGCTCATTGCAATAATTGCACCAATCATTGGAATTTATTTAGTCCTGCGAAGACAAGCATTGATGGCAGATACATTGTCACATATATCATTAGCGGGAGTGGCAATTGGTTTTTTCTTTCAAACGAATGTAACAATTTCTAGTCTTCTCGTGGTAATTGCTGGAGCAATTGGAATTGAATATATGCGACGAGCATACCATACTTATTCAGAAGTATCGATTGCTATTCTTATGGCTGCTGGATTATCGTTCGCTTTATTTCTCATGAGTTTATCTAGTGGCGGAATGACGACAAGCATGGATCAGTATTTATTCGGAAGTATTATTACGATTAGTAAACAACAAGTGATTGTATTAGCAATTGTGACTGGAATTATTCTTCTATTTTTTGTTTTCTTTACGAGAAAGATGTATATTATGACTTTTGATCAAGATACGGCAACAACTAGCGGTATTAATACCAATATGTTATCCATCGCATTTAGTATTTTAACTGGTATTGCTATTTCAGTAATTATCCCAACAATTGGCGTGCTATTGGTTTCTGCCTTGTTAGTATTGCCATCTGCCTTTTCCATCAAATTAGTAAAAGGTTTTAAATGGGTATTTATCGTGGCTATTTTAGTAGCGGCTGTTAGTATCTTTACTGGATTGTTTTCATCTTATCATTTAGGAACGCCTCCTGGTGCAACCATTACTCTATTATTAGTAGTTATTTTACTAGTAGGGTTTTTAAGCCAAAGGATTTATATGATGGTTCGCCGTGCGTCAAGTCAGAAGAATTATAAAAAAGTAGGATGATAAAAAGAGGAGTGCTTTTTAAGTATACTCCTCTTTTTATCTATCCATTAATAACCTTTTTGGTAATCCACTACATTAATTGCTAAACCTTCTTCTTTTAAATAATGATTTGCATTAAAGAGGAAAATGTCTTCTATTACTCTGCTGTTGTAATGTTCTGTAGAGCCCGAAGTATGGGGAGTTATAATAACATTTTCCAAATCCCATAATGGACTTGTCTGCTGCAATGGTTCATTTTCAAAAACATCTAAGCCTGCACCCAAAATTTCTCCGTTTTTTAAAGCAGTGACCAAATCATCCTCTTTGACTATTTCTCCACGTCCAATGTTGATAAAAAAGGCAGAGTTTTTCATGTGTTGAAATTGCTCTTTTTGGAATAGTTGGTATGTATCGTCTGTTAACGGCAGTGTGACTACTACATAATCACAGAGAGGAAGGATTTCGTTTAGCTCTTCAGAAGTATATAACTCATCTACATAATCGGTTCGCTTACGTGAATTTCTTACTCCAATAACATGCATATCAAATGCCTTGGCAATTTTAGCTGTTTCTAGCCCAATTGCTCCTAAACCGATAATACCGATCGTTTTTTTGTGTGCTTCCAATTTAATGTCAGTTCCATCCCATTTTCTTTTAAGCTGATTTCGTACATATGTATGAATATTCCTTGTTAGACCAAGTAAGAGCGCAAAAATTGTTTCTGAAATAGGGTAGCCATGTACGCCATTTGCACTTGTAATGACGATATTCTTTTTTCTTAACTGTTCTAAAGGAAGGGAATTTACTCCTGCACTCCAAGTCTGAATCCATTTGAGCTGGTCGTTTTCCATAATAGTTTTTAAATCAAAACTACTTCTCCAGCCAAGAATGATTTCAGAATCAATCAAATGCTCTTGCCAATCATCTTGCTTTAATGCATGGATGATTTCCCATTCAGAAAATGTGGACCGTATCTTTTTCAAAAGGGAGGAATGGAGAGGGTGGGTAAGTAATAATTTTCTTTTTTTCATTTTGGGAACACTCCTTTGTTTTTGAAATTTATTATTCTATTGTAACAAATAAATTGATAATTGGTACTATTTTGTTATTTGCACAATAAACACACATCAAGGAAAGATGATTGGGTGTTTATTTGAAATTCACTTTATATTTTTATGTAATTCTTCTTCTTAGAAATCCACTTATTATATCAATTATCGTTACCCTTACAATATTCCCTCACAGGATGATTCCAACTCGATCCCAATCTCATGTACTGATTGCAAAAATAAGTGGGGTTCCAATTCTTCCTGCACCGATGACACCTAAAATGGCAGCAGAACGAATGTTTATCTTGAACTTCCGGCTGCTAGCAAGCCTTCTGTTGGCCTCATATCTAGAATTCCCTCTAAATATAATTTTCCTAACATCTCTATGGATTGTGGACCTAATACTAGTATTCCAGCAAATGATCCAGAACCAACTGCTATAATAAATAAAATAGCTATGATAACTTCAGGAAATGTCCGTACGAAGCTTAATGCAAATTTCCCAGTACTTGCGATTGTTTTTCCTTTGCTCCTATTGTTAGCAGTCTAGAAGGCAAAGGGAAATACAAGGAAGTGCTGATATTAAGGTACCTATTATGGCAATCGCTAATGTATCAAGCAGACACGTAAAAAATCCTCGCCATCTGGCAAATATACATATTCCCAATCTGGATAGAAAATGCCTGTGAAGATGGCAATAGAGATTAATGTAAATAATAAACAGCTTTTATCAGGTTTAAGAAAAAGAGGGTTAGAGTAGAAAGAAAAGAAATTATAGGTAGTTAAGGAAGAATGAACTTGTTATAATGAACTTGCTTAATAGAGGAATAAAAAGAAGCTTGATTATACTACTTTATTCAGAGGAATTGGAAATTTAGATACTGGAGATGAAATCTTGAATACAGAAGTAACTATATTATTAACAAGTGATATACATGGAAATGTTTTTCCATTGAATTATGGAAATAATACCCCGGCAGATGTTGGTCTTGGTAAAATTGCTTCTATAATTAGAAATGAAAGAACCAAGAACGAGCATACCATTGTTATTGACAATGGTGATTTAATACAGGGCACACCGTTAACCTATCATTATGTGAATTTTTTAGCAGATAAAAAAAATCCAATGATAACGATATTAAATGAATTAAAGTATGATGCGGCTGTAATAGGCAATCATGAATTTAATTATGGGTTAGATATTTTAAAATCGGCAGTGAAGGAATCGAGATTCCCTTGGCTATGTGCAAATATTGTCGATGTAAAAACAAAAACTCCATTTTTAGGTAGTCCTTATGTAATTAAAAAAATAAATGGTTTTAAAATTGCTATTCTAGGGATAACAACCGATTACATTCCCAATTGGGAAAATCCTCAGAATATCGAAGGACTGCAATTTAATGATGCATTTGACAGTGCAAAAGAATGGGTAGAGCTGATTAAGAAGGAAGAGCAGCCGGATGTTCTTGTTATCTCTTATCATGGAGGATTTGAAAGGGATCCTGAGACTGGTGAACCATCAGAAGTATTGACTAGAGAGAATCAAGGATATACCATTTGTAAACAGATTGACGGGGTAGATGTACTTTTAACAGGTCATCAACATAGAGAATTAACCGGTAATATCAATGGAACAGAAATTATTCAACCAAGCAATAATGGAAAGTATGTAGGAAAAATAACATTAATACTAGATGATAAAGGCGAAGTAATCGAGAAAAGTTCTGAACTATTATCTGTTGCTGAAGTGGAAGCTGAGGAGGATATTCTATTATTAGTAAAGGAATATGAAGAGAGGACACAAGAATGGTTAGATACACCTATTGGCCGTATCGATGGGGAAATGTTAGTAAAAGATCCGATGCAAATCCGCTTAAAGGACAACCCGCTTATCGAATTTATTAATAAAGTGCAAATGGATGCAGCGCAAGTGAAAATCAGTAATACTGCACTTTTTAATAACGAATCACCGGGATTTAAGCCAAATGTAACAATGAGAGATATTGTATCCAATTATATTTATCCTAATACATTTAAAGTACTTTTGCTATCTGGAAAGGATATTCGTCACGCGCTCGAACAAAATGCAAAATACTTTGCTTTAAATGACGAAGGAGAGCCGATTGTCAACCCTTCGTTTGTTTACCCTAAGCCCCAGCATTACAACTACGATATGTGGGAAGGAATTGAATACACACTCAATCTAACTAAGCCAATTGGACAGAGAGTTGTTCAGTTAGATTTTGAGGGGGCGCCAATAGACGAGGAAGCTTTATATGAAGTAGTAATGAATAATTATCGAGCAGGAGGCGGCGGGGATTTCTTTATGTTCAAAAATAAGCCTGTTATCCGTGAAATTCAACTTGACGCTTCTGAATTAATAGCTAATTATATTATGGAGAGAAAGATCGTACCTGCGACTTGTAATCATAATTGGAAAGTCATTTGGTAAGAGGAAGATAGTATTTACACTTATAACAATAGCATAAAAGATAAAAACAGCTAAAACGGTAGATAGATGATCGTTATTTAGCAGTTTTTTCTGCTTCTATTTATAGAAAGTTTATTGACAAGCTCTTTTATTTCCTTTTTAATATTGTTAATATTGAAAAAACTAAATAGTGTCAGGGGATGGAGAGCGTTGAGTAAACCGGTAATAGGGATAACAGGTGCATACGTATTTAAAAATAAATTTATGGAAGGCACATATGTGCATCATGATTATCAAAAATCCGTTGCAGCCAATGGAGGATTGCCAGTTATCTTGCCGTTTGTAGAGGAGGACCTGGCAAGAGAAATGGTGGATCTTTGTGATGCTGTGATTTTGAGTGGGGGAGAAGATGTAGATCCGAGTTTATTTGGAGAAGATCCACATCAAAATATTGGAGACACCATTCTTTTGCGTGATAAAGTGGAAATACAAATAATTAAAAGAGCGATGGAAACGAATAAACCAATACTTGCGATTTGTAGAGGCATACAAATTTTAAATGTTGCGTTAGGAGGAACATTAATACAAGATATTTCTTCACAAATGAAAGATAGTATTAAACACACTCAATCTGTGAGCCGAAGTTTAGACACCCATTTTGTTTCTATTAAAGAAAAAAGTAAGTTAGCCAATATAATTGGAGAAACAAGAACTAGAGTAAATAGTCTTCATCATCAAGCTATTGATTGCTTAGCAGCCGGCTTAGAAATAGTTGCCACTAGTAGTGATGGTGTTATAGAAGCTGTTGAGCATAAGAGTTACCCTAACTTTTTACTAGGGATTCAATGGCATCCAGAATCAATGGCGTCAACTAATGATAAAATGAATCAGATTTTTATAGAATTCATAAAAAGTGTAAAAAAAAGCAGAGGCTAATACGGTAGAAAAGTTTGTCTAATAAATGTAAAATATTGAGAGATACACAACTTGAAAGCTCAAAACAGAAAAAGATGAAAAAAAAGTTAGTATTAAGTCCTAAAATCAGCTAAAATAGTAGGGTAAGACAATTTTTTCTTTGGAGGTATAACAATGAGCGAAAAAACATTTACAGTAATTGATGAAACTGGTATTCATGCAAGACCAGCAACATTATTAGTTAGCACTGCTAGCAAGTTCAAATCAGATATGCAAATCTCTTTCAAAGGGAAATCTGTGAACTTAAAGTCTATCATGGGCGTAATGTCATTAGGTGTACCTAAAGGTGGAGAAATTACTATTTCTGCAACTGGTGAAGATGAAGTAGAAGCAGTTGATGGTGTAGAAGCTGTCCTTAAAAAAGAAGGATTAGTTGGTTAATTTTTTACCCATGACCCTCTTTTATGAGGGTCTCTCTCCATTTATTTTTTATTAAATTAAAGCGGTTACATATTCAGCAGTGAATGGATATGAGATCATTAATTTTATGAACGTAAACATAAAGATTTGACCCTTAATCATAATGGAATCATACATCAAGGTATTTTGAATGATTCCATGAAAGAAAGGTCAAGTCTTTTTATTATTTGGACTTGTTTGCTAAAATGAGCAATGATAAATACGAATGTTCTTGATTCCTCATTCTGTACAAATTATATGAATTTTTAGTAAAATGTAGAGAAGATAGGGGGATTGGCATGATTGTTAAATTAGAAGAGGTTGGCTTAAAAAGAAATGGTCAGTGGATTTTGAAAAATATTAATTGGGAGATTAAAAAAGGAGAAAATTGGATTCTGTATGGTCTAAATGGGGCCGGAAAGACAGCTTTGTTAAATATGATTTGTGCGTATTATCATCCGACTGTTGGAAAGATGGAAGTATTAGGGAAAGTATTTGGGAAGTCAGAGTTAGGAGGAGCGCTAAGGCGGAATATTGGACTAGTATCCAACCGGCTACAACAAAATTTATATGCATCAGATAGCGCATTTGAAATTGTACTTAGCGGCGCATATGCTTCGATTGGATTATATGAGTCACCAACAGCGGAAATTAGAAACAAGGCAATTGAAATAATGGAGAAGCTAGGCTGCTTGGATTATGCAGATAGACCATATAGTAGTTTATCACAAGGAGAGAGACAAAGAGTACTAATTGGAAGAGCGTTAATGGTAAATCCTGAACTAATTATTTTAGATGAACCAGCTACCGGCTTAGATTTTTTAGCAAGAGAACAATTATTAGATACCATTATTAGTTTGGTATCTGAAAAAAGCAGCATCATTTACGTTACGCATCATGTGGAGGAAATATTACCAGTGTTTTCCCATACTTTTCTGCTGAAAAAGGGAGAGGAATTTATCTCAGGATATACAAAGGAAGTATTAACCAGCAAGAATATGAGCAGCTTTTTTTCGTTACCGGTAGAAGTCATTTGGAATAATCAAAGACCACTATTGGCTAGAAGCAGCTCATTAATAAAGAAATAATAAAGGAGAAAGAAATTTGACATATAAAATTGTATTTATTGATATTGATGGTACATTAGTAAATGAAGAGAAACAAATTCCTAATGACGCGAAAGCAGCGATTAAGGAATTAAAGAAGCGGAATATCCCAATTGTTTTAGCAACTGGAAGAGCACCTTATTTCTTTTCCCATATTTTAGATGAGCTTGGTTTATCGTCATATATTTCTTTTAATGGGTCATATGTTGTCCATGGAAAAAAGGAAGTATATAAAAAACCAATCCCGATGAATACCCTAGAATTGCTAGAAAATACTGCCTTAAAAAATAATCATCCTATCGTTTTTCAAGGGAGTAAGGAAGGTTGTGCTAATCATAAAGAGCATGCACATATTATTGAATCCTTCCAATCATTAAAATTAAAGGTACCTTCTTATCGACAAGATTTTTGGAAGGAAGCCGATATTTATCAATGCTTGCTTTTTTGTGAGGAAAGCGAAGAAAAGGTATATGAAGAAGCGTTTTCTAATATACATTTTGTTCGTTGGCATCCTTTATCCATGGATGTTATTCCAACAGGTGGATCTAAAGCAGCTGGGATTGCACAAATTTTAAACATTTTAAATATCGATCCAAAGGAAGCAGTAGCATTTGGAGATGGATTAAACGACAAAGAAATGCTTTCGTATGTAGGAATGGGAATAGCTATGGGGAATGCTCATGAAGATATTAAGCCATATGCAAAATTTATTACAAAGCATGTAGATGATGGAGGACTAGCTTACGGATTACAAAAAATAAGCCTCCTTTAACCTATAATTCGTAAGAAGAGGTTTGGAGACAAAAAGATATTGGAGAAGTAGAATTGCATTTTCATGTGTTGCTTAGCACAGAGCACCACCTTGATTCAAAAAGTTTAAATAAATACCCTTTACTCAACTTCTGTTTCCAAAATACAGCAATTTTCTTACAGTCTGGATACATATATAAAAAAGCTGCCAAAATATTTATCAGTTTTTTGGCAGCTTTTTAGTGCTATCTGCAATAAGGCAGCAATTGCTGGCTTTATATCAAAATAAGTTTGATTAGTCCTCCCAATTTTCATAGACAACCACTCCTCCTGATAAATCGATTGTATTACGTTCTCCTTTATACAGAAGTTTGCCATCTTCTTCTACAATTAGATTTTCATAAGTAAACACTTTTTTCCCGTTTGGCAAGGTAATGACTACTTTGTCCCCATATTCTTCTGTTCCTGTTTTCGGCTCACTAGCAAAATATCTATCTGAAAATATATAACCTCCAAAAATTGTGGTAAGAAGTAAGATAGAGCCTAAAAAATACATCACTTTTTTACCAATATTATTTTTATTTTCATCTTCCTTATGTTTATCTGTACGTTTCATATGCTTCTCCACAATATCACCTTTTCATTAAGTTTTATTGCTCAAACGGTAACAATGGTATATAGAAAATATTTAGTAGGTATAGATAAAATTCCCCTTAAATTATGATATGAAACAAATTCTTAAAGATGACGAAATATTAATGGAAGATTGATATTTTGGCATATTTATTAAGCTGGAGCTAAAAAGGGGTATTAGGTATTTATTTCTATATGTCAGTTCATACAATTTAAGTATAAATTAGATGTTTTTAAAAAATTCCTGAAACCTTTCTTCGTTTAAGTCGTAAGTATGGTAAGTACTAAAATGAAGGGGGTCTGATTTTAGTGAATACATAGCAAAATTAAATTTTTAGAAAGTGAATGATGTATATGGAATTATTCGGCTTTGATCTTCCGTCCATTTATTTAACTGTTTTAATTGGTTCGGGAATATGTGTCATATTAACCTTATTACTTTCAGACTTATTTGGTGGAGATGTTGGTGTATTTAATCCTACTTTAATCCTTGCTTTTTTTACGATATTATCAGCAAGTGGTTATCTTATGGAGAAGTATTCTACTATCAATAGCATCATTATTCTTTCCATTTCAGCAGTAATCGCACTTATTATTTCCAGCTGTTTACACCTTTTTGTTTTTATTCCTCTTGCCAATGCAGAAGAATCATTAGTTTATAGCGATGAATCACTTAAGGGAAGAATTGGTAAAGTTATTACAACAATTCCGAAGGACGGTTATGGAGAAATATTGATCGAAAGCATCAGTGGAAATATCTCAAAAACGGCAGCTAGCTTTTATAATGAAGAAATTGGCTTTGGTGAAGAAACGGTTGTAGTAGAGATTAAAGAAAATGTTGCTTATGTTGTTCGCAAGGATGGCATATAGAAAAGCAGACAAAAGGAGGAAAAATAAATGGCCATTGAGATTTATATTGTAATAGGAATTGTAGCATTTTTATTAATCGCACTTATTAGTATTTTTATGGCGAAATATAAAACTGCAGGACCGGATGAAGCATTAATTGTAACAGGTAGTTATTTAGGTTCTAAAAATGTTCATGTTGATGAATCAGGAAATAAAATTAAAATTATTAGAGGGGGAGGGGCATTTATTCTCCCAGTTTTCCAGCAATCCGAACCTCTGAGTTTATTATCTAGTAAATTAGATGTTTCTACACCGGAAGTATATACAGAACAAGGCGTTCCAGTTATGGCAGATGGCACAGCTATTATTAAAATTGGTGGTTCTATTGGTGAAATTGCCACTGCAGCTGAACAGTTTCTAGGAAAATCAAAACAAGATCGTGAAAACGAAGCAAGAGAAGTATTAGAAGGACATTTACGTTCAATTCTAGGTAGTATGACAGTCGAAGAAATTTATAAAAATCGGGATAAATTTTCGCAAGAAGTACAAAGGGTTGCTTCGCATGACTTAGCAAAAATGGGTCTAGTCATTGTATCCTTTACAATTAAAGATGTCAGAGATAAAAACGGATACTTAGAATCGCTTGGTAAACCAAGAATTGCTCAAGTAAAACGAGATGCAGATATTGCAACGGCTGAGGCAGATAAAGAAACAAGAATCAAAAAAGCCGAAGCAGATAAAGATGCTAAAAAGGCAGAGTTAGAAAGAGCAACAGAGATTGCCGAAGCAGAAAAAGAAAACCAAATGAAGATTGCTGATTATAGAAGAGAGCAAGATGTTGCGAAAGCACGTGCTGACCAAGCGTATGATTTAGAAAGTGCTCGATCTAAGCAAGAAGTTACCGAACAAGAAATGCAAATTAAGATCATTGAAAGACAGAAACAAATTGAGTTGGAAGAAAAAGAGATCTTAAGAAGAGAAAAGCAGTATGATTCAGAGGTTAAAAAGAAAGCCGATGCCGATCGTTACGCAATGGAACAGGCTGCCGAAGCGAATAAACGCCGAGAAATTGCCGAAGCAGATGCAAACCAATATCGTATTGAATCACAAGCAAAAGCGGAAGCAGAAAAAGTGCGGGTAGATGGTTTAGCAAAAGCGGAAGCAGAAAAAGCAAAAGGGGAAACAGAAGCAGAAATTATCCGCTTAAAAGGTTTGGCCGAAGCAGAAGCAAAACGCAAAATTGCCGAAGCATATGCACAATATGGTCAAGCGGCAATCTTGGATATGGTACTTGGTATGTTACCTGAATACGCAAAACAAGTGGCCAGCCCATTAGCTAATATCGATAAGATTACGGTTGTGGATACTGGAAGTGATAGCAGTAACGGTGGCGCAAATAAAGTCACAGGCTATGCAACAAACTTAATGTCAACAATGCAAGAATCACTAAAGGCATCTGCTGGAATCGATGTAAAAGAGTTACTTGAAAATTTATCAGGCAAAGGAAATATTCGTCAGAGTATTAATGAGTTAAACGATAATTTAAGTAATAAATCAGAATAAAGAAAAAAGAGACTCATCTGAAATTATTTCAGATGAGTCTCTTTTTTCTTTATTTTTTTTCTTTTAAATCTTCAATTGAATTAATATCTTTCATATAGCTAGGTACAACAAGACCTAGTTTTGTTCCTTCTAAGTTAGGTCCTAGATCTTCGAATTGACCTTTGTATTTGTTCGCATAGTCTTCATGCGTAATTGGTAACCAACCTGCAATATGTGCATCTAGGCTGCCATCTGCTACACCAGTCCACATCGGACCTGCTTCGACTTGACTTAACGTTACATTATAACCTAAATCTGTTAAAACTTTGCCGATAACATTGGTACTTGCAATTTCACTATCCCATGCTACATATCCAATTTTAATTTTGTCTCCGTCTACCTTGCTCACGCCTTTTGTCCATTCACTAACTTTATCAGCATTATCTTTTATCCATTTTTCAGCTGCTTTTGCTGGATCTTCACCTTCATAAATATCCATCATAACAACACCCATATCATCTGTTGTCCAATGGAAATTATCCAGAACTTGATATGCTTCAGGCATATCTTCTTTTAATCCATTACGTGCAATGGAGTGAATGTTTTCATCTGCACCAAAAGAGCCTTTTGGATCTTCTAAGTATTTTAAATCATATGCAGTGAACATCCAATGTGGAGTCCAGCCAGTTATGATAATTGGTTCTTTTTTATCATACGCCTTTTTTAGCGTAGCAGTCATTGCTGCGCTTGAGCCTTCTACTAATTTCCAATCTTTTAAGTCATAGTCGCTAATCGCCTTACTAGCTGCTTTCATGATACCTGCACCAGGATCGATGCCGATAATTTCATAATCAACTTTTTCACCAATTGTTGCATTCGGATCGTCTGCACTGTTAGAACCACAGGCAGCTAACCCTAAAGTAAGAGTGATTGCTCCTAATAAACTAGTCATTTTTTTCATATTATTTTGCCCCCTTCTTCTTTGTACCCACATTTTGGGTAATTCTATCTAAAATGATCGCAAGTACTACAATAGATATACCAGCTTCAAATCCACGCCCAATTTGAATTTGAGTTACTGCACGATATACATCAGCACCAAGTCCTGGTGCACCAACCATTGCAGCAATAACTACCATTGATAGTGCAAGCATAATACTTTGGTTAATCCCAGCTAGTATTGTTGGCATAGCAAGTGGTAACTCAACCTTTAATAATTTTTGGCTAGTTGTGCTACCGAAGCTTTCTGTCGCTTCTCTAATATCACTAGGAACCTGTTGGATTCCAAGAATAGTCAAACGAATAGTAGGTGGCATAGCAAATATTACCGATGCTACCACTCCAGGTACGACCCCGATACTAAAGAAGAAGATAGCAGGAATAAGATAAACAAAGGCTGGCATTGTTTGCATAAAGTCTAATATTGGGATAACAATATTGCGGACAGTGTTATTTTGTGAAGCCCATATTCCTAGTGGAACACCAATTATAATGGAGATAAATACAGCAGAGAGAACAAGAGCCAGTGTATCAATCATGGGTTCCCAATAGCCTAAATTATCTACTAGTAGTAATCCGATAAGAGTGAAGATTGCAATCTTCTTATTCGCTAATTTCCATGCGAGTAATGTAAGTAAAATGATTAATAAAATAGGAGGAATAAATCCAAAGAAGCCTACTAAAATATTTACTACAAATTCTAATACTGCAGTGATGCCATCAAATAATACTTCAAAAGTAGTTGTCAGCCAAGCAACAAAGGAATCAATCCAATCTGCAACTGGTAATTTAGGAATTAGATTATTCATTATTCATTCCCCCCAACTAATACTGATTCTTCGGTTGGCGGAGTATTAATAAGTTCGTTGTTACCAGCAAGGGCTCCAATAACTGCACCTCTAACCAGAATCCCTTTTAATCTATTCTGTTCATCTATCACGGCAACTGGAATGATTGCAGTTGATACTTTATCAAAGAGATCAGCTAATAATGTGTCACCTGTAACGGTAATTACATCTTTTTGTAAAATGTTTTCGATGCCTTCATTTTTTTCGGCAGCTGCACGTGCATCATCTGCTGTGATTGCTCCGAGTAATTCTCTTTTCTTATTAACGACATAGATGCTTGAAATTCCTAGTTTCTTCATCATTTGTAATGCGACACGAGGTCCCTTTTCAATCGTTACTGCTTCTGCGCGTTTCATTATATGATTGGCAGTCAATACTTTCGATAAATCTACATCTTCGACAAATCGTTCTACATAATCATTGGATGGATTCATTAATATTTCTTCAGGTGTTCCAACTTGAACAATGGATCCATCTTTCATTAGTGCTATACGATCGCCAATACGAAGTGCTTCATCTAAGTCATGTGTAATAAAGATAATTGTTTTTTCCATATTTGATTGCAAGTCTAATAATTCGTCCTGCATATCTTTTCGAATAAGAGGATCAAGGGCACTAAATGCTTCATCCATTAGAAGAATATCTGGGTCATTTGCTAAAGCGCGAGCAAGACCGACCCTTTGCTGCATTCCACCACTTAATTGGTCTGGATATTGGGATTCATAACCTGATAATCCAACTAATTTAAGTGATTCAAGTGCACGTTCTTTTCTTGTTGCTTTATCAATCCCTTGAATTTCTAATCCATATTCCGCATTTTCCAATATTGTTCGATGAGGGAGTAGAGCGAATTTTTGGAAGACCATACTTATTTTTTCTCTGCGAACTTTACGTAAGTCTTCTTTTGACATTTTTACGATGTCTTTGCCATCAATATAAATGTTCCCGATTGTAGGATCAATCAGACGATTAAACATACGTACTAATGTAGATTTACCACTACCGGATAGCCCCATGATTACAAAGATTTCACCAGGATTCACTTCAAAACTAGCCTTGTTTACACCGACTGTTGCTCCTGTTTTTTTGAGGATATCCTTTTTTGATTCACCACTATTTAGTAGTTGAATTGCTTTTTTTGCGTTTTTGCCGAAAATCTTTGTAACATTTTCGACTTTTAATTTTGCCATACTTTCCATTCTTTCACCTCTTTAATTCTAAACGCTCTGTAAAGCGAGCCTACATATATTATAGAAGATAACCAATAGACACTTCAAACTGTATAATCAGTTAAAAAGATTCATTCTGAACGTACAGAAAAAACTGTATGAACTATAGGGCTTATATGCTTAATAATGCGCCCAAATGCTTTGATATACTATCTAGGTTACTACTTTACAATTTTTTTATTCATGTTAATCTATAAACAGAAAAAGTATTTAAGTGCTTGATTATTGATTCACCTTGATTATTGAAATAATCATGATTACAATGTATAAGTAAACATATAATATGGATGTGAATGATAAATGACGGATAGGGAGCAGTTAAATATTGCTCGAGAGAGAGTGATTGATTCCGTAGCTCAAAACATGGATTTATATGGAGTGACTGAATCAATTGGTAGATTATATGGAATGCTATTGTTCCAAGAAAATCCTATGACGCTTGACGAAATGAAAGAAGAGCTAGGGATGAGTAAAACCAGTATGAGTACGTCGGTTAGAACCTTGCTTGAATTGAAGATGGTAGACAAAGTATGGCGAAAAGGTGTTCGAAAAGATTTATATAGAGCAGAAGAAGATTGGTATCAAACATTTATCGATTATTTCACAATTAAATGGCGGTTAGCGATTACTGAAAATATATATGCAATTGAAAAATCAATGAATGAAATAAAAGCTTTAATGAATAAAGAAGGAATTTCTGAAGATGTTATAAAAGATGCAACTAATGACTTAGAGAAAATGAATTATGCACTAGATTATTATGATTGGCTTGAACGTTTTGTAGATAGTTTAGAATCACATGAAATTTTTAATTTCATTCCAAAAAATAAAGAATAAATTATATGAAGGTGCTATCTTCTAAGGGTTTTTTTTAAACTCGGAAGATAGCGCCTTTTGTAGTTTATAAAGAAAAATTTGATATAAGGGAAAAATCAGCAAGAAACGAGATCAATGTAATTCCAAGGATATCTGGTTAAAAAACCTAAAAAATGTGCATTTGTCTATCGCACATTTTTAATTCTTGAATAGGATATATGGAATCAAAAAAAGGAGGTTTTTATTCATGGGTGAAGTTGGAGTAGGTTACGGCGGAGGTTTCGCTCTTTTAGTAGTATTGTTTATTTTATTGGTAATTATTGGTGCTTCTTGGGGTTACGGCGGATTTTATTAATCCGTAACGAAACAGATATTAAAAGGAGGAAATAGAATGTACGGATATGGTTGTGGATATCCCGGCTATGGTTATGGCTATGGTGGTGCAGGTTACGGCGGAGGTTTCGCTTTAATCGTTGTTTTATTCATTCTTTTAATCATTGTGGGTGCAGCTTGCTTTAAATGGTAAAATAACGAAAAATGGAAGGCTGATTCGAAGAGTCAGTCTTCTTTTAATGATATTAAGTAGAGTGAATAAAGTACATATATTTATACAAAATATACTTTTTCGTGCAATGAAACGTGCAGGGTTCCACAGATTATCTTTTGGGGAGCAAATCATTCTTTCTTAATTTTGAGGAGTCATAACTATTTGCTAAAATGAATAGATAAGATATGTATTAGGGGGAAATGGATAGATGGATTCCTTAGTTCAATTAATAAAGTCTGCTAATTATTTTGTTATATTTACTGGTGCTGGGATGTCTACGGAGAGTGGATTGCCTGATTTTCGATCTGCTAATAAGGGATTATGGACTGCTGAAAAAAAACAATACCTTTCCAGTACGAGTGCCCTAAATAATCATGTGCAAGAATTTATTGAGTTTTATCGTAACCGAGTTCAAGGTATTCATGAATTTAAGCCGCATCATGGCTATTACATATTAAGTGATTGGGAAAGAAAAGGCTATGTAAAACAAATCATCACACAGAATGTGGATGGATTTCACGAAGAAGCAGGAAATCAGAAAGTTGCTGAATTGCATGGAACATTAAAAAAGGTTCATTGTGAAATATGTGGAAGGAGCTATCCTAGTGATGAATATTTACATGACAACTATTCATGCAGTTGTGGAGGAATATTAAGACCTTCCATTGTACTTTTTGGAGAAATGCTCCCAGAACAGCCATTTTTGAGAGCGGAAGAGGCGGCCATAAATTCTGATGTCTTCTTAGTTTTAGGATCCTCTTTATCCGTTTCACCAGCAAATCAATTTCCCTTACTTGCAAAGCAAACAGGGGCTAAACTTATCATTATTAATAAAGAGCAAACTCAAATGGATGGCATTGCTGACATTGTCATTTATGAATCAATCGGAAAGGTATTAGAAGAAATTAATCTTAAGCTGTAATGTTCATCAATTGGCTAGGAATACATAAGATTGATGATACTCATAAAAAAAGAAAAATAGTACAAAGAAAAGTAGCTGAATACGTTTAAATCCATTGCAAACTTTGATATATCGAGATAATATAAGGGAATGGACTAAATTTGAAACCGTAAAAGAGAGGAAAGTAACATGTCAAAGAATTTTAAACAGGATGTACTATCTCGTCGCACCTTTGCGATTATTTCCCATCCGGATGCTGGAAAAACGACGTTAACGGAAAAGTTATTACTATTCGGCGGAGCAATTAGAGATGCTGGAACAGTAAAAGGGAAGAAAACAGGAAAATATGCGACAAGTGACTGGATGGAGATAGAAAAGCAAAGAGGGATTTCTGTTACATCAAGTGTGATGCAATTTGACTACAAAAATGCACGAGTAAATATTTTGGATACACCGGGACACCAAGACTTTAGTGAAGATACTTATCGTACTCTAACAGCTGTGGATAGTGCTGTGATGATTATTGATTCGGCAAAAGGAATAGAGGAACAAACGTTAAAGTTATTTAAAGTGTGTAAGATGCGAGGTATCCCTATTTTTACATTTATTAATAAATTAGATCGCCAAGGGAAGCCACCTCTTGAATTACTTGCGGAATTAGAAGAAGTAATGGGAATCGAGTCTTATCCAATGAATTGGCCGATTGGAATGGGGAAAGAATTTTTAGGTATATATGATCGTTTTTATAATCGAATTGAGCAGTTCCGTGTAGAAGATAAGGAAAGATATGTTGATCTAAATGAAGATGGTGAGATTGAAGGAGATCATCCAATTAAACAGGATTCTTTATATGATCAAACATTAGAAGAAATTATGCTTTTAAATGAAGCTGGAAATGAGTTTTCTGAGGAGAAAATTAATAATGGTGATTTAACACCTGTATTTTTTGGCAGTGCATTAAGTAATTTTGGGGTACAAACATTTTTAGAAACATATTTGCAATTTGCACCGTCTCCACAAGCTAGAAAATCTACCATTGGAGAGATTGATCCTTTATCAGAAGAGTTTTCGGGGTTCATTTTTAAAATTCAAGCGAATATGAATCCAGCTCACCGTGACCGTATCGCGTTTTTACGTATTTGTTCTGGGAAATTTGAAAGAGGCATGACGGTTAATTTACCTAGAACAGGGAAGCAAGTAAAGTTAGCGCAATCTACACAATTTATGGCAGATGATCGAAGTACAGTTAATGAGGCGGTTAGTGGAGATATTATTGGGTTGTATGATCCAGGTTTTTATCAAATTGGCGATACATTAACGGTTAGCAAGAATGCTTACCAATATGAAAAACTACCTCAATTTACACCTGAGCTTTTTGTGAAGGTAACGGCAAAGAATGTAATGAAACAAAAACATTTCCATAAAGGCATTCAGCAGCTCGTACAAGAAGGTGCAATTCAGTTATATAAGACTGTCAAAACAGAAGATTATTTGCTGGGAGCAGTTGGTCAGCTACAATTTGAAGTATTTGAGCATCGAATGAGAAATGAGTACAATGTAGAAGTAATTATGGAGCATGTAGGTTCAAAAATTGCCCGTTGGTTAGTGGATGAAGAGGTAAATGAAAATCTTTCTAGTGGAAGAAGTCTGCTCGTAGAGGATCGCTACGGCAAAAAAGCATTTTTATTTGAAAATGAATTTGCATTAAGATGGTTCCAAGATAAAAATCCAGAAGTGAAATTATATAATCCGATGGATGAACAAGAATAATTCACTAAAAGAAGAGATTATTACAAAAGTATTCTACCTGTTTTAAATGGAGATTCTTTTGTAAATAGTCTCTTTTTTTATGTAATGGAAAATTAGCTCTATGTTGAAATGATGTCAGATTTTCGAACATATGAAAGGGGGAGGAAGGGAGAAGGAACAAGTGTTTATTATCAAAATGTAGCTTTTTGTTATGTTGAAATAATTTTTATTTGATGGAACGTAGATATATACTATCTTTTTTCTGATATAAAAGCGGAGGGATGGTTTTTGTATCGAGTAAAAAAGAAAGTCTTTCGGTATACGAATTACTGATATATAAGGTTTTTGTAAATCTAAATAAAAACGAAAATGTTTAAATTGTTTTCATAATTAAAAGTTTTCAAAAAACTATTTGTAATTCTAATAAAAATAGGTATAATAAAAACATGATGTTACAAAAGTTAACAAACAATTGTTAAATGAGTTGGCTTTTTAACTTCTAATAGGACTGATACTAACATTCGATGTAATAAGAGTATTCTTGTAAATATAATAGATTGAATATTCTTTTAATTAGAGTTTGCTAGTATCATAAAAACAAGATATAGGGGGATATATTGTATGAAGAAAAGTTTGTCGCTTACTTTTAGTATTTTATTAGTGCTTGTTCTAGCTTTAGCTGGCTGCTCAAGTAAGTCAGGATCAGATGGGGAAAGTACTAATGGTGCAAAAACAAGTTCTTCTAAAAGTTTACTTGAAACCATTAAAGATAGAGGGACATTAAAAGCAGGTGTTAATGATGCTCTTCCTGGTTTTGGCTACATAGGTTCAGATGGAAAAAATACTGGTTTTGATGTTGATTTTGCAAGAGCGATTGCAGCGGGAGTTCTTGGAGATCCTTCCAAAATTGAGTTTAGACCACTATCAGCTACAGACCGCTTTACTGCTGTTCAATCTGGTGAAGTAGATGTATTAATTCGTAATACAACTTGGACAACAAACCGTGATGCTGAAGTGGGGCTAAGTTTTGCTCCAGTTACTTTCTATGATGGGCAGGGAATAATGGTTCCAAAGGATAGTGGAATCAAAACACTGAAAGATTTAGAGGGTAAAACAATTGGAGTAGAAACGGGAACAACAACCGAATTAAACTTAGCTGATCAGATGAAAGCAGCTGGTGTTAACTATACAGCACAAACATTTGATAATGCAGATGCTGTAATTGCTGCATATGAACAGGGTTCTATTGATGCTTGGACAACAGATAAATCAGGATTAGTTTCTCGCCAGTCTACTTTGCAGGATCCAGATGCTCATATTATTTTAGAAGAAACATTATCAAAAGAACCACTAGCTCCAGCTGTTAAGGATGGAGACGAAAAATGGGCGGATGCAGTATCATGGATTGTATATGCAACCATTCAAGCGGAAGAATTCGGTATTACCTCTAAAAACGTAGATGATTTCTTAACTAGTGAAAACCCAGAGATTAAGCGTCTTTTAGGAGTGGAAGGTAATCTAGGAGAACAGCTAGGCTTAGCCAATGATTTTGCCTACCAAGTAATTAAACAAGTTGGTAACTATGGTGAAATATACGAGCGAAATTTAGGCCCTGACACAGTGTTCAAATTAGAGCGTGCACAAAATGCGTTATATACTGATGGGGGATTATTGTACTCTATTCCATTCCGTTAATAGGTAATAACAGATAAAAATATGGGGGGTCTCAAAAACCAAAGTGTCTAATCTATTTGAGATACCCCCTATTCTTTTAAGTGAGAGGTGAGAAATAGTGGAAATGAAAAAAACAACATCGACTCCTCTTTGGAGAAATAGAAAAGTGGTCCCGATAATTAGTCAAATTATCTTTGTTCTAATTGTAGGAATAGTAATTGCCTTTATGGTGAGAAATGTAATATCAGGTCTCGAACAAATAGGTTTAGTATTAGGATTAGACTACTTAAATTTAAAAGCATCTTTCCCTATAGCAGAATCTATTATTAGTTATACACCTGACGATCCTTATACACGTGCTTTATTAGTAGGATTATTAAATACACTTAAGGTTTCCGTTTTTGGGATTATCCTTGCAACTATTATTGGAGTCATTGTAGGAGTTGCGAGATTATCAAACAACTGGTTAGTCAGTAAAGTGGCAACAGTATATGTTGAAGTTTTTAGAAATACACCATTATTGGTTCAAATTTTCATTTGGAATTTTGCTGTTTTTTTACCAATGCCGAAAATTCAAGATGCTATATCGGTTGGGCCGTTTTATTTTTCAAATAGAGGTGCCTCTATTCCGTGGTTTACCTTACAGGATAATACGCTGATCTGGCTTGTCATTCTAATTTTTTTAATCGCAGGAAGCATAATTTTATTCAAAAAATTAACCAAAGTATCGATAGAATCAGGTAAGTCTACATATCCGTTCATTTCAAGTGTGGGATTAATAGTAATTGGAACGATAATTATCTATATTATTTTAGGAAATGGACCACTTGGTTTTTCTGTTCCTGTATTTAATGGCAATTCATTTGAAGGAGGAACGTCATTATCCATCGGGTTTATGTCTGTTTTAGCTGCCTTAACAATCTATACATCAACCTATATTTCTGAAATTGTTCGTGCAGGAATAATGGGGGTTCCAAAAGGGCAGACAGAAGCTGCTAAAGCGCTTGGATTTAAAAGTCATACAGCACTTCGGTTAATTATTTTTCCGCAAGCAATTAGAATCATTATCCCGCCATTAACAAGCCAATATTTAAATTTAATAAAAAACTCAAGTTTAGCAATGGCTGTAGCATATCAAGATATTGTTGGAATCGGAAATACAATTATTAACCAGACAGGACATACATTAGAAACTTTATTAATTGTTATTTCTGTGTATTTATTATTTAGCTTAACTACATCACTGTTAATGAATATTTTTAATAAAAAATTCCAGCTGGTAGAAAGGTAGGGAGGTAAATGGATAATATACAACTGAATACGGAACCAGTTTTGGAAACGAAAAAATTGAATAAACAAAAGAAATTACAATTATGGCTGAAAAATAACTTATTTAAGGATTGGAAAAATGCTATTTTAACGATTGTCACATTAATGGTTACTATTTATTTGCTTACGAGAATAGGTAAGTTTTTATTGGCAAGTGAATGGGGAGTTGTTACTGACAATTTAAGGCTCCTCTTTGTCGGACAATTTCCAATAGAAGAAATATGGAGATTGTGGATATCTCTTCTGTTATTATCAGTGTTTTTAGGTACTACTTGGGGGGCTTGGAGAGGGATTATCGGACATGTTGCCATTAGTCTTAGTATTCTTCTAGTTATATTTGGAGTAATTCCTTATACGGCAATGGAATCAAAAGTATATTTATTTACGAGTGCAGCAGTGATATTCCTTTTTTACTTTATCGGAAAATATGTTCCGAAGTTAAAAATCCCCCTCCTTATATTATGGATTTTATATATACCGATTACTCTTTCTATTATTAATGGGTTTGGTGTACTTGAGCCAGTAAAAACAAATATTTGGGGAGGATTTTTATTAACGCTTGTTATCGCTTCGGTTGCAATTATTTGTTCTTTCCCATTAGGTTTACTCCTAGCAGTGGGGAGACGAAGTAAACTGCCTATAATCAAATATTGCTGTATTCTTTATATAGAATTAATCCGAGGAATGCCGCTGATTATGGTGTTATTTATTGCCCAATTATTGCTGCCGATGTTCCTTGGGGGAATCGAACTAGATAATGTAGTCCGGGCAATGATAGCATTCACTTTATTCAGTGCGGCCTATTTAGCAGAAAATATCCGTGGAGGTCTGCAATCAATACCGAGAGGACAATTTGAAGCAGCGCAAGCTCTAGGATTAAATAATTTTAAGGTAATGATTTTTGTCATATTGCCACAGGCTTTAAAAGCAGTTATCCCAGCTATGGTTGGTCAATTTATTTCCATCTTTAAAGATACATCTCTAGTTGCGGTTATTGGATTAGCAGATTTTCTTGGAATGGGAAAAAAAATTGCTGCAAATCCGGAATATTTAGGTAAATATATGGAGTTATATATTGTGATTGCTTTTATATACTTCATCTTCTGTTTCTTAATGTCGCATGTAAGTAAGCATATAGAAAAATCACTTGGTGTAGGGACGAGATAGAAAGGAGAATGAGAGGATGGAAAGTGTCTTTAGTGTAAATAAATTGTCGACGCCTCTAAATGAGAGAGAGGATATTATTAAAGTTACTAAATTGAATAAATGGTATGGAGACCACCATGTATTAAAAGACGTAGATCTTACGGTAAAGCAAGGGGAGGTAATTGTAATTTTAGGACCATCAGGTTCTGGTAAGTCAACCTTTATTCGTACGATAAATGCTTTAGAGGAATTTCAAAAGGGGCACATAACGGTTGATAATATTGCATTAACAGATGATTTGAAAAACATTGAAGAAATTCGGAAAGAAACGGGAATGGTGTTTCAATCATTTAATTTATTCCCTCATATGACTATCCTAAAGAATATCTCTTTAGCACCAATTTGGGTGAGAAAGTGGAAAAAAACAAAGGCAGAACAAATTGCGAAAGAATTACTTGAAAGAGTTGGTATTCCAGAACAAGCAAATAAGTATCCAGGACAATTGTCAGGTGGACAACAGCAACGTGTTGCAATTGCACGAGCATTAGCGATGCAGCCGAAGATTATGCTGTTTGATGAACCTACTTCTGCACTAGATCCTGAAATGGTAAAGGAAGTATTAGATGTTATGAAAACTCTAGCAGAGTCAGGCATGACCATGTTGGTGGTAACACATGAGATGGGTTTTGCAAGACAAGTGGCAGATCGAATCATCCTTTTTGATAAAGGCGAAATTGTAGAAACCGGAAAACCGGAAGAACTATTTGATCATCCGAAGCATGAACGGACAAAAGCGTTTTTATCTCAGATATTATAAAAAGAGCCCTAGGGCTCTTTTTTAGTGTTTATATGAAATATGGATCTCTATAAACAGTATTTTCATCCATTTTTTTATTTTGTAAAAATATAACAATTTATTTTGAATAAAATATCAAGATTTCGCTAAAAATGTAATAGTAGGTATAGAAAAATAGATGGTGATACCAATGAAGGGCCTAAGTAGAATTGAAGCAATCATGTGGAGTATAGCTTTACCTGGTTTTAGTCAGTTATTATTGAAAAAATATTGGAAAGGAACACTATTAGTTATCTTAGAATTTATTATAAATGCGAAAAGTAATTTTAATTTAGCTATTATGCTGAGTTTTTGTGGCAATATCCAAGAGGCAATTGAAATTATCGACTTTCAATGGATATTGTTTTATCCGTGTTTATATATGTTCGCAATGTGGGATGCCTATAAGGAAGTTATGGAATCAGAAAATGAATATGCTTTCTTACCATTTGTGTTTTGCGCATATTTTGTTACCGTAGGTGTTTTTTATTCGACACAAATGAAGTTATTTGGAGTATTGTTAGGTCCTGTATTTTTGCCCATGGTATTTTTGATACCTGGAATCATTAGTGGGTATGTAGTTAAGTATTGCTTAATTTATTTTAAAAAAAGAAACATTCTTAAAGAGGAAAATGATGATTGACTAAGAAACAAGATGAAAGAAATACAGATAGAAAAAAATTATCAGTAAAATTAAAAAATATGCAAAAAACCATTGGCAAATAGTTCAATATTGTATATAATTAATACATATTAATATTTGTATACTACTCAAAGGGGAGTAGCTTTTAGGTTTAATACCTAAAACAAAGTCGTCAGTTCATGGCATATGCCATCGGCTTTGTTGGCATATTAGTGCTTAGCAAGACCTTTGCCTATTTGGCAAAGGTCTTTTTTTGCGCACTTTTGTACATAATAACGAAAGTCGTAGCAAAACCTGCTAATAGGAGTATACAAATAAAAACCTAAAGGGGGAAATTTTATTGGATGCAAGCATGTTACTAGAGTATGGGTGGGTTTTACTGATTCTTGTCGTTTTAGAGGGGTTACTAGCAGCTGATAATGCGGTTGTAATGGCTGTTATGGTTAAGCATTTGCCCGTTGAACAACAAAAAAAGGCACTTTTCTACGGATTATTGGGTGCTTTTGTATTCCGTTTTGCTACTTTATTTATGATTTCTTATTTAGTGGATGTTTGGCAAGTGCAAGCGATAGGGGCGCTTTATCTTCTCTTTATTGCAGTGCATAATATTTACGGAAAGTATGCGAAGAAGAATGAAGACGATAAAGACAAGAAGCCGAAGAAACAATCCGGTTTCTGGATGACTGTTTTTAAAGTAGAATTAGCAGACATTGCTTTTGCGATTGATTCCATGTTAGCAGCGGTTGCCCTTGCGATTACATTACCAAAAACAAATTGGTTTACGCTAGGTGGCATTGATGGAGGACAATTCTTAGTTATGTTCCTTGGGGGATTAATTGGATTGATCATTATGCGTTTTGCTGCAAACTGGTTTGTGAAGTTACTTCATTCTCGTCCATCTCTAGAAACAGCAGCATTTTTAATTGTAGGCTGGGTTGGGGTGAAATTAGCAGTATTTACGTTGGCACATCCATCGGTAGGATTCTTAGATGAGCATTTTCCGGAATCGAAAATATGGAAAGGAATCTTCTGGTTCGTGCTAGTAGCTATTGCAGTTGGTGGATATCTCTTCTCCAATAAAGAAGCAGTTAAAGCAAAAGAAAGTAATGCATAAGCATGATGAAAAAGCCATTCATTAGGAATGGCTTTTTCTTTTTGCTCAGGACTTTAGTTCAGCAGATTTAACTTATTGCGTTTTTCCAGATAACTCTGCCTGCGCTTGTTGGACAAGTCTTTTTGTTATTTCTCCCCCAACAGAACCATTAGCACGTGAAACAGTATCAGATCCTAAATTCACACCGAATTCTTGCGCAATTTCATACTTAACACTATCTAAGTATTGTTCAATTCCTGGAACTAATAATTTATTTCGAGAAGCCATTTTTGTTTCCTCCTTATGAATATATAGTACAGTTTATTTATCAATTAATTGTTTCCAAAAAAGTAATGATAAATGATTCTGTATTAATAATATGTGGATTTATTTTTAGTTCATTAGTGGTAAAGTTTGTGTATACGGGAGAAAATAGGATTTATTGTTGTTTATAGGTTAACCTAGCCTATAGGGAAATCTCCATTGCTTCATTAATTAATAGTACTTAAAAATAATCAAGCTAATCTTAAAAGTTTCCTAAACATTTAAGATTAGCTTGAACGTCGAGGGATAGATAACTTATACTGTTTAATATCTATGATAAATAAAGCCATCATTAAATAGGATATATGGGTAGCTTCAAAGAAAGGAATTGTTTTTTAATGGGCAAGAAGTTTAAGTTAGTCCTTCAAAATTTGACTCCTGCGCAGATGATAACCAGTTATTATGGTTTAGCTGTCAGCATATCGGTTTTATTATTAAGTTTACCAGGAGTACATAAAGAAGGAGTAACAGTTTCCTTTATGGATACATTGTTTACTGCTGTAACGGCAGTAAGTGTAACAGGACTTACTGTAATTAATATCGCTGAAACGTATAGTACATTTGGAATAATAATATTAATGTTTGTTCTGCAATTTGGTGGTATTGGAGTAATGGCAATAGGTACATTCTTTTGGATGATTCTTCGTAAGAAGATTGGTTTAAGAGAGAGACAGTTAATAATGATTGACCACAATCAATCTAATCTTTCAGGTCTCGTCAATTTAATAAGAGAAATTATCAAAATCATTCTTATTATTGAAGTATTGGGTGCTATTATACTTTCAATGCAATTTCATAATTATTATCCTACCTGGGGGGATTCGATTTTACATGGAACTTTTGCCTCTGTTAGTGCGACAACCAATGGAGGATTAGATTTAACAGGAGAATCACTTACTCCCTTTAAGGATGATTATTTTGTCCAACTTGTTAATATTATTTTAATTACATTAGGAGCAATTGGATTTCCCGTGCTTATCGAAGTGAAAAATTACCTGTTTCCAAAAGAAGGGAAAAACCATCTAAAGTTTTCTTTATTCACTAAGTTAACAACCATTACTTTCGGTTTTCTTTTACTATTTGGAACGATTATGATTATTGTCTTAGAATGGGGTAATTATTATGCAGGAATGAGCTGGCATCAAATATTCTTCAATGCCTTTTTTCATTCTACCTCCACTCGAAGCGGCGGTTTAGCAACAATGGAATTAAATGAGTATTCTATGACAACTTTGCTTATCTTTTGTTTTCTTATGTTTATTGGTGCTTCCCCAAGTTCAGTTGGAGGAGGTATCAGAACAACAACCTTTGCATTGAATATCTTATTTATTTATCATTATGCAAATGGCAATAGGTATATTAAGATATTTAAACGAGAAATTCATGAAGAGGATATTATAAAATCATTGGTTGTAACGATATTTGCGATTGGTATTTGTCTTGTCGCTGTCATTGCCTTATCTATTTCTGAAAAGGCGTCCCTTATTGTGATTCTTTTCGAAGTTTGTTCTGCATTTGGAACAACTGGACTTTCTTTAGGATTAACACCAGAATTATCTACCTTTGGTAAGTGTGTAATTATGCTGCTTATGTTCATCGGAAGAATAGGGTTAACTTCTTTTATCTATATTATTGGAGGAAAAGAGAAAAAGGATAACTTCCATTATCCAAAAGAACGGATCATTGTTGGATAAGGGTAAGTAAGAAGTGAATGGAGCTGTCTATTTTAACAGCTCCATTTTTTTATGATTGTTTGACAAAAGTAGGAAAGCATATCTTTTTTTTACATGTGGATAATAATGATGTAAATGGAAAGGAGAGATCATAATGGCTAAGAGAAAAGCTGAAGTTAACAGTGTAGAAAAATACAGCAAGACGCCAAAGAAAAATACGCAGGAAACAGAATTTTCCGCTGAATTTAGTAGGGGCGAAAACCCAATCAAAGGTGCTAATCGTAATGCAAAGCATGGAAGAGAGGGACAATAAATGGCGAAAAAAATAAAAAAACAACAACAGACAGAAGCTTCAAATGTAGAGTTTGGCCAAGAGTTTGGTGATGTTAATGCAAGTAAATTCTATGATACAGGAGCCTTAACAAAGGATAAAACAAAGAGAGCAACTAGAAAAAAATAAAAAATTTCCCATCAGTAAATTTCTTCACTGATGGGAACAAAAAATTATCTATTAGTTTGAAGAGAGCGCTGAACTCTTGAGAATAGCTTTTTTAATTTAGAACTTTTTAATTCAATAATAGGCTGTGTAAAGGAAATAATTATATTGCTTGAAAGCAGTACTGTAATTAAGAATGATACAATTATAATCATCACATATGACCTAGGTGATTCAAAAATATCTGGTAAGTCACTTTGTCTAAAGAGACGGATAAAAAAGCCATGAAGTAAATATACATATAATGTTGATTTTCCGAACTTAGTAAAGAAATATTCCTTTTTTGGTACACAAGCAAAAAAGCAAAAAATCATCAGAAAACTTAATAGATAGAAAAATAATCGAATAGCCATCCCTATAAAATAACCTTCTCCAAGGGCTTCATAAGATTTTGATCCGAATAACCATTGATAATTAACAGTAGGGAATAGGTGAAATCCTATAAAAACAATCGTGAAAATAACAATAGCTAGGATGGTTGCTTTTTTTGTTTTTACTAAAGCAAAATGATCTTTTTTCATATAAAATCCTATTAAGAATAAAGGGAAGAACACAAAGGTTCTCGTTAAGCTTAAATAGCTGGACGTCCAATCGACCATACCAATCGCTAATCCTAGTATAAAGGAAAGTAAGATTCCATGTATAGGCTTTAACTTCACAAACGCTAGTAAAAAGATGTTCCAAAAAAACAAACTAATTAAAAACCATAAGGACCAATGTGGGGTCAACGGTTCAATGGCAAAAGTTGACTTTCCATATAGAAAATAATAAAAAATGCTGTATACAAGTTGGAAGATAAGGTAGGGAATGATTAGTTTTTTTGCATATTTTTTTATATATCCCTTTTCCGCTATCCCTTTGGCAAAAAATCCCGAAATAAGAATAAATGCTGGCATATGGAAAGTGTAAATTACTTTATATAGCGTATAAATATTTTGATTGTCATTTATGAATGATTGGATAAAATGACCGAAGACAACGAAAAAAATCAAAATAAATTTTGCATTATCAAAGTAGTAATCCCGTTGTTTCATAAACTCATCCTTTCATGAACGGAAATATCCTATATTTCATTTCACTAACTATATATAACACAAATTCCATTGTTTTAATCCCCTGTCGTTAATCTGTTAACTAAATAACTTCTGTTTATTACATAATTGCAATGTACGTTAGGCGAAGGAAAAATAAAACTTCTTATTAATTATACGTAAGGTTTAATTTTTTTGACTGAAGTAAAGGGAGAGGTAGATATTAAAATGATTATGGCTACTATCAGAGTTACATTTGTTTCTACATTTGTAAATTAATTTACTTTTTTTCTTTAAATTTTTCAGAAGGAAAGGAAATTCAAGAATAATGTAGAATTATGTAATCACTACGTTTGATAAGGGGGGTATCCATAAAGATGGATAGTATATCCTATTCTGAAGAATATCGACAATTACAAAATAAACTGAGGGAATTGGAAAGAGAGAATACCCTTCTAAAGGAAAAACTAGAAAAATATAGTCTTCTCCGAGATAGGAGATTTATTGCTTTCCAAACAATAAATGTAGGGATGGTTATATTTGATAGTAATGGAGTTATTCTAGATATTAATAAATATCTTTGTGATTACTTTAACGTGAATATGAATCAAGTAGTTGATAGGAATATAACGCATTTTGTGCAGCAGGAAGAACGTTTGGTGATAAGGGAACATATGGATGCTATAAAAACCAAATCAGGTACTTTTCAAAGCATATTCCCATTAACTATTAATGGGCGAAAACATTATTTTGAAACGCAAACTAGTCGATTGCCCGGTGAGATGGGATTTATTACAATTATTGAAAAGATAACAAAGGAATGTGAAAGAGAAAAAGAGAAAGAAGCGCAAAAGCTTTATAATGATTTTTTTACAGAGGCACTGGATGGTATTGTTCTTTGGAAAGAATCAGGGCAGATTATTGCAGCAAATGAATCAGCTTTAAAAATTTTTGAAAGTTCTGAAGAAAAATTATTAAAATCAAGGATTAGTGATTTTTTTTATAAAAAAGATAAACGGTACATGGATATGATTAAAAATCTCTATTATAAAAAATCTAATCGAGAAGAATTGATGTTTTTGATGCCAAATGGACAGAAAAAAATACTAGAATTTACAACTAAACTTCATTCGGTGGAAGGGTTAAACATGAGTATTTTCCGTAATATCACGGAACGTTATAAAATGGAAGAGGAATTACGTGAAAGTAAGGCGATGTTTGAGAATACATTTGAAGAAGTTTTTGACGGTATTATCATTTGGGATCAAAACTATCAAATAATTGATATGAACAAAGCAGCCGAACGTCTCCTTCATAAAAGTAAAGAGAATTTGATCGGTGTAGATTTAATATCCTTTCTCCCACCTGCAAAAACGATTGGAGAAGATATAAAGCCGAAATTATTAAATGTAAAAAAGGATGGACAAAATAGAGGGCTCTACACGGTAAAGTTTCCTAATAATAGAGAATATACGCAGCTTGAATATCGTAATAAATTTAATATTTATTCAGGACTAAGTATTACTACATTACGTGATATTACCGAAAATACCTTATTGGGAGAACAGCTGAGAAAGTCATCTACTTTAAATGTAGTGGGAGAATTGGCAGCGGGTATAGCTCATGAAATTCGAAATCCAATGACAGCTTTAAAGGGATTTATTCAATTGCTAGAAGATGGAGTTGCCTCACAGGAAAATGAAATGTATTTTTCTGTAATAAAAACGGAGCTTACTAGGATTGAATCCATTATTAATGAATTTTTATTACTTGCTAAACCACAAGCTGTTCAATATGTAAAACGAGATATAAGACAAATTATGAATGATACGATCGAATTGCTGTATGCACAAGCAGTGCTACAAAATGTTCAAATTATAAAAATGTTTACAGAAGATATGCCGACTATATATTGTGAACCAAATCAATTGAAACAGGTATTTATAAACATTATAAAAAATGCAATAGAGGCATTAGAAGACGGCGGGGAAATAGCTGTTTCCATTGAATATAAACAGGATTACTTTCATATAGCAATCCGTGATAATGGAAGAGGAATGGGCAAGGAAATACTTGCAAGAATTGGAGAACCATTTTATACGACCAAAGAAAAAGGAACAGGCTTAGGTTTACTAGTATCCTATCAAATTATTGAAGAGCATCAAGGGAAAGTGACAGTTGAGTCAGAACCAGGGGTTGGTACGACGTTCCACCTTGTACTTCCAGTGTGCAGAGAAAGCAAGCTAAATGAATGATCATTAGACCTGTTAGGGTGATAAAAAGAAGGGCTTATGTTAGGCCCTTTTTATTTTGGTTGTTTTTCGAATTGTTAAAGGAGTAGAAATCGGAGAAACAGATAAGGATTTGTTTAGTGATCTTTTCTACGGAAAAGATATGCTGAAAAAATATTATACCATATCTTGACATCATCACCTACTTTGATTATTATCTAATTAGATAATAATCAAAGTAGGTGATTGAATGCAATTAGATAAAATGGTTGCATTTTATAAAACAATGGGGGATCCCACCAGAATTAAAATAATCTCCTTATTGGCAAATAAACCATGGAATGGTCAAGCGATAGCAGAAAAACTGGGTCTATCTGCCCCAACCATTACGCATCATTTAAAGAAAATGCGTGACATAAATGTTGTGTATGAACGCAGAGATAAAAATACGATTTATTTTTTCTTGAATAAATCAGTCATTTTACAACAAAACGAGTCTTTAAGAAAATTAACAATTGGAATGGAGGAGAGTATTATGACTGTTACTAAAGAGGAACAAGCAAAAATCATTGAGAACTTTTTTACTAAAGAGGGCAGACTTAAAAATATTCCTTCGCAAAGAAAGAAAAAGTTAATAGTGCTCAAATACATGCTTGAGGGGCTGGTTTTTGGCAGGAAATATGAAGAAAAAGAAATAAATGCTTATATCCAGCAATATTTTGATGACTACGCGACAATAAGAAGAGAATTTATTATTAATCACTTTATGTATCGAGAAAATAGTATATATGAACTTAACCCTGAGGAAATGTGGGCGAAGTGAAGAAAAAGGACTGTTTATCATTATCTGATATAAACAGTCCTAGGTTAATATGTATAAAAATCACGTATAATATTCTGGTTTTCGATCAGCAAATATTGGGATGGTTTTACGTACCTCTGTTACTTTATCTAAATTAATCGAAGCTGTTAGAATTTCTTCTTTCTCCCCTGCTTCTGCAATAATTTCTCCCCATGGGTCAATAATCATGCTATGCCCAGCAAAGATATTATTTGCATCATTTCCGACACGATTACAAGCAATTACATAACATTGATTTTCAATGGCTCGTGCAATAAGCAGGCTTCTCCAGTGTGCCAATCTCGGTTCTGGCCATTCAGCTACTACAAAGATGGCTTCAGCTCCTTTTGTTGTATGTGCTCTTATCCACTCTGGAAAACGAATATCGTAGCAGATCATACTGGCAAAGTGTCTATCCTCTAAAGAAAAAAGACCATTAGTTGTCCCGCTCTTTAAATATAAATGTTCATCCATCAGTTGAAAAAGATGAAGTTTATCATACGTATGGACCACATCACCCGATTTATTTATCACAATAAGTGTATTGTAAACACCCTTTTCCTTCTTATTAGCAATTGATCCACCAACAATATGAACGCTATATTTGGTGGCTAATTTACTTAAAAAAGAAATAGTATTTTGAGCTTGTTTATCAGCAATCGCAGCTAATCTTGTTAAATCATAGCCGGTTGACCATAATTCTGGCAGTACAACAATATCACTGTTATCCTTGCAAGCAGCAATTTTTTTCTCTACTTGTTTAAAATTCTCTTCAGGCCTGCCAAATGCGATATCCATTTGAACCAAACTAATCTGAAATTTCAAATGATTCCACCTCTATTCATCTTCGTTAAATTCCGTTATAATGTTAATCAACAAAAAAATTCAATTATTATATTAATTTCGTTATATCATAAAAAAGCGAATTATTAAACGATTATTTCTATTTTAATCACTTAGGGAATGTTTAAAGTCGAAATTTCCTAATAGAAGTTTATCCAATAATAATTGGAAGGTTTTATCATTGAAGAAGGTGTGAGTACATGAAGAAATATGATCAATCTCAATTATTAAAGAATTTACCAGAGCAGTTTTTTGCTTCATTAGTTAGTAAAGTTAACAGCTATATTGAAAAAGGATATGATGTGATTAATTTAGGGCAAGGAAATCCAGACCAACCGACACCTTCTCACATTATCAAGAGCTTGCAGGTGGCTGCCGAACAGCCTGAGAATCATAAATATTCTCCATTTCGAGGATATAAACATTTAAAGGAAGCTATTAGTGAATTTTACAAAAAAGAATACGATGTTGACTTAGATCCTGAATCAGAGGTGGCGATATTATTTGGAGGAAAGGCCGGCCTTGTAGAGATACCTATATGTTTATTAAATCCAGGCGAAACAGTAATGGTTCCAGACCCTGGTTATCCCGACTATTTATCTGGGATTGCTTTAGCAAATGCAGAGACGGTGTTCATGCCATTGCGTGAAGAAAATAATTTTTTACCAAACTACAAGGAAGTGAGAAAGGAAGATTTAGAAAAAGCAAAGTTAATGTTCTTAAATTATCCGAACAATCCTACTGGAGCAATAGCAACAAAGGAATTTTTCGCTGAAACAATTTCTTTAAGTAAACAGCATGATATATGTATTGTGCACGATTTTGCATATGGAGCGATTGGGTTTGATGGAAAAAGGCCGCTTAGCTTTTTACAAGTAGAGGGTGCCAAAGATATTGGTGTAGAAATTTATACTTTGTCTAAGACATTTAATATGGCAGGTTGGCGAGTTGCCTTTGCAGTTGGAAATAGAAGTGTCATTTCCGCTATAAATCTTTATCAAGATCATTTATATGTTAGTTTATTTGGAGCGATTCAAGAAGCTGCCTATACGGCATTAACAGAATCTTTAGAGTGTATTAGAGACATGAATCAGCTTTACGAACAAAGACGAAATATCTTCATAAATGGTCTTAAAAAAATTGGTTGGGAAGTCAATGCTCCTGAAGGTTCATTCTTTGCATGGTTAAAAGTACCAGATGGGTTTACGTCACAAGAATTTAGTGATTATTTATTAGAAACAGTACATATTGCAATGGCTCCAGGCTCGGGCTTTGGTACATTTGGGGAGGGATATGTCCGAGTTGGTTTATTGACAGAAGAAGAGAGATTGCAAGAGGCGGTTGAAAGATTAAAAACACTCTCGATATTTAAGTAATTCCTCGATAATAGATAAGAATTCAGTCGAAAAAAGGCAAAGAATCATGGGAAATAACAATTTCGTATGATTCTTTGCCTTTTGCTCTTAATAGACTAATTTCCAGAAGTGCTGATGATCCTTCATACTAAGATGTTTGCTGATAGGTGAAAGCGACTAGAAAGAAAGCGCTTTCTGTTGTTGTAAGTTGTTTTCGACTCTTTTCAGCAGTATTTTTGTCGAAAAAAAGAAGTGTAATCAAGAGAAAATAAGTCTAAATGCCTATTTTGACTTAGAAAAATGTCTAATATTGCGAATCTATTTACTTTTATTTGTTTTATTGTAATAATTCATCAAGTAAACAATTAATGCATTGTTTGTAAGTAAGGAATTTGATTAGGAGGAAGTAAGGTGTATTGTAGGAAAACAGAATTATTATTTGAAATTCAAGATAAAAGGGAGGTAATGATTAAAACAGCGAAAGAGCGTGGAACAATTGATGAGGAGACCATTAGATTGAGTCAAGAACTCGATAAATTAATCTATGAATATCAGCTTGTCTTTCGCTATGAAAGTGAGAAAAGAAAACAAATAAAACGACAATATAAAAACACGCGAATTTTTTGGTCCAATGCTAACCGATATAAACGGAAAAATTATTCCGAGGTTGTATATAGATAACTAAATGGCGAAGGGTAATGGCAGTGATTACCTTAATGATATTTCATCCAAATCAATGCCCTTCTTTAAAGAAAGATGTGACCTCCCTTAAACTACTTATCCTATTATCCACCAATATTTTGACAAAATAAAAAACGCTTCTTTTGTTCAATAGCTACTATCCTTCTTTTAAGAAGAATAATAGAAGATGAACAGCATTAATGATGCAAGAAGCGAATAGATAAATAATTATTTCATAATAGGTAAGATTATATTTACCTTCGTGCCTTTCTTTTCCCTACTGGATATATGGATTTCACCATCGAATGATTCAACGATTCTTTTACATACAACGAGCCCCAAACCAGTCCCTGTTTCCTTCGAAGTATTAAATGGCTCAAATATTTTCTTTAACTGTTGATTGGACATGCCAATGCCATTATCGGTGATTGTAATGATTACGTTTGACTTAACGGAACGTATGGAAAGTTCTAACTGCCCGCCATTTTCCATCGCTTCAAGAGCGTTTTTGGTTAAATTAAGTAATACTTGTTTCATTTGGTCGGCGATCCCGAGAATATAAATGTCTTGGTCAGATATCTTTTCTGTATATTTTACATTAAATAAATTTGCTTCCGAAACGATAAGCGGATTAAGTTCTGCGATGATTAATTTTAAATTTATTTTTTGCTTATTTTGTGCAGTTGGCTTTCCTAAGATAAGGAATTGACTTACGATTTCATTTATTCGTACAATTTCTTTTTGGATAATAGAAAAATAAAGCTGGTCTTGCTGATCGTGATATTTCTCACTTAATAATTGAATGAGACCTTTGATTCCGGTTAGAGGATTCCTAATTTCATGTGCAGAACTAGCAGCTAAATTGCCGACAAGTTCTAATTTTTGAATTTCGTTTTGCTTTGCTTCTTCTGCTCTTATTTTACGATGATAGTAAAGAATTAAAAGCATATAAACGAAATGGAAAATCACCATAAAAAAAAGAAGGAGCCATATTTTCGATTTTACGATGTTCCAAATATGTGGTTTTTCTAATTCCACAATGATGGTCCAGGGCAGACGATCAATTGGCATGCTTATAACTTCTTTTTTATTGATCGATGCACCATCATTTATATAAAGAATGCGTTCTTTTTGCTCATTCATAATGGCGATATTTTCCTCTGATGATAGCATTTTCGTGATATTTATTAAGTAATCGACACGGAGATAAGCAGTTATAATGGAGTTTAATTGATTATGGTCACTTATAATGGGCATGGCAATACCGATTACTTTCTGACCGTTACTTAATACTTCTTCTCTATTAGAAATTACTAAGTCCTTTGAATGAATAGCTTCCATTATATAATCCTCTTCAGAGATATCGATCGAATCATACGTATCGTTAACACCAGCAATTGTTTTACCTGAACTATCAAGCAGGAATAAACCACCATAAATATGCTCATTCGTAAACACTTTTTTTAATAGGTTATTAATTTCTTCTGCTGAATCGGTATTAGTTTGAATAGAGAGACTTAGAATATTTAAAGAAGAGACGATTTTGTTTATATAAGAGTCCCATTGTCGTTGGTGAATAGAGGCTACCCATTCTGCATGAGCCTTATTTTTTGCTTCTTCTCTATTTACTTGGTAATAAAAAAATAGAATAGCTGTAATAATGATCGGAATAACGACAATTGCAAAATATAAAAGCCTTTTGTGTGTGTTTATTTTCATCAATAGATTCTCCATAGGGTAATTCCAATATATAGATATAATTATAACATGAAATAGAGAAAGCTCAATGAAGGGGGTAGATTTCATCGGGAAATTGACAAAATCCTTAGGGAATAATATAATTTATCTGAATTCGAGATAGTGAATTATATACTAATAAGGGAAGTTTATAAATGGCAAAAAAAGATATCGATCAATCATTAAAGTTATATATTGTATTGTCACGTGCTTATCGGGCAATAAATGAAAATGTGAATAAGGCAATCACGGCAAACGGCTTGAATCCGACAGAGTTTGCAGTGCTGGAATTGCTGTATCATAAAGGCGATCAGCCGCTGCAGCAAATTGGGGGAAAGATTTTATTAGCAAGTGGAAGTATCACGTATGTGGTAGATAAATTAGAGGAAAAAGGATATTTAGTAAGGGTTGCTTGTCCAACTGATAGACGAGTTACATTTGCTCAAATTACTAATAATGGTAAGGAATTAATAGAAAATATTTTCCCAAATCATGAGCAAAGAATTCATGAAATCATGTCTGAATTGACAACAGAAGAAAAAGATACCGCAATTGAATTAATAAAAAGACTTGGATTATCTGTTAGAGATAAATAAGACAAAGTAACTTATAATAAGCGAGTATTTCAGATGGAAGATTTATTTTGTTAGGAATTAAATCTTCCATTATGAATATTCGCTTTTTTGTATTGGTCTTCCTAGTTTTCATGTATAATTAGAGAAGCTAGTTAAAAATGGAGGGATATAAAAAAATGAAGTTTTCGGAATTTACATACAAAAGACCCGATATAAATGAATTTACGATTAAAATGGACGAATTATTAATAGAGTTTAATAAGGCAGAGCATTTAGACCAACAAATGGCAGCAATGGAAAAAATAAATGAGCTTAGAAATGACATTTCCACTATGTTTAATTTATGCTATATTCGCCATTCTGTTGATACAAATGATGAGTTTTACCAGCAAGAACAAGATTATATCGATGAGATATCACCAAAGGTAGAAGGGCTTATTACAAAGTATTATCAAGCGCTTGTTCAATCAAAATTTAAACCACAATTAGAAGAAAAATGGGGCAAGCAATTATTTGCATTAGCAGAGGCACAATTAAAGGTATTCTCAGAGGATATCGTTGAATTACTTCAGCAAGAAAATAAACTTTCTACTGAATATACTAAGCTTGTTGCCTCTGCCAAGATTTTGTTTGAAGGGGAAGAAAGAACACTGGCACAATTACAGCCATTTACAGAATCAAAAAATCGCGAAACAAGAAAGGCAGCAAGTGAAGCTCGGTTCGCTTTTTTCCGTGAACATGAAGAGCAGTTAGATAGAATATACGATGATATGGTAAAGGTTCGTACAGAAATTGCTAATAAGCTAGGCTATAAAAACTTCGTCGAATTAGGTTATTATCGTATGTACCGCACAGATTATAATGCAGATATGGTTGCGGCCTTTAGAAAACAAGTAGAAGACTATATCGTCCCACTAGCAACTAAATTAAAAGAAAGACAAAGAGAAAGAATAGGAGTTGACTCCTTAAAGTTTTATGATGAACCATTCGAATTTGTAACTGGAAATGCAGCTCCTAAAGGCGATCCAGAATGGATCGTTGAAAATGGGCAAAAGATGTATAATGAATTATCAAAAGAAACAGGCGATTTCTTCTCTTATATGAGAGAAACAGAATTAATGGATTTGGTCGCTAAAAAGGGAAAAGCCGGTGGTGGCTATTGTACTTTTATCGAAAATTATAAAGCACCATTTATTTTCTCAAACTTTAATGGCACTTCAGGCGATATTGATGTCTTAACCCATGAAGCAGGTCATGCATTTCAAGTGTATTCTAGCGGCGGCTTTGCTATCCCAGAATACTATTGGCCAACATATGAAGCAGCAGAAATTCATTCCATGAGTATGGAGTTCTTCACATGGCCATGGATGGATTTATTCTTTAAAGAAGATGTAGAAAAATATAAGTTTTCTCATTTAAGTTCTGCTCTGCTATTCCTTCCGTATGGAGTATCAGTTGATGAATTTCAGCATTGGGTTTACGAAAACCCAACGGCTACTCCATCAGAAAGGAAGCAAGCATGGAGAAATATAGAAAGAAAATATAGTCCTCATCTTGATTATGATGGAAATGAATATTTGGAAAATGGCGGTTTCTGGCAAAAACAAGGACATATTTATAATTCCCCATTCTATTATATTGATTATACATTAGCACAAATATGTGCCTTCCAATTTTGGAAACGTTCAAGAGAGAATAAAGAAGAAGCTTGGGAAGATTATGTAAAGCTTTGCGGCTTGGGAGGCAGTATGCCATTTACAGAATTAGTCAAAGCAGCTAATTTAATTTCTCCTTTTGAAGAAGGCTGTGTGGAATCTGTAGTAGGGGAAATCGATGAATGGTTAAATTCAGTAGATGACCGTAATCTATAAAATTAAAAAACCGTGGGAATAATTCCTCCCACGGTTTTAGTTATTTATTTATGATAATGTTTTAGAGAGAACTGGTTTTATTTTAATTTGGTCATCCTCTAGAACAGCTGTTAATTCTGTTACAGATGAATCATCAAGAATAACATCTGCCAGTTGATCTTCTAAATGTTCTTGAATCACCCTTCTTAAAGGACGAGCTCCGAAGCTTGGATGGGTACCGAGTTCCACAATTTTTTCTTTTGCAGCGTCCTCCACATGTAACGTAATATTCTGTTCTTGCAAGTTTTGTGCAAGTTCTTCTATCAATAAATCAGTAATGCGAAGTAAGTGTTCTTTTTCAAGTGTTTTAAATTCAATAATCGCATCAAAGCGGTTAAGGAATTCTGGTTTAAAGAAGTTTCCTAATGTTTGTAATAAATTACTTTCTTCAATGGCATCATTATTTCCAAAGCCAACCACTTTATGCTTATGACCAACACTAGCATTACTTGTCATGATAATAACAGAATCTTTGAAGCTTACCGTACGTCCTTGACTATCTGTTAAACGTCCATCTTCTAAAATTTGCAGGAAGATAGATTGGATATCAGGATGTGCTTTTTCGATTTCATCTAGCAGAATAATGCTATATGGATTTCTTCTTACTTTTTCCGTTAATTGTCCTGCTTCTTCATGACCGACATAGCCTGGAGGAGAACCAATTATTTTACTAATACTATGTTTCTCCATATATTCACTCATGTCTAATCGAATCATGCTGTCTTTAGTGCCAAATAATTCCTCTGCAAGTGTTTTGGTAAGTTCCGTTTTTCCGACACCGGTTGGACCGACAAATAGGAAGCTTCCAATTGGTCTTGTTTTCGATTTTAGTCCCGCTCTACTACGCTTAATAGCTTTAGCCACTTTTCGAACTGCCTCGTCCTGGCCAATCACCTTTACAGCTAATCGTTCACTTAAAAACTTCATTTTTTGTTGTTCATCTTCTTGTAATTTTCCAACAGGAATACCTGTTTTCTTTTCGATAAGTTGTTGAATAAGAGCCACATCGACAATCGGTTTTTCTTCGATATTTGGTTCGTTTATAGCTTTTTCAAGCTGTTGCTCTTCTTTACGTAATTCAGCTGCTTTTTCGTAATTTTCTTCTTTTAATGCTTGTTCCTTTTCTTTTGCTATCATAGTAAGACGATTTTCAATTTCTTCTGTGTTTTGATAAGTAGAAGAAAGATTCATTTTAGAACCAGCTTCATCCATTAAATCAATTGCTTTATCTGGTAAAAAGCGATCTTGGATGTAACGGTGAGAGAGCTCTGCACATGCTTTAATTGCATCCTCAGTATAAGTAACTTCATGGAACTTTTCATACTTATCCTTTATACCATTTAAGATGGAAAGAGTAGCCTCAACAGATGGTTCACTTACCTGTACCGGCTGGAATCTTCGCTCTAAAGCAGCATCTTTTTCGATTTGACGGTATTCTTTTAGGGTAGTTGCCCCAATGATATGCAATTCGCCACGAGCCAGTGCTGGTTTTAGAATATTACCTGCATCCATTGAGCCTTCTGCAGAGCCTGCACCAACTAACTGATGAATTTCATCGATAAAGACGATTACATTCTTTCGAGCTTGGACTTCTTGAATTACTTGCTTCATTTTTTCTTCAAATTGTCCACGAATTCCAGTATTCGATACAAGGGAAGCAACATCCAATAAATAAATTTCTTTGTTTTGTAATTTTTTTGGAACATTACCTTCTATAATTTTTAATGCTAAGCCTTCCGCTATTGCTGTTTTTCCGACACCAGGTTCACCGATTAGCACGGGATTGTTTTTATTTCTCCGATTTAGAATTTCAATAACTCGTTCGATTTCATTTTCTCTGCCGATAACGGGATCAATCAAACCAGCATTCGCCATTTGATTTAAGTTTTTCCCATGTTTGTCAAGAATACCTGCTTTTCTATGATTGTTAGTAAAAGGAGCTTCCTTTGAAGCACTAGCTCCCCCTAATGGATTTGATTGGTTAAATGATTGAAATAACTCATCAAAAGGGGAAGGTTGGAAAAACATTGGGCCGCTTTGTGCTGTCATTTTTTGCTTTTCTTTTTGATAACATGCATGACAAAGGTTCATAGTGGTTTCCATATTGTTTAAAACAAATCGTAAACTGATTGTTGCATTATTTTGTTGGCACATTTCACATTTCATTATAAATATCCTCCTTTTGAATTTGACTAATATTGACCTTTTGTAATTATGATTATACTTTGACCTTTTTTGACTTTCAAGTATTTTGCCTCAAAATAAAATTTGGAAATTTTTAGTATAATTAAACCTCCTTTGTATCTATACCAATTTTCCTATTTTAAAAGGGTTAAACGTCATGGATAAAATAAATTTTTAATAGGCTAAAATGCTCGTCATTGTTTGTCCATTTCTACATATAGTTGATGTAGGGAGGGAAATATGTGAAAAATAAATGGAGTGCTGCAATTCAGCTTGCAGCAGTTTATGTAGGCACAGTTGTTGGTGCTGGTTTTGCAACAGGGAGAGAAATAGTAGTGTTCTTTTCACAATATGGATTTGTCGGTTTTTTAGGGATACTTTTAAGCGGCATTATTTTTGCATATTTCGGAGCAAAATTAATGAGGATATCTGTCAAAATCAAGGCATCTTCTTATCAAGAATTTACCATTTACTTGTTTGGTAACATTGTTGGAAACATGATTAACTTTCTCTTATTATTGATGCTTTTAGGTGTTTGTGCAGTGATGTTCTCAGGAGCAGGTGCTGTATTTGAAGAGCAGCTTGGGCTGAATAAAAGCATTGGTGTCATCTTTACCATTATTCTTTCCTTACTTGTTATGAGGGTTGGTACAAAGGGATTGTTTGCTGTAAATACTTTTGTTGTACCCATTATGATCACGTTCAGTTTTATTTTATTTCTACTTTCTTTATCTTTGCCTGGATTTGTTGATGAGATATTTCAGATGGAGAATATTTCATGGAAAACGATAAGTTCTCCATTTTCGTATACGGCTTTGAATTTAGCTTTGGCCATAGCGGTTCTAGTACCTGCTGCTTCTGAAATTGGCGATGAAGAAGTGGCTAAATGGGGAGGGATATTAGGAGGAATCGCTTTAATGCTTATACTAATATCTAGTCATTTTTCTCTTATTATGCTATCAGATATTTATCGGTATTCCATTCCGATGGCTGTTATTATGAAAAATTTAGCCCCGCAGCTTTCATGGGTATATATTTTAGTCATTTATGGAGAAATTTTTAGTTCTGTTATTGGGAATATCTATGGGTTAGAGAGGCAGCTGCGCAGTTTTATTCCTTTACCAAGCATGGTTATAATTGGAGGAATTATTTTAGTTTCTTATCTAATTAGTTACGTGCAATATGGTACGCTATTATCCTTTTTATATCCTATATTTGGATATATAAGTTTAGTCTTCTTACTATTCTTATGGATAAAGCCTATACCAAAGTGATGAATAGCAGCACAAGAAGTATCCTATTGTTTAGGAAGTAGGAATACTTCTTGTCAGTATATAATAATTACTAATTAATTAAAGCTTGTAGAGGAGATGGAATACGTCCACCACGATTAATTAGTTTATCAGAGCTATATGGATTGACACCCATAACTGGTGCACGACCTAATAATCCGCCGAATTCAACGATTTCTCCTTCTTTTTTTCCTGGAACAGGAATAACACGAACAGCTGTTGTTTTTTTATTAATCATCCCAATGGCTGCTTCATCGGCAATTATGGCAGATAAAGTAGCAGCTGTAGCATCTCCAGTAAGAGCAATCATGTCAAGACCGACAGAGCAGACGCATGTCATCGCCTCTAATTTAGACAGGGTTAGGCTATTGTCTAAAATTCCTTTAATCATACCATTGTCTTCGCTCACGGGAATAAAGGCTCCACTTAATCCGCCGACATAGCTGCTTGCCATTGCACCACCTTTTTTTACTGCATCATTCATTAACGCTAGGGCAGCAATAGTGCCATGTGTTCCAACTCGTTCTAAGCCGATTTCTTCTAATATCTCTGCAACACTATCGTTAATAGCATTTGTTGGAGCAAGGGATAGATCCATAATACCGAACGGTACGTTTAATCGTTCTGCAACGACACGACCTATTAATTCACCAGCACGAGTAATTTTAAAGGTTGTTTTTTTGATGATTTCTGATACTTCGCCTAAATCTGCTTCAGGGTATTTTTTTAGTGCACTTAAAACGACTCCAGGACCACTAACCCCTACATTGATAACGACTTCTCCTTCACCAGCTCCATGGAAAGCACCTGCCATGAAGGGATTATCCTCCACAGGATTACAGAAGACAACTAGCTTAGCACAAGCTAAACCATTTGTGTCTTTCGTATTTTCTGCTGCTTTTTTGATGATTTCTCCCATTTGTTTGACAGCATCCATATTAATTCCTGTTCTTGTGGTAGCAACAGATACAGAAGCACAAACACGGTCCGTCACAGAAAGTGCTTCTGGGAGAGCATCTAATAATGTTTGATCTCCTTTAGAAATGCCTTTATGAACAAGAGCAGAATATCCACCAATAAAATCTACATTTAAATCTTTTGCAGCTTTATCTAGGGTTTTTGCAAGCATTACGGCCTGTTCTACTGTACTATTTCCGAGTATTTCTGCGATAGGAGTGATGGAAATACGCTTATTAATAATGGGAATTCCATATTCTTTTTCTACCGCATTTGCCACTTCTGTCAATTTGCTTGCATAAGTTGTAATTTTTTTGTATACAGAATCATTTAATTTTTGAAAATCAGAATCAGCACAATCATAAAGACTGATTCCCATTGTCACAGTACGAATATCAAGATTCTCCATCTGTACCATGTTGATTGTTTCCATCATTTCATTTAATGCAATTTTCATTATTGGACCCTCTTTTCTTAAACGCGGTGCATAGATTGGAAGATTTCTTCTAATTGGATATTTATTTTTAAATGAAGCTGCTGGCTTAGTTCGTCAAACTGTTTTGTTAAGTTATCTAAGTTTTCTTTATCCGTGATATCTACGAGCATCATCATCGTAAAGAAATCTTGGAGAATGGTTTGACTTATATCTAGGATATTAATGTGATTATTAGAAAGGATTGTGGTAACCTTGCTGATAATCCCGATTTGATCTTTTCCAATTACGCTGACAACTGCGCGACGTTGTTGAACCATCATTTCACCTCATAATTCGCTATTGTTTTATATCTTAAATAAAAGAGTAGGTAAGAATGTATGAAAAAAACAGATTGGAGACACCAATCTGTTTCAAAGGATAAGAAGAACCAGGACACGATAACTTTAAGTATGTATTGGTTGATCTTCTGTCCTTTTACCTGAGATTGTGAATCCTTCGGTGCCGTTTTTAACAGAACGGTCTCTCCAGAAGCTGCTCCTGTTATAGTTTGATCCATAACATTCATAGCATGCAATTATTTAAGAAATATAATGTGATGTTAACAGTTTTTGTTCAAGTGGTCAACAGAATATTGCAAACATAGTGTCACTTAGATAGGGAGAGAATAGTCATGAAACGTTAAGAAAGCAATGGATAAAAAACAAAATACTGTTCATGATAAAACGGAATGGATGGAGGTGAGAAAAGTGTCAAAAGCGCAGAGAGAAAAGGAAAGAGAATGGACTGTACGTAAACAAAAACAAAAACCGCATGGAAAAGTAAAAACGAAAAAGGAATTAGCAGAAGAGTAATTTCTTCCTTATAATATAGAGATAGGTAAAGCGCATACAAAAAAGAAGTCAATAAGTGGGGAAATTCCCAATCTGACTTCTTTTTTCTGTTTCTTGTTTATTTAATGATACGATAATTTTTATGGTTAACAACGGTTCTTTGCTCAAGTTCTAAATCACGGTAATTATTCATATAAGTCAAATCGACAATAACTGAATTTTCATTTACCTTTTCAACAATGCCTTGCAAGCCTCTAAATTCAATAATATTTCCAACCTCAGCTATTTTCACGCACAATCTCTCCTTATCATTCCAAAATTTATATAAATTCTGAATATAGTTTTCACTACTTAGAACTTATTCGTAAACATATAGGTATATAAACTTACTAAATATATACTATGAAAATATGAATAAAATGTGTGTTATTTCCTTTTATAAGTGCTTGTTACTAAATAATTATTTCTATACCTCATTAATAAATAAAGGGAAATGCTGGTTTATCGAAAAATTATGTATTTTGATGCGAAAAGAAAGTGGTATGAGGAACCAGTTTCTAGAATAACCGATATTCGACTATCCTTGATGATTAAAATGCATACACTTTTCTGATATTAGATGATATTATAACATAATTAGTAGAATTATACATAATAATATCAAAAATAGTGACATAAAAAGGAATTATGCAGAATTCTTTACTTAAAGTAAAAAAGTAATTTAAAATATGGTCAAAAAATGAAGGAAAGGTTAATTGGTGAAGAGGATGAATAAAGAAATAGCGGAAGAAGTTTTAGACAAGTTAATGAAAAGAGAAATAGAAAGCTATCGAGTAAAAAAAGAGGATTTTCTTACATTCCGTGCAGAATTAGTAAAGAGGGAAGATTTTAAACATTTTAAAGGAATTGCGGAAATAGGAGGAGATGTTACGTATAAATATATGGATGAACCGAGAAGTTAGAGGGTTGAAATTAATTCGCTCTCTATAATATATAGTGAATACAAGAAAACCTCGCTTTTCATAAGCGGGGTTTATCAATAGAGGTCACCGTAAATTAATTACGGTGTCTCTTTGTTCTCTATTCGGGAAAGTTCCTTTAGTCCCCTGATAATCTGCTGCTTAGCTTCCTTGTTTCCTGTGCCTTCAAAGCCATATTCATATTGATTTCCGATTTTTTTCTTCCACGATATATGACCAGGCATTACTATTTCTCTTCTATTTAGATGGAATTGAAGCTGCAAAAGTAATCGTGTATCATCAGCTGGTAAGTCATATTCTGTTCGGAAACGTAACCCGTTGGGGCTTATATTATTTATAAAAGCATAACCTTTTCTAGAAAGAGTAGCTTCGTCAACTTTTACAGTAAATGTAGCATCTATAAAATCAGTTAATTGATATCGAAAAGATTCATTCCGGTTGTATCTCATAATTTCCCTCTCTTTTGTCCATGATCCAGTTAAATCATTAATGCTTGGAGAGTAATGGCATTAAACTGGAAAATGCTCTAGTTTCTAAGTCTAGAAAAAGTAATCACTTTTACATAGAATTAATGTAACTCGGAAGTTTTAATAATATTTAAGCTTGTTTAAGGAGATAATGCAATATATTTTTCATTTTAAAATGTTTCTATGTAAATCCTTGTCTGCATTGCAAGAAGTACAGTTTCTTTTTTTAGATAATGTTAAATGCAGCTAATTGAATAAAAGTTAACTTTTTGGGGATTTTATAAACAGGAATTAATCATCCAAAATTGGACTAATTCCCCTAAAATTCCCCATAAAGTTAACTATTTTTTGTCGTTTAGTAAATTTTGATTGTCTATATAACAAAGAAATGCTATTCTTTCATTTGAGATGTCTTTTTCAAAAAACTTAAATTACCTGCCTATTTTGAACACTATTCTACTTGTTCTCATCTTTTTAGAAGATGCTATAAATGGTTGTAAAGAAAGTTTGTGTACATAGACAATTAATTTTTTTCGACAAAATACATAGCTTTCAGTTTACAATTGTAATATATAAATTATATATTATTTATGATAAACAATTGTTGGTTTATATTAAGGTTGTTTAAGTTTGAAAAGTTTAGCTTATGTTAACATCTTATAACTTAATCGATAAAGGAGAATGATTTTATTATGGTAGAAAAACAATTTAAAGTTATTGCAGATACAGGAATTCATGCTAGACCGGCGACTCTTTTAGTACAAGCTGCTAGCAAGTTTGACTCAGATATTCAATTAGAATATAAAGAGAAAAAAGTGAATCTTAAATCGATTATGGGTGTTATGTCATTAGGTATTGCTCAAGGTGCTGATATTAAAATTATTGCTGAAGGTAACGACGAACAGGAAGCAATTAATGGATTACAAGAAACTTTAAATAAAGAAGGTTTAGCAGAATAATGAGTTTTTTACAAGGAATTGCTGCATCTAGTGGAATAGCCATTGCTAAAGCTTATCGCCTAGTTGAACCAGATCTTTCTTTTGAAAAGACTAGTGTGGAAAATGCAGAAAGTGAAATTTCTCGTTTTCAAGAAGCTTTAAATAAAGCGAAATCAGAATTAGAAGCTATTCGTGAAAAAGCTAATAAAGAGCTTGGTGCGGATAAAGCTGCTATTTTTGAAGCGCATTTATTAGTATTAAGTGATCCAGAATTAATTGCACCTATTGAAGACAAAATTAAAACAGACCTAGTGAACGCAGAATTTGCATTAAAAGAAACAACAGACATGTTTATTACGATGTTTGAATCAATGGATAACGAATATATGCAAGAAAGAGCTGCAGATATTCGCGATGTAACAAAGCGTGTAATGTCTCACCTTTTAGGCGTACATTTAGCAAATCCAAGTATGATTTCTGAAGAAGTAGTTGTAGTTGCAGAAGATTTAACACCATCTGATACGGCACAACTTAACCGCCAATTTGTTAAGGGATTCACAACAGATATTGGTGGAAGAACATCTCACTCTGCCATCATGGCTCGTTCTTTAGAAATTCCTGCTGTTGTAGGGACAAAAAAAGCAACAGAAGAAATTAATAATGGCGATTTAGTCATTGTTGATGGATTAAAAGGAGAAATCCATGTTAATCCAACACCTGAAGTAGTCGAAAGCTATAAAAAAGTTGCCGAGCAATATGAACAGCAAAAAGCAGAGTGGGCTAAACTAGTTAATGAACAAACAGTAAGCTCTGACGGTGTTCACGTTGAACTTGCTGCAAATATCGGTACACCTAATGATTTAGAAGGGGTAACGAATAACGGTGCAGAAGCTGTCGGTTTATATCGTACAGAATTCTTATACATGGGAAGAGATCAGCTTCCAACAGAAGATGAGCAATTTGAGTCTTATAAAGCTGTTCTTGAAGGCATGAAAGGGAAGCCAGTTGTTGTTCGTACATTAGATATTGGTGGAGATAAAGAATTACCTTATCTAGATCTGCCAAAAGAAATGAACCCATTCTTAGGTTTCCGTGCAATTCGTCTTTGCCTGGAGGAGAAAGATATTTTCCGTACGCAATTAAGAGCATTGCTGCGTGCAAGCTCATATGGAAATCTAAAAATTATGTTCCCAATGATTGCTACATTAAATGAATTCCGTGCAGCTAAATCTCTTTTAGAAGAAGAGAAAGCTAATTTAGTGTCTGAAGGCGTTAAAGTTGCAGACAAAATCGAACTAGGAATCATGGTGGAAATTCCTTCTACAGCAGTGCTTGCAGATCAGTTTGCGAAAGAAGTTGACTTCTTCAGTATTGGAACAAATGATTTAATCCAATATACAATGGCTGCAGACCGTATGAACGAACGCGTTTCATACCTTTACCAACCATACAATCCTTCTATTCTGCGTCTTGTTAAAATGGTTATTGATGCAGCACATAAAGAAGGTAAATGGGCAGGTATGTGTGGAGAGATGGCAGGAGATGAAACAGCTATTCCTTTATTATTAGGATTAGGCTTAGATGAATTCTCTATGAGTGCTACATCTATCTTAAAAGCAAGATCACAAATTCTAAATCTTTCTAAAGCAGAAATGGAAGAATTAGCAGCAAAAGCATTACAAATGTCTACAACGGAAGAAGTTATGGAAGCAGTAAAAGCAGCTGCGAAACTTTCTTAAAAAAACAGGTTTATCCTTAAAAATAGTGGGTATAAATAAAAATAGCATAAGCTCTTTTTACAAGTTAGCTTAACGCTATTCTCATTTTCCCCTTATTTGAACTGACTAGATGATTCTAGTCAGTTTTTTTTGCTTATCTTTAAAGTTTCAACCATACATGAAAAGGAAAGATGGAGGCAAAATACAACTATTCCATTGTTTTTTGAGACAGGTTTATAAAAATTAAATAATGGGAAGGGGTTTTAAATAGAAGTATGCCGCTATACATATGAACAAAGAACAGTTTATTTGTTCCATTTCATTAAGGTGTAATAAGACGGAATCATAAGGAGTTGAATAAAGTCACGTGGAATTTTATCAAAAGGATAAAGAAGCAGTATTAAAAGATTTACAGTCATCTGAACAAGGACTATCAACAGACAAAGTAAAAGAAAGCTTGGAAAAAGAGGGTTACAATGAGCTACAAGATAAAGAAAAAATACCAACTTGGAAGCTCTTTTTAGAAACGTTTAAAGACCCAATGGTTATTGTCTTATTACTAGTAATTATTATCCAATTAATCATGGGGAAATTTGTTGAATCTCTTATTATTTTTTTAGTGTTATTGCTAAATTCTGTTATTAGTGTGATTCAAACAAAAAAGGCAGAAAGTTCTTTAGATGCTTTACGTAATATGAGCGCACCGGAGGCAAAAGTAAGGCGAGATAATACCAATATCACAATTCCTGCACGGGAGTTAGTTCCAGGAGATATCGTCTTTCTAGAAGCTGGTGATTTTATCCCAGCAGATGGACGTATTTTAGAAAGTGGTTCTCTGAAAGTAAATGAAGGAATGTTAACAGGGGAATCAGAAGCTATTGAAAAACAAGATAAAGTAATAGTTGAGGAAGCTGCACTTGGCGACCGGATTAATATGGTATACAGTAGTTCACTAGTCGTTTATGGCCGAGGGACCTTTGTTGTAACCGGTACAGGGGAAAAAACGGAAATTGGTAAAATTGCTGATATGCTTAATAAGGCAGAGGAAAAACAAACACCATTACAACAGAAGCTTGCCGAATTTAGTAAAAAATTAGGAGTAGGAATTCTTCTCTTATCTATTCTTATTTTTGCTATTCAAGCATTAAGAATATGGTTAGGAGATGAAAATGTTGATGTTACAACTTCTATTCTTAATGCGTTACTATTTGCAGTAGCCGTTGCCGTAGCAGCTATTCCAGAAGCTTTATCATCTATTGTAACCATTGTCTTGTCGGTTGGAACTAATAAAATGGCAAAACAGAGTGCTATTATACGAAAGTTGCCTGCAGTCGAGACGCTTGGTTCTACCAGTGTGATATGTACAGATAAAACTGGAACATTGACACAAAATAAAATGACCGTAACCGATTATTTTATACCGGAAGGAGTAAGAGAACATTTACCACCAGATCCTTCTCAATGGAATCATTCGGAAACTTTTTTGCTGAATATAGCTGTATTATGTAATGATTCGTACATTAATAAAGAAAATAGAGAAGTGGGAGATCCCACAGAAGTGGCGCTTATTAACTTCTATAATGATGGTAAAAGAAATTATGAACAAATTCGCTCAAGATATCCTAGAGAAGCAGAATTACCGTTTGATTCGGATCGCAAACTAATGTCTACGATTCATACCATTGATAATAAACGTTTCATGCTTGTAAAAGGTGGCCCAGATGTTATGTTTAACCGGGCGACAAAAATATTAGTAAATGAAAGGGAAGAGCCATTTACAAACGATTGGTTAAAGAAGTTGCAGGAGGCTAATGAGGATTTTTCCAATCAAGCATTAAGAGTTCTTGCATATGGATATAAGCATGTGCCCGAAGATAAGAGAACTATTACGGAAGAAGATGAATCGGATCTCATCCTTGTTGGTTTAACGGCGATGATGGATCCACCACGTGAAGCTGTTTACGGATCGATTGAGCAAACAAAAGATGCGGGGATTCGTACAGTAATGATTACAGGAGATCATAAAACCACAGCACAAGCCATTGGCCGTAAAATCGGATTAATGGAGAATAATGATATTGCTTTAACAGGCCAAGAATTAGATGCATTATCAGATGAAGAACTGAATCAAAAATTAGAACAAATATCTGTATATGCACGTGTTTCTCCAGAAAATAAAATCCGCATTGTGCGAGCTTGGCAAAAGAAAAATCGAATTGTTGCGATGACAGGTGATGGAGTCAATGATGCGCCAGCACTAAAACAGGCAGACATTGGTATTGCAATGGGAAGCGGGACAGATGTTGCTAAAGATTCAGCCGATATGATTCTTACGGATGATAACTTTGTTTCGATTGTAAATGCTGTAGGAGTAGGAAGAACTGTTTTTGACAATATCAAAAAATCAATTGGTTATTTGTTTGCAGGAAACTTCGGTGCTATTATAGCCATTTTGTTTGCGGTTATTGCAGGATGGGCAAATCCCTTTACAGCATTACAATTATTATTTATAAACTTGGTAAACGACTCCTTACCAGCCATTGCTCTTGGAATGGAAAAGTCAGAGCCTGGTGTTATGAAGCGAAAGCCGCGGGACGTGAAAGAAGGAATTTTTGCAGGTGGGACGCTTCGAGCGGTCGTTGTAAGAGGGGTATTAATTGGTATTGCGGTTATTATCTCTCATTATATTGGTTTACAGCATTCAGATGAATTAGGAGTAGCGATGGCCTTCACCACGTTAATCCTTTCTCGTTCCTTGCAAACCTTTGCTGCACGTTCTAGCACCCAAACAATCTTTGGTGTGGGCCTATTCTCTAATAAATATGTATTAGGAGCAGTTGGTATTTGTTTCTTGCTTTATTTAGTTACCATCCTGCCTTTTGCTAGAGAAGTATTCGCCATTCCTGATTCCTTTGGCTTAAACGAATGGTTAATTGCAGCTGGGTTGGCCATCGGAGCAGTAATAGCAATGGAAATAATGAAAATGCTTCTTGTGCGGGTATTACGTAATAAGTAAAAGAAAAAACTACCTAGTATTATGCGATCGGTTTAGAAAGATTGGGATATTGGGTAGTTTTTTTCTATTAGCAGTTTTCAATATTCTATAGAAGAATTATACCTGCTTTCATGATACTATTAGAAAAAGAAAGTTATTTGCCAAAAAAGGGAGAGGATCGGATGTTGGCGAAAGAAACAACTATAATTGGTTTTATTGGTACTGGTGTAATGGGGAAAAGTATGGCAAGCCATTTATTGCATGCAGGGTATCCTGTTATGGTGTATAACCGCACGAAAGCAAAGGCAGACGAACTAGTAGCTGCTGGAGCAGAATGGGCAGACAGTCCCCATGAAATTGCTTTAAAAGCAAATGTCATTATTACGATTATTGGTTATCCGAAAGATGTAGAGGAAATATATTTAGGAGAACTAGGATTAATTAACAATGCCAAAGAAAATACATATTTAATCGATATGACCACCTCAACTCCTAGTCTTGCCAAGAAAATATACGAAGAGGCGAAAAAGAAAAATATATATGCAGTTGATGCCCCTGTAAGTGGTGGAGATGTAGGGGCAAGAGAAGGAAAGCTATCCATTATGGTAGGTGGGGAAGAAGCAGTTTTCCAACAGCTTCTGCCTCTATTCGAGATACTTGGCACTAATATTGTCTATCAAGGACCTGCAGGTTCTGGTCAACATACGAAAATGTGTAATCAAATTGCCATTGCTTCTACAATGATTGGTGTAAGTGAAGCCATCGTTTATGCTCAAAAAGCTGGACTAGACCCTGAAAAGGTATTGCAAAGTATCTCAAGCGGAGCTGCTGGGAGCTTTTCCTTAAGTAATCTAGCACCTAGAATGATAAAAGGGGATTTTGAACCTGGATTTTATATCAAGCATTTTATAAAAGATATGAGAATTGCTCTTAAAGAAGCAGAGGAAATGCAAATGGAAACGCCAGGATTATCTCTTGCGGAAACATTATACAGCCGCCTGTCAGCGAAAGGAGAAGATGAGAGCGGAACACAAGCTTTATATAAATATTGGGATTGAAAAAACAGCTTCTAATCGGTGAAAGCCAAGATTAGAAGCTGTTTTTTTATTTTGCTAGATGTATTTTTACATATTCCTCTAAACGATTGCATGCATCTTCCAATGTTTCCATAGAATAGGCAAAGGAAATTCGAAAATATCCTTCTCCTAATTCAGAAAAGGCACTTCCAGGAACAACTGCTAGATTTACTTTATCGACTAGATCAAGGCAAAAATCAAAAGAATTCAATTTAGCTGTTGGCACTTTTATGAAAAAGTAAAACGCCCCATCTGGCATAACTACATCCAATCCAATAGAGGACAAGCGATCATACACATATTTTCTTCTTCTTTGATAATCTTCTCTCATAGGTGCTGCATCATTAATACCAATAGTTAAAGCTTCTAATGCCGCTCTTTGCGAGATTGAAGAGGCACAAGTTACATTATATTGATGGACTTTAATGATTTGTTGACAAAGATAAGAAGGAGCAAATAATAGACCAACTCTCCATCCAGTCATGCTATGTGATTTAGATAGACCATTAATCACAATAGTTTGTTCGCGTAGATATTGAGCAATGGATACATGCTCTTGATCATATAGTAATTCACTGTATATTTCATCTGCTAAAATAAAGATATCTTTTCCTTTAATCAGGGCTGCAATCTCCTTGATTTCTTCTTTTGTTAGGCTGACACCTGTTGGATTTGACGGATAGGGTAAGACGATACATCTTGTTTTTTCCGTGATATATTTTTTTATGACGTCAGCTGTAAAACGGAAAGAAGTATGACGAATATCAGCATGCACAGGAACCGCACCACATAAACGAATAATTGGTTCATATCCAGGATATACAGGTCCTGGCAGGATTACCTCCACTCCACCGTCGAGAATTGTTCGAAATGTCACATCAATAGCTTCGCTAGCTCCCACGGTAACAATCACTTCTGTGGAAGGATCATAAGAAAGATTATATTTTTTATTTACAAAATGGGATGCCGCTTCCCGTAACGCAAGGTCTCCAGCGTTATGTGTATAAGAAGTATAGTTTTCATCAATGGAAGTTTTTGCTGCCTCTTTAATATGTAGTGGGGTGGGAAAATCAGGCTGGCCGATGGTTAAAGAAACCATTCCTTTTTTTCCAGCAACCATATTAGCGAACTTTCTAATACCAGAAATCTCAATATTTTTAACTTTTTTATTGATTAAATGTTCCATATCAAGTCTCCTAACGTAACGTATTCTATAATGATATCAAAAGCTATGATTGTTTTAAATACATAAAACAAAATAAAAAGAGCAGGGGATAGAAGAATATATCCCTGCTCCAAGCTTGCTCTAATATCTATTTAATTAGTAACCATAATCCCAATCAACGCCTTCTTCCATTAATAAAAGTTGTTCATGGTTTGATTGATTCAGATGATTTTCTAAAAGCAGTTTCCCATTGTCCATTTTATCTGTTTTTTTCCATGTGTCTAAATCGACATTTTCTAGAAAAGTTACCGTTAAGTCATCGTGAAAAAGAATTGCAGTACCCTTCATTGTGTACTCGTCCTCTCTTTAATTAATTAAATAATATTCGGTTTTCTTCCTTCACAACTTACACTATTAGCGTATTCTAATAGCATAAAATCGTCTAGGTGTTTGTTTGACATTTCACAAATTAGAAAAAAACAAATAAACATTTTATGAACTTTTAAAGACAAGGAGCAGGAAGGTTTCTCTTTTGTTTAATAATTGTAAAGCTAGCAGTCATTTCATAAAAAAGGTTGTTTAGAAAATAAATACCATTTATCATATTAGTGGGGAGGGGAAAATAAATGGTAACAACTATACAAATAGAAGAAAAGGAAAATCATCCTCAATATGCAGGATTTTGGATTCGTTTTGGAGCATGGGCAATTGATAGTATCATTTTAGGCATTCCATTATTATTTTTTTCCAATATCATTTTTGCTTTATTTATTAGTTCAATGGAAATACCGGATGAATTATTGATGGATCCAGCCAGTATAAATGCATTATCTGATTCTGAAATTTTATCTCTATTAGGCTCATTAATGACCGCTTTTTTGGGAACGATGGCAGTATGTATGTTTATTAGTCTTTTTTATTATTCACTGCTTCATTCCTCTAAATGGCAAGCGACGATTGGAAAGAAATTATTAGGTTTAAAGGTAGAGGATTTGAAAGGAAATAAGCTTTCTTTCTGGAGAAGTCTAGGAAGATACATCGTATCAAGTCTCCTTTCAGGGATTTTATTAATAGGCTTTATTTTGGCAGCGTTCACGGAGAAAAAACAAGCGTTACATGATTTAATTGTAGGTTCCATTGTTGTAAAAAAATAATTCATAAACCTGTGGGCTTATCCATAATGTGAGTAAGACGACAGCATTATGGATAAGCCAAATGGTTCTTAAGGAGAACAAACAGGAGTATGTTGTTTTATCCCTACATACCCGCTATTTGAGAGGAGTGCTTAATAGATGGAACCGATAACTAATAAAACAGAAATAAAAAAAAGAGGGCTGGCATTATATTTTTCTTTGCCTATAATCTCATGGGCCCTTTATGATGCGGCCAATACTATTTTTTCGTCTAATATTAACACTATCTTTTTTCCTATGTATTTGCAAGATATGATTGGCTCAAATGAAGTTAATAAACAGATTGCTTCGACTTTTATTTCATATGCGAATGCATTAGCCAGCTTTCTGTTAGTTATCTTTACACCATTATTTGGCGTTATGATGGACAGAACTGGAAGAAAGAAAAAATATATTGTTATATTAACATTATTAACCGTATTTGGAACCATAGCTATGGGTTTTTTCTCTTTTATCCCGTCTACACAAATGATATTTGGGATTCCGATATCTTTATCACTTGTTATCCTCTTTTTTGTTTTATCTAAATTTACTTATCATTCTAGCTTAGTGTTCTATGATACGATGATTTCTGATTTAGGAACAAAGGAACAGATTCCATTAATCTCAGGTTTTGGTGTAGCCATCGGTTATATTGGAACACTGATTGGATTAACTGTTTATCTCTTTATAGATAAAGGGGCATATAATCAATCCTTTATTCCAACTGGTATTCTTTTTTTACTTTTATCCTTGCCATTATTTTTTTTCATTAAAGATACACCAAAAGAAAATATCCAAAAACAATCTGTTCTTTCTGGATATCGAGAAATAATAGAAACTTTTAAACAAATGAAAAGTTATCGGAAAATTTTCACCTTTATGCTTGCTTACTTTTTTCTAAATGATGCATTAGCTACTACTATTGCGACGATGTCTGCATATGCCAATGCGGTTATTGGATTAGATACTGGTAAATTTATTGTTCTTTATCTTGTGTCAACTATTGCAAGTATTATTGGTTCCTTTGTTTTTGGATATATAACGAAAAGTGTTGGTGCATACAGAGCTGTTCGTTATGTGGGGATACTGTTAGTTATTGCGATAATTATTGCAACGCTTGCTAAGAATGAAGGGTTATTCTGGGTAGCTGGCAGTTTATTTGGAGTAGCGCTTGGAAGTATGTGGGTAACAACAAGATCATATATCGTTGAAATTACGCCGGAAGAGAAAAGAGGACAATTTTTTGGTTTATTTGCTTTTTCTGGAAAAGTATCATCTATTATCGGTCCTATAATATATGGGACGATTACATTTGTTTTTGCTGAGTATGGTAATATGGCAAGTAGATTTGCACTAGGTTCCTTAATCATTCTAACTATTATCGGATTAATTATTCATGCACGTATAAAGGAAGAATGATATTGAAAAAACTTTTCTTCTTTCCAATAGAAGAGGAAAACTAAGCTGTTCATGAAAGCTAACGATAGAAAATATTCTTTGAGAGGATTGGAATATTTTCCTATTGTTCTTTCATGAACAGCATTTTTTTTAGCCATTTACTAGTAAAAATCGTGGAGACTGAAATACTATCGGATGGTGAACAGCTTTTCGTCTTTCGAATTTAGGGAAATTAGCGAGTCCTACTTTAAGAGTGGATAAAAAGTCCGATATAAAAGATAGGTATAAATAATTTGATGTAGTCTGGCTAAATAAGTGAATTTTTAGGCGAGCGAAAGGACAAACAGAAATGAAAAATGATAAAGGGATACTTTTAGAAACGGGAACAAATGAATTAGAAATTGTAGAATTCAGCGTAGGAAAGAATCATTTTGGAATCAATGTGATTAAGGTTAAAGAAATCATTAATCCAGTACCTATCACACCAATCCCACACGCACACCCATATATAGAAGGGATTATGGAGTTAAGGGGAGAAGTATTAACTGTTGTTAATCTTGCAAATGTATTAGGTTATCCTCCTTCTGATACTCCTGAAAAGGACAAGTATATTGTTTCTGAATTTAATAAAACAAAAATAATTTTCCATGTTCATAATGTAACACAAATTCATCGTATATCATGGGAAAACATTGAAAAACCATCTGAGACATATTATGGAACGGAAAGTCAGATTATCGGGGTAGTCAAATTAAATGGAGAAATGATTTTATTATTAGATTTTGAAAAAATCGTTGTTGATATTAATCCGGAGTCGGGAATCAATGTTCAACAAGTAAAAAAATTAGGTGAAAGAAAAAGAAGTGACAAGAAACTAATTGTTGTGGAAGATTCTGCCCTTTTAAGAAAATTATTAGAAGACACTTTAAATGCTGCTGGATTCCAGGATATCACCTTTTTCGAAAATGGGCGTGAAGCATTAGACTATTTAACAAAAGCTATAGAGAACGGTCATCCAGTAGAAGAAGCTGCTCAGTTAATGATTACCGATATAGAAATGCCTCAAATGGATGGACATCATTTAACAAAAGTAGTGAAAGACAATCCTGACTTAGCAGCATTGCCAGTTGTTATATTTTCTTCGTTAATTACAGATGATTTAAGACATAAGGGCCAGGTAGTAGGAGCGAATGATCAAGTAAGTAAACCTGAGATTAATGAATTAATTCATATTATCGATAACATCATTTTATAAAATGTTGTTGATGTATGGTGTGGCCTTTTAGTTTAGAGACGGTTACCTGTATACTATAGATTCCCAATACTGGTCTTTGTTGATTCATATTACTTTGCATTTCTATTCTTCATTTATGAAAAATAACATTTTGTAGAAGGAAGCTTTATGAGATGCACAATTAAAACGAGACTCAACATAACTAAATAGAGGATCTTTCTGCGGGAAAGAAGCGGATTCTGCTTAATTTGTCTTTAAGAACTACTTAAAAGACCTGGGGCATAAGTGTCCCAACCAAATATAAGCCCAACCAATTATACAAAGAAGTTGAAAAAAGTTCCGTATAATTGGTTGGGTTCTTATTCTTTTTAGGAACGAAGGTTTGTGATGATCACCCGCAGCCTCAATATTGTTCGGTTATCTAATAGTAATTTTCTGAAACAGCCTTTTAGGACGAAAAACAGCCACCCCAGCATTCGAACGTTCATGTGATGGGGTGGCTGTTTCTTTAGTTGAAATGCTTATTCTAGCCACATTCTTGTATTATAATAAGGCTGCTCATTTTCTTTTAATTGATAGAATCGAGGGGATTACCGTTTTCATTCAAGATTAATAGCTTTCACCAAGTTTTTTAAAAACAGGTTTTTGGTATTTCTTTTTGCGGATTGAATGATTTGGTGGTGTCTCTTCTTTTAATCCAGTATAGGTGGATAAAAGCTTTTTAGATTGTGTTAAGGAAAGAGTTGATTTGGGATTTCGAATACTTTGATTGAGAGATCCTAAATGTGGCAATTCCTCAAAATCCTTTTTAGTCGGAGGCAAATGAAATGTATAGTTTTCACACGCAATCAATAAATCTGATTGTTGTTGACTATATTTTGGATTATTTGAGAAGTGTAGACCGATTTTCTTTGCTTTTCCTTCTGCTAATAGTTTATGTAAACTGTCATGTTTTAATTTATATAAAAACTTTGGGTTTGGAGCAGTCTTTGCATGACGGTTTACAACTGAGATTGCTTGTAGAAGATTTACAACAGTAGGTTGTATTGGCGGCGGATATTGTTGCTGCTTATTCAATTGTTTTAACTCTCCTTTCTATTGTTTAGTACAAGTTATTATACTATTTTTACGAAAGAAAGGAAATAAAAAAAAATAGCTTGTCTGTCAAGTGTGCTCCTGAAGCAAGATTAAGATAAACTTTATTTTAAGAATAGACATAATTTTTTATCTATTTGAGTACAGAAATGGATTCACATGCCGATAATAGTAGTAAAAGAAGACGTTGGTGTATTGTGTATATCTTTTAAGAACAAATTAATATATTGCTGCATGTAAGGAATGAGATGGATGGACAAATATAACAAGAATAGCACAAGTAAGAAAATGATCGCTCAATCCAAATCAAATATAGAGAATATTATTTTTGAAATTATTTTTATGTATATTAAAGATATGGTCTTTATTATGAAAGTCGAGAAAGGGGAAGTTTTTCGCTATATTTTTGTGAATGAAGCTGCATACTTGTTTGCTAAATTACCACTCAACTTTATAGGGAAAAAAATCCAAGATGTTAATTCTGCCTACATAGCGGCTAGATTACAAAAGGAATATTCTACAGTATGTAAGATGAAGGGAAATCATAGTTATACAGATGAAATCAAGCTTGAAGATGGAAATATTATCTATGCAGAATCTGTTTTAACGCCTATAAAGGATGATCAAGATGAAGTAAAATATATTGTTTCTATTACGAGAGATATTACAGAATCCATCAAGGAAAAACATTTATTACTTGAAAGTGAACAACGATTTCGTTCATTAGTAGAGAATAACTTAGATGCTGTTCTCACAGTCAATTTAGATGGAGTTATACAGGAGGTGAATCCTGCTGGATTGAAATTAATTGGTTTTAGTGACGAAGCTAAAACGATTTTTTCGCTTTATGATCTAATAGATAGGGAGAATACAGTTTTTTATGGAAGTTTTAGAAAATGTAAACTGACAAATACATCACAATCAATCGATTGTAAATTAATGAGCACAAAGGGAACAGAATTATCTGTACATTCAAAATTCGTACCTATTATAGTGAATCGAACCATTAAGGGGATTTATGTCATCTTAAGAGATATTTCAGAAAGGAGGAAGACGGAAGAAAAGATTCAGTTTATGTCTTTTCATGATCAGCTGACAGGACTTTATAATAGACGAGCTCTAATGGAGGATATAAATCTTGAAATAAAAAGAGCGGAAACAGAGCAAGCTGCTTTCGCCTTAATGACCATTGATTTAGACAGATTTAAATATATCAATGATACATTTGGTCATATTGTAGGTGATCAAATTCTTGTAAAAGTAGCGGAACGCTTATTAGAGTTTAATAATTACAAATGTCATGTGTATCGTCAAGGAGGAGATGAATTTAATATTCTCCTTTCGCAGACGAATAGAAAAGAAGCAGCAAGCAATGCTCAGCAAATCCTTTCAACCTTTGCTAATTCTTTCTATCTAGATTCTCAGGAATATTATATAAGTCCCAGTATTGGAATTAGCATGTATCCACAGGATGGAGAAGATATTGAAACATTGATAAAAAATGCTGATGAGGCACTTTTTCGAGTAAAAGAAAGAGGCAAAGCACACTATCAATTTTATCGTTCTGATATGACAACAGCTTTAACTAATATAGTATCAATTGAAACAAAATTACGAAAAGCTATTCAAAGGAATGAACTGAAATTGTATTATCAGCCGCAAATTGATTTGAATGATTATACTTTCAATAGCTTTGAAGCACTATTACGGTGGGAGAGTCCATCGTTAGGCTTGGTTGCTCCAAATGACTTTATACCGCTTGCTGAGGATACGGGTCTCATTATATCGATTGGGAATTGGGTTATTGAAACGGCGTGTGAGCAGATAAAGATTTGGAAAACACTTTACAACCTAGATACCAGAATCGCTGTGAATATTTCTCCTAAGCAATTTCAACAACCTAATTTTGTAGAAGTAATTCGAGATGCTATCCAAAAATATAACATCCAGCCATTCCTCTTAGAAGTGGAAATTACAGAAGGGGTTATGGAGAATATTAAAGAAGCAGTTCCTATTTTGCGGAATTTAAAGGAATTGGGTGTTATTATTTCTGTTGATGATTTTGGAACGGGCTATTCTTCTCTTAGCTATATAAAGCAATTTCCCATCGATGTGTTAAAAATTGACCAGTCTTTTATTAAAGATGCTGTGATAAATGCCAAGGATGCTGCCATTACAACTACAATTATTCACTTAGGTCAAAATTTAGGAATGGAAGTAATTGCAGAAGGTGTCGAGAATAAAGATCAAGAAGATTTTTTAAAAAAGGCAAATTGTCAGAAAGCACAAGGTTATTATTATTCAAAGCCATTGACTTGTGAAGACGCAGAACAATTTCTTAGGCAATTTTAAACATGACTGATAAGAGTAAATCATAAACATACAGTAGGGAAGGATAATTGAAAATTTGCCATTATAATTTAAGTGTTTAAAAAGTGTGAAGTCTTGATTTTATAGGGAATAAGAGGGTGGAGAGTAAGGCAGCCTGAATACAAATTCCTAGGGTTAGCGCGATCAAGAACTCATATGAAGAGCAGCGTTCGCCTACATAGAAAGTGAAGTGTATTCAAGCTGCTGATTAGCTGTTAGCAAATACTAAAGGGAATACAGCCAGCCACTTAGAATATTCAGCTTTGATCCATACAAAGTGTAAAAAACTTTTTGGCTTTAGCGATAACTAATTGCTCTTGACTTTAAAGCATGCCAGGAGTTAATAAAGTTTTTTTTATTTACTTTGACGTTTTTCTTACCAGATAAGGGATCATTTAAGTAAACATGCTCTTTACTGAACCCGACTAAAACAACTGCATGTAAATCCAATGGTGTTTTAATTGTTCTTCCATTATGTTCCCATGATTCCCATCTATCGGGTAAACGATAATCCCCTGTCGTCCACACGACAATTGGATAACCATTCTCAACATGTTTTTCTAAGTCATGAAAAGAAGAATTTGTTAAATTAACTGCTCTTTCAGGTAAATATTTGTTAACAAGATCTTCCATTGGTCTATCAAATACAGCGTAACCAGCCTTTTTTCCAGTCATATCTCCAACAAAGCCAATAGAAGGATCTCCCCATTTAATAATATTTCCGTTTTTTCGGACTAATGGATCTGAGTCCTTCTCTATGTCTTTAAAAAGGTCCATTTTCGTTACTTTAACACCAGCATAATTTAAGACCATTGCTAAACTTGTTACCTCACATCCATATCGTAATTCTGGATTTTGTTTTATCAATGGAACATCTAACAGTATTTTATTAGTAGAGCTTGATACTTGACTTACTATTTCGTTTTTTTGTCTTGGATGGTCATCAATATGGAAGTATTCCCAAACTTGCTCCGAACTAAAAAAGGGAGCGAGCAAAAGTAATAGTTTCAACAACTTCATATTACTACCTCTTTCTTGCCAACTCCTAATGTTATCATACGATATTATCATCAAAATATGAGGGCATATTATTACCAAGAAGGCTAAATTAAGTTGATTCAAGTTTAGGGATTGTTTAGAAAATAGAAAGAATTTTCTATCATTATTTCGATAGCTAGGTGTTTATATGATATAATTAAGTTTATTTAATTTCTTAAAATAAAGTGAAGAACCTTTGCTTACTAATTAATAAATCCATTTAAGATAAAGACTTTTTACTTTTTGGAAGGCGTCGATTTGCCAAATTCTTAATTATGATATGCAAAGGAGCTTGCTTTTCTTATTAGGGAGGCGATCAAAATATGGATGCTTTGGATATTTTGACTGATTTAGAAAATGTCATCCCTTATTTTCAAGCTATTTTTAGCGCTGATGAACATCAGGTTATTGGATATGAAGTATTAGGTAGATACAATGGGCAAAATGGAGTGGAAAGTCTTGGCGATTTTTTTGTAGATGAAGGAATTCCAGATGAATATAAGCTTGAAGTAGATCAAGTTATTTTGACAAAAGCTTTGGATAAAGCTTTATCCCTTGATGAGGACGTATTGCTCTTTATCAATAGAGATGCTGAAATGCTGATGAAGGATGATGGAGAATCATTTTTAGATACTTTATTGGAGTACGAAGAGAAAGGCATCAAGCTGAATCGGATCGTTCTAGAGCTGTCTGAAAGAAATTATCAAGGACAATTTGATCATTTAGATCATTTATTAATTTACTATCGAACATATGGTATAAAGATTGCGATTGATAAAATGGGAAGCGATAGCAGTTATCTTGATCGCCTAAGTGATTTAGGGCCTGACATTTTGAAGATTGATTTATTGGCTTTGCGGTCTACGTCCACCTCGCACACTTATCAAGATGTATTGTATTCATTATCTATGCTTGCTCGAAAAATTGGTGCTACTTTATTATTTGAAAATATCGAGATGGTTTATCAGCTTCAATTTGCTTGGAAAAATGGAGGAAGATTTTATCAAGGGTATTACTTACATTATCCAGAGGAGAATTTCGTTGAACGTAATATTAGAAAGGAAACATTGAGAAATATGTTTCATGAATTTATCCTTTCAGAAAAGAAGAAATTATCGACGATCTATGACTTAACAGAAGAGTTTCAAGGTCAATTACAAGCACTGCTTGTCAAATACAAGAAATATTCTACCTATGAGGAGTTATTAAAATTACTGTCTGCCGAGTTAACGGATGCTGCTTTTCGAATGTATGTTTGTGATGAAGATGGGTTTCAGAAATCTGCCAATATCATTAAATATGAGAATGATTGGCTTATACAACCCGAATATGCACATAAAAATTGGAGTTGGAGACCATATTTTTTAGAAAATATTATGAAGATGCGAACTGAAAAACGAGGGATATTATCCGATCTATATAGTGATATTGAAACCGGTGAAACGGTTAGAACGTATTCTTATCCGTTAAATTCAAAAGAATATTTATTTATTGATTTGTCCTATAATTATCTTGATCGAATGAAATTATTGCTTCCTTAACAACAAGCTGAAGAGATTTTCTCTTCAGCTTGTTTTATTAGGAATAGAAAGGGTATGGAATAGTAATGAAATGGAATCAGCGTAATTAGAGAAGGGAAGGATTTGATGAAAAAAAGCTTCTTTATCTTATTGATTATTTCTATGTGGAGTGTTTTTCCGTATTCCATTGACGCCGCCAGCCATTTGACAAGTCGAGAGGAAGTATTCGCTTTTGTAGAAAAGGCATTCCGGGCACAAGTATCATTAAGTAAAGAAGCAAGAGAAATGGAGGAGATAGAAGAAATCCTAACGCCTTATTTTTCAGACAAACTAATTTATTTATTTCTTAATGAAAACTTGACTGGAGAACAAGGGAACTTTTTTACATATGGTAATGAATTTGGTAAATATTATCTACCTTTTTATCAATTATCAGAACAAACCTTTGTAGAACAAGAAGAGAATAGTATACTCCTATATGAATATTATGAACCAATTGTTATTGGAGAAAAAGTATATGAAGGTTCTTATGAAGGGATTTTGATAAGAAAATGGAATAATAAATGGCTTATAACCAATATGCTTTCAGATAAAGAGGTAAGGTCCATTTTAAAGAGTAAAGAAAAAAACTATAGTACATTAGTGTATATGCCGTTATTTTCCATTGATAATCAAGTTACTTATATAAAGAATAATAAAAACTATAATGATGTAAACACAAATCATCTCTAATATTATCATTGTAAAGTTTATGGCGCACATTAGGTGCTGTACGCCATAATAAGTATTAAGAAAGATTCAAAGCTTCCTTTAGCTTTTCCAAATCAAATCCATAAATGACCGTTCCATCAATTACGAATGTTGGAGTGGAAAAAGATTGATATTTCTTTATTAAGTCTTTTTTGGCACGAGGGTCCTTTTGAATATCTCTCATTTCGAAATCAAAACCATGTTCTTTTAAGAATAGCTTTGAATATTCGCAAGGGGGACAATCTGGTTGAGTAAACAATGTGATTTGATGCATAATGTTCCTCCTACTTTTATCTTTAACTAATCATACAAAGAAAGTTATTATCATGCAATTCTTTTGAGTGATAAAAGAAGTTCTTGTCATCATTTTAGCTAGAAATTATACTCCTAAGGAAAGTGTGTATGTTAATTTGTCAAATGGTAAGAATATTCAGAGGAAATAAATAATAAAAAAACACCGAGTTTTTTTCAGTTTTACTTGGACAAACTCTCGACAATCTTTTATTCTGTTAGTATTGGCATTTTACACAAGAGGCGAATTGTACTAAATTAAACGAAGAAAGTGTATAGAAACATGCTAATAGTGAAACCTATGCTTAATAAAGGTTTGTTTGAAAGGAGAGAGAGCATGTCACAATTACAAGGCATATTAACAAGATTGAAAAATCTACAAGAGCAGGCAACTGGGGGAGAACCAACTCAACGTTTCTTTGAGGTAAATGGAGAGAGAAAGTGTCAAGTAACATTCCATCCAAAAACAGAGACGTTTGAACTAGAAGTATATAATGACAAGGAAAAACCAAAAAGATATCAATTTGATAATGTTGATATGATTACAATTGAGATTTTTGATTTAATTCAGTAATCTTATTTAAAAAAACCTTCAGCAAGGTGGAATAGTCCATTTTGCTGAAGGTTTTTTTTACTTCTAGTATTAATAGTCCTGCTAACGGCTAGTAAATCAGGAGAATTCAATATAAGGATAAAAACCTGCTGAACATTGAAGATTTTTCCTACATGAAAAAAACATGGGAAACCATACTAATGGTTGAGGTGATAAATATGATGCCGACAGTTATTTGTCCAGAATGTTCAAAAGAAGAAAAACTAGAGAATGTCTTAACTGCTCAATCTAATCAAAATGTAATCTTTCAATGCCCACATTGTCAACTGCTTGTAAGGAATATAAAAACGAGTAAGGGTTAAAAGAGCATAATGCCGAGAACTATGATAAAATGAGGTATAAATATATTTTGTGAGGAGTTTTCGGCTATGATAAGTATGCACAGCGAAGAGTTTTTAAACATTACTTTAAAGGACTTATTAATTCCATCTGAACGAGTAGCACATGTGCAGATAGGAAATAGTTTAGAACACGCTCTGCTTGTCTTAACAAAAAGTGGATACTCAGCAATACCAGTATTAGATGCTCATTATAAACTCCATGGCTTAGTCAGCACTCCGCTCATCATGGATAGCATATTAGGCTTAGAAAGAATTGAGTTTGAGAAGCTTGAAGAAATAAAAGTAGAAACAATTATGAATAAGGTAATACCAAGAGTGAAGAGCAATAGTTCTGTATTACATACGATAAAATATTTAGTAGACCATCCTTTTATTTGCGTGGAAACAGAAGATGGCTATTTTGATGGAATTTTAACAAGAAGAGCAATATTAATGCGAGTTAATATTTATTTGCATCAAATCAATCAAAATGAACGCTAAACGTATTATACCTTCATCTACGGCTGCCGCTCTTGTCTGCCTCTTCATTAGAGATGTATCCCTCTTTTGATAACAATTTTTATTTTATGAGGATAATGTTATGTCAACAATTTCTGAATTACAACTATTAACTGTACTTTCACAGGAAATGAATATGCGCAAAGCAGCAGAGAGATTATTTGTCACCCAGCCAGCCCTTTCTCAAAGGCTGCAAAATATTGAGAAAGACTGGGGAACCCCGTTATTTATTAGGTCACAAAGAGGCCTCTCTCTTACTGCCGCAGGAGAATTAGTAACGAAATTTGCAAGGGAAACTTTAAAAAAAGAAGAAGAAGTAAAAGAATCCATTCATGCATTTAAAGAAGAGGTATATGGAACATTAAAAATCGCTGTCGCTAGTATAGTAGGACAAAATTGGCTTCCAGAAGTTTTAAAACGATTTGTCGAGCGCTACCCACAAGCAAAAGTATCATTAGTAACTGGTTGGAGCAGCGATATGATGAAATCAGTTTCAGAGGATAATATGCATATCGGTATCATAAGAGGGGTATCTGATTGGAAAGGGATAAAAATGCATTTATTCGATGATCCACTTTATTTAGTGGATCGAGAAATTGCTCAGTTAGAAGATATTGCCTTAACTGATCGACCGTTTATCCAATTTAAAAGTGATTCTAACTATTACGAAGAAATACAAGTTTGGTGGCATCAGAATTTGCAAATGCCTCCTAAGAATACTATTGTTGTAGATCAAATTGAAACATGTAAACAGCTTTCTTTTAATGGCATTGGATATAGTATCTTACCTTCCATTGCCTTAAGAAAAGCTGATGAGGCACTATCAAGAATACCATTATTTAATGATAATAATAAACCTATTACAAGAGGGACTTGGTTAATTGGCTATGAGGCAAATTTTCAATTAAAGCAAGTTCAAGCGTTCTTAGAGATTGTCAATGAATACCTTGAAGAAGAAAAAGTGAAAGCAATTAATCCTTAATATTATAATAATTATTGCTTGTTTTCATAACTTTTGTTTGGTAAAGTAATTTTTATATTGTAATTTATACATAACTGGAGGTAAAGAAATGAAAATGATGGATGCAAATGAAATTATTTCATTTATTCAAAATAGTACAAAATCTACACCTGTTAAGGTATATGTAAAAGGGGATTTATCAGCTGTTGAATTTGGTGAGAATATCCAAACCTTTATCAGCGGCAATTCTGGGGTGATTTTTGGAGAATGGACAGACATTCAAAGTGTAATTGAAGCTAATAAGGATAAAGTAACGGATTATGTAATTGAAAATGATCGCAGAAATTCCGCTATTCCTTTATTAGATTTAAAAAATATAAAAGCTCGTATTGAGCCAGGTGCAATTATTCGTGATCAAGTTGATATTGGTGATAACGCTGTTATTATGATGGGTGCTGTTATTAATATTGGTGCTGTTATCGGCGAAGGTACAATGATTGATATGGGAGTTATAATGGGTGGACGAGCTACTGTAGGTAAAAACTGTCATATTGGAGCAGGTGCAGTATTAGCTGGTGTAATTGAGCCTCCTTCTGCTAAACCAGTTATTATTGAAGATGATGTATTGGTTGGTGCAAATGCAGTTATTGTAGAGGGTGTAACTGTAGGAAAAGGGTCTGTAGTTGCTGCAGGAGCTATAGTATTAGAAGATGTTCCCGCGAATACATTAGTAGCAGGAGCACCTGCACGAGTGGTAAAAGAAATTGATGATAAAACAAAATCAAAAACAGAAATTATGCAAGAGTTACGTCAATTATAATTTTGATGAAAAGCGTGGAGAAACTTCCGCGCTTTTCTTGTAGGTAACCTAAAAGGCTATGTAAAACGATATAATGAACAAAAGGAAAAGTAGGGGAGCTAGATGGGGAATACGATAGATTTAGTTACTATTCGCAGACAACTGCATAGAATTCCAGAACTTGGATTTAAAGAATTTAAAACACAGCAATATTTACTACAGATGATTCATAGCGTCGCAGATGAACGTGTAGAAGTGAAAACATGGAAGACTGGAATCATCGTAAAGGTCAATGGACTTAATCCAACAAAAACGATTGGCTATCGTGCTGATATGGATGGATTACCGATTGTGGAAGAAACAGCATTATCTTTCGTATCAGAGCATCCGACTGAAATGCATGCTTGCGGTCATGATTTTCATATGACGATCGCATTAGGTGTGCTGATAAATATTATTAATAATCCAATTAACGATGATGTGGTATTTATTTTTCAACCTGCAGAAGAGGGACCAGGCGGGGCTGAACCGATGTTGAAAAGTGAGGAGCTCCAAGCATGGAAGCCAGATATGATAATAGCACTTCATGTTGCTCCTGAATATCCTGTAGGGACGATTGCGATTAAGCCTGGCTTATTATTTGCGAATACATCAGAACTCTTTATTGATTTAAAAGGGAAAGGGGGACATGCAGCCTATCCTCACTTAACAAATGATATGGTCGTTGCTGCATGTACATTGGTATCCCAGCTCCAGTCAATCGTGTCTAGAAATATAAATCCACTAGAAAGTGCTGTTGTAACGATTGGGAAAATCACAGGCGGTACGGTTCAAAATGTTATCGCCGAAACAGCAAGGCTAGAAGGAACGATGCGTACGCTTTCTAGTGAAGCAATGGAAAAAGTGAAAAATCGCGTCCAATCTTTAGTAAAAGGAACTGAAATCGCCTATGACTGTGAATGCACCATTGACTTCGGAAGTGGTTATTATCAAGTGGATAATAATGAGCTATTAACGAAAGAGTTTATGGATTTTATTATAGAGGAAACAGAAGCAACATTATTTGAGTGTAAAGAAGCCATGACAGGGGAAGATTTCGGCTATATGTTAAAGGAAATCCCAGGATTTATGTTTTGGCTTGGAGTAGACTCTCCCTTTGGATTACATCATAGCAAGCTCAATCCAAAAGAGGAGGCCTTACAGGTGGCTGTAAATATATTAACAGCGTATTTAACCAAAAAAGGCAATTAAGAATATTTAGAGGAACTCTGTTTATATAAAAGAGAAGGCTTACTGCGTAATGGAGCAGTAAGCCTTGTTTTAACTCTTTTTATCTACTATAAGCGGAGTTTCTGGAAGTTTAATACCATTTTCATCAAGCGCGATCTTTACTTCTTGTCTGATTAATCGCTCGACCCCCCATTGCTCCATATTGATGGTTTTGGCCAGTATTCTAATAGTGATAGTATTTGATTCCATGTTTTGTATCCCAATCACATCTGGTCCATCCGTAATTACTGGATTTTCTTTGGCGATACGTTCACATAAAGGCTTTAAAATTTCTAATGTTTTCGGTAGATCATTATGTACAGAAATATCTATATCTACTAAAGCTTGCATTTCTCCCCGAGAGTGGTTACTTAGCTGTGTGATTTCACGATTAGGGATAAAGTGCAGAGTTCCATCAGCAGCTCTAATTTGTGTTGTTCGCAGCCCTACTTGTTCAACAGTACCTGAAAAATCTCCTATTGATACAAGTTCACCCACTTCTAATTGTTTTTCTAATAATAAAAAGAATCCTGACACTAGGTCGCTTACTAAACCTTGTGCACCAAAACCAACTGCTAATCCAATAATACCAGCTCCAGCTAATATGGCCGTTGCGTCAATTCCTAGTAATTGAAGAATGGTAATAATGAGTATAAAAAATAATACATAAGTAATTACATTATTCGTTAAGCTTTCTAAAGTGAAGGCTCTGCCTCGGGAGATAGAATGCTTTTGAATATAAGTTTCGAATAATTTATTTATTACTTTCTTAGCCATCTTCTTGATGAAAATATAACTTAACAAGATCAAGAGAATTTTTATAGTTACAAAGGAAGTGTCTAGAAGGAAATCCCCCCATTCAATATTTCGAATATTCGTTTTAACTTCATCCACATACATCATTAGAAATTGTACTCCTTTTATTAAAAAATAAGTTTTTTCTTTTTATTCCCTTTAAAGTATTTGATAAACTAAGAGGTGAAGCTATTCTATTGAGCTTCGTATAAGTTAGTTACTTTAATAGGTTTGCAAATAGGATATTCTGTTTATCTGAAAGCGGGGAGACATGATTCACTAACTTTTTATGCAAATGTATATATAGGGATAGAAGGAAAGAAGGTAACGAATCATTGAAAATAGGTGAGCAACTTCCAAACTGGAACACTCCGACCATATGGGTTAACGGGGAAACAAAGCTTACAGATGTAATAAGAGATAAGCTGATTTTAATTCATTTTTGGTCTGTAAGTTGTTATTTTTGTAAACAGGCTATGCCCGAATTAAACCAATATAGGGAGTTATATAAGGATAATCTTGTAATAATATCTGTGCATTTCCCGCGAACAGAGCGAGATTTAGATATTGATTTAATAAAACAGACTGCCGAGACGTATAGTATGACACAATCTATTTATGTAGATCATGACTTTCAGCTAGCCAAGACGTTTTCGAATGAATATGTTCCCTCCTACTATTTATTTGATAGGGAAAGAAAGCTGCGGTACTACCAGGCGGGCGGTACTAATTTAAAAATGTTAAATACACGTATCAACCGTGTCATTAATAATCAACAATAACTGGTGGGAAAACATCATTAGCTTTTGTATGTTAATCAAGTGATTTAATGTTATAATAGGGACGATTTATTTAGGTGAAATTTTTATGATTGTTGGAGGATTTTATTGTGAAAAGAGCTTTTGCGGTTATTGGCCTCGGAAGATTTGGTGGTAGTATTTGCAGGGAATTAACCGAGCTAGGTATGGATGTAATGGTCATTGATAAAAGTGAAGAAAAAGTAAATGAATACGCAAATCTAGTTTCACATGCAGTGGTAGGTAATGCAGTAGATGAAACAGTATTGAAAGGTCTCGGAATCCGTAATTTTGACCATGTTATTGTTGCAATTGGGGAAGATATCCAAGCAAGTATTTTAACAACTTTAATGCTGAAGGAATTAGGAGTGCAAAATATAACGGTAAAAGCCCAAAATGATTATCATGAGAAAGTACTAAGTAAAATAGGGGCAGATGCAGTTGTTCATCCTGAAAGGGATATGGGCAAGAGAATAGCCCATAATATTGTCTCTAACAATGTCCTAGATTATTTAGAGCTATCGGATGAGCATAGTATTGTGGAAATTAAAGCAAGTCATAAATTAGATGGTCGCTCGATCATTGATTTAGATATTCGTGCCAGATATGGAATTACTATTGTTGCCATAAAAAGAGGGAAGGAAATTATCGTTTCTCCTCAAGCATCAGAATCAATCAGAGAAAAGGATATCTTGATCGTAATTGGAGCTGACTCGGATATTAACCGTTTTGAGAAAAAGGTTATGTCTTAACAAGAAAAAGGAGCTATTTGTTCGTTATCGAACGAATAGCTCCTTTTTACTTATTTATACTTCCATAATAATAGGAAGGATCATTGGGCGACGTTTTGTTTTTTCATATAGGAATGGAGAAATAGTATCAATTATTTCATTCTTTATTTCTGACCATTGTGTCGTTTTACGCTCCATTACTTTATTTAAATGTTTACTTATTAATGTTTGTGCATCATTGATTAAATCACCAGACTCGCGCATATACACAAATCCTCTTGAAATAAGATCAGGTCCAGCGGCAATTCTAAAATCAGTCATATTAATACTTACCACGACAACCACTAAGCCTTCTTCTGAAAGAATTCGACGATCGCGTAAAACGATATTACCAATATCGCCAATTCCGCTTCCATCAATATATACATTTCCAGATGGAATTTTACCAGCGACCTGTGCTGTATCGCTTGAAAGTGCTAATACTTCACCATTATCCATAATAAAGCAGTTCTCTTCTTTTACACCACAATCAACAGCAGTTTGTGCGTGTGTTTTTTGCATTCTAAACTCTCCATGAATTGGCATAAAGAATTTAGGTTTAATTAATCGAAGCATTAACATTTGCTCTTGTTGACCGCCATGACCAGAAGTATGAATATTGTTAAGTGGTCCATGAATTACTTCCGCACCTGCTCGGTAAAGTTGATTAATTGTTTTATTAACACTTAATGTATTACCTGGTACTGGATTGGAAGAGAATACCACAGTGTCACCAGGAATAATTTGGATTTGTCTATGTGTACCATTAGCAATTCTTGATAGAGCTGCCATTGGTTCACCTTGGCTTCCTGTACAAAGTATGACCACTTGATTAGCCGGCAGTCGGTTAATTTGTTGCGGGTCAACAAAGGTTTCTTTTGGTGCTTTTATAAAGCCAAGTTCTAAACCGATGTTAATAGCTGCTTCCATACTGCGTCCAAAAACAGCTATTTTGCGGCCAAACTCTACGGCTGCATCTGTTACTTGCTGTAAACGATAAATATTGGAAGCGAAAGTAGCGAAAATCAATCTACCGTCGGCTTTGATAAAAGTATCATGGATGCTTTTTCCGACTTTTTTTTCAGACATAGTAAAATTAGGTACTTCACTATTTGTACTATCAGATAATAAGCACAAAACGCCTTCTTTCCCTATTTCAGCCATTTTTGTTAAATTGGCAGGTTCCCCAACTGGAGTAAAGTCAAATTTAAAATCTCCAGTGTGTACAATGTTCCCAGGTGGTGTTTTGACAACAATCCCATAGGAGTCAGGTATACTATGAGTAGTTCTAAAGAAAGAAACAGATGTTTTTCTAAATTTAATAATATCGTCTTCTTGAATTTCGTGCATCGTTGTTTGTCGCAATAAACCATGCTCTTCTAGCTTGTTACGAACAAGTGCTAATGCCAGTTTGCCTCCGTAAAGAGGGATATTAACTTGTCTTAAAAGGTAAGGAATACCACCAATATGATCTTCGTGACCATGCGTGATAAATAAGCCTTTAATTTTGTCTGCGTTCTTCTCTAAAAAAGTATAATCAGGAATAACATAGTCAATTCCTAAAAGCTCGTCCTCAGGAAATTTAATCCCAGCATCAATTAAAATAATTTCATCTTGAAACTGGACACCATACGTATTTTTACCGATTTCCCCTAATCCTCCTAGGGCAAATACAGCAGTTTGATCATTTTTTACAAATTTCATTATTCAATCTCCAATACTGTAAAGTCTTCGTTTTGTTGTTCATATTCTAAGAATGCACCTTCTACGCTAGTAATAAACTCGATATTATATGGTTTTTCTGCTAATTTTGTTCGAACATCTCTTTCTGATACACCTTTAACGAAAATAGTTCTAGTATTTTCTCTTACTGGTACCTCTGTTTTTAAATCTTGAAAATATACTTTAAATATCATTGTAAATCGCTCCTTAATCATTTGTTTCTGAAATTTATTATATAAAAAAACAACATGGTTTTCATGTTTTTTCTTTTAATAGCCATTATATTAGAAAGGTTCTTTTCTCAGTAAATTCATATAAAAATGAGGAATGAAAAAAGATATTTACCCTCTATATATTATTATGAAACATAATAATATTACATAACTTTTATGTATGATCATTCTAATGAAATCGTTATTAAAACAAAAGGTCAGACTCAGTACCACAATGCTTGGTTTGTATAGCGGTATAATAACCACTATATTTAACTAAGCGTGGTATAGGCCGGACCATAAAAATACCCTTCAATTTTTTAAGCTATTGTTTTTTTGCGAAGTAAATCTTTCCACTGTTTTAAAAGCTTTTTTCTTAGCTTCTTTAACATAGTGGATCATCTCCTTAACTCTATTTTAAACCATTCTTGGACAAAGTAAAGTCATCTTCTCATTTTATATTTCTTTTTGTAAAAAATAGTTTATTAGATGGTGTTTTTTCAATCCGATAATTCAAAATGGAAGGCGATTTTACATTATTTTAGCTACGGAAGAATGGTTTACTCCTTTTATTTGGCCCTATTCCATAGTGCGGTTCTGTATGAGAGTGTTTAGGAAGCTCCATCTTCCATCTTTAGTGTGAAGCCAATGGAAAGAAAGTTTTTTGACACGATGAGCATTCCTTGTATTTGCTATGAAAACAGCCTTTTATATAAATAGTATATGAATATTTTTGTAGGATTCTCATGGATAATGTTGGTAATAGTAAAATAGGCTGAATGGAAAGCGAGCAATTGCAGCGGGGTAAAGCCTTATTTAGTATGAAACAGGGGCGAAATAAGAGAAAGAAGAAGAGGCTCGAATAATGATGATCGAACCATTTCTTAGATACAAAATTTATCTTTCAACAGGTATTGCATTATCAATAGGAAGAAAAGGATCTTTTTCATTGATATGATCATAAAACATCACACCATTAAGATGATCAATTTCATGTTGGAATACAATTGCTGGTAACCCTTTAAGGCGTAATTTAATTTCTTTTCCGTCTAAATCGATCCCTTTCAAAGTAATTCTTGCATACCTTGGAACGAAACCTGGAATGGTTTCATCGACAGAAAGGCAGCCTTCGCCAGTTGTTAAATAAGCTTTTTCAATGGAATGGCTAATGATTTTAGGATTGAATAAAGCGTAGCTGTATTGCTTGTCATTTTCATCTTTAACATGCACAGCAATCATTCTTTTGGAAACATTTATTTGCGGAGCAGCTAAGCCTACTCCGCCTCTTAAACCATACTTTTCTGCTAATTCGGGGTTTTGGCTATTTATTAAATATTCCATCATGCTTTTTAGAATGCTTTTGTCTTCTTCGCTTGGTGGCATGGTAACTTTACTTGCCACTTGTCTCAGTGTTGGATGACCGTCGCGAATAATATCTGTCATTGTTATCAAAATAATCACTTCCTTGTATCTAACGGTTTATAAAAGTAGTCTAACAGAGATAGAATAAAAAGTTAATAAATGAGAATAGTACTTTATGCAAGAAGATAATTAGATATACCTATAATATATTATAGGACAAGCTAATATGTTTATAATATAAAAATATTTCTAAAGTAATCAGCGCTGCCTGTTAAAAAAATCAGCAACTGATAATTATGCAGGGAAGAATTGTGTTTTTATCAAATTTTTTAAAGAATCAAGATGGATACGAAGAAGGGAACCATTATTGTCAAAGTACAGAAGAATCGATATAGTAATAAGAAAGTGAGGAGGAAAGAAATGAAACGAAGTGTTTTAATTAGTACAATTATGCTTTTTACGATAATTGCTGCTGGGTGCAATTTTAATTCTCCAAGTGAGAAAATGTATGAAAAACTAGAAGAAGTAGTTAAGATTGAAAGTGGTTTTGAAGAACAGCAAGAGCCTCTTGTCAAATTAGAAAAGAAGGAACAAGATATTTATTCTAAAATAATTAGTCTTGGATTAGAGGACATGGATGAAATTACAAAATTATCGGACGAAGCTCTAGAATCTATTTCTAAAAGAAAAGAATATATGGATAAAGAAGCAGAAAGTATAAAACAGTCACAAAAAAAGTTTGAAACAATAGCGACAGACATAGAAGAATTAGATAAAAAGGAAGAGAAATCATTAAAGAATAAGGCAGATGATCTTTACCAAACAATGATGGCCCGTTATGAAGAACATGATAAATTATACGCAAATTACATAGAAGGGCTTAATAGTGATAAAAAGCTTTATGAAATGTTTAAAGATGAAGACGTGAATATGGACGATTTAGAAAAACAAGTAAAAAAGATCAATGATACGTATGAGACGGTTTATAAAAATAACCAAACATTTAATGAATTAACGAAGAAATATAATGATTTGAAAGTAGATTTCTATAAAGAAGCCGGCATAAAAATCAAAATGAATGAAGAGGAAGAAGAGAAAAAGTAATACTTATTATTTGATTATTACCTTTATCCTATTAAAATTTTTATAAGTTACAAAATAGAGAGGACAAACGGGGCATGAATTTTGTTTCTTTGGACACACTTTGTTTTGTGGCTTTTTTTTGTAGGATACTATTTTAAAATGTAGGAGGTGCTTTGTATCATGCAGTATTCAAAACATACAAAGAGTTCATATAGACAAGGAATGATTTTTCGACACTCAGGGAAGTTATTATAAAACAGTTGTAAATAGTGTTTTCTGTATGATACAGATGTTGTGTTGTAAATAATACAGATGTATTAATTTTGTGTAAAAAAATAATAAAAACTTCGAGCTTAAAGATTGACGGATAATATTTAAGTATATTAAACTTATAAATGTATTGAACAGTTGTATTAATATTTACATATAAATAATTGATACAGTCTATACGGAAACCGAATTAATTTTATAAGACGTTTTTTCTTGCGTATTTTGTGGAAAACTGTTTAAGTATGGTTTTTTTTGTTGCTTAGAGCGATATGCTTTAAGGAATAGAAAGCGTTACCCAACTAAGTGTTTACCACGTTGAAACACATTGTAAACATCTATTTGTTTTACAGAAAAAAGTCTTTTAATATGAAAGGAAAGGGTGGCTTTAATGGCTTCTAAAACAAAGAAGGCACAATTTGATGTGCAAGCACAGCTTGAACAAGTGGCAAACCAATTTCAAACACTTCAGATTTTAAATGAAGAGGGTGAAGTTGTAAACGAATCTGCAATGCCTGATTTAAGTGATGAGCAATTACAAGAATTAATGACTCGTATGGTTTATACTCGTATTCTTGATCAACGCTCTATTTCATTAAACAGACAAGGTCGCCTAGGTTTCTATGCACCTACTGCAGGACAAGAAGCTTCGCAATTGGCTTCACAATTCGCATTAGAAAAAGAAGATTTTATTCTTCCAGGATATCGTGATGTTCCGCAAATTATTTGGCATGGACTTCCTTTATCTCAAGCATTCTTATTCTCACGTGGTCACTTCCAAGGAAACCAAATTCCTGAAGGTGTAAACGTAATTTCTCCACAAATCATTATTGGTGCACAATACATCCAAACTGCTGGTGTAGCATTAGGAATGAAAAAACGTGGTGCTAAAGCTGTTGCGATCACTTATACAGGTGATGGTGGAGCTTCACAAGGTGATTTTTACGAAGGAATTAACTTTGCTGGTGCATTTAAAGCTCCTGCAATTTTCGTTGTACAAAACAACCGTTTTGCAATTTCTACTCCAGTTGAGAAACAATCTGCTGCGAAAACAATTGCTCAAAAAGCAGTTGCTGCAGGTATCCCTGGAATTCAAGTAGATGGTATGGATCCATTAGCAGTTTACGCTGCTGTACGTGAAGCTCGTGAAAGAGCAATCAACGGTGAAGGTCCAACATTAATTGAAACTTTAACTTACCGTTATGGTCCACATACAATGGCTGGGGATGACCCAACTCGTTACCGTACTGCTGATCTTGATAGCGAATGGGAAAAGAAAGACCCATTAGTACGTTTCCGTAAATTCCTTGAAAACAAAGGTATTTGGAATGAAGAGAAAGAAAACGCAGTAATCGAACGTGCTAAAGAAGAAATTAAAGAGGCAATCAAAATTGCTGATGAAGCTCCAAAACAAAAAGTTACTGACTTAATGAACATCATGTATGAAGAGTTACCAGTTAACTTAAAAGAACAATATGAAATTTATGCAGCAAAGGAGTCGAAGTAAGCCATGGCGCAAATGACTATGATTCAAGCAATCACTGATGCGTTACGCACAGAATTACGTAATGATCCAAATGTATTAGTATTTGGAGAAGACGTAGGTGTAAACGGCGGTGTATTCCGTGCGACAGAAGGTCTTCAAAAAGAATTCGGTGAAGATCGTGTATTTGATACTCCATTAGCTGAATCTGGAATTGGCGGATTAGCAATCGGTTTAGGACTTCAAGGTTACCGTCCAGTACCGGAAATTCAATTCTTTGGTTTCGTTTATGAAGTAATGGATAGTATTTCTGGACAAATGGCTCGTATGCGTTATCGTTCAGGTGGTCGCTACAATGCACCGGTAACTATTCGTTCCCCATTTGGTGGTGGAGTTCATACTCCTGAACTTCATGCCGACAGCTTAGAAGGATTAATGGCACAACAACCTGGTCTTAAAGTTGTTATCCCATCAACTCCTTATGATGCTAAAGGTTTATTAATTTCTGCTATTCGTGATAACGATCCTGTTATTTTCTTAGAGCATATGAAATTATACCGTTCATTCCGTCAAGAAGTTCCAGAAGAAGAGTATACTATTCCTCTTGGAAAAGCGGATGTAAAACGTGAAGGTAAAGACCTTTCTATCATTACTTATGGAGCAATGGTTCAAGAGTCTATTAAAGCAGCAGAAGAATTAGAAAAAGAAGGATACTCAGTGGAAGTAGTTGACTTACGTACTGTTAGCCCACTTGATATCGAAACAATCATTGGATCTGTTGAAAAAACAAGTAGAGCTGTGGTAGTTCAAGAAGCACAAAAACAAGCTGGTATTGCAGCTAATGTTGTTGCTGAAATCAATGATCGTGCAATTCTAAGCTTAGAAGCTCCAGTTCTACGTGTAACTGCACCAGATACTGTTTTTGCATTCACACAAGCTGAAACTGTATGGCTTCCAAACTTTAAAGATATTATTGAAACAGCTAAAAAAGTTCTAACTTTCTAATTAAAACCGAATAATATTCGCACAAGAATTAGAAGATAAGTTAGTTAAAAGAAGAAAATTTTTTCATAAGATATTAGGAGGTTGTCACATTGGCTTTTCAATTTAGATTACCTGACATCGGTGAAGGTATTCACGAGGGCGAAATCGTAAAATGGTTTGTTAAACCAGGCGATAAAGTTCAAGAAGATGATGTATTATGTGAAGTTCAAAATGATAAAGCAGTAGTAGAAATTCCTTCCCCAGTTGAAGGTACTGTCGAAGAAGTGAAAGTTGAAGAAGGAACAGTTGCAGTTGTAGGAGATATTTTAATTACATTTGATGCTCCTGGATATGAAAACCTTCAGTTCAAAGGTGATCATGGTGATGAAGCTCCAGCTGCTGCTGAAGAAGCAAAACCTGAAGCTGTTGAAGAAAGCAAAGGACAAGAGACAGAAGTTGATCCAAGCAGACGTATTATCGCAATGCCTTCTGTACGTAAATATGCTCGTGACAAAGGCGTAGAAATTCAACTTGTTTCTGGTACTGGTAAAAACGGACGTATTTCTAAAGAAGATATTGATGCTTACTTAAATGGTGGTGCAACACCTGCTAGCCAACCAGCTGCAGAAGCTGCTCCAGCAGAAACAGCAGCGGAAGCTCCTAAGCCGCTTGCTATTCCAGAAGGTGACTTCCCAGAAACTCGTGAGAAAATGAGCGGAATCAGAAAAGCTATTGCTAAAGCAATGGTAAATTCTAAGCACACTGCTCCTCACGTAACATTAATGGATGAAGTAGAAGTGTCTAAATTAGTTGCACACCGTAAGAAATATAAAGAAGTTGCAGCTGCAAAAGGTATCAAATTAACTTTCTTACCTTATGTAGTAAAAGCTTTAACAAGTGCATTAAAAGAATTCCCAGCTTTAAACACATCATTAGATGATGCTACAAGCGAAATCGTTCATAAGCATTACTACAATATCGGTATTGCTGCTGATACAGAAAAAGGTTTATTAGTTCCTGTTGTTAAAAATGCTGATCGTAAAGGTATCTTTAACATCTCTAACGAAATTAATGAACTTGCTGTTAAAGCAAGAGATGGTAAATTAGCTCCAGCTGAAATGAAAGGTGCTTCTTGCACAATTTCTAACATTGGATCTGCTGGTGGACAATGGTTTACTCCAGTAATTAACCATCCTGAAGTTGCTATTTTAGGTATTGGTCGTATTGCTGAGAAAGCTATCGTTAAAGATGGAGAAATTGTTGCTGCTCCTGTATTAGCACTTTCTTTAAGCTTTGACCACAGAATGATTGACGGAGCTACTGCTCAAAATGCAATGAATCATATTAAACGTTTATTGAACGATCCAGAACTATTGTTAATGGAGGCGTAAAAACATGGTAGTTGGAGATTTTCCTATTGAAACAGATACTATAGTCATTGGTGCGGGTCCTGGTGGATATGTTGCAGCAATTCGTGCAGCACAATTAGGACAAAAAGTTACAATTGTTGAGAAAAACGTATTAGGTGGAGTTTGCTTAAACGTTGGATGTATTCCTTCAAAAGCTTTAATCTCTGCTGGACACCGTTACGAGCATGCTGCACATTCTGCAGACATGGGTATTACAACTGAAAACGTAACAGTTGACTTCTCTAAAGTTCAAGCTTGGAAAGACAGTGTTGTTAAGAAGCTTACTGGTGGAGTTGAAGGTCTATTAAAAGGGAACAAAGTTGATATTGTATACGGTGAAGCATATTTCGTAGATGCTAACACTTTAAAAGTAATGGATGAAAAATCATCTCAAACTTATACTTTTAAAAATGCAATTATCGCAACTGGATCTCGTCCAATCGAAATTCCTACTTTCAAATTCTCTAAACGTGTTCTTGACTCAACTGGTGCACTTGCACTTCAAGAAGTTCCAGAGAAAATTGTAGTAATCGGTGGAGGATACGTTGGTACTGAGTTAGGTGGAGCTTATGCTAACTTTGGTACACAAGTAACAATCCTTGAAGGTGCTGATGAAATTCTTGGTGGTTTCGAAAAACAAATGTCTTCATTAGTTACTCGCAACCTTAAGAAAAAAGGTGCTGAAATCATTACAAAAGCAATGGCTAAAGGTGTGGAAGAAACAGACACTGGAGTTGTTGTTAAATATGAAGTTAAAGGCGAAGAAAAATCAGTGGAAGCTGATTATGTATTCGTAATGGTTGGTAGAAAACCTAATACAGACGAACTTGGTTTAGAACAAGTTGGTATTGAATTAGGCGAACGCGGAATCATTAAAACAGATAAGCAATGCCGTACAACTGTAAGCAATATCTTTGCTATCGGTGATGTTATTTCTGGTCCTCCTTTAGCGCATAAAGCTTCTTATGAAGGTAAAATTGCTGCTGAGGTTATTGCTGGACATAACTCAGAAATCGACTATTTAGGAATTCCTGCAGTTGTATTCTCTGAGCCAGAATTAGCAACAGTTGGTCACACAGAAGCTTCAGCTAAAGAAGCTGGTATCGAAGTGAAAGCTGCTAAATTCCCATTTGCAGCAAACGGTCGTGCATTAGCACTTAACGATGCTGAAGGTTTCTTGAAGCTTGTTACACGTAAAGAAGATGGTCTTGTAATCGGTGCGCAAATCGCTGGTCCAAGTGCATCTGATATGATCGCTGAATTAGGCTTAGCAATCGAAGCTGGTATGACAGCTGAAGATTTAGCTATGACTATCCATGCTCATCCAACTTTAGGTGAGGTAACAATGGAAGCAGCGGAAGTTGCAATTGGCAGCCCAATTCATATCTTACGCTAATTATAAAAGGAAGCCCTCGATTGAGGGCTTCTTTTTTTTGTTTTAAAAGCGATTCGGGAAGATTTTTCCCTATGTCTAATCTAGTTTTAGTAGATAAAATTAGCTAGTAGAATTTAGTCCTATTACTGTTTTTTGAAATGAAATAAATATAAAATAAAACAAAAGATTGGTACATATACTAGTATTAATTGTTAATGGAGGAAGGGTGGTGTTTTTCTTGAAGATTTATACAGCAATTTTATTTCAGCTAATGATTTGGAGTGGATTTTCCATTATTGAATGGTTATCAAGATATGATTTAATTTTATATAAGGTGTTTATGTTTGGAGTGTTCTTTTATTTAGCGATTATCATAGGAAATACAATCATAAAATCAACAAGAAAAACAATGCTGGCCACGATGATTAGTTTATCCATTTACGGTTCTTTTCATTTAATTATGACCATTATCTCCGTTGTCTAAATCATATAAACATAACATGATGATTTATTTTAAATATATTCTTTCTTGAGAAGAGAAGAAGAAAAACAGCTCTTTCTTTCCTGCTCTTACGAAAAGGAAAGACTTTCTATTTATTATGAAAAATCCTCCTATACATATATAAATTCAGCACCAAAAATGCCTTAATCTAAAAATATAGGCATTTTTTAATACAATAAATTCTTATGTAGCTATAATCTCCGCTGTTTTGTTGATTTTTTTCCAAAAAAGCTACTAAAAGCGGTGAAAATCGATAGAATTAATAAGAAAAATACAAGAAAACTAAAAATAAATGGAATTGGATGGAAAATAGTTTTCGATTGCACAGGTGATTCGAATGTAATTTCTAAAGGGTATGCCTCAACGGAAGTTGGCAGCAGCCTTTTTTGTTCAGCAAATGGAATAGGACCACCGAAACGGAATGACTGTTCTAATTGTTCAGGTTTTTGTGCCACATAATTTTTAAAAATAAATGGAGAAACTAGGCTAATTAGTAAACTGATAATCATTATAACAATATATTTTTTCAAAAAGGAAAACTCCAATCTTTTTATATACAAGAAACAAATGCTGTCTTTTCATTTATCTCCAAAATTAAAGACAGGAATACCCTAAATATGGCATCCCTGCTCTCCAAAATTTATTTATCTTATTGCACGATGCTCTTTAATAACACGAAGCTTTTTGAAATCGTAATCCTCAGGCCCCTGAACAGGCAATCCTGCTTCCATATTTCTTTTTATATAGGCAAGGTTATCTTCTGTAATAATTTCGCCAGGAATGAAAATTGGGATACCTGGAGGGTATACCATAATAAATTCTGCAATTACTCTTCCAACTGAATCATCAAAATCGATTAATTCTGTCTCTGAATAGAAAGCATCTCTCGGCGTTAGTGCGAGTAAAGGGATGTTTGGCAGCATCACTCGTGCTTCTACTTTTGAAGCCTTATCTTTTCGTTCTACTGCAAGAGCTTTTAAGGCATCAATTAAAATGTTGGCCTCTTTTTCAGAATCTCCTGGTGTAATAATGCACAAAATATTATACAAATCGGACATTTCTACTTCAATGCGATAATTTTTCCGAAGCCATTCTTCCGCATCATGGCCAGTTAAACCAAGGTCTTTAACAGATACAATCAGTTTTGTTGGGTCATAATCAAAAGCAGAATCAGATTCCAGAATTTCTTCACCCACACAATATAGATGTTCTATGTCATTAATCTGTCTTCGAATGTATTGTGCAAGATTAATCGTTTTATCAATCAGTTCTTTTCCTTCTGTTGCAAGACGCTTTCTGGCAACGTCTAAAGATGCTAGAAGCAAATAGGAAGTACTAGTCGTTGTCAGCATACTTAAAATAGATTGTACACGTTTATAGCTAATCAGGTCGCCTCTCATATTTAAAATGGAGCTTTGTGTCATCGACCCACCGAGTTTGTGTACACTTGTTGCGGCGATATCTGCTCCGGCTTGCATAGCCGACATTGGCAAATCCTCGTGGAAATGAATGTGAACTCCATGTGCTTCATCTACAAGAACAGGGATATCATAGGAATGCGCCAAATCTACAATCGTTTTTAAATCAGCAGAGATGCCAAAATAAGTAGGATTAATCACTAAAAGCCCTTTAGCATCTGGATGAAGATCTAAAGCATGTTGAACAGACTCGATGGTGATTCCATGAGAAATACCTAGATTTTTATCTACTTCAGGGTGGATAAAAATTGGGATTGCACCTGCAAATATAATGGCAGACATAACAGATTTATGGACATTTCTAGGAACAATAATTTTATCTCCTGGGCCACAAACACTCATGATCATCGTCATGATAGCACCACTTGTGCCTTGAACGGAAAAGAAAGTATGATCTGCTCCAAATGCTTCAGCAGCAAGCTGCTGTGCATGTTTAATCATCCCTTTTGGATAATGAAGATCATCAAGAGGACCAATATTAATAAGGTCTATCGAAAGAGCGTTTTCTCCGATAAAGTTTCTAAATTCTGGATCCATTCCATTCCCTTTTTTATGGCCGGGTATATGAAATTGAATAGGATCCTTTTTAGCATGTTCCAATAATCCGTGGTATAACGGTGTTTCGTGTTGTGACAATTTATTACCACACCTCTTTATTTAGTATTTTTATGCAATTTTAAGCGAACTTTATTTAAATTTCTTATGTACATTTAAAAATTTTATTGTACATCGCTGCCGCTGTTTTGTCTTTAATTTCATTACTCTTAACAAGTTTTACCCTAATCTCTAAATATAAAAATCAGAAAACAAAAGAATTATAGCATTTTTTATTTTCTTTGCATACAATTAGTTTTCACTATAGGAAAAAGAATTATTTTTTATTCCTATTTTTTCTTTTTACAGTTTATCTAACAAAGGAAAAGCACAGGAATAAGGATCCATATTTTACTTTCTTAGCTACTTAAATTACAATAGTTTTTATCTGAAAAACTTCAATATAATAGGATGTGGAAATATGGATTATCAATACCCAATCGATATTGATTGGTCAACGGATGAAATTATTACAGTCATTAAATTTTTTGAATGCATTGAGAAAGCATATGAAAAAGGGGTAGAGAAGGCAGAATTAATGGAGCAATACCGCGCCTTTAAAAAAATTGTCCCGGGAAAAGCGCAAGAAAAGAAAGTTTGTGATGAATTTGAAGAAGTAAGTGGCTATTCAACTTATCGAACAATCAAAAAGGCGAAAGAATCTGCAGATGATATTCGAATAAAGATGGCATAGGCAAGGAATAGTGAATTTTATTGCTTATAACTTTCTGCCATAAGATAATAATAAAAAAACTGTAAACAAACCACAGATTTTAGTTTGCTTACAGTCTAAGAGGCTGTAGATATCGGCCTCTTTTTTTAGCTAGTCCCAATCTAATACTCCAATGATAATTTATAAAGGGGAAGCAATGTATCATAAGTTTTTTCGATTAATGCAAGCAGCTCCTCTCCATTTGATAGAATAGAATCTCCAGCAGCAATTCTCTGACCAACTAAAAATTCGGCTTTTTTCACATCACGGAATCTTGTTAAAGCTGCCTCTAAATTTGTTTCTCCAATTTTAACTGCATCCTTTTGCATATGGTCCATGGAAAGAACATAATCTTGTGGTAAAGTGGACTGCAAAAGCTTATAATTTGCCAAAAAACCTTCAGCGATTTCTTTCTTTTTTGGAAGTTCATATATATATGCTAACCATATAAAAAGATGGTCATCAAATAAGCCGACTTGGAAATGTGGATGCTGTTTGTAGCCTCGTTTATTATTTGCGATGGCAAGCCAAGTATCCTTTGGCGGGTTAACTGTTCGTCTTGCATGCTTTGCGATATGTAGGAACATTTCCATGCCAAGCTTTCCAGAAAGCTGTTCAGTAAGCTGTGTGCCAATTTCACGAAACTTTGGCTGAATTCTTTCCTGGATCGCTTCCATTCGAGCATCTAGTCCATCAATTGTAAAGGTATCAAAATCTTTTTGTGTAAAACCAGTGAATGACATTATTTCTTATCTCCTTTTTAGTTTATCTCTACTGTTTACGGGTAAATACTGTATATAAAATCAAGTAAGCTATTTAGTCACTTAAATGTAGCTTCATCTTAGCTAGCCTTTTCGCAAATATTGTAGCATACATAAATAATATTATGAAGGAATTTGGATTGCGCTGGGTTATAGCACAAAAAAGGAGCAAGCTAATTAGTTTCCACATAATATATATGAAATCAACAGAAATGCAAGTCGATGAAAGGGGTGTTCTGTCAGTGAAACAATTGATGAATTTAGCGAAGAAAATGGAAGTGGAAAAGGAAAAAAAGGCTGTTCTTCGTCTAGAAATGGATTATGAATTGGCTACCTTATTCGATGCAATGAATGAAAAGGATGAAAAACAAAAAAAATTAAGTAAACAAAAATTAGAAAGAATTAGACAGGAACTTCTAAGACTTAAAGCATTATAACTAATGAATAAGCTGATAGGTAATCATGCAGCTGACTCTATAGGAAGCAACCTTTCATTCCTATAAAGTCAGCTGCATGATTTTGCATACCATATGATTTCACAATAGCTAATATATCAAGCTGTTTTCAATAGGCAAATGAGCTTTAGAAATACTGCGCAGTTTGAATGTGGATTGTAACTGCAGTGAAGAAAAGGATTGGAAAGGAAAATGTGTTTATGCTTGGGCTCCTAGTAATAGACTTTAAGAAACAAAATTCATAAATTATCCAAAAAAACTGTATTCATAGAATTTTCTTGTTTTATGATACTATATAGAAGAAGGATAGATTTTTTTAGAAGTATGTTTAGGGATAATCTAAGCTAAAATATAGGAAACGATGAAAAAAGAAAGTAAAGAAGGGTTGAGAAGATGACAAATTGGCTGGAAATCGATCAATATGCGAAAGAATGGATAAAAGAGGCAGGGGCAAGAATTATCAAGTCATTTTCGTCTGAGCTCATTATCCAAACGAAATCAAATAAAAATGACTTGGTTACCCAAATAGATAAGGGGACAGAAGAATTTTTGATTAATAAGATCAATAATGTTTTTCCTTCCCATCGTATTTTAGGCGAAGAAGGATTAAGTGAAGAATTAGAAGATTTGAAAGGGATAGTCTGGATTATTGATCCTATTGATGGAACGATGAATTTTGTCCATATGCAGCGGGATTTTGCCATCTCTATCGGCATTTATGAAGATGGAGTAGGAAAGATTGGATTAATATATGATGTAGTAGCAGACGAGCTATATCATGTTCGAAAGGGCAATGGTGTTTTTATGAATGACATAAGGCTATTACCTTTAAAAGATACGGCTGTGGATGAGGCTATTATCGGATTAAATGCTACGTGGGTAACGAAAAATAAGCGGATTGATCCGACTATCCTAGAACCACTTGTGAAAGAGTCAAGGGGAACGAGGTCATTTGGATCTGCCTGTTTAGAATTAGCGTACATAGCAGCCGGAAGAATGGATGCTTATTTAACTTTAAGATTATCGCCCTGGGATTATGCAGCAGGTAAGATAATGGTAGAAGAACTAGGCGGCAAGGTAACAACTTTAAGAAACGAACCACTTGATTTATTAACGCAGCAATCTTTCTTTGCATCCAAACCTGGATTGCATGATGAAATACTACAAAAATATTTAAAAGAAGGAAATTGGTAATAGTTGTTAAAGTTATTTTTCGGTTACATGTAGCATTTTCTTTTTCTTTTGGGATTTTAAGAACCAAATTCCACAAAAGAGGCAAAAACAAATTATACTGCCAGCTAACGTTTTTTCTAAAATACATATTCCAATGCTGATAAAACTAGATGTACCGTAAACATTATAGTAAAAATATGGATAATTATCAAAATTCATGTTTATCTTCCTTTATTATGGTCTATATTTATCATAAATAATAGCATATGATAGTAAAGAAATCCCACAGCGAATGTTGTGGGTATTTTTTAACTGTGTCTCCTCTATCATACTATGGTATGGAATGGAAAGAACAGCGATAATGTAAATAAATTGTTATATTTAAGCGTAAATTGATGCTAAAATAAATTATTTTGTAATAATAACGTTTACATTTGTTATTTTTATAAAAGGTTTTAGGTTTCTGTGAAATTATGTGATATAATGACTCAGTTATAATATTATTAAAAAAATAAATTAATCCAGATAGACATATTTAGGTAGGAGTGAAATTTTTGAAAATTAGAGAAGATATTCGTAATATTGCTATTATTGCTCACGTTGACCATGGTAAAACTACATTGGTTGACCAGCTGTTAAAACAATCCGGCACATTCCGTACAAATGAACATGTGGAAGAACGTGCAATGGATTCCAACGATTTAGAAAGAGAACGTGGAATAACAATATTAGCGAAAAATACTGCTATTCAATATAAAGATAAACGTATTAATATCCTAGACACACCAGGACATGCTGATTTTGGTGGAGAAGTAGAGCGTATTATGAAAATGGTTGATGGTGTTCTACTAGTTGTTGATGCATATGAAGGTTGTATGCCTCAAACACGTTTCGTTTTAAAAAAAGCTTTAGAGCAAAACTTAACTCCAATTGTTGTTGTTAACAAAATTGACCGTGACTTTGCTCGTCCTGCTGAGGTTATTGATGAAGTATTAGATTTATTTATTGAGTTAGATGCAACAGAAGAACAATTAGAATTCCCTGTTATCTACGCATCTGCTATTAATGGTACTGCTAGCACAAATCCTGAAAAACAAGATGAAAACATGCAATCATTATATGATGCAATTGTTGATCATATTCCTGCACCAGTTGATAATCGTGAAGAGCCTTTACAATTCCAAGTAGCTCTTTTAGATTACAACGATTATGTTGGAAGAATCGGTATCGGCCGTGTATTCCGCGGTACGATGAAGGTTGGACAGCAAGTAGCGTTAATGAAATTAGATGGAACAGTTAAGCAGTTCCGTGTAACCAAAATCTTTGGTTTCTTCGGATTGAAGCGTCAAGAAATCGAAGAAGCATATGCTGGGGATTTAATCGCAGTATCAGGAATGGAAGATATTAACGTTGGTGAGACAGTATGTCCGTTTGAACACCAAGAGGCACTTCCAGTTTTACGTATTGATGAACCAACTCTGCAAATGACATTCTTAGTTAACAACTCTCCTTTCGCAGGTAAAGAAGGTAAATATTTAACTTCAAGAAAAATTGAAGAAAGATTGCGTGCACAATTAGAAACAGATGTAAGTTTACGTGTTGAAAATACAGATTCACCAGATGCATGGACAGTATCAGGACGTGGGGAGCTTCATTTATCTATCTTGATAGAAAATATGCGTCGTGAAGGTTACGAGCTTCAAGTGTCAAAACCTGAAGTTATCGTTAAAACAATTGATGGTGTTCGTTGTGAGCCAATTGAACGTGTACAAATTGATGTACCTGAAGAGCATACAGGTGCAGTTATGGAATCTATTGGTGCTCGTAAAGGTGAAATGTTAGATATGATTAACAATGGTAATGGACAAGTTCGTTTAATCTTTAACGTACCTGCTCGTGGACTAATTGGTTATACCACTGAATTCTTAACATTAACACGCGGTTATGGTATCATCAACCATACATTTGATAGCTATCAACCAATGGCATCAGGTCAAGTTGGTGGACGTCGTCAAGGTGTATTAGTAAGCATGGAGTCTGGAAAATCATCTACTTATGGAATTATGCAAGTAGAAGACCGTGGAATTATCTTTGTAGAAGCTGGAACAGAAATTTACGAAGGAATGATTGTTGGGGAGCATACTCGTGAAAATGACATTACTGTTAATATCACAAAAGTAAAACAAGCAACAAACATCCGTTCAGCAAACAAAGACCAAACGGCAACAATGAAAAAACCAAGAATTATGACTTTAGAGGAATCTTTAGAATACTTGAACGAAGATGAGTATTGTGAAGTAACTCCTGAATCTATTCGCTTACGCAAAAAAATCTTAAATAAAGCAGAACGTGAAAGAGCTGGCAAGAAGAAAAAATCTGCTGAATAATAAAAGATAAGGAAGTCATCTATTGATGGCTTCTTTTTTTGTATTCAGTAGAGTGGAGGTGTGGAATATGACTGAGAATGCAAGCAAGGAAAACTAAAGTGAGTGTGAACAAAGAAGAGTCCTCAGTGACTGTAAGCAAGTTGGAAGAATAGGGTTCATTATTTTGAATTGTGAGAGAGGGAAACGGAGTTCATGGAGGAAATGAACTCCGTTTTTGCATTGGGAGAGAAGAAGAATGGTGTTCATCGAGGAAATGAAAGCCACATTCAGCATTGGGAGTGTAGAAAATGGTGTTCATCGAGGGAATGAAAGCCACATTCAGTATGGGGAGAGCAGAAGAATGGTGTTCATCGAGGAAATGAAAGCTACATTCAGCATGGAGAGTGTAGAAAATGGTGTTCATCGAGGGAATGAAAGCCACATTCAGTATGGGGAGAGCAGAAAATGGCGTTCATCAAGGAAATGGAGGACAAAGAAATCAGAGTAAAAGGTCATGGAGACCATCTCTCGTAGCTCTCATAAGTTAAACCCAATCTCCAATCGTAATACAAGCACATATTTCAAAAATAAATTAGGTGTTTTCTTCAACCCATCTCTAATTTATAATTAGTAAATAAAGGAAAGGGAGGAATAGAATGAAAATTTTTCAATTTAATAAAGAGTATGGTAAGCAAATCACTCAATATAATTCCTATTTTATTATGAGTCGTATAGTGGAAACTAAGAAAGAAGCTCATATTGGATGTATGTATCTTGAAGAAAATGGGATTATTGGTTTACATCAAGCTGTAATACCACAACTTCTGTTAATCGTTAGCGGCGTAGGCTATGTTCGAGGAGAAAAGAATGAATGGTTTCAAGTTAGAAGTGGAGATGCGGTATACTGGGATAAAAAGGAATGGCATGAAACGAAAACAGATCTAGGGTTAACAGCCATCGTTATTGAAAGTGAAGAGATAATGCCAGCATTAATGATGCGTTTAAAAGAGAAGAACATATAAAAAAGAAGACCTTAGGTAAAAGATCTTCTTTTTATTTAAAATGCTTGTCTACTTACCAATCATCTTCTTGAGTTTTGTTTTGATAAAGAACAAAGTTACCCGAATCGATTCTTTTTTTTGTGTTTTTGGCGATTCTATCGTCACACTCATTACACATATACGTATGAATTGGGCGATTTCGTAGTCGTTTTGCCTGAAAGGAGTTTTCGTCTATATCTTCAATTTTATCACATATCACACATTTAACTTTCAATACTTGCACCTCTAATCATAAAATAGATTATAGGCACATTATAATATATAATCATATAGAAAATCGAATTTTAATCTCTTATATGATTATTTGATTGTTCATCTTGGTCATTTTTCAACTCTTTTTCTTCTTTATCATTCAATTTTTCATCTGGTTTTTTGAGATCTCTATCTGGCTCATTTCGAATCATATCCGCTGGTACCTCTGGGATAAGTCTGCCGCTAATATCAGCTAATTCATTGAATATGCCTTGAATAGGCTTTCCGTTTTGAATATCTTCCCCAATTTCTTTCAGTCTTGCATTAATGTCAGGGTCGGCAATGACAACAGCATTAGCGCCATCAGGATCGTTTTTTAAACTCTCGGCTACCGCATATTTTATTGAACCAACCTCAGAACGATCTAAGTCTGCGTTGATATCAATTCCTACGAGCGCATATTTACCGATTACTACCGCTGTTGCATCATTAACATTATCAATGCTTGTTGCAAGAGCTACGAGCCTTTTGGCGATATCCTGTCCAGTCTTCCGGTCAACCCTTTGGTTGGTAGAATTTTTTACATTTGTAACTTGAGGGCTGTTTTCTCTATTCTCAGATTGCTGGTTATTTTCTGCGTTATTATTTGTACATCCTGCAAGAAGAAAAAGGACTGCGATGAAGAAAAACCATTTTTTCATAAAATTCCCTCCTTTAATATTGAAGAACTACATTTAAAAGTGTACATTTCCCTGATTTGTAGGTGGAAATGAGCATTTTTACGATTTTTTACACTTCCTCTTTCTTTATTGTGCAAAATATCTTCTATCTTTATGCGGTAAAACATATATTTTACCAAGGTTCTTTCCGTTACACGGATAAGTGCAGCAATATATGACGTTTTAGAGCAGGGGGCATCGGTTTGAGTAAAATTTACGTATTGGATACAAATGTCTTGTTACAAGATCCTTATTCTATTTTTTCTTTTAGTGACAATGATGTAGTAATTCCAGCAGTAGCTTTAGAAGAGGTAGACAGCAAAAAACGGTACATGGATGAAATCGGAAGGAACGCAAGGCAAATATCTAGATTGATCGATAACTTAAGAGAGTCAGGAAAGTTGCACGATAAAATTCCATTGGAGAATGGTGGAACTTTACGGATAGAATTAAATCACCGTTCTTTTCACGAACTCCAAGAAATATTTGTAGAAAAAACAAATGATAATCGCATATTAGCAGTCGCAAAAAATTTATCAATAGAAGAAAGTAAAAAAGAAAATGGACGAACCGTTATTCTTGTTAGTAAAGATACACTTGTCCGTGTAAAAGCAGATGCAATTGGTTTGAAGAGTGAGGATTTTTTAAGTGATCGAGTAGTAGAAAATGAACATTTATATACTGGTTTTATGGATGTACAAGTAACCATAGATGTGTTGAATAACTTTTATGAAAATGGTCAACTCCCGATTACGGAAATTGGGAATGGCAATTACTATCCAAATCAGTTTCTTATTTTAAAGGATGTATTGGGATCTTCCTCTTCTGCATTAGCAATTGTGGATTCATCGCGGAAGTTTGTTAAAAAGCTAGTGTTCGATCATGAGCATATTTGGGGAATCCGTCCAAGAAATGTGCAGCAAACGATGGCAATTGAAATGCTATTAAAAAAAGATATGCCATTAGTGACATTAATAGGAAAAGCAGGTACAGGGAAAACACTATTGGCATTAGCATCTGGATTAATGCAGACAGAAGATTTTGGAGACTACAAAAAACTATTAGTGGCAAGACCGATTGTACCGATGGGGAAGGATTTAGGTTTTCTACCTGGAGAAAAGGAAGAAAAATTACGTCCGTGGATGCAGCCTATTTTTGATAATCTTGAGTATTTGTTTAATACAAAGAAACCAGGAGAGTTAGAAGCAATTCTGGCTGGAATGGGATCTATTGAAGTGGAGGCATTAACGTACATTAGAGGAAGAAGTATTCCAGACCAGTTTATTATTATTGATGAGGCCCAAAACCTAACGAAGCATGAAGTGAAAACAATTTTAACAAGGGTTGGAGAAGGTAGTAAGATTGTTTTGATGGGAGATCCTGAACAAATTGATCATCCCTATTTAGATGCTTTTAATAATGGATTAAGCTATGTAGTAGAACGTTTTAAAGACCAGCCGCTAGCAGGTCATGTAAAACTAGTTAAAGGGGAAAGATCTTCTTTAGCGCAGCTTGCCGCAGATTTATTATAATTTAGAGTAAAACATTGTTACGCCATCTGCCAATAGCTAGATGGCGTAGGTATGGATGAAGACATTATGTAATTTTAAATGCTCTGATATTTTTGATAGGGGTTTGATCTGGGCCTTTTGTTTGATCAAAAATATGTACAGGACCATCTTCTGTAAGCGGTTTTCCTTTTACGCAAAATAATAAGAAGATCGAATCGATTTCTTCTAAAGGAATCGCATATTCTGCCTCTTCTGTTGTGATTAAAAGAGTTGTTGCCTCTTCCTGCGGTTCTGCATTTTTTATAAAGGGAGCTAAAGCCATATAGAAGGTACCGGTTAGCATTTCCACTTTTTTATAGGTTTTTGTGGATTGCTCTGGGGCTTTGGCTCCCTCTGTAATCTCTTGATCCCAGTGTTTGGAGGCTTCTTTTGTATACGCTTCTAATTCGTCCTTTACTTCAACTGGGGCAAATACCGTATCAGCTGATTGTTTTCGATCATCAAAGATCCAGACAGTAGGATCAATAGTAATCGGAAAATTTACCAACCCAGAAACTTGAATAATACTATTCATTTTATATCTCCTCCGTAAACGTGTTCTTTGTTATGTATAAAAAATTCTGCAAATTAGTAGCTGCTTCTAAAAGAAAATATTTTATATCGGCTAAATTTTAATTGGCAGATTAAAACAGTTGTTACGTTAAGTATAGCTTTTTCTTGTCTTTCTGTCATTTGAGATGATAGAATGTAAACTTTTAAATTTTTTAAAAGGGATTGTTCTTGCAATTTTTCTAGGTTGAGTTTAAACTTTATAGATAGGATAATCGCTCGGAAACGGGGGGATAGGATTGACTTCTGAAATGATTATTAATCATAAAGAAAAAGCAAATGAGTTATTGAAAGCAGATGCTGAAAAAATATTAAAACTAATTAAAGTTCAGATGGATAATTTAACAATGCCACAATGCCCTCTATATGAAGAGGTTTTGGATACGCAAATGTATGGATTGTCTAAAGAGATAGATTTTGCTATTCGATTAGGTTTAGTAGAAGAACAGGTTGGTAAGAAAATTTTAGATGAATTGGAAAAAGAGCTATCGATTTTGCACGAAGCATCTATAAGAAAATAAAAAGTAAACTCAAACAAAAGCATGTATTGTTTGAGTTTTTTTAGTGGCTATGTGTATTATTTATAAATAAGGGAAGTACATACGAACAAAAGCACTTGATCTCATAAGCTTGTAGTGACTTATTAATGGACCGTAAGCAGCGATAAAAATAAGTAATTTGTTATGATAATTAGCAAAAATAACAGAAGACGGCCCAATATTTTAAGAGAATGAAAATTAGAAGTTTATCCTTTTCAGCAGGAAAAAGATAAGACATAACGAATACTCTAAATGAGGAGATTGAATAAGGGATGCGGTTGAATGATAAAGAAGATATTAAAATCGTATGATTATACATTAATTATAGCAATGGTACTTTTAATTCTATTTGGATTGATTATGATTTATAGTGCCAGCATGGTTTCGGCAGTCCAATATTATGGAGAAGACAGCAGTGATTTTTTTTATAAAAGACAACTAAAATATATTATCATTGCCTTGATTGCTTTTGTGATAGTAGCTATTTTTCCATATAAGGCATTGTTAAGCAATAAAATATTAGTACCAATGGTATTTGGCTCAATTATTTTTTTAGGTGGAATCTTTTTATTCGGTAGTGTTTTTGGAAATGCGCAAAGCTGGTATAAAGTTGGAACAGCTAGTCTTCAGCCAGCTGAGTTTGTTAAATTGGCTGTGATTATTTATTTATCAGCAATTTACTCTAAAAAGCAGGCGTATATAAATGAGTTTAATCGGGGAGTTGTTCCCCCGCTAGCATATTTGGTTATTGTTTGTGCATTGATTATTCTTCAGCCAGATTTTGGTACGGCAGCGATTATTTTTATGATTGGTGCTACGGTTATTTTATGTTCAGGAATGAACTGGAAAAACTTGTCCAAGTTAGTGCTGATTGGCTTGGCGTTTCTATTATTACTTGTTTTAATCCTCCAGCTAGCAGGAAAAAGCATTTTCACTGAAAAGCAAATGGCGAGAATCTTTGTTTTTCTGGATTCCCCTTTTGCTGAAGATGTTGTACAAGAATCTGGTTACCATATGAGTAACTCTCTTATTGCTATTGGATCTGGTGGTCTAAAAGGGCTAGGCTTGGGTCAAGGTGTTCAAAAACTGGGTTACTTAACAGATGGTCACACTGATTTTATTATGGCAGTAATTGCTGAAGAATTGGGGATTTTTGGTGTAGGCTTTGTAGTGGTAGGACTAAGCTATATTGTTTTAAGAGGGATTTATACAGGACTAAAGTGTAAAGATCCATTTGGAAGCTTATTAGCAATCGGTATTTCCAGTATGATAGGAATCCAAGCTTTTATCAATATTGGAGGAGTTTCTGGATTAATACCATTAACAGGTGTCCCGTTACCTTTTATTAGTTACGGGGGATCGTCTTTATTACAATTGTCCATAGGTATGGGGATTCTTGTTAATGTTTCTATGTTCGTTAAATATGAAAGAGTTTATAAGCATAAAGAAGAGAATGTTGCAGAAATAGCAGTGAAAAAGCAGCCTACTTCAGGTTTTGTACGGCCAAACCGTCATTTTTAATCAATTAGATAATAATGGCTGGGATATAAGTTTTCCAGCTGAAGAAAAACCAAAATCATTTACGAAGATATTAAAGTATTTCGTATCAGGATTTTGGTTTTTTATCTTTTTTATAGATGAATGCTATTGGAAAGAGGTTGATTCATTTGCTTCCTTGCTAAAAAAGGCTATAATATATAGAGTGTCTTTTTGTTTGTAAAACGCTTTCGAATATGATGTGAGGAATGTTAAAGTTTACCAATAATGTGACAACTGAAGTTTTTAGCGTAAAAAGAGAGAAATATTCATGAAAATATGGTTTAATAGCAAAAGAGTCTTTTTTAACATTGCTATGATGTTTAAATGTGAATAATGACACAATGAAACGAACGGTATTTTATATAGTATGATATCTTTTTCTATGTAATGAAAGGGGAGCATGATCAAATGGCTAATTCTCGCGTTTATCCTGAGGCCAAATTGACGAATCAACAATCAGAAACAAGTGCGTGGAAGGATTTTCTCGCATTAATTAAAATAGGAATCGTAAATTCAAATTTAATCACTGTATTTACTGGAATCTGGCTTGCAATAGTTTTCACAGATGCAAAGTTTTTAGAGCGAATTGATACAGTATTATATACACTAATCGGATCAGGCTTAATTATGGCAGGTTCCTGTGTATTAAATAATTTTATCGATCGTGATATTGATCCATTAATGGAAAGAACGAAGACAAGACCGACAGTAACAGGAAAAGTGAAGCCTGCAAAAGTTGCTGTTTTAGGTTTTAGTTTTCTCTTCATTGGTACTTTATTCTTATTATTAACGACAATAACTGCAACTGTCATTGCTTTAATCGGGGCATTTAGCTATGTCGTTGTCTATACTATGTGGACAAAGCGTCGACTAGTATCTAACACCGTAATAGGAAGCTTTTCAGGAGCATTTCCACCACTAATTGGATGGGCTGCCATTGATCCTGGCCTTCATGTTATTGCTTGGAGCTTGTTTTTAATTATGTTTGTTTGGCAGCCGCCACATTTTTATTCTTTAGCAATTCGAAGAGCAGAAGAGTACCGAGCAGCAGGAATCCCAATGCTCCCTGTTGTTAAAGGTTTTGAGGTAGCAAAAAGGCATACGTATATATGGATTATTGCTTTATTTCCACTGCCATTTTTGTTATACCAAATCGGTATTCCATTTTTAATATTAGCAACATTATTAAATATCGGTTGGGTTATTACTGGAATACGTGCAAGTAAAAAGCAAGATGAATACAAATGGGCAACAGCAATGTTCATTTATTCTATTCAATATTTAACAATATTATTTGTCTCAATGGTAGTATTTACATTATTCTAAAAAGGATTTGTTTTTAGGGGAGAACATTCCAGGAGAATAATGGTTGATTTCTTATTGGTTAAAGCTTGATGCTTTTTCCAATAAGAAACATTTAATATCCTGAAATTCGGAGGAGTCTGAATACATATAGACGTCGGTGGGATTAGTGAGACAGAGGAGATCAAGCAAAGCTCACTTTCATAGAAAGATCGAGGGTGTGCATTCAAGGTTGCTTTGGTCACCTACACTAAATTTGTGAACCAGTCTTATGGAAAAAAGGAACTTTGGGAGTTTGTTAAACAAAGAGGTAAATACTTTATGGAGTGGGTAGCTAAATGGAATTTACATTACCGATATTGCCGACAATAAGTACTACGTTTATTATTTTAAGTGCCATTTTTGTAGCGATTGGTTGGGGATTAATTAAGCAGAAAAAAAGACAACAACACCAGACTGTCATGTTATTTGCAGCGATTTTTGCTGTAATCTTTTTCATCATTTATGCATCAAGAACGATTTTTATTGGTAACACTTCTTTTGGAGGACCAGATGATATTAAGATTTACTATACTATATTTCTTATTTTTCATATCACCTTGGCAACAATAGGTGCTGTATTAGGAATCATTATGTTATATACAGGTTATAAGCAGCAATATGCAAAGCACCGAAAGTTAGGACCGATCACAAGTATTATTTGGTTTATTACAGCTATTACAGGAACAGCAGTTTATTTACTACTCTATGTTTTTTATCATGGAGGAGAAACGACATCTGTTATTAAAGCAATATTAGGTTTTTAAAATCAAAATGTAAAAATGCTTCTAAAAAATAGAAGCATTTTTTTATTTGCTATCTAAGAGAGAAATGGGTGGTTTTAAATGCAACTTTATTTACATAATTGAAAAACTACTTATTCTATTAAAATTATTTAAAGTAAGTTATACTATTTAGTAAGAAAGCCACATATATTAATAGAAACAATGCTAGAGAGGGGGGAATCCTCTGAAAATTTTATTAAGAACTGTCATAATTATTGCAGTATTATCAGCGATTGGAATCTATTTTAGTATAACTGATGATAATAATCAGCCAGATGTATTAGTTGAAAATGGTGATCATCCTAAAAAAGTAGAGGATAATCTCAAAGAGGCAAGTGAAAATACGCAAATTTTACCAACTCCTAAAGAAGGGTTAGGGAGTTTAATCGGTAAGAGTACAAGTGAACTTAAAAAGAAGTATGGGGAGCCAGCGAGAATTGATCCTTCCGCTTATGAATATGACTGGTGGATATTCAATAAGGATGACTCTAAGTATTTTCAAGCTGGAATTCTTGATGACAAAGTAGTTACCATTTATGCAATTGGAAGCTCAGTGAATATTACGCCTTATAAAATTGGACAAGAAGTTGGAGATATTTATACAATGACTCCCATTGAAACCAATATTAGCTTTAACTACGAAAATTCTTCCTACCGTTTTGAATTATCGGAGGATGAAATAAATAACCGCCCGCTCATTCAAATCGGTGATTATTATGCACAGCTATACTTTGATAAATTTAATGGTACTTTATCAAGTATTCGGTATATGGATGCTCGAACGTTACTTCATTTAAGACCATATGAGTTAGTTTATCGGGGAGAATTATTAGAGACAGAGAGTAATGGGAAGAATAATGAAGCAATACAAGAAGGAAACGAACGACAAATTCTAGATATGACGAATGTATTAAGAAAAAGATTCAAGCTCAATACAGTAGAATGGGATCAGCCTACTGCGGAAGTAGCATTAGGGCATAGTAAGGATATGTTTGATACGGAAAACTTTTCTCATACATCTGAGAAGTATGGTGATCTTGAGGATCGTTTAAAAGCAGGGGATGTCTTTTATCAAGTTGCTGGAGAGAATATCGCAGCAGGGTATTCAGATGCTCCCGCGGTAATGGAAGGTTGGCTAAATAGCAAAGGTCATCGTGAATGTTTATTAAATGAGAAATTTACTCATCTTGGAGTAGGAGTATTTGATAAATACTATACCCAAAATTTTATCGAAAAATGGTAAGGGCAGAAAGACAATCAGTCGACAAACTCAGCGGAGGAGTGGTCGGCTGTTTTTTTACCTGAGTTATTACATGGCGGGGATAATTACATTGCAGGTTTGATTATCTTCAACCAATCTTGTTAGTCATAGGGCTTTGAGAGAGAATTTAAAGAGAAAGGCACATTTTTTTAAAAGCCATCATAAAGTAATATAGGCAGATGTATCAAATTAGAGGTGAAATAATGATGGCTGATAAAAAACTTCATCCTTCTGTAGAAGAATTTAAAGCATTTGTAAGAGCAAACCCAAAAATATTGAAAGAGGCAAGAAGTGGGAATGTGACATTACAGGAATTATATGAGGATTGGTATTTATTAGGTCCGAACGATACTAGATGGGATGGTTTATTAGAAGGAAGTGCTGTGTCCACCCAAAAGGAAGAAGAGGCATCAGGTAATCGGACTGTCTGGATGTCTAATATTGTTGATACATTAAAAAATATGGACCAAAATCAAATCCAAGGATATTTGGCAAACTTAAACCAAGCTTTAGGTACGTTGCAAGGTGTTATCTCTCAATTCGCTCCAAATAGTGGTTCTAGTGGATCATCTGCGCCAACTGAACAAAAACCTTCTGGACCATTTTCTTTTAGGAAAGATTAAATAGGAGGACTATATGAGACAGAATATTAAAGAATATATTGCGCAGAATGCAGAATTGCAACAGTTTATTCGAGAACAGCCACAATGGTATAGAGAATTAAGCAGAAATCCAAATCAGTTAGAAGTCTTTGAGATTGCTTCCCTTCATTATTATAAAAAAACCATCCCAGATCATGTGGAAAAGTTTTCAAATGGTGTACAAATGGCGTCTATGATGGTTAGCATGTTTCAGGCAATGAATGCACAATCCTAAGTCTTTAAAATTCAATAAATACTCCGAGTAAAACAAACAGGAATGGTAATACTAACCGAAAATAAAACATTATTAAAATTACCAGGAGTGTTTATGTTGAAAAAAATCCGATTGATTTGTATTCCTGCTTTTCTCTTTTTAACAGGGTGCCACAATGATATCCCTGATCCAAAAGTAAAACCTCATAAGGAAGCAGTAAATGATGTAATCTCACCAAATATGGCTGTACAAGCCTCTATTACTTCTAGCGATACGGAAAAGATGGTTGTGCATCATTTAGTGAAGGGAAATAAAGTATTTGTAGAATGCAGAGTAAAAGACTATTCATTCAGAGAAGATAGTCAGGGGAAATTAGGCAAAATACTTTTAGAAGTTGATGGCCAGAAGTATGAATATTCTTCTGCAGCCTTTGTAATCGAAGGGTTGAAAGCAGGAAACCATACAATTAATCTTTCTGTTATAGATGCAGTAAATAAGACAACACAATATCAAAAGTCATTTCAAGTAATGATTAAAAGTTAGATAAAAAAGGAAATCACAAACCTTTTCTTTCTAGTGTCTTTCATGTAGAATAAGAAATGGAGGTGAGCGAATACGTGCTTGCGACAACTGAAATACTCCTTATTCAAGAGGAAGCAGAAGAGATTGCTGAAATGATATTAGAATCAGATGTTGCAGAACAATACCGTATTTGTTTGGCCAATATACAATCAAACAAGGAAACACAGCGGAAAATTCATTCTTTTAACAAAATGAAAGAGCTATATGAAGAAGTTCAGCGTTTTGGAAAATATCATCCTGAATATAAAAAAGTGATGATGGAAATAAGACAGCTTAAACGCGAGATGGATTTAGATGATAATGTAGCAGCATTTAAAATAGCTGAGAATGGTTTACAAAAGCTTTTAGATGATGTTAGCGTTATTATTGGGCGTTCTGTTTCTACTTTCATTAAAGTACCAACAGGTAATCCATTTTTTGATGAACTTTCTGGCTGCTCCGGAGGTTGTGGTAGTGGTGGAAGCTGTAGTTGTTCTGCATAATATACTTAAAAGCAATGATCCAGATGATCATTGCTTTTCTATTTTCTTTTCCTATGCTATTATGATAAATAATGGTATTTAAAGGGGTTAAATTATGCTAGGGCAACGACAAGGGATCATTGTTTGGTTATTTTCACTAAAACAAGCAAAAATGTTAAGAAGATATGGGAATGTTCATTTTATTTCCAAAAGGTTAAAATATGTTGTGCTCTACACAAACCAAAGTGACGTGGAAAGCATAATGGAAAAAATAAATGCTCATTCTTTTGTTAAAAAGGTAGAACCTTCCTATAAACCATTTTTAAAAATGGAATTTGAAAATTCGCGGCCAGATAAAGCGAAAGAATATGATTATAAAATGGGAATTTAATAGCTTGCTTAAAAAAGATATTAAAAACAGTATGTATGGAAGCTTAGTTAGAAGTATTATTTCTGCGACTAAGTCATCATACATACTGTTTTTTCTTTTATAGAATCCCATATAAATTGAGAAGGGAAGTAAAAAAAGCCTGCAGGCAAATACCTGCAGGCTCCTTCCACATCCTTACTATTCATAAGGAAAGAAGGTAAAGGGAGAGGAGAAACCGGAGGAAAACTTAGGGGAAACGTAAGTCTTCTCCGCGGTTGGCAACAACATCCTCGAATAGATGCTGTTAATTACATTATCCCCAACCATGGAACACTTATACCTAATCAAAATATTTTTTTTGGATAAAGTAAGATAGTCTCCTTTTTTAGTTAATAGGTGGAATAAAACTATTCATGGTATGAATAGTAAAAAATCTTTAAAATGTTGGCTCGGTATAAGGTTTATGGTAGGATAGGGAAGGTAAAAGCAGTTAAAGTAAAATTAGGGTTGTGGTGATTGAAATGAGAGTTGTCTCCGGTAAGAATAAGGGGATTCCATTGAAGGCAGTGCCTGGTAACTCGACTAGACCTACTACAGATAAAGTCAAAGAAGCCATCTTTAACATGATAGGCCCATACTTTCAAGGAGGAGAAGGCCTTGATTTATTTGCTGGTAGTGGTGGACTAGGTATTGAAGCTTTAAGTAGAGGATTGGATCTTGTTATTTTTGTAGACAAAGAAGGAAAAGCGATACATACTATTAAAGAAAATCTTTCTATATGCAAATTAAATAGTCAAGCAGAGGTATATCGCAATAATGCGGATCGTGCTTTAAAAGCATTACAAAAAAGAGAAAAAAGATTCGATTATATTTTTTTAGATCCGCCATATAAAAAGCAGCAGTTAGAAAAAATCCTAACATTTATTGATGAAGCAGGTCTCTTAAAGGAAGACGGAGTTATTGTTTGTGAACACGGTTCGGAAATTTCTTTGCCTGAGGCAGTTAGCAGACTTCAACAAGTGAAACATGAAAAATACGGAATAATTGCGGTTTCTATTTATTCCTTACAAAATGGTATGGAGGACTAAGAAATGGCTAGTATAGCAGTTTGCCCAGGTAGTTTTGATCCGATAACGTATGGTCATATTGATATTATTAAACGATCAGCAAAGGTATTTGACCATGTATACATATGTGTATTAAATAATTCTGCCAAAAAACCTTTTTTTTCAGTAGAGGAAAGATTAGAGTTAATTAGAGAAGTAACAAAAGATATTAAAAATGTTTCTGTGTCGTCCTATGAAGGACTTTTGATTGATTATGCAAAAAGTGTAAAAGCGAATGCAATTATTAGAGGATTACGAGCTGTATCAGATTTTGAATACGAAATGCAGATTACCTCTATGAACCGAGTTCTATCAGATGATATTGAGACATTCTTTATTATGACAAATAATCAATATTCTTTCTTAAGTTCAAGTATAGTGAAAGAAGTCAGCAAGTATGATGGAGACATTTCGGAGCTTGTCCCAAAGATTGTTCATGATGCGTTAAGAGCAAAGTTTCATAAAAATCGTCCCTAACGCTTACTCTCCAGTAATATGAATAAAAAGGACTTATTGCCCAAAAAAGATTTTTAACATCTTTTTGGCAATAAGTCCTTTTTATACTTCTTCTCTTGGAGATAATCTTTTTACTAAGATAAAACAATAAATCATTAGGGAAATAATCGTGACAATTGGACCCCATGTGCTAATATTTTCAAATATTTGTTGCAAGAAAGCTCCCTCTTGGTTTAATCCTGGGATCGCAATCGTTGGAGCATCTTTTGCCAAAAAGGTTTTGTTAAAGAAATCCCACGCGATAAATGTATAAATTCCAGAGAAGATTGCTTGCATTATTCTTGCTATAAAAAAAGGTTTAAAGCGAATATCTGTCTGTGCTAGAATACTTGCAACCTGTGCTTGTACACTCAAACCACTAAAGCCGAGGATACAGCTAGTCAGGATTGCTTGATGCATAAGGGTGGAAGTTTCTACATCACTTGTTAATTGACTTCCTAATGTAATTTCAAATATCCCAGCAATGAATGGAATCGCTAATTCGCCAGAAAAAGTGAATAGCTGGAAAACGGCTTCTAACAATTTAGCAGCAAAAGAAGTAATATGTAAGTGAAATAGTAATCGATTTATAACAGAAAAAAGAATAATGAAGCCGCCGACCATTAATAACGATTGAATCGAAGAAGTTACAGCATCTCCCATTAATTTGCCAAGTGGACGCTTGTCTTTTAACCGAGTATGATGTAATTCCCGTAACGCTCTTTTGATGGAGGCTTTTTCAGTTGCCTCCTGTTTCTTTATTTCTGTGTCCTTGCCATGAAATCTCATAAATAGTCCTACTGTAAAGTTGGCTAAATAATGAGAAAAGGCAAGAAGCAGTCCTAGTTTGGGACTATGAAAAAAAGAAGCTGAAACTGCACCAATAATAAACATCGGATTAGAAGCGTTAGAAAAAGAAACGAGTCTTTCTGCTTCTGTTCTTGTTAATTGTTTTTCTTCACGCATTCTTGCTGTTAATTTTGCACCAGTAGGAAAGCCTGATACCATGCCCATTGCCCAAACGAATCCGCCTACACCTGGAACTTTAAAGAGAGGTCGCATAATGGGTTCCAATAAAACACCAATAAAACGAACTACACCAAAACCGATTAAAATTTCGGATAAAATAAGGAAAGGAAGAAGTGAAGGAAAAACAATCGTCCACCATGTGTTTAGTCCATTTTTGGAAGCGTCAACTGCAACTCCTGGAAAAGAAATTAGAGCAAGAGCTAATAGGGATGCAGATAAAGCGAGTACGATTGTCTTAAATTTTGAGCGTAACAAATTATATTGCTCCCCCTTCAAATAGAAAATAGTAGGTAAGTATTCTTATTTATAGAAGAAAGGCTGTTTAAGAAACTTATTTAGTAAAAAAGAATACTTGTACACAAACAGCCTGAAGAATATCCCTCTACCAATCAATATACTCATAACATAAAAAAAAAGACCATAAGAATATATAGATTATTATTTTGAAAAGAATAGGTGGGACAATATGGAACGCCCAAAAATTGGATTAGCGTTAGGGTCAGGTGGAGCGAGAGGATTTGCACATATTGGGGTCATAAAAATACTAAGAGAAGAGAATATCCCAATAGATTATATTGCTGGCAGCAGTATAGGGGCTATAATTGGCTGTTTATATGGAGCAGGATCCGATATTGAGCGATTATACACTTTATCCAAGTTCTTTAAAAGAAAATACTATTTGGATTTTACTGTCCCTAAAATGGGGTTTATCGCAGGGAACCGTGTAAAGGAGTTAATTCATTTGTTTACCTATGGAAAAAATTTAGAGGAGTTGGATATCCCTGTTGCCATTGTTGCGACTGATTTATTAACGGCAGAAAAAGTAGTTTTCACAAAAGGGCCAATTGCTGATGCTGTTCGGGCTAGTATTTCTATTCCAGGTATATTTGTTCCAGAAAAAATTGACGGGCGATTGCTTGTAGACGGAGGAGTAATCGATCGTGTTCCCGTCTCAGTTGTGAAGGAAATGGGAGCAGATATTGTAATTGCTGTCGATGTCGCAAAAGTGAACATTCATACAGATATTTCTAACATTTATGATGTAATTATGCGTTCATTAGATATCATGCAAATGGAACTAGTAGAATCACGCGAGGTTGCAAGTAATGTGATGATTAAGCCGCCTGTTGAAATGTTTAATAGTAAGGCATTTACTGATTTGGAGAAAATTATTGAAATAGGGGAAACAGAAACGAGAAAATATATAGAAGGGATTAAAAAGGAAATCAGAAAGAGAAGAAAGAATGAAAAAAAGTAATTATAGAGTGAACAAATAAAGATTAAAGGTTCTCGCTTAATACAGTGGAGTGCCTTTAATCTTTAAGCTGTTTATTAAGAACTTCAACTAATAAAAACTAGTCCTAACAAAGGAATTATTTCATGATAGGAGGTTTGGTGTAATCCATCTCTAATAGTTGATGCTGAACAAGATTAGGAACACCTAAAGCATAAATCTGCGAAGCGCGAATATCCAATGCGATTTTTTCTTTATCAAAAGCAGAAAGCTTGCTGATAATTGGCAGCTGAAACTGCTTCTTTTTTTCTTTTAAATAGAGACGGCCATTTACAGTTGTTCCAAGTAAACGAATATAATTTGGCTTCAATGAAGAACTCATTTCTGCCTTTTTGGTATTTGTTAAAATATGTACGCAAATTCTTTGCAGCCTTGTCCATGTATATCTTTTCGTCTTTACTAAACGAATAAAATCGTGAAAAGAGGATGCTGTTTTTACATATTTAAGGAAGCGATACTCTAAACCTTCCTCCATCTCATATATGGCAGCTAACTCTTCTGCTGTTGACTGAAGGAGACGGAATTTTAAATAGTGCCAGTAATTCTCCCAAGTATGGTAAGTGAGGTATGTTTCCTTATACTGCTGTAGTAATTGATAACTACTTGCGGGGAGGAAGGGTTTTATTTTTCTTATGTCTCCTTTATCATGCAATAGTTCTTCGCGAATGCTTGTTGCGCTAGCTATTGTATCCGAAGTAAATGTTTTGTCATGATAGTCTGCTTTCATGCGGGCAACTGTGCAAATCTCCATGGGATACTTATTGGTATGCACTGCCTTATAGTATTCATATCCCAAGATGTTATTTGGCATACTAAGATTTAGCGCGGTGTGATCATCACTAGTTGTTAATTCTTTTATCGCCAATGATTTAGCTTTCGGATAGCTCATTCCTTGTTTCATAAACCCCTTAACAAGTAAATCCTCTTCCATTCCTTTTCCTTGCAGCAGGGTAAAAGTCTGCTGAAAAGCATCGATGCTGCCTGATTCACTGCCAAAACATAAGAAATCACAACTTAAGCTTTGCAAAATATCAACAGCGCCAGATGCAAATACGGCAGCATGCTGTGTGGCAAAAGCATAGGGAAGCTCCACAATAAGATCTACTCCACTTTCCAAAGCCATTTCTGCTCGAGCCCACTTAGAAACAAGGGCAGGTTCTCCTCTTTGTAGAAAAGGACCGCTCATAACAGCAGCCACAATATCCGCCTGTGTTAGTTCTTTCGCTTTTTGGATATGATACAAATGACCATTATGAAATGGATTATATTCTACTACTACTCCAACTGCTTTCATCACATTCTCCCTAACTATATTCTTTATGGTTGTATTAATAAAAGTTTATCCTAAAAATAGTGGTTATAAAAGAGAAACCTATATGGATATGCCTGTTTTAAAAAAGATTCCTTGTAAATTTATATGTGAGAAACAGTAAAAGAATAGGACTAAATGATGGTTTCAAAGAGGCTATATAATATAACCGAGGTTTTAATAGTGCTGTCTACTTTCTAATATAGTTTCTATTCTACGAATTTTTGAAGTAAAGCTTTGCTAAAATAGCTTAAATGGAAGCAAGGGGGAGAGAAATCAAGATCATTTTAGGAAGTTTTGGTTGCAATTCTGATGAATATGGGTAGAATAGAAAAGAAATCACGAAATATGATCGTGATTCAGGACATATCTCTTATTATTTACTGTAAAGAAAAAATATTGACAAATAATTATATGAAAGCTATAATTACCTTTGTTGCCTTGGGGTGATATATATGAAATGGACGTTAAGCCAGTTACAAAAATTTCGAAGTAAGGGATTGCCAATTGATGAAACAATAAATATGGATGAGATCAAAGAAACAGATCCGACCATAAGAAAAGTATCTCCTATTCATATAACAGGACGTACGGATATTGATTCAACGAAAGTGACTTTTCATTTAAATATAAAAGGATCGCTCGTGCTACCTTGCTCTCGTACTTTAGTAGACGTGGATTATCCAATTAATGTTGAAACAACAGAAACCTTCCTATTAAAAGTTTCGGAATATGAAACAGACGAAGAGGAAGTTCATCAGGTAAAAGGGGATGTAATTGACTTAAAGCCAATTATAGCCGAAATACTTTTACTTGAGGTACCGATGCAAGTCTTCTGTGAAGATGTAACAGAAGAGGGAGCTCCGCAATCAGGAAATGATTGGGAAGTAATCCAAGAGCAAGATTTACAGGAGAAGAAAGTTGATCCTCGTCTTGCAGGACTTGCTAAGTTTTTTGAAAATGAGTAAATTAACTCATATTTAATTATGCAAAAGAAAAATGTGAGATTGGAAATATCTTTTCTCATTACTTTCTTAATACTCTTTAAGGAGGTGGGACGAATGGCTGTACCTTTTAGAAGAACATCTAAAACTGCAAAGAGAAAACGTCGTACACATTTTAAATTACAAGTGCCTGGTATGGTAGAATGCCCTAACTGTGGTGAAATGAAACTTGCTCACCGTGTATGCAGCGCTTGCGGAACATACAAAGGGAAAGAAGTTGTAAGCAACTAATTATCTTTTTTGTTGATTAAAAGCACAAGAACTTAAGTTCTTGTGCTTTTTTTCATATTATAGCTATTATTACCAAAATAGCTGAAGTAAAATAAAAGGAAGTTTTGAAAGTTAGAAGAAATACATAATATGAGGTGATAAGCAATGATTGTCATAAGTTCTTGTTTAGCAGGTCTGAAAGTTCGGTATAATGGGACGGATTGTTTAGATACCAACATAGAAGAGTTTATAAAAAAAGAAAACATAAGAACGGTTTGTCCGGAATTATTGGGAGGCTTCTCTACTCCGAGGGAACCAGCTGAGATAGTCGGAGGGGATGGTTATGATGTTCTCGATGGAAAAGCATTTGTTAAAGATGCTAAAGGGAATGATGTGACGCAAATGTATATCGAAGGGGCTAATAAAACCTTAGTCTTTATTAAAGACTTGGAGGCGGAAATGGTAGTCTTAAAAGAAAATAGTCCTTCTTGTGGTAGTGGTAGTATATATTCAGGGAACTTTGATGGCACAAAAATGGGCGGTGTGGGTGTAACCACTGCGCTTTTAAGAAGAAACGGTATCAAAGTGGTGTCAGAAGACGAATTATTTTCTTAACTAGGTCTATAAGTAGCAAATTTTCTTTTTGCATGCTGCTAATTTTTCTTTTTGTAATATGAATAAATCAGTCTATCTTTTCTAGTAGATGCATATGTATGAATAAAAAACACTAGGAGGGTATACTGATGACAACAACGAGACAAGATGCTTGGTCAAAAGATGAAGATATTTTACTTGCTGAAATTGTTCTTCGTCATATTAGAGAAGGCGGTACACAGCTTCAAGCATTTGAAGAAGTGGGGAAATTATTATCAAGAACAAGTGCAGCATGTGGATTTCGCTGGAATTCATATGTACGCAAACAATATAAATCTGGTATCGAACTTGCCAAAAAACAAAGAAAGCAATTGAAAAAGACAAATGTAGCAGAAGAGTTTTCTCAAGAAGAAGTAACTGCTGTCCAGCCTGCTATATCTCCAGCTCCTATACAGAATCAATTTGATGAAATGATGTTATATTTAAAAGATTTATATGATAAAGCAACTAAGTGGGAGCAAGAAAATATTGACTCTTCCACCGTTAAAGAGAAAACGAAGGTATTAGAGGAAAAGCTAGCTATATTAAAGAAGGAAAATGAAGCGTTGCAAAGTGAATTAGACTCCATGGAAGGCGCTTATAAAGCATTAGTGGAGCTGATGGAAAAAGCAAGGCAAATGGTGGTTTTTAAAGATGAGGATAAACTTCCCAAGGTGTAAGTAAAGTTTTTCTTTAGCTAAAATGCTAATGGGATCTATATCTATAATAACATGGTCAAATAAATATGCTATATTGCAGGAGGAATCCTGTCAGTTAGGAAGCATCCGCTCGACTCCTGTATATAAAAAAGTGAGGCAGAGGAGAATCATTGGATTCACTTGACTCACAAGGAGAATCTGGGCGGCTGCTTTATATAAGTCAATTAAAATCTCTAATCTTTCATATGCAAAAGAAAACAAAATCAATTTGTTGGTGTTTTAATCTATCCAATGAGTATAATACCGCATCCTCCCCATTAAGTTGTAACATTCTTCTCTAATTTTATTCCTTTCTATATTATTAAACCTTAAAAAACTCTTTTATAGATTATCTTTCAAAACTATGTGATTGCACTCGTCTTTTAGCTTTTCTTTCGTTTTTGAGGCAAGCATCATATTTTATTTTTTTTCTATTCCTGTGATTTTCGTACTACAAACATTTCAGAAAATGTTAATATATAACTAACGATAACTTGAAACGATAAAGGAGCTTCTAATGGAAATTGCAATTATTGGAGCTGGGGCAATTGGCTTATTATGTGCATACCAGTTAAAGGAAAAGCATGATGTCACCTTATATGTTCGGTCAAAGCAGCAATACGAGCGAATCCTAGAGAAAGGAATATATTATAAAGCAAATGACGAAAAGAAAAATCGAACAGTACGCGTACGGTTTTTTAAAGAGTGGAATGGACAAGAAGAGTTGACGATCGTCGCAGTAAAGCAATATCAACTAGCGTCCATTTACGAGAAGATGGAAAAAATGGGCGATAAAATAAAAGCAATGTGCTTTTTGCAAAATGGAATGGGACACATAGAGACAATTAGGAATTCGCGAGTTGCTAATATATTGATAGGTATTGTCGAACATGGAGCGATGAAAGAAGATGAGCAAACAGTAATTCATACTGGTGTAGGAGCAATAAAAATAGCTTGTATAAAAGGAAAAATGGACGATATAGTTACCACGCTCACAACAGCTACTAATAAAGACTTTTTATTTATAATGGAACATAAATATGAAATAATGCTGCAAAAAAAATTAGTCGTAAATTGTATTGTAAATAGTTTAACTAGTATTTTGCTGGTGCCAAATGGTCTTTTGCTGGAAAACGCTTATTATTCTCAATTGATGACTATGTTGATGAATGAGGTATTAGAGGTTTTAACGATAACCGAATCTGAAAAAAAAATCTATCGAGAGTATTGTATGGAAGTCATAGGAAAAACAGCTTTAAATAAATCTTCGATGCTAAAGGATATGGAGGCGGGAAGACCTACGGAAATAGATGCAATCTTAGGATACATAATAGAAGAAGCAAAAAAGAAAAAACAGAGTGTGCCTATTGCAAATACGGTTTATCTGATGATTAAGGGAAAAGAACGAGAAAGAGAGGTGTTTATCCATGATTAATCTAACTTCACATCTCATTAGTTTTCTCGTGGTTTTTCCAATCTTTACATTGTTTATTGTTTTTGTTATTAGTAAGTTGATTACAAAAAAGCATCGTCTATCTATACATCTAGCACTAGATATTAGTACCATCTTTTTTATTGTTTCCGTCCATTTTCTTATACAATCTATCTGGCATACTTCGGTCTTATTGTATATTGTGATATTTATCTTGTTGATTGGCATGTTATTTGTTATTGTTCATTGGAAGTTTAAAGAGGAAATACAATACAAAAAAGTATTTAAAGGAATTTGGCGTGTAAGCTTTCTTCTTTTTTTCCTTTTATATATTGTATTGCTCGTTTATGGTCTTTTCCTATCTATATGGAGAACACTTGGAATGGTATAATAGTTGATTACAATAAAATAACTTAAATGTATAGCAAGTCAGTGCTACTTAGAATGAATAGGTGGACTCAATCTGGAAGATGCTAATAAGAAGATAAATCGAAAAGATAAAGGCTTATAAGCAACTTTTTTTCTTTTATAGTAAAGGGATGCTATACTTTTCTATGTAGCGAAATAAAATGAATGCTTTTTATAAGCAGCTGGATGATAAGCTCGTGGTTGGACTCCCACTATAGAAAGAGTCTTTAATAAGGAGAAAATACATATATAGGAAAACTCGAATTGGAGAAAGGAAGTACATAGATGGAGATGATGAATCTCTCTTTGCCTGTGGCAAATAAATTCGTAACAGATTATTTAGAACAAAAGAATAGTGCGGAAGACTTTTTTCATTATTCTTATCTTGATAATGGTAGCTATGAGAAGAGAGTTAAAGAATTAGAAACGAGAACTTTTATGAGGAATGATCTTGCAGATTATATCGAAGATTACATGAAAAAGTTCCCTCAAGGGGAAAAGGTGAGGCAATCCCTTTCTAAATTAAGAAAGGAAAACAGTGTAGTTGTTATAGGTGGACAACAAGCGGGTGTTTTAACAGGTCCATTATACTCTATTCATAAAGTAATTAGTATTATCCTGTTAGCTGAACAAAAAGAAGAAGAATTAGGTATTCCGGTTGTACCAGTGTTCTGGGTAGCGGGAGAAGACCATGATTATTTAGAAATTAATCATATTTATACACCAGGTAAGGAAAAAATGAAGAAGGCAGTTTATCCACAAAGAGTGTTGGATAAAAGAATGGCTTCCGATATATTGCTGGAAAAAGAGGTCTGTATAGAATGGCTGGAAAAAATCGTCGAATCCTATGGTGAAACAGATCATTCTAAGCCTTTATTGCAACTTTTGCACAATGCTGTCCATGAATCCACTACGATTGTTGACTTCTTTAGCTATATTACAATGAGTTTATTCCAAGATTATGGATTACTATTGGTTGATTCTGGTGATAAAGAGATTCGCAAGTTGGAGAAAGAAATTTTCCTTAAACAAATTAATGAATTTCAAAAATTAGCAGATTCCGTTTCAGAACAACAAAAGTTAGTACAGGAGAAGGGATATTCGCTTGTGATTGAAATGGCAGAAAATCCTGTTAACTTGTTTTATTATGATGAAGTAGAGCAAGAAAGAGTATTGCTGCAATACGATGAAATAGAAAATTGTTTTATCGGGAAAGATAGAACAGTATCCTTTACTATGGAACAGTTAATAGAGATTGCGAGTGAATTCCCTCAAAAGCTAAGCAATAATGTCGTAACGAGACCAATAACGCAAGACCTATTATTTCCTACGTTAGCATTTATTGGCGGACCTGGAGAGATTGCGTACTGGGCGGAACTTAAAAAGGCTTTTGAACACTTAGGAATTAAAATGCCGCCAGTTATTCCTCGCTTAAATATTACGCTCTTAGAGAGAAGCGTGGAAGCAGACATAGAGGAACTAAAATTATCAATAAAGGATGTTCTTGTTAATGGAACTTCTGAAAGATGTGCGGAATTTTTAAAGTCTGTCTCAAATGAACGGATTGAACAGATACTTAATGAAATAAAAGAGGTAATTAAAACGAAATATGATCAAGTGGAAGAGGAAATGAAGGCAGAGTATAAAGGTTTGCTGCCGTTATTAGAAAAAAATGAAGATTTTTTAGTAAGCCAGCTTGAATTTTTGCAGAACAAAGTTGATGCTTCCGTAAAATTAAAGCATGAAGTACTGGTAAATAAATTTAACCGTATTGAACAAAATTTAAAGCCAGAAGGGTCTCCCCAAGAAAGAGTCTGGAATATCACCTATTTCTTAAATAAATATGGAATGGATTTTATTCAAGATGTAATGGAATTGCCGATGGCCTTTGATGGAACACATAAGGTTATTAAATTATAAGGAAGAAAAGAATGATTCCCCCCTAATTATAGGACGGTTCAGACTGTCGACAAACTCCTAATTCAGTAATTAGGAGTTTGTTTTAGTTTATACATATACATTTTTTTAAATAAGAATTGATTTCCGTTGCAGGGGTACGCTTTCCGTGGGGCTCGCGCTGAGCCGCTTCGGCCTAAAGGCCTGCAGAATCTCAGACTGTCTCGCAGATCCCACAGAGTCTCACCCCTTCCATTCCAATCAATGCATAATAATTCCATTTGCATTTCCTAAATTCCTTTTGTCAACAAGCTGTACCGTCCTAATTATAGGACGGTTTTTTTATTGTTATAACGCATTTTCATTCCCTCCTTTAGTTTTGTCTTTTAGAAAATAAACAGACAATTCTCAAAAAGTAGTGATAAAGAACCCCGTTTATTCTTTTCAAAATTATTATTTTTGTTGCAGGAAATATACAAAATAGATAGAATTAAAATTAATAGTGGAGGAAAGTGGGGGAATGTGGTACATTGAGGTTAGAAAGTGGGGGACAAGGGTATGTTTATGGGTGAATATCATCATAATGTTGATGCAAAAGGACGTATCATTGTTCCTGCGAAGTTTAGAGAGAACTTAGGTGAAACCTTTATTCTAACCCGTGGCCTCGATCGATGTCTTTTCGGTTACCCACTTAATGAATGGGAGATAATTGAAGACAAGCTCAAGCAATTACCTTTAACCAAAAAAGATGCTAGAGCATTTACCCGATTTTTCTTCTCCGGAGCAACAGAATGTGAAATTGATAAACAAGGTCGCATTAATATTGCCTCCCCCTTATTTCAATATGCACAGTTAGAGAAGGAATGTGTTATTCTCGGTGTTTCTAATCGTATTGAAATATGGGATAAACAAGAGTGGGAAAATTATTTTTCCGAATCAGAGGATTCTTTTGCAGAAATTGCAGAAAATATGATTGGGTTTGATATTTAATTTTTTCACTATGTACATAATAAATACTACCTACAAGAAAAATTTATAGACAGGTGTGGATTCATGTTTAATCATACAACAGTATTACTGAATGAAGCTGTCGATGCTCTCGATATTAAGCCAGATGGAATTTATGTGGATTGTACTTTAGGTGGAGCAGGGCACAGCGAATTAATTCTTTCCAAATTATCAGGCAGTGGAAGGTTAATTGCATTTGATCAAGATGAAGTAGCAATAAAAAATGCACAAGTAAAATTAGCCCCATATAAGGACAGATTGACGATTGTCAAAAGTAACTTCCGCTATTTAAAAGAAGAAATTCACAACTTAGGGATTACACATGTAGATGGAATTCTTTATGACTTAGGTGTATCTTCCCCGCAATTGGATACTCCTGAGCGTGGATTTAGTTATCACCATGATGCACCACTTGATATGCGTATGGATAATGAAGCGGATGTTACTGCATATGATGTTGTTAATTCTTGGTCTTATGAATCACTAGTTAAAATTTTCTTTCGTTATGGAGAGGAGAAATTCTCTAAACAAATAGCAAGGAAAATTGAGGCAGCAAGAGAAAATCGCCCAATAGAAACGACTGGAGAGTTGGTTGAATTAATTAAGGAAGCTATTCCAGCGCCAGCTAGACGAAAAGGCGGTCATCCTGCAAAAAGAGTTTTTCAAGCAATACGAATTGCAGTTAATGATGAACTTGGCGTATTTGAAGCTTCGTTAGAGCAAGCCATTACGTTACTAAATCCAGGCGGAAGAATCAGCGTTATCACCTTCCATTCCCTTGAAGACAGAATTTGTAAGTCGACATTTAAAAAGATGAGTGATCTGCCGCCATTGCCGCCAGGACTACCGGTTATTCCAGATGAGTTTAAACCAGAATTGAAATTAATTACTAGAAAGCCGATTATCCCATCTGAAGAAGAATTAGAATTTAATAACAGAGCAAGATCAGCGAAACTACGTGTTGCAGAAAAACAATAACCAAAGGGTGCAGGAGGTAATTAAATGAGCAACTTAGCAAGAAAAATGCAGCAGGATCAATATCAACAACAAGAAGAAAAGCAGTCGGTTAAAAAGGTTATTAAACAGACTAAATCATTATTATCTCCTGGAGAGAAGATTTTAGGAATTGCCTTTGTAGTCATTATTTGTATTGGCGGCGTAAAAATTGTAAGCAATCAATCGGAGATTTATCAAGTAAATAAAGATATTCAAGTAGCGGAAAGCTCCATTAATTCGCTTGAAAAGTCAAACAAAGAATTAGATACACAAGTAAAGGATTTAAGCAGCTTTGAACGCTTACGCAAAGTAGCAGGGAAATTAGGTTTAGATTTTAGTAAAGACAATGTAAAGGTTGTGCATTAAGCAATGATCCGAAAACAACCTAATATTAATGTTGGAGCAGCCATCCTTTTTGTTTTCTTTTGTCTGCTCTTTTTTGTTTTAGTTATTCGGTTTGTCTATATTCAGGCGACAGGAGAAGTGTCAGGAGTAGAGATAGCTGCGCAAGCAGAAAAAAAACATAACACTTCCCGTGTGCTAGAGGCTTCAAGAGGAAGTATATTAGATCGCAATGGGGACGTAATTGCAGAGGATGCAGTTTCCTATAAGCTAGTTGCTGTAACAGATGAATCATTGAGTAAGAATCTGGATAAAAATGTTCATGTTGCGGATCCCGAATTGACAGCTAGAGAATTAGCAAAATATATCGATTTAAAAGAATCGGAGATTTATAGAATTTTAACCAAAAAGGGCGCAAAACAAGTGGAATTTGGGGAGGCCGGAAAAGATCTTTCCTATGAGACGAAAAAGAAAATTGAAGATTTAAAGCTTCCTGGTATTCAAATTGTTGAAGGGAAAAAACGTTTTTATCCGAATGGAATCTTTGCTTCCCATGTTATCGGCTATTTAGAAGAGGATGAAGGTAAAGAAACAGGCAGATTAGGTATTGAAGAAAGTTTAAATAAAATGCTGACAGGTACAAATGGCAGTATGCAGTATAGTAAAGATTTTTGGGGTTATATTTTGCCAAACAGTAAGGATAAAATCGTGCCTGCTCAAAATGGCAAGAATGTTTATTTGACACTTGATAAGAAAATCCAATCCTTTTTAGAAGATACGCTGAATAAGGTAAATGCAGAATATAATCCTGTAAAAATGATTGCGATTGTAGCTAATCCGAAAACAGGAGAAATATTAGCGATGAGTCAAAGACCATCCTTTGATCCCGAAACAAGAGAAGGTATTACAGCTTCCTGGCATAATGAAGCAATTGAAACCAATTATGAACCAGGATCCACTATGAAAATATTTACTTTAGCTGCAGCGGTGGAAGAAGGAGTATTCAATCCAAACGAGGAGTATCCGTCAGGCAGATATGAAGGAATAGGAGATCATAATAATGGAGCTGGTTGGGGAAAGATTTCTTATTTAGAAGGAGTTCAGCGATCTTCCAATGTAGCGTTCGCGAAACTTGCCAAGGAAAAAATCGGCTTTGAGACATTTAGAGAGTATTTAACAAAATTCGGCCTTGATCAGCCAACTGGAATCGATCTGCCTAGAGAAGCAAATAGCTCGATTGTATTTAATTGGCCAATAGAAAAAATTACAACTGCTTTTGGTCAAGGTACAGCTTTAACACCAATTCAGCAAATTCAAGCGGCAACAGCTATTGCCAATGATGGAAAAATGGTGAAGCCGTACGTTATTGAACAGATTAAAGATCCAAATACAGGGAAAATTATCAAAAAAGGCGAGACGCAAGTGGCAGGAACACCAATCTCTGCCAAAACAGCCAAAGAAGTCCGCGATATTCTTGAAACGGTTATTACGAGTAAAAAAGGGACGGGTTACAAAAAATTCAATATTGATGGATATGATGTTGCCGGTAAAACAGGAACCGCACAAATTCCTAAAAGCGGCGGCGGTTATTTAGAAGGTAAAAATGATTACATTTTTTCTTTTTTAGGTATGGCTCCGAAGGATGATCCTGAATTAATAATGTATGTTGCTGTTCAGCAGCCAGAGCTAAAGGAAACGGAAACTGGGTCTGAACCAGTCGCTGAAATTTTCACTTCAGTCATGAAGAGCAGTCTGCAGTATATGGATATAGTACCAACAAAAGAAGTAATTTCGAAGCCGATTGAAATCCCCAATTTAAGTGGAATGACTGCAGAAGAGGCGAAGAAAATTCTAGAGGATAAAGGGCTGAATGCCGTTATTATCGGAGACGGTAAGGCAGTGGAAGAACAGCTTCCAGTCAAAGGAGATACTTATCTAAAAGGCGAGAAAGTAATCTTAAAGACGGATGGTAAAGAAACAGTTCCTAATATGAAGGGCTGGTCATTACGCGATGTTTTAAAAGTAGTGGACCTCAATAAGCTGAAACTTGAAAGTTCTGGCAGTGGATATGTGTCCTCTCAGAGTATAAAAGCAGGGTCTAAGGTTAAAGAAAACGATAAGGTATCGGTTAAGTTAAAAGAACCAGAGTAAGAGAGAGCTTCACTACATTTTTGAGATGTAGTGAAGCTTTTTTGTTGGAGATGGACGCGGTATTGTATACTAGAAATAAGCGTTCGTTTGTAATGCTTCAGTAAAATAGGAGGGTGAAAAATTGTATAAGAAAAGAAGGGAACCACTGGAATTAGCTTTATTAAAATCATTAAATAGCCGAATGGAATTATCTGATGAATTGAAGACAAAGTACTTAAATCAAGGGAAAGGCTGGGAAGGAGAGAGGAAGTTTGATAAGTATTTAAAGGATTTAGCCCCAAATAGTATTATATTAAATGATTTATTATTACAATCACACCAGACGACATTTCAAATCGACTCCTTATTGATAGAAGGAGATGCACTTCATCTCTATGAAATTAAGAACTATGAAGGTGACTTTTATTATGAAAATGATCGATTCTATAAGAAAAAAAATAAAGTAGAAATCAGTAATCCTATTACTCAATTAAAACGAACCGATTCATTATTAAGACAATTAGTTCACCAGCTTGGTTACTCCATTACAATTATTCCACACGTTGTTTTTATAAACCCCGAATTTATCTTATATCAAGCTCCACTTCATTTGCCTTGCATTTATCCTAACCAATTAAATCGTTATGTTAAATTATTAGAAAAAAATAAATCACAAGTAAAAAAACAGCATGCGGTCTTTGCTGAAAAGTTGATCGCTCTTCATATGGATGAATCACCTTATCGAAGAATACCAAGTTATACCTATGAAGAACTTAAGAAAGGAATCCTTTGCGATAAATGTAACTCACTGTTCATTTCAACAGAAAGTGCAATGATCAAATGTGATGTATGTGGATATACAGAAAGCTTGGAGTTAGCTGTTTTACGAAGTGTTAAAGAATTTAAGCTGCTTTTTCCAGAAAGAAAGATAACGACAAAAGAAATACATGACTGGTGTCTGATATCGGGAGGAATGCGAAGGATTAAGAGAATATTAGATAAGCTTTATAGGCTTATTGGTGTACATCAGTGGGCGTATTATGAGTGACAGACAGTATTCAACAAGGGGATGAACGCCGAAGTAACCAGAAGAAGCAGGAAAAGTGGTTTTCATCAAAGGAATGAACACCAAAATAACCAGAAGAAGCAGGAAAAGTGGTTTTCATCAAAGGGATGAACACCAAAATAACCAGAAGAAGCAGGAAAAGTGGTTTTCATCAAAGGAATGAACACCAAAATAACTAGAAGAAGCAGGAAAAGTGGTTTTCATCAAAGGAATGAACACCAAAATAACCAGAAGAAGCAGGAAAAGTTGTTTTCATCAAAGGGATGAACACCAAAATAACTAGAAGAAGCAGGAAAAGTGGTTTTCATCAAAGGGATGAACACCAAAATAACCAGAAGAAGCAGGAAAAGTGGTTTTCAGCAAAAAAATTCCTCACAAAATCCCCTCCCTCCTTACAAACCAACTAACCAATACTCCCCGTTCTATTCCGATTCGTACAAGCATATATTTCAATTGAGTTAGTATAAAGGAGGTTCCATCTGTATGCGGGTTTCAAACGTAACCGTTCGGAAGCGATTGTTGATAGCGCTTGTTGCTGGGATAGTTATTTTTCTAATAATTGATACAAGATTAGCGTATGTTCAATTTTTTCTAGGGGACGAGCTTACAACGAAAGCGAAAAATTTATGGAGTAGACAAATTGCTTTTGAGCCACAACGAGGAGAGATCTTGGATCGCAATGGAATAGCGCTTGCCACTAATGTCAGTGCGCCAACGGTTTATATAGTACCACGCCAAATTAAAGATCCAGCCGACACCGCTGAAAAGCTTGCAGAAGTATTAGAAGCAGATAAGGAATCTGTTTATAAGCAGATTATTCAAAGGGAGATGAGTGTTCGCTTAAAAGAAGGCAGGAAAATCACGCATGAAAAAGCCAAAAAAGTTCGTGCACTTGATATAGACGGTGTATATATTGGTGAAGATTCAAAGCGATCTTATCCTTTTGGAAATTATTTATCCCATGTATTAGGGTTTGCTGGTATTGATAATCAAGGGCTAATAGGTTTAGAGCTGGAATATGATGATGAGTTGAAGGGAAAGAAGGGATCTGTTCAATATTATTCGGATGCGAAAGGGCAGAGAATGAATGATATGGCTGATGCCTATGAAGCTCCGGTAAATGGGAATGATTTAGTCCTTACTATTGATACAAAAATTCAAACGATTGTAGAAAGAGAATTGGATATAGCTCAACAAACCTATGATCCTGAATCGATTATCGCACTTGCGATGAACCCAAAAACTGGCGAGGTTTTGGCAATGTCAAGTCGACCAGGCTTTAATCCATCTGATTTTCAAAATGTGGATTCCACTGTTTATAATCGTAATTTACCGATCTGGAGTTCGTATGAACCAGGATCTACCTTTAAAATTATTACATTGGCAGCAGCTTTAGAAGAAGGAAAAGTGGACTTAGATAAGGACACTTTTTATGATAAAGGGTATGCAGAAGTGGGTGGAGCAAAACTTAAATGCTGGAAGCGAGGAGGACATGGCTCGCAAACGTTTTTAGAGGTCGTTCAAAATTCTTGTAACCCTGGTTTTGTAGAATTAGGGGAACGTCTTGGCAAAGATAAGCTGTTTCAATATATTCGTGATTTTGGATTTGGGCAAAAAACAGGAATTGATTTACAAGGAGAATCAAAAGGGATTTTGTTTAACATGGACAGAGTAGGCCCGGTGGAGCAAGCGACTACAGCATTTGGTCAAGGTGTCGCCGTAACACCAATTCAGCAAGTTACGGCACTATCTGCCGCAATTAATGGAGGTACTTTATATACTCCTTATGTAGCAAAAGAATTGATTGATCCATCTACAGGTGAAGTAGTTATGGAGAAAAAACCTGTTGCAAAGAGAAAGGTAGTTTCTGAAGAAACATCTAAAGAAGTGAGACGGGCATTAGAAAATGTTGTGGCAAAGGGATCTGGAGGAAAGGCCTTTGTGGAAGGCTATCGAGTTGGTGGAAAAACTGGGACGGCTCAAAAAGCTTCTGGTGGAAGATATTTAGAAAATAACTATATTCTTTCCTTTATCGGCTTTGCACCTGCTGATGATCCTGAATTAGTTGTGTACGTGGCAGTAGATAACCCAAAAGGAACGGTGCAATTCGGTAGTGCGGTTGCTGCTCCAATTGTTGGTGCGATTATGGGAGATAGTTTGAGAGCCCTTGGTGTGGAACCGCGTAAAGATCAAATTGACAAAGTATATAAATATCCGGAAAATCCATTAATAGAAGTGCCAGACCTTGTTGGGCATACGAAAAAAGATATTAGTGAAATGTTTATTAATCTTAAAATTGATTCAAGCGGAAGCGGGGATACGGTGATTAAGCAGTCTCCAGAACCTGGAACAAAAGTGAAGGAAGGATCAACCATTTTGATTCAGTTTAATTAATTGGATAAGAGGCGGCCGAATAATACGTGCCGCTTCTCTTTCCCCTATAAAAAAAGCCTCTAGATCCTGTTAATACTGGAATCGAGCTCGTATGTACATAATTAAAATTTTCCTCTATCTTAAATTATTCTTCTAATATAAATTCTCCAACAATAAGGTACAACATAGATAAATTTTTTTTAATCATGTAAAATAATATACGCTAAGAAAATTGTATAATCTATATGGCTGGTTCATTATTTAGTATATAATTAATATTTATGAGCAATCAAAGATTACATATAGAGCTAGAGAAAAGAGGAATCAAAAAGCGATGCAATTAAAAAAACTTATTGAGAGTTTACAGCCATACACTTCTTATACCGGAGAAGATGTGGAAATAAAATCAATAGAGAATGATAATCGCAAAGTATCAGATGGCAGTCTTTTTATTTGTATAAAAGGATATACAGTGGATGGTCATGATTTTGCCCAAAAAGCATATGAATCTGGGGCAGTCGCTGTCATAGCAGAAAGAAGTTTATCCTTGCCTATTCCAGTTATCATTGTAAAAGATACAAAAAGAGCTAGTAGTGTGCTTGCAGATGTATTTTATCAAAAGCCGACCCAAAAGCTTCAGCTTATTGGGATAACAGGTACAAATGGAAAGACAACAACTAGCCATTTAATAGATGCTATATTAAAAGAGGCGCATAAAAAAACAGGAATCATCGGTACGATGTATACCAAAATCGGTGAGGAAATACAAGAAACAAAAAATACAACTCCAGAAGCTGTGACACTTCAGAAGCTGTTTCATCAAATGGTGGAACAAAAAGTTGATACAGCTGTTATGGAAGTATCTTCCCATGCCCTTGTAGAAGGCAGAGTATTTGGCTGTGATTATGATATTGCTGTTTTTACCAATCTTAGTCAAGATCATTTAGATTATCATGGTACGATGGAAGAATATAAAAAAGCGAAAGGATTGCTTTTTACAAGACTAGGAAATGCCTTTTCGTCTGAAAAGCCGAAATTTGCTATTCTAAATAAAGATGATGCAGCAGCAAATGAGTATGAAACCATTACAGCGGCTCATATTCTAACATATGGAATTGATACAGAAGCTGATATAATGGCAAAAAATATAAAAATCACGGCAGCAGGTACATCATTCGATTTACATTCTCCGCTTGGCATACATTCTGTCCAGTTGAAAATGGTTGGAAAATTTAACGTGTATAATACACTAGCAAGCATTGGTGCTGCAATTGCAAGTAATATTCCAATGGAAGTGACCATCAATGCACTTGAAAAGGTAGCAGGAGTCGCAGGGAGATTTGAAACGGTTAATGCCGGCCAAGATTTTTCAGTGATCGTTGATTATTCACATACACCTGATAGTTTGCAAAACGCTTTGCAAACGGTAAAAGAATTTGCTAAGAATAACATATATGTAATCGTTGGCTGTGGGGGAGATAGAGACAAGACGAAGCGTCCTTTAATGGCGAAAATTGCTTGCGAGGAAGCGAGCTATGCTATCCTAACCTCCGATAATCCTAGAAGTGAAGATCCGCTTGCCATATTAAAAGATATGGAGCAAGGAGTTAAGGGAGAACAGAATTATACAATAATCTCTGATCGCAAAGAGGCTATTGCCTTTGCTGTTGATCAAGCCCAGCCTGATGATGTTATTCTAATTGCAGGGAAAGGCCATGAAACGTATCAAATTATTGGTTCTAAAGTGTTAGATTTTGATGACCGTTTAGTTGCAAAAGAAGCGATAGAGGAGAGAAAAAATGACACTGTCCTATAAATTAATCCTCCAGGCTATACCTGAAGCAAAAGGGTTTGTGAAAGAAGATTTGCGTTTTCAAACCGTGTCATTCTTAGCAGAGTGCGAACAGCCAAAAGGACTGTTTATTCCATTATATAAAGATAACTCTGGTGATTTGAGTGCTGCTATAACAAATGGAGCAATTGGAGCGATTTGGGAAGAGGGGATGGAACTCCCAATCTATACACCTAATCATTTTCCAATTTTTTATACAAAAGATTTAAAGGAAGGCATATTAAAAATGAGCAAAATTTACGAGCAACAATTACAAGCACAAGAAAAAACAACTAAATTTATTTTTTTGCAAGAAAACAGTCTGAATTCCCATATAGAAACATATGATATAGCGGTAATTAGAGAGCATGTGTTAAATACAAACAATCAAGTGAAAGGAGGGAATTAAAATGCAGGAGAAAGTTATCTTTTTTACGATTCTATTAGGCTTTTTAATAACGGTATTAATTTCTCCCTTTTTTATTCCCTTCTTGCGAAGATTAAAATTCGGACAAAGCATTAGAGAAGAAGGACCGAAATCTCATCAGAAAAAAACGGGAACGCCAACTATGGGGGGCTTAATGATTATTTTCTCCATTGTGGTAACGACTTTGGTAATGATTAATAAATTTTCAGAGCCGACGATTAAGACGTATTTATTACTTTTAGTATTAGTCGGGTTTGGATTGTTAGGCTTTTTAGATGACTTTATAAAAGTAGTGATGAAGCGTAATTTAGGATTAACTTCTAGACAAAAGCTATTAGGGCAGATTGTTATTTCGCTTATTTTTTACTTTGTTTTACGCGAAAACGAATTTTCTACTGCTATTTCGATTCCTTTTGTAGATAAACCACTAGAATTAGGTTGGTTCTATGCACTATTTATTATTTTTTGGTTAGTTGGATTTTCTAATGCGGTGAATTTAACAGATGGCTTGGACGGATTAGTTTCTGGGACTTCTGCTGTGGCGTTTGGAGCGTTTGCTGTCCTTGCATGGAGTCAATCACAGTTTGAAATTAGTATTTTCTCGGTAGCCATTGTGGGCGCAGTTTTAGGATTCTTAGTATTCAATGCCCATCCAGCAAAAGTATTTATGGGAGATACTGGTTCACTTGCACTTGGAGGTGCTATTGCAGCGATTGCTATCTTAACAAAGACAGAAATCTTGTTAATATTAATAGGTGGAGTATTTGTTATTGAGACACTTTCAGTCATTCTTCAAGTAATATCTTTTAAATCAACAGGAAGAAGAATTTTCCGTATGAGTCCATTACATCACCATTATGAACTAGTTGGCTGGTCTGAATGGCGAGTAGTTGTGACATTTTGGACGGTAGGATTATTATTCGCCGCTCTAGGAATTTATATTGAGGTGTGGTTATAATGAAGCAGATTAACGATTTTCATCATAAAAAAATACTAGTATTAGGCCTTGCTAAAAGTGGAGTAAGCGCAGCTCAATTACTACATAATTTAGGGGCCTTTGTAACAGTAAATGATAGTAAGCCATTGGATGAAAATCCGGAAGCGCAAGGTTTATTAGAACAAGGAATAACGGTTATCTGCGGAAGCCATCCTATTGAGTTACTGGAGGAAGGTTTCCAGCTGATCGTAAAAAACCCTGGCATTCCTTACTTTAATCCAATGATTAAAGGGGCGGTGGAGCGCGGCATTCCTGTCATCACAGAGGTAGAACTAGCATATAGAGTTTCCGAAGCCCCATTCCTTGCGATCACTGGGTCAAATGGGAAAACAACGACCACAACCTTATTGTTTGATATGTTAGAAGTTGATAAGAAAAAGCCACTGATAGCTGGGAATATTGGAACAGTTGCTTCTAATGTAGCCCAAGTTGCAGAGGAAGATAATAAAATAGTGATTGAATTATCCTCCTTTCAATTAATGGGAATTGAAAAATTCAAGCCGAAAATTGCGATCATTACAAATATTTATGAGGCACATTTAGATTATCATGGGACACGGGAAGAATATGCGAAGGCAAAAGGAAACATTACGAGAAACCAAGATGAAAGTGACTATTTAATTGTGAACGTCGAACAAGAGATTGTCATGGATATCGCGAACAGCAGCAATGCAACGATTATTCCTTTTTCTGCAAAACGTGAACTTGAGTATGGGGCCTATGTAAAAGATAATATTATTTATTTTAATGATCAAAAAATTATGGCATTGTCAGATATAACGTATTTAAGTGCATTAAATTTAGAAAACATCCTTTCATCTGTTGCAGCAGCAAAATTATCAGGTGTAACAAATGAAAGTATTTTTGCAGTATTAAGTACCTTTAAAGGGGTTAAGCATCGTCTGCAATTTATTAAAGAAGTTAACGGACGGAAATTCTATAATGACTCGAAAGCAACGAATATCCTGGCAACACAAAATGCCCTTGCAGCCTTTAATGAACCGGTTATTCTGCTAGCTGGTGGACTGGACCGTGGAAATGAATTTGATGAACTCATTCCATCTCTTAAAAATGTAAAAGCTATGATTACTTTTGGACAAACTGCTGAAAAAGTGGAGAAGGCAGGCAAGCTTGCAGGAATAAAAACCATTAAACGCGTCGATAATGTGGACAAAGCAGTACCTGCTGCCTATGACTTATCAGAAAGCGGAGATGTTATTCTTCTTTCCCCAGCATGTGCAAGCTGGGATCAATATAAAACTTTTGAAGTCAGAGGAGACATTTTTATCAATGCGGTGCATATGCTTAAATAAGGGCTTGTCTGTAAGTAGGCGTTGAAAGAAAACTTGAGATCTATATGGATAGAAATAAAAAAGTATCCATATAAAATACTTACTTTAAAGTAAGCTCTGTAAATGATAACAAGGTTAGTAGAAAAAGGATGCAGGTTCCATTTCATCTAAATTGGGGTGGAAGGAACAATCTTCCCTTTTTCCTGTTTTAACTGATGATTTACAGAGCTTTCTTTTTTTTATCCGATTCCTCAGTAGTATACAAAGAAATCTGGATATAAATCGCTTTTCTTTGTTGCAAGCCCTTAATCTTGCAGGTTCGAGGTGTTAATGGTGCCATCAAAAAAAACGACTCCAGATATAATTTTAATGATTATTACATTTACATTGCTAGCTATAGGGTTAATCATGGTGTATAGTGCTAGTGCTGTTATGGCGGAACGAAATTTAGGTGATTCTTTTTTCTTTGCTAAAAGGCAAATGCTTTTTGCAGGGGTCGGAATTGCAGCAATGTTATTTATTATGAATCTAGATTATTGGATATGGAGATCCTGGGCTAAACCGATTATTATTGTTTGTTTTATTTTACTTGTCGTTGTTTTAATTCCTGGAGTGGGGTTAGTTCGAAATGGTTCACAAAGCTGGATTGGAGTAGGAGCTTTTTCCATTCAGCCCTCTGAATTTATGAAAATAGCAATGATTCTTTTCTTAGGAAAATTTCTATCGGAAAATCAAAAGCATATAACCTCTTTTAAAAAAGGGTTACTTCCCTCATTAGGTCTGGTATTCCTTGCCTTCGGAATGATTATGCTTCAGCCGGATTTAGGTACTGGGACAGTTATGGTTGGTACAAGTATTGTCATGATTTTCATTGCTGGTGCTCGCATTCGCCATTTTGTTATATTAGGTCTTATTGGAGTAGCTGGTTTTATCGGACTGGTTGCATCAGCTCCTTATAGGATTAAAAGGATAACATCCTTTCTGGATCCGTGGTCAGATCCATTAGGAAGCGGATTTCAAATAATCCAATCTTTATATGCAATTGGTCCAGGCGGTTTATTCGGTTTAGGCCTTGGGGAAAGCAGACAAAAATTCTTCTACTTGCCTGAGCCCCAGACAGATTTCATTTTTGCGATTCTGTCAGAAGAATTAGGCTTTATCGGCGGCTCTCTGATTTTATTATTATTTGCACTTTTACTTTGGAGAGGCATAAGAATTGCATTAGGAGCTCAAGATTTATTTGGAAGCTTTGTGGCAGTCGGGATCATTTCCATGGTTGCAATTCAAGTTATGATTAACATTGGGGTGGTAACAGGGCTAATGCCAGTTACAGGGATTACACTTCCGTTTTTAAGCTATGGCGGCTCATCGCTGACACTTATGTTAATAGCGATAGGCATCCTTCTAAATGTCAGCCGATTTTCGCGGTATTAAATGCAGCCTCTTATCCTTTAATAGGAGAGGAAGCCTCATAATTGGATATTTTTATAGAATTTATAGAAACCTAGTGAAGTGAGTGCATTCTCTTTTACTAGGTTTTTTATGTGGAAAGCTAAAGATTGTTTATCATAGTAGTTTCTTCCTTAAAAAGGGAAGGCGTGTTATAGAATACAAAAAATTTATTTTTTTCACACATATGATAAATTTTTTTCAAACATGACAATATGACTTGTAGGAAGACGAAATGTATTACATTTCATTATCATTTTCAAGATATTCATAAAGCAAGTTTAAAATATAGTACAATAAGGTATCTATTATTTGGGAGATGACGGCAAAGCTAAAAAATATCTTAAAAAATAGCAGAAGATTATTTCTGTTTTATGTTATTTGAAGCTATAATGTAAAAGAGAAGAAAACAACGTTTTTTTCAGGAAAAAGTAGAGATGAGAAGTATTTTGAGGTGGAAAGAATGAAAATAGTAGTAAGCGGCGGAGGAACAGGGGGACATATATACCCTGCATTAGCATTGATTCGCGAAATAAAAAGAGAAGTGAAGGATGCTGAATTTCTTTATATCGGAACAGAGCAAGGGCTAGAAAGTAAATTAGTTAGAAGAGAAGATATTCCATTTAAAACAATACATATCACAGGGTTTAAACGAAAACTTTCCCCAGAAAATGTGAAAACAGTTTGGAGATTTATTGCAGGTGTACAAAAAAGTAAAGCGATTTTAAAAGAATTTGAAGCAGACGTTGTCATCGGAACAGGCGGATATGTTTGTGGCCCGGTTGTATATGCGGCAGCTAAGCTTGGAATACCGACTATTATTCATGAACAAAATAGTGTTCCAGGGTTGACCAATAAGTTTTTAAGTAGATATGTCGATAAAGTAGCGATTTGTTTTGAAGAAGCTGCTTCTTTTTTCCCAGATGAAAAAGTAGTGATGACTGGGAATCCAAGGGCATCCGAAGTGTTAAACCAGGATGGAATAAAAGGTCGCTTATCAGTCGGATTAAAATTAAAAGAACCCGCTGTTCTTATTGTTGGCGGGAGCAGAGGGGCAAGACCGATAAATGATGCTGTAATTGCGGCTTTACCACAATTAGGGGAAAAAGCTTATCAAGTTCTTTATGTAACAGGAGAGGTACATTACGAAGCGGTAAAGAAAGAAGTAGAGCGTGTCGGCAATCCGGAAAATGTTATTATTAAGCCATTTGTCCATAATATGCCTGAAGTATTAACGAGTATTGATTTAACTGTTGCAAGAGCCGGCGCAACAACATTAAGTGAGTTAACCTCGCTTGGTATTCCGAGCATTCTTGTGCCAAGTCCTTATGTAACGAATAATCATCAAGAAAAAAATGCACATGCATTAACAAGTAACGGAGCAGCCAAAATGCTCCTTGAACGTGATATGAATGGCCAAAAATTGATAGAAGAAATGGATACTATCATGCTAAATCCTGTTTTGCTGAAGGAGATGAAAGAGGCTTCCAAAAAATTAGGTATTCCTGATGCGGCAATGAGGCTGTATAATGTCATGAAGGAAGTAATCAATAACAAGAAAAAATAAGATAGCAAATAGAAAATGTGTTTGTTAAAAAAAGGTGGACAACCTATTGTATTGTTATGTACTATTTCCTTATTTAATAATATCGGGGTGATTTTTTGGAAAAAGGGAAGGTAGTTTCTTTAGAAGATAGAATTCCAAAATTAAAAGAGCAGAGACGAAGAAAAGCGAATCGCCGCCTTATTTTCCTTCTCCTTCTATTCTTCCTAATCATCGTTTGCGTTATATACTTCCAATCACCTTTAAGTCATGTGAAAAACATCGAAATTACGGGGAATCGTTTATATTCTTTTGAAGACTTGGAGAAAATGAGCGGAATTAACAGCAAAACAAATATTTGGACAATCAAAAAAGATAAGCTCACAGAGAAATTAAAAGACTCAGGTGGAATTAAATCTGCTAAGATTTCTATTGTTTTTCCAAATACTGTTCATATAGACGTAAAAGAGTACAGGAAGATTGCTTACTTTGAAGTAAAGAATGAATTTATTCCACTTCTTGAAAATGGGGAGATGCTGCAGGATAGAGCAATGACCAATAGTCCCTATGATGCTCCTATTATTAAGGATATGAAGAGCGATGATAAAGTAATCAAAAAAATAGGGGAAGAACTAAATAAACTGTCAGCAGAAGTGTATAATGCGATTTCTGAAGTAAGGTATACTCCTAGGAATACAGATAAGTGGCGTGTTACTGTATATATGAATGATGGGAATCAGGTATTAGCTTCTTTATCCTCTTTTTCTGATAAGATGCAGCATTATCCATCCATCATTTCCCAGTTGAATACAGATAAAAAAGGCGTTATTGATTTAGAGGTAGGTTCCTATTTTAAAGCTTTTGATTCGGAAGGGGAAAAGAAGGGTGAAGAATAATAAAAGAAGAAGAAATGTTATCTTCTCCTTAGTTTTTCTTGTACTTGGATTTATGATTTCTTTTTCCTATCAAAATACAAAAAAAGATGAAGGTAAAGGACTGAACGAGAGCCAATTTGAAAGAGATTTGGATTTGCGCAATGAGCTAATCGAGCAGGAAGAAAAGAATAATGAGTTATATAAGGAGTTAAAGGGAAACCAAAGGGAATTGGTTCAATTAGAGAAGAAGCTTTCTAATGAAGCAGAGACTTATTATAACTTGGCAGAAGATGCGGAAAAATACCGGATATATTTAGGAAAGGTTGCAGTAAAAGGGGAAGGGGTACAAATTGCTTTGGAAGATGGTGAGTATAATCCAAAGGAAGATAATGTCAATAATTATTTGGTACATGAGCATCATGTATTTAAAGTGATTAACGAGCTGTATATTGCTGGTGCAGAAGCGATTAGTATCAATGGACAAAGACTAGCACATAATTCTTATATCCTTTGTAATGGTCCCGTAATTGAAATAGATGGTTACCAGCACCCGGCCCCTTTTGTTATTACGGCAATTGGCGACAGCGATGTGTTAGAAGGCGCAATAAATATCAATGGTGGCGTAAAGGATTTGTTAGTAAATGATAATATAAGATTTACGCTTGAGAAAAAAAGAATGATACAAATGGATCCTTTAAATGTTAATTAACGATAAGTATGATTTAGAAAGTATGATGCGCTTTGAATAAGAAATTTATAACCATGACGGGAATTACGCTTATTGCTGGATTTATGATAGCAGTTCAATTTCAGACAATAAAAGAACCTGCTGTCCGAGACACGAGAGATACTTGGGAGTTAAGAGAAGATCTTATCCAAGAGAAAAAAATAGAGTTAAAGCTAATAGATGAGATACGTTCGACTAATGGAAAGATAGAAGAATATGAGAATGAAACCCCAAGAAGCAAAGAAGCGGTATTGAAAGAGACTTTGGCAGAATTAAAGCAGGAAGCGGGCTTAACAGAGGTAACGGGAAAGGGAATTATCTTAAAGATTGAGCCTGTCAGTACAGAAATTCTTTTAGGTGAAGATCCCGGAGTAGTTACCTCTGAATTATTACAACGGTTAGTAAATGAATTAAACTTATATGGTGCTGAGGAGATAGCGATAAATGATAATCGTTATGTAAATACAACGGTTATCCGTGAAATTAACAATGTGTTAAAAATGGATGGGAACCCCCTGAATCAGCTGCCAATTGAAATAAAAGTGATAGCGAAGGATGCTGACACTGCTGAAAAACTATTTAATTACATGAAGGTTTCCAAGTCAGCAGATGAATTTTTCTTATCTAATCTGTTATTGAATGTCGTGATGCCAAAAGAACCGATCAACATTCCAGCATATAGTAACCCCATAAATATCCATTATATGAAGCCTGTAAGTACAAGTAAAGGAGGAGATTCTTAATGTGGCTTCCTATATTTGGGTTGATTGTTGGGATAGTATTGGGATTATTAACCGATATAAAAGTGCCAGACGAATATGCTAACTATTTATCAATCGCTGTTCTCGCTGCACTGGATACTTTATTTGGAGGAATTCGTGCTCATCTGCAAAATATATTCGACGAGAAAGTATTTGTAACTGGGTTCTTCTTTAATATTGCTCTTGCAGCAAGTTTAGCTTTTCTAGGTGTACATCTTGGTGTAGACTTATATTTAGCGGCTATTTTTGCATTTGGTGTTCGACTATTTCAAAATATAGCTGTCATCCGCAGTATTATCTTAAAGAAATCAAATGCGCATTCTCTTGAAAAAAATGAAAAAAGTTGACAGAGAAAAAAGGGAATATATTAGTTTTGGCGAATAATTTAAATATTAATAGATATAGTGGAAGTGAATTACGATATTTCCTTGTGGAATAAGTAATTAGTCCTATTTGTAGTAAAAAAGACCAAAATTGTGTTGACACTTTGCGAAAACTTAGTGAAAATATGGTGTTGCCTGGTATACAATAGAATAGTTGTGAAGATTAGATTATTTTATGTATATCAAATAAACTATGTAAATAGCAGACGTTACTTCTGATAAAAAAGTTGAATTTTTGACTGTATGACATAACTTGTTGTTCACATTATTTAAAATGCAAAAGGAGGTGCCCGAGAATGAACAGCAATGAACTTTATGTAAGTCTAGACATCGGTACATCCAGCATAAAAGTAATCATTGGAGAAATGATTAACGAATCTTTAAATATTATTGGTGTAGGCATCGTCCCATCAGAAGGTTTAAAAAAAGGTTCAATTGTGGATATAGATGAAACCGTTCATTCTATTCGACAAGCAATTGAGCAGGCCGAACGAATGGTTGGGATGGAGATAAAGCAAGTAGTTGTTGGCGTTTCGGGAAATCATGTAAATCTGCAAACCTCACGTGGAGTAGTTGCAGTTTCAAGTGAAAATCGCGAAATTACAATTGAAGATGTAATTAGGGTAAAGGATGCTGCACAGGTAGTTTCCATTCCCCCAGAAAAAGAGATTATTGATATAATTCCTAAACAATTTATTGTAGATGGATTAGATGAAATTACTGATCCGCGAGGAATGATTGGTGTAAGATTGGAAATGGAAGGTACTATTATTACTGGAAGTAAAACCATTTTACATAACACCTTAAGATGTGTGGAAAGAGCAGGTCTTGAAATTCAAGATATCTCCTTGCAGCCACTTGCCGCAGGATCTTTTGCGCTTTCAAAAGATGAGAAAGACTTAGGAGTGGCGTTAGTAGATATAGGCGGAGGATCTACTACAATTGCTGTATTTGAAAATGGATTCCTTAAAGCCACCAGCGTTATTCCTGTAGGTGGAGATCATATTACCAAAGACTTATCCATTGGTCTTCGAACTACAACAGAAGATGCAGAGAAAATAAAAATAAAGTATGGTTATGCTTTTTATGATCATGCTTCTGAAGAGGAAGTATTCAGCGTTCCTATTATCGGAAGCGATCAGCATCAGCAATTTAATCAATTGGAGATTTCTGATATTATAGAAGCAAGATTAGAAGAAATCTTTGAACTTGTTGGTCATGAACTAGCGAGACTAGGAGTATACGATCTTCCAGGAGGATTCGTATTAACTGGAGGAGTAGCTAGTACGAAGGGAATTTTAGAATTAGCGCAAGATATTTTCCAAAGCCGAGTTAGAATTGCTATTCCTGATTATATCGGAGTAAGAGAGCCACAATATACTACTGCAGTTGGTTTAATTAAATTCTCCTATAAAAATAGTAAACTTCAAGGGGGAAATATTCATAACCCTGTTACTGTTCCTGCTGAAACAAGGGAAAAAGTTCAAAAAACAGCATCCCAAAAACCAGCTTATGAGAAAAAACAAGTGGAAAAAGAACCCTCAAAGTTTAAGAAATTTATGGGATATTTCTTTGATTAATGAAATGTCTTTAATAGGACAAGCATAATTTTGATAAAAAGAACTTCGAGAAGGCTGAGAGTCGTTTAGGGTCAGTCTAGGTATTAAAATGGTATGTTACTCCATATCACCAAGACTTGAGATGCGGACAGTTCGATACTGCTGAATATCGACGAATTAGGAGGATTTGTCATGTTGGAATTTGATACAAATATAGATTCACTAGCTGTAATAAAGGTTATAGGAGTAGGTGGCGGTGGAAATAACGCTGTTAACCGAATGATTGAGCATGGGCTACAAGGGGTAGAGTTTATCGCTGTGAATACAGATGCACAGGCATTAAATTTATCTAAAGCAGAAATCAAGATGCAAATTGGCGGAAAACTTACAAGAGGATTAGGCGCGGGTGCAAATCCTGAAGTAGGGAAAAAGGCTGCTGAGGAAAGCAAAGAACAAATAGAAGAAGCATTAAAAGGAGCAGATATGGTCTTTGTTACGGCAGGAATGGGTGGCGGAACTGGGACAGGTGCTGCACCAGTTATTGCTCAAATCGCCCACGACCTAGGCGCATTAACAGTAGGGGTAGTTACAAGACCATTTACTTTTGAAGGAAGAAAAAGATCCACACATGCTGCAAGCGGAATTACAGCATTGAAGGATGCTGTGGATACATTGATCGTTATTCCAAACGACCGCTTACTTGAAATCGTAGATAAATCAACTCCGATGCTTGAAGCGTTTAGAGAAGCGGATAATGTATTACGCCAAGGTGTACAAGGTATCTCTGACTTAATCGCAACACCAGGTCTGATTAACTTAGATTTCGCTGATGTGAAAACAATTATGGTGAATAAAGGTTCTGCACTTATGGGCATAGGTGTTGCAGCAGGGGAAAACCGTGCAGCTGAAGCAGCGAAAAAAGCAATTTCTTCGCCACTGCTGGAGACTTCCATTGATGGAGCACAAGGAATATTAATGAATATCACTGGTGGTACGAATTTAAGCTTGTATGAAGTACAAGAGGCAGCCGATATTGTGGCATCCGCTTCCGATCAAGATGTAAATATGATTTTCGGATCCATTATCAATGATGATTTGAAAGATGAAATTGTTGTTACGGTGATTGCTACTGGCTTTAACCAAGATTTATCGCAGCTGCAGCCAGATAGACCTGGATTTGGCGGTTTAAAGCCAAATAACAATAATACAAACCCTATTAATAATCAGGTTAACAATAGAGAAGTAAAACGCGAAGAGCCGCATGTGCAAAAGGAACAACAACCAAGAAGCAATGCACAACAACCAGAGGATGCTTTAGATATCCCGACATTCTTAAGAAATAGAAACCGCAGAAGGTAATTATTTCTATAGCAAAAACCTTTCCATTTTTTCATAATGGAAAGGTTTTTTTGTTTTCTCTTTCAAAAATGAAGCAATCTCCCCTTTTATTTATAGTAAACCTCATCGCTTCTTTTATTTTTATTCCTTAGAATTAGTAAAAAAACTGATAATATTTCGCTAGAACTTAAAGTTTTTAACAGAGGAGATATAGTGACAAAAACCGTTAGAAATAGAGCAAATTTCTGATATTTTGATTACAGAAAGTGACAGAATTTCAAGAACAAGTACGTTATACTTTTTCGTAACAGATTAGTAGAGAGAAGATTTACTTCTTTTGTTGCTTTTATAAAAGAGAGGAGGAGTTACATGCTTGGCCATTTATTTAGATGTGATATGGCTATTAAATTTACTGTTTGACAGTTTATTACTATATTTAACAGGCATTCTATTAAAGAAAAAAATCATCCATTGGCGAATATTGCTTGGAGGGCTAATTGGTTCCCTTATTATCCTTTTTTCGATAACGCCGCTCAGTCCCTATTCTAATCATCCCATATCGAAGCTTCTGTTTTCTATTGTGATGGTGGCAACGGCTTTTGGATATAAGCGATTTCGTACCTATATCCAAGCTTTAATGATATTTTACTTAGCTACTTTCTTAATCGGAGGAACATTGATAGGTGCTCATTATTTTATCCAGTTTGATTTCGATCTTTCTTCTTCTGTCCTTCTTGCTAGTATTAAAGGGTTTGGTGATCCGATAAGTTGGCTTTTTGTTTTGTTAGGATTTCCGATTGTTTGGTACTTTTCGAGAAGAAATCTGGAAGGGATGGAAGTGACAAAAATCCAATATGAACAAATAATCGACGTTATTTTTCAAATAGGGGGAAAAGAATTTTCTATCAAGGGTCTGGTGGATAGTGGTAATCAAGTATATGATCCCATTTCCCGCCTTCCAGTAATGTTTGTATCTTTGAAAAATATAGAAAAGGATATGCCAGCAGAAATAATTCGTCTCACGGAGCAGCCAGAAGCCATTATCTATGGCAGTCAACCAATCGCACCAGAATGGGAAAGCAAGATGCGAATTATTCCATATAAGGTAGTTGGCAAGGACCACCAGTTACTTATTGCCGTGAAACCGGATACTTTGTTTTTAAAAAAAGAGCAGGAAGTAATTGTTGTGGAAAAGGGATTAATCTCGTTTACCAGTCAAGTTCTATCTGCTGAGGGCATATTTGATTGTATTGTTCATCCGAAAATGCTTTTAGGAAAAAAATCAATCGAAGAAAAGGTTAGTTAATATATTATACTCACGAAAATCATCGTTTAGAAGGAGGAAATGCACATGAGTAAATGGAAGCTTCGCTTATCTTATTATTGGTACAAATTACTGATGAAACTTGGATTGAAAACAGACGAAGTATTTTATATTGGTGGAAGTGAAGCACTGCCTCCTCCGTTAACGAAAGAAGAAGAGGAAATCCTTTTAGAAAAACTCCCAAAAGGAGACCAAGCAGCTCGTTCGATGCTGATAGAGAGAAATTTACGCCTTGTTGTTTATATCGCAAGAAAGTTTGAAAATACTGGGATTAACATCGAAGATTTAATCAGCATTGGCACAATTGGATTAATTAAGGCGGTTAATACGTTTAATCCGGAGAAAAAAATAAAACTGGCAACATATGCTTCAAGATGTATTGAAAATGAAATATTGATGTATTTGCGCAGAAATAATAAAATCCGTTCAGAGGTTTCATTTGATGAGCCATTAAATATTGATTGGGATGGAAATGAACTTCTTCTCTCCGATGTAATGGGGACAGAGGATGATATTATAACGAAAGATTTAGATGCAAGTGTAGATAAAAAGCTATTAGTAAAAGCGCTTCACCAATTGTCTAAAAGAGAGAAACAAATTATGGAATTACGGTTTGGTTTAGGAACGGGAGAAGAAAAAACGCAAAAAGATGTAGCGGATATGCTTGGGATATCCCAATCGTATATTTCTCGATTAGAGAAAAGGATTATTAAAAGACTACAAAAAGAATTTAATAAAATGGTCTAAAAAAATTTTTCGTTTGAAAAGCCTTGTCCCACATAATTTCAGTTAAAATTAGCGTAAATTGGAAATTTAACAAAAATTCATCCCATGCATATTTTTCCTTCTCGGGGAGATACTGTTTTTTGTACAGCAGCTCCTGTGAGGAGGGAAATAGATTGACTCGAAATAAAGTAGAAATTTGCGGTGTGGATACATCAAAGCTTCCAGTGTTAAAAAACGAAGAAATGAGATTGCTCTTCAAGCAAATGCATGAGGGAGATACATCCGCAAGGGAAAGTCTCGTAAATGGGAATCTCCGCCTCGTATTAAGTGTTATACAACGATTTAATAATCGAGGAGAATTCGTGGATGACTTATTTCAAGTGGGTTGTATTGGTCTAATGAAATCTATCGATAATTTTGATTTAAGTCAAAATGTTAAGTTTTCCACCTATGCTGTTCCGATGATTATTGGAGAGATTCGTCGTTATTTACGCGACAATAATCCAATTAGGGTTTCCAGATCTCTGAGAGACATTGCTTATAAGGCATTACAGGTCAGAGAAAGGTTGATGAACAAAACATCAAAAGAACCAACAGCTGAGGAAATTGCCAAAGAGTTAGACATTCCACATGAGGATATTGTCTTTGCATTAGATGCTATTCAAGATCCAGTATCGCTTTTTGAACCAATCTATAATGATGGTGGAGATCCGATCTATGTAATGGATCAATTAAGTGATGAAAAGAACAAGGATATACAGTGGGTGGAAGAATTAGCATTAAAAGAAGGAATGCGCCGATTAAATGATCGAGAAAAGTTGATTTTGCGAAAGCGGTTTTTTCAAGGTAAAACACAAATGGAAGTGGCAGATGAGATCGGCATCTCACAAGCGCAAGTCTCAAGATTGGAAAAAGCTGCTATTAAACAAATGAATAAAAACATTCAAAGCTAAATAGGAAATAAAACAGGTTAGACTTCTTAAAGTAGGTACTTTAATGATTGTCTAGCCTTTTCTATTGGTATAAAATTTTACTATATATAGCTCTAGTGAGGGAAAATAAAAGGGAGAGGAATGGCAGGGAAGAAAAGAGTGAATTTCATAAATGCAAGCTTATTTCTAAAGAAAAATATGTTTTTCTGTGACCAATGATAGCTCCATATGGTAAACTAAAACAAAAAGATGGAGTTAGATAATGGAACCTTTTATTTTAAGAAATAAGCAGTTTTTCAATCTTGATTTATGGGAGCGGAAGTTTCCGAATTTAATAGCTGGTTTCACAACAAAAAATGGTGGGAAAAGTATAGGCGATTATGCAAGTTTAAATATGGCGTTTCACGTAAATGATCAAAAGGATACAGTGGTTGCAAACCGTAATGAACTAGCGCAAAAATTATCTTTCCCATTAGAGCAATGGGTTGGTGCTGTGCAAACACATCAGGTTAATATTGTGGAAGTAACACAAGCGCATTTAGGTATGGGTGCAAGCGATTATGATAGTGCGTTAAAAGATACGGATGGTTTGTTTACTTTTGAAAAAAATATATTATTAACTTTATGTTTTGCGGATTGTGTTCCATTATATTTTATTCATCCAGCTACAAAAGCGGTAGGTATCGCTCATGCTGGATGGCAAGGAACCGTAAAAGGTATTGCCGGGGAAATGATGAAAGTCTTTGCTTCTCATAAGATTCCAAGAGAAGAAGTGCTCGCTGTTGTTGGTCCTTCTATCTCAGAGCGCCATTATGTCGTGGATGATCGTGTCATCAATGAAGTGGAAAAGGCGATACAATCGCAACAAAAGCCATTTACGACTATTTCTCCAGGACAATACAGACTGAATTTACAAGAAGCAAACAAGCAGATATTGTTAGAAAGTGGTATGCTTGAAAGTAATATTCATCTAACTGACTATTGTACTTACGAAGATGATGCTTATTTTTTCTCTCACAGAAGAGATAAAGGGAAAACTGGAAGAATGATGAGTTATATTGGATGGAGAGAGGAAGACGGAAATTAAATGTTAGTGAAAGATAATCTTAATGAAATAAAACAAGAAATAGCAGCGGCATGTAAAAAAGTGAATCGTCAGCCAGAAGAGGTTACGATAATTGCTGTCACAAAATATGTTACAATAGAGCGAGCAAAAGAAGCACTCGATGCTGGGATTGTTCATTTAGGGGAAAATCGTGAAGAAGGATTATTAGCAAAGTATGACGTTCTACAAGACAAGCCTATATGGCATTTTATCGGATCATTGCAGACGAGAAAAGTAAAAGGTATTATAGATTATGTAGACTACATTCACTCATTGGATCGGCTTTCTTTAGCAAAAGAAATACATAAAAGAGCGAAGCGAACCATAAAGTGTTTTGTACAGGTTAATGTTTCGAACGAAGAGTCAAAGCATGGAATGAAGCCAGAGGAAGTTATCGATTTTGTTAAACAGTTGTCCGAATATCCACATATTCAGGTAGTTGGATTAATGACGATGGCACCATTTACAGATGATAAAGAATTCTTGCGTGAATGCTTTCGAAAATTAAAAAGCATTCAGGAAGATGTAAAAGGACTACAATTACCATATGCTCCATGTACAGAGCTTTCTATGGGAATGTCGAATGATTATTCTATTGCGATCGAAGAGGGAGCAACGATGATAAGAATTGGAACTGCTTTAGTAGGAAGCGAGAAATAGGAGGCGAGTGAAATGAGCATAAAATCAAAAATTAAAACGTTCTTCTTTTTAGAAGATGAAGATTATGAAGAAGGTCAAGTAAACTATCAAGAAGAACCAAACGAGCCGGCAAGAAATTATAAGCAGCCTGTACAGCACACTCACAGTCAGCATAACCATAACCATCATATTCAGCAGCAACAGCCGAAAAACAGTCAAAATGTTGTGAGCTTACAAAGTGTACAGAAGTCATCGAAAGTATTTTTAGTGGAACCTCGTGTATACGCAGAAGCACAAGATATTGCTGATCAATTAAAAAATCGCCGTGCAGTTGTTGTGAATTTACAGCGTATTGAAAAAGATCAAGGGAAACGTATTGTTGATTTTTTAAGTGGAACTGTCTATGCAATTGGCGGCGATATCCAGAAAATCGGTACGGATATATTCCTGTGTACGCCGGATAACGTAGAAGTTTCAGGGAATATTTCGCAAATCCTGCAAGATGCAGAATACGAAAATACGAGGTGGTAAAACCGAATGACAATGATTATCTATTTGTTAGCTAAATTATTACAGTATTACTCTTATGCATTAATTATTTACATTCTAATGTCATGGATTCCCAATGCTCGTGAAACATCAATTGGAATGTTCCTAGCTAGAATCTGTGAACCATATTTAGAGATTTTTAGAAGGTTTATTCCGCCCCTTGGTATGATTGATATTTCGCCAATTGTTGCTATCTTCGTATTAAATCTTGCAGGAATGGGAATTCAACAATTAGGATTATGGTTTATATAAAAAGTCAAAAGGGCTAAGGCAGCCCTTTTTCTATGCCAAAAAGGAGTTACAAAGATGTCAATTTATCAACATTTTCGTCCGGAAGAAAGAGAATTTATCGATCAAGTGCAAAATTGGCAAAGTTATGTCGCGAATACTTATGCACCGAAATTGACTGATTTTTTGGATCCGCGTGAACAGAAAGTTCTTCGGATGATTATCGGAGAAAATCAGGAAGTGAAATATGCATTTTTTGGCGGCCATGAACAAGCGGAAAGAAAAAGAGCTATCCTATACCCTGAATATTATCAACCGATGGAAGCGGATTTTAATTTGTCCTTATTAGAAGTGAATTATCCCAAGAAATTCATCACAATAGAGCATCCGCATGTTTTAGGAAGTTTAATGTCTCTTGGATTAAATAGAAGTAAATTCGGAGATATATTCGTTCTTGACGGGGATATTCAATTTGTCGTTGCTAGTGAGGTTGAGGATTATGTGAGACTTCAACTTGATTCTATCGGAAAAGCAAAGGTAACACTTGCTGCTGTATCTTTAGAAAACATAATTTTAACAGAAGAACATTGGACAGAGATGACAACGACTATTACTTCTCTTCGGCTTGACGCCATTGTTGCTGCTATTTATAATTTTTCAAGAGAAAAAGCAAAGACCTATATTACTCAAGGCTTAGTCAAAGTAAATTTCACTTTAAATGAAAATGTCTCTTTTATGTGTGAAGAAGGAGATGTCTTCTCAGTGCGCGGAGCAGGTAGGGCCATGATTAAATCTATTGAAGGTAAAACAAAAAAAGATAAATGGAGAATTGTAGTAGGTAAATTGAAGTGAAAAATCAGAAATGAAGGAGTTCCCATAATTTCTATTTCAGACAAAAAACATAGTTTTTTTATCGAGTATATATGATACAATATTTTTTAGCAGCATTATTTTTCATGTTTCTTCTTATTTTTTAAAAATAATGCAGGAAATCCGGTAATACTGTCGAAATAAGGATGATACATAAGAAATTGAAGTTTGGGAGGTGGCTTTATGCCATTAACGCCGTTAGATATTCATAATAAGGAATTTGCCAAAGGCTTCCGTGGTTACGATGAAGACGAAGTAAATGAATTTCTTGATCAGGTAATTAAAGATTATGAAAATATTATCCGCGAGAAAAAAGAACTAGAAGAAAGATTAAACGAGTTAACTGACCGTATCGGCCACTATAATAATATTGAAGAAACATTAAATAAATCAATTGTTGTAGCACAAGAGGCTGCTGAGGAAGTTAAACGTAATGCACAAAAAGAAGCAAAACTAATTATTAAAGAAGCGGAAAAGAATGCGGATCGAATTGTGAACGAATCATTATCAAAGGCAAGAAAGATTGCGCTAGAGATTGAAGAATTGAAAAAGCAATCAAAAGTATTCCGTACACGTTTCAAAATGCTGATTGAAGCACAATTAGATATGTTAAACAACGATGATTGGGATCATTTATTAGAATACGAATTAGATGCATCAGAGTTAAATTCTACAAAATAAAGGCCATGGCCTTGACGATAAGGTAGATTTGCAATATAATTTTTCACAAATATATATATTCATGTAGCGTTGATAGGGAAAGTAGATTGCCGAAAAACTTATGATTAGCGAATCAGGGATGGTGGGAGCCTGATATAAGTTGGAAATTGAAAATCACCCTGGAGTCTTTTTCTGAAAAAGTTAAGTAAGAAAAAGCGGTTCATTGCCGTTAAAAAATGTCTAAGTGGATAAAAGAAACTTTTATCTATAAGGGTGGTACCGCGGGAACCTAATGATCGACCTTCTCGTCCCTTTCATGGGGATGAGAAGGTTTTTTGCTGTCTATACTGAATTTATAGAATATTGGTTAGATGGAAGTATACATGAAAAAAGAGAATTAAGTTGGAGGAAGAAAATGGAATATAAAGATACGTTGCTTATGCCAAAAACAGCATTTCCGATGAGAGGAAACTTGCCTAATCGTGAGCCTGAAATTCAAGCGAAATGGAAAGAAATGAACATTTACGAAAAAGTGCAGGAACGTACTCAAGGTCGCCCAATGTTTGTTTTGCATGATGGACCTCCATATGCGAATGGGGATATCCATATTGGACATGCGCTTAATAAAATTTTAAAAGATTTTATTGTACGTTATAAATCAATGACTGGCTTTCAAGCACCATATGTGCCAGGATGGGATACACACGGTCTGCCAATCGAACAAGCTTTAACCAATAAAGGGGTTAAACGTAAAGAAATGACGATTGCCGAGTTCCGTAAGCTATGTGAAGAATATGCATTAGGGCAAATCGACAGTCAACGAGAACAATTTAAACGCTTAGGGGTTCGCGGAGATTGGGAAAATCCTTATATTACTTTAAAGCCTGAATATGAAGCACAGCAAATTAAAGTGTTTGGAGAAATGGCGAAAAAAGGCTATATTTATAAAGGTAAAAAGCCGGTATATTGGTCTCCAACAAGTGAATCAGCTCTTGCTGAAGCTGAAATTGAATATAAAGACAAAAAGTCTGCCTCCATTTATGTTGGGTTTAAAGTAAAGGATGGCAAAGGGATTCTAGCAGAGGATGTACAAATCGTTATTTGGACAACTACTCCATGGACAATTCCTGCTAACTTGGGTATATCTGTTCACCCTACTTTAACGTATGTTGTAGTAGAAGAAAAAGGCAGCAAATACTTAGTTGCACAAGACTTATTGGAAAGTGTCAAAACAGAAATTGGCTGGGAAGAAGCAAAAGTTGTTCAAGAAGTGAAAGGGGCAGACCTAGAGTACATTCTAGCTGCACATCCAATCTACGGCCGTGATTCTTTAGTAATGTTAGGAGAACATGTAACAACAGATGCGGGTACTGGATGTGTTCATACTGCTCCTGGACATGGGGAAGATGACTTCTTAGTTGGTCAAAAATACGGATTAGAAGTTCTTTGTCCTGTTGATGATAAAGGGGTAATGACAGAAGAAGCACCTGGATTTGAAGGCTTATTCTATGATAAAGCGAATAAGCCGATTACAGAAAAACTTGAAGAGGCTGGTGCATTATTAAAGCTGCAATTTATCACTCACTCCTATCCACATGACTGGAGAACGAAAAAACCAGTTATTTTCCGTGCTACCGCACAATGGTTTGCTTCTATTAAAGACTTTAGAAACGAACTATTAGATGCAGTAAAAGAAACAAAGTGGGTTCCAGCATGGGGCGAAACAAGATTATTTAATATGGTTCGGGATCGTGGAGACTGGTGTATTTCAAGACAACGTGCATGGGGTGTGCCAATTCCAGTGTTCTATGCAGAAAACGGTGACAGCATCATTACAGATGAAACAATTGAGCATATTTCTAATTTATTTAGAGAAAATGGTTCAAATATTTGGTTTGAAAAGTCTGCGAAGGAATTATTGCCAGAAGGATTTACACATCCTGGAAGCCCTAATGGAGAATTTACGAAAGAAACAGATATTATGGATGTATGGTTCGACTCTGGTTCTTCTCACCAAGCTGTATTGCTAGAAAGAGATGATTTACAACGTCCTGCTGACTTATATTTAGAAGGTTCTGACCAATATCGCGGCTGGTTTAACTCCTCTTTATCTACAAGTGTAGCGGTAACTGGGAAAGCACCTTATAAAGCTGTTTTAAGTCATGGCTTTGTTTTAGACGGAGAAGGCCGTAAAATGAGTAAATCACTAGGAAATGTAATGATTCCTGCAAAAGTTATGAATCAATTAGGTGCAGATATTTTACGACTATGGGTAGCTTCTGTAGACTTCCAAGCAGATGTACGTGTATCTGATGCAATTTTAAAACAAGTAACAGAAGGATATCGTAAAATTAGAAATACATTCCGTTTCTTATTAGGAAATCTTGCTGATTTCAATCCAGAAACAGATGGACTTTCCTATGATGAATTACGTGAAGTTGATCAGTTTATACTGATTAAATTAAATAAATTGATTAAAAACGTAACAGAATCCTATGATAAATACGAATTCTCTACGATTTATCATAATATTAATAATTTCTGTACACTGGACTTAAGTGCATTCTATCTTGATTTTTCAAAAGATGTACTGTACATTGAAGCAGCAAATAATAAAGAAAGAAGAGCGATTCAAACCGTTCTTTACGAAAGCTTAATCAGCTTAACAAAATTAGTTGCACCAATCTTACCGCATACTGCGGATGAGGTTTGGGATCATATCTCTTCTGTACAAGAAGAAAGTGTACAGCTAACTGATTTCCCAGAATACACAACATTTGAAAATAGTGATGTGTTAGAAGAAAAATGGAATAAATTCTTGGTTGTACGGGATGATGTGCTGAAAGCATTAGAAGAAGCTCGTAATCAAAAAGTGATCGGTAAATCACTTGCTGCGAAAGTAACATTGTATGTTAATGAAGAAGTAAATACCCTTCTAAATTCCATTCAAGAAAACTTACAGCAACTATTTATCGTATCAGGTTTCGAAATTGCTGGTGAATACAATAACGCACCTGAAGAAGCTTTAAAACTTGAAAATGCGGCCATTGTCGTTACAAAAGCAGCTGGTGAAACATGTGAAAGATGCTGGACTGTAACAACAGATGTCGGTAAAGTGGAAGCACATCCAACACTATGTGAAAGATGCGCACATGTAGTAGAAGAAAATTATTAAAAACTATATAGGAGACTGGAACATAAACTTTCCAGTAGCTGAAGTTAACTCCCAAACAAGGATTCGAAAAAATATTTCGAATCACTTGTTTGGGTTTTTTTATAAAAGGAAAAAAGTTTTGGAAAAGTCTTTTATTGGGAAAAAGAAAACAGAAAAGTGATTACATAGTGTAAAAGACATACCTGGCTATTATCATAAAGCGGAGGGAATTTTTTATACATGTGAAAAGAAGTGAAATACTTCCACCTCCGTTAATAGTTGTTATGCCTGTTAAATCTTTAATCGGTTTTTGTCTCCTTCAATGGAAATGCTAAAAATAATTAAAGAAACGGAGGTAATGGAATTGAATTCAACTATTGAAAAGCTTTATACAGAACTCCGTATGACACAAATTGAATTAGTAACAACGTTAAGCGTAAAAAGAGATTCAAAAATAAACAAATATATTGAAGACGAACTAAAAGATGTAGAAGAAACGATGCAAAAATTAGAAAATGGCAATTTTGGAATGTGTGAAATGTCTGGTGAATTGCTACCATTTGATTTGTTAGAGATGGTTCCGATAATTAGGACAAAGAACGATATAAACAGCATTCAATCCTATTATCGAAAGTCAATCCACTGATTAAAACACTACTTCAAATGGAAATATGCGGCCAAGCTATCGTTTTCATCTAGTTTATGCTAAAATGCTAAAGGAGACTCGAGAATTGGAGGAAACTTTAGTGTTTTATTACATAATTGCAGCTATTATTATTATTATTGATCAATGGACAAAATGGTTAGTTGTAAAAAATATGGAGCTGGGGGAAAGCATCGAAGTAATAAAAGATTTTTTCTACCTAACATCTCATCGTAATAGTGGAGCCGCATGGGGCATGCTGGAAAACCAAATGGTATTTTTCTATATTATCACCGTCGTTGTTGTGATTGGGTTAATTTATTTGATTCAAACTGGTACAAAAGGAAAAATGCTATACGGCGTCGCACTGGGTCTAATTTTAGGTGGTGCGCTTGGTAATTTTATTGACCGTGCCAGACATCAATATGTAGTCGACTTTATCAATACGTATATCTTCAATTATGATTTCCCTATATTTAATATTGCAGACTCATCTTTAGTAATTGGTGTTATTTTATTAATCCTAGTGATGCTGAGGGAGGATCGAGACGCAAAGAAGGAGAAGAAACATGGAAAAAAAGGAACATATCATTCAAAGTGAGCAAGTAAATGAACGAATCGACAAGATTGTTTCCACAATTAATGCAGATTGGTCAAGAACGCAGGTTCAACAATGGATAAAAGACGGTCATGTGACTGTTAACGGACAAACCGTTAAAACAAAGTATAAAGGTGTTTTAAACGATGTAGTAGCTATTGAAGTACCGGAAGCAGTTGAGCTAGATGTAGAGGCAGAGGAAATGGATTTGGATATTTATTATGAAGATCAAGATGTTATCGTAGTAAATAAACCAAAAGGAATGGTTGTACATCCAGCACCTGGCCATGTAACAGGAACATTAGTGAATGGTCTAATGGCTCATTGTAAAGATCTTTCTGGAATTAATGGGGTGATGAGACCTGGAATTGTTCACCGAATCGATAAAGATACGTCTGGACTGCTGATGGTTGCTAAAAATGATGCTGCTCATGAAAGTCTAGTGAATCAATTAGTAGCAAAAACTGTAACGAGAAAATATAAGGCATTAGTACATGGTTCTATTCCCCATGATTATGGGACAATTGAGGCACCGATTGGTCGTGACACGAAAGACAGACAAAGTATGGCTGTTGTAGATAAGGGTAAACACGCGGTTACTCATTTTCATGTACTAGAAAGAATAGCGGAATACACTTATATTGAATGCCAATTAGAGACGGGACGCACCCACCAAATTCGTGTGCATATGAAGTATATTGGCTATCCGCTTGTGGGAGATCCTAAATATGGACCAAGAAAAACACTAGATATTGGCGGTCAAGCACTTCATGCTGGCTTACTAGGATTTGAACATCCACGAACTGGAGAATATTTAGAGTTCGAAGCACCCTTACCTAAAGAATATGAACAGCTTTTAGATACGTTACGAAATAATCGTTGACAAGCGCTCTATCATATATTAAGATAACTTTAGTTGAATAAGTCCTTTAAATCAATCCTGTGAGGTTGAGAAGGTAACGGATTCTAGCTATTTTTAGTAATAGCTATCTTAGTATACGTATATCCTCTCATCCAAAAGGGTGAGAGGATATTTTTTTAAGATTGAATCACAGCATGGATGGTGATCAAAATGTCGAAAAAGGCACTTGTACTAGACGATCAAGCAATTAGACGAGCATTAACAAGAATCGCTCATGAAATTATTGAAAAGAATAAAGGGATAGAAGATTGTATTCTAGTTGGCATTCGGACAAGAGGTATTTATATTGCAAATCGTCTTGCCGAAAAAATTGCCCAAATAGAAGGAAAGCCAATCGAAGTTGGCGAATTGGATATTACGTTATATCGAGATGATTTAACGAAGAAAACAAAGAATGAAGAACCATTAGTAAAAGGATCAGATATTCCAACAGATATCCAAGGCTTAAAAGTCATTCTGGTAGATGATGTATTATATACAGGAAGAACTGTTCGTGCCGGAATGGATGCACTGATGGATATGGGTAGACCAGCATCCATACAGCTTGCGGTTCTAGTGGACAGAGGTCATCGAGAACTTCCAATAAGAGCTGATTATGTAGGGAAAAACATTCCTACTTCCAGTTCAGAAAAAATTGTAGTTGAGCTTGATGAAGTCGATGGTCATGATGAAGTAAATATATTTGAAAATTAAATAGATCCCTTTTAAAAGCAGTCCTGTGAGGCTGAAAAGGGGAGTTTTTTCCTAAGGTTTCTTTAAACCTGCTTAAAACCCCTTTTTTGCTGCGCAGAAAAGGGGTTTTATTTGTTCAATAGGGGATATTAATAACTAATTTATACTCAATTTTTTTAACAGAAAGAGGAGACAGAAATGAACGAAACAAAACCCTTATTAGGAATTAATGATAAACCAAGTGCCCTTCAATGGATTACCTTAAGCTTACAGCATTTATTCGCCATGTTTGGCGCAACTGTTTTAGTACCATTCTTAATTGAATTGAGTCCAGCGGTTGCTTTAGTCTCAAGTGGAATAGGTACGCTCGCATTCTTAATCATTACACAATTTAAAGTACCTGCGTACTTAGGTTCCTCTTTTGCTTTTATCGCACCAGTTATCGCGGCGAAGACAATGCCGGGCGGCGGACCAGGCGCAGCCATGATCGGCACCTTTATTGCCGGAATTGTTTATGGAATTGTTGCCTTAACGATTAAAAAAGCAGGATATCGTTGGATTATGAATATCTTACCGCCAATCGTTGTCGGACCTGTAATCATGGTCATTGGATTAGCGCTTGCTACAACAGCGGTTGGACAATCAATGTATATAAATAATGGAGCTGAGAATCAAGAATACAGCTTACTTTATATCTCTGTTGCACTAGTAACGTTACTTGCAACCATCCTTTTCACGATGTTTGGCAAAGGAGTATTCAGCTTTATCCCAATATTAGCAGGTATCGTAATCGGCTATGTCTATGCCTTGCTTGTAGGGGTGGTTAACTTTCAAGGAGTCTTGGATGCCAAATGGTTTGCAATGCCAGATTTTATCTTCCCATTCGTAGATTATCCTGTAACGATAAACCTTGCACTACTTACAATCTTTGTTCCAGTGGCAATCGTCACACTAACAGAGCATATCGGTCATCAGCTTGTATTAAGTAAAGTAGTTGGAAAAGATTATATAAAAGATCCTGGCCTTCACAGAAGTATTTTAGGAGATGGAACTGCGACGATTATCTCTGCTTTAATGGGGGGGCCTGCAAAAACAACTTATGGAGAAAATATTGGGGTTTTAGCAATAACGAGAGTGTATAGTGTATATGTTTTAGGAGGAGCAGCAGTATTAGCAATAGGTTTTGGGTTTATCGGAAAAATCGCTGCCCTTATACAGTCTATCCCAACACCAGTAATGGGAGGCGTATCTATCCTTCTATTCGGAATCATCGCATCATCTGGATTAAGAATTATTGTAGAAGCAAAGCTTGATTTCAATAAAAACCGCAATTTAGTTATTGCATCTGTCATCCTTGTAACTGGAATTGGCGGATTCTCGATTCATATGGGTGAACACTTTAAATTAGAGGGAATGGCTTTTGCTGCAATCCTCGGAATTATTTTAAACCTAGTATTACCTGGTAGAGAAAAAGCAAAAGAAGATTTATTCGAAGATTCAATCGCAGTAGATGAAACTAAATAAGAACACCTTTTAAACAAGTACAGAGAGACTTATAAGGGTGCCAAAAACGATGCATAGATTATAGCCGCAGGTTTACTTTGCCTAAATCTATGCAAAAGTGAAATTTTTGACGCCCTAACGAGTATGTTAGGGCGTTTTTTTGCGAAGTGAAGTTATTAAAAGCAGCAAATAACGGGAGGTAGTATCATGGAAAACTTATTAACGACGACTGAGTTAACCGTTACAGAGATTCAGGAAATCTTAAGAGATGCACAAAAATTTGCAGATGGAGAAATATGGCGGCCGGCAAATCAATGTTTTATAGCAAATCTTTTTTTCGAAGCTAGCACGAGAACAAAAAGCAGCTTTGAAGTAGCGGAAAGAAAGTTAGGACTTGAAGTGATTCCATTTGAAACGACAACCTCAAGTGTTGTGAAAGGAGAAACACTATATGATACTGTTCGAACGCTGGAATCAATAGGAGTAAATGCTGTAGTCATAAGGCACGAAAATGACCGCTACTTTGATGAGTTAGTCGGAAGAGTAAATATACCAGTCCTTAATGCAGGAGATGGCTGTGGTCATCACCCTACTCAATCATTGCTTGACCTTCTAACGATACAGCAGGAATTCCAACGCTTCAACGGCTTAAAAGTAAGTATTATCGGTGATATTAGCCATAGCCGTGTTGCAAGATCTAATGCAGATGCTCTGACAAGGCTAGGGGCAGAGGTTGTTTTTTCCGGACCAAGAGAATGGTTTGATGAAACAGTCTTACAAGATGCAAATTATGAAGATATTGATACAGCGATTGAAACATCCGATGTTGTGATGCTGCTGCGTGTCCAACATGAAAGGCACGGTGACGAAAGAGCTGCTTTTGACAAAGAAAGCTACCATAAGCTTTATGGACTAACAATAGAAAGAGAAAGAAAAATGAAGCAAGGAAGCATTATCATGCATCCTGCCCCAGTAAACAGAGATGTTGAAATTGCCGATGAGCTTGTGGAATGCGAACGCTCCAGAATTTTTAAGCAAATGGAAAATGGTGTATTTATCCGCATGAGTGTACTAAAAAGATCATTAGAAAATATCGGAGGGAGAAATGAACATGTCAATACTTATCAAAAATGGCCAGTTGCTTAATACTATAGGGGAATTAGAACAGAACGACATCTTGATTGATAATGGAGCAATTAAGATGATTGCAAAGGAAATCAAAGCAATTGCAGATGAAGTGATTGATGCAGCTGGAAAAGTTGTTGCTCCAGGCTTTATCGACCTACATGTTCATTTGAGAGAGCCAGGCGGCGAACAGAAAGAAACAATTGCAACAGGGACAATGGCAGCAGCACGCGGCGGATTCACAACGATTGCGAATATGCCAAACACTAGACCTGTGCCTGACACTGTCGAAAATCTACATAAATTAAATGAAAGAATTAAAAATACAGCAAATGTAAATGTTTTACCGTATGCCTCCATTACCATTAGGCAATTAGGGACGGAGCTTACTGATTTTAAGGCGCTTAAAGAATTAGGGGCATTTGCCTTTACAGATGATGGCGTGGGAATTCAAGAAGCTGGCCAAATGCTTGAAGCAATGAAGCAAGCTGCTGCATTGGATATGGCGATTGTCGCTCACTGTGAAGACAACAGCCTCATTAATAAAGGTTGTGTCCATGAAGGGGAATTTTCGAAGGCGAACGGTGTAAATGGGATACCAAGTGTTTGTGAATCAGTCCAAATTGCAAGAGATATTCTTTTAGCAGAAGCAACAGGCTGTCATTATCATGTTTGCCATATCAGTACAAAAGAATCTGTACGTGTTGTAAGAGATGCGAAAAAAGCTGGCATAAGAGTGACTGCAGAGGTATCACCACACCACTTACTATTAGCAGATACCGATATTCCATCCCTTGATACAAACTATAAAATGAATCCACCGCTAAGAGGAATAGAGGATCGTGAAGCTTTAATCGAAGGGCTGCTAGATGGAACAATAGACTTTATTGCAACAGACCATGCACCACATACAGCAGAAGAGAAAGCACAAACGATGCAGCTTGCACCATTCGGAATTGTTGGTTTAGAAACAGCATTCCCGCTCCTTTATACAAACTTTGTGAAAACAGGGATAATGACATTACAACAGTTAATAAATTATTTAACAGTAAAACCAGCACAAGCCTTTAAGCTGGATGCTGGAACATTAGAAGCAGGAAAACTTGCAGATATTGTCGTTCTTGATTTAAATGAAACGAATAAAATTGATCCTAAAACATTTTTATCAAAAGGAAGAAATACTCCATTTGCTGGTTGGGAATGTCAGGGTTGGCCAGTTGCAACAATCGTTAGTGGAAAGATTGCTTGGAGAAAGGAAAGTGTACACGCATGAAAAAACAACTAATTCTTGAAGATGGCACAGTATTTATCGGAAAAGGCTTCGGTGCCGATACAGAAAAATTTGGTGAAATAGTATTTAACACAGGTATGACAGGCTATCAGGAAATTCTATCCGATCCATCCTACTGTGGACAAATTGTCACACTTACGTATCCTTTAGTGGGGAATTATGGCATCAATAGAGATGATTTTGAATCGATAACGCCTGCCATCCATGGATTTATTGTCAAAGAAGTGTGTGATTTCCCTTCAAACTGGCGAAATGAACTATCATTAGACGAATATTTTAAACAAAAGAAAATTCCCGGAATTGCAGGAATAGATACGAGAAAATTAACCCGTATTATCCGTCAATATGGAACGTTAAAAGGCGCCATTTGCAGCATCGAAGAAAATGCTGAGGATGTAATTGCAAAATTAAAAGATATTACATTAAGTGCAGAACAAGTAAAGCAAGTTTCAACAAAGAAACCTTATCCAAGTCCTGGCCGTGGAAGCCGCGTTGTTTTAGTAGATTACGGCATGAAGCATGGTATTTTACGAGAATTAAATAAACGAGATTGTGATGTAATCGTTGTTCCTTATAACACTTCAGCAGAAGACATTCTAAATTTAAGTCCAGATGGTGTGATGTTATCTAACGGACCTGGGGATCCAAAGGATGTACCAGAGTCCATTGAAGCAATTAAAGGAATTATTGGGAAAGTACCGTTGTTTGGAATCTGTCTAGGTCATCAATTGTTCGCACTTGCAAGTGGGGCAAACACGGAGAAAATGAAGTTTGGTCATAGAGGATCAAACCACCCAGTGAAGGATTTATTAACAGGGAAGGTTTCGCTGACATCGCAAAACCATGGCTATACAGTAGAGGAAGAATCTATTAAACATACAAACTTAGAAATAACACATATTGCTTTAAATGATGGAACAATTGAAGGCCTACAGCATAAGGAATATCCAGCATTTACCGTGCAATATCATCCAGAAGCTTCACCTGGACCAGAGGATGCCAACTATTTATTCGATCGTTTTATGGAAATGATACAATCTCACAAACAGGAAGGTGCCGCATATGTCAAAGCGTAAAGATATTAAAAGTATATTAGTAATCGGATCAGGACCAATCATCATTGGGCAGGCAGCAGAATTTGACTATGCAGGAGCGCAAGCATGTATCGCCTTAAAGGAAGAAGGCTATCGTGTTATTCTAGTAAACTCCAACCCTGCAACCATTATGACAGATACAGAAATGGCAGATAAAGTGTATATCGAACCATTAACACTTGAATTTGTCAGCAGAATTATCCGCAAAGAGCGACCAGATGCTATTCTTCCAACATTAGGGGGGCAAACTGGCTTGAACCTTGCTGTTGAGCTTTCCGATGCTGGTGTGTTGGAGGAATGTGGAGTTGAAGTACTAGGAACGAAGCTAGCTGCCATTCAGCAGGCAGAGGACCGCGACCTTTTCCGTAATTTGATGAATGAATTAGGTGAACCTGTACCAGCTAGTGATATTATCCACAATATGGAGGAAGCAAAAGCTTTTGTGGAGAAAATTGGTTATCCGGTTATCGTCAGACCTGCTTTTACACTAGGAGGAACTGGTGGAGGGATTTGCCATAATGACGAAGAATTAGAAGAAATCGTAACAAGCGGCTTAAAAAATAGCCCAGTTACACAATGTTTATTAGAAAAAAGCATCGCGGGCTTTAAAGAAATTGAATACGAAGTAATGCGTGATAGCAATGATAATGCCATAGTAGTGTGTAATATGGAAAATATCGATCCAGTAGGGATCCATACGGGTGACAGTATTGTCGTGGCACCAAGCCAAACATTAAGCGACCGTGAATATCAATTACTAAGAAATACATCTTTAAAAATTATCCGTGCCTTAAAAATTGAAGGCGGCTGTAACGTGCAGCTTGCCTTAGATCCAGATAGCTTTCAATACTATATTATCGAAGTAAACCCAAGAGTAAGTCGTTCATCTGCCCTTGCTAGTAAAGCAACTGGCTATCCAATTGCAAAGCTGGCGGCAAAAATTGCAGTAGGCTTAACATTGGATGAGATGATGAATCCTGTAACGGGAAAAACTTATGCAAGCTTTGAGCCAGCCCTTGATTATGTAGTAAGTAAAATCCCACGCTTTCCTTTCGATAAGTTTGAATCAGCAAAACGTAATTTAGGGACCCAAATGAAAGCGACTGGGGAAGTAATGGCAATTGGCCGTACTTTTGAAGAATCTTTACTAAAAGCAATCCGCTCTCTAGAAGCAAAAGTATATCATTTCTCCCTAAATGCAGCAGATGAAACAAGTGATGAATTACTCGAGAAACGAATAAGAGTTGCCGGTGATGAAAGATTGTTTTATATAGCAGAGGCACTTAATCGGGGCATAAGCATAGAAACCATTCATGAGTGGAGTAAAATTGATCTCTTCTTCCTTTTCAAACTGGAAGGCATTATTAAGTTCGAGAAAGAGTTAATTAATCATCCGTTTGATGAGGAATATGTAAAAGAAGCAAAAGAAAAAGGATTCGCTGATATTCAGCTTGCAAAGCTTTGGAACACAACAGAGCTCGAAGTATATAACTGGAGAAAAGAGAAAGGCATTGTACCTGTCTATAAAATGGTCGATACATGTGCTGCTGAATTTGAATCAGAAACACCATACTACTATGGAACCTATGAAGAGGAAAATGAATCGGTTGTTACAGATAAGAAGAGCATTGTTGTCCTTGGTTCTGGACCAATTCGCATCGGACAAGGAATTGAGTTTGACTATGCAACGGTTCATTCTGTTTGGGCAATCAAGGAAGCAGGATATGAAGCCATTATCATCAATAATAATCCAGAGACTGTTTCAACAGACTTTAGTATTTCAGATAAACTCTACTTTGAGCCACTTACGATTGAAGATGTCATGCATATCATTGATTTAGAAAAGCCGGAAGGAGTAGTGGTTCAGTTTGGCGGACAGACAGCAATTAACTTAGCTGGTCCATTAGCAGAGCGCGGCATCAAAATTTTAGGAACATCTCTAGAAGACTTAGATCGTGCAGAGGACCGGGATAAGTTTGAACAAAGTCTTCAAGAATTGGGTATACCACAGCCAGACGGAAAAACAGCGTTGACAGTTGAAGAAGCAATTGTAGTTGCACAATCAATTGGCTACCCAGTACTTGTAAGACCATCTTATGTATTAGGTGGAAGAGCGATGCAAATCGTTTATAAAGAAGAAGAGCTGATTCCTTATATGGAAAATGCTGTTAAAGCAAGTCCAGGACAGCCAATCTTAATTGATCGTTATTTAACAGGGAAAGAAATTGAAGTGGATGCAATCTGTGATGGCACCGATGTAGTAATTCCAGGAATTATGGAGCATATTGAGCGAGCAGGAGTACACTCAGGCGATTCGATCGCTGTCTATCCTTCACAAAGCCTATCTGCTGAAATTAAGCAAACATTAGTAGATTACACAACAAGGCTTGCAAAAGGATTAAAAATCGTAGGTTTACTCAATATCCAGTACGTTGTTTCTAAAGGAGAAGTATTCGTCCTAGAAGTAAATCCTCGCTCAAGTAGAACAGTACCTTTCTTAAGCAAAATTACGAATGTGCCAATGGCGAAAATCGCTACAAAAGTTATTTTGGGAACCTCCTTAAAAGAACAAGGCTATCAATCCGGCTTAGTAGCAGAGAAGTCTGGTGTCTATGTGAAAGTGCCAGTATTCTCTTTTGCAAAATTACGAAGAGTAGATATCACATTGGGTCCTGAAATGAAGTCAACAGGAGAAGTAATGGGCAAAGATATTACCCTTGAAAAAGCTCTTTATAAAGGCTTAATTGCATCAGGCATGAAGATTAAAACATTCGGCACCGTTCTTCTGACAATTGGTGATAAAGATAAGGAAGAGGCACTACAGCTCGCAAAAAGATTTGTGAATATTGGTTATAGTTTGATGGCAACAAGCGGAACAGCAGAGTTTCTGGAAAGCAACAACATCCCAGTAAAAGTGGTCGGTAAAATTGGTGGAGAAGGACATACATTAATTGATGTCATCCGCAATGGGGAAGCACAATTTGTCATTAATACCTTCTCAAAAGGAAGCCAGCCAGCAAGAGATGGATTCCGTATCAGACGTGAATCTGTCGAAAATGGGATTCCATGTTTAACTTCTTTAGACACAGCAGAGGCGATCCTTCGAGTAGTTGAATCCATGACATTTTCTACAGAGGCAATGGAGCCAAGTAAAAAGCAACTGGAGGCATTGTTAGTATGATCAAAAACGAAATTTGTACAGTAGTTGAACAGAAGGAAATAGCGGAGAATATTATGGAGCTCACCTTAACAGGTGAGCTTGTCTCTGAAATGAACGAGCCAGGTCAATTTGTTCATATCAAAGTAAGTGATCATTCTGCACCGTTATTAAGACGTCCAATTAGTATTTGCCACATTGATCCGGAAAGAAAAACATTTACGATGATCTACCGCGCTGAAGGAGCGGGCACAAAGCTTCTTGCCAAAAAACAAGCGGGAGAAGCTATTGATATCCTCGGTCCTTTAGGAAATGGTTTCCCAGTTGAAGAAAGCAAGTCAGGGCAGACAGCTTTATTAATTGGTGGAGGAATTGGAGTGCCGCCATTATATGAATTAGCCAATCGTCTAGTTGCCGAAGGAGTAAAGGTAGTGGCTGTATTAGGCTTTCAAACAGAATCCGTTGCTTTTTATGAAGAAAAGTTTGCGAAACTGGGGGATACGTATATCGCTACAGTAGACGGTAGTTATGGTACACAAGGATTTGTAACAGACGTTATTTTTCAAGAAAAACTAGAATTTGACGTATTATACTCCTGTGGACCAACACCAATGCTTAAAAATCTAGAAAAAACATTTCCAGATAAAAAGGTGTTCATTTCTCTAGAGGAAAGAATGGGATGTGGGATAGGTGCATGTTTTGCTTGTGTATGTCATACAGCAGACGATCCAACAGGTTTTAGTTATAAAAAGGTATGTACAGATGGACCAGTATTTAGAACAGGGGAGGTTGTCCTATGAACCGACTTCAGGTAAAGCTTCCTGGATTAGAGCTTAAAAACCCTATTATGCCTGCCTCTGGCTGTTTTGGATTTGGACGGGAATACAGTAACTTATATGATTTAAGCAAGCTTGGTGCCATCATGATTAAAGCGACAACAGTAGAGCCTCGTTTTGGCAATCCTACACCAAGGGTCGCAGAAACTACTTCTGGGATGCTTAATGCCATCGGTCTGCAAAATCCCGGTCTTAAAAAAGTAGTTGGGGAAGAATTGCCATGGCTAAGTCAGTTTGATGTACCAATTATTGCAAATGTTGCTGGATCCGTTGAAGAGGATTATGTTGCGGTTGCGAAAGAAATTTCCAGTGCTTCGAATGTCGCCGCATTAGAACTAAACATTTCTTGTCCGAATGTAAAAACAGGTGGAATTGCTTTTGGAACGATTCCTGAGGTTGCAAAGGAATTGACGAAAAAAGTAAAGGAAGTTTCAGAGGTTCCGGTATATGTAAAGTTGTCACCAAATGTAACAAATATTGTAGAAATGGCAAAAGCGGTGGAAGCAGGGGGAGCAGATGGGATTACCATGATTAATACGCTTGTTGGCATGCGCCTTGACTTAAAGACAGGACACCCCATTTTAGCAAACAAAACAGGGGGGTTATCAGGCCCAGCTGTTAAACCTGTAGCAATTCGAATGATCTACGAAGTAAGTCAAGCGGTAAATCTGCCGATTATCGGAATGGGCGGTGTTGCGTCGGCTGAGGATGTCCTAGAGTTTTTCTATGCTGGTGCAAGTGCAGTAGCAGTCGGCACAGCAAACTTTGTGGACCCATTCATCTGCCCAAAAATAATCGAAGACTTACCTGAGTTATTAGATAAATACGGATTTGAACATATTTCAGAAGTAACTGGAAGGAGCTGGGGAAAGCATGAACAATTCGCTTATCATCGCGCTTGATTTTGCAACAAAGGAAGAGGTACATTCCTTTTTGAAAAAATTTAATGGGGAATCTTTATTTTTAAAGGTAGGAATGGAACTTTTTTATAAAGAAGGTCCAAGTATTATCAAGGAATTAAAAGAGCAAAATCATCAAATTTTCCTCGACTTAAAATTACATGATATCCCTAATACTGTTGGAAGTGCGATGAAAAATATTGCTAGCTTAGGCGTTGATTTAGTAAATGTCCATGCAGCTGGTGGAGTGGACATGATGGCTCGTGCAGTGGAAGGACTTGAAGCGGGGACACCATCTGGAATGAAGCGAGCGAAATGTATTGGAGTAACTCAGCTAACAAGTACGTCTGAAGCAAGCATGCAAAAAGAGCAGTTAATTCAAGTTCCTTTATTGGAGTCTGTTTTACATTATGCATCGATTACGAAAGAGGCTGGACTGGATGGCGTTGTTTGCTCCACATTGGAAGCTGGGGCCATTCGTGAACAATTAGGAGAATCGTTTCTCACTGTAACACCTGGCATTCGTTTAAAAACAGATGAAGTACAGGATCAAGTGCGCGTTGCAACACCTCAAGTTGCCCGTGAGAATGGTGTATCAGCAATTGTTGTTGGTCGTTCGATTACAAGAGCAGAAAATCCATATAAAAGTTATACGTTATTTAAATCAGAGTGGGAGGGTATCACGCTATGAAACATGAAATTGCCGAACAATTACTAGAGATTAAAGCCGTATTTTTACAGCCAAATGATCCATTTACTTGGTCTTCAGGATTAAAATCTCCAATCTATTGCGATAATCGCTTAACTTTGTCCTATCCTAAAGTGCGAAAAAATATTGCATCAGGGTTAGCTGGTTTAATTAAGGAGAAATTCCCTGAAACAGAAGTTGTGGCGGGAACAGCGACAGCCGGCATTCCTCACGCTGCTTGGGTAAGTGAGCTTCTAGATTTGCCAATGGCATATGTGCGCTCTAAAGCAAAAGCGCATGGAAAGGGAAATCAGATTGAAGGAAAAGTGGAAAAGGGCCAAAAAGTAGTAGTAGTCGAGGATTTAATATCTACTGGTGGAAGTGTTATCACAGCTGTTAATAGTTTACGAGAAGCAGGCTGTGAGGTGCTTGGAGTGGTTGCTATTTTTACATACGAATTACCAAAGGGGAAAGAATTACTTGGGGAGGCTGAGATTACAGCCTACTCATTAACAGACTATACGAGCTTATTAGATGTAGCACAGAAAAAAGGCTATATTCAAGAAGGAGATTTGGCAAGCTTAAATGCTTGGAAGGAAAGTCCGGAGAATTGGGGATAGATTAAGGAGTGAACAGCACTTTTATGTAAAGTGCTGTTTTTTAGTTTGAGTAAAAAAGTTAGTTATTGTTTGGGATTTGGTGAGAAGAATTGTTCATAAGAGGGATGAACGCCGAAATAGGAGCAGGAGGCAAGAAAAGTTGCGTTCATAAGAAGGGTGAACGCCGAAATTAGTGCGGCGGGCAAGAGAAGTGGTGTTCATAAGAAGGATGAAAACAGAAGACCAAGGATCGGAGACAAATCAGCTCTTCAAGCTATTATCATCATAAGAAACCAAAGCCCCATGCATAATTAAACAAAAACGAGAGGCAGCTAAAGACCTCTCGTTTCAAACTATTTAGCTTTTTTTCAAGCGAATAACCGTTTCTTCATCTGGTGTAACATAAACAGTTTGCTGGTTATCATAAATTACAAAACCAGGCTTTGCGCCACTTGGCTTTTTCACATGACGTACTAATGTGAAGTCAACGGGAACAGAACTAGATTGGCGTGCTTTGCTAAAATAAGCTGCTAACTTTGCTGCTTGCATGATTGTTTCCTCGGAAGGCTCTTTGCTGCGAATGACAACATGGGATCCAGGAATATCCTTTGTATGCAGCCAAATTTCATCTCTAGCTGCTACTTTGTTTGTTAAATAATCATTTTGTTTATTATTCTTTCCGACGATAATTTCTGTACCCTCGGACGAAACATAGTAGTCTAAGACAGGCTTTACATTTTGCTGTTTCTTATTTTGCTTTTTCTGTCTTTCTCTAAGGTAACCTTCTTCCACTAACTCTTCCCGAATTTCCTGAATATCTTTTGGAGAGGCAGCAAGAATTTGCTGGTATAGTGTTTCAAAGTATTCATATTCTTGTTCTGCTAGTTTAATTTGTTCCTTAATAATATCAATCGAATTTTTCGCTTTTTGATATCTTGTGAAATATTTTTGCGCATTTTCAGAAGGAGATAGTCTTGGGCTAAGCGGAATCTTAACGGTTTTACTATCTTCATCGTAATAATTGATTACTTCTACTTCTGACATGCCCTTTTTAACCGCATAAAGGTTTGCAGTCAAAAGTTCACCAAGTAATTGATATTGTTCCGCATTTTCAGCTTCCGATAAAGAACGTTCTAGTTTTTTTATTTTCTTTTTGTTTTTATCTCGTTCATTTACAATAAATCGTTCTAAATCATTGCTTTGCTGTTTCACTCGATCTCGTTCTGCTTTTCCGAAATAATAGCGATCGAGCATTTTACTTAATGTAGGAAAGGACTTCACGTTTCCTTTGACATGTTCCATTGATAGGCAGTAAAAATATTCTTTCTCTGGAGTATCCATGATAGAAGGAGCATAATTGCCTTTTTTTATTGGCTCCATTACCATAAGAAATGCTTTTGGTAAAGTTTCACGGTTTGCAAGACCAGCCAGATAGACCATTTCTTTAGCAATTAGTGGAGATAATCCAGCAAACTGCTGGACAAGCTGTTTGTCCAGTTTGCCGCTATTAAAATCAATAGCCCGCAGTACATCTTCCTCTGATGCTGTATAAGGATCTTGTTTTTCTTGTTTTGGCGGAGCTAAATACTCATAACCGGGAAGAATAGCTCTATGACTATTAACAGCATACGAAATATGTTTAATGCTATCTAGAATGGTATTTTTATCGCGGTCAACCAAAATGATATTGCTGTGTCTACCCATTATCTCGATCATCAGTTTTTTATAGGAAGTATCGCCAATTTCATTTCTTCCCCTAATTTCTAAAACAATGATCCGTTCATTGTCTATTTGATAAATATCTTCTATAAAATAACCTTCTAAATGCTTGCGGAGAAGCATGCAGAACATTGGTGGTTCTTTAGGATTTTCATAATTTTCTTCCGTAATTTGAATGCGGGCATAGCTAGGATGAGCCGATAATAGCAATTTTTGATTTTTTCCATTAGCTCTAATGGATAAAATAATTTCATTGGTAAAAGGCTGTTGAACTTTATTAATTCGGCCTCCTAGTAAAAGCTCTTTTAATTCAAGAGACATTGCGCGTGTAAATAAACCATCAAATGACATAACTAACGACCTCATTTATAATAATTTCCCTCTTTACTCTATCTTTATTGAGGAAGAAATACAAGGATTTGGGTTGAAAATGCTTGTGATTTTGCTATAGATGCAAGAATAATGAGAAGTGGAGGCAGCCTTCGCAAAGTTTTAATTTGTAAAAAATAGATGAGATCTAGGCATATGGTATTTTTTCTCATAGTAAATAGGAATTAAATCTCTATCCTTAGCATTTTTTCGGCCAAGCTTGAATATGATTCTCTTAGAGTGGTGTTGGGACAACTATGTATGTTAGTAAGTTGCTAACTTTTGTTCAAAACAGCTACGAATTTCTTCGCTGCTACTATAGCGAACGGTGAATGAAAAGGGGGAAGTGAGATGGCCGGATGAACTATCATGAAATGAACGAAAAAGAAGTAGAACAAACATTGAATACTGATTTTTCGGCTGGGTTATCAGATGAAGAAGCGGAAAAGCGACGAAAGAACTTTGGATACAATGAATTAGAGGAAGGAGAAAAGCAATCACTCCTGCTTATTTTCTTCAGTCAATTTAAGGATTTTATGGTACTCGTTCTTTTAGCTGCCACGCTTATTTCAGGTTTATTAGGCGAATATATTGATGCAATTGCGATAATTGCAATCATCATTCTCAATAGTTTTCTTGGATTTTTTCAAGAGATAAGAGCAGAAAAATCTTTATCTGCTTTAAAAGAATTATCACAGCCTCATGTTCAGGCACTACGGAATGGAGAATGGATTAGTCTATTATCGAAAGAGCTAGTTCCTGGAGATGTCATAAAATTCGCGAGCGGGGATCGAATTGGAGCAGATGTCAGAATTATTGAATCAAGAAGCCTGGAAGTGGAGGAATCTGCTTTAACCGGAGAATCTGTGCCAGTTCCTAAAACAGTATCTGCAATCAAAAATAACAATCTAGCACTTGGTGATATGGAAAATATGGGCTTTATGGGAACTATGGTATCCCGTGGAAGTGGTGTCGGGGTTGTTATTGGGACAGGGATGAAAACAGCAATGGGGCAAATTGCTGATTTGCTGCAAAATGCAGATTCGGTTACCACCCCGCTGCAAAGACGTTTAGAGCAGCTAGGGAAAATTCTCATTGTCACAGCATTACTATTAACCGTATTAGTTGTGGTGATTGGGGTTCTTCAAGGGAATGATTTATACACAATGGTACTAGCAGGTGTATCATTAGCGGTAGCCGCGATTCCAGAAGGCTTGCCAGCGATTGTAACCATTGCTCTATCTCTTGGTGTTCAGAAAATGATTCGCAAAAATGCCATTGTCAGAAAGCTGCCTGCTGTCGAAACTCTTGGCTGTGCTTCAGTCATTTGTTCTGATAAAACCGGAACATTAACGCAAAATAAAATGACAGTAACAAAAACTTGGATCGGCGGAAAAACATATACGGTAGATGGAACTGGATATGAGCCGCAAGGACAATACTATGTAGGCGAACAATTAATAAATCCAGCAAAGGATAAGGCATTACAGCAGCTTTTAACCTTTGGAATGCTTTGTAATCACGCCGAGATTCTGCAAAAAGATGGCGATTATGTTTTAAATGGGGACCCGACGGAAGGAGCAATTTTAGTTGCAGGGATGAAAGCAGGATTCACTCGTGCTCAATTATTAAATCAATTTGCGATTGTCAATGAATTCCCTTTTGATTCTACAAGAAAAATGATGAGTGTTGTGGTAAAAGATCCAACTGGACGTCAATTTGTTGTTACTAAAGGTGCACCCGATGTCTTAATTGGTCAGAGTAAATCAATTCTTTTTGAAAATCGTTCACAAGCTTTAGGAAATAATGAAAAGCAAGTAGTTCAAGAAGCGATCAATGGCTTAGCCTCCCAGGCGCTTCGTACCATTGCAATTGGCTATAAGGAAATTTCACCAAACACTCTTATTATGCATGAAGGAGAAGCAGAAAAGGACTTGATTTTCATTGGTCTGCAAGGAATTATTGATCCGCCAAGACCAGAAGTAAAACAAGCTGTAAAAGAATGTAAAGAAGCTGGTATTAAAACAGTAATGATTACAGGAGACCATGTTATTACTGCAAATGCTATTGCGAAACAGCTAGGCATTGCCAATAATCGCTCTAAAGTAATGGAAGGGAAAGAGCTTTCAGATTTAAGTTTAAAAGAATTAGAGGATATCGTAGAAGATGTTGCTGTCTTTGCACGGGTTTCCCCAGAGCATAAATTGAAGATTGTTCAAGCATTTCAAAATAGAGGGCATGTAGTTGCGATGACTGGTGACGGAGTAAATGACGCTCCAGCGATAAAGAAAGCAGACATCGGCATTGCGATGGGAATCACAGGGACGGATGTTGCGAAGGAAGCATCTTCTTTAGTATTAATGGATGATAATTTTGCGAGTATAAAATCTGCTATTGTAGAAGGAAGAAATATTTATGAAAACATTCGTAAATTCATCCGTTATTTACTTGCCTCAAATGTTGGGGAAATACTGGTGATGTTATTTGCGATGCTGTTAGCACTTCCTTTGCCGCTTGTTCCTATTCAAATTTTATGGGTGAATTTAGTAACAGACGGATTACCAGCGATGGCCTTAGGCTTAGATAGACCGGAAGATAATGTTATGAAAAGAGGACCACGCAGTCCGAATGAAGGTGTATTTTCTAGAGGGCTTGGATGGAAGGTTATCTCTCGCGGGTTCCTTATCGGTATTTCGACTATTTTAGCTTTTATGTTTGCCTATAACAATAATCCAGAAAATCTTGAATATGCCCAAACGGTTGCTTTTATAACATTAGTACTTGCCCAGTTAATTCATGTATTTGACTGCCGCAGTGAAAAATCCATTCTTTCAAGAAATCCGTTTGGCAATATGTATCTAGTCTGGGCTGTGATTTCTTCCTTAGTATTGGCGCTTGCTGTTATTTACGTGCCAGGCTTGCAAGAAATCTTCCATACACTGCCAATAGCAATGAAAGATTGGCCAATGATCATCGGATTCGCCTCTGTACCAACTTTTTTACTCGCAGGATCATTTTTATTAAGTAAATCAAAATAAAATATGTTATAATCCAAAAGGTAGTAGAGACCACTCTATTACCTTTTATTTATTTGATGCTGTTTTTAATGCTGATTTCTAAAAGGTTAGTAACCATATAATGTATAATGAGAAATGATCGAATAATAAAGCAGCGTGAATACACGAAGACGGCAGGGGATTGTCAGATCCTTGAGGCAAAGCTGAAGAGGCATAAGCGTAAGCCTGCGGAAAGTGAAGTGCACTCTTGCTGGAGGTTAGCAGCGATTAAACTTTGTGGAAAAAGCACAAGCAAACATTAATTCGCACATTTTTTAGAAAACGGATGTGTCAGTATAATGAAAAGTATGACTGGATTTGGAAGAGCAACAAAACAATATCACCATGCAACACTTCATATCGAAATAAAATCGGTCAATCACAGGTTTAGCGATCAGATTATTCGGATGCCCAAGCAATTTCTATATTTGGAAAATCAAATAAAGAAAATTATTTCAAACTATATACATAGAGGTAGAATCGAAGTATTTGTAACATTAGAGGATGAAGACAAAAAAGGTCAAGAAATTATAGTGGATTGGCCATTGCTTGATCAATACTATCAATTGCTTCACCAATTAAAAGACAAATATTCTATCAAAGAGTCCATCTCGCTTCGTGATTTATTAAATCAAGAAGAGTGTTTTCAGATAGTAGAACGAGAGCTTGATATGGAAGAACTATCAGAAGTGTTGCTTATTACAATGGAAGAAGCGGTTGTCCAGTTAAATAAGATGCGCACTATTGAAGGAGTGGAATTATCCAAAGACTTAGAAAGCAATCTTAAGCAGATAGAAAAGCTAGTTGCGAAGTTACAGTCGTTGGCACCAGAAGTGATTGCACAATACCGTGAAAAGCTCAAGACAAGAATAGAAAGCTATTTAACGGAACCGATTGATGAAGCACGCCTTATTACAGAAGTGGCGATTTTTGCAGATAAAGCAGATATTAATGAGGAATTGGTTAGATTACATAGTCATATTAGACAGTTTTACCAAATTATGGAAGAAAGCAACCCGATTGGAAGAAAGCTCGATTTCTTACTTCAAGAAATGAACAGAGAGGTTAACACCATTGGATCCAAAGCTAATTCAGCAGATATTGGAGCAAATGTGGTGGAGATGAAAAGCTGTTTAGAAAAAATGAAAGAGCAAATTCAAAATATTGAATAAAAAGGGTTTAGAATAAATCTTCCTAGTTAAAACTAAAAATAATAAGATTGGAGAAGACGAATGTCCATAAAATTAATCAATATTGGTTTTGGAAATATAGTTTCTGCAAATAGAATTATCTCTATTGTCAGTCCAGAATCTGCTCCCATTAAACGTATTATCCAAGATGCTAGGGATAGAGGATCCTTAATAGATGCAACATATGGTCGAAGAACGAGAGCTGTTATTGTGATGGACAGTGACCATGTTGTTCTTTCAGCAGTTCAACCAGAAACAGTTGCACACCGTTTAAACGATCGTGATGAGATCATAGAGGAAGGGTAGGAGAAAAATTTGGTAGAAAAGGGACTTTTAATCGTTTTGTCTGGACCTTCTGGTGTAGGGAAAGGAACAGTGAGAAAGGAAATCTTCTCACAAAAAAATACATCCTTTGAATATTCTATTTCCATGACCACAAGATCACCGCGTGCTGGTGAGGTAGATGGAGTAGATTATTTCTTTAAATCAAGAGAAGAATTTGAGGATTTAATTGAACAAGGAAAGTTACTAGAATATGCAGAGTTTGTTGGAAACTACTATGGTACACCTGTTGATTACGTTAGAGAAACGACATTAAAAGGCAAAGACGTCTTTTTAGAAATTGAAGTAGAGGGCGCGAAGCAGGTTCGCGAAAAGTTTCCAGATGGATTATTTATTTTCTTGAGTCCGCCAAGTTTATCAGAGTTGAAAAATCGTATTGTGACAAGAGGTACCGAGTCAGAAGAGATTATTAACAACCGCATGAATGTGGCAAGAGAAGAAATAGAAATGATGCACTTATATGATTATGTCGTAGAAAATGATACAGTAGAGAATGCTTGTGAAAAAATAAAAGCAATCATTGTTGCGGAGCATTGTCGCAGAGAAAGAGTAGAACCAAAATACAAAAAAATGCTGGAGGCCAATTAATCTATGTTATATCCATCTATTGATAAATTAATGACAAAAATCGATTCAAAATATTCATTAGTATCTGTTGCTGCAAAAAGAGCAAGAAAACTACAAACTAATGCGAAACCACAATTAGCAAAATATGTTTCTCATAAAAATGTAGGGAAAGCATTAGAAGAAATCAACAAAGATCAATTAACTTATCGTGTAAATACACCCAATGGTGCAAGCGAGGAATAATTAAATTTTTATCATATAGTACGAAATAAAAGGCTTAAGTAAAAGGAATGATTCCATTTACTAAGTCTTTTTTCATGGACATAATGATTATTTAATTATATGCTAACAATAATAAAAGAAATACAAATCTTACATATGGCTGAAGTTTAAGGATATTAATTTTAACAAAGTGGGAGAATTTCTGCTTAGGATTGCTCGCATTTTTTATTAGCAACTTGCTTCGCCAATTCATTAGAACTTATTCATAAACAAACAATATATCTCACTCTTAACGAACAAAAAAGATTCATATTGTCTGACAGCTACAAATGGTTCAATTAATCCGGTCGCAGAGGGTTTATCTGGCTGATAATACGATTACTATATCATAAACTTTAGAATAGAAAGAAAGGAAGGAGGCACATGATGTTGAATGGCAAGAAGATTCTTCTGTGTGTAACAGGGGGCATTGCGGTATATAAGGTATGTGCTTTAACTAGTAAATTAACGCAAAAGGGAGCAGATGTAAAGGTTATTATGTCGGAATCAGCAATGGAATTTGTGAATCCATTAACCTTTAAAGCCCTCTCTAAAAACGAAGTATATACAGACACCTTTGATGAAAAAGATCCAAAAGTGATTGCACATATTGATTTGGCTGATTGGGCTGATTTAATTTTAGTAGCCCCAGCAACGGCTAATGTAATTGGAAAGATTGCAAACGGTATTGCGGATAATATGATTACAACAACCTTACTTGCAGCAACAAGCGATGTTTGGATTGCGCCAGCGATGAATGTACATATGTATGATCATCCTGCCGTTATTAAAAATATTAACACGCTTCATGACTATGGTTATCGCTTTATTAACCCAGGCGAAGGTTATTTAGCATGCGGCTATGTAGGCAAAGGAAGATTGGAAGAACCGGAAATGATTGTTCAGCATATGGAGGATTATTTTTCCAATAATAACAAGGACAAGATCTTAACTGGAACAACCGTACTCGTGACTGCTGGACCAACGCGCGAAAAAATTGATCCTGTTCGTTTTATTTCCAACCACTCTTCTGGAAAAATGGGATATAGTATTGCCAAAAAAGCTATGGCCTATGGGGCAGATGTTATTTTAATATCTGGACCTACAAATCTAACTCCACCAAAAGGTGCTCAGGTTATTTCAGTGGAAAGTGCGGAAGAGATGTATAACGCTGTAATGACATACAGAGAAGAGGCTGACATTATTATTAAAACAGCTGCGGTAAGTGACTATAAGCCTACGATTGTTTATGACCACAAAGTGAAAAAGCAAAGTGGTCCAGAAACAATTGAATTCACGCGGACCCAAGATATTTTATCCGAACTTGGAAAAAGAAAAGAACAGCAGATTCTCATTGGCTTTGCAGCGGAAACACAAAATATGGCTGAATATGCAATGGATAAATTAAAACGGAAAAATGCAGATATGATTGTGGCTAATAATGTAAATAGACAAGATTCTGGCTTTGGAACCGATACAAATCTTGTGACTATGTATAAGAGAGATGGAACTTCAATCGAATTACCGCTTCTTTCTAAGGATGAGGTAGCGGAAAAAATATTGGAACAAGCAATGCAGATGAAGGAAGCTGTTCAAAAATGACGGTAGCCAAAGTAATTGTCGATGTACCGGCAAAACAAACGGACAGACCCTTTGATTATCTAATTCCGAAAGAATTAGAAGACGTTATTCAACCAGGGATGCGCGTAATTGTTCCATTTGGTCCTAGAAAGGTACAAGGCTTTGTGGAAAGCATAGAAGAATCCTCAAGCTTTAAATCATTAAAAAAAATTATAGAACCGATGGACTTAGTGCCCGTTTTAAATAAAGAACTTTTATCTCTTGCTGACTGGTTGTCCCATTCTACGCTCTGTTATAAGATTTCTGCTTTTCAAGCGATGTTACCACCGGCTTTAAAAGCTAAATATGAGCGTAAAGTAAAAAAGGTATCTAGGGAAGAAGAGAAGATGGCTGAAGGGGTAGCCGCTCTTTTTACTAAAACGGAAGAAGTGGTTTGGGAGGAAGCGTTAAAGAATGTATCTCTTTCTTCCTTACAAAAGGAAGTGAAGAAAGGAACAATCGAGGTTTCCTATGAGGTACAATCAAGAGGCAAGAAGAAGAAGGTAAAGCATATTTATCCTCTTCTAAATAGGGAAGAATTACTTCATTATGAAGAATCGCTGAATAAAAACGCTAAAAAACAAAAAGAATTATTGGTTTATTTTAGTGAGCATCCAGACCCAATCGAACAAAAGCAACTACTTACGAAATTGAGTATTTCAACAGCTGTAATAAAAGGACTAGTCGAAAAAGGGCTTCTTGCAGAAATGGAAAAAGAAGTATACCGCGATCCTTATCAAGAGCGGGAGTTTGAAAGAACATTTGCCTTGCCTTTAACCGATGATCAGGCGAAAGTGGTGGCGCCGATTCATCAGGCGGTAGAACAAAATCAGCATGATGTTTTTCTGTTGTATGGTGTAACCGGTAGTGGGAAAACAGAGGTATATTTACAATCCATTGATAAAGTGTTGGCAAAGGGAGAAGAAGCAATTGTCCTTGTTCCGGAAATAGCGCTGACACCACAGATGGTCAATCGTTTTAAAGGCCGCTTTGGCGATCAGGTTGCCGTTCTCCATAGTGGGTTATCGGTGGGAGAAAAATATGATGAGTGGCGGAAAATCCAAAGAAATGAAGTAAAGGTGGTAGTTGGAGCGAGATCTGCTATCTTTGCGCCATTTACAAATCTCGGGCTTATCATTATTGATGAAGAGCATGAAATGACATATAAGCAAGAGGAGAATCCTCGCTATCATGCTAAAGATGTCGCGATCGAGAGAGGGAAAAAGCATGGATGTCCGATTATTTTGGGTAGTGCCACGCCATCTTTAGAAAGCTTTGCAAGAGCCCAAAAAGGTGTATATACTTTATTGTCTCTTCCTAATCGCATGAATAATCAAGCACTCCCGAAAGTGGAAATTATTGATATGCGAGAAGAATTGAGAAATGGCAATCGCTCTATGTTTTCCGAAGTATTGCTGGAAAAACTGAAAGATCGCCTAGAAAAAAAAGAACAAACCGTATTGTTTTTAAATAAACGGGGACATTCCTCCTTCGTCATGTGCCGTGATTGCGGTTATGTCGTGAAATGTCCAAATTGTGATATTAGCTTGACCTATCACCGCTTTCAAAATCAGATGAAGTGTCACTATTGTGGATATGAAACGTATACGCCTACTACTTGTCCAGAATGCAGCAGTGAGCATATTCGATATTTTGGAACAGGGACGCAAAAAGTAGAGGAAGAGCTGACAAAAATCCTCCCAGAAGCAAGGGTTATTCGCATGGATGTCGATACAACTAGTCGAAAAGGAGCCCACGAAAAGCTGCTGCAAAAATTTCAAGAGGGAGAAGCAGATATTTTATTGGGAACACAAATGATTGCCAAAGGACTAGATTTTCCAAGAATTACGCTAGTTGGTGTACTGTCAGCTGATACAATGCTTCATTTGCCAGATTTCCGCTCATCGGAGAAGACCTTTCAATTACTGACCCAAGTAAGCGGCAGAGCAGGCAGACATGAATTACAAGGAGAAGTTATTTTTCAAACCTATACTCCTGAGCATTATAGTATTGAGCTTGCGAGCGAACAGGATTATGACCGTTTTTATGAAACAGAGATGATGATTCGCAGACAACATGCTTATCCTCCTTACTATTTTCTTACGATGATTACAATTAGTCATGAAGAGCTAATGAAAGTAGTCGGGGTTGCGGAAAAAATCACCCAGATTGTCCGAAATAGATTATCACCGCAAACAGTTATTTTAGGACCAGTCGCATCACCAATCGCAAGAATAAAAAATAAATATCGCTATCAATGCCTAATAAAGTATAAACAAGAACCAAACTTGGAAGAAGTTTTAAAATCAATTTTAGATCATTACCAAACAGAAATAAGCACAAACGGCCTGCAGATTTCGATTGATGTTAATCCGTTTATATTGATGTAATATTCTGTTTGCCTATTCGAACAGTTTGTTCAGATTAAAACTATAAAGACCATAGTAATAAAAAACATGGGTAAGGTCTCCGGCGATGACCTTACCCATGTTTTTATTTCGTTAATTATTTTCTTTCTCCAAATAATAAATGCCAATCTGTATATTTTGCTTATGATTTCCAAAATGTTCCCCGAATAAAGTCAACCCACCAACTCTTTCGGATTCCTCTTCAACTGCAATTCTTAGAGTGAGGAAAGAAGAGCTCTCGAGCTGTAATTCATTAATCGTTACGCTGGAAAAGGGTTCGCCATCAATGCCTGTATCAATTTTATTCACCCTGATTGTTTTTAGCAAACCGTACTGACTGAATTTATCATTCCACCATTTCGGTGTATACCGTCCTCTCACATCAGAAAAATTACCAGGAACCGTGTATGTGCCAAGCTTAACATTATTTAAATAAAATGTTATGTCGCTCGGCCAAACATTATTGGAAAGTGGGAATTCAGAAGCAAGCTCCAAACTGATTTCTACCATTTCTGGAATTTCATTTGGTCCAAGTAAGTTAGGGATTTTATACTCTACAAACCCCTGAGACAACCACAATAGCTGGGCGTCCACTCTTTGGCTGTCCATAAAATATTTCGGATCATCCGCTTTTCCGATTATTTCTTTTTCTGTTGCAATCCCGCAAGTAGGCTTTACAGAAAAATCTGTATAATGACCAATTTTTAAATCAGTTTCGTGGAGTTGATATTCTTTAAATATTTTTCTTGGAAAATGAATTTCAATATTGTCTATCGCTAAATAAACAATTTTCTGCAGTCCTGATTTTCCAGGGATTCTTTCCGATTTAACAATTCCTGCTTCTTCTAGTTTTTGAATATGACGGGTAACGATGGCGGCGCTTATGCCTAATTGTTTTGCTAAATCGGATATATTCATGTTGTTTTTGGCGAGAATTTCTATGATCTCTATTCTTGTTTCACTAGCAAGTGCTTGATAAATGTGAAAATAATCCTTTGAAATTTGTATTTGCATAGCAATCTCCTTTAACTTTATGGTTAAAAAGTAGCTTGTCTGTTTATTTTATCATCCACAGTGTTTAACTTCAATAGAAAACACTGAAAATATTGTTTGAATAAGATTGACAACGCTTTCTTATGTTGTTAAATTAATAGTGTAATAAGAATATTAGTAATAACTTTAACTTTTTAGTTAAAGAATTTCGTTAAGTAATAAGTTAAATAAAAGGAGGAATTAATGTGGGGGCAAAGAGCAAGCTTTGGAAGTATGTTGGTGTGATTGGACTCTCAATCGGTATTTTAGCAGGCTGTGGAGATTCGGAAGCAAGTAGCAGTGCCAAAAATGAAATTACGTTTTGGAATCCGTTCACTGGTCCAGATGGTAAAAATATGCAGGCGATGGTAAATGAATATAATAAAACGAATCCTGAGTACAAAATCAAAAACGTCTCTTTAAAAGAAGGAGATATGTATACGAAAATCCCAACAATCGTAAACTCTAAAAAGAATATTCCTGATTTAACGATTGTCCATGCAGAACGAATTAAACAGTTTAAAGATAATGATATGTTAACTTCTTATAATGACTTGCTTGCTGATTTTCCGGAAATTAAAGCAGATAACTATGTAGCAGAAGCTTGGAAGATTGGAGAACTAGATTCAGAGCGTTATAGTATCCCATTAGATATTCATACTTTCGGACTTTACTACAACAAAGATTTAGTTGATAAGTATTTGCCGACAGCATTGGATGACAATATCGTTACATTTGATGAAATTAAACAAGTTGGCGAGAAAGCCCAAAAAGATAAAATCAGAGCATTAGGGGTAACATGGCTAAAGCCTAATTTCTTGTCCTTGTATGCACAAAATGGTGGTGAGTTAACAGAAGATGGCATTCAACCAACTTTAGTAAACCAAGCAGCGAAAGATACTTTTAATCTATGGAGAGATTATGTAAAGGCAGGTTATACAACAAAGGATGGAGAAGATCCAACTCAAATGTTCTTAACTGGAAAAGTTGTTTTTCTTCCTGAAGGAATTTGGATGCAAAACCAAATTAAAGAATCAAAGGTAAATTGGGGATTAACTAATGCGCCTCAATTATCAGATGATTTATCGAAAGCGGTCAACTGGTCTTCTTCTCACCAATTTGTCATGCTGAAAGATGACTCACGTACGGAGGAAAAAGAAAAAGCTGTTGTGAAGTTTTTAGACTGGGTTCGTGATAATTCAATGGAATGGGCAAAATCGGGACAAAATCCAGCAACGCTTGCGCTTTTAGAAAATGAGGAATATAAAGCAATGCCACAATCATTCTTCTTGGCAACACCTGAACAACAAGCAACATTAAAAATCTTTGACTATAAATACAATGGTTATGTTTCAGAATTATTAGATTCTAAAGCTGGGGATGTCGTATTCTCCAAAACAGAAACAGATAAAGCATTAGAAGATATGGAAAAAGAAATATCTGCTAAGGTAGAAAAAGATAATTCGAATTAATGTTTGCTAAAAAATAAGAGCGCTTACTTATAGCTGGTGATTGGAGAAGCCGCTGACTGTTTAAAAAGGTAGTTGTTTACTATTGAGACATATTAATTATGCAATTCTTGATGAAGTTTATATCAAACAGCTAAATAAATAAAAAAGCAAGCAGCCTAAATATAGTAACAAAAGTGCAGCAGGGAATCGAGGTATTTAGGCTGTATGCTTAATCTAGATAAGATGAAAATCTTATTCTAATAGAAGCGAGAGGAAAGGAAGTAGGCGTATGGAAACTGTTCCCGCTACGAAAAATGTAAAACAAATGAAAATAAAAAACTCCAGGAATACATCCTTTGCACCATGGCTATTTTTAGCCCCTCATTTGATCATTTTTGGAGTGTTTTTTCTTATTCCAATCTTTTTTGGAGTTTATATTTCTTTTACAGAATGGGATTTAATTAGTTCGCCAATTTTTGTTGGATTGGATAATTATAAAGAATTATTACTTCAACCAGACTCCGTCTTTTATGAACAACTTCATAATGGGTTGAAAAATACCTTTTTATTTGTTCTATTTACTGTCCCATTTTGTATTATTGTACCTCTGCTTCTTGCAGCAGCTTTGAACACAAAAACAGTTCTGTGGAAAGTATTTCAGTCATTATTCTATTTACCATCGTTGTTTGCAATTTCCGCTGTCATTATTATATGGGGGCTTATGTTTAATGTAACATATGGTCCAATTAATAATATTTTCAATCTGGAAACCGTTTGGACTGGTACTCAGCCTTATGCGTGGATTGCGCTAGTAGCCGTAACAGTTTGGTGGACGATTGGAGGAAATATGATCATTTACCAAGCGGCATTGAATGGTATTCCGAAAGATTATTATGAAGCGGCAGATATTGATGGAGCTTCTTCTTTTCAGAAGTTTATGAAAATTACCCTTCCAAGCATTAGAGGTCAGATTCTTTATACGGTTGTTATCACAACCATTGCTCAATTTAACGTCTATGGGCAGCCGTTGATGTTAACAGGTGGCGGCCCAACAGATTCAACAAGGGTGTTATTAATGGATATTCAGCAAAATGCCTTTGGTTCAGGTCAATCGATTGCGGGGATCTCGTCTGCGATGGCGGTTATTCTTGGACTTTGTATAATGGTTGTTGCATCATTACAATTCTTTTTCTTAAGAGAGAAGAAGAATTAATTAAAGGAGGAAGAGTATGAGCAGTAAAAGAATCAATCCACTACCTAAAATAATCGGGTTTGCCTTTTTGCTTATCATGGCTGTGATTTGGATTATTCCTTTATTATGGGGAGTTGTAACCTCCTTTAAATCAGAGATAGAACTACAAACAGTGGGCTTTAAATTTCTTCCCATTGAATGGGTACTGACAAATTACACTACTTTATTAGTTGATAATACAAGTACACCATTGGTTCGTTGGTTTACAAATTCAGTTGTTATTTCTGTGTCACACACATTATTAGTATTAATTGTGGTGACATTATCAGCCTTCGCTTTTAGCAGATTGAATTTTAGAGGGAAACACGGTTTGTTTGCCTTTTTAATGGCAACGATGATGTTTCCTGGTGTAGTAAATCTTATTCCTCTTTATAAAATCATCGACGTTCTCGGCTGGGTGAATTCTCCGATTGCGATGATTGTTCCAGGTGCAGCAGGTGTATTTAATATCTTTTTAGTTAGACAATTTATGAATAATATTCCTCTAGAATTTGATGAAGCTGCTCGTATGGATGGGGCTAGTGATTTTCAAATTTTAGGAAAAGTAATCTTGCCTTTGATCAAACCGGTTCTCCTTGTTGTTGCCTTATTTTCCTTTACGGGATCATGGAATGATTTTTTATGGCCATCGATTGTTTTTAATGATATTGAAAAAATGCCGATCACACCGGGTCTGCAGCTATTGCAGGGGATGTATCAAGCACAGCCAACCTTATTAATGGCAGGCGCATTGGTTGCGATAATTCCCACTTTTATCTTGTACCTATTCGCACAGAAATACTTCTTGGAATCAATGTCCTTATCAGCTGGAGTGAAAGGATAATGAATAGAAAACTAGAAAGGAATTTAGTGAGAATAGTAGGCGTTTGGCAAATCATCGATGGTCTTATTACGATCCTGTTATATGGAACACTAAAAAAGGTCGAAGGTGCAAGGCTTGCGGAGGACTCGGCTTTTGTCTATATGAAAGCGATGGAATCTTATGTTGGAAGTGTCTATATATTCATTGGCATGTTTGGGGCTTTATTAATTGGTCTGGGGTTAATAAATTTAGTCTGTGCCAAGAAATATATGATAGATGATCAAGTTCATGTAAAGGTTGCCGTATGGCTGTTTGTATGTGGAGCATTATCCTATATCATCATGGATATTATCAGTCTAGTTTTATGTATGTCAGCGGGTATTTTAGTTTTAGCAAAAAATAAATCTATTCGAAAAATAAATAGGACAACAAATAATCGAGTCGGAGGTATAAATTAATGAATGTACTTCATCCAAATCCTCAGTTTCGCAGAGCGGAATGGGTTTCTTTAGATGGAAAATGGAAATTTGCGTTTGATGATAAAAAAGTGGGAGACAAAGAGAGATGGTATGACTCTTTTCCAGAAAGCCAAACCATCAATGTGCCGTTTACTTATGAGACGAAAGCAAGCGGCATCAATCAACAAGAACATCATGAAACAGTATGGTATGAAAGAACAATCGTAATTGATGATACAAAGAAGCATCCAATTGTCCATTTTGAAGGAGTAGATTATGAGGCTTTTATCTATGTAAACGGGAATCTTGCCACGATCCATCAAGGAGGTTACCATGGTTTTTCTGTGGATGTAACTGACTTTGTAACAACTGGAGAGAATAAACTAACTGTTAAAGTCAAAGATTCAAAGGATTGTGCACAACCGAGAGGAAAACAACGCTGGCATGATGAAAATTTTGGCTGCTGGTATGTTCAGACAACGGGAATATGGAAATCCGTTTGGTTGGAATATGTAAATGAATCCTACTTAAATCATGCGAAAATTACACCATTATTTGATGCCCAACAAGTAGCGATTGAAGTAGAAACAAAAGGAATTCCGCTAACGGCAGATGGCTATAAAATAGTGGCATCCATCCAATTTGACGATAAAGTAATCAATGAATTAACAGCTAATATAATTGATAATGTAGCGTCCCTTACTGGAAGTGTATTAGAAAGACTGGATCCATGGACAATGAAAGTATGGAGTCCAGAAAACCCTAATTTATATGATTTGACGCTTAAATTGTACCACCATGATGAATTACTGGATGAAATTCAATCTTATTTTGGTATGCGCAAGATATCTATTGAAGGAAATAGAATTCTTCTTAATAATAGAGAGTTATATCAACGCTTAATTTTGGATCAAGGCTACTGGGAAGAATCAGATTTAACACCACCAAGTGTTGCAGCGTTGGAAGAAGATATCGATAAAATATTAGCATTGGGATATAACGGAGTTCGTAAGCATCAAAAAGTAGAAGACAGTAGATTTCTATATTTAGCAGATAAGAAAGGGCTTCTTGTCTGGCTGGAAGTTGGTTCGACGTATGGCTTTAGTGACAAAGCAGTCCGCAATTTTACCCATGAATGGCTGGAAATTGTGAAGCAAAATTACAACCATCCGAGTGTGATTACATGGGTGCCATTTAATGAATCGTGGGGCATTGGCGATATCCATCATGATAAGCAGCAACAAGCTTTTACGGAAAGTATCTATCATTTAACTAAAGCATATGATTGTAATCGCCCTGTTATCACAAATGACGGCTGGGAACATACTATTTCTGATATTATCACATTGCATGACTATGAGGAGTATGGAGCGCTGCTTGCTAGTAGATATAAAGACAGCGACAAGTTAATGTCTAATGGTATCCAGTTCAATAAAGGTTTCTATGCTTTTGCAGAGGGTTATCCGTATAAAGGTCAGCCAATCCTTATTTCTGAGTTTGGCGGAATTGCTTTTCAAACAGAGGAAGGTTGGGGCTATGGGAATCAAGTGAAGGATGAAGAAGCGTTCTTTAAACGTTTTGAAGACATTCACCATGCAGTTCAGGATTTAGAATACGTATGTGGTTATTGTTATACACAACTAACCGATGTCCAACAAGAAGTAAATGGCTTGCTTACAATCGATCGGAAGCCAAAAGTTTCTGTTGAGAAAGTAAGACAAGTAAATACCCGAAGATTATAATCATAGGAGTGTATAAGATGACGAGACAAGAATATCCCCGCCCGCAGTTCGTGCGTGACCAGTGGATTAACTTAAATGGAACTTGGCAATTTCAGTTTGATGATAAGAATGTAGGGGAACAGGAGCAATATTTTAATAAAGAAACACTGGATAAAGAAATACAAGTACCGTTTGTTTACCAATCTAAGTTAAGTGGAATTGGGGAAAGAACCATTCATGAATATGTTTGGTATAAGAAAGAAGTAGTGATTCCTAAATACGCAGATAAACGAACAATCTTGCATTTTGGTGCGGTAGATTACTATTGCAAGGTATACGTGAACGGAAAATTTGTGGGAGACCATGAAGGCGGGCATACTTCATTCTCATTTGATATTTCGAATTATTTATTAGACGAAAACCAAAGTATTACTGTTAAAGTCTACGATCCTATCAATGATGAAACCATTCCACGAGGGAAGCAGTTCTGGGAAGAGGAACCAAGGGCGATTTGGTATACGAATTCTACAGGGATTTGGCAGACGGTCTGGGTGGAACAAGTAAATAATGATTATCTGGAAAAAGTTCGATTTACTCCTGATCTAGACCGCGGTGTCGTCTGGATGGATTTTGTTTTAAATAAAGAAGCAGAAATATCAAGAGCGAATTATTATGTGAAATACAAAATAAGTTTTAAGAACATTTTAATTGCGGAAGATCAAATTAAAATGAATAGTCTTGCAGAAAAACGCGCGGTTGATATTATTCAAAATAAAATTTTTCGCACCAATTTTCACGATAGCGGCTATACTTGGTCACCAGAACACCCTAATTTATTTGACGTATCTATCGAACTTTGTGATGAAAAAGGAACCGTTTTAGATAAAGTGCAATCTTATTTCGGCTATCGAAAAGTCCATACAGAAAATGGTATGGTTTATTTAAACAATAAACCATACTATCAAAAACTGGTCCTTGATCAAGGTTATTGGCCAGAGGGACTTTTGACAGCTCCGGAAGCAGAAGATTTAAAAAAAGATATAGAATTAGCGAAAGAAATGGGATTCAATGGATGCAGAAAGCATCAAAAAACAGAAGATCCTCTCTTCATGTATTATGCAGATACATTAGGTTTTCTAGTGTGGGGAGAATGTGCATCAGCTCCTGTTTATACAAAAGAAGCAGCAACAAGATTAATGAAGGAATGGATGGAAATAGTCGACCGTGACTATAATCACCCTTCTATCGTTACTTGGGTTCCCTTAAATGAAAGCTGGGGTATTCCGGATATTCATCATGATAAAAAACAACAGCATTTCTCTACAACCATGTATCACATGCTCCATGCCATTGATGATACTCGTCTGGTTATCTCTAATGATGGCTGGGAAGCAACAGTTACAGATATTTGTGCGATTCATAATTACGGTCATGGAAATGCTGATGAAAAAGCAAAGTATCAATACTTCAAAGAGTCTATATCTTCTGTTGAAAATTTACTTACACATGCTCATAGCAAATGGGAAGTGTATGCTGAGAACCACTCCCACCAAGGAGAACCAATTCTGTTAACAGAATTCGGGGGCATTGCCTTTAAGATGGGGGAACAAAGCGGTTGGGGCTACACTTCTGTCGAAACTGCGGATGATTATATAACAGAATACCGCAAAATCATGGAAGCAATCTTTCAATCGAAGGGACTATGGGGCTATTGCTATACGCAGCTGACAGATGTTGAGCAAGAAATTAATGGGATTTTAACGTATAATCGTATTCCAAAATGTGATTTATCCAAAATTAAAGAATTGAATAATCTCTTCTTTCCCGAGCGATTGGCTACTAACGGGAAGAGGATGAATGGAGGCATAAACTAAATAAATAATCTGTAAAGGCAAACAATCTCAAAGTTAGTTATTAGATAATAGTTACTTTCTAACACGGATTTTTTATCGTTTTAAATATAGCCATGTTTAAAAACTAATTTGTTCCAAACTATACTTATCAACAGTAATATGTTAAAATGTTCAAGGCTCATGACAGCGAAAATGATGGATGGTTTCAAGTTATCCTGAGTTTCCTGACATGGGTTTTTATTTTTTCCGCCCAAAAATAAAGCAACGTACGAATTAATTTCCAAAAGGAATACATAGCTATTTAGTAGCAGGGTTTGATAAAATACAAAAAGGAATGAGTTTTAGCATAGGCTGTTTGTCTGAACAATGATGGCAAGACCGTCTTCGATTAATAAGAGCAAACCTTTAATCGACTATCTCTCTTAATGTTTGGAGGAAATAATGTGGCAGTAAAACAAATTGTAATGTACCCGGATCCGGTGTTAGAAACACCATGCGCGGAAGTTACAGTCTTTGATAAAAAATTAGCAAAATTATTAAACGATATGTATGATACAATGATTGAATTTGACGGAGTTGGACTAGCTGCTCCACAAATTGGTATATCAAAGCGCATTGCTGTAGTAGATATTGATGATGATATGGGTACACTGGAATTAATTAATCCCAAATTATTAGAAGTGAATGGCTCTCAAGTTGGTCCCGAAGGATGTTTAAGTTTCCCGGGATTATTCGGAGACGTCGAAAGGCCATTGTCTATTAAAGTAGAGGCGCAAAATAGAAAAGGAAAAAAATATATAATAGAAGCTGAAGAATATTTAGCAAGAGCGATTTTACATGAAATGGACCATTTAGATGGAGTACTATTTACATCAAAGGTAATTCGCTATCTAGAGGAAGATGAGCTAGAAGGAGTGGAAGCAAATGACTAAAGTTGTATTTATGGGTACCCCGGATTTTTCTGTTCCTGTATTACAAAGATTATTAGAAGAAAAGTATGAAGTAATTGCGGTTGTGACACAGCCTGATCGTCCTGTGGGCAGAAAAAAGGTGTTAACCCCGCCGCCAGTAAAGGTAGAAGCTCTAAAACATGATATCCCTGTCTATCAACCAGAGAAGATTCGTCAATCAGACGAGCTGAAAGCTATTATCTCTTTGAACCCGGATATTATTGTGACTGCTGCGTTCGGTCAAATTTTGCCAAAAGAGCTATTAGATGCACCAAAATTCGGCTGTGTGAATGTTCATGCATCCTTGCTTCCTGAATTAAGAGGCGGAGCGCCAATTCACTACAGTATTTTACAAGGGAAAGAAAAAACCGGTATTACCATTATGTATATGGCGGAGAAGCTAGATGCTGGTGATATTATTTCAGTGGCGGAAGTGGAAATTGAAGAAGAAGATACAGTAGGAACACTTCATGATAAATTAAGTCGTGTTGGAAGTGATTTATTAGCAGAAACTTTGCCTAAACTGTTAGCAGGAGAAATTACGCCGATTCCGCAAAAGGATGAGGAGGCAACATTTGCTCCAAATCTTAAGCGGACGGACGAACTAATTGACTGGTCTGTTTCTGGAGAAGAAATTTATAATAAAATTCGTGGTTTAAATCCTTGGCCAGTAGCTTTCACTCTTTATCAAGGGAAAGTGATGAAAGTATGGGCAGGTAAGAAAGTGGCGAAAAAGAGAGATGCCTCTCCTGGAACAATTGTCGACATAACAGATCATGGTCCAATTGTGGCAACAGGTAATGACACATACATTCAATTAACAGAAGTACAACCAGCGGGCAAGAAGAAAATGGACATCAGCCAATTCTTACGCGGGGCTGGCAGTAAAATGCAAGTAAATGAGATATTAGGAGTTACGAATGAAGAAAACTAGAAAAAATGTGCGAGAAGCAGCATTAGATATTTTGGAAACCATTCAAAAAAATCAAGCGTATAGTAACTTATTGCTAAATACGACGATTAAGAAAAATGAGATTCCTTCTAAAGATATCGGTTTGTTAACAGAAATTGTTTATGGAACGCTGCAAAGAAAAATGACTCTGGAATTTTATCTGCGTCCTTTCCTTAATAAAGGAAAGAAAATAGAGGAATGGGTTTATATTCTTCTGCAGATGACTGTCTATCAAATCGTTTATTTAGATCGTATTCCAGATCATGCTGCAATAAATGAAGCGGTAGAAATTGCTAAAAAGAGAGGCCACAAAGGAATAAGCGGCTTTGTAAATGCTGTACTAAGAAATATGCTAAGACAAGGATTGCCATCCTTTAATGAGATTAAAGATGAAATAGAACGACTTTCCATTGAAACAAGTCATCCTAGTTGGCTTGTAAAAAGATGGGTCGAGCAGCTTGGTGTAGAAGAAGCGAAAAAAATGTGCGAAATCAATCTAACTGCACCGATGCAAACAGCAAGGGTTAATACAACAAAGGTTTCTGTAACGGAATGTATAGAACTTTTAACAGAAGAAGGATTTCAAGTAGAAGCAAGTGAGGTAATTCCAGAAGGGATTAAAGTTTTAAAGGGAAATATCGCTCATTCATCTGCTTTTGAAAAAGGGCTGCTGACGATTCAAGATGAAAGCTCGATGATTGTTGCTTATGCACTAGATTTAGACAAACCATATTCCGTATTGGATGCTTGTGCAGCTCCAGGTGGTAAATCTACTCATATTGCAGAGAAGATGAATAAGGACGGCAACATTCTTTCTATTGATCTTCATGATCATAAAGTAAAGTTGATTAAGCAAAATGCAGATCGCTTAGATTTACCAACGATTGAAACAAAGGCAATGGATTCAAGAAAGCTGGACAGCAGCTTGGAGAAAGAAAGCTTTGATCGAATTCTGTTAGATGCACCATGTTCAGGGTTTGGTGTAATGAGAAGAAAGCCAGATATGAAATATACAAAAACAGAAGCTGATGTAGATCGGCTGCAGAAAATTCAATTGGATTTACTAGCTTCTGTTTCCCCGCTTTTAAAAAAAGGTGGAATATTAGTATATAGTACATGTACCATTGATACAGCAGAGAATGAAGAAGTGGTGGAGAAATTCTTAGCTGTTAATACGCAGTTTGAGAGAGATAGAACATTGGCGGATCGTCTGCCACAAGATGTAAAGAATTACGCAGAAGGAAATGAATTACAGATATTACCGCAATATTTTGGCTCAGATGGCTTTTATATTGCAGCATTAAGAAAGAAGGTGCAATGATGGAACAAGTAAAAACATCATCAAGAAGAAGACAAAAGGCAGAACCAGCTATTCCCTCGATATACTCAATGGAATTGCAAGCACTAAAGGATTGGTTGACAGCGCATAATGAAAAGGCGTTTCGTGCGGATCAAATTTTTGAATGGCTATATAAAAAGAGAGTAACCTCTTTTGAAGATATGTCTAACTTATCGAAAAATTTACGTTTAATGCTTCAGGAAAATTTTACAATTACAACATTAAATACGCTTATTCAGCAAACATCAAATGATGGGACAATTAAATTTTTATTTGAATTACATGATGGCTATTCCATTGAAACAGTTTTAATGCGTCATGATTATGGTAATTCTGTTTGTGTAACAACCCAAGTCGGCTGTCGAATCGGCTGTACTTTCTGTGCTTCTACATTAGGTGGATTAAAAAGAAATTTAGAAGCAGGAGAAATCGTTGCACAAGTCGTAAAAGTACAACAGGCATTAGATGAATTGGGCGAACGTGTAAGTTCAGTTGTTATTATGGGAATTGGGGAACCATTTGATAACTTTACTAGTATGTTAAGTTTCCTAAAAATTATTAACCATGAACAAGCATTAAATATTGGAGCAAGACATATCACTGTGTCAACCAGTGGGATTATCCCGAAAATTTATGAATTTGCGGATCAAAATATGCAAATTAATTTTGCGGTTTCCCTGCACGCGCCAAACACAGAGTTAAGAAGCAGACTAATGCCAATTAACAGAGCGTATAAATTACCTGATTTAATTGAAGCTATCCGCTACTATGTGGATAAAACAGGTAGACGTGTAAGTTTTGAGTATGGTTTATTTGGCAACGTAAATGATCAAGTAGAGCATGCGGAAGAGTTAGCTGAGCTTGTGAAAGGAATCAAGTGTCACGTAAACTTAATTCCTGTTAACTATGTACCAGAAAGAGATTATGTAAGAACACCGAAGGATCAAATCTTTTTATTTGAAAAAACATTAAAGAAACATGGAGTAAATGTAACAATCCGCCGTGAGCAAGGTTCAGATATCGATGCTGCATGTGGACAGCTTCGTGCGAAGGAGAGAAAAGAAGAGACGAGGTGATCACCTTTGAGTCAAATTTTTATGACTGATAAGGGGAAAGTTAGACAACATAATGAGGATAGTGGAGCAATTATTAGAAATAAAAGCGGTCAACGCCTTGCCATCGTAGCTGATGGCATGGGTGGACACCGTGCAGGTGATGTTGCAAGCTCACTCACTGTTGAGAAACTGACAGAACTTTGGACAATGGTAGAGGAAATTAAAACAGCAGATGAGGCAGAAAACTGGTTGGAATCCAATATTTTAGAGGTCAATCAATATGTTTTCGATTATGCTTCCACCCATCCAGAATGTGAAGGCATGGGTACCACCATTATAGGGGTAATCAGTACAGAAAATTTTTCGACGATTGCTCATGTGGGAGACAGCAGATGCTATCTTTATAATGAAGATGGCTTTAAACAAATTACAGAAGATCATTCCTTAGTAAATGAATTAGTTCGTATGGGCCAGATATCGAAAGAGGATGCAGAGCATCATCCCAGAAAAAATGTCGTCTTGAGAGCACTTGGAACAGATGCGCAGTTAAATATTGATGTGATGACCATTATGTTTGAAGAAGGAGACATCATATTTATTTGTTCTGATGGACTATCTAACAAAGTAACGGATCAACAAATTAAAGAGATTCTTGAAAAAGAGATTACATTAGAAGAGAAGGCTTCTACGTTAATCGAAACTGCCAATATAAATGGTGGAGAAGATAATATTACGGTCGTTATTTTGGAGTATGGGGATGGTCATCAAGCAGGTGAAGGGCAATGATGATTGGAAAAAGAATAAGTGGCCGTTATAAAGTCTTAGAGATGATTGGCGGAGGTGGAATGGCAAATGTCTACCTTGCGCATGACATGATTTTAGATCGAGATGTAGCAGTGAAGATGCTAAGACTCGATTTTGTCAATGATGAGGAGTTTATTAAACGATTTCATCGCGAAGCGCAATCAGCTACAAGCTTAGCTCATCCGAATGTCGTCAATATATATGATGTTGGAGAAGAAGGAGACATCTATTATATTGTTATGGAATATGTGGAAGGCGATACACTGAAACAATACATACATAAAAATTCACCACTTTCTGTAGAGACAGTTATCGCAATTATGCAGCAAATAACATCTGCAATCGCGCATGCGCATCAAAATAATATTATCCATCGCGATATAAAACCGCATAATATTTTAATAGATAAAGAAGGAAAAGTAAAAGTAACCGATTTTGGAATTGCAATGGCATTAAGTGCGACAAGCATCACGCAAACAAATTCTGTGTTAGGTTCTGTTCATTATTTATCTCCTGAACAAGCTCGTGGTGGAATGGCGAATAAAAAATCTGACATTTATTCTCTTGGGATTGTAATGTTTGAATTATTAACAGGGAGATTGCCTTTTTCTGGCGAATCAGCTGTTTCGATTGCTTTAAAACATTTGCAGTCTGAAACGCCTAGTGTTAGAAGATGGAACGAAGCCATCCCGCAAAGTGTGGAGAATATCGTCTTAAAAGCTACTGCGAAAGATCCTTTTTATCGATATAATAGTATGGAAGAAATGTCAGAGGATTTGCAAACAGCTTTAGATTTAGAGAGAATAGACGAACCCAAGTTTGCAATACCCGTTGATGACGAAGCTACAAAAGCAATTCCGGTCATTACAAATGATGGTTTATATAAAAATTTTGATGAGACGATTGTTCATACAAATGAAAAAGAAGATCAAGGAAACACATTGGTAAAGGAAGCCCCAGTAAAGAAAGAGAAAAAGAAGAAAGCTAAGAAAAAGGGAAAGAAAATTGCTGCCATTATTATTTCAACCTTTATCGCCTTGCTATTAATAATGGGACTAGTAATATTTTTTCTGCCAGATTTACTTGCTCCAGAAGATATAGTGGTTCCTGATGTCACTGGTTTAGAATTAGATAAAGCAAAGACAACGCTAGAAGAAAAAGGCTTTGTAGTGTCTGATACTATTACCTTAAATAGTGATGATGTAGAAAAAGGTCATGTTATTAAAACAAGTCCTAGTGCAGGCAGCGCGCGAAGAGAAGGGACAGAAATTACGATCTATGAAAGTCTTGGAAAAGAGACGGTCGTGTTAAGTGATTATGTAGGAAGAAAATATGATGATGTTGTTAAACTATTAGAATCAGAAGGATTCGATTTTAAAGATATTGATCCTATCGAAGTTTTTGATGATAGTGAACCAGGAACAATATTAGAACAAAATATTAAGCCAAAAGAGGAAGTAGTACCAAGTGAAACTTCATTAGAATTTACAATAAGTAAAGGTGCGCAGTTAATTAGTGTCAAAGATTTATCAGATTATACGAAAAAAGAAGTAAATGACTATGTGGACGATGCTGGTTTAACGGTAACTTTTAAGGAAGAATATAGTGACACAGTGGAAAAAGGTCTAGTCATTTCCCAAACGCCTGAACCTCGTACTAATTTGAAAAAAGGTGCTGGAATTACTGTTGTTCTTTCTAAAGGAAAAAAAGAAGTACAACCGAAAGAAGTAATGAGAGAAATATCGATTCCATATGAACCGACTGAAATGACTGCCGATGGGAAGCCAGTCGAACAAACAGTAAGAATATATATTGGTGATTTTAATAATAGTATGACAGAACCAGCTGAAACATTTACGATTACCGAAAATACTAAAAAGACAATCTATCTGCAAATTCCTGAAGGGCAAAAAGGATATTATCGAGTGCAGATTGACAGTGTAGTCATCCTTGATGAAGAGGTTCCTTATCCTAACTAGTAATTGGTTTGAATTTAGCAAGAGAGGGAATGCTCTTTAAGTAGGTATTTTCTAATAAGCTGTCGGTTTTAAAATAGTTTTTAGAAACATACTAGAACTTTTATTAGTGAGCGAAAGTAAGTAAGGAGCGTTATATTTATGCCTAAAGGCAAAATTATTAAAGCGTTAAGTGGATTTTATTATGTATTAAGTGAGGGTCAATTAATACAGTGTCGCGGTAGAGGTGTATTTCGAAAAAACAAGATAACCCCTTTAGTAGGCGATGAAGTCGTTTTTCAAGCAGAGAATGAAACAGATGGCTATATTTTAGAAGTGAACGAAAGAAAAAATGAATTAGTAAGACCGCCGATTGCCAATGTGGATCAAGCCATTCTTGTCTTTTCTAGTGTGGAGCCAGATTTTAGCACCGCGCTATTGGATCGTTTTCTCGTATTAATTGAATACAATAGAATTGACCCAGTAATCTGTATAACAAAAATGGATTTAGCAAGTAGTGAGGAGGTTGAAAAAATGAAGGAGTACGCAGCGCAATATGAAGCTGTAGGGTATCCTGTCATTTTAACCTCTTCTGAAACCGAAGCGGGCATAGAACAGCTATTGCCTTATTTAAAGGATAAGATTTCGGTATTTGCCGGACAATCGGGAGTAGGAAAGTCTTCTTTGTTAAATGTAATTAGACCTGATTTAGACTTAAAGACAAATGAAATTTCTGCCAGTTTAGGAAGAGGAAAGCATACAACAAGACATGTAGAGCTTATCTCAATTGGAGATGGACTTGTCGCAGATACACCAGGTTTTAGTTCACTGGAGTTTCTAGAAATTGAAGGAGAAGATTTGAATTATTGTTTTCCTGAAATAGAAAAAACAAGCGAAAACTGTAAGTTTAGGGGCTGTCTTCATCTTTCAGAACCAAAATGCGCAGTGAAAGAAGCGGTAGAAAATAATCAAATTCCAACTTATCGTTATGAGCACTACAAAGATTTCTTACAAGAAATTAGAGATCGAAAACCGAAGTATTAGTTGCTGAATTGTTAAAAAAACAGCGTTTTATGAATAGGAGAGAATTCTATATTCCATTTGCATGAGCTTGGACAGAGATGTGGAGACCGGGCATATGCACCTAAAAGCGATAGAATTCTTGGAATTACACTTAGATAGACTTTTACTTATTTTGTATTTGCAGCCTTAAAGCAGATTCTTTCTATATAGCCGTTTGGACTTTTATCTGGATTGATTAGTAATCAACGTAGATAAAGAAAACAAAGGCATATAAAAAAGGATCTGTATTTTTGTATAGAAAAGTAATAAGAGGAGGAGAAACATGATTGTTCATATTATGGCTGGAGGACCAAAGCAGTATATTCCTCAGTTAGATAACTATCCGAAAGATATTTGCTGGATTGGTGTGGATAGAGGGGTTATGTATTTAATCGAAAGATCCGTGCCGATTTATGCAGCTTTTGGTGACTTTGATTCTATTTCGGAAACAGAACTGCAGGCGATGGAAGAAAAAACAGGTATTATTAAACGTTTTAAGCCAGAAAAAGACGAAACAGACATGGAACTTGCTCTTTTATGGGCTATTAAAGAAGGTGCAACGACGATTCGGTTATTTGGTGCGACAGGGGGGAGACTCGACCATACAATAGCTAATCTTCACCTGCTATTACGAGAAGCGCTAGACAATAAGAAGATTCAACTAGAAATAATCGATAAACAAAACAGCGTATCTGTTGTACAAGCAGGGTCTTATACGGTAAAAAAACTGGAGGAATATAAATATATTTCATTTTTCCCATATAGTACAAAGATTGTAGGTCTATCTTTAGAAGGTTTTAAATACCCTTTAGTAAGGAGAAATCTTCCTGCTAGCAGCACATTGTGCATTAGTAATGAACTAATTCGAGAAACTGGTACTTTTTCCTTTGATGAAGGCATATTAATGGTAATAAGAAGTTGTGATTAAAATCTGATAAATGATGGTACTAATTTATTTAATCTGAATAGGATATGGAAGTGCTAGCGATGTTTATTGATTAAGGAGGGACAGTATTCATGAGATTCTATACCATTAAATTGCCGAAATTTTTAGGAGGACTTGTCCGAGCAATGTTAGGAACCTTCAAAAAGGACTAACGAAAGATTCTGCGAATTTTTTTAGTAAAGACAACCTTTCACTATGAGGCGGGGATCTTCGAAGACTCACTTATGTATACGCTTTTGAATGTTGTTTGGAGACAAAATAAAAAAGGACATGTGACATGTCCTTTTTTATTGCGATCTGATTAAACGCGTTCTACTTTACCAGATCTTAATGCTCTAGCAGAAACCCAAACACGTTTAGGTTTACCGTCTACTAAAATACGAACCTTTTGAAGGTTAGCTCCCCAAGTACGTTTGTTAGCGTTCATTGCATGGGAACGAGCATTACCTGTAGTTGTTTTTCTTCCAGTGATAACACATTTACGTGGCATGTATATTTCCCTCCTTATTACAGAAAACCATTAAAATGAGTTTGAAAAGTCATAGATAGCAATTTACTTATAGTCTGCTAAATAATCCTCGTTACAGATACCTTAATAATTTATCATACAACTTAAATGAATGCAATAGTTGGATGAAAAGCTTTCAAGAAAATTTCCTTGACATGTATTTCTTTACTGAACAGATCAGTTTATCTCAAGACTTTATGGGAATAGTAAAACAAGTAGCTGTTTTCTGAATTTATCCCAATGCTTTAATAGAAGTGTTATTTTGTTATATAATAATAATAAGCTTTTTAACTATAGCTTTCAAAAAAGTTTTGGTTATAGTAAAATGTCAGTAGTCAAGGAGCAATTCCAAAGGGGGAAAACTCATGTCCATTGAACTAAAAACGAATTTCGGACAAATTGATATATCTACAGAAGTTATCGCTACAATCGCAGGTGGAGCAGCAGTAGACTGCTACGGTATCGTTGGAATGGCGTCGAAAAATCAAATTAAAGACGGTTTAACAGATATTTTGCGAAAAGAAAACTTTACACGTGGTGTAATCGTTCGAAAAGTTGAAGAAGAAGTACATATTGATATGTATATCATTGTAAGTTACGGAACGAAAATCTCCGAGGTTGCGCACAATGTTCAATCAAAAGTAAAATACACACTCAATAAGACAGTTGGACTTGCCGTTGACTCGGTTAATATTTACGTTCAGGGAGTTCGTGTGACGAACCCGTAGTAGAGGAGGAAACACAGTGTCAATTACAGTTTTAGAAGGAAAGCGATTTGCCGAAATGGTAATACAAGGAGCAAACCATTTGTCCTCTAATGCTAAATATGTAGATGCGTTAAATGTCTTTCCAGTGCCAGATGGAGATACAGGAACGAATATGAATTTATCGATGACTTCAGGTGCAAAGGAAGTTCAAAAGAATATTCAATCACATATCGGTAAAGTTGGAACCTCATTATCGCGAGGTTTATTAATGGGAGCCAGAGGGAATTCAGGGGTTATTCTTTCTCAATTATTTCGAGGGTTTTCTAAGCATATTGAGCAAAAAGAGACGATAACTGGAAAAGAATTTGCGGATGCCTTACAATTCGGTGTGGAAACAGCATATAAAGCAGTAATGAAGCCGGTAGAAGGAACGATTCTTACAGTTGCAAAAGATGCTGCAAAGAAAGCGGTTCAATCTGCCGAAAAAAATGATGATATCATTGTTATCATGGAGGATACAGTAAAAGAAGCAAGAGCTTCTTTAAACAGAACACCTGAACTTCTGCCTGTGTTAAAAGAAGTAGGCGTCGTTGATAGTGGTGGGCAAGGTCTAGTATTTGTATATGAAGGGTTTCTTGCAGAGCTAAAGGGTGAAAAACTTCCAGACGCTGTGCAAAATGTTGTTTCTATGAATGAATTGGTAAATGCAGAACATCATAAAAATGTTCACAGTTATATCAATACAGAGGATATTGAATTTGGCTACTGCACAGAATTTATGGTTCGTTTAGAGCAAGAAAAGTTAGGGAATAAGCCGTTTTCAGAAGATGACTTCAGACAAGCGTTAAGTAAATATGGGGATTCATTACTTGTAATTGCGGATGATGAAATTGTGAAAATTCATATTCACTCCAATCAGCCTGGTGAAGTATTAACATTTGGACAAAAATACGGTAATTTGGTAAAAATGAAGATTGAAAATATGCGTGAACAGCATAGCAGCTTAGTGGATGCAGCAGAAAAAGAGGAAGTAAATAATGCTCATTCCCTGAAAGAACAAAAAGAGTATGGGATTGTAACAGTTTCGATGGGAAGCGGAATTGCAGATCTTTTCAGAAGTATCGGTGCTCATTATGTTATTGAGGGCGGTCAAACAATGAATCCAAGCACGGAGGATATTGTTAATGCTGTACAACATATCAATGCGAAAAAGGTCTTTATTTTACCAAATAATAAAAATATTATTATGGCAGCAGAACAAGCAGCTGACGTATTAGAACAAGAGGTTGTGGTTATCTCTTCTAAAACGGTTCCTCAAGGAATGTCAGCTTTACTTGCTTTTAATCCTTCTAGTGATTTAGCAACAAATGAGAAGAATATGAAAGCGGCGCTTGAACATGTGAAAACTGGTCAAATTACGTATGCAGTCAGAGATACAAGTATTGATGGGTTAGAGATTGAAACAGGCGACTTTATGGGACTTGCAGAAGGAAAAATCATTGTAAAAAGCAAAGATAAAACAGAATCTGCAATGGAACTTTTAAAATCCATGATTGATGAGGATTCAGAAATTGTAACGATAATTAAGGGAGAAGAAGCGACGGAAGAAGAGGTTGAAACGCTTGTATCTTTTATTGAAGACAATTTTGAAGATGTGGAAGTAGAAGTTCATGATGGAAAACAACCACTGTATTCCTTTATTTTTTCTATTGAATAATAGTATTTTAAAAGGGTGTGCCTGTATATATGGAGGCATGCCTTTTTGTGTTTTAAAGGGGATAGTGGATGGAATGGGAGGGTCATTCTGCTGTTTGTTCCTTTTTTTGAGGAGGAATAGATGCAATGGGTAACAGAGAGGAAGTGTCAGTGCTTATTAAAGTATAGTGAAGAGAAAAAAGGAACAGATGCACGATAACAAAAGTTATGCAGGAAGAAAACTTCGATATATCCCCTCAACCCTTCACACTTTCCTAATCAAAATTAGCTATTTTCTATCGAAGAATAAGAATTAGAACCATATATTAATATAGTATGATATTATATAGTGTAATCAATTTATACCCAGTATTATGTTAAAGAAATATCATTTTGACTTTTGGCCATTTAAGGAGAGACAAATCCATGAAATTTAAAAGCGTTTTTGATATTATTGGTCCAGTCATGATTGGTCCATCCAGTTCCCATACAGCAGGTGCGGCAAGGATTGGTAGAGTGGCGCGTAACCTTTTTGAAAGAGAACCAAAATGGATAAACATTCATTTTTATGGTTCATTTGCTGAAACATATAAAGGCCATGGAACAGATGTAGCGATAATTGGGGGAATTCTTGATTTTGATACCTTTGATGAGCGAATTAAAGACTCCTTAGAAATTGCAGAACAGCATGGAATCCAAGTAAACTTTCATATAGAAGAAGCGATCCCAGAACATCCTAATACAGCAAAAATTCATTTGGGGGATGAAGACGGAGAAATGGAGCTAGTTGGTATTTCTATTGGCGGCGGGAAAATAGAAATCACCGAGTTAAATGGCTTCCAATTAAAGCTTTCTGGTCATCATCCTGCGATATTAGTTGTTCATAATGACCGATTTGGTGCAATTGCGAAAGTGGCCAATGTATTGGCTAAATACGAAATTAATATTGGTCATATGGAAGTTAGTCGTAAAGAAAAAGGAAAACTGGCTTTAATGACAATTGAGGTCGATCAAAATATAGAAGAATCCATTTTAAAAGAGCTTGAAGAGTTAGATTCAATTGAAAAAGTTACAACAATCGTGGAATAAAGGGAGGGGTAAATATGTTTCGTAATGTAGCAGAATTGGTAGAAATAGCAACGACTAGAAATTTACCGATTTCCGAAATAATGATAGAACAAGAAATGCAAGTAACAGGAAAAACAAGACAAGAAATTATTGGTCAAATGGAAACGAATCTTCAGGTAATGGAGCAAGCTGTTGAAAGAGGGTTAAATGGAGTTGTATCCCATTCTGGATTAACTGGTGGAGATGCGGTGCTTCTCCAAAACTATATTAAGAAAGGTCAATTTCTTTCCGGAGAGATCATTCTAGACGCAGTAAGTAAAGCTGTTGCGACAAATGAAGTAAATGCTGCTATGGGAATGATATGTGCAACACCAACAGCAGGTTCAGCAGGAGTAGTACCTGGTACGTTATTTGCTGTACAAAATAAACTGAATCCTACAAGAGAGCAAATGATTGCATTCCTTTTCACGTCTGGTGCATTTGGTTTTGTTGTGGCAAATAATGCCTCCATCTCAGGTGCTGCAGGGGGATGCCAAGCGGAAGTTGGCTCGGCTGCTGGAATGGCTGCAGCGGCAATTGTAGAAATGGCAGGAGGAACACCAGAACAATCAGCACATGCGATGGCTATCACGTTAAAGAATATGCTCGGTCTTGTTTGTGATCCAGTTGCCGGCTTAGTAGAAGTTCCTTGTGTAAAACGAAATGCAATGGGAGCAGCGAATGCGATGATTGCTGCTGATATGGCTTTGGCAGGTATTAAAAGTCGTATACCATGTGATGAAGTAATTGATAGCATGTATCGCATTGGTCAGGCAATGCCTACAGCGCTTAAAGAAACAGCACGGGGAGGGTTGGCAGCAACACCGACAGGCCGCAGGTTAGAAGCCGAAATCTTTGGTAGTGCAGCTGCCGCAAATAAGTGAATGAGTCTTTACAACTATCCGTCGAACATTTAAAAGGGGTTGGACCCGAAACAAAAAAACAGTTAGAAGAAATGAATATTCATAAGATTAATGATTTGCTAGAATATTTTCCTTATCGCTATGAGGATTATCGTCTGAAAAACCTCGAAGAAATAAAGCATGAAGAAAAAGTGACGGTAGAAGGGAAGGTTCATAGTGAACCCTCCCTTATTTTTTATGGAAGAAAGAAATCTAGATTAACAATAAAGCTATTAGTCGAACAGTACTTAATTACGGTTGTATTTTTTAACCAGCCCTATTTAAAAAGTAAATTAGCTGTGCAAGAATTGATTACGGTAACAGGGAAATGGGATCAGCACCGCCAAACCATAACAGCAAACCATTTGCAAATTGGCAGTAATCAAAAGGGGCATTTATTCGAACCAGTCTATGCTGTAAAAGGGAATATGACCGTAAAAAATTTACGTAAATATATATCCACTGCTTTAAATCAATATGGAGAATTAATCGAAGAGAATTTTCCTTCTTCAATGTTAACGAAATATCGTTTGCTGCCCCGGAAGGAAGCACTCAAGATTATCCATTTTCCTGAAAAGAGAGAGGATTTAACGCAAGCTAGAAGACGTTTTGTGTATGAGGAATTTCTATTGTTTCAATTAAAAATGAGTGCCTTAAGAAAATACGAAAGAGAACATTCTGGTGGTAAAAGCCAGCAATATTCCCTTGAAAAACTAACCACTTTCATCGAGGCACTTCCTTTTCCGTTGACAAATGCTCAAAAAAGGGTAGTAAACGAAATTCTCACAGATATGAAAGCAGAGGTGCGAATGAATCGTTTACTGCAAGGGGATGTAGGATCAGGAAAAACAATTGTTGCTGCGATTGTGTTATATGCTTCGATCCTTTCTGGCAACCAAGGTGCGCTAATGGCACCGACAGAAATCCTGGCAGAGCAACATGCAGATTCATTGCATCAGATTTTTTCAGAATTTGGAGTAGTATGTGGTTTGTTAACAAGTTCTGTTAAAGGTAAAAAAAGAAAAGAATTACTAGCCCAATTAAAAGAAGGAAAAATCGATATTTTGATAGGGACACATGCATTGATCCAAGATGATGTAGTATTCAAATCATTAGGATTAGTCATTACTGATGAACAGCACCGCTTTGGTGTGGAACAAAGAAGAGTACTGCGGGAGAAGGGGGAAAATCCAGATGTTCTGTTTATGACGGCGACCCCAATTCCACGAACACTTGCCATCACGGTATTTGGTGAGATGGATGTCAGTATTATCGATGAAATGCCAGCAGGGCGAAAAAATATCGAAACATATTGGGTAAAGCATGATATGTTAACAAGAATCCTGCAGTTTATGGAAAAAGAACTTCATCAAGGAAGACAAGCATATGTAATTTGTCCGTTAATCGAGGAATCCGAAAAGCTGGATGTTCAAAATGCAATCGATGTGCATGCAATGTTATCTACCTTTTTCCAAGGCAGATACAATGTTGGGCTTATGCACGGAAAACTGCATCCAGAAGAGAAAGATAATATGATGAAACAGTTCAGCCAAAATGAAATCCAAGTGCTTGTAAGTACAACGGTTGTTGAAGTCGGAGTTAATGTACCAAATGCGACATTTATGCTCGTATATGATGCAGAACGTTTTGGGTTATCACAGCTTCATCAGCTTAGAGGAAGAGTAGGGCGAGGGGATGCTCAGTCTTACTGTGTATTAATCGCAGATCCCAAAACAGATGTTGGAAAAGAACGAATGAAAATTATGACGGAAACGAGCGATGGGTTCGTGTTAAGTGAAAAGGATCTAGAATTAAGAGGACCAGGAGATTTTTTTGGGAAAAAACAAAGTGGTCTACCTGAATTCAAAATGGGTGATATGATACACGATTATCGCATCTTGGAAACAGCCAGAAATGACGCTGCTATCCTAATCGAGTCAACTGCATTCTGGCAAAATGATGACTACAAAGCGCTAAGAGATACTTTAAAAGAAACAGGGGTCCTTAACGGAGAAAAGCTAGATTAATCACAAGATATTTTCTAGTAAATAAAACAAGTGTAAGTATTTTGACTTGCTTTTTTATAGAGAGATAAGAAGCCTAAACTAGCTTGAATACACTACAGACAACATAGTAATAGTAAAGCCCCTTATCGTAGAGCCGAAAAGATAGGGCAGGGGATTCATGCTCAAGGTTTACGTTTTTATTCACCAGTAGTTAGAACAAAACTTCGGCTTGCAATCCCATTGTATAAATTATATACTACTATTAGTACCTAGTCTTAATAGTGCGGTGGTGTGAATAAATGAAGAGGAACAAAAGAGAACGTCAAGAGCTTTTAGTGGAGACAATCAAGGAAACTCCATTTATTACAGACGAGGAATTGGCGGAAAAATTCTCTGTTAGTGTACAGACGATAAGACTAGATCGGTTAGAACTATCCATTCCAGAGCTTAGAGAGCGCATTAAAAATGTCGCCAAACAATCACTTGAAGACGAAGTGAAAGCATTGCCTATCGAAGAAGTCATTGGTGAAATAATCGATATGGAATTAGATAGTTCAGCTATATCTATCTTTGAAGTGAAAGAAGAGCATGTTTTTAAAAGAAATGGCATTGCAAGGGGACATCATCTTTTTGCACAAGCGAATTCTCTTGCAGTTGCCCTGATTAACGATGAGCTAGCATTAACAGCAAAAGCAAATATTCACTTTACGAGATCGGTTAAATTAGGTGAACGAATTATTGCCAAAGCAAAAGTAAAGCATATAGATAGTATGACCGGCAGAACAACAGTAGAAGTGAATAGTTATGTGAACACAGAATTAGTTTTTAAAGGCGAATTTGATATGTACCGTGCCAAAAGATAAAGGAGTAATCAATATGATGAAAATTGCAATGGATGCAATGGGGGGAGACAATGCCCCGAAGGAAATAGTTATTGGTGCCCAAAAAGCAATTGAAACTTTTTCAGACCTAGAGATACTTCTTGTTGGGGATGAAAAACAGATTCAATCTTTTCTAACCAATAAAGAACGAATTGATATTTTACATACAGAAGAGCAAATTTTAGCAACAGATGAACCAGTAAGAGCAGTACGCCGGAAAAAAACAGCTAGTATGGTCCTTGGTGCTACAGAAGTAAAAGAGGGAAGAGCAGATGCGTTCATATCAGCAGGAAATACAGGTGCCTTAATGGCAACTGGATTATTCGTTGTTGGTAGAATGGAGGGAATTGACCGTCCAGCATTAGCACCAACCTTGCCGACGATCAGTGGAGAAGGCTTCCTTTTACTTGATGTTGGTGCAAATGTAGACGCTAAGCCTGAAAACTTAGTTCAATATGCCATGATGGGAAGCATCTATTCCGAAAAAGTAAGAGGAGTTGCTAAACCAAGAGTCGGCTTATTGAACATTGGAACAGAAGAGAAAAAGGGGAATGAGTTAACAAAGAAAACCTTTGAACTTCTCCAAAGCACCAATATTCATTTCATCGGAAATGTGGAAGCACGTGATTTGCTTGATGGAGTATGTGATGTTGCTGTGACAGATGGTTTTACAGGAAATATGATTTTAAAAACGGTCGAGGGAACAGCGATGTCTATGTTTAAAATGATTAAGGCCGAGTTAATGAGCAGCTTTACTTCCAAAATGGCTGCTGCCGTCTTGAAGCCTAATCTAAAGCAGATTAAAAATAAGTTAGATTATTCAGAGTATGGCGGAGCTGCTTTATTCGGTTTAAATGCCCCTGTTATCAAGGCTCATGGTTCGTCTGATAGTCAAGCGATATTTAGTGCAATCAGACAAACTAGAGAATTTGTGCAATCAGGTGTAGTCGCTCAAATAAAGAATGCAATGGAGAGCTATGTAGAATAAATTGAGACAGATATGGTGAATTCCACTTCTAATGGGAAGAAAAGGAGAGTAAAAATAAATGAGTAAAATTGCTTTTGTTTTTCCAGGTCAAGGCTCACAAGCAGTCGGAATGGGAAAAGATTTATTTGAACAATTTGAACCGGCAGCAAATGTATTTAAAAAAGCGGATCAAAAATTAAACTTTTCTTTAACAGACTTAATTTTTGAAGGGCCAAAGGAAGAGCTTACGCTTACCCATAATACACAGCCAGCTTTACTTACAACAAGCATCGCTATTTTAGAACACTTTAAGCAGTTTAATATACAGCCAGATTTTGTTGCTGGCCATAGTTTAGGTGAGTATTCAGCGTTAGTGGCAGCAGGTGTGCTGTCTTTTGAAGAGGCTGTATTTGCAGTTCGCAAGCGTGGAGAATATATGCAAGAAGCAGTTCCAGCAGGCGAAGGAGCAATGGCCGCTGTGCTAGGGTTAGAAAGAGAGAAATTAACTGCGGTCACACAAGAGATTTCAGATGCAGGCAATTCTGTACAGTTGGCTAATCTTAATTGTCCTGGACAAATTGTGATCTCAGGCACTACAAAGGGTGTTGAATTAGCGGGAGAAAAAGCGAAGGAAGCAGGCGCAAAGCGTGCAATCCCTCTGGAAGTAAGTGGTCCATTCCATTCAGAGTTAATGAAACCTGCAGCGGAAAAATTTGCTTCCGTATTAGACGGATTGCAATTAACAGATGCAAAAATTCCGGTCATTGCTAATGTAACGGCAGCTCCAATTCAAGATCATGCAGAAATAAAAGCAAAGCTAGTGGAGCAATTGTATTCATCTGTCCTTTGGGAAGATTCCGTTCGCAAAATGCTTGATTTAGGAGTAGATACATTTATTGAAATTGGACCAGGCAAAGTTCTTTCCGGTTTAATCAAGAAAATTGATCGAAAAGCAAAAGTATATGCTGTAAACGATATGGAAACAAGTAGTAAAGTTGCAGAAGAATTAAAGGGGGATATGTAAGTGAAATTAGCTGGTAAAGTTGCTGTTGTCACTGGAGCATCTCGAGGAATTGGTAAATCGATTGCACTTGAGTTAGCAAAGCAAGGTGCGGATGTTGTTGTTAACTATGCAGGAAGTGTAGATCGTGCCAATGAAGTAGTGAAGGAAATCGAAGCTTTAGGAAGAAAAGCAATGAGCATTCAATGTGATGTATCCGATAGTGCTGCTGTAAATGCGATGATGAAAGAAGTGTTAGACGCGTTTGGCAGTCTGGATATTTTGGTGAATAATGCTGGAATTACAAGAGATAATTTATTAATGCGTATGAAGGATTCAGAGTGGGACGATGTTATTAATACCAATCTTAAAGGTGTGTTCCTCTGCACGAAAGCAGTAACAAGACCAATGATGAAGCAAAGAAAAGGGAGAATAATAAACATTACTTCCATTGTTGGTGTGACAGGAAACCCTGGTCAAGCTAATTATGTTGCAGCAAAAGCAGGGGTGATTGGTTTTACAAAAACAACTGCGAAAGAACTTGCTCAGCGTAATATTACGGTAAATGCGATTGCTCCTGGATTTATTACAACAGATATGACGGATAAACTGACAGAAGAAGTGAAAAATGGCATGCTTACGCAAATTCCCTTAGGTCAATTTGGTAAACCAGAAGATATTGCTAATGCTGTTGTCTTTTTAGCTTCTGATGAGAGCAGCTATATTACAGGGCAAACATTGCATATTGATGGTGGAATGTATATGTAATCTTTCCTAAACAAAGGGAAAAATGCGAATAGTAAGAGAATAAACATCAGATAAAGTTCTCATTTATTATTTCGTTAAAATACTCTATAATGCATTTGAGGGGAGGTGAAATAAATGGCAGATGTATTAGAGCGTGTAACAAAAATCGTTGTAGATCGTCTTGGCGTAGAAGAATCAGAAGTAACTTTAGAGGCTTCTTTCAAAGATGATTTAGGCGCTGACTCTCTTGATGTAGTTGAACTTGTTATGGAATTAGAAGATGAGTTTGATATGGAAATTTCTGACGACGATGCTGAAAAGATTTCTACAGTTGGTGATGCTGTGAATTACATAAGTAATCGCTAATCAGTGTTTAAAAGCTCCGTTGCAACGGGGCTTTTAATTTTGTATATTAGCGGTGATTTATGTATATTCTATGACTGAGGAAATATCAGGAAAATCCATTATGAAAATGGCCCTAAGAATAGATGACAATATCTGTTTGTTTGATGTATACTAATAACTAAATACTTATTATTATAGGCGAAATATGAGTTATTGGACGGACAGATATGGATTCGTTCAAAAGAATAACAAATACAGCGTTTATTGACGCATAAAAGGATAGAAATAGTTTTTCTTATGTGAAGTGGGGTTAGCCCCCTAGTGGTAGCCCGATTTCTGTAATAGAAAAGGCTTGGAGAGAAAAAACTTTCCAAGTTTCTTTGCGTTTTTTATCTTTTTTACTTAAACTTGAAATGAATTGTAAACTTAGTGCTAAGGTGGATGCAAAATGCGAGGCAATCGAAAAGACAAAAGAACTGTTCGACCAAATGAGAAAAAAATGAAGGAACTCCAAGAAAAATTGGGGATTCATTTTACGAATGAAAAACTATTGAAGCAGGCTTTTACCCATTCATCATATGTGAATGAGCATCGAAGAAAACCACATGAAGATAACGAAAGATTAGAATTTCTTGGGGATGCCGTTCTAGAATTAACGGTATCTAAATTTCTCTTCAACAAATTTCCGATGATGAGCGAAGGAGAGCTGACTAAATTGCGGGCTGCAATCGTGTGTGAACCATCGCTTGTTTCCTTTGCTAATGAACTTTCCTTTGGTAAGTATGTGCTCTTAGGCAAAGGAGAGGAAATGACTGGGGGAAGAACTAGACCAGCGCTGCTTGCTGATGTATTTGAAGCGTTTATTGGTGCTTTATATTTAGACCAAGGATTGGATTCAGTGGTAGCATTTTTAGAGGAAGTTATTTTCCCGAAAATTAATAACGGTGCTTTTTCTCATGTGATGGATTTTAAAAGTCAACTACAAGAATATGTACAAAGAGATGCTGTTGGAACAATTGAGTATAAAATATTGCTTGAAAAAGGACCCGCACACAATAGAGAGTTTATTTCACAAGTCTTTTTAAATAATCGAGAACTTGGAACAGGTATGGGTCGTTCCAAGAAAGAAGCAGAGCAGCAAGCTGCCCAAAAATCATTATTAATGCTAAAGGCGGAAAGTGAAAACTAAATGCTCAAAAAAACGAACGAAGAAAAACAACTAGAGGAAAACAAGGAAGAATCGGGGTGAGGTCATGTTCTTAAAACGGTTAGATGTTATCGGTTTTAAGTCATTTGCAGATCGGATTTCTGTCGATTTTGTGCCAGGTGTGACGGCAGTAGTAGGACCAAACGGAAGTGGGAAGAGTAATATTACGGATGCAATTCGTTGGGTACTTGGAGAACAATCTGCAAAGTCCTTGCGTGGAAGTAAGATGGAGGATGTTATCTTTTCAGGTAGTGACTCAAGAAAAGCGGTTAACTTTGCAGAAGTGACGTTAACTTTAGAAAATGAAGATCATTTCCTGCCATTGGATTTCCATGAAGTAAGTGTAACGAGGCGTGTATATCGATCAGGAGATAGTGAATTTTTAATTAATAAACAATCTTGTCGTCTAAAAGATATTATTGATTTATTTATGGACTCAGGGCTTGGGCGCGAAGCATTTTCGATTATTAGTCAGGGAAAAGTCGAAGAAATCTTAAATAGTAAGGCAGAGGATCGCCGGTCTATCTTCGAAGAAGCAGCAGGCGTATTGAAATATAAAACTCGTAAGAAAAAGGCAGAAGGAAAGCTTGTAGAAACACAAGATAACCTAAACCGTGTAAATGACATATTACATGAATTAGAAAGTCAGGTTGAGCCACTAAAGATTCAAAGCTCAATGGCTAAGGAATATTTACATCATCGAGAGAATCTTGAATCGATTGAAGTGGCCTTAATGGTTCATGATATTGAAGAAGCGCATGAGCGATTTGAAGCTATTTCAAAGCAATTAGAAACATATAAACAAGAAGAGTTAAAGCTATCCTCTATGCTGCAAAATAAGGAAGCGAAGATGGAGGAAGTGAAAAATGAAGTAGCCGCTTTAGATGAATCGATTGATGATCTTCAACAAGTACTTCTTTTAGTGAGTGAAGAATTAGAAAAATTAGAAGGTCGAAAAGAAGTATTAAAAGAACGAAAGAAGAATGCAACACAAAATCGTGATCAGCTTGAAAAGAGCAAGGTGGAGCTGCAAGAAAGAGTAGAAACTCTTGTGCTGCAAAAAGAAACGCAAGAAAAGCTTGTTCATGAATTGCAAGCAGAGTCGAAAGCGATTGAAGAAACTTTAAAAGCTAATGAAAAAAATCTTGCTCTTTTTAATGAGAACCTAGAAGAAAAAATTGAGATGCTAAAAAGCGACTATATTGAGATAGTGAGTAATCAAGCAGCGGCAAAAAATGAATTGAATTCGGTTATTCAACAACTAGAAAATCATGAAAAAAGGACGTCGCAGCTTGATGAAGAAAATGCTAACTTCACAAATGAGCGTATGCAAATTCAAGAAAAAAAGACTAAGTTTACGGAGAAATTGAAGGAACTATCTGATGAACTGGAGAAATGGTCTAAACACTGGCAGGAAAAGCAAAGTCATTTTCAAGGAATAGAAGCAAAGGTTCAACAAGTAGAGAAGGCGCTTTATCAATCTTATCAATATGCACAGCAGGCGAAATCACGTAAAGAAATGCTTGAGGAATTAGAAGATGACTATTCTGGATTTTTCCACGGAGTAAAGGAAGTACTTAAAGCTAGAGGGAAATCCTTACAAGGGATTAGAGGTGCAGTTGCAGAATTAATGCAAGTACCAAAGGAATATAGTGTGAGCTTAGAGATTGCATTAGGTGGATCGATGCAGCATATTGTGGTGGAAACAGAACAAAATGGACGGGAAGCAATCGCTTTTTTAAAGAAGAATGGGTTTGGACGAGCTACGTTTTTACCAATGAATGTTATTAAGGGAAAAACGCTTGCTGATTCCCAACTACGATTAATTCAAGGGCATCCATCCTTTATTGGGGTTGCTGCAGATTTGATTAATTATGACAGTCAATATCGGGAAATTATCCGTAGTTTATTAGGAAATGTTGTGATTACGAAGGATTTAAAGGGCGCCAATGAGATGGCGAAAATTCTTCAATATCGTTCCCGTTTTGTAACGTTAGAAGGGGAGATAGTTAATCCTGGTGGGTCGATGACTGGTGGAGCGATGAAGCAGAAACAAGCTTCAATCATCACCAGAAAAGGAGAATTAGAAGAGCTTAAGAAAAAGATTTTTGAAATGGATAAAACATCTTTAAAGCTTGAGGAACAGCTGAAAAAAGGAAAAGCAGCATTGCAAGCAGAAGAATCATCGATAGAAGAAGCGCGCTTAAAGGTGGAAGATCTTCGTTTCCAAATTCAGACATGGAAAGATGACTTAAAAGAGGTGGAATTCGAAGAAAGAGCAATGAATGATAAATTGTCTCTATATGACCGCAATAAGGCCGATTCACATCAAGAGCAAGAGCTTCTGCAGCAAAGAAGAACTGTTTTGCAAGAAAAACTGGAACAGCAAAGTAAAAAGTTATCTGAATTAGATAAAGAGATTGCTTTAGTTACCGAGCAAAAAAATAAACAAACAGTTTCCAAAGAATCAGTCGTAAATACAATTAGTGATTTACGAATTCAGTCGGCAGCTAAAAAGGAACAGCTCCGCCATGAAAAGGACAAGTTAGCAGCTATCATTCAAGAACATGAATCAACAGAAGAAAAGTGGGAGCTTGTCAAAGAGGACTTACGCTTGCTTTCTTCTGAAATGAGTAATTCTCATTCAGGGGAAGCGACATTAGAAGAAGCAGCAGAACAAAAACTGCAAGAAAAACAAGAAACGATCCAGCTTATTTCTTTACGCAGAGAGGAAAGATTGCAAAAACAAATGCGCTTAGAAGAGCTGGAGCTGGAAACAAAGGAGCAGCGCAGGCTTCATAGAGGGATTGTTCAAGCACTAAAGGATGAAGAAGTTAAATTAAACCGTGTAGACGTGGAATTAGATACACGATTAACGAATCTACGCGAGGAATATTTATTAACGTATGAAGGGGCTAAGCTTGATTATCCTTTAACATTAGAAGTTGAAGAAGCCCGTAAAAAGGTAAAGCTCATTAAATTAGCTATGGAAGAACTAGGAACTGTAAATCTTGGGGCCATAGAGGAATATGAGCGAATCTCGGAAAGATACGAATTCCTGCTCGAACAAAAAACAGATTTAGAAGAAGCGAAGGATACCCTTTACCAAGTAATCGATGAAATGGATGAGGAAATGAAAAATCGATTTGAGCAGACATTTGAAGGGATAAAGGCTCATTTTGAAACGGTATTCCAAAGTTTATTTGGTGGAGGAAGTGCTGATTTAGTATTAACAAATCCAGAAGATCTTTTAAATACAGGAGTAGAGATTGTAGCCCAGCCACCAGGGAAAAAACTTCAAAATTTAAGTCTTTTATCTGGGGGAGAAAGAGCGCTAACAGCAATCGCTTTATTATTCTCCATTCTAAAAGTAAGACCAGTTCCTTTCTGTATTTTGGATGAGGTGGAAGCGGCATTGGATGAAGCAAATGTATTCCGATTTAGTTCCTATTTAAAACGTTATAGCCATGAAACACAATTTATTGTCATTACTCACCGCAAAGGGACAATGGAAGAAGCAGATGTTCTTTATGGGGTAACTATGCAAGAGTCAGGCGTTTCAAAGCTAGTTTCCGTTCGATTAAGTGAAACAAAGGAATTAGTTGCAAATGGATAATTTTTTTATAGTTAGTTAGAAGCTTAATTCGCTTTAATAAACATTTCTAATTTCACTTCCGAGGCCTGTTGCTCTGTCAAGATAGCGGCCTTGGAAACTTTTAATGTTTACGAAAAGCAGTTTACATGTACATAACCATATTTTGTAATGAAAGAAGGGATAATAATGAGCTTTTTTAAAAAGTTAAAAGAAAAAATGTCTCAGCAGACTACAACCGTAACGGAGAAGTTTAAAGAAGGCTTATCGAAAACAAGAAATAACTTTTCCGAAAAAGTAAATGAACTTGTGTCACGTTATCGAAAAGTAGACGAAGATTTCTTCGAAGAGCTGGAAGAAATCTTAATTGGAGCAGATGTTGGTTTCGAAACAGTCATGGAACTAATTGATGAGCTAAAAAAAGAAGTGAAAAGAAAAAATATTCAAGATCCAAAAGAAGTACAAGATGTAATTTCCGAAAAGTTAGTTGCTATTTATCAGAATGGGGAAGACCAATCCTCTACGATTAATATGCAAGCAGAAGGCTTAACTGTGATCTTGTTTGTTGGCGTAAATGGAGTAGGGAAAACTACGACAATTGGTAAGCTTGCTCATAAGTATAAAGAGGAAGGGAAAAAAGTTTTGCTTGCTGCAGGTGATACCTTCCGTGCTGGAGCAATCGAACAGTTGGAAGTATGGGGAGAGCGTGTCGGTGTGGATGTCATTAAACATACAGAAGGCTCTGATCCAGCAGCAGTTATGTTTGATGCTGTACAGGCTGCTAAGTCTCGTCAAGCAGATATTCTTCTTTGTGATACAGCTGGAAGATTGCAGAATAAAGTGAATTTAATGAAGGAATTAGAAAAAGTTAAGCGAGTAATTGAACGAGAGGTCCCAGGTGCACCACATGAAGTTTTACTCGTGCTAGATGCCACAACTGGGCAAAATGCTTTAGTACAGGCTAAAACATTTAAAGAAACAACAAATGTAAGTGGCATTGTACTAACAAAATTAGATGGAACAGCAAAAGGTGGAATTGTGTTAGCAATTCGAAACGAACTACATATTCCAGTTAAATTTGTTGGATTAGGTGAAAAAATGGACGATCTCCAAAGCTTCGATCCAGAAAAATATGTCTATGGTTTATTTTCAAACTTAGTAGAGCAAAGTGAAGAGTAAAAGAGAGTTAGGTTGGAAAGATGTCGTAAAGGAAACTTACGACATCTTTTTTTAACTGAATGTTAAATTATTGCAAAAACGTAATAAAAATAAGGATAAGAATAATAATAAAAGTAATATCTTTTTTTGGAGGGAAAACGTTTGATTATTCAAAGCGTTGTATTGCTTATTCTTATTGGAGGCGTTGTCTTAACAGTAAAAGGTCATCTTGTTCAACATCATGCTTATGCTCAACTAGGTGATTCCTTACCAGCCAAAAAATTGAAAGGAGCAGAAGGAGAAAATTTCCTTACGCTAGAAGAGGAAAATCTTTTTTTAAGCAGCTTATCTGGCCTGCGCATGAAAATAATTGGTGCCATTCTAATAGCAATACCAACTAGTATCCTTATCCTTTTCCATTTAAACTAGCTTGTGTTCAAAGTTAGTTGAATTGCCTTTAAAGATTGAATGAAGGCGAAATGAGTATTTTACAAAAAAATACTAGCACCGATAATTATAGAACAATATTAAAATCAAACTTCTGTTAAAAGGTTACAGAAGTTTTTTTAAATGCTTCCCAAAAATAGTTTCTAATACATAAAACATTTGCAACAGTCTCTTCGTCTAATGAAGGAGAGACATTTATTTTGTAATATTCAAAAATATATATGTATAAAAAGTTTGTATTAGTGTAAAATTACATTATAATATTTTTGTCATTTACTGTAGGGAGGAAACAACTGTCAATCGTTTATTAATTAGAACCAAAAAATAGAAAATGGGGGAAACATAGTTTGCGAAAAGTAAAGAAAGTGATAATTATATGTTTTATCTTGTTCTTGGCCACTACTTTTATTGTCAAAGAAGCAAATGCTGCTTCTACTGACACAATAAAAATCACAACAGAAGCTGGATTAGCTGGTAAGGTAATGGATGGAAGAGGATTTCAATTAAAAGTTACAATGGAAAATACAGGAGAAGACTTTAAAGGAGATTTATTAATTCCCTATTCTCCAAGCTATGAAGCTGGAGGACAAACATTAGTTTCTGTCGATATCCCGGCAAATAGTAAGAAGACCTATATGGTCACAATCCCTGGGATTTCTTCTGATACAGATTATGCTAACAAAAAGATGAAATTATATCGCGGAAGCTGGCAGAATGGAGATGAAGTAACTTTTACTGGAGTAAAAGAAGTAAGGGTAAATCTTATCCCTGAACAGACTTTAGGTATTCTTACTGATCAATATGATAAATTTAAAGATTTAAGAAAGCTGCCTAGTAATTCCATTTATACAACGGAAATGATCAAAGAAGAAATACCTGATCAGGCATTAGCGCTTGAAACAATGAGCTATCTGCTGGTTGATCAATTTTCACTGAGTGAATTAACGGATGAGCAGCAGCAAGCAATAAAAAAATGGATTGAAAATGGAGGTATTTTGATTACTGGTGCACAACCAAATGGAAAGCAAGCATACGGTCATTTAGAAACATCGATGCCGCTAGCACTTGGCAAAAAAGAACCTTTTTCCTTGACGGTTCTAGACACAAAAAATAAACAGCAAGCGAAAATAGATGGTTATCAATCTACCTTAATAGAGGGCGCAGAAGCAATTGTTTTACATAATGACCAGCCGATTATTGCGAAAAAGGAGCTCGGTGAAGGAAAAATTATTCAAGCTTCCTTTTCACTTAGTGATTCCAGTTTTCTTGGCTGGTCCGGATTTAATAGTTGGATAGAAAAAATACTATTAGCTGAAAGTTCGCAGCATGCCAATAATTCTCAATATAACAGTAACCCAATTGGTGATCTCTATAATAGTTTTGTGCAAGCAAATGAATATTTCGAGAGCTCCACTATTTCCACTAGTATATTATTAATTATTTTGACAGGTTATTTGCTTGTTATTGTGCCGATTTTATACGTTGTGTTAAAAAGAATCGACAAACGGGAGCATGCTTGGTGGATTATACCGAGCTTATCGATTCTTTTATCGATTGCGGTGTTCCTAACGGGTGCAAAGGATAAAATAAGAAATCCGCAATTTAATGAAATGGGTGTCTATCAATATAGCAATAACTATTTATCTGGATATCAAGCTACAACTCTTTTATCGAATAAATCTGGTGATTTTACATTTATGTATGATAAAAATTTGTATACTCCTATTCCTTTTACTGGATATGGAGAATTACAAACGAAGGCCGTTACAAAGGAAAAAATTAAAAAGAATGAAGTGATTTTTCCGGATGTAGAGTATTGGTCCAGTCGTACTATGTACGGCAAGTCCAGTATCCCAGTAGAAGGTGGATTCAGTCATAAGTTTGAAACAACAGAAAAAGAGATTACTGGTTCCATAACAAATCATTTTCCATATGATTTCTCCAACCTATTTATATGGTCGGGAACGGAAAAAATCGAATTAGGTTCTCTTGCTGCTGGAGAAACAAAAAAAATTAAGGTTTCTCGTAAGCATAAGTATTTTTCTAAACCATCTGATTCGAATCAAGGTTCCTATGTTTATGATTACAATGGAAATGATTTAAATGAATATAGAGAATTAGTTGCTTCAGGCTTGGTGTTGAATACGGAGTATTTTCAGACTGTGACAACTGGAGATCCATTATTAATTGGAATTACAAATGAGGATATCATCAAGGTTGGTTTAACAAGTGGAAAGGTAACAAAGAACAGCACTAATTTAATAATGGAGCCTCTTACAATAGCCAATAATTTTCCTGGGCCTTTTACCTTGAATGAAGGAGATATGTACCAGAAACTAGCAGTAATTAAAGGAACTGTCTATAATCAGAATTTCCAAGAAAATGATTTTACGTTAGAAGATGGGGAGTATCTCTATACACTTGGAATTCCGAAATCTTATGAAGATAGCTTGATTGCTTTTGAATCTATTACGATACAAGCAAGCGGAACTCCAGGTGTGAAATACAGTATTTATAATAAACGCACAGGAAATTATGAAGAAGTAAAAAATCTTTTCAAATTGGAGAAACAAAAGATTGCCAACTATTTGGATGAAAATAGAAAAATTACGCTGAAGGTGAATAAAGCAACAAATGGAGACCCATACATGCAATTGCCAACTGTTAAGGTGAAAGGAGAGATAAAAGAATGATAGAAATTAAAGGTCTTTCCAAGAAGTATGGAAAGTTTACAGCACTTGAACCATTAGATTTACAAATTGAAGCTGGATGTGTGTTTGGGTTTGTCGGCCAGAACGGAGCTGGTAAATCTACGACCTTCTCCATTCTTGCTACCTTATTAGCACCTACTTCTGGAACAGCAACGATAAATGGTGCAGATATTATCAAACAGCCGAAAGAGGTTAGAAAACAGTTAGGGTATATGCCTGATTTCTTTGGTGTTTATGATCAGTTAAAAGCAGAAGAATACTTAGATTTTTATGGTGCTAGCTATGGAATTTCAGCTGCACAAAGAGAAAAGTTAATTCCGCAGCTGTTAGAGCTAGTAAATCTTTCTCATAAGAGAAAAGAATATGTTGATCTTTTGTCGCGAGGGATGAAACAGAGACTTTGTCTTGCCAGAAGTTTAATTCATGATCCAGCAGTTCTTATTCTAGATGAGCCTGCATCTGGATTGGATCCACGTGCACGAATAGAAATGCGGGAGATTTTAAAAGAATTAAAGAATATGGGAAAGACCATTCTGATTTCTTCACATATCTTGCCAGAACTAGCAGAAATGTGTGATGTCATTGGTATTTTGGATCAAGGAAAATTAGTAGCGCAAGGAACGGTTTCAGCTATTCAACAGCAATTACAGAGTGAAAAAATCATTAATGTCAAAACATTTGATGTACAAAAAACGATTGCATTTTTGGAAGAAAGTCCACGAATTACAAAGATAGAAGTGCTGGAAGATGGCAAAGCAGTTCAGTTCCTCTTTAAAGGTGGAGATAAAGAGCAGCTAGAATTATTAAAAACAGCGATTCAAAAAGAAATTCCGATTATTAGTTTTTCAGAGATGGAGAGCAATTTAGAGGATGTCTTTATGGAGATTACAAAGGAGGTTGAATTCTCTTGAAAGCTTATTTCATGAATCCAGTATTAAATAAAGAGCTAAAGCTACGTTTTCGTTCAGGAAAAACATTTGTCGGAATTCTGTTTTATCTGCTTGCACTTACCTTGCTGATGGTTGCTTTAATGTATGTACTCAGAACCTCGAGCCCAAATGGATTTTTTAAACCACAGGAAAGTCGCTTGATGTTTATGTTTTTGGCGTTTGTTCAATTAGGATTAGTTTTATTTATTACACCAGGACTGACAGGTGGGGTGATTAGTAGTGAAAGGGAAAGACAAACCTTAAGTATTCTTTTAACAACCACCCAAAGCAGCTTTACGATTATTCTCGGCAAATTGCTTTCGTCCATTTCGTACTTAGTACTATTAATTTTAGCAAGTCTTCCGATATATAGTTTTGTGTTTTTATATGGTGGGATTTCGCCAACGCAGTTAACACAAGTATTTTTCTTCAGCTTATTTACGATGCTTGTCATTGGCAGCTTTGGTGTTTTATTTTCAACCCTCATACGCAAAACAATTGTTAGTATGGTGACAACCTATAGTGTTGCGTTATTTATTGTGGCTGGAACGGCAGTTATTTCTCTTATCCTTTTTCAAATAGCGAATATTCATGCTTCTGCGACTCCGGCAAAAGTTCCATCTGTATACTTTAGTGCCATGTTTAATCCTGGTATTGTGCTTGCAGATATATTTGAACCAACTGTTTCGGAACAAATTAAAGAATTGACAGGCATTAAGTTTCCGATTTGGGCTGCCCACCTTATTACTTATTGTATTGTGATTGCACTGTCACTAACAATTAGTGTTCGTAATTTACGTGCCAATATGAAAAAGGGAAGTTGATAAGTCTATGGAAAATCTTCAGCAGTATAAGGAATTGCTCAAACCAGTAAGAAAATCTATTGTGAGAGAGTTGCTTGCAAAAGAGCTATGCCTATTACTAGCACTTATAGGAGGAGGATTTCTCCTCCTTTCCATAATGGCGTATCTTTTTATTCTGCCTTTTTTGTTATACTATCTCTTCGCCGTGCTGGGTCTTGGTGTTTCCATTTCTCTCCTCCGTTTATGGAGAAAATGGCCAACAGAAAAACAAGCGGTAAAACTATATAATCAGTTTGTTGCCGATGATTATGCAACGACGGCCTTTTCCTATCTACATAGTGAAGGTGCGGTCGAACAAGTAGTTGTAAAGCAAGCGATAGCGCAAATGACAGAGAAACAACTAGCTGTATTAAGCCGAAAGAAAAGATATATTTATCCGAAATTTATTCTTTCAGGAATGGTATGTTTCATCATTTGTCTATTGTTACAGTTTTTTCCATCAGCGAATATGGAAGCTGCCAAGAAAAAAGAGAATGAGATAAAAACAATCGCTAAAGCGGAAAAGGAATTAGAAAAAGCGATAAAAAAAGAAACAGATAAACAGGTGAGAAAAGAGCTAAAACAAATCCAAAAGCAATTAGAAAAGAAGGACACGGTCGAAAAAACCTTTGCAGAATTGGAAAAACAGGCGAAAGAGCTCCAACTGCAAAAGAGAAAGATTCAAGAGAAAAGCAAGGAACGCCAACAGACAGAATCCATGCTGAATGAGGCAGGTTTGAAATCTCTCGCTAAGGCTATCTCAGGGAAAGATAAGGAAGGAGTACAGAAAGAATTACAAAAAGCAAACGAACAATATAAACAATTAACAGATCAACAAAAAGATGCTCTCAATCAATTGACAGGTGCAAATAAGCAATTATCAGAAGAACAGCTTCAACAGCTATTAAAACAAATGGATGAATTGCTGAATAATGAGGAATTGCTGCAACAAATAGAAACTGTGCAAGCAGAACTTGACCAGGTAGGGAAAAAGCTGGAGGATGAAAGTCTAGCAAATGGAATAACAATCCCTAAGTCTCGTACGGTTGCCAATGGCTCAAGTAATAATGAAACAACTTCTTCAGGAGAAACAACTACCAGTAGTCAGCAAGGGCAGAATGATAAGGGCAACTCAACAAATGGAAATAATGGTTCTTCCAGCTCGGGTAATGGTGCAGGTAATAGCAATGGATCAGGATCAGGCTCAGGAAATGGCTCCGGTTCAGGCAATGGTGCTGGTGGATCAGGGAATGGGAATGGCCCAGGAGCTGGATTCGGAAGCGGAAGCAGAGAATTATTAACAGTACCGGAAAAAACAGATGGAAAAGATAATGTCGAAGTGGATTCAGGTAAATTAGGCAATGGCAAGCAAGGTCAGATGACAGAAGGGGAAGGTCCCGTTCTAAAAGGGAATATTCGTCCGTATGAACAGGTATTTTCAGAATATGAAGCTTCTTACAGGGAAAGTACTTCAAGATATAAATTGCCAAATGACTTAGAAAATATTGTAAAGAACTATTTTACTGATATCAAACCAAATGAAAAGTAGGGGAAAAGATGGAAAAAGAACTAGTGGAACAGGATTTTATCCAAGCAGAGGCTTTGCTTAAAAAGGTGAAAGAGGAGATTGGCAAATTCATTGTCGGACAGGAAAAAATTACTGATGAGGTACTTTGGAGTATGCTGGCAGGTGGACATGTACTTTTAGAAGGACTTCCAGGTCTTGGAAAGACGATGATGATTCGCACTATTTCGGAAGTCATGGACTTATCCTTCGCGCGAATTCAGTTTACGCCAGATTTAATGCCAGCAGATATTACTGGTACGATGGTGCTGCAGCCTGATAATAAAGGAAAACAACAATTTCATTTTCATGAAGGACCTTTATTTAAGCATATTGTTCTTGCAGATGAAATTAACCGTGCAACACCGAAAACGCAAAGTGCTTTATTGGAAGCGATGGGGGAGAAAACAGTCACCATTATGGGGGAAACGAAAAAATTAGCAGCGCCATTTTTTGTATTGGCAACACAAAATCCCCTTGATATGGAGGGAACTTATCCATTGCCGGAAGCTCAGTTAGATCGGTTTCTATGTAAATTGCATGTTACTTATCCGTCAAAAGAAGAACTAAAAGCCATTATTAAAAAGACTACTGGAACGGAGTCAACTGTATTAACGCGTGTTGCCTCTGTAGAGGATATTCTTCATTTACAAAGTCTTGTCAAACAAATTCTCGTTGCGGATGATATTTTAGATATTGCTGTCAATATTGTTTCTGCCACTCATCCTGGTTCGGAGGATGCGACAGAATTAGGAAATAAGTATATTCAGGCAGGGAGCGGTCCGAGGGGACTGCAGTCCTTAGTAAACATGGCAAAAGCAAGAGCATTAGCTTCTGGAAGATTGCATGTCTCCATGGCAGATTTGCGTTATGCGGCACTACCAGTGTTTAGACATCGAATTTTGCTTAATTTTGAAGGGGAAATTGCGGGCATTACGACTGATCAAATTATGGAAGATATTTTGGAAAAAACATTACGCATTGAAGCAGGGAAGGGACGATGAAGAACTATCATTCCTTATTAGCAAGAATGAACCGAAAAAGACTGCAAGTTTCGACGAAGGGTGCAGGAATGCAGAATGGTCGAAGAAAATCTCATATTCACGGAACCTCCTTGGATTTTGCTGATTATAAAATCTATCATCCTGGTGATGATATTCGCCAAATCGATTGGAATGTATATGGCCGAACTAATAAGCCATATATTAAAAGATTTCAAGATGAAAAGGAGATATCAGTTAGTATCTTCCTTGATGGGACTGCCTCAATGAAACAAATACCTTCCAAGTGGGAGCTAGCAAGAGAATTAGCAGCAAGCTTAGCTTATATCACATTATCCCATGAAGATAGACTGAGTTTTTCTGTTGTTTCTACAAAGCATTCCTTTCATCGCAAAGGTTCAGTTCATAATAAACGAACCTTTTATGAGATTGTTGATGTAAAGGAGCAGACGATTAATGAAAGCTTCACACAATCATTAAGCAGTTCTATAAAAGCGCCGACACAAATGATTATTTTGATAACAGACGGTTTAGAGGCTTTGCCATTATTTGAGGAAAGTTTTAAACGATTAAAATACCGCAATCAGCAAATATGGCTGATTCAATTACTAAGTGAGAGCGAGATTCATCCGAATCTATCTGGTGACATACAATTAGTCGATAGTGAAAATGGAAAAACCGTGGATGTAAGTCTAAATAGCTCGATTAAAACACTTTATAGAAAAAGACTCGATCAGCATAATCAAGAACTAGAAGTTCTTTGTGCTACAAATGGTATCCGTTATTGCCAAATCAGCGATAAACTGGATATCCAAACGATTATTTTACGAGAACTGGCGTTTGCTGGATTGGTTCAATAATTCTTTTTCATTACGAGCCAAAAGGAGAGACAAAATGCATTTAGCACAACCCTATTATTTTTTGCTGCTAATTTTTATTGGATTATTCATCCTAATATATTTTTTTCGCAAAAAATATACAAAACAAACTATCCCCTCCAATTTACTTTGGGAGGAAGTTCTTAAGGAAATGAGGGCATCCTCCTGGTTTCATAAATGGCAAAATAATGTTCTATTCTGGCTGCAGCTTCTATGCTTGCTACTCTTGATGTTTGCATTAGTAGGACCATATTTTGCTAAAGTAACGATGAAAGGGGAGCAAATCATATTCTTATTTGATACCTCGGCTTCGATGGCCGCGAATGGTAGTAGCTCTAACCGTTTAGAAGATAGTAAAAAAGAAGCACTCGAAATGATGAAAGGTCTTCAGAAAAATCAAGCCGTTACGATTTTAGAGGTAAATGATCGTCCTCAAATACTTCTGCATAATGAGTCAGAGCGAGATAAAATAAGTGCCGCAATCAAAGGGCTAGAACTTTCCTATACACATGAAGACTGGCAAAGTGCAACAGAGCTGACGGCAAGTCTAGCGAAAGAGGGTAAAACGGCCATTCATATTTTTTCGGATGGGGTAGAGAAGGAAAGAATAAAAAATATCGATTCTTTTTATGTAAAAGTACATAATCAAGAGCAGGAAAAAGCAGAAAATGTTTCAATTTTATCTTTTGGAGTATCAAAAAATGCCGATAAAATAGCGGGAATTGCGATGGTGGAAAACCAAACAGATTCCCAAAAAACAATACCTTTTCAAGTTGAAAGTGAAAAAACAGTGCTTTATCAACAAGATATTGAATTAGAGCCAAAGGAAAGAAAAGTAATTGCGATAAACGATCTTCCTGAGAAATCTTATTACAGTGCCCAACTTAATGTAACAGATGATTTTTTAGTTGATAATATGCAAACCGCTGTATTAAATAAACAGGCAACAACTATGTATACTGATAATGAAATGAATCCTTTTTTGGTAAAAGGATTTGAGGCGATCGGTCTTCAAGTTATCCAAATGGAGAATAAAGAAGATTTTCTCACAAAACAGGATGGTATTTTCCTATTATCTGGTTCTGCGTTACCCGAACATATCGAAGGCCCATTTGTTTTCTTCTTTACAGGTGGAAAAAAAGAAGAAGTGCAAACAGTGATAGAAACAAGTGAGGATGAACTACTTTTACATGTCGATATGAAGGATGTTTTTATCGCAAGTGCAACGAAGCAGACAATGAAAACGATGAAACCCATTGTTAAAAGTGGAGAACTGCCGTTAATTCAAAAAGGTGAATGGAATAATCAGCCCGCTATAGCTATTCAATTTGACTTAAAAGATAGTGATTGGCCATTACATCCAAGTTTTCCGATCTTTTTATATAATATGTATCAATGGCTTTCTTCTCAATCCAATTATGTTGGTGATTTTCAGCCATTAGAATCGCGGACCATTCATTTAACAAGCAAAGAAACAGAGTGGGATATTTATAATGAAAGCGACCAATTAGTGAGAACCTTCTCATTGGATGATGGTTTCCAAGCACCAAAGCTGCCTGGTGTTTATCAATTGACAAATGGCTCTGAAATTCTTTATTTTTCAGTAAATCTAGATGATCGAGAGAAGACGACTGCTACGCAAAAGTCGTTTGTTCTAAATGAAGATAAACTAATAGGCAATGAAATGACAAAAACGCAGAATGATTGGTTATGGTATATTTTATGCTTGCTTGCGCTGATCATTTTATGTATGGAATGGGAGGTGTATCGACGTGCAGATAGAGTTTAAATACCCATTCATTCTATTAATTTCTCTTCCTATTGTCTTTCTTCTTTATCGGTACTGGAAACAATCAAGGATGATGTCAAATAGAAAAGAAAGACAAGTTATTCTCTTTTTAAGAAGCTTGATTTTTTCTCTATTAATTCTTGCGCTTGCCATTCCACAAATAGTTCTGCCACAAAAAGAAAACCAAGTTGTTTTTCTGATGGATCGCAGTGCAAGTGTACAAGAGGCAGGAGAGCAGCAGCTTGAATGGCTGGAAAAAAGCTTGCGATATAAAAAAGAAAAAGATCTCTATAGTGTTCTTTCCTTCGGAGAAAAAACAACTATAGAGCAAATGATGGGCAAAGATGAACTTCGTTTTCCGAAATGGAATGAGGAGTTAGGCAAAGACCACACAAATATTGAAGGGGCGCTTAACCTTGCCAGCAGTGTTTTTTCCAATAATAGCGGCGGTAGGATTATACTGTTTACCGACGGGAACGAAACGATGGGAAATCTTACTGAAGCGGCAAAATTATTAAAAAACCGCTCCATTGAATTAGACACTGTGCTGCTTGAGCCCTCTTTATATGAAGATACTGCTGTTACAGATGTAGAAGTGCCGTCCACTTTATTTGAAGGGGAACAAGCAAATGTTTCTGTAACAATTGAAAGTAATAAGGCGAAAACGGGATTACTTCATTTTTATGAAAATAATCATAAAATTGTCTCAAAGTCTATCAAAGTGAAAGAAGGTACAAATGTAATCCCTATTCAGTTTCCTGTAAAACAGACTGGCTTGGTAACATATAAAGCAGAAGTTGAACTTATGAATGATGCCTATGCTGAAAATAACAAGCTTCAGGTTGTCAATATGGTTAAAACCATTCCGAAAATTTTAGTAGTGCAAAATAGTCCCAATGAAGCATTTGTTCAAGCATTAGAAGCTGCTGGGTATAAAGTAGAGGTTCGTTCCTCTATTCAGCTTCCTACTGTGCTTTCTGGCTATTTAAACTATCAGTCGATTATTTTTAATAATATTGCAGCAACAGATATTACGGAAAAGCAAATGAGTCTTATTGAAAAAAGCGTTAAAGACTTTGGCGTCGGTTTTCTCATGACGGGTGGAGAAAACAGTTTCGGGTTAGGAGGATATTTCCAAACCCCTATCGAAAAATTATTGCCTGTAGATATGGATATAAAAGGGAAAAAGGAAATGCCCTCACTGGCATTAATGATTGTTTTGGACCGTTCGGGAAGTATGGACGGATCGAAATTTTCGTTAGCAAAAGAAGCAGCAGCTCGGACTGTAGAATTGCTTCAAGAGACTGATACATTAGGATTTATAGCTTTTGATGATAAACCGTGGGTTATTGTAGAACCTGAACCTTTGAAAAATAAAGAGGAAGTTGTAGATAAGATTCGTTCTGTCCCAGTTGGCGGCGGAACCGAAATTTATGGGTCATTACTGGAAGCCTATGAGCAAATCAGTGATTTAGATGTAAAAAGAAAACATATTATTTTGCTAACAGATGGACAATCTGCAACGAATAATAATTATGAAGAGTTAATTAATAATGGCAGCAAGAAAAACGTTACAATTTCAACAGTGGCTTTGGGGGCGGATGCAGATCGGAATTTATTAGAAGAATTAGCGGAAATGGGAGCTGGACGTTTTTATGATGTACAGGATTCTTCGGTAATTCCTTCGATTCTATCAAGAGAAACTGTTATGGCGACAAGAACTTATATTGAGGATAATCCGTTTTATCCTCAAATAAAGTCTGGCTACGGATGGGATTCCTTGTTTAGTAAAGGGGTACCAAAAATGAATGCCTATATCGCAACAACGCCAAAATCAGAAAGCACCGTTCCAATTGAGAGTACAAAAAAAGATCCTGTTCTAGCGGAATGGCAATACGGTTTAGGTAAGGCAATAGCTTTCACTTCTGATGTAAATGGTATGTGGGCAGGAGATTGGGCGCGTTGGAACCAATGGAGTAGTTTTATGACAAAAATGGTCGCAAATACCCTGCCACAGTACGATTCGGAAGCATATTCTTTATCCGTTGAAAAAGCGAAAGACCGAACCTATCTATCGATAACCGCTGATCATTTATCGATGCTTCCGATTGAAACAACCATTATTTCCGAAAGAGGAGATACGGTGGAAGGAAATACAAAAATGATTGCTCCAGGAAAATATGAAGTGGATGTTGACGATGATCCAGGTCTTTATTTTATTCATGTTAAACAAACAGATGAGGACGGAAACGTTACTGTTTACCAATCAGGATTTACCGTTCCCTATTCAGACGAATATTTAATTACCGGAGCAAATAAAGAAAAGCTTGCTGAGCTTCTGGCGATAACTAACGGATCTCAGCTGGAGAAAGAATCACAAGCGTTTCGTCCGTTAAAGGATCCAGTTAAACAAAAGCAGGAAATTACTGAAATCTTGCTGCTGATTAGCTTCCTGCTTCTATTTTTCGAAATTGCTATTAGAAGACTTGGATTACCAGTGAAATTTTTCCCTGTCTTTGAAAAGAGAAAAAGAGGTAAGCGTCAAAATAATCGAGTATCTTCTATAGAGAAGAAAAAAAGTGCAGCACCTAAAGAAAGACCAGTTGCTTTAAAGAAAGATGTTTCAAGCAGAGAACCGAAACAAAAGCAAGAAAAACCGCGAGAGAAGATAAAGACGGAAAAGGTAGACAGCGAAAATCATTTGGAACAATTATTACAAATGAAGCGGAAGAAAAAGCGATGAATCAGATTGGTATGAAACTGCAGACAAACTTTATTGATTGTCTGCAGTTTTTTGAGGTGGAAAAGGTAATAGAGAAGTACCATCTGTGACCGAGCAAGGGGCAAGAAGTCAAGTCCGAAATAATGTGTAAATTCCTTAACTACAATGTTACAAACTTAATTTAGATTCTTTTAATTCTAGGGTATAATAAACTAATATTGTAATATTTTGGAATAGAGGAAATGGTCAAAAAAAGGAGAGAGACATGAGCAACAAACTACTATAGTTTATTTGGAGTTATCTAACTTATTCCTTCGAAGAGGCTATTGATGGAGCAGATTTGATAGCGGAAGTAAAAATAATGGTAGAACTACTGCAAAAAAACACCGTAACGGCTACACATGAACTAGGAAATGCAATTGGTATAGGCGATTTATATAGTGTAGTTAATAAAAACAAACTAATGTATGGGATAGAAAACAGAACTGAAATGCACACAAACTGCTGATAAAACAGATGCAAAAGAGGCTACGAGATAATTGAAATTCTAGAATTATGAATCTAGCAATTTTTTAGAAATATTAATTTTAATATTCAAAGATAGAGTCCTCTAGAAAAGAGATATATGAAACGTTTGATTAGGCAGCTTTTATAAGGTGTCTTTTTTCTGGCTCATAATAGCCTTTACGGTAATCACGTCGGTCGGCAGAACGTTCATAAGAATTGGCATTTAGATACAGGTCACGCTTTTTTTTCATAAGTTCATTTAATACTAAAACGATAGAAGATTTTGTAATCGCTTCTATATCAAAATTAATTACGGATTCTTTTTACACAATTATATGGACTTAATCGGGAAAGAGGAGAAAAAGGTAACAGAGAAGCTTAGTAAAACCTATGTGTATTTTATGTCAAAAAAACTTATCTCATTTATAGATGCTCAGTAAGACGCCTACCAGTTTGTATAACGATAACTAAGGCGCTTCCGCTTTTCGATTTGTCCGGCTCCGAGTGTCCAGGGATGATGGGCTTCCCGCCGCTTCCCTACCGTTCACCGTGTTTCCTTTATCTCAGTAAGACACTTACCAGTTTGTACAACGATAACCAAGGCGCTTCCGCTTTTCGATTTGTAAAGATATTTTCTTGACATCTTTTTTGGGGGTGTGTAAAATAGTCGATGTAAAGGCTTTTGACTTAACACGGGGGTATTATTCGATGCTTGAGAAAACAACGAGAATGAATTATTTATTTGATTTCTATCAGTCGTTGTTAACACCGAAGCAACGAAGCTATATGTCTCTTTACTATTTGGATGATTACTCTCTTGGGGAGATTGCTGCGGAGTACAATGTAAGCCGTCAAGCGGTGTATGACAACATTAAACGTACGGAAGCAATGCTAGAAGAATATGAGAATAAGTTAGTGTTACTTCAGAAATTTCAGGAACGTCAAGTTCTTTTTGAAAAGATGAAAAAAATGCTAGAACATGATACCTTATCTATATCTGCGTTGCGAGAAGCAGTAGAGGAACTAGAGAAATTAGATTAAGGAGGCTGACGTATGGCATTTGAAGGTTTAGCTGACCGACTGCAGAACACGATGCAAAAAATCCGCGGAAAAGGGAAAGTAAATGAAGCGGATGTTAAAGAAATGATGCGTGAAGTTCGTCTTGCACTCCTTGAAGCGGACGTTAACTTTAAAGTGGTAAAAGACTTTGTCAAAAAAGTAAGTGAGCGTGCAGTTGGACAGGAAGTGCTAAAAAGCTTAACTCCTGGACAACAAGTTATTAAAGTAGTAAAAGAAGAACTTACTGAATTAATGGGTGGAGAAGAAAGTAAAATTGGCGTTAGTAAGCGCCCTCCAACTGTTGTTATGATGGTCGGACTACAAGGGGCAGGTAAAACAACAACTACTGGTAAGCTTGCGAATTTATTGCGTAAAAAACATAATCGTAATCCGTTATTGGTAGCTGCAGATATTTATCGTCCTGCTGCGATTAAGCAATTGCAAACTTTAGGAAAGCAGCTTGATTTTCCGGTATTTTCACTAGGAGATCAAGTTAGTCCAGTTGAAATTGCAAAACAAGCAATTGAAAAAGCAAAAGAAGATCATCATGATTATGTTTTAATTGATACAGCTGGTCGCCTTCATGTAGACGAAGCACTAATGGATGAATTAAAGCAGATCAAAGAACTTGCAAACCCAGAAGAAATATTACTCGTTGTCGATGCAATGACAGGGCAGGATGCTGTTAACGTAGCTGGCAGTTTTAACGAGCAGTTAGGATTAACGGGAGTTGTTTTAACAAAACTTGATGGGGATACACGCGGGGGAGCAGCACTTTCTATTCGTTCTGTTACAAATACACCAATTAAATTTGTTGGTTTGGGAGAAAAAATGGATGCGCTTGAAGCGTTTCACCCTGAGAGAATGGCTTCCAGAATCTTAGGAATGGGCGATGTCCTAAGCTTAATCGAAAAAGCACAAATTAATGTAGATGAAGAAAAAGCAAGAGAGTTAGAAAAGAAAATGAAGTCTGATTCATTTACCTTTGATGATTTTCTTGATTCCTTAAGCCAAGTTAGAAGTATGGGGCCGCTGGACGAATTATTAAAAATGATGCCAGGTGCGAACAAAATCAAAGGCTTAAATAATATGAAGGTGGATGAAAAGCAAATTGCCCATGTTGAGGCAATCATTAAGTCCATGACAAAGCAAGAAAAAGAGCATCCTGAAATTATCAATTCTGGCAGAAGAAAGCGTATTGCGAAAGGAAGCGGAAGAACGGTTCCAGAAGTAAATCGACTTTTAAAACAGTTTGATGATATGAAAAAAATGATGAAGCAAATGACCAATATGGGTCAAAAAGGCAAGAAAAAAGGTAAATTTAAATTACCATTTAACCCTTTTTAACAGCGATTATTTGTAAAAAAGAGGATCTGTTTGTCCATTGGAATGGCGCGGAGACTGCCTGTGAGAGGGCTTAAATAAAGATTTTTAACACTGACAAGAAAAAACACTTTACAAAGTGTTGGAGTATCTGATAATATACTATCTTGTGTGAAACTATTCGGAGGTGCAATATTAAATGGCAGTAAAAATTCGTTTAAAAAGAATGGGAGCAAAAAAATCTCCTTTTTATCGTATCGTAGTAGCAGATTCTCGTTCACCACGTGATGGACGTTTCATTGAAACAGTAGGAACTTACAATCCAGTAGCAAACCCTGCTATCGTGGAAATCAACGAAGATAAAGCTCTACAATGGTTACAAAATGGTGCAAAACCATCTGATACAGTACGTAACCTATTCTCTAACCAAGGTATTATGGAGAAATTCCACAATATCAAAAACGGTAAATAATATTTGATGCAATGAAAGAGCTTATAGAAACGATTGTTAAGCCCCTTGTTGATTTTCCAGAGGAAGTTGCTGTAACTGTAACAGAAGAGGATAATCGTATCACTTACTTGCTTTCTGTCAACGAGAATGACATTGGAAAGGTAATAGGGAAGCAAGGGCGAGTTGCTAGAGCAATTCGAACGATTGTTTATGCAGCAGGATCATTACAACAAAAGAAAATTATTGTTGATATTAGAGATTAAATGAAAAGGAAGGAGGGGGAACCCTCCTTCCTTTATTTTTTAGGGGAAATAGTAGCTTTGGCTGATAAAATGGAAATTTGGCTGAAAAGAGAGCGTGTTTGGCTGATAAATCGGAAATTTGGCTGATAAGAAAGCAGGATTGGCTGATAAATCGAGATTTTGGGCTGATGATCGCACTATAAATAGCTAATATAACTTCATTACCCTAAAAGGCAGAAACAAACGGCAGCTTTTCTGAAAAATAGTTGTAATTACGTTCGGAAAATTGATTCCCCCCTTTGTTTTTAGACGAAAACAGTAATCTGTGTTACTTTGTTAGTAGTAAGGACTAAAGTTGTCATCTGTTAGGAGGAAGTGAATGAAGATTCTTCAGTCTGTAACAGTAAAACAAGTATTAACCGAAACTATCAAAAAGTCGATTTCCGATCGATATAGGCAAGAAATACAGCAGTTAGAAAAAGAAATACAGCAGCTTCAATTTGAAGAAAGAAAACAATTGAAAAATAATCCTTCTATTTCGGAAATAAAAACTTTTTTTCGTAAGGAAGTTACAAATAAATTAGAGAAACAAAAAACGATAGAGTTTCAATTAAAGCAATTACATATACTACCGTTAGGGACAGAGATTAAAGAACAGGAAGTAATGGGACTTGTTGATGTTCAAGTGGGACAGGCTTGGGAAAGTACTAAGAAGACGATTGTTGTCAAAGATGGAATAGTGGTTGACATTCGATAGAGGTGAAGGTAATGGAAAAATGGTTTAATGTTGGAAAAGTTGTAAATACCCATGGGATAAGAGGAGAAATCCGCGTCATTTCTCGTACTGATTTTCCAGAAGAACGATATAAAATTGGAAACACCATTTATTTTTTTCAAAACGATAAAGCAAATCCCCTAGAACTGAAAATTAAAAGTCATCGTGAGCATAAGAACTTCAATCTACTTACATTTGAAGGCTATGATAATGTAAATGATGTAGAATTTATGAAGGGTGGTCTCCTGAAGGTTCCAGAGAGTTTTTTAGGTGAGCTTGCGGAGAATGAATATTACTTCCATGAAATTATTGGCTGTAAAGTAGTGACAGTTAAAGGAGAAGAACTTGGAGAAATCACAGAAATTTTAACACCAGGTGCAAATGATGTTTGGGTGGTAAAGGGTAAAGATAAGAGTGAAATTTTAATTCCTTATATTGAAGAGGTAGTCATGAAAGTAGATGTAGAAGAAAAAGTAGTTGTCATAGAGCCGATGGAAGGGCTGTTGTCTTAATGAAAATTGACGTATTGACTTTATTTCCTGAGATGTTTGAAGGCGTCCTTCATAGCTCCATTTTAAAAAAAGCACAAGAAGCGGAAAAAGTAGCTTATAAGATCGTCAATTTTCGCGATTATGCCGATAATAAACATCAAACCGTTGATGATTATCCATATGGAGGAGGTGCGGGAATGGTGTTGAAGCCACAGCCTATATTTGACGCTGTGGACGCTCTAAAACCAAAAGATAACAGAAAGCCTCGTGTCATCTTGATGTGCCCTCAAGGCGAAAGATACAGTCAAGCAAAAGCAGAGGAATTAGCACAAGAAGAGCATTTGATTTTCATTTGCGGACATTATGAAGGCTATGATGAGAGAATTAGAGAACATTTAGTGACAGATGAAATCTCCATTGGTGATTATGTCCTTACAGGCGGCGAATTAGGGGCTATGGTCGTTATTGATAGTGTAGTACGTTTATTACCAGGCGTGCTTGGAAAAGAAGCATCCCATGTTAATGACTCTTTTAGCACTGGTTTGTTGGAGCATCCTCATTACACTCGTCCAGCCGATTTCCGAGGAATGAAGGTACCAGACACGCTGCTTTCTGGAAATCATGCACATATTGATGAATGGAGAGAAAGGGAATCCTTCCGAAGAACGATTGAAAGACGACCAGATTTACTCGAAAATTATCCGCTGACTGAGAAGCAGAAAAAGTTGGTAAAAGAGCTAACAAATCAGCATCATCCAAGCTAATGGGGGATGGAATTGTTGATGATTTGATGAAGGAATCTATTAAGGAGCAAGGTAATACTATTATTTTCAGAAAAAATATTGCTGTTATGCTCCTTTTATGTTAAGATAACACTTGTGACTTAAACAGATGAATTTCTGTGAAGGGTCTTATAACGATGTTCCGCTGCAAGTGGTCTCTATCTATGAGTGCAAGAGCGTCTGTTGGAAGGAGTTGAAAACGATGCAAAAATTAATAGAAGAAATTACAAAAGAACAACTTCGTTCTGATCTTCCTGCGTTCCGTCCTGGTGACACTGTACGTGTACATGTGAAAGTTGTTGAGGGTACTCGTGAGCGTATTCAGTTATTTGAAGGTGTTGTAATTAAGCGTCGTGGTGGTGGAATCAGCGAAACTTTTACAGTACGTAAAGTTTCTTACGGAGTTGGCGTTGAGCGTACATTCCCTGTTCACACACCTAAAATTGCGAAGCTAGAAGTTATCCGTCGCGGTAAAGTACGCCGTGCGAAACTTTACTACCTACGTAACCTGCGTGGTAAAAAAGCTCGTATTAAAGAAATTCGATAATTGTTACCAAAAAAGAGCCTGTTCTTGTAACAAGCTCTTTTTTATATCCTTAAATGCTGCTTATAGAAAACTCGCATATTAGAAATAATAGTCCTATAATTCATCCAAAAATGAGGGGGATGCTGAGAAAGGAAACTGAAGTGGTCTTTAAATGGAATCACAACTTAGCAAATCTATTTCTAATCTTTATGCGAATAATTGGAGTAATCTGGAACAAAAGTCCAACTGCAATCTTTCCAATTTTACTTCATCCGGAAATTCCGCTAAAATATTATCATGGTAGAGAACTTTTAACCATACATAAAAAAATACCTATATTGTTCAGTTAAGGATTGGTGAAAGGTATGGCAACTGAAAAGAAGAAGAAAAATGAAATTTGGGAATGGAGTAAAGCATTAATAATTGCTGTTTTACTTGCTGTTGTTATTCGCTATTTTTTATTTGCTCCAATTGTAGTTGATGGTGAGTCCATGCAGTCTACATTGCTAGATCAAGATCGAATGATTGTCAATAAGATAAATTACAAAGTAAGTGAACCGAAGCGTTTTGATATTGTTGTGTTCCACGCTCCAGAAGGTAAGGACTATATAAAAAGAGTAATTGGTCTACCCGGAGATACAATTGAATATCGCGATGATGTTTTATATGTGAACGGACAAGCTTATGAAGAACCTTATTTAGAACATAATAAAGAAGGCGTAATAGGCCCTCTAACAGAAGACTTTACAGCAACTGTGCCAAAAGGAGAATTATTTGTGATGGGAGATAACCGTCGCAATAGTAAAGACAGTCGTCATATCGGTACAATTGGCTTTGATAAAATTATTGGTACTACGAGTGTGGTATATTGGCCAATAGCTGATTGGAAAATAGTAGAATAATGTTAGTGGGAGAAATAGAGGTGCATGCATGACTATACAATGGTTTCCAGGGCATATGGCAAAAGCCAGAAGGCAAGTAACGGAAAAATTAAAGCTAGTTGATATTATTTTTGAATTAGTGGATGCGAGAATTCCGCAATCTTCACGAAATCCAATGATTGATGAAATTATCCAGCATAAGCCAAGAATTGTTTTGTTAAATAAAGCAGATATGGCAGATAAAGAACGAACGAAAGAATGGATTCGTTATTTTCAAAGTCAAGGAATAAGAGCACTTGCGATTAACTCTCAAGCAGGTGTTGGAATGAAAGAAATTACTGCTTTAGCAAAAGAAGTACTAGCAGAAAAATTTGATCGGATGAAAGCGAAAGGGATTAGACCTCGAGCGATTCGAGCGATGATTGTTGGAATTCCTAATGCAGGTAAATCTACTTTAATTAATCGGTTGGCAAAGAAAAACATTGCCAAAACGGGGAATACACCTGGTGTGACGAAAGCGCAGCAATGGATTAAAGTAGGGAAAGAACTGGAGTTATTAGATACACCAGGAATACTATGGCCGAAATTTGAAGATCAGGAAGTAGGCTTAAAGCTTGCATTAACAGGTGCGATAAAGGATACAATTTTGAATTTGCAGGACATTGCCATATTCGGACTTCGTTTTTTGGAAAAAGAGTATCCGCAACGTTTAAAAGAAAGGTACCAATTAGAAATAATTCCAGAAGATACAGTAGAGCTGTTTGATCGTATCGGTGAGATAAGAGGAGCTCTGTCGGGTGGGGGTATCGTTAACTATGATAAAGTAACGGAACTAATTATTCGTGACATTAGAGGTGAAAAGTTTGGTCCGCTAACTTTTGAAAGAGCAGACGAAATGTAAGGGAAAAACTGCAAGGAGAAGTGACTAAAAACAGACACTTCTCTTTTTTATGTAAATATTTACCTATAAATGATTAGGTCCAGCGCTTTGAATCATATGGGAGATAAGAAATGATATGAAGCATCCCACACGGAATAATAGGAACATTTATAGGACCGGTCTCTTGGAAGGGAATGTGATCGGGGCTATAAAAAAGGAAGCGATTGAACCGATATAACTACTGAGGTGTAGACAATGAAATTAGCAACAATGAAAGATATCAAAGAGGCGCTAGAAGCAATAAGGGAAGTAAATGACCCATTTATCCTTGAATTAGAAAAAGACGAGAGGAAAGGGGCTCAGAAGCTTTTAGAAGCGTGGAAGAAGCGGATAGAGAAGGAAGAAAAGCTCCATCATCACTTTCTATCGATGAACCACTATGAACAAATTATCAGAAAGCAAGGTTATACATATATAGCAGGAATCGATGAGGTTGGCAGAGGACCGCTTGCAGGGCCTGTTGTTACAGCAGCTGTCATCCTGCCAGAAGATTTCTATTTACCAGGTATCGATGACTCAAAAAAATTATCTGAGAAAAAAAGAGAATTATTTTACGAGGTAATCCAAAAAGAAGCAATTGCCATTGGCGTGGGAATTATTTCACCTGCTGAAATTGATCGTATAAATATTTATCAAGCAACAAAAAAAGGGATGCTTCTAGCAATTAATGAACTTTCACAAACGCCAGACTACTTACTAATTGACGCAATGAAATTAACGACACCATATCCAAGTCAATCTCTTATTAAAGGAGACAGTAAAAGTGTCTCTATTGCTGCAGCAAGTATAATAGCAAAAGTGACAAGAGATCGTATGATGAAAGAGCTGCATCAAGAATATCCAGAATACCATTTTGCGACAAACATGGGCTATGGGACACAGGAACATTTAGCTGCTCTTAAAGAGTACGGAATTACCATTCATCATCGTAAAAGTTTTTCCCCTGTGAAAGAGATGGTAGAAAATAACTAGCTGAATCTGTAAGGAAGGAGGAAGAGAAAGATGAATGTGAACCATATTGTCCAAACTTTATTTCAAGAAAACCTTATGAGTAATAAAAGTCTGGAATTACGAGATGGACAACTAGTTTATGGGAAATTAACGAAACTTTTTCCTCAACAAATGGCAGAGGTACAAATAGGCTCACAAAAAATGCTTGCAAACCTAACGATTCCGTTAACTCTTGATAAAAGTTATTGGTTTCAAGTTTCCATTACAGATAACAAACCAGTTCTAAAAGTATTGCCGCAGTCATCAGAAGTTCCAGCTGCAAAGGGGAATATCAATGGATTACTTCAGCAGCTGCATCTTACCGATACGAAAGAAAATAAACTGCTTCTTCATTTTTTACTATCTAATAATCTACCAATTTCGAAAGAAGCGATAAGATCTATAGGTGAATGGCTGCCAAAATCAATAGGGAAACAGGAGCTTGCTACTATCGGTCTTATGATGGAAAGAGAGCTCCCTCTGACAAAGGAAGTATTTGCAAGTATTTCCGCCTTGCAATCCAATAAAGGAGTTAGTGTGCTGCTAAATGAACTTCAGCAGCAGTTGTCTACCTATCATATTAAAGAACCAAAGGTAGCGGATGTCCTTTCGGGGATTAGTGAGAGTGGAAAGGTTGCTCAAGATAATATCGTTGCTTCACTAAAAGCTGTTCTGCATAAAATGGGCTATTCGTTTGAAGCGGGATTGTTACAGCATACGCAAATAGAGGAGCAAACAACTAAAGAAATATTAAAACCATTGCTGCTAGGATTGATGGGAAAAGATATCCCTGATGTTGTGAAAGAAACTGCAGGTCAATTAATTGATAAAGTGACAGGGTATCAGCTTATCAGTCAGCAAACAGGTCCAATGATGCAAATGATAACAGAAATTCCTCTTCGTTTTTTTAATCAACAAGTGGATGTGACAATGCAATATAATGGCAGAAAAACAGCAGATGGAAAAGTCGATAGTAATTATTGTCGCATTCTTTTTTACTTAGAACTGGCTAATTTAAAAGATACAGTTATTGATATCCATATTCAAAATAGAATCATGAACATGATTATATTAAATGATCAGTCAACAAAAATAATGCCCTTAATTAAACAGGCAGAGGAGCCCTTAAAAGAAAAACTACGGGAATTAGATTATACCTTACTGTCTATTCATGTGAAAGACTTGTCAAAAGAAAACAAACCCATAAGGAGTTCCCAACAAGCAGTGAAAGGAAATGCCTACAGAGGGGTGGATATAAAAATATGAATAAACACCATTCTTTAAAAAGGAAAGAAGCAATAGCATTAACTTATGAACAGCAAAAACACGCTTCCCCTACCGTTATTGCAAAAGGCAAAGGCGTGATCGCAGAACAAATTCTGGAACGTGCCAAAAAAGAGAACATTCCAATTCAAGAAGATCCCTCTCTTGTAGAGCTTTTAAGTAAATTAAATATAAATGAACAAATTCCTGAAGATTTATACATGACAGTGGCAGAAGTGTTTGCATTTATTTATGCTTTAGAGAAGGAAGTAACGGAAAAAGAGGGGGAAAAAGAGGGGGAAAAAGGAAAATAAGAAAGAAAAAATATTTTTAATTGTAAAATATTTAAAGATAAAAGCCTTTTTTATAGACAAAGAAAGGTTTTTTCCTTTAAAATGAAAGCGTGAACATATTTTTGTCTTTTCTAAATACATAAAATAATCGTAATTTGCTCTCGAAAAGAATATTAATACAGTGATAACGATACTTATGTTTTGGAAAAAACAAATGAATGGATGGGAAAAAGTTATTCATTCACGAAAGTCATCATGCAGTTGTCTCCAATTTTACACAAAAAGGGAAAATAAGGGGTGTGGAAGCTTGAATATTCATGAATATCAGGGGAAAGAGATTTTAGAATTAAATGGCGTCGCAGTACCAAAAGGAAAAGTAGCTTTTACAGTAGAAGAGGCAGTGCGAGCTGCAGAAACATTAAATAGTGATGTATGGGTAGTGAAAGCGCAAATCCATGCAGGTGGTCGCGGTAAGGCTGGAGGAGTAAAAGTTGCCAAAAGCTTAGATGAAGTACAAACATATGCTTCTGACATTCTAGGGAGCACATTAGTAACTCACCAAACAGGTCCCGAAGGAAAAGTTGTAAAACGATTATTAATTGAAGAAGGTTGCCGGATCAAGAAGGAATATTACATAGGTTTTGTTGTGGATCGAGCAACATCTAGAATCGTATTGATGGCTTCTGAAGAAGGCGGTACAGAAATTGAGGAAATTGCAGAAAAGTACCCAGAGAAGATTGTAAAAGAAGTTATTGATCCAGTGACTGGCTTAACACCATTTCAAGCACGTCGAGTTGCTTTCTCTATTAACATTCCGAGCAAGCAAGTTAATAAAGCGGTTGCCTTTATGACTGGATTATATAAAGTATTTGTTGAAAAAGACTGCTCTATTGCTGAAATTAATCCCTTAGTTTTAACGGAAGATGGAAATATTATTGCATTGGATGCAAAATTAAATTTTGATTCAAATGCATTGTATAGACATAAAGATATTGTTGCCTATAGAGATTTAGATGAAGAAAACGAAAAAGAATTAGAAGCTTCTAAATATGATTTAAGCTATATTGCCTTAAATGGAAATATTGGCTGTATGGTCAATGGTGCTGGACTTGCTATGGCAACAATGGATATTGTTAAGCATTATGGCGGAGAACCGGCCAATTTCTTAGATGTTGGGGGCGGTGCGACAGCAGAAAAAGTAACGGAAGCATTTAAAATCATTCTATCTGACTCTAATGTGAAGGGGATTTTTGTCAATATTTTTGGAGGCATCATGAAATGTGATGTTATTGCGACTGGAATTGTAGAAGCCGCAAAGCAAGTTAGTCTTCATGTACCATTAGTTGTTCGCTTGGAAGGAACAAATGTGGAGCTTGGCAAAAAAATTCTTCGTGAATCTGGAGTAGATATTGTCGCAGCAGAATCAATGGCTGATGGTGCTGAGAAAATTGTAACCCTAGTAGAACAAGGAGGGAATGCATAATGAGTGTTTTTATTAATAAAGATACAAAAGTCCTTGTCCAAGGAATCACAGGTGCAACAGCACTATTTCATACTAAACAAATGCTTGAATATGGAACTAAAATAGTTGGCGGGGTAACACCAGGGAAAGGTGGTACAACGGTAGAAGGAGTGCCGGTATTTAATACCGTTAAAGATGCAGTGGATGTAACCGAAGCAAATGCATCCGTAATTTATGTACCAGCTCCATTTGCAGCAGACGCTATTTTAGAAGCTGTTGATGCCGAATTAGACTTAGTAATCTGTATTACCGAACATATTCCTGTTCTGGACATGGTGAAAGTTAAGCGCTATTTGGAAGGGAAAAAGACTAGATTAATAGGACCAAACTGTCCAGGTGTAATTACCCCAGAAGAATGTAAAATTGGCATTATGCCAGGTTATATCCATAAGAAAGGGCATGTAGGCGTTGTTTCTCGTTCTGGTACTTTAACATATGAGGCTGTTCATCAGCTTTCTCAAGCTGGGATTGGTCAGTCAACAGCTGTAGGAATTGGTGGAGATCCAGTTAATGGAACAGATTTTATTGATACACTAAAAGCATTTAATGAAGATGAAGATACGTATGCAGTTATCATGATTGGGGAAATTGGTGGGACGGCTGAAGAAGAAGCAGCCCGCTGGGTGAAAGAAAACATGACGAAGCCAGTTGTTGGATTTATCGGCGGTCGTACAGCTCCTCCAGGAAAGCGTATGGGCCATGCGGGGGCGATAATCTCTGGCGGTAAAGGAACAGCAGATGAGAAAATTAGTGTTCTAACGGAATGTGGCATTAAAGTAGCCCCAACACCATCTGATATGGGGGCAACACTTATTGAGGTGTTAAAAGAGCAGTCGTTATACGAAAAATGTAAGACACATGAAGTGGTAGCAAAATAGAGAAAAGCTTAATCTAGCCTTATTCCACTAAATAAGGCTAGGTTTTTTCTTGATTTTTTTAAAGAGGATGGCATATGTAGCTAATCTATTAATTTACAATAGAAACAGTACCTCAATACTAGGAATTTTCAGAAAAACTAATTATAATGAAGGAAGATAATCCTTATTTAATTTATGTTTCTCTTTCTTTTGTATTTTTAGCTGATTTCTTTGTGAAAAGTAGAAAGCGAAAGGAAGAAAAGATGGAAATAATAAATAAATTATTAGTGAAATTACATCATTGTCAAGGAATCAGCTGGAAAATGATCGATCGTCTTCTAAAAGAAGATCCCACTCTTCAGTTGGAGAAAATCCCTTCCTTTATATCCTCGATGTCACCTACTATGGAAAAGGAAATAGTAGAAACAATCCATTCTCATCATGTAGAAGAACAATTAAACCAATATTGGTATAATCAAATTCATCCAATTACATTTTTTGATCCGTTATATCCGCCGTTTTTAAAAGAAATATATCAACCACCTTGGGTTCTTTATGCAAAAGGAGATCTTGAGCTGCTGCAATCGAAGAGAAAGCTTGCAATTGTAGGTTCGCGCTTAGCTACCAATTATAGTACCAAAGTAATAACAAGGTTGATGAAAGAACTAGTAGAGGAGAAAATCACCATAGTAAGTGGACTTGCACATGGGGTTGATTCGATTGCCCATAAGCTGGCAATCGAAAATGGCGGCAAAACCATCGGTGTTATTGCTGGAGGTATTTTTCATATCTATCCAAAAGAAAGCATAGAGTTAGCAGGAGAAATGATGAAACATCATTTAGTCATTTCCGAATATCCTCCGTTAACTAAGCCTCTAAAATGGCAATTTCCAATGAGAAATCGAATTATAAGCGGTTTAAGCAATGGAACACTTGTCGTAGAAGCAAAGAAAAAAAGCGGCTCCTTAATAACTGCTAATTTCGCTGTAAATGAAGGGCGGGATGTATTTGCTGTTCCTGGCAATATATTTAGTCCTTATTCAGACGGTCCAAATGAATTAATTCAACAAGGAGCAAAGCCGGTGCTTGAAGCAAAAGATATACTAGAAGAATGGAAGCATTTATCGAAGTAGGAAAAAATAACTGGAAATAGCTTTGCATACAAATTTATTAAATAAAATAATCATTTTCACAGATAGTAAAATGAAAATAGTTTGCAATACAAAAGGAAAGTGATACGCTATAAGCAGCAAATTATTTAAGGAATTATCTTTTTTTAGTTCGGTCAGTGTGACTAACATCTCTGCCAATGAGAATTCACCGGAGGGGATTTAGCTGCAGTTAAGAAAGTAAAAACGCTATTCCAAACCAATGAGCAAGAAAAGTTGTTTCCATAAATTTGGAGTTTTTCATGAAAATTCAAAAAAAGTGTTGCTATTTTTATCATTTTGTTATACATTTTGCAACGTATAGATATTTCAAAGATAAAATTATGTAAATAAAGAGAGTGAAAACGTTTGCTAGTTATCGGAATGTTTGACAAATCAAAACATAGTATACAATAATAGTGAATATTTAAATCCCTCTTAAGGAGGACAGTTGATGTCAGATTTTTTAGTAATCGTTGAGTCACCAGCTAAAGCAAAGACAATAGAACGATATTTAGGAAAAAAATATAAAGTGAAAGCATCGATGGGGCATATTAGGGATTTGCCTAAAAGCCAAATGGGTGTTGATATAGAAAAACAATTTGAGCCGAAGTACATAACTATCCGTGGAAAAGGTCCAGTATTAAAAGAACTTAAAACAGCAGCAAAAAAAGCCAAAAAAATCTATTTAGCAGCTGACCCGGATCGCGAAGGAGAGGCAATTGCCTGGCATTTGGCAAATAGCTTAAATGTTGATATCGAATCAGATTGTCGCGTTGTTTTCAATGAGATAACAAAAGATGCTATCAAAGAATCATTTAAGCATCCTCGTGCGATTAATATGGATTTAGTAGATTCTCAGCAGGCTAGAAGAGTTTTAGACCGTTTAGTGGGTTATAATATCAGTCCATTATTATGGAAAAAAGTAAAAAAAGGGCTTAGTGCAGGAAGAGTACAATCAGTTGCAGTACGTCTCATTATTGAAAGAGAACAAGAAATTAAAGAATTTGTACCAGAAGAATACTGGTCCATTGAAGGAAGTTTTATAAAAGGAAAAAATAATTTCGAAGCATCCTTTTACGGTGTAAATGGAAAAAAAGTTGAGTTGCATTCAGAAGATGAAGTAAAAAAAATTACTAGTCAGTTAAAAGATAATAAGTTTACTGTCGATAAAGTGAGTAAAAAAGAGCGGAAGAGAAATCCTGCTGTTCCATTTACAACATCTTCTTTACAACAGGAAGCTGCCCGCAAATTGAATTTCCGAGCAAAGAAAACAATGATGTTAGCACAGCAATTATATGAAGGAATAGATCTTGGAAAAGAAGGAACAGTGGGTTTGATAACCTATATGAGAACGGATTCCACTAGAATATCAGAGGTTGCACAAAGTGAAGCATATGACTATATAAACAGTCAATATGGCAAAGAGTATACACGTGAAGAGAAGAAACAAGAGAAGAAAAATCCAAAGGTTCAAGATGCCCATGAAGCAGTACGTCCAACTAGTATAGGTCGTGAGCCTAGCAAGATGAAGGAATATTTATCCCGAGATCAATTTAGATTGTATAAGCTTGTGTGGGAAAGATTTATTGCCAGCCAAATGGCGCCAGCTGTTATGGATACGATGAGTGTGGATTTATCAAATGGTAACGTCCTTTTTCGTGCTAATGGTTCAAAAATTAAGTTCCCAGGTTTTATGAAGGTATATGTGGAGGGCACAGATGACAACGTTGATGAGAAAGATCGACAGCTCCCAGATTTAAAAGAAGGAGATGTTGTCTTAAATAAGGATATTGATACAAAACAGCATTTCACTCAGCCGCCTCCACGTTATACAGAAGCAAGATTAGTTAGAACACTAGAGGAATTGGGGATAGGAAGACCATCTACATTCGCACCAACTTTAGATACAATTCAAAAAAGAGGTTATGTGGCTCTTGATAACAAACGATTTATTCCAACGGAGCTTGGGGAAATTGTTTTAGAGTTAATTTTAGAATTTTTCCCAGAAATATTAAATATTGAGTTTACAGCCAATATGGAACAAGACTTGGATAATATTGAGGCGGGCAAGGTCAATTGGGTAAAGGTTATCGACGATTTTTATAAAACGTTTGAGAAAAGACTTGAAGTTGCAGAACAAGAGATGCAAACTATTGAAATCAAAGATGAGCCAGCTGGAGAGGACTGCGAAGAATGTGGTCATCCGATGGTATTTAAAATGGGACGTTATGGAAAATTTATGGCATGTAGTAATTTTCCAGAATGCAGAAATACGAAAGCAATCGTCAAGGATATTGGTGTGAAATGTCCGAAGTGTCATGAAGGGAATATAATTGAAAGAAAAAGTAAAAAACGCAGAATTTTTTATGGCTGTGATCGATTCCCAGAATGTGACTTCATTTCATGGGATAAACCACTACAAAGACCATGTCCAAAATGTGAAAATATGTTAGTGGAGAAAAAATTAAAAAAAGGTGTTCAAGTACAGTGCGTAAACTGCGACTATAAAGAAGAACCACAAAGTTAAAATAGCTAGAATAAATAAATTTATTTGAGGGTGAGCAAAAGCTCACTCTCTTGTCACGTTACTGCCCAAGTATTCTTTTTCAAGTATCCCCTAAATTAGATATATAATGGAAGAAAAATAGATATTTTGCGAAAAAATTATTAATTCGCTTAAAGTAGAAACTTTTCATTCTTTCAATCGTATAGTAAAATGCTATGAGTGAACATCATCCATACATTTTAGCAGAAATAAAAAATGACAATTTTTTTACATTTGTAGCTGATTCTAATTCTTCTGTGTTTAAAGCGATATACTCTAGAAGGAAAGTTCCATAATCATTTAGGATTATCTTAATCTCAAAAGGGAAGAGTGTAGAAACAATAGGTTGCGAAAGAAATGATGCGAACAATTCGGAACTTTGTGAAAAATATGTAAATTGATTGATTGTAGCTAAAAAGTATGATAATATGATGAAGCCATTGTGAGGTGAGGTTATGAAACAGGAATTAAACAATCATGTTCACGCATTTATTGCCTATTTGCAGATTGAAAAAAATTACTCACCATATACAATAGAATTTTATACACAAGATATTAACCAATTCTTTCACTTTATGAAAGATCAAGTAATAGACAAGTTAGAAGACGTAAGTCCATCTGATGTAAGAATATACTTAACAGAGCTGTTTTCAAAGCAATTAGCAAGAAAAACAATTGCTCGGAAAATCTCTAGTTTGAGAAGTTTTTATCGTTTTTTGCTTAGGGAAAAAATAGTAGAAAATAACCCATTTTCTGCTGTATCGATCCCAAAGCTAGAAAAGAGATTACCTGATTTTTTCTACGAGGAAGAATTGCAGCAACTCTTTTTATCATGTGATACGAACACGCCCCTAGGACTAAGAAATAAAGCATTGCTGGAATTATTGTATGCAACCGGCATCCGTGTTGGTGAATGTACAAAAATTCAGTTGAGCGATATTGATTTCAGTGTCTCTACTGTGTTAGTTAGGGGGAAGGGCCAGAAGGAAAGATATGTTCCGTTTGGTAGTTTTGCTCATAATGCTCTTGAAGCGTACATAAAAGCGGGTAGGAATCAGTTGATGAAAAATTCAATAGATCATTCTTATCTGTTTGTTAATTATCGCGGAGGAATGTTAACAGATAACGGAGTTCGTGATATCTTAAATAAAATGATGAATACTTCATCCTCACAAGGAAAAATTCATCCCCATAAATTGAGACATTCATTTGCCACACATTTACTGGCAAATGGTGCAGATATGAGAACGGTTCAGGAATTATTAGGTCATGCATTTTTAACATCAACACAAATATATACACATGTCACAAATGAGTATCTAAAAAAGACGTATATGTCTTATCATCCTAGGGCATAGTCAATTGGTAGAAGGAGGAAGTAACATGTCTGAAATGCCACAATTTCATGCAACAACTATTTTTGCAGTTAAACATAAAGGGAAATCAGCAATGTCCGGTGATGGGCAAGTCACACTTGGAAATGCTGTTGTGATGAAACATACAGCCCGTAAGGTTAGAAAGCTTTTTAACGGGAAAGTAATTGCAGGATTTGCGGGATCAGTTGCGGATGCCTTTACTCTTTTTGAACTATTTGAAGGGAAATTAGATGAGTATAATGGGAACCTACAGCGCGCTTCAGTAGAGCTTGCGAAGCTGTGGCGCAGTGATAAAGTTCTTAGAAAACTTGAAGCGATGCTGATCGTAATGAATGAAACGGATCTATTATTGGTATCTGGAACAGGAGAAGTAATTGAACCAGATGATGGTATACTTGCAATTGGATCTGGCGGAAACTATGCTTTAGCAGCTGGCAGAGCACTAAAAACTTACTCAGGAGATAATCTTTCTGCATACGATATCGCTAAAGCAGCTCTAGAGATTGCTGGTGAGATTTGTGTCTATACAAATAATAATATCATCGTAGAAGAATTATAGGGGAGGATTTTTAATATGCAAAAAAGTGCTAGTTTAACACCTCGGCAAATTGTAGAACGACTTGATCAATATATAGTCGGACAAAAAGATGCAAAAAAAGCGGTGGCTGTTGCATTAAGAAACCGTTTTCGCAGAAGCCTTCTTGATGAAAAGCTAAGAGATGAGATTAGTCCGAAAAATATTTTGATGATTGGTCCTACTGGTGTCGGAAAAACAGAAATAGCTAGAAGAATTGCGAAAATTGTTAATGCGCCATTTGTTAAGGTAGAAGCTACTAAATTCACAGAGGTAGGATATGTTGGCCGCGATGTAGAATCAATGGTTCGTGATCTTGTCGAAACATCTGTACGCTTAGTAAAGGAAGAGAAGATGTTTCAAGTAAGAGAAAGAGCGGAAGTTGCGGCAAATAATCGTCTCGTTGAATTGTTAGTTCCGTCTGCTGCAAAGAAATCATCCAGTTATAAAAATCCTCTGGAAATGCTTTTTGGCGGCGGTGGGGCAGACACAGAGGAAGATGAGCCTACTGTAGAAGAAACTAGTAAATCAGAAAAGAGAAAAATAGTAAAAGAAAAGCTTGCTCTAGGTGAACTGGAAGATGAAGTGGTTTCTGTAGAAGTGGAAGAACAACAGCCTTCTATGTTTGACATGCTCCAAGGTTCTGGTATGGAACAAATGGGTATGAATATGCAGGATGCTTTAAGTAGTTTTATGCCGAAAAAAAAGAAAAAGCGCAAATTAACAGTTAGGGAAGCACGTACAATATTAACGAACGAGGAAGCTCAAAAATTAATCGATATGGATGAGGTTACCCAAGAAGCAGTCGTTCGTGCTGAGCAAATGGGAATGATATTTATCGATGAAATTGATAAAATTGCCAGCAAATCAAACAGCAGCTCTTCAGCGGATGTTTCTAGAGAAGGGGTGCAGCGAGATATTTTACCTGTAGTAGAAGGATCTACGGTTGTGACAAAATATGGATCAGTTAAAACAGACCATGTATTGTTTATTGCTGCTGGAGCATTTCATATGTCTAAGCCTTCTGATTTAATACCAGAGCTACAAGGAAGATTTCCGATTCGTGTAGAACTTACTAAATTAACAGTAGATGATTTTTATCGCATTCTTGTGGAACCAGATAATGCGTTGATTAAGCAATATCAAGCATTATTGCATACAGAAGGTATAGAAATTGAATTTTCTGACGAAGCTATTCGTAAGATAGCTGAAGTGGCTTATGAAGTCAATCAAAATACAGACAATATCGGTGCGCGAAGACTGCATACTATTCTCGAAAAATTATTGGAAGATCTTTCTTTCGAAGCACCAGAAATAACAATGGAAAAAATAACGATTACTCCAAAGTATGTGGAGGAGAAGTTAGGAGCCATCTCAAGAAATAAGGATTTAAGTCAATTTATACTCTAATGAAAGCCAATTGGAATTTAAACTCCTGCATTGAAAGGTATAAGTAGACATAGATTTATTTCAAGTGTTGGTTTTAGTTAACAGGAGGAATAAAAAATGGATTTATTAACAAAAACGAGAAAAATAAACGCAATGTTACAAAGAGCTGCTGGAAAACCAGTTAATTTCAAAGAAATGTCTGAAACTTTAAGCGATGTTATCGAAGCAAATATCTTTGTTGTTAGCAGAAGAGGAAAATTATTAGGTTTTGCAGTTAACCAGCAAATTGAAAATGATCGTATGAAAAAAATGCTTGAAGATCGTCAATTCCCTGAGGAATACACAAATAGCTTGTTTAATATTCAAACAACTTCTAGTAATTTAGAAATTGAAAGTGAATATACTGCTTTCCCAGTTGAAAATAAAGAATTATTTGCAAAAGGGTTAACAACTATCGTACCAATTATTGGTGGAGGAGAAAGATTAGGAACATTAATTCTTGCAAGATTACAAGAACAATTCCACGATGATGATTTGATTCTTGCTGAATATGGTGCTACTGTTGTTGGAATGGAAATTCTTCGAGAAAAAGCAGAAGAAATTGAAGAAGAAGCAAGAAGTAAAGCGGTTGTTCAAATGGCAATCAGTTCACTATCCTATAGTGAATTAGAAGCTATTGAGCATATTTTTGAAGAATTAAACGGAAGTGAAGGCTTGCTAGTCGCTTCTAAAATTGCAGACCGAGTTGGAATTACAAGATCTGTAATTGTTAACGCATTACGTAAATTAGAAAGTGCTGGTGTTATTGAGTCTCGTTCATTAGGAATGAAAGGTACTTATATTAAAGTACTTAACGATAAATTCTTATTAGAACTTGAAAAGTTAAAAACAAATAAGTAAGGATAAATTATTATCCATTGTAAAAAACCTTTTCCTTTTATAGAAAAGGTTTTTTTTACGTGACGAAAAATGAGAGTTTTTTTTAACCATCAATCGATAGCTAATAAGTTATGTACATATTATTCGACATAAACCGCATATTTTCCATTTATTTTTCATTTACATTACAGTATGACAAAAGGTATATTAAATCAGATAGAAGAAAAAGGGTAACGTTTAGTAAGTTATGACTATGAAAATAGTAACAATGACGCAGTGAAAAATCGCTTTTTATCCTTTTTTAAGATGATTAAAACCAAATATTAACTAAAATAGGTAAAAAGAATCACTAAAATTCTCCTCTTTTCCATGGACATATTATTACAAATTAATTAAAATAAAAGCTATCATGTAAAAAAAACGTCATCAAAAAACAAAATTCAACAATTTTTTCTCAAAATGATTGCTCGAGGTGTGATGAAGTGAAACTTTTCTCAAATACAATAACTACTTTAGAAAATGCAATTAATTATTCGAATCAAAAGCAAAAAGTAATCTCACAAAATATTGCAAATGTTGACACGCCTAATTATAAAGCAAAGACTGTAACTTTTAAAGATTCGTTATCTAGTGCATTGAATGCTAATGTAACGAATAGTAAGCATATTCCTTTTTCTGCTACTAATACTGCTTCATCAGCTGTCGTTACAAAGAATGGAGTTACTTACAATAACAGTGGGAATAGTGTCGATATGGAAAAAGAGATGGCAGACCTTGCGACAAACCAAATCTATTACAACGCATTAATAGATCGAATTAGCGGAAAATTTAGTTCCCTTGAAAATGTAATTAGAGGAGGTAAGTAATAAAAATGACCATTTTTGCTAGTATAAATACTACTGCCTCTGCTTTAACCGCTCAACGGCTAAGAATGGATGTTATTTCATCTAATATGGCAAATGTTGATACAACAAGAGGCAGATTAGTAAATGGTGAGTGGGAGCCATATAAAAGAAAACAAGTAGTGTTTCAAGAACAAGAAGGATCATTTGCCTCTCATTTAAATGCTGCAAGAGGGAATAGCGGGAACCCTGCAGGTGGTGTGAAGGTATCACGTATTGTAGAAGATGATACACCGTTTGAAATGGTGTATGATCCGGAGAACCCAGAAGCGGACGCAACAGGATATGTTCGTATGCCCAATGTGGACCCTTTACGAGAGACGGTTGATTTAATGAGTGCTTCAAGATCGTATGAAGCTAATGTGACTGTTTTAAATGCATCAAAAAGTATGTTAATGAAAACATTAGAAATCGGTAAATAAAACAAAAAGGAGTACTTAAATGGAACCAATTAATTTTTCACCTGTATCATCTGCATTACCGTTAACAAATACGGCAACAAGTAATAAGACCTCTGCAGCAGATACGCAAAAAAGTTTTGCTTCGTTTCTAAAAGAATCAATTAACAATGTGAATCAAGCGCAAAATGAATCAGATGTGCTAACAAATAAGTTAGCAAGAGGAGAAAACGTTGATTTATCTCAGGTGATGATTGCCTCGCAAAAAGCAAGCATTACCATGCAAGCTACGTTAGAAATCCGAAATAAGGCAGTAGAAGCTTATCAGGAAATTATGCGAATGCCAGTTTAATGTAAGGCTGTTTTCTATAATGGTTACTTTTTACAGGAAAACGAAGGTCCTTCTCTGCTTTAGGCAATTAAGTGTCCATGCCGTTAAAGAGAAGACAGTTAATATAAAAGATGGGCGGTTTATACCTAAACAAATTACGGTAGCCGGGGGAAGAAAATGAAAGAGAATCTAAATAAAATATTTAATCCTTTAAAAGAGTTTTGGCAAAGTCGTTCTAAAAAGCAAAAGACTGTTATAACGGGCAGCGGACTTTTGCTTATTCTATTTGCTGTGTTTGCGACTTATTTTTTCACAAGAGTAACGTTAGTGCCGCTATACAGTAATTTAACACCTTCTGAAACGGGAGCTATTAAAGAGAGTCTAGATAGTAAAGGGGTAACTTCTGAAATATCAGGTGGCGGTACCGTGATTAGTGTTCCAGAGGAAGTAGTCGATACATTAAAAGTACAACTTGCAGCAGAAGGAATTCCTAAGTCCGGTAGCATTGATTATTCCTTTTTTAGTCAGAATGCGAGCTTTGGTATGACAGATAACGAATTTAATGTCTTAAAATTAGATGCCCTGCAGACAGAAATTGCTAATTTAATAAAGAGTGTTGAAGGAATTAATGATGCCAATGTTGTTATTACATTACCAGAAGAAAGTGTATTTGTTTCAGATCAAGGGGGAGAAGCTACAGCTTCGATTGTATTAAATACAAAGCCTGGCTATAACTTCTCTGAAAATCAAATAAAAGGGTTATATACACTCGTGTCCAAAAGTGTACCAAACCTTCCTACAGATAATATCGTCATTACTAATCAAGATTTTGAGTATTTTGACTTAAATTCTTCAGATAATTCTGCGACAGATACTTTTACTGCGCAAAACAATGTGAAAAAGCAGATTGAACGTGATATTCAAAGACAGGTTCAAACAATGCTAGGAACGTTAATGGGACCAGATAAAGTTGTAGTGTCAGTTACTGCTGATATAGACTTTACCCAAGAAAACCGAGAAGAAAACCTAGTTACGCCAGTTGATGAAGAAAATATGGCGGGAATTGAAATAAGTGCACAAAATATTACAGAAACATATACCGGTGAAAATGCTGCCGGTGGAGTTGTACAGGCAGAAGACGATGCCGATGTAACTACTTATAATACAGAAACAGGATCGGGAAATGGCGACTATGAAAAAGTCGAACAAACCGTTAATAGTGAAGTTAATCGTATAAAAAAACAAATTGTGGAAAGTCCCTATAAAATTCGTGATTTAGGTATTCAAGTAATGGTAGAGCCGCCTGATGCAAATGATACTACTTCCTTACCACAGGAAAGTATTGATGATATCTCTAACATATTGGGGACAATTGTTAGAACTTCGATAGATAAAACATCAACAGGCGGAGAACTAACAGATGAGGATATCCAAAGTAAGATTGCTGTGTCTGTTCAACCATTTAAAGGTAAAAAACAAGCAACAGAGGTTGCTCAAACATCAATCCCGTGGTGGATTTATGCCGTTGGAGGAGGTTTACTTGCAGTTATTATTCTATTAATCTTCTTCGTTATGAGAGCGAGAAAGAAAAAACAGGAAGAAGAAGTAGAAGAAATTATTCAGCCAGTTACTTCAGTAGCAGATATTAATGAGGAACAACAAGAATCAGAAGGAACAATAAGACGAAAACAGCTTGAAAAAATGGCTAAAGAAAAACCAGAGGAATTTGCAAAATTACTTCGTACATGGATTACGGAAGATTAAGGGGTGATGTAGATGGCAAGAAAAGAATCAAATGAGTTAACTGGAAAACAGAAAGCTGCCATTCTCCTTATATCGCTAGGTCCTGATGTTGCAGCTTCGGTTTATAAGCATTTAAGTGAGGAAGAAATTGAGAAACTATCTTTAGAAATATCAGGAGTTAGAAAGGTAGAGAATACTTCTAAAGAAAGTGTTTTAGAAGAATTTCATAATATCGCACTTGCTCAAGACTATATTTCTCAAGGTGGTATAGGATATGCAAAAACGGTCTTAGAAAAGGCTCTTGGAGCAGAACAAGCATCCATTATTTTAAATAGGCTTACTTCTTCTCTGCAAGTAAGACCTTTTGATTTTGCCAGAAAAGCAGAGCCGAACCAAATATTAAATTTTATTCAAAATGAACATCCACAGACAATTGCGCTAATTTTATCTTACTTGGATCCCACTCAGGCAGGTCTCATCTTGTCTGAGCTTCCACAGGAAGTGCAAGCTGATATTGCAAGAAGAATTGCTGTAATGGACAGTACTTCACCAGAAATTATTAACGAAGTCGAGCAAATATTAGAAAGAAAATTATCGAGCACTGTTACGCAAGATTATACACAAACTGGTGGTATTGAAGCAGTAGTTGAAGTACTAAATGGAGTCGATAGAGCAACAGAACGCACTATTTTAGACGCACTCGAAATCCAAGATCCAGAATTAGCAGAAGAAATTAAAAAGAGAATGTTTGTCTTTGAAGATATCGTTACATTGGATAATAGAGCAATTCAAAGAATTATTCGTGATTGTGAAAATGAAGATCTTATGCTTGCACTTAAGGTATCTGGAGATGAAGTGAAAGAGATTGTTTATGGCAACATGTCTACTAGAATGGCTGAGTCCTTTAAAGAAGAGATGGAATTTATGGGACCTGTACGCTTGAAGGATGTAGAAGAAGCACAATCAAGAATTGTTGGGATTATCAGACGTCTTGAGGACGCTGGCGAAATCGTAGTTGCCCGTGGCGGAGGAGATGATATCATTGTCTAGATTAATAAAGTCAAGATACTCAAAGCCAGAGACTGCTACAGAGAAGGTTATTTCGATTAAATATATAGATACCTTCAATACGGAGATGGATCTTTCTAGGGAAGTTACACAAGCCGAGTACAACAGGATAGTAGAGTCAGCATGGGAAGAAGCAGAAGAGTTGAAAGCCCAAGCATTGGAAGAAGCCGAACTTATACGAATACAGCTTTCGGAAGAAAGACAGAACTGGGATATAGAAAAAGCAAGTTTAATAGAAGAAGCGAGGAAAAATGGTTTTCAAGCAGGTTACGAAGAAGGTCAAAATGTTGGATATAACGAAATGCTAAGTTTTATTCAACAAGCGAAAGACACAGTAACAGCATCAAAAGAGGATTATGAAAAATACTTACAATCTGCCGAAACTACTATTTTGGAGCTCGCGATTGAAGTTGCTGAAAAAATTATGAATAACAAGATAAAGGAAGAGGAAGAAAATTTCCTTTATCTTGTACAAAATGCTTTAAAAGAAGTAAGGAAACAGAAGGAAATACAGTTACATGTTAGTCCTATCCATTATGAAATGCTAGTAGCAGAAAAAGAGGAATTGTTACAACTATTCCCGATAAAGCCAAATCTTTTCATTTTTCCTGATGAAACGATTGATGAAAATGCTTGTATTATCGAAACGGCAAATGGGCGTTTAGATGCAAGTGTTGATACGCAATTGCTTATGATTAAAAGTAAGTTACTTGAAATATTGGAGAGTGAAGAAGGGTGAAAGCACTAGAGTTACTAAGCTCGATTTCGTCCATTGACACTTATAAGCAATATGGCCGTGTGAAAAAAGTTGTAGGGTTAATGATTGAATCACAAGGACCTGAGAGCTCTATCGGTGATGTATGTAATATCCACATTGGTACAAAGCATAAACGAATTATCAAGGCAGAAGTTGTAGGATTTAACGAGGGAAATATCATTTTAATGCCATATACAACTGTCCAAGATATATCACCAGGCTGTTTAGTAGAAGCGTCTTCTGAGCCATTAGAAATTAAGGTGGGTCCAGGATTAATAGGCACTGCTGTGGATGCATTAGGAATGCCTTTAGACGGATCGATGTTACCAAAAGGGTTAAAGTCTGTTCCAATTGACCAAGAGCCTCCTAATCCAATGACAAGACCACCAATTTCTCAGTCGATGGAAGTAGGAGTTCGATTAATTGATGGACTCTTAACAGTTGGCACTGGACAAAGACTTGGGATTTTTGCAGGTAGTGGTGTTGGGAAAAGTACATTGCTAGGGATGATTGCAAGAAATACGAAAGCAGATTTAAATGTGATTGCCCTGATAGGGGAACGTGGTAGAGAAGTACGAGAATTTATTGAACGGGACTTAGGGCCAGAGGGGCTGAAGCGATCGATAGTTGTTGTTGCAACATCTGATCAGCCAGCTTTAATGAGAATCAAGGGTGCATATACAGCTACTGCTATTGCCGAATATTTTCGAGACAAAGGATTAAATGTCATGTTAATGATGGATTCTGTTACTCGGGTTGCAATGGCACAAAGAGAAGTAGGACTAGCTATTGGCGAACCGCCGACGACAAAAGGATATACCCCTTCTGTATTTGCTATCTTACCAAAACTCCTAGAAAGAACGGGAACGAACGAATTTGGAAGTATAACAGCCTTTTATACCGTGTTGGTTGATGGGGATGATATGAATGAACCGATTGCAGATACCGTACGCGGGATTTTAGATGGGCATTATGTCTTAGACCGAGCACTTGCCAATAAAGGGCAATATCCTGCTGTGAATGTCTTAAAAAGTGTAAGCCGTGTGATGAATCATATTGTCTCAAAAGAACATGTAAAAGCAGCCGAGCGATTACGAGATCTTTTGAGTACTTATATGAATTCGGAAGATTTAATCAATATAGGTGCTTATAAAAAGGGTTCTTCTAAAGAGATTGATACAGCAATGAGGTTATATCCTAGCATCCTATCTTATATAAAGCAGGAAACAGACGAAAAGGTTTCAATTGAGGAGAGTCTTCATTCCTTATTAACTTTAGTTGGAACAGAGGGATAAAAGATGAGCTATCAATTTAAATTCGAAAAGATTTTAACGATTCGCGAAAGAGAAAAAGAAGAAGCAAGCTCTGCTTATAATCAATCAGTAAACAGATTTGAAGAGGCAGCTGAAAAACTCTATGAACTACTGAAAAGAAAAGAAGATATGGAAGCATATCAGGCAGAAAAAATGATGTCCGGATTATCGGTTCAAGAAATTAGACACCATCAGCAATTTGTGAGCAATTTAGCAAAAACAATTGAACATGCACAAAAAATGGTACAAAATGCACGAAACTCAATGGTTTATTTTCAAGAAAAAATGCTGGAAAAAAACCTTGAAGTAAAAAAGTTTGTGAAAATAAAGGAAAAAGACCATTCGAATTATTTGGCAATAGTAAGAGCTGAAGAGACTAAACAAATGGATGATATTTCTCTTCAACAATACATGCAACATGAAAAGGTAGGTGGCTAAATGGAAAATTCATTGGAAGAAAAAAAGAAGCCATTTAATTTTTTTCAGCGCATTCTTATGGTTGCAGTCATTCCGACAATATTTGCAATCATTGTTCTCGTCCTTTTACTTATGTATTCCGGAGCAGATGTTGCTGAGAAAGGAAAAGAGTTATTAAATACAATTCCTTTTCTGAGCGAAGAAAAAAAATCTACCGATAAATTACTAGAAAATAATAAAAATACGATTAGCTCTTTACAAACAAAACTAAAAGAACGAGATAAAGAAATAAAGGCACTGGAGTCACAATTAGAAAATAGTGAAAATAGATTTCAATCTGCTAATTCAGAAAAAGAAAAGCTGCAGAGCGAGCTACAGTCGCTCCAATCAGCCCAAGAGGAAACAAAGAAAGCGGTAGATGAGATTGTCAAAACATATGAAACAATGTCTCCCAAGAATGCAGCGGCTATCTTATCAGAAATGAGCGAAAATGAAGCGTTGAAAATTCTGGTAGAACTTAAACCAGCAAAACTTGCTTCAGTATTAGAGAAAATGGAACCATCTGTTGCTTCAAAGTATACAGAGCTGCTATCAAAATCGACAACAGCAAATCCATAAAGTTAAATTCGAATGAAAGGGGGTGAAAAATTGCAGCTAGAGCTGATTAATTCATTGCGAAAAATGGAAATAGCTAGTGGAAACAACAGGATGGTAAAGGAAAAACCTGTTGGCCAGTTTTTATCCATGATAAATTCTTTACAAACCACTAATCAACAAGAGAACCCAAGTCAAATAGTTACACAAGATCAACAGAAAGAAGATTTAAATCAGCTTTTAAAATTGTTGTCTCGTTCACCTGAAGAAATTTCCGATGAAGAGATTTCTATGAGTCTAGAAAAGCTTTGGAACACTTACTTTGATATATCAGATCAAGGCAATGTCAAAGATTTTGAATCGGCCGATATGGAAGGTCTAATAGCTGAAACATTTGTTAAGATAGAAAACAGGATTACTCAAGTATTAAAAGAAGGGGAAAATTCGCGGATAGCTCCAGAGATGTTTAATCAAACAGAGTTACCAGATTTACTTGCTGATTTAAAGCTGCTTGAGAAAACAGTAAAAAATCTACCTGATCTTACTATCAATGAAAAAATTGCTGAAACTGTACAAGATTTACAGAGGCTTATTTTTTCCTTGAATAATTACTTAGAATTAAATGTTTCTAATCCTATGAAAAATTCGGAAAAAGCTGCGTACACGAATCAAAGCATGGGAACTACAGATCAAGCTATAGAGAGTAAACATCATAATGTCTTATCAAGTAAGGACAATATCCTACCATCTATAGTAAAGAATACAGCACAAAACGCTGAACAGAACGTGGAATCTTTTGGAATAGGTGAGAGTGAACTAGAGATAGTAGCTTTCAATCAAAAAATTGCTAATCCTACTAATTCTATGATTACAAATGAGGCTATCTATGGTAAGGAAAACTTGGCATCTGGAGATTTGTTTGCTTCCATTGCCAAAGAGATAGAAAATCAAAAAGTGAATAATGGAATTTTAAAAAATAGTACAATGAACTCCCTTTCTGAGGATATAGCAAAAACCATAAATCTTGAAAGCATATTTAATCATAATAAGGAAGATTTTCCAAACGTCTTTTCCAGAGTCGATACGAAACTTTTGGCATTGCAAAATAGTTTGTTGCAAGAAAACAAAAATGTAATTGATAATGAATCGAAAAGAACAACACAATCTAACTTTAACCAAGTAGCTGAAGCAGACAATCATGTAACGGCAGCCACAACTGAGCTGAAGACAATTATATCTTCTATTCTTGCGAAATTAGATAAGCAATTAGTGGAAAAGAATATGATTGTTGTACCAAAAATGGTTAATCCAATTATGGTTAGTTCCTTAAGAAAGTCAGGAGAGTTATTAACGTCAACTGCAGAAACAAAGGGAAACGTTAAAGTAGGTGAAGCAGATGCAGACGCTAAAGTATTTACATCTATCTCAACTACTTTTATGAAGCAAGACCCGCTCATGCTCCTAAGTAATTCAGGAGAAATGATCCATCCGAAAAAGGTAGAAGAGCAATTTGCAAAACTTTTAGCGAATAGTACATTTACCAAAACAGGTGATATGCAAAAGCTATCTATACGACTGGCGCCAGATCATTTAGGATCAATTCGAATTGAGATTACTCAGAATGAAGGGAATATGATTGCCCGCATTATTACTGCAAATTCTGAGGCAAAAGACGTGTTAGAAAAACAACTTACTAGTTTGAAACATGGGTTAAGCGCACAGAATCTGCAAGTAGATAAAATGGATATTGTTGTTTCTTCACAACCGCAAGAGAGGCTGCAAAGAGAACAGCAACAACAGCAAGAACAACAGCAGTCACATCCACAAAGAAACAAAAAAGATGCAGATGATGAAGAGAATCAACGAAAAGCTTCTTTTTTTGAGGAGTTATTAAATATTGAAGTATAGAGGAGCAAGTAATAATGACAAATACAATAAATGACTCTTCTCTCTATTTATCAGACTATCAGAAATCAAATACTTCCACAGGCGGTTCAGCTTTAGGGAAAGACGATTTTTTGAAAATTTTAATTACACAACTGCAAAACCAAGATCCAACGAGTCCGATGGATGATAAAGAGTTTATCGCACAAATGGCACAGTTCTCAAGCTTGGAACAAATGCAAAATTTGAATACAGCCATGACTAATTTAATTTCACTACAAACTCAGTCAAACCTTATCTCATACGGACAATTTATTGGTCAAGAAGTGAATTGGAACAAAGTAGAAACTGATAATGCTGGAAACAAAACAACATCTTCAGGTACCGGAAAAGTGAGCTCAGTTGCTTATTCGGAGGACAGTGTCATTTTTACATTGGATGATGGAACAAAAATTACGCCTGCTGACATATCAAGTATGAGTAATAATACTTCGGAAAATAATCTTGTGCTAGCAAGTCAATTAATTGGAAAAAATGTTTCTTATTTGAACGAGAATAAGGAAGAAGTAAGTAATAGAGTTCTCTCTGTATCATTAAAAAATGGACAAATTCAATTAACATTAGGTGATGAGGCAGAAACGCAAATTACTTCTGGACAAATTACAAAAATTGAATAGGAAGTGATTAAATGGATAAGCCTATTTATCCTTCCATAAAATCACAAGCTGCTATTAAGAACGGTATTGAGGCGATAAAATCTAAATCAACTTTGCATAAAGCCCAGAACATTCCATCATTTTCTACTCATTTACAGCAATCTATTTCTTCTTTAAATACGTTGAGTATTAGTAAACATGCTAATGAAAGACTTCAACAACGAGGGATTGAGATAGATGATGCTAAATGGAAGGCGATTGAGGAAAAAGTTACCGAGGCAAAGAAAATGGGCATTAAGGAATCTCTAGTACTTTTAAATAATGCTGCCTTAATTGTTAGTGCAAAAAATAATACAGTAATCACGGCAATGGATCGTGAAGAAGCGACAGACCATATCTTTACCAATATTAATGGAACAATCATTATGAATTAAGAGGCTGGACCAAAAATGGAGGCCGACAACTGCTGAGCGATAGAGGCAGTTCATTCGAAGGGAGATAATAATAAATGTTACGTTCATTATATTCAGGGATAAGTGGAATGAAAAACTTTCAAACAAAATTAGATGTTATTGGGAATAATATCGCAAATGTAAATACTTATGGTTTTAAAAAAGGTCGAACAACATTCAGTGATTTGATTAGTCAAACGGTTTCTGGTGCAACAGCTCCTGCAAATGGAAATGGTGGTACGAATTCAAAGCAAATCGGGCTAGGATCTCAGCTTGCTTCAATCGATACGGTTCATACGCAAGGACCTACACAATATACAGGAAGAGGGCTTGATTTGGCGATTTCTGGTGAGGGGTATTTTGTTGTAGAAGATGGAGAGGGGAATCCATTTTATACCAGAGCAGGAAACTTTTACTTTGATGAAAATAGAAATATTGTTACGTCAAGTGGACTAAAAGTATCTGGTGTAGGTACTATTCCAGCGTCAGCAAAAAGTTATAGCATAGGTACGGATGGAACGATTACTTATGTTGATGAAAACGGAGAAACACAGAATGCTGGACAAATCGTACTTGCGAAGTTTAATAACCCAGAAGGTTTAGAGAAAGTAGGCGGGAATATATTTCAGGTTTCTAATAACTCTGGAGCTCCTATTTTATCTACTCCTGGTCAAGCAGGTACTGGTTCAGTGAATAGTAGTTACTTAGAAATGTCAAACGTTGATTTATCAGAAGAATTCACGGATATGATTGTTTCTCAAAGAGGATTTCAGGCAAATACAAAAATCATTACAACTTCTGATGAAATTCTTCAAGAATTAGTTAACTTAAAACGATAATTTAATTGGAGGAATAGGGGTTATTCGTGAGGCTAGCCCCTAATAAAAAAATGATACAGTTAACTCGACTAAATGGAAAAACGTTTTTACTTAATGCTTTATTTATTGAAACAGTCGAATCTTTTCCTGATACAACGATAACTTTAACAAATGGCAATAAATTTGTTGTTAAAGAAAGTGAAGAGGATGTATTAGAGAAAATGAATCATTTTTTTCAAAAAGTAAACCTCTTCGGATTACCACATGTGGGAGACAAAGGCGATGAAGAATAATAAAGTTATTATTATAATGCTCGTTTTATTACTAGTTATTACACTAGCAGGTGCAGGAGCTTTTATTTATATTTGGAAATTTACTGGCGAGCAAAAGGCAAATGAACCTTCGATTGATGAAATCTTGGAATCTTCTGTGGATATTGAAGAGATGACGACAAATTTAGCGTCTAATAATTTCATTCGAATATCCTTCAAAATTCAAACAGATAGTAAGGAAGCGAAGGAAGAATTGGAAAAAAGAGATTTTCAAGTGAAGAATATTATTATTCAAGAATTATCTGAGAAAAAAACAGAAGATTTAAAAGGGAAAGCTGGTCAAATTAAATTAGAGAACGATCTTAAGGATAAAATTAATGAACTGATGCAAGAAGGCAAAGTAGTCCAAGTTTATATTGTAAACTCTCTACTCCAATAAAATAAAAGAGAATAGATGGAGGTGAGTAATTTTGTCAGCTGATATTTTATCCCAAAATGAAATAGATGCCCTGCTTTCGGCTTTATCATCTGGTGAAATGGATGCAGATGAGCTGAAAAAAGAGCAACAGGAAAAAAAGATTAAGGTATATGATTTTAAAAGAGCATTACGGTTTTCGAAGGATCAAATTCGAAGTTTAACAAGAATTCATGAAAATTATGCTAGATTATTAACAACTTTTTTCTCAGCACAATTAAGGACATATGTGCAAATATCTGTTACATCAGCAGATCAAATTCCATACGAAGAGTTCATTCGTTCGATTCCGAAAATGACTATTTTAAATGTATTCGATGTTCCGCCACTTGAAGGCAGAATCTTGATGGAAGTAAATCCTAATATTGCCTATGCCATGATGGATCGAATGATGGGCGGAAGAGGCAGCAGTATAAATAAAGTGGAAAATTTGACAGAAATTGAAACGAAAATTATGTCAAATACATTCGAAAGTGCCTTTGATCATTTTAGAGAGGCAATGGAAGATTTAGTGGATATTGAACCAAGTCTTGCTGAATTCGAAGTAAATCCACAGTTTTTACAAATGGTTTCTCCTAATGAAACGGTTGTAGTAATTTCCTTAAGTACTACGATTGGGGAAACAAGTGGAATGATAAATATTTGTATTCCGCATGTGGTGCTAGAGCCGATTATTCCGAAGCTATCCGGGCATTACTGGATGCAGGCAGAGAAAAAGGAAAGGTTACCTGAATTTACTGCTCGTTTAGAAGAAAATATTCAGCAATCGATTGTGCCGGTTGTCGCTGAACTTGGTACTTCTGATATTTCCATCCAGGATTTTTTAATGTTGGACATTGGAGATGTTATTGAAATGAATCAAACGATACAACAGCCCCTAATCATTAAAGTTGGAGAGATCCCTAAATTTATTGGACAACCTGGTAAATTAAATAAAAAAATGGCTGTTCAAGTCTTAGGAACTTTAGAGGAGGGGAAGGAAGATGGTGAGTAAGGATATGCTTTCACAAGATGAAATTGATGCTCTCTTAAGGGGAGATAGTGATACAAATGATAGTCCTGAAATGGATGTAGAAAAGTATTTATCAGATATAGAGAAAGATACGTTAGGAGAAATCGGAAATATATCCTTTGGTAGCTCTGCGACAGCTCTGTCTACGTTATTAAATCAGAAAGTAGATATTACGACACCTACCGTAAGCGTAATATCCAAGAATATGCTGTCTGACGAGTTTCCCCAACCTTATGTCGCAATAAGAGTTAATTATACAGAAGGATTTTCGGGTATGAATTTACTTGTTATTGAACAAACAGATGCAGCTGTTATTGCTGATTTGATGCTTGGGGGAGATGGATTAAATGCCAATCCTGAAATGTTAGGAGAAATCCAGCTAAGCGCAGTGCAAGAAGCGATGAACCAAATGATGGGCTCTGCTGCAACTTCCATGTCTACTATTTTTAGCAAAAAAGTAGATATTTCTCCACCAAGTATCGATATTTTAAACATTCATGATGGAGAAGGAACTGAGTCAATTCCGGATGAAGACGTCTTAGCTAAAATTTCTTTTCGAATTAAAATCGGGGATTTAATAGATTCGAAGATTATGCAAGTATTACAGCTTTCTTTTGCGAAAAAGTTAGTAGAAGGATTAATAAATCCTAATAATAATGAAGAAGAAGTTTCCAATATTTCCGAAGTGGATTATAATTCAGTATATGAGCCAAAAGAACCAATGCAAGAGTCACAAGCGACAGCTAATTATCAAACAGTTTCAAATCCAATGGCAAATAATCCTGTTAATACTAGTTCTCATCCAGCAAATGTGACTCAGCAGCAATATTTTGGTTCAGGAAATCATACACAGGGCCCGCCACCGAATGTGCAGCCTGCAGGTTTTTCTAGTTTTGATACACCGACTTCAACAGTTACAGAAACAAAGAACTTGGAAATGCTACTAGACATACCATTACAAGTAACGGTTGAGCTTGGCAGAACGAAGCGATCTGTTAAGGAAATTCTAGAGTTGTCTTCAGGCTCTATTATTGAATTAGACAAGTTAGCAGGAGAACCTGTTGATATTCTTGTAAATAACCGATTGGTTGCACAAGGGGAAGTAGTGGTAATTGATGAGAATTTCGGTGTGCGTGTAACTGATATTGTTAGTCAAAAGGATCGATTAAAGAATTTAAAATAATTTTTGGGGGTTTTGAGGAATATGGCACAGAAAATATTAATCGTTGATGACGCCGCTTTTATGCGAATGATGATTAAGGATATTTTATCGAAGAATGGGTATGAAATCGTAGGAGAAGCTGCCGATGGTATGCAAGCAATTGAAAAATATAAAGAAACACAACCAGATCTAGTAACAATGGATATTACCATGCCAGAAATGGATGGAATTACTGCCTTAAAAGAAATTAAAAATATTAATCCAAATGCGAAAGTTATTATGTGTTCAGCAATGGGACAACAAGCAATGGTTATTGATGCAATCCAAGCTGGTGCAAAAGATTTTATTGTTAAGCCATTCCAGGCAGATCGCGTGTTGGAAGCTATCAGTAAAACATTAGGCTAAAAATTAAATTAGAGGGTGCCGAATGTGAATAAAGTAAATTTATTAATTCGTTGTTCACTGCTCATCATTGTTCTGCTAGGCTTTGGAAATCAAGCCTATGCAGAACAAATTGATAAAAGTGTATATGATAATATCTTACAGAACCAATCAGAAAAGAATAAAGCAGAAGATGATACGAAGAAAGATATGAAAACAGAGCAGAATTCTAAAAATGACAATCAAACTAAGGAACAATCTGATTTACTTTTGGAAGAAACAAATTCAGATGAATCACGTTCCCTCGGGGTTACTATTTGGGATTTCGTTAAGATGATTTTTGCAACCATATTTGTTGTTTTCTTAATATATTTTATCTTGCGCTTTATAAACAAAAGAAATCATGGTTATAAAAACTCGCAAATTATTGAAAATATTGGTGGTACAGCGTTAGGTGCAAATCGCTCCATTCAATTAATAAAAGTAGGGAAGCGGTTATTAATAGTAGGTGTGGGAGATAGTATTCAATTAATCAAAGAGATTGAGGATGAACAAGAATATAAAGAAATATTAGAAGAATATAATCGAAAATTAGATCAACTAGTACAACCAAGCGATATTGTGACAAAGGTGAAGAATGTAATATCTTCTAGTCATTCTGCTCCGAAGACAAAAGAATCTTTTTCTATCCGTTTATCAAAAGAATTAGAAAGAATATCAAGTGAACGTAAGGAAAAGATGGACGTACTAGAGAAGAAAAAGAAAGGATCGTCAGAAAAAAATGAATGAGTTTATACAGTTTTTTAATAACAATGACCCAGGTAATGTTTCTACTTCTGTTCAATTGTTATTATTATTAACCGTCCTTTCTTTAGCACCTAGTATCATCATATTACTAACTAGCTTTACAAGAATAGTGATTGTTCTTTCCTTTGTCAGAACAGCGCTTGCAACCCAACAAATGCCCCCTAACCAAGTCATTGTAGGGCTAGCATTATTTTTAACATTTTTTATTATGGCTCCTACTTTTCAGGAAGTAAACGATAAAGCTTTAACACCATTATTTAATGAAGAAATCACATTAGAAGAAGCCTATGATAATGCCTCTCTGCCACTGAAAGAATTCATGAGCAAACATACGAGGCAGAAGGATTTAGCATTATTTTTGAATTATTCAAAAGCAGAAACTCCAGAATCAATTGAGGATATCCCATTAACGACGTTAGTACCTGCTTTTGCAATTAGTGAATTAAAAACAGCTTTTCAAATCGGATTTATGATCTTTATTCCGTTTTTAGTTATTGATATGGTTGTTGCAAGTATTTTAATGTCGATGGGGATGATGATGCTGCCGCCAGTAATGATTTCTTTACCATTTAAGATTTTATTATTCATTATGGTAGATGGTTGGTATTTAGTTGTAAAATCACTGTTAGAAAGTTTTTAAGAAGGTGAAAGAATGTCACAGGAAATGGTTATTTCCATAGCTGAGAAAGGCGTACTTACAGTATTAATTATCAGCGGTCCACTGTTAATTATTGCGTTGGCAGTTGGACTAATCATCAGTATTTTTCAAGCAACAACACAAATCCAAGAGCAGACTTTGGCGTTTGTCCCAAAAATTGTAGCGGTTCTTGTAGGTCTTATTTTTTTTGGATCATGGATGCTGAGTCATATGCTTTCTTATACGAAAGATATATTTTCAAATCTAACAAGGTTTATTGGATAGAAGGATGATGAATGAACTTTTATCAAATTTTCCAGCATTTTTGTTAATCCTTGTTCGAGTTACTTCGTTCTTTTTAATGCTGCCTTTCTTTTCTTATCGGACGATACCTACGACTTTTAAAGTGGGTTTAGGCTTTTTTTTATCGCTAGTTATGTTTTGGGGAATGGATGTACCTGCATTAACCATTGATACAGGTTACTATTTTCTTATTCTTAAAGAAGCTTTAGTTGGGCTTTCGATTGGATTTGTCGCATATATGTTATTTTCTGCTATTCAAATTGCAGGGGGATTTATTGATTTTCAAATGGGATTTGCCATTGCGAATGTGATCGATCCTCAAACAGGAACTCAAAGTCCGCTGACGGGTCAATATTTGACAATTATCGCTATGTTTTTTTTATTAGCATCTAATGGTCATCATTTACTATTAGACGGTATTTATTATAGCTATCAGTTTATACCGCTCGAACAGCCTTGGATTAAGTTTGGAAATGGTGAGTTAGCAGAGTTTCTTATTAAAACATTCAGTTTAATGTTTATGATTGCTTTTCAGATGTCTATTCCTATTGTGGGAAGCATCTTTTTAGTAGATGTCGGATTAGGGATTGTAGCAAGAACTGTCCCTCAATTAAATATTTTTGTTGTTGGTGTTCCTATCAAAATTATTGCAGGACTAATTATTCTCTTTATAGTTATGGGTGTACTAATGACCACTGTATCCCATTTGTTCTCTTCCATTGTTACAACGATGAGAGGGATGATGAACATTATAGGGGGGATTGGTTAAATGAAGCTCCTATCATTAGATATTCAGTTTTTTGCAGGAGAAAAAACGGAAAAGGCTACTCCAAAGAAAAGACAAGACACGAGAAAAAAAGGACAAGTGGCAAAAAGTCAGGATGTTAATACAGCGCTTGTTCTTTTAGTTGTTTTTGGTGTATTAAGTTTCACAGGGGAATACCTTTTAGATGGGTTACTGTCTCTTTTCACCTATACCTTTAGTGATTTTATAAACATTAATCTGTCAATCAATACGATACAAGGTTTGTTTTTAGATATTGTAAAGGAAGTAGCACTTTTATTAAGTCCTATTTTAATTGCTGCTCTTGCCGGGGGACTAATTGCCAATTATATGCAGGTCGGTGTTTTGTTCTCTCCGGAAGCAATTAAATTTAAATTAGAAAAAATAAATCCAATTTCGGGATTTAAGAGATTGTTTTCACTTCGTTCGATTGTAGAATTGCTGAAGTCATTGTTGAAAATTACAGTGATTGGTATTGTTGTATTTTCCGTTCTATGGGGAAAAATGGATGAAATTCTAATCCTCTCTCATAAATCTATTGGTTCTATTGCTGTTACAATTGCTAAGTTAACCGTGCAGATGGGGCTTTATGCTTCTATTGTGCTGTTAGTGATAGCACTCATGGATTATATGTATCAGCGATATGACTATGAAAAGAATATTCGGATGTCAAAACAAGATATTAAAGACGAATATAAAAACATGGAAGGTGACCCCTTAATAAAGTCCAAAATTAAGCAGAAGCAGAGAGAAATGGCAATGCACAGAATGATGCAGGATGTGCCTACCGCTGATGTTGTCATTACGAATCCAACTCATTATGCGATTTGTCTGAAATATGATGAAGATAAGTATGACGCACCTTATGTTGTCGCAAAAGGGGTCGATTTTGTTGCCCAAAAAATAAAATTAGTAGCAAAAGAAAATAATGTTGTCATGGTAGAGAATCGACCATTGGCAAGGGCAATGTACAGCCAAGTAGAAATAGGCGATTTAGTTCCAGAAGAATTTTATAAGGCTGTTGCAGAAATTCTAGCTTTCGTCTACCAAACTAGAGATAAATAATAGCATTACTCGTAAAGGAATTATTGTAAATATTATAGACATAAATGTGTTTTTTAAGGAGCGGAAGAAATGGCAAGGAGAGACTTAATCGTAGTGATTGGGGTAATCCTCATTATTGCAATGTTGATTATCCCATTTCCAACATGGTTATTAAGTGTGTTAATTTTACTTAATATTACGTTGGCATTACTTATCTTATTATTAACTATGAATATGAGTGAGGCTTTGGAGTTCTCTATTTTCCCTTCACTTTTGTTGTTAACGACCCTATTTCGCCTTGGTCTCAATGTATCCACCACTAGAGCTATATTATCAAAAGGGGATGCAGGAGGGGTAGTACATACCTTTGGAACATTCGTAATTGGCGGCAATATTGTTGTTGGGTTAGTTGTCTTTTTAATTCTTGTCATCATTCAATTTATTGTTATCACCAAAGGGTCTGAGCGTGTATCAGAGGTTGCTGCACGTTTTACATTAGATGCAATGCCAGGTAAGCAGATGAGTATTGATGCTGATTTAAATGCTGGGATTATTTCCGAGCAAGAGGCAAGACAACGTCGTGAAAAAGTTGGTAGAGAAGCAGACTTTTATGGTTCGATGGATGGGGCAAGTAAATTTGTCAAAGGAGATGCCATAGCTGGAATCATTATTGTTTTTATTAACTTGATTTTTGGTATCGTCATCGGGATGACTCAGCTTGGTATGGCAGCTGGGGATGCTGCTCAGCATTTTTCCTTACTATCCGTTGGAGACGGGATTGTCAGTCAAATACCTGCATTACTAATTTCAACAGCAACAGGGATTGTTGTAACAAGAGCTGCTTCAGAAGGAAATCTTGGTTCTGATATCACTTCTCAGTTATTGGCATATCCAAAAATGCTTTATGTAGCAGGAGGAACAATCTTTTTATTAGGACTGTTTACACCAATTGATGACTTTTTGACGATTCCTATTGCAGGACTTTTAATATTTGGAGCTTATTACTTATCGAAAAAGCCAAAGCAAAATTTAGAACAAATGCAGGAGCTTGAGGAAGAGATCCAAACAGATGAGCTAAAAAGTCCTGAAAGTGTAGTTAGTTTACTAAGTGTGGATCCAATTGAATTTGAGTTTGGTTATGGTCTTATTCCTTTAGCCGATGCCAATCAAGGAGGGGACCTATTAGATAGGGTGGTCATGATTAGAAGGCAGCTAGCGATAGAGTTAGGTCTTGTCATTCCTGTTGTTCGGATTCGCGATAATATTCAATTACAGCCAAATGAATACCGATTAAAGATAAAGGGAAATGAGAGAGCAAGCGGGGAACTGCTTCTGGATCATTACTTAGCGATGAGTCCTGGGATGGACGATGATTCCATTGAGGGAATTGATACGATTGAACCATCTTTTGGCCTGCCGGCTAAATGGATAACAGAAAGTACGAAGGAACAAGCCGAAATCTTTGGTTATACCGTTGTTGATCCTCCATCCGTTGTTTCTACACATATTACAGAGGTAATTAAGGCAAATGCCCATGAGTTATTAGGAAGACAAGAAACGAAACAATTAGTGGATCATGTAAAAGAAAGCTATCCGATTTTAATCGAAGAAGTAACACCAAGTCCGTTGTCGATTGGAGAAATTCAAAAGGTTTTAGCAAAACTTTTAAGGGAAAATGTTTCTATTCGCAATTTACCAGTCATTTTCGAAACATTAGCTGATTTTGGAAAAATGACAGCTGATACAGATTTATTAGTTGAATATGTTAGACAATCTTTAGCACGTCAAATAACTACCCAATACACGAATCAAAATGATTCTTTAAAAGTAGTAACTTTGTCAGGAAAAGTGGAAAAACTAATCGCAGATAATATTCAGCAAACAGAGCATGGAAACTTCTTAGCGTTAGATCCAAATATTTCCCAATCAATTTTAGAGAGTATTGCTGGGCAAATTGAACAATTATCTGTAATGGAACAGATGCCAATTCTTTTATGTTCGCCAGCTGTTCGTATGTATGTAAGACAATTGACAGAACGTTATTTTCCACAAGTTCCAGTATTATCGTACAATGAATTAGAAGCAAATGTAGAAGTTCAAAGTGTGGGAGTTGTGAATATCGAATGAAAATCCAAAAATACGTAGCACGGGATATGCCAGAAGCAATGAAAAAGATTCGAGCGGAATTAGGGAATGATGCCGTCATTCTTCATTCAAAAGTAATTTATACAGGCGGCTTCTTAGGCTTATTTAAAAAAAGAAATATTGAAGTACTCGCAGCCATTGATCCGAGTATTTCAGAGACAACAATTTCTAAGCAAACAAAAAAGCGAGAAATACGCAGTCCTGTTTTAATTAAAGAACCGGCTTTTAGGGCTGATGCAGATAATTCAGCTAATAATATAAGTTTAAAAGAGGGAGAGAAAATATCTGATTATCCAGAGATAGTAAAGCATTTAAATGAAATTAATCAAAATGTAAAAGCGAATAGAAGTATGACATTTTCTATTCCTGCTCCTATAACTAAAATAGTAAATCAATTAGATAAACAAGGGATAGACGAAGAAATTAAGACAGGATTAGTGAAAGATTTAGTAGCTAAATGGTATGCAGCAGGCGAAGACGTCTTAGAGTCTCAGGTTACTGAGTGGGCACGGCAATTTCTATTAGCGGAGATTTCCCCTTTTTCGTTTGGGGAAATCTCTTTAGCCAAAAAATATATTAATGTCATTGGGCCAACAGGTGTGGGTAAAACAACAACTTTAGCCAAAATTGCTGCCAATATCATTTTAAGACAGCAAAAATCAGTAGGATTTATTACAACAGATACATATAGGATTGGGGCAATCGAACAACTTAAAACATATGCGAATATTTTAGATGTTCCCTTAGAGGTTTGTTATTCACTGGAAGATTTTGAGCATGCTACGAAAAAACTGGAAGAATGCGATGTTATTTTAATTGATACAGCAGGAAGAAATTTCAGAAATAAAAAATATGTAGAAGATTTAATGCAAGTGGTCGATTATAAAAGAGAAATGGAAACGTTACTTGTTTTATCTATGACAGCAAAGCAAGATGACTTAGAAGAGATTTATCAACAATTTTCCGCAATCAAGATTGATGCTTTCGTGTTCACAAAATTAGATGAAACATCTTCGTATGGGGCAATGATTAATTTAATTGTTGCTTGTAAAAAAGGTGCTGCTTATATTACAACAGGTCAGAATGTCCCAGATGATATAGTTCCAGCAACCCCAGAGGAGTTAGTAAATAAACTATTTGAGGTAGTTGAAGAATGAACGATCAAGCTTCTATCTTACGAAAAAAAATTGAACAATTAAATGCAAACAAAAGGCACTCCAATCACAAAACATTGGCGATTATCAGTGGAAAAGGCGGTGTGGGAAAGTCGAATTTTTCGCTTAACTTTGCACTCACTCTTCAAAAAAGAGGTTATCGTACTTTACTGATTGATATGGATATTGGTATGGGGAATATTGATATTCTAATGGGGACACAGTCTCGCTATACGATCGTTGACTTTTTTAGAAATGATATTAATTTTGAGTATATTATTTCGAAAGGATTTGATGGATTAGACTATATTGCAGGTGGTTCTGGACTAAGTGATTTTGTCGATATGGAAGAAGAGAAACTAGAGAGCTTTTTCCATCATTTTCAAGGGATATTAAATCACTATGACTATATTTTATTTGATATGGGAGCTGGAATTAGTACGGATTCTTTAAAGTTTATTCTATCTGTTGATGATTGTATCGTCATCACAACACCTGAACCTACTTCTATAACAGATGCGTATGCTGCAATGAAATTTATTCATACAAGAAATGCAGTACTTCCGTTATATCTTGTCGTTAATCGAACAATGGAGAAAAAAGATGGGGCAGAAACGTTACAAAAACTTCAGCAAGTTGTAAAAAAATTTTTGCAGCGGGATCTTATTAATCTTGGCTATATACCAGATGACACAAATGTAGCACAAGCTGTACGAAAACAAATTCCTTTTGTTTTTTTTAATGAAAAATCAGAAGCGGCTAAAGCTTTGCGCGAAATTGCCGATAGATATGGTAAACAACAGTTTACAGAACCCTATCCAGTTAATAGACACAATTTCGTGTCTAAATTAAAAAGGTTTTTGTTTGAAAGGTAGTTGAGTTTAAAGTGGAGAAAATAAAGGTTCTTGTTATTGATGATTCTGCATTTATGCGTAAGCTAATTACAGATTTTCTCTCTGAAGACTCGAGAATAACCGTTATTGGTACAGCCAGAAATGGTGAAGACGGAATAAAGAAAATTAAGCAATTAACTCCTGATGTGGTAACGCTTGATGTCGAAATGCCAGTCTTAGACGGTTTAAGTGCTTTAAAGAGAATTATGTTAGAGCATCCTGTACCAGTTCTCATGCTGTCAAGCATAACAAGGGTTGGAGCAGAAAGCACAATTCAGGCAATGCAAGCAGGGGCAATTGACTTTATTACAAAGCCTTCTGGGTCTATTTCACTAGATTTATATAAGGTTAAGCAGGAATTGGTAGAAAAAGTTATTCTAGCAAGTAAAGTAAAACCGAAAACATTATTAAATCTTTCAAATGAAGGAAAAAAGACTATTACTTCACAATCTTCTTATAGTAAAATAGAACCAAGAGAAGAAAATGAAAGAATAGTACAAAAGGCTGGATCAATCAGTAATTGGATGAACACCATGAAAAAGATTGTCATAATTGGAACTTCAACTGGTGGTCCAAGGGCATTACAGAAAGTCCTAACTAATTTACCAAGTGATATAGAAGCGCCTATTTTAATCGTTCAACATATGCCAGCAGGATTTACCCGATCCCTTGCAAATCGTCTTAACACGTTATCCGCCATTACCGTAAAGGAAGCGGAGCATGGGGAGATTATCCGCAATGGAGTTGCCTATATTGCTCCAGGAGGTCAGCATTTAAAGGTGAAAACAGTTGGTGTCCATACAGCAATTGATCTGGATCAAACTGCCCCTATAAATGGTCATAGGCCATCTGTTGATATTATGTTTGAATCTGTCAGCGATTTGAAAGCCTATGCAAAAATAGCAGTTATTATGACTGGGATGGGATCAGATGGCACAGATGGTTTATTAAAATTAGCAAAAAAAGGTAACGTAAAAGCTATTGCTGAGTCACAGGAGACATGTATTGTTTACGGAATGCCTAAAACAGCTATTGCCACGAATTATATTGATGAAATTCAAAAGGTAGATCATATTGCTGAAACTATTATGAAATATGTATAACGTCAAGGGATGTGAAGCAAGTGGAAATGAGTCAGTATTTAGAAGTATTTATTGAAGAGAGTAAAGAACATTTACAAGCATGTAACGAACATTTATTAGAGTTAGAAAAGGATCCTGAAAATTTACAAATAGTAAATGAGATTTTCCGTGCAGCTCATACTTTAAAAGGTATGTCTGCAACAATGGGCTATGAAGATTTAGCTAGTCTCACCCATCAAATGGAAAATGTACTTGATGCTATAAGAAATAAGAAAATTATTTTTTCTCCAGAAATATTGGATGTCATTTTCTTAGCTGTTGATGATCTTGATGCCATGGTAGAGTCAATCGCAAGCGGCGGCGATGGGAAAAGAAATGTAGAAGCAGTAGTTGAGAAGCTTGTACAAATCGAAAAAGGACTTCCTTTAAATCAAAAAACTGCAGAAGCTGAGGTTGCAGCAACAGCCATACAAGATGCTCCTGTAAAGCAAAATCAATATGATGAATTTGAAACAACTGTATTACAGCAATCATCTGATCAAGGCTTTTTTACTTATGAAATCAATATTACATTAAAAAGTGACTGTTTATTAAAAGCAGCGAGAGTTTATATGATATTTGAAGCTTTAGAATCTTTAGGAGAGGTTGTTAAGTCTCTTCCACCGGTGGAAGAGCTTGAAGAAGAAAAGTTCGACTATGACTTTATGGTAACTCTTATATCTAAAGAGGAAGCAGATAAAATTGAAGCGTCTGTTATGAAAGTTTCAGAGGTTGAAAAGGTAGCTGTACGAGAGTTCTTTGCAAATAGTCAATCTCCTAAGCAGCAAACGATAGCAGAAACTCCTGTTGCAGAAGAAGTACAAGCAAAAACGGATAATACATCTGTTACAGAAAATAGTACTCCGGCTGAAACTAAACAGCCTGAGAAGCAAACAGGGACTAAAGTATCTAATAAAACAATTCGTGTTAATATTGAGCGTTTAGATATTCTTATGAATCTATTTGAGGAACTTGTTATCGACAGAGGAAGATTGGAACAAATTTCTTCCACGCTTAAAGATCAAGAGCTTCATGAAACGGTAGAAAGAATGTCAAGAGTTACTGGTGATCTTCAAAATATTATCCTAAATATGCGCATGGTTCCTGTTGAGACAGTATTTAATCGTTTCCCAAGAATGGTCAGACAGCTCGCGCGTGATTTAAATAAGAAAATTGATTTGCAAATTGTTGGTGCAGAAACAGAGCTTGATCGCACAGTTATAGATGAGATTGGTGATCCATTAGTTCATTTAATTCGCAATGCACTTGACCATGGAGTCGAAACACCAGAAGTAAGACGAGCGAATAATAAAAGCGAAGAAGGAACAGTTGTTCTTCGTGCATATCATAGCGGAAACCATGTTTTTATTGAGTTGGAAGATGATGGAGCAGGAATTAATAAAGAAAAAGTCCTTTCTAAAGCAATTAATAAAGGAATTATTTCAAAAGAAGTTGCTAAAACATTAACGAATAATCAAATTGCTGAACTTATTTTTGCTTCTGGTTTTTCTACTGCTGATCAAATTTCTGATATTTCAGGACGTGGAGTAGGGCTGGATGTAGTGAAAAATACAATTGAATCACTAGGTGGTTCGATTACAATCGAATCAGAGGAAGGAAAAGGATCGTTATTTTCTATCCAATTACCATTAACTTTATCGATTATTTCTGTGATGCTAGTTGAAATTCAAGCAGAAAAGTATGCTATTCCATTGTCATCTATTATTGAGACAGCTATTGTCAATAAGAATGATTTAATGCATGCTCATAATCAAACCGTTATCGATTTCCGTGGCAAAGTGGTGCCATTATTATTCCTAAAGGATATTTTTGATGTGCCATCAGCAGGAATCGAGAGTGACTATTATTCTGTCGTTATCGTAAGAAAAGGGGATAAATTAGCTGGTCTTGTTGTGGATGGATTTATCGGTCAGCAAGAAGTGGTTTTAAAATCACTAGGTACTTACCTTTCTAGTGCGTATGCTATATCTGGAGCAACTATCTTAGGAGACGGACAAGTGGCTTTAATTATGGATTGTAATGCTTTAATTAAGTAATCACCTGTACAAGGATTAATAGATGTTAGCGCAAGTGGCTTTACTTAGGAATGAATTCGTTAAGTATAATAACTACTTGTCGTAATTTTGTTTAGAACAAACCGAGGAATAATGATCTTGCGCTTTATGAATTGCAGATAGGTTATGTGAGAGGGATGAAAAGGGAATGAGCGATGCAGTTTCAACAGAACAAAAATTAATAATATTTGAATTGAAGGGAAAAGAGTATGCTATTTCCGTCAATGAAGTAATGTCGATAGAGAAAAACATGCATATTACAAGAATTCCAAATATCGCTCCTTTTGTTAAAGGTGTGATTAACCTTAGAGGAGTAGTAACTCCCATAATTGATTTACGACTTCGTTTTAATTTGGAAGAAATTCCATACACGGATAGCACAAGAATTATCATTATTATGCTTGAAGATATGGAAGTAGGTATAATTGTTGATTCTGCTAATGATGTCGTAGATGTCGATACTGCTCTTTATGAGCCTGCTCCAGAGACAATCAATGGCGATGAAGTCGATTATATAAAAGGTGTAGTAAAGCTTGATAAACGTTTATTAATTCTTGTTGATTTAGAAAAAGTGTTTGATCGAAATATTTTAAGAAATTATTCTAATGGTAAAAGTGATGAGTAAGTATGGGGTATATTAATGATATAAATTCCTTAAAGCTTGATGTACTAAGAGAAATTGGTAATATCGGAGCGGGACATGCTGCCACCTCTTTATCAAAGCTTCTTAATAAAAAGATTGATATGAAGGTTCCAGATGTTCAAATTGTGACATTTGATGAGATGATGGAAATGGCAGGCGGTGCTGACAATATTGTTGCAGGGGTGTTTTTACGAATTGAAGGAGATGTTCCAGGAAGTATGTTTTTTATACTTCCTTTAGAACAAGCAGCTAAATTGGTTCAAGATATGATTGGTGACCCTTCTATTACCTTAGCTAAACCGCCATATGATGAGTTATCTATGTCTGCATTACAAGAACTAGGCAATATATTATCCGGTTCTTATTTGTCCTCTTTATCTGATTTTACGAAGTTATCTTTATATCCTTCCGTACCAGCACTTGCAATTGATATGGTTGGTGCAATTGTTACATATGGATTAGTTGAACATTCTCAAGTAAGTGATTATGCAATTGTCATCAATACGGAGTTAAATGGAGAAGAAATCACATTAGCTGACACTGTAAATGGCCATTTCTTTTTGCTGCCTGATCCTGATTCTTTTGCCCCTTTATTTCAGTCTTTGGGAGTGAAGGATGGTGACTGACCAAATTACAGTAATAAAAGTAGGAATTGCTGATATGAATGTGGTAGAGTCTCCTAATACAATTCGTACTTCTGGACTTGGTTCATGTGTGGGTATTGTATTATATAGCTCCCTAAAACCAATTGCTGGCTTAGCACATATTATGCTACCAGAAGCATCCATATCTAAATCCGGAACGCTCAATAAAGCTAAATTCGCAGATACAGCCATTGTAGAACTAGTAGAGCGTTTAGAAGGATTAGGATTAAAAAGAAGTACGTTGTTAGCGAAAATTGCCGGAGGGGCACAAATGTTTCAGTTTACTGGAACAAGCGATGTTATGAGAATAGGACCTCGAAATGTTGAAGCGGTTAAGAATACACTACAATCGTTAAGAATTAAATTGGTTAGTGAAGATGTTGGTGGAAATAGTGGTAGAACAATTGAGTTTTGTCCTGCTACCCATGAATTAACAATTCGAACGGTGAATAAAGGGATTCATATTATATAGTGTATAGTAATACTTTTAAAAGCAGAGAAATAAGACTACCTCTAATTTAAAGAATCCATGGTTTGGACTTTGGAATGTATTCTTTTATTAGGAGATAGTCTTTTTATTTTCATTTTCTCGGAAATTTCAGCAAAAAAAGAACTGATAATTATAGTTGTTAGTTCTTATTACCTAATTTTAAATGGGATATTTAGAAAGGATAGCTAATAATTCACGTCTTCTGCTAAAATCAATAGTGAAATATATACATAAACAAATGATAGGTATATCTTCCTTTCCTATTCATTCTATTTTTAAATGGAATGGATAAGATTATAAATGATAAAAATAAAATATGCAGACAAGCTCCTTATTATAGTAATTATAAATAATATACTTATGTATCATTGCACGAATACAAAAATATTGATTTTTTTGCTGAATTTAAGGGATATAGATAGGGAAGAAATGTACTTATATCCTTTTCAAGTTGTTACTTATATAGATAGAACTAGTTATATGCGTGTATGGTGTTCATTGTTTATAGAGGAGGGAAATTATTTAATGGCAAAGGAATCAACTACAGAAGAGAAGCAAGTATGGGAAATGTGGACTAGTACGAGAGATCAAGAAGCAGGTAATCAATTAATTAAAAAATATATGCCCTTAGTAAGTTTTCATGTTCAAAGAATTTCGATAGGGTTACCAAAAAGTGTTTCCCGAGATGAGCTAACAAGTCTTGGAATGATGGGACTATATGATGCCTTACAACGTTTTGATCCAAATAGGGATTTAAAGTTTGATACATATGCTTCCTTTCGGATTAGAGGCAGTATTATTGATGGACTTCGTAAAGAAGACTGGTTATCTAGAGGCACGAGGGAAAAGTCAAAAAAAATTGAGGCGGCCATTGAAAAACTCGAACAAAAATTAATGAGAAATATTACTGTTCAAGAAATTGCTGATGAGCTAGAGACTAGTGTTGACGAAGTATATGCAACAATGAATGAACATTTTTTTGCAAATATACTATCTATTGATGAGCAGATGAATGAAGGGGAAGAGAAAGAAGCACAAAGTTTCTCGATTCGTGATGATAAAACGGTTATTCCAGAGGAAAAAGTCGTAAGGGATGAATTGGTTCAAGAGATGGCCGCAAAAATTAAGGAGCTTAATGATAAGGAACAGCTGGTGATTAGTTTGTTTTATAAGGAAGAATTAACATTAACGGAAATTGGACAAGTTATGAATTTATCTACTTCTCGCATATCGCAAATTCACTCCAAAGCTATTTTTAAATTAAGACATTCATTAGAAAAAGTAATATAACGAAAAGGATGAGTGCACATGAGTTTAAAAGCATTAGAAATGCAAGTTGCATTACCACGAACTTATGATGCAGGGAAGCTTCAAGAACAACAGGACCAAAAACATCAGCAAATGTACACCTTCGCTGCTCAAGAAACCGGTAAGGAAGAAGAACGAAAGCGAACAACGGTTATTAAGGGGGAAGGGAACGGTAAAGTTACTACCAAGAAAAAAAGGGATAAGCAGTTTTTTGAACAAGAGATGAGGAAAGAAGAAAAGGAATTAGAAGATTTAGAGAGAATACAAACGATACACCCTTATAAAGGCCTAAGTATCGACTATAGTGGATAGAGGGATGAAATGGTTAATTTTTTACTTTTTTTAAGTATTACTTTAAATTTAATCGCAATACTTTGCATTGTGATTTTGTATGTTAGACAAAATCGCGTTGTAAATTTAGAAAAGGAACAGAGAGAGAATTTAGAAGAAATGGAAGAAGTGATTGCCACTTTTATTACAGAAATAAAAGAAGAAAATGAACAGTTTTTAAATAGACTTACTAGCTTTGAAGCTGATGAGAATCCACTAGATAAAAAAGAAGACAGTAAGGATAAAGCTGAAAGGATGGAATATAAGCCAAGAGAGATAAAAGGCAATAAAGCGATGCTGGATGCTTATAAAAATGTGACTGCTTCTGTACAAGAAAATAGCCTAAAAGAGGATCGGTTGGAGAAGGAAGATGTCAATGAACTATTAAATTTAATCTTGCCACCAGAAAAAAAACAGAAAGAAAAGTCAATAGTAGAAGTAGCAAAAGAGATGCAGGCGGAAGGGAAGAGCATCGAAGAAATAGCAAAAGCATTAAATAAAGGAAAGACAGAGATGGAACTATTACTTAAATTTAGACAAAATTCGTAAATGTACTTGATTGTACACAATACATATGCTATATTAACAAATGGTGTTAATACACACGCTTTTGGATTTAATCATTGGTGCTGTAATTTTTACAGTTTTGATTAAAAATGATAAAAGCGGAGGAAATCAAAACCATTAGGAGGAAAAAACATGTCAGTTATTTCAATGAAACAATTACTTGAAGCTGGTGTACATTTCGGTCACCAAACTCGCCGTTGGAACCCAAAAATGAAAAAATATATTTTCACAGAGCGTAACGGCATCTACATCATCGACCTTCAAAAAACAGTTAAAAAGGTTGAAGAAGCTTATAACTATGTGAAAGAATTAGCTGGAAACGGCGGTACAGTTCTTTTCGTTGGTACTAAAAAGCAAGCACAAGATTCAGTTAAAGAGGAAGCTATCCGTTCTGGTCAATACTATGTTAACCAACGCTGGTTAGGTGGAACTTTAACTAACTTTGAAACAATTCAAAAACGTATTGCTCGTTTGAAAGATATTGAAAGAATGGCTGAAGACGGTACATTCGACGTACTTCCTAAAAAAGAAGTAGTTCAATTAAACAAAGAGCTTGAGCGTTTAGAAAAATTCCTAGGCGGAATTAAAGATATGAAAAAAATTCCTGACTGCCTATTCATCGTAGATCCACGTAAAGAACGTATTGCAGTAGCAGAAGCTCATAAATTAAATATTCCAATCGTTGGTATTGTTGATACTAACTGTGATCCAGACGAAATTGACGTTGTTATTCCTGCGAATGATGATGCAATCCGTGCTGTTAAATTATTAACTGCAAAAATGGCAGATGCTATTCTTGAAGCTAAACAAGGCGAAGAAGTAACAACTGCTTAATTAGAACCGAATGACTTGTTATACAAAATAGTTTTGGATCAATCGATAAACTAAAATGGATAATAAGTAATTGTTAGGGACTTGTGGAAAAGGTGATAAAGAGCATCCCTCTTATCACCTTTTTTTCAAGCGTCCTGCTTAAAAGTGAGATAAATTGGATAAAAAAATAATACATAAACCTTAAGGAGGCAAATTACTATGGCTGTTACAGCTCAAATGGTAAAAGAACTACGTGAAAAAACTGGTGCTGGAATGATGGATTGTAAAAAAGCACTTACTGAAACAAATGGTGATTTAGATAAAGCGATTGACTTCTTACGTGAAAAAGGGATTTCAAGTGCTGCGAAAAAAGCAGATCGTGTAGCAGCTGAAGGTTCAACTTTTATCGCGGTAGAAGGTAATGAAGCAGTAATTCTTGAGGTTAACTCTGAAACAGATTTCGTTGCGAAAAACGAAGGTTTCCAAACTTTGGTTAAAGAACTTGCTTCCCATATCTTAGCTACTAAACCTGCAACTGTTGAAGAAGCACATACTTCCAACATTACAGAAGGAACTACTGTTGAAGCACACATCAATGCTGCAATTGCTAAAATTGGTGAAAAATTATCTTTACGTCGTTTTGAAATCAAAACAAAAACTGATAATGATGCTTTCGGTGCTTATCTTCATATGGGTGGACGCATTGGTGTTTTAACTGTATTAGAAGGTACTACTGATGAATCAGCTGCTAAAGATGTTGCAATGCACATTGCTGCATTAAACCCTAAATATGTTTCTCGTGACCAAGTTTCTCAAGAAGAAGTGGCACATGAGAGAGAAGTATTAACACAACAAGCACTTAACGAAGGTAAACCAGCTAACATCGTTGAAAAAATGGTTGAAGGCCGCTTAGGTAAATATTTTGAAGATGTTTGTGCACTTGATCAATCATTTGTTAAAAACCCAGATCAAAAAGTTCGCCAATTCGTAGAATCTAAGGGTGCAACTTTACGTGAATTCGTTCGTTACGAAGTAGGAGAAGGAATCGAAAAACGTGAAGATAACTTTGCTGAAGAAGTTATGAACCAAGTTAACAAGAAATAATAAATGATCGATTAATGTTTTCATAGGGGGCACCATGGTGTTCCCTATTTTTCAAGATATTACAAATAAAGCGGAGGTTTCCATGAGTAGTAATCCAAAATATAAACGTGTTGTTCTGAAATTAAGTGGCGAAGCATTAGCTGGTGAAGCTGGATTTGGTATAAATCCAAGTATCATTAAAAACGTAGCACAGCAAGTAAAGGAAGTTGCTGATCTTGGTGTGGAAGCAGCTGTAGTAGTCGGCGGTGGAAATATTTGGCGTGGTAAAATTGGGGAAGAAATGGGAATGGACCGTGCCAACGCTGATTACATGGGAATGCTCGCTACAGTAATGAATTCATTAGCCCTTCAAGATAGTTTAGAGCAAATGGGCATTGAAACACGTGTTCAATCTTCTATCGAAATGAGACAGGTAGCTGAGCCATATATTAGAAGACGTGCAATTCGACATCTTGAGAAGAAACGTGTTGTGATTTTTGCAGCAGGAACAGGAAACCCTTATTTCTCAACAGATACAACAGCTGCCTTACGAGCTGCTGAAATTGAAGCAGACGTTATATTAATGGCGAAGAATAATGTAGATGGCGTATATTCTGCAGATCCGAAAGTGGATAACACTGCTACGAAATACGAGGAACTTACTTATTTTGATGTGATTAAAGATGGTCTTGCTGTAATGGATTCAACCGCTTCATCATTATGTATGGACAATGACATTCCGTTAATTGTATTCTCTATTACGGAAAATGGCAATATTAAGAGAGCTGTAATGGGAGAAACAATTGGAACAATAGTGAGGGGGAAAAATAATGCCTAAACAAGTTATCGCTAATACTAAAGACAGAATGGATAAAGCAATTCAAAGCTATTCGCGCGAGCTTGCAAGTATTCGTGCTGGAAGAGCAAATGCTTCCTTATTAGATCGTATTACAGTTGATTATTATGGTGCTCCAACACCAGTTAATCAACTTGCAGGTATCAGTGTACCAGAGGCTAGATTACTTGTTATTCAGCCGTATGATAAAACTGTTCTTGGAGATATTGAGAAAGCTATTCTTAAATCTGATATAGGTTTAAATCCTTCTAATGATGGTAGTGTTATCCGTCTTTCTATTCCAATGTTAACAGAAGAGCGTCGTAAGGAATTAGTGAAGAATGTGAAAAAAGAATCAGAAGAAGCAAAAATTGCTATTCGCAATATTCGCCGTGACGGCAATGATGATTTGAAAAAGCTAGAGAAAAATGGAGAAATCACAGAAGATGATCTTCGCGGCTACAATGATGACATTCAAAAATTAACAGATGAATACATCAATAAAGTCGATGCTTTAACAAAAGAGAAAGAAAAAGAAATTTTAGAAGTATAACCTAAACGTATTTAGTGGATATTTCAACATTTCAATTGAATAGGAAGTTTATTGTTCTTGAGTTAAACCCTCTACTTTATAGGGGGTTTTTTTCTTCATGTTAGTAAAAATAAGGATAAAAAATATAGCCTGAAATATTCATTCTTTGTACATAAAATAGTGAAAACTAACGAGTTTTTTAATTGATAGTTGCTTAGGTTGACTATTTTCCTATAATATAGAAAGGGAACTTATTTGATTATCCTTTTATTGGATAGGTTATGGAAAAGAATTTATTAGAAAAGTGGATCCTTACCATTAGTAGTTTAGGCAATATCGTTATCATAATGATTATCCTGAATAGTAGATAATATAAACAGATATAGATAATAGTATTTACCGTACATAATCACTGTGAATAGAGAGTTACAAAAGGGATCTATTTTGGAGGAGCTATTTTATGTTTAACAAAATAAGGTTATGGAAGAAGAAACCTGTTTCTTCTAATTTCCAAGACCGAATATCAGCACTTAAAATGCGACAAATTCCAGAGCATGTTGCAATTATCATGGATGGAAATGGAAGATGGGCAAAAAAGAGAACGTTGCCTAGAATTGCAGGCCATCATGAAGGAATGAAATGTGTAAAACGAATTACAGCTATTGCAAATGATCTTGGAATCAAAGTGTTAACTTTATATGCTTTTTCCACAGAAAATTGGAAAAGGCCGAAATCGGAAGTTGATTACATTCTGTCCCTTCCAGAACAATTTCTTAGTACATTTTTACCTGAATTAATTGAAAAAAATGTTCGCGTAACAGCCATTGGCTATACAGAAGGATTACCAGAATCTACTTTGAATGCCCTAAATCGAGCAGTAGAACAAACAAAGCATAATACAGGTCTTCATTTAAACTTTGCCTTAAATTATGGTTCTAGGGCCGAAATCATAGATGCTGTTAAAAATGTTGTAAAAGACAGTCAAACGGGAAAAATAGAAATAGATAACTTAACAGAAGAAGTATTTTCCTCTTATTTGATGACAGAAGATATAATCGAGCCAGATTTATTAATTCGTACAAGTGGAGAAATAAGAATAAGCAACTTCATGCTTTGGCAAATAGCTTATTCCGAACTATACTTTACGAATGTACTATGGCCAGATTTTAGTGAATTACATTTATTCGAAGCAATAGAAGAATTTCAAAACAGACAACGCCGTTTTGGTGGAGTCTGAAGAGAGTTGGTTTAGAGATGAAGCAAAGAATCATAACAGCAATTATTGCAATAGCCGTATTTTTACCATTTGTATTAATTGGAAAACTACCATTAGTTCTTTTTACTTTTCTATTAGTTGGAATTGGTGTATTTGAAATGTTTAGAATGAGAAAAATTTCATTTTTTTCTATTCCGGGATTTATTTCATTAATTACCGTATGGATGATTGTTCTGCCGAATCATTATATAAGTTCGTGGAATATGAATAAAATAGAATTGGGCTTAATCGCTGTTTTATTTTATTTAACTTATATGGTTTTTTCTAAAAATAAATTTACATTTGATGATGTTGCTTTTACGATACTAGCTGTCATCTATATTGGAACAGGATTCCATTTCTTTATTGAAATTAGAGAAACGGATTTAGCTTTTCTTATTTATTCACTATTTATCATTTGGGCCACTGATTCTGGTGCATACTTCATCGGAAGAGCAATTGGAAAACGAAAATTATGGCCAGAAATAAGTCCAAATAAAACAGTCGAAGGATTTATTGGCGGGATAGTAAGTGCTTTAGTAGTAGGAGTTCTATTTAGTGTGTTTGGATACATAGAATGGTCTATAGGCTTTGCTTTTACTACCATTATCTTATCTATTTTTGGACAAATTGGTGATTTAACAGAATCTGCGTTAAAACGTCACTATGATGTGAAGGACTCAGGAAAGTTATTACCAGGACATGGCGGAATTCTGGATCGGTTTGACAGTCTTATTTTTGTCTGGCCGCTGCTTTATTTTATCTTTGAACGTTTTCTTCATTTAATTTAAAATAAATAGTAGGAAATATTGGGTGTAGGAGTGAGGTAGTGAAGTATATTAGTTTGCTAGGGGCGACAGGATCGATTGGAATGCAAACTTTGGATGTTATTAAAAGTCATCCAGATATGTTTGAATTAGTTGCCTTTTCATCAGGAAAAAATATAGAATTAACCAGAAAGATCATTCAAGAATTTAGACCGCAGCTTGTATCTGTTGCAGAAAAAAAAGATTATGAGCAATTAAAACAAATCTTCCCAGATATATGTTTTAGCTATGGATTGGATGGATTAATAGAAGCAGCCGTTTTTGATAAAGCTGATATTCTGGTAAATGCAGTAATCGGTAGTGTTGGTTTACATCCAACGTTACAAGCAATTGAAGCGGGAAAGGTTATAGCGATTGCAAATAAGGAAACATTAGTTACTGCAGGACATATTGTAATGGATGCAGCTGCAAAATATAATGTTCCTGTATTACCAGTTGATAGTGAGCATTCTGCTATTTTTCAATGTTTACAAGGGGAAAACCCGAAAAATATTGAGCGCCTTATTATTACTGCCTCTGGAGGAAGTTTCCGCGATCTTAGTAGAAAAGAGTTAGAGCAGGTGACAGTGGATGACGCTTTAAATCATCCAAATTGGTCAATGGGTGCGAAAATTACGATTGATTCGGCGACAATGATGAATAAGGGTTTAGAAGTAATTGAAGCGCACTGGTTATTTGGGCTTCCATATGAGAAAATAGATGTATTACTACATAAAGAAAGTATCATTCATTCAATGGTAGAATTCCATGATAGTAGTGTAATCGCTCAATTAGGTACTCCAGATATGCGAATACCCATTCAATATGCTCTTTCGTTTCCAGAGCGTCTAGCTGCAGCAAATGGGAAAAAATTAGATTTAGCTGCGATTGGAAAATTGCATTTTCAGCCTATGGACTTAGAGAGATTTAGATGTCTTCATTTTGCTTTTGAGGCTGGAAAAGCAGGTGGAACTTTACCAACAGTATTAAATGCAGCGAATGAAGTGGCAGTACAAAAATTCTTAAATCAAGAAATTAGCTTTCTACAAATTGAAGATTTAATCGAAAAAGCACTAAATAGTCATCAGAATATACTAAACCCTAGTCTTGAAGTGATCCAAGAGATTGACTTAGAAACAAGAAAAAGAGTAAGCACACTTCTATAAAAAGGTGGTTAAAAATTTTGTATACAGTTATAGCTTTTATCATCATTTTTGGTGCGTTAGTTTTTTTCCACGAATTAGGGCATTTCGTATTAGCTAAGCGTGCGGGCATTTTATGTCGTGAATTCGCCATTGGAATGGGGCCTAAAGTTCTTTCTTTAAAAAAGGGAGAAACTGTTTATACGATTCGTCTTCTGCCAATTGGCGGTTATGTGCGGATGGCTGGAGAAGATCCAGAAATGGTTGATATTAAACCTGGTCATCGCATCGGCTTAATCCTTAATGATAAAGAAGAAGTAACGAAAATTATCATTAACAATAAAGAAAAGTATCCGAATGCTCGTGTTATTAATGTAGAGGATGCTGATTTAGAACATAAGCTTTTTGTAAAAGGATATGTAGAGGAAGACAATGAAGATAATCTCCTCGTTTTTTCTGTAAGAAAAGATGCTGTTTTTGTTGAAAATGGAATCGAAACGCAAATTGCACCATATGATCGACAATTTGCCAGTAAGTCACTATGGCAGCGCACACTTGCTATTTTTGCAGGTCCGGCCATGAACTTTGTGTTAGCTTTTCTTATTTTTATTGTGATTGCGTTAATACAAGGAATTCCTTCAAATGAAGCAAAGCTTGGTAAGTTAACAGATGATGGAGTTGCAATTAGTGCAGGCCTGCATGAAGGCGATAATGTCATCAGCATTGACGGACAATCTGTAGGTTCTTGGGAAGAAGTTGTTTCCATTATTCAAAAAAGTCCGGGAGAGAACCTAGAATTTTTAATCGATCGTAATGGACAAGAAATGACAATTGACGTAACACCAAAGGAAACAGAAGTAGATGGAAAAACAATTGGGTTAGTTGGTGTATACAGCCCAATGGAAAAATCGCCATTAAAGTCTATCCAATTTGGTGCAGCACAAACCTATAATTGGACAAAGGAAATTTTTGGAGCAGTTGGTAAACTAGTAACCGGTCAATTTTCGATTGATGCTTTAGGTGGTCCTGTTGCCATTTATCAATCAACCGATACGGTTGCTCAATCAGGTGTCTATTCCTTAATGAATTGGGCGGCTGTTTTAAGTATTAACTTAGGTATTATGAATCTTCTTCCGTTACCTGCATTAGACGGTGGGCGACTATTGTTTTTTGCTATTGAAGCGGTTCGCGGTAAACCAATTGACCGGCAAAAAGAGGGCATCGTTCATTTTATTGGATTTGCCTTACTCATGTTATTGATGATTGTCGTCACTTGGAATGATATCCAACGATTTTTTATACAGTAGGATACTTTTCATTCCCCTTATTGTAAGGGGAATGTTGTTTTGTCAGGAAACTCTTTTTTGATAATAGGCATGAGGCAGTTGGCGGCAGCACAAGACACTCAACTCAAAGATGTAAAACATATCTCACCATAACAACTTAATAACAACATAAATAATAGAGGTGCAATGATAGATGAAGCAAAGTAAAATGTTAATTCCAACATTAAGAGAAGTACCAGCAGATGCAGATATTAAAAGCCATCAGCTCTTATTAAGAGCTGGATATATTAGACAAAATGCAAGTGGTATCTATTCTTATTTGCCACTAGCAAACAAAGTAATAAAGAAAATTGAACAAATTATTCGTGAAGAAATGGATGCAGCTGGTGGAGTGGAGTTATTAATGCCTGCATTGCAGCAAGCGGAATTATGGCAAGAATCCGGCAGATGGTTTACTTATGGACCCGAATTAATGCGTTTAAAAGACCGTAATAGTCGAGAATTTGCTCTTGGGGCCACACATGAAGAAGTGATAACTAGTTTAGTTCGTGATGAAGTGAAATCTTATAAACGCTTGCCATTAACGCTTTATCAAATCCAAACGAAATTCAGAGATGAGAAAAGACCACGTTTTGGAATTTTGCGCGGCAGAGAGTTTATTATGAAAGATGCCTACAGCTTCCATTCTTCGCATGAAAGCTTAGGAGAAGTTTATGACTCAATTTTCCAAGCTTATTGCAATATATTTGAGCGCTGCGGCTTAAACTATCGGGCAGTTATTGCAGATAGTGGCGCAATGGGCGGAAAGGATACGCATGAATTCATGGTATTATCTGATGTTGGAGAAGATACGATTGCGTACTCAACGGAATCCAATTATGCTGCAAATATTGAAATGGCTCCAGTTATTAATTCCTATGATAAAACGGACGAGCCTGCTAAAGAATTAGAAAAAGTAGAAACAAAAGAACAAAAAACAATTGAAGAAGTTTCTTCTTTCTTAAACGTAGCAGCAGAAAAATGTATCAAATCTCTTTTATTTAAAGTTGATGAGAAGTTTGTTCTAGTATTAGTTCGAGGAGACCACGAAGTAAATGATATTAAGGTGAAGAACCTTTTAGAAGCAAATGTAGTAGAATTAGCAGATCATGCAGATACGGAAGAAGTGCTAGGAAGCAAGGTTGGCTCAATCGGTCCAATTAACGTGAAAGATGTTGAAGTAATTGCAGATCATGCTGTGAAAGCAATTGTAAACGGTGTTTGTGGAGCAAACCAAGAAAATTACCACTATGTGAATGTGAATCCTGATCGTGATTTTACTGTCGATCAATATGCGGATATTCGATTTATTCAAGAAGGTGACCTTTCACCAGATGGAAAAGGCACGATTACTTTTGCTAAGGGCATTGAAGTAGGCCATGTCTTTAAGCTTGGTACTCGATATAGTGAAGCAATGGGTGCGACCTATTTAGATGAAAACGGCAGAAGTCAAGCACTTATTATGGGTTGCTATGGAATTGGTGTGTCAAGAACGATGGCAGCGATAGTGGAGCAATTTAATGATGACAGAGGGATTGTATGGCCAAATGCTGTAGCGCCATTTGATATTCATTTAATTACTGTAAATACAAAAGATGACACACAAAATGAGTTATCCGAAAAATTATATGCAGCATTAAAGGCTAATCGTTTTGATGTATTAGTAGATGACCGTGCTGAGCGTGCAGGCGTGAAATTTGCTGATTCTGATTTAATTGGTTTACCAATTCGCGTCACTGTCGGGAAAAAAGCAGGAGAAGGCATCGTAGAAGTGAAAGTCAGAAGTACAGGAGAAATGCTGGAAGTACATGAAAGTGAGCTTGCTGCTACGATTCTCCGCTTAACACAAGTAGCAGGATAAGCGAAAACAGGATAAAAGAAAAAGGTTTAGCAATCGGCTAAATCTTTTTCTTTTTGTAGCTTAGATTGTATGCTAAACTGCATTAAGGAAAAGAACAATTTATTTCTGTGATATAATATTTTTTATAGAAATTAAGCAAGATTGGAAGGAGCGACATAAATGAGTGATATACAGGGGAAAGTAGATCGTTTCCAGATTTTGCTGCAACAATTGCAATTAACGGATGATTCATATATTTCCCATTTTCGCAACGCAAGTATAGAAAAAATTGTTGTCGAAAAACGGTCCAAAAAGTGGCATTTTCATTTTTTGTTTGATGATATCATTCCATTTCAAGTCTATCAATTATTTACTGCCAAGTTAAAAAGTAGTTTTTCTCATATTGCTACTATTACGTATGATATTCGAGTAAGAAATGGAATTGTTACAGATGTATTAATTCGAGACTATTGGTCTGCGTGTATAGAGGAGATGCAAGGAATTTCTCCACCGTTATTAAAACTATTAAATGAACAAGTGCCGCAATTAAATGGCAATAAGCTGACAATTCAGGTTAGAAATGAAATGGAAGGCTTAGCGATTAAGCGTAAATACGCGAACTTAATTACAGACGCTTATCAATATTTTGGTTTTCCTGCAATGAGTTTAGACACAGAGATAGCAGCAGAAAAATCAAATTCAGATTATGAGCAATTCTTGCTTGCGAAGCAAAAAGAGGATGAGGAAAGAGGAAAACAAGCTTTATTAGATATTCAGAAGATGGAAGCTGAAAAAGAAGCTGGTGATTCGCCAATCCCAAGTGGTCCATTAACAATTGGCTTAACGATCAAGGATGATAGCGATTATCGTCGTATGGAAGAGATTGTCGATGAAGAAAGACGTGTTACGATTCAAGGATATGTCTTCTTTGCAGAAACAAAAGAGCTGCGCAGTGGACGAACGCTATTAACCTTTAAAATAACAGATTATACAAGCTCTATCCTTGTCAAAATGTTCTCTCGTGACAAAGAGGATGCAGCTCTTTTCCAATTGGTAAAAAAAGGTATGTGGCTTAGAGCGCGCGGAAGCATTCAAAATGATACATTCGTTCGCGATTTAGTGATGATAGGAAATGACTTAAATGAAATTAAGCCTGTTGAGCGGAAGGATACCGCTAAAGAGGATGAAAAACGAGTTGAGTTGCATCTTCATACACCAATGAGTCAAATGGATGCAGTTTCATCTGTCGCAACTCTTGTCGGCCAAGCGAAAAAATGGGGACATAAAGCAATTGCTATCACGGATCATGCTGTTGCGCAATCATTCCCGGAAGCTTTTGGTGCTGGAAAGAAAAATGACGTTAAAATTCTTTACGGCGTAGAAATGAATCTAGTAGATGACGGTGTACCAATAGCTTATAATCCAAAGGATATCGATTTAGAGGATGCGACTTATGTAGTATTCGACGTAGAAACAACTGGACTTTCGGCTGTATATAACACGATTATTGAACTGGCGGCAGTGAAAATCCATAATGGAGAAATTATCGATCGATTTGAATCTTTTGCCAATCCACATCATCGTCTTTCTGCGACAACCATTAATTTAACAGGTATTACTGATGATATGGTAGAAAGCGCACCAGAAATTGATATTGTCTTACGCAAGTTTGCGGATTGGACAGGCGATAGTATTTTAGTTGCTCATAATGCATCCTTTGATGTCGGCTTTTTGAATGTCGGCTATCAGAAGGCAGGACTGCCTAAATCGACAAATGCGGTCATTGATACATTGGAACTGGGTAGATTTTTATATCCAGAAATGAAAAATCATCGTTTAAATACACTCGCGAAAAAATTTGATATCGAATTAACTCAGCATCACCGCGCCATTTATGATGCTGAGGCGACTGGATATCTCGCTTTAAAAATGTTGAAAGATGCTGCTGAAAGGGGCATCACCAATCATAATCAATTAAATGATAATATGGGACAAGGAAATGCCTATCAAAGGGCAAGACCATATCATTGTACAGTGCTAGCGCAAAATGAGGTAGGGCTTAAAAATCTCTTTAAACTCGTTTCGATTGCACATATTAATTATTTCTATCGGGTTCCTCGTATTCCGAGATCAGTCTTGCAAAAATACCGGGAAGGTTTGTTAGTAGGATCAGCTTGTGATAAAGGGGAAGTCTTTGAAGCAATGATGCAGAAGGCTCCAGAAGAAGTAGAAGATATTGCGCCATTTTATGATTATTTAGAAGTAATGCCAAAAGAGGTGTACGCTCATTTAATTGAAATGGAGTTAGTACAAGATGAAAAAGCCTTAGAAGAAATAATTGGTAATATCGTAAAACTTGGGGATAAATTAGATATACCAGTGGTTGCGACCGGGAATGTTCATTATCTGAATCCTAACGATAAAATCTATCGAGAAATTCTAGTCGGTTCACAAGGTGGAGCGAATCCGCTTAATCGCCATAAGCTTCCAGATGTCCATTTCCGTACAACAAATGAAATGCTGGACTGCTTCGGCTTCCTTGGAAAAGAAAAGGCAAAAGAGATAGTTGTAACAAATACTAATAAAATTGCCGATATGATTGATGTTATTAAACCAATCAAAGATGATCTTTATACACCGAAAATTGAAGGATCGGAAGAAGAGATGCGGGAAATGAGCTATGGCATGGCTAGGCGTATTTATGGTGATGAATTACCTGAAATCGTAGAAGCACGCTTAGAAAAGGAACTAAAAAGTATCATCGGTCATGGATTTGCCGTAATTTATTTGATTTCCCATAAGCTCGTGAAAAAGTCGTTAGATGATGGATACCTAGTAGGTTCGCGTGGATCTGTTGGTTCTTCCTTTGTTGCTACTATGACAGAGATTACCGAGGTTAATCCATTGCCGCCACATTATATTTGTGCGGAATGTAAATACTCGGAGTTTTTTAACGATGGTTCGGTTGGATCTGGCTTTGACTTGCCAGATAAAAATTGTCCTAACTGTGGGGCTCGCTTGAAGAAAGATGGTCACGATATTCCATTTGAAACTTTCCTAGGATTTAAAGGAGATAAGGTTCCCGATATTGATTTGAACTTTTCTGGTGAATATCAGCCAAAAGCGCATAACTATACAAAAGTGCTCTTTGGTGAAGAGTATGTGTATCGCGCAGGTACAATTGGTACAGTTGCGGATAAAACAGCATACGGCTATGTAAAGGCATATCAAAATGATAATAATTTACAAATTCGCGGAGCAGAAATTGATCGATTAGCATCTGGATGTACTGGGGTTAAACGTACAACCGGGCAGCATCCAGGGGGGATCATTGTAATACCAGACTATATGGATGTCTACGATTTTACGCCAATTCAATTTCCGGCAGATGATCGGAATTCTGAATGGAAAACAACCCATTTTGATTTCCATTCCATCCATGACAATGTTCTAAAGCTTGATATTCTAGGGCACGATGATCCAACTGTTATTAGAATGCTTCAAGATTTAAGTGGAATTGATCCAAAGACCATTCCAACAGATGATCCTGAAGTAATGAAAATATTCAGTGGTACCGAGTCCCTTGGAGTAACACCAGAACAAATTTATTGCAAAACGGGAACATTTGGTATCCCTGAATTTGGAACAAAATTTGTTCGACAAATGTTAGAAGATACAAAGCCGACAACTTTTTCTGAATTAGTACAGATTTCTGGTTTGTCCCATGGTACAGATGTATGGCTAGGAAATGCACAAGAACTTATTCATAATAATATTTGTAACTTAAGTGAAGTAATCGGATGTCGTGATGATATTATGGTTTATTTGATATATCAAGGCCTTGATCCAAGTTTCGCTTTCAAGATTATGGAAAGCGTGCGTAAAGGAAAAGGCCTTACAGATGAAATGGAAGAGGAAATGAGAAAGAATGAAGTACCAGAATGGTATATTGATTCTTGTAAAAAAATAAAATACATGTTTCCTAAAGCCCATGCTGCGGCATACGTCTTAATGGCAGTAAGAATTGCTTATTTTAAAGTGCATCATGCCCTATTATATTATGCAGCTTATTTTACCGTTCGCGCCGATGATTTTGATATTGATGCAATGGTAAAAGGATCCCATAGTATTAAAGCAGTAATCGATGATATTACGGCAAAAGGGTTAGATGCATCAACGAAAGAGAAAAACTTATTAACGGTAATGGAGCTTGCTTTTGAAATGGTAGAAAGAGGATACACATTTAAGAAAGTGGACTTATATAAATCAAGTGCTACTGAATTTATTATTGAAGGAAACTCTCTTATCCCGCCATTTAACAGTATTCCTGGACTTGGGACAAATGCTGCCATTAATATTGTAGAAGCAAGAAAAGATGGTGAATTCTTATCAAAAGAGGATTTACAGCAACGTGGAAAAGTATCAAAAACAATTATGCAATATCTAGAGAATCATGGTTGCTTAGCTGATATGCCAGATCAAAACCAGCTTTCTTTATTCTAAAACTCTTTCTTAATAAGAGAAGAAACCTTGAAACTACGGACTTTCATTTGCATAAATGAAGTGGTTATGGTATAGTTTATTTGGAAATACTAAGGATAACTTTCGCGAATGGAGAGTGGGGCAACCCACTCTTTCCTGTTTGTATTAGGGTTTTTTTCCTAAAATCAAAGGAAAGGGTATCGCTGATTTGATGGATGAGCAACAAAGAGTACATATTTCAGGCTGCTAAGTTGACTCTAAAAACATAATAAGGTTCCTTGCTTAAGGAGGGAAAAATTTTGAGCAAAGTAACAGAAATAGTCGAAGAAATGGTACATCCTATTTTAGATGAACTACACTTAGAATTAGTAGATGTCGAATATGTAAAAGAGGGACCAAACTGGTTTTTACGGGTATATATTGACAAAGATACAGGTGTAGATATTGATGAATGTGCAGTCGTTAGTGAAAAACTTAGTGAGAAGTTAGATGAAGTCGATCCGATTTCAGAAAACTATTTTCTTGAGGTTTCTTCACCTGGAGCAGAGCGACCATTAAAAAAAGACAAAGACTTCGAAAAAGCGATTGGGAAAAATGTCTATATTAAAACATATGAACCGATTGAAAAGGAAAAAACATTCGAAGGAGTTTTAACAGCTTTTGATGGTAAAACAGTAACAGTTGAAGTGAAAATTAAAACTAGAAAGAAAACAATTGTGATACCGTACGAAAAAGTGGCAAAAGCAAGACTCGCAGTTAGTTTTTCATAATGTATAAAGAATCGATGAAATGTCTTTTGTAATCGATCATTATAATTTTTCATAAAAGAGAATAAAGGGGGATACACGCTCATGAGCAGTGAATTAGTTGATGCTCTAGTGTTACTTGAAAAAGAAAAAGGAATATCACGTGAAGTGATCATGGATGCCATGGAAGCAGCTTTGATTTCTGCTTACCGTCGTAATTTTAACCAAGCACAAAATGTACGAATTGATTTGAATCTAGGTGCTGGGTCTATGCGTGTATTTGCTAGAAAAGAAGTAGTAGATGAGGTGTTTGACCCACGTCTTGAAATTTCTTTAGAAGATGCACAAAGAATTAATCCGAACTATGAAGTGGAAGATGTAGTAGAGTTGGAAGTAACGCCAAAAGACTTTGGCAGAATTGCGGCACAAACTGCTAAACAAGTAGTAACACAAAGAGTTCGCGAAGCAGAAAGAGGAATTATTTATTCTGAATTTATTGATCGCGAAGAAGATATCATGACAGGCATTGTTCAACGCCAAGACAGTAAATTTATTTACGTCAGCTTAGGCAAAATTGAAGCGATTTTACCTACAAATGAACAAATGCCGAATGAGCATTATAAACCGCATGATCGCATCAAAGTTTTCCTGACAAAAGTGGAAAAGACAACAAAAGGTCCCCAAATCTTTGTGTCTAGAACACATCCTGGGCTACTTAAAAGATTATTCGAGATGGAAGTACCGGAAATTTATGATGGTACAGTTGAAATAAAATCAGTTGCCCGTGAAGCGGGAGATCGTTCTAAGATTTCCGTTCATTCTGAGAACGAAGAGGTAGATCCAGTAGGTTCATGTGTAGGGCCAAAAGGAACTCGTGTACAGACGATTGTTAATGAGCTAAAAGGGGAAAAGATTGATATTGTTAAGTGGTCAAGTGACCCTACTGTTTTCGTTGCAAATGCTCTTAGTCCTTCAAAGGTCTTAGAAGTTATTGTAAACGAAGAAGATAAAGCAACAACGGTTATTGTTCCTGATTATCAGTTGTCGCTGGCTATCGGAAAGCGAGGTCAAAATGCACGTCTGGCAGCAAAGCTGACAGGCTGGAAAATTGATATCAAATCCGAGTCAGAAGCAAGAGAAGCTGGAATTTATCCTACTGAAAATTCATTGATTAAGTTTGATGATGAAGTAGAAGAAGAGGATGATTTCCGCTTAAACACAGAAGATTTCGAGTGATAGAGGTGAATGTGTGTGAACAAACCAAGAAAAGTACCAATGCGTAAGTGTGTTGCTACTGGTGAAATGAAGCCGAAGAAAGAACTAGTTCGCATCGTTCGTTCCAAAGAAGGGGTTGTATCCATCGATTTAACAGGAAAAAAATCTGGTCGAGGAGCATATCTCTCATTGGATAAAGAAGCAGTACTATTAGCCAAGAAGAAGAATATTCTTTCTAGCCAGCTTGAAGTTACTGTAGATGATACAGTTTATGACGAGCTGTTAGAACTAATAGATAAGGAGCAAAGACAATCCAAATGAACGATAACAAGTGGATGTCATTACTTGGCTTAGCAAATCGAGCACGGAAAATAACCTCAGGTGAGGAATTGACCGTTAAAGAAATTAGAAGCGGTAATGCAAAGCTAATATTATTGTCGGAAGATGCGTCACAAAACACGACAAAGAAAATCACTGATAAATGTCGTTCCTATAAAGTACCAGTGAAGCTTGTTTCAAATCGGGAAATCCTAGGTAAAGCAATAGGGAAAGAACAACGAGTGGTTGTCGCTGTTTTGGATAATGGATTTGCAAAAAAACTTTTAACGCTGCTCGATTAATTCTAGCGGGGGTGAAATGATGAGTAAAGTGCGAGTATACGAATACGCAAAAAAATATAACATTTCAAGCAAGGATGTTATTGCAAAATTAAAAGAGATGAACATAGAAGTCTCAAACCATATGACTACACTGGAAGAGGACGCAGTAAAAAAATTAGATAGCATATATAATAAAAAGAACGAAGAAAATAAGCCAAAAGCGCCAGCTGCAAAAGTGGCTGCTAAAAATATCGCGGACGAGTATGAAAAAGAAAGCGATGAAATGGCTGAAAAGGGGAAAGTAAATCAATCTGTGAAAAATACTAAAGATAATAAGCCAGGTTTTAACAAACCAAAAAATAATAATAATAACAACAATAAAAATAGAAACAACAATCGTAAAGGGAAGCAGAATACTGCTCCAGCTGCACCGCCAGCTCCGAAAAAGGAAAAAGAATTACCAGAGAAAATTACATTCAGTGAGTCTTTAACCGTTGCTGAATTAGCAAAGAAATTGCATCGTGAACCATCTGAAATCATCAAAAAATTATTCCTTCTTGGTGTGATGGCAACAATCAACCAAGAATTAGATAAAGATGCAATTGAATTAATCTGTACAGATTATGGTGTAGAGGTCGAAGAGGAAATCCAAATCGATACGACAGACCTAGAAGTATACTTTGCAGATGAAGAAGGCGCAGAATTAGTAGAGCGTCCATCTGTTGTGACCATTATGGGACACGTTGACCACGGGAAAACAACATTGCTTGACAGCATACGTAATACGAAAGTAACAGCAGGAGAAGCTGGTGGTATTACCCAGCATATTGGTGCATACCAAATTGAGGAGAATGGCAAGAAAATTACTTTCCTTGATACACCTGGACACGCAGCTTTTACTACAATGCGTGCACGTGGTGCGAAAATCACTGATATCACTATCCTTGTTGTTGCTGCTGATGATGGTGTTATGCCACAAACAATTGAAGCAATCAACCATGCCAAAGCAGCTGAGGTTCCAATTATCGTTGCTGTTAATAAAATGGATAAACCAACCGCTAATCCAGATCGCGTAATGCAAGAATTAACAGAACATGGATTAGTACCTGAAGCTTGGGGTGGGGATACTATCTTTGTTCCACTTTCCGCTTTAACAGGTGAAGGTATTGACTCTCTGCTTGAAATGATTCTTTTAGTAGGAGAAGTAGAAGAGTATAAAGCAAATCCAGACCGTAATGCAGTTGGTACTGTTATTGAAGCACAATTAGATAAAGGAAAAGGTTCGGTAGCAACATTGCTTGTACAAAATGGTACATTGCATATTGGGGATCCGATTGTAGTTGGGAACACATTTGGTCGTGTTCGTGCAATGGTTAATGATCTTGGCCGCCGAGTTAAAACTGCAGGACCATCAACACCAGTTGAAATCACTGGGTTAAACGATGTTCCTCAAGCTGGTGATCGTTTTGTTGTTTTCAAAGACGAGAAAACCGCAAGACAAATCGGGGAAGCTCGTTCCACGCAAGCGATTCAAGCGCAAAGATCTGAAAAAACAAGAATCAGCTTAGACAACCTGTTTGAACATATGAAACAAGGGGAAATGAAAGATATTAATATCGTTCTTAAAGCCGATGTTCAAGGTTCAGCAGAAGCGTTAGCAGCTGCTCTTTATAAAATCGAAGTAGAAGGCGTAAACGTAAAAATCATCCATACAGGTGTAGGGGCGATTAACGAATCCGATATTACCCTTGCTGCAGCATCAAATGCGATTGTAATTGGATTTAACGTACGTCCAGACGTAAACGCAAAAAGAGCCGCAGATGCTGAAGAAGTAGATGTACGCTTACACCGTATTATCTATAAGGTTATTGAAGAAATTGAAGCAGCGATGAAAGGGATGCTTGATCCTGAGTTCCAAGAAAAGATTATTGGTCAAGCGGAAATTCGTCAAACATTCAAGGTTTCTAAAATCGGTACCATTGCAGGTTCTTATGTAACGGACGGGAAAATTACAAGAGACAGCGGTATTCGTTTGATTCGTGATGGTGTTGTTATTTTCGAAGGGGAAATCGATGCATTAAAACGTTTCAAGGACGATGCAAAAGAAGTGGCTCAAGGTTACGAATGTGGTATTACCATCAAAAACTTTAACGATGTTAAAGAAGGCGATATTATCGAAGCATATGTAATGGAAGAAATTGAGCGCAAATGATTGTTGGATTAATGTCAGTGGAATGCATTATTTATGATGCCCACTCATTAAAAGAAAAGCGGGCGGTTCTGCAAAGAATTATGACCCGCTTAAAGCAAAGATTTAATATCTCTATTTCAGAAGTCGGGTATCAAGATACTTGGCAAAGAACAAAAATTGCTGTTGTTACCGTTGCTTCTGCGCGAGTTTCAGCTGAAGGTGTACTGCAGCAGACACAGCAGTTTATTGATTCTTTTCCTGAAATAGAGAGAACCATAACAGATATAGAATGGCTTTAAAAAAAATGAGGTGAATTGCGCGATGAGTCTAAGACCAAATCGTGTTGGTGAACAAATGAAGAAGGAACTAGGCGAGATTATTAGCCGTAAGATAAAGGATCCTCGCATTGGTTTCGTAACAGTTACAGATGTTAATGTTACTGGTGACCTTCAACAAGCAACTGTGTATATTTCTGTACTTGGCGACCAAGAGCAACGGGAAAATACACTAAAAGGGCTGGCAAAAGCGAAAGGATTTATCCGTTCTGAAATTGGACAAAGAATTCGTTTACGCAAAACGCCTGAAATTACGTTTGAATTTGATGAGTCGATAGATTACGGAAATAGAATTGATACATTATTGCATCAAATCGCAAAAGAAAATCCGTCCAGTGATGACGAAAGATAATGATGTAACATAAACTTGCTCCTATCGGACTTTTTCCATGATACTTATGGATGGGCGATAGGAGTTTTTTTATAAGCGGTGGAAATGGAGCCCGTTGAATTCCGCTCCAGGAACTTGCTTTTCTGCTGGACAGATAGGAGTCTCCTCGGCTATGCCTGTGGATTTCCCTCAATTCCAGCAGGAGTCAAAAGACTTTTAAATTATATTACAATTGAGGACTCAAGATTAAGCGTTTTTTTCCATAAAATGAATAAAGGATGAGGTATATGGAAGGGATTTTACCGTTATGGAAGCCTAAGGGGCTTACTTCCCATGATTGTGTTTTTCGTTTGCGGAAGATTTTACATATGAAACGAGTCGGTCATACTGGAACATTGGATCCGGATGTAACGGGTGTATTACCAATTTGTTTAGGAAGAGCAACAAAAGTAGCTGAATATATAACAGACGCAGGAAAAGAATATGTAGGAGAGGTAACGATAGGGTACTCTACAACAACAGAAGATCGTTCTGGCGAAAAGGTCGAGGAGAAAAAAGTAGCGGAAATTATTACGCGAGATAGAATAGAAGCGATTTTACGAGAGCTAACAGGAGAAATCACACAAACACCACCCATGTATTCTGCTGTTAAAGTAAATGGGAAAAGGCTTTATGAATATGCTAGACAAGGGATTGTGATTGACCGTCCTTCTAGGCAAGTAAACATTTACTCCTTAGAATTAATCGAAGAATGGCAAGTGTTACAGGGAGATACCGTATCTTTTCGTTTTAAAGTAAGCTGTAGTAAAGGTACCTATATTCGCACACTTGCTGTTATGATTGGAGAAAAATTAGGGTATCCTGCCCATATGTCAGACTTGTGCCGGACACGTTCTGCAGCCTTTACGAAACAAGAGTGTGTAACATTTGAAGAACTAGAGGAATATGTAGAAAATGGGAAGCTGAAAAACTTTATTTATCCGCTTGAAGACGCGCTTTTACATTTGCCGAAATATGAAATAAATGATACATTAGCAATGAAGGTACGAAACGGAACGGTATTAGAAACTCCTGCTCATCTACTAAATGAACAGGAACCAATTGTCATTCAAACAACAACAGGTGAAGCGTTAGCTATATATGTTCAGCATCCAGCAAAACAAGGATTAATCAAACCGTCCAAAATATTAAAAATCTTGGAGTAACCATTGATGCTCTCGTTCACCTTGAAAGAAAGTTTAACGACAAATGAGAAAAAAAGAAATTTGTTAGAAAAGGTGAGTAGCACAGTGAAGATAGTAAGAATAAACCATTCAGAACGAAATAAAGAGCATGATAATCCGCCAATTTCTATAGCATTAGGTTCCTTTGACGGAGTTCATCTTGGCCATCAAAAGGTCATTGGCGAAGCGAAAAGAGTGGCAGATGAAAATGGATGGAGCAGTGCGGTGATGACATTTGACCCCCATCCTTCTATCGTATTAGGTGGAAAAACAAAAAAAGTAGATTACTTAACATCTTTTGAAGCGAAAGTAGAACAATTAGCAAACTTGGGAATCGATTATTTATTTATTGTCGATTTTACGATTGAGTTTGCTAGCTTACCTCCTCAAGAATTCGTTGATTTGTATTTAATTGGTTTAAATGTGAAACATGTAGTAGCTGGTTTTGATTACACTTATGGAAAGAAAGCTCAAGGAACAGCTGAGACTCTTTCTATACATTCACGAGGTAAATACAAAACAACAATTATTGGGAAAGAGACCTTTGGAGGTGAGAAAGTAAGTTCTACTTTAATTCGCTCTCTTATAAATAATGGCGAAATGGAAAAGGTACCTGCTCTTTTAGGTAGATACTATTCAGTAAATGGTACGGTCATCCATGGCGACAAACGTGGTAGAACGATTGGTTTTCCTACTGCAAATGTGAAATCAACTAGCGATGTCATTTTGCCGCCGTTAGGTGTATATGCAGTACGATTCTTTGTCAATGATCAATGGTATGAGGGTGTATGTAACCTCGGTACAAAACCAACCTTCCAGCCTGATGAAAAAAAAATTAGTATCGAAGTCCATATTTTTGACTTTCATCAAGATATTTATGGTCATTCCGTAATCGTTGAATGGCATAAACGAATTAGAAGCGAACAAAAATTCAATGGCATAGATGAACTAGTAGCCCAAATTGAAAAAGACAAGCAAACCGCCTTACAATATTTTTATGAAAAGGCATGATAAGAAAAAAGAAAAGTAACCTGAATATTTCTAAAAAGATTAGGATATACTAAAAAATATATCCTAATAAAAAATGGAAAGAAACTAATGAATAGCAGGACTGGCTAGAAATACAATAAGATGAAGTTTTTTCAGATTCTATTTTTATGTTCTTTGTTTATAAAAAAATAAAAGGTTATGTCTTGATTTTTCCAAAGAAAACAGTTATTCTTAAAGACGTACTAAAAACAACCTTTGCTTGGCAAAATCGAATCACCAACGTTTTGCTCGGTAATTGGGGATTAGTGTAATAGAATTAGGAGGTGAAACAGGATGGCAATCACTCAAGAACGTAAAAACGAACTTATCAATGAGTACAAAACGCATGAGAACGATACTGGATCTCCAGAAGTTCAAATCGCTGTCCTTACTGAGTCAATCAATAATTTGAATGAACATTTACGTACACATAAAAAGGATCATCACTCACGTCGTGGTCTTTTGAAAATGGTAGGTAGACGTCGTAATCTTTTAACTTACCTACGTAATAAAGACGTTCAACGTTACCGTGTTTTAATTAACAAACTTGGTCTACGTAGATAGTTAAAAAAAGCGGGATATTTTTCCCGCTTTTTTATTGTAAATAAATGCGAATTTAACATATGATTAGTATAGATTACATAAATTAATTTCGTTTTTTAGTTATATAAAATGTGTATACTAGTAGAAGAGAAATTTAAGGATAATATTTTTTATTTTATAAAATAACGCAGGTTTTAGGTAGTTCTTAACCGGAAACCTCCATGAAGTGAATGAGTAGAGAGGGGTTTATGAATGGGACAAGATAAGCATGTCTATTCCATTGACTGGGCTGGAAGAAAGCTCACAGTTGAAATTGGACAATTAGCAAAACAGGCAAATGGTGCAGTACTTGTACGATACGGTGATACGGCTGTATTAAGCACAGCAACTGCTTCAAAAGAACCAAAGAACTTAGACTTCTTTCCATTAACAGTAAATTATGAAGAGCGTCTATATGCGGTTGGTAAAATTCCCGGCGGTTTCATTAAAAGAGAAGGCCGCCCAAGTGAAAGAGCAATCCTTGCAAGCCGCTTAATCGATCGACCAATTCGGCCATTATTTGCAGATGGCTTCCGTAATGAAGTGCAGGTAGTCAGCTTAGTAATGAGCGTGGATCAAGATTGTACATCAGAAATGGCCGCAATGTTTGGATCGTCATTAGCATTATCTGTTTCTGATATTCCATTTGGGGGACCAATTGCTGGTGTTTATGTTGGAAGAATCGATGGAGAATTTGTCATCAATCCAACGGTTGAGCAAGCAGAAAAAAGTGATATTAACCTTGCTGTTGCAGGTACAAAAGATGCAATCAACATGGTTGAAGCTGGTGCCGATGAAGTTCCAGAAGAAGTAATGCTTGAAGCAATTATGTTTGGACATGATGAGATTAAACGCCTAATTGCATTCCAAGAAAAAATTGCAGAAGAGATTGGCAAAGAAAAAATGGAAGTTGTACTATACGAATTAAATAAAGACATCGAAGCAGATGTGCGCGCATTATGTGAAAGCGAAATGCTAGATGCTATTCGTGTACAAGAAAAGCATGCTCGTGAAGCAGCTATTAAAGAAGTAAAAGATTCTGTCATTGCAAAATATGAAGCAGAAGAAACAGAAGAAGAAGATTTAAAACAAGTGAAAGCTATTTTAGATAAATTAGTGAAAAATGAAGTTCGTCGTCTTATTACAGAAGACAAGGTTCGTCCAGATGGACGTGGCTTGGAAGAAATTCGTCCACTATCTTCTGAAGTGCATTTATTACCGAGAACACACGGTTCAGGTCTATTTACTCGTGGACAAACTCAAGCATTAAGTATTTGTACATTAGGTGCTTTAGGAGATGTGCAAATACTGGATGGTCTTGGGGTAGAAGAAGAAAAAAGATTCATGCATCACTATAATTTCCCTAATTTCAGTGTTGGTGAAACAGGACCAATGCGTGGACCTGGACGAAGAGAAATCGGTCATGGTGCACTAGGGGAAAGAGCATTAGAACCAATTATCCCTTCTGAAAAAGATTTCCCATATACGATTCGCCTTGTATCAGAAGTATTAGAATCCAATGGTTCAACTTCACAGGCTAGTATTTGTGCAAGTACCCTTGCTATGATGGATGCTGGGGTTCCAATTAAAGCACCGGTTGCTGGTATTGCAATGGGACTGATTAAATCTGGTGAACATTACAGTATTTTAACAGATATTCAAGGGATGGAAGATCATCTAGGAGATATGGACTTTAAAGTAGCTGGTACTTCTAAAGGGGTAACGGCACTTCAAATGGATATTAAAATTGATGGATTGTCTCGTGAAATTTTAGAAGAAGCATTACAGCAAGCTAAGATTGGCCGCATGCAAATTCTTGAATCGATGCTGGCAACAATCAATACACCTAGAGAATCACTATCTTCTTATGCGCCAAAAATCTTAATGATGTCCATCAACCCAGACAAAATTCGTGATGTTATTGGACCAAGTGGTAAACAAATCAATAAAATCATTGAAGAAACTGGCGTTAAAATTGATATTGAGCAAGATGGCACAGTATTCATTTCTTCTGTCGATGATGAAATGAATAACAAAGCAAAACAAATTATCGAAGATATCGTTCGTGAAGTTGTTGTTGGACAAATGTATCTTGGTAAAGTAAAACGAATCGAGAAATTCGGTGCGTTCGTTGAAATCTTCAATGGAAAAGATGGACTTGTTCATATTTCAGAGCTTGCTGAAGAAAGAATTGGCAAAGTAGAAGATGTAGTAGCAATCGGTGATGAAATCCTTGTGAAAGTAACAGAAATTGATAAACAAGGAAGAGTAAATTTATCTCGTAAAGCTGTTTTGAAAGAACAAAAAGAACAAGCTGAGAATGCAAAAAACTAATAAAAGTATAATAAAGGGTACCCGCCAAAAAAGACTCATGTTTTTTAGCGGGTATTTTTTTATGGAATGAAAAGGAACATTTTGAACAAAATAATAGGGGAAAAGGATAAGCTAACTCCGTCATTCGGCGTTCTACCTTGTCCTTTCCTATCATATGGTAGTAACTAGGGAGGGAAAGGTGATGAAAAAAACAGTTTCACTTATAGGAATTCTGGTCATCTCTTGGTTTTTAGTTAATAATCCGTTGGCTGATACATATGTTAGTACTTTACAAGAAAACGCTGTCTCAGTGACAGCAAATAACTCTTTATATACGACGATAAGCGAGAAAGCAAAAGACTACGAAAAGAAGCCGATTGATGCCAAGCTAGATCCTGTATGGAAAGCTATTCCTGGATTAAATGGGCTGACTGTGGATATTGATGCTTCTTACAAGAATATGAAAAAAGAGAAGAAATTCAATGAACAAAAACTAATTTTTAAGCAAGTGAAACCAGAAGTTACACTAAATGATTTGCCACCTGCTCCTATTTATAAAGGAAATCCAGATAAAGAAATGGTAAGCTTTATTATAAATGTAGCATGGGGAAATGAATTTTTACCTGACATACTAGCAACCTTAAAAAAGCATCATGTCAAGGCGAGTTTTTTCTTGGAAGGCAGATGGGTTCAGAAAAATCCAGATCTTGCTAAAATGATTGCAGAAGCAGGACATGAACTCGGAAATCATTCCTATACCCATCCAGATATGAGTAAAATTAGCAGTAGTAAAATTCATGAGGAAATCGTAAAAACAAATGATGTCATTGAAGCTACAACTGGTAAGCAAATCACATTATTAGCACCGCCAAGTGGATATTTTAATAATGAAGTAGTGAAAATTGCCGCTCAACAAAAGCTTAAAACAGTAATATGGTCTGTGGATACGATTGATTGGCAAAAACCAAGTCCTGATACATTGCTTAAAAGAGTTACAGGAAAGGTCCATAATGGGGCTCTAATCCTTATGCATCCAACGGAAGTTACTACAAATAGCCTTGAACGTTTAATTACCGAAATCAAAAATAAAGGATATAAAATCGATACAGTTAGCGACATGCTTAGTGAAGAGCGAGAAAGCATAAAAACAAAAAAATAGTAGTTCGGTTCATCTTATAGTATTCTATAAGGAGAAAACGTTTTATTAGATGCTACTTCTTATAGAAGAAAAACAACATCTACATGAAAGAAAATGGAAAATAAAGGCTGTCCGTCCTTTTAAAAGGAACTATTCGCTATTTCATTTTTAAAACGGAGATATGTTATCATTATATTAAAACAATATTTTGGAAAAAATAAGAGGAATAAGATATACTAGCAGTCGCAGCTATTTTTTGCAACTTGGTAGAAGAACAGGAGGAACATAATTGATCAAAAGATATACTTGCCAAAATGGAGTAAGAATTGTATTGGAAAATATTCCAACAGTACGTTCCGTTGCTATTGGCGTATGGATTGGTACAGGATCTCGCAAAGAAGATGAAAAAAACAATGGGGTATCTCACTTTTTAGAGCATATGTTTTTTAAAGGAACAAAAACACGTAGTGCGAGAGAAATAGCAGAATCATTTGATAGTATTGGCGGCCAGGTAAATGCTTTTACTTCAAAAGAATATACTTGTTATTACGCAAAGGTGTTAGATACACATGCTGATATGGCGTTAGAAGTGTTAGCAGATATGTATTTTAACTCGACATTTGATGAGGAAGAATTAAAGAAAGAGAAAAATGTTGTCTGTGAAGAGATTAAAATGTATGATGATACACCTGATGATATTGTTCATGATTTATTGAGTCAGGCAATTTATGATAAACATCCACTTGGCTATCCGATTTTAGGAACAGAAGAGACACTTGCTACGTTTAATGGAGATACGCTAAGAGAGTATATGTTTAATCATTATACACCAGAGAATACGGTTATTTCGATCGCAGGGAATATTACCGAATCGTTTATTTCAGAAGTAGAAAAATACTTTGGGGCATATGAAGCCGGTAAATCCGAAGTAGAAATAGTAAAGCCTTCTTTCCATGCCAATAATTTTTCACGCAAAAAGGAAACAGAGCAAGCACATCTATGCTTAGGTTTTAATGGGTTGCAGGTGGGGCATGAGAAAATGTATACACTTGTTTCTTTGAATAATATTCTTGGGGGCAGTATGAGTAGTCGATTATTCCAAGATGTACGTGAACAAAAAGGTTTAGCTTATTCTGTATTTTCTTATCATTCCGCATACCAAGACAGTGGAATAGTAACAATTTATGGAGGTACAGGAGCTAAGCAGCTAGATGAATTATTTGATACCATTCAAAATACGCTTGCTATCTTGAAACAAGAAGGAATTACCGAAAAGGAACTTCTTAATAGTAAAGAGCAGTTAAAAGGCAGCTTGATGCTAAGCTTAGAGAGCACTAATAGCCGCATGAGCAGAAATGGTAAAAATGAACTTTTATTAGGTAAACACCGTTCCTTAGATGATATCATTGCCGATATCGATCGTGTCACAAAAGAAGAAGTTGATCAAATGGCAAATGATATATTCACTGACACCTTTTCTGTCTCTTTAATCAGCCCAGACGGACAATTACCAAAAGCACTGCAATAAAAAGCTACATATTATATAAATAAAGAACTAGGAAACAGAATTCCCTTCTGAATCCTAGTTTTTTTATGTATGACCACTAATAAAACCATTTTTTTGCTACTCCCATTATAAAGGAGTTGCAATAACTCTCTTCTTAAAATACCTGTCCACTAAAAGGAGATACCAACCAAATCATACATTCTCATCGTTATCTATAATAGATAAGGAAAGTAACCATCTTTTTAAGGAATTGCGGTAAACAACTCACCTAATATTAGATAATCACATAAGATGTTGAAGTAGCGAGCTATGAAAAACAGGATCTTTAAAAAAGAAGGTGAAATATTCATGCTGAAAGGGATGAAAATCGCGGTTATCGGCGGTGATGCAAGGCAGCTTGAAATTGTTCGCAAATTAACAGAACTACAAGCAATCCTTTCATTAATTGGCTTCGAGCAATTGGACCATGCATTCACTGGTGCTACAAAAGAAAAAATCGATAACGTAGATTTTTCGAAAATAGATGCTATTATCTTACCCGTTCGAGGAACAGACCTAAATGGGCAAGTTGATACAATCTTTTCGAATGAGAAGGTTTTTTTAACGAAAAAAATAGTAGAAAAAACCCCTGAGCATTGCATCATATATTCAGGAATAACGAATGATTATTTAAATTTGCTTATTAAAGAAACGAATCGATCATTAGTTCAATTATTTAACCGAGATGATGTAGCAATTTTAAATTCTATTCCAACTGTCGAAGGTACAATAATGATGGCAATTCAACATACAGACACAACGATTCATGGCTCGAATGTTATTGTTCTCGGGCTGGGTCGTGTAGGCATGAGTGTTGCACGTGCTTTTCATGCCCTAGGAGCGAAAGTAAAGGTCGCAGCAAGTCAAAGTGAACATATTGCTCGCATTATCGAAATGGGATTAACCCCAGTACATTTAGATGATTTACAGATTGCGGTTGATGATATTGATATTTGTATAAATACAATTCCCCATCTTGTCGTAACTTCTGATGTCATTGAAAAAATGCCATTGCATACATTGGTGATTGATTTGGCATCTAAACCAGGCGGAACAGATTTTCAATACGCAGAAAAAAGAGGAGTTAAGGCATTACTTGCGCCGAGCTTACCAGGTATTGTAGCTCCGAAAACAGCGGGAAATATATTGGCAGATGTCTTAGCTCAATTACTGGATGAACAATAGCAGGCAATGAGAGGAGAATAGAATCATGAGTTTACAAGGAAAAAGAATAGGGTTTGGAATTTCAGGTTCTCACTGTACGTATGAGGAAGTAGTACCACAAGTAGAAAAGTTAGTGGCACAAGGAGCTGAAGTTGTACCAGTTGTAACAGGAAATGTAAAAAATACGGATACTCGTTTTGGAAAAGGGAAAGATTGGGTTAGTAAAATAGAAGAAATAACAGGACAGAAAATAATCGATAGTATTGTAGCAGCAGAGCCGCTAGGACCGAAAGCACCTCTTGATTGTATGGTAATTGCCCCATTAACTGGAAATAGTATGAGTAAATTTGCAAATGCGATGACAGATAATGCAGTTTTGATGGCAGCAAAAGCGACATTAAGAAACCAAAAGCCTGTGGTATTGGGAATCTCTACTAATGATGCGTTAGGATTAAATGGGATTAATCTGATGCGATTAATGGCAACGAAGAATATTTTCTTTATTCCATTCGGTCAAGATGATCCTGAGAAAAAGCCAAATTCTATGGTTGCAAGAATGTCTATGCTTGCAGAAACTATTGAAGCAGCATTAGAATATAAACAGATTCAACCAGTAATAGTGGAAAAATATTTAGATTAACAGGAAAGTACATGATTATTTAAAAAAGGCATATAAATCACGTTCTTTGAAAAAGAATGGTAGACTGATAATAAGACGTACCGTAAAAAGGCGCTTGTCGACTTCCACAAGGAACTTTATAGCGCCAATCGGTGTTTTTTGAAAGAATCTGATAAAAGTTTCTTTTATTGCTGCTTGAATATGTTAAAATAGATAATATTATTTAAGGCGGAGCGTAATGCTTGCCTATTATTATTAAGAGAAAGCCTTTGGAAGGAGAACCTTAAATGGAGCAATTAAAAGGATTTAACGTAGCAGTAGTGGGAGCAACAGGGGCTGTTGGTCAACAAATGATTAAAACATTAGAGAGCAGAGATTTTCCGATTTCGACTTTAACACTTTTGTCCTCTAAACGTTCAGCAGGAACAAAGGTTCAGTATAAAGATAAAGAAATTATCGTACAAGAAGCAACACCAGATAGCTTTAAAGGAATTGATATCGCATTATTCAGCGCTGGCGGTGGTGTATCGAAAGAACTTGCACCACATGCAGTAAGACATGGGGCAATTGTTGTTGATAATACAAGCGCATTCCGTATGGACAAAGACGTGCCATTAGTAGTTCCTGAAGTAAACGAAGAGGATCTTCGCAAGCACAATGGAATTATTGCAAATCCAAACTGCTCTACGATTCAAATGGTCGTAGCCTTACAGCCGTTAAAAGAAAAATTTGGTCTTTCGAAAGTATTAGTATCCACTTATCAAGCTGTATCTGGATCAGGTGCTGCTGCTGTCGAAGAGTTGAACAGCCAGACACAAGCAATTCTTAATAAAGAAGAGTTTGAGCCGAAGATTCTACCAGTTAAGAGTGATAAAAAGCACTACCAAATCGCATTCAATGCAGTACCGCAAATTGATGTATTTACTGATAATGGATTCACATATGAAGAAATGAAAATGATCAATGAAACAAAGAAAATAATGCATGCAGATGACTTAAAGGTTGCAGCAACATGTGTCCGCATTCCAGTAGCAACAGGTCATTCTGAATCTGTTTACTTTGAATTAGACAATGATCAAGTAACAGTAGAAGAAATTAAATCCTTGTTAGCTGATGCTCCTGGCATCGTGCTTCAAGACGATCCAAGTAATCAAGTATATCCGATGCCTGCAGATTGCGTAGGAAGCAATGATGTATTTGTCGGTCGTATTCGTCAAGATTTAGATGTGAAAAACGGTTTCCATATGTGGGTTGTTTCCGATAATCTATTAAAAGGTGCCGCATGGAACTCTGTACAAATTGCTGAAAGTCTAATTAAATTAGGGCTAGTTTAATGGACTAGTGAAGAAAGACAAGGCTGTAGAGGTTTAGTATGCAGGAAAATTACCTGTAAGTAGATTTCTATTTTATTCTACATACAGGAAGTACAAGTTTGGACACAAGCCTAAATAATGGTGCCAAAATCTTGTCTTTCTTATTATTAAATGATTCCTTAAATAGAATTCTATTTAGGGAATCATTTAAATAAGTGTGCTCATTTTGGATGGAAAAAAATCATCAAAGTTAAAACAACAAGGGATCCTCCTAGTAAAATGATGGAAGGGGAAATCTTTTTAAAAGTAGATTCCCCAAATTTGTTTTAGAAAAGGCACCCTTATATTACACTCTTTAAGAAAGTGTTCAGAGGTGTTTATTGTGAAAATCATGGTTCAAAAATTTGGCGGAACATCCGTTAGAGATGAAAAAAGCCGAATTCAAGCAAAAGATCATATTAAGGATGCATTAAATGAAGGATATAAAGTAGTAGTAATTGTTTCTGCGATGGGACGAAAAGGAGAACCTTATGCAACAGATACATTGTTGTCTTTAGTCGGCGGATCAGAATCAAGTATCAGCAGAAGAGAAAACGACTTATTAATGTCATGCGGCGAAATTATTTCAAGTGTTGTGTTTACGCAACTATTACTAGAAAATCAAGTTTCGGCAACTGCATTAACAGGTGCTCAAGCTGGATTTAAGACAAATAATGATTTTACGAATGCAAGAATTATGGAAATGGATTGCAGCCGTGTTCTTGAAGAATTAAAAAATCATGATGTTGTAGTAGTAGCTGGTTTCCAAGGGGCAGCGCCCAATGGGGATACAACTACTTTAGGCAGAGGCGGAAGTGATACATCTGCGGCTGCTTTAGGATCAGCACTTCAAGCAGAATATATTGACATTTTTACAGATGTAGAAGGTATTATGACTGCAGATCCAAGAATTGCAGAAAATGCTCGTCCGCTATCTGTTGTTACCTATTCGGAAGTTTGCAATATGGCTTATCAAGGAGCAAAAGTTATTCACCCACGAGCAGTGGAAATAGCAATGCAAGCAAAAGTACCGATTAGAATACGGTCCACGTATTCAAAGGGGACTGGTACACTTGTCACCTCTAGTAATGCGGAGAGTCGAGGCAGTGACATAAAGGAAAGACCAGTCACAGGAATTGCTCATGTGGCAAACGTAACCCAAATTAAAGTTTTTGCAAAAAAAGATCAGTATGACTTACAATCGCAAGTCTTTAAAGCAATGGCAAATGAAGAAATCAGCGTAGACTTTATCAATATTTCACCTAACAGTGTCGTATATACTGTAACAAACGAAATGACAAACAAAGCAATTGCCGTTCTTGAAAATATGGGATATGAACCAGTTATCGAAAAAGAATGTGCAAAAGTATCCGTGGTTGGTGCTGGAATGGCCGGTGTACCTGGGGTGACATTTAAAATTGTTACTGCACTTTCAAATAAGGGAATTCGCATCCTCCAATCAGCGGATAGCCATGCAACGATTTGGGTGCTTGTGAAGCAGGATGATTTAGTAAGTGCAGTTAATGTATTACATGATGCGTTTGAGTTAGAAAAAGAAATAGAATAGAAAATAATAGATACAACGAGATCGAAATGAGAATAGGAGTGGAACGATGGGTTTATTTGGTAGGGTGTCAACGGCCATGATTACACCATTTGATGCCAAGGGACATATAGATTTTCCAAAAACAACACAGTTAATTAATCATTTACTTGAAAACGGAACAGATTCTTTAGTGGTAGCTGGTACTACTGGAGAATCGCCCACATTATCCAAACAAGAGAAGATTGCTTTATTTAAACATGTGGTAAAGGTAGTGGAAAAGAGAGTTCCAATCATTGCAGGAACAGGTAGTTATAACACATATGAGTCCATCGAATTAACGAAACAAGCAGAACTCGCAGGTGTGGACGCTGTTATGGTAGTTGGACCATACTATAACAAGCCGAACCAAGAGGGGTTGTATCAACATATTAAAGCAGTTGCAGAATCTACAAAACTACCCGTTATGATATATAATATTCCAGGTCGTTCTGTTGTTAATATTGAACCAGAAACTATTATTCGTTTGTCAGAAATTGATAATATTGTAGCTGTAAAAGAGGCTAGTGGAAATCTAAATAACATCACAAAAATTATTGCATCAACACCAGCTGATTTTAATGTATACAGTGGTGATGACAGCTTAACTTTACCAATTTTATCTGTAGGAGGAACGGGAGTAATTTCTGTAGCTTCGCATATTATTGGCAAAGAAATGAAAGAAATGGTGACTTCCTTTTTAGATGGAAAGGTAGAGGAAGCATCTAAAATGCATCAACAATTACTTCCTCTTATGTTAGTTTTATTTAAAGCACCTAACCCTGTTCCAGTAAAAACAGCATTACAATTAAAAGGATTTGATGTGGGTTCTGTTCGTTTACCTTTAGTGCCATTAACAGAGGAAGAGCGAATCGAATTAGCGAAATTTATTTAAGGAATTAGAAGGATATCGTATATTTACGAGGACTATTGATAACAGTTTATTTGATTCTTTTTTGCTAGTTTTATAAATGTTTACGTGTCAGAAGAGCTTAGCTATCTCTTATTACGACGGATAAACCAAAGCAAAAATGGTTTATTCCTCCTGAGATAACTAGCTCTTCTGTCTTTTTTATTAGATATCTTTATTAAGAAAGACTTGTTTCTAAACTAGTTTTTGATTATGATTGGATACATCATCATATTTTTAAATAGCGCAATCATAAGTTTCTCATATATAAGAAACTAGAAGTTTTTGCAGTAGATGAGTGTTTAGCTATATTGTCTTGCGAATTTTTTGTTTGGCGGAAGTCCACATGTGAAGACGCAAACTGTCTTCTTAGTTTCCTCTATCGAAAAAACTGCGGTTTGGACAACGGCTAGTAAGAACACAAGAGTATTTAGATAAGGTTATATATAAGGAGGAGAAGTCATGGCGAATAATCAGTTGCAAAAAAACTTACTGCCAAGACATATAAGTTTAATGGCCATGGGAGGAGCTATTGGGACAGGGATATTTAAAGGTAGTGGAGAAACAGTTTCAATCGCAGGTCCAGGTGTTATTTTTACATACATATTTGCAGGACTTTTATTATTAGTAGTGATGGGCAGTATTGCGGAAATGGCTATTATTTATCCAAATACAAACATGAAGGGCTTTATTGGGAAGGCCTTTGGCAACCAGACGGCATTCGTTATTGGCTGGATGTACTGCATTTTATGGCTTGCTGTATGTGTGATTGAGGTAGTTGTAGCAGGAAGCTTTCTGCAGTTTTGGCTGCCAGATGTGCCACTGTGGATATTAAGCATTCTTTGCGCAATAGGTTTAATTGTCGTTAATACAATGAATGTGAAAAATTATGGGGAATTTGAATTTTGGTTTGCTGGAATTAAAATTGGCATGATTATTATATTTATTATATTAGGAGCTGCTGTTTTATTTGGGCTTATTCCATCAGGGCAAACAAACTATCTGCAAAATTATACAGAGCATGGCGGCTTTTTCCCAAATGGATGGACATCTGTTTTTTCTGCTCTTTTAATTGTTATGTTTTCTTATGGAGGCTCCGAGCTCATTGGCGTAACCGTAACGGAAGCGAAAGATGCAGAAAAAGTACTGCCAAAAGTTATTAAAAGCTTTATTCTTCGCATTGTTTTATTTTACACATTGCCTATTTTAATTATTTGTGGACTAATTCCTTGGAATGAGTTAACAGAAGAATCCAGCCCTTTTGTACAAGTACTTTCGATTTCTGGATTATCTGGTGCAGCCCACATTATGAATTTTGTCTTAATTATTGCTGTGTTATCTGCAGCAAATTCGGGTATATATGGATGTACAAGAATGATGTACTCTCTTTCAACGGAGGGAGAAGGACCGAAAGCCTTTAGCAAAGTAAACCACAATGGAGTGCCGACTTATAGTTTAATGGTTACAGGTATTATCTTAATTGCTGGATCAATGATTGCTTTATTTAAACAAGATCAAGTATTTTCTTTACTTATGGCATTCCCAGGCTTTGTTGTATCGATTGTTTGGATTATGATTTGTCTAGCGCAGTTAAAGCTTAGAAAACAATATCCATTTCAGCCAAGTTTTAAAATATGGGGATATCCATATATTCCGATATTTACTGTAATCTGCTTAGGCATCATAAGCATTAGTTTCTTATTTGATGAGGCGAATCGAATTAGTATACTAGCATGTTTAATTTGTTTTTTTGCTGTGACAGCTATTTCTATATTTAAGTTTAAATTGAATAAACGGTAAAAAATTTTATTTTAGGAAAAAGCGTTGGAATGCTAGGCGAACTATAGAAAAATACCTCCTGATATTGTTATGAAATGAACCTGAAAAAGGAAGATTTCATAAAATTGGTTGTAAACAATTTTAAACATCAAGTATAATAATCATAACTGATCAATGGTCGGCTTAACTCAACATAGGAGGAAACAAAAATTGATGAAAAATGAAAAAATAAAGCTTGTCGCACTCGGCGGAGTGGGCGAGAACGGTAAAAATATGTTTGTAGTCGAAGTAGACGAAGATATATTTGTAATTGATGCTGGCTTAATGTACCCGCAAAATGAAATGCTCGGGATCGATATTGTTATTCCAGATATCGCGTATTTAAAGCAAAATAAAGAAAAAGTAAAAGGAATTTTCTTAACACATGCACATGAAGATCATATCGGAGGCTTATCTTATATTTTAAGAGATTTAGATGTACCGGTTTATACGACTTTATTAACAGCTGAACTAACAAAGGAAAAGATGAAAGAGCAAGATTTCAAAGGACAAGCACAATTCGAAATTGTGACATCGAAAACTGTTCTAACATTTGCTTCCTCAAAAGTGTCATTCTTTAAAACGAATCATAGTATCCCTGATAGCATTGGGATTGTTATTCATACATCAGAAGGTGCAATCGTACATACTGGTGATTTCAAATTCGATCAAACAGCAAGTGATCTTTACAAGCCAGATTATGGCGAGATGGCCAAAATAGGAGAAGAGGGAGTATTAGCTTTATTATCTGATAGTACGAATGCAGATAAACCAGGCTATTCCACAACAGATTTTGTTGTAACTCAAAGCTTAATTGAGGCATTTTTACACACAAATGGTCGGATTATTGCAGCTTGTTTTGCAACTGACTTAAATAGAATTCAACATATTATTGATGCAGCTGAAAAAACAAATCGAAAAGTTGCGATTATCGGCAAGAATTTACAAAGAGTGTTGCAAATTGCTTTAAAACACAACTATTTAGTAGTAGATGAAGAAACGATCGTTACCTATAACGAGCTTCAAGGATATACACAAGACCAAATGGTAATCATCACTACTGGTACAAAAGGGGAACCAATTGAAGCACTGCAAAAAATGATTAAGAAAAATCATAAGCAGGTAAGCATCATGGAAGGGGATACCGTTTTATTTGCAGCATCCTCTTTCCTAGGCAGTGAAGTTTTTGTCGGAAAAACAATCGATAAATTATACAGAGCAGGTGCAACACTTCTTGCAGGCTACAAAACATTTAACAGCTCTAATCATGGCAGCCAAGAAGAATTAAAATTTATGATTAATATGATGAAGCCTAAATTCTTTTTGCCTATCCATGGGGAGTATCGCGTATTAAAGGCACATGAAAAAATTGCGATTGAATGTGGTGTACCACCGCAAAATATTTTCCTTCCGGAACAAGGAGAGGTGCTTGAATTTAAAGAAGATACTCTTCGTGTAGGCGGAAAAATTCCAGCTGGAAATGTATTAATTGATGGCAGCGGTGTTGGCGATGTTGGGAATATTGTTTTAAGAGACCGCAAGCTGTTATCACAAGACGGAATTTTAACGGTTGTTGTAACTTTAAATAAAGCGGAAAGAAAAATCTCTGCTGGTCCTGAAATCATTACAAGAGGTTTTGTGTATGTTCGCGAATCAGAGAAGTTGCTAGAAGAAGCTGCAGACCGTGTAAGAGATATTGTAGAAAAAAGTATTAGTAAGGACAGCTTCGACTGGACTGGAATTAAGCAAGATATTAGAGATACGCTAAACCAGTTCTTATATGAAAAAACAAGACGTAGACCAATGATCTTGCCAATTATTATGGAAGTTAAGCCAGTTAGAAGATAAAAGTGAGAGCCTCCTTAAGATAAGGGGGCTTTTAGTTTGTTTGGGACTAGCCGTGCTTAAATCTAAGAAGAGTTTGAATTGAAAAAGGAGAAGCTTCCTTGGGATTTAGATGAACCGTGGGGACCGCTGCTTAGCCAAAGGTCGGAAAAGACTTCTAACAAGAATTTTTCTGAAAAGCTTTCACTTAAAATTTATTCCAGAAGTAAAAGCGACTTATTGACTTTTCGATTTCGCCCGCATGAAATAGTGTTTCTCGCTTCATACTAAGATTATTATGGTTTTAGGAAGGGAGAACTTTATGGTTTCAGTTAACAATAATAATCAGCCTGATGAAAAGCCAAATGAGGATAAACCATCAAGCTTAATGGAAAAAATTCAACAGCTGGGACAAACTAATGTACCACAGCTTTCTCAAGATTCAAAAATACATTGTTTAACCATTGTTGGTCAAATCGAAGGTCATTTACAATTACCGCCTCAAAATAAAACAACGAAATATGAGCACCTGATTCCACAAATTGTAGCAATCGAACAAAATCCTAAGATTGAAGGGGTTCTTGTCATTTTGAATACAGTAGGAGGGGATGTAGAAGCAGGATTAGCTATTTCTGAAATGCTTGCTTCTCTGTCTAAACCAACTGTTTCCCTTGTTTTAGGAGGTGGGCACTCAATTGGTGTTCCAATTGCTGTTTCCTGTGATTATTCGTATATTGCAGAAACAGCAACGATGACAATCCATCCTATTCGTTTAACAGGTCTGGTTATTGGAGTACCACAGACCTTTGAATACTTAGATAAAATGCAAGAGAGAGTGGTTAATTTTGTGACCAAGCATTCTAAAATTACAGAAGAAAATTTTAAAGACCTGATGTTTGCAAAAGGAAATTTAACGAGAGATATTGGAACAAATGTAATTGGAAATGATGCTGTTACTTCTGGACTTATTGACTCTGTTGGCGGAGTCGGGGATGCGATGAAAAAGCTCAATGAGTTGATTGATGTCAATAAAGAACAGAATGAAGGGATTATCCAATGATTATGTATACAATGATGCCAGAAGAATTGATTTTTCCAATGAGCCAAGATATCTATGAAAAACACCAAGTTATTCATTATAATGGCATTCCTTTATTAGTAGCTAGAAATGAGTCAAATGAATATGAAGTCATAAGAATACTTAGCACCGATCCCAATCATTTTCTGCAGACAGAAATGCAGCCAGGAGCAAAAATTCCAACCATTTAATTGCTTTTTTATTAAAAAAGTTGATAATAGGGAATGATAGGGGGAAAAACTTATCTAGTATTTTGCTTTTTTAGCTAGAGTTGGCAGGATATCAGCTGAAGCAGGCGGCAAATCAGCCAAATGAGCAAAATATCAGCCAAAACAGGCAGCAAATCAGCCAAACGAGCAAAATATCAGCCAAAACAGGCGTGAAATCAGCCAAACGAGCGAAATATCAGCCAAAGCACACAACAAATCAGCCAAACCAAAAAGCATACCTTTTTCTATAAAAACAGCAAAGGATAAAAAAACCTTCGGAAAGAAGTTTCCCTTTATAAACTATGTTATAATATAGGAACAACAAAGAAGCAGCCTAAGGCTGCTTCTTTACTACAAAAGAGAAAGATACTTTTTAAATATTAGGTGATCAAATGGCAAAAAGGAAAAAAAGAAAAACAAGAAAAAAACAACATCTTAAATTAACGATACAATATGAACTTGCAGCCCTGCTTCTTATGGCGTTGAGTTTTATCTCTATTTTACAACTCGGTGCGGTTGGGAAAACAATGGTTTCTTTTTTCCGTTTCTTTTTTGGAGAGTGGTATATGCTTTGCCTAATAGGCCTTATCGTATACAGTGGTTATTTAATGTGGAAAAGAGAAAAGCCTTATATGTTTCATACGAAATTAAATGGAATTTATTTAATTGTCAGTGCAATTTTATTACTTAGCCATGTAACATTATTTAAGTTGCTAGCAAGCCAAGGCGCTTTTCAAAACCCAAGTGTAATATTCAATACATGGGAATTATTTTGGATGGAAGTGAATAAAGAGGCTACTAATGTCGATTTAGGCGGTGGTATGATTGGTGCCGTTTTATTTGCATTATTTCATTATTTATTCGACACGGTAGGTACGCAGATTATCAGCTTTATCGTGATTGTGATCGGTTTTATCCTGCTTACTGGTAAAACGTTAAGTGGTGCTTTTAAAAAAGTTATATCAAGTATCTGGAATTTTTTCCAAGATCAATGGGAAGCGTTTAAGCAAGATATGAAAGACTGGAAAGAATCGATTCAAAAAAATAAAGAAAAGCGGAAGGCAGAAAAACAAGCAAGACGCGAAAATCAGCAGTCTAAGGAAAATACGAATGCTTCTATTATTGTGAACACTCCGCCTCAAGAGGAAGAGCCATACATACAAGAGCCAATTATTAATACCTTTGCCGAAAGAGCCTATCAGGAAGAAGTCATTCAGGAAGACTTGTTGGCAGATTCGCCAGAAGAACAAACCGATTTAGGTGATGTCGTACCAATAACTTTTACAGAAGTAGAAAATAAGGATTATGAACTCCCGCCTTTAAAACTATTAAAGTTGCCGAGAAAGGCAGATCAGAGTGGGGAATATGAGCAAATTCACGCAAACGCTGCTAAATTAGAAAGAACCTTTCATAGCTTTGGCGTAAAAGCTAGAGTAACAGAGGTTCATTTAGGACCTGCGGTAACGAAGTATGAAGTTCATCCAAGCGAAGGGGTAAAAGTAAGTAAAATTGTTAATTTAAGCGATGATTTAGCTTTAGCTCTTGCAGCAAAGGATATTCGCATTGAAGCACCTATTCCTGGAAAATCAGCAATCGGGATTGAAGTTCCCAACTCTGAAGTTGCTGTTGTGTCACTAAGAGAAGTATTGGAATCAAGTAAAAATGATAAGCCTGATTCGAAGCTGATGATTGCTTTTGGACGAGATATCACAGGGGAAGCCGTATGCGCGGAATTAAATAAAATGCCCCATTTACTTGTTGCCGGAGCAACAGGAAGTGGTAAATCTGTCTGTATTAACGGGATTATTACAAGTATATTGATGAGAGCAAAACCTCATGAAGTAAAGCTAATGATGATTGATCCGAAAATGGTTGAATTAAATGTATATAATGGAGTCCCTCATTTGCTGGCCCCTGTTGTGACAAATCCAAAAAAGGCATCACAGGCATTAATGAAGGTTGTTAGTGAAATGGAGAGAAGATACGACTTATTCTCCCATACAGGGACAAGAAATATAGAAGGCTATAATGAGTATATTAAACGAATAAATGCAGAGGAACAAGAAAAGCAGCCACTATTGCCATTTATCGTGGTGATTGTAGACGAGCTTGCTGACTTAATGATGGTAGCATCATCTGATGTAGAGGATGCCATTACACGACTTGCACAAATGGCCCGTGCAGCCGGAATTCATCTAATTATTGCCACTCAGCGACCTTCAGTTGATGTTATTACAGGAGTTATTAAAGCAAATATTCCATCGCGAATTGCGTTCGCTGTTTCCTCTCAGACGGATTCTCGTACCATATTAGATATGGGAGGAGCCGAAAAGCTATTAGGAAGAGGAGATATGCTATTCTTCCCTTATGGGGCAAGCAAACCTGTGCGAGTACAAGGAGCGTTCTTGTCCGATGAAGAGGTGGAAGAAGTGGTTGATTTTGTGATTGGTCAGCAAAAAGCACAATATCAAGAGGAAATGATTCCAGATGAAATTGTGGAAGTTACAGGAGCTGTAGAAGACGAACTATATCATGAAGCAGTTGAACTAATTGTTGAAATGCAAACAGCTTCTGTTAGTATGTTACAAAGAAGGTTCCGGATTGGCTATACGAGAGCAGCTAGATTAATCGATGAAATGGAAGCCCGTGGGGTAGTTGGACCATATGAGGGCAGTAAACCAAGAACAGTTCTTGTGCCTAAAAGTTCCGAAGAAATAAATATGCAGTAATAATAGCAGATGAATTGAATTCAACCAACATATAGGACAAAAAATGAACCGGTTATGAGAGAAACAATCATATTTTTTAGAAAAGGACTTGAAATAGTATAACCTATTTCAAGTCCTTTTTTAGCGTATATTCTGAACATTCATTCAAGATATGTAAGAAAAAATAACAAAACAATGCATTATTTTTACAATAATATACAAAAGAAAACGGTTGATTTCCGAACAATTACTCATTTCTGTATTTTTTCGACGAAATTCTTAAAAGTCTATTTATTTATTAGGAAAAAAGTGTTATAGTATTTTCGATTAGTAGGAATGATTGAACATCAGAGGTCTGATGTCTTAGAAATGTTTGGAGGAACATCATATGCTAATTAAATCGGATACGAGACATTTATATTTGCAAGTAGTAGATCGTCTAAAAAAAGATATTGAGTTAGGAATTTATAAAGAAAAAGAAAAATTCCCCTCAGAATTCGAGCTTGCAAAAACTTTAGGTGTGAGCCGGGCCACTTTAAGAGAGGCACTGCGTACATTGGAAGAAGAAAATGTCATTGTCAGAAGACATGGTGTTGGCACTTTTGTTAACTGTAAACCATTGTTTAATTCTGGCATAGAACAATTGAATAGTGTCACGAATATGATTAAGCAGGCAGGTATGAATCCAGGCACTATATTTCTAAGCTCAAACACGATGTTCGCTACTGAAGAAGACTCGACACGCTTCTCTGCATTACAAGGAGATGAACTGCTCGTTATCGAAAGAGTTCGAACAGCTAATGGCGAACCGGTTGTTTATTGTATAGATAAATTGCCACAGAAATTTTTGCCTGAGCGATTTTCATACGATCAAGAATCGATTTTTCAGTTCTTGGAATCGGATAGTCAAAGACATATTACATACGCTGTTGCACAAATCGAGCCGATAGGATATCACGATAAGGTATCTCCCATTCTGCAATGTGAACCAGAAACTGCACTGCTTGTATTAAAACAGATGCATTATGATGAGAAGGATGAACCGATTCTTTATTCAGTAAATTATTTTCGATCCGATAAGTTTAGCTTTCAAGTATTAAGAAAACGAATATACTCGTAGAAGCTGAACAGACTAATCGTATAAAATTTGACTAAATAACAATAAAAAGTCTAGGGGGTACAAGCTTTGAAGAAGCGTAAATTTGGCTTAGCACTATCTTTAGTACTAGCTGCTGGAACTGTATTAAGTGCTTGCGGAAGTAATGACAAAGGTAACGATAAAGCAGCAGATGGGGATAAAGAGAAAGACTCATTTAAAGTTGCAATGGTAACAGATGTCGGTGGTGTTGATGATAAATCATTTAACCAATCAGCTTGGGAAGGTTTACAAGCATTTGGTAAAGAGAATGGCTTATCAAAAGGTAATGGTATTGATTACCAACAATCACAGTCAGATTCAGATTATGCTACTAATTTAAATAATTTATCTCGTCAAGGCTATAATTTGGTATTTGGAATCGGATTTTTAATGGAAGGTGCAATTTCAGAAATTTCTCAACAACAAAAAGATGCACATTTTGCAATTGTTGATGCTGTAGTTAACCAACCTAATGTAGCAAGCATTACTTTTAAAGAACAAGAAGCTTCTTTCTTAGCTGGTGTTGCAGCAGCTCATGCAACCGAATCTAAAAAGATTGGATTTATTGGCGGGGTAGAAGGAGATGTAATTGGACGCTTCGAAGCTGGATTCGTTGATGGCGTTAAAGCAGTAGACCCTAATATTAAGGTAGACGTACAATATGCTGGTGCATTTGATAAACCTGAACTTGGTAAAACAATTGCAAGTAAGATGTACTCTTCAGGCGCAGATGTAGTATTCCATGCTTCTGGTGGTACTGGTGCTGGATTATTCTCTGAAGCTCGTGATTTAAAAGAAAAAGACCCTTCAAAATATATTTGGGCAATCGGTGTTGACTCTGATCAAGCAGCAGAAGGTGTTGTAGGAGACCACAACATTGTGTTAACTTCTGCATTAAAAGGTGTTTCCACAGCGGTACAAGATATTTCAACTAAAGCAAAAGACGGTAAATTCCCAGGTGGCGAAACTACTGTTTATGGCTTAAAAGAAGATGGTGTTGGTCTTGCACCAATTAATGAAGAAGTTAAAAAGAAAGCTGAAATTGATGCAGCTGTTGAAGAATGGACTGCTAAAATTAAAAACGGTGAGTACACTGTTCCTGATACTGTTAAGTAAATAGCAATTGCTAATTTTCCAGGAATAAGTGGTTTGCATGGCAAACACTTATTCCTTTTTTACGACAAAAAATAGAATTTTAACTAAAGAGTAGAAGTTTAATTCTAGTCTTTATTAAAAATTTTATATGTCGAAATTATCGTAATATAAAAATTACATAATTTCCTTTGTGGATTGTTTTAGAAAATAAAATTCTTTGACATCATACGTGTATTTTAAGCTTTATAACATTTATCTTGTAAGGTAAGTAAGAAGGAGTGGATTAGATGGAATATGTAATCGAGATGTTAAATATTCGTAAAGAATTCCCTGGTATTGTTGCAAACAACAATATTACCCTTCAAGTAAAAAAAGGTGAGATTCACGCACTTTTAGGGGAAAATGGTGCAGGAAAATCTACGCTAATGAATGTTCTTTTTGGTCTATATCAGCCAGAAAAAGGGGAAATTCGTGCGCGTGGGAAAGTCGTAAATATTTCTAATCCAAATATTGCGAATGATTTAGGAATCGGAATGGTTCATCAGCATTTTATGTTGATTGACACCTTTACGGTGACGGAAAATATTATTTTAGGAAAAGAAACAGTCAGCAAAGGAAAAATCGATTTAAAAAAAGCAGAAAGAGAAGTACAGGAAATTTCAGAGCGTTATGGATTGGCAGTTGATCCGAAAGCGAAGATTGCTAATATTTCTGTTGGAATGCAACAAAGAGTAGAAATCTTAAAAACGTTATATCGCGGAGCTGAAATTTTGATTTTTGATGAGCCGACAGCTGTTTTAACTCCGCAGGAAATTGCCGAATTAATTGGTATCTTCCGTAAGTTAATTCAAGAGGGCAAGTCCATTATCCTCATTACCCATAAATTAAAAGAAATTATGGAAGTATGTGACCGTGTTACGGTTATCAGAAAAGGGGAAGGCATTGGCACTTATAATGTAAAAGATACAAACCCAAATGAGCTTGCAAACTTAATGGTTGGCCGTGAAGTTTCCTTTAAAACAGAAAAAAAAGCACCAAATCCGAAAGAAACAGTATTAAAAATTTCTGATTTAACTGTAAAAGATAGTCGTGGTGTCCATGTAGTCAACTCTCTTAACCTAGATGTTAAAGCAGGTGAGATTGTGGGGATTGCTGGGGTAGATGGCAATGGTCAATCAGAGTTGATTGAGGCGATTACTGGCTTAATGAAGAAAAACAGTGGAAGTATTACCCTTAACGGCAAAGAAATCAGTGTACTTTCTCCACGGAAAATTACAGAAAGTGGGATTGGTCATATTCCGCAGGATCGACATAAACACGGTTTAGTACTTGACTTTTCGATTGGACAAAATATGGCTTTACAGACCTATTACAAAAGCCCATTTTCTAAATATGGCTTTTTAAATCAAGGTGAAATCGAGAAAAAAGCGAGCAAGTTAATTGAAGAATTTGATGTCCGTACACCAAGTATACACACACCAGCGAGAGCTCTCTCTGGGGGTAACCAGCAGAAGGCAATCATTGGTAGAGAAGTAGATCGTGACCCTGATTTGCTTATTGCTGCCCAGCCAACTAGGGGACTGGATGTAGGTGCAATTGAATTTATTCATCGACGATTAATCGAACAAAGAGATAAAGGAAAAGCGGTATTATTAATATCCTTTGAATTAGATGAAATTTTAAATGTCAGTGACCGCATTGCTGTTATTTTTGATGGAGAAATTATTGCAACAGTGGATCCAAAAACAACAACAGAACAAGAGCTAGGTTTATTAATGGCAGGATCGAAAGCTAAAAAAGTGGGTGTGGAGAATAATGTCTAATACAATAAAGAAAATTAGTATTCCAATTATTGCCGTATTGTTAGGGGTTATTGTTGGGACGATTATCATGTTTGCAACAGGTTATAATCCTGCGGATGCATATACAGCCCTTTGGAATGGAGCGTTTGGAGATATTTATTTCACTGGAGAAGTAGTGCGCCAAATCACTCCGTTGATTCTTGCAGGTCTTGCAGTTGCCTTCGCTTTTCGCACCGGATTATTCAATATTGGGGTTGAAGGGCAATTAATTGTTGGCTGGCTTGCTGCAGTTTGGGTAGGGATTTCCTTTGATTTACCAAAAATTATTCATTTACCACTTGCTGTATTAGCTGCTGCTGCTGCTGGTGCGCTGTGGGCATTTGTACCAGGCTTTTTAAAGGCACGATTTAGAGTTCATGAAGTTATCGTAAGTATTATGATGAACTATGTCGCATTACATGTATCCAACTATTTAATCCGAAACGTGCTTACAGATAAAGCAGACCGTACAGAAAATATTGCGCCAACTGCTAGTCTGCGTTCTGGGTTCTTAGAAAGCTTAACAGACTATTCCCGTATGCACTGGGGAATTTTAATTGCGGTTGGATGCGCTATACTTATGTGGATTATCTTAGAGAAAACAGTAAAAGGATATGAATTAAAGTCTGTTGGTTTTAATCAGAATGCCTCCCAATATGCTGGTATGAATGTTAACCGTAATATCATTCTTTCTATGGTCATTTCTGGTGCTTTTGCAGGTCTTGCAGGAGCAATGGAAGGTTTAGGAACATTTGAATATGTGAGTAATAAAGGTGGATTTACAGGGGTTGGATTTGATGGGATTGCCGTTGCTTTACTTGGAGCAAATGGCCCAGTCGGAATCTTGCTTGCTGCATGCTTGTTCGGTTTCTTAAAAGTAGGGGCGCTAAATATGCCGCTTGAAGCTGGAGTACCGAATGAGATGGTTGATATCATTATTGCTTTAATCGTTTTCTTTGTTGCTTCAAGCTATATGATTCGCTTATTCTTAGAACGATTGAGTAAAAATAAAAGTAAAAAGGGGGAGAAGTAAATGGGATTAATGGACGTATTATTAATTGTCATACCTTCTTCGCTATTGTTTGCTGCTCCACTAATTTTTACTGCGCTTGGCGGGAATTTTTCTGAAAGAGCAGGGGTAGTTAATATTGGACTAGAGGGTTTAATGGTAATGGGAGCTTTCTCCTCCATTGTTTTTAATTTAACATTTGCTGATAGTCTTGGCGCTTGGACACCATGGGTTTCTTTGCTTGTCGCAATGGTTGTCGGTGCTCTATTCTCGATACTTCATGCAGTGGCAAGTATTACATTCCGTGCCGACCAAACGGTTTCTGGTGTAGCGATTAATCTACTAGCAGCTGGTCTTGCTATGTTCTTAGTAAAATTAATCTATGATGGAAAGGGACAAACAGGTACCATTCGTTATAGCTTTAAGAAAATTGATATTCCGCTATTAAAGGACATCCCTGTGATTGGAGACTTATTTTTCTCTAATACATATTGGACTTCTTACTTAGCAATTGTTGTTGCTGTTATTGTTTGGTTCGTTATGTATAAAACGCCATTCGGCTTGCGTCTTCGTTCTGTTGGAGAGCATCCGATGGCTGCAGATACAATGGGCATTAACGTAACCAAAATGCGTTATATTGCGGTTATTCTTTCTGGTGCATTTGGTGGAATCGGCGGCGGCGTATTTGCGCAGTCGATTACAAATGATTTTACCCATGCGACCATTAGCGGACAAGGATTCATGGCACTTGCCGCCCTGATCTTCGGAAAATGGAATCCGCTTGGAGCAATGGGAGCTGCGATTTTCTTTGGTTTTGCTCAAAGCTTAAGTATTGTTGGAAGCAGCTTACCGTTTTTAGAAAACATCCCGAGCGTTTACTTGTTAATTGCACCATATGTATTAACTATTATTGCATTAACAGGCTTTATCGGTCGTGCAGATGCACCAAAAGCTTCTGGTGTTCCTTATATTAAAGGTAGCAGATAATCCTTTGGGAAAATAAAAAAGAGACTTCTAATGATGTGCACCCCAAAAGTTAGACGAACCAATTCTAACTTTTGGGGTGTTTTTTATTTAATCATTTCACTGACTAATTTTCCTGACGTTTTTTATTCCTCATGTGTATTAATTGCCTTGGTTTTAATTTCTTTATCCAATAAATCAATTGGAATATGTTTAGGAATCACATCTGCAGGAACTTCGCCGTTCATATCTAAATAATAATGGCGAATAGGTTTTAAGGAATTATCATCTAATTCATATACTAATGGAATGCTTGTTGGAATGTTTAAAGACGCAATTCCGTCAGGTGAAACGTTATCTAAATACTGAATAATAGCGCGAATTGTATTACCATGAGCTGCAATTATTACTTTTTTATTATTGTGTAGCATGGGTGCAATTTCTTGATCCCAGAAAGTTAGGACTCTTTTCTCCGTATCGGCAAGACTTTCTGTTAAAGGAAATTCGCCTTCTTCGAGCTGTTGATACCTTGGATCGTCGATATTGTAGCGGGGATCATCCTTATTTAAAGCTGGTGGTCTGATATCCATGGATCTTCTCCATTTTTGAACTTGGTCAAGCCCATATTGATCAGCTGTTTCTTTTTTATTTAATCCTTGCAAAGCACCATAATGCCGTTCATTTAATTTCCACGTTTTATGTATAGGAATCCACATGCTATCCATTTCATCGAGAATAATCCATAATGTCCGAATAGCTCTTTTTAAATAGGATGTATATGCAATATCAAATGTGTATCCGTTATGATTGAGAATAATTCCAGCTTCCCTTGCTTCTGTTAACCCTTTTTCTGATAGTTCAATATCTGTCCAACCAGTAAAGCGATTTTCCACATTCCAAAGACTTTCTCCATGGCGAATCAAAACAAGCTTTGGCATTGTGCATCTCTCCCTTTCTTCTTTTCTTTATTTTTTTCCTGTTTTCATGGAAATAATCGTCCTTTTAAAGGAAAAAGTATAATTTAGAATTATTTTCTTCGCTATTATTGAATAAACTTTTTTTGATTGATAATTGATTTAATTAATTTTTTATAAAGTTAGGAAAATATATGAGCGTAAAAAATCTATTATTTTTATTTAGTAGTATATTGCTTATCCTTGTAATCGGACTATTATGGAATGGACCAATTTATGGTAATGATGAAGTTCTATTAAGAAGGTTGATTAAGGAACTAATCTGAAATTTATTGATATTTTCGATACAGAAAAGACTAGAATCGCTGGTTTTACAAATGGGGAGGGCTAGGGAGCTATTAAGTTTGAAAAACATTCCAAAGGCAACTATACCTAGCTTGGTAAGAGCTTTGATAGAGAGCTGAGTAAAGGAGTAACTAGCTACACGATTTCAATCGAGGGTGAACGAACACCACTCTTTCTTTTTATTATCAGATGGGGTGGGGCAAGTGTTCGTTCGATTGACTTAATCATTCATAATGAGTGGAAGGAGAGAAAAAGGTATCTTTAGGCAATTTTTCAATGGGAACGTCGATGAAAGACTTTCAGAAATAGAGGCAAAATCCTATTATTATAAGTTTAAGCTATATGATAAAGAAGGAATAGAAATAAGCAAAGGAGAAAGATATAAGTTTAGAGGAAAATCATCCTAATCTAGACTTTATGAGAATAACCATATAAATAGAGTTAATACTAGTAAGTAGTGTATGATTAGTGTAAGTATATGAGGAGGTATGTTATGAGCATAGCAACGGAAAAAATTACAAAATATAGCGGCTTTCAATTACATACAGTCAAGACTGAAAAATTTAAAACGAATACGATTGTGGTGAAATGGCGGACCCCTATTACAAAAGAAAATTCCACACTCAGGGCCCTTCTTCCTTATGTGATGCAAAATAGTACAAAGAAATATCCGACAACGGCAAAGCTTCGTTCCTTTATAGAAGAATTGTACGGAGCTACTTTTTTTATCGATCTTGCTAAAAAAGGGGAATACCACATTGTTTCTTTCTCCTTAGAAATTGCAAATGAAAAGTTTCTCTCAGACCCAGCTCCTTTATTAAAAAAAGGCTTGGAATTTTTATCTGAGGTAATCTTTCAGCCAAATGTATCAGAAAGTGGTTTTGACCAAAATGTTATAGAGAATGAAAAACGTGCATTAAAGCAAAGAATTCAATCCATCTATGACGATAAAATGCGATATTCGAATCAACGGGTAATTGATGTTATGTGTGAAAATGAGCCTTATGCATTAAGTGTGTACGGTGAAAAGGATGAGGTTGACAGCATTACCCCACAATCCCTTTACGCCTATTATACAAAAGCGTTAGCAGAGGATCAGATTGATTTGTATATGGTCGGCGATATTAAAGAAGAAGAGATAGGAGCATATATTGAGGATTTATTTCCATTTAAAGAAAGAACTGCACAATCAATTGATCGTAGAAAAACGTATGAAACTAGGGAAGTAAAAGAGGTTCGTGAAGTTCAAGATATTAAACAAGGAAAACTAAATATGGGATTCCGCACAAATATAGTTTATGGAGATCCAGAATATTTTGCCCTTCAAGTACTTAATGGTATTTATGGCGGGTTCTCGCATTCTAAGCTATTTATTAATGTCAGGGAAAAAGAAAGTCTTGCCTATTATGCAGCAAGTCGTTTAGAAAGTCATAAAGGATTGCTTTTAGTAATGTCAGGAATAGATAATAACAATTATGATAAGGCAGTAAAGATTATTAAGGAACAAATGGAGTTAATGAAAAAAGGCGAATTTTCCGATCAAGAAATAATGCAGACAAAAGCGGTGATTCATAATCAAATGCTGGAAACATTGGATACTTCCCGTGGCATGATTGAACTGTTCTACCATAATAGTGTAAGTGATAATTATGTAGAGATGGGCGATTGGCTTCAATATATGAGTAAAGTTTCCAGAGAGGAAATCATTGCTGCCGCTAAAAAGATCGAACTAGACACCATTTATTTCTTAACGGGATCGGAGGGAAATGCATAATGGAAAAAATAGAATTTGCTCAATTGCAAGAAGAGCTATATTATGAAAAATTAGCAAATGGCTTAAAGGTATATATTTTGCCGAAAAAAGGGTTTAATAAGACGTTTTGTACATTCACAACAAACTATGGTTCTGTAGATAACACCTTTATTCCTCTTGAGGGATCCGAATTCACTCAAGTTCCTGATGGAATTGCTCATTTCTTAGAGCATAAGCTTTTTGAAAAAGAAGAAGGTGACGTTTTTCAAGATTTTAGTAAACAGGGGGCAAGTGCTAACGCTTTTACGTCTTTTACAAGAACAGCCTATTTGTTTTCTAGTACCTCTAATGTAGCGAATAATCTGGAAACGCTTATTAATTTTGTACAGGAGCCATACTTTACGGAGAAAACGGTAGAAAAAGAAAAAGGAATTATCGGACAAGAAATTACGATGTATGATGATAATCCAGATTGGCGCCTTTACTTTGGATTAATTGAAAATATGTATGTCCATCATCCTGTGAAAATTGATATTGCTGGAACGATTGAATCCATCTCACATATCACAAAAGATATGTTGTATGAGTGCTATAATACGTTCTACCACCCAAGCAATATGCTTCTTTTCATTGTAGGACCTGTTGATCCAGAGGAATATATGGCTCAGATAAGAGAAAATCAAAGTAAAAAAGACTATACAAATCATAGTGAAATTCAACGTAAATTTAAAGAAGAGCCTGCACATGTTAATAAGGACAAGCAAGTTTTAAAAATGAACGTCCACACTTCTAAATGTCTTGTTGGGATAAAAGGAATCAATGTAGAGCAGTCCGGAAAAGAAATGATGAAACAAGAGTGGAGCATCAATTTATTATTAGATTTCCTATTTAGTGAAAGCTCTGAAAACTACCAAAATCTTTTCCAAGAAGGCTTAATTGATGATACTTTTTCTTATGATTACACACAGGAGCACGGATTTGGATTTGCGATGATTGGTGGGGATACGAGTGATCCTGATCGGTTAGAAGCTGCAATTAAAGAAATTTTAATGAAAGCTAAAACAATGGATTTCGCCAGCGAGACGTTAGAAAGAACGAAGAAAAAGAAAATTGGCGCTTTCTTACGTGCGATTAATTCACCAGAATATATCGCTAACCAATTTACACGCTATGCTTTCAATGAAATGAATTTATTTGATGTGGTGCCTGCTGTCGAAGAAATAACAGTAGAGGATATAAAAAATGCGGCTAATAAATTTTTAGCAGAAGAAAGACTAACATCTTGCCAAGTAGTGCCGAAATAATGATGGCAGACACAAAGAAATTTATTTCTTTGTGTCTGTTGCTGTTTAGATTTATAGGTAAAAGTATATGGAGTGAGAAAAAAATGGGGAAATGGATTTTAATTACCGGTGCATCTGGTGGGATTGGACAAGCAATTGCAAAACAATTAGCAAAAGAAGGCTATTCTCTTTACTTACATTATCATCAAAATGAAAAAGCAATAAAGGAATTATTAGAAGTTCTAGCAGTGAATGGCGGAGAATACTTACCTATACAAGCAGATTTACAACAAGAAAATGACTATCAAAAAATTCTCGAAAGTATTTTCACAATAGATGGAATCGTTCACGCAAGTGGTATAAGTACATATGGTTTATTGACGGATTTGGAAGAAGGGGAAATGAAAGCCCTATGGAATGTCCATGTTCATTCATTAATGTGTATAACAAAAGCATTATTACCGAAAATGCTTTCTAGACAATATGGTAATATTATCGTGATCACCAGTATATGGGGCCAAGTAGGAGCAGCAATGGAAGTTGCTTATTCAACTGTAAAGGGCGCCCAGATTAGCTTTGTGAAGGCATTAAGTAAAGAGGTTGCCTTTAATGGTATTCGAGTGAATGCAGTAGCTCCTGGCGCTATTGAAACGAACATGCTTCAATCTTTTTCGCCTGAAGAAATGCAGTTGATGGCAGAGGAAATCCCGATGGGGAGATTAGGAAGTCCGCAAGAAGTAGCAGAAAGCGTAGCCTTTCTATTATCGGAAAAATCTTCTTATATGACAGGACAAGTCCTTTCACTTAATGGGGGATGGCATGTATAGATAGCTTTTCCAAAAGATTTTCATGCATATTATTTCATCGAACAAACCAAAATAATGATGTAATTCACTTAAGCAATGGAAGGAGTAATTCATGATGTCTATTTTAGAAAATTGGGATCAATGGAAAGACTTTTTAGCAGATCGTCTTCATCATGCTGAAAATGAGGGAATGAATCAGGAAGCAATAGGAGATCTTGCTTTTCAAATTGGAGATTATCTGTCTAATCAAGTTCAACCTAAGAATGAACAAGAAAAGATTTTATCCGATTTATGGTCAGTTGCAGATGAAAAAGAACAGCATGCGATTGCAAATATGATGGTAAAATTAGTGCATAATAACGGAACAAAATAATTATTAGTGGCAATCATAGAAGCTCGATAAATAGAAAAGCTATTTATCGAGCTTCTTTCTTTTGTTATGTAAAAATATTCTAATCAAGATGATATGCTTAATAGATGGGAATCCTGTCTGACCAAAAGCAAGAAAGCAAAATAGAAAAGGAAATAGGGAGAAAAGCTCCTCTATTAAAAAGGTATATCTCCACACTGTTCATTTAAATAAAGGAAGAAACAAATAGAAGCAATTGCCTGCAAATAAATCAAGTAACAATAGCAGAAACCAATGATTTTAGATAAAAAAGAATACCTTATTTTCCTAGAATGCACCCTTTCTATAAAAAGTCCATCTTTTTTTCTATTTTGACCCCTTTTTTCTTGATTATTTATACTATTGCTATATGATAGAAGTTAAAAGACTAGAAAATTTCACTTGCTAGTTGTAGGAGGATTTTTTTGGAACAGAAGGAATGGTATCTAGAATACGAAATTCAAAAAAACCGACCTGGCCTACTAGGGGAGATTTCCTCATTACTAGGGATGCTTTCAATCAATATTATCACCATTAATGGGGTAGACGATGGACGGCGTGGCTTATTAATGTTAGCCAAAAATAAGGAACAAATAAAAAGGTTAGAATCTATTCTCTATACAATGGACACAATAAAAGTAATCAAGCTTAGAGAACCTTCTTTAAGAGATAAACTTGCAGTTAGACATGGTCGTTATATTCAGAGAGATGCAGATGACAAAAAAACATTTCGCTTTGTTCGTTATGAGCTAGGATTGTTAGTAGATTTTATGGCCGAATTATTTAAGACAGAAGGCCATAAATTAATAGGTATTAGAGGGATGCCGCGGGTAGGTAAAACGGAGTCCATAGTAGCTGCAAGCGTTTGTGCAAATAAGAGATGGCTTTTAGTAAGTTCTACTTTGCTAAAGCAGACTATCCGCCATTCCTTAATGCAGGGAGAATATAATGAAAACAATTTATTTATCATTGATGGAATTGTTTCTTCTAAACAGATTAATGAGCGACATTGGGCGGTTGTTCGAGAAGTGATGCGCCTGCCATGTATAAAAGTAGTAGAACATCCTGATGCCTTTGTACATAATACAGAATACACTTTAGATGATTTTGATTATATTATTGAGCTAAGACATGAGCCAGGCGAGGAGATTCTTTATGATGTTCATAAAAAAAATACTCTTGCCTTAGAAAGTGAATTCGAGGGTTTTGATTTTTAGTAGTTGGAAGGTGTTATCTTGTGAGTGAATTAGGAAATCGATTAAAAGAAGCTAGAGAAGCTAAAGGACTAACGTTAGAAGAATTACAAGAGATTACCAAAATTCAAGTCCGTTATTTAGTTGGCATTGAAGAAGGTAACTATAGTATGATGCCAGGTAAATTTTATACACGGGCATTTATCAAACAATATGCAGAAGCAGTAGATTTGGTTCCAGAAGAAATATTTGAAGAGTATAAAGCCGAGGTACCAACAACGGTAAATGATGAGTTACCGCAAAATTTATCGAGAGTAAATTCAAGAAGCGCAATAGACGGAGCCACTTCTAAAGTATTTGATATCTTGCCAACTATTCTTATTGCTATTCTTGTATTGGCTGTTGCTTTCCTGGTTTGGTATTTTGTGTATGCAAAAGATTCAAATCCAGAAAAACAGTCTAGTAGTGATACGGAACCGAATTCTGTTTATATGAAATCAGATGCATTAAATAAAAAGGAAAAAGAAAAAGCAATTGATGAGGATGCTAATAAAGAGGAAGAACAAGTAGTTGAAGAAGAAGAGAAGAAAGTAGAAGAAGAGGCACCAAAACAAGAGATTACCAAAAAAGAAACAGCGGGAAGAACGACAACATATGAAGTGAAAAATGCTGAGAAGTTTGTTGTTAAGCTTGTAGCAACAGGAAAAGTTTGGGTTGATATCCAAAATGGCAAAAACTATTCTTTTTTCCAAGGTATCCTTGAAAAGGGTGGAGCTGAATCACACGAAGAAGATTTATCAAAAGAGACAGAAGCACGTATTGTAATTGGAAATAGTCAAGTTGATGTTTTTGTCAATGATGAAAAATTAGAGCTTGGTGATTCATCCTCTAGACAAGATCTTGTTATTAAAAATATAAAAGAAGAATAGTCATCGATTCGATGACTATTTTTCGCTATTATATCGTAATTAGGTTATAATACTAATGTTTTTAATTTATTTTTAATGAAAGTGACGATTAACGTCATGGTAATGGAGGATGTAAGATGAATTTGCCAAATAAGATTACCGTAGCAAGAATTTTATTAATTCCCGTCTTTCTAGTCATCATGCTAGTGGACTTTCAATGGGGAGAACTAACATTTTTAGGTGTTACCTTACCGATGACACATTTTATCGGAGCCTTGATTTTTATTCTAGCATCGACAACGGATTGGATTGATGGACACTTTGCGAGAAAGTATAATCTAGTAACCGATTTAGGGAAGTTTTTAGATCCTTTAGCAGATAAATTATTAGTTTCGTCTGCATTAATTGTTTTAGTAGGATTGCAGATGGCACCTGCATGGATTACGATTGTTATTATCAGCAGAGAATTCGCAGTAACCGGTTTACGTTTAATATTAGCTGGCGGCGGAGAGGTAGTCGCAGCAAATATGCTTGGGAAAATTAAAACTTGGGCTCAAATAGTTGCGATTTCAGCCCTTTTACTACATAATATGATTTTTGAACTTGTCTCACTGCCGTTTGATAAGCTTGCACTATGGGTTGCTTTGATCTTTACAATTTGGTCTGGCTGGGATTATTTTGCAAAAAACAAACAGGCTTTTGTTTCATCCAAATAAAATAGAGGAATAAAAATAAGGACATCTATTTATGACAAGCGAATATTGCTTTATAAAGAGACGTCCTTTCTTTATGAACAGACAAAAAGGGGGAGCACTACATGAATGCAGAGATTATTGCTGTTGGCTCAGAATTATTACTTGGACAAATTGCTAATACAAATGCTCAATTTATATCCAAGCATTTAGCCGACTTAGGAGTAAATGTTTATTATCATACAGTAGTTGGAGATAATGCAGCTCGTTTAGAGGAAGCGATAAAAATCGCTGAAAATCGAGCGCAATTGCTTATTTTCTCCGGCGGATTAGGTCCAACAAAGGATGATTTAACGAAAGAAACGATTGCCAAGCATATAGGGAAAGAGTTGGTTTTTGATAAAACAGCTTTAGCTTCCATTGAAGACTATTTTGTCAAAACGAAACGCACTATGACGGAAAACAATAAAAAACAAGCATTGGTATTAGAGGGAAGCGACGTTCTTCCAAATGACCATGGGATGGCACCGGGGATGTTTTTAAAAAAAGACAATCGTTTTTATATGCTTTTACCAGGACCACCGAAAGAAATTCAGCCAATGTTTGTCAAATATGGATTTCCAGCTATACAAAAGCAAATGACAAGCAAAGATGTCATCGTTTCGCGCGTGCTTCGCTTCTTCGGCATTGGAGAATCGCTGCTGGAAACAAAAATAGAAGACTTAATTGATGCCCAGACTAATCCGACTATTGCCCCGCTCGCAGGAGATGGAGAGGTAACATTACGTATCACATGTAAACATGATTCTGTAGAAGAAGCAGATAAATTGATTGCCAAAACAGAAGAAGAAATATTCGCACGCGTAGGAGAATTTTTCTATGGATATGAGGACACTACATTAATGAATGAGCTTTCCCATATTTTATTAAAGAAAAATTTAACAGTAGCAGCAGCAGAGAGTCTGACAGGAGGACTGTTTCAGAAGGAGATAACAGGAATTCCAGGTGCTGGGAATATTTTTAAAGGGGGAATTGTTTGCTATACAAATGAAGTAAAGCATCAAATCCTGCAAGTAAAAGAGTCGACGATTAAAGAACATGGTGTGGTAAGCGAGCAATGTGCGAAAGAGCTTGCAGAGAATGTGGCACGTTTATTAAATGCCGATATTGGGATAAGCTTCACAGGTGTTGCAGGCCCAAATGAATTAGAAGGAAACCCAGTAGGTACCGTTTATATTGGGATTGCTAAAAGCGGGGAGCCGACAAAAGTAGAGAAGTTAGCATTAAGTGGAACAAGAGCAAGTAATCGAGTTCGAAGTGTGAGATACGGTCAATATTTCTTATTGAAAATGTTAGAAGATAAATAGTAGGGTGTCTTTTACTTAAAAGCTTCCTTTCAGCTGGAAAATAAAAAAACGAATGAATGTTCGATTTTTTACTGTACAAATGAAAGGAAAAAAGGTATATTAAGTATATAATCTTTTAAACAACGAATGAATCATGATTAGTGAGATTCATTTTTTATATAAGGAGGAGAACGTATTTGAGTGATCGTCAAGCTGCATTAGAAATGGCGTTAAAACAAATAGAAAAGCAATTTGGTAAAGGTAGTATTATGAAGCTGGGAGAGCAAGCAGATAGAGTCATTTCTACTAGTCCAAGTGGATCTTTAGCTTTAGATGCAGCCCTAGGTGTTGGTGGATATCCAAGAGGTCGTATTGTGGAAATTTATGGTCCTGAAAGTTCAGGTAAAACAACAGTAGCGCTACATGCTATTGCTGAGGTTCAGGCAAATGGCGGACAAGCAGCATTTATTGATGCAGAGCATGCATTGGATCCAGTTTATGCACAAAAGCTTGGCGTTAATATTGATGAATTATTACTTTCTCAACCAGATACCGGAGAACAAGCATTAGAAATCGCGGAGGCCTTAGTACGAAGCGGGGCAGTGGATATTTTAGTTATTGACTCTGTAGCCGCACTTGTACCAAAAGCAGAAATTGAAGGCGAAATGGGAGATTCTCACGTTGGACTTCAAGCACGTTTAATGTCACAGGCGCTTCGTAAGTTATCTGGGGCTATTAATAAATCCAAAACAATTGCTATTTTCATTAACCAAATTCGTGAAAAAGTTGGAGTAATGTTCGGAAATCCTGAAACAACTCCTGGTGGTCGTGCGCTAAAATTCTATTCATCTGTCCGACTAGAAGTTCGTCGTGCTGAAACGTTAAAACAAGGAACAGATATGGTAGGAAACAAAACAAAAATCAAAGTGGTAAAAAATAAAGTAGCACCACCTTTCAAAGTAGCGGAAGTTGATATCATGTATGGAGAAGGTATCTCTAAAGAAGGAGAAATTATTGACCTTGGTTCAGAACTTGATATTGTTCAAAAAAGTGGAGCTTGGTATTCTTACAATGACGAAAGATTAGGCCAAGGCCGTGAAAATGCGAAGCAATTCTTAAAAGAAAATCCAGAAATGCGCTTAGAGATTCAAAAGAAAATTCGTGATCATTATGGGCTGGATAAAGAAGTAACATTACAGCCTGATAATGACGACCAAGAACAATTCGAATTAATCGATTAATCATTAAGAAAGATGGGAGACGGTTTTTCCGTTTGCCATCTTTTTTGTTACTATTCTATAAAAGTATATGTTTCGATACCATTCGTGTGCTTGAAGCTAACTAATCCAAAAACACGCAATTATTGGCCATCTTGTAAGCTGAAAAGTAAAAAAAACTCTGTAATCGACTTAGGCATTTTTAAAGAGGCTGTGGGATATAGGTCTCCACAGGTTTAATAAGCTTAGTTTCTGACTATAATACGGATGATAGGTTAGATTTAGCTTTAAATAAGGTGAAATTCATACATATATAGGAAGTAAAGAGCAATTGTTAGAGGAAAATGATAACGAGATAGCCAATGAGAATTAGGTTAATCCTACTAGTTCAAAGTCTTGACAATAAATTGGTACAACTATACAATTGAATTGTATATTTTACATTTTTATAAGTATGAAAACCTAGAAAACATTTTTATAAGACTAGGGAAAATTTCGATTGAAAAAAGGAACATTTTAAGCCAATACTTTTAAAATCGTAACAAACACAATTTGATAGCAAGAGGAGGTGAAAATGATGGATTTAATAAAAATCATCTCCATTTTGCTTATTCTAATCGTTATTGCCGTTGTTGGCTTTGTTGTATATTTTATTCGAAAGTCCAATGCTAATGCAAAAATTAGCAATGCAACGTTGACTGCTGAACAAATTATGGAGAATGCAAAGCGTGAAGCAGACGCATTGAAAAAAGAAGCTTTGTTAGAAGCAAAGGATGAGATTCACAAGCTTCGTAGTGAAGCAGAACTAGAAGTTCGTGATCGAAGAAATGAACTACAAAAACAAGAAAATCGTTTATTGCAAAAAGAGGAAAATCTTGATCGCAAGGGAGAAGCGTTAGATAAACGTGAATCAGTGTTAGAAAAGAGGGACGATTCTCTTAATAAAAGACAACAGCATATGGAAGAGATGGAAAGCAAAGTGGACGAGATGGTTCGCAAGCAGCAAACAGAACTAGAGCGCATTTCTGGATTAACCCGAGAAGAGGCGAAGTCCATCATTTTAGAGCGTACAGAGCAAGAAGTTGCTCATGATATTGCGATAATGATTAAAGAAAGTGACACTAGAGCGAAAGAAGAAGCAGATAAAAAGGCTAAAGAAATTTTGTCACTTGCAATCCAACGTTGTGCAGCTGATCATGTTGCAGAAACTACAGTTTCCGTTGTTAACCTTCCAAATGATGAAATGAAAGGGCGAATTATCGGCCGTGAAGGACGAAATATTCGAACGCTTGAAACATTAACAGGAATTGACTTAATTATTGATGATACACCAGAAGCAGTAATTTTATCTGGTTTTGATCCAATAAGACGTGAAACTGCTAGACTTGCGTTAGATAAGCTCGTCCAAGATGGACGTATTCATCCAGCTCGTATTGAAGAAATGGTTGATAAAGCTCGCCGAGAAGTGGATGAACATATTCGTGAGATCGGAGAACAAACTACGTTTGAGGTCGGAGTTCATGGATTACATCCAGATTTAATTAAAATTCTCGGCCGTCTAAAATTCCGTACAAGCTATGGACAAAATGTATTAAAGCACAGTATGGAAGTGGCACAATTATCAGGAATTTTAGCTGCTGAACTTGGTGAGGATCAAACTCTTGCCCGCAGAGCTGGCTTACTTCATGATATAGGGAAAGCAATTGATCATGAAGTAGAAGGAAGCCATGTGGAAATTGGTGTCGAACTTGCTACCAAGTATAAAGAACATCCAGTTGTGATCAATAGTATCGCATCCCATCATGGTGATACGGAACCAACTTCAATTATCGCTGTACTAGTAGCTGCTGCTGACGCACTTTCAGCTGCAAGACCAGGAGCGCGAAGAGAAACATTAGAAAACTATATTCGCCGACTTGAGAAGCTTGAAGAAATTTCAGAGTCTTATGATGGAGTAGAGAAATCATTCGCTATTCAAGCAGGTCGTGAGATTCGAATCATGGTGAAACCTGATCTTGTGGATGATTTAGAATCCCATCGATTAGCACGTGATATTCGTAAGAAAATCGAAGAGGAATTAGATTATCCAGGTCATATCAAAGTAACCGTCATTCGTGAAACAAGAGCGGTTGAATATGCAAAATAAAAACGGTGCGTTTGCACCGTTTTTTTTATTGCTTGGCAACATTATTTTCAAAAAGCTTTTAGAAGGAAAATCGAGTTAGGAACGCAAGCAATAATATGTTACACTGTTACATAGTGAAGATTAGAAAGTAGGAAAAAAGACATGCATATTTTATTTATTGGGGATGTCGTAGGCTCTATGGGCCGAGATATGATTAAAGAGTACGTACCAAAGCTGAAGGAGAAATACCGTCCTCAGATGACGATTATAAATGGCGAAAATGCTGCTGGCGGAAAAGGAATCACCGAGAAAATCTATCGAAGCTTTCTGGAAATTGGTGCTCAAGCAATAACAATGGGAAACCATACATGGGATAACCGTGAAATATTTGAATTCATCGATCAGGCAAAATATTTAGTACGACCTGCCAATTTTCCCGAAAATAATCCAGGAAAAGGCATGGTATTTGTTAAAATTAATGATATTGAAGTAGCTGTTATCAATTTACAAGGCCGAACATTTATGAATCCGAGTGATGATCCATTTATCGTGATTGATGGCTTAGTTGAGGAAGCAAAAAAACGCACCGATATTATTTTTGTTGATTTCCACGGAGAGGCGACAAGTGAAAAGCAAGCAATGGGATGGTATTTAGATGGGAAAGTAACAGCGGTTGTGGGAACACATACGCATGTGCAAACTGCAGATAACCGTATTCTTCCAAATGGAACAGCCTTTATGGCAGATGTTGGAATGACAGGACCATATGACGCGATTCTTGGGATGCAGAAGGAATTAGTATTGAATCGTTTCTTAACCAATTTGCCAACACGCTTCGAGCCGCCGAAGAGTGGGAGAGCACAATTAAGCGGCTGTCTAATCGAAGTAGATAAAAAGACTGGGAAAGCAAAGAAAATAGAACGTATATTGATCAATGATGATCATCCATTTTTCTCGTAATAAATGGATGATGATTAGGAGAACTAGCTCTTCTTGCATTAACAAATATTTTCTAATTTTTTATGTCCAAGCTGGAATATGTGTATGAAACTTGGAATATAGTAACATTGGAATGATATATATCCTGATATGTTCATTATTACTTAATGTAACATGCGGGGGGGTTAAACAAGGAGGAGCTAGAAATGGAGATATTAAAGGTTTCAGCAAAGTCTAGTCCCAATTCTGTAGCTGGTGCGCTTGCAGGTGTTCTACGTGAAAGAGGTGGAGCAGAAATCCAAGCTATTGGTGCAGGTGCATTAAATCAAGCGGTTAAAGCAGTTGCTATCGCAAGAGGGTTTGTAGCACCTAGCGGAGTGGATTTAATCTGTATCCCTGCCTTCACTGATATCGTCATTGACGGTGAGGAACGAACAGCCATCAAGCTCATTGTGGAGCCTAGATAAAGAGAAAACAAGATTTGATAAAAAGTAGAAAAGCATGTAATTACATGCTTTTCCATTTATTCTGATCTTAATGGACAGTAAGAGGAAAGCGGCAGAACTTGCAGAACTTCTTGATATTCGCAGAAGCAGGTTTGAAGTCAGCTGTCTATTTAGTACTGAATGATTAACTATGATGAGTTGGAGAAGAAAAAATCTTCTCTGATCATAGTTTCGCTGTAACCCTTCTCTGATTGGTATGCTTGTTTGTGTTCTCTGATCTTTTTGGACCTGAATAGAGCAACCTTCAAAAAGGAAGGGGGATGTCTCCTCAATACGGTTTAGGCCCCGCAGTAAGGATTAAGTTGAAGAATAAACTTTTTCCTAAGCTATTACTTGAAACTGTGGAGAGTAAACCAAATGAGTGAGGCATCCTTTTTTTATAACTATAGTCAATTGATATCTTGAGGGATAGGAATAGCCATCAAGATTTACATAAAAAGAACATCTTTGTATGGGAGTGAATGGTTTGAATTACTTTGATGGACATTGTGACGTATTATTTAAAATGTTTATGGATAAAACAATAAATTTTCAGAATAGTAACAAACTTCATGTGACGAAGAGAGATTTACAAAAAGGGGGAGCAAAAATTCAATGCTTTGCTATTTATGTTCCAGAATCTGTCCATCCTGATATGCGGTTTGAAGCAGCTTTATCGATGACAAATATCTTTTATGAAAAAATCTTACAGCCGAATTCAGATTTAAAATTTATACGCTCACAAAAAGATATAAATGAATTAAAAGATGGAGAAATTGGTGCACTCCTAACATTGGAAGGCTGTGATGCAATTGGAGGAGATCTGCTAAAATTAAAAACATTGCTTCGATTAGGTGTTTCAGCAGTAGGGCTTACTTGGAACTATGCGAATGCTGTTGCGGATGGAGCACTAGAACCCAGAGGTGCAGGTTTATCTTTATTCGGGAGAGAAACAGTGAAGCTTTTGAATAAACAATCGATTTGGGTAGATGTTTCCCATTTATCGGAAAATGCTTTCTGGGATATTATGGAGCATGCTGATCATCCATATGCATCACATTCGAATACATATAATCTTTGTCCACATCCTCGTAATTTACGTGACGATCAAATTAAAGCAATGGTAGAAGCAGACAGTGTAATCGGAATTACTTTTGTACCGCAGTTTTTAAGTGGAACAAATTCAGCCACTATTACAGATATTCTGCGCCATCTTGATTATATTTGTTCGCTTGGAGGAGAGGATCATGTCGGTTTTGGTTCCGATTTCGATGGAATCGACCAAACGGTAAAAGGTCTAGCCTCTACTGCTGATTATCCTAATCTAATAAATGAGCTAACAAGATATTATACAAGTACGCAAGTAGAAAAATTCTTATATACGAATATGGCAAAAAGATTTCCGAAATAAAGGAAATCATTCCGCTTCTTTTTGAGGAGGAGGGTGAAAGTCTCTTTCTAGTTAAACAATAAGAAAATAGTAGAATGATATCTTTAAAACGTTGCTATTGTTTTCAAAAGATGAAAGGCTTATACTAGAATAATGAAAATATGTCTATAAAGAATAGTACATATGAAACAGCAGCTATTATATGGATGGATGTTTTTCTTGTCTAAGCAGCTTTAATCAATTCACTCTGATGGGTGGAGAGAAGGAAACACCAATCAATAAGAAGCCTAAACATGTATTTTAACAAACTTATGGATGAAATAAAAATCATCGATAAGAGAGGAGTAGATGAAATGAACGAAAACCAACGTTTAGAAGGACAACAAATCGGAAGCAATAATTCTTCGGACAAAAAATCCGAAAAGGATTATAGCAAATATTTCGAAACAGTATATAAAGCGCCTTCCTTAAAAGATGCAAAAAGACGAGGAAAAGAAGAAGTTCGTTATGAAAAGGATTTCTCTATTTCCGAACAATTCCGCGGAATGGGTGAAGGACGTAAATTCTACATTCGTACATATGGCTGTCAAATGAATGAACATGACACAGAAGTAATGGCAGGGATTTTCTTAGCTTTAGGCTATGAAGCAACAGATTCAGTCAATGACGCCAATGTTATTCTTCTTAATACTTGTGCGATTCGTGAAAATGCCGAAAATAAAGTATTTGGTGAATTAGGGCATTTAAAACATTTAAAAACGGAAAAGCCGGACCTTTTAATAGGTGTTTGTGGATGTATGTCACAAGAAGAATCTGTCGTAAACAAAATCTTAAAAACATACACACAAGTAGATATGATATTTGGTACACATAATATTCACCGTTTACCAAATATTCTTCATGAAGCATATATGTCAAAAGAAATGGTCGTAGAAGTTTGGTCTAAAGAAGGGGATGTAATCGAGAACCTTCCTAAAGTACGTAATGGAAAAATTAAAGCATGGGTAAACATTATGTATGGCTGCGACAAATTTTGTACCTATTGTATTGTTCCATATACTCGCGGAAAAGAGCGAAGCCGCCGTCCAGAGGATATTATTCAAGAAGTGCGTCATTTAGCTGCACAAGGGTATAAAGAAATTACTTTGCTTGGTCAAAACGTAAACGCCTATGGAAAAGATTTCACAGATATCGATTTCCGTTTCGGAGATTTAATGGAAGAAATGCGCAAAATTGATATTCCGCGTGTTCGTTTTACAACAAGTCACCCACGTGATTTCGATGATCATTTAATTGAAGTGCTTGCTAAAGGCGGTAACCTAGTGGAACATATTCACTTACCAGTTCAGTCTGGTTCATCTGATGTGTTAAAAATTATGGCACGTAAATATACAAGAGAGCAATATTTAGAATTAGTTCGCAAAATGAAAGCGGCTATTCCTAATTTAACTCTTACAACAGATATTATTGTTGGTTATCCAAATGAAACAGATGAGCAATTTGAAGAAACATTATCTCTTTATAAAGAGGTTGGTTTTGAAGCGGCTTATACATTCATCTATTCTCCACGTGAAGGAACACCTGCAGCACGAATGAAAGATAATGTTCCGATGGAAGTTAAAAAGGAACGCCTACAGCGCCTAAATGCTTTAGTTAATGAGTATTCTGCTAATTCCATGAAGAATTATCAAGGCCAAACGGTAGAGGTTCTTGTAGAAGGAGAAAGCAAGAATAACCCAGATGTGCTTGCTGGTTATACACGTAAAAACAAGCTAGTAAACTTTGTTGGACCAAAATCGGCAATTGGCAAACTTGTTTCTGTGAAAATTACCGATGCAAAAACATGGTCATTAAACGGAGAAATGATTGAGGTATTAGAAGCAGAAGCTGTTGAGGCAAACTAATGGCGAAATTCACACGAGAAGAAATTATTGAACGAACAGAGCAGCTTGCCAAAATGATTCGTGAGACAGAAGAAGTGGAATTTTACCAACGTGCCGAAAAACAAATCAATCAAAACCAAAAAGTAAATGATCGAATTGCCCAGATTAAAAAGCTGCAAAAACAAGCAGTTAATCTTCAGCACTATGGCAAAATTGCTGCTTTAAAAGATACTGAAGCAAAAATTGATGCCTTACAAAAAGAAATTGATGAACTGCCAATCGTCAGTGAATTTAAAGAATCACAAGAAATTGTCAATGATATGCTGCAAATGGTAACAAAAACGATCGCGGAAACAGTAGAAACAGAAATTCTTTCTTCTAATGAGAAGACGAAAGAACAATAAAACACTGAGATTCTCCGAAACAAGCGGAAAGAGGGTAAAAACATCCTCAAGAGTACCGCTGGCAGTTTTGGTATACAATGTAAACATATAAATAAAAACCAAGCATATTTTTGCTTGGTTTTTACTTGTTTTGATTATTTAAAATATTGATCGCCCGTAAGAATGCTTTCCGATATTCCTGTTGTTCCTTCATAGCTGTTTGCAAGGTTGAAAGCAATGCTTTATTAAGCTGTTTCGTTTCTTTGTCTTTTGCATTTCCGTTATTAACTGTTTGCAATAGAAATGTATACACAAGAAATAAGACAGAGTAATTGTCTACATAAGTTAGACTGACGGCACTTCCGCCATTTCCTCCTTCCGCATGTGTGTTAACAGAAGGCCCCCCTGTTTCTAGAATTTTATCGATAAGCTCCTCTGGTACTCCAAGCTCCTTTAATTTCTCGGCAGTTAACCCAATATTTTTTTCTTTAGCCATTCTTTAGCCTCCTTTTATTAGGTATGTAAAAAGAAAAGGGCAATCATCAAGAAGATGTTGCCCTTTATTATATGCTTATCTCTTATAGGAGTGATTATCTTAAAGGTGATTAACCTTCATTCACCATTTCAGGGCTATTTTCGTTGTAAGATACAGCAGTAGCAGCACCAGCAACGTTAGCATTAACTAAAATACCACCAACAAAGAAGTTTAATAAGTTAACACCTACAGCAGCACCACCAGCAGCACCAGCAGCAGAAAATTGGTTAGCTAGGTTACCGTTTCCTTGAGTAGCATTAGTGAATCCGCGAAGTTCTGCTCCTTTGTTTCCAATGCCTTTACCTTTAGCAGTAACATCAGTACCAGCAAGGCCAGTACCCTTACCTTCGTGACAATCAGATGTGCATTTAGACAACATTTGACTTCACCTCCTTTCAAGAAAAGATTCTTTACTTATTTTTTGATGAAATCTGAAAGATCTAGTGAAAAAATAGGCTTGCCGTTAACATTTAATTTAAGGTTCCCATCATCATTTGAAGCATCAATGACAGGTAATTTCTCTTGCAGCTTGCTTAGGGTGTCTTCACTTACTATACTTTTTAGCGTTTCGGGATTAAGATGTGGTTTTACTTTTTCTTTAATTGAATCTAAATCAACCGCACTTGCAACTTTCTCCTTCATCGCATCCATTGTAGTTCCAGCTACATTCTCAGAAACACCTTTGGTTAACTTTTGGACTAATCCACCCATTTCTGAAGATAATTTAGTAATTAATTCTTGTGCGTATTTAGCTCCGTCCTCACCAGTAACCTCTTTACCATTAACATTGAATTTAAAATCAAACTGATCGTTTTTATTAAATAACCCTGCCAACTTCCTCACCCCCTTACCGTATACTACAGTATATAGAGATTAGAACAAGCTGTATCCGCGAATGTATTAATACAAACGCATATTTTTTTTAAAAGCTTAAAAAAGAGCTGAATGGTAAGGTTCTTTCATAAAAAAAAGAAATATTGGAAAGTTTTTTTAAGAATCGATAAAAAGTAGGATAGATGTCTAGAAAAAACGCTAATATCGGCACACTTACCCAAGTTTTACATACAATGAAGTAGATTTAAGCATTACTTATCGTCTTTAAAAATTATCGCACACTAGACTCCTATCCCGCATAGGATGAAATGAAAATGAATGAGGAGGTTTCGCTCGAACATGGGAGAATATAGAGAGATTATTACAAAGGCAGTCGTAGCGAAAGGACGTAAATTTACAAAATCCAATCATACCATCTGCCCAGACAACAGCCCATCAAGTATCTTGGGCTGCTGGATTATCAACCATACGTATGAAGCAGAAAAGGTTGGTAAAACAGTAGAAATTAGTGGATACTTTGATATTAACGTTTGGTATTCTTATAATGACAATACACAAACGGAAGTAGTAACAGAGCGTGTAAAATATACAGATGTCATTAAATTAAAATATCGTGATCCTGACTGCTTAGAAGACCACGATGTAATTGCACGCGTCTTGCAACAACCAAACTGCATTGAAGCAGTGATTTCGCCAAATGGCAATAAAATAATTGTCCATGTAGAAAAAGAATTTATCGTTGAAGTTATCGGAGAAACAAAAATCTGTGTAGAGGTTTGCACAGACGAATGTGGCAAAGAAGATGACGATGAATGGTTTAAAGATGAAGTAGAAGATGAAGAATTTGAGGAATTAAATCCAGACTTCCTTGTAGGCGGGGAAGAAGAGTAAAGGCTAGGAGCTTTTCCTAGTCTTTTTTTCTATTAATGATTCCTCATAATCAATAATAGAAAAGCCTTTTTCCTATTTGCGTAAGAAAAAGGCAGGAAGATTATCTTTCACAAGCAATTCCGTCTTTATCACGGTCCATTTTTTTGTTTGCGTCATATAAGGCTTTAGATACATAAGGTTTGTATTTTGTTTTTCCACCTTTATTTTTGGTGCTTTTTGATTTAGCAACGCCACCCTTATAATCCTTGTTAAGGGCTGTACAATTTTTGTACTTTTTAACTTTTGTTTTTGCTTCTGCACTTGAATGTGGCATAAAACTTAGCATAAGAACAATCGTTAAAAGAATAGATAGAATACGTTTCAAGATAATTGCTCCTTTTCCTAAAATTAACTTTTATTTCAAGCTAAATTATAAAAGATTTGTTCGCGAATTACTAGTATTATTTTTAAAAATAATACTGGAATGGAGCAAAATGGAATGAACTAGTTATCACCTTTAACTTCACACAAAAAAAGCAATTATTTTTAAGAGATATTCATGTTCTTTTCCCAACACCCCCCACTGAAATATTCTATTTCTTTATGTTATAATGGGAGAATAATAGATTTGGACAGGATTTTGGAGGAAGTTATGACAACATATACGCCCATGATACAACAATACTTACAAGTGAAGGCAGATTATCAGGATGCCTTTTTATTTTTTCGTTTAGGAGACTTTTATGAAATGTTCTTTGATGATGCCATCAAAGCATCACAGGAACTTGAAATCACTTTAACAAGCAGAGAAGGAGGGGGAGCAGAGCGAATTCCCATGTGCGGTGTCCCACATCATTCTGCTGCAAATTATATTGAACAGCTAGTCGAACGCGGCTATAAAGTGGCAATTTGTGAACAAACCGAAGACCCGAAACAGGCAAAGGGAGTTGTGAAAAGAGAGGTCGTTCAGCTGATTACCCCTGGAACGATGATGGAAGGGAAAAATCTTTCCGATAAAGAAAATAACTACATTGCCACTATCTCTTTGTTTGCAGATGAGCAATTTGGCTTTGCTTATAGCGATTTATCGACAGGGGAAAGCAAAGCAACTCTTCTTAAGGGAATCGACTCTCTATTAAATGAATTATCCTTATCAGGTGCAAAGGAAGTCGTAATTTCTGACGATTTCTCAAAAGAGTATCAGAAGCGATTACAGGAAAGAGGTACATTGACCCTTTCGATTGAAAATGATCTGGATGAAAAAGATGTGCATGTACCATTATTGCAAGGTATTCAAGAACAACAGTTAAGAAGCACCGTTGTCCGCTTGTTTAATTATCTATATCGCACACAAAAGAGAAGCTTGGATCACTTACAGCCGGTTTCTACTTATGTTATTGATCAATTTATGAAGATTGATTATTTTTCTAAGCGGAATTTAGAATTAACGGAAACAATTCGCTCAAAAGGAAAAAAAGGATCTCTTCTTTGGTTATTAGATGAAACGAAAACCGCGATGGGGGGAAGACTTTTAAAACAGTGGATCGATCGTCCACTATTAAATAAGGAAGAGATTGAATATCGTCAAAATCTAGTCGAGACAATGATTGGACATTACTTTGAACGCCAAGATTTGCGGGAAAAATTAAAGGAAGTATATGATTTAGAACGTTTAGCAGGACGAGTGGCTTTTGGAAATGTTAATGCAAGGGATCTTGTCCAGCTAAAAAAATCGTTACAACAAGTACCAATCATTCAGCAAATTATTGCATCGTTTGGTTCAAAGGAAGCAATGAGATTGGCTGAAGACCTAGATCCTTGTGAAGATATTACTGATTTACTGGAGCGAGCAATTGTTGAAAACCCGCCGTTATCCATTAAAGAAGGAAATATTATTTTAGACGGCTACCATCCTGAATTAGACAGTTACCGTGATGCAAGCCGAAACGGCAAAACATGGATTGCCCAGCTAGAAAGAGAAGAACGGGAAAAAACAGGCATTAAATCGCTGAAAATCGGCTATAATCGTGTATTTGGCTACTATATAGAAGTAACAAGAGCAAACGTCCATCTATTACAAGAAGGACAGTATGAACGTAAACAAACCCTTGCTAATGCGGAACGTTATATAACGCCAGAATTAAAAGAAAAAGAAAGTTTAATCCTGCAAGCCGAAGAAAAAATGGTGGAATTAGAATATGAGATTTTTACAACCATCCGGGAAACCATTAAAGAATATATTCCACGCTTACAAAATCTTGCAAAAACTGTAAGCACACTAGATGTGCTTCAATGTTTCGCCACAGTAAGTGAGGATCGCCGCTATGTGAAGCCTGTGTTTTCAAGTGATCGTACGCTTTCTATTAAAAACGGCCGTCATCCTGTAGTAGAAAAGGTAATGAATGCACAAAGCTATGTAGCAAATGACTGCACCATGCATAAAGACAGAGAATTGCTGTTAATTACTGGGCCAAATATGTCTGGTAAGAGTACGTATATGCGCCAGATTGCCTTAACAAGCATTTTGGCGCAAATCGGCTGCTTTGTGCCAGCAGATGAAGCAGTGCTGCCGTTATTTGACCAAGTATTTACGAGAATAGGAGCGGCCGATGATCTTATTTCCGGGCAAAGTACGTTTATGGTAGAGATGCTGGAAGCAAGAAACGCACTCCTGCATGCCACTAATAATAGTTTAATTCTATTCGATGAAATTGGTCGAGGCACAAGCACATATGATGGAATGGCATTGGCACAAGCCATCATTGAGTACATTCATCATGAAGTTGGTGCGAAGACTTTATTCTCTACCCACTATCATGAGCTGACTGTGCTTGCAGAAGAGCTTCCATCATTAAGCAATGTTCACGTCAGCGCAATGGAGCAAAACGGAAAAGTTATTTTCCTTCATAAAATAAAAGAGGGAGCAGCTGACAAGAGTTACGGAATTCACGTTGCACAGCTTGCTGAATTGCCAGAAGCATTGATTGAACGAGCACAAGAACTATTAACAAGCCTTGAGCAAAAGGATCAATTTGCTGGAGAAGCAGCCGTGGCAGTAATCGAAAAACCGGTTATGAAAGCTGAAATAGCTGAAGAAGAGGCACAATTATCATTCTTTGAAACAGAAGAGAAAAAACCGCAAAAAGTGATTTCTACGAAAGAAAAGCAAATTGTTAATAAACTGAAAGACTTAGATATATTAGAAATGACGCCAATGCAGGCATTAAATACATTGTACGAACTTCATAAAAAAGTCCGTAATGATAGATAAAGTGGGTTAGGGTGATAGAGTGTAAAGCCAGTGGTATGAACGCATAGAAATGAAATTGCGTTAGAAAAAGTGGTGTTCATAGGAACGATGAAAGCTGCAAATTCAACTATTTCAGCTGATACACTGCCCTATCCCTGATCGAAAAAAGTAAGAAAGAAAAGAGGAGAAACAATGGCAAAGATTATTCAACTGGATGATGCACTTTCGAATAAAATTGCTGCAGGTGAAGTTGTTGAGCGGCCAGCCTCTGTTGTAAAAGAGTTAGTAGAAAATAGTATCGACGCAAAAAGTACTTCAATTGAAATTTTTATCGAGGAAGCTGGTTTACAAAGCATTCGTATCCTTGATAATGGACAAGGAATTGACGAAGAGGATGTTTTAACTGCTTTTTCCAGACATGCGACAAGTAAAATAAAAGATGAAAATGACTTATTCCGAATCCGCACCCTTGGATTTAGAGGTGAGGCACTGCCAAGTATTGCCTCTGTCTCTCATGTCACTTTAACCACTTCTACTGGAGAAAAAGGGACAACAGTAGAGCTTAACGGCGGACATTTAGTGAAACAGGAAGGCGCGCCGGGAAGAAGGGGAACAGAGATAATCGTCAGCGATTTGTTCTTTAATACGCCAGCAAGATTGAAATATATGAAATCGATTCATACGGAGCTTGGTAATATTACCGATATCGTCAACCGCCTAGCCCTTGCTCACCCTGATATTAGCTTTCGCCTAGTGCATAACGAGCGCAAGCTCCTTCATACAAATGGCAATGGGGATGTAAGACAAGTGCTTGCGGGCATTTATGGCCTAAATATAGCAAAAAAAATGATACCAATTTCAGCAAGTACCCTTGATTTTAAACTAAGTGGCTATATGGCTCTGCCAGAAATTACGCGTGCGTCACGGAACTATATTTCCACCATGATTAATGGCCGCTTTATTAAAAACTATTCTCTTGTACGCAGTATTCAGGAAGGCTATCATACGTTATTGCCTATTGGCAGATATCCCATTGTTCTTTTAAATGTAGAAATGGATCCAATTCTTGTTGATGTAAATGTTCATCCATCAAAAATGGAAGTGCGCTTTAGTAAAGAACAAGAGCTATACGAACTTGTCAGCAATACGATTAAAGCAGCATTTAAGAAAAAAGAGCTTATTCCAGCAGGACTTATCCGCGAGAAAAAGCCTGCTCCAAAAGAAGAGCAAGCGGCCTTCAGCTTTGATACGATTCGCGAATCGGCAATGCCAGTATCAGTTCCAAAAATGGATTCTGTTTTTGCCAATCCAACAACAGAGCAAGTAGAAAAGCCGAGTTGGAGCGAACCTCTTGAAGACACACCAAGCAGTCGGCAATCTGGAGAAAGTGATGAAGAATCAACTATAACAGATGCCACAGCCTTTTTCTTTGGACAGGAAGGGAATAGTACTACCGCGCCTGCAACAGAAGAAGAGATAGAGGAAGCATGGGAAGAGGAAGAAATAGCTGACGTGGAAGAGGGGCCGAGAGTTCCGCCCCTTTATCCAATTGGGCAAATGCATGGAACCTATATTTTTGCACAAAACGAAAGAGGACTTTATATTATCGATCAGCATGCAGCCCAAGAACGAATTAAATACGAATTTTTTCGGGAAAAAGTTGGCGAGGTCCATAAGGAATTACAAGAAATGCTTATCCCATTAACATTAGACTATTCCTTAGATGAATGGATAAAAATAGAAGAAAATAAAGCCGAGCTCGAAAAGGTAGGCGTATTTCTTGAACCATTTGGCCAGCAAAGCTATCTAGTCCGCTCCCATCCACAATGGTTTCCAAAAGGAGAAGAAAAAGAAACAATCGAGGAAATGATTGAACAAGTACTCTCCATGAGAAAAGTAGATATCAAGCTTTTACGAGAAGAAGCTGCCATTATGATGAGCTGTAAAGGATCGATTAAAGCAAATCGCCATTTACGAAACGACGAGATTCAAAGTTTATTGGACGAACTTCGGACAACATCCGATCCATTTACCTGTCCACATGGTAGACCGATTATTGTGCATTATTCTACTTATGAGATGGAGAAAATGTTTAAGCGTGTGATGTAATTATTTAGTAGAAGAAACCTTTTATTTATAGACTGGTTATGGTGAGATTGATCACATTCTGAACACTTTTACTTGTCTGATATAGATATAAAGAATGGATTTGTGTAATTTCAATTTGTGATTCTCGCATATTAGTGTCACATAAGTCCATGGTATCTAATTCTTTTATTTTCGGCTATTATAATATCAAACAAGTACGTAAATGCTGTTGTTATTTAGTTAGACGAGATGATTTAAGTTCCTTTTTTACACCCAATTTATAAGGACATGTAGTATTTTAAAGGATTCTTCCATAAGGAGGAGTCTTTTTTTATTATTGTTTAATGAGCTGTAACCCTATGAATAGAGAAAAGGGGAGATAACAACGAAAGAGGAAATGCCAAATATAGACATGGTGAAGGTCGAATAGCACGCTTGATTATGGTTCTTTTGGTTATCTGTTCTTAGAAATGCGTTTTTTGAGTTATTTAGAAGTTAAACCTGATATAATAATGAATGATTATTACAAAAGGAAGGTTATTATGTCAAAGTATAAATGTATAGTATGGGGAACAGGAATAGAATATGATTTATATATCAATTCTATTAGATATCATGAATTATTGGGAAATGTTGAAATCTTGGGTGTAACATCTAATCAGTCTATATATCAATATCTAGATGGCTATAAATTCATATCTACAGATGAACTTCTAACTTTAGAATTTGACCTATTAATTGTTGCTAGCTTGTCTTCATTTAACACAATCAAAAGGGATGCCATTTCAATAGGTATTAATGAGGATAAAATTATAAATATTAAAATATTTGGATTAGCAAATTTAGATATTAATAAATATGTACAAATAAAAAAATCAAAGTTGTCCATTTTTTCAAATAACTGTTGGGGCGGCCTAACATATAATAGATTAGGATTGGAATTTTTATCTCCATTTATAAATATGTTTGAAAGTACTACAGATTATTTGAAAATAATAAATAATCCAAAAGAGTATTTGAATTTTGAATTGGAATTTGCTAGATATAACTTTGATGAAAAATTAAAAATACAATATCCAGTTTTTTATTTAAATGATGTAATATTGCATTTTAATCATTATACATCAACGGAACATGCAGTTAGTAAGTGGAGGAGTCGTAAAAATAAAATTAATTGGGATAACATTTTTGTTATGATGTATACTACAAACGAGGAGGAAGTAAATAAATTTATAGAATTACCATATAAGAAGAAAGTATGTTTTGTTCCTTTTGAAACGTCGGAAGAATCATTAATAAATATACATTACAAAAATAATGATGAGCTTAATAATAAACCTTTTTGGGAAATAGTTAATGGTCTAGCCACTGGAGATTACAAGTATTATGATGTTTTCGATTTATTACTAGGAAGTAATAATAATTCGAGAATCAAACTGAACTAAAAGATGTTCAATGTCCAAAACGAAATTAGAATTCCACTCATTATGAACAGTAAATTACTTGTTTTCTCCATTTCGTAAACACAGGATTATATACATATAATAATTGGTTTTACAAAATGTTTACCTGCAAATCCTATTTTTCAGAGTAAGCTATTCCAAAAGCACTACCATATTACTGTCCCCCGCTCATTTGAGCAGGGGATTTTTTAGTTTCTATGTGTATAAAATAAATAAATGTAAGTTAAACTATTCAAAAAAAGTGGTGATTGTTTTGAACAAAATTATTGAAAACCTCGACATTCATGCTAAAGGGATATGGGTTCCTATTGTTTGGGCAGTAATATTATTAATGGTTGTATTATTTATGCCAAAGGAAAAAATGAATGGGCTGCAAATTTATTGTACTTATGGCGTAATTGGTGCTATTACTTGGATTGCAAATAGTGTATTTGGAATATATTTAGATTGGGTAGATTTTGGGAGAGCAGAATCTACTGGTATTGGGGAGCTGCTAACATACGCAATCATTCCCTCATCATTAGCGATATGGTTTTTAAATAAATTGCACAGAGATAATCGTATGAAACGAACTCTATTATTTGTGTTATTGTCTTTGTTCATTGAGTGGACATGCCATATATCAGGATTTATGGGATACAATGGATGGAGTTTACTTTATAGCATACCTGTATATATAATCATTTATTATTTTTTCTTACCTTTTCACTATAGACTAATAAAAGATATAAAAGTCAGCTAAATATAAAATCTTTGTTATAAGCCCTATTCTTCGGAGTAGGGTATTTTTAGTTAAGCGTAAATTCGTCCCCCTTTTTATATTATCGAGAAATGATCCTCTGTAATATAAATGGAGCTGAAATTTGATTCAGGGTGAGATTTCAAATTCAAATTAGATTCTATAGTATCTCCTATTCCCATTTTTTTGTTTGATACATATATATGTATAGGGGAATCCCCCTAATGGATGTGATTTTATGGAAGAAAATGCAATAAGGGAAATTCAACGAGAGATTGATATTGTCATAGCTTTTTTATTGTTAACAGGACAAATAACTTTAACTCGGGTTTATTTTGGCCCCGGCTATTTTGGGGTAACTGTTGGCGGGCCGTTAACGGGAGCTAATAGGTTGGAAAGTATTAATGATAACCCGCTTGGTAATTTTACATTGGATATAATCGACATTATAATAGCTGTCTTAATCTTAAAAGACGAGATTAATCTTGTAGGTCTTTTTGTGGCTTCTGATGCTCGGTTTTCCTTAAGTATAAGCGGTCCTTTATTCGGGAGAGAAAAGGTGGTTCCAGTTACGAAATTTCTAAAGAAAAATCAGAAAGAGTTTAATGCAATAGTTTCCGATAATTATTTCTTAGATGACGAATTTATAAAAGCTTTAAAAAGGATGAAATAGGGGGAAGAAAAATGGCCTTAACAGATTTACCAACGATAAAAAATGATTCCATGGGCAGTAAGTTCTTAATTGCCTTGGCGATAACAATATTTGTATTTTTCTTTACAAAAGATAAAAAAACGGATGCTATGTAATATGGTTCTAAATATCTATTAAATGGTCAAACTAAAAGTTGAACCTTATTTTCACTTGAGCATACACTACAGTGAATCTATAAGAGGAGGCTAATGCCATGGAAAATAATAGAGATTTAATGGAATCTTCAAGTCATCATTTATCCAGCCATCACCATCATCATCACCATAAAAAGGATCATGATCATTATAAACACAAGTTTCATCCTAAATGTCACAAGCACTTATTTGAATTTATTCAAATAGAAACAAGAGATGGAGAAGTTCACCAAGGTATTCTGCATAGTTACGATGATGAAAATGTATACTTATTGGTAAGTGGTCATCATACAAGCGAGGATAGTCGGTTAATATTCCCATTTAGAAGGTTTGGATTAATTGGATTCCCATTTTTTGGAATAAGAAGATTTGGTCCATTCTTCCCTCTTTGGTGGTAAAAGTTCGTTTTAACAAATAACGATGAATATACAGATAAAAAAATGGTTCGTTATAGTGAGTGGCGGGATGTTCTGTTACTCCCCTCACCTTCGCCCTGCTCAATAAGCAGGGTATTTTTATGCCCAATATTTCAGCTTTTCCAAATCCTAATAGGGTTATTATGTAAGTATGAATCTTCTATTATGGTTCTCTTAATGTGGATATAGAGAGAGAAGTAGACGTGGTTTTAACTATAATTGAATGGCCAGCTCTATTTCAAAAACCAGCAAAGTCTGTTTTTTGTATAGACCTTTTATTTTAATTTGAAACTTTTTGATTATTCAAACGTATCCCTTTAGAGAGAGGAGGAAGAAAATGAATAAATTTTTTAGTAAATGTGCTTCTATTTTATTAATAGTCATGGTGGCAGCATTAGCGGGCTGTTCGGTTGAAGCGGAATCAAAAGACAAAAACATTAGTACACTTGAAACTGTATTGAATGAAACATTTACAGTGCCTAATAAAGAACTTCGGGACATTTTAGAAGATCCAAATAATTACACGATGATCGGGAATGACGAAAATACAAGCTCATCAAGTGACCTGGATTCTTACTTAAAGAAGAAGTATCAGGAATCTTTTACCGAAGAAATGTATGATAAGTATACAGGAACCTACGCATTAAGCTATATAGCAGCTAGTCCAGAAAACAGTGAAATGAAGATAAAGGACGTTCAAGTAGCCCAAAAGGAAAAACAGCAAAATATCTATGATTACACGGCTATTATTGATTATAAAAAGGACGATGGCTCTCCAATAGAAAAATATGAGGTTAAGGGGCAAGTGAATTTTTCGGGAAGCGGAAAGATTGTTGCGTTTATTATTGATGAGGATAGTAATTTATCTAGGGATATAAGAAATAATTAGGAATAGGAAGGTACTATCTTATGATTCAGACAAAAGTTATTTCGGAGAACGATAAAAATTTTGAGAACCATTTAAATAAAGCGTTAAAGGAATTGGGAAATCATGAAGTAATCGATATTAAGTTCGCTGTGAACAATGAACCAATAACAGAAGAGGGCATTTATACAGCCGTTATTTTATATAAAGCATAAGATTACGAATAATGCATCCTTTCTGGGATGCTTTTCTTGTCATGAAAAGTGGGGAGAAGTTATTTTGCTTTTTTAGCGTCAATAATAATGCCTATCTATTATATTTAATTTCTTGTAATAATCGAATTTTAAAAAGGGGATTTATGATGAATGTTTGGAGTGAAGAAGAGAGCAGCTATACGTTAAGTAATTTAACTAATAGAGATATAGAGTTGGCAGAAAAACACTTCCAAGTGAAATTGCTGAAAGCATAGATGGAAATTCTAAAGAAGAACGAGGGAGAGCTGCAATTCCATGCATTACCGATATCCCAAAATCGATGGGAAGGTGAGGATTATATTTTAATAGAGCATCTATTAGGGATAAAGGAAAAAGAAGGCATAATGGAGATGTATGATTATTTCAGGATATAATTTAAACGAGGAATTTATAGAAAATCTGAAAGATGAATTTAAAAAAAGCGATAATTAAATGTTTAGATCCTGTCTTGAATTAATGGATAATTACACAGATACTAATAAAAAATAATAAGGGAAGAGTTGTGATTGAGCAGCTTTTTTCTTATACAAACCCGATTAAAAAGGTCTGGAGCTGTTTAATTATGAAAAAAATCCTTGCAACTTTTTTTATATTGGTTATTTTGGTCGGTTGTTCGAATGAAGGGAAACAGACTGATGTGAAATCTGCTAATATTGGTTCTCTTGAAGAACAAATTACTACTGTGATGGCAGAACATCATTTAAGGGATAAAGAAGTTATTGATTATGATCTCAAAGATGATTTCATTTATGTTATTTTTAAAAACAAACATGAAAGCGGCAATACGCATCATCCTGATTTAGTCATTTTGAAGAATAAGGAAGGGAAAGTAAAATGGGCAGCGGGACCAGAGGACCGTACAGTATCTGTTGATAGCTCTATGATATTTGAACGCGAGGATGGACCATCTGTTACTCTTACGATGCCAACAGGAAATACAACTGTTAAAGAGGTAAAGGTGCTGGGTGAATCGGCCAAAGCAGTAACCTATCTAGAGCATTTTACTGATGATTTTTCAAGAGAATATACCTATTGGATTACTTATACAACGGAAAAACCTACGCATGAGGATATTGAAGTGATTACGGAATAGGGAATACCAAAGGATAGAAAAAAGATTAAATTCGAATTGGACGATCGTCTTGCTATAAAGTAATATTGTATGATTTAATCATACAAATAACACTGCCTGCTTCTATTGACATTGTGTATGTGAATTTTATGCCAATAGAAAAAAACAAATTTATGATTTATTTTATATTCTGGGTGTTTTTTCGTTGCTAATACGACATTAACTTTATATTGGGGATATGTTAATTATAATGAATGGAATCGTTGGTATACTATTTTATATCTATGCCAATCTCTATATGCGCTAGCATTATTGATTCATATAGTGAGCAATAGACTCCCTAGTACGATAGAAGAGTGCATGAGCAGCGAGTAGAATAACGGCCTTTTTAATGAATCTTTTTTATATGAAAACTCGTATAAATGAGTATCTTAAAAATCGAGTGGAATCATATCTCGTCATTTCAATTCATTAAGCATTTAAAGATAATTCGAAAAATGGGAGAAAAAAATGGAACAGTTAAACAAAAATAAAGAAATGGAAAATCAAAAGCTGCTTAGAAAGAAATTAAAGAATATAGAAAAGTGGGAGAAAAACCAAAAAGGTTTGTTCTTTTGGGAAAAAATTGGAAGACTCCCATTTGTGCTGTTGGATAAATTGACACCGACATACATCCAAGAGAAAATACATATACTATTAGATGAAATTGCCGTATATATTGATAATGGCGGACAGTATCTAGTGGATAATGAGAAAACATTGTATAAAGTTAAAAAAGAATTATCGTTAAAGGAAGATGTGAAATTGGAAGATATAAAATATTTTCCGATTGATTCTATGGAACAGACAGCAGAAGCCTTTATCAAAAATCGTGCGAAAAATGCCCAACTTCAAGGGGCTACTACTGGTTTTGGCGGTATTTTTACACTAGCTATTGATATCCCCCTTATCTTTGGAATTACATTAAAAACCATCCAAGAAGTAGCATTAGCATATGGTTACGACCCTTCAGATAAGGAAGAGCGAATATTTATGATTAAATGTATGCAATTTACGTCTTCTGATATAGTTGGAAAAAGAGCCATTTTAAATGAATTGACCAATGCCTCTAAGGAGGAAGGTTTCGCACAGCTGCAAGGGTGGAGAGAGGTGTTTGCTTCTTATCGGGATAATTTTGGATGGAAAAAACTTTTTCAAATGATACCAGTAGCCGGAATGATTTTTGGTGCCTATACGAATAAAGCGGCCATAAAAGAGGTAGGAGAAGTTGCAAATATGCTTTATCAAAAACGGAGAATATTGGAAAGGATAAGCTAAATCGCTGGACAGTTAGAAATATAGGGGAGGAGAGGCAATAGAAAAGCCCCCTTGATGGGACAGAGGGCAGATTTTGAATTATTTTCTTTTCGATTCTTGGATGGATACATGTTTTGGCCTTTTTGGATAGGAAGCTTTTCCTGAATCATCTGGACCAGTAAGATTATTTCGTTGATCGAGAACCTTTCCCGTAAACTCAACTGGAATTTCCTTTTTCATCTTTACCACCTCCATTTAATAGGATGGGTAAAAATAAAAATCCAATGACAGGTAAATTTTCCATTTCCGATTTTAGCAGTAATCTCGATAGCGAGCAAAGAGGTATTGCTACTATTCACTTTATCTATTATTACAGGAAAAAAGAAACTAGCTCCAGTATGTTTTAAATACATGCTGGGGCTAGTCTCTTTTCAACTACTGTACCTTCACCTTCATCTTTTTCCTTTTTACAAACAGCCAAATAATAATAAATATTGCGATAGGGATTAATAAATAGTTCGTATATTGACCAAATACTTCGCCCGCTTTTTTCCATTGAGGTCCTAATTTATAGCCCAAATAGACATACATCGCTGTAATGGGAAGCATGGCTAAATAAGTATATATGATAAATTTCCATATATTCATTTTGGCCATTCCACAAGGAATCGAAATAGCCGTTCGGACTAACGGAATGAATCGTCCTAAAAAGGCGATACTTCCACCATATTTTTCAAAAAATTGATCCGATTTAGTAATATGTTCATCCTTTAAGAGAAAAAATTTCTTGAACTTCATAATTGCTGCTCTTCCGCCATAACGGCCTAATGCATATAAAGTGAGTGGTCCCAATACACCGCCGATCGAACCTGCAAAAATAGCCCCATATAAATTCATATCTCCTTCATATACCCAATAGCCAGCTAAAGGTAGTACCAGTTCTGCTGGAACAAATTCAAAAGTTAATGCAAGCATAATACCAAAATACGAAAGTCCTTTAAAGGCCTCTATCATTTGTAAAATCAAGTCTTCTATGGAAATCTCCTCCTATTATTTATGATAACGCAGAATTCAGACTATATCTTTATATGTAAGGCGAAAGTAAGTCCTTTACGTTATAGATTAAGTGTTATTGTTTTCATACCAATAAAGGAAAATTATACTATACAATTGTAAACCTGTCGAATGGGATTTAACATAGCAAAGAAGAGTGAGAAACAGTTATCTCAAAATTGCTATTGTTAATGTCAAAAAATAAAGTTTTAACGAAAGGTCCGAAGACAGAGGTATGGTGAGAGGAAAGATTTACAGCATAATACGTCATTAAGAAAGGGGATTTATATTAGCGATAGCCTGTTTAGGAGCATAGATTTGGAATAAGATGATGTAAATGAGAAGTATTAAAAACCCTCCTTTTTAATGGTTAATAATAAAAATATGGCTCATATTAAATAGATAACATACCTAATAAAAGGAGCTAGATGGATGCAAAGTGTTAGAGCTAATCTAATCAAGTTTTTTACGCAACTGCCTATATTTTTACAAGCATTATTGAATAGCTGTTTGTTTCTTATAGGGATAACATTGAGTTTTCTTCTTATAAAAGAAACATGGTTTATCTTTTCCTATGTCGCTTTTGTAACAGAGGATGAAAGAGATTATTATTTATTTACTGAGGAACTGCTTACTTTCTTCTTATACTTCGAATTTATAGCTTTAATAATCAAGTATTTTGATTCGCATTTTCATTTTCCATTACGCTATCTCATTTATATTGGTATTACAGCTATAGTAAGATTAATTATTGTGGAGCATGATGCGCCCATTAATGCCTTCTGGTGGGCATTGGCTATTCTTATTTTGATTATTTCATTATTATTAACGAATTTAAGAATTCTCAAGAGAGATTATTAGTAATACTTTTGAAAAAATAAAGGAAGTAATTCTTTAATCAAAAAATGGTGATGGATAATATGCTAAGCTTCTTGATTCACAATACCTTTGCAAAAAAGGTTAGGGGGAGCATTTTTACTCATAAATAGGAGAGAACACCATCTAAAGTTAATTAGAAGAATATCTATAGAAAAAATGGATGAGAATTTGGTTTTTGGTGGGAAACTCTCTCCATCCTAACTAAAAGATAGGATAGAGAGAGGAATAGTTATTTACCTTCGTTGTACTTTTTTAAATACTCTTTTACTTTATCAGCATCGGCGTTTAACTCATTGCCAGTCTCTACTAATGGACTTACGGTTGAAACTGCTTTAATTTTATTGCCTTGATAATAGTTAATAAAATCGTCTTGATTAATAGAATACAATACTGCTTTTCTTAAATCATCACTATTCGCTACTTCTCTATTTTTCGTATTGAATAATAAGTAGGTTACACCGTTACTTTCTTGGCGTTGCAGGGTAAGCTTGCTATCTTCTTCCACTAGATTATATTTCGTTTCAGGTACTCCATTGAAAAGGTGAATTTCCCCATTTCGTAAAGAAGAAAGGGCGCTATCAGCATCTGCTATAAAGCGTACTTGAACAGTAGAAATTTTCGGCTCAAAATCGGTACCTTTTTGGTATGCTGGATTCTTTAAGAATACTGCTTCGTAATCATTTTTATAAGAAAGAATATAGGGACCGCTAGCAAATAATGTATTATTATATTTGTCGCCTTCAGTTACTGTATTTTGATCCCCATAAGGAATGTCTTTATTAATGTCAAAGGAAGCTACATCATACGTATTAATACTTTCTACTTGTTTCTTCGAAACGATACCTGCAGATTGATGGGCTAAATAATTTAAAACTTGGGGGAATGGCTCAGTAGTAGTGACTTTAACTACTTGATATTTGCCTTCCTTATTATTTGCATCTTTTTTATCAGAGACTAATTCCGTAATTTCCTTGTCAAGATTTTTTTCTAGTGCTGCTTTTATGGTTGTGCCGCTTCCAGCTTCTTTCGCATTTAATTCTGCTAAATCTGTCACAAGCTCCGTTGTTTTTATATGTTCATGAAGGCTGTATGTACGGTGATCAGGAACAGAATTTTTGTCTTTGGCGCGGTCAAGTGAGAAGATAACATCGTCTGCACCAACTCTTTCTCCAGTATCAACAGCTTTCTTGTCTTTGATTTGTGCAAAGTTAATATCATCTCTTAGTAAGAAGTAATATTCAGAATTTCCATCAGCGATACTGTAATTATGAGATAGAGATCCTTCCGCAGTGACTTGGTCGTCATCTGTTAAATTAATTAAACGGACATACATATTTGTGTTTAATGTATTAATAGATCCATCATTTCCTTTAATCGGATCAAGAGAGGTCAGTGTAGAAATAGCCTGTTGAACAATTAATGGATCTGTATTTCGTTTGGAAGTATCTTTAAAGTCAATTGTTTCCCAAGCGATTGCTCTAGATTTTGCAAGTCGAACAGTTGCTGGATCCAAGACTTCTTTATTTACTCCTTGGGCTTTATAAGAAATGTATAAAGGAGCGATATAAGCTTTATCAAATACTAGTTTTTGTTCTAATTCCTTATATGTTTCTTTATATTGATCCGGTGATTGCGTACTTGCCTTATCAATTAAAGTATCAATGTCTTCATCTGCTAAAATACTATAATCTCCGCCTGTTTTAAAGAGGGAGCGTACTGCATAATCTGGGTTACCTGTTACAGTCGTCCAGCTAGATACCGCAACATCATAATTTCCAGCATCTTGTTGCGCTTTGAAGCTCGCATAGTCTGGTTGAAGATTTAATTTAACATCAAATCCATTTTTTATTAATTGATCTCTTAAAATATTGATGTCAGACTCACTTGTGCTGCTGCCCAAGATTTCAATGGTAGGTTTTGCACTTGTTTTCCCATCATTCCTTTTGTCTTCCTCAACACTTGATTTCGTATTGACACATCCTGCCGCGACTAAAACAAAGACAAGCAAGAAGGCTAATAAACTCTTTTTCATGCAAAATTCCCCCTAAATATATTTTTTTATTAATCTAACTTAGGATCCAATGCATCTCGAAGACCGTCTCCCAAAAAATTGAAGGAAAGGACTAAGGCTATGATGCATAATCCAGGATAAATGGCAAGATAGGAATGGGATTCAAGATAGGCACTCCCGATTTTTAGAATATTCCCCCATTCTGGAATATGCGGTTCAACCCCTAATCCAAGATAGCTTAAACTGCTTGTAGCTATCACAGCACTGCCAATAGTAAGGGTTGACTTAACAATCATCGGTGCAAGCGAGTTTGGAACTGCGTGCCTAAACAGGATGGTAAAATTATTTGCTCCCAATGCTCTTGCGGATTCAATATATTCGAGATTCGTAATCATGAGAATATTTGCTCTCATCGTGCGTGCATATGTTGGGATAGATCCAACACTTAAAGCGATAATGAGGGTAATAGTGTTCGAACCGAATGCGGCAATAATGACAATTGCAAGTAAAATACCAGGAATAGCGTACAATACATCCAATAGTCTCATGATTACGTTATCTGCTCGATTACCATAATAACCAGCTAAGGCACCTAAGAACCCACCGACAAATAATGGAATAATAGTAGATAGAAACCCTACAGTTAATGAAATTCTTGCTCCAAAAATAATTCTAGAAAAAAGGTCTCTACCAAAATCATCTGTACCTAAAGGATAGGCAAGACTGGGTGTCTGAAGGATGGCACCGTAATTATTCTCCATTGCCATATCTTTATCGAATGTCAGATAACTGCATATAGATAAAGCAAACAGAAAAATAATAAAGAATAGGCCAAGCATGGCAGAAGCATTATTGGTTATTTTCCTCCACGTTGTATTCCATCCAGCTTTCCCAGATTGTTTTTCTTTTCTTAAATCACGCAAGAAATTTATTCCTAAAAGAAGGGCAAATAAGTTCCCTGATAGTGCAGTAAGGAACAAGATTAAAGAAAGTACGATAACTTTTGTAGCGTTTAAAGTACTTCTGTCTTTTTTGAATAGAAAATAAAAGACGTAAAGATAAAAAAAAGAAATCGCAATGAGAATATACATGCCTAGTAAAAACGTATCTGCAACATATGGTTTAAACAAATTTAAAGCAGAAACAGCAATCACAAAAAACTGTGTTAGTAGCATGTAAACAGCAAATATATAGTCAATTGATTTGTTTTCTTTAATTAGTAATAGTCCGGATGAAGCAGTAAATACATTCCCAACCAGTACACTTAATAACTGAAAATATCCCCATTTTCTTGTTGATTTTTGAATAGAGCCAAACTGCTTCAGGTTTTGTTTAATCTTCCATGTAATCAATACCTGTATGATTGATACGAATAGATAGGCAGCAAATGCACTTAAGAAAAATGGTTTAATCACAGCTGATGAATAATCAAAGCCATTAATTAAGAAAATGATGGTCAGAATAAGAGAAACGATTAAGGAAAAAACTGCTTGTGAATATTCTAAAGGTACTTTCTGTGCTTGTTTTCTTCGGTAATGTGGTGTATCTACCGTAGTATTAGACATCGTAACACCTGCTTTAATATTGGTTCATTTTCGTACGTATACGTGGGTCAAAGAATGCATACAATACGTCAATTAATAAATTTACTAGGGAAATCGTTATGGCAATATAAACCACTCCGCCCAAAATACTCGGAATATCAGGTATGAATTGCTTATCAACAATAAAGCTTCCTATTCCGCTAATATTAAAAACTTTTTCTGTCACAGCTGCTCCACCAAGCATTCCGCCAAACAATAGACCGATGACGGTAATGACGGGAATCATGGCATTAGTGACAGCGTGCCTCCATATTACAGTTGACTTGCTTAATCCCTTTGCCTTTGCGGTGATAATATAATCTTCATTAATAATCTCAAGGGTAGAAGAACGCATCATCCTGGCAATAGAAGCAGTAAGACCAGTTCCAAGAACGACTGCAGGCATGATAATGGAAATCCAATTATCAGGTACGTATGTAGCTGGAAACCATTTTAATTTAATCGAAAAATTAAGAATAAAGATTAACCCTTGCCAAAAATTTGGAATAGATAAACCGATTAAAGCAATAAACATAAAACTATAATCAAAAATAGAGTTAGGTTTAGTTGCTGAAATAATGCCTATAGGAATCGCAATAAGGATTGCCATAATAAGCGAAATAAAAGCAAGTGTAAATGTGATTGGAAACTTTCTTGCAATACTGTTTGCGACTTCCTCATTTCCTGTGTAGGAATTGCCTAAATCAAAGGTGAAAATTCCTTTAAAGGCTTGTATCAATTGGTGAAAATAAGACTGATCAAGACCATAGATATGATTAAAGTTGGCAATCTGATCTTTCGTTGCTGTTTCCCCAAGGATATTAACTGCCGGATCAAATGGTGAAAAATATAAAATAGTAAAGACAAGAAGTGTTACGCCAAAAATGACAAAAATGCTCATTATTAATCGCTCTAGGATGAACTTTAGATAGGGATTAATACAGATCAGCAAAAATACATACATCAGTAAACCAGGTAAAAACAAAAGGGAAATTATCTTTTTGTTTGTGATGAAAGCTAGGAAGGTTTCTGAAAAGGATACCTTCTTGTTTCCTAACGCAAGCATTTTTTCCTTGCTTCTTTCCATTATGTCCGTTTGAAATTGCTCATTCGCCCATTTTCTTGCTTCTTTATCTAGTTCAGAGGGTGTATGTGCTTGATTGAAAAATTGTACCTTCTTTTCTAGTTGTAAGCGAAATTTTTTATGTAAGCTTTCCCAATGCCCTTCTTTACGTAATTGTTCTTCTATTTCTTCCATAGATTTTTTTGAAGGATCATTCTGTTTCTTGAACAAATACAGGAACAAGGCGAAGAGTGTGAGAGGCAAGCCCAAAATATAGATTGCCCAGCGATAAACAGGTCTTTTTTGAAGCTTTATAAAGCTTTCTTGTACAAGATTACAGAATGCTCTAGTACGATTACTAACGTTGGTGCTTTTTACATGAACAGGTTCCAAAGTATTGTTTCCCCCCTTTTTCTTTAAATTGCATTATTCCGACCTGTATAGTATATTTTATTTGTAGATATCAGAAAAATCAATACATAGTTTGAAAGAAAACGAGAAATAAGAAAAAAGATAGTGGGGGAGATTATGGAAGTAGTATTAAAGGTTGATAATCTGAGAGTCTCATTTACTTCAAATGAACAAGAGCTTGAAGCGGTAAAGGGAGTTAGTTTTGATATTAAAAAGGGAGAGACATTAGGTATAGTTGGGGAGTCCGGTAGTGGAAAGAGCGTAACAGCTCGTTCTATTATGCGACTACTACCATCCCCGCCATCTCACTTGAAAAGTGGCGATATAACATTTTTGGGAGAAAATCTAGCAGAAAAAACGGAAAAAGAAATGGAAGGAATTCGCGGAAAAGATATTGGAATGATATTTCAAGATCCAATGACTTCTTTAAATCCTACGATTAAAGTTGGGAAGCAAATTGCAGAAGGGATTTCTAAGCATCAACGTCTGTCAAAATCACAAGCGAAAAATCAGGCAATGGAATTACTGCGGCTTGTTGGTATAAGGAATCCCGAAGAAAGATTTAATCAGTATCCACATGAATTTTCAGGCGGGATGAGGCAGAGAGTAGTAATCGCAATGGCATTGGCTTGCCGGCCAACTCTTCTAATTGCAGATGAGCCAACTACGGCATTAGATGTTACCATTCAGGCTCAGATTCTTGCTTTGATGAAGGAGATGCAGCAGCGATTCGGCACTTCTATCATTCTAATTACACACGATCTCGGAGTAGTGGCAGGAATGTGTGATCGTGTTGTAGTGATGAAAGAAGGAGAAATAGTAGAGACTGGCACAACAGAGGACATATTTGAGCAGCCCAAGCATGCCTATACAAAAAAGCTGCTAAATGCTTTACCAAGACTTGATGAGAAGAAGAAGGTGAAACGAAAAGTCAGTATAACTTCAGAAGCGCGTCTTCATCCAATCCTTGAGGTTAATTCATTAAACAAGCATTTTGATCTTGGCAAGGGGAAAATATTAAAAGCAGTAGATGACATTAGTTTTCATATCCATGCTGGTGAAACATTAGGGCTTGTGGGAGAATCAGGATCTGGTAAATCAACGACAGGAAGATCGATTTTACGCTTGCATGAGCCAACTAGTGGCGAAACCCTATTTCAGGGAATTCCTGTTAATCGACTAAATAAGAAAGAGTTGAAAATGCTTCGACGTCATATGCAAATTATTTTTCAAGATCCATATGCAAGTCTTAATCCAAGGTTCAAAGTTCTTGATATTATTGGCCAGGCGCTAGATATTCATCAGCTATATAAAGATCCCCATCACCGTTTAAAAAGGGTAGAAGCGTTATTAGAAATGGTAGGGTTGGAAGCTAGTCACGCTTACCGTTATCCACATGAATTTTCAGGCGGGCAAAGGCAAAGAATCGGCATTGCAAGAGCACTGGCAGTGGAGCCATCTTTCATCGTTTGTGACGAACCGTTATCTGCGTTGGATGTGTCCATTCAAGCACAGATAGTAAAGCTCCTAGAAGAATTGCAACAAAAACTGGGTCTTACGTATTTGTTTATTGCTCATGACTTAGCTATGGTGAAACATATTTGTGACAGAGTTGCTGTCATGTATGCAGGGAAAATAGTAGAAATTGCCGAAAGCGAAGAGCTTTATTCCAATCCTTTACACGATTATACGAAGGCATTACTTTCCGCCATCCCAATCCCTGATCCTAAGATAGAAAAAAATAAGAAAAAAATGGATCCAATAGATAATCGACAAGTTAAATATGAGGTGGAGAATACACTCCTTAAAGAGGTTTCAGCCGGACATTGGGTAGCAATGCCTGTTTAGCATTGCTGCTCTGATAGGAAAATTCATAATATTATACACTTGAGGGACTCCTAATTCATTAGATAGCGTTTACCTAAACAAAAGTTAGAACTTAAAAACGTTTAGAAAAAATGGTATTCTTAATAATTGATATAAATACATAAGAAGAAGGTTGAAAAGTAGTGAGAATAGGATTTTTTGATTCTGGAATTGGTGGAATAAGTGTTCTTCACCAAGCATTGCGGTTGCTTCCAAATGAGGATTACTTATTTTATGCAGATACCTTACATGTTCCGTATGGTGAAAAATCGAAAGAAGAAGTAAGAGATTATATTTTTAGTGCAGCAGACTTCTTAGCTGATCAAGGTATTAAAGCATTAGTGATTGCCTGTAATACGGCAACGAGTATCGCCGTAGACGATCTTCGCCATAAATATGATTTTCCTATTTTGGGAATTGAACCTGCCGTAAAACCAGCAATTCAAAGTTGTGAAGGAAAACAAAAAAAGGTATTAGTATTGGCAACTAATTTAACTCTTCAAGAAGAAAAATTTCATAATCTTGTCAGAAGTTTGGACCAACATGATATTGTTGACAGTTTAGCTCTTCCTGGTCTTGTCCAATTTGCTGAGAACTTTGAATTCAGGAAAGAGAAAGTAATTCCTTATTTAAAAGAACAATTGGCTTCGTTCGATATCACGCAATATGGAACAATTGTGCTTGGATGTACCCATTTCCCATATTTTGAAAACAGCATAAGAGCAATTTTCCCTGATAATACGAATATAATTTCTGGAAGTATGGGAACAGCAAAGAATTTAAAAAGAATTCTTGAAGAAAAGAATCTAATAAATAAAGAGGGAACTGGCGACGTTACATTTTTCCAATCAGGTATTAAGATAGAAGATCAAGAAACTTTATCAAAGTATAAAAGATTATTAGGAAAATTGGATAAAGTAATATCTTGATTAATTTCGAATAAATTTAGTCAACATAACAGGGTAAATTAATAGAAAGGTAAGCCAGTTTATTAGGCTTACCTTTAATCTTGTAGCTATTTTTGAACGGCTATTTTTCTTTTTGTGTAATCTTATGAGGTTCAGGAAGGAATATGTTTAAGATGGCTGCTCCTACTAAGATTATTATGGAAAAATAAAAAGAAATAGTATAACTACCTGTTTCGTTATAAAAGAAGCCTGGTAAATAGGCGCCCAATGCCGATCCTATTTGATGACTAAGAAATAGCCACCCTAAAATGAATCCAATGGAATATTCCTCAAAATACTGCGTTGCCAGCAATTGAGTTGGAGCAACAGTAGCAAAGTCGACCAATCCAAAGATTACTGCAAATATAAGTAATAATGCAGGATTGTGACTAGACAAGAGAATCCCAATAGATATTGCCCTCATTACATATAATAGAAATAGCATTTTGCGGCTGCTCCAGCGGTCAGCTATTATACCAGATAGTAAGATACCAATAATATTAAACCCAGCAAGTATACTTACGGCAGCGCTAGTAACACTTGTTGAAAAACCATGATCATGCGAAAATGGTATAAGATGTGTATCCATTAATCCTGTGGTAGTAAAACCACAGATTGCAAAAGGTAAAATTAAAAACCAAAATTGTCTTTTTAGAAAGACATTACCTATGGAAGCGTTTGTGTCTAGAGTCTTTTTTGGAACTGTATCGTCTTCGGCAATTTCGCCGCCAATAGGAACTACCCCTTTTTCTCTAGGATGATTTCGCAAAAATAAAAGAACGATAGGAAAGACAAAAAGCACTAAAAAGACGCCTAAGATAACTACGGTCATTTTCCAATTTAGTAAATGGATCAGCAAAAGAGATCCAGGGACGAGAAGCATTTGTCCTGCACCAAAGCCAGCCTCCATAATTCCAAACGCAAGTCCACGTTTTTCGTTAAACCAATTGGTTATAACTACTGTGGCAGCTACATTGGATGCTCCTCCCACACCGAGAGAAACCATAATTCCATAGAGAAAGAATAACTGCCAGGGATGTGTTACGAAAGCTGTAAGAAAAATACTTATTCCTACTAGGAAAGTACTAAAGGATAAAATGAGACGAGCCCCCCATTTATCTACTAGTCTCCCAATAAGTGGTTGAGACAGCCCATAGATGACAAAACTCAAAGTGGAGATAAGAGAAATGGTTCCTCTATCCATGGAAAAATCTGTTTCCCATGGCTCAACAAAAGCTCCAAATGAAAGGCGAACACCTTGAACGGCTAAAAAAGTCAAAAATGTAACAAAAACAATAATCCATGCGTAATGAAATGTTCTTTGCATATTTACCCCTCAAATAATAGTGATTAGCTTTTTTTAAGATCTAAATCCCAGCGTTCTTCTATTAAATTGGCTCCCCACAAAGACTTTTTCTCTTGTATTTCCATTATTTCAAATCCGAATTTTTTATATAGTGGTCTAGCTGTCACCATATCACTAACGGTCCAAAGAAAAATTCGTTCATAATCATGATCTTTACAGTATTGGATAAGAGCGTTAATAAGTTGGGTGCCGATTCCTTTTTTGTGAAAGGATGGATTTACTAAAAACCATCTTAACTGTCCTACTTTATTGCCATCATTTACTAAGCCAATACAGCCTGCAAATTCACGATTTATTTCTACAATCCAGATTCTTTCGATATCAGCATGAAATGTCTCCTCAAGATAGGCTAAAAAACTATAATCCCATTTATGGACTTGATTATAAAATAACCATTGTTGTTTAATCATGTTGTTAATATCTTCTAAAGTATAATAACTTCTAATAGAAACGGCTTCCTCGTTTTTTTCGTTAAATGAGGCAGAAAGAATTTCTTGGATTGTACACATGGAGGCTATCAGCTTTTGCTGCTGTTCAGGGCTCAAAGCTTCACGTATGTATTCTACTTGCTGATTAGCTTTTTTCTCCAACTCTTTGTAAATCAATTCCCCATGACTGGTAACATATAAAAGATGATTACGGCCATCATCTTTACATTTTTGCTTATAAACCATTTTCTCTTTTTCGAATTTTTTGATAATTCTACTTACATAACCGCCATCTAAATCTAATCTTTCTTGAATATTTTTGGCTGTACAATTTTCTGTATTATAAATTTCAAAGAGAATACGAGTTTCTGTTAATGAAAAAGGGCTATTATAGATATGTTCATTTAGGAACCCTAAAACATCTGTGTAAAATCTATTGAATTTTCTGAATTCAAATCCAAACTTACTCTGCACATCTATCATTTTTAACACCTCATTTAATAGTATAATGTCATTATTTTCTTATTCTAGTCAAAATGCTTGCTTAAGTCAACTATTTATCGAGCGTTATTTAAAAAAATTAAATAGGATATACAAATGTAGTAATAAAAACGTTCCTGTAGAGGTAGGAACGTTTTTGTTAAAGTAGATTCATAAAAAGAATTTCGATCAGCCGTCAAGTTCTTTCGACTTTCATTTTTCACCGTTCATGCTATTAGTTATGCTGTTTCGTGATAGATTGGTATGATGGATGGTATTTTTATAGGTGGCATTGGTATTTTCTTCATGATGGTAGTATTTTAAAACATCCGTGTCCTTGAGAATATTTCCAGTCAGAATACATAATGCGGATTCTTCTTTATCAATTACCTGCTTAGAAACTAAATTGCGCAGTCCGGCAAGTGTTGCCGCTGAAGCAGGCTCACAGCCAATCCCACTTTTATCAATCATAGCTTTAGCATCAAGTATTTCCTCATCCGTTACAGATATAGTAACTCCCTGTGTTTGCAATAGAGTTTGCAGCGCTTTTTTCCAGCTTGGTGGATTACCGATATTCAACGCAGAAGCACGAGTGTAAGGAACAGGCTCAGGAATAAGTTCCTTTTGTTGTTGAGACACCATTTTATGAAATGGGCTAGCACCTTCTGCTTGTACAACTGCCACTCGCGGCATTTTCTTTATTAATCCCAGCGTATATAAATCAGATAATCCTTTTCCTAATGCTGTTGCATTGCTTAAAGCACCACCAGGAACGATTATCCATTCAGGTAGTTCCCAGTTTAAATACTGTGCGATTTCATAAATAATACTTTTTTGTCCTTCTATTCTAAATGGATTGATAGAATTACAAACATATAATTCAAGCTCGCTGCTATATTTTTCTAAAAAATGAATGCCGTCATCATAAGTCCCCGGAAAACTAAACACTTTTGCACCATAAGAAACTGTCTGCAGAACCTTATTTAAAGAGATATCTTTATCTGGAACGAACACATAAGAATCTGCGCTAGCAATGGATGCGTACATCGCTAAAGAAGAAGAAGTATTCCCGGTTGACGTACAAGTGAACTTCTTATATCCTAAGGAGTTGCCATGAGAAACAGCAACAGTCATGCCGTTATCTTTAAATGAACCACTAGGGTTCTCACTTTGTGCCTTGATATAAACTTGTTTAAGCCCTGTATAAGTTTGTAGTAATTCTGACGCATATAATCCTGTATTCCCTTCATATTTTGTGACAATAAAGTTATCAGGCAACTCAGGAAAGATTAACTCTTTGTATCTCCATACACCACTTGCATAAGGTGTCATCCGCTCAGAAAGACGTTCTTTAAATAAATGCTTTAATAAGTCAGCATCATAATGTTGAAAGTCATGCACAATATCAAGCAGACCGCCGCATGAACAATGATATACAAACTCGTTTGAAGTAGATTCTTTCTTACAGTCAATACATACAAATTTCATCATTATTTGGGTATCTTGTAGATCCCATTCACCTCTTTAAAAGAAAATTTTTATTGCGAATTAGTTTTTGTAATTTTAGAATAAAAGAAAATAATAAATAAATCTAATATATATTTATTTGTCATTGATAACTTTTATCTATGAATCTAGAGGTGTAATATGAATCTTCACGCTTTGAAGCTATTTCACATTGTTGCTGAAAAAGGAAATGTTACTCGTGCTGCAGAGGAGCTGAATATAAGTCAACCTGCTGTAACAGCACAAATAAAAAAGTTAGAACAAGAGATAGGGATGACTTTATTAGCTCCAAAAGGGAGGGGGATTTTATTAACGGAAGCAGGGATTGAACTTGCCAAACACGCTAAAAGAGTGTTTTCTCTTGAAGGAGAAATGGAAGTATATCTTGAACAATATAAAAATGGGTCGATCGGAAAGCTGCGCATTGTTGCAACCTATCTTCCAGCAAATTTCCTGCTGCCTAAATGGCTTGCAAAATATAAGCGAAGATATCCTGAGGTTGAAGTAGAATTAACTACTACTAATTCGCTTAAAGCGATGGATCAATTAATTAATTATCAGGCAGAAATAGCTTTCATCGGTGGGAAAAGAGAATTCCATCCATTTCTAACCAGAAGAGAATTATTTGAAGATGAAATGTGGTTTGTAGTGCACAAACACCATAAGTTTGCTTTAAAAAAGGTTACATTAGATCAAATTATGTGCGAGCCATTTGTATTTAGAGAAAAGGGCAGTTCTGCACGTGAAAAGTTGGTTTCGCTATGTACAATAAACAGCATTAATCAACCAACCGTCGGCTTACAAATTAATGGATTAAATGAAGCGATTAGGGTTGTCATGGAAGGTTATGGGGTTACTTTTGCCTCGTCTCTAGAAGTTAAAGAATATATTGCTCGTGGAGATTTAGCAAAAGTGAATGTAGAAGGGATTGAGTTAAAAAACCCTATCTCCATCTGCAGGAGAAGAGAAGATGAACTTTCAATGCCTGCCCAACATTTCATCCAAATGGTTATGAATGACGAGAATAATTAACTCGCAGTTAAAGAGGAAGAAGGATGGATGGAGTTATGTTATTAATAATATAAGGGGGGAGAGAAAAAGAGTGAAAAAAAATAAAAGCAATGCGGAACATTACCTATGGGGAGATAATTGTGATGGATGGCATTTAGTGAAGAATCAAGATTTGAGTATAATTCATGAACGTATGCCTGCTCATACATCAGAAGTAAGACATTATCATCAACACGCGCGCCAGTTTTTCTATGTTTTATCAGGAGTAGCAACGATTGAAGTTGACGGCAAAGAAATAACGTTAAAACCGCACGAGGGATTAGAGGTTCCACCTTTAGTGCCACACCAGATGTTTAATAAATCAAATAATGAAGTAGAGTTTTTGGTGACTTCTCAACCGACAAGTAAAGGAGATAGGATTTTAGTGGATTAAAAGATTTATAATGAGCCTTCTCTAGTAGAGTATGGAGTAGAGAGAAATGGTTGATATACATTATTTAATAAGGAAAATTACGTTATGGAGGGTTGAAGCTTGAAACAGAAAACCTATATAGTTGGTGTATTAATATTGGGAATATCAATAGTATTAGCTGCATTTATTTTAAGTGATAATTTTAAAAATTTAGAGAATAAAACCACTAATAAGCAAGCTATCCCTGTTTTAATGACAATCTCTCAACTTTCCGAATATCTTCAGATAAGTGAGGAAGCGATAGGAAAAATCATAAAGGAAGATGATTTGGAAAGGGCTAAATTAAGTAGTTATGATACATATCAATTTATTCCCTACTTAAAAATCGATAATCAAAAAAGATTTATGAAATCGGAAATTGATGAATGGTTAAAGTATAAGAATGATCAACATGAATAGACATTCTATTTCAATATTGTTAAAATCTGCGAATTTGTTATTCATTAATCTAAGGAGGTTTCCCATCATTTTCTTTTTGCAAAATTCTTTTGAAAGTAACAGGCAAGATTGCTTTGAAAACAATAGATGGATTGATTAATGGAATAATGCCAATAAGGAAAAATACGCTCTTGTAAAAGGGGGAACTGAATTATATGGAGAATAACTCATTAAAAATAAAACAGATAGAAGAAGCTCTGCATAAATCTTGGTCTTTAGAATCAAGTTCAAAATGGAGTGAGGACAATCCAGCAAAGGGACATTGTGGTGTAACCACATTAGTGGTAAATGATATATTAGGTGGAGAAATTAAAAAAACTAAACTTCCTGATGGATGGCATTTTTATAATGTTTTGAATGGAAAACGATACGATTTTACAGCATCTCAATTTAGAGAAGCTATCGTATACTTAGATAGTCCTTCAAACAGAGAAGAAGCATATATGGATACAAATGAGAAACAGTATAATTATTTAAAACAAAGGGTTTTAAAAAACTTAGATATTATTTGAACTAATGATGCTTTCCTTAGAGTGTTTGGAAGATAGTTTCTTATGGTGTACAACGGAGTATGTCAGTTCCATAGGAAAAATTTAACAGGAAATACAATTATGGATTATATTGGTATATAAAGAGGAGAATGAGGTTGATATTAGATTTAAAGGGAGATTCGCAAATGGATCCTATCGTGGGTATGCTATATTCCATGGTAGAAAATAATTATCAAAGACTCAAATCAATTGTGGCTGGTATGGATCAAGAGGAGCTAGAATATAAAGGTCCAAGTCAAAATGACAATAGTACGGCTCAATTGCTGAGACATTTAATGTATGTTGACTTAAATTGGGTCTATCGAATAAGAGGAAAGGTAATTCCCATAGAACTTGAAGATAGATATGGACCAATGTTAGATAAAAATAATCAATTACCGCAAGTTACAGATATTTCATTAGAAGTACTTCTAAACGAATATGATTATGTTTTATCTTTGCTTAAATCTGTATGCCGCCAGCTAACGGATAAAGATTTACTTCAAACAGTGGAATATGAAGATGGAAACGATGCAACCATTCAATGGGGGATTTGGCATCTGGCGGACCATAACAGATATCATCAAGCACATATTAATCAATTGCGAAAATGGTTCAATACATACAATTAAAAGATTTATGTTCCATAAAGAGATAATAATAGTGGATTTCAATAGAAGAGGGTGGAAATAAAATAGATAATGGGTAAAGAGAACAAGCGCTAATTTAGTAGTGAAACCAATTCGTTTCATTAGTTCCATATTTTTTCAACCCTTAAACATTGTTAGTAGGAAAAATGGAGCAGGCAGAATACACATGGATTCCTTGGAAGCTGTTTTAGAGCCTGCAGGTGAAGAAAGACCGTGTCTTAAAACTTTAAAACCTATAAAAGCGAAGTGTATCCAATCTGCAGGGATTACCACCAGTTTTCTTTCTTAAAATAAATTACCCCGAACAGTTATACGAAAATACTTCGTATAATTGTTCGTTTTTTTATTTGGTTGGAATATTATTCCCAAGAACCTTACAGTTACTTGTTCCCTTTTTCATATTCGCCTTTAAATCGGTATAATAGGAACGATTGTTCTAATTGTAAACCAACCTATCCACAAGAGAAAATCTCTACCGATTAAAAACATAATAAAGCTAGCAAATAATATCAAAAAATATAATCGGTTATCCTCTAATATTATAAGTGAGGTGAGTAAAGTGTATCGCAAAGTAGCTCAAGATGTAATTTGTTTTCTAGAAGACTATTTGTTAGAAGATTGGCATTTAGAGGATTATGCATCAAAAATCGGTTATTCAAAATTTCACTTATCACGAATCTTTAAAGAGGAAACTGGATTGACGATAAGTGAATATATTCGAAAACGAAGACTGGCAACAGCAGCAATGCAATTATTATCTTCAGATGAATCGCTAATTGACATTGCGTTTAAATTACATTTTCAGTCACAAGAAGCTTTCACACGTTCTTTTAAAGAGCTATATACTATGCCGCCAGGAAAATACCGCAGAGTAATGCGAATACTTCAAGGAATGGAGGAAAAAGTGATGAGTGATCATACAATAATTAAAGGATGGAATTTAAGCGGTTCAAACCCAGCATTATATGAAATGAGAACAGATGAACAAGTATTTCATACAGGTACGAAATCAGGCTTGCTGACTTCAAAAGCAGATATAGGAGAAGGACAATTTGGAACAATGATGCAAAGTTTTTCTGCAGATAATTGGAAAGGAAAACGTATTAAAATGTCTTGCTTTATAAAGACAGAAGAAGTTAGAAAGTGTGGAGTATGGTGTCGAGTAGACAATGCTTTAGGCGATGTAATCCAATTTGATAATATGGACGATCGGCCGATAGAAGGTACAACAGATTGGAACTTTTATACGATAGTTTTAGATGTTCCGAAAGAAAGTAAATCGATCCACTTCGGAGTCCTGCTAACAGGAACAGGCAAAGTATGGGCTGATGGTTTTAAATTTGAAGAAGTAAATCTTTCTGTGCCATCGACTAATATGCTGATACGAGATACTTTACCACTAGAGCCAATTAATTTAGATTTTAATGGAGGCTGATGGATTTTTGTATTCGTTATTGATTTACTGCTACTTTCTACGTTACGGCTGATCGGCCTATTATTACTGGAAAGATTGTATTAGCACATCTTAATGAGTTCCATGATTACTACAAATAAAGGCACTGGAAGAGGAAGCTAAAGCTTATTGAAATAAAGGATAAAGCTGGGGCTTATATTGCAGTAAGAAATAGCCAAATTGTGAAGATGAATAATCGTTCATAAAATTAATTAGTTCCAAAAAATAAAGCAGCTTGAAGACAAGATAATTCCTATTGGTATCAGGGCAACAGCGTGAACTACACGAGGGTTTAGCATTGATTTAGTAGTAAGATACGTGTATTCACGCTGTTGGTATTAGAAATAAACCTTCATGAAACTGCAGCCTTAAAAAATGAGAATGAATATAAGAATCTTTCTTTAGTATTTCTGTTTAATTATTGGAATTTATTTAGAAGCTAGAATAATTATATCCTAAATTCGCTCAATATCTGAATATATTATTTGGCTGACTGAGTGTCTTTTTGAATGGAGCGAATTGTTTCGGCTATACCTACTTCAAATGAAGTTTGGATTAAGGAACCAATTGTCTTTTTATACTTGCTGCCATCTAAGTAAACAGGAGTTTTTGTTAAATAAGACATTTCAACCAGCTCTTTCATGACAGGGCTGAATATTCCAATCAGCTTTAACATGTATCTTGTTAAGGGGATTACCGGAGCAGATTTTCCTGCTGTAGATTGTGCTATCTGGATAAGTCTCTTGCCGGTTATAGTGTTTCCTGGGATATTCCAGTTTTGTCCGTATGCATCATTATTCATAGCAAGTTCTATTATCATTTTTGCCGCATCTGGTAGATATACATACTCTCTTGGAATAGAAAGAGAACCAATATAAGAAGATATTTTTCCTTTCGCTATATTTACTAACGTCATCCCTAAATAGGAGTTGAAATTTGCTGTAGGGCCATAATAATCTGGAAGTCTTATAATCATTGTTTCGGCCTTTATCCACTCATTACTGAAAATTAGTTTTTCTAATTCAAGTTTAACTTTTCCCTTCTTTGTATGGGGGTTTTTAGGATGTTCCTCATCGACTAATGGGGTTCTGGCTTTTCCATAGGGATATATTCCATCAATAAATACGATTTTTTTGCTAAGTTTATCTGCAGCAGTCATGACAGCCTTTCCTAAAGGAATTTGAGAATGATGCATTTCCACATATGGAACAGCTGCACATTGAAAAATTACATCAGCATCTTTAGCAGCATCATAAATACTGTTATAGTCAAAGGCATTTCCTGATTCCAATGTCAATAAATGGCTATTACCCAATTTTTCTTTTAAGCTATGAAGTTTTTCCATAGATCTACCAAAAGCTATCGTTTTAATTCCTCTATTTAGTAATTCCTCTGTAATGGCAGCTCCAGTACCGCCGGTTGCACCTAATACAATAACATTTTTCATAATAAGTTCAGCCTTTCTATTTTATTTAGTGATTGATCAATAACTATTTTTTAATAAAATAGACGATAGTTAGTCGTCTATTTCCATTAATTTTGGCAAATTTAAAGCTAGGGATATGTTACACAGCATTCCACGGGCTAAAAATAATAAAGTTTTTTCAGAGGGGTTAGAGACACCAGCTGTTTGAAAGGCTGTATATACGATGGATTGTATCTTTAAAAACTCCTCTTGCATAAGCGTAACGATATTAGTTTCTCTTATTGTTTGAGCCTGCATTTGCAGCAAGATTTCATTTTCATAATTCCTCATAATTTCTTCATAAGCCTGAATAAGTTCTATTTCTAGATTTTCTACAGAAGCAGATTGGATAACTTGTGAAAAAGCAGCTTGAATTCTAGACCACGATAATTTTAAGGCTTCTTCTAGTAATAGTTCTTTTGAAGAAAAAAAACGGAATATATAGGGCTGAGAAATCTCTGCTTTATTTGCAACCTTCATTGTTGTTGCCCGGTAATATCCTTCTTGCGCAAACACTTCAATGGCAGCAGATAAAATTTCATCTCGGCGATTACTCATATTTTGCTTTTCTTTCAAAAAACTCCCACCTTTTAGTTAGTGATTAATCAATTACTAACTAAAATATAATAGATAATTTTTAAAAAATCAAGCGTAAAAGAATAAAATTTTGTTTTTTGCACCTAGGGAGTGAATTCTAAAAAAGTGGACTTAGCTTAATTTAAGTTGAATAAAAAACATTCATACATAGAGAACTAGATTTATTAAGAAAAGTGAATAGCTTATTAATTTCTCTACAAACTACTTAAAGAATAATAAATTTAAGGATGGTAATGCATAAATGGGAGATATTTTTTTTATTACTATACTGAAGAGTATTGTAATATATATTTTAGCATTATTTCTCAGTCGAAAAATCGGTACCAGATTTATATCACAGATGAATTTTGTTGATTTTGTTATGGCAGTTTCAATGGGGTCATTAATTGCAAATGATTTTATTAATGAAGATTTTCCTACACTATCAGCCACCACTGCTTTTATAATGTTTGCTATCTTAACAGTATTATCTAGTTATTTAGGCTTGAAAAGTTGGAAGTTAAGGAAATTAATCAATTCTGAATCAGTTACATTGGTTAAAAACGGGATAATTGTGTATGAGAATATGAAGCAAATGAAGTTAACGATAAATGAATTAATGATGAAATTAAGGTCGAAAGATGTTTTTCATATTGCCGATGTAGAATTTGCCATACTGGAAACTGACGGTAGTTTATCTGTATTGCTCAATTCAAATAAGCGACCACTTACGCCTTTTGATATACACATTCAAACAACAAGTTCAATTATCAAAAAAGATATTATCATTGATGGAGAATTATTGGAGGAAAACTTAACAACTGCTGGTTTAGATAAGGAATGGTTGACAGCTGAATTTAGGAAGCAAAAACTTAAGAGTTGTTCAGAGATTTTCTATGCGGGAGTAGATAATACTAATAATTTGTATATATCTAAGAAGAATATTTCTAGTAAAGAAGCACATGGAAAATAGAGCAATTTGATCTCAGCAGATTGGGTACTGTCACCAAAAGGCTAGGGTAAAAGACCGACTTTTGGGAGAAACTAGCGTGAAGCTCTTTTTTATTTAGACGTCTGCCTATTCTATTATAAAAGGAAGAGATAGTTTGATTTTTAGCTAAACTATTTAGCTGCTGCAAGAATAATGAACTTATCTAAAGAGGTGTATAGCATGTTAGAAGAAAAAACGATATTAATTGTTCAATCAACTGCTCCCATACTAAAGGAGCACAGCAAGGAAATTGGTTTAAGATTCTATAAACTACTCTTTGAAAAAGCACCTGACTTGTATAATATCTTCAACCAGACAAATCAAAAAAGAGGAATTCAACAAGAGGCATTAGGTTACACTGTTTATGCTGCTGGAGAGTATATTACAAATTTGGATGCTATTAAACCTGTTATCGAGAGAATATCTCAAAAGCACCGTGCTATCGGAATTAAAGCAGAACAGTATCCGGTAGTGGGAGAAACATTATTGCAAGCAGTTAAGGATGTACTGGGTGACGCTGCTACAGATGAAATTATTAATGCTTGGGAAAAGGCATATAGCTACATTTCCGATGCTTTTATAAGTTTGGAAGAAAAATTATATGAAGAAACAAAAAAACAAGCTGGCGGGTGGGAAGGATATAAAGATTTTTATGTTGAAAAAAAAATAAAGGAAAGTGAAGATGTAACCTCTTATTATTTAAAGCCTAAAGATGGCAAGGAAATGGCGATCTACAAACCAGGTCAATATTTAACACTTAAAGCTACAATACCTGGTGAGAAATATACACACATTCGGCATTACAGCATATCGGAAGCACCTGGTAAGGATTATTACCGAATCAGCGTTAAAAGAGAGGATGATGATCGAAGCACTCCTGAGGGAATTGTTTCGAACTATTTACATAATGAAATAAAGGAAGGAGATACTTTACTATTTTCCGCCCCTGCGGGTGATTTTGTTTTAGATACCAAAGATAATTCATTAGTTTTAGTTAGTGGGGGAATTGGAATTACTCCTATTTTGAGTATGTTAAACTCAGTTGTTTCTGAACAACCTAATCGTGAAGTTACATTAATATATGCTACCAAAAACAGTAAGTATCATCCTTTTAAAGAGCATTTAAAGCAGTTAGAAAAACGTCATACCAACTTAAAAACGCTAGTTTGTTATGATTCGCCAACAACGGAAGACAAACAAGGGCTTGACTTTTATCTAAAAGGCTATGTGAATCAGGATTTACTTAATTCAGTTGTAAAGAATAAAGATACAGAAGTTTATTTATGCGGATCTGTTCCTTTCATGGAAGCTATCGTCTCAATCTTAGACAAAATAGGAGTACCCAGAAGTTACATTCACTTTGAATCCTTCAGCCCTTTAGCTATCTTGGGTGAGGAATAATTAATAATAAGCCAAAGTACTATAGAAGAATAAGTTTGAAAAATTCGGGCGCCTCCATCAAACCAAGGATAGGAGGTGTCTGTATTATGTATGGATACTTAATTAGAATATATTTGTGAATACTTTAACATTTCATTGCATACATAACTTAGCTGATGTTGATAAATTAGCATGCCAAATTATGCATTTATTTTTCATTTAAATAATTTTAATGTAAGGGATTATTTTCTACTAAAAATTCGGGTGTTAATCCAAAAGGATTAATGCTTTTTCATAGTTGCGAAGGATAACACTTACATAAACAGATGCTTTTAAAGAAAAGGGAAGTTTTTGATATTTCTAAAGGGATTTTTAATCGAATGTTTGGTAAAATAACAAATATTTGATTGCTGCGAAACATACGTTCTGCTATAGTGATAATAAAAAACCTAGGAGTAGTATAAAAGTATTGTCTAACAGACATTCTTGAAGATTTCTACATTGGAAAATGAACTTATGTATCTTCCCCAACTTTAAGGGAAGTAGTTTAAAATAATTATTTAATTAATATCGGGGTAAGGAGATTGTTTTACATGAATCATAATCGTAAAATAGAGGCAGTATTTTTAGATAGAGATGGAACAATTGGTGGAGATGACACTGTACACTATCCTGGTACATTTACCTTGTTTTCTGATTCTCAGCAACAAATAAGTAAATTGAAGGAAGATGGAATAAAAGTACTCTCCTTTACAAATCAACCAGGAATATCAGAGGGAAAAGCAACTTCACAAGAATTTATGGAGGAACTTACTAAATTTGGCTTTGATGATATATTTATTTGTCCACATAGTCAGAGCGAAGGGTGCAATTGCAGAAAACCCAATACAGGTATGCTTATCAATGGTGCTGAAAAATACAAATTAAACTTAAAAAATTGTGTGGTTATAGGTGATAGATGGAGTGATATGTTAGCTGCTTCTAAAACGAATAGTATCAAGATACTGGTAAAAACAGGTGCAGGTCATTCAGCATTAAACGAACACTACGAAAAAATAAAAGACATAGAAATTGAATATATCGCTGAGGATATTAAGGATGCAATAGATTGGCTGTATAGCCAATTCGATCTGAAAGGTTTATCTTTTTCTTCTTGAACAAACGAGTACATTGGTCTAAGAAGGATAAAACAGCTTGCATTGAAGCTATTAAGTTAACGCAGCGGGGGGAAAAGGAAGATGAAAATTTAAAGGAGCATCAGATTTCCATGATTTTCTTATACAAAGAAGTTGGAAAGTAAAGGTTGCCAAAACGCAATGTCCATAATTTTCCATCTTGATAATTATAATCATTGTGAATAGTTGATATTTACAAACTAATCTTTTTTGCCTCGTAATAACCTAATTTATGAAATTGATAAAGTTGATTAATATAATCCTTAGGATATGCTTCTAATAATTCAAGAATTTCTCTTGCAAATTCTAATGAAGCTGTTCCATTTGCTGTCACAATTTTTCTGTCAGTAACTGCTTGTTCTAATAGATAATTCTTCTCATTGGTGTAGTTGTCTTGTGCATAAGTTTTCAAATCATGAAGTTCATTGCTTGTATGCTTTACTTCATTTAACCAACCATTGACTCCCATAAAAACTGTCGCATCACATATTGCCCCTACTGGAATATCCATTGTAAGTGCCTTTTCTATTATGGGAATGACTTTATTGCTTACTGGTTTACGCCAAGAGTTTCCTCCAATTAGTATTAAACCGTAAAAATCTTCGGGTGCACTTTCTAAGGTGTAATCTGGAAGAACGTTTAATCCGCCGATTGATGTTATAACACCCTCACTTACACTAACAATCTTAGAGATATACTTATCTGTATTATTTAAGAAAGATGCTACATAAGATATTTCCCAATCAGCAAATTCGTTCAAAATAACAATTAAAATCTCTTTTTTTTCGGTTTGGTTCATGCTTAATTCCTCCTAAAAATTCAATTATGATACTTTCTTCAGTATATAATGTAATAGTGACAAATGATGACACAATTAGCAAAAGAGGTGAAAAATTTTGAGCAAGGCAATTAGGTTAAATGAATTAAGATTGTATATTAATCGAGTCAAAAAGTTTAAGGTAGACGATTTAGCAAAGGAATTTAATGTTTCAAGAAGAACGATTCTAAGGGATTTAGAAGAATTAAGTATTTTAGGGGTACCATTAATTTCAGAGGTAGGGGCTAACGGAGGATATCGAGTTTTAGAAGAGAGAAATTTACTTGCTGTCTCTTTTACAAAAGAGGAAACTCTCTCTATTTTTTTTGCTCTTTTGTCTTTAAAACATTTTATCAGCCTACCTTTTGAATCAGAATATCAGTCAATCATAAGAAAGTTTTATCTGAATTTAAACGGAAAGATGAAAGAGGAAATAGATTTAATCAAAAATAAGATTGATTTTAAAATAGATAATCAGAGTAAAGAAAGTCCTTTATTAAAAGAGCTATTTATGGCAGCAATCGAAAATGAGTCGCTCTGGATTTCTTACTTGGGTGTTAAAAGAGAGATTCAACCAGTTGGGTTATTTTCTCAATATGGAAGATGGTATTGTCCTTCGTATTGTTATCTTAGGAAAGATTTTAGACTTTTTCGGTGTGATCGTATTTCGGAAGTTGAATTAAGTGACAGAAGGGATAATTTAAATCTAAAAGAAACCAGCTTACATGAGATGATTACAATGTTACAAACAAAGAAAAAGTATGACCTTAAGGTGGAATTAACACCGATAGGAGTAGAAAAATATAAATCGAATGTTTCGCTTTATTATAAACTTACAATTGACAGTAAAGGGTATGGAGTCATGAATGGTTCAATAAGTGAAACAGAAATAGACTTTTTATCTGACTATTTCATACAAATGGGGAACCATGCAAAAGTCGTTGAACCCGTAGAACTAAAGGCTGAAATAAAAAGGAAAATTTTAATATTGAGTGATTTATATAGTGAATAGATGTTGGGAAACAATATAGCGTCATCCACCTATACATAATTCCGAAAGCCTTATTCACTTATGATGAAAATAAACTTCGATATCTTCGAAAAAAGATAATAAATAAAATGTTAAAAAATCAACGATAAAGTGACAATATATGATAGGCAAGAAAAAGAAATAGAAAAATGTAAATTATAACTATGACTTACAGCATCCTGTGCCAGTTAAAAGGGGGAATCAATATTTCCTGCTTAAGGTCTATAAGATATTTTTTTCTCATAAAATATTTTGGAGGTGAAAAAATGGCAAGAATAGCATACAGGGATGCTGATATTGATTTAATGGCAAGAATGATGAGAGCGGAAGCGGAAGGTGAAGGAAACCAAGGAATGCTCTATGTCGGAAATGTAATTGTAAACCGTGTTGTTGGAGATTGTTTAGATTTTAAAGATTTACGTACCGTTGAACAAGTTATTTTTCATGTTCAAGGGGGAAATTACTCTTTTGAAGCTGTTCAAAAAGGAAATGTCTTTTATCAAAGAGCAAGAGAATCGGAAAGACGGTTAGCGCTTCAAAATGTGAAATACTGGAGAGATCATCCCGCAAAATTTGCTTTGTGGTACTTTAATCCATATGGTCCTTGTCCATCCACATGGTATGATCAGCCTTTTACTGGTCAATTTAAACAACATTGTTTTTATGAACCAAAGGCCGGAACTTGTGAAAGTGTTTATAGAGGATGAACATTTATAAATAAGCTGAAAATATGCATGTTATTTGCATATTTTTGGCTTTTTTTAGAGGGAAAGATTTAAATATACCCCATATTTTAAGCTGCCAAACTAGTTATGGAAGAAAATAGGCATGCATTTATACAACGGATAAGCTACCTAAAAATCAAGAAAACATACAATACTTTAGACATTGATAAAAAATAAGGTGGTTATGTTTGTATGTATAATCAAGAAGTATATCCTGCTGTGAATGCCTATCAACAATCAGAGAGACTGAATCTTCTATTCCCATCAGCGCCAGGACCTATAGGAACTCCAGGTATCCCAGGTCCTGGAGTTGGAGGCCCTGGAGGTATACCTGGATTCGGAGGACCATCAGGTATACCTGGATTACAACCTTCACAAGCTCCAACAGCACCTCCTCCACCGTTTATTCCGCAGCAAGCAGCGGCTTCACCATTTGCGATTGATCCAGGTGCCATTAGCTTGTGCATGTTTCGAAATACTTATATATGGCTAAGTAATGGAGATAGCTTTTGGTTTTTTCCTGTTTTCATAGGACCAAGATCTGTAGCTGGTTTTAGATGGAACGGCAGGTTTTGGATGATTTTTGGTATTGATACAAGAAGAATTGTTTCGTTTACATGTTTTTAAATGATTTTTTAGGGTGATGCTTCCAAGCATTGCTCTTTGTTTTGTTTAAGCATACATGCTATTTATACTTTTACAATGCCAATAGCAAAAAAGATTGGGCGAGAAATATCGGTGACAGACTATTTGCTTCTTAATAGCCAATGAGAATTAAGTACATTTTTGAGCGGGAAGGAGAATATCTTAAATTATACCCAGCAAGAAAAGTGTTGAATGGAGGAGCAAATGTTACAAATAGCAGGAACAACCTTTCAGCTTCCAGAAAATTGGCCATTGGATCAAATCGAAAGAAGTATTTTGCAGTACATGCAAGATGATCATAACATGTATTCTTATCCTTCATTAGAGGAATTGCAGTTCGAATTGACAATGCGCAAAAATATCATTAATAGTGCAAGAGCAATGAATGAAACAGAGGCACAGTTTACTGTTTTCGAGCAATCTCGGTGCAACCCTGCTTACTGGCAACTAACCTCGGCCGGGGGGTTCTCGCTGAGCCCGGATGTGCAGCCTTCTGATGCCATTATGGATATTTATTCGAACAGTTCGCTTTATGCATTTGAATGTGCAACTGCTGCTGTTATTATCATTTATCATGCTACACTACAGACGATCGGGAAACGTGCATTCGATACTCATTTTCGCAATCTTTATCTATACAGCTGGCATGTTGACACAGACCTCGGCCTTGTTACGTTTAATTCCAATAGTTTTTTGCCTGGTGACATTATCTACTTTGAAAATCCCGATTTTGACTTAGCAGCCCCATGGTTTAGAGGGCTAAATGCCATACTTCTGGATGATGGGAGGTTTTTCGGACATGGCTTTTCCATAAGAACTGATCAGGAAATTATTCAAAATCTTAATGAGATAAGAATACCAGCTAGTAATCGATCCGCATTTCTGTCAAGCTTGGTAACGAGACCATCATTTACCCATTTATCAAGATTGACACGGCAGCAGACAAGAAGCACGACGTTCAAACGACAACTACCTGTTGTACATCATAACCGCAGTTCTATATCAACTTTAAGGTATCAGAACTATCTAGTGCAGCTTGGATATATGTACAAAGGGTAATTTGTTTTTATTCTGCCTGGTGGCTGCTGGGTACATACCCATTTTTCAATAGACGGGCTCCATTTTCATTTTTGAGAGTATGATGTAGGGATAGCCTTACTAGAAGAAAGGATGAATGAAAATGTATGCTAACGTAAATGCACCTCCAACTTTTGGTGCGAATGCTGCTCCTCAGCCGAATGTATCACCTGAATTTTTTCCAAGTGCGCCATCTTTTCCTACCTATACAGCACCAGCTTATACAGCACCCGCTTACGGTTATTGCGCACCAGCCTGTCCAAGAAATGACTTTGTTTTAATTGTTGTATTGTTTATCCTATTGATTATTGTAGGAGCATTTATTTGCTTCTAATTATGATGTAGCTTTTTCTTTAAGATATAATAAAGTTTTCCCCTAAAAAGGATGGTAGTGACACCTAGTTGATAGACGGTTCTGATGAATGGTAACATCGTCTTTGTTCCTTGCCATCAAGGAGAAGAACTACTAAATCGAGAGAGACAGGGGAAGGAGCAATTGGCCTGACCTAAAAAACAGAACATATATATGAAGTGGTATGCATTCCTTCCAACAAATAAGGAGTGCTTTTTTCTATTCCTTTCAACTACAGCCGAATAATGATATATTAAAGCCGTAATTGGAGCTGCTCTTGTGAATGAATTAGAAGGAATTTTAGAAATAAATGATTGACTATCACCTTAGGGGGTAGCTTAAGCTTTAGTTGAGAGGTGATAGCATGTTAATTAGTGAAGCAAGTCAGACAACAAATTTAACGAAAAAAGCGATTGAGTATTACATCGAACAAAAATTACTCATTCCGAATACGTTAGAAAATGGCTATCGTGATTTTAGTGAAAAGGATATTGAATGTTTAAAGAAAATTTATGTACTTCGGAAACTGGGACTGAGTACAGAAGAAATTAGGTCCGTGCTTGTTGATAGAACAAGCAACACACTGCAAAGGATATCCACCCAGAAAGAATTGACGTTACAGAGGGAGCAAGAGAAAAAATCCTTACTGAACGAACTGGGCATTAGTAAAGATTATGCTGAAATAAGTAAGAAGCTGAGAATGATAGAACAGCATGAAACTGTAACGGAAAAAATATTAGAAGCTTTTCCAGATTACTATGGTCGTTTTATTTGCCTGCATTTTGCACGATTTTTAAAAGAGCCTATTACTACTCCCGTGCAGGACTCGGCATATGAAGAGATCATTGCGTTTTTAGATAATGTTCCGCCACTTCAATTAGCGGAGGACTTACAATTATTCTTAATAGAAAGTACAAACAATATGAACACAGAAAGTATGCAGGACATGCTGGCGAATATAAAGCAGTCTATTGAAGATCCTGATCAGTTTTTAACTGTAAGTAAGGATTTTATAGAGCGATACTTGGAGTACATAAAATCTGAGGAATACAAAAATTCTCCCATTAATAAAATCCAACAAATTTTCAAAGAGTTTAATAATACAAGTGGCTATTATGATGTATTTATTCCTGCTATGAAAAAGCTGAGTGCTTCTTATGCAGCATATTGTCAGCAACTGGAATCAGCAAATGAAAAATTATTGTTACAGTATCCAGCATTAGATAGCTTGAAAGACTAGAAGGAGCAATTCTGCTCCTTATCACATAGTTGATTTTATTTTTTCTGCTTCTGCCATTATGCTCTGGATTAATATTTTTGCAGTTTGTTGTTTAGCTAATCTTGGGCTTTGACCACACCAAAGTGACATAAATTCTTTGTTATTTTTAGAGACTGCGTTTTTTCTAATATCCTGGGTTAATGTGTTTTGAATCGGGAAGTCTGGTAAATTCCATTCTTTGTTCTTCATACACGTAATAAACGTATTTTTTATTCCTCTTGCCCATTTACCTGAAAATGATCGGGTTAGTACTGTATCTTCCTCTGTACTATTAGTAATAATATCTTTATGAATTGGCTGTGCCCCGCTCTCTATACAGGTCAAGAAAGCTGTGCCCATTTGGATACCTTTTGCTCCTAAGCAGATAGAAGCTAATAACCCGCGGCCATCCATTATGCCTCCAGCAGCTATTACTGGAATACGAACATTGTCCGCTGCCTGTGGAATTAATGACATGGAACCCACTAAGCTTCTGTTCTTATCATCAATAAAGTTCCCGCGGTGTCCCCCCGCTTCACTGCCTTGGATAACGACCATATCCATTCCTGCTTTTTCATTTTCGACTGCTTCTCTCACAGTAGTTGCAGTTCCTATTAGAATAGTATTCGCGGTTTTTAACTCAGAAACCACTTTTGCAGGTGGGATGCCAAATGTAAAAGAACAGACTGGGACATTTTCCTCCATTGCTACCTTTATTTGTTCGATAAACGTTTCATAGACATGGTGGAAATCAGGAATATCAATGCTGTCTTTTGGGGGTAAATTCAACTGTTCTCGAAAAGGATTTAGCAATTGATTAGCTGATTGAATAGTATCTTGTCTAATCGCAAACTTATTAGGTACAAATAGATTTATGCCAAAATGATTGGATGTTAGGGTCTTTACCTTTCTTATTTGGTCTCTCATTTGAAGAGGAGTCATATATCCTGCTCCAATCATACCTAAACCCCCACTGTTTGAAACCGCAGATACTAATTCAGAAGTTGTGATTCCACCTGCCATGGGAGCTTGTATAATTGGATATTTAATTTTTAATATTTTTGTCATTTCATTATTTAACATGTATCTTCCTCCCTTATTATGTAAGATCTCTGCTTTAAATAGCTGCCGCTAAATTGATTATATTTCCATCATAACGCTTATCTGCTATATTGAATAATACATAATACTGATATTTGTCATCAGTTATTTAGATAACAAAAAAGAGGGGGGATTTTGATGGATTTGCAAACATTAAAAGTTTTCCAGACGATTGCGAAGCTAGGTAGTATTTCACAGGCAGCAAGAGAACTGCAATATGCTCAATCTAATATCACGATGAAAATACAACAATTAGAAGCAGAACTGCAAACAACCTTATTTTATCGACATAATCGCGGGACTGCTTTGACAGCTAAAGGAAGGATGCTGTTAACATACGCTGAAAAGATATTTCATCTTATCGAGGAAACGAAAAGTGTGATGAATGATGATCAATCACCAAAAGGTCCATTAATGATCGGCTCCATGGAAACAACGGCAGCAGTGCGGTTGCCAGTCCTATTTTCAAAGTATCTTAAAAATTACCCCGATGTTGATTTAACCTTAAAAACTGGTTCTACGAAAGAAAATATTCTTGGTGTACTTAACTATAAACTAGACGGTGCATTTGTTGCTGGACCAATTGCAAATACGGAACTAATTCAAAAAGATGTCTTTGAGGAGGAATTGATACTTGTAACAAATCCAGTTCACTCTCCCATATTTACAATTGAAGATATACAAGACGAAACATTGCTCGTATTTCGTCCAGGATGTTCTTATCGAGAAAGACTTGAACAATGGTTTCGTACAGAGGGAGCATGTCCGAAAAAGATGATGGAATTTGGAACCCTTGATGGGATTATTGGCTGTGTAACAGCTGGCTTAGGTATTAGTATGCTGCCACAAAGTGTTGTAGCAAAACAAATAACAGAAGGTACGCTTAGACAGCATCAAATTCCAAGTTCATTCAGTAAAGTTAAAACACTATTCATATATAGAGAGGATAAGTATTTGCCTTCCTCCTTAATTAAATTTATAAATATGATGGACGATTTAAGAGAGAGCTAGATACATTTATAGGAAGATTTAAAGAAGGACCGAGTTACAGTAGAATTAATAATTTCTATTTATATGGATGGTTAATCATTTCTTATAAAAGCTTTTTGATATGGAAAGTTCTTAAGAGAATAATGAAGTTCTCTCTAATAGTGTTCGTATTAAAAAATCTTTATATATGCATCAGAGCAGATTACTTGAAGAATAAAATGAATGTTAGAGCGAGGAGGAGAGAAAGTGTATAAGGTTTTTGGAGAAAAAGTTGCTGGTCTTGATTATAAAAAGAGAAAGAGTGTGTATGCTGTTATTTTTACTATTGCGAGGGATAAGGTATTAACTGTGCAGAATTCCAGAGGGCATTATTTTTTACCTGGTGGGGGAATGGAAAATGATGAAAGCTATCAAGCATGTCTAGAAAGAGAAATGCTGGAAGAAACGGGATATAGAATATCCATAGGGACTTTTATCGGTGATGCAAAGAGATATTTTCAATCGACTAAGAATGAACCATTAATAAACGAGGGATATTTTTACTTGGCAAAACTGTTAGAAAAAATACAAGACCCTATCGAAGATGACCACTTTATAAAGTGGATAGATATTGATAGTGTGAAAGGCCAGCTTTTTCATGAACATCATTGTTGGGCAGTGTATCAGGCCTTAAGCAGAGTTGGTTAATCTCTTTCGGTTTATTAAAGCGGTATTTCATTTAATAAGAGGATAAGTTTATACAAATGAGAAAAAGGAACAAGCGTTTTAAGCATTACGGTTATTGTAAAATGATATAGGTAGGAGATGTAAGGTAAATACAAATAATCATGCGCGATCTAACAGGCTCTTTTTTTTCTATTACATTCCATATAATAATAAGAAAGGAGTCTCTTTTATAATGAAAAAGAAACTCCTTTTAGCTTGAATAGGACCAATTTTGCTATTTTATTTTTTAAAATGATAAGGTACGGTTGTTATTACTACATTTCTTCGGTACAATAAAAATGTTCTAATCAATAAACTAGATTGATTATGAAGGATATTGTGCCAGCCTTTCTTCGGTATAAATTGCGGAATCACCACTGTTACCTGATAGTTTCCTTCTTTTGTTTTATGTTCAATTGTATCAACAAATTTTCTAAGCGGGTTAATGATACTTCGATAATACGAATGAAGTGTTACAAGCCTAATTTCGGGCTGCCATTTATTCCATTTCGCTTCGAATACTTTTTCTTCTTCTCTCTCAAAAGAAACATAAACAGCAATAATTTGTTCTGGTTTAAGTGATTTAACGTAATTTAACGTATTTTCCACGACATGTGTCATTCCTGCTATAGGTACAATCATCACATTTCCTTGAATAGTCAATGGCGGTTCAGAAGTAGTAAGTCTAAGCTGATCACCAACTGCTAAATAGTGCTTATTTATTTTATAAAAGATAAACACGATGATAGGCAAGAAAATTAAAATCGACCATATTTGGGAGAATTTTGTTATAAAGAATACCATTGTAACGATGAAACTGATCGTTGCACCAATGGTATTAATAATAAATTTCGGTACCCAGCCTTTTGGTTTTTCTCTAAGCCATTTAACCATCATGCCACTTTGAGACAATGTGAATGGGAGGAAAACACCAACAGCATAGAGTGGAATTAAATGCTCTGTTTTTGCGTTAAATACTAATATTAATAGGATGGAAGCTAGACCAAGAATGATTATCCCATTGGAATAACCTAGACGGTCTCCTCGAATGAGAAACATCCTAGGAACAAATTTATCTTTTGCAAGATTAACTGCAAGTAAAGGAAAAGCAGAATATCCAGTATTAGCAGCAAGAATTAAAATCAAGGCTGTAGTTACTTGAATAAAGAAATACATAAAATTACGCCCAAAGACTCCCTCAGCAATTTGAGAAACAACTGTCACTTCTGCTTTCGGTGTGATTCCGTAAAAATAGGCGAGAGTAACAATCCCTGCAAATAATACCGCTAGTAAAGCTCCCATCATGACTAGTGTTTTAGCAGCATTGTTAGGCGCTGGTTTTTTGAAATTAGGAATCGCATTTGAAATTGCTTCGACTCCTGTTAATGCAGAGCTTCCTGAAGCAAATGCTTTTAATATAATAAATAAGCTGATTCCCGCTACAGGAGTACCGATTGGCGTATGCAATTCAGATGGAACATTTCCGGTCAATATATTATAGATACCAACGCCAATTAAAATAAATAATGCTAAGACAAATAAATAAACGGGATAGGCTAATATAGAAGCAGATTCCGTCACTCCTCTCAAATTTAAAACAGTGAGAAGAAATACAAATGCAATGGCAATCTCTGCATTATAACCATGTAAAGCAGGAAAAGCAGATGTAATGGCATCTGTACCAGCAGAGACACTTACTGCAACCGTTAAGATATAATCTACTAATAAGGAACCTCCAGCAATTAATCCAGGAGTTACCCCTAAATTGCTTTTAGACACCATATAAGCACCGCCGCCATTTGGGTAGGCAAAGATAATTTGTCTATAGGATAAGATAAGGGCGCTTAAAAGAATTAATACTCCTATCGCGATTGGGATGGAATACCAAAACGCAGTCGCACCTATCGTTATTAAAACGATCAAAATTTGTTCAGGACCATAAGCAACCGAAGACAGAGCATCGGAAGATAAAATCGCTAAAGCTTTTGTTTTGTTGAGTTTTTGTTCACCTAGTTCATAGGATTTCAATGGACGTCCAATTAATAATCTTTTAATGGAACCTAACATGCGAATTCACCGCCTGATTATATGTGTTATTAATAACTACCTCAAATAATGTTTTTACTCATTTACGTAATTAAATAAAAAAGCCTACAAGCCATTATTAATAGACTTGTAGGCACGTTAATTTTCTTGTGTCACAAGTTCCACCTTCCTTCTCATATTAACGCTTACGAGGTTAGCTGTCGGATTCGGGCCTTGAGTAGCCCTACCTTAAAAAGGATTCACCCCATGGGCATAATAAACGCCCAGCAAAGAATGGTTCCCCCGTACCGTATGGTTTCAGCGATCTAGAAATTTGAAACAACGATATTATCTTACTCTCGTACTTGGGAAATGTAAATAGTTATTTTGTGTAATAATTGTGAAGCTGGAAAAGCTAATAGAAATAGCTATTTTCCTTTTCACTTACATAATAAAAGTTAATTAATAAGGAGGAATTTTATGAGCAAAGAAAACAAATTTATTATTTCAGATGAATTTTTAGATCAATTAGCAAAAGAAATTAATCAACTAAATGGAGAACCGGAAGAGGAAGAAAGTAAAGATGATGAATCGAGGGAATAAAAGCTTTAAAAAGAAACAAAAGTTGTTAACGATATTTTAAAAAAGAAGACTTTAATTATTTTATCGGAAAGAAAGCATGAAGAGAAAATTACCTGTGGATTTGAAAGATAAGAATGAGAATAATAATAAGCGCGCATCAAGCAAAAAATTTACGAACTAAGTCTGGTTCAACACCGTATCCATATCAGTAAATTAGTTGCTTCCTATCGCGCTTATGTTGGAATGAATAATTTTTTTCTAAACTTACAAACTTGCATTCTCGCTGTTTCTATTTTTATCTATTTAACATAGATATCAAATTACAATATAAAAATAATAGAATATTAATCCCAAATTTGCGGTCGTTCAATCCCCATTGTCCTCATATAGCCCAATAACTGACCTGTATGTACTGATTCGTGATAAGCAATACGTAAAAGCATATCCTCAAGTGTTCTAATATAACCAACATCTGAACGGTCAATCATTCCATTTTCAAGGTCATCATTACTAATTGATTTAATATATGTCAAAAATTCCTCACGATATGGTTGAGAGAATTTTAATTCTTCCTCAACGGTTGTAAATTCCTTCTGCTCGAATGGATTGTGAAAAGAATTGGGCTCGATACTGCCTTTGTTAATAAGCATTTGATGATAAAGATATTCTCCTTCAACAACATGTCTAATCATGTCAGCACATGAAAGGGCCTCTTCGTCTGGCTTCCATTTTAGCAGCTGAGGAGGTATTGCTTTCCAAACTTTTATACTTCTACGTCGTACCTCTTTAAAATTTAAGATTAATAAATCTGTTTTACCCATTAGGTGAATCTCCTTTCAAATTGATATTTATAATAGTAGCATATAAAAACTTCGGTTATAATCGAACTATCAATGTAAAGGGAGGATGGTCATGGCTATTAGCCCCGATTTTTCATATGTTGCAAAACTAATGGCTGATTCATCAAGAGCGGCTATGTTGGAGGCTCTTCTCGGACTTGATGGACTTCCAGCGAATGAACTAGCAAGAAAAGCAGACGTTACCCTACAAACAGCAAGCAGCCATCTTTCTAAAATGGTTGAAGGAAAATTGATCCGTGTAGAAAAACATGGCAGACACCGCTATTATAGTCTAGCAAATACCGATGTTGCTAAAGCAATAGAGACATTGATCGTTATTGCCCCACCTGTGCGCATTCGCTCATTAAAAGATTCTTCACGAGCAGAAAAGATTAAAATCGCTCGAACTTGTTATGATCATTTGGCAGGGAGACTTGGTGTAAAGTTAACCGAAGCCTTTATTGTAAAGGGATATATGATTGAGGAAGAGGATAATTTTAACGTAACGGAAGAGGGAGAAACGTTTTTTCGTGATTTTGGAATTGATCTTGACACTTTGAGAAATAAAAGAAGACATTTCGCTAGAAAGTGTCTAGACTGGAGCGAAAGGCGTTATCATCTAGCAGGATCATTAGGTCATGCAGTTTTATTAAAATTATTAGAACTTAATTGGATTGAAAAGCTGCCTGATCGAGCAGTGAAAATTACCATAGAAGGAAAAGAAAAGTTATATAATATCCTAGGTATTGAAATGTAAAGGGTTTGTCTTGCCTTTTTTGGTTAGTGGATAGGTATAATAAGATAGTTTTTATAGATATATTAAAGTTTATTTCTAATCTAAACAATAAGGCGGTAAGAAAGATAAAAGCTATTTTTTTCGGTAAACTAGTAATGGGGAGTAAACGAGTGAGTGTTTAAAGTCCACCACTTTCGTTTTTTTCCAATTCTTGCTGTTGAAATTTCTATGACACCGATTATGAGTGTCGCTGGAAAAAATCTTTTTATATCACGAACGCCTATAAGAGTTAATGATAACCACGATAGGACAATTATTAAGATATTGTATAACTGTTGTAGTTTTAATGACATCCGAGAATCCTCCCTGTTTTTTATAGGATTCTTATTAAGATTATTTATTATGCATAAAAATTGCCATTTTCTTTCTAATTTAAAGAATATAAAGGTTAAGTACACGCATTTATTAATGTTTCAATTTTGGGGGAGCTAAAATGGAAAATGGCTATTATAATGATGGATTCATCTCTGTAGTGGATATTCAAAGTCGGTGAACGTAAAAAAAACGATTGACTGTTACACCAATCGCAGAAGAAATTTGGAATTATGCTATTTACCCATACGAATATTCTTTACGGTCTTCTTTTCAATACTCAAGTTTTCATAAATTCTCTTTCCGCCATTTCCTAAGGGAGCTTGTGCTAATAGTCCAACTTTTACAATCTCATCAACAGGCAAGCTGAAAAATCTCATCATATAATAATTTTGACCGTCTGTGGAGTAGTGGAATGCAAAAGAATGCCCACTTCTGCAAACTTGTAGCCATACAGCATTATCATCAATATTGCAACCGTTCGCATCATCCGACTCTTCCTTCGTTACAACGCTTACAACTGCATGAGTATCAAAATCAGTTAATTCAAAACAAGCCTTTGCCCAATATGTCATATCCTTCATAACCATTATGGAAGCAGAATCATAAGTGTCCTTAAAATCATGAGAAACCTTTACTTTCATGATAAAATCGCCGGCCACCTCTGTATAATAAAAGGGCGCGTTACACAATGATTGAGGCGTGATACCTTCTGCTCCAAGTGCGCCATTGTTACAGAAAAAATCAGTTTCTTTTGGAGCGTATATTTCTATTCTGCCGTCTTCTTCCACGATAGTGCTTTCGTTAATCCAGTTGAAATTTAACATATTTTTCCCTCCTTTAAAGATAAAGCTATTTGCAATACATCCTATTACCTCCTCGCCTAATATTATAAACTAAATGGCGCTGCCAATAAATAACAACATTTTTACTTAGAGGTCCTATTGGATTAAAAAAAGGATATATTTCATAACAGTCTAAAAAGAGCATAAAAAGACAGGAAATTATTTTTCTTTTTAAGTATAGTCAGATTTAGAAACAATAATGGAGGGGATTTCATGAAGAATTTTGAGGTGGATATTATTCAAATTAGGGATCGTTCTTTTCATATTGGTTTAAAAACAGCGGAGAGAATATTGGATCGTTCGATTGTTAAGATGTGGAGTGAGTTTTTCGAACAGGACATTGATTATGAAAATATGCACTCCATCTATTCCACATATGCTCCACATCTATTAGAGGAATTAGAAGGACTGGCCCATGGTTTGGGGATTTCGTCTATCAGAGCTGCATCCATGTTTAGCGGTTATCACGTTCCCAAGATAGATGTGATGGGATGCACGGCTATTCTTACAGATGAAATTTATGTTCGGAACTACGATTTTTCTCCCAATCTCTATGATGGTATTTTTAGTTGTATCCAAGCGGAGAATACGCTGGCCACCGCAGGCTATAATTTGCAAATTTTAGGGAGACATGATGGAGTTAATGAGAAAGGGTTAGTGATGGGCTTCCATTTTGTTAGTTATAGTGGATATACAAAGGGTGTTTCCCCATGGGCTGCAATACGGATGGCTTTGGATACTTGTTCTTCGGTCGATGACGCATCTGCTCTGCTAAAAGAAATCCCTCATTCAGCCTGCTATAATTTTTCGGTGGGAGATAAAAAAGGAAACATCGCGGTAATAGAAGCAACTCCAGAAAAAGTGTGCATTAGAAAGGATGAGAAGCTCTTATCATGTGTTAATCATTTTCAAACTTCTGAACTCCAAGACAAAAACAGATCTGCTATTAATGGTTCCGTCAAAAGAAATAATTATTTACAATCATTCCAAGGGAAGAAACGAACACAGCAAGAGATGTTTAGCATATTCGCAAAGAAAAATTCTCCCGTATTCTTTCAGAATTATGACCAACTATTCGGAACACTACACACATTTTCCTACTCTTTCCAAGAATCAAGAATTCTTACTTCTCTAGCGCAAGGAAAGGAAGTTCTCGATTTTAATTTTCATAATTGGACAAATGGAGCAGATCTTGCCAGCAAAAAGATGACAGGTTATATCGAGACAATTAATTAGCTTCAATCCTTTTTAAAAAACGTCTAAAACCTTGATACAAAGGGATTAGACGTTTTTTAGAAGGATTAACATCACGCTAGAAGTTGAAGCGTAGCTTAATTACAAAGAAGGGGACTCTTATGTAACTATCGGAGTTTAGGGGAAAAGGGCTTCTATAATTTGTAGAGAATATTAATAAAGGAATTATACAGTTTATGGATTTAGAAGGAGTAGTAGCATGGAGCATCTTGATAAATTGATTACGTGGGTAGAGAATATTAGAGAAAAAAATGGAAGTAGTAGCTCAGCATTATATATTTTAAAGGATAATGAAGTAATACTTGAACATTATAATGGCCTTCATTCCAATTCCACTAAAGCAAATCCGATCACTGCATCTTCTCAATTTAATGTAGCATCTGCTAGAAAGAGCTACCTTGGATTAGTAGTGGCCTATGCAATATATGAGGGGAAAATTAATAGTATTAATGATTATGCCAGTGATTACTTTGGAGATATGGATGAAGGATTATTAGGTAAAACAACTTTACGTCATTTAGTTACCCACTCGCACGGGTTACACCAAAAAGAGGATGGTACTATTTTTCGAGAGTTTGAACCTGGGCAAAATTGGGCTTATAGAGGGATTAATGTGTCAATGATGACAGAACTAGTAAATCGTCTATTTAAAATAAGTTTTCCAGATTTTTTGGAAGAAAGAGTATTTTCAAAATTGGGCTTTAGGGAAACAGCTTGGCAAACGAAAGAGAGTGAATTATTAGTAAAACAAATCATTAATCGTGAAGATGAAGGAGCCTTCAAACTAGGGAATTCTGCTGATGGAATGGAGTCAAACTTACATACCACTGCACGGGAGTTTGCACAGTGGGGAAATCTTCATTTAAATAAAGGTTTTGCAAACGGAAAGCAGATTGTGCCCAAAGAAGTTATCGAGATTGCGACTCAAATCCATAGTCCTATTTATAGAGATAATAAACTACCATTAAATGGATTGTTTTGGTATGTGCAAGGTGATCCTGCAGTTTACAGTGAACTTGGTCATAGAGTTCCAAAAGGTTCTTATCAAATATTGGGAATAACAGGACCAACACTTTTGGTTATTCCTAAATACAATGTGGTCGTTGCGAAGATGTACAATAAACGTTATAACTATGGAGGTGAAAACTACCTTTATTATTTAAAGGAATTTAGTAATTTAGTTGCTGATACCTTTCAAAATTAAAGATTGTTATAATGTCTAGTAAACATTTGTATGTAATTTAACAGGAATATGCACTTCTCTAATCTATGGGGCATATTCCTGTAATAAGTGAAATGGAGCATAAAGATAAAGTTTGGCCGAAAACACCACACAAAACGATTTCACCTTAAAATCAAAAGAAGCCATTTTGAATAGAGATTAAATAACATGGCTTCTTTCTTTGGGAAAAACTTATCTATCTTAACATACTAATAACAATCATCAGTTGCTATCCCGCTATATGTCCAAGTAACGAGGTTTTTATCATAGGCGGCAAAGAGCCATAATATCAAGCATTCTCCTAGTTTGAATGCTTGAAGGTAATGAGTTATAATATTTCTACATATCCTTCTGTTCCATTCACCCTGATTCTTTGTCCGTCTTTTATTAGTTTCGTGGCATTTTCTACTCCAACCACAGCTGGTAATCCGTACTCCCGTGCAATAACGGCTCCATGCGTCATAAGTCCACCCACTTCGGTGATGAGACCCTTTATTGATACAAACAATGGTGTCCAGCTAGGGTCCGTAAAGGTTGTGACTAGTATATCTCCATCTTCTAAATCTGCGTCTTCCAAGTTTAAGATAACGCGAGCGCGGCCCTCCATAATTCCTGAAGAAACTGGCAGACCTGGAATTGCTTCTTCTGGGAGATTTTCACGTTTATACTTACCTTCAATGATTTCGCCATCAGATGTGATCACACGCGGGGGAGTCAGCTTTTCATATATGTTGTAATCTTCCTTTCTCTTGCTGATAATTTGATAATCCAGCTTATTTGTGCGTACTATTTTATGGAGTTCTTCGAAAGTGAGATAGAATATATCTTCTTTTTCATGAATAACTCCCGCTTGCACGAGCTGGGTAGCTTCATTCAATATGGCCTGCTTGTAAACGAAGTAACGGCTGATCATCCCAAATTTCGGATATTCACGATAACCGATGAAATTTCGGATTAGGTCAATCATCTGTTTTGTTTCGTTTGCCTTTTGTTCACCATCCGGTAAATATTTCAAGCGCTCCAATAACTCTTTTTCTTTTTGCAAAGCTTCATGAAGTCCTTGTTCAAATATCCGCTTACTAGCGTGGGGTTCAAAGTTTTTGATGTTACCAAGAATCATGGGAACAAGTGTAAGTGGTTTTTCACTCCAGCGTATTCTCGTAATATCAATTTCACCAGCACATCGCATTCCGTATTTGGTAAGAAAGGCAATTATGGCATTGCTTGCTTCCTGCCCACCATGTAACTTGACCATTTCATTCAAAAAGTTATCATCTTTTACACTTTGCAAATAATCAATTACTTTTGGAAAAGGTCGAATCGCATCTGCGACATCCAAGAGAGCTAAACCCATTTCTGAAGTAATATTATTCGATACAGATTGGGAAATGGTGTCCGCTGCGTTTTTTTCTCCCAGCCACTCGTTCATCTTTTCATTGAGCCATGTTGCTGCATTCATGGCAGCCATAAATACAGCTGTACTTTGCGGGTCAAATAATATCCTCTTTAATTCCTGAATATCTTCTAGAATAAAATCAAATAACTCTGATCCGGATTTAGTTTTAATGTTTTGTTTTAACTCTTCAATGGATATTTGGCTGCGCTTTATGAAATCAGAAACGATGGATGGGTTATTATTTTCTAATTGTGCCTGTATAGCTGTATTGCCTTTTACATGATTGGGAGCTTGATTATCATCAGGTAATAACTTGATAAAATTTTCCCGCTCCAAGATGGTCATGAGTGCATCTTTTAGAAGTGGATCGTGTTGTCCCATGCCATTTAATAACATGTTTCTGCTAGCAGGTAAAGCAAGCTGCTGTGTGACATCAACAAACAACCTTCCACCTGCTTTACGCATAGGTGCGTTAGTGGTTAACAGAAAAAAAGACAATCCCAGCGGTTTAATTGCGTCGGTCATCATTTGCTGATGACCGACAGAGATATAGACATGGTTTTCTTGATCATTCGCCTCGGGGATTGGGAAAAGCGTTGTAATAGGACGACTCTGAACTATATAAAATTTATCATCAACTAAACACCACTCAATATCTTGAGGACAGCCAAAATAATCTTCAATCTTTCTTCCGATGCGTGCCAGTTGCAAGATTTGCATATCAGTCAGTGATTGTGTCTTTTGCTGCTCAGGATTAATCGCTTGCGTCTTTGTTCCGCCATCTTTAACAGCAGTTACAGCCAACTTTTTGGCAGCGATCTTTTTATGGGCAATTTCATTTTCTTGAATCTTATAATTATCGGCTGATACCAAGCCAGAGACTAGCGCTTCTCCAAGTCCAAAACTGGCATCAATCGATAGTATTTTTCGGTTGGAGGTAAGGGGATCAGCTGTAAATAAAATCCCAGAAGCCTGTGGAAAAACCATCCTTTGAATAATCACAGATAAATAAACTTGCTGGTGGGCGAATCCATTTTGCATTCGGTAGATTACAGCGCGATCTGTAAATAGAGAAGCCCAACATTTCTTGATATGCTCCAAGATGGCTTCTTTGCCGATGATATTTAAATAAGTGTCTTGCTGGCCGGCAAAAGACGCATGCGGCAAATCCTCAGCAGTTGCACTAGAACGTACTGCATATGCATGTTTTTCACCAAAACGGGCGAGATAAGTGACAACTTCACTAACAACATCGGAGGGAATATCCGTTTCCATGATGATTTGTCGAATCTCCCTAGAAATCTGACTTATTTGCTTTTGATTTTCTACTTTTAAGCATGTAAGCTTTTCTATTAATGCTTTAAACATTTCGTTTTGTTCGATGCTTTTTTGATAGCCTACTGTTGTCACACAAAATCCATCGGGTACTTGTATTACTTGAATTTTTGATAATTCCCCTAAATGGACTCCTTTCCCACCAACAAGCATACGTTCTGTTTTTCCAACTTTCTTTAGATCGAGTACCAAAGAACTCATCCGCATCGCTCCTAACCATTAATGTTCTATTGATTTTAGCAGTAATAAAGGAGAATAAATAGTCTATAATAACCATTTTTTGTATGGTATAATTAATATAGAGGGTACTATGAAAATAAAATCTAGCCTTACAATAACTTAATTCATGTCATTTCTTATTTAACTTTTTTTGCTTTATGTTCTAATAGTTAATAGGAGATATTAAGCCTTTATCATACACACTGTGCGATACTTAATAATGAAGTATCGTATTTTAATTGAACAATAGGTGTATGAAAAAAACGCTATCTCATGATATATAATGGACAAGTAATAAGGAGGAGATTCATAATGCTAAGCAATAAATTTTGTAGAATCGGTATTTTGGCGGGGATGGGTCCACGTTCGACCGCTCCATTTATTGAGTCGGTTTTAGATGAATGCGAGCGACAATATGGTGCAAAAAATGACATAGATTTTCCCCATATGATTATTTATTCATTACCTACACCCTTTCATCCAAAAGAACCTATTATTAAAGAAGATATGGTGAAATCTTTACAAATAGGAATAAAATCTTTAACAGAAGCTAATTGCGATTTTATTGCTGTTCCTTGTAATGTAGTCCATCAATTTTATGAAGATATGACAAAGATGACCAATATACCTATTCTTAATATTATCCAAGAAACAATAAATGCTATTGGTGTCCAAAGTTCAAAAGTTGGTTTAATTGGTACCAGAAGCACAGTAGAAAATCAGCTATACCAGCCTTACCTACACAATAATAATAAAGATATTTATTGGACAGAACGTATTCAAAGCCAGGTTGATCAATTAATTTATGATGTTAAACAGAATCACGAAATGGAAGAGCTTATTCAAAAATGGAAAAACATAGAAATGGAGCTTGTAGAAAATGGTGTAACAGATGTAGTTTGTGTATGTACTGATCTATATTTTTGTGGATCTTATACTTCTTTAAATTTCTTCGATTCATCAAAAATTCTTGCTAAAAGTTTAGTAGAAAGATATTTAGCCTTTAAATAGGTGATATTCGTGTTCAACTATAGGGTGGTTTATTTAGCGGATAAATAGTTGTACGAAGGGGAATATAGATCTTTAAATTATCCAGTATAATTTTATATTCACAAATAGAGTGCATTTGTATAATACATATTAATGCTTCAAAGATTTTTAATAAAAACGTCTAAAACCTTGATATATAAGGAATTAGACGTTTTTTATTTCAGTTGAAGGAAAAGAAGATTCTTGGGTAACTTCTGGTTTTATTAAGTAAAACCTTACTTTTGCTAGAAAAGGACTGTGTTGTTATTTAAGTTAAATGATTTACGTTAATAATCTTTTATCCGAGTGGTGGAAGAACCTTTAATTAGAATAAAATAAATGCTTTTTAGTAAATAATATAATGGTTAAACCATTTTATTTAAGGGGGGGACATCTATGCCACACCATCGAAAAGCAGAACTTCAAAATGATACATACGAAGAAAAAGAGATGATTTCAGATAATTCACAAAGTCTACCTCATCATGTGCAAAAGGAGCTGCCGCAAGAATTATCGGTAAATCCTTTATTTGCCCGTGAAGGGGAATCGGACGTTCCGCGTTTTCACATGGCTGATAAAGGCATGTTACCAGAAACAGCATATCAAATCGTCCATGATGAAATTGCTCTTGATGGCAATGCTCGCTTGAATCTTGCTACATTTGTTAGCACATGGATGGAACCAGCCGCAGAGCATTTATATACTAAATCATTCGATAAGAACATGATTGACAAGGATGAATATCCACAGACAGCTGAAATTGAAGAGCGATGTGTCCGCATTTTAGCCAACCTCTGGCATTCGCCCAACCCTCTCACGACTATGGGTGTTTCTACAACTGGTTCGTCGGAAGCATGTATGCTCGCGGGGCTTGCGTTAAAGAGACGCTGGCAGAACACACGCAAAAGCACAGGAAAGTCGGTAGATCGCCCCAATATTGTGTTTAGTTCTGCTGTTCAAGTCGTTTGGGAAAAATTCGCGAACTATTGGGAGGTTGAACCACGCTATGTGAAGGTTAGCCCTGATCATCCTCTATTGGATCCTCAAGGGGTTCTCGCTGTAGTGGATGAAAATACAATTGGTGTGGTACCAATTCTCGGTGAGACTTACAGAGGGCTTTATGAACCGGTTGCTGCTATTGCAAAAGCGTTGGACGATTTGCAGAAGAGGACAGGTATTGACATTCCGATTCATGTAGATGCGGCTTCTGGGGGATTTATAGCACCATTTCTTCAACCAGATTTAGTCTGGGATTTTCAATTACCGAGAGTGAAATCCATCAACGTATCTGGACATAAATATGGGTTAGTATACCCCGGGCTGGGCTGGATAATTTGGCGGGAAGCTGCAGATCTCCCTGAGGATCTCATCTTCCGTGTTTCCTATTTAGGCGGGAACATGCCGACTTTCGCTTTGAATTTCTCTCGTCCTGGCGCACAGGTGCTCCTTCAATATTACAATTACCTGCGTTTGGGGAAAAGTGGCTACTATGATGTTCAAAGAGCTTCTCAGAAAGTCGCTCTTTTTCTTAGCGAGGCGATTCAAAAGATGGGACCGTTCGAACTTTTGTCCGATGGTTCGGATATTCCGGTTTTCGCTTGGCGGCTTAAGGATGGTTACACATTAAATTGGAATCTTTATGATTTATCTCGACAATTACGTGTATTCGGCTGGCAAGTACCCGCCTATCCTTTACCTCCAGATATGGAAGAAGTGACGATAATGCGCATTGTGGTTCGAAATGGATTTTCTATGGATCTCGCGCATCTGTTTTTGATGAATCTCAAACAGACCGTTGCTTTTTTGGATTCTCTAGACGGACCCATGCCACATGATTCGAAGTCTAACAATGGGTTTCATCACTAAATGGATTCTATAGTCTTTAAATTGAGCTAACTCTCAGTGAAATTAATATTCTTAGATGGATCCCTCCAAGCAGAAGTTTATTGGAGGGACTTTTTTATGGAGATTACGTCAATAAAGGAGAATATGCTTTATACAGCTTATAAAACATAAACGTAGATGATTTGCTTTAAAAGAAATGTTTCTACCTAGCTCTGGCAGTATAACTTAATAACAAAATAGTTTATGATAGTAGTAAATACAATGAAATATATGATAATAAGAAAAATAATAAAAGAAAGGAGTCTTACAAAGTGCTCGAAAATAGAAAAGTTATTATAACAGGTGCAGCCTCCGGTATTGGAAAGGAGAGCGTCAGAAGATGTTTACATGAAGGTGCTTCCGTTATTGCTTGCGATATTAATAAACAGTCCTTACATAGTTTAAAACAGTCAATGGGTGACTGTTATGATCTACATACATATCATTTGGATATAAGTAACTACGAAGAGGTTCATAAATTTTTTGTATATATTGATGAAGACCATGCTGATATAGATGGTTTGGTTAATAATGCGGGAATTTATTTGGCTAAAAATATCTTGGATTATCAAGTAAATGAAATTGATAAAGTTCTAGATGTAAACATAAAGGGATTTATTTATTTTTCGCAAATGTTTGGTAGAAAATTGATGCAAAGTAAGTCAAATGGAGTAATCGTAAATATGTCTTCCGTGTCAGGCGTTGAAGGCAGTTCAGATGCAATTTACGGGCTCTCAAAAGCTGCCATAATTGGTTTAACTAAAAGCTGTGCCATCAATTTCTCACCGTATATTCGAGTTAATGCTGTTGCGCCCACGATGGTGGATACATCTATGATGGATACAATACCCGATTGGAGAAAAGAGGAGTATCAAAGCCACCAGCTTATTGATAAGCCTGTCTTACCGGAAGATGTGGCTGATACGGTTGTTTTTTTATTATCAGATAAAGCTAAACATTATACTGGTGCCACATTTGATATTAATAACGGAGGATATTTAAGATAGTACATTTTTTATAAGCTTTGTGCAGGCTTCCATTTATTTTAGGAAGCCTGATTAATTAATTAATTGGAATGAGAAACAAATGCTTTTCGCTACTATTATATATAGTGGATTAAAGAAGTAATGTAGCAATAGGCCAATAGAGAACCTAAATAAATTTGTGATATAGTTAAGAATAAATAACATTTGATTTATGTAATTGGAAGATTTGATTTTATTTAGGAGGAGATTCATTGAAGAATAAAAATTGGATATTATACGAGAATTTTGATGGTAAGAGTTTAACGGAAAATCTTGTGTGGCGTTGTGAACCAAAGAAATGGTTTGTAGACACGAAATCTTCTCAACTAGTTTTAGAAACAGATCAAGAAACCGACTATTGGCAAAAAACTCACTACGGTTTTGAGGTTGATAATGGCCATTTTCTCTTTACCAAAACGAACAAGAATTTCAGAATGACAACAAGAGTTAAAGCTATTCCCAAATCTAAATATGACCAAGCTGGACTGATGATTCGATTTTCCGAAGAGACATGGGTGAAAACGTCTCTAGAGTACATACCAGATGGGTTAAGCAAGCTGGGTGCAGTTGTCACCAATAGAGGTTATTCCGATTGGTCTACTCAATATGTAGACTGTAAAGAAGTGCAAATATATTACCGTATATCCAAAATTGGGCAAAATTGTTATATGGATTTTTCGTGGGACGGAGAGGTATGGAATCAAATTAGAATTGCCCACTTAGATGTGGCAGATAGTTCAACTGTTTTAGCAGGAGTCTATGCTTGCAGTCCTCAAGGAAGAGAACAAGAAGTTCGTTTTGATTTTATAACAATCGAAGAGCTAAATAATGACCCGGCAACTGCATATTTGTAAGTCAACGATATTTACTATAAATTGCAAGTATTTAATTTAGATTAGATAAAAGAATTACTATGGCGCATTGATCCAATAAGGGATAATGCTTCTTTTTTGTTCTTATACTAACGGGGGGGAGTATAGCCCAAGAAGGATGATTTAAAGCAATCTAGAGTAGTAAAACGGAGTTAATTGTAGTATAGAAAGGAGAAAACCTACTTGTAAATAGATAAAACCATTGCGGATTTACGTCAACAAGTGGATACTTAGCTTAAAGAGCTAAATGTCGTTTAAATGCTGTTCATATGGATGAACAGACTTACTTCCTTTTAAATAATAAGCATACAGCTAACGAAAATTTTATAGATTAAAGTACTTTAATCATTTGACGAGTCATGTTATAGTAAATACTACAAATGTAAAAGTTGGGGCGTGATGAATGTAATTTTAGAAAATCTAAATATAGAAAATAAGCTATTTATAGAATTTTACAATCATTAAATGGTTAACGAATTATTTTAAATAATTTTTTTTTGGTTGAAAAACTACAAATGTAGTATTTTGAGAAAAGAGAATCTATATCCAATATGGAAGAATAAATGTCAAAATACGTATATTTATTGTTATGAAAGGGAGGGTGCCGTTGAAGAAAAAAAAAGAGAGGACAAAGCCATTTGTTTTCTCCTTCCGAATAAACATATTATTTTTAATTGTTTTTTTGCTGTTCTCGCTTCTTATTTTAAGGCTTGGGATTGTGCAAATAGTAAATGGAGAGGACTATAAGCGGGAAGTTGACAGAAAGGAGAATGTAACTGTAAAAATTGCTATGCCGCGTGGGGAAATATTAGATCGAAATGGAAAGTTAATCGTAGGGAATAAGCCGTCTAACGCAATAACGTTCACAAGAGCACAAAATAGTAAAACTGAAGAAATGTTGAAAATTGCAGAAAAGCTAGCGATATTTATTAAAAAGGATTCTAAAGAGGATTTAAAAGCAATAACAGAAAGAGATAAAAAAGATTACTGGATTATAAAACACTCAAATGAAGCAGAAGCGAAAATTACTGTAGCTGACAAGAAAAAGCTTAAAGATGATAAAAATTACGATGCAAAAATTTATCAGCTAACCCTAGACCGTATAACAAGTAAAGAAGTAAACTCATTTACTAAGCAAGAACTAGAAGTATTAGCTATTTATCGTGAAATGAGTAGCGGATATCCGTTGACACCACAGATCATCAAAAAAGAGGCTACAACTAAAGAAGTTGCAATGATTAGTGAAAATCTAGATTCCCTGCCTGGGGTTGATACAACGATAGATTGGGATCGCTATAATCTTTATAAAGATACAGAAGGGAATGAAACTTTAGCCTCGGTCATTGGTAAAGTATCCTCTTCTAAAGAAGGCTTGCCTAAAGATTCTATTGATTATTATTTAGCAAGAGGCTATAGCAGAAATGATCGAGTAGGAAAAAGTTATATTGAAAATCAATATGAGGATGTATTGCAAGGCCAAAAAGAAAAAATCAAAAACATAATCGATAAAAACGGAAATATATTAGAGTCGGAAGTTGTGCAAGAAGGAAAACGAGGTGATGATTTAATCCTTTCAATTGATATCGATTTACAGCGTGAGATAGAAAAGATAATTGAAGAAAAAATAGGTAAAGCTAGAATTGGTGAGCCTTATCTCGATCGAACATTTGTTACTGTTATGAATCCGTATTCCGGTGAAGTTCTTTCCATGGCGGGAAAACAATTTGAGCAAAATAAAAAAACAGGTAAAACGGAAGTAAATGATTTTGCATTAGGAAATATAACGACCTCATATGAAATGGGATCAGTTGTGAAAGGAGCTACCGTATTAACGGGCTATCAAACAGGTGCAATTGTTCCAGGTGAGGTACTTAATGATCGACCTTTAAAGTTTTTAGGAACGAATGCAAAAAAATCTTGGAATAAGACAGGATTCGGTCCAATTAATGATCTTTATGCATTGAAACGATCTTCTAATGGATATATGTTTTTAACGGCCATGAAATTAGGTGGACAGCAAACCTATATTCCCAATGGACTATTAAGTATTGATAAAGTGTTCGCGATTGAAACATTCAGATACAATTTCTCTCAATTTGGGCTAGGAGTGAGAACAGGAATTGATTTACCTGGTGAACAAATTGGTTATGGTGGAGGTCAAATCCCTTCTGAATCTGGAAAAGTATTAGACTATGCGATTGGGCAATATGATACATATACGCCATTACAAATTGTCCAATATATTTCCACTATTGCAAATGGGGGTTATCGAATCCAGCCGCATATTGCCAAGGAAGTACGTGAACCTAACCAAGCAAATGAATTGGGACCTATTATTCAGGAATTTGAACCAAAGGTGTACAATAAAATTGACATGAAGGAAGAGTGGATTAAACGTGTCCAGCTTGGCTTTAAGCAAGTAGTGAATGAGCCACTTGGAACCGGATATGGAATAAAGAACAAAGAATATAAGATTGCTGGGAAAACAGGGACTGCACAGGCGTTATATAATGGCCCATTACCACATAGCCCAGGTCTAATGCTCTGGAATATTACATTTGGAGGGTATGCACCTTATGATCACCCAGAAATTGCTGTTTCTGTCACTGTCCCTTGGTTACGAACAGACCAATCACACGTTAATTTAGAAATAGCGAATGATGTGTTTAAAGCGTACTTTGAACTAAAGGAAAAGAGGCAAGATTCTGAATAATCATTGTGTTTAATTCGCCTTAATTACTACAAATGTAGTAATTAAGTGAAAGGAAATGAGGGGAAGAGAGTTGACTAGCAGAGTAGAAAGAAAAAAGAGAAGAATCAAACCCTATATCATAATGATATTTGTCACTTTAGCTGGGATTATTGGCTTAAGTCTTTATATGATCATGAATAATAGTAATAGTAGCCAAGGACAAAAAGCTGCAGATGCCTTTATTCAAATATTAGTGAACAAAGAGTATGAAAAATTAGGAGAAGTTCTCGAAAAAGACTCATACGATTCATTAGGATATACGTTGGAGGAAGTGATCGACAAATATGATCATATATTTAATGGAATTAATATTCATGGGATTCACGCGTCCAATATTGAATTAAAAAAACTCAATCACAATGTGCAAGAGTTATCCTATCAATTAAGCATAATAACTCCTTTAGGTAGATTAGATAAAATTAATTATCAAGCAAGGATTATCAAATCAGGAGATCAGTATTTGATAAAATGGGACCCTTCATTAATTTTTCCTAATATGGAGGGAAAAGATAAGGTAGCTTTTCATCAATGGAGAGCAGAACGTGGAGAAATTATAGATCGTCTTGGCAATGGCATCGCAGTGAATGAAAACTTTAAGGAGGCAGGGGTTGTTCCGAAAGACTTACTCAAGGGAAATGAAAAAACGAAGCAACTGCAAAACATTAGCAAACAATTAAATATATCTATAGAAGAGATTCAACAAAAACTGAAACAAGGATGGGTAAAGGATGACCTATTTGTTCCTCTTAAAATTATCGAAGCCAATAAAGCGGAAGTCATATCTGGGATTTCCTATCAAAATACTAACCTCCGATATTACCCTTTAAAAGAAGCTGCGGCACATTTAATTGGATATATCGGAGAAGTAACAAGGGAAGATTTAGATAAAAATTCTGATTTGAAAGAAGGAGACATGATAGGCAAAGCCGGATTAGAAAGAGCTCTTGATAAAGAGTTGCGTGGAAAAGATGGTGGAGAAATTCTGATTGTCGATGAAAATGGAAAAAACAAGCAAGCAATTCAAAAAACCGAAAAAATAGATGGAAGAGATATTAAACTAACCATTGATGCTTATATTCAAATGGAGGCATACAATCATTTGAAAGAAAATCCAGGTTCTACTGTAGTCATGAATCCGAAAGAAGGTGGTCTTTATGCTGTAGTTAGCTCTCCTTCATACGATCCGAACAAAATGGTTCGTGGCATATCACAGAAAGAATATAATAAATATGCTATGGATGAAAACAAGCCATTTCTTTCAAGGTTTGCTTCAGCTTATGCTCCAGGCTCCACTTTTAAAACGATTACAGCTAGTATCGGGCTTGATGCGGGTGTGACATATCCAGAAAAGCGAAGAATAATAAATGGGTTAAGTTGGCAAAAGGATAAATCCTGGGGAGGGTATTCCGTTACACGTGTTTCTAATGTGCAACATGTCGATATGAGAAAGGCACTTGTTTATTCCGATAATATTTATTTTGCTCAAGAAACGTTAGAAATGGGAGAAAAAACGTTTCGAAATGGGCTGGATAAATTTATCTTTGGCGAGGAATTGGATTTACCAATCGCAATGAAGCCAGCGCAAATTTCAAATCACAAGTCATTTAATTCAGATATCCTTCTTGCTGATACAGGATATGGACAAGGAGAATTATTACTTTCACCTATTCAACAAGCTGCCATGTATTCTATTTTTCAAAACGAAGGAAAAATCGTTTATCCGAGATTGCTAGAGGATAAAAGCGGGCCGAAAACTAAATCAGCTATTACCCCTTCAACAGCAAATGAAATGAGAACCTTTTTAGAAGCTGTTGTGAGCAACCCAAATGGAACGGCCCATCTTCTCTATAATCAACAGTATCAGTTAGCAGCCAAAACGGGTACCGCTGAATTAAAAATGCACCAAGGAGAGAAGGGGGATGAAAATAGCTTTTTATTAGCTTTTGATACAGGGAATGATCAGTTTCTTTTACTTTCATTAGTGGAACACTATTCAAAAGGCGGTTCGGCTACTCAATTAAATAAATCATTCATCGATGAGTTGTATAAATATTTTAATTCCTTGTGATGCTTTAATAATTTGGCCCAACCTGCTATAATAAATACTACAAATGTAAAAGCAGGAGGGTCATGATGAAAGAAATTCCGCAAATTTCTGAAGGTGAATATGAAGTGATGAAGGTAGTCTGGAACTATGAGCCGATTTCCACTCCTGAAATTGTGGAGAAAGTATTAAAAAATAGCGATTGGAAACCGAATACAATTCATACAATGCTTGTACGTCTAGTGAAGAAAAAAGTATTACAAACAAGAAAAGATGGCAGAGCATTTATTTATACATCACTTGTTAAAGAGAACGAATATGTGGAACAGAAAAGTAAATCTTTCCTGAAACAATTTTTTGGTGGTACATTAAACTCAATGGTATTAAATTTTATTGAAAATGAGCAGCTATCAAAGGAAGATATTTCAGAACTCAAGAGTATTTTAGCTGAGAGGGATAAGAAAGAAGGGAAAAAATAATGGTTGTAACCCGGTTATTATTAAGTACACTTGTTGTATCCCTCCTTATTTTAATAATCCTGTTAATCAAAAAAGTATTTTACAACCATTTATCTCAGCAAACACATTATAAAATTTGGTATTTTCTTTTCGCTCCAATAATTACTTACGTGATTCCATGGGATTTTTTACAGTTTCGAGAAATATTTCAATATATGCAAAACTTCCTATTCATTGAGAAAGATATAACTAAGGGCAATGAAAGGTTCAGTGGTTTGGGCATTTCACAGACATCCAATTATGATTTATTGAATGATTTCTCTATTTCTGTGAACAAAACAAATACAGAATTTTTTCAACAGTTCTTTTTGGTAATTTGGATCACTGGAATCATGTTTTTCATTGGGAGTGCTATTTATGCAAATTATCAAATTAGGCAAATTAAAAAGTCATCTACGAGTATTAAAGATCAAAAAATAAATGAAATGTTAGAAGAGTGCAAGGAGGTTGTCGGGGTAAAAAGAAAAATAATTTTACTGGAGACCGCACTTATTACCTCTCCTATTACATTAGGATTGTGGAAGCCATATGTATTTTTACCCCAAAAAACCAAAGAAGAATTCTCGTTAAGTAAAATAAAATATGTCTTTTTACATGAACTATGCCATCAAAAAAGTAAAGATAGTTTCGTTAATTACCTAATGTGGTTGCTTCAAATTATTTATTGGTTTAATCCATTAGTATGGTTGGCTTTAAAAAAAATGCGAATCGACCGTGAGTTGGCATGTGATGCTTCTGTTCTAAATCTTTTGGATGAAAGTAGATACACCGAATATGGCTATACAATCATTCAGTTTGCGGATAAACAGTTTAACCGACCATATAAACAGTTTTCCACTGGAATGGGAGGAACGAAGGAACAACTCAAACGACGAATTCAGAGTATAGCTAACTATAGAGTGGATTCTCCATTACTAAAATGGAAGAGTAAAGTTATTTATACTATATTGGCAATTGTTGTGTTACTCTTTACTTCGCTTTCTTCTGTACTCGCTAGTTCAGACGATGTGTATCATTTTAATGAGAAAAATGTTATCTATGAAGATCTTAGTTCTTATTTTAATGGGGATATGGGTAGTTTTGTTCTATATGATGCTATCAAAAAACAATATCAAATATATAATCGTGAAATGAGTGAACAGAGGGTTTCCCCCAATAGCACCTATAAAATTTATTCTGCATTATTCGCTTTAGAAACGAATGTAATTTCCACTACAAGCAACGAGCAGTTGTGGGATGGAACGGCATATCCTTTTGAAAAATGGAATACCAATCAGAATTTGTCAACTGCTATGGAGAGTTCTGTTAACTGGTATTTCCAACACCTTGATCGTGAAGTTGGGAAGAAAAAGCTGCAAAGTTATTTTCACAAACTAAACTACGGGAATGAAAATTTGTCAGGTAATATAGATCGCTATTGGATGGAATCCTCTTTGAAAATTTCTCCAATTGAGCAAGTTCAATTATTATCTGCATTAGAAGAAAATAAATTGGGCTTTAAAGAGGAAAATATTCGTTCAGTAAATAATGCTATTTTCATAGATGAACAAAAGCAGGCACAGCTATATGGAAAAACAGGAACTGGTACAATTAATGGGAAAGAAATAAATGGTTGGTTTGTTGGCTTTGTGAAAAAAGATGGCTATAGTTATTATTTTTCGATAAATATTCAAAATAAAACTGGAAAAGCCAATGGAAAAAAGGCGGCTAATATCGCAAAGCGAATATTACATGACAAAAATATTTTCTAAATAAACCTAGTATGATACATGAAATTTTAAAGATGACTAGATTAGGAGAATTTAATACTAGTTGATAAAAAAATTATTTTAAATGATATGGTTTAAATTAAATACCTTCACTTTATTGGAAGAGTCTGTCACTAAGGGATACGTATGTTCTTAGTGACAGGCTTTTTTCTGAATTATGTTTGGTTTGGAACTTTAATCGATTTTATCATCTGTCGTATTGATCCGAGATGGTAGGCGGAGTGAGCGAGCGCCCCTAACAAACCATGCGATGTTTGTTTATCTAAGGAGCCAAGAGAATCAATCTTTTTTATTAGTTTTGTGTATTCTTGTTGAAGTTCGTCAGTAAATTGAGCCCATGTGATTTTATCAACGGTTGTGATTTTCCATGATGCTCCCCAGTCCTTACTGGGTACTTCCCCATTTAAGTAAGAGTTCGCAACCCATAAGTAATAGCGGGTATGATCTGTTTGTGCGGCGATTGTCGTACCGTTGACAGGTATTGAAGCATCTTCTGCCGATATCTTTTCAAGTGTTCCGAATAAACCACTACCAGGTTTCGCTTCTGTGTACCAGCTTGCGTTTTCTTCAGGTCCAGCATATGTTTCCTTCAACAATGTTCTAACAGCCACCAACATCGGATTGTCCATCTCAGTACCTCCTAAATTCAGTGTTTAACCATCAAAAATACTTTTGATGGTTAAATTATAGCTAGGTTGATTCTAACTGTCAATTTGTATTATGATAGTTATAGTAAAGGAGCTTTGAATATGTCGGAAATGAACTCTTATATGATGGTCGGAGAACGTTTGTGTATGGATTTTATCAATACTGTCAGTTGGCGGGAAAGTGATGAGAAAAGGCGGGATTGGTTTACGAGTTACGCTAAAATAGTCGACTGGTGCATCCATGCTGACGTCTTGACCAAACAAAAAGCAAAAGTACTTCTTTTAAAGGCCGAGGAGAAACCGTCTGAAGCGGGAGAAGTTCTAAAGCGGATTATCGAAATGCGGGAGGTCATGTATCAAATCTTCAAGTCCGTTTCAAAGGGGACATCGCCACATCCGCTAGACCTTGAATGTTTCAATGGTTTTGTAAGTAACTTCTACCAAACTTTGCGTGTAATCCATGAAAAGGATCATTACACGTTGAAGTTCATGGATAACGAGGAAAACTTGGACACTATGCTGCCTCCAATTTTGCAATCTGCTGTTGATTTACTTGTTTCTAAAAACGATTTAGAACGAGTCAAAAAATGTGAGGGCGACTCTTGTGGATGGTTATTTTTTGATACGAGTCGGAATAGGAGCCGTCGCTGGTGTTCAATGGCTGATTGCGGCAATCGAGCTAAAGCCCGCCGATTTTATCAAAAAGAAAAGTGATTAGATTCTCTCTGTGTAGAAATAGTAATTGGACAGGCAGGAAATAACAGTGGGTTTTCAATAATTATAGACTTGTTTAATAAATAAATCGTAGCTTATAAGCTATATCATCAATTTTGGTGATTGCCCCTTGGTGAAGTCTTAGCAAAATGAGGAAACCATAAAGGCATAATCATCCATTCTGATCAATGCAGCGTCTACGCTTCTTATACATATCAAAAAATATGATTAAAGAAAAAATTTAGTCAGTAGTATGTCACGCCGAGGAAACTATTGAGAAAACACAGTCATTGAGCCTTTTCATTCGAATGTAAAATTAGAGAGGGTTCAAAAGAAGTAACAGAACATGTAGAACAGTTTATGAGGATCATAGCGAGTAAACATATGCTGCCTGTTACCAATAGAGATTGGCAACAGGCAGCATATGTTGGTATTTTATTACTGCCCCATTTGGCTAGGTCAGTCTAATCTAAAAATATAATTTTTTAACTTTTGCATTCCTAATAACCTCTGTTATAAAGTTGCCCGATAACTTAGAACAGAACTTTCATTAATTGCCCGAAAGGAAGCCTAAAAAGTGTACGATATTTAATCTACATCTTTTATGCTTATTTTATTGATGTGAAGTAAAACTAGCATATTCATAACATTCTCTCGCCATTAACAATACTATAGTAGCCAACTTTAGCTAATTAAAAATCAATCGACTCATTATCCAATTGCTGCTGAATGGTCTTTACTTGTTGAAGTGTTTGCTCCTTCGTTAAATTATCTCTTTCCATTCCTATCATAATGTAAATGGACTTAGTAGTTATAAGAGTATTATAGTTATAGGCAAAAAAAGAAACTAAATAAATACGTGATAGATCTAGTTAAGAACAAATAAAATTTGGTTTATGTAATTGTAAGGTTTGATTTAATAGGAGGGGAATCATTGAAGTATAAAAATTGGGTATTTTACGAAAATTTTGATGGTAAGAGTTTAAATGAAAATATTGAGTGGTGTTTTGAACCAAAGAAAGGATTTATAAACACAAACTCTTCTTAAATTGTTTATGCTTCTTTTTTGTTTTTTGTTCTGCTACTAACAGGGATAGTTAGTTACCCAGAGAATATAATAAATACAATCATAATTTAAGTATTAGAGGGGGAATTTTAAATGAATCCTATTTTATTAGATATTCCGTTACAAATCGAAACAGATAGACTGATTCTTCGAGCACCGCTTCAAGCTGGTGACGGCGATGTCGTATGCCAAGCTATAAAGGATTCATTTCATGAGTTAAAGCAATGGTTAAGCTTATTTCAAACAATGCCTACTGTTGAAGAAATAGAAATTATCTTGAGAAATGCCCATATTGATTTTTTGAAAAGAGAAAGCTTTCGTTATCTTATCTTTCATAAGGCAACTAACGAATTTATTGGAACTGCTAGCCTTCACGGAATTAATTGGAAGATTGCTAAATGTGAAATTGGATACTGGATTAATACAAAATATACTGGCAAAGGATATATGACAGAAGCAGTAAGAGCGTTAGTTAACCATGGTTTTCAACAACTCAATTTTAGCAGGATTGGAATAAGATGTGAATCAACAAATGTTAAAAGTCGTTCGATTCCAGAAAAACTAGGTTTTGAATTAGAAGGAATTTTAAGAAATGATGATTTATCCGCAGATGGCAGCAAGCTAACTGACATTTGTATTTATTCAATAATAAAGGAATAATCCCACTTAAATTAATACGGGTGCTTTCGTTTTAATAAAAAAGTAGGTAAAAACAGCTGTATATGGTTCAGCTGTTTTTACCTACTTAATTTTAGTTAATAACCGGAGTCTTCTGAGGTAAGGTTATCGATCATTTTATAATCATATTTTTGTAATGGCTTTTCAGCTGGTCCTTCAAGCACTTCTCCTGTATACGAGAACCTAGAACCATGGCACGGGCAATCCCAAGATCGTTCACCATCATTCCATGCAACTTCACACCCCATGTGAGTACAAGTTGTATCGACAATATGAAGCGTACCTTCCTTATCTCTATAAGCTCCTTTTCTTTGTCCATTAATGTCAATAACAGCTCCCTCATCAGGGGATAGGTTATGGATATCGTTTTGAGGTATTTCTAATTTCCCTTTAATTAGGTGACTAACAACGTTCGCATTTTGCGTTAAGAAATTTTTTAGACTTGGATTCAAATTGAAACGGGAAGGAGAATACAATTCCTGGTACTTGCTCTTTTTACCGAGTATGGTATCTCGGAATAAAAGCGCAGCTGCAGTTCCATTTGTCATTCCCCATTTCCGGTATCCAGTAGCGATTAATATATTTTTTTGGCCGGAAGTAATTTCGCCAATGTATGGAATTTTATCCAGAGTAGTTAGATCTTGTGCTGACCAGCGGTAGATAATATTTTCAATTCCGAATACTTGTTGACCGAACGCTTCTAAGGCTTCGTAATGCTTCAGTGTTTCTCCGCCTTGTCCTGTTTTATGACTTTCCCCAGAAATGAGAATCATTTCTTCCCCATTAATTGTTGCATACCGGAGAGACCTTTTCGGCTCATCTGCACTAATATACATACCACCTGGATAGGCTGTTTTTACTTTTGCAGCAATAATATAGGAACGGTCTGCATGCATTCTTGTAGAATAAAGTCCAGCCCCCTCATAAAAGGGAAAATGAGAACAGGAAAGAACATATTTCGCTGTAATTCGTGCTCCCCCACGGGTAAGAACTGTGGGGTGTTCGCCAGTCTCGATATTTACAGCTGTTGTATTTTCAAAGATGTATCCTCCTTTTTCGGTGATTATTTTGGTAAGATGAGCTAAGTACTTAAGTGGATGGAATTGAGCTTGATTTTTCATAACAAGTGCATTATATATTTCTAAATCGAAAGGAAGTTTGTTTACGAGTTTTCCTTCAATATGAAGCTCCTCATAGGCTTTTGCTTCTTTTTCTAGTTTCCGTGCATATTCTTCTGTTGTGGTATATACATAGGCATCTTGATGAGTGAAATCACAATCAATTTGATGCTTATTGACCGTTTCTTGAATAAATTTTAAAGCATCGGTGTTCGCCTCGTAATATAATCTTGCCGTGTCTTTCCCGGCATAGCGAATTAGTTCCTCATAAATTAAATCGTGCTGGGCAGTGATTTTAGCTGTGGTATGTCCCGTTGTCCCATTCAGTAATTTGTCTGCTTCGATAATAGCAACTTTCAGACCTTCATTCACCAACAGATAGGCGGAAGTAATGCCTGTAATGCCACCACCTACAATAGCTACATCAACTTGCATGTTATCCTCAAGGCATGGGTACTCTGGTAAATGAATAGTGTTTGTCCAATAAGATTCGGTGTTAGGTGGTAATTTTTCATTGTAATTAGCGTTGTCGGCCACTTTAACTCCTCCATATAATAGTTTATACCATTATTATTTCCATTTGCTAGAAGGATAAACTTAGTTTGGAAAACTGTATCGTTTATAAAGGGGAATAAAAGTGAATTTATGACCTATTTTCATACGTATTTAGGCTGTACCCATATAAGTCCTAATATATAAACATGTGTAAAGAGAAGTATAAAAAAATATTAACAGATTTTCAAGGAAGGGGAAACATTACCTAAGGGAACAAGTAACTTATATACCATTTAAGACTTAATAGAAAAATTTTTTCCTGGTAAAAAGAATGGAGTGTAAAAAATACAGATTACGCTAAATAAACAATAGAATAAGTCTAATATGAACTGGGAAAAGTGATTGCCTTAATTAGCCCATTCTTTATATAAAATACTTTTTATATTTTTCCTGTTATTGGGAATATTATTCCCAATGGATGAATAGGAGGATTGTTAATGAAGTTGATGAGGCATTCAAGGGGATTACTAGTATTGATGATGTTTCTGTCTTGGTTTTTCCTTCCTTTAATAGGGAAAGATGCTGTAAAAAGATTTTTGCCAGCAGGGTTGTTTATAGCTTTGATTGTCACCATAGAAGATATAATTGCAAAAAAGCGAAAATGGTGGTGGTGGTACGAAAAAATTCATCCAAAGCTATCTGGCATTGTTCCTTTTTTATGGGGCCCATTTTTTATTGGTTCCTTGTGGATTTTAAAATGGATTTACGGCAAATACTTCAGATACATTTTTATAAATTTAGTGGTTGATTCGATCTTCGTCTATTTCTTGGTAGATTGGTTAAAAAAATTAGGAATTGCTTCGTTAGTTCGATTAAAAAAGTATCAACTATCATTGTTATTCTTTTTTAAATCCTTACTTTTATATGGCTTTCAGTTTGTAAAGGAAAGAAAATCATTAAAAAAAAAATAGTGATAACACTCTTGTCTAATGGCTAGATGCTAACGTATTGTTAGTAGAACAAAGCCTTTTTGTGACTACATTAAAGACATCACTACTTAGTATTGAAAGCAATATCGTTAAATAGTTCAGCTATTTATGAAGGAAAATGACCATTTTAAAGTAATAAACGACAAGAACAAAGAAATTAGCTATAGTGTTAGTTGATTTTCTCGGATAATAAACCGATTAGTACATATTAGAGGTAACTTAGGGGGATGGTTACTGTATTATCTCTACTTGGGGGTTACTTATGATAGTACATGGTTGGCTGGAACAGCCCCCGATGGGATCAAATCGTGATGAATTAATAGGAAAATGTGTTCTCTTTAACTTATTGGGATCGAAATATTTCTGTCCCATCATCGTTTATTTTTAACAAGTTTTTTTCCTTCATTGTACTTTCAGACTTTTAGTTTATTGCTGTGAGTCAACATATTAAGTGATTTCAGCATCTATTTCCTTAAAAAGACTAAAAATCGGGTGTTGTCTATTAGCATAATATTAATCATTGTTGTGATAGCTTATATTATTTGAAAAAAACGACCGTAATATCAATAATCTTCTCTATTGTTGGAAAAGCTATGGAAGTGCGAACAGATGCACTAACTAGAGAATTACTTAACATGAAGGAGGATTATAATGGGGATTTTATCTGGAAATCCAAAGGAAGAGCCCTTACACTATGGGGAAGTTTTTGATATTTGGGCTTCCCTATTGGCCGGAAACAGTATGACAGCAGGTTACCAAACGATGTTGAATCATGCTGGTGATGGGGATTTAAAGAAGTTATTAGTCGAAGCTATTGAAACTTGTCAGGAAGAAAAAAAACAGCTAGAAGAAATTCTGAAAGAAAATGGTGTCGCTACACCACCAGCTGCTCCCGAACCTCCTGAAGCATGTTTAGAGGATATTCCAGTTGGAGCAAAAATTCCAGATCCTGCAATAGCAGCTACACTTTCTGCTGATATTGCTGCGGGCTTAGTTACCTGCAGCCAAATAATTGGAAAATCCATCAGAGAAGACGTTGCTGCTATGTATGGTCAATTTCATACCAAAAAGGCAGCTCTTGGAGCAAAAGTTCTTCGCTTAAATAAAGAAAAAGGCTGGCTTATTCCACCGCCATTACATCTTAATAAACATGGTGATTGTTAATTCTCAAACACGGTTAGTACTAGCCGTGTTTTTTTATTTTCTAGCTAACAAGCTATTCACGAATTGACGCTGGGGTCGATGAGAGGATGTATGTACATAAAAGATAGTATTGTTTAATAACTTAGTCTCTGTTTTGTTTACTTTTGTTGAAGAGGAGGAAATGAATAAAAAAGGTTTATTACAATAATGAAAAAGAAAAGGAGTTTTGTATCATGTATTTTTGAGTAAAGTTGTGGATCCAAAAGGCATATTCATATAATCTTTAAACAGACTAGAAAAAGTTACCGGTTGTTTCTGCTCTTAAAATATATAACAATGATATAGCAAGATAGCAGTCAACCAAACAGGGAGGAACATCATGAGAAAAACTAAACTATTATTATCACTAACTATGAGTATCGCGATAATCATTTCTGTTATGGGGATGAAACCAACTGTTTTAAAAGCTCAGACAACTGGACATGATCCAGTAATCTATGTTCATGGAACTGGCGGCAGCAGTACAAACTTTCTTGCGATAAAAAATTATTTGCTTAAGCAAGGCTGGTCTTCTGATGAATTATTCGCAATTGAATTAATTGATAAAACAGGCAACAGCTTGACGAATGCTAAGCAGCTTGAATCATATGTAGATAAAGTGTTAAAGGAAACGGGAAAAAACAAAGTAGATATTATCGGTCACAGTGCTGGTGGAATCAATACCCTTAAGTATATCCAAAATACGGGCGGAACGAAGGTAAATGATGTGATTACATTGGGATCTCCAAACAAATTCATTACGTCAAAAGCACCTGTGGGAAAAGATCCTAATCATAAAATCCTTTATACTTCTATTTACAGCAAAAATGATTATTTAGTTCCTAATATGCTCTCAAAATTGGAAGGCGCTAAAAACATACAAATAAGCGGTGTTGGCCATTTAGGATTAGTAGTAAATAGTAAGGTAAATGAGTTAATTAAAGAAGCTTTAAATGGTGGGGGAAAAAACACCAATTAAGATAAGAATAATAAAGAGCCCTTCGATGTTTAGTATAAGCATGGAAGGGCTCTTTTATTATGGAAAAATTAAATTTGGGGTTAGCAGTGGTACGATTTTATCCCAATTTGGTGTCGCGTTTGGTGCTTTTGTTGGAGCTATGATTACTACATTATGTGGTTCCTTCTCTAGCCTCATTATTTATTTTTCTAATAAATGTGATGGTATCAAAACAGTTATTTTTGGGTCTATGGGAAGCTTAGCATCATCTAGTTGGACAAAAGTCCCTATTATGGCAGTAGTCATTATGCTAGGGTGCATTTTGTTTCTTTTTCAATATCGCGTGTTAAACACAAGGCTACTTTGGGATGAATCTACTATTACTTTGGGAATTGATTTAAGCGTTTTCCGTAAATCTTACATGATTGCTACTGCTCTGGTTACAGGAACATTGGTTGCATATGCAGGAATGTTTGGTTTTGTTGGGCTTATTATTCCCCATATATGTAGAAGTGTTTTTGGGGAAGATTATAAACGTTAATGCTAGGAACATTTCTAGTAGGAGGCTTGCTTTTAATTTGAGCGGATATTCTACCAAAGAACATTAATACATAATGTTGAATTGCCTATAGGAATCATTATATTTGTCATTGGATCACCGCTATTTATCTACAGGAAGCAAACGTTATATGAAAACAAAGAATTTAAAATGGAAAATCTAGTGGAAAATCTCCCGTTTTTTAGTAATAACATGTTACAATATACTTCATTTAAAAAAAATGGAAATTTTGATTATAATTTATATATCAATTATTTATAGGAAATTGTTGAGGGGAATATCTACATGTCGAAAAAAAAAGGAACTATTCCGTGGTCCCAAGAGAACTATTACGGAAGAATAATTGATTGGATTGTGGAAGAACTAGACAAAGTAAATTTACGAGTACAAGGTAATATAAAGCATATAAAAGAAACCGATCTGACACTCCTACTTCGTGTGCCAACAAACGAGGATAATTATTATTTTAAGGCAGTTGGTTCAGTACTAAAGTTTGAGGCAGCCCTAAGCAAGGAATTATATAGGAAATGCCCTGAAAGAACAGGTGATATACTAGCTATAAATGAAACAGAAGGATGGCTATTGATGAAGGATTTTAAAGGCCAGCCCTTACGGATACAAAAAGATAAAAAACTTTGGCAAAAAGCTATAGGGGATTATGCTGAACTTCAAATTTCACAAATCGGTAACGTGGATAAGTTTTTACAGATTGGGGTTCCTGATCGAAGAATGCCTATTCTTAAAGAGGAAATCAACCAGTATTTAGAAGAAATGTGTCTAACAGGGTTAAGCAAGGAAGAAACTAATCAGATACTTTCACTCTTGCCAATATTACTTGAGATGTGTGATGAAATGGCATCCAATATACCAGCTTCAATTGAACATGGGGACCTTCATACAAACAATATTAGAATTGTGGAAAATAAATTTGTATTCTTTGACTGGGGTGACGCATCAATTTCACATCCCTTCTTCAGTACCCGAGTTTTCTGGCATGCGCTTGATAACTTAATTTCATCAGAAACTGAATGGTTGGGTATGGTAGAAGAATTTCGTCCATATTACCTGGAACCTTGGGCCAGATTTGGGTCAATGAAAGAGATTGATAAAACTCTTCGGATTTCTGATGAGCTAGCATGTATTCAAAGAGCGCTAAGCTGGCATTTATATATCACACCAAATAGACAAGATAAATCTGATTCTAATCATAAACCTTTGCAATGGCTTCGGTTATTACTTGAACATCGTACTTTATTAGGAAAGTAATGCACTTTGAACTTCAATGAGATACACCACTGAGAACCATATCATAAATAATGAATGAATCCTCCAACAAAGGTACTTTAGTTGAGGATTATTTAAATAACTTAAACTACTATATTATTAACTTAGAATTTTGCGAAATAAATTAATAATCAACTTCACTATTTTATGAACAACTATTGATATATATCCGAAAGGGAGAAATTTAAATCCATCTATATTAATTCTTGATCAAGCTACTTCAGCTTGAGATACTGAAACCGAAGCAGCTATACAAAGAGCATCCACTGAATTGTCACAAAGAAGAACTATCTTAGTCATCGCCAGCTGGTTTGCGACATAAAAATTGCTGATTGTATTCTAGTGATTCCGGAAGCAGGCATACAGAAACAGGGAACTTATAAAGAATTAATTCAAATAGGAGGGACATACACTAGACTTCGTCATACTCAGTTTCGTGTCGACTAAAAATTTTACCGTTAACGTAAGATTGATATGGATCCAGTTTTGGATAATATCTTGCCAACCAACTATAAAATAAAGGAAAAAAGTGTAATCACCAAAAGAGATTACGCTTTTTTCCTTTAACAAGACTTTTTGTCTGGTAATAAGACGTCCCTTTTTGTTTTCATTATTTACGGTCGGCATCTTCTTTAAATTTTCCTGCTGTTTCCTGCATTTTTCCTTTCAGCTTATCTTTTTTACCATCAGCTTGCATACTCGTATCGCCTTTCGCGTTACCAATCTGATCCTTTACTTCGCCTTTTACTTTTGATACACCACTTTTTACTTTATCTGCGATACTATGTTTATTTTCTGCCATGATTGATCACTCCTCATTTTATGTTATGTTTAATTTGTACCCTGTTGTTTTTTTCGTTAAACGTTCGGCTGATTGATTTAGTGATAAAGGTAGAGCATATATAGATGATTAACAAATTCCAACATCAATCATACAAACAAACTCTCATAATACATCCACTGAAACATGATTTTTTGAGGGTCTTGGAGACCAAAATTAAAAATTGCTTGAATTCAAATGTTTTGATTTTTATTTTATAGGTAATTTATATAATTAAAGTGACAGAAAACTGATTTTTCTGTAATAATTTATTACAAGAGGTGTTTATTCAATGAGTAAAGTTGCAGTTATTACAGGTTCAGCCGGTGGTTTAGGTCGTGGTATTGCAGAACGTTTACTTAAAGATGGTTTCAAAGTAGTAATACATGATATCAATCAAGAGTTATTGAATGCCACTCTAGAAGAAATGAAATCTCAAAATGCTGATGTAATTGGTGTTGTGGGAGATGTTTCAAAGCGAGAAGATCAGTTTAATCTTGTCCAAAAAGCAGTAGACGCATTTGGACGTTTAGATGTATTTGTTAACAATGCAGGTGTTGATGCAGTTAAACCTTTCTTGGAAATTGAAGAAAATGAATTAAACCGCCTATTTAACATCAATGTAAATGGTGTAGTTTTTGGTACACAAGCTGCTGCTAAACAATTTATAGCGCAAGGCTCAAAAGGTAAAGTCATAAACGCTTGCAGTATAGCAGGTCATGAATCTTTTGAAATGTTAGGTACTTATTCTGCTACAAAACATGCAGTACGTTCATTTACACATTCTGCTGCGAAAGAGCTTGCCAAATATCAAATTACTGTTAATGCTTATTGTCCAGGGATTGCGAAAACAAAAATGTGGGATCGAATTGATGAAGAAATGGTACGTTATAGTAATGGTGCTTTACAACCAGGTGAAGCATTTGCTCAGTATAGTGCAGATATTGCGTTACAGCGTTATCAAACACCAAGAGATGTAGCGAACTTAGTATCATTTTTAGCTTCTGATGATGCCGATTATATTACAGGACAAGCAATCTTAACAGATGGTGGCTTAGTTTATCGTTAATTTTCTAAAGTTTATTGGAGGCTGCTGTGTCTGTAAATGCAGACTGCAGCTTTCAAATTCATTTTTTAGCTGCTTTCTACTTATTCTTTGTTGTTTCTACGCTTGTTATTATTGATACCATTCTTTTCAAACCAACTTTCAAACGGTTGTCTACATTCTAAATATCAGCAAAACAGGAAATAGTCTATTGGCGCCTTTCTAGATAACGCTAATAGAGCCAAAAACCGTTCCTTTATCCCCAAATAAAATCTTCATTTTATCTCGCTTTCTATTACAAATACAAAATAGATTAGGAGAAAAAGAATTTAGCTCAAAAAAAGCCAATCCACCAATTATTTTTTTGTATCCGTATTTTCTTATTACTAGAAAGATTCAATCAACAGTCACTTTATTTAATATGAGTTTTCAGTACCTTTATCAGGAGAAGAAGTGAATTAAATCTAAGAATAAGCTTTTTTCTTCAGTATCCCAAGCCATTGTCATAGTAAAACATTGTTTTATGAACTAAAGCTCCCAAATTATATCTAAGAATTGGATAAAAATCCTTTTCTATCATTTACACAGTTATTTATTAGCGAAAAAGGAAGAAATTTGGGAATCTATGTTAAAATAGATATGGAAGGTTAAACTTTTCGGACAAGACATAAAGAGATTGGAGTTTTACAAAATGAAAAAAAGCAGTATATTTTTTGCAGCAACCTTGCTTGTTCTTTTATTAGCAGGTATGTCTGCATGCAGCAATGCATCAGAAAGTGATTCATCGAACAACTCAAATAATAATCAGTCAGAAAGTGATTCATCGAACAACACTAATAATAATCAGTCAGAAAGTGATTCATCGAATAACACTAATAATAAGCAGTCAGAAACTGATCAGAAAGCAGAAAACACAGACGTTTCTTCTCCGTCTAATGAAGCATCTGCAGATAGGACAGAAACTGCTGTAAATAGTAAGAATAGCAAGATGGACAAACCGGCGAGCGAAGATAAATCGCAAGCAGTTGATAAAGTAGAAGGAAGAAAAGCAGAGTTTATCGCAAAGTTAGATAACATCCAAAAAGAAGTAGATGCTATGCCTGATAAGAAAGATTCAGATAAAGGGGTAACAAACGCGATGATTAACTACTATGGCGTATCCTATGAGAAGTATGATGAGGCTCTGAACGAGATTTATAGCATTTTAAAGGCAGAGTTATCACCAGAAGTAATGAATAATTTGAAAACAGATCAAGTGAAGTGGATTGAACAAAAGGAAGCGGCAGCAAAGGAAGAGAGATCAAAATATAGTGGCGGTACGTTTGAAAATGTTGCTAATTATATTTCTTTATACGAATCCACTAAGAAGAGATGCTATGAATTAGTGAATGAGTATATGGCAGATTAGCGGTCTTTATCATTCCATCTGGATACGACATTTATAGGCAGAATATGTCGGACGAAATGTCTCTAATTTTTATAAGATAGGAAGTGAAAGGAGGGATTCTATGGACTGGCTGGATAGAATGAATCATGTACTAGACTACATAGAAGCAAATCTAGAAGGAGAGATAGACTACAAAGAATTAGCCAAAATTGCGTACTGTTCTGAGTTTCATTTTTCGAGAATGTTTGCATCTATATCAGGATTTACTCTATCTGAATATATAAGACGAAGACGTTTAACGCTTGCTGCTTTTGAATTACAAAAAAGCGATAGGCGGATTATTGAAATTGCTCAATTATATGGTTATGAATCGGCTGATTCTTTTTCTCGTGCTTTTAAAAAACTACATGGAATAAAGCCTTCAGAATGCCGTCATCAAGGAACACAGCTAAAGGCCTTTCCAAAAATCTCCTTTCAAATCACTATGAAAGGAGACACAGAAATGGAATATCGAATCGAAAATATAGACTTTGAAGTAAAGATTGTTGGGAAAAGCAATTCGGTTCAAACAAGCAGAGCCTTTAAAACGATTCCGACCATCTGGAGCAAAGCGAAAAAAGATGGATTTATGCAGGAATTGATTGACCTGTCATGGGAAAATCCAAAGTGCTCATTGGAAGGGATTTTAGGTATATGTGGAAAAGAAGCCGCCATAATGGACGAGGAATTCAATTATTTTACGGGTGTCCGATATGAGGGAGAAGCAAAGAATGGGATGGAAAGCATCTTTATTCCTCCAGCAACATGGGCTGTTTTTCCCAATATCGTAGAAGCTTGGAAACGATTATATTCCGAATGGGTTCCTACCTCTGGATATGAGCTTGCCAATTTACCATGCATAGAATGTTATTATGGCCCAGGACATAAGCCGCGCCATGAACTCTGGGTGCCCATTATTCCTAAACCATCCAAGTAACTTTTAGAAAAACAGCCGCTTATAAGAAGGCTGTTTTTCATTGAAAAGGAAGAGTTTTATTAATAGAAGAGTTAGTATAAGCTTACAGGTGATTGCAGACTTACAAGGAAACGAACAATAATGGACTTAGAAGCCTAGAATAAAGAATTACAGCAAAAAGAAGCTGTATGGATGAATGGAAATGTATTAGTTATTGCAAATCATTAATACATTTCCATCTAAGTCTTTAAAGTTAAAATAAGCAAAATCACCAATTCGTTCTATCTCTTTCACAATAGTAATCCCTTTGTTTTTGATAAACTGATATGCTTCATCAATATCTTGAACAAAAAAGTTAAACAAAACATGCTCAGAGGGATTTAACTTAAAGCCTGAATCGAAAGTATGGTCGTCCAAAGTAATCCCCGTTTCTGAAGTAACTGGAATATTGTATACAGGCGATTCAACATTATTTTTATTGAAAGGAAGTCCGAGTAATTCACTATACCATTCAGCTGCCTTTTCAAGATTATCAACATGAATAAAAACATTATTTACTTTACAAGCAATAGGAGAAGAGAGTGAGTTCATTTATTTTCCACCTTTATATAGAATGTATGATAAAGATTCTATATAAGGGGAAAATATTCCTTTAAGATTCGAAAGATTTAGTAGCTTTTTTTGCTCATGTTAAAAGGACTGAAAAAGTCAATCAGTTTTTAGCTGGCTGCCTAATAGCTGCTTTTCTAATCAGTATCATCATAAATCGAACAAATAAAAAAGTTGTTGCGATGGAACCCAGGCTATAGAAAGAGGTCCAGGATTTTTTGTATTTAATTAAATTGGTTTTTTTTTCGATCCAATGTTCGGCAATCGCTATTGGAAGGCTAAACAATAAGCATTTAACCCAAATTCCCACTATACTTGAATTTCTTGTTACTTGATTATAATAGATACAAGTGACAGGAAAGAGAAGATAACTGAAAATCACACTGACATCAAATGTCTTTAAAAATTTTACAGGATAAGTTAGATAGCCCTTTTTTACTAACAGATTATCTAAAATAGAGGCGATATAACTTTTCAATAAGAAAATAATGAGCCAATCTTTTAGTGGCGGCTTTCGCAGTAAATTTAAAAACGAACCTATTCCAATTACAAATAGGACCCGTAACAGGAGCTTTTCTTGCTTGCGTTTCTTCACAGTAGTTCGCCCTTTCCTTTGCTTTTCTTTTAGTTTAACCAAAGAAGAAAGATTTCCTCTGCTTTTTTTAATGGGAATATGAGGATGGATGAATAAGCAAGATAGAAATTAGAAAAGCTCTGCTTCTTACACAGAGCTTTTTTCAAAATCTCCTTTAAGGATCGAATACATATATAAATCATCAAACTTTCCGCGTGTATACTCATAGTGCCTTAATAGGCCTTCTTTTAAGAAGCCGTGTTTTTCGACTAATTTTTGCGAGGCTGTATTGGCTGGTTCGATTAAGGCTTCGACTCTTTCCAAGCTAAGCTGTTGAAATCCATAGGCGAGAACAGCGTTGAGGGCTTCACCTGCGATTCCTTGTCCCCAATAGCTGCTGCTTAATTCATAGCCAATTTCTGCTTTATAATGCTTTGGCTGTCTATTCAGAAAGCCGCAGCTTCCTATAACGATGTTTTCCTTTTTCAATGTGATGCACCAGCGTATGCCAGTGCCTTTTTCCCAGATTGATTTGTACCAATTTATTTCTTCTAATACATCTTCTGCTGACTTGTAAGGTTCAAGCCCCATATGCTGCACTACCTCTTGATTCGATAAGTAGATAAACATATCTTTTGCATCTTCATCTCTTGCCTGTCTTAAATGCAAACGCTCTGTTTCTATGATGGGGAATGGCTGCTTCATTGACAATACTCCTTTTTTCTAAATACAATGGATAGGTATATACTTCAACAAGGAACAGATAATTCCTTCATTTGTCTTATAAAGAAGGGAAGAAGTCCGGCAGAATACATTTTAGAATCACATATAGAAGAGGAAGTGAAACAATGGATTTGGAAACAGTTATGCAGGAACTAGAAGCACTAGGGAAGGAGAGAACGAAAAAGATTTATATGGGCAATGGGGCACAAGAGCCGGTTTTTGGGGTTGCAACAGGTGCGATGAAGCCACTTTCTAGGATGATTAAGAAGGATCAAGCCTTGGCAGAAGAGCTATATGCAACGGGTAACTATGATGCCATGTATTTTGCAGGGGTTATTTGTGATCCAAAGAGCATGACAGAGGAAGATTTTGAGCGGTGGATTGATGCAGCCTATTTTTACATGATTTCCGATTTTATAGTAGCCGTTTCTTTAGCGGAAACTGACTTTGCCCAAGATGTTGCTGATAAGTGGATCGAAAGCGGAGAAGAATTTCGCATGTCAGCCGGATGGAGCTGTTATTGCTGGCTGTTAGGAAACCGCAAGGACGAGGATTTTAGTGAAACTAAGCTGGCGAGTATGCTGAATCAAGTAGAAAATACGATTCATCAAGCTCCAGATATTGTAAAATCATCTATGAATAATTTTATCGCTACTGTAGCCATTTCCTATGTTTCCTTACATGAAATGGCAGTAAAAACGGCTAGAGCAGTAGGCCCAGTGGAAATCAAGAAAGGCAAGAAAAAAAGCACGACCTCAATTGTTTCAGACAGAATTCAAAAAGAGCTGGACAGTGGAATGCTAGGATTTAAAAGGAAATATGTAAGATGTTAAGAAAAAGGCCAAATTCCTTCATGCACACAGGGAATTTGGCCTTATGTTGTAGCTCTTTGTAATCATGCAAAACCTTTTCTAAACCAGAAGGCAAATTTCTTAGTCATATATAAAACGAGAAAGTCGATGCTGACAGCAAGCCACCAATGCCAGTTTAGATCATGTATAAGATTGCTATTTTTCTCTACTAAAAACATAAAAAGATGTATGCCATTGCTAAAGATTAAGTAATAGAGGAAAATTTTTAGCCAATGTTTCTTTTCCGGATAATAGAGAAGAAATAGAACAGCGAAAGTTGGCAATACAATGTAGTAGAGGGAGAAACTCATTTTTGTTGCATGCGAAAATTCTCTATATGGAAATCTCACCAAGTCCATAGATACTTGTATATGTGTAAAAATCCAAGCTGTTGCATGGGCAAATAAAAAAACAATTTGAAAATATCTTTTTCTCTCTTTTGGAATAATGCGAATGAGTAAAATCAAACAGACAACCCATGAAATAATTAAAATAATTAGTTCCTTATTCATTCTTTTTCAGTTCCTTCTTAAACCAACTATAGTAAGTATGGTTAATATACAATGTGACCATAACACTTAGTAGCGTATAAGATCCGTGCCAACTAAGATAGTCCACGAGTTCGGTGTAGCGCTCTATCACTACTTCAAGACAAGTGAAGAATCCAGCAAAGAGAAAATAATATAAGAATTTGCCTGTTTTTTTAAATTTTTTGGGGAAATATAAACTAAACATAATCGCTGTCACTGGGAAAAGAAAGAATTCAAACGTAAAGCTAGACCGGTTAAATTTGTTTGCGGAGGAGAAAAGTTGAACAGGGTAGTCAATCATATTCCATTCCACAGCAAGTAATCCGGCAGGCCAGGTGATAATCTGCAGAGATAAAAATATCACCCACGCTTCTCTCGTTTTCTGTTTGGGAACAAGTAAGAAAATGGCAAGGATACTGATTACAATAATTCCTACTAAAATCCATCTTTCCATATTCATGGGAATTTCACCTGCTCAAATAGATAGTTATCCATAGTATTGCCGCTGGGACTGAATTTATCCAGAAAAATATAAAGGAAGATTCCTAGATATTCTTCCTATTAACAAATGCAGGCAGGTGGAGAGCAATTGTCCACTGGCAGATAGAGAAGTGCGGGAAGGGAGAATAGCAGCAACAAATTTATTGCTTACGTTCTCTGTCTTGCTCATAATGCTTCCAAACATAATAAATGCACCAAAATACAATCGGCAATGATAAGGGAATAAAATTCTTTTCTGGTGGAAGAAAGAGAATAAGCACAATTCCTAGTATCAAAAAAGGAGGCATTAATAGCCAATACTTCTTATTTATGTTCATTTGTATCACTCCAAATAGTTTTGTTTATACATATACGCGCTAGTGGATGAGAAAGTTTCCTTTCGTTATGAAACTTTCCCCAAGAATTGAAAAAATGCTGTTTTTTCTATAGCCAAATTGTCAAGATTGCATATGATAAAGTGGATGGACAACCAATAACTTGCCAGCTAGGAACGCGAAAAACTCTGCTCATTTCATCCTGAGCAGAGTTTTTTTAGCAAAAAATTAATAAGCAATCTGTTTATGATTAATTTGGATAGATATTTTATCTGGAACTTCTTTTTTTGTTTGTTCCAGATTGGAGACGGAGGAAGTTTGGAGGCGATGGGAATCTGGTGGACCAATGACAACAGATTCCTTCAGCGCAGAAAAAGCATTGGCAACCTTTTCTGAATCCACTCCATATGCTGCTTCAAAAACTTCTGGTGGAGTTAAGCGTAATGTATCGGAGCCTTCCGCACTTTCAAACTGGTCATTATTAAAGAAGAGATGTAAATGCAATTTCTCTGTCGTCGGCTGAATCCAATGCCACCATGCCATTGGAATAAATACGACATCCCCAACCTTTGCATGGTAATGATGAAGTTTTCTTGTATCTGGATCGACAATCGAAATCATTGCTTCACCGGATACAATGACATCTAATTCCCAAGCGTTTGGATGCCAATGCGGCTCTCGCATATGTCCTTTTGTTAAAAATAAATCGACAAAGGCTCCGCCAATCATGGCTGGTAATTGTGTAGACGTAACTTTATAGGCAATGTTTTCAGGATTTCTTTCAAAAAATACATTATCACGAGTGTTATAAATAAGATTAGGAGTGCCACTCGATGAATGAATATTCGTGTTATCAGGAATATAGCCTGACTTTGACATGTGTTTTCCTCCAATACATAATTTTAAGGAATAGATCCTATTTTTTAATATGCACATGGAATGACGATGGTGTTAAGGAGAGAAAGAAAAGAGGAAGAAAAAATGGAAGATGCCATAATAGGCTTCTCCCATTTTTCAGGCTTAATTATTTAAATCCATAAGGCCTGATGCATGCTCATTTGGCATATCTGGCAGTTCTGGAACTGGATAGCCTTGCGGTGGTGGAACAACATTTAAATCGCCATTATTTCGGCTAGGGGTTGTGCCTTGAAAAATCTCACCGATTCTCGTGTCGTCTAGGCGGAAATTAAATTGGGCATTATGGAAGCCCATCTCTACATATTTGCGACATTCAGGATATTTATTAATATCGTAGTTTGGAACAGGCAGAATTTTCCCCCAATTTACTCCTAATGTTTCTAATGCTTTGGCAAAAGCATTTTGATGAGCATTATCACGAACGATTAAAAAGGCAATCGTTTCTCTTAATGTCTTATTATCGCTCATTTCATAAATTCTTGATTTTTGAAGTACACCTGTTGATTCTAACATCACATTATTGAGAAGATTAGCAACGAGGTTTCCATGGTCGTACACCCAAGAACCATTCCATGGATTTCCGCCTGCATCGACAGGAAGAGAAGCTTTTGCACCAATTATATAATGGTGAGGGTTTGCCCCGCCTTTAATGACATCATCTAAAGGAGCTCCATCACTTGCCATATTTCCTGGCATGCTACCACCAGAATCGTTTAGAAGCTGATTGATAGTGGATTGTACAAGCTCTACATGGCTAAGCTCTTCCAAGAATACACCGCGGATAAGATCACGATACTGTTTTGCTTTTCCACGGAAGTTAGCGCTTTGAAAAGAGAACTGCATTAGTGTTCTCATTTCTCCAAACTGTCCGCCTAATGCCTCCTGCAATACTTTTGCTGCATTTGGATCTGGTTTGTCAGGGACGATCATATTGATTAAATCTTCTTTATAAAAATACATACATCATCTAGCTCCTTTTTGATAATCTGCATATCGCTTTTATGATTCCAAAAGTAGCTGAATCTATTCTGAACTAGGGAGAGTTGGAAATTTTTTGATAGGAAAAGCTGATGATTTTTGTTAGAGTGAAGGAAGCATTAGCTAATGGAGGGGGAATATGAAAAGATTAGTCATTATGACAGTGGGCATGACACATAGCGGAAAGTCCACTTTTGCGCAAACGTTAAAAAGCAGACTTGAAAACGCGATTGTCATTGATCAAGATAATCATGCAGAATTTTTGCAGACCTATTATGAAAAGCTTTTGCCAAAAAAGGGGCCTAATCTTATTAAGCATGCCCTCACAAAAACAATTGTTGATTATGCCGTCCATCACTCTGACTGCCATCTTATTTTGAGTAATAGCAATCGCGATCGTGAAAGTCGGGCAGAACTGCTTCCATATTATAAAACACTTGGTTTCACGACGATTCTTGTCCATTTTGATCTGCCGATAGAGCTGCTAAAGGAGAGAATAGTTAAAAGTAAGCGGGATAAATTACGTTTAAGAACAGCGGCCACTTACGAAGAGGTTCTTGAGCGTCAGCATAAACAAACAGGGGGAGATCCAGCAGAAGGGGAAGCGGATCATTTATTTAGAGTAAAGCAGGAAGCAGATATCCCAGTTATAAGGGATTTGATTGTTAGTATATTTAAGTAGGCTAAAAAATTGATTCCTGAGATAAATGGAGTCCATTTTTCATGACCATTAATCTCAGGATTTTATTTAAGGCAACTTAAAAAATGGCATTTTCCTTAAATAAATAGTAAGATAATAGCTTTTCTGTATTTGCTTTTAATTCTGTATTGGCAAATCGGTGAACTTCGTGATAGTTGGCTACATAGTAATGATACTCGGTAAAGTTTTTATCCACATTGCCTTTTAGTAGTTTTATTTTCTTTCTATACATTTTTTCTTTGAAGCCTTTTAAATCATCTTGGACTTTTTTCATCGTATGTTCGATTAAGTTTAGATAGACTTGATTAAGTTTAAAGGGAGTTGTTTTTGCTTGCTGGTAATCTCTTTCTAAAACAGTTAGTAAGAGAGGCAAATATATGAGATGTTCCAGTATTTTTATGTCTTCCTTTGATAGTCTATTCATGGTGATTTCCTTTAAATTATAGGCGTTCCACATCGATTAATAGATGGAATGGAATGTAGTGAATAACATTGGTTTCGTCCTCTATCCGAAGTTCTTTTTTTAAGTAGTCAATAAAAACAGTTCTGCCAATGAGTGTTTCGATAAATCCATTTTTAAATAATGAAAATTGCAGGAATAAATGGTATTCCATTCCCTCGTGAATAAGCAAATCGATATCATTTAATTTTTCTTGATCCAATTCTGGTTTTTTTATTTTTTTCTCATTTAATAGCTCTTCTTTCACAGCAGCAACATGTTCTGGCAGCATCATTGCTACCCATTTTTTTGTTCCACGGTCTTTAATCATGCAAACACACTCCTTATATTATTATAATAAAACGAACAGACGTTCTTTTCAATACTTTTTTGAGAACATTTGTTCGTTTTATAATATGCGCATAATGATGATATATATGTGAAGTTAGGGAAAAAAATCGTAGCGTATAGAAAACCACTGATGAGGTGAATACGTATAAAGCGAGGGAGATCGAAGAGAGAAGGGGGTTTTCGGTGATTCGCTAAAAAACGTGGAGGAGCTGATTATATGTTTGCCTATCAATTTGTTTCCATTCCCGTTAAAGGATTGAGTGGAATACTCCAAATGGATTATCAACCAATTTGTTCATGAATATGCAAGAAACGGTGGAGTAGTCTTTAACAATGGAGGTAGTTTTTGAAAAAGAAAGAAAAGAAGGGGAAGGCAGTGAGCCACCCCTTTTCCTTTTTATTTAATAGGTCTTTCAAGTGTCAATAATTCGTCTTCAAGAGAGCTGGCTCTTTCTTCCACGATTTTTCTTGCATCTTTTACTCCAGCATTATAAAAATGGGGAGCCAGAGACTCTTTCACAAAGTCTAACAACCGTTCGGCAGCAAATTCCGAGATTTCTTCTTCTCGCTCTTGAGAAAAGAAGTATTGAATGTCTGCAATCATCGCATTTTGCTGTTCTCTAGTTAATTTATAAAACATGGTATCCCGTCCTTTATTTTGAGTTTTCCCATTCTTCACGCAGCAAACCATAGATAACATGGTCAACATAATGGTCATAAAGCCATTCTGCTTGTCTGATAATGCCTTCTTCTGTAAATCCAAGTCTTTCTGGAAGTGCTCTGCTTTTTTTGTTTTCGCTTGCTGCTGCAATTTGAATACGATTAAGCTTTAATTCAGTGAAGCCATAATGGATGATCGCTTGGCATGCTTTTGTCATAATTCCCTTTCCCTGATATTCTTCTCCTAACCAATAGCCAATTTCGCCAATCTTACTCGTACGGTTAATCTCATTGAAGCCGATGGTTCCAGCAATTTTTCCTTTATAGAGAATGGCGGTGGATTTTGGATAGCCACCAGTTTCCAGCATTCCTTGAAGTCTTTGCCGAATATTTTCTTTTGTGTCTTCCACTGTTCGCGTATAATCAAGCCAGCCGAGCCATTTCTTTAAATAAGCTTTATTTTTCATTGTTAATTGAAAAAATTCTTCGGCATCGTCTAAACGGAACACTCGTAGTGCTAAATTTTCGTCAATTGTATGTTCAAACATATGTATCCCTCCGCGGTTAGATTATGTATATTCTTTCATTGTAAGGGAAGTGAGTCAGAAGTTCATTCTTTTTTCTTCGCTAACACAATAGTTGTAATTCGAGACATCTCCTGTTTTAATAGAGAAGAAGGGATGATTTTTGTCATTATTAAGGAGGATATATATATAGTGGAGATAGGAATAAGTACATTTGTAGAGACAACTCCAGACCCGCATACAGGGAAGGTAGTAAGTCATGCAGAGCGAATTCGCCAAGTAGTGGAGGAAATTATTTTAGCAGATAAAGTTGGATTAGATGTTTTTGGCGTAGGAGAACATCATCGAAAAGATTATGCCGCGTCCGCACCTGCGCTTATTTTAGCAGCAGCTGCCACACAGACAAGTAAGATTCGGTTAACAAGTGCGGTGACGGTTCTTTCTTCTGATGATCCGGTTCGCGTGTTTCAAGATTTTGCAACATTGGACGGGCTATCAAATGGACGTGCCGAAATTATGGCCGGCCGTGGTTCTTTCATTGAATCATTTCCGCTCTTTGGCTATGATTTAAATGATTATAATGAATTATTTGATGAAAAATTAGATTTGCTTTTAAAATTGCAAGCATCCGAGAAAGTAACCTGGAGTGGAAAGCATCGCGCAGCTATTCAGAATCGTGGTGTTTATCCACGGCCAGTACAAGATCCACTGCCAATATGGATTGGAAGTGGAGGAAATAGTGAGTCTGTTGTACGTGCTGGGATTCTTGGATTGCCACTAGTGTTAGCAATAATCGGAGGGAACCCAGCAAACTTTGCCCCGCTTGTCGACCTGTATTACCGTGCAGTGGAGCATGCCGGTCATGATCCGAAAAAGTTAACAGTCGCGTCTCATTCTCATGGATTTGTAGGAGAAGATACACTGCTTGCAGCAGATGCATTCTTCCCATCCACTCAATATGCAATGAATGTGCTTGGAAAAGAAAGAGGATGGGAACCATATACGCGAGAAACTTTTGATGCAGCTCGTAGTGAAACTGGTGCTTTATATGTCGGAGATCCGCGTACAGTCGCAGATAAAATTATTGCTCTGCGCAAAAATGTAGGAATCACACGTTTTATGCTTCATGTTCCTGTTGGCAGCATGCCACACGACCAAGTGATGCGTTCAATCGAATTGCTTGGAACAGAAGTTGCCCCAATTGTCCGTAAAGAAATTGCCGAATGGGAAAATAATAACTAAAAAGATAAGGACTGCTCGTTAAGAAGCAGTCCTTATCTTTTTATCGGAGATGATAAATTTTTGAAACCAGTAATTAAGAAAAGAGAGGCCATATGCAATTAAGAATAAATGAATGGATGTGAATTTTTTTAATTTATAAAAGCCTGCTTTTTGAAAAAAGGAATTTAGTGGAAACGCAAAAATAAGATCCATGATTAAGTTTACTAGTGTGTACACAAGGAATCTTTTATATGTGAAATGAAATATCCCAATATTAATGGCGGCGAAAGGTCCGAATATAAACCCTAATGCGTCTGCGACCAATGATTTTAATCCGCCTTTTACCTCCCACCATTTAAAGATAAGTGATAAGAGCGTTTCAACTAAAAGGATAGAAGCAGAGAAAAAAGTAACCGGAAGAAATTTTTTAACTGCTGATTTAGGAAGAAAAAACAAGCTTCCCCAACTAATCAGAACCATACAAATTCTTAAAATAACAATCGACATTGGATTCCATCCCCATTTTGAAATTTTCCTAAATATGAATCATTTTTAGTTTTCGTCTATTTAATAATTTTATTCTCAGTAGAGTCGGGAAATTTGGAGAATAAAGTCTAATTTGGCAAAGGGAATGGAAAGGAACAGTAGACAATAAAAAATCCATCATTAATTAATGATGGATTGGCAGTAAGGACAGGTGATATCAGTTAACTGTTTAAATTCAATTCGTTTAAAGTCTGATTTTTTAAAGGTGGAGTATGATTTATACTTTGATCCACACATACAATAATTTTTGTCCTTTACAACATGTCTAAGACAAGGCTTTTCATCCGTTACTACAGTTGGGTAAAACATTAACATTCCTCTTTTCTAATTTTATAAGGCAAATTAGACAGGAAGATTTATTAACAAGATATACGATAATCTTGGCAACCCGGCTACCATAGCATTTTTGCTTTAGGCCCGTGGCTTTGCGTCTTTTACTTTCGTAAAATTTGCCCAAATTTAATTCTACCATGTTCCTCTGTTAATTCAAGGTATAAAGTCATGATTTTTTAATATTTTTGTAAAAAAAATGAGTTTATAGACCTATTTATTGTCAAATAAGGAAATATAGACGAGCGTCAATACTAATTTCAGATATATATTCGATTATATTCGTGAATGTGGCAGGAAAAAAGAGATGAATTTTTGGGTATACCGCCAAAAGCGGCAGGGAACGGGATGAATTGCCGCTATATCAGCCAAAGTGGAGAGGAAATCAGCCAACCTGCAGAAATATCAGCCAAAGTGGAGGGGAAATCAGCCAACCTGCAGGGTATATCAGCCAAAGTAGAGGGGAAATCAGCCAACCTGCAGAAATATCAGCCAAAGTGGAGAGGAAATCAGCCAACCTGCAGAAATATCAGCCAAAGTAGAGGGGAAATCAGCCAACCTGCAGAAATATCAGCCAAAGTGGAGAGGAAATCAGCCAACCTGCAGAAATATCAGCCAAAGTGGAGGGGAAATCAGCCAACCTGCAGGATATATCAGCCAAAGCGGAGAGGAAATCAGCCAACCTGCAGGATATATCAGCCAAAGCGGAGAGGAAATCAGCCAACCTGCAGGATATATCAGCCAAAGTGGAGAGGAAATCAGCCAACCTGCAGGGTATATCAGCCAAACCAAATAAAACCCCAACAAAAAGCCGAGTAGCAACCCAACCAGGACGCGCTTTCTTTATAATTACTCCAAAAAGGATTTCTTCTCGAGCTTATTTATTAGCTTATAATATTTAATTAAAATAAATAATAAGAACGGGTTAATAAGAAAGGAGTAGGCGAGTTTCCACCAGCCGTAATGAAAGAATCCCCATGGAGAAGGGAGTAAAGTAAGCCACTCGTATCCCACAATGATAAAATTCCATAGGAAAATAAACAAAATTTTATTTAGAATCCGCTTTTTCATCGGATAAAGGTTTAAGAAAATAATATTTACAGGCGGTACTAAAAATAGAATATGAATGATGGATTCCCAATCTACTTCGGTTTTGCTGAAGTACCAGTAGGCATGATATCCAATATCAATATATAAGTCAAATAGCTGCTGAAATGCAATCGTGAAGATCCATATATGTAAGATTTGATTTACTGTTAACTTTTTATTTGTTTTATAAGCAATCAAGTTAAATAAAAAGACAGAGAGTAATAATCCAAGCATAACATCCTCCTGGAAGTAATTAGATAGTTATACTATTTACTTACTTTGATTAGATTATCCTATATATGTTTTTTTACATTTCTTCTTCTGTAAATATATCTTTTAACATTTTCTCCCGATATTGCAAAAAGTATTTAGTAATCTGATAATGTTCTGTATCCTCGTATGCTATTTCTTCGATTTGGTCCCCGTCGATGCTTAGAATTGTTGCACTTGGATACCCTAATAGAATTGGAGAATGGGTGGCAATAATAAATTGGCATTCTTCCGTTTCAGCTAAATCATGGAGGATGCGGAGAAAGCTTAATTGCCGCTGCGGGGATAGCGCAGCCTCGGGCTCATCCAGCAAGTAAATGGCTTCCCCTCTAAAACGATGGAGAAAGAGGGATAAGAAGGATTCGCCATGAGATTGCTGCAATAAGGACTTTCCACCATAGCTCACATACTTTTTTTCACTTTCTAGTTGATCAATATGGGTGGCAAATTGATAAAAGGATTCAGCCCGCAGAAAGAATCCATTGGTGAGCTTAGTCGGAGACCAAGATAGCTGCAGATATTCTCCTAAATCCGATTGAGAAGCATGAATATCATAACTGTTATTTCTTCCGCCGCCTGCTGTGTTAAATTGACATTGATAGGCAATTGCCTCAAGCAAGGTCGACTTTCCAGAACCATTTTCCCCTACAAAAAAAGTCACTTTATTTTGAAAATCAAGGGAGCTGAAATGGCTAATAGCAGGGATGGTAAAAGGATAGCCACTTTTTGATGGGATATTTTCTTTTTTTAAGCGAATTTGCTTTAACATTTGATGCACCTCATTTTTGTTTATTTTTTATGACCGCCAAGCAGCTGTGCGCGCTGCAAGGCTGTACCGCCAGAAGTGTAGGAAACAGCACGTAAGAGGGCAGTTGATCCATAGCGATTTCGAATAGTATCGACAACATATCCAAGCTTTCTTTTTTTCCAGCCGCCTGTATCAAATAAATCTAATTGCATTTCATCATCATTCTCTAATTTTGTAATAGAAACAGAAATTTGTCTAACGGTTTGTCCTCGGTGATTTTCATGAAACAATTCAAGACAAACTTGATAAATAATCATGGTTACATTAGTCGGATTTTCGATTGTTCGTGAGCGCTGGAAACCGCCGCCGAATTCATCTTTGCTGTAAGAAATGCCTAATGTAACCGTGCGTCCTGCATGGTGATTACTTCGTGCTCTTTTGGCAACATCTTCGCACATTTCAAGAAGAACCGATTTGATTTCATCAATCTCTTTATAATCCCGTAATAAAATTTGACTTTTCCCATAGCTGATTTGTCCCTGCATAATAGGTGCGCCAATTTCCGATAAATCAATGCCCCAAGCATGATGGTAAAGTTGATTGCCCATAATTCCCAATTTTTTCTCTAGTAAGCCTAAATCATAGTGTGCAAGTTGACCAACAGAGAATATTCCCATATTATTTAATGTCTTTTCCGTTCGCTTCCCAATCCCCCACATATCGCGTAAAGGGGAGATAGGCCATAATTTATCTGGAATGTCTTCATAAGTCCATCTGCTTATACCACCTTCTGCCTTTTTGGCTTCTAAATCGAGACAAAGCTTTGCCATAAGCATATTTGGGCCGATGCCGATCGTTGAAGGCAGCCCAAACTCACGCATAATATCGGCTTTTATTTTTTGTGCTATTTGGAAAGGTGTGCCCAAGCTTTTTTCCATTCCACTGACATCCAGAAAGCTTTCATCGACAGAATAGGTATGGACAGCAGTAACAGGGACATATCGAAAAAATAATTTCGTTATTTCCGTTGACACCCGAATAAATAGTTCCATTTTGGGATTACTTACGAGAATTCTTGGATCATCTGGTATTTCAAAAAGGCGGGAGCCAGTCTTTATCTTAAAATCCTTCTTCATAGCTGGAGATGCCGCAAGTACGACACTGCCCTTTTGATCGGTATTGCCGACAACAACTAGATGACAGGTTAGAGGGTCTAAACCTTTAGTGACCGCTATAATACTCGCATAAAAACTTTTCATATCGACGCAAAGAATCGCTCTATTGGGCAATTGGTCATAATCAAACACGGTAATGCTCCTTTTTTTAATCATTTTGTATGTTTACTAAGCTGTGAAAAGGAATAGAGTGCATATGATTATTCTTATCCTTGAATACGAAACTCTTGTTTTAGGTGGTTTTGCCATTTAAACGATCAATCGTTCCATTGTTAAAAATATCGTAGTGAAGCAAAAGCTTATTTTCGAGTCCTTCTAGTAAGAGTAGCTCCATTTCTGCATTTTATCTTTTTCTAAAATGAGAATTGTTATTTTTTCCGGTTACTCTAAAATCTCTTTTATACTTTGAAACATGCTCCGGCGGCAGCAGCGATGTCCATTTAATCGAGCCTCGATTGCGTATTCATCATCTCCTTAATGGTTTCATCATATCAGAACAAACGTTCGTAAACAAGGAAGGGAACAAGAAAAATAAGAGGTAAAAGAAGGAAATGAAATATTAGAGAATAAAAATTTTACGTATCCAAAATAAGTAAAAAAACTTTCAACGTCTATAAAACAAGAATTGACAACAAGAAATTATCGTGCTAATATTTTGTTAATTCAAAATCGAATAAAAACTCTTATATAGAGAGGTGGAGGGACTGGCCCGTCGAAGCCTCAGCAACCATTCTTTTTAAAGAAAAGGTGCTAATTCCAGCAAAGCTATTATGCTTTGAAAGATAAGAGGGGGATAAGGATACAAGGTGAAACCTCTCTTTTTTTTAAAGGGAGGTTTTTTATTTTTGCACAGGACAATTGAATAGCGCAAATAGGTGCTGTGAATGAAGTATTCATAGCTTAAAAGGGAAGACCGGTTAGAATCCGGCACGGTCCCGCCACTGTAAGGAGGAGCAATTTCTCAATATCCACTGTCTTTTTTAGATGGGAAGGGGAGAAAGAGTGATGATTCTAAGTCAGGAGACCTGCCTATTTTGTAAGTAAGCTACTCTACGTGGATATAGAGGAGGGAGACCATGTGTTGGGATAAAGCGTATCTCAACTCTAGTTAGTGCTGGACTAAAATGAGAGAAAATCTCATAAGAGTCTGACTCCACTGTTTATCCAAGAAGCAAGAAAGTAGGAAGCTTCTGAAGAGAATGTGGATGTCAGACTCTTTTTTTACTAACTTTTGGCTGAGAAAAAATAAGAAATGGGGAAAAGAAATGTACAAAAGTTCTAATTTAGGCTATCCGAGAATTGGAGAAAAGCGAGAATGGAAAAAAGCATTGGAACGTTATTGGAAGGGAGAGTGTTCCGAAGAAGAGCTTTTACAAGAAACGAAAAACCTTCGATTGAAAAACTTACAAAAGCAAAAGCTTCAAGGAATTGACTTGATTCCAGTTGGTGATTTTAGTTTCTATGACCATGTATTAGATACGGCTGCAATGTTTGGGCAAGTGCCAGCTAGATTTGCTTATGATGGGGGCAGGGTCCCGTTACAAACTTATTTTCAGATAGCTCGCGGAAATCCGACTGCTGTAGCAGCAGCCATGAAAAAATGGTTTAACACAAATTATCACTATATCGTGCCAGAGCTTGGGGAGAGAACACCAACATTAACGGAGAATCGCCCGCTGTTTTTTTATCGAGAAGCAAAAGAAGCATTAGGAATCGAGGGGAAACCAGTATTATTAGGACCGCTGACCTTTGTGAAATTAGCAAAAGGCTATGAAGAAGATAAGCTTGCAGAAACAGTGGCATCCTATCTTCCTTTATATGCGCAGGTTTTAAAAGAGCTAGAAGCAGAAGGGGTACAATGGCTTCAAATTGATGAACCATATTTAGTAACAGATGTCACAGCAAGAGAATGGGAGATTACGCAGCAAATATATCAAACATTGCGAGAAGCGGCTCCAAACTTAAAAATAATTCTACAAACCTATTTTGATTCTGTAACAGATTATAAAACAATTGTTTCGTTGCCTGTTGCGGGAATCGGTTTAGATTTCGTTCATGATGATGGAGAGAATTTAGCATCTATCCAGCAATACGGATTTCCCCAAGATAAAATCCTAGCGGCAGGCATTATTGATGGTAGAAATGTATGGAGAGCTAATTTAGAGGAAAAATGGAATCTGCTTACAGAGATACAGAAAGCGGTCGGAAGTGATAAGTTAATTATTCAGCCGTCATCAAGCTTACTTCATGTACCGGTAACAGTGAAGGAAGAGCAAATTGCTCCCATTTTAAAAGAGGCACTTTCTTTTGCAGATGAAAAACTGCAAGAATTAAATGCATTAACAAAAGGAATTAGAAATGGAAAAGCAGTCATTCAAGCAGAAATCAATAAAAGCGTAGAAGCAATCGGTCAATTGAATGCCTCCTCAGCAAGAAATAATCAACACCTTCAAGAAGAATTAAAATGGCTTCCTGATAAAGTGGAAAGAAGTGAAAATGCAAAAATCAGACAGCAAGCACAACAAGAAGCTTTTAAACTCCCAATTCTTCCAACCACCACAATCGGAAGTTTTCCGCAGACAAAGGAAGTACGGAAAGAACGCTTGAGATGGCGAAAAGGAGAAATAACGAATGAGGAGTACGAGACTTTTATTCAAGCAGAAATAAAAAAATGGATGGAAATACAAGAAGACTTGGGATTAGATGTATTGGTACATGGAGAATTCGAACGAACCGATATGGTTGAATATTTTGGCGAAAAACTAGCTGGTTTTCAGTTTACAACATTTGGCTGGGTTCAATCCTATGGTTCCCGCTGTGTGAAGCCGCCTATTATATATGGAGATGTTGCTTATGTGAATCCAATGACGGTGAAAGAAACGGTTTATGCCCAAAGCCTGACGAATAAGCCTGTGAAAGGAATGCTGACAGGGCCCATTACGATTTTAAACTGGTCTTTTGTAAGAGATGATATTTCACGAGCAGAAGTTGCCAAACAAATTGCCTTCAGCCTTAAGAATGAAGTAGAGGAGCTGGAGAAAAACGATATACGCATGATCCAAGTAGATGAACCGGCACTTCGTGAAGGGCTGCCATTGAAAAAAGAAAAGTGGCAGGGCTATTTAAATACTGCCGTCTATTCTTTTAAACTTGCTACCACTTTTGTGGAAAAGGAAACACAAATTCATACCCATATGTGTTATTCGAATTTTGAAGACATTATCGATGCTATTGATGCCCTCGATGTGGATGTCATTTCTATTGAAACTTCGAGAAGTCACGGTGAATTTATTCAAACATTTGCAAATAAAACATATGAGAAAGGAATTGGCCTTGGTGTATATGATATACATAGTCCTAGAGTGCCAACAAAAGAAGAAATAACGCAAACAATCGGAAACTCCTTAGGTGTTTTGGATCCACAATTATTCTGGATTAATCCTGATTGCGGCTTGAAGACTAGAAATGAAGAAGAAACGATTCGTGCACTTGAAGTAATGGTAGAGGCAGCGAAAGAAACCAGAGAAAAGCTATTTGTGCAAAAACAGTAATTGATCGTAAAAACTTGTAACCTTGGTTGCAAGTTTTTTTGCATTCCCATTAAAAATGTCCAAGGTTTGCCACAAAGTTTTTTTCAAAAAGCTGAATAAAATGGTCATTTCATGTATAATATTAGTGGCTTTAAGTAATGACAGATAGATAAGCGCCTAAATACAGTAACTAAAAGTTGAAGAAGTACCGTGTTTTTATCTATAATAAATAAGTTGAATGTATAAGCAGAAAGAGAGTGTTCATAATGGGTCGTAAATGGAACAATATTAAAGACAAAAAAGCTTCAAAAGATGCAAATACTAGTCGGATTTATGCAAAATTCGGACGTGAAATTTATGTAGCGGCTAAACAAGGGGAACCAGATCCAGAATCTAACCAAGCATTAAAAGTTGTACTAGAGCGTGCAAAAACATATAGTGTACCAAAACACATTATTGATCGTGCGATTGAAAAAGCAAAAGGCGGTTCCGAAGAAACATATGACGAGCTTCGCTATGAAGGCTTTGGCCCTAACGGTTCGATGGTAATCGTTGATGCTTTAACAAATAACGTAAACAGAACTGCTTCAGATGTTCGTGCGGCATTTGGCAAAAATGGCGGAAACATGGGAGTAAGTGGATCTGTTTCTTATATGTTTGATGCAACAGCTGTTATCGGTGTAGAAGGAAAAACAGAAGAAGAAGCATTAGAGCTACTAATGGAAGCAGATGTAGATGTCCGTGATATCATGGAAGAAGAAGATTCTGTTATTATATACGCAGAGCCAGATCAATTCCACGCTGTCCAAGAAGCATTTAAACAAGCTGGTGTAACAGAATTCACTGTAGCCGAGTTAACAATGCTTGCTCAAAACGATGTAACATTAGAACCAGAGGCACAGGCGCAATTTGAGAAAATGATTGATGCAATCGAAGATTTAGATGACGTGCAGCAAGTATACCACAATGTGGATTTAGGCGAGTAAGCTGGATAAGAATAAATGATAAAACCCCACTTATTGGATGGATGAGAGCCATCCAGAAAGTGGGGTTATTTTGTTGTTAGAAGAAGTAAATCCCCAGTCTATAAGTTGGGGAATTTTTAACTTATTCGGCAATCGCCAACCATTAGGTAGAATTTTTCCAATTCTCCCTTGAACCTCCAGTTACTTGAGGAGTTATAATGAAATTAAACTTTGAATAGGGGGAATTTTAATGGACAAAAATAACAAGTTTTCGATTGGGGAATTCTCAGAAAAGACAGGAGTATCAATTCCTACTTTACATTACTATGATGAGATTGGTATATTACGACCCGAAAAGAATCCATCATCCGGTCACCGAATTTACAAATATCAGGATATTGTAACCTTACAGAAAATTCTTAGCCTAAAATTTCTAGGATATAGTCTAGATAATATCGCTAATTTGTTATATGAATCAAGTTTTACTACTGATTTGAATGAAAGTCTGTCTCTCCAATTGCAAGTGTTAGAAAAAGAACAAGAACAAATTGAACAATCCATAAAATCGATTAAAAGAGTAATTAAGCTAGTCAAGGAAGAAGGAGAAGTAGATAGTGCTGTTTTATTTAGCCTCATTCATAGCATGCGTACCGAATATATCCAAGAAGAGTGGATGGAGCGTCATATGTTAACAGATGTTGTTGAAGAGCTATCAAAGAAATCGGAAGAAGATAAAATCACTTTAGATAAAACATATATTCAGATGTCTAAAAAAGTAAAACGATTATATGGTAAACCAGTAGAGGATCCAGAAGTCCAAGAAATGATAAAGACCTATATAGAAGCATCCTTGGCATTTCTTGGGGAGGATTTGATGCAAAAGCTGGCTGATACTAATATGGAAGAACTTGATATTCAAGAAATTGAAAATATGACACCATCTCCTTTTACGGAAGAAGAACAACAATGGTTTAACCAAGCAATGGCATTTTATATGAAGCAAGAAGAACTAGAATAGGCAGATAACCCTTGAAGTTCAAAGAGATAAACCATTAAAAGGGCACGTTTGTAGGATTTAACAGGTCTTTCCTTAGTTAAAAGGGAAGCCTTTTTTTATGCTGGGATAAACAAATATTAGTAGAGGTAAAACTTACCTTGATTGAGGATCGTCTAATCATTGAAAGAGAGTAAATAAAGGTAGCAGCTTACAAAACATTGAAAAGTAATGGAAGGGAAAATGAAGAAAATAGGAAAAGTAGCTCTAAAGATAAGTTTCGTGTTTTATTTATTAGCACTAGTATATTTATTATTCTTAGGCACAAGAGCGATCTTCTGGTCAGATATATCATGGATAGAATATATAAAAAACTCATCCAATTTTGTTCCATTTAAAACGATAACTACCTATATTCTAGCAATATTTGACGGAAGTATGAATATGTATATACCTATTGAAAATCTATTTGGTAATTTTATGATGTTTATGCCAATGGGTATATACTTACCTTATTTATTCAAGCATTTAAACAAGTTTAGCAGATTTACTATTTCGATGAGTTTCTTGCTAATAGTTATTGAAGTAGTTCAAGTAGTTACAAGATTAGGGAGTTTCGATATTGATGATTTTATCTTAAATATGTTAGGTGCATGGATAGGATATGGTGTTTGGAAAACAAAAGTTGTCCAATATTTACTTAAATGACTTATGTTGAAGAAGGAGTATAACGAGAGAACAAAGAATATAAAAGAGGAGAATTTGCAAGGGGATGATATACGATGGAAGGGATACTGCAATCATTTTTAGAAGTAGAAATTTCAGATCAAGAGTTTTATGACGGCATTATTGATTTTATTTATAATGGCAATATAAGATGTGGAGAATATGAATGCAATGAATTTGTCATTCGGAAAATGGATCTTTTAAATTTCATCGTTTATGTAGAGTATGTTATAGATGATAAGAGAGAAATTCACGGGTCTTTTTCTATCGCTAAAAATAAATTACTTCGAGCCATTAATGAATATGCCCGAAAGCAAGGATTTACCATAAGAAATTTCGAAGGTTATTCTAAACATAAAGGACATTGATCTAAAAAAGATTAATGTCTTTTTCGTTTGGATGTCTTATGGAAGAAAATAAGTTAGAAGCACAAGCATTGCGAAAAGGGAAGTTATTTGTGAAGTAAATTATTAGCTGGGATAAAGAAATTTGGTTATTTTAAAAAGAATAGTATTGTTTATGTTTTAGGACTTTTTTGGCAGAAGCAGGGTTTCTCACTCTGGTTAGAGAATACAAGTTAGTGGCTACGTAGTAGTGTGAAAAGGATATCTAAAATTATGGAAATTAAAAAATGATATTGGGAGAGAATCAATGTTAAATAATATATGGCAAGAAGATGATGATTACTATAGGCTAGCTCCATTAACAGATAAACTTATAAAAAAGGCCGAAGAACAATTAAATATTAAGCTGCCATTATCTTATCTTAATTTACTGCAGAAACAGAATGGTGGATCTATTAAATTCAATGCCTTTCCCTCGAAAGTCCCTAATTCATGGGCAGAAGACCATATCAATGTAGACCATATTTTCGGTATAGCAGAAGAAGAGGGCATATTAAATAGTGAATACCTTATTAAAGAGTGGGGTTTGCCGGATAATATTGTCTTATTTAGTGGAGATGGGCACTCTTGGATTGCATTTGATTACAGGAACGTAAGAGAAGAACCACCCATTATCTTTGTTGATGTAGAAATGGAACAGATTATTAACCTGGCTCCTGATTTTTCCACATTCTTAAGTGAGTTATACTCTGTCGAAGCAGAAATAGAGAATGTAGAAGATGAAGAAACTTATCTTCAGCTAGAGACAATCAATTGGAACCTAAATAATGTTGAATCAGCCTTGTCAACTTACGACATACCGCAAGTGATGTTAGCTTTAGACTATCTCTGTATAAATATGAAAGGGAATGAAGGCTTTATTGAGCAGAAGTTAATAAATCTTCTACAGAGCTCAGTGCTTGAAATAAAGGAAATAGCCGCAAATTATGCTAATCATTTCAATGAAATGGGGATAATCTCTTCTGAAGGTATTGAGAATATGATATCTATTATACGTGACGACAAGGAAATAGAATATTATGTGGAAATGTTCTTTAGTGATATTTGAAGTTTAATTCTATCTCAAGGGAAGCTTAATGCTAATCGTTCTATTCATTAATTAATATTCCTAAGTTTTAGGACTCTTTGGTACTAAGTGCAGTATGGGCAAATAACAAGCAGTATAAAGCAAAATAGTCTAATGGAGAGAAAAAGATAGAGAGGGATATTGTGTAAAAAGAGGCGATTATATGGAAAAGGTATTTTCTCGTGTCCTTATAAAAGATGAGGACCATCATATGTTAGTAATTCAAGATAGAGCAAACATTTCGAATTTTCCAGGAGGCAAACAAGAATTAGGAGAGACACCTGTAGAGTGTGCAAAACGAGAAATACAAGAAGAAATCGGTCTTTATATTCATCAACTTACAGAGGTTTTCCAAGGAGATTTTTATTTCGGACATACTAAATGGAAGGGCTATTTCTATTTTGCAGAGTCTGTTAGCGGAATACCTTCGATGAATGAAATGGATAAAATAAAAGGAATCAGGTTTGTAAATAGTAAGGAAAAGATTAATTTTCCAATTGAGTTATCCGCAGCAATAGAAACAGTATTAACTAGTAATCTTGTCCACGATAAAATAACTAAATGGATTTAACATTTAGGTGCTTTCCTTTAAATAAAAGGGAAGCTTTTTTTACGTTGCAATGGGGCAGAATAGTGAAATATTATTCAAAGCAGCGGAGAAATCAGCCAAACTAAAAATTTATCAGCCAAACTAGCAGGGGAATCAGCCAAACTAAAAATTTATCAGCCAAACTAGCAGGGGAATCAGCCAAAATAAAAAAATATCAGCCAAACTAGCAGGGGAATCAGCCAAAATAAAAATTTATCAGCCAAACTAGCAGGGGAATCAGCCAAAATAAAAAAATATCAGCCAAACCAGCGGGGAAATCAGCCAAAATAAAAATTTATCAGCCAAACTAGCAGGGGAATCAGCCAAAGTAAAAAAATATCAGCCAAAGTAACCAAATATCAGCCAAATCAGCGAGGGAATCAGCCAAACTAAAAAAATATCAGCCAAACCAGCGGGAAAATCAGCCAAAGCAACAAAATATCAGCCAAACCACATACAAAGAAGAGGATATATTTTCCTTTTCGTCGAATATAAAAGCAAGCTATTCTATCGAAAAGGAGAAAAATAATGAATACAATCATCCACAGAGTGGGAACGATTTATCTGCCAGTTGAAAATCCAGAATTAGCCTCAAACTGGTATCAAGAAAAATTAGGAGCAAGAGAAAATTTCAGAAATGGAGATAAAGCTATTCTAGACTTTGCGAATCAAAGTTTCTTTCTTGTTAAAGCGGAAAAAGGAGAAAAAGCAGCCTTTCAAGATGATGCAGGAAATGAGCATTTCTTCCTGACATTTGAAGTTGATGGGATAGACCAATTAAAGAAACTTCATTCCTCCTTAAAAGAAAAAGGTGTTACGGTTGACGATATTGAGGATAGAGGACATCCAGGCAACAATTTTGTTTTTTACGATCTTGATGGAAATAAATTTGATGTGTGGAGTCAGTTAAGCCCGAGCTTTAAAGAAAAATACTTGATTAACCATGATGAAAGATAGATGATACATAACTTGAAAACTCCAGAGCATACTAATGGTTTGGAGGTGGCTATAATGGATGAAAAAGACTATCAAAAAATATACGATAATTACTTGCAGCAAGCAAGTGGCCAAGCTCAAAAAGAAGCGGCCGAAGAAATAGATCCTAATGTAGAACAAATTGTCGCTGTTCGTAAAAATGAGGATGATGATATTATTGCTTTTAAAACGAGCAGTGGTAGAGAATTAGATTATATTACTGCCATTGATGAAGCTAAAGCAGGGAAATTAGCGCATGTGGATGTTTTTCATAAATATGGCAGGGATATTATTCGTAGTGAACCAGATGGGATTAAAGAAAATAACTTAGATAATTTGCCTACTTTTTAAATAGGGAAATAAAAGAGAATATTCAAGTGGTGGATATTCTCTTTTAACGTTTAAGGAGGAGAGAGTGTGATAAATATACATACATATATATTTAATTCGCAAAGGGAAAAAATTGCTATTACAGAAGAGAAAGCAATAAGCATAGCAAATGACTATCAAGTGCGAAACAATGGTTATATAGACGGCTTCATCCATATCACATATTATAATCATAATATAACATCAGAGGAAAACAGCGATGATGTAGAATTAATGTGGATTGGTTTGCTGCGAATGACATTAGAATACTTGGAAAATGGCAGCGGAGAAACGAATTATTTTATGAACAATCAGACTTGGAAAATGGAAAGAATCAACACAAAGCCAGAAAATCAAATATTGTTCAGTATAAGAAACAAGCAGAAAAAATTCGCATTTGAAGAGCAATTGTTTTTAAAAGAATTACTAAAATGTGGGGAAGAATTCACGAAATTTATAAGTGAGATATCTCGGCCAAATAGTATAACTGCTTTAGAGCCAGTTATAATGAAAATAAAAAAACTAGTATACAAGTAACCTTTAGTTGTAACTATTGACTATAAATCTAATTTAAGGTAATATTTTCTAAAATAAATACGGAATAGTTGGCTAAGAAGAGAAGAGTAATTTTGATTTATTATTTAAAGAGAGCTCCAGCTGGTGAAAAGGAGTAATAAGAATCTTAATGAAAAAAGACTTGGAGCTTTCGCACGGATCAAAGAAACACTCTTTGTGATACTGCGACCGGGATCTCCCGTTATAGAGATAGGGTATAACCAATTTTTTAATTGCCGTACCCGAAGAGGTTGATATGGCAACATATCAATAAACTGGGGTGGTACCACGAAGTTAATAATAACTCTCGTCCTCAAGATGAATAATCTTGGGGGTGGGAGTTTTTTTATTTTATATAGAATAAATAAAAAATCCAATAAAAGGACTGGAGGGCCATAGAATGAGCCAAGAACAAACAATACGGAGAATAGAAAAATTAGCGGCATTAAGATCAGAGGGAGTTTTCGTATATCCAGAAAGATATGAGACAAATTATGAACTTTATGAAGCAGCTTTACTGGAGGATGGCACAGAAGGAGTGCGAGTGGCAGGAAGAATCATGGGGATTCGCCAGTTTAGTAAATTTAGCTTCCTGACGATTTCAGATATTCAAGGAAGTCTGCAGCTGCTTTTGAAAAAAGAAGAGGTCGGAGAGCAGTCAGCCAATGTTTTCGCTAACTATTTTGATGTAGGAGATTTTATTGGTGTGGAAGGAAAAATGTATTCGACAAAAACAAAGGAAAAAACGCTGCGGATCGAAAAATATGTTTTACTAGGAAAGGCTCTGCATCCTCTGCCAGAAAAATGGCATGGATTAAACAATGTAGAGACCCGTTATCGACAACGTTATTTAGACCTGATGATGACAAAGGAAACAAAAGAACGAATGTTAACACGAACAAAGTTAGTGCGTGCAATTCGGAGATTTTTAGAAGAAAGAGGTTTCCTAGAAGTGGAGACACCTGTATTACAGCATACTTCTTCCGGGGCATTAGCTCGTCCATTTAGAACGTATCATAATGCATTGGATTCGGAATTAAATTTACGAATTGCACCAGAGACTTACTTAAAAAGATTAATAGTAGGAGGCTTTACTAAAATATTTGAGCTTGCAAAGTGCTTTCGAAATGAAGGAGTCAGTCCTCAGCATCTTCAAGAATTTACGATGGTAGAAGGCTATGCGGCTTATTGGAGCTATGAGGATACAATGGCACTCATGCGTGATTTACTTCTATATGTGCTGAATGAGGTTTTTCATACAACCGTTATTTCCATCCAAGGAAAAACCATTGATTTTTCTTTAGACTGGAAAGTCGTCTCCTTTAGGGATTTAATTCTAAAAGATACAGGCATTGATATTGATTTATTTCCCAATGTAGATGACTTGTATGAAGAAACAAAGCGGAGAAGTATCTATTTAGAACAAGACAATATCGAGACCTTAGGAAGAGGGAACTTTATCGATTTGTTATATAAAAAAATGTGCCGTCCGCAACTAATAGAGCCAACGTTTTTAATCAATCATCCTATTGATTTGTCACCTTTGGCAAGAGCAAATGATGATAATCCCGCAATTACGGATCGCTTTCAATTAGTAGTAAATGGAGCTGAAATTATCAATGCATATTCTGAATTAGTGGATCCTCTTGAGCAAAGAAGAAGATTAGAGGCACAGGCTGTTTTGAAAAGCGGCGGTGATTTAGAGGCAATGGAAATGGATGAAGACTACTTATTGGCAATGGAATATGGAATGCCGCCAATTTCTGGTTGGGGATTTGGGATTGAACGCCTTTTAATGATATTAACAGACAGTGAGACAATTAAAGATTGTGTACTGTTTCCATTAACGAAAAAAGTTTAATAGAATTTTACAAAAGAAAAGCAGCAAGCATCCCCTTTTAGTAAAAGAGAAAGTGAGACCAAAAAGTTTTGGTCTCCATTGCTTTAGATTAGGAAATTTAAAACGCTTATTTAATTGAAGTAGGAGAGGTCAGCTGATAAAAAGAGAAAAATAATTGATTTCTAGATTGAAAAAAGAGATACCTAATAGGTGAGGAATTTTCCAAAAAACTGGATGTAATCAGACTGGTCTGTTAAAATCTAATGATAAAGAAGAATGAGAGAATGATAACAAATTTAGTGAAACAGCTCTAAAGGAAAAGAGGGACTAATGTGCAAGATCATATAAATGCTATAGCAGCAAGCATTCCAACACCCACAAGTGGGAAAAGAGTTGTAGTTGGGATAGACGGGCTAAGCCGGTCTGGAAAAACAACTATAGTGAAAAAACTACAAGCAAGTCTCCATGAAAAAGGATTTTCTGTAACAGTTTTACACATAGATGATTATATTGTAGAAAAAAATCGGCGTTATCATACCGGCTATGAGGAATGGTATGAATACTATCATTTACAATGGGATGTCCATACGTTACGAGAATCACTTTTAAAAAAACTAAAAGAGACAACAGAATTACAGCTGCGTAAATATAATTCAGACGATGATACCCACCAAATAGAAACGATTTCCTTATCGCATACTGACTTAATCATAATAGAAGGAGTTTTCTTACAACGGAAAGAATGGAGAGAGTTTTTCGATTTTATCCTCTATTTAGATTGTTCAAAGGAAACTAGATTTGCACGAGAAAGCAAGGAAACGCAGCAGAATCTAAATAAATTTAAGCATAGATACTGGAAGGCAGAGGATTATTATGTAAACACAGAATATCCAAAAGAACGAGCAAATATGGTGTTTCAAGTTTAAAGGAAAAGTACCGATTACATAAATAAGGAGACAAGATCGGGCAAAAGATTTTTGCATAAGGGGGCGTGGGCTGATTACTAGGATAAGATCTAATATTGATCACTTCAACAGCCATTTTAAGATGACTTCCTTTTATATAGTAAACATGAAGTGAACGGGAAGTAGATTAGGTATTTATATACCATTTACTACAGTTCTGCTCTGTACTTGGAGAATAATGAATAAGGTAAAGTACAAAGAAGTGTGGAAAGGACGTGGCAGGATGATAGGTAATATGGAACAAAACGTTACACTTCTTCCGGTAAACAAGTATATGCTGGCCGATTTTAAGCAGGAATTACACAAAGCTTTCTTAAAAGGGTTAAAGGATAGTTTTCCAGAGCATGATAATCCAGCTGAAATAGCACCGGTTCCATCTGAAAAGGATGTTGAGCAAATGCTCGCAGAACCAGATGCAGCGATCTATCATCTCGTAATGAGCGGAGAAAATCTGGGTGGAGCAGTGTTAAAGATTGATGAAGACACACAGCATAATGAAGTTGTATTTTTATATATGAATGCGAATGCCCATGGTAAAGGAATCGGGACAAAAGCGTGGCAAGCAATAGAGGCAGCATACCCAGAAACAAAAGTTTGGGAGCTATATACACCCTATTTTGAAAAACGCAATATTCACTTTTATGTGAATAAATGTGGTTTTCATATTGTGGAATTTTTGCATAGAGGTAACCCTGGCCCAGACTTTGAAGTGGATGAAACGAAACCAGATACAGAATATGAATTTTTCCACTTTAAAAAAGTAATGAAGTAAGAGCGTAATTTTATAAGGTAACTAAAAAAGTTGACTACTTGTTTAAGTTAACTTTCAGGTTGTATAAAAGCTGCGTTTTTATGCGGTGGAATGGATATATAATCGTTTGGTATGTGCGCAATAAACAAAAAGAAGAAGGAAAAACTTGTATTTTAATGATATAATCATAGGGTTGTTTTCGATTAATCAAGAGAGGAAATAGTATGAATAGTATACGTTTTTATAGTTTCTGGTTTGCTAAGACAAGCATAGCCTTAGCGGATGTCATTTACATTATGGTCATTACCACCTACATATATCAAAAAACGGAATCTGCATTAATGTCCTCATTGTTTCCTTTATTCAAGGCTTTGGCTAATTTAACTGCAGGTCTAACATCCCCATTAATTTATAGAAAGTTTGCTTTCGCTAAATTAATGTTAAAGCTTCAGGGGTTGAAAGCATTATTACTTTCTTTTTTACTACTCGGTTTTATGCCGATAACGAATCATATTTATGTTTTGCTTCTATTTATTTTAGTTATATCTTTTATGGAAGGATGGGGAAACCCATTACTTAACTCTGTTACACCTAAAATTGTACCAAAGGAAAATCTTGTGAGAGCTAACAGTTCACTATCCATCACAACTCAATCTGTTCAAATAGCGGGTTACAGCTTTACAGGTTTTGCAGTAATAAATTGGGGACATAATTCTACTTTGGCGTTTAATGTAGTATTGCTTTGGCTTTCTGTATTGGCTTTATATATTACATCAAAACATTTCGTTTCTAATATGGAAGTTCCTGTCGAAAATAAATCCAAGTGGGCGCTGATGAATGAAGGATGGAAGATTTTATGGCATAATCAGACGCTTAGAATGGTTACTTTAATGGATGTTATTGAGGGAATGGCAGGTTCCATTTGGGTTGGGGCAATAACATTGGTGTATGTAAAAGAAGCCCTAAACCAAGGAGAGCAATGGTGGGGTTTTATTAATGCAAGCTATTATGTTGGTGCTATTTTAGGGGGGATAATCACCATATTCATAGCTAAAATAATTCAGAAGCACTTGATACTTAGTATGGCAGTTGGTTCGTTAGTATTTAGTATTTTTACTTTAATTTATGGGCTGACCAGTAGTCCTATATTGGCTCTTCTGCTTTGTATTGCAATGGGTCCAGCCTACCAAATAAGAGATGTGGCTCAACAAACTGCATTTCAAATAAATATTCAAACCATAGACTTACCCAAGGTATTTGCATCACAGAGTATTCTATTATCAACTGTTACAGGTTTATCCATTTTTCTAATAGGTTTCATTGCCGACTTTGTTGGAATAAGAGCCGTTTATATATTTGCCTCCATCCTAATCTTTATTTCTGCTTTATTATCTTTTACCTTGGTTAAAGTAAACAAAAAGAAATTTTCTACTGTAGATGCTAGGTAATATTAAAGGGGACAATTTCTGACTTGGAATAGTGCCTATTTCAGTACTAAAATTAATCAAATAGCATCTTTTGTTGAATCGAAAAGCAAATACTAGTGAAACTTCTAATTAGAAAAAAATAATGTAATATCTCTCCAAATCTTTTATTGAATTTAATACTACATAATCTAAGTATTTACTGTAATAATATTAAAATTGTAATATACTATTTTAAACAGGTTAACATTGTTAATTCTGTATAAGTTGAAAATTTCTAGAATGAATAATAAGAAAACATCATGAGGAGTCTTAACATGAAAAAGAAAATGAACTATTTAATCTTACTTTTAACTGCTATCTTTATAGTTGGTTGTTCCAACGTAGAAGATGTATCGAATACAGATGGGAAAGCTGATTCACAAGAAGTAACTACCAAAAATAGTGAAACAGAAAAAACATCGACTGAAAAACAAGTAGTAGAGGAAGCAGCAGCCCAATCAAAAAATGAACTGTTCAAAGGATACAAACTTATTGAAGTGGATGGCGGTGATTTATCTGGTCATCGTGAACCGAATGTTGTTGTTGATATTGGATACGGGGATCGTGAATATTGGGCATTTACGAATAAGCATGGGCAGCTAGTCCGTGTTATTGCTGAGGAAATCATTCTACAAGATGACAATAAGGAACCAGTAACATCGTCTGGCAGATACTACTCTGATGAAGCAAAGGTTCCTGGTGTCGAGAGAGCAGATTTAGATGAAGGACATATCGTTGCAGATTCACTTGGTGGAGTGTCGAATGCTTATAATATTACCCCACAAGATAGTACGCTTAACCGCCATGGTGATCAAGCTTATATGGAAGACGCAATCCGTAAGGCAGGTGGTGCAACGAACTTTGAAGCAATCATCACCTATCCTAATACAGAAACGCAGATTCCTTCTAGATATCAGTATACCTATACAATAAAAGGAAATGTCATTAAGGATGAATTCGACAATGTGAACCCTGATGAAGTAAATAAATCACTTGGATTAACTGGCAGTAAGTCTTCTGAGTCAGCTAGTTCAAAGAAGAAAGAGGATATTTCTACTGTGGATACAAACGGTGATGGTCAAGTAACAATTAAAGAAGCAAAAGCAGCAGGATATAGCATGCCAATAACAAGTGATCATTGGTTGTACAAATATATGCGCGATAATGATAACGACGGTATGGTAGGGGAGTAAGCCGCTAGAATTTCAATCCATGACCATAAATAACAGATAAAAAGTCCAAAGAATATATTAAAAAAATGCAGCTGATATTATTAGTTGCATTTTTTTTATCCTTTTAAACATCTCTAACGTCACCTGATTTGATTTATGGACAGCATGAAATGAAAGTTGCTACTCATTCTTTTTGATTCATCTTTTTGGTATATTCTAAATATCACTTTGTGAAGGTACTTAAACTATGGGGGGCTTTTCTTAAATAGAAGGGAAGTTTTTCTCTCATGTAGCTAAAGGTGCAGGGAGTTAAATAAGAAGATAAGGTATCATTGAGTTATATAAATCAATAAAGGAAGTGTACAAGTGTTTTATTTTTCAAAAAAGAAGAAAATACGAGGTTGGAAAAGGCATAAAAGAAAAATCGAAAGATGGAAGCAAAATGCAATGAATTTAGATATGGACTACTTAAGGAATTACCAAAGACAATACGAAAAATTATGGATTCACCCTTTTTATGGATTAGAACGAAGAACCCCTCCTAATTGGTATAATTGCCTTTTACTTGATGCAATGATCGAAGTTTACCTAAAGTGGCATCAAAAAATGAAAAAAGAAGATGAAGACTTTTATTTGAAACTCTGGCTTTATGACCCCCATTTTATTAATTCACAAATTGTCGTCGCATATAGAAATTGTCTTGATTTTTATGATGAAACCTTCAAAAGAAGGCAAGAAAATAAGAGATTTCCATTTGATAAATTTCATTCTTTGAGAGACAAGTTAGAACAATTTGAATGGGATTTGCATATAGAGAGTGATTATTACGATGAAAACGACTTAAATGAATGGTTAGAAGAAGGAGCTTTAACTGAAAAAGAAGTATCAAGAATAAAAGAAAAAGCCTATGATGCCGTAAGAATTAAAGATGAAGATGGGAGTTTCCTGCAATATAGTCTCGACAAAGGTGATGTTTGGATAGGGGCTTTAAGGAGATAAAGATAATACGCTAGTTCTTCAGCTAACTGTTGCATTGATCCAAGACGGATGAACGCACTTTTGTCTATTAAGTTATTAAAGGGGAAGCATTCCTGCAATAAGTGAAATCTTGCTATTGGTAAAGGTTTGTTAAATAACGGGAACTTTTTCTAAAACTAATCGTAGTAATACTAAGAATATATATTTATCCTATTGCACCACAGCTAAATCAAAAATAGACAAGGGCGTGAACACTATGAAGTTATCTTTATTAGAAAGAATCACTCTTATTATCTTATCTATTTGTACAGTAATTTTTATTTATGGTTTTATAGTAAATCAAAACATAATGTCACTAGTATTTTTATTGATCCCTCTTATATATACTACAAGGATTGTTATAATCAAAAAAATAACCCAATTTAACTATGTTTTAGTTTTACAATTATAAAAAAAGAGACGTTAAGGTGAGTCATAAAATTTTGAATTAAGGAGTGATAAGGTTGATCGTCTTGAGAGATATTGGAAGATTTCAGGAGCTGCCGGAAATTGCGATGCATATTTATGAAGGAAATATTTCGGCTTTAGAGGCGGAAATCGCAGCAGGCTGGGATATTGAGGAGGGTATCGTACTTAGTAAGCGTATTTCTCTTAGTCCGTTAGATCTGGCGCTCGTATTGCAGAAAATGGAGGTTCTAAAGCTGCTGGTAGAGCATGGCGTTAACCTGAATGTTCATCATAATCCAGCTTTTTTGAGAGCTGTACGTTATTGCGGGGAGGATATCGTCCGTTACATTGCAGCGCAAGGAGCCGATATGGACAAGCTTAATCAAATGGGGGCGGGTGCCTATTCAGAAGCCTATTATGGCAACAAAAAAAACATTCCGCTTATTCATGAGCTGGGATTAGATATCAAGCTGCACGGCGGTGCCATCATGCGTGAAGCTGCATCGGACCATGACCTGAAGACACTCAAGTATTTGCTCAATCATGGAGTGGACATCAATTATAATCAACCTGATATGGTCTATCCTTATCAAGCGACTCCATTAACAGTGGCTGCTCGTATGGGGAATATGGGCATGGTTAAATTTTTAATTGAACATGGTGCAGATGTTACTAAAGCGGAAAAAGACGGCGATCGGCCATATACGATTGCGGTCAGCAATAAGGATACGGTTATGGCTAATTATTTGAAATCGTTGGAGCCGGCTGAATTTCATGATCCAGCGAACAAGAAAAATGAGCTTAAAAAATATAAATTACCTGATGAACTGGTCTGCTTCCTTACAGGAGATCAGCTACGCCTTGAGCTAGCGCAAAATGAATATGAAATCGAGTATATAGATTTTTTTACGTTGAACGATACAATTGAGATGAAAATCGGTGGACAAAAGCTGCTGCGTCTTTCAGCTGATATCGACAATTACTCTGACCTACAGTTGGTTTGGAACCCAAAGAATAATGGCCTGATAGGATGTTATGATGTAGAGCATCAGACGTATCTGGATTTATGCAGCTTTACAGAGTTCTTCGCGCAGCCTGAATTGTACCTAATAAAGTATCTTGATGGAGAATTGTAAAGATGAGGAGGAGAAGATCAGATCAGATGAAGATTTTAGCCAAGAGAACAGATATATTTTTTTCTGTTTTCTATAGATTGCAATTTAGATCTTCTGGAACTTCAATTGATCGATGAATTTTATCTAATTTTTAAAGATGGACGGATTACCGACTATTATGCCGCAAAGGGACAAGAAGTGTTACATAATCTCATCGAACCAGACGAAGGTTCACATTTTCTAAGTGAAATTGCCTTGGTCTCTAATAAATCTCCACTTGCACATGCAGATACTCTTTTTTACAATAGCTTGTTTGCTGAAAATACGGCCAGTCCTATTGGAATCGGAAATGCATCGCCCTCCAATATTCAAAATGGCATTGGCCAATCTGAAGAAGAGTTGAAGGCAGAGGGGCTGAATACTTCACTTTTGTAAGTCAATGAGACCTTTGGTACCGAAGATATGAAAGTAGTGGGAATTAAAGAAGGTGGAACTAAAGTGCTGCTAATGAAGGATGGGAATATCTAAATCTAATCCAAACTGGGCAGCTTTCTTACTATGGAGATTATGGGTTCTGTTTGTGAAAGTATGTACTTAAACAAAAGGGTGCATTTCTTATATAAAGGGAGGCCTTTTTCATGTGGTGCTAAAGTGGCAGTAAACTGTAATATGTAAGATCTTTCTTATGGTAGAAAAGGTCAGTTTAGTAAAAGATAGGATTAAACCGACAAAATGGTGCACATAATGTCGGACGGATACATTCAACTCCTGTTATTCTATTGATGAAAGGGGGTCATTTAATGGATTTGCTTAAGAACATGAATTATGCAATGAGGTATATTGAGGATAACCTCACGAACGAAATAGACTTTAAAATAGTGGCAAGAATTGCTCATTGCTCTGAATATCATTTTAAAAGAATGTTTTCGTTTCTGGCAGGTATAACATTATCAGAATACATTCGCCGTAGACGACTGAGTTTGGCAGCATTTGAGCTTACAAATAGTATTTTAAAGATAATTGATATTGCGGTTAAATATGGATACAATTCTCCAGACTCTTTTACTAGAGCTTTTCAAAATTTACATGGTGTAACACCATCAGAAGCAAGAAACAACGGACAGCAATTAAAGGCCTTTCCACCAATGACCTTCCAATTATCAATTAGAGGAGGAAATGAAATGAATTACCGAATTGAACAAAAAAAGGCATTTAACATAGTTGGTATTATGAAAAGAGTTCCAATTATTTTTGAAGGGGAAAACCCAGAAATTACAGCAATGTGGAAATCTTTGGATATGGGAAAAATAGATCAATTAAAAAAACTCTCTAATGTTGAACCTAAAGGGATGATTCAAGCATCTACAAACTTTTCTGATGGACGTATGGAAGAAAAAGGAGAGCTTGATCAGTATATAGGAGTGGCAACAACAGAAGAATGTCCTGAAAACTTTTCAAAACTTGAAGTTCCTGCTTTAACCTGGGCGATATTTGAATCAACGGGATCTTTTCCTAGTACTTTACAGGAAACTTGGGGTAGGATTTTTTCTGAGTGGTTTCCATCTTCCAATTATCAAGTAACAGAAGGACCCGAGATCTTGTCGATTAAAACCCAAGATTTAACTTCACCATCTGTGAAAAGCGAAATTTGGATTCCAGTTTTAAGAAAATAATTTTAATTTTTAGATCAAAGAGCTGCTTATTGTCAGCTCTTTTTTCTTAAGAGATGGAATGATTGTGAATGTATTCACTTAAACTATAGGGTGAGATACTTCAACAAAGAGGTATCGCATTTCTTACTAAAGTAGGATAGTTGATCTAGAGTGAATATAATTATACATAATTTTTAGCCGAGGCTTTCTTTAAAGAAAGAGGGCCATATTCTGTGTTGCTATAGTGGAAATCGCTGTGGTTAATTTGATGAACCTATAAAATGGTAGGTAAATTTAATAATTCCATACATCCTCTAGTGGCTATTTTCATATTGAATTTACTGGAGTTTATGCAATATCTTAGCGATATTCTTGTGTCGCTATAGGGGCAGGGCAGGTTGGCGCAAATAGAATTCAAGTTTGGCATAATCGCCTTCAAAATATATGCTAAACTTGAATAAAAGTAAATCAAAGGACTGATTCAATTAATGGATATTAGAAAACCTAATGATTTTGAACTAAAAAAGGTATTATCTCTTTCACCACAAGCTGTTTTTGATGGTACTTTAGGACAAGTGGAACCTACGAAGGAAAAAATTGACCAGCTTGTTAAACCACTTTTGGAAAACGGAAGCTATTATTTAATAGCAACAAAAAACAACAAAATAATGGGCTGGATTCTTATAGGGACAAGTAAAGACCAATTTACTGATAGGGTAATTGGATTTATTTACGAACTATTTGTTATAGAAGAATTTAGAGGGAAAGGGATCTCCAAACTGTTAATGAGAGCAGGTATTGACCATCTAAAACAAGATGGATATTCAGAAATCCGTCTAAGTGCATTTGCAGAGAATCATGCAATTAAACTGTATGAGAAATTGGGATTTAACACCAGGACTATTACTATGAGTTTACAGTTATAAGAGACTAACTTATTTCATTTCCGGTTGTTAATCCAATAGGTATTATTGCTGCTTTTAGACTTGGTATTAACGGGGCAGGTGTGCGGCCGAGCCTAGGTCGTATCATATAGCGGGTGGGATTCCCGCCGAGTAAGAATTAGCCATTCGCTCGTAGCGAGTCTTGGAGGATTAAAGGTAACTTTAATCTTTAAGCGTAGACAGTGAGGTAGCGGGCCGAAAGCCATATGGTTGAAGGGATTGAGCTCCATAAACGTTAGTAAACCGAGAGGGCTGATGCCTTACCTGCGTGCAGAAAGCAACATTTTATCCTTTGTTAAAGGCAAGAAGGATAAAACCTCTTTGGAGTCAGAGACCTTGGCACGTTATACATCGATATGATACGGCAACTCGGGAGACCCTATCGGTCTCTTCTTTATAGAAGAGTATGGTGTACAAGCGATAATAAGCAAGGAAACCAAATGCTGTTTAGGGAGTCGGATAGCAGCGTAGTACCAATGAAGTTGGGTAATACCGATGGAGGAAAGGCTAGCTACCAGTTATCACTCTTATTAGGGAAACATTTACTACACACAGAGGTAGGGATAAGAAATGGAAACAAAACTACTAAGGATAGCAGAATTAGCAAAATCTAATACCAAAATGAAATTTACATCTCTTGCGCATCTATTAAACGAACAATCACTCACTCATTGTCATTTTGAGCTGCCGAACAAGAAGGCAACCGGTGTGCATGGTACAACTAAAGAACAGTACACCGAGAATCTGGAAGAAAACATAATGGACTTGGCAAGTAGACTGAAAAGCAAAAGTTATCGCCCTGTCCCAGTTAGACGAATGTATATCCCAAAGCTTAATTCTGACAAGAAAAGACCATTGGGGATACCCGAACACGAGGACAAAATCGTACAAAAAGGTATTGCCAAAGTACTTAATGCGATTTATGAGAATGACTTTCTAAATTGTTCATTTGGGTTTCGGCCAAATAGAAACTGCCACGATGCGTTGAAAATACTAAACTTTTATATTGAAAAGAGAGCAGTAAGCTATGTAGTAGATGTAGATATTAAAGGTTTCTTTGATAATGTTGATCACAAATGGATGATGGAGTTCTTGAAACATAGAATAGCCGACCCAAACCTTCTGAGAATAATCAGTAGGTTTCTAAAAGGTGGATATATGGAAGAAGGTAGGAGATACAAAACGGAAACTGGTACACCTCAAGGTGGAGTAGTATCGCCTATCTTAGCAAATATTTATCTCCATTATGTTCTCGACTTATGGTTTGAGAAAGTGGTTAGGAAGCAATGTGAAGGACAGGCTTATATAGTAAGGTATGCAGATGACTTTGTATGTTGTTTTCAACACAAAAGAGAAGCTCAACAATTTTATGAGTCTTTAAAGTCGAGATTAAAGAAATTTAATTTGGAGATAGCAGAGGATAAAACGAAGGTCATTCCCTTCGGGAGGTTTGCGGAACATAACGCAAAAAGAATAGGAAATAGCAAACCAGCAACCTTTGATTTTCTTGGATTTACCCATTATTGCAGCAAAAGTAAACAAGGGAAATTTCGTGTAAAACGGAAGTCGAGCAGGAAGAAAGTCCAAGGTAAACTCAGAGAGACTAAAGAATGGTTGAAGACTAATAGGAATAAATCTATTCATTTAATCATGGATAGATTTAAAAGGTCACTTATAGGTTATTACAACTATTACTGCATTACAGACAATACGCAAACTGTAAATGGTTTTAAAGAGAAGATTGAAGAACTACTATATAAATGGCTAAATAGAAGAAGTCAGAGGAAATCCTTTACCTGGGATAAATTTAGACTCTTTCTACAGAAGTTTCCACTTCCAACTCCAAGAATTAAAGTAAACATATATGAATTAAGAAAAGAGATTAGCTATATTCTGTAAAAGATAATTAGGAGGAGCCGTGTGCGTTAATTGCGCAAGCACGGTTCTGTGAGGGGGGAGAGTACAATTTACCATAAGGTAGAAAGGCTCTCTTCTACTCGACTAACAAAATTTGCATTCTTGGTGTAGATGAAACAATAGAAGAACCCTGGTTTGAACAACACATAAACTAGGGGTTCTTTGGTATAGATATAAATTCTCATTTACATTCTTTATGCTTCCTTCTTAAAGGTTCGACAAATAATGATTGATACAAGTAATTAATTATTGCTACTGCAATGCTTAAAAAGAAAAGTTGTTTTCGGCTCATTCTTACCATTTTATATACTCTAAGCTTCTCGGCTATTGAAGTTAATGGATATGCAAATAAATAGTCAGCAATGACATTAGAAAATAGATATAGCCAAAATCTTTTGTAAGTTAATTTAAAAATCCAAAAGTTTAGGATTGTAAAAGGTCCAAATACAAAAGAGACATCCGTTGCTAATTTGGGGAATATAGGTTTTCTTACTTTCCACCATTTTAAATTTCGGGATAGCTCACTTATTAATGCAATAACCAAGTCGCTAAAAATAATAGTGGGGAGAAAGCGAAGAAAGCTAAATTTACCAAGTTTTCTTATAGTTAACCAAGGCAATACCAATAATAAATACATTTTCCAGTTTCCTTTCATAAACAACCTCCGAAAATATACGATCTACATGATAATCACTGGTATTTTCACCTAAAATAACTTCATATATTCAATTTATTCATCCTATAGTAAAAATTACTGTCATTTGCTTGATTATGCTTGTTATTGAATATAGTCGCCAGCATGTCAATAACCAATCTTTTTTCATAATCGGGGTATGTTTATTGAATAATAATATGGAAAATGAATCTACAGCTGCTGACAAGGCAGCTTTATTTAGTTATTATTTTCTTTAATCGTGACTTCCTTCCTTTTATCCAATTGTTCTTCTCCCCAATAGCAAATTGCATCTAATACAGGAATCAGTGACAACCCCTTTTCTGATAAACTATATTCTACTTTTGGCGGTACTTGAGGATATTCCATTCGAATAATTAGTTGATCACTCTCAAGTTCCTTTAGTGTATTGGTTAATGTTTTAAAAGAAATATTGCCAAGCTTCCGTTTCAACTGATTATATCGTATAGGGTTATTGTTTAAATATAACGCATATAAAACTGTCATTTTGTATTTTCCGCCAATTAATGACAAAGTATATCCAAAACCAGTATCCTTCAAATTCCCTTCAAATAGATAAGATTCTTTTTTCATTTAGCACTCTCCTTTAGGTTAGTATCGTACTTTAATTACCGTACTTGTAAAAATATATAGCATACAATAAGATGAATGTACATCAAAATAATGAAAATAAGGGAGAAGGGTGAACTAGTAATGAAAACCATTGTCTATGCACATCCATGGGAAGGAAGCTATAATCATGCAATTTTAACTTCTATCACGAAACACTTAGAAGCTAAGAAAGAAACATTTCAAGTGATCGATCTATATAAAGATGGATTTAATCCCGTATTTACAGCAGAAGAATTGGCGCAATTTAATAGAGGAGAAACACCTTACGAATTAGTTAAGGACTATCAAAAAAAATTAAGTCAGACAACCGAGTTGATTTTTATATTTCCTGTCTGGTGGTGGGACTTACCTGCTATTCTAAAAGGATTTATTGATAAAGTGATGTTGAGTGGATTCGCATTCCTAGAGGATAAAACAACAAGTACTCTCAAAGGGCTATTGACAAATATAGAAAAAACAACTGTGATTTCAACTTCTACAACGGATAAAGAATATATTGAATCTGAAGGAGGCAATGCTATTCAAGGAGTTTTCATTAATCGAACTTTAGCTGACCTGGGAATTAAAAATGAATACACTAAATGGATTCATTTTTCTAGAGCCAACTTAACAACAGATGAGAAGAGAAAACAATTTTTAAGAGAAATAACCCAAGAAATTTAAAGTAGAATGAACGGAAAAGACGTTGTTTGTGAAGACATGTACTTAAACAAACGGGAGCGATACTTTTACAAAAAGGTATCGCCTTTCTTTCTAAAGAGGTAGTTTGGTTTAATAAGGAGTATCGTCAGTTTTACGGGACTTTTAACTTTTAGTATAAAATGTTCTCCCACGATTTTTTGGATCGTTATCATTTTATTACGAAGTGTTGGATATATTTTGTAAAAATCATTATTATAAATTTAATCAATAGTATACTGAGAATCTTGTTACAAAAAATATACATAGGAGTTAGGCGATGGAAAAGTGGGATTTGTATGATAAGCACCGTAATAAAATTGATAAACAAATAGCTCGTGGCGACGAAATGACTTCAGATGAGTTTCATTTAGTAGTACACGTATGTATATTTAACCCAAAAGGAGAGATGCTCATTCAGCAGCGTCAGCCCTTTAAGCAAGGATGGTCGAACCTTTGGGATATCACTTGTGGTGGTAGTGCGGTTGCAGACGAAACAAGTCAGCAGGCTGCTTCAAGAGAGTTATTCGAGGAGCTGGGGATTCTTTATAACTTTGAACGGATACGCCCACGATTTACTATTAATTTTGAAAGAGGCTTTGATGATTATTATTTAATTGAATATGAATTAGATTTGAATGAATTGACATTACAGACTGAAGAGGTACAAGCAGTCAAATGGGCCTCTAAAGAAGAAATCTTAGAGCTAATCGAATTAAAAAAATTTATACCCTATTATGAGAGTATCATTGCTTTTCTTTTTGAGGGGCGACATCATTATGGCTCTGTTCGTCTTTAAATGAAACGTGTAAAGGATAAAAACATATAAAGATCTGGTGAGAATACAAAAAGATGATGTGAAGTATGGTCCTTAAAATAGTGCGTTAGTTTAAGAAAGCCCCTCTAATCAACTAACTTTGAGGGGCTCTTCATTTTTAGGAGGTTGACCAGTTCTTGGAGAAGACTCTTTATTCAAAGCCAACAATAATATCATTCCAATGATACAAGCTGTACCTACCCATTGAAATAAACCAAAGGCTTCTTTTAACCAAAAGACCGTTGTCAAAACAGCAGCTAGTGGCTCTATGCTTCCAAGAAGACTTGATTCTTTAGGTAGCAGACTTTGTAAACTTTCTATATAGAACCAAAATGCAATCATGGTACCAAATATGATAACGAAGACTATATATAAATAAGCTTCTATCGTTAAGCTTTTAAGGTCCATTTGCCAGGGAGGATGGATAAAACTTAATGCAAAACCACCGATAATCATAGCCCATCCTACAATGACAAGTGAATGATATTGCTTCAGTAATGGAACTGCATAAAGAGTATAAAATGCTAATGCTATTCCTGATAAAACACCCCAAATGATTGAAAGTGCAGGTACAGATAATTGAGAGATTGAGCCGTTTGTTAATAAGAAAAAACAACCCAATAAGGCCAAAGAAACAGCCAACAAATCACTTCGTGTTAAAACCAATTGTTTGCGGAAAATTAAGTATACGATAATCATAACAGGCGCTAAATACTGTAATAGTGTTGCAACAGCAGCATTTCCATATTTAATGGAAGCCATATATGTGTATTGAACCGCAAGCATACCGAGTAACCCGAAGATAATTAAATGAATAGCTGTCCTTCGAGATTTCCAAACACCAAGTATTTGGGAACGATCTTTTCTGAAAAACTGAACTGCTAAGAGTAAAAATCCAGCTATAAGCAATCGGATTATTACCAACCAATCTAGATCGATTTGATACTGTTGAAAAAGCTTTTTTGCAACTGTACCACCGATCCCCCAAAATACTGCTCCCGTTATAACAAGAAATATGCCCTTTCGTCTATTCATCATAGATCCTCCACCTTTAAATATAAAAATAGTGTTATAATATTTAAATAATAAGTGGAAAACCTCTAAAATAATATCTGAATCGAATAAAAAAATATAAGTATATTGAGGTGATATATATGCAAATAAAAAAGTTTATGGTTGATGAAAGTTTAAAAGAATTAACTGAACACCGTACAGTTGAGTTACCTATTGCTTGTTATGAAACTATCATTAACCAAAATATAAATGGATATGTACCACTTCATTGGCATGATGAATTTCAGTTTATCTTCATTGTAAAAGGAGAAGCAACTTTTCAAATAAATGAGGAGAATATTACAGTGCAAGAAAGTGAGGGGCTATTTATAAATAGTGGCTGCCTTCACATGGCAAAAGATAAGAATGAGTCGGGTTGTGTCTATATTTGTTTGAATGTTTCACCACACTTCATTTTATCTCAGGAACTTTATACAACCTATGTAAATCCCTATATTCAAGCAACTAATATACCTTATTTATTATTGAATCCAACGGAGCTTTGGGCGAAAAATATTTTAGCCTCTATCATGAAAATCAATCAGTTGATACAACAAAATCCACCATGCTATGAAATTGACATTACCGTACATCTTACTTTAATTTGGAAGAACCTAATAATAAATGGTATTCAATTAGAGTCCGAAGAGACGGAAATGTTAAAGAATAATCGAATGAAACAAATGCTAAATTGGATACACCTGCATTATGCTGAGAAAATCCTTTTAGACGATATTGCACGAGCTGGTCAATTAAGCCGTTCCGAATGCTGTCGATATTTTAAACGAATTTTAAAGAAAACACCTTTAAATTACGTAAACGATTATCGAATTCAAAAAAGTTTAATTTTATTACAACATCCAGATTCCAATGTTACAGATGTTACCTATCAAGTAGGGTTTAACAGCACAAGTTATTTCATCGATAAATTCCGAAAGTCTATGAACATGACACCATTAGCATACAAAAAATATAAGATTAGCTGTTCACTTGTGAAGTAGTACACTTAAACTATTTGGTGCGATACTTTTCCAAAAAGGTATTGATTTCTTTCTAAAGTAGGATGTTAGTTTGGTGGAAGAAGGAAATAAATACTTTATAGCGAAAGGTATTGTATTAAACTAAATTAGGGGTGTTCAAAATATTGATAAAATTCTTTGAATATAACTGGCAAGTAAGAGATGAATGGTTTGACTGGTGTAATCAATTAACAATTAAAGAGTTATTAAAAAATCGTATTGGCGGAGTAGGAAATATTTTATTTACACTTTTCCATATAATTGATGTGGAATATAGTTGGATTCGTGGTATTCAAGGGAAAGAGGATGTAGTATTTCAGTTTGATGACTATAATACACTTGAAAAGGTTAAAGCTCTTTCAGATAAATTACGGAAGGAAATCGCTGAATATTTGAGAAACATAGATGACTTGAAGGAACAGAGTGTCAGTGTCCCTTGGGATGAAAAGAAATACGCTGTAAATGATATAATTCACCATATTATTGCACACGAAATTCATCATATCGGACAACTTTCAGTTTGGTCGAGAGAATTGGGACTACAACCTCCGTCTTCTAGTTTTGTTGGCAGAGATCTAAAATTTGTTCATTTTTCTTGAACTATCAGGCACATTTTTTTCTTTTTGTTATTATCAGGAGCTGTATTTCTATAATAAATGTATTATGTGACAAACGGGATTAACTTAGGAAATTTAGTTATAAAGGAAAATGGAGAAGGAGGGAATTGTTATTTTCGGAATAAAAAATTACAATCCCAAATTGTATGAAGAATCGTTTGGAATCATAGCTGAATATAAATGTAAGCTGGAATCTCTGAAAGGGCAAACAATAGAAGAACTATGGGTGTCCTGGGATAGTATTAATGATGAATGGTTTAATGACCTGCCAGTAATATTAAAATTTAAAACTTGCCAGTTAGAACTATGTGCATACAAGACTAATCAATATGCTGTAACTTTTGACCACATTGACCTGTTACAAGAGATTAATTACTTTGGTAGAAAACTAGTTTGGAAAAAGAACAAATTGGTAGAGCTTAATAAATTTTTAAAGAAAGAAATAAATACTGTTGAAATTATTCAATGGATGGAACAATTGATTGGCGTCGGTTTTGAAACTAATGAAGGTTTTTTTGCAATATGTAATGGCTTAGATGAAAATGAAATTGTTACAAGAAAGCATATAGATCAGGATTATAATTATATCAATATATAGTTTGCTCAAAGGGTAACTTGCTTAATATAGGAAAAAAGAGGCAGCATGATTGGAATAAACTAAAGTAAGGGAAGAATTGTACTTAGACTAGGGGCATTGATCCAAGACGGATGAATGCTTTTTTATCCATTATGGTACTGAAGCTGCAGGCTGCTTGGTATTAAACTTATAAATACAAAAAAGGTGTGATCCATATGAAATTATACGATAAACCGATTAGAGCATATTTACACAACGAATTAAGTGCTATAGAGGAACATGACGGTGAACTCATTTATCATTTTGAAAAGGGGTACGTGACAGTTCTTGGTGAGTTTGAATGTGAGAAGTATGTTGGAGGAACAGCTTGTATTATTTTTAATCAAGAAGATGTTATATCTGTTGGAAAAGGAATGCTACGATTTATTGACAAAGGAGTCAATGAAAAAGAGGAAGCCTTTTTTTAATGACTAATAGATACTATGAAGCAACGGCACTCTTTCTTGATCTTGCTATAATGGCAGATTAGTTATAAATATTGGTTTATTCTGCATTTTATAAGAAAATAAAATGATTATTGAGTTAATAGGGGATAATTTATGAGTATTGAAATGATAAAAATTTACGATGAACAAAAAAATCCATTAGGCATAACTAGTCGTGATATCGTTCACCAAAAAGGTTACTGGCACGATACCTTTCATTGTTGGTTTTTAAAAAATGAAAATAATATAGATTATATATATTTTCAATTACGTAGTAAGGTGAAAAATGATTTTCCTAATTTATTGGATATTACGGCTGCTGGTCATATCTTGGCCGATGAAACTGTCGGAGAGGGTATTAGGGAAATAAAAGAAGAATTAGGCATGGATGTATCAATGGAAGATTTAGAATTAATAGGTGTTATAAAGGATTGTATTATTACTGAAAATTTTATTGATAAAGAATTTGGCAATGTATATATGTATAGAGTAAATGAAGAACCTGTATATAAACTTCAAAAAGAAGAAGTATCTGGCATTGTAAGAACCAAATTCAAAAATTTTTATGATTTTGTTTTTGAGAAGAGAACTGAAATTACTGTAAATGGTTTCATAATTAATACGTATGATGAAAAGTTAGAAATTACAAAAAGTGTTACAAAAGAAGATTTCGTACCCCACTCTGGTTCATATTTAAAAGATGTTGTAACAATAATTAAGAATGTTATGGATTGCTAAAGAGCGGTATAGTTGTCAGGGATGCATTTCCTTAATAAATAAACAAATTTTATTTAAAAAGGCAACCAAGTTTGTAAACAAATATACTTCAACATCAACTAAAGGGGATTTTAGCTCGATTAAAACGATGGTCAGTTTTTTGCGGACTTTCAACTCTAAGTAAAAAATGTTCCTAATCGTCGTTATGGGAAAGTTACTCAATTTTATTCCAAATCTTTAAATATCTATTGTGAAATTCATTATGATAATCTGATTATATAGTATACTGAGAATCCTATTACAATAATATACATAAGGATTTTTGCAATGGAAAAGTGGGATTTATTTGATAAGCATCGTAATAAAATAGAGAAACAAATAACTCAGGGGGGATGAAATGAAACCAGAAGAGTTCTATTTAATAGTACACATATGTATATTTAATTCAAAAGATTCAGCAACGTCAGCCCTTTAAGCAAGGGTGGTCGAACCTTTGGAATATCACTTGTGGTGGTAGTGCTGTTGCAGGTGATACAGACTGCTTCAAGCGAGCTATTCGAGGAATTGGGGAATTCATAATAACTTTGAAAAGATTCGTCTACAATTTACTATTAACTTTGAACATGGCTTTGATGATTATTATTTAATTGAATATGAATTAGACTTGAATGAATTGACAATACAGACTGAAGAGGTACAAGCAGTCAAATGGGCCTCTAAAGAAGTACAAAGAACTTTTTAAGTTAGTAAATAATGTAGAAATCGATGAATGGATTCTCTATCCTATTAAAACCCAAATAAATTCTAAAAAAACATGGGACAATGTTGTTAGACAAAATAAGGAAGCAAGAGATGAAAGAATGTCTGAAGACCTTATTGCAATTGGTGATGATGGTTCGGGAGATCTACTGTGCTTTAAAAAAGTGAACAGAAAAATTGAAGATACCATTTTTCTCTGGAATCACGAAACAAGGGAATTAGACGAATATGCAGCTAGTTTAGAGGAGTTTATTAATTAAATATCTGAAGAAAATGATGAATAAACAGTAACACCCTTATTCAACGAATGCTTTCGTTAAAGATGGAATGGCTGTGGCGCTCCCGTTTACTTCTTGTGCTAACTTGCAGTTTAATCGTTCATAGCTTTTTTTAGAGCCAGATATTATTCAAGAGAGACGAAACCGGCGCTCCCCTTTTGTTTAGGATAGAACCGGTTTAGGCATAATGAGTTTATAACTAGTCATAATGGATAACAATTTTAGATACCAGGAAAACCGTCTTTAAACATACATTCAACTTAGCTTTTTTCACTCTTTTTTTTACCTTTTTTCAAAAGCCATTTAATAAAAAAGTTTGGCTCTTTGATTCGACAGTTGTGAAAAGCAGAGATCTTCCATTCCCCATTTTGTTTGGCTATTACATTAGTATTGATAGATTCTCTTTTCTTATTATAATTTTTTTGGTTTGACATTTTTGTATTTCCTATACAGTGAACAATTGCTAGTTCATCATTTAGGAAACGAATGCTCGTAATTCGTCCTTGCATTTGTGATCCCTTTAAGACACCATTAAATAAATCCTGATGTGATCTCTCTACTTCTTTTTTTCCTTTTAAATGCTGTCCGAAAAAAGTAACATAGTCAACATCTTCCGTAAAGCAATTCGCAAATGCTTCGCCATCTCCATGACTCCATGCCGAAAACATTTCATTAAATAAAAAGTGTATGGCTTCTTTATCTGTTTTCCATTTTTGTGTCATTTGAATGTTCCTTTCTCTTATCGTTTTTTATGCTCATCTTAATCTGTTCTTTAAAATTAGTTGCCCATTGTTTTTCTAGATTCCATTGCTCTGCATTTAGGTGCATTAAACTTTCTATGGTCGTATAAAATGAGGTACGATGCATTGACTTAACATGCTCAGGATTTTCATCAAATTCTAATTGCTGGGCCTTGATATGATCAATTGCTGTTTGACAATATTTTATATAGTGATGAACCAAATAGAGTTGATCTTCTTCGTTTAGAAATTCAAAGTAAATGGCCTTTATGTGAAAAATTTTTTGGTAATTTCCAAGATTTTTTTTTGTATCCATCATCAACTCAAAAAAACGTGATTTACCTTTATTCGTTATTTCGAAAGTACGACTTGGCCGATCGGTAGGAAAAGGGACAGTGGCTGGATCAGATTCTTGAATCAGACCAGCTTTCTCTAATTTATTAAGCAATGTTGAAAGAGTTCCTCTGCTCACCTGCTCCCATGGACCAATGGTGTCATTTGATATTTTTGAGATAAGATATGCATGTAATGGAAATTTCATTAATAACGAAAGTACAAGAAGTTCATACATTCATTATCAAGCTCCCTTCTATAGTTTTCTTAAAACTAATTTAATAAAACTATATTCAATACTTTAACTTTTGTCAATGAAATATGAAAAAAAGTACGTATTGCTTATTAAATAAACTGGCTCGTTTCTAATGTAAGAAGTTGTCTTTTTTATACTCTAAACAAAAGATTGTGAGGTTATTCACTTAAAATAACATGTGCTTTAAAGCTTGAAATTAGATCCTACTTTCATAAAGCTGGATTTCAAAAATACATATTACAGACGCCTTTCTAGTCATGGCAGCTAATGTATCGTTCGTTGGATTGTACTTATTGTATTAATGCTTAAATCATTAAACGTCTAAACCTTGCTAAATAAGGATTAGACGTTTTCTTTATTATTCAATAATCTAGTTAATAGAAAAATGAACACTACTTCTTATATAATACTGTGCAATAGTTTAAATTAAATAGAGATTCTAGCTAGAGTTAGTACAAGCTGAATTATTTTTCCATTTTCCAGCATTGCATTAATTGGTGTATGCTTTCCTCGATTTTTTCTAATGGAATGCCTCCAAACCCTAACAGGAATGTTGGATACTTATATTCAATTGGTTTTATAAGATAATCGCTTAATGGATAAATGGAGATATGGCTTTTTGCTGCGATAGCTTTTAGCTCATTTTCACTTTTGGGCAAGGGTAGGGAAATTAAAATATGCATCCCGGCTTGATCTCCAGTGATGATGACTTCTGGATAATCTGTTTTAAAGATATGGATCAGTTTATCAAGTTTTTTACGATAAATTTTCCGCATACGATTTAAGTGTTTTGAAAAATAACCGTCTCTCATGAAGCTGGCTACTATATGCTGGTCAAACCTTGGTACAGTTGCCGAATAATAACTGAATGTTTCCTTATATTTCTTCAACAATGTAGAAGGCAAAAGAAAATAGGCCAATCGCAATGAAGGCATTAATGACTTGGTGAACGTACTTAGATAAATCACCTTATTGTTTTGGTCCATCCCGTGTAAGGCGGGAATGGGTTTACCAGTGTAACGAAACTCGCTGTCGTAATCGTCTTCAATAATGTAGCGATTTTTACTTTTGGCTGCCCACTGCATTAACTGTGTTCTTCTTGTGGCGGAAAGAACGGCACCTGTCGGAAATTGGTGAGAAGGTGTAATATAGACCACATTCGCCTTTGTTTTTTCCAGTTGATCCACCATCAATCCGTCTTCATCAACTGGAATAGGGATGGCTTTATTTTGCAGTTGAATTCTAGGGCTTGCTGAATAGCCAGGATTTTCAAGGGCTAAGGTTGAATCTTTTTCAAGCAACTTTAAAATCATAGGAAAGAGTTGTTCTGTTCCTGACCCAATCACAATTTGCTCTGGTTTACATATTATCCCACGCGATTGATATAGGTATTTGGCTATTTCCGCCCGTAAAGTGTATTCCCCTTGTGGTTCTCCAATCTGTAGCAACTCCTTTGACGGTGTATCATATAAATTTTTTGCATACTTTCTCCACTGGGAAAAAGGAAAGGAATCTGTGTCGATTTTTCCAGGATGAAAGTCAATTCGGATCATTTCTTTCTCTATATCCTCCATAGGCAACTCAACATTTTCTGTTTCAATATAAGGTAATTCGTTTATATCCTCTACAAAAAAACCAATCCGTGGTTTTGAGACAATAAATCCCTCTGCAACCAGTTGAGCATATGCCACTTCGATAGTTGTTTGGCTGATGTTTAAAAAATCGGCCAATTTTTTTTTGGAGGGGAGTTGCGTTCCAACTTCAATTTGTTGGCTTAAAATAGCAGATTTGATTCCCATATATAGCTGCTCATATAAGGGTTTAGTTGTGTTTTTATTCAATTCAAACATAAGCATATCCATTCGGGAAGTATCCTTTCTGACCACGTTATTTTTATAAAAATTGACACTTTTTATATTGTCAGATTTTATTATACTAGTAATCATGAAGAAGAGGATATTCTTTTTTTAAACTGAAAAACAAATACTTGAAGGAAGAGGAGAATTTTGCATGTTTACGACAAAACAAAACAAAACGAGAATCCTAGTTCTCAATGCACTTTTTATTACTTTAACGTTTCTTGCTACAATGTTTATCAACATCAGGCTGCCACTGATGGGAAATGGGGGACTAATCCATTTGGGTAACGTGCCGTTTTTGATTGCTGCATTTCTTTTTGGCAAGAAATCTGGTGCGATTGTAGGCGCTTTTGGAATGGCTTTATTTGATATTATGTCAGGCTGGACATTATGGGCTCCATTTACATTTGTAATTGTTGGTACTATGGGATATATAGCAGGACTTATTGCGGAAAAGATGCCTGGCAAAAAGTCTTTTGTATATATAATGGCAGTTGCTGTTGCCATGATCATCAAAGTTGTCGGCTACTATTTTACAGAAGTAATCCTTTATGGCAACTGGATCCAGCCATTCGGCTCCGTGCCAGGTAATATCATGCAACTTGTCATCGCCGGCATCATCGTCGTGCCACTTACAAAAGGGTTTGAGCAACGAATTATTAAAAGTGTCCATTAAGAGTGCCTGGCACCACAAAAAGACAAAAGGGATTAAAATGTCCTTGCTGAGAGTACATTTTAATCCCTTTATTTAGTGTGCAACTAATCAATCAATTTGTTTACAAATTAAAAAAATTCATACAACCCTTCGTCAAAATATCGAAATTCATCCATGGTAATCTGATAATGTTTATAGCCTGCATAAAAGGCTTCTTTAAACCTGTTATTATGAACAAAGCTTCTAATGGCTAATGCTTCATCATAGCGGGGATCACCAACTGTCATGCCAGCGACATCAATGAACTTTGTTGCAGCGCCATTCACAACAAGAACATTGTCTGTTGTGCAATCTCCATGTATAATCGTTTGGTTTATTGGCGCTGGCTTATTATTTTTCAACAAAGTGAGAAGGTCATTGGATCCTTCTGTCCATCCTTTTTTAACATAATACTCCGCTTTTAGGAGACGTTCAGATAGCCATTCACCTACATGATGAAATGGATCCATTATTTCTGTAGTATGCAGATTATGTAAAAGTTGACCAAAGCTTTGGATTAAAGCACATTTCTCTGTGTCTGTTTTTGCTTGGTTTAAAGCAGCTGTTAAGGTAATCCCTTGTTCATAGGACATGATCAAATGACTGCTGGCTTGTTCCTTTATAAATCCATAGTAATACGGAACAGGAATAAATTCTTTCCCTATTAATTTTTCTAAAACACATGCTTCTGTCTGAAGTCAATCTCGATATTTTTCATCAAAAGCGCTTTTTAGTATGTAGGTGCCACTTCTGGCCAGCACTTGATAAACGGTAGAGGTACTGCCTTGTTCAGCAACAAGTGAAATAGATGGAAGCGATCCAATAAGTTTCTCTAACTGCTTTAGTGGTAATTCGTTCAATTCTTTCACCAGCTTTCCATTATTCTATTTTTATATGGCCAAGAAAAGAGTAAAGAAAGAATCTTGATGAGATAGGTCATTAGAATAATTTATAATAATATTATTATGTTAACTAATGATTTTGGGACATTTTTTCAAGCATTGTATCTATAATGATAGAAGAGTGCAATAATTTATTGCTTTCGACCATTATCCTTTTTGCGATACATATTTAAAAGCAAGTCACACATAAGATAGACAATGACGAATGCAATAAAAACGTTATACCAAAGAGTATCAATGTTTGTAAAGATTAATAGAAGACCTAAACCAGTAATCAAAATTTTTATCAATACATGTAACTTATTCATCATGAAACACTCCTAACCATTTTTTAAATAAACGTAACCCCATTCAAACAAATTAATAGTAAAAACTCTATCAAAGAAAAAACATAAAGAGCTAAAAATAAATCAAAGTAGAATTCTCCTATAGAAAAAAATCCGCTTTATCTGTTATCAATGCCTTAAATAGAAAGTATATAAGGAAACTAAGGGAAATTAAGGTTCATTCCAAAAGAACGAAGTAAGGGTACTATACCTTTAAGAAAAAGATAAGGACATTGCCGATAAGGCCGCTAATATGAATAAATCCTCTTTTCCTAAGAAACCAGAGATAGTCCCAATGAGAGGAAGAAGCCATCGGAGTATGATAGAAAGAGTATTGGGAAAAGAGACATGCAAAAAAATACAAGGATAAAAGCCATCAGCAATATAACAAAAGATCCAACACCAAAAATATTTCGTTTTACATAATCTCTTATCCTTTTTTGTTTAATATTACCATATTGCAGCTTTTTCAGAAATAGAAGAAATGAAATGCCCTTTATTCGATGGCTGTATTTACAGCTTTTATAATAAAGAAAAGGAGTTTGATAGTTAAATGCCTATTTACTTCACCAACCAAGCAATCGAAGTGGTAAACCAATTAAATAAAACTGGCTATTTAACTGGAAAAGCAGAATTTGTGGATATAGACTTTCTCCCTTCTTATAGATGGATGATAGAACAAATGGGTAAGAGGCTGAATCATAATGGCTCCTATCCTATTTGGCTGTGGACGACAAAACCAAATTTACAGTCGGAAGGACATTTTAATAAAGGAACAAAAGCTGTATGTTTAACAGTCGAGATACCAGAAAACCAAATCCTGTTTTCTGATTTTTCTGCTTGGCATTGTGTGCTAAATAACGGTTTTTGCCCTATGACTGAGGAGGAAGATACTTTATTCGACGATGGTAAATTAACTATTACAAAGGAGCAAAGCTGGGAAAGAATTTTCGATTTAGCAAAATTGCGTAATTCAGAAATATGGAATAACGGGGATCAAATAGTTCAAGGGGTGACACCTATAATTCAAAAAGAACAGATTGTAAATATAGAATATTTTATTGCAAAATAATAGATTTATTGAAATAATATCGTGAATGAAAAAGAGGAATTAGCTCCTTTCTATGGAATTTTTAAAATAATGTCATAGATTAGGAGAAAAAAGATGAAAAATATATTAGTGCTAGGCGGCACGCGTTTTTTTGGAAGGAAGCTTGTGGAATTGCTGCTAAAAGAGGGACACCGTGTTACGATTATGACTCGAGGGACTGTAAGTCATCCATTTGACAACGAAGTGAAACATATTATCGCTGATCGTTCTAAAAAGGAACAATTACAACATCATTTCGCAGGTCAAACCTTTGATATTGTTTATGACAATATCTGTTATACACCTAATGAAGCAAAAGACTTTTGTGATGTATTTAATGGGAAAATAGGAAAGCTTGTGTTTACTTCCTCTTTATCTACTTATCCTGTTGATGGAAACGAAAAAAGAGAGGCAGATTTTTATCCATACAACTATCCAATACAACTAGATAAGAGCGAATTTGTTTATGATGAAGGAAAGCGGCAGGCAGAAGCAGCATTTTTCCAGTATGCAGATTTCCCCGTTGTAGCAGTAAGATTTCCAATTGTGTTAGGGGAAGATGATTACACGCGTCGGCTGCATTTTCACGTTGAGCGAATTCAACAGGATAGAACGATCGGCTTTGTTAATATGGAGGCAGAAATGTCCTTTATTCTTGCTTCGGAAGCGGCCGCATTTTTAAAGTGGGCAGGTTTTTCAGAGGTGGAAGGGCCATTTAATGCGACAGCAAATGGGAAAATTACAATGAAAAAATTAATCCAAATAATCGAAAAGATTACAGGACATACTGCAAAAATTACCCTTGACGGAGATGAAGAAGATTTCTCTCCGTATGCCATTCCTGCATCATGGTATATGAATACGGAAAAGGCAGAAAAAGCAGGATTTACGTTTACGAATCTGGATGATTGGCTGCCAGCTTTGATTAAGAAGATTGCAAAAGATAATAAAAAATAATCTGTATTACTGAGATTTTAAGATAAAAATGTAACGAAGAAGAAATCCCCCGAGAATTAGACCATATTTAGTGTATGTCTTATTCTCTGGGGATATTTTTGTGGAAAGGAGAAATATAGTCTTAGAAAGAGAAAAGAAACTAAAGGAAGATACCTATTATACAAATGTTTTGTCAGATGGATAACAACGGAATTATCATTAACAAAAAAATTAGTTGATATGATAAGTCGTATAAAAAGAATAAATAGCTCTACAAAGCAATTTTCGGGAGACTGGCAGTTGTTTTATTAACGAAAAAATAGATGTTGATATTTATAACACTTCCCTCATCTGTAAAATTCAATTAAATACAAATTGACATATCGTATTTTTTAGATATAATAAAAACCATGAAACCTATTGAAATCTTTAAAGCCTTATCAAATGAATCAAGGCTGCAAATTTTACACTGGCTAAAAGAACCTGAACGTCATTTTGTACCTCATGAAGGGATTGATATGAGAAAAACAGGGGTATGCGTTAGTCAAATAACAGAGCAATTAAAAATGACGCAATCAACAGCTTCTCAATACCTAAATATACTTTTGCGAGCTGGGCTGATTAAGACAGAGCGTATTGGAAAGTATACGTATTACAAAAGAGATGAAGAAGCAATAAAAAATATTGCAGCTATTTTGGAGCAAGAGATCTAAAGTAAATGTAACTGAATTCTCTCTAAGAATTCAGCTTTATTTACACCTGACATATCGATATATCACGATATGTTTATATTTATCATTTACATATCGTCTTTTCTAGATATGTAAATATAATATGCGAAGGAGAGATTATTTTGTCTAACATATTTAAAATTTATATTTTAGCACTTATTAGTTTTTTAGTTGGAACATCGGAGTATATTATCTCTGGTGTATTGGATAACATTGCAGATTCACTAGGAATCACTTTGGCGGCTGCAGGACAATTAATAACGATATTCTCGCTTGTTTATGCAATCTTTACACCCATTCTTATGGCACTAACATCAGGCATGGATAGACGAAAGCTTATGATTGTATCACTGGGCTTGTTTGTGATAGCAAACATATTTGCATTCTTATTGCCAGGTTACACCTTATTTGTTTTCTCAAGAATTATAATGGCACTAGGCGCTGGAATGGTCGTCGTTACAGCTCTGACTATCGCGGCAAAAATAGCACCTGAAGGTAAACAAGGTAGTGCAATAGCTACTGTAGTGATGGGATTTACAGCATCTTTAATCATTGGTGTTCCTCTAGGACGAATTATTACAGATGCATTCAACTGGAAAGCAGTATTTGGCGGAATTGCGTTCCTTGGGTTATTAGCGATGATCATCATCTCATTCGTAATACCGTCAACAAAAGGAGATGAACCGGTTCCGTTGAGACAACAACTTGCTCTCCTAAAGGATCGAAAAGTAGCGATTGGTTTATCCATCACCTTTTTCTGGCTTGGCGGGTATTCAGTTGCTTACACATACTTATCTCCTTATCTTTTGAACATCTCAGGTATCCATGAAAAATTATTAAGTGGAGTTCTGCTTATATTCGGTGTTGCTAGTTTATTCGGCTCAAAATTCGGTGGTTTTAGCACAGACAAATGGGGTGTGTCACATACATTAATAGGTTCGATGCTTCTACACATTGTCATGCTTATTCTTTTATCATTAATCACTCACACATATGTTGGTGTTGTAATCATACTAATATTGTGGTCCTTTGCAGCGTGGACATCAGCGCCAGCACAACAGTTCAATTTGGCAACCATAAAACCAGAATCATCCGGAGTACTTTTAGGACTAAACCAGTCAATGATGCAATTATCAATGGCTGCAGGGGCAGGAATTGGTGGGATATTTGTAGAAAAGGTATCGCTAGGTTCCATCACCTGGGTAGGAGTACTTGGATTAGCTATAGCTATTTTTATGGTATTAAAGTCTTCTCGTGGCAACTTACATAAATAGTTGAAAACAAGGTAAAAGGAACAAAAGATTTCAAGTATAATAGGTTTCTCTCTAAGTTGTTAATACTAAATGGAAAGTTTTTAAAAGGTTGCTGGTGGATTATAACGGGTTCTTTTTTGGAGTATAGAGAAAACAATCCAATTAGATATGTAATTAACATGAAAAACGACCAGATTTTTGTCTGGCCGTTTTTCATATCTTATTTCTTAAAGTAAATACACCAATCATAAGAAATAAAAATCGTATAGTAACGACTAATAAAAAACTTTATGACCATTCTTTCTGCTTATAATATTGGCGTATTTTGCAAGTGGTTTGTCGCAGTTCGCTAGTTACAAGACTCTATTGGAGAGGTATTATTAAACAGTACCATTTGTAAAAAAGGACATAATTACATTTAAAATTAGTAATGTAAATAGAGAAAGGAGGACCATATATATGACGTTTTATGCCTCTGACCGTATTAAAATTCCGGCAGGATTTTGGACAGGATTACGTCAATTGGGGATAGACGCCATCGACATGGTTGGAAAAGCACAATTGCCAATCACCATTGTTTCTGATCCAGTTGTCACCACAGCCCAATATTTTGCGATTTGGCAGGCTTATTCCGATCTCGTTGACGACACTGCGAAAGGAATCATCAAGCTTGCGACATCCTTTGAAACAGATCATTTCCCTCCGACTGTCTTAGCAACTTACCATGCTCGTGACTACCGTGATGCCTTAAAGCGGATGGCTAGGTACAAACAACTGTGCCCTCCTGAAAGCTTACATATTACCGAGGAAGGGGAACACTGTACAATTGAAATAAAATCATTGCATAGTGAACAACCCGGTCTGACCATATTAATTGGTATTACGATGGCATTTCTTCTCGAACTGGGACGTCGGGGTACAGGTCAACCCTTGACAGCAAGATTCGTAGAATTTTCTACCCATTCAATTGGCGAACTGCAGTTACTTGAAGATTACTTTGGCTGCCGAATTCAGCTCGGTACAAATTGTAACAGGTTAACTATACATCGAGCAGATCTGGATCGTCCCTTTGTCTCATACAATGCAGAATTGCTAGAAATATTGACTCCCGTACTGGAACAGTCGTTGAATGAGCAGGCACAAAGACCTTCTATTACTGAGACAGTCAAGTGGATCATGAAACGCAGCCTAACAGGAGGTCGCCCTGATATTCCGGCTATTGCGAGCGAGTTAGGGGTAAGCGATCGTACTTTGCAGCGGCGGCTTACGGAAGAAGGCACGAGCTTCAAGCATTTGTTAACAAAAGTTCGACATGAGCAGGCAAAAGAGTACCTGGCAGACCCCTCACTTGATATTAAAGAGGTCGCCTTTTTAATTGGATATGAAGATCAAAGCTCGTTCTATCGAGCCTTTCATCTTTGGGAAGGTACTACTCCTTTAAAATGGCGTACTGAATATCTCGATTTAAACTTGATTAATTGACCGTTTACTTTTGGAACTGTATTATCAGTCGGATAATTTTAATAATAACTAGAATTTACTTCAAACGAAAAGGAGCAATGGATTATGCAGCTAGATTTAAAAAATAAAACAGCTTTAGTCACTGGATCATCAAGAGGGATTGGCAAAGGAATTGCCATTGAACTAGCAAAAGAAGGTGTTAATGTACTAATTAATGGCCGAAATTACGAGGAGGTGGAACAAACCGTAAATGAAATTAAACTAGAGTTCCCTGATACCTTCCCTCAAAATGCCACTGCTGATATAGTAGATATTCAACAAAGGGAAGCATTATTTAAAAAGCATCCTCAAATTGATATTTTAGTTAACAATACGGGGATTTATGAAATAATGAAATACGAGGACGTCAACGATGAAGTATGGGAAAAGTATATCCATACCAATGTTCTTGCCGCAAATGGATTATCTAAATTTTACTTACCGAAAATGATAAAAAATAATTTTGGTAGAATTATTTTTATTGCGAGTGAAGAAGCAGTTATGCCTTCGGGACAAATGCCGCAATATTGTATGACAAAAACAATGCTATTATCATTGTCAAAAAGTCTATCTAAATTAACAATAGGAAAAGAAGTCACTGTTAATACGATTATGCCAGGTCCAACACTCTCCGAAAATGTTCATCAAATAATTGAGGGGATGTATCCTAATGAAGATATGACATTTTCAGAAAAAGAGAAAAAATTTATGACCACAAATCTACCTCAGTCTGAAATCCAGCGATTTATCAGACCAGCTGAGATAGGTAGATTAGCTGCCTTTATATGCAGCCCTTATGCATCCGCTTTTAAAGGTTCTCCGATCCGCATGGATGGAGGCATGGTACCGACTATTTACTAGCACTTTTTCCTTTACTCATCTCTCAGAGTAAGTAAAAATTCTTTCAATAAACAAATCTTTGTCGAAATGACGAGTGTGCGTTTTCTTTTTCTGCTAAGCGTTGTTTACAGTAGATTACTCTTTTACTATTAAAGCGAACAACTGCATACTAATATTATTTTGCAACTTAATAATCATACATAGTGATTTTGTGTTTAAAAATAAACAATTAAAATGTTCTATTTGTACTAAATAAATTGAAACTAATGAAAGTCTTCAAGTTGAACTATAATTTCCATACACCGAAGTTAGAGTCAATATCCTAACTTCGGGCAGTATTAGCAAAAAATGCTAACTCAGGAGCATATTATCATTTATCTTTTGCTTGCCTGCAGAACGTCTATTACCAAATGCCTTTTTAGCTAAATAAATTTTTTCAAATCATTAATCGCCTGTAAATGCATGCCTTCGTGAAAAATCGTACGAATCAGCACTTGTTCGATTGTCTGCATTCCCATATCAATTGGGGGATATTCTTTTTCCAGATCAGCGCCGTACTTCTCTAATATGGCTTGTGGTTGTGACTGCAAAAGTACTTTTAATTCCGTAAAAGAAGGTGTTTCTTCTGTAAAGTTGGCTGGTGTAGTACCGAAACCAAACCATTGATTGAATTGTTTTGAGATAGCAGTGGGTACTTTAGTCAATGCCTCAATCCATAATAACTGATCAAGATATAGGTGACCAAGATTCCAGCGGATATTATTCCTAAACCTCGCTGGAATGATTTCTGCCTGTTCTTCTGTCAACGATTCAACGGCCCCTAAAAGTTCCTTTCGATAGGTTTCTAATTGTTTAAACAAAACTTCCTGACGTGGTTCCATTTTATCCACTCCTTTAAACATTAAATTACTATAAACATTCGCTATATATTTGTCTTTTTCCTGCACTGAAAGAATAGAGATCTGTCTAACGGAAATAATAGAAAAAATAGAATTACAGTCAGGAGGAGAACAATGCCTCGCAAGGATGTAGAGATTAGTGAAGAAGTAGAAAAAAAAGAACCGACGAATATGAAAAAGGAGGAAGGAGAAGAAGATAAATTAAACCGGATGCTGGCAGCAGTAATGGAGTATATTTCCGATGATGAAGTGGAAGAAATCGACATTGAATACATATTGGATCAAACAGAAGGACTTCGCGACTGGTGGAATCAATACCGGGAGAAAAACCGCAAGCGCATGGAAAAAGAAATTAAAGAGTCATTAGGGGAATTGTCCCTTGAAGAATTGGAGAAGATTCGGGAACAAATAAAGGCAAAGCAATAGAAAAAAAGGTTTTCATCGTCGCTGATGAAAACCTTTTTAAATTTTTTTATTAAAAAGCAGAAAAATGTGGATGTGATCAGCATATTCCTTTGATAGAATAAGAGAATCGAATTGGTAGATAAAATATTAAGAAATTCTTAAGAATTTTGCTTGGCAGATGTTAAGAAATTTTTTCTATGATAGAGACAGCGAAGAGAGAGAAAGCAGGTGGTTTTAAGGTGGAGAATGTCAATGTGCTCGTGGTGGATGATGAAAAAGAAATAAGAGATGCTATTGAAATATATCTTAAAAACGAAGGAATTACGGTGTTAAAAGCCAGTGATGGAATAGAGGCGTTGGAGATTTTAGTGGGAGAGACAGTTCATTTAATTTTAATGGATATTATGATGCCTAATTTAGATGGAATTTCGGCTACTTATAAAATTCGTGAGCAAAAAAATATTCCGATTATTATGCTGACAGCTAAAAGCGAGGATACAGATAAAATATTGGGATTACAAATAGGGGCAGATGATTATATCACCAAGCCATTTAATCCAATGGAGCTAGTTGCCCGAGTGAAATCGCAGTTGCGAAGATATGTAACACTTGGCACCTTTGATGGGGTGAAGAAAAAAATAGACCTTCATGGATTAACATTAGACCAGGAGGCGAAAGAAGTCGCCGTAAATGGAGAAAGTGTAAAGCTGACTCCGATTGAATATAAGATTGTTGTTTTGTTGATGAAAAACGCTGGCAGAGTATTCTCTATTGCGGAAATTTATGAAAGTGTTTGGAAAGAACCTGGATACAATGCCGAAAATACGGTAGCAGTACATATACGAAAAATACGTGAAAAAATTGAAGTGGATCCAAAAAATCCTCGCTTCTTAAAGGTGGTGTGGGGCATTGGCTACAAAATCGAGAAGTAAAGGCCTTTTTATTGTCTGGACACTGCTTATTACACTCGCGCTGAGTGGAATTGTATCTGTAGATATGTGGTTTAACCGTTATTTACACACGGATTTTTATCAAACATCGATATTTCAAGAAAGAATGCAATATTATAAGGATCTTCTAAGTGAAAATGAGTTATATTATATTCCGATTGAAGAGGCAAAGAAAAAAATAACCGTATCAGCTAAAGAAATAAATGAATACCGTTATTATTATGGTGATTTAAATGAACAAATTCAAAACATAAAAAGTCAGTATGAAGAGCAAATTCAGACCGCTAAAGAAACAGGAAGCTCAGAAGCAGAACAGCTATATACAGAAGAAAGAGATAAGAAAATCGCTGATATTACGAAAAATTTCCAAAGTGATGAATACGTAGAAGATAAGATTAAGAAAGAAAAAGCAAGACAATTAGATGAATACTATCAAGAATTACAGAATAGAGAATATGAGTATAAAGACTGGACTGATTCCTTCCTTTATTATTTTGAAAATAACAAAACAGGAGAAAAAGTAACAAATGTTAATCTTGCTCCGGGCGAAACAATTGAGAGTAAGCTGAATCAGAAAAATACAAAATTTCTTGGCGATATCCATATAAATCCAAAGGATGAGTGGGAACAGCATTATATTTCTTTAGATTCTCCGTGGTATGAGTTTGGCGATCCCGATGCGGTTGCTATAGAAGTGTCTATTCTAAATAACATCAAGAAAAACATCGGCAGCTTTGAAGGAGTTATTGCTGTTCCTGACAATTTAAGTACTAAGAGTATGCTGCATAAAGACATGGATAATTATAAAACGCAACAAAAGCAAGTGATCTACTTTAGTGTTATTAGTATCATCAGCCTAGTTGCCAGCTGTATTCTCCTTTTAACTAAAAGAAGTATTTTAACACAATGGGAATACCCATTTTATAAGAAAATTCCAATTGATATCGGTATAATTTTTCTCCTTATAAGTTTAGCTGTTGCTATTATAGTTGTATGGGGAGTAAATGATCAAATAGAATTAAATTTATATAATGACGGCTCCTATTGGAAGGAAATTATTTTATTTGGCTGTTTAGCTTGGCTGTTTATATCCTTGTTCTTTATCCAAATGTCTCTATTATATAAGGAAATAGTAAAAGGCGATAAATCAATTTGGACAAAAACATTTGTTGGAAAATGTGTTAAAACAATCGGAAAACCAATGCTGCTATTATTTTCAAGTAGAAGTCCATTGACTAAATTAATCCTTTGTTTAATGATAGTTTTCGCGCTAGGATTTTGTTTAATGGCAGTGATTGTGGAACCATTTTTTGTGTTGTTCTTTCTTATTGCGGTCATAATTATCGGCATACCAGCCATCCATTATTTAGTGAAAAATGCAAAGTCTCTAGGTCAGTTAGTTCTATATACAAAGGAAATCAGGAGCGGTCGAAAAGTAAGTGACTTAGATATAAAAGCATCTAGTGAACTTTCAGCATTAGCAGAGACAATCAATACACTAAAAAATGGAGTGATTTATTCCCAAAATGCTCAAGAAAAAAGCGAACGCCTAAAAACAGAGTTAATTACGAATGTTAGTCATGATTTGCGAACACCTTTAACATCAATCATCAATTACACGGAATTATTGAAGAATAAAAATCTATCTGAGGAAGAAAAAGAGGGCTATCTAGGTATTATCGATCGGAAATCCCAACGATTAAAAGTACTAATTGATGATTTATTCGAGGTTTCGAAAATGGTCAGCGGCAATGTGGAATTAAAGAAGGAAAAAATAGACTTAGTGCAGCTTTTACAGCAAGCGTTAGGTGAATATGATGAAACAATTAAAGCGACAACACTTGATTTTCGTGTAACCAATCAAGAACCGTCGATTTATGCAACTGTAGATGGGCAGAAGCTTTGGAGAGTATTTGATAATTTAATAGGCAATATTTTGAAATATTCTTTAGAGCATTCACGTGTCTATATTTCCATTAAACTAGAAAAAGACCAAGCTATTTTGCAGTTTAAAAATATATCTAAGTATGAGCTTGACGATAATCTTGATGAATTATATGAGCGTTTTAAACGCGGGGATACATCGAGGCATACAGAAGGATCTGGTCTTGGACTTGCGATTGCGAAATCAATCATGGATCTACACCAAGGCATGATGAAAATCGAGACAGATGGCGATCTATTTAAGGTTACGCTCGCATTAAATCTAAGCGATTTGTAGTGAAAAGAAGTATGAATAAAAAACAAGCAGCCAAGCTGTATGCCTTAATATTTCCGATTACTCGCAATAAAAAGACAGCAACAAAAATAGTAATGGAAATGCTTCAGGCCGATGATAACCTAGGAGAGAAAGAATTAGCCCGCAAAGCAGTTAATAGAGCCATTGAAATGGTGAAAAAATAAATACGAAAAAGTACTTTCTTTTCAACTAGAAAAGGAGGTATTTTTTCGTAGGAGAAATTTATGATAAAATAATGGAAAGATTGCAAAAAATCGCAAAAAGAAGGGATGGGGGAAAGCAATTGACTCAAAATACACAACCGCAATATGCGCCGCCTAAACATATTGTTTCGGCTGCTTCGATAGTCATCAATGAACAAAAGGAAATTTTATTAATCAAAGGACCCAAAAGAGGCTGGGAAATGCCAGGTGGCCAAGTGGAAGAGGGAGAGTCACTGAAAGCTGCTGCGATAAGAGAAACAAAAGAGGAATCAGGAATTGATATTGAAGTAATAAAATTTTGTGGAATCTTTCAAAATGTCAATGGTTCTATATGCAATACATTATTCTTAGCTAAACCGGTTGGCGGGGAATTTACTACATCACCAGAAAGTTTAGAAGTAGGATTTTTCCCTATTGAGGAAGCGCTCAACATGGTGAAATATAAGAATTTTAGACAAAGAATAGAATACTGTTTGGATGAGAAGAGCCAGCCTTTTTATGTGGAATTTTGAGAATGACATCGAAATAGATATAAATGGTGTCAAAATGCCCATTTAAAAGGTGGATGGTTTACTCCTCGCAGGATCAAGAAATCCCACCGAGATTAAACCATTTGCCGAAATTCATTCTTTTGATCGTTTATTGAGTTATTTTCCATAAGATAATAATCGTTATTTCAGAAATTAGAAGTAGACGTTTACTTACATAAGGATTCACACACATTTTTTGAGTGAACCTGCTTGAATAAGCGGATATTTAAAAAAAGTTGAACCATCAGGTATGGAAAAAGGGGAATTGATGATTTCCCTTTTTCTATACTGTATTTACAATAAACTATTATCTATTTACCTATAAAACAAACACAAAATAAGCTTCTTCTTGCTCGGTATCCTCGAAATATTTAATGCCCATATATTGAAAACCAATTTTGCCAAGTACATCTAAGGAAGCCTTGTTCGCAATACTTGCAGAAGCATTTATTTTTTGGATATTCCCTTGCTCTTTTGCGAAGGTTAAACAGGCAATGCCAGCTTCTGTAGCGTACCCTTTATTCCAATTAGGTTTGGAGAAATGGAAAATAAGCTCAGCTTGATCAACGGAATCTTCCATATTAAAGCCTGCTGCTCCAATAACTTGATTGGTTGCCAAATCAATAACACCATAAACGGAGAGTCCAAAATCTTCTTGGCATTGCTGATAAAAGTCAATAACTTGAGGCAGTAATGCAGAGGAAGTGCTGCCGCCACAATATTTCATTACTTCCTCATTTCCCCAAAATTGTTCACATGCATCTATATCTTCTTTTGTTAATAAACGAAAACCTAATCGCTCACTTGTAAAAAGTAAATCCACTATAAAAACTCCTTTAAAAAATTCTATTGTCATTATAATCATTTTAGCGTATGGGAACCAATTCATGCAAAAGTAAATAAAAATACCAGAAGACCGCACAAGTGAAGATATCATTGAAGGAAAAATAGAGGATAGGAAAAGTCACGAGGATAACAGATTATATACAATTAGAAAGATAGAATGGGGAAAGGAATTTTATCCTTCTTTTAACGGTTAGCAAGCATCAAACTATTGGAGGGAATTAGATGGGAAATTTGCTGTTAAATCAGAAAGTTACAACCAAACCATCAAGTGGGCGATGAACTTCCACTTGATGGAAGTTTTGATTTATTATGAAGTTTCATATTTACTAATAGAACTTGTGATACTTTCAGCTAGTTGGGAACAGTCACCTTCAAACATGTGAAAAGTTAAGGAATGTAGTAAATGGTCGAATTGATTGTGTGGAGATTCTGCATTGCTTATTTCGGTAGACCAATTAATTTTAGGGATGGAAATAACAAACGAATCAGTTGTTTTCATGATGTATAATTTCGTATCTTTTAGTCCATGTTGGGCAATATCTTCTAATAAAGTAATCATTTCAACAACCTCCCCCTATTTTTATTTCCATTATACTCCTTTTTTTCGACGTTTTTTTCCAATAATAGAATATTTAATAAAATTGTTAAAGAATTGTTATTTTTGAAATAAAAAGAGCAAGGTTCATTTACCAGTTAGTAGACAAAAAGATATTGGGGAAGTAGAATTGCATTTTTATGTATTGCTTGGAGTGAAGAGGGAAGACTCCCTATGGGAAAAGGGAGTTTCAGTCTGAGACCCTGCAGTTTAGCAGGCAAATCGGGGTCATTCAGATTCAAAGAGATTAATAAATATACTTTACTCAAACTTTCATTTCCAAAATACAGGAGTTTGTCTACAGTTCGGGGTTGATTTTTATATGCTTTTTTCTTTTCATCGTAATGGATAATTAATTAGTTAAATCCCCATTATTTAAAAAAATGGGATATTTTGGAAAAATGAAACGGTAAGAATTATCGTGAATATAGAACCAGCAGATGTTAATAAAACGATTTTGCGATTGTTTTGTTCTTTCGATGGCTTCAAAAACTCATATATTTGTATAGACCATATAGCTATTGCTGCTAATGCTATAATCAGGATAACGGTACTATTCATATTTTTCACTCCCCAAGATAGTTTTTTATTATATAATTTATCATTCGTAGAAGAGATGACTGTCTTTTATACAGCTTATTACGTTTAGACCATTCTCGTCTTCATAAAAGTCATCCCCACCATGTTCTACGGATTTGATAGAAAAAAGGTTTCATTTTTTAGTGTCATGCTCGGCTATTGGGAAAACGTGTAAGTTGTAGGGAAGAGAAAGCACCAGAAATAAACTCTTGAAAAGGTTAATGTTTCAAACAATAGCAGACTGTTATATACTAATAGTTCATTATGTACGTTTTTTACCAGAATAAAAGGATAAGACTAATTAATGTTACGTAATATATTAGAAAAATCGGAGTTGATTTTATGAGTAAAGCAAAGGCTAAAGGTAAAGGCGGTACAGGCAGAGGAACAGATAAAAAAGGCTGGAATCGTTGGCAGGCTAGTGCTAATAAAGCAAAGAGTAACAAGCCTTATAAAAGCAAAGGGGTTAAGAATCGTAAAAATGCAGAAAATACTAGCAATCCTGCTTCAACCGAAAAAAATAACTAATCTCCATATTAAGAATTTTTTACTGAATAGATAAAGTAGCGATGCTTCCCTTAGGAAGGATCGCTTTGTTTTCTTGTCCAAGAAAGTTCTCTATTGGAAATGTTATAACCATTTTGCTTTAATAATATGTTTGACGGATAGCATCTCAATAATTCCTTCTTCAGAAGTAAAATGTCCGCCAAAAGGTAATAAAATAAAAGGAATTTCAAGTTTATTTGCTAAGGAATTTGAGATTTGCCAATCGATGATGCTATCAGTTCTGGATGAAATTAAAAAGGATGCTCCCAGGAAATGCTTGATTCTATCCAAATTTAATTCGTGCATATAGGGATCAAATTGTGGGAACGCTGTAATGGGTTCTGCAAATCCAGAAACAAAAATAGCCCCTTTAATTAGTACATTATTACGTGAAAGGTATCTTAAAAACGTAATAAAGCCTAAACTGTGGCAAATAAAATAAGCATCTTTCGGTTCTTTGATAGCTCTATCTAAGTCGAGATCCCATTGCGTAACATTTGCGATGGGTGCCATCCGTATAGTCCACTATTTGATATTAAAGGCGTTTTTTAAATCTAAGATAAAGTAGTGAAAAACAAAAAGAAAGAGGGGGGAAGTTATTCTGAGTGATATTACCTTCCAAAAACACGCCTGCATTGTTAATCAATATATCAAGCAAACCATTTTCTTGTTCAATGTTTTCTACAACGGAGAATATGGGAGTGGGGTATGAAACCTCAATACCCACTGTTTTAGCTTTAATATCTTCCTTTTCTAATAATGCTAATGCCTCAAGCCCCTTTTTCCATTTCTCAATCCTATTAAAATCTCATTCCTATTTTCCCTAATTGTCTATCTGTCTCAAAACCAATTCCTTTGTTATCGCCAGTTATTAATACTATTTTGGATTAATCCATAAAATATCCACCCTTAATCATTTTCTTAATCTGTTCCTGCAAAATGTATTCATGTCTCGTCTCGACTATTAACATGTGATCATGATATGAACTCTTTCATTTCTGATATATTAAATATAGTGAAAATGATTGGTACATGTAAATATGCTCATTTTTGTAACTTAATGAATGGGGTGGCATTATGGGATATAGGTTAAAAAAATAATGGAGAATACAGTGAAGAGGTTATAAGAGCTTATCCAATTGAGACGGCTTTACAGATTGTAGGTGAAAATGGAAAGGTATCAAAATCGATATATTATCCGAAAAAACAATCAGATTTAATGAACTTAAACGATTAATATCGGGAATATCACAAAGAATACTAACTTAGCAACTGCAAACTTTGCTGGATGTTACAATTTGTATGTATACTCTAAGATTAAAAGGCGGGATTCAATTCGTAATTGCTATTAGAGAATTAGTAGATAAGAATAAAAAGTAGAATGTCCAAAAAGAAACCAAAATAATTATTGACTGGACAGTCCAGAAAGTGATAAGATGGATTTGTCAGGAAGGGGAACTGTAATTATTTATTACAGAACCTTATTTTTTTGATATTTCTAGACTGAATAGTCAATAATAAAAAGAGAGGAAGATAATAATGGATAATCAAGCATTATCAGTAGAAGAAATCCGCGAAAGAGCACAGGAGATATTTAATAAACATCTAAAACATCTATCTAGTGGAGATATTAAATCATGGATCAATCTTTGGGCAGAAGGCGGGGTATTAGAATTTCCATATGCTCCGAAAGGCTATCCAGATATGCTGGTAGGGAAAGAGGATATTTATGATTATATGCAAAGTTTCCCTGAAAACTTTGAAGTAGAGTTTACAGATCCTATTTTTCATATAACAGAAGATCCTGAACTAGTTATTGCAGAGCTCAATTCTATTGGTAAGCAACGTGAAACAGGCAAACCATACAACCAAAAATATATTAGTGTAGTGGAAACAAAAGATGGATTTATTACTCGTTATAAGGATTACTGGAATCCACTAGTGTTCATTGATTCAATTGGAAGTTAAAATGAATTTGTTCCATTCCCTAAGTAACTCAATCCCAAATTAGATACGCATAATTTCTAAACCTATCTATTTCTTGACTGTACGTTCTAAAAAAGTTAGTATGATAGAAAAAAGGGGTTATCACTTTGGCAAGAAACAAGGAATTTGATACTACCCAAGTATTGCATAAAGCCATGGAGGTATTCGGTCATTATGGATATGAAGGGACTTCACTGCCACTACTAATTAAAGGACTTGGGATTGCACGGCAAAGTCTTTATGATACTTATGGTACCAAAAGGGATCTTTTTATTTCTGCAGTAAAACATTATATTAATGAAAAAACCGCTACGGTAATATCTTATTTGGAACATCCAGGATCAGTTAAAGAAGCAATAAGTAAAGTTTTTTATGAAGTGGTATACGTTTTAAAGGATGATGAAAAACGTAAAGAGTGCTTTATTTTGGATAGTGCAATCTCTCAAGTACCTCATGATAGGGAAATTGCGGAGTTTTTCAAAATGGATATAAGAAGGTTAGAAGAAGCTTTTTATAAATCACTAATACGTGGTCAAGAAAATGGGGAAATTGAGTTGCAAAAAGATATAGAAGCTCTGGCTAAGTATTTGAACCATTCTCGATATTCACTTACACAAGTTTCTAAATTATCATCTGATCCAAAGGTTTTAGATGATTTTGTTTCCATTGTATTATCAACATTGGACTAGGGTGAAGCTAATAAGGCTTCTTACATTGCGTTTATTATTGACCGTTTAGTCTAATATTAACATTTTTGACTTGTAGAATAAATTTGTGAAGTGAGACAGCTGCCCGGTTGTATCTAGTGCCTCACGTTGTGGTAATGTAATTAGAAGTACTTTTTAGAGAAAAATATATGATAATGTTAAATAATCAGGTAATTAATTTAATAAAGATATAACTTTTCCAAGGAATAATTGATCTTAATGGAATTGAAGTGCCAATTCTTAGTGAAGCCGTTCCATTCTTTACCGAAGTGTTAAACAAAGCTTCAATGTATATTAAAAAGCATGTGTAGAAGGCTCAGCATTTCTTCAATATGGCAGAAAGAAATAGAGCATTGTTTAATAGACTGATTCTGAACAAAAAGCTGTACCTAAACCAGCAGAAATTGGTACACTCTTTTAGCAATTTCAGCAACAGACGTTCAAAAACGTATACTTTCTTGAAAATATTCTCTGTGTAAGATAAGTCATATAGTCCAAACAACTTTTTACTACAAGGGGACTTGAAATCCAAATTGTAGGTACAGGGTAATTAAAAATCTTTAAACATTGTATATATATTTTATAGATTTATATTAATAACGTTCCCTAAATAAAAGTTAAGAAAGATAGAACAACCCAAGAAGATATTTTCACAGCTTTTCTGGGGTTTTCCGTTAGAGGGTTTTCGCTCTTTAACCATCGGAATTTTTAGTTTAAGAATCAAAAATAAAAAAGTCGATTCCTTAGAGTTCGGGAATTCGGCTTTTTTTAAGTTGAAGTTTGCTTAGTATACAAAATTTCCGAAATGTTAATAATTATCTAAATATAAAGTGAAAGTCCAGTATAGTTCTTATTTTATTTGGTTATTTGATAAGATTTTCTTGATTCTTCTGATTTTGTAAACAATAATTATTTAATACTCATTTGTTGTTAATTAACTTGAATCTAAAGTAATAACATTTCAAGATCAGAAAGCCAATTTATTTCAGGTGATGCGCCAAATCCATCAATCAGGTGTAATTTATTTAATCTTATCCTAATACTACGATCTAGAGTAATAAAAAAATAACATAGTGTATTACGCCAGAAGATATTTATAATTTCAGTTCTTCATTTATGATTGTTAAAAACCGATTATTCCAAATAGATTCATGGTGGTTAATAATATCAACTGCATTTAAAATGGAGCTGTTAATGGTGCTATGAGTGTTTTGATAAAGGAGATTCTGCTGAAATCCCAAGCTATAGGCTGCTCTGATAGTAGTATCAAGACAAAACTCCGTTTGTGCACCAGCAAAAATAAGCTGTTCGATTTTCTTGCTTTTTAAATAATCCAAAAGTTCTGTTTGGTAAAATGCATCCCATTTAGATTTTCTAATTATCTTATCAGTAGTGGATAACAATAGATTATGATGGAGGTTCCAATCGTCCTTCCCCTCATAAAGCTCGGACTGTTCATTTGGATCTGTATGTTGGATAAAGATAACCTGAATATCTTTTTCGTGTGCTTGATTGATTAGTATATTGATGTTTTTTACTAGTTGAATTCTATCGAATAAATAATTTTCACGATGGTTAAAGAAAATTTCTTGCATGTCGATGATAATAAGTGCCTGTCTCATATAATTACACTTCCTGTTCGTTTCTTTTAAAGTATAGCAAATCGAAAAGGAGCTGGACAAGGACATTTAAGATGGAAGCGATCTAATAGACTTAAAACTTTGGATGGTTTGAATTTTTTCTTGATCAAAAAGTCGGAATTAACGAATATTTATATTGAACTTATGATAGATTCGTCTATAATATAAAAGCGAACATATATTCGTTGCAAGGAGGGAGTTAGTAGTGAATACCTATATAAATAGTGCACTAAATCAAATAGAAATAGCTTTAAAAACAACAATCCAAATGGTTGAAGTTATTGAAGAGGCGGACTTACAGAAAAAGCCAGCAAGTAATAAGCGCTCGATAGGTGAGCTTTTAGAGCACATAGCCGTTATTTGTAAGGCTGATTTAATGATATCGAACGGTGCAACACAAAAAGAGATGAATCAATATTATTCGAGTGTTGCATTATTAAGCATACAGGATGTCAAGAGTGCTATTGCAGAAAATTATAAAACTTTAAAAGATATTTATATGAATCTTACAGAAATAGAGTTACAAGAAAGGACTACAGCTTATTGGGGAGCGACCTATACAAGGTACGAGTGGTTGTTAGAAATAGTCGCACATATCTATCATCATAGAGCTCAATTACACACACTGCTTGTCTACTGTTATGGGAAAAACCTGAATATATCATTATTTGAGTAAGGAACTTCCATAGATACATACATTTTATTAATAGGGAGGAAGAAAGATGCCATACTGCAAAGTGAAAAATGCAAACATATATTACGAAGATATAGGAACTGGAATTCCCATTATCATGCTACATGGATTTACGCTAGATCATAGACTCATGAGTGGGTGTATGGAGCCTGTTTTTAGAGAGAAAGATGGATGGAGACGGATATATTTGGATTTACCTGGCATGGGGAAAACCATGGATTATGACTTAATAAGTAATTCCGATGAAATGTTAAAAGCAGTAGCAAGCTTTATAGAGACAAAGATTGCTAATCAACCTTTTCTGATTATAGGAGAATCCTATGGCGGCTACTTAACTAGAGGAATCATCAAGCTTTATAAAGAGCAAATATTAGGCGCAGCATTCATTTGCCCGATAAAGAAAAGAGAACACTTCCAGCACACACGATTGTTTATGCAGATAATGAATTTTTATCAAACTTAGTAGAAGAAGAACGTAACGATTTCAAAACCAATCAAGTAGTTTTAGATGAATACAATTGGATACGATATAAGGATGAAATTTTATCAGGATGCAATATAGCGAATACAGCATTTTTGAATAAAATTCAAAAGAACTACGGATTTTCCTTTCCAGTCGATGATGTCCTATTTCAAAAACCAACTGTCTTCTTACTAGGAAAACAAGATTCGGTAGTCGGATATCAAGATGCGTTTGCAATTTTAGGGAATTATCCCCGAGCAACATTTGCAATTTTAGATCGAGCCGGGCATAACTTGCAGATTGAACAGGCAAAGTTATTTACTGCGCTTATGAATGAATGGTTAGATAGGGTAGAAGAGGACATGTAGGAAAAAATAGTTTGATAGAATGGAAATAAAGTATAGTAAAAAAAGTAGTTATGTTTATGTAAAACTTAACTGCTTTTTATGTACTTACTTATTTTTTTTAGGTAAGAAATAATCCCCCCCTGATTGAAAAATAGTAGAAACGGGTAGAAAAACAGATAATATAAAAAAACAAAAGGAAGAAATCTGTAGAAAATGATACTCTAAGTGTACCACTCTTTAGAATATGACATATAATTTATGAAAAAGGTGATTTATATAAAACATTTTTGGAAGCCATTTACGTTTTTTGTGACAATCAGCCTCTTTATTATCTTTTTCCGATACACTGATATTTTTCAGGCGATTCGTGAAGGGGAGTTAAATTCAGTCACATATGCATTTAAAGAGAATATTTCTTATGCACTTATTGTCAGTTTATTCCTTATGATTATTCAAAATAGCTTTACCGTTATTCCTTTAATTTTAGTAATTACCCTCAATTTTTACTCATTTGGCTTCATTTATGGCTTTCTATGGAGCTGGTTTTCTAGCATCATTTCTGCAATCATTATCTTCTTAGCCATTCGTTTTTGGTTCCAAGATTTTGTGATCAAAAAGGTGCAAAATCACCAAGAAATGTTAGATAAAATCGAACAAAAAGGGATGCGCTATGTGTTCTATGGAAGGGTTTTTCCGTTTTTTCCGACAAGTATTTTAAATATCATTGCTGGTATAAGCAAAATATCGATACGTCCTTTTACTATCGGTACAGCAATAGGTAATTTCTTTTACTTTTTTATCCTTGCGTTAATTCCTTATGGTGTATTCTCTACAGATATTAATCCATTAGCATTAATTGTAATTATTCTACTGATAACAGGGATTTTCTATTATTTCAGTAAAAAGAAGCCTTCCGTTATGGAAAGAGTAAAGGAAATAAGGAAAAGAGCATAAATTAATCTATCCGAAAGGTAGTTTGCTACTTTTCGGCTTTTTTAATTGAAAAAATATGAAACTATTTCCAATCAGCCTACGTATATAAAATAGAACAGCAAGTGAGGGAGGAATGAAGTATGTTGGGAATTATTATGTTGGTATTTGTGGCAATCGTCGTGGCTCAATTTTTTTCCCGCAAAGAAAAGACAAACAATATAAATAACCATCATTATCCGCCTTTTCAGGGAAATCCAGGAGATAGCTCACAAGCGTCTTTCTTTGATGGAGGAAATGACTGTGGATCCTCGTTTGATAGTGGAGGAAGCTGTGGGGGAGAATAAGTATAATATCGCTGGAATTTTCTATTTATAAAGAAAAATCGAAACTTTTCTGCAATATCAATCGTCCAATATATAAAAGAGGAATGAAAGGGGACAAAAAGGTTCACATGTTTATGGTGGTAACAATAATTGCTTTTATTTTTGCCTGTATTTGGGTTCTAATGGATACGATTTATTTTTCCAAGCCACCAAAACCTGAGGTATTATGGAAGAATAATAGAATTCCGACAACAATTGGTTCTAATTGCTGGCAAGGTTCATTAAAAGGATCTTGTGTTGATTATGTCTATGCATCTCCATGGGATATGGGGTTACAAAATGGTTCCGTGAAAGTGGAACCGAATTCAACGATTACCATCGATTTTAATAAAAAGCCATTAGCTGGATCTTTACAGGTTGCAGAAGTGTTTGAAGATGGAGAAGAGGAATTTATTAAAGTAGATAAAAATAAAATGACAGTGCCAGCCAAAAAAGGAACATATGTTTATATGATTTATGCTAAATGGGATCAAGGAAATCCCAATTATACGTTTTCTATTAGGGTCGAATAAGGTTGTCTAAACCTAGAGCTAGGGATAGACAGCCTATTTTATCGTGACGATACATATTTTATCTATAAAAAAGGAAGGGAAATGAATGAAAAATCATCCAATATTCAATTTGTTGATCACACTAGTGTTTTTAATACTATTTATTGCCAGTAAGAAGCTATTTGCCAATTACTTAGCAGCACTTATTATTTTTGGTGCCTTTTTTTGTATTTACTTAGGGCGGTCTATCCTTTCTTTAATCCGATATATTGATGAGAAGAAAACCAAGGATATATCTGTCAAAAGCAAGCATAAATGAACAGGAAAACCAACAGTAATCCATGTATGCTATTTTTAAGGATGTGATGAATGTGACATGGTTGGAAGGGTTACAAAAGGCATTAATATATATCGAAAATAATTTGGAAGAAAAGCTTGAAATAGAAGCGATTGCGCGTGTCGCAAATGTTTCAATATTTCACTTTCAACGAACATTTACAATCCTTACGGAAATACCAGTGGGAGAGTATATTAGGCGACGCAGACTATCAATGGCTGGTCAAAGCTTGCTTCATTCAAGAGAAAAGATAATCGATATTGCATTAAGATATGGATATGATACACCAGAAGCATTTACGAAAGCATATCGCAGACAGCATGGAGTTACACCAAGTGAAACGAGACGAGGAATTGGTAGTCTAAAAATATACAATCCACTAGTCATTCAAGTACAGCTGAAAGGGGCAGAACCAATGAAAGTAAAAGTAGTGGAGAAAGAGGCATTTACGATTGTCGGGATGAAAAAATCTTATACTTTTAAGGAAGATGAAAATCTCCGTGAGATTCCAAAACTCTGGGATGAAGTTAATAAGAATGGAACAGTGAACGAGCTTCTGATGCTGACTAGGGGAGAAATTCCAGGTGTTCTTGGCGTTTGTGTAGAGGAGTCAGAAGCAGCGGGTAAGGATATGGATTACTGGATAGCGGTTGCAACAGAGGATAAATCTGAAAAATATGATCAGCTCGTTATTTCAGCATCCAAGTGGGCAGTTTTTGAGGTGCATGGACCAATGCCGCAAAGTATGCAGAAGGTTTGGAAGCAAATATATTCGGAATGGATGCCGTCCAGTGGTTATCAACAAGCAGGATTTATTTCCTTTGAACGCTATACAGATGATGATCCGTCAAGCGAAAATTGCTACTCTGAAATATGGATTCCAGTTAAATAACAAAAAGCGATGGAATGACTATGCGGGCATAGTGTCAAATTCCATCGTTTTTTTGATATTTAAGGATGATTGTTATAGGGGGGGATATGTCAGTTAAGAGAGAGGGATGCTAGACTTGGAGTATAGCAAGGAGATTCAGTATTTTAATAGATTGAAAACCATTTTATAGAGGAACCTAGGGGAAAGTGGTGTTCATAAAGGGGATGAACCCCATAATTTTGAGGAAGCAAGGGAAAAAATGCGTTCATAAAGGGAATGAACACCATTATTTAAAGAAACCGGGGAAAAAAGGTGTTCATAAAGAAGATGAAAGCCATTATTTAGAGGAACCAAGGAAAAAGTTGCGTTCATAAAGGGGATGAACACCATTATTCAAAGGAACCAAGGGAAAAGTAGCGTTCAAAAGCACAGTAGTTTAGCCGACAAAACTAGATGCACCTCCATTGTTCCCGATAGGTGCATTTCCCTTTGCCTCCATGCACTACTCGTTATCTGTTGTAAAACTATTATTTGCTGATGATTGCCGCCAGTATCTGTATCTGCTGATGCACTGGCATTAGTAGGAGCTTGTCCTAACAAAGCTCTTTTCTCGGTAGGAGCGTCTCTATAAGATTCTTTCCCATGATGGATTAGCAGTAACCTTCGCAATCTGGCGAAAAAATAAACAAATAAGCATAGCGGAATAATATCAACAGCATAAAAAGGCAGCAACTAGAATTTCTCTAAATGGATGGAATCTAGTTGCTGCCTTTTTTCTGAAATCAATAATAGGGATAATATCCGTAAGTAGAATAAGCGGGATTATAGCCATATGGTTGTGAGTATGCTGGGAAATGCTGACCATAATTCCAATGGTGTTGAATAGCAGGGCTATGATGAAAAGGCGTATAAAATAGAGGGTTGCCTCCAGCAAAGCTAGCTGATGGTGTAACTGCACCAAGGGGGATAGCCCCGATTCCCACTGCGCCATGCCCCACGCCTGCAAAACCACCGGCTCCAACTGGACCAACTGCACCAATAGGACCAACAGCCCCAATATGTCTATCCAAAGCTCGATTTTGAGTATTCATAAATGTTTCACCTCCTCCATTACTATATGTAAACGGAAATGATTGGCGCTTGTCTTTCTTTTATAAAAATAAAAAAGTATTGGATTCTTCCGAAAAGAGTGTGTATAATAAGAAAAAAATATAGGAAATCGTAGAAAAAGAGAGTAGCTGGTTGTAAAGCAATAGCGAATTAGGGATGGTGGAAGCCTAATGTGGAGCAAGCAGTGAAACGCACTTTGGAGATATCATGCTGAAAAGGAGTAGGCATGATCGGTAACAGGCCGTTAACTGATTTAAGTGGTTATGAAAATAACAATTAGAGTGGTACCGCGGGAATTATAAGCTCTCGCCTCTTCGTATGAAGGGGCGGGAGTTTTTTTATTTTATTAAAATATCTAATATAGAAAAGGAGAATATAGATGAACATCAAATCAGAACTAGCAAACGTATTAGCAACACAATTAGATGTAGAATTATCACCAGAAACGATTGAACAGTTATTGGAAAAACCGAAATATGATCATTTAGGAGATCTCGCTTTTCCTTGTTTTACACTTGCCAAAAAATTGCGGAAAGCACCTACGTTAATTGCGGAAGAGTTTTCTCAAAAGATAGAATCTCCGCTGATTGATCATGTCGAAGTGGTAGGAGCTTATATTAATATTTTTTTAAATCAGCAATTAATTGCCTCTAAAGTAATCAAGGAGGTTCTCGAACAAAAGGAGCATTATGGGGATTTACCTACGAATAAAGGAGTCATGACAATTGATTTGTCTTCACCTAATATTGCAAAGCCGTTTTCCATGGGGCATTTGCGTTCCACTGTTATCGGCAATGCTCTTGGCCTTATTGCCGAGAAAAATGGCTACACACCGATTCGCATTAATCATCTTGGTGATTGGGGGACCCAGTTTGGTAAATTAATCGTCGCCTATAAACGATGGGGAAACGAAGAGGAAGTGCAGAAGAATCCTATTAAAGAATTATTAAAGCTGTACGTGAAGTTTCATGAAAAAGCAGATGAAGACCCCTCGCTAAATGAAGAAGGGAGAAAATGGTTTAACTATCTAGAACAGGGAAATGAAGAAGCCATTAATCTTTGGAAATGGTTTCGAAAAGAATCGTTAGAAGAGTTTAATAAAATCTATCAACTATTAGGAATTACATTTGATTCAAATGATGGCGAAGCTTTTTTTAATGACAAGATGGGAAGGGTTGTCGAGTTATTAAAGGAGAAGCAGCTTTTAGTAGAATCAGAAGGGGCACAAGTAGTAGAGCTTGAAGACTTCCCACCGTGTTTAATCAAAAAGAGAGACGGTGCGACACTTTATGCCACACGGGATTTAGCTGCAGCGATCTATCGTCAAGAAAACTATCATTTTGTGAAAAGTTTATACGTAGTAGGAAATGAACAAACTCTCCATTTTAAGCAGCTATTTCAAGTGTTAGAGAAAATGGGCTATGATTGGGCAGAAGGGATGGCTCATATTCCATTTGGTATGATGCTGAAAGACGGCAAGAAGATGTCAACGAGAAAAGGGAAAGTTGTTTTATTAGAAGAAGTGCTTCAAGCAGCTATTCAATTAGCGGAGAAAAATATCGAAGAAAAAAACCCTTCTCTTGAAAATAAAGAAGAAGTGGCAAAACAAGTAGGAACAGGAGCAATTATCTTTCATGACTTAAAGCATTATCGCCTAACAGATATTGAGTTTTCTCTAGAAGATATGTTGAAGTTTGAAGGAGAAACAGGACCATATATCCAATACACACATGCAAGAGCCTGTTCCTTACTGCGGAAAGGTAATTTCTACCCACCAGCTAATATAGACCAATTACAATGGGATCAGCTAAGTTTTCCAATTGTAAAGCTTTTAATGGACTTTCCGACAATTGTGGAAAAGGCGATTGTGCAATATGATCCTTCTGAAGTGGCAAAGTACGTTATTGATTTAGCAAAAACATTTAATAAGTATTATGCGCATGTTCAAATTTTAGAGGAAAATAGCGGAAAAGAAGCGAGACTTTCTCTCGTATATGCTGTAACACTTGTTTTGAAAGAAGGTTTAAGATTACTAGGAATTGCCGCACCAGAGGCAATGTAATAGAAAGATAAACCCCTTTGATTAAAGATGAATTATTTTGGCTAAAATGGGGAATAGGTCATTTAAAAGTACATTTGTCATAAAATGTTCACAGAATAGACATAATCCAAGCTGTTTTTTCTTTGAACGAAGTATCTCTATTTGATATGATGAAAGAGGTTAACACATTCAAAGTAGTGTTAACCTCTCTTTTTGCAAAACTGCAGAAATAAGGAAAGGAGATTTGAAATGATACATAAAAAGAAATTTTTATCTGGATTAGTAGCATTAGCGGCTGTCTTCTTTATAGCATTACCAGTCAGCGCCCATGTTACCGTGAATCCATCCCAATCTACTACAGAGGCTTGGGAAACGTATACTGTAAGAATTCCAGTTGAAAAAGATGTGGATACAACAAAAGTGACGATTAAAATTCCAGATAATGTGGAGTTTAAAATGTATGAACCTGTCGATGGCTGGAAAACGACTACAACTACCGATGATAATGATAAAGTGGCAACTGTAACTTGGGAGGCTGAATCAGAAGAGACAGCGATTAAGGCTGGTCAATACCGCGACTTTACCTTTAGAGCACAAAATCCCAAAGAGCCTGGCGATATTGCATGGGATGCATTCCAGTACTATGCAGATGGCAGCATTGTGGAATGGACTGGAGACAGTGATGCAGAACTACCTCATTCTATCACTAGTATTGCTCAATCCAATGAAACGGTTGACAGTCATGGACATAGCACAAAAACGGATGATGCAGCAGATGATCAACAGGAAGACAAAGATGCCGAGCATGCAAATGAAGGTACTAATATAAATACGATTTTATCGATTATCGCTATTGTTTTATCACTAGCTGCGATTGTAATAACTTTTATAAGAAAAAATAAGAACTAGCTAAAGAGTTCATTCCTAAGGAAGAGATTAACTTCAAGGAATGGACTTTTTCTTTTTACTCTATAGTAAATTATTCCACTACAAGCTTATGAGAATTTAGCGAAATAGGTAGGGAGTGATTAACCACAGTATTATTTATATTCCACAAAATAAATAGTACATTACGAAATAGAAAAAAGGAATGATTATGCAAAATCCATTACGATTTATATCTAGTGTATATTTAGTACTTGTATCAGTTGGCTTAATTGCTCACGTTGAAATAATTACAGGAAAAAAGAAATGCGTGGAATAGCGTCCTGTTAACGGTGCTTGATGTGCCGCTGTATGTGTTCATACTTCACATAATTAATGTAATCATACATACAAATTCATACATTAAAATAGTAAAACGGTATAGCAGCACAATACAATACTATTATTTCTTATTACCATTAGGTTTATATATGTTATTAGTACTTTTACAACGGAAAGAATTTGTTTTCTGGTCGTAATTAACCTATCTGAAAGACTATAATATATTTTTGCTTCGAGGCCGTGCTTTTTTTATGTTTACTGTACAGCAATTTACGGTTATTCTCTATGGGGATATTAAGCACCATACTATGCCCAATCGTGATTTTATTAGGTTTCTTTTTTCCCTTGCAAATAGGGAGAATAAAAACTATGAATTATTATTACCGGTATTAGAAAATGGATGTATGCCTGTTTCAAAAGGGCTCATATATACGCTTATCCTAAATTTTCAGGATTGTCCACATATAAGGCTGCAATGTAACCGCAGTGACAACAATATTCTGCCGATATTGGAGAAGGTTTCTTTCCAAGGTTTTTTCGGGATACATATGAACTTGACCAACAGTAGCTGCCATTACCCCTTTTTTTTATTTCATCGCTGTTGCATTTCGGGCATATATCATTTTTTTCATACGAGAGTCCTCCTTGTTAATGTTGTCTCTATATTTTCATTGTAACATAGTAAATTCCTTCCTGAAAAATATCAAATTTACAAAAAGGTTGCTATCATAAATATTAGTGGAACTAGATCAAATTATCCGATGCTATCCAGAGCCTATGAGATATTCTCGATTTTATTAGTAAAAACAGTTGGATTTAGTGAATTCAATGAATGATAAGATAAAAAGGGTATGCCGTTTCTAAAAGGTTCAATGTTGTTTAAAGATGAGAAATTAAGCTATAATGAAACAACATAAAAATGAGACAGCTGTCTTTATGGAGACAAAATATAGTAAAGAAGTGTGGAAACAATGGAGTGGAAACCTGATCGACAAGTAAGAAAAGCAATATATAAGCAGCTGGCGGAGTATATAGAAAATGGTATTGCAGATGGATCCTTTCCCTTAGATAAGCCGCTGCCATCGGAAAGAAAGCTAGCAAAATTGTTAGAATTAAATAGAAGTACAGTAGTTGCAGCATATGATGAGTTAGAGTCAAATGGATTAATTGAAAGAAAACGCGGCAGCGGAACAATGATAAGTAAAGATATATGGGGAATAACCAAAAAACGTGTACCTAGCTGGAATCGTTATATAGAAGCGGGATCTTTTCTTCCTAATCTACCTGTCATGCAGCGGATACGAAAAGAAATGACGGAACATGACCTGATTAATTTAGCAAGCGGGGAACTTTCGGAAGATCTTTTCCCCTTAAGTTCATTGCGGAAAATTACTTCTGACCGAGCTTACATAGGATCATTGGGATACGATCATCCACAAGGAAGTGAAGTGCTAAGAAAGACCATTGCAAATCATATGGAGAAATATCGTGGTTTACAAACAACGCCTTCTTCTATATTGATTACATCTGGAGCCCAGCAGGCTTTACATTTGGTTATTCAATGCTTGCTGAAACCTGGCGATGCGGTAGCAATGGAAGATCCATCTTATCATTATAGTCTTCCGCTATTTGAATCAGCCGGAGTTAAACCTTATTATTTGACTGCAGATGAAAATGGCATAAAACCTGACGATTTAATCTTATTATACAGAAAACACCGAATTAAGATGATATTTCTAAACCCAGCTTTCCAAAATCCATCTGGCGTATCTCTCGGTCAAAAAAGAAGAAGAGAGATTTTAGAAATTTCTTCTCAATATGGTATTCCCGTTGTAGAGGATGATCCATATAGCTTAACTTCTTTTAGCGGAAAGCCATTGCTTCCGCTAAAATCGATGGATCAAAATGGCAATGTATTATATATAAGCTCTCTCTCCAAAATTGTCGCCTCTGGTCTGCGAATTGGCTGGATTATAGGACCTAAGCCAGTGATAGAAAGGTTATCCGACGCTAAGCAGCAGATTGATTTTGGCCATTCTAGTTATTCTCAATGGGTAGCAAACGACTTCTTAGAATCACCCTCCTTTGCAGTCCATTTAGATAATTTAGTTAAACAACTTGAAAGCAGAAGAAATCAAATCATCGAAAGCTTGAATACCTACTTAAAAGGAGAAATGGAATTTCTAACACCAAATGGTGGGATTCATCTGTGGTGTAAAATAAAAAACGCAGTCAATGAAAATCGCTTATTAGAAGAGTCGTTAAAAAATGGTGTTATTTATGCGCCTGGATCTACAATGGGATCAAACGCTAACTATGTTCGTTTTACGTATGCGAAAGAAATAGAAAAAAATATTGATGAGGGGATAAGGAGATTTGCTTCAGCGCTTAAATCCAGTAGAGAATAATGAGGGAAGGATGCAAGGATAAAACGTGCATCTTATTTTTATCGCATGAGCTAAAAAGTGGATGGTCAACTTATATGAGAATTGGATGGTCTATTTAGAAAGGAAATTTAGTACTATTAATAATGTAGAAATATTAATTGAATAAGCAATGGAGTGAATGGAATTGACTTGGATTACTATTATAGCATTAGTGTTCTTTTGTATAATAAAAATTTTAATGACCTGTTTGCCAACAGGAGTAGTGGATTGGCTGCTGGATAAATATAAATTGCATTTAAAACTTAATAACATGGAAACAGAAATAATCTACAATGAAATGAAAATAGATGGAGAGAATAAAGAAGCAATTATTAAGATATTCAACGAAGCGATTGTTAGAGAAAAGTATAGTTTATATCCAGGAAGTGAAGAAGCATATCTTAATGCTAAAAATGCGGAGTATTCTCTTGTTATTCATACCAAAAAAGGGAATAAGAACATAAACTTATTTTTGAATAGTTATCAAGACCATGTAGATATTGTGAAAAAGTACAAAAATAAAATGGTTGCATATAGCACCTATCCACTTCAACTAGATGTTTTAACTAAAAAATAAAATATATTTTTACAAATTTATAAAAAGCTATTAAAGGGCTAAGCCATTTGCTGCTGCCACTTTAGTAGTTTTTTTATGCATTTTTTTAAAAATTAATTTATTAAACAATAATGACAAGGGAATTGGCAAAAAATGTCGAATTTAATACGTATAATTTTATTTTGGAGTGTTGCATATAATGGAATTTCTTGTTGAAAGTGAGTACTTTAATAGAGCGATAACAGATGTGAGCAAAGCAGTATCTCAGAAAACGCCATTTCCTATTCTTTCAGGTATCAAAATAATGGCTACTAAAGAATCATTAATTGTTATAGGAAGTAATGCTGATATCATTATTGAACAAGTAATTCCGATGGAAATAGATGGAGTACAAGTGCTAGAAGTAAAGGAGGTAGGCAGTGTTGTACTATCAGCAAAATATTTAAGTGAACTTGTGAGAAAATTGCCAGGGAAAATTCATCTAACAGTAAACGAAAAGCAAATAGCTACGCTTAAAGCGGATGAAATCGTGACAACACTTAATGGTTTTCATGCAGAAGAATATCCCATGCTTCCAAGTATGGAAGAAACAACACATATTAGAATGCAAAGCACCGATTTAATCGAGATGATCAACCAGACAGCTTTTGCTGTATCAAAAAAGTGAAGCGAGAGCCGTTTTGACTGGCGTTAATATGTTATTCGAAGAAACAAAACTTACATGTGTAGCTACTAATTCTCATCGATTAGCATGGAGAGAGCTTCCGATTGAATCTGGTGTAAGTGGTGCATTCATCGTCCCAAGTACAAGCCTCCATGAGCTTAGTAAGTTAATGCAGAATACAACGGGAATGATTAAAATATTTGCTACAGATCGCTATATTGTATTTAAAACGAATTCAACTACTCTTTATTCTCGATTAATCGAAGGGAATTATCCAAATGTTGCTGGATTATTCGCCAAAAATGCAAGGACTATGATTACTGTTAATACAAAACAGCTGTTAAAAGGAGTAGATCGAGCTTGTCTTTTTGCAAGTGAGTGGAAGAATAACAATGTCCATATGGAAATAAAAGATGGTTTGAAATTAAAAATCACCTCTAATTCTTCAGAAATAGGAAAAATAGAAGAAACGCAACCGATCAATAAGCTTGCTGGAGAAACAGATTTAAGCATTTCTCTAGATGGAAGCTTCCTTATTGATGCATTAAAGGCAATTAAGGAAGAAGAAATAAAAATCAGTTTCGGAGGTACAATGAGACCAATATTGATGGAACCAGTTGGAAACAATTCATATATGCATTTGATTTCTCCTGTACGCTCCTATTAGAGATTATGGATTGCTGATATGTATTGGATTTTAAATTTTCTGAAACCTTTGTGGTGTTACATTCGTAATTAATCAAAAGGGGAGGGGAATATATGCAAAAACTTGGAGCTGTTGTTATTCTGTTTTCTTTCCTTCTATTAATCTCTTGTGAACTGAAAGAGACGATAAAAGAAGAGAGTGAATCAGATAATATTTATTTTACTTTTAAACATCCTGAAACAGACCAAGAATATGAGATTGTGCATGCTTATAAACTTTATAAAAAATATGAGAAGAGAATGAAAGAAGATTCAGCTACGCCGAACTTTTTGCTGTTTGATGAGGAGGTGATAGAACCAGTTGTAGATGCGTGCTATAAAAATGCAGAATTTTTTGTAGGTAATTTTGACCTTACTGTAAAAGCACCAGAAAATATGGAGGAAGTTAATAATATTATTAAAACAATGGATGAGAAGCAGCTTAATAAGGCAATTCAAGAGGCACTCCTTAAATCATCAGATTACATCCCATCAGAAAAGAAGACGAATATATGTATTTTCCCTATAGAAGAAGACCACAATACCCAAAGTATGGATACTTGGGGCGCTGGAAAGATAAGTTTTTACTATAATAATAAGTTTTATACCGAACAGTTTATCAAGACAACGATTGCTCATGAATATAATCACAGTGTATGGTTTGAGAAATATTATAAAAAAGAAGAGGAAGAAACAGTTCTAGATCGATTAATTTTGGAAGGAAAAGCAGTTATGTTTCAGAAATTAGTCTACCCAGATATTGATGTAGATAATTTATATTACAACTTTAAACTAGATTTTTGGAATGAAATTGAACCAGATTTGCAAACGTACGATTTAAAGAGAGCGCAGGAAATATTGATTGGTGGAAACGGATTACCATACAACTATGGTTATAGTGAGGGCTATAATATGGTAAGAACATATTTAAATAAGCATTCTGACATAACACCAGAAGAATGGACTGGACTTACTAGTAAAGAAATATATGAAGAGGGAAATTACATAGAGAACTACCAGTAAGTAATTTGTATGGAGATAAACGTTTCTTCATTGAAAGAAATAAAGAATTGGAAGCGTATTAAGAAGAGACGTTATGTCATCAGTTTAGATAACTTTTTTTAGAATCTTGATGTTAAGTAAAAATATCCATTTAGATAATAAAAAGAGAGTAGTGGTGTATTTATGGAGTTTATTATAGCGATGGGGCTGATAATATTAGCCATTACGTGTTTATCTATAGAAGTAAAGCTAAGAAAATTAACGGAACAAAACAAGGAAATTTTAGAATTGTTGAAAAGGAAAAAGGAAAAATAATCTGTTTAGTAGAAGCGTTTTTGTAGCTATTGTACTTTTGTTTTAGCGACGTATTTTTGTGATAAAAAGACCACTTCTAAATAGAGGGATTTTTTCAAAAAGGAATCAGGAGGAGAACTGTTCTTAATTATATGCCCTAACATGATATTTTTTAATTTAAGGAGATAGTAAAATGTGTAAACGCAAGATTGGAATTTGATTATATGACTATGTTGATCTTTAGATTTTGCCGGTCCTGCGGAGGTTTTCTCGTTAACAACTGAAAGTAAAGCAGAAAAAGGGTTAACTCTTTATAAAAAGAAAGCTAATGCCAACGAGACCTTTTGAAGTATATATGATTTCGGAATCAGGGAAGACAATAAAAACACATATTGGGACAAAAGTGACACCGGATTATAGTATAAATGATAGTCCAACATTTGATATATTGCTTGTTCCTGGTGGCCCATTAAGAGCAATACAATCAATTAGCAAGAATAAAAAGATTATTGAATGGATTAAGAGTCAGAAAAGTATAGAGTATATATGTTCTGTTAGTACCGGTGCCTATTTATTAGGAGAAGCTGGCTTATTAGCTGGAAAGAAGGTGACAACTCATCACCTAGCATTAAAATTGCTCCAGGATAAGTATCCAGATACACATGGGATATCTCAGGAAAAAGTTGTCCATGATGTCAACATTATTTCATGTGGTGGAGTGTCTTCTGGAATCAATATGGGATTATATCTTGTCGAGCAATTATTAGGAGACTCGTTGCAAAAAGAATTGCTAGAACGATTGAATTTACAAGATGAACATTTCAATAAATATATAGATTTCAATTCAATATTTATAGTAAATCGTTCCATTTTATATATACAGGAGAGGAAAGAATGAAAGAGTTTACTGCTTATCATCTAGTTACTAATCAAAGAATGTCTCGTGGACAGGTTATTCACTTTGAAGAAAAAAAGATGAACACATTATATCGCTTTTTTTTGGAAAAGGAACACCTTAATGCACAGGGCGAAGATTATATGGGGATTTTAGATAATCATTATACAGATGAAGGTTTGCACTTAAATAAAGAGAACGCCGATGTGGTTGTTCAGTATGCAGGGCACACCATGAGAGCAATTAGAGAAGTAATAGCAGAAATGGTGAGACTCCAGGATTTCCCCAATCATCCGTCTAGATTATCCTGTCTGTATGCTGCGAAAAGCTATGAGGATGTCTTAAAATGGAAAGCACTTTTTGATTCCTATAAGCGCAAAGTATTACAAATTGTGAAACTTCATGTGTCTGGAAATTATTTTGAAGGAGACGGAGAGCTTCTGCCTAATTTAGAGGCTGTTCCTTTCCATAAAAAAATGGAACAAGCGCGGGAGTATTGGAAGGGGAATGTAAAAAATGAACTTCCAGAGCTTTTGATAAATGGAAGAATAGAAGTAATGGAGATTATTCATGAATATTTAGATGAAAGTAAGTCGTAAAAATTTGATAGAAGAATGTTTTAGTAACCTTCGTGGACGGCAAACGTATTAAGGAAAAAATAAAGAGGGTTTCATAAAGGGAAAATGTATTGTTTGCAAAAAATACATTACATCTATTAATGGCATATTCTTATTATTTATTTGTTAATTTTATAGGAGGGCTTGAAATGAAAAAAGAAAAAGATGCTCCTGAAATAAGAAGGGAAAAAATGCGACAAGAAGAATTGAAACATCCATCTAGTAGTATGCACGGCAGCAATCTTGCTGATTTAGTGGGCGGGTTAGGGTGGAAAGGTACTGGAATACTCATCCTTATCATAATTGTGGGGGTAATCATTTATGCTGCCTTCTTTCAATAAGGCTCTCCCACACATATAATGGGAGACCGCACTTTTCTATATTAGTTAAGAAAATATAATAATGAAAGCTGGAATCAGTCGTAAGAAAAGAAACTTGAGCGAAAAGGGGGAGTATTAACAGTGATTAATTTAACTTTAATGAATGCAGATGAATATCAAAGATATCTGTCTAGTGCGATTAAAACGTATGCGGAAGAAAAGGTTATCGCAGGAAATTGGAAAGAAGAAGAGGCGCTTAAGAAAGCAGAGGAGGAATATACAAGACTTTTGCCACAAGGCGAGAAGACAGAGAAGAATTTTTTATACACCATTCGAAGGGATGACGAGGCAGTTGGCGTTATATGGCTTGCGCAAAAGTCTGAAGAACTAGGGTTTATTTATGACATTTATATACTAGAAAAATACCAAGGGCAAGGCTATGCTAAGGAGGCTTTAAAGGGTATAGAAAGTGTTGGCCAGAAACTAGGATTGAAAAAAATAGGTCTCCATGTTTTTGGCCATAATAAAGTAGCTAGAGGATTATATGAAAAATTAGGATATGAGACTACAAATGTATTGATGGAAAAAGACATTTAATATAAATCCATGGATGGAAGGAGTTAATGGATTCATGTCCTGAACAGGCTGTGAATAATAAGGGTTTAGAAAGAAGTAAGATGCTTGGTACTATTTACAAATGATTTGAAATAGCTTACTATTATACATAGTTTTACTATATACATAGATTATCTTTGTACTATTGTAAAGTTTAATAGATTTAATAAATAGAATTCAGAGGAAGGAGAGAATGGAAAGATTGAAGTATTCTGTCATAGGATTAATTTTTCAATTAATATTTATTTTCACAATAACTATCTTTAATCCAATTCGAGTTTATGTAATGAATCAATACTCCGTTTATCCTGTAGCATTATTTGAGTTGCTTTTAGGAGTTATAAGTCTAATTTGTGCATTAGTGGGGCTAATAAAGAAAGAGGTTAATGGTCTTTCACTCTTTGTTTTCCTTTTCAGTTTACTAATCTGTTTTTATTTTGTATTTGTATATCTATTAGGAGAAGCAGGGAATCCACCTGAGATTCCCTGGTTGTATAAAAAGTAAAAAAATGTATAAGTTAGTTTTCTTAAAAAATATTTTTTGCAGGACCAAAATTGTTTCTTAAAAAGTTAATGAGTGTAATAAGAGGAAATTAAAGAGGAGAGATGTTTTTTATGAAATTTTTACGAGATGATAATTGGGATAATGACAGGTATTGTGAATATTTAAAATCTATCCAGCATGTCTTTGATCCGTATACGGGCGAATTCCTTGTGACAAATTCATTCCATGATGGAAGGTTTAAAAAAATGGAGTTAATCAATCATTGTGAAGGAGATATAGATGAAACAAAGGATGATCCAACATCAATTAGAGTGGTCATAGAGCACTGGAATGGTTCTATATATGAATTGGTTTGGGATAAAGTGAAAAGATTTTACTTTGATTATGATATTACACGAAATATTGTCGTTAATACAAAGGAAATAGTGGATAATGGAAGAAGTGGGATTGATGATTGGGGTTATGACGAAATTTTAATAACAGAAGATAAGATGTTTTCACATGAAATAGAGCTGCTTTCAAAAACACGGATGTTTATCATCTGTAGACAGTTTCAAATCAAACCATATTCGGCATAATTAATTCAAAGTGCTAGACAAAGTTATAAAATTGATACATAGAAAAACTTTAATTAAAAGAAGTCAGGAACTTTAAGCTATAGTTATTAAATATGTAGTTTTGGAGGGGAACTATGATTAAAGTAAAACCCCAATGTTCTAATTGCGGTAAACATATTGAAAGAAATGAAGTAGTTTTTGTCAAAATGCGCTATCCAGAGCGAAAAGGGATGACCGAAATAAAGGCTTTTATCCAAAATGAAGAGAAATTAATTTGTGAAGCTTGCTTTAATACTAAGTAATCTTAACAAAAGACAAATGTAATGGGATTGGGTGTTTTTCGTCATTACCGTTATAGAATCATTAATTTTTTAATAATTAGGAGACTTAAATAATGTATGAAACTAGATGGGCAACTTATAACGAACTGAGTATTGTGGCAGAATGCTGGTATCAAATGGCTTGTGAAATGGGAGAAATAGACAGTATTCCAAAACCAAGTCTTCAGCGGCTGGAAGAAGTGAAAAATCTATTTCGGAAAGAATTTAAATTAGGAAATTTAATGTTTCAAGTTGCTTTAGACAGTGATGAAAAGATTGTTGCTTGTGCTGGAGGGTTAATTAGAACAGAGTATGCTTTTCCACTAGCGGAAGAACAAAGTCTCTTTGGGTGGATCATAGCTGTATATACGGTGGAAAACCACCGTAAGAATGGGTTAGCTTCTCAATTAGTTGAGGAAATATGTTTATGGCTAAAACAAAAAGGGGCTAAACGAGCAAGGTTATGGTCCAGTTCATCTGGCCGATCTGTTTATGAACAGCTTGGGTTCCATAATATGATGGATTTAGCAAAACCTCTTTCTTAAATGAAAGAAATGATAGGAAGGAAGATATAGATTTCACATATGATTAAAGAATTCATCATTATGATGACATAGAGATAATTATTTTGCAAAAGGTGTTGTAATATGATTAAGGTACCAATAGATCAGTATTCTATAATAAAAAAAGAGATTAGGGAAGCTCCAACATTTGCCCATAGTATATTAGATTTCATGATAGAGGGGACTGTATATAGTGACTGTACGAATTATCATTCATTGCTTTTTCAAACAGCTTCAGGCTTGTTTTTTGTGACAGGTTGTCCTTCGAACGAGCTATTTATGGAGCATTTAATTGATATTTTTGAGAAAACAGTTTTAAAGGGTAATAGATTTACGTTATTTTCCAATGGAATCGTATGGGAGCAGGCAATAGAGAAGTTTCTAAATAAGCGAGTAAGAAGAATCGACCGTATTGCTTATTCCTTTGATTTAAAAACATATAGTAATAGGACAACAATAGCTAGTCCGTATGATGTTTATCGAATTAATTCTTGCTTAATTGAAAATAGTTTAGAATTCAATGAAAGATATTATGAGGAGTATTGGGATTCTAAAGAGAATTTTCTTCAAAACGGAATTGGTTTTTGTGTGAAAGATAAAAATCGGATAATTGGGGAAGCAGTTTCTATTTTTAAATCTAATAACTATGCAGAAATAGATATAATAACAGACCCAGCGTACAGAGAAAAAGGGGTTGCAAGTCTTGTTTCGCAACGATTTATCGATTATTGTCTTTCTATCAATATTCAGCCGCGATGGGATTGTGATGTTGATAATCGTGCGTCCGTAAATTTAGCTAATAAATTTGGGTTTATCAATCCTAAAAAATACGCTATTTATATAAAAGCATAGTTGTGAAAATAATATCTCTACACCTAATAGAGAGAAGATTAGAAGGACTTTGGCAGCCAGCTATTCAAAGAGAGCGAGGAAAACTTACTGTCTCCTCGCTAGGCTCTATTATTCTTTTACGCCAATTACTCGAATCCTTTTATAGTCAGCCATCCATTTTCCATCAATATATAAAGTATCCTTTACATTTTTTTCAGCCTTCGCAATAATTTCGTTCTTAGCTTCTGATGGAATATCATGAAACAGTTGGCTTCCAAACATGTCAATCCAATTTCTTAAGCCATTTTCCCCAATTAAGGGAGTTGGTCGATCAAAGTGTTGTGCAAAGGTAACCCGGAATCCGACTTTTTCCATTAAATTTGAGTACTCCCCGACACTTGGGTAAAACCAAGGGAAATGCTCTGCGCCGAACGGAAATCCTGCTTGCTTTATTTGCTGTATCACTTCATTTGTTATTGTTTGAACATTGCCTTTTCCGCCAAATTCAGCTACAAATCTTCCACCTTGTTTTAAACATTGGTAGATACCTTTTAATGCTTGGATAGGAGGGTGTACCCAATGGAGAGTAGCATTAGAGAATACAGCATCGAATTCATTTAGATAATCCAAGCTTGTAGCATCTTGAACCATAAAAGGTAGACTAGGGTATTTATTAAGGGCTTGGTTTATCATATTTTCCGATTTGTCGATACCTAATATTTCTACACCATATTTGTGGATGGTATTCGTTAAATCACCTGTCCCACAGCCAAGGTCAAGAATTTTTTCGCCTTGCTTTGGAGCTAATAGCTCGACTAAATTATTACCGAATTTTGAAACAAAAGAATGTTTATTATCATATAAATCTGCATTCCAATTATCGGATTCACTTTGATAGCTTCCCATTTTCCCCACTCTCCTTATGTATATATTTGTAAGTAGAATTATAATGGAAAAAAAGGATAAAGGGAATTATAAAAAAAGTATTTAACACGAACTGTTATGAATAGAGAAGCTAATATGGATGTGCTTTTTATGATGTTTTTCCAAGTTAAAAATGACGCTGGATTTATTATAGAATAACGGAGCCTGAAAAGGAGAAGAAATTATAAGAAAAGAAGCAGCCATTAAAAAGAGGAAAACAATAAATTCCTCTTTCTAATGGCTTAATAGCCAGCCCAAAGGCTATAGGCATATTTGTTTATGTCCATGTTGTGTTGCAAATGTTTTTGGAAAAAATCCAATTGGCCTTCGTTAATAGCAAAAGTTCCAATAACGGGATGTTCGCTTGATAAATTAAAAAGGCTTCGATACTCATCAAGTGGGATAGCTGGAAGTTGTTCTTCTCCTGCAATTATCATGGAGGGATCGTCGATTTCATACCATTGTACTTGCCTGATCGTTTCTTCCTCGGAAAAATAGTAAGGGGATTGAAATGTCTCAACAAAAAGTCCGTTACTTGTCGCATAATCGATAGCAGATGGGCAATTAACGTAAGAACCTATGTACATATAGTAATCCCATCCAAAATGCACAAAGAATTTATCTTTAGCATATAACTGACATCCAAGGAAATTTCGCAAAACCATTTTGCAAATAAGGCGAATTTCCTTCCTCTCTACACGCATGTCTTCTTGCAGTACTAACTGATCAAATGCATCTTCATATAAGGAAGCGGTCAAGTCCTCTTCTGAGATTCCCTGTTTTGTTGCGTTTAAAATTCTTAATGAATGAACCCCGCTTTCTTCCAAGAATTTCATAACAGCCTCAACATAAGCATTCTCGACTTGAAGATATTCATCTAAAGTGAATTTTTTACCGTTAATGATCTCTCCAATCTGGGTAGGGGAAGTCCATTCCTCCGTTAAAGTAAAATAGCCATTTTCATCCCGAAACGCTGGATTGTATTTTGTCACACGCCACTGAAATTTTATGTGATTAGTCATACTGCACCTCCTCAACTAATTCTTATAATAACAGTAAAGCCAATAAAAGTTATTTATTAGTTACTAATATATAGCCTTTTCTAAAAAGGAATAAACAGTAGGAAAGGAAATAACTCTTCCTTTAACAGCAAAAAGACAGACCATACTTTGTTAGTTGGTCTGTCATTTAGATATAATTTATTTTTCTGTAAAAAAAGAAACTTCCCTATCCTATTTCTGTTCCTTGCTGGTTTTAGCTGCTTCTCTATTTGGAACAGACTGAGGCGAATGATGTTTTTCACTTCCACCATTTGGCGGCCCATATGTATGAGCATCATCCGTAATTTTGGCACCTTCTAGAAAATTATCCTTAGTTTTCATGTATTTCACCTCCGTTTATAGTATGTGTCTTGTCTAAAATATTATTTATATGTGAGGAATCCACTTAGTACTAACAGGGGTTTATTCTCTTTTTGAGTGAAACTAATTCCATTCTGCATCGTACTAAAAGATAACAAGTGGAAGACAGGAGCGTGATTATGGTGGAGCAAATTTTATCAGTTGTATTTGTAATTATTCTTGTTTTTTCTATAATTAGTGTGATTAAACAAAGAAAAAAAGCAGGTGTAACTGGATTTAAAAGTGTGTTAACACCAATTTGCTTTTTTCTTATAAGTATAAACTGCTTATTAGCTATTTGGTTTAAGTATGGGGGACTGGCTGTTTGGCTCATTAATGGTGTTTTGTTATTACTGGCAGCTTATTTCACAAAATATTTGCCGAAAACTAAAAATTGAACGGGAAGGTTCGGTAATCAAAAGCAAACAATTTCTTACAAAGAGCTTATGTTGATAATCTAATGATCGCATAAGCTCTTTTTTTCCTTTATTCACTTAGATAACAAGAAAATTCATTTTTGGATTAGCCTAAATGTAGGTGTTTAAAAATTCGTTAATTCTTAGTAAGTGGCCATATAACATAAATAATGTAAATGGCGGTTGCACTATAAGGTGATTTTGTATATAATGTATATATAGTATATATACATTATATTAAGTATGAAAGATAAAAAAAGAGGGATAAGCATGCAAATAATTATTTCGAACAGTTCAAAGGAGCCGATTTATGAACAAATTACCAATCAAATTAAATCGTCTATCTTAGCAGGGGAACTAAAGGAAGGAACAGCGCTGCCTTCCATACGCAACTTAGCTAAAGACTTGCAAATAAGTGTGATTACAACAAAACGAGCATATGAAGAATTAGAGAAAGCTGGTTTTATTTACTCGATTGTTGGTAAAGGATCGTTTGTAGCCGAGCAGAATTTAGATGTAATCAGAGAGAAGAAATTAAAGGTTATTGAAGAACAGCTAAGTGCTGTTATCGCCAATAGTAAAGAAATCGGCTTGCCATATGAGGATTTACTGCAGTTATTCAATATTTTGTATGAGGAGTGAGAAGGATGGAAAATGTGGTGGAGTTAAGGAATGCCACGAAGAAATTCAAGGGTTTTTCTGTTAATAATATAAATTTAGAAGTGAAAAAAGGCTTTATAACGGGTTTTATTGGCGAAAATGGAGCTGGGAAATCAACTACAATTAAGATGATGATGAATTTATTAAAACCAGATGCTGGCCAAGTGAAACTCTTTGGGTTGGATTATCAAACACATGAAAAGGCAATAAAGGAACGGATTGGCTTTGTATATGATGGTAATGTATTTTTTGAAGGGCTGAACTTAATCGATATAAAACGCATTGTGGGACCTGCATACAAACAATGGGATGATAAATTATTTTATCATTATGTAGAAAAATTTGAGTTACCACAAAAAAAGGCTATTAAGACTTTTTCAAAAGGAATGCAGATGAAAGCATCTTTAGCAATAGCTTTATCCCATCATGCCGAATTAATCATTATGGACGAACCTACAGCAGGCTTGGATCCTATCTTTAGGAGAGAACTGTTGAATCTGTTACAAGAGTTAATGGTCGATGGTAATCGAACTTTGTTTTTCTCCACTCATATTACAACTGATTTAGATCGTATTGCCGATTATATTGCCTTCATACAAAGAGGAGAATTGATTTTTAATCAATCAATACTAGATATCGCAGAGAACTATGCAGTTGTTAAGGGAGGACTAGATTTACTGGATAGAGACACAGAAAAAAGCTTTGTTCATCTAAATCGTGGTCCGACGGGGTTTGTGGCATTAACAGATAATCGAAAAGAAGTGGATCAGGTATTTGGTGATAGTGTTGTGATCGAACATGCGACATTAGAAGATATTATGTACTACACAAAAGGAGGAATGCAATATGTTTAATTTAATAAGACGTGATGCAATCCTTCAGAAAAGGCAACTCTTAGTATTTATCCCTTTTATCGTATTTTTTATTGTGATGAATATAGACTCTGTTTTCATTTTTCTCGTCGCTAGTATTTTTATCCCGTTTAATGCATATGCATATGATGAAAAAGCAGAGACAAATATATTATTAAATTCCTTACCTTATACACGAAAGGAAATCATTGCATCACGCTATATTGGAGCAGTTGTGTATATGTTAGCGTCTATTCTACTGACAAGTGCAGCCTTGTTTCTTTTTAATAAACCATTTACACTTACAGATATTGCCGTTGGGAGTGGTTTTTTCTTGCTGTTTGCTGCTTTCACCTTTCCATTGTTCTATATGCTTAAGCCTGGCTATATTACAACAGTTGTTATTATCAGTTTTCTTGTTTTATCAGCCATAGGGCCTAGAGTCGTTACCTTTCTAGCGGAACATTTAACCAGTATAACAGATTTTATTATCAATTTATCCCTTCCAACTTTATATACAGGAGCGACCATTTTTATTCTTGTTGTCTATTTAGCCTCATGGGGAGTTGCGACAGTGATTTACCAGCGAAAAGTATTTTAATATAAATATCTTTAATATCCAACAAAAGATGTAGGTACAGAATGAAAAACTGGAGAAGACAGTAAGTAAAAGAGAAGTTATCCATCAGTGGGGGAAACGAAAGTCTCCATTGATGGGAACTTTCTCTCTTTTTTTTAATATAGATTGCTCTATACATACAAGCTGATGTTCTGCAAGGTTCCAAAACTTGTGGATTAGAAGCTTGAAAGGAAATTACGTTTTAATAACAATTGGCCCAGAGATCATTCTTAAAATAAGAATATTTTTTTGTAACAAATCCCTTTTTTAATGTAAATAAGTTACAAAGAGTAAGAACGGAAACCTTTTACTAAAAAAGTACTCCTGTTATAATACAAATAAAGATTCGATGTAATAACGAGAATAAGGGGGATACTAATGACTGGTAAAGTAGATACAAAGGAAGTGTGGACACGATTTATTCAAGAAGGATCTTTAGAACCAGCAAATTTAACTCCAGAGATTGAAGAATCTTGGCATCTTTGCCGGCAAAAAGGCTTAAACCCACATGATGGCATAACTGATTGTATCTTGACCCCAGAGGAATTCGAAGAAAGATTGGCAGAAAATGAATTATTAATTACTTTAGCTAAGCAAAATGTTAAGCGTTTACAAAAATTTTTACGAGGCTGGCGTTTTGTCATTATTTTAACAGATAAAGATGGGTACATATTATATAAAGAAGGGGAAAATTCTATTAGCATTGCAGCAGAAACGATCCGATTTAAAGAAGGAGCAAAATGGGGAGAAATAGAAGTGGGAACTAATGCAATTGGTCTCGCGGCAAGATATAAAAAACCCATGATGGTTAGAGGGTATGAACATTTTTCGAAAGCATCTCAACAATGGAATTGTTCTGCCGCGCCAATTTTTAACCAGCATAAAGAAATGATAGGAGTTTTGAATGTATCTAGTCTCTATCAATCTATTAACCAGCCATATGTGTTAGCATGTGTTAAGCTTATTGCTGATTCCATTTCACTAGATTGGAAAAAAAAGATGCACGAGGATATGGAGTTTTTGCTGCGAACAACTTTCCAAAGCAGTGGACAATACATTGTTTGTACCATTGATAAATACATTTGTGCCCTTCCAAAAAATCTTCAGCAAAAATATCAAAATTGGATTGGCACATCATTAAGTCGATTCGCGCAAGAGACTGGTGCAGTATCTGCCGTACATATTCCGATTATGCACCACCATCGACTCATTGGATATCGAATACCTCTCCGTGCGGAAACAAGCTTTGTTTGGAATGGAAGTAGAGGTTTAAGCAAAAGTTACAAACAAGTGCTGGAATCTATTAAAAATGTCGCCCCCACGGATACTACGGTACATTTAGTAGGAGAAACTGGTGTTGGCAAAAAGTTTCTTGCTAGTTGTATTCATGAAAATAGCCCAAAGTCAACGGCCCCTTTTTATAAATTACACTGTTCGATGCTTACTAAGGATATTCTTCAAAGGTTTCTTTCTACAGATCTGCAGCGTTTGACTAAGAAAAGGCATCAAGTGGTCGAGGAAGCAACGATTTTTTTGGAAGAGATTGGAGAACTTTCGATTTCCTCCCAGCAAATGCTTTTAACCATCTTACAGGAAAAGGAAAGACAACATCACAAATCCTATCGTTTTATCACATCTTCCACGAAAGATATCCGTGATCTAGTAGAGCAAGGGATAATAGATCAAGATTTATTCTACTATATTTATGCCTATCCCATCTATCTTACTCCTTTGCGTGAACGAAACGAAGATATACTTGCTCTGATTGATTACTATTGTGACAAGAACAATTGGCATCCAGAGTGGAGAATAAATTGGAAATTACTATTTTCAAAGGGACAATGGTATGGAAATGTGCGAGAATTATATAATACTTTAGATCGATGCAGAATTTTATATAAAGAGGTTGCGCCAACTGAAGAACAGTTGTATGAGCAAGTAATGATTGCGGAAAAACATATGCAAAAATCATACCATAGAAAGGATCCGAAGACTAAATTTGAAATTCAGGCAATTACAAACGCATTAAAAAAACACCATGGAAATGTGTCAGAAGCAACAAAAGAACTAAATATGTCTCGTGCGACTCTTTATAGAAAAATAAAAAAATATCAAATAAAAAATTTTTTATAAATGTTCACATTCTCAGTTTGGAAGATAGTGAGACAAAAATGAGACAAATTTATATGATTGGAGAATAAATAAGACAACCGAAATGGTGGTCTTGCACATTCTCCAATCTTTTTTTCGTTTAATAATAAATAGTTTTCTTCAAAGAAATTATTGCTTAAGAAAGTATGCGTATTTTTTAATAAAATGATGGTGAGAAAAGTGAGAAATAATGAGAAAATCTGTCTCGTTTCAATCGATAACAAAGGTTAGAAATGTTGATTTATCAACGTTTTAAGCGCTTTCAAAAATAGAAAATATGTTGTATCATCGAAGTGTGTTAATACTGGAATATAGAATGGAGGAAAGAAAATGAAGAAAGAAACTGCTTATTGGGCCTATACGAAAATGAATGAAATTAGGAAGTTTGAAGATCAAGTTCATAAGATCTTTTCAACTGGGGCAATCCCAGGTTTTGTTCACTTATATGCAGGAGAAGAAGCGATTGCTGTAGGTGTATGTGCACATTTAACGAATAAAGATTATATAACGAGTACACATAGAGGTCATGGTCATTGTCTGGCTAAAGGCTGTGACTTAAATAGTATGATGGCAGAGATTTTTGGAAAAGAAACAGGGATATGCAAAGGCAAAGGAGGTTCTATGCATATTGCTGACCTTGACGTTGGCATGTTAGGGGCTAATGGCATTGTCGGTGGAGGATTTCCGCTTGCAGCTGGTGCGGCTTTAACAGCTTATGTAGAGGGAACAGACAACGTAACTGTCTGTTTTTCTGGAGATGGTTCCAATAATCATGGAACATTTCATGAAGCAATTAACATCGCTTCAATCTTAAAGCTGCCTGTTGTTTTTGTAGTAGAAAATAACGGTTTCGGGGAAGCCACTCCATATCATTATTCTACTTCCTGTAAACAAATTATTGATCGTGCACCAGGCTATAGTATTCCAGGAGTGAGAGTAGATGGAAAAGACTTAGTAGCTGTTTATAATGCTGCTAAAGATGCAGTGGAACGAGCCAGAAATGGAGAAGGTCCAACTCTTATTGAAGCGGTTACGTATCGAAATTATGGTCACTTTGAAGGAGATGCACAAAAATATAAATCAGAAACAGATCGTGAGAAGTGGCCAGTAGATGAAGATTGTATTGAAATCTTTAAAGCATATGCTTTTGCCAATGACTTGTTAACGGAAATAGAAGTGGAACAAATTGAGAACGAAGTGGAAAAGGCAGTGGACAATGCAGTAGAATTTGCAAAAAATAGTAAACAGCCTGACCCATCCATGTTACTAGAAGATGTGTATGTCAACTACAAATAATAAAAGAATGAGGTGAAGGAAGAATGGGAAGAAAGATTACATTTTCACAAGCTATCAATGAAGCAATGGATATTGCCATGGAGAGAGATAATAAAGTTATCTTAATGGGAGAAGATGTTGCAGGTGGTGCGACCGTTGACCACTTACAAGACGAAGAAGCATGGGGCGGAGTTTTTGGTGTAACCAAGGGATTAGCAAATAAATATGGTCGTAAACGAGTTATCGATATGCCGATCGCAGAAGCGGGATATATGGGAGCAGCTGTAGCAGCAGCAGTTACTGGATTACGTCCAATCTCAGAATTAATGTTTAATGACTTTATTGGAAGCTGTTTAGATGAAGTGCTTAATCAGGGAGCGAAAATGCGTTATATGTTTGGCGGAAAAGCAAGAGTGCCTTTAACCATACGTACAAACCATGGCGCAGGAGCGAGTGCGGCCGCACAGCATTCCCAGACTTTATATGGTATGTTTACCGCTATCCCAGGTTTGAAGGTAGTTGTGCCATCTAATCCGTATGATGCAAAAGGTTTATTACTTTCTGCAATTGAAGACGATGATTTAGTTGTATTTTTTGAAGATAAAACCCTGTATAGCATGAAAGGGGAAGTTCCGGAGGGATACTATACCATTCCGCTTGGTAAAGCAGAAGTGAAGAGAGTGGGAACTGATCTTACCATTGTGGCAATCGGAAAAATGGTCCATGTTGCGATGGAAGCAGCTGATAGATTAGCGAGTAAAGGAGTGGAAGTGGAAGTAATCGATCCTCGTTCATTATCTCCACTTGAAGAAGAACCAATTTTGGAGTCTGTCGAAAAAACAGGAAGGCTAATTATTGTAGATGAAGCAAATCCACGCTGTAGTGTAGCAGCCGATATCGCAGCACTTGTCGCTAATAAAGGGTTTGATTATTTAGATGCTCCAATTAAAACAATAACGGCCCCACATACTCCAGTTCCATTTGCAACTAATTTAGAGCAATTATATATACCAAACGCAGAAAAAGTTATTAATACGGCATACGAATTAATTAATGAATTAACTTTAGCTCGATAAGTGGAGGTGAAAATATGTCAACTGCTATTGTGATGCCGAAATTAGGAATGACCATGAAAGAAGGAACCATTGTGGAGTGGTTAAAACAGCCTGGAGAATCCGTCTCGGAAGGAGAAGGTGTGGCTGTTATTAGCTCAGAAAAACTAACAAGTGAAGTAGAGGCGCCAACAGATGGAGTACTTCTTACAATCATTGAAGAAGTCGATAATGAAGTAGAAGTTGGAAAGCCAATTGGAATAATAGGTAATGAAAAGGAAGCGGAAAGTGAAAGTAGTCAAGATGTTAGGGAAGGAAAAGATGCAGCATTAGAGGAGAATGCGCCGGCGCGACAAGAGGCGGAAGTAAAAGGGAAAGATACAAATAAGCGAATTCGGATATCTCCTGCTGCAAGAAAACTTGCCCAACAACTGCGAGTGTATACACAAAATGTTAAAGGAACAGGACCAAATAATCGAATCACGCGAAGAGATATTCAAGCATTTGCTGACAAGCGTGGAGAAGAAAAAGTACCAACAAAACCAAAAGTGGAGCAAGAAACTAAAACTATTGTACAACCAGATGTACAAACAACAGGCGTAAAAAGCGAAAAGTTATCTGTTATGCGTCAAACAATTGCAAAACGAATGCAGCAAAGCTTGTCTACAACTGCTCAATTAACATTACATCGAAAAGCAGAAATTAATGCCCTGCTAGATTTTCAAAAGGATATTAAGAAACAAGTAACGGAAAGCGAACTAGATGTCCGATTAACTTTAACGGTGCTTATTGCCAGAGCTGTTACATTAAGCTTGCGTGATAAGTCCTTTATGAATACACATTTGATTGATGATCAATTATATTTATTTGATGAGGTGCATTTAGGGATTGCAACCTCATTAGATGCCGGTTTAGTCGTTCCAGTAGTAAAAAATGCAGAACGGCTTCCGCTTGGGGAATTAGCAAAAGCTATATCTTCAGTAACGAAAAAAGCAAGAAATGGACAATTAGCAGGAAATGAATTAACGGGATCAACTTTTACTATTTCTAATTTAGGCCAACAGGGAATTGAATATTTTACCCCAGTCCTAAATACCCCTGAAACAGGTATTCTTGGTGTAGGAACATTTATTGAGGAAGTAACACTAGAAAATGAAACCGTAAAAACAGTGAAAAAATTGCCTTTAAGCTTAACCTTTGATCACCAAGTGCTTGATGGAGCACCAGCAGGAGATTTCTTGAACCGTGTTATTTATTATCTAGAGCATCCATATTTACTAGTTTTATAGATGAAAAGAGTGTAAAAAGTAGATAGGCGTGCAAATGAAAAATGAATGTAGCTCTATTCCATGTTAGATAGCACCATTTATTGAGTGTTTGAGAAAATTTAAGAAGCGGAGCAGTGCGATTTTTTTCTGTGATCGTGCTGCTAACTTAAAAGACAAATTCAATATGATTGCTTTGGTTCGAAGCATGGATACTAAACGTCGGCAATAGCTCACCATTTTTCTGTTGCCTCTCTGTAGAAGGAAGGGAATCAAGAATGAAAAAATATGATGTCGTAGTCCTAGGTGGAGGTACGGGAGGGTATGTAGCAGCAATACGTGCCTCCCAAAAAGGAAAGACAGTTGCAGTAATAGAAAAGGATAAGCTTGGTGGAACTTGTCTTCACCGTGGATGTATTCCAAGTAAAGCATTATTGCGTACAGCAGAAGTATTTTCTACATTTAAAAATGCTGCAAGCTTCGGGGTAGACGTAAGTGGAAATATAGCGGTGAATTTTCCAAAAGCGCAAAAAAGAAAAGAAATGATTGTGCGCCAATTAGAAGCTGGAATAAAAGGATTGATGCAAAAAGGAAAAATTGATGTCTATGAAGGGACCGGTTTCTTTCATTCTAATTCCATTTTAAAGATCACTGATCGAGGAGGAAAAGAAACAAGTATTGAAGCAAAAAGTACTATTATCGCAACAGGTTCAAAGCCAAGATCCCTGCCAGGCTTACCCTTTGATGAGAAGCAAATTCTTTCATCAGACGGGGCGCTGTCACTAAAAGAATTACCTAAGAGTATCATCATCGTTGGTGGAGGGGTCATTGGCATGGAATGGGCCTCTTTACTAAATGATTTCGGTGTAAAAGTTACAGTTTTAGAATATAGCCCGCGAATTGTCCCAACAGAAGATGAGGACATTTCACAAGAATTACAAAAAATTTATACGAAGAAAAAAGTACAGATTGTAACCAATGCTTTAGTTGATGCAAAAGGCTGTCGATTAACAGAAAAAGGGGTGCAAATCAGTGCCGAAGTAAATGGAAAAAAAGATATCTTTTCTGCAGAAAAACTGCTTGTCTCCGTTGGAAGAAGTCCTGTAGTGGAGGGAATTGGTTTAGAAAATACTGCAGTTAAACTGGAAAAAGGCGCAATCGTTGTAGATAAAAATTGTCGTACACATGATCATAAAATATTTGCGATTGGAGATTGTATCCCAACACTTCAATTAGCCCATGTTGCCATGCATGAGGGTATTCTTGCAGTAGATACAATTGTTGGGGAAGAAACATATTTGATTTCATATGAACAAATACCTCGATGTATTTATACCGCACCTGAAATTGCAAGTGTAGGGATATCTGAAGCAGCAGCTAAAGCAAGAGGATATGAAGTCAAAGTTGGATATTTTCCGTTCCAAGCAATTGGAAAAGCACTTGTTCATGGAGAAAAAGAAGGGTTCACAAAGATAATTGCCGATAAGAATACAGATGATATTCTTGGGATAACGATTATTGGTCCACATGCTACTGATTTAATTGGCGAGGCTGCATTAGGTCAAATGCTCGAAGCAACGCCTTGGGAAATTGCCCATACCGTTCATGCCCATCCAACTTTATCAGAAGTATTAGGAGAAGCTGCTTTGGCAGTAGATGGCCTATCTCTTCATATGTAATGACAATTGGCTGACCTGTACGATTTGTCTAGATAATGATAATTCGCAAGTATCCATTTAACCTGTGCAGAATAGTGTCTGCCCATGTATCATTTACGGATTGTAAAAAGGATAAAGAAGTATTTTTAATACGATTCTTCTCCGTTCATTTCTAGCTGCGGAAAGCAGAATTTTTGCAAGAAACCTTGTCATCCGTTAAGCTGAAAGTAAGTTTATTTCCATTCTTATATAGGAATAGTATATATAGGAAAGTAACAAAAGGCAGGAGATGGCATGATGAAGGTCACAATCACCGATGCAGCTGTTGAGAAATTCCGCAGCTATGAAGTTCCTGAGGGTGCAGTTTATCGATTAAGTACCATTTTTAGTGGCGGCTGCAGCTATGTTTACAATTTTGACTTAGCAGTTGATTTTCCACACGAAGAGGATAAGGCATTTGAGGATAATGGTTTAACGATTTATTTAGATCCATTAACGATTAAGCATATTAATGAAGACTTAAAGTTTGACTATGTACAGGGGAAAGGCTTTCGTTTAATTGGACCAAGTGAAATTTATTCTTTCCATTTGGAAGTAAAGCAAAAAGCGAAATAAGGCTGAACAAAAGTATCAGATACTCATAATGAGGTCTGATCTTTTTTGTTTAGTGGAAAAATAAATGGATGAAACTATACCTCTTTATTTTCGTATAAGGATATAAAGTGAGGGGTTAGTGAATGATTATGTATTTCTTGATGCTATCGTTAGGAATCATCTTTCTATTGATTTCAGTTATTTATATCGTACAAATGTACAAGGATAGAAATTATTCTTTAATAATAATGGGGAAGACGTTAGTGGTTTTATCAGTTGGTGTCTTTCTTTTATTGATAACTTTTCCAAGTTTAAAATACATATTGTTAAAAGAATACGTTGAAGTAATTGGGGAATGTACTATTGAAATAGATGGCACACGCCGTTATGCCGAAGCTAGATTCGAAATGCAAGATACAGGCGAAGTGTATAGCTTTGACAATATTCCAGACCTTGATGCATATGGCAAGAATGTGCCGTATTACTGTACTTTGACTGTAACGAAAGACAAGAAGTGGGAGATTGGCTATAAAATATATAATGTGAATACAAAGAAGCTGATAATATCTGATGAATAACAACGTGATGTTTACAGTGGATTTTTAAAATGGGTTTAATGAATAGGAGCATAGAATTATGTAGTTAAATAATTTAGTAATTTCTATTCTAACTTTTATTCTTTCCGGTATATACTTATTTAGAGGAATCGTGTCGCAGTCCTTTTTTAGTTGATATATAATTATGAATGAAATCAATTATCGAACAAAGCATTAGATAAGAATGAACCATCATTTCGTTTTATAAATAACAAAAAGGAAGTGAACTGCTTGATTAAATACAAATCCCTTCATCATGTAAGTCTTACCGTAACCGATTTAGTAAAAGCCAAACATTTTTATGGGGAAATATTGTGTCTAGAAGAACTTCCCCGTCCAAATTTTGATTTTCCTGGTGCATGGTACAAAATACAGGATCAGCAACTTCATTTAATTGTTTATCCAACATCGCAGACGATTCGCAAAGATAAATCGCTAAACAGTCGGGAAGGGCATTTTGCTCTCCGAGTTGAAAATTATTATGATACCCGTAGTTGGTTAAAGAAACATAATGTGGAATTTTTAGAAAAACCTTATGGAATAAGCGGATTTGCTCAAATATTCTGTGCTGATCCAGATGGTAATTTAATTGAGCTGAATGTGGATCAGAAAGATTTATAGGACAAAAAAGCTGCCATGAAAATAAATAATAGGAAACATAGAAATAGGGTGAATTTATCCCTATTTCTTTTATTAAAAAGCAATCATCATTATAATAGATGTTAAAACAAATAAATATGCTAAACCATCAAATAAATAAGTCACTATGCTTACAAACTTTGGAAAATTCTCAAGGTTATATAGTTTGTAATTCCTCTATATTCGCCTGCTGCTTATGGTAAATGTGCCAATTTTTAAGGATAAAATTTCTTCATCGTCAATCTCTTTAACGAGTAGAAGTAAAGAAGATTGAGCATTCTTATCGTACGAGTTAAATTAAATAATAGACATTAGATATTAGATAGTTGATATAATAGCTAATCTCAAATTAGGAGAGTGGAAAATGGAAGCGAATGTTTTTGAACAGCTGGCCAAAAGATATGATACAGAAGATCGAAGAAACCTAGCTAATGTGATTGTGAAGGAAGTAAGAAGAGAATTAGCAAACAGTACACCTCAATCTTTAATGGACTATGGGAGCGGCACTGGTCTCGTTAGTCTAGAGTTAACGGATTTGGTAGCTTCGATTTTGTTAGTGGATTCATCCGAACAGATGCTGGAGGCTGCCCAAGCAAAAATAGCTAATAGAGGAATTACGAATGCAGATATACTATATTCTGATTTTACGCAAGACACCCCGAATTTTAAGGCAGATGTTATTTTAATGTCTTTAGTTCTTCTTCATATCCCAAATACAAAGAAGATATTACAAGCGTTATTCCAAATATTAAATCAGGATGGCAAATTAATTATCATCGACTTTGATAAAAATGATAAAATAAACCATCCTAAAGTACATAACGGTTTTACAGAAGAAGAATTAAATGAAATATTGTCGGAAGTTGGTTTTCATTCAATGAAAAGGAAAACATTTTATCAAGGTAATCATATTTTTATGAATCAAGATGCTTCTTTGTTTATTTCCAGCAGTATAAAGTGAATTTCAAAATATGTAGGCATAGGCTAAATGGTTTCTCTCTTTTCCTGCACTGCTTCATGATACTCATCTGGCAGGTCGCTAAGATAGAGAACGTTGCTTAAAAGTTTAATATCACTATGTATTTGCTTTTTAAGTTGGGCATTTTCACATTTATAATAATCATCCATTAAACGTTTGATTTCGTGACAAATAAGTTCGATTCGGAGCATGATACCGATCCTTTCGGGAAATTATAGACTATACTAATTATGTATCAAATTACTAATGAATGAAAGTGTTAAGTATTATTTAGCTGGTAGAAGATAATAAATGGCCATTTGAATGAGAAGTCATTTTTAGTGATTGAAAAAATTTTTTCCCATCTGCTATAAACTAATTTGATTTTTCTTTGGAGATTAGGCTTTCTTATTGACAAATATAAAAATTTAGCATATCTTATAGTTAGTTTCGTACTTAGTTATAAGTTAATTTTCGCTTAAAAATTAAGACTTTAGCATTCTTTTAATAATGATATTGACTGAATGAAAAAGTAACTTAATAAAATAAGCAAAAGTGATTTGATAAATAAGTAACCTAAATTATTGTATGAATGTCTTTTATAAATTAAATGAAAATATAAAACCATATAGAGGTAGCTCTTCAAACAATTCGATGTAATTAGTTGAAGGGAAGCCGACAATTTTTTACTTTCTCATGATTGCAGATCATGGTGAATTTAAAAGATTGTCGGCTTTTTTATTGGCAAAATTAAAGGTTTTTTGAAGTAAGTTAGTTAAAGGAGTTTTTAAAATGTTTCTTTTGCACAGTATGCCATCATTACTGTTAGTGTTTTTTATGATGATTATTGTTTCGATGCTGAGTGGACTATTATTTTTGCATCCAAAAGTGCCATTAAGCTATGTAAGGGTTCATATCTGGATAGTGTCTTTTCCGCCTTTGATCGCATTAATCGCACTTATGAATCCGAATGGAATAGAAAATGCAGGTCCTTTTCATATGGATTCCTTGGCTTGGCTGATGACTTTTTTTGTCCTTGCCATCGGTTTAATTGTTCAACGTTTTTCAATCCGCTATTTAATGGGAGATCGATCTTATCGCAAATATTTTACCCTTTTCACTTTTACCACAACTGCCGCTTCCATTGCTTGGCTAAGTGGAGATCTTCGACTGCTGGTTCTATTCTGGGGAGCAACGCTTGCAGGATTAACCTTGCTTATAAGATTAAATAATGGCTGGAAAGTGGCTGCTGAGGCTTCTAAAGTATCTGGTTATCATTTTTTAATCGGTTGGGTGTCCTTGTTATTGGCAGCAATCTGGCTGTCTCACAGTACTGGTTCTTGGCAATTATCAACCGCTCTATCGATTGAAAATTCAGTTGGAATTTCAGCATGGGAAAGAACTGGAATTAATTTATTGATTGTCCTAGCGGTTATCATTCCAGCAGCTCAATGGCCATTCCAAAGATGGTTAGTAGAGTCTGTTGTGGCACCAACACCTGTTTCAGCGATAATGCATGCAGGAATTGTCAATGCAGGCGGAATCATGCTTACTCGTTTTTCCCCATTATTTAATGGTGATTTAGCTCCAACTCTTCTATTACTATTATTTGCCGGGATATCTGTCTTGGTTGGTACTGGAATTAGTTTAGTACAAGTTGACTATAAACGTCAGTTAGTTGGTTCGACGATTGGGCAAATGGGCTTCATGCTCATTCAGTGTGCCTTAGGCGCATATGTTGCTGCCATTATCCATCTTATTTTACATGGTTTATTCAAAGCGACACTATTTTTACAGTCGGGTTCAGCAGTGCGACGTAAGGAAGAGTCTAATTACAGAAAAAAACAGCCTGCTTTTTTATGGACGATAGCAGGGTGGATTTTAAGCATTACTGTGGGGCTAGTTTTTTGGCTCCAAGCACCAAGAGAAGGCTATCAAATAATTAGTTCGTTAATTTTAGTTTGGTCTGTTTCTATTTCTTGGCGACAGCTTGTTGCTTTTGGAGAAGGGCGCATCGGCCGGATTGTTGGTTTAATTTTTGTAGGGGGAACCGCTGCTATTTATTCTTTTATCCATCATTTTTTCTATGACATATTACAGACTGCTGTTTTCAAAGGTTCTCAGCCGCCATTAGCTGTTGTCATTATCGTTGGTTGTCTTTTATTAGTTGGCGCTGCGATAGGGGCGATCGCTTCTAGAAATCGTTCGTCCATCTTTTGTACTGTCCTATATCTTTGGTTAGTGCGATTAGGAGAAGCAAAGCCAAAAGCAGTAGAAAGTCATCCGAGCTATCTAAAACAACAATTACCATAAAGGAGGTAATGAGCGTTGAGTATTCCATCTGTATTAACAAAAGCTAGTTCAAATAAAAAAAATATGCCAGATGATTTTGTAGAAGGTGATATTAAGAGTTATGTTGAAGCTGCCAGCAAAGTAATTGCACCGCTGTGGCCAATTTCTACGTTTGCAGCCCGTCATCCGTGGATGGGTCTTGAAAAAAAAACTTTTGATCAAGTGGCAGATTGGTTAAAACAGACTCGTGATGTTGATATTTATCCTAGTGCCTCTATGATCCTTTCAGCGAAAAAAAAGGGAGAAATTAAGGAAGCATTTGTTAAGCAGAAGCTAAAGCAATGGCTTGCATCCAATTCCTTTAATATCCCACAAGATGTGGCAGAGCGTTTTTGCCATGCGGCATTAAATTTGGAACCCATTCCATCCAGCCTGCTCTCATCTCATGAATTAAAGAAAAAAGCAGAAGAATATAGGGAGCAACATTCAGATTCATTCCATTATTCTTCTGTGCAGCCAATCAGTTCTCATCTAGAAAGTAAAGATAAGGAAAGTTTAATCAATATACTCGATTACCATGTTATTAAGTGGTGTAAATTATATCTTGATGAGTCGCAGGCTGCCTGGACAATGCCCCATCGAGAGGAAGGTTTTTATCGTTCTTGGCGCCGGCTGATTAGTTATGATCCTGCCCTTACAAAAAAACAACGTGAAAGTTTAAAAAAGTGGCCAAAAGAGGCAGAAATAGCCTTGAATAAAGGCTTAAATGCTCTTTCTATTCCTGAACCAGAAAAACAGAAATATCTTGAAGCACATTTACTATCTTTGCCTGGATGGGCAGGAATGATGCTCTGGCGTTCTAAACAATCGAGTGAGGAAAATAGCCTGCTAACCGAATATTTAGCAGTAAGAATTTCCTTAGAATGGGTGCTTATCAATCCACAGCTTCCTTTTATTCCGAAAAGCTACGAAAATAATCAGTCCATAGATGGTCTTTTAGCAGCGTTGATTCATTGGGGCAGTCTTTCATTAGAGGAATGGTCTCAGTTGTCTAGTGCACAACAACAAGAATACTTGTTATTTGCAGCAAAATTTGATGAGAAGCTTTGCAGAAAACTCTGGCTGGAAGCTTGGGAGCAAACACATGCTGAACAATTAAGTCAAAAAATTAGTGCGAAACAATTTAGTACAAACGATAAAGCAACAACATTAGCACAATTTGTATTCTGTATAGATGTTCGCTCCGAGCCATTTCGTCGTCAGCTTGAAAAAGAGGGACCATTTGAAACAATAGGAATGGCTGGTTTCTTTGGAGTACCGATAGCCACGAATAAATTAGGAAGCGAACACAGTCACCCATCCTTGCCAATTATGCAAAAGCCATTGCATAAAATCATGGAGAGTACAGATGAGAATGAACTTAAAGCCTTTCAACACCGTCAGCAGACCGTTCATTCCTTTAGCGATACTTTCAAATCGATGAAACAGAATTTACTTGCAAACTTACTATTACCAGAATTAAGTGGTCCTTGGCTAAGTCTCCAAATGGCAGCACGCAGTTTTGTCCCAAAAAGTGCCGATCGCTTCATTCATAATCTACGCAAAAATTGGGTACGTAAACCAAATACAAAACTGGTTCTTAATCATGTTCATCAAACAGAGAACGGGATTCCAATTGGGTTTACCGAGGAAGAGAAAGTTAATTATGCCCGACAAGCATTAAAAATGATGGGGATAACAGAGAATTTCAGCCCATTAGTTGTTATATGTGGACATGGAAGCCATAGTACAAATAACCCTTATGCATCTTCTCTTGATTGTGGTGCCTGTGGCGGGGCTTCAGGTGGATTCAACGCGAGAGTCTTAGCAACTTTGTGTAACCTGCCTGAAGTAAGAAAAGCATTGTCCTTAGAAGGAATAGACATTCCTAAAGAAACGGTTTTCGCAGCTGCTGAGCATAATACAACCGTTGATGAATTAGACTGGATTTACATTCCAGAACTTTCTAAATCAGCACAAGAAGCTTTTCATCGGATTAAAGCCATTTTGCCAAGAGTAAGCAAACAGGCAAATACAGAGCGTTTAGCTAAAATACCGCATTTCTCATCCCAACGCAAAAATCCTCAGTCTGAGGCCCATCAACTAGCAGAGGATTGGAGTGTGATTCGTCCTGAATGGGGCTTAGCTGGTAATGCAGCTTTTATAATTGGTCAACGTGATTTAACAAATGGCTGTGACTTGGAAGGCAGAGTCTTTCTTCATAATTATAAATGGCAGAAGGATGAAAGCGGAGAAATCTTAGATAATATTATTTCAGGTCCAGGAACGGTCACACAATGGATAAATCTAGAATATTACGCATCAACGGTAGCTCCTCATTATTATGGAAGTGGCAATAAGGCAACACAAACCGTAACAGCAGGTCTTGGTGTTATGCAGGGGAATGCGAGTGACTTGTTAACGGGCTTACCGTGGCAGTCTGTTATGCAATCAGATCAAGCTGCATATCATTCACCGCTTCGCTTACTGATTATAATTCAGGCACCCAAAAATTATGTTGAGCGATTATTGCAAAATAATGCTGCATTTCAAGAAAAAGTTCAGAATGGCTGGGTCCGTTTAGCAAGTATTAGCCCAGAAGGCCATTGGGAGAATTGGTAAAGAACGGTTTCCATAACAAAGGAGGGTACGAGATGATTTTAGATAAAACAAAAAAAGTGTTATTTTTGATGGATGTTGGAGATGGATTGGAATCTATTATAAAAGAGGAAACCAATATACAGCCAGAAAACATGCTGACTATAAAATGCTTTGGTCCTGTTATCTCTAATCCTTTTGGAGATATAATGAGGTCAATTATTATTGCTGTCTTTCAGGAAAATGTAGAAGAAATTTTTGTTGTCGGAACAAGCAATGAGGTCAATCGTTTTATTTCTCTAGAAGGACAATTTAAGTCAAGAATCCAGACATTGGATTATCTTCTTCAAAATAGCATGCCTGAATTTACTGGTGAAACGATTAATGAATGGCTAAATGGAAAACAAAATACTGGTGACAATATCAAAAATTGTGTTAAGATGATTTGTCATCATCCATTAGTGCCGCCAACAGTAAAAGTGAGAGGTCTACTGATTAATCATCAAGATGGAAAGTCTTCTGTTGTGGAAATAAATACAAATAAAACTGCTTAAAAAGGTTAAAATATGCTAATGCTGATGGTGCTGCAAATCAGATTAGTATATATTCTTTTATATGAAAGAGGTTTAAACCGATTTGTATTTAGCTTAATGATATACAAGTGTTAAATCATCTTGAAAGACAAATATAGAAAAATAAGTTTTTATCTGTTTAATAGGGGATGCATAATAAAATGAAATTAACAAAAGGTGCTTGTGAAGCAGAAATAAGTAAAGCAATAACACAATGGGAAAAGGATTTTCTTGGTCGGGGATCCTTATCTGTTAAAACTGATATATTACGCGATATGATCATAGTGAATTTGCAGGGCATTCTAACACCAGCGGAATATACGGTGTGTGAAACAAAAGAAGGACTATTAACCATTAAGAAAACACGCTCCGAATTAGTGGAATCAGGTGTTGAAGAACTAAAAAAATGTATATTAACCATTACTGGAGAGGAAGTAAAAAGCTTTCATACAGACTTAAGCTCACGTACAGGTGAACGAGTGATGGTATTTAAATTATATAATAATGTAGAAAATCTCTTTGCGTAAAAGGTTATTATCAATTTTTTATAAAAGAAAATAAAGACACTTAATCAGACTGCGCATAACTTCTATTTATCTTCTTTCATTTAAAGAATAAAAACCCGAATTGGACTTACCCCTGTCAAGTAGACAGCTTTAAAAAGACTAAGCAGCCATCTGGTGTCGATATTCTATCGGTGCCAGGTGGTTGAGTCGTTTTTGGAAGCGTTGGAAGTTATAGAAATAGATGTATTGTTCAACAGCTTGTCTCACTGCTACTTCCGAATTATCGTGTAACAGATACAAACACTCACTTTTAAAGTGAGAGAAGAATGACTCTATACAAGCATTATCGTGGCAGTTTCCTTTACGAGAATGACTGCCTATCATGCCAAGTTGTTCTACTGTTTGATGATATTTAATTGATGTGTATTGAAAGCCTTGGTCGGAGTGAATGATGCTTCGATACACATTTCTTTTTGCCGTCAATTCCTGTAGCGTATCCATGACTAGTTCTAAATCGTTACGTTCGCTAATCTTCCAAGCAACAATTTCGTTGTTATATAAATCTTGCACAGCCGATAAGTAGAGAAAACCACCTTTCGTTGGTAGATACGTAATATCTGTCACGAGTACCTCATTTTCTACACGCTCTTTAAATTGGCGCTCTAACACATTATCAAATACACGCGATATACGATTTCCCCATACTCTACGCTTTTTACGGATAATCGATTGAATACCCAGCTCAGTCATTAACCGATAAACTTTCTTATGATTTACATGAAATCCTTTATCTCGTAAAGCGATTTTCATATGGGGGTAACCATACATTTTATGCGTTTGATGAATCGCTAAAATGAGCTCCTTTAAAAGGATATCATCCTGTTTACGTAATGATACCTTGCCATTTTTGAGCCACTTATAATAGCCTGAACGTTCTACTTTTGCCATTTCAGTGAGCCAAGTAATTGGATAACGATCTTTCATTTCTTCGATAATGTGATAACGATCTGGGAAAGTAGGCATTCCTCCGTTTACAGATTTGGATACTGCTTTTTTAGGTATTCAACCTGAGCCTTATAATAATCACGTTCTTCTTCTACATGCTTAAAATGAATTCTTTTACCTTTTAGTGGATTCTTCACACCTTTTGCGCCAGAACCTACCGATGGAAGGCGTTCAAAGGCTTCAATTGAGCCTACTTCTTTGAATTTCTTAACCCAAGCCTTCACTTGAGAAACATTACGAATTTCATAACGATCCGCAATTTTTTGCATACTCTCATTGCCTGTTAAATAGGCTTGTACAATTTCTAATTTCAAATCATTTGAATACGTATTATTTTTTCTAGACATAGAAAAATCCCCTTTAAGTAAATGTTTATCTACAGCGTACTGTAGTTTTTTTAACATTGTCTACCTAAAGGGGAGCATATCATAATATCAATTTGGGTTTTTATTCTTTATAACTGCCTCATTATTTGCTAACAGTGTCGTATATAAAAAGTTCGTCTACCGTGGTAGCCAATGCAGAGGCTAGGCTAAATGCTAATTGTAAAGTGGGATCATATTTATCATTTTCAATTGCATTTATCGTTTGTCTTGTCACATTACATAGTTTTGCTAATTCTTCTTGAGATAATTTTGACGATTTTCTTAATTCTCTAATACGATTTTTCATTTATCCACCATATTTCCTCTTAGATAATAGTAATGAAATTAAATATATAACTGAAATTGTAACAAGTAAACTAAATGGTTTCATCCCCTCATAATGGCTGTTCGTCCAAGTTGTTACATAGATAGACTCAATAATCTCTAACAATAAAATACCGATTACAACTACAAAAGTGTATGATTGTGCTCTCATTTTAATGTAAATTGCTCTTTCGTCTCCTAATTTTGGTAATGACACCAGATTCGTCACAATTAATAGAGTACAGATTGCAAAAATAATAAGTGATAAAGCAACTATCCAATTCATCATTCAATCTCCTTTTTTTAAAAAAGTAAAAAGTATTTGACATTTTCATTTTATCATTCGTTCTGTAAATGTCAAATTGTTTTTACATTTTTATTTGTGACAAATAGGAATAATCATGCAATGAAACAATAGAAATTTAAAGCCAAGTCCATATAAGGTTAAGTGGGGGAATGACCGTACCTTTACTTTTACTGTAACGTACATGCCCCACTAGGCTTGCAGCCAAAGTAAATAAATAGATCCTAATACTGTATTTTTAATAATTCTCCATTGATTTTAATAACCAGCATAAAGCAAGTATAATCCCTTTTCCTCATTTCCTTAGTGAATATAATAGATGTTTGATTAAGCTCTAACTTGCCATATTTTTTGTTTATAAATAATTCAATAGTTGGAATATTATGTTATTATTGGTATAGAAAGATAATAATAAAGTATATTAGAAATTAAAAAGTATACGCGCCCGATAAGTGGGGCGCAGTGCAAATGACTAATGATAGAGTGGACAGGCTTTATGATATTGTAAAAAACAGTAGTTTCTCCAATAGAGATATCCTTTTAGGGGTTTTGGAGAGGCTAATATTAATATCTTATCTGTTGATGAAAAAGGGAAGAGAAGTAACTGAAAATACAAAACTATTTTAACTAGTCAAAAGGGGAAAAATTATGATTCATAAATTAAAAGAATACGTTGAGAATACAAGTGAAGAAGAAGTAAGGTCATTGTTATTTCTTATTCTGCTACAAATAAGTGTGGAAGAACAGCCAGATGAGGAACTTGCGAAAAGTTTAAGAAGAACTTATCAAAATTATTTACAGGCTAAAACAATTCAACCAAAGATTGAAAATAAAAGGGATTATAAGGTTGTACATATTGCTTTTGGTGAGTCTGCTGCTGGCAGTTTAAGAATGGCACTTAAAGAAATGGGAGTGCAGGATGAGGAAAAAGTTATCTGTTTTTCAGATGATTTTTCCTTTGGACCTTTATGGAAGATAGAGGAGGAAATGGGGCTCGCACTTAGGCACAAATGGTTAATAAACCATATTAATTATGATGAGAATTACTTATTAAGCTATAAGAGAAGATTCTATAAAACAATTTTAGAAGTAAAGAATATTAAAGAACATGCCCATATCTTCATTTGGGCAGGCGAAAATGCTGATGAACAAACGGCACAACGCTTTGTTATTTCTTTATTACAAAATAAAACGAATGATATTTTCTTAATTAATCCTCTGGAATCTTATGAAGAGATAGCTTTCAAATCGGATGCAAAGGACTATGCAATACATACTGGCTTGTTTTCATCTGAGGAGTTACAAGCCATTTATCAAAAAAATAACCAGAAACAGCCACTTACAATGAGTACACGAGTTAAGTACATAAATGAGTGGAAGCAAATATCCCAACAGAATAAAAATTTAAGAATCTGGGCGGATAAGAAAATTGATAATGTTGCAGAAGACTATTACGATAATTATATAATAAAAACAGCTAAAATATTACATAAAGAACAGAATAACGCAGATTTTATAAAATCTGCGCGGCATATAGGGAGAGATTATTGGAAATCTCAATCAAAGAATCGGAGATATTTACTTCGAATATCGATTAATCCGATTAGTATTAAAAGGGATATTTGAACTAGAAGGGGTTCCTAAAGCCATGCGGTATTACAGTGTTAAGCTGCAAGAAAGTTATCTGTATTAAAATCTTTCATTGTTTACTATATATAGTAAACGTTAAGGAGAATCTTTAATGATAGAAAATGAAGAACAAACAGACATTTTTAAATTAGCAATAAAGAAGCTCTGCAAACTAAATAATATTTCTCCCCGAAAACCGAGATTTGAAATCATAGACAACTTTGTTGTGATAAATATTAAAAATCATTTAAAAGATGGCGTAGATTCCGACTGTTTTTTCATATTGAACTTGATATACCAAATAATAGGACCATTGGGAATAAAGTTTCATCAACAATTAATGCTCTTTCCGAACTCGAGGAGAGTAGCTAGCATAGCTGTTTCTTTTAAAAAGAAGGATTATGATGCATTAAATAGGAATTTGAAGGAAGGCCGCATTCCTAATTAATAAATATTTATACATATATAACTTAGCGAAACTAAATGGCCCCATAAACGTATGTATAAATATAGTAAAAATCATGTTTTGAATGGATTTCAAACAAAGAAACTAAGTTAACTAATAGGGGGGATGAAATGAATAAAGTTACGATCTTGATAATCATTGGCATATTCCTATTTATGACTGGAATTTACGTATCTGCTTTTCTATCCGCAAATTGGGTGATGATTGGTACAGCGTTCACTGTTGGAGGTGGCATTATTACGGGCGGAAGCTCATATTTTCTAATAAATACAAAAAATAGCCAACCACCAAAATGACTAAAAGATAGTAAAAATAGAGCTCGAAAAAGGTGAACATTCAAGAAGAAAATGCCTTTGACAAAGGGGACAAATATGCCTACTAACAAAGGGAATAAACATCCCAAATTGGAAAACTATTTAATATATGGAATGATTTTTGGATTATTAGCTGGTTCCTTATTAGGTACATTTGCTATGATTGCAGGGCATGTATTTATAGCAATAGGCAGCTACGGAGCAGGAGTATCTTTGGGAATGTTGATAGGAACCTTGTTATATACCATTAAAAAACGAAGTAGCTAAATATAATTATATTTACTGGAAGAGAAAGCAATTATCCACATAGAGATAAAGAAATCAAGTTTACTATCAACAATTATGATTTTTTTTGTAATTAAACGGAGGTACTTTAGTGGAAGTTGTTTAATAGGTAACCGGATAGAAATGATTAAAAAAGGAACCAATAAGTATTTCGTCAAAGAACTGGAAACAGGTTATATAGTTATTGGTGATTAGGCCGATATATTGTTCCTTTGTAAAGAACATAAGAATGAGTTGAATAGTGATTTTAAAGATAAGTTTCTTGCCGAAATGAGTAGAGTATCAGAAGCAGTATATAATTATGAGCTTTTAGGAAATGGCGATCCTCACATGCACTGGCACATTTTCCCAAGCAGCGAACAAAAACCTAATCCAACTCACCCAGTATGGTGTGGACACCTAGAGAGCAAATGTATGCTGAGAATTTGAAAGTAAATGATGAAGAACTATCTGCATTGAAAAAAATTATTAGTAAGTGAATTGGATAAGATAATGCATAATACTAAGTGAAAAACCCCGAAAGAGAAATTAGCACACATAATTTCTCTTTTTTGTTTGGATTAACAAATAGATCTTCCCACATGAAACTATGAAAGAAATATAATCTAACACCCATCTTCCTTTTATGTTAATCAATTTGACAGTTTAGCAAATTACAACTGAATCCTTACTGGAGAAAACTTTTTCAGGTGTTGTCTTGACGTAGAGACTAATGTGTGACAAAATTAACTACCGAACGGTTGGTAGTTATGTATAAGGGAGGTAATTAATTTGAATAAATATTGGATGATGGTTTTTAGTGCTGGAATCGTGGAGGTTGCGTGGGTTTCTGGCTTAAAACATGCATCAAGTTTTTGGGAATGGAGTGGAACCATAATAGCAATTGTCATTAGTTTTTATCTAATGATATATACGACAAGATATTTGCCAATTGGAACAGTTTACGCTGTATTTACAGGATTGGGAACTGCAGGGACAGTGATCGCAGAAATAGTTTTATTTAATGAACCGATTAATATAGCAAAAATAATTTTGATGCTTGTATTATTAATTGGGGTAATTGGCTTGAAAATGGTTACAGATGAAGCAGCAAATCAGGAGGAGGCTTGAATAATAAATGGCATGGTTAGCTTTAATTGCAGCAGGTTGTTGTGAGATAATTGGCGTTATTAATATTAAACGGTTAACGATGAAAAAATGGGATGCACTTCTTTATTTAGTCATTGGATTTATGTGTAGCTTTGCGTTGTTATCCTATGCGATGAAAACTATATCAATGGGAACGGCATATGGCGTATGGACTGGAATTGGTACAGTTGGTTCTGCTCTATTAGGGATGTTTGTATATGGAGAACCAAAGGATGGCAAAAGAATTTTATTTATTTCTATGATACTTGTTGCAGCTGTTGGTTTAAAACTAATCTCGTAAAGGAGAGAGTCCGATGAAAAAAGAAGAAATAAAAAAAGCGGCAATTAAGTTCTTTTTGCAAAATGGGTTTGAAGGAGCTTCTCTTTCAGAAATTGCAGAGGAAGCTGGGATAAAGAAAGCCTCTATTTATTCTCATTTTAAAGGGAAAGATGAATTATTTCTTGAAGTATTAAGGGAAGCAAAAGCAGAAGAAATAACACGCAAAGCGTATTATTTCGAAAAAGAAGACTGTCATAATCCTGAAACTTTTCTTTACGAATATTTACTATACACAAAAGAATTGTTCCAAGAGAATGAAATGTTGAAGTTTTGGCTAAGAATGGGATTTTTCCCACCCTTACATTTATATGATGTCATCCAAAAAGAGGTTTTTGAAGCAGAGCAATTTCAAGAAGAACTAATTGCTCAAAAAAGCAGCAAATGGATCGAACATAGCCAAATTTATGTAAAAGATACTAACACATTTAACCTAGCATTTACAGGAATCATCATGGCAATTATGGTAGAAATAGTTTATTTTAATTCGGAAAAAAGAGTAGATGATAAGCTAGAAGCTTTATGGGAAGTTTTTTGGAAGGGTGTTTCCAGTTAAATAAGAAAGGAGGGGAAATTATTGCAAAAAAACATTATCATGCATTTCCCATTAAATACAGAACAAAATAGCTCCTTAGAACCAAATAGTTATTGGCGCCAAATAATGAAGTACTTTTTACAAAAAGCAGATAGTATTGAAATTCATTGTTGGAATGAAGAAACAACCACAATAGAAGAAATTAAATCCCAATTTTATCTTGATACGGACATAATTCAAGAGGATAAATTAACGATTTTCCACGGGAAGAACACAGCTGCTTTCACTCAATATATTTCAAATAAAGCTGGAGCGTTAAAATGGTTTACTGTAAATTTAATGAATGGTAAAACGAGGGTATTACATTCCAGTCATTGGGGAACAGAGATTTTTGTTCCCAATGTTACGGAACAGGAAATATCCTTTATCAAAAGTGTAAGTCCAAAAGATGCTTTAATTGAAAGCTATCTATTGGAGTAAAAAATGGAATGGAGGTTTTAAGCCTCACCAAATCCTACTGCAAATGCTACTAATGTAAAAAAAACACCTGCTGCCCCATTTAGAAGCACTCCAAGGATAATATTGCTCCATTTTTTTGAAAAAATAGCCAAGATAATGCCTGTTAGAGATAAAATAAGGAAAAGCAAGAAGAAAATCCCTGCATTTTTGGTGTTGAGAAATAAGGATAATATAATACAAATACCTACCATAAGCAGGGACAACCATCCATTTTTAGTCACCAGTCACTTATCGCAGTAATATATTTTACAATATATTCAAACAAAAACGAGGGTTATTACCAATAAATTTAAATGTTGCATAATTTTTAGAAAGTTATTATAAATTAGCCCTTTTATGCTCAGGTAAGCGTATTTTTCATAACTATTTTGGTAGTTTTAGCATTGATTTTAACTTTTTTGTACCATCTAAAGCAAAAACAAAAGAACAAGTTAAAAGACCTTCCTCTACTCTTATTAAGAACAATGATTTTTTAAATCTTTTGTCATTACAGTGAAAATCATTGGATGCCCGTAGAAATCCCCATTATTTTCCTTGGTAATCTTAAATCCTTCTTTTTCATAAAATGATATATTAGGATTTCCTTTATAAACCGTTAACGAGAGAGTCCAAGGATCAGAGAATTTATTAACTCCTATGTTCAATAATTGTCTGCCGATTCCTTGCCCTTGGAAATTTGGATGGATATAGAGGGACTCTAAGTATATATCCTTCTTGTATAAATCTCCTGAAAAAAATGCATATCCTGTAATTTCATCCTTACTTTCTGCAACAAGCGTTAGAGAAGAGTTAAGTCGTTTATCCATTTCACCATCTGAATAAGCATCATTTAAAACTTTCGCTTGTATTCCTTCTGGAATGATTTCACTATATGTATTTTTCCAAGTGACAGCAGCAATTTCCCGGATGGAATCTATATCTAATCTATTCATATCTCTAACAGTAATCATACTTACCTCATCTCCATTTAATGGTGTTTACCAATAAATAGTAACATAGATCATTCTCTTAAACTATGTAGAAACTAAAGGTGAGGATATTTATATAGTAATAACGAGGTGTGGAAGAAATAAGTTCAGGATATATGTAGTTTGGCTGATAAGCCCCCATTTTTGGCTGATAAAATCAAAGTTTGGCTGATAAGCCCCTAGTTTTGGCTGATAAAATTAAAGTTTGGCTTGATAAGCTCCTAATTTTGGCTGATAAAATTAAAGTTTGGCTGATTCCCACTTAACTTTGGCTGAAAAAAATGAAGTTTGGCTGATAAGCCCCCAGTTTTGGCTGATAAAATTAAAGTTTGGCTGATAAGCTCCTAGTTTTGGCTGAAAAAAATGAAGTTTGGCTGATAAGCCCCTAGCTTTGGCTGATAAAATTAAAGTTTGGCTGATAAGCTCCTAGTTTTGGCTGATAAATTTACAATTTGGCTAATTCACTCCTTGCAATTGTTTATATCTGCAAGAAGAATGATATTTTTTCAACAGATGACAGAGCCTTTGATAAATTTAAATCAAAAATGGAACCAATGAATGTTTATTAGAAAAACATATCAAAACTTTTGAACAAATTTAAGAAAGACCACTTGACGTGACTTATGTGAGGGATAGAGATAGTTAACTGTTGAGTTTGAATATCTTACTGGCATATATGCTAATTATATTTACAACAAAAGATAAAACTCAGACTTTCAATCATTTTTTCATTAAAAAGCACTGGTAGAAGAACTTACCGCAGAGTTAGATTAAATAGAAGCAAACATAGTGTCTTTGGAAATAATGGCAGTATGTTATACTAAATATAACCTATGTAAAAAATTTACTTTTAGTCATTAAGAGAAATATTTGGAGGAGGAAAATGAGAAAATTCTTTTCGATTTTGTCTGTAATTTCCACATTATTAGGATTTCTTCTGTTTATTTCGTTGTCACAAAATGATGAAAAGCTTCTTACCGCTTTATCTTTTGGAACTAAGGGATATCCCTTTATTGTTTTACTAAATCTATACAATATTATAGGTTTCTTGTTTGCTATTTTCGCAGAAAAGAATAAGTATAGAATTTTATTATTTCTTTTTAGTATTTCAATGATATTAACTAGTCTATTTGTAACATTTGTTGCTCTGTATGGTTTCCGAGAACCTTAATAACCCCAATTTATCAGGCTAAATAAGTTATATAGTATTAGTGAGAATAGCTGCGTATTAAGAGATAAGTGTTTGTTTATTGAGGGAGGATAGTTGAATAAGAAATGATTTAATCTCTATTGGTTATATAATTGAAGATTACCTTTGAGGAGAAATAAAAATGCTTCAAATACTGAGAAAATCAGATAATTTAATTATTGTCATACATGAAATCTATGGCATTAATCAACATATAAAGAATTTTTGTGATATATTATCAAAACAGGATTTTGATGTAATCTGCCCAAACTTATTAGAACGAGAACAACCATTTGATTATTCTGAGGAGAAAATTGCCTATCACAATTTTATGGAGACTGTAGGATTCTCCGATGCTGCAGATAAAATAAAGAATTTATTAGCAGGTGTTAAAAATAAATATCAAAAAATATATATTATTGGATTTAGTGTAGGGGCAACGATTGCTTGGTTGTGCAGCGAGGAAGATTGTCTTGATGGGGTTGTGGGATACTATGGTTCGAGAATAAGGAATTTCACGAAAATAGTACCACTATGTCCTATAATTTTATTCTTTCCTCAAGAGGAGCAATCATTTAATGTGGATGAGTTAATTTTAAATTTAGATAAAAAGAATATAGAAGTACATAAATATATTGGACATCACGGATTTAGCGACCCATACTCTATAAAATTTAATGAGAAATCATCCCAACAAGCTTTCAATGAAATGCTAAACTTCTTAAAGAAACATTGATTTATTAAACAATGTTGATATTCATCTAAAGGGGCAAGTTCATGAAGGATTTTTATCGGTTATTCAATAATCGAGCCTTATTTTTAAATAGCATTCTTTTATGAAATGTTACCAAAAGAAGATTTTGGGACTTTGAAATATTTATTCGAGGTTCTCGCAAATAAATGCGAATAAATATATGGGGTGGTACAATTGCTAAAACAGAAATTAGAAATTTTAGAGCATCAACAGAAATTTATAGGATTTATACAAAAATTAGAAAATTTTAATGAAAATCTGCTTAGAAAACCAATTGGAGAAGGAAAATGGTCTGTCATAGAAATCATAGGCCACTTTTATGCTTGGGATGAATTTGTTTTTCAATACAGAATTCCATATTTATTATCAGCTAAAGATTTGCCAAAAGGTTCTAAAGCTGATGATTTAAACTCTCAATCTGCATTAATTGCTAGAACCGAAGATATAGAGAGTACCTTTAAAAAATGCATACATATTCGATACGAGTTAATTAATCAGTTAAGCAACATATCTGATGATAATTGGTTAATTGAATTACAGATTAATCAATCTAAACTAACACTTTATGAGTACTTAAAAGGATTAATGGAACACGATCTACATCATTTTAAACAAATAAAATCTGCTCTTAAACTATATGATTATTAGTGCAAAAGTTTCTATGCAAGCTAAAATTATCTGTTGTATTTAACTTGAAATTTTGTTTAGTTAAATATAAATAACATTCCATCATGAAAAAGTTCTATTTTCCCAATTTTAGTAGATTTTCTATATCATAAACGAATGTAATGATATTTTTTCCTTTTCCATGTCTAAACACATCCGTAGTACATTCTCCTAACCCACATAAATTAAATCAATATTTCTTCTCATTAATCCTTCCTATAGGTGGGAAGTGGACCTTTTTGAGACCTAGTACTTTTAATACTAGAATTACCATCAAGCAATATCCATTTTTCTCTTTCAATAAAGGCCATTTCAAGTACTCCTTAGAATGATTTTTCTTGTTGAATACTCCATTTCAGTTTATTTTTCTTCATAGAACAAATGGTGTAGCGAAGGAAGGAATTTAATGATTCAAATAGAATTACTAATAGAACTGCGTTAGGATAAAAGACGTAGAGGAAAAGAATTGGAGATGTATGTGATGAATATCAAACTTAATAAAGCTTTAGATCTACGGAAGAATGGTAATTTTAAAGAATCTAACGAAGTGCTTAGTGAATTGGTAAGGGATTTCCCAGAGGATGCTATATATAATTATCAATATGCCTGGAGCTTTGATATATTGGGAGAAGAAGAAAAGGCGGTGCCATATTACGAAAATGCTATAAAAATAGGATTACCTTCTAAGGATATGGAAGGTGCTATATTGGGATTAGGGAGTACATATAGAGCTTTAGGAGAATATGAAAATTCAAAAGACGTATTCCTAAAAGGAATGGAATTATTCCCAGATAATCATGCAATTCAAGTATTTTATTCCATGACCTTATACAATTTAAAAGAACATAGTAAAGCGATGGAGCTGATACTAAAGTGTTTAATTAATACGACAAATGACACTGAATTACTAAGTTATAAAAGAGCTATAAATTTCTATTCAGATAAATTAGATGAAACTTGGAAGTAATTTATATATTCAACTAAGTTTTGCGTCCCTTCCTCAAATAAGGAGAGGACTGCTCTATGTCACAAAAGGGACAGCTTAGCTAATAAAAAACTTTATTATAAATGAATAATGGATACCGAAAAAATTTGGTATCCATTGAAGCTAATTTATTTAGCTTCCACTTCACTAATAAATGCATGCGTATTGCCTTCTGTATCTTTAAAGAAAGTCATCCAAGTTTCCATTCCACTTATCTTTGCCACAATATGTGGTTCGTCGACAAAGGATATTCCCTCATTTGTAAATTTTTCATAGGTTTTCTTTATGTTTTCGACTTGAAAGTAAAGGACAGAACTTGGATAAGCAAACTCTTCTTTTTCAGGTAAACTGAGTAGAATTCTTGTTCCATTACAATCGAAAAATGCCATTGTATCTGTTGAAAAAAGTAAGGGAAGATCAAGAGCCTTGTAAAACTTTACTGCTCTATTAATGTCTTTAACTGGTACTCCGATTTGATTTATCTTTTGTATAGTAGTCATTATTCTCTCCTTTATTATGTCTTACTGCTTATAATAATTCATTGTAGGAATTAAGAATAGGTATAAATTGTACAATAATTAACTGTTCGGAGGAACAAAACCAATAAATTAATGCTGAAACGGATAAGTATGTAGTGGACTTTGACCCAAATTATGGACTTAGATAACTAGTTTGGATGCATAATCTAAAAATATAGAACGGTTGTAATGTGATTCAGGAACAAAGACCTAGAAATACAATGGGGCAAAGTGGAAGAAAATAAAATGATAGATGAAATATTAAACAAAAACATTAAAGGGGAAAGAAATTGATAAAAGGATTATATGAAGCACATCTACCTGTCAAAGATTTAAAAATTTCAATCGAATTTTATAAAAAATTAGGTTTAAAATTATATAAGAGATATGAAAAAGCAGCATTCTTTTGGATTGAGGAAGGAAAAAGTTGGATTGGTTTATGGGAGGGACCGGAATCAAAAATACCATATCACGTTTCATTGAGGCATATTGCTTTTTATGTTGATTTAGACGATATGAAAAAAGCAAAAGTTTGGTTAAAGGAACGAGGAATTGAAGTAAGAGATGAATTTCATCAAGGTACAGAAGAACCTGTAGTTGTACCGAGCCAAGCTCACGCTATGATTTACTTTGATGACCCAGATGGGAACCATTTGGAGTTTATCACAAGATTACCAAAAGAAATTGATCAATCAGAAAAAATGTATTTGAGTAAATGGGAGCAAATGTACTCGTAATTTATTGGAATAAAATTGTATATATAATGTAATAATACAGGAGTTTTCAGAAGGTCGTCGAAATAGAATATTTATAATAAGAAGGAGTGTGATTGGTTATGTCTCTTGCTAAAGACGTTTTGGAAGATCAATTGTTAGCAAATGCGAACGATCCTAGCTGGTATGTACCGTTTTCTGAATCAGTTGTAAATTTAACAGAGGAAGAAGCGTTTTGGAAACCTAATGAAGAAAGTAATAGTATTGCAGAAATTGTCCAACATCTTCTTTACTGGAATGAAACTTGGCAAACGAGATACAAAGAATCTCATGTAAATGCTGTTGCTTCCATAAATGATAATAATGAAAGCTTTATTATTCCAGAAAATAAAACGTTTGCTGACTTAAAAAAGTCCCTCTTAGCTGTTCTGCTTCAATGGCAAGACCTACTGACGCAAGAAAAGGTAGATAATGATGTAATTGGTTTCCCGGAGAAGGCAAAGTGGTGGCAAGTTCTAGGAAATTTGTCTACTCATAACGCCTACCACATTGGACAAATTGTTTACATTCGGAAGCTGCAAAAAAGTTGGAGATAATATGCTAATAGCAAGGAAATCGCTTATTTTGAACATCCATTGACTTAAATGAATAATTGCTATTTTTTCATTTATACGCTTTGTTGAAATACAATGGTGCATTTTGAACTAAAGAGTCTAATTGTTGTTTTCACCTTTTATAAAGTGAAAAATTAAGTATTAATATATAAAAAGGATAAATCATCAATCCTCCTATTGCTAAAAGACCAGTAACTGGGTTAGGCTCATCTTCACCATGAGTCATTGGAAATAAAACAGCAAATAGATAAACCAAAAGTACAAGATATGGCAGCCAAAGAAGGATAGTCCAAAAACTTGCCTTTCGCCCATCCAACCACTTTTTCGTTAAAAGAATGATTAGTATTGTACCAATAACAAATTCAACAATAATGGCAGTACCAGTTATCATATTTATCGTTCCAAATTCCCAATTGGTCAGTCTGTTTATCCTGTAAACATTTAACATTAGTTCGATCGGAACAAAAAATATAAGAGCATATAGCATACTAATAACATGTAACTTTAAGAAAAATTTCATTTTATAAAACCTCCATTATTTTCTAGAAATTGTTGGACTTTATTCTATAAAAAATAAATGACAGTTTATCTAATAATTTTTAAAAAGATTATTTTTTAATTTGTCTTCCTTTCTATTCTATACCGCTTTGCTCCTCAACATTGCGAAAGTATGTTTTCAGTAAGCTAGCGGCTTTTTGGGTATTTAAAGAAGTATCAAAAGCATGAAAAGCTTTTTCGTACTTGTTAATGGAAAAGGGCAGAAGATTGGTAGTTGCAAATCCAAGTTGCGATAATCTTTTGACATAAAAAGAATAATAGCTTTCTTTCTGTATTGGACCAACGTGTAAAACGCCTGTTAAATTCATATTGATGATTTCGATTATTGCTTTTGATAAATCATCAATATGAACAAACGTTTTGAACGTATTGGCAGGGGTATTCGCATATCCATACTTTTTAATCTCATGAATGAGACGTTTTGTTCTGGCTTCAATATCTTGATTAGCATTTTTTCCATAAATAGGACCTGTACGAATAATTATATGGTTTGTATGATTTGTCAGGAGCAATTCTTCCCCTACGTGTTTGGCATTTATATATGTAGATAACGGTGCTTCGTTAGGTAAAAATCCTGGTAGATCTGTTTCAGAATAGTTACCTTTGCCGTCGACAAAAACAGCATCTGTTGACAAATATATTAATTTTGTTTTTGGGGGAATGGCAGTTAATATATTGTTGAGCCCAATTTCAATAAGCTGCATTTCATTTTCTCCATCCATCAAAGACCAAATAACAACATCAGGATCAATATGGTTCATTAGTTGTGTTACTTGATGTTTGTTATTTATGTCCAGTTGTAAAATATGTGAATGGGCATTTGGAAAACGGGAAGTTCCGTAAACAGAAAAATCAGAGATGGATGAGGCAAGTGCAAATAAGGAAAATCCTAAAAATCCAGTTGACCCTAATATGATAATTTTCATAAGCAATACTCCTAGTCCGAGTTTAGAAAAATCTGTTAATATAATAGTATCATAATTTAATTGGAAGAATCATGAAATTCTTTTAAAGGAGAGATTATTGATAGAAATTAAAAATATTGGGCATTTTTGTCGGACAGATTCAAGAGGCCATATCATAAATGATTCGAGTATAAATGCCATAAAACCTGAATTTAAATATATTATAGATGCGGTAATAGAAACATATCAATCTTATTTAGGAGAACATTTACATAGTGTGTATATTAGGGGTTCTATTCCTCGCGGATTAGGAATAGATAATGTATCAGATTTGGATACGATAGCTATTACCAATAAAAATATTGATGCCATTGACTTAAATTGGGTGGATAAGGCAGAACAAGCTTTAAATGAAAACTTTAAAGAAGTTGATGGCGTTGAACTTAGTTTCTATTTTATTGAAAATATTTTAGAGACTACTAACTTTTCAATAATCCCGTTTATGATAAAAACTCATAGCATTTGTGTTTACGGAAAAGATATAAGTGTTTTTTTACCTAACTATAAAGCAGACAAAACACTTGCCAATGAACATCTTGTGAATTTAAGAAGTCAAATTCAACAAGCAAAAGAAGAACTTACTGGGAACGAAGATGTTGAAGATGTATTGGATTGCTGCAGATGGATAATGAAAATCATTGTTAGGGCAGGACTAGCACTGGTTCTAGTGGAAGAAAACAAATACACAAGGGATCTGTACCCGGCATATAAACTATTTTCTGAACATTTTCCAAGCAAAGAATCCGAAATGAAACAAGCACTGGAGTATGCTGTTAATCCAATAAGTAATTCAGAAGTTATTATAAATTTTTTAAATGAATTGGGAGAATGGATGATAAGTATCACGGAAAAATGGCTGCAAGTTTATAATCCTAATATGGAAAGAAATATGAAAATATAAAGTAATAGAGGAAAATCATTTAGTTACAGGTTGATACTATAGAACTTTCTGTGTCTGCCATTAAGAAAGCAGACTGTAGAATTGTCCAAGGACCTATTAATCGTGAATGTGAAGTTGTTGAGGCAGATCCAGATGGATAGAAAATACAATTTCCCGACCTTTGTGTTAATGGGTGTTACATAATATAAATAACAGGGGGTGAGATTGTGATTGAAGTTAGAAAAGCGGAACCGAAAGATGTAGAAGGAATTGCGAAGGTTTGCAGGGATGGCTACTGGGCAACATATGAAGATCTCTGTTCAAAAGAATATATTACTAGAATTATTTCAACGTTTTATAATCGGGAAAGAATTCACAGGGAAGTTACGGAAACAAGTAGAGAATGGGGAGGCTATTTTGTTGCCATTGATAATGATGAAGTAGTTGGTGCCATCGGTGGTGGCATGATAAATGATACCGCTGGCGAAGTGTTTGTTTTTTACATCAGTCCGGATAGACGGAATGAAGGCATTGGTACAAAATTATTAGATGTTCTCACAAAACAGCAGAAGGAAGAGTTCGCAGCAAGTGAGCAATGGGTGTCAGTAGCGAAAGGTAATCAAAAAGGAATCCCATTCTATGAAGCGAAAGGATTTATTTTTAAGAAAGAACAAGATACATACGGCAATGTAGAAGGAGAGAGTTACACTTCCTTGCGATATTGTCGAGTAATTTAAAAGCAGAAAGTAATTAACTATAAATGTACACATTTTTCCATATGTATTTTAGTAGACCATCTAATGTGATTTCTTAGGTGGTCTTTTGAATTCTTTTAAATGGAAACAATGATCGAATTATGCTAATAAATGAACCATGGGAATTTTTAAATAAATGATAATCACGGCAATAATATAGAATTAACAAAAAGGAATAGTCAGATTAGACTACAAAAAGTTGGAACAATAAGGTAAAATAGACTTTTACATAGTAGTGAGTATAAAAAGCTTGCCCTTCGTTTGACAAGAAATTGAACGTCTTAGTGAATAAAGATTACAAATTGTGTACTATAAAAACTTCAGTTATGATTATGATGTACCATTTTTCAGGAGCATTTAAATAACCTACAATTTAATATTAATGTGAGGACTGTTTTAATGATTGACAATGAATTTTTACCTAGTATAAAGCTTTATCGTATGATTATTGGCTTATTCATCATATTAATGAGCGCAGGGATAGTGATAGTTTACATAGAGGATGATCAAATTATTTCGATGTCTTTAATCTTGCAATGTTTATTCGTTGTAAGTATTTCTATTCTACTAGTCATTTTTCCCAAAAAAGATACATTAAATTTTAGAGCAACGATTATTTTTTTGATGTCTGCCTACTTTTTCTTTATGTATTTACGGTTTCCTGACAGATTTGCTTTGATATTGCTGATTTGTTTTATCCCAGTTATTCCTGTCTTATTTTTACATATAAGATTATTTTATATTACATTGTTAGGGAACATTACTATTATGTTATGCGTAATTATTTATTTGATGATGAATAATACCCCTGGCATACATAGTTATAGCTATTTGGATTTTATAGGAGTTATCACTAATTTCTTGGGGACACAGCTTTTGCTGCTATTTCTTTTCCTGCTTTTTCAAAAAAGAATGAAGGATCAAGAGCTATATTATGTTCAAGTTAAGCAAGCTGAAAAGCTGCGGACAACTGGACAGCTTGCGGCAGCTGTTGCACATGAAATTCGCAATCCTATTACGGTAGTAAAAGGATTTATCCAGCTTCATGAAAAGGATAAGGAAATACCTGAACATATAAAAAAACAATATAAGCTGATGTTAGATGAGCTAGAAGCAGCTGAGACAGTTATTTCAGATTTTTTATCATTAGCTAAACCAAGCGAAACGAAGACAGAGATTATTTCCGTTAAACTAGCTCTTCATACAGTTATGGACTTACTGAATTCATATGCAATGAATGATACGATACATATTGAATTAGAAAGTGAAACAGACTATAAGATTCAATGTAATATCATGGAATTTAAACAACTATTCGTAAATTTATTGAAAAATGCGATTGAAGCCTCCCAGCCTGGTGATACCATCCATGTAAAATTAATAGGGGAATTAGACGAATTAAAAATTGTAATTATCGATAACGGTACAGGGATGAACGAAGAACAATTAGAGCAGATAGGAACGCCTTTCTATTCCTTAAAAGCGAAAGGAACTGGGCTTGGTTTAATGATTTGCTATAATATTATCGAAAAGTATGATGGAACCATTCATTTTAAGAGTGAGGAAGGAAAAGGAACAGAAGTTACCGTTACTTTTCCTATTGTACAGAAATAATACTCGCTTATATTTTACATTTATAGTACATCACTAAGTATTCTACCAGGAAGTCATTAATCATTGTTGAAACACAATGATTAATGGCTTTTGTTTTTATGAAATAAATAACTAGGCTCAAAAAGAAAGCTATCTAAATAATTTGAATCCTAAAACTTCTTGGGAAACTATTATTATCCTTTTCCTATTTATATAGACTCGTAGTTCGTATTTTTAGAAAAATCTGTTAAAATTATTTAAAAGAAAAAGGTTGAGAGGATAGGAAAATGGCAAAAACATCAGGTTGCTTTACGATAGTAATAAATGACAAGGGACAAGTCTTATTGACGAAACGGAAGGATGTTCCAATTTGGGATTTGCCTGGAGGTAGATGGGAAAAGGACGAAACATTAGAAGACTGTGCCATTCGAGAAACAGAAGAAGAAACTGGATACATTATTCAAATTAAACGGAAAATCGGGGAATATTTCCAACCGCAATTCAATGATATGCAGTATTTATTCTTGGGGGAAGTGAAAGGAGGAAATCTAATAGAAGAAGGACCAGAAACAGAAAAAGTTGCATGGGTAAATATACATCATTTACCATTAAATATGGTTCCTAATAGAAGAAAACAAATTAAAAACTATTTACAGAATAAGAATCACGTTGTAAAACAATCAATAACTGTGTCTCCTATTATAAGAACCCTTTTAAAAGGGTATTTGAAATTATTTAGATAATTATTAACACCAATTAAAATAAAGCAGCTGCTTCTAGGTTTTATTCCACATGCTAGATTAATGGAGATTGTAAATTGTGGCCATTGACTTATTATAAAGAATCCTGCTGAACTTAATAGAATTGCTGCAGAATTTTAGGTGATTCTATAGTTCTCTCTTATAATTTCTAGGACAAATTATTCTTATTCTATTCTCCCATCTTTGGGTTATATAATTCGGTTGCTTTTTGCTAACAAAAAAATAAAAAAAATGAAAGACTAATAAAATTGACACTATAAGTGATTTGTTATTCAATTTAAAATATTTCCTATAATGTGTTATATTGGAAATAAAAACGTGAGTATAGGAGAGTACAAAATGACACTTGAATCCTATGGTAACTATTATGATAAACGTGTGGAGTCAATTGATGAAAAAATATGTGAATTAATAAGTCAAAGAAAAATAATATCAAGTGATCCTGGAGATCCAACTTCGCAGCATATTGCTATTTGGTCTAAAAAATATAATTTGAATGGGGATTTTTTAAATGATGTTTTTAGCCACTTACCAAGAGAGGATATGTATAAACCAATAGAAGTACCTAAAGGATTTCTGAAAAATAAACCAGTTTTAAAATCGTATGAAGATAATAACGTTTTCTATTCAGTACCATTTATTCGTCAATATGAAAATGCCAGTGTAGTTCACTTGAATATTGATAAGGACGTCTCCGAAGAGAAGCCTGGAGATATGCACCATTTTATATTTATAGAACTTTCCATCGATGGCACTCATATTGATTACGACTGTCGAAACGATCATGGTGGAGCTTCCGGTGGGCATATATCATTTGAATTCATTGTAACACCGCCCTTACCTGATAATATGTCAAACATTAAATTAATATTCAAGGAATACAATGAGCCTCTCAAAAGAAAGCCAACTGGTCTTGAATTCGTTTTTACATTGGACAAATAGTTTTACTCCTATATAAGTATCTAACTGCTTAGTAGTATATTCTATCAAAATAAGTAGAGGAGGGTTTAAAAAATTATCTTCTATTTCTCTTCTCGGTAGTCCTTTCTATTTTCTTCTCCTTTTCTATGAAGAATTATTAGAATGTTCGGGAACTTTTACGTGCTTAGAACGTATAAATTATGAAAAATCTATGGGAGGCAAGGTGTAACTTTGCGGGGAATTAAATATTATTTGATGTTTACTATTTTCTTATTATCGTCATGTCAACAAAATGAGATAGTAGAACAAGAAAAAAAGGTAAAAGAAGGACTTACATACTCATTTCAACATCCTGAAACTGGTCAATCGTACCATATAATTCACGTATATAAACTATATGAGAACTTCGAAAAAAGAATAAAAGAGGATGTAAATATGTCAGAAAGTCAGGTGTTTGAAGAGGAAGTAATTAATCCTATTTATGAGGCATGTTATCAGGATGCAGAGTATTTCACAGAGACTGTTAAAGCACCAGAAAATAGAGAAGAAGTTAATAATATCATTCAAACAATGGATGTGAAGGCTATAAATTCAGCCATTGAGGAAAGTTTAATAAAATCTTCTAATTATATACCATCAAATCAAAAAACGAATATATGTATTTATCCTACAGAGGCAACTAAGAGTACAACTTTAATGTTTACAGAGGGAGCAGGAAAAATCAGTGTATTATACAATGAACTTTTTAATGAGGAAACTCTTAAAGCAGGAATTGCTCACGAATATCATCATAGTGTGTGGACGGAAATGTACTTTAATAATTCTCACTCTCATACCGTATTGGATAACTTAATTCTTGAAGGGAAAGCAGTAATATTTGAAAAGCTTGTATATCCAGATATTTCTCTAACTACTATTAATTACAATTTTAATAAGGATGATTGGAATCAAATTGAACCAGATTTATTCCAAGAAGATCCCTACAGGGCAGCAGAAATAATATCGGGCGGGAATGGATTGCCTTATAATTATGGTTACAATGTGGGTTATCAAATGATGAGATCCTATTTAGATTTACATCCAGATTTAACACCCCAAGAATGGACAGCTCTTGGCGCAAGAGAAATTTATGAAGAAGGAAAATACAACGAACATTATCAATAATGGAAGTTACATATCGAACTAATCCCTTTTACTCTAATACAAAACATTCTCCAGCAAAACAGTGTAAGAGATGGGAAAATTTGAATTTTAACTAATTATATTTGTTAAAATCAAGGTATTTATATAAATGTTCCTCCTCTTCATTAGGATTGGGGGAAGCTTGTCTAATTTCCTTATCAATACGTATATATTCATATTTTTGGTTCGGTTCATCTCTAAAAGTCACAAAAGTGGTAAAGTGATAGCTTGCTTTTGTCAAGGTAGTATCAATTTCTAGTATGTCCTCTTCTTGATATTTTTGATAGTTGATATATCCTAATAGAGCAAAAGGGCATAGTATCATTAACCAAGTCACGGTTGTAAAGAAAATAAGCGCTTTTTTCTTCAAGTGTTTGCTCCTCCTTTTAAAGGATTTATCGATAACTAATAAACATTGTTTATGATACGATTTTTTTCTTCTCTAAATCGTCTTATTAATTCATCCATAAGCAAGAACATAATAGATATACTTAAGGAGTAAATAGTGAAAATCCAAAGAAAAAAGAAAGGTAGAAAACCAAAGAAAACATATAATATAAAGCTAAATGCGAGCCTGCCTTGAGGAAGTTTGCTTGTTATTTTCTCTATTAAGATGGAGATCGGAAGGCCATATAGAAGTAAACCTAAGCTGAAAAAGAGAGTATAGCTTATAAGATTTTCTTTTAAATCAATATCTTGATTAACCGGTTCAGTAAAAAATAGGTCTAATGGAAGAAAAACAGTAATACAAAAGTGGATAAAAATAAAGTCAGAATAGCTGATACTACTTTTCTTTTAAGCATGTTGTCTTCCTCCAATCTCTTCACTTTCTTTATTTTAACAAATAATGTAATTGAAAAGGAGAATCGTTTAAAAAAATGAATTTAGTACAGAGAAAAAATTTTAACATTAGGGAGGGGGATCGACAATTAACCATGATTAAAGCGATTATATTTGATTTAGATGGTACCTTATTAAATAGAGATGCATCAATAGAAATGTTTGTGGATTGTCAATATGATAGATTAAATATAGAGCTTGGCCATATTCCCAAAGATACATATATAAAGAGATTTATTGAATTGGATCAACGCGGCTATGTTTGGAAGGATAAGGTATATCAACAATTAGCAGCTGAATTTGAGGTTAAGGAGATAACATGGGAAGAGCTCTTACAAGATTATCTTAGCCAATTTAAAAATCACTGCATGCCTTTTCCCAATCTTAAGAAGATGTTGGAGGGATTAAAGAGCCAGAATCTTCTTTTAGGAATGATAACCAATGGCTTTGGACAATTTCAAATGGATAATTTGAAGTCTTTGCAGATAGAAAAATATTTTGATGTCATTTTGGTTTCCGAATGGGAAGGGATAAAAAAGCCGGATCCTAGGATATTTAATAAAGCTTTAAACATACTGAATGTGCAGGCAAACGAAGCTATATTTGTAGGAGACCATCCAGAAAATGATGTGCTTGCTGCGAAAAAAGTAGGGATGAAAGGGATTTGGAAGAAGGATTTGCATTGGAGAAATGCCGAAGCAGATTTAATTGTAGATGATTTAGGAGAATTGCCTTTCATTATAGAAAAGTTAATGAAAGAATAGAACCACGCTAAATGGAATGATATTTTAAGTCGAGAAGCGTATAAGTTATAAAAGGGATGAAGCGAGACAAGGAAGAGAAATTAAAAAAACAGAAAATGGTCCAAGAACTATATAGAGAAAGAGTAAAAGTTCCGCGTTTTTTGGGGGTTTAGTGCTAAAAATAAAGCAATATATACTAGGTGTTCTAAAAAATATTTTAAGAGAAAGACATAAAAAGCGAGGGGCTATATGAACCATATTGGAATAGATTTTGATGATACACTTGTTGATATGAGAAAATCGATTGTAAAACTTTTAAATAAAATACATAACAAAAATTTGGATTACGAAGAAATGGTAGAGTACGGAGTTTCGGATTTATATGGATATTCCTTTGAAGCATTTGTAGATTTTTTTACAAACAATCAAAAGGAACTGCATTCAGCTAAACCATATCCATTTTTAATTGATGTACTTAGTGAACTAAGCAAAACTTCAAAACTATCAATCATGACGGGCAGGTCAAAAGCTTGGATGAATTCAGCGGAACTTTGGGTTGTTAAAAATAAGTTGCCCATAGATGATATAGTATGCGCTTCAGAATATATAAATGGTAAGCCTGAATGTGCTTTAATTCATAATGTCACTCTATTTATTGAAGACAACCCTGCCCATGCATTTTCTATTGCAAATAGTGGAATAGATGTATTGCTACTTGATAAGCCATACAATCAAATGTGTAAGCACGAACGAATAACGAGAGTGAAGGACTGGGAAGAAGTAGGTAGTTTGTTATTAAGTTAAGGCTTCTATAAATGAAAAATAACTTTGAATCCATTATAGAAGCTAATTAATCTACACAAATCTTAATTCGAGCAACGGCCTCTTTATAATGAAGTATACAATCATTTATTGATAATACAGCGAAATAGGAAAAAGCGGTTAAATCTTCTATTATAGAATTATCATAAATAAAGTTAATATGTAATGGTTTTTTGGGGATGATTTTTTCTTCTAATAGTTTAGTTGAAACATCATGATAGATATGCTCTATTGTTTCGCCCATAGCCCTTTCAATGGAAAATCCACCTGCTAGACTTGTCCACCAAGTGAAAAAGGAATCATATATTTGATTAAAAGCAGTTAGATTATCGACAGTAACATCACACAATTCATGATAAAATAAGTGTTTTTCATTATAGAAAATATCCTGGTCAATATCTCTATTCTCAGAAATACTTTTCGTTATCTTAGTCCATAAGCCGCGATACTGTAATAAAAAATCCTTTCGAAACTCACAAGTTGTTAGGAGATAGGGGAATTTCCAATTATCCTTATTTTTATTTTGGTTGAGAAAGATATTTTGAACATAAACCAAAAAATTTAATGAATAAGAAGCTTCTGCTATTATTTGTAATGAGTTTTTCATCGGTTTCCTCCTTATTTCTTACACCAGATTTCAATATTTATTCCGCTTTTTTCTGAAGTAACAGAGAATCAACTATCCAAAAAAGAGATGCACACAAAATAAATAGAAAATAAAAGATGGAAGAATGGAAAGGATCTTTCATATCAAAAAACATGGCAACAATCCATGTGACAACCCCAGAAAAAATATTATAGATCGCGAGGTAGAGAATACTAAATTTCTTTGGTCTTTGATTTAGCAAAATTTGCAGCGGCGACGCGATAACCAAATAAAAGCAAAAGAAAATAAAACTAAATATTAGTATTCCCAACAAACTAAAATAAGAAGAACTAATAAGGTAAATCGTACTAACGCAAATAGCGGAGATCAGAGAAGTAAGCAACGAGCGAGCGATCATATCAATATCTATCTTCTTTAATTGCATGAAATTCCCCCCATAAATGCATCTATTTCATCCTTAAATCGTGAAGCTTCTTCTAGAAACGGATAATGATTGCTTTGATTAAATATCAATAATTTCGAATGAGGAATGCACTCATTCATTTCAAGCGAATAGGAAAGAGGGCACTGAACATCGAATTTTCCACATATGATTAATGTTGGAGTTGAAATCAGCTTAAGCTTCCTAGTAACATCAAAAAGTTGCACTTCCCGGCTAAAATAGTTCAGTCTAATCGAGGATATTTTCTTTTGAATGGGAAGGGAAAAATACTCTCCATAGTTTTCAGGAGTATATAAGGATAACTTTGTTCGTTCTTTCGTAATTCTCATCTTTTCTGTAATTGATAAATCAGATTGTTTTATCTTTTCCATCAAATCTTGCATTTTCTTAAAGGATGGATGTTTATCATTGTATATACAGTCAGGATTCTCTTGCAGCAGCTCCTACTAAAACAAGTTTTCTCAAACTGTTAGAGCAATATATCCCATAAATAACTCCTAGAATACCCCCAGTGGAATGTCCTGCCAAGTTCCATTTTTTAAATCCTAATGCTTCCCGTATTGCTTCTAAGTCGAAGATAGACTCTAGTAACCCTAGTTCATACGGTTGAGTAGCCTTATCGGAGCTACCTGCTTCTCTGAGATTAACAAGAAATACTTCATGCGTATCGACAAAGGATTCTGCAAAATAATCTCCTGTCTCATTAAATTCTGCATAGTGATGGGTTATACAAAGAGGTTCACCTTGCCCTTTAATAAAAATTTCGAATTTTCCCCTAGAGGTATTTAATAGTTTTCTAGCCCATTTATTCATATATACTCCCTTCAAATGCAATAAGTTAATCTCTTGTTATGTATGAGGATATAGAAGATGTACTTATTAATCTGCTAATTTTATAAACTCAGCATCATGCCGGATATTTGTTGAAAGCACTACATAGTTGTTACCATATTTTAGCATCTGGGAGAGAAGTAATAAACAGTTTTCGTAAGACAATCGAAAAATTATATCCTGCAGGTAATATGATAGGATAAAAAAACGAAGCAATTATTAAGCTCAATCTTCTAGACATTTTTTACTTCATAGTTATTGCAGCACCAAGAGGAGTTCTTCTAAGGGCGATTAATTCCATCACTTTTTAAACGCTCTATATCTTATTTAATTTGCATCATATTTTATTACCATATATTGGTCTTTTTTCAATGAGTACTTTATAATCTATTAATAAAGGAGGGGAAAACTTGTCACAAAAAAATAAGAAAGAATTTATATCCCTTATTTTAACATTATTCTTATTCTTAGCCTCAATTGCAGTTTTTCTTTTTGTAAGGGGGTCTAATTTAACTCTGTGGATACCAATATCCTTATATTTATTAATTGACTTAGGTCTACTTGTTTCACTTATTATAGGTATACAATCTAATAATAAAAGCATAAAAATTTTTAGTATTCTATCTAATATTATTTTGATGATTCCAATAACCATTTGGACATATTTTTTGTTGTTGGCAAATGGAATTTCAGAAAAATAAGAATTATAGTGGGGTTAATGCCACTTAAACTTAATTTTAAAGGTTTATTTATTTGAAAAGATATTTAAAAGGATGGATTTAATGGAATCATCAAAACTTCTAAGAGGAACATTTCTTTTAACGCTAGGAACAATTATCTCAAAAGTTCTTGGCATGCTCTATGTTATTCCTTTTTATCATATAGTAGGGGAAAAAGGAAATGCTTTATACTCAATGGCTTATATCCCTTATTCTATTTTTATCAGTATAGCCACTGCTGGCTTGCCATTAGCAGTGGCAAAGTTTGTTTCTAAATATAATTCTCTAGAGGAGTATGCAGTAGGGAGAAAATTATTTAAATCTGGGCTTATTATGATGAGTTGTACTGGAATTGTCGCATTTGTTATTTTATATTTCTTTGCGCCCATTTTAGCAGCAGCTAGCATTCCAGATAACGCCGATGTAAGTGTTCAAGATGGGACAACTGTTATTCGTGCGGTTAGCTTTGGATTACTGATTGTTCCATTTATGAGTTTGATTAGAGGTTTTTTTCAAGGGCATCAATCAATGGGACCTTCGGCAGTTTCTCAAGTAGTTGAGCAGATTGTGCGAGTTATTTTTATGCTTTCTGGTGCCTATATTATATTAAATCTCTTAAAAGGAAGTTTAGTTACTGCTGTCAGTGTAGCAACCTTTGCGGCATTTATAGGGGCAGTTGGAAGTTTAGTAGTCTTATTATGGTATTGGTCCAAAAGAAAACCCCATCTTAATAAGCTTCTTTTAGAAAATAAAGGAGCTATTGATGTTTCCCTTAAGGAAATATACAAAGAGATTATCGTATATGCGATCCCTTTTATTTTTGTAGGTCTTGCAAATCCATTATTCCAGTTTATTGATGAACTTACTTTCAAAGGTGCAATGGAATCTATTGGCTTAAAAGATCAAGTAGTAACTGCATTTGGTGTTTTGACTTTAAATACTCATAAACTTGTCATTATTCCAGTCTCTTTAGCAACTGCTTTTTCATTAACGTTAGTGCCTGCTATTACGAAAGCATATACAGAAAAAGATCATGTCAGTTTAGTTCAACAAGTGAATCAAACAATTCAGATTGTTCTATTCTTTACATTACCTGCTGTTGTAGGTCTTTCGCTGCTTGCCGAACCGGTCTATACCTTATTTTATCATCATAAAGAACTTGGTACAGACATATTAAGAATATATGCTCCGGTAGCTATTCTCTTTTCCCTTTTCTCTATTACAGCAGCGGTCCTTCAAGGAATAAATAAGCAAAAATATACTATTATAAGTTTGTTGGTAGGTTTGATTGTGAAATTATGTCTGAACATACCACTTATCAAAATTTTTGCAACAAGTGGGGCAGTAATAGCAACAAGCATAGGATATTTAGTGGCAATTATTATTAATTTTTATGCAATAAAAAAGTTTGCTGGCTATTCTTTAAAATTAGTAATCAATAGAGTACTGCAAATCGGATTCTTTACACTCGTTATGTTTATTGGAACACTAATTACCTATATGCTATTAACTTTATTTTTATCAACTCAAGCTAAGTTAGACGCATGTATTATAGTGATTGTTTGTATGGTTGTGGGAATAAGTATTTATTTTTGTCTAAGTGTTAAGTCTAATTTAATTATTCATCTCTTTGGGGAACGAGCAATACGAGTAATAAAGAAGTTGAATATCAATAAATCTTTTTAATTGGTGGCGATAAGCAGTCTACTATGCTTTATTTCTATTTAATATGAGAATTCTAGATATTTGGAGTTGAAATTATAATGGGGAGTTATGTTGAATAAATTAATAGGCTCTCAATTAAATAGAGAAGTATATAATATCAGCCATAATATGAAGGGAATCAGCTGAATAACGAAATTATCAGCCAAAATAAGAGGGAAATCAGCCAAACTAGGAAATTATCAGCCAAAGTAAGAGGAGAATCAGCCAAACGCCGAAATTATCAGCCAAAGTATGAAAGAAATCAGCCAAACTAGGAAATTATCAGCCAAAGTAAGAGGAAAATCAGCCAAACTAGGAAATTATCAGCCAAAGTAAGAGGAGAATCAGCCAAACTAGGAAATTATCAGCCAAAGTAAGAGGGGAATCAGCCAAACTAGGAAATTATCAGCCAAAGTAAGAGGAGAATCAGCCAAACTGGGAAATTATCAGCCGAAGTAAGAGGGAAATCAGCCAAACTAGGAAATTATCAGCCAAAGTAAAAGGAGAATCAGCCAAACGCCGAAATTATCAGCCAAAGTAAGAGGAGAATCAGCCAAACTAGGAAATTATCAGCCAAAGTAAGAGGAGAATCAGCCCAATTGGGAAATTATCAGCCAAAGTAAGAGGGAAATCAGCCAAACGCCGAAATTATCAGCCAAAGTAAAAGGAGAATCAGCCAAACTAGGAAATTATCAGCCAAAGTAAGAGGGAAATCAGCCAAACGCCGAAATTATCAGCCAAAGTATGAAGGAAATCAGCCAAACGCCGAAATTATCAGCCAAAGTAAGAGGGAAATCAGCCAAACACCGAATTTATCAGCCAAAGCAAGGTGGAAATCAGCCAAACTACATATAATAAGTAGAGAAAATTTTTAAGCATTTAAGCACATACAGCATTAAACAGGGGAGAGTACAATTCATATGAGGGGATGATTAGGAGAATGCAAACTAATGAAATGCTGACTCAAACATTTTTAACCTTTGCAGAAAAGGAATGTAAGGGATCAAGCTTCATTTACGAACTTTTGTCAAAACAAATTGCAATGGATAAAACGCTTCTTAATATTGCTAAATGTGCTAGAGAGGGGCAGCCTGTCCCAAATCTATTATTTGGTGCAGTTCACTACCTACTGTTAAAGGGGACCAATCACTCGCTAAAAGATTATTACCCTAGTATCACAGAGAATCCCAAAACAGCTAAGGCTGCGTTTCCTATTTTTAAAGATTTCTGCCTCAAATATCAAAAGGAGATTATATGGATTCTCCAAACGAAGTTAGTCCAAACGAATGAGGTGAGAAGATGTTCTTACCTTTATCCTGCTTTTTGTATGATATATAATCTAGCAAAGAAACCGCTAGCGTTAATCGAAATAGGCACTAGTGCAGGATTTCAGCTTCAGTGGGATAAGTATGCCTATTCATACGGTAAAGAATGGTATGGAAATTCAGAGTCAGAACTGCCAATTACTGCGACTGTAATAGGAGAAAATATGCCATTCTTATTGAAAACTTCTCCTCCTGTTACGGCAAGGATTGGTTTTGATTTACATACGATAGATTTACATGACAAAGACGAAGAATTATGGCTAAAAGCATTGATATGGCCAGAACATAGAGAGAGATTATTCTTATTTGAAAAAGCGGCAGATTACAGAAGAGAAGGTGCTTTGAACGTAGTGAGCGGTGATGGAGTAAGCATGCTGCCATATTATGCCGAAACTATTCCAGAGGGCAGTGCCATTTGCATCTTTCATACCCATGTAGCGAATCAAATACCAAGAGAAGGGAAGGAGCTTCTGTTACAAAGCGTGGAAGAAATCGGGAAGCACAGAGAAGTATTTCATCTTTATAATAATATTCAAGATAGATACTTACACTTAGATTATTATATGGCCGGTAAGAAGAGTGAAAATACCATTGCAGAAACAGACGGACATGGAAGATGGTTTAAATGGTTAAAAAATGATATCAAATAAGGAAGTAATTTAGTTTTAGGATAAAGAGTTATCTATACACTGAATAAAGGAATATACTTCTAGGGCTTTTAAATATGAAAAGTATATAATAAGGAGGCACTAAAATATAATGGGTTTACTGAATATTGGGAGCCTGGTGCTTGGTTTAATTGCTTGGATATTGCCGGCTACAAACTTAATGGGAAATAAAGAGAAAGTTCAGAGAAATGGGCTAATGATTTGTTTTCTTAGCATGAGTGCTTGTGCGATTTCTATCTCTTTTCAGATTATCTATAGCTATTATCTTGTAAAAATGGAGGATTGGAGTGCAATGATGGACACAACAGGTGGGGTAGTGGTTGCGACTGCAGTTCTACTTTCTGTAACAATTATTTTGAACACTGCGAATTATATTGTATATCGTAAAGTTACAGCAAAATAGCCTTTAAAATAAATACATATAAAGAAAAGGACACTTCTATTGGTGTCCTTTTATTGCAATAACAACATCTACTTAATGTAAAATCAACTTTAGTAAATATTTCTAGTTAATTTCAGAAAAAGAGTTATAATGTAGCTAGAATAAAAATTAAAGGAGTTTTTATGGAATTAATAACGTCAAAGGTCATCATTATTTCTATTTTACTATTAGTGATTACAATGGTAGAAACATTGGCCTATTCAACAAGAATATCTGGTACGAGAGTAAGGTTAATTGCTACTGCTATATCGTTATTTAGCACAATGGTTATTGTTTCGCGATTTTCCACTATGTTTCAACAGCCATTAACAGCAAAATTGATAGCAGAAGTTCCCAAAGGGGCAGACAAATTAACTTTTATTGCGGCGCAATATCGAATTTTGATAGGAGTAACATCATTGGGAGTATTATTTGGAATCCTGTTGTTTCCAACATTTATTAATATTTTTTCACGAGCCATTGTTCAATTAGCAAATGAAAGAGGGTCCATGCTAGCTCTTTTTTCTAAATTATTCAAGAAAAACAATTGGAAAAAGCTTGTAAAATGTCTCAAATTACCGAGAATTTCCTATTTTAGAGGAATTACCTTAAACACAGTTCCAAAGCGTTTATTTGTATTAAATGTCATTATTTCAGCTATATTTACGACGGGTGTCATATCCTCCATATATGCTTCCATGTTAGTTCCTGCAAAAGTTTCTCAGGCAGCTTTAATGTCCTCAGGGGTAATAAACGGGATTGCCACCATCATTCTGACCTTATTTATTGATCCAAAGGCGTCTGTGTTAGCCGATCGCGTCATGAAAAAACAAACGGACTACATCTATTTGAAAAGTTACTCATTAACAATGGTTAGTTCTAAATTTATCGGTACCATAGTAGCACAAATAATCTTTTTACCAGCAGCATACTATGTGGCTTGGTTTGCAGAGTGGCTTTAATCTAAAATAGGAGCTGAAAAGTAAATTACTGTCCTTTATATTATAGTCGTTAGGTCTATTAGCTTTTCAAACGACTGGATAAACAATTGAGAACTATCGAAATAGTTTTTTACTAAAGGGGGAAATAAAGTGACGGAGTCATTAGAGTTTAGGTTAGCAGTATTACAAGATTTAGATCAGATTGTAGCTATGCTTGCTGATGATGTTTTAGGCAGTAAGCGAGAGCGTTATGAACAGCCACTACCTGCCAGTTATCTGCAAGCGTTTCAAGCTATTGCAGAAGATCCCAATAATGAATTAGTGGTAGCATGTTTTGGAAATGAAGTAGTTGGGGTTCAACAAATTACATTTACTCCATATATTACCCATCAAGGAGGATGGCGAGCGACTATTGAAGGGGTAAGAACTGCCTCTTCTGTAAGAGGAAAAGGGGTAGGTACTCAACTAATTAACTGGGCAATCGAGCGTGCCAAAGAAAGAGGCTGTCATTTAATTCAGCTTACGACTGACAAACAAAGACCAGATGCCTTGCGTTTTTATGAACGATTAGGCTTTCAAGCAACACATGAAGGGCTGAAAATGAAACTATAGCAAGGAGGGAGGTGCGACAAAATGGTTCGGGTGTTATCAATAGAGAAAGATAACATCATAATAGAACAAATGGAAGAGCTGTATAAAAGTGTATGGAATAAATCTATTAAGGAACCTTTAGTAAGACACATTAAGTATAAAGGATTTAGGGGGAATAGGATAATTTCAGCAGAAGGGAGACTAATAGGGTTTGTATATGGATATATATCTTTACCAGAACAATACTATCATACACTGCTTTCTAATGAGCTCAGTCAGGAAGAATACGATTTTTGGTTGAAAGATTGCTTTGAAGTAGTTGAATTAGTTATTCATCCCTTGCATCGAAAAAGAGGATTTGGAAGTAAATTAATAAGAGATTTGTTGCTTGGTGTAGACAATAAAACAGCTGTATTAACGACACAAGTAACGAATACAGCGGCACAAAGTTTATACACTGGCTTAGGATGGACTGTTATTAAGAATGCATTCATACTGAATAAGACTGAGGATCCTTTTATGATTATGGGGAAAGTATTAGGGAAGAAAAATGGATTATAAGAAGCATTAAGCAATCTGTAGGAGAATGTCTATAGTTGATGAACATTCCATTTAAAAGATACGGAGGAGAGACGATGTTTGAAATCTTGAATGTAAATGCTGAAAACGTGGATGAATACGGATTTTTTTGTATGAGAAGCAAACCAAAATCAAAAGGGTATCAAAATAAACTAGCATGGCTGAAGGAACGGTTTAAAGATGGGTTAAAAGTAAAAATCCTTCTAGAAGACGGTCGACAAAGAGGGTTTATTGAATATATTCCCGGTGAATTTACTTGGCGAGCGATAAATGCCAAGAAATATATGGTGATTCATTGCTTCTGGATCGTTGGCAAGAGCAAAGGAAAGGGCTATGGTAGCAAGCTCTTAGAGGAATGTATAACGGATGCGAGAGAATTACATTTAGATGGTATTACAATAGTCACTAGTAAGAAAAGCTGGTTACCAGACAAAACTATCTTTGAAAAAAAAGGCTTCAATCAAGTGGATAAAAAAGGGGATTTTGAATTAATGGCTTATGCTTTTCAAAATGATCGGAAACCTAGCTTTATTGATTGGCCGCAACTAGCAAACGAATATGATAATGGGATTACGGTGTTCAAATCAAACCAATGTCCGTTCACGCAGGATGCAGTTGATAATTTACAAGCTGCAGCAGATGAGCACGGCTTAAATGTAACAGTACTTGAAATGAACGATAATGAAATGGTACAACATCAGTCTCCAACACCCTTCGGCGTATTTACAGTTATATATAATGGTGAAATTATTACTTATCATCCAGAAACGAAGAATAAATTTCTACAATTAATAGAAAAACAGGATTTGAAAAGGAGTAAGTAAACATTGATGAAAGATATATCTATGTAAATAGATAATATTAGTAAATGCTTGACTCAAAGTATTAAAGAGGAAATGAAATAAAGAGCAATCTTCAAATGGATCTTAAAAATAGAGCAAAGCCTGTGAGACTATGCTCCATATATTTTTTTCCTAACTAGTAAATCTAGCAGTAAGAATTATTCTTTATTATTTGCTAAAGTCTGTCTGTTATCAGCTAACGGAGGTTGCTCTAGCCATCCATACTTTATTAATAATTCACATCCATCTTCGGCGTATAAACCCACTTCAGCCATGAATTTCGTATATTCTGCGGCGATATCTCTCCTTTGAGAAACAGATAAGCCAGCACCATAATAGCCAACTGCAGAAGAAACCAATGTAACAATATGGTATAACATTAATTTATCAGAAAAAGGGGGAACGGTGGAATTTGTTACTTCCGACACCCATGTTTTCGGAGAAGATAAGTCTTCCTTTCTAAGGATAGTATTAAAAGTAGTGAAGTGGTTCAAACAAATTTTTTTACCTCTTTCAAAATATTTTTGAATTTCTTTTGTTTGGCAAACTTGAGCAAATCCTAATTCTAAAACGGTTTTTACTATGTCTTTTTTCATGTTAAAACTCATACCACTTATTTCAATCGCATTTAATGGTCGTTTTTTCCCAAACCATCCAGCTAAATAACTCTGGTCATCGACAAATTTGACTTGCTCTGGTGTATTAATTCTAGCGGTTTTACTATAGAATCCTTTATTTAACATGATGGAAACGATTCGTTTATGTAACTCCATCGTTTCCTTGTTGCATTGAATAAAGTAATCTAACTGGTCATCTCTTGATGATGTAGAAACGGCACCTGCATATCCAGTTAATCCCAGTAAGGTCATAACATGTAAATACGCTATAATAAAAGCGTCAGTAAAGATAGAAGGAGCATTTAAATTAACATCTTCCTCCACTGAAAAACCTTTGGGAATGGGAAAGTTCTCTTTAGTAAAGAAATCAGTAATTTTAGTAATATGGGATTCAGCAAGACTAAGGGAAAAGTTAAGTACTTCTTTAATGTCTTTGTCTTTTGCCTTTTCAATTGAATGGGTAAGAATACATATGGATAAAGAATCATTTATGTATTGAGTCCAAAGGTTCGCTATTTCAGCTGTGGTTAGTTCTACATCATGACTGATTTTCTTCATAAAAACTCCTCCAACAAGTGCATATATCAAATACAATTTTATTTTTTTGATATTATATTAATATTTCATAGTTGCGCCATTTTTATGTAAGAATTAAAAAAATGTTAAAGAAGCGATAAATAGGATAAAGTTAATAGACTGTTCTAGAATTTACCATAATAAATTCTTTTCTTAGAGGATTAACATAAAATTTCCGTGGTATTTATTAGGTATAAAAATCACGGAGGGATGTAGATGAATCATTTGAAGGCGATTGTTATTAAGCTAATAATGATCCTCTTAGTATTAGGGATTATTCTTACTGGAATCTTTGATGGGGAATTTGGCAATACGCTTTGGATCAGCATTGTTCTGACGATTGCTGCTTACATTATTGGTGATTTGTTCATCTTTAGAAAAATCGGCGATGATGCAGCATTTGTAAAGCGTAACATAATAGCGACAGTTTCAGATGCAATATTGACGGTTCTTATCATTTATTTAATGGGTAAATCCATGTTTGCAGATGATAATAACCTGAGTGTTGCAGCAATTCTATCAGCTGTAGTAATAGGAATAGGAGAGTGGTTTTTTCATAAATATCTTAATAATAATGTATTTGAGGAGAAACCTAATCATCCAGAATCTACTTTTTAACTATTAATGAATAAAGGAAAGTTTTCAACAAAAATATATTTGAAAGCAGAATTGATATTGCATGTATTCCTTGAGAGTGTTTAATTTATGGACTAGGCCCGCTGCAAGCAATATTCCACCATTCAAGGAGAATGATAACTATGCTAATTTATCATTCTATTTCTAAAATACAAAAATTTGTCTAAAGTCTAAAAATCAGTTGACTCTATAGAGCCAACTGATTTTTTGCATAAGCATCTTTATATAAAGTGCATAAAAAGTAATTAATTCTTAATTATTTTATTGCAAATACAGCAAAAAAGGATTAAAATAAACTTAATTATTTTTATTGTAAATACAACAAAAAGGATTGAGGGTTGGAAAGGTGAAAGAAATTCTTCGAGAGATTGGAATGATTGGAAGAGCGCTAGATTCAATTAGTAATATCGAATTTAAAGAATATAATCTTACAAGGGGGCAATATTTATACCTTGTAAGAATTTTTGAAAATCCCGGTATCATTCAAGAGAAGTTAGCTGAAATGATTAAAGTAGATCGAACAACGGCTGCAAGAGCAATTAAAAAATTGGAGATTAATGGATTCATTACAAAAGAAGATGATCCACATAACAAGAAAATAAAAAGACTATTTCCAACAGAAAAAGGAGAAAAAGTGTATCCATATATCAAAAGCGAAAATGATTATTCAAATGAAATAGCATTAGCTGGATTGTCTAAAGAGGAGGTGGATATCTTGTTCACCCTCCTTCTAAGAGTAAGAAAAAATATAGAAAAAGACTGGGAATATGTAAAAAAAGGCAATAAGCGCAATTATTAAGACGGAAGGAGAGCAGGTATTCTATGGAGACTTATATTGAAAAATGTACAATCGCTGATATACATAAACTGCAAGATATTAGCTTGGAAACTTTTGATGAGACTTTCAGGAATCAAAATTCACCAGAAAATATGAAAGATTATTTGGAAAAAGCTTTTAACTTAGAGCAACTGAAAAAGGAATTGTCCAATCTCTCTTCACAATTCTATTTTGTCTATTTAAATAAAGAACTAGCTGGATATTTAAAGATAAATAGGATGGACGCACAATCTGAACAAATGGGAGAAGACTCACTAGAAATAGAAAGAATCTATATAAAAGGGAAATTTCAAAAACATGGTCTTGGACAAGTTCTAATGAATAAAGCTATTGATATTGCTAAGAAGGAATCCAAAAAAAAAATCTGGCTTGGTGTATGGGAAAAAAATAAAAAAGCCATTAGATTCTATCAAAAGTTTGGTTTTGTTCAGACTGGTGCTCACTCTTTTTATATGGGGAATGAAGAACAATCTGACTATATCATGACAAAGATTCTTTCTTAATTCTGAAGAAATAATTTCGTTAAGCAATGGAAAGCCTAACATATCAGGGGGTATGGCTTTCCATTAAAAGGTTACTTAGGAAGTGAACTCTTTATTGCAAGTTGTTTAATCGTATTGGCCAAATCCCTTACATCATCTTCCTTGGTGTCTTTGCCCATCGATATCCGAACAAACTCTTTTGCCTCTTGAACTGCTAATCCAAATGCCTCCATTGTTTTGGAAGGGGCTTGTTTTCCGACCTGGCACGCACTCCCAGTTGAAATGGCAAATCCACGACGATTGCATTCAAGCATTAGCCATTGACCTTCTATCCCTTTAGCTCGTAATCCGATAATTCCTGGATATTGATCCGTGCATTCAAAAATAGTAACGGATTCTTTCGGAATCATCTTCGTAAATAATTTTCGGAACTTAGAAAGCTTCGTTTCGTTTTTCGAAATTGTAGAACATGCCTTTTGGGCAGCGACAGTCATACTTGCAATCCCAGCTGTGTTAACTGTGCCAGAGCGAAAGCCATTTTCGTGGCTGCCATTTAATACTATTGGAATCCAAGGAACATTCGGATTAATATAGGCAATACCGACGCCTTTTGGTCCATAAAATTTATGGCTTGAGAGGGATAATGCATCGACATAAGGGGTTACTTCTTTAACCTCTATTTTTCCAAAACTTTGCACCATATCACTATGAAAAAGGATGTGGTATCTTTTACAAATCGTGCTGATTTCTTTTATAGGCTGGATTGCACCAATCTCAGAATTTACATGTTGGATAGAAACAAGCACGGTATCAGGACGAATTGTTTCTTCTAGTAACCGAGTATCGATTAAGCCAGTTTTTGATAATGGCAAATATGTAATTTCATAGCCTTTGTCAGCTAAGACATGCATCGCACTATGTATAGAAGCATGCTCTGCTGTTGATGTAATTAGGTGTTTTCCTTCCTTTTTTGTTCCCATTAGTAAGCTGTGCAAAATAAGAAAATTACTTTCTGTACCGCCGCTTGTGAAGTATATGCCATTTTTATCTACGTTTATTAATCTTCCCCATTCATCACGGCAATTCTCTACGATTCTACTAGCTGTATCTCCCATATCATGAAGACTATTCGAATTCCCAAAGTATTTACAAGCAACCTCGACATAAGTAGAAGCAGCATCGGGATCTAAAGAAGTAGTTGCTGCATAGTCAAAATATTTCATCAAAAATTCCTCCAAAAAGATCAGTAGTTTACAGGATTCAGATTCAAAGCTAAAAGTCTTTCCAAAAAACCCTTGCCATAATTTTAAATCTATGTAAATATAGGTGTCAAGACACTTGTAAAATAGGATGGTGAAAAATGGCCATAGATGTATTGATTATCGGTAGTGGAATCGCTAGCTTGCAGCTAGCTAAAAAGCTTTCAACTGACTTCAATGTGATTATTCTCACAAAATCTAATATCGAAATCAGCAATTCTTATTTAGCTCAAGGTGGAATTGCTGCAAGCATGGGAGATTCAGATGATTATAGAAAGCACGCACTTGATACTTTAGAAGCTGGACGCTTTCACAATAATCCTGAAGTAGTAGCGGAAATTACAAATGCAGCACCCTTCTTAATAAATGATTTACGGCAGGGTGGATGCGCATTTGATGAGGATATGGCAGGAAATCTTGCATTAGGAATGGAGGGTGCTCATTCGGAAAACAGAATAGTTCACAGTGGCGGCGATACTACGGGAAAACAACTGATGCAGTATTTAGTGAAAACGAAGACTAATAATATTAAAATCATTGAAAATGTTTTTGTCTATGAATTAATGGTAAATACTAATACTAAACAATGCTTTGGCGCAAAAGGGATTTTAGCAGATGGCACGCGAACAGAATTTTATAGCGCTCATACTGTTATTGCAACAGGAGGCTGTGGAAATCTTTACACCTATGCGAGTAGTGCTTCCACCATTATGGGAGATGGAATTGCGCTTGCTTATTTAGCTGGGGCAAATATTAGCGATATGGAGTTTATACAATTTCATCCTACCCTGCTTTATGTCAACGGAAAAACGATTGGACTGATTTCAGAAGCTGTCAGAGGAGATGGAGCAAGATTAGTTACAGCTTCTGGTGAGTACGTGATGGAACATGTCCATCCATATAAAGACTTAGCGCCACGGCATATCGTCTCCCAAACAATTTATCAGTATTTATCAAGTGGGGAACCAGTTTATTTAGATATTTCAATGATTGCAAATTTCCAAGAAAGATTTCCTACGATTGCAAATATGTGTCGAGAAGCGGGCATTGATTTGCAGAAAGGGTTGCTTCCGGTTGCGCCAGGGAGTCATTTTTTAATGGGAGGAATTGATACAGACCTGCATGGAAGAACAAATATCAATAATCTTTATGCAATTGGTGAGGCAGCTTGTACAGGTTTTCATGGAGCGAACCGTTTAGCCAGCAATTCTCTCTTAGAGGGTTTATATATGGGGAAAAGCCTTGCGACACTCCTTCAAAAAAAAACAAAAATAAAAGCGAAAATGTTTCAATGCAAAACCGAAGAAAAGAAGGCAAATTTCTTTCCGATTTTGCCAGAAAGAGGAGAGATTCAGAATCGAATGATGGAGTATGCAGGCATTGTCCGTAATGGAATCCACTTACAGATGCATCTTGAATGGCTTGAAGGTTTCGGAATAACCAATCTGGAACAGATCTCTTTAGAAAATAAGTCAGTCGAGGAGATAGAAAAGTACTTTATGCTTTTAACTGCTTTTCTAATTACAAAATCTGCGTTGGAAAGAAAAGAAAGCAGAGGGGGCCACTTTCGTTCTGATTATCCTATGGAAAAGAATGAATGGATGAAGAAAAAGGTCTGTATGAATCGAGAACAAACAAAGGAGAATCAAAATGAACCAATTAAAATTGCAGAAACTACTGGAAGCATTTTTTATAGAAGATATCGGTGAACGTGATGTGACAACAGATGCGATTTTTCCACAAGAGCAGCAAGGAGAAATCGTATTTTTAGCGAAAGATAATGGAGTTTTTTGCGGGGAAGAGATTATTCAGGCAGGATTCCAGGTTTTAAATCCTGCCACAGAAGTCAGAATGCTTATCCATGATGGCGACCGAATGGAAGCAGGTCAAAAATTGGCGACAGTAAAAGGAAAGATTCGTGATTTATTAAAAGGAGAGCGAGTTACTTTAAATCTTGTCCAAAGAATGAGTGGTATCGCCACAAAAACACGTGAAGCAGTAGAAACATTAAATAGTGGCTATACAAAAATAAGTGATACAAGAAAAACGACCCCAGGATTAAGAATGTTAGAAAAATATGCAGTAACAGTTGGCGGAGGACATAATCATCGCTTTGGATTGTATGATGCGGTGTTGATTAAAGATAATCATATTGCCTTTGCCGGTTCGATCGCTAATGCTGTAAAAGCGGTTAAACAGTCAATTGGCCATATGGTGAAGGTAGAAGTTGAAACGGAAACAAAGGAACAAATGTTTGAAGCTTTAGCTGCTGGCGCTGATGTGATTATGTTTGACAATCGAAAGCCTGAAGAAATCGTGGAGTGGATTACTCATGTACCAGAAACTGTCACAACAGAAGCATCTGGAGGAATTACGTTAGAAAATCTTGCTTCCTATCGAGAGTGTGGAGTGGATTATATTTCATTAGGATTTTTAACCCATTCGGTGAAAGCGTTAGATATTAGTGTGAAAGTAAGCTTTGATTAAAGATAAAAAGGGGAGAGGAAAATGAATCTTTTAGAGGGGCTGCAAGCATCGAATACAATACCAAAGAAATACTTAGCCATGACAAACGCGGAATTAGAAGAGAGAGCTGTTTGTGTAAAGAATCGATTAGGCAAAAAACTATTTATTCCAGGTCATCATTATCAAAAGGATGAAGTCATTCAATTTTCCGATGCTACAGGGGATAGCTTAAAGCTAGCGCAAGTTGCGGCTGAAAATACTGAAGCAGAGTTTATTGTCTTTTGTGGGGTTCATTTCATGGCAGAAACAGCTGATATCCTTACTACAGTGAAGCAGAAAGTCTACTTGCCAGATATGCGGGCGGGCTGCTCGATGGCGGATATGGCCGATATTTATCAGACTAATCGAGCATGGACCAAGCTGCAGGAATTATTCGGAGACACGATCATACCACTAACCTATGTAAATTCAACAGCAGCCATTAAAGCCTTTGTCGGAGAAAATGGGGGAGCAACCGTAACCTCTTCTAATGCTGAAAAAATGGTATCCTGGGCCTTTACAAAAAAGGAAAAATTACTATTTTTACCAGATCAGCATCTTGGAAGAAATACTGCCTATAATTTAGGGGTTCCTTTAGAACAGATGGCCATTTGGGATCCGGCCAAAAATGAACTTGTTTATGAAGGCGTGATAGAAGATATTAAAGTAATACTCTGGAAAGGTCATTGTTCTGTGCATGAAAATTTTACCGTAAACAATGTCAAGCAAGTTAGAAAACAATATCCTTACATGAAAATTATTGTCCATCCAGAGTGCAGCAGAGAAGTTGTCGCGGCAGCTGACTTAGCTGGTTCAACCAATTATATTATTGATGTAATCGAAAATGCAGAACCTGGAAGTGCTTTTGCTATTGGTACGGAAATGAACTTAGTTAATCGGATTATGAAAGAGCACCCGGATAAAGAAATTATTTCCCTTAATCCATATATGTGTGCTTGTTTAACAATGAATCGGATTGATTTGCCTCATTTCGTATGGTGCTTAGAATCAATTGAAGACAATTTTGAAAGGAATCGAATTATTGTCGAAGAGCCTACAGCGTCTAACGCAAAAATAGCATTGGATAGAATGTTGGAATTATCCTAAGTTTTACGCAAAAAACTGCTTTGTAAAATAAAGGCAGTTTTTTGGTGCTTAAGTTTAGATGCCTTTACATATCTCAATAACAAATCCAAGTAAGTTGAATTTTCAAACAGTTGTTAATGACAAGCATTCTATCTTCCTTTAAAATATAGGTAATATATGGAGAATGACGAAAGGTGGAACATACCCTGAATAGACGCCATAGACAATGGAAGAAATATATACAAGCCTATATAAATGAATGGTATCTTCTAGCATTTTTATTAACTGGAAATAGAGCACTAGCAGAACAATTGTTAAATAGAGCGGTAGATCAAGTGAAGGGTAAGTGGTCCTTTCACCATTTTGAGCGTTTATGGGCAAAACCAATAATCAAGGAATATATTAAATACAATCGCACTAATCAATTTTATGAGAAATTCTTAGATTTTAGTACTCTCTTAAATCGATTAGGTTTGCTTGAGGTAAATGCCCGAGTTGCTTTTTTACTAAAGTATTACTACGGTTTTTCTTATAAAAAAATAGCGCGAAATCTACATATCTCTGAGAGAAAAGTGAAAGTAATTATTTATGATGCCATACTTGTATGGACAAATAATGGCAAGTTAATACCGATTGAACAAGTGGAAGCAGTTATAAAAGAAGATATAAAACTCGTGAATAAAAACTTACTGGATTCTTTCCGTTTTGAAGAGAAAAACCAATACATAGAATCAAGCATTAATGGTAAGCGAAAGACACTATTCCTAATCCTTATGATATTTATTTTACTTGCTAATGGATCCATTAATCAAAAAACGTTAGGAAAGACGAGAGTCAGTCTCGGACCGGATATTTATAAAATTTATAAGGAGGGAGGAGTGTTACAGCTAGGAAGGGAGATTCAACAAAAAGGCTATACCGATATTTATACCAATCCAGAAAGGGAAACTAATATTTTATATGTCCAATTTAGCACAGCAGAGAGTTTAGAAAAGAAAGAAGAGGTAACAATGTTCATCGAATCTTATTTAAAGGATAGGGACCTAGATTACGAAATAAAGTATGAAGAGATGAACCAATTGAATGAAGTAGAACTAGAACAAACAGATGAACAAAAGGCAGAGAATAAACAGATGGAAATGGAACAAGAAATATTCGAATTACTTGCATCAAATACCTATTATTATAAACAAACCTATTCATCTGGCGAATCAACGGAAATCCTTTTATCTGAATCTATTCCAAAAGAAGAAGAAGCAATGATAAAGGAAGAAATCAAAAATATTATGAAAAAATTTGATAGTGAATGGAATTTCTCAATTGGAAAGGTTAGTGCAGACGTTGTAAAAATCGAAAAAGCAATGTGGGATATTGCTCCAGCTCTTTTGGAAGCCTATATATTTAAGGAGGAAAAATATAAAGTATATGATGTGTATCCAACATATGAAGATGAGCAATTGAAATTCGATATATTTACAGAATTAGCCTTCACAACAGATGAAGATCGAGCGAAAAACATCGAAACTGCCAAAGAGTTAAAAAGATCTATACAAATCTTTTTCCAACATGAAGACATTCAGAAACTCTTTAACCATGCTCCCTATATTATAAAAATCTATGGAGATAATAGAAAAGAAGTAGAATTAGATGCTTGACACAAAATAGTTAGGGAGGGGATCTTATTGAATAAATTGAGAAACTTTAAGCAATTAATTTTGTAGAATTGGAAGTTTATGTTGGTGTATTGGACGAAGCATGTAAGAATGAAAAAACAAGATATCCTACATCGTTCAATTGGGGAGGAGGAAGAAGCTTATTAAGTATTTACAGAAGCCAAATAAAAGGATAAAACTTTTTCCAGAGAATTTTTCTGAAAATGGGAATTAACAGAATCTGATTATATCTTTTCCCAACACCATTGAACTTGTAACAGAACAGACTGATATAAAGAGAGTATAGTCAATCTTAAAAAAGTATAATTATAGAGTTCCTTTGACAGTTTCCAATTATCATAAAGAAAGAGTCGAACGTAATAAAAGATGGTTAAATATAACTCCTTGTTTGGAGGAAGGATTCTTATGAGGAGTAAATTTTCATATAGAAAGATGTAGTATCGATTCCTCAGAGAAAGAAAATAGCTATTGAAATATATACATTTTTTGTAGTGGAGGATAAAGAATTAAGAAAGATGCTGCTCAAGAGATTATACGTTCCATCAATCAATTTTTTCATAGCGAAGAAATAAACCAAATGATACATAACAATCCATATAATATAACTGTTTATTTAGAAGAGAAGAAAAAAATAAAGATTGATTGATAAAATTCTGTATATTTCATAAAGGATTGGTAATAATGCTTACAGGTTAAACTGCACGGAGGAATGTGATAAAATAATAATAATAGCTTATATATGATATGGCTAAATGTTGGCAAAAGGCAGTTGAATCATTTGACAATTAAGGAAAAAGTTGTGGTGCTAATTGGACCTACTGCTGTAGGAAAGACCAATCTTAGCGTTAAACTGGCGAAAAAATACGACGGAGAAATCATTAGCGGAGATTCCATGCAAATATATAAGGGGATGGATATTGCGACAGCAAAAATTTCTCCCGAAGAAATGCAGGGGGTTCCGCACCATTTAATTGATATTGTAGAACCAGACGAGAGTTTTTCCGTCGCCCAATTTCAGGAGCTTGTGCGCAAAAAAATAACAGAGATTACAGCAAGAGGAAAGTTGCCGTTTATTGTTGGCGGAACTGGGTTGTATATTCAAGCGGTTTTATATGATTATCAGTTTCAGGAAACAGCTTCAGATCCAGCTTTTCGGATGAAACTGGAAGAAATGGCACAGAGAGAAGGAAGCTTAAGGATTCATGACAGATTGAAGGAAATAGATCCTGAGGCTGCAGCTGCTATCCACCACCATAATGTACGACGTGTAATTAGAGCACTCGAGGTCTTTCATGTTACTGGCAGAAAAATGTCTGAAATCCAAAAAGAGCAGAAGCAAGAGGCGCTCTATGATGCTGCATTAATTGGTCTGACAATGGATAGAGAAATTCTTTATGAGCGAATTAACAAAAGAGTCGATCAAATGCTTGATAATGGATTGTTAGAGGAAGTGGAGCATTTTTATCATCAGGGCATAAGAGACTGTCAGTCCATTCAGGCAATCGGCTATAAGGAAATCTATAAGTATTACGATGGACTTCTAAGCTTAAATGAATCGATTGAAGAGTTAAAACAAAATTCAAGAAGATATGCCAAAAGGCAATTAACTTGGTTTCGCAATAAAATGAATGTACAATGGTATGATATGACAGATACCGTCAAAACAAATGACATTACAAAAAAAATACAGGAAATTTCGTCTTATTTAGAAGGAATGCTAGAGATTAAATCGAATACATAATAGTAGAGAGAAAAGAGGAGGATTTTCATGAAGCAATCAGTTAATATTCAAGATCAATTTTTAAATCAATTACGTAAGGATGGCACAAACGTAACGGTATTCTTATTAAACGGATTCCAAATACGTGGATTTATAAAAGGTTTCGATAATTTCACTGTATTATTTGAATCAGAAGGTAAGCAGCAGTTAGTTTATAAGCATGCGATTTCTACGTTTGCCCCACAAAAAAATGTACAGATTGATTTAGAAGGCACACAAGTTCAGTAAAAAAGATATTATAGAACAATTCAAATTCCTATTGTTTCATTCAAGTCAAAGATAGGAATACATAGGCATTTACAAGGAAATGAATATGGAATAGCTTAATGAGAAACAGACTAGATCAAATATAGGTTTAGTCTGTTTTTTATTGATGTATCTATAATATATGACTAAAGGGAGAGATATCATTGTTACAGAAAATAAAAAAAACTGAATTAATGAATAATCATGATATTTGGAATGTAATGGTGTCTATAATGGCAGAATATAATTTTCCAGCAGAAAATGAAACGGCCAATAAGGTATATATGGTTTACAATTATTATTCGGAAATGGAAAGCGGAGGACATGAAGGATTATTCCATTGGTTTTCTTGGTATATAGAAGAGGTCGGTGGACACCAATACTTTGCAGAACTGATAAGAATATTGAAAGACATAAACGCTGATGCTTATGCGTTAATCGAAGAAAAGTATGGAGAGAAATTATGGAATCTTTTTCAAGCATTAGAAAATGGAGAAATACCTGAAGAAGCATTCTATTCGTTAAATACAAAGGCTGATGAGGAATATAATCAGCTTTCTGGTAAACTAGAAGATTTATTAGAGAATTATTTTGTGGATATATACCGTGAATTAATCGAGGTTATGGAAGATTAAAGATAGGCTGAATCCATTGTAAAAGTCACCATCAGTGGAAAGGAAGGAAGCGCCCGCTGATGGAGATTTTGCTTATATATGAAAAAGAATATATTGGTTGTCTTTTAACCTAGTAATAGTGCTGTTTGTATCTCTTTCAAATTCCTTCAAACGATCCTCCATGCTCTTACCACTATTGTCTCTATAAATATCTTCTCGAACATAATGAGGAAAGATAGCTCTATCAGTTAACCCCCAAGCCCTGAAGTTACTCCATTTCATTCTATATAATTCTGGTGAGAAATGATGCACCTCTTGATACAAGGTCCTAAAATAACTGCTCTGATTTTGTACGGATAAGAATTCAGCTTTAATTGTATCGGTAAAAAAACCGTTTGAAGTTAAAAATATGCTAGCCATTTAATCTCCTTTATCATTTAACATAATATTTGAAATATTTCTTTATTTTAGCATAATAACCTTCTCCATATATGGACTCACCAGAAGTCTCCTCGAAAGGACTTAAAAAATAATCTAAAATAGTTTAATGAATAGCAAAGGTTCTGAATATACATTAACAATGGGGAATAGTAGCAAACAGTATGAATCGATGTAAATGCTTATAAATAGTCATAAATAATGCTTTTGATGGGCAAGTGTTTGAGCGTTTTGTTTTAAGAGGAGGTGTGGCTTTTGGAGCATCCAATCCGGATGAAGAATAATGGACAGATCAGCGTAGTAATCAATTCACAGAAAAAGAAGGTTCTTCCAAAGGAAAAGCCAGAAGCTGAGTCAATCCCCAGAAATGTTCCGAGTGAACATGAAGCACTTAGGGAAATTGAAGCGGAATTAGGAAGCCTTGTTGGCATGGATGAAATGAAAAAAATGATAAAAGAGATATACGCATGGATTTATGTAAATAAAAAAAGAGAAGAAAGTGGCCTGAAAACAGGCAAACAAGCATTGCATATGATGTTTAAAGGTAATCCAGGGACTGGAAAAACAACGGTTGCGAGGTTGATTGGCAAGCTTTTTCAAAAAATGAATGTCTTATCAAAAGGGCATTTAATTGAAGCCGAGCGTGCTGATTTAGTTGGTGAATATATCGGACATACAGCACAAAAAACAAGGGATCTCGTAAAAAAAGCGATGGGCGGTATTTTATTTATTGATGAAGCCTATTCTTTAGGTCGAGGTGGAGAGAAGGATTTCGGAAAAGAAGCAATTGATACATTAGTCAAGCATATGGAGGATAAACAGCATGACTTTATATTAATATTAGCAGGCTATTCTAGAGAGATGGATTTTTTTCTCTCGTTAAATCCTGGCCTTCACTCCAGGTTCCCGCTAGTCATTGACTTTCCCGATTATACGACAGATCAATTAATGGAAATTGCTGATCGAATGTTAAAAGAAAGGGAATATGCCTTAAGTCATGAGGCAGAAAAAAAACTAAAAGAACATCTTTCATATGTACGAAACGTCCAGCATCCAAAAAGCTTTTCGAATGGCCGCTATATTCGTAATATCATCGAAAAATCGATAAGAGCGCAAGCGATGAGGCTGCTATTAGAAAGCAATTATGATAAATACGAACTTATGACACTAAGAAGTAATGATTTAATGTTAAGCTCCCATGAAAAATAAGGATAGCCGGTTATTCTACAAAGTAGAAATTCTCGTAGAATAGCCTTTTTTCTGTGTTTTTTCAAAAAGGCATTTTTACTAAGACATCTTTTGGGTAACCTTATAAGGAGCAAATAGAAGAAACGCAGTTTGTTTGCTATAATAGATAAAGTTCGACATGGAAAGAAGGTTTACATACTTGAAAGAAACTAAAATAGAAAAAGAAAAAGTAATCCTGGTCGGCTGCGAGACACAAAATGACGCTGCCAGATTTGCATATTCGATGGAAGAACTTGCGAATTTAACGAAAACAGCAAACGGAGTAGTTGTCGCAACGCTGACGCAAATGCGAGAACGAATTCATCCTTCTACATATATTGGCAAAGGAAAAGTAGAAGAGCTAGAAATGCTTGCAGAGGAGTTAGAAGCAGACTTAATCATTTTTAATGATGAGTTATCGCCAAGTCAGGTGCGCAATGTATCTAAAAATTTGGACGCTAGAATTATTGATCGCACACAACTTATTTTAGATATTTTCGCATCCCGAGCAAGATCGAAAGAAGGAAAGCTTCAAGTAGAGCTTGCTCAATTACAATACTTATTACCGCGTTTGGGCGGACAAGGTCTGCAATTATCAAGACTAGGAGCGGGGATTGGGACAAGAGGTCCAGGTGAAACAAAGCTTGAGTCAGATAGAAGGCACATTAGACGAAGAATTGACGATATTAAAACGCAATTAAGTGTGATTGTCGAGCATCGCGATCGCTATCGGGAGAGAAGAAAGAAAAACCGAGCATTCCAAATTGCTTTAGTTGGATATACAAATGCCGGGAAATCGACACTATTTAATCGCCTTTCGGAAGCAGATTCATTTGAAGAAGATATTTTGTTTGCAACTTTAGATCCAATGACACGCAAAATTATACTGCCAAGCGGATTTTCAGCACTGATTACGGATACAGTAGGATTTATTCAAGATTTGCCAACAACATTAGTTGCTGCTTTCCGTTCTACTTTAGAAGAGGTACGAGAAGCAGATTTATTGCTTCACGTTGTGGATAGCTCTAATGAGGAATATTATCAGCATGAGGAAACCGTACATAAATTACTTGAAGATTTGGAAATACCCGCAATTCCGCATTTAACGGTCTATAATAAAAAAGATTTAGTGCATCCAAAATTTGTCCCTACATCCAAAACAGAAAGTATTTTAATCAGTGCTTTTAATAAAGAAGATCGGGAACAGCTGAAGCAGACAATTGAACAAATGATGATGGAAAACATGGAATATTATGAAACAACGGTTGAAAGTAATAATGGGAAATTATTGTCGCAGCTAAAAAATGAAACAGTCCTGCGCAGCTTAATTTTTGATGAAGAAACGCAAAACTATTTGTGTAAAGGGTATGCGTTTAAAGAACATGCTATTTTAAACTATAAAAAGTCGATAGAAAAAGAGGAATGGGAGAAATAAATGTATATGCAGTTAACATATGGAACACAGCTAGAATCATTAGTAATGGAAGTGGAACAACAAATAAAGGAAGTACATCAATCAATCGATAAAAGAATTGATTCCAATCAATTTCGTGTCTTAGCAAGCTTTCAAAATCACAAGGTAAGTGAATCACATTTTATTCCGTCCACTGGGTATGGATATGATGATATTGGCCGTGATACATTGGAAAGTATTTATGCAGAAGTATTTGGCGGGGAAGCTGGTTTAGTGAGACCGCAAATTATTTCAGGAACACATGCTATCAGTACAGCGCTATTTGGAATCCTTCGACCAGGCGATGAGCTTCTATATATTACAGGGAAACCGTATGACACATTAGAAGAAATTGTTGGGTTAAGAGGGGAAGGGACAGGGTCACTGCGTGAGTTTAATATCGACTACAACAGTGTTGATTTACTTCCAGATGGACAGCCATATTATGAAAAAATCGCTGCGTCTATTCATGCAAATACGAAAATGATTGGTATACAGCGTTCAAAGGGCTATGCAACGAGACCTTCCTTTGCCATTGAAGAAATTGAAAAGATGATTGCTTTTGTTAAAGAAATAAAAAGTGATGTGGTTGTATTTGTTGATAATTGCTACGGGGAATTTGTGGAAGATATGGAGCCGTGCCATGTCGGCGCTGATTTAATGGCAGGTTCTTTAATCAAAAACCCTGGTGGGGGAATTGCTAAAACAGGTGGTTACATTGTCGGAAAAGAGGAATTCGTTAAAGCTTGTTCTTATCGCATGACATCTCCAGGTATTGGTGCAGAGGCAGGAGCTTCTCTTTACAGTTTACAAGAAATGTATCAAGGTTTCTTTCTTGCCCCACATGTTGTTGGGCAAAGCTTAAAAGGAGCAATTTTCACAGCAGCTATGCTGGAGAAATTGGGGATGAATTCTTCGCCCAGCTGGAATGCCAAAAGAACAGACCTTATTCAATCTGTTCAATTTGATGATAAAGACAAAATGATTGCTTTTTGCCAAGCGATTCAATATGCTTCGCCGATAAACTCCCACGTAACGGCATATCCTAATTACATGCCAGGATATGAAGATGATGTCATCATGGCAGCTGGGACTTTTATTCAAGGTGCAAGTATTGAATTAACGGCAGATGGACCTATCCGGCCTCCATATGTTGCTTACGTTCAAGGGGGATTAACATACTCGCATGTTAAAATTGCTATATGTATTGCCATTAATCGATTATTAGAACAAAAACTGATTACTATTTGAGTATAACAATCCGTTACATCGGTTGGGAAGAAATTGTAACATTAGTTGACATCTTTTTTCCCCAATCATATAATGAAGGGGATTAAATCATTTTAAAGGAGCCGAATGCCATGTCTGGTAGTCAAATTCGTCGATCGATGCCTCTTTTTCCAATAAGTATTGTCATGCAATTAACAGAGCTATCCGCTCGACAAATTCGTTACTATGAAGAACACGAATTAGTGGCTCCAGCAAGATCGGATGGCAATAGAAGACTTTTTTCATTATCGGATATTGATAAGTTATTGGAGATTAAAGATCTAATTGATCAAGGAGTAAACCTTGCTGGAATTAAACAAATATTCTCTGTTCAAGAAAAACAAGTGCTGACAGATGAAGTAAAGAAAGAAGCAGAAAAAGCACGCAGAGAATTATCGGATGAGGATTTGCGTAAATTATTGCGCAAAGAATTATTAAATGCAGGTCGCTTTAATGATACTCATCGTCCCTCTATGAGACAAGGAGACATGTCTCGTTATTTTCAAAAATAGATAAGAAGAAAAGTAGGGAGTGGAGGAATAGTCGTGGCTAAAAATTACACTAAAGAAGATATCAAAAGGTTTGCAAGTGAAAGTAATGTGAAATTTATCCGTTTACAGTTCACGGATATCCTAGGAACAATCAAAAACGTGGAAATTCCAATTAGTCAGTTAGATAAGGCTTTGGATAATAAAATGATGTTTGATGGTTCTTCTATCGAAGGTTTTGTACGTATAGAAGAATCCGATATGTACCTGTATCCTGATCTAAACACTTGGGTTGTATTCCCATGGACTGCAGAAAAAGGAAAAGTGGCACGTTTGATTTGTGATATTTATAATCCAGATGGAACACCATTTGAAGGAGATCCTCGTAATAATCTTAGAAGAGTCTTGAAAGAGATGGAAGAGCTGGGATTCACTGATTTCAATCTTGGGCCTGAGCCGGAATTTTTCTTATTCAAATTGGATGAAAAAGGCGCACCTTCTTTAGAACTTAATGATAATGGTGGTTACTTCGATTTAGCACCAACAGACTTAGGCGAAAACTGTCGTCGTGATATCGTGTTAGAATTGGAAGAGATGGGCTTTGAAATTGAAGCATCTCACCATGAAGTAGCACCAGGACAGCATGAAATTGACTTTAAATACGCGGATGCAATTACAGCTTGTGATCAAATTCAAACATTTAAATTAGTTGTTAAAACCATTGCTCGTAAGCATGGTCTTCATGCGACATTTATGCCAAAACCATTATTTGGTGTGAATGGTTCAGGTATGCACTGCAACCTTTCTCTATTCAAAAATGGCGAAAATGTTTTCTATGATCCAAAAGGTGAATTAGAATTAAGCGAAACAGCATTGCAATTTATCGCTGGTATTGGTAAACATGCTACTAGCTTTACCGCCATTACTAACCCGACTGTAAACTCATATAAGCGTCTAGTGCCTGGTTACGAAGCACCTTGCTATGTTGCATGGTCTGCTAGAAACCGTTCTCCACTAATGCGTATTCCAGCTTCACGTGGCTTAAGCACTCGTGTAGAAGTACGTAGTGTAGATCCAGCTGCTAACCCATACTTAGCAATGGCAGCTTTATTAAAAGCAGGTTTAGACGGAATCGAAAACCAAATGACTCCTCCTGCTCCAGTAGATCGAAATATCTACATTATGAGCAAAGAAGAAAGAATTGCGGAAGGCATTGTTGATTTACCATCAACATTAGCGCAAGCATTAGATGAGCTAAAGCAAAATGAAACAATGATTGACGCTCTAGGAGAGCATATCTTTGATCACTTTGTAGAAGCAAAAGAGATTGAATGGGATATGTTCCGTGTCCAAGTGCACCCATGGGAGCGCGACCAGTATATGGAAATGTATTAATTGGGAAAAACCTTTATTCATAAGGGATTTAGCTAGATTATTTCATGGGTGGAAATGGTTAGTTATTGGGAAGAATAACTAGCGCCCATAAAACGCCCATGAAATTAAATTTTTCCGAGGACATTATTCATATGATTTTCAAACTTGGATAAAGAATTTTCTTCAATCTTTTTAGATATATGTGAATAGGTATCAACAGTGACTTGGTAGTTTTTATGACCAAGTCTTTTTTGTACATATTCAATAGTTGCCCCAGCTTCTAATAATAAAACTGCATGAGTATCCCTAAGGGCATGAATCGGTATTTGAGGTAACTCGGCTCTTCTCAATATGCTTTCAAGATAATATCACCAAGCTGCATTGTGATGGAAAATGAATCATTACCCAAAAAATAGCGTAGCGTAAATTCATAATTTTTCTGATACTTATAAATTATGTAAAGATGTTTTGCTTTAGGTGAAAAATAATTAGTTTCTATCACGAAGTCCTTTGAGACAAAGAAGTCTGCATTCAATTGCTCTCGAATATTTTTTATAAAAACCTCACTAAATTGTAAATATGACATAAGTATTCTTAACCATCCTTTTATGTAAGATAGTGATAAATACGAAAGATGAAAAAATGTTTCAATAAAATTAAAAAAATACAAACAATTATTTTCTATTAAGTTTAAATTGTTTGCATTTATACATATTAAATTTATATCATTAAGTAAATATTCAAAGAGAAGCGTTCCTCATTAGGGGGTTTTTTTAGCTTGCTAGGATATGTATTTTTATAGAAAAATATGGTTGATTTTATAGAATGGATATAATATAATACTTTAGTCATAGGTATATATACATAAAGGGGGAGAATTAGTGAAAAACAGAAAAGTATTAATGTTTCTAATGGCATTTGTACTCACATTGGGTACATTTGTTACATTTAGTAGCACTGTAGATGCAGCTTCAAAGTCATCATTAGAAAAGCAAGTTAAAGATTTAAAAGCGGAAAATAGCAAGTTGAAAAAACAAGTCTCTTCAAAAGACAAAGAAATAAAGGATTTAAAATCAAAAGTTTCCAGCAGGGATAAAGAAATAAAAAAACAAAAGGGTAATGTAGCTTCTAAGGATAAAGAAATAAAAAGGTTAAAATCAACTATATCAAGTAAAGATAAAGAAATAAAAAGCCAAAAAGATAAGGTAGCATCTCGTGATAAAGAAATTAAAAGCCTAAAGGCTAAAGTAATTCAACCTCTTGACGCTAAGTTAAGTTATCTTGGTAATACCAAAAGCGGTAATACAACAATATCAAGTAAATCGGTTCCTGTCTTAGTTAACTACAATGGTGTACCTTACGCTCCTGTTCAACTATTAGGTTCAATGTATAATGTTGGTACTTCTTATAATAGTAAAGTGAAAACTTGGTACTTAGGTGAAGGTACAAATGGAGTTTATATGTCTGATGTTTTTGAGGAACCATATCATCAAACTGGTAGCTCATATACCAATGAAGATTGGGCTTTAAAAACAGGAGGGAATAAATATTCCAAAGGTTATGCATTCTATGTTGCAAACGATAACGAGAGCAACGTATATGACTTTAACCTTCAAGGGAAGTACTCATCTATCTCTGGTATGCTAGGTTTACAAGATGGTGGTCAAATTCCTGGCCATATTGCATTTTATGGTGATGGTAAATTAATCAAAGAGTATAACTTTAATGCGGGTGACTTACCAATTAATATGTCTATATCCGTTAAAGGTGTTAAAAAGCTTGAAATTAAAACAGATAGTAAGGCAGTTTGGTATGACAATTATTTTGTTTTGGCTAATATGAAACTAAAATAAAAATATAAAAGCGTTCCTAATTGAACTGTCCCCATTTTATAGACAGTTTAAAAAAGTGCTAAGCAGCAATTAGATGGTCCCGGTATTGTACCGGGGTCATTTTATTTAATCCCCACGGATAACGATAATGGTTATTTTCCACGATTACTCTATCTACTTCACTTTTAACATCTTTTATATTATCTATTATGAGATAAAAAGGAAAGCGTAAAACTTCTGTATTTATATGAACTTTTGCCCACTATTATGAGATAGTATATGTTCCGTGTCCAAGTGCACCCATGGGAGCGCGACCAGTATATGGAAATGTATTAATGATAAAAGCCTTGGTATTTTTATACCAAGGCTTTTTTAGATGGAATAGACGAAATTTTATTAAGACGGAAAATTAAAAGGATAGTTTGCCAATCCAATAAAAAAGCTAGGTGATTATCCTAGCTTACGCGTTTATTTAAAAAATAAAGAAACCAAACTGCATGATTTTGTTCATCATGGGCTGCTCTGATAAATGCTTCTTTAATTTTTAGATTATCAGTTTTGGAGGCAGTCTCTAAGTAAAAATCAACGGTCTCTTGTTCATCTTTAAATGCAAAGTCTATTCCAGCGTTAAACTGATTTGGGCAATTTTCAATCATTTTAGGTTGATGGTTCTTCCCCGTCAATTGTGTATATAAATTCGAAAAAGTTCTGAAGTGTCGCATTTCATCATTTCTAATTTCCGTAATTCTTTCCTTGATTTCTTTAGATGGTGCTAGGTTAATCAGATGCTGATAACAAGAAATGGCAGAATACTCACCATCAATTGCCTTCTCAATGAATGAATAAATATTATTTCTAGAATGAGCATGAAAAGGCGAAGTAAAACCTGGTACACCTGGAACGTAAGATCCTAGAAATTGTGGATAAGGATAAGTAGTTGAATGATAAGGGGGATATTTCAAATTGATAACTCCGTGGGAATAGTGAACATGACACATATTATTCTGGCAATGCAAAGGCTGATTCCAAGGACCAGCTTGAAAAAATGTAGTGCCGTGATATATTGGACCGTCAAGCCCTGTAATAACTTCAGAAGACATAGTTTACCTCCTTTTACTTTTAGATATCTTATGTTAATTTGTTCCAGAAAATGTTTGTCTAAAATGAAAATGGGTTTTGTCAGACAGAAGCAGAACAAAAAGAGGCTATTTATGAGATTAATAAGCATCAATGTATTAATTTATTAGAAAATAAAGAATTAGATAAGCAAGCAACCTTTCGTTAGGGCTTTTGTTTGTTAGTTTACTACCTTAACTTGTCTTACTGTCCATTTATAAGTATTATTAGTAAGGTCGGAGAAAGCTAGAATTTGTTTAGGAACACATCCTTCTTTGTGGAAAAAGAAGAAGTGAAATAGATTCAGTTAGGAAATTCAGTATCCTCTTATCCATATAATACTTCTTTATTTTTCCTATATCTAATAATCTGAATGATGATGCTGACTTGTAAAGGAAGTAGCAGCAAATACTACAAGCCAAGATTCACTTTCAGCAAAAACATTAATATTAGAAAAAAGGCAAGGGAAACAGTACATTTGAAAAATGTTAGCAAGGAAAAGGAAGTGTAAGAGCATGAAAAAACAATCAAGTTAAATGGATAGCTTATTTTACCCTATATATAAGACATTCAAGTTGTGTTAAGAAAATGGATTTCGTTTTAGGATCAATTATTTCTATGAGCCCATTTTCATCAAAATCTGAAAAGCAAAAGTGAATTCTACCATTGTATATTACCTTTTGGCGGAACGTTATTATTTTATTCAACAAATCATCCTTTGTTTTTTATTTCAAAAAAAATAAATTCATGTCCTTAATTAAATAATTGATATATGAAATTTAGTTTTAATGATAGCTTTACCCTAACATAAAAAAAGATTAGAGTATACAAAGACAGCTACTTTCCCAGTATTACATAAGATAACCGAATGAGGTAGCAAAGAAAAATAAAAATGTGAAATGCATATATAATTGTTTTATACAAGAAATCGTATCAATTCCCCACTATCTTTTTAATCGTAACATACTGCAGCTTCCCCATTAATTGCGAGCACCTTTTGGAATCAACCTTAAAAAATAGGTAAGAAGATTTATGTCGAAAAATGACGAAATATATAGATTGTCCATTAATTTCTTTTCTTTAATAATGAAAGGGAGGGAGGTGCAAAGATGGAGTTAAAAACTACTGGAAGAAATAAGTACGATATGATTATGGAGTTAATAGCCTTACATGTGAAACAGGCAGATTTTTTTGGAGATGATGTAAGGCCAGAAGAAATTGAAGAATTATTTAAAAAATATTCAGAAATAGTAAATAGGATTTAAAGTATAAAAAGCATCCAGGGGATGCTTTTTACATGCAAAGAAACTCCAAAGAGGATTTTATACCACTTTCAAGATTTTTGCAGTTCCTCCATGTGGATTGAGGACAATTTCAGTCATCAATAAAAATATGTAGCTTTTCTGTTGTCTTCTCATGAGACAAATCACCTTGGTGTCTATATGCTTATATTCGATCCTTTATGACTTGGTATTTTTATAATCAAGTCTTTTTTATTATATGTAATACTTGCTGTGTTTCATTCAAAGGAGGAAAAAGATCAATCTGCAGCTGGAAAATAATGTCCTTTGTTTACTCTCTTTTGAATAATTCAGTATAAATCTAACATAATTGTCACACTTAAATTACAGTACTGTTCGTTTATAAAGCACAATGTTATCTAATTTGAAGGAGAAAATTTATATATTACCTTAAATTAAAGTCATAGTATATCAAAAGAGAGGATTATGGTAGATATGATTTTTTTAGAGGTTAATATTCATTTATTTAGGTACATTAATGATTTAGGAAAGCAATACACTTTTTTGAATATACCGATGATATTCATTGCCGAGTATATGGTGTATTGCTTAGCTATTGTAACTTTGATGCTTTGGTTCAATAGCAAGAAGAAAAATAGGATGATGGTATTTTGCGCCATGGTTAGTTTCATATTTGCAGAAATTGGAGGGAAAATAGCTGGAATACTACATTCAAATTATCAACCTTTTGAAGAGTTATTACATGTAAATAAATTGATTGAAAAGGCTGTGGATAATTCTTTTCCAAGCGATCATACAATTTTATTTTTTTCCATTTGTCTATCCTTTTATTTATTTAAAAGAGGGCTTTGGTTGATATGGGTTATGCTTGCTTTTATTGTCGGGGTATCGCGTATATGGGTAGGTGTTCATTATCCAATGGATGTTTTGGTAGGGGCAATCATTGCGGCAATGTCATCCGTTTTAGTATATGTGACTTTACCAAAATTAAAGTTGACTAATCAATTTTTAGCCTATTATGAGGATGTGGAACAATGGCTTACTAGGAAATTTTCTTCAAAAAATAAAAGTTCAAGGGATATATAACGGTTGTTACAGTAATAATATGGGAAGAAAATAAAGTAAGCCTCTTTTTAGGGGCCATTGCTTATTGGCTAAAAGAAGTTTGAAAGCAGAAGAAACATAAATGATCCTTCAAAAGCTGAGCATGATATATCACTCTGCTTTTGAAGGAATTTGATTAATCTGTAGCTAAAAGTGAATACAACCTAAGATCAATAAAACGATTCTTAGCCTTTTCCGCTTTTCTTAAAGTTCCTTCGTAAGTGAAAGATAATTTTTCTATAAGTTTGATTGAATTAATATTATCAGGTTCAATTTTAGCTTCTATTCTATTTAGGTGTAAATCAGTAAAAGCAGATTGAATTAAACATGAAATTGCTTCTTTGGCATATCCTTGTCCCCAATAGAGTTTGCTTAATTCGTATCCTATTTCCGCTTTCTCATTCTCAAAATCAATAGAATTAAAGCCGCAAGAGCCGATAATTTGGTTTGATTCCAGCTCAATGATGGCGTAGCGAATTGCTTTATCTTCCTTTGATAGCTCATCTAAGAAAAAAATCATTTCTTTAGCTTGACTTTCCTCTGTGTAACTGTCGATATTCATAAATTTTGTCACTTCAGGATCCGACCAAATCGGAAATAAACTAGTTGAATCTGAGGCTCTCATTTTTCTTAATAATAGTCTTGTAGTGTGTAATTCTGTAATCAATATTTTTCCCTCCATTTTATAAAGTTTAGTTTGGGGTTATATATTGATATCTGTGCATAATTCAGTCCCTTCATATGAATCTTTTTTTATTATAACAAGTCTGTTATGAGAAAGAAATAAAAGTATAAAAACTATATTTCTTGAAAAAAGTACATTGGTATTTGGAAAAGGATAAGACGTTAATGAGGGTGGAGGCTGATAGGGTTAACAGCTGAATAAGTTATCATTTGATGAATGGTAATACTGCAATGAAAGAGAAAAAAGAGCTTGGACAAAAGCGGAAGAGGGCTACGGTTCCAAAGTATTTTCATGGTAGCGTTGTGTATTCAGCCAGCGGATGATTTCAACCCACTTTCTCTTTTGTATGGTTGAAATCCTTGTGCCAGTCTCAAGGGAGAGCCCCTTATTTGCCGTTATATCCCTCCTTTTTATTATTATCACATTATTCTGTTATTTTATCCGATATTTGCTTCATTTTATTAAATACACAAATCTTTACAAATTAAGATTGGAGAGAAAGGAAGATAATAAAAAATGATACTTCTTATTAAAGTAAGTACCATTCATCTTTTTTAATGTATAGAGAGGTCTCTTTTTGTGATTTCATTTTTTAATATTTTTACAAATTCATTTGATAATTTAAGTTTTACAGCAGAATAGTATGCAGTAAATAAGTTATCCTTACTTCATTTTCTTAACGGTTCCATCCTTGCAATCTCCTTTAATTGGTAATTTTTGTATATTCATCCGAATTAGAGCAATATAAACTAATTATAAGGGAAATCAAGAAACTACATTTAAGTAAAGGCGGTTCTGCTGATTTCTTTATAAAGTTGTCTTTTTTATGGTTTACTTTATAGAAAAATTATTAATAGCACAATCATTTGTCTCACCTTTTCATATTATATAGGGAAAGGACAAGCAATTAAAATAATTGATTGCTTGGAGGTATTTTTTTAATAAAGGGGTGAAATTTATGCCATTTACAATTTTCGGTGTTGATTTAACTGTTACTATTTTAAATATTCCTTTTAATGCAGAATATAGTATCACTATTGGTAAACACCACAAAGAAAAACATCACCATCATCATCATGATGCTGTAAAAGCATAATAGTTTAAGGAGACTATTAATATGGTCTGTGTATAGTCTCTTTGTCTACCAAGAAGAGTACAAAGGGAAGTAATCACAAGAGCAGCGGATTAGTCCGCTGCTTCATTTGGTACTAAATTTAAAAAACGGGCAAATGCAAGGAGCGTATATTGTCGTTTACTATACATATCATCTATTAGTTTGCAGAAGTTTTTATAAGCGAATTCTTCTTTTGCTTTTTTCTGTTTTTCTCCAAGACTTTGCAATGATTTACGAAGCTTTTCCGCTTCTATACGGTATGCCTTTTCCTTCTGTTCATATTCCTCGATTTTTGCTTTGATATTTTCTGGGATATAGCCTTCTGGAATAAGGAGTGAAACCAGTGCTTTTATTTTTGGTATTTCCAGTTGATTGGCTAAATAGGTACGGTGATTCCCGTCTGAAGCAACAGTATATTTCCCATTCGGAAGCCTATATAAATGTAAATCGGCAGGACATTCATCATGCCAGCCCTTTTGTTCCAGTGAATTTCGAAGATCTTTAATTTTATCGCTGTTCTTTACTTGGTTAACGGGTGTAGAAAGTCCGATAATGTCATTTGGAGATACAGATATGACACCATAATCAACCGTAACATAAGGTTTATAAGGTTTCACTACTTGATCAAAGAGCATCCATCGTTTTCTAAATAATTTAATCAATGGAAACACCTCCTAATTAAAGCTATTTTAACTAGAGGTAGTCTCATGACAATAAAATCATAATAATTATTTCCGGCTCTAGACAAACCTCTAAATATTAGAAATAGGCGTTTATTATTCCATTATAAAAGGGAGTAAGTTTCAAAAATTTCTTTAGTACAATGGTATAATAAATTAGATAGATAATAAGTAAATAAGAGGAAATTAGAAATTATATAATTAGTTTTGTAAACGGTATCAGAGGGAAGAGAAACGGCTATTCTTTTCTTTGTTAGAAAACCTTGTTCTCATGAAAACAAGTAATAAATCGTATTATCTATCATATAGTACGAGTGTAATCATGGAAAAAGAGGAGGTGCTTTTTACATATATGAGTGGATTAGTGTTTTTTCAATTAGCTGCTGCATTATTAGCAGCAGTAATATTTTCATTTTTACCTATCTTAATCTTTTTAATAGTTGTCCTATTTTCAAAACTGAAAGGGGTTACTTTGTCTGGGAAGTTTGCAAATAGCTATTTGTTAATCAGCACACTTTTTTGCTTAATTATTTTGTTCTCATTTAGTATTCCGACAGTCTTACATTATATTGGAAAATAAGCTATATTTTATGGAATAAGCGTTCGATGTAAATTAACTTCTTAAGAAAGAAGGGTAAATTCTTTGGGAGTTTATTAATAAATATTAAGCGCCTTCATTTTGAAAAATATAAAAAACATACAACATGATTTTGCTTTATCTTATTCTTTGTTATGTGGAAAGTTGGTTGTCTTCATTAAAATGAGTTTCTAACAGTAAAGATAATACAATGTTCGCTGGAAGAGTAAAAAGTTTATTAATAAGAACATTCGTTCGTAAATAACTTGATTAAGAACAAATGTTCTTGTATAATAAGAAAGAAGGAGGAGTTAACGATGGTAAAGCAATTAGAAAAAGCGCGGAAAGAAAAAAGACCAATTGAGATTATCTATGTGAAAAAGGATAATGCTGTCTCCCAGCGTACGATTCTGGTGTATGGAGTCACAGACACATACATAAAGGCCTATTGTCTAAAAAAGAAGCAGCCACGCATTTTCAAGTTGGATTCCATCTTAGCAGCCTCCTTTGTTAAAAAGACATATCCATTGTATGCTTAGAAGCTTTCTCTTGAGGAGATTGCTTTTTATTTTATGAACTAGATAAAAATGAATTTTGGGCATGGATGTAGGAGCCAGTAAAGATATTTCAGCTTTGTATCGTTCTGTCTATAAAAATGGGTATCTATTATATTAGATTGTGAAACTATAAGCTTTTGCTCTAATTAGTGGATCATAAGCTTTGTTTGCTAATATTATAAAATGCTCCGATTTCTATGTGTTTGGCTTTATTAAAAATATTCATATTTACTATACATATTATCCGCGTTTCTAGTAATAGACTTTATTCTTAGTAGTTCTGCATATTTTGACAAAGAATAGTATAAAAGCTCGAACAAGCATTGTTTCCTTCCATAGTATATATTGTAAGTGAAATTCAATAATTGAAAGGAGTGATAGAGAATGGGTCGTCATAATAATAATGTTGGTGGTTCAGCTCATAACAAACATTGCAATAAATGTTCTAATCGTGTTTCCCCAGTAGAAGATATCATCCATCCAACTAAAACGGTTGTACGTACAACAACAAATAAACGCAGAATCCGTAATATTCATCCAACAGAAATCATCAATGTAAATAGAACGGTAGTCCGTAATGAAAACTTTTTCCCTGTAACAGAAAGACAAGTAAACGAAACAGTAGTACAAGATTTTGATTGTGGATCTGATATCAATAACTCAAATAATTGCAGACCAAGAAGAAGATTCTTCTAATGGTAAGGAGAAAAGGGCACCTGTTGAAAATAGGTGCTCTTTTTGTATATAGAGGGTTTGTATTTCAAAAAGAAGAACATAGAAAAAGAAAGCACAAAGCGTGCTTTCTTTTTACGGATTAATAACTTCCTAAAAAGGAAGCTCCAACGATAATTAACAAGATGAACAAGACAACTATTAAAGCGAAGTTACTTCCGTAACCGCTGCCACCGCCGTAATATTCTGACATTTATGCCACCTCCTTCTACTAGTTACAATATATATTATGTAAGCATGTATAAGAGTGAATGGACAAGAATCACATAGGAAAAACAAAAGGCATTTTCATTAAAGAACTTGCAGCTGATAAATAATAGAATAGATATTCTCCATAAAAGCAAAAAAGCCTCAAGAAGAGGCTAACATTATGTGGTTATGGAAGGCTGTGTTAGTCATATATTGCTTAATTGAAGAAAAAGGCCATATCCATGCACACATATACCAATTCTTGAGCCCTTTCGCAATCTTTATTAATAACCGCCTACATAAGATGCACCGATGATAATTAATAAAATAAATAATACGACGATTAAAGCAAAGTTTCTTCCAGATCCGCCTCCATATTCAGACATATCAGTCACCTCCATCTATAGATTTACTATATGATATGAAAGTAACCGACTATGGTGTGGACAAGTTCATTAAAAAACGTTAAATATGTAAAATGATCAATAACCCTAAAAAGGGATTTATCTAGGGGGAGATAACTAGATAGCGCTTACTATTATATCTAAATATAAAACTGTACTAATTTCATCAAAAAAAATTAAACTATTGTGTGCAGACATCTTCTAACTTTGTAAGCTGTGAATTATGTACAAGTTCAACTTTAAAAACATTATAAATATCCCTAATTTCCCAATAACCTGTATCATAGCAAAATAAAACTTTGAACACTCTGCCTTTATACAAAACCTTCCCTTCTGCCATTATAAACCTCCTTGATATTAGGTATACTTATATATGGTTTCTTTTCCACTTACCCAATTTTGAAAGCAAATAAACTTATTTTTTCATTTTTTTTTTTGAAAAACTAGGTTTCTGTTTATTCTGTGCTATGAATCTAAGTAAAATCATAAAAATATATTAGGAAATTAGTAAAAATAAGACTTCTTTTAAGCCGATAATCCAGTTAGAATAATAGGAAGGAGAAAAATTTTCCATTTTCAACATTCTTATCAATTAGTTGAACTAAGGTAGTGAATAGAAAATTGCACGATTCTCAAAATGGAGGGATCAAGATGAAAAGAATTGCTGTGTTCTGTGGTTCAAGTACAGGTGCTTCTCCAATATATATGGAAGAAGCAATTGCGTTAGGGAAGGAATTAGCAAGAAGAAAATTAGAACTTGTATATGGTGGATCATGCGTAGGTTTAATGGGAGCCATTGCAGACAGTGTGGTGGAAGCAGGAGGAAAAGTAATTGGTGTGCTTCCAGACTTTTTGCAAGAAAAAGAGATAGCACATCCAGCTTTAAGTGAGTTGATTATTGTTAAGTCCATGCATGAACGAAAAGCGAAAATGACAGAGCTTGCAGATGGCTTTATTACTCTTCCTGGCGGGGCAGGAACAATGGAAGAATTTTTTGAGATATTTACTTGGGCTCAGCTTGGATTACATAAAAAACCTTTAGGGATTTTGAATATTAATCATTATTATGATCCTCTTGTGGGATTAATTAATCATATGGCGGATGCGGAATTTTTGCAAGAGCAATACCGTTCCATAGCGATAGTGGATGCTAATCCAAAACAATTACTTGATCAATTCACTACATACACCCCGCCAGCCATTAAAACGTTCATTGAAGTAAGTCAGTCGTAATTTTTTATCCCTTAAAATATTCATGATAGGAGTAGAACAGCTATGTATCTAGTACAGAAGTTTTATGATTTAGAAGATTTCAAGAAAGTGATGATTCCTCATTTAGAAAAAGATGAAGCAGTAAATGGGTTGCCTCTTGGAATTTTAATGAATGCTAATCAGGATATGAAGCCAACTGTAATGGCCGGCTTATATGATAATGAACAACCTATTCTTATGTTATTGCAGACACATCCAAAACAAATCATAGTCGCTGTGTTTGAAAGGATCTCGCCTAATGATTTACCACTTATCAGCAAGTTGATTCATGAAAGCATCACCGAAATTCCAGGGTTAATTGGAGATAAAGCAATTGTAGAAGAAATAGCGATGCATATTGCCTCTTTGCGCAGCTTAAAAGTTGTCCTTGGGATGGATCAACGTATTTATCAATTGAAGGAATTAAAGAAAAAGGCAGATCAAACTGGTATTTTTAGATGGGCGGATAAAAGTGATCAGGCCATCATCCAGCAATGGGTTTACGATTTCGCAGCTTCGGTCAATCAGCCGCTGGAAATCGACCAAGCTGCTAAACGGGCAGAAGAACTAATTGAAAGCAACCGGCTTGCTTTCTGGGAAGTAGATAATCAGGTAGTCAGCATGGCTAATGCAAGCAGACCGACGAAAAATAATATAACGATAAATTTTGTTTATACACCAAAGGAATTCCGAAAAAGAGGGTATGCATCAAATTGTGTTGCAGAGCTTACACAACGATTATTATCCTCTGGGTTTTCCTCTACGAGTCTCTATACGGATATAACAAATCCTACGTCCAATAAGATTTACATGGAAATTGGATATGAGCCAAAGATAGATTCTATCTTACTATTTTTGGAGAAATAAGCTATTCCAAAATTAAAACGTCGATGAGGAGGAATAAAATATGGATGAAAAATATCCAATTGGCTTATTTGAATGGCAAGATGAAATTACCGAAGAAGTCTTACAACAATGGCTTTCAGAATTGGAGGAGTATCCTGATAAACTTGCAAATGCAGTTGAGTCTTTAAAGGAGGAGCAGTTAGATACTCCATATCGAGATGGTGGCTGGACAATTCGTCAAGTGGTACACCATGTAGCAGATAGCCATATGAATGCATATATCAGAACAAAGTTAACTTTAACAGAAAAAGAGCCAACGATTAAACCGTATGAAGAAGCACAATGGGCAGAGCTCTCCGATTCTGCACTACCTATTTCTATCTCGCTCCAATTACTTTCTTCCCTTCATGAAAGATGGACATATTTACTGCGAGCCATTCTTTCTACAGAAGACAGGAAAAAAGAATTTTTTCATCCTGAAAATGGAAAGCAGTCGATTGAATTATTAGTGGGAACGTACGCCTGGCATGGTCGTCACCATCTTGCTCACATTATCAATTTATGTAAAAAGATGGGGTGGGATTAAGAAGATAGTAGGAAAGCTTACACTCTGTAAACAAGGGATTCTTTGAATCTAAATAGTTTTCCGAAAAGGACGAATTTAATTTCATTTATCTGCTTAAATAGATTTTGCAAAGATAATGGCGGTGTGATTCGCAGCCGGAATACAGAAGGATCGTGTCAGCCACGATTGCTTTATGCTTGCAGGCTCTTACGTCTTGTTGGGCAATTTTTTTATGTGTATTCCGGTTACTTTGTTTATTCTTTCATTTATGATGAAATTTTCTTACAGAATAAAAAAGTACTCAATTATATTGTTTGAACCACTTAACTATTATATAGTAGCTATCTCCTCATTAACCATTACTAAATTTATAGACTGTTCTCTATTTGTTTATTTTCTTCAGTAGACAAGAGGGATGGTTAACGGATTTACCTCAACCCTTCATAAAAATTTCCTGTTTTTTGCTTACACCATCTATATTTTGAAAATAAAATCATATACATATAGAGATTTGTATATAATTGACCGTGTCTTTTTTTGTTTGAATGATCTCATAAAATCTATTCTAGAATAATATCGGGGAAAAGAAGAGGAGGGGCACTGTGACGTATATTGGAAAAAGTGTTTTTCGAAAAGAATCCCTCGAAAAAGTAACAGGGAGAGCAAGGTATACCGCTGATTACCTAGCGAGTGATGCTTTACATGTGGAAATGGTGAAAAGCTCGTATGCTCATGCAAATATTCGCTCTATTGAAATAGAGAAAGCACAAAGGCTAGATGGCGTACGAGCGATTATTCTCGGAGATAATCTTCCTTTAATTGGGGAGGAAGTAATTGATCGACCTGCCCTTGCATTCAATAAAGTACGTTATTACGGGGAAGTCATTGCGCTAGTTGTAGCGGAAAATATTTCTATTGCCAAAAAAGCAGCACAGCTTATCCACATTGAATACGACCCTCTTCCAGTGGTAAATTCTCCGTTACAGGGTTTAGAAGAAAACGCGCCACTTGTTCATGAAAATTTGCTTGATTATACAAAAGACGAAGGAATATACCCGGTAGAAGGAACGAATATTATCAATCATACTAAAATCAGAAAAGGGGATATTCAGGCTGGTCTGCAGGAAGGGGAAGTCAAAATAGAATCTCATTTTTCCATTCCTTTATCAGATCATGCCGCAATGGAGACAAGGGCCGCTCTCTGTGAAATTTTGGAAAGCGGGATTGTCCGAATTGTAACCAGCTCTCAAGCCCCTTATATGGTGAAAAAGATTATCAGCAGGGATTTCAAGGTGGAAACAGGAAAGGTCGTTGTAGAAACTCCCTTTGTTGGTGGTGGCTATGGTGGCAAAGCATCTGTACAGCTTGAAATATTTGCTTTTATTGCATCAAGAGCAGTCGGCGGGCGAAAAGTACGTCTATTTAATACAAGAGAAGAAGATTTTGCAGTTTCACCAGTACATATCGGTCTAGAAGCAACCATACAACTCGCTTGTACAGAGGACGGAAAACTAACCGCTGCAAAACTGAAATATGTATTTGATGGGGGAGCGTATGCTGATAAATCACCACACCTTAGTACAGCTGGGGCAGTTGATTGTACAGGACCTTATAACATAGAGAATGTTTGGTGTGATGCTTTATGTGTATATACCAATCATCCTTATCCTGCTCCTTATAGAGGCTTCAGTCATGGAGAGGTACATTTTGCTTTTGAAAGAGCAATGGATATGCTGGCAAAAAAAGTGAGGATGGATCCTCTTCGGTTTCGCAGAATAAATGCAATCCGCCCTGGTGATACCACACCAACACAAGTGTTATTAACAAGCAGTAAAGTTGGAAATATTGAAAAATGCATTGATCGATTACATGAATTAATGGATTGGGAAAAAGGACAATTAGAAGAAATTTCCCCTAATAAAGTACGTGCAAAAGGAATCGCATGCACCTGGAAAAATTCAACTATTGGTCCTAGCGTCAGTTCAGGTGTTATTCTTACCTTTAATTCCGATGGGAGCATCAATCTTATGTCCGGATTAGTGGAAATAGGTACGGGAACAAAAACGGTCTTGGCACAAATTTTAGCAGAGAAGATGAAAATGAAGGTGGAGAGAATTCATGTAAGAATGACCGTAGATACACAAACAGAACCAGAACATTGGAAGACAGTAGCAAGCAGAGGTACGTTAATGGCCGGCAGAGCAGTAATGGCTGCAGCAGATGATGCTATTCGCCAACTGAAAAAAATGGGCGCAATTGTATTAAGGGCTTCAGAAGATGACATAGAGGTTGCTAATGAAACAGTATATCTACGAGATAATCCCCAAAAATTAGTGCCGTTTAAAGATATAGTATATGGATACACCTATCCAGATGGCAATTCTATAGGTGGGCAAATTATTGCAAATGGAAGCTATTCACTTACTGGATTAACGAATTTAGACCCTGAAACTGGTGCAGGGAATCCTGGTCCTGAATGGGCGGTCGCAGCACAAGGTGTCGTAATAGAGATAGACACAAAAACATTTCGCTACAAAATTCTTAAAGCGATAACCGTTATGGATATAGGCGAAGTATTGAACTACAAAGGAGCGCTGGGACAAATAAAAGGAGCAATGAGTATGGGGATTGCATGGGCAGGAAGGGAGGCATTTTACTTTGATAAGAATGGCAGGCTTCTTAATCTGCAATTACGAACCTATCGACCACTAAGGTTTGGCGAACATCCCAATTATGAGGTAGCAATCATTAAAACTCCTCATTTAGAAGGGCCCTTTGGAGCAAGAGGGGCAGGAGAACATGGTTTGATTGGTATTCCTGCAGCAATAGCAAATGCGCTTTCCAAAGCAGTTAATCATGAATTGACCCGGTTGCCTTTGACTCCAGAATCCATCTGGCGACAGACAAAGGAGGGAGCACATGGGTTTTGAATTTTGGAAGACTTCAACTATCGATCAAGCATTAGCGCAATTTGCCAAAACCAAGATGGAAAATCGACAACCTGCTTATTACGCTGGTGGTACAGAAATCCTTACATTACAAAGAATTCAACAGTTAAGTATTGATGTAGCCATTGATATTAAAGATATTCCAGCTTGCCTTGTTCATCAGCTGAAAGAAGACTATCTTGTTTATGGTTCCTGTCTCACTCTAACTGAAATAGAGGATCAAAATCATTTTCCATTATTAACAGATATCTGCAAAGAAATTGCCGATCATACAGCGAGAAATAAGATAACAGTCGGGGGGAATATTTGCGGTGCTATTTTTTATCGAGAGGCTGTTTTACCGTTCCTTTTGACAGACAGCATTCTAGTGCTTGCTGGCAAAAATGGATTGAGAACAGAATATATTCATGATGTTTTTCATGAGCAATTACAGCTTAAAAATGGAGAATTATTTGTGCAGGCATTTATTGAAAAAAGGTACATATCTCGTGAGTATATTGCCATTAAAGTGAGACAGCAATGGGAAACCGGTTATCCGTTAATTACAATTGCTGCTTTAGAAATAGATGGTGAAATTCGAATGGCCTTTAGTGGCTTATGCCCATATCCGTTCCGTTCCATTACATTAGAAAACATAATGAATAATCGAATGCTTAGTCGGCAAGAACGTATCGATCAAATCGTAAATCATCTGCCTGCTCCCATTTTAAATGATGTGGAAGGATCAGAGGAGTACCGTATATTTGTTCTTACAGATCTTTTAGAAAAAGTAATAGCACGACTGGAGGTAGATTGATGGGAGAGAAAGAACCTAATTTGCAGACGATGAAGCTGCGTGTCAACAGGCAAAATCATTTAGTAGTCATTCCTCCAAATAAAACTTTGCTAGCTGTATTAAGGGAAGATCTATTTTTAACTGGATCTAAGCCTGGCTGTTTCAATGGAGATTGTGGAGCTTGTACTATTATGGTCGATCAAATGGCGATGAAATCGTGTTTAATGCTTGCAATGGAAGCAGTCGGAAAGGAAGTAGTAACAATCGAAGGGTTAGAGAATAGTCCTCTTCAGCAAACATTTATCGAGGAATTTGCTTTCCAATGCGGGTATTGTACATCAGGTTTTATTATGAACGGCCATGCACTGCTACTAAATGAAAAAAATCCTAATAAAGAAAAAATAAAAGAATGGCTAGAATCGAATATATGTCGCTGTACAAGTTATGAAGAAATTGAAACTGCAATGTTAAAAGCGATAGAAAGAAAGAAAACATAAGTTTAAATACCCCTGTAGTCCTAATATGTATGCTGCAGGGGCATTTTTACTTATTGTTTTAATTGAGTATTCGAGTTATGACGCACGTCTTCTTCTTTTGTTTCCGCCATACCATATAAACCATTCATTTCTTGTTCATCTTCATCTAGACCTAATCGATCTTGCAGGTTTGTATCTTTTCCATTAGGATCTTTCATCATTGTTCACTCCTTTTTGGGTTATTACTTTTGTTAGTTTGCGAAAAAATGAAAATTATATGTGATGAAAAAGAAAAGGCTAATTAGGAAGTGTCTTCTTTATTTTTTCAAAAATACTTTTCAAGATAAATCCAAGTATGATAAAACCAATAAAGGATCTTGTATGGGACCAATGTTCTCCTAATTCAAACATTTTTCGCAGTATAAATAATGGTTCAATAATATAAGAAAATAGAATCGACCAACCTAAAGTTGCTAACATAAAGTGTTTCCAATTACTAAAATATTGATAGACAATCATAGCTGATATCGGAATGATGACCAAATTAGCAGGAATTAGAGGGGTGATAATGGGGATAATTTTGTCTGGATAGCTCCATAGCATAAACTCAGTACCAATAACATCAAGGAGCATGCAAAAAGTGGCACACACCATTCCATAAGAAAAAATTTCAAAAAAACGATTTTTATCCACGAGTTTCCACCAAATAAAATAAGGAATAATGGTTGCGAGAAATAGAATCCACCAGTTCGGCGATAAAAAGTCATGCTGCAACCAATGATCGATGGAAAGGTGGGTTAATTTTTCTTTTTCTTGTTCGATTTCAATATTGCTGGGATAGTGTAAGATAAAACTAAACATGTATGTCACCACTTTTTATCCTTGATTTAAAGTAGAATTTATAAAATTAGTATGAGTATAGGAAAAATTTTTATTAGTATTATTTTTGTATACATAAATTTACCAATAAAGAGGATATTAATAGCTATAAAGGTGGGGTAAGACGTGAAAAAAAAGTGGAAAAAATACAAAGTCTATATTATTGGGTTATTTTATATCCTCTTTATTAATGCGCTAATTGCAGCAAGCTATATTATTGGGTTTAAGGAATTAAAAAAACTAATTACTTTCTAATCCATTTATATTATATTGTGGCCACACAATATATAAAGTGTCCTTTGTTAGTTAGAGGACTCTTTTTTATTTTATAAGGGTGACAGTATTTGAGCTGAGAACAGTTAAGTGATATATTTATAATATTAAGAAAATTTTAAGGGGTGGCCATCATTGTCGTTAGAAAATGTACAAGCATATTTAAGTAAATGGAATAGAGAGAAAGATATACGAATATTTACAACATCTAGTGCAACTGTTTTAGAGGCTGCTGAAACATTAGGGGTAGAACCACAAAGAATTGCAAAAACATTGTCATTTCGTAAGGACAATAATGCGATATTAATTGTTGCAGCAGGTGATGCCAAAATTGATAATAAAAAATTTAAACAAGCTTTTTCGGAAAAACCAAGGATGCTCTCACCAGAAGAAGTTTTAGAAAAAACTGGTCATGCTGTAGGCGGTGTTTGTCCTTTTGGTTTAACGGAAGATTTACCTGTCTATTTGGATGAATCATTGAAGCGATTTAGTACGGTCTTTCCAGCTTGCGGCAGCAGCAATTCAGCTATTGAATTAACCAATGAAGAACTTTATATCTACGGAAATGCAGTGGAGTGGGTGGATGTATGTAAAGATTGGGAGTGATAGAACAAAAATAAATTATTTGAACATAAAGTAGGGATAATAGATGCAAATTTCTTTTATTTATTAGCTAAAAGGATAATCGCGCAATATAATCACAATAACATGTTTTAGAATTTTAATATGAGAAGGATTTAGTAGCTTTTAAGGGAATTACATAGTTAAAGAAGGCTTACCACATAGTGATAAACCTTCTCTATTTCCAGTCTTCCATTCTACTTTTAAATATTATTGAATATGACGATATACACCAATTACTTTTCCAAGAATGCTTACATTTCGCAGGATAATCGGTTCCATTGTGCTATTCTCTGGCTGAAGGCGAATAAAATCGCGTTCTTTAAAGAATCTTTTAACAGTAGCTTCATCTTCCTCTGTCATTGCCACTACTATATCTCCGTTATTAGCTGAATGCTGCTGCCTTACAATTACATAATCACCATCTAAGATTCCAGCCTCAATCATACTTTCTCCCATAACTTCGAGCATGAATATTTGTTCGTCACTAGGTGCTAATCTTTCAGGCAGTGGAAAATATTCTTCTACATTTTCAATTGCTGTAATAGGCATACCCGCTGTTACTTTTCCGACCACAGGCACATTAATAATATTATATTTTGGTATATTGCTTTCTTCAAGATCCAAAATCTCAATCGCTCTAGGTTTCGTTGGATCTCGACGAATTAATCCTTTACTTTCTAATCTTGCCAAGTGGCCATGAACCGTAGAGCTCGATGCAAGACCAACAGCTTCTGCAATCTCACGTACAGAAGGGGGATATCCTTTTAGCTTTACTTCTTCTTTTATGTATTCTAGTATGTCTAATTGCCTCTTTGAAAGCTTCTGCATTATATGCACCTCGTTATTTTATTCTTGTCATAATTATAGCATGTTTAAGAATAGGATACAAACATAAGTTCTATTTTATTGTTGACAGGAAACGTTTGTTCGTATTAAACTAGATTCATAAACGAACATACATTCTAAAAAAAGGTGGAATTATAGATGTCTAAATTGTGGGAAAAATATTCATATACTATTATTCTTTTAATTTGTGGTTTTATAGCGTGTATTATAATTGTAATTAATACGGGTGAAGCAGATTCTAGCAAATATGTATCCGTTACTGTGAAAAATGGGGAAACTCTCTGGGAAATATCTAATGAATATGCAGGCTCTTATAATATGTCAAAAAAACAATTTATTAAATGGGTAGAACAACAAAACAATATCTCTGCAAATAGTATTTCGGCAGGAAAAGAAATACTCATCCCAGTACGTGAAGAGGATCATCAACTAATGTTGGCATCAGAATAATAGAAAAGGACTAATAATAGTAATGAATAAGGAAAAGAATGCGATTATCTATTGTCGAGTAAGTACAGATAAAGAAGAACAGACTACTTCTCTTGAGCGACAGGAAGAGGAATTATTACAATTGGCAAGTAAAATGGGCTTTGAAGTGAAAGAAATAATCTCCGAAAGAGCAAGTGGATACGATTTAGATAGAGAAGGATTATTGGACCTTTTATCGCGGATAAAGGAAAAGGATATTTCGTCTATTCTTATACAAGATGAGACAAGATTAGGCAGGGGAAATGCTAGAATAGCGATTTTACATTGTATATTAAAGGAAAATATTAAAGTTTATAGTGTTTCCTCTTCTGGAGAACTTACACTTTCTGAAGCAGATGAAATGGTATTAAAAATTGTAAGTATTGTAGAAGAATATCAGCGAAAGATACATAATTTAAAAATAAAAAGAGGAATGAAAAGAGCTGTAGAAAATGGATATCGCCCAGATAGAAACTTAAAAAACTTAGGAGATCATTCAGGAAGGCAGAAGATAGATGTTCCTATTGAAGAAGTGGTGAAATTAAAGCAAAATGGGTTAACTTTTGCAGAAATAACTTCTACATTAAAAGGATTAGGCTATAGCTTTTCTAAAGCTACTATTCATAGGAGATATCAAGACTATATAGAGCAAAGAAAAGAAAAGTAATGCAGAAATCTTCATGTCAGTCTTTTCAATAGGAAACTGCTTTTATTTATGTTATAATGGATTTCATCAAGCCAGTTACAAGTAAACTGGGCTTTTTTATTTTATTACAGCTTAAATTAAAACACACAGTTAGTGCGTTATTGACTATGGTAAGACAAGTTATCTTATCACACAATCATGAAAAATTTAATAAAAGGAGTATAATATGTATCCTAAAAATAAACTTGATCGTATAAATGAACTTGCAAAAAAGAAAAAGGAAACAGGCTTAACGCTTGAAGAAGCAAAAGAACAAACAAAATTACGCGCAGATTATTTAAAAAATTTTCGTTCAACTATGGTAAATACAATTGAAAATGTAAAAATTCTTGATCCAAATGGAACGGATGTAACACCTCAAAAGATTAAAGATATTCAAAATAAAAAGAAATTACACTAATTTTTCCCTTTAACTCTAGCCTTAACATTTATATGTTAAGGTTTTTTTATGTTTTCTAAAGGAATTTATGGGTAAAATACAAAATAAATGTCGAAATTATATAGTGGTGCTTCTTTCTAGTGTACATATATAGAAAAAGAATCATATTGGCTACTAAAATCAAGAAAATGAGAGGATGTTGAACATTGAATACAAAATTAGATCATTTATCTATTGCTTCAATTAGAACACTTTCTATTGACACAATCGAAAAAGCTAAATCAGGCCATCCAGGAATGCCGATGGGTGCAGCACCGATGGCTTATACTTTATGGACATCTTTTATGAATCATAACCCTAAAAATCCAGAGTGGTTTAATCGAGACCGCTTTGTTTTATCTGCAGGACATGGCTCTGCTTTACTATATAGCTTATTACATTTATCAGGCTATGATTTATCCCTTGATGATTTAAAGGGGTTTAGACAGTGGGGAAGCAAAACACCAGGACATCCAGAGTATGGACATACCGCAGGAGTGGATGCTACAACTGGACCCTTAGGACAAGGAATTGCGATGGCCGTTGGTATGGCACTTGCAGAAAAACATTTGGCAGGTGTATATAATAAAAATAATTATCCAATTGTCGATCACTTTACATACAGTATTTGTGGTGATGGGGACTTAATGGAAGGAGTATCTGCAGAAGCGGCTTCTCTAGCTGGACATTTACAGTTAGGGAAATTAGTTGTGCTATATGATTCCAACGATATTTCTTTAGATGGTGATTTGGACAAATCGTTTTCCGAAAGTGTAGAACAGCGATTTAAAGCGTATGGATGGCAATATATTCGTGTCGATGATGGTAATGATACTGACCAAATTGCAAAAGCAATAGAAGAAGCAAAGAAAGATCAATCAAAACCTACATTAATTGAAGTGAAAACGATTATTGGTTTTGGTGCACCAAATAAAGCTGGAAAATCATTAGTTCATGGAGCTCCACTTGGTGCTGAGGAGTTAAAATTAACGAAGGAAGCCTATAATTGGACGTTTGATGAAGACTTTTATGTACCAGAGGAAGTTTATAATCATTTTAAAGAAAAAGTCTTAATGAATGGTGAGAAAAAAGAACAGGAATGGAAAGAACTTTTTGCAAATTATGAAAAGGAATTTCCGGAACTAGCTGAACAATTAAAAACTGCTCTAGCAGATACTTTACCACAAGGTTGGGATCGTCAAATACCTGTATATGAGGAAGGCAGCAGTCTAGCAAGTCGTGCCTCTTCCGGAGAAGTAATCAATAGCATTTCAAAAGAGCTGCCATTTTTACTTGGAGGATCTGCCGATTTAGCTGGAAGTAATAATACAATGATTAAGGGAGGAAAGGATTTTACTCCTGAAACGCCTGAAGGAAGAAACATATGGTTTGGCGTTAGAGAATTTGCGATGGGCGCAGCTTTGAATGGAATTGCCCTTCATGGGGGATTAAAAATATTTGGTGGTACTTTCTTTGTATTCTCTGATTATTTAAGACCTGCGATCCGTCTCGCTGCTTTGATGGGACTACCAGTAACGTATGTTTTCACACATGATAGTATTGCGGTAGGTGAAGATGGACCAACTCATGAACCTGTTGAGCAATTAGCTTCTTTAAGAGCAATGCCTAATCTTTCTGTCATTCGTCCAGCGGATGGAAACGAAACAGCTGCTGCTTGGAAAATTGCACTTGAGTCTACAAATAAGCCAACTGCTTTAGTCTTAACTAGACAAAATTTACCGACTATTAAAGGGACAAAAGATAATGCATACGAAGGTGTATCGAAAGGTGGATATATTATTTCTCCTTCTAAAACGGAAACCCCTGATGCATTATTAATAGCAGCAGGTTCAGAAGTTGGCTTAGCAGTTGAAGCACAAAAAGAATTAGAAAAAGACGGAATCAATATTTCTGTTGTCAGTTTACCAGCATGGGACCGCTTTGAACAGCAATCTAAAGAATATAAAGAGGCCGTTATTCCAAAAAACGTAAAGAAAAGATTAGCAATCGAAATGGGAAGTTCTCTCGGCTGGCATAAATATGTTGGAGAGGAAGGAGATGTTCTTTCAATCGAAACATTTGGAGCATCTGCGCCAGGAAATAAAGTACTAGAGGAATATGGATTTACAGTGTCCAATGTGGTCAAACGGTTAAAATCATTACTAGAAAGTTAACTCGTCAAGGATGGCTGGAAAAGGATTCTTCACCAACCAATGGGGGGATTGCATTTTCCATTCCATCCTATTTTCTTCGTTCGACAAAATAAGTCTGTTTTTTTAACACCTTGAGACACATCTTGGAGATATCCTTCTTTATAATAGAAGGAAAAGAAGTGGACAGGTTGGTGAAGATTCAGTATGAGAAGATATCAATTGTATTTAATTAAAGAAAAAATCGCTATTCACTATAATGGTAGAGAACGTTTGTTTTACAATTTATTTTCGGACCATACTAAAACAAACGATGGACCATTAAAGGAGATACTGCAAAAACAAGTGGATTTTATTACGCTTCCTATTTCTAGATGGATGATCGAAAATCAACTATACTCCGCTTTACAGAGAAACAAGAGCTTCCAATATAAAGATGGTACTTTTTATATTGAAAACGGAAATTTAAGCAGTGCAACATTAACGATAAAAGATAATTCTTTATTTATAGAAGCAAAGGGTTACTATGATGCGGAATCCATTTTCTTTGAAATTATTCGGAAATACGAACCTTCTTTCTTAGCAATTGATGTGGAAAATGGCCGATTTGGCTGGTTAAAACCAATTAAGGAAAGAAATTTTGTCTAAAATGGAGAAATTCTGTAACAGATATTGTATAATATTATCTGGTCTAGTACACTAAAGTATAGACAACATGAAGGAGGAAAAAAGATATGCCTTGGTACGCTTGGTTAAGTATTGTCGTAGCACTAATCGCCGGTATCGTTATCGGATTTTTTATTGCGCGTAAATACATGATGAACTACTTAAAGAAAAACCCACCAATTAATGAACAAATGTTAAAAATGATGATGATGCAAATGGGAATGAAACCTTCTCAAAAGAAAATCAATCAAATGATGACAGCAATGAACAAACAACAAGGGAAATAATAGGACAAGCTTTAAAGCAAGCCTATTTTTCTGTTTTGAGAAGAGAGGATTCTGTCATTATTTATAAATAAATGGTAATTCTCATCAAAATTTCTAAACCACTTTTTTCTGATTCCAAGGTTGTAGAGTGAATTTTTCATCTATCAATTTGAATGGAAGTGGTTGATTTTTCTTATTATCTATTCGAAACCACTAATCTGTATGAAAACTTCAGTGATCTGAACCCAAAAAGTTAGACACGGGATTTAGGCAGCTACTAGGGCATGAGTTCGATATTGCACCGGACTCATGCCTTTTAATTTTGTCTTAATCCGTTTGTGGTTATAGTAGTGAATGTAATTCTCTAATTCTTCTTTAAAATGCTCCATACTCTCAAATTCTTTTAAATAGAGTAATTCAGACTTTAATAAGCCAAAGAAATTCTCCATGACTGCGTTATCTAAACAATTCCCCTTACGTGACATACTTTGAGTAATCTCATGTTTCTTTAAAGCATGTTGGTACTTCTTCATTTGATACTGCCAACCTTGATCCGAATGGAGGATAGGGGTGTCACCCTCTTTCAAATGCTCAAAAGCTTTGTCCAGCATTTTCGAAACAAGTAGATAAACAGGACGCTTTTCTATGTTATAAGCGATGATTTCTCCGTTGAATAAATCTAGAACGGGGGACAAATATAGCTTCTCCCCGTGTAGATGGAATTCTGTTACATCCGTTACCCACTTTTCGTTTGGTTTCGATGCTTTAAAATCACGTTCCAAAATATTTGGGGCTATTTTCCCTACTTGCCCACGGTAGGAACGATATTTTTTCATACGCACAAGACACTTTAATCCCATCTCATTCATAAGACGGCGGACTGTTTTATGATTTATTTTGATGCCTCGGTTATGTAATTCTAATGTGATCCGACGATATCCATATCGTCCCTGATGTTCATCAAAAATCTCCTGAATTAACTCTTTAACTTCCTTATATTTATCTGGGCGATCCATTTGTTTTACCCAATAGTAATACGTACTACGCGCAATACCAGCGACCTTTACTAGATCAATCACTTTAAATTCTTGCCTTAATTCATAAATTATTTGCGCTTTGTCCTGTTCTGTAGTTTTTCCTTTTCTTGAATTAAGGCATGTAACTTTTTTAAGTAAGCATTCTCCATCCGTAAACGTTCATTTTCAGCTCGTAATGCTTCTTCAGACCCTTCTACTGGTTGAGGTTTATTCGTTTCCTTTTTCATTGGTGGGCGCCCCTTTTGTGTTGGTTTCAGGGCGTCAATTCCATGTAATTCAAAACCTTTTTGCCATTTTAGAATGGTACTATGTGTTGCAATGTTAAATATTGCAGCAGTTTCCCTTATAGACGTCCCTGTCTCTCTCATATAATTCAGTACGTCTAGTTTAAACTGTGTTGTATAAGATGTATAGGGTTTTATTAAAGCATCGGCACCATGATATTCATATTGTTTTATCCAATTTAATAAGACTGTATGATGTACCCCTATGGATTTCGCAATAAATTTTACCCCCTCCGTTCCCTGTAGATAACGAATAACTGCTTCTATTTTTTCCTCTATATTAAATTTAGACATATAAAAACTGCACCTCCAACTGTTAGTTTGTGTCTAACAATTGGGGTGCAGTTCACAGCAGAGAGGTGGTTTTATTTTGTTTTTGGTAGATGTTTTGAATGAGTATATATATCACTGCAAGTACATTAGTTAATTTACTTATCTCTATGAATAACAAATTAGATGCTCAACCTAAAGATGCATGATGATTTTAATACACTATTTAAGACAATTGAATTTCATTGTCTTTTATTAATCGTCAATAGACTTTTATCTTATATTGAAATGGCTGACTTTAGAATTTTATTCACTCTAAAGTCAGCTTGAAAATATTAATTAATCATATTGTTTATACTTAGAAAATTTATATAAGAATTCCCAATATTCATCAGCAAAACCACTTTCTGCCCATAATTCACCGTAAGCGTCAATATGTGCTTGTATAATTTGCTTTTTAGTCTTTCGTGGAGCGGTATACCAAGGAATCTTCTTACTCATTCTTTGAGTGATTTGGTAGTGATAATTGTATTTTGGTATGAAAATAGCTAACATTTTACCACTACTTGTACCTAATTTACTAGCAAATCTCTTTTCAAAAATATGATGTCTTTCCCATCCTTTTCCTTTATAATTTTTAGGAGCAGAAATATTTTGTAGAGTGCTATATTTTCTTATACCTTTAGATAGCGCAGGTTTAAGTACAGTAGTGCTACCTTCTATCATTCTCTTAACGCCACTTACAGCAGGTATACCTGGGAATACAACAGCGGCTCCATCAGCAACTACCCAAAAACCATTCCAAAAAGTTTTGTTCTTCTTGTATTCTTTTAAAGATAAAGAAAACTAGCAATATCAAAAATTGTATCTACTGCGAACAAACTGACATCAGAATTAATTGGAGCTTCTATTAACTAAGTAGATAGATAGTATTTTACTTGTTGGATATTGCCTTCCAAATCAGTATAGTTTAATAGTAAACCATTGGTTGGTTTAAATTTAGGATTGAGATTTTTTATTTCTTGTAATTCACTTGGCTCAAGAGAAACTAATTCATAAGATGCGTTAATATCATCACTTGATAATATCAAATCATCTAAATAGCCATTCAATGAGAGTGGAGTAATTTGTTCTCCTAAGATTAAAGAGGATGTTTCTTTGTCAATAGTTCCAAAAGTAATTTTTAATTGATTGCTAACTGGAACCGTATTATTCCGGATTTGATTTTCGTTTGCGGAAATACTTGATGGTAATAAAGAGAAACATTAAAAAACTATAGATATGGTTACTAAAAGGAATTTTATACTTTTATTCTTCATTACGTCCTCCGAAATTGGTAATATTTACTAAGAAACTTTTGTAATTATATTAACATATATTGTAAAATACTAGTAGATATTTTCTTAAATTGTGAGGGGTATTTTAAATATAGGAGGGATATTCTATGAGAGTTATTTATAGTGTATTAAGAGAAATTGATAAAGGTGCATCTTTACCGACTGCAGAAGACTATGGTTTTAAGCAGAGAGAATTTGAAAATTTTATATTTGATTTGGAAAAAGGAGGATATGTTGAAAGAGTACTTAGAATGGATACGTTTTTCTCTTTGAAGCCAGCGAGATTAACCAAAAAGGGACATGATATTCTAGAGGAATACAAGGAGCTAGAGAAGTCTTACCCGAAAAACAAGAAAGATATTATTAAGTGGATACAAGCTGATAGAGAAATGTACTCTAATGACGCTGAGGAAGAAGACTATTAATTTATATGTTAATTTATAAAATAGGAAGATTGCAATTAAACAGGGATTTTAACCTTTTAGCCCATTAAGGGCTTTTTATTTTGAAAATAATGTAAAAAAAAAACTAAGGATAAAGTATGTTTTAAATGTTAATATGGACACTTAACAAAAAAAGATGTCAACTTATAATTATAAAAGTAACTATTAGAAATCAGCCGGATTCAATTTTGAATCGAGGTTACTTAAAGGGAAAGATTATAATGGAGACTATCGCTTTTAGCGACTTTATGAGTAGAAATTACAAAAAAAGATAAATACTACGCATCCAAAAAAAGTAGTGAAAAAAGTGATTTAGGAAGGTAGTTAGGCGAGTAGGCACTTCCATCTCAATCCTTTTATTATTAGCTAAATCTGCCTTTGCTGGTCATACTGCAATGGAAGCACTAGCACATGCTTTAGATCCGTTAGTTGATGTCCTAGTTGCGCTATCTATTTCAGTTGCTTCAGTAATTATTGTAGGTGGATGTTTCTTTTTTATGCTTGGAAAGAGTGAGAAGGGATGGAGTTTGATAATGAATGTTGGATTAGGTTATGTATTGATTCAAATCAGTCCGTTAATATTGAATATGTTAAAAGATATAGGGAATGCTTTTTAAGGACACGAGAATAAAATTCTGAAGATGTTATCAAAATTACAATACCGTCTATTTCTTGTTAAAAAGAAAAATAAATAAAAGTTAGTCAGTTTTTTAAGGTCTCTATGGGCAAGCTATATTAATCGTGGTATATTTTTCATAATAGATTAGTAGAATTGAATAGATAATAAAACCTTGGTATATCAACATTTTTATAGATTATAATTGATTTTTTATGAAACCTTCGCAAAAGAAGATCAACCAAATGATGGCAGCAATGAACAAACAACAAGGGAAATAATAGGACAAGCTTTAAAGCAAGCCTATTTTTCTGTTTTGAGAAGAGAGGATTCTGTCATTATTTATAAATAAATGGTAATTCTCTTCAAAATTTCTAAACCACTTTTTTCTGATTAAATATGAAGAAAGTGGTTTATTTGTATTTTGATAAAAATTCAATAAAAAGAAGACAAAATTTCAAGGCAGAGGACGACAAGACATGATGGAATCAACTTATCATTTCCCCGGAAACCGCAAAATATGACAAAAAGTTCAGTAGATTCATCAATCATGTGAAAGATACCTAATGAAGACAGCCTTGCTCTATTGCAGCTGGAAATTGCGCTTTTTAAGTGATTAAATATGCCGAACAATCACAAAAAAATTGTAATTGTTCGGCTTTAATTCTGTGGGATTACATATATATCAGCTATGCCTTCATTTAATCACAATATTTTTGATAACAGCCATTTCTTTGCCGAATCTGTTCCCTAAATCTTGAAAACCTAAACGGGAATATAAGTGATGTGCAGATTTATTTTCAGGATGGTAGCCAACGGCAATTTTTTCTACAGTGACTAGTTTCTTCATTTCATCTATCATTAATAGAGTAGCTGCTTGGCCAATGCCTTTTCCTTGATATTCTCTGTCAACCATTATTCTGTATATCCAATGACCATCTAGTTCCTCTTTTACAGTGTTAAACATTAAGAAACCTACTATTTTCTCCGCAAAATAGATGGCATATGGTTGTAAAGTAGGTTCAAACTTGGACTGGGCGATGGAAATAGCATTTGGTTCGATATATTTTTCTTGTTCCTCGGAAACTTTCAATTCACAACATCTATACCAATTATTTTCATTTAAGCTAACAAGCTTTACATCTACAGGATTCAATTCTTTTCCCCTCTCAAAATCGGGAATCCATCCTATTATTAATTAGGCGTTTCCCCTTGGATTTTGTTAACTATCATCAATTTTCTATTCATCATAATGAACGCCACCTTTTATACAATTTGAAAAATCAATCTAAAACAATATCCTTTAAATTATATCATAAATTCTGAAATTTCCGTCAGGGAAATAAAAAATTCAGTAGATCAGTTTCGAAATATTCGAACGAAAGTTCTGTTATAGTTGACAGATAACTTATGACGATATTAAACTTAAGATGTATACGAACGTATATTCGCAAAGGGGGGAAGGAGGCGAATAATTTAGAAGAAAGCCATTCAAGCAAAATAAGAGGTGTTATGTCAGCAACACCAATAAATGCTGGGAAGATGAACTAATATTTTCACTCCATTAAATATTTTGAAAATATAATAAAATTTCTTTCCAGTTCCTAAATATTTTGCTAAACTAGTGAAGGGTATTTTTACATATTTAGTTGCCAATAGATAAGAGGGTGTGTATGGTTTGAAAGTTTTTTTAAATTTAAAATGGTATTTTATACAGGAGAAGAAATCCTATGTTGGTGGGGTCTTTCTGTTGATTTTAGTTGCAATCCTTCAGTTGATACCTCCGAAAATAGTTGGGATAGTCGTTGATCATATTCAAGGCAGAACATTAAATTGGAGCAATTTCTTACAGTGGATAGGCGTTTTAATTGTTTCGGCATTAGCAATGTATGTACTTCGTTATTATTGGCGGGTAATGATATTCGGGTCCGCTGTAAAGCTAGGAAGATTATTGAGAAATCAGCTGTATAGTCATTTTACAAAAATGTCTCAGTCTTTCTATCAGCGAAATCGTACTGGAGATTTAATGGCACATGCAACAAATGATATACAGGCGATTCAACAGACAGCAGGGCAAGGGGTGCTCACTTTAGTAGATTCATTGGCAACAGGTGGCTTTGTTATTATTGCAATGGCTACAACGATCAGCTGGAAGCTTACCCTTATATGTTTATTGCCAATGCCGTTAATGGCTGTATTAACAAGCTATTATGGTTCTTTAATACATAAGTACTTTCATCAAGCCCAGGCTGCTTTTTCATCGTTAAATGATAAAACGCAAGAAAGCATTTCTGGAATAAAAGTCCTAAAAACCTTTGGGCAAGACAAAGAAGATGTCGAAGACTTTCGCAGGTCCTCACTTGAGGTAGTTGATAAAAATATTAAAGTAGCTAGGGTCGATGCCCTATACGATCCTACAATATCTATTATTGTCAGTATTTCTTTCTTTTTGGCAATTGTATTTGGATCCCGGTATGTTATTACTGGAGAACTTAGTTTAGGACAGCTCGTTTCTTTTACTACTTATCTTGGTCTGTTAATATGGCCAATGCTTGCGTTTGGATGGCTTTTTAATATTATGGAGAGAGGGAGAGCTTCATATGACCGAGTTACGGCATTATTGGAAACCAAGGTCGATATTATCAATAAGCCTACAGCTATCACAACGGCGCCAGCTGGGGATATTGTGTATGATTTAAAATCTTTCTCTTATAACCATAAAATCGATGTTCTGAAAAATATTCACTTTTGTTTAAAAAGAGGGCAGACATTAGGGATTGTCGGCAAAACAGGAGCTGGAAAAACGACGCTTTTAAAATTGTTATTTCGAGAATATGATCATTATGACGGAAGAATTATGATTAATGGAACAGAAATAAAAGAAATAGATTTGGATGCATTGCGAGTGTCCATTGGATATGTACCACAGGAACACTTTCTATTTTCTGCCAGTATCCGCGAGAATATTGCCTTTACTAATCCCAATATTTCAGAGGAAGAAATCCATCAGGCCGCTGTATTAGCAAATATTCATGATGATATTCTTGGATTCACAGACGGTTATAATACGGTAGTTGGTGAAAGAGGAGTATCTTTATCTGGGGGGCAGAAACAACGTATTTCGATTGCGAGAGCACTCCTGATGAATCCGGAAATACTTATTTTAGATGATTCTTTATCAGCAGTGGATGCAAAAACGGAAGAAAATATTTTGACAGCCCTAAAGGAAAATAGGGAAGGCAAAACAACGATTATCACTTCCCATCGACTAAGCGCTATTGAACATGCCGACCTTATTATCGTATTAGATGAAGGGGAAATTATTCAAAGCGGGAACCATCAACAGCTTGTAAAGGAAAGCGGCTGGTATAAAGAAATGTACCATCGCCAGGCTTTAGAAGTAATGGTAAGCATGGGGGATACAAATGGATAAAACAATTAAACTCACAAGTGAACAGCAAAGAAAAGTATTATTTCGATTACTAGGTTATATAAAACCACATAAAAAAGCGGTTATGATTGCATTCGGCCTCTTAATTTTATCGACATTGGGCGAATTAGCAGGCCCCTACTTAATTAAAGTCTTTATAGATGATTACTTAACACCAAGAAATTTAGCGGTTCAGCCATTAACTGTTTTGGGAATTACCTATATTTTTATCCAAATAATGAATGTAGTCATTATGTATTTTCAATTATATAAGTTTCAAGAAATTGCTTTATATATTATTCAACAGCTTCGAGTTGATATATTTTCGAAGATTCATACACTTGGACTCCGCTATTTTGACAAAATACCCGCTGGAAGTATCGTCTCCAGAGTAACAAATGATACAGAAGCAATTAAAGATATGTTTGTCAGTGTCCTTGCGACTTTTATTCAAAGCGGATTTATGATTTTCGGTATTATTATTGCTATGTTTGTTTTGAATGTTAAGCTTGGGGCAATCTGTTTAATTTTACTGCCAATCTTAGGATTTATTATTTATACGTATCGGAAATATAGCTCAAGCTTCTACCAAGATATAAGAGAACGATTAAGCCAATTAAATGCAAAACTTAGTGAATCTTTACAAGGAATGAATATAATCCAAGTATTTAGACAAGAAAGAAGATTGAAAAATGAGTTCGATGATATTAATACTAAGCACTATCAAGCAGGAATGCGTAATATCAAGTTAGAAGGGTTACTCCTCAGACCTGCCATTGACCTTGTTTACGTACTTGGGCTTATTCTTGTTTTAAGCTATTTTGGAATATCTTCTTTTAACAATCCGATTGAAATTGGGGTATTATATGCCTTTGTAAGTTATTTAGATCGTTTTTTTGAGCCAGTCAATAATATGATGATGCGCCTATCACTTTATCAACAAGCAATTGTATCTGCCTTTCGCGTATTTACCGTATTAGATGAAGAAGATATGGAGCCAACTCTCGTTTCTGATAGCAAAAATAAAATTGAAAATGGTGTGATAGAATTTAAGGATGTCACCTTTTCTTATGATGGGAAACAAGATGTGTTGAAAAACATTTCATTTACGGCTAAAGAAGGGGAAACTGTTGCATTAGTAGGACATACAGGAAGTGGAAAGAGTTCTATTGTCAATCTACTTATGCGGTTTTACGATTTTGGAAAAGGGGAAATTCTGATTGACGGCAAATCATTAAAGTCTTTCAGTAAAAGAGAACTTAGGGAAAAAATGGGGTTAGTACTTCAAGATCCATTCCTATTTTATGGAACAGTAACAGATAATATTCGTTTATATAATAAGGAAGTAACGGAGAAAGAAGTTATCGAAGCAGCTAAGTTTGTGCAAGCTAATCAATTCATTGAAAAGCTAGAAGATCAATATAATCATAAAGTGGTAGAAAGAGGTTCTGCTTTTTCAAGTGGACAGCGCCAGCTTATTGCATTTGCGAGAACCATTTTGACAAATCCGAAAGTACTAATATTGGATGAAGCAACAGCCAATATTGATACAGAAACGGAAGAAGCTATTCAACTTGCATTATCGAAAATGCGTAAAGGCAGAACAACCATCGCCATCGCTCATCGCCTTTCTACCATTCAAGATGCAGATTTAATCTTAGTGCTTCACAAAGGAAACATTGTGGAAAAGGGTAACCATCAACAACTTCTGCAACAAAAAGGATTGTATTATAAAATGTATCTACTACAAAATGGAGCTGCCGATTCTATTGAAGAGACAGTAGAAGATAAAGTGGAACTAACATAGATATTTGGTTTCGCTTTAGCAGTACAAAATTAAACCGAAGTTCGCTAATTTAGCAGTGAACTTCGGTTTTTTTGTTTCTTTCTCTTTTACATATTCCATTGTTTTTTTGATTCTCGGAAAGCAGGAAACTCATTTTTGAGATTTATTTCATTATATTTATTTAGTAATACATCTAATTCTTGACTGCATATAATGGCTGAGGAAGATGAAAAACCATGTTTCATAGCAATCTCAATAAGCTCTGTACGCTTTAATTCAATTTGAGTAAGCAATTGCTTTTTTAGCATGGTTAATTTTCCTTTCCGTCTAAATTCTGTTATTTAATAAATGTTAATAGTGGAAATTAATTTACTTAATTATATCTATTTTTGGAAGTAAATGCAAAAATATCGCAAAGATACATAAATAGACTGTACAAGCATATAGTTATAGGAATTGGAGAGAGGAGCGATAAATAGTGGTAGATATAAATTTTTTTATTGCATTAGGCGCAGGTTTTTTGAGTTTTATTTCTCCATGCTGTTTACCATTATATCCTGCCTATTTATCCTATATTACCGGAATGTCTAGCGGGGAGTTAAAGGAGGGGAAAATACTTAATAATGCTAGTTTTCTACATACAATTCTATTTCTTTTAGGGTTTTCGATTATTTTTATCGCCCTTGGTTTTGGTTCCTCCTTGATCGGAGAATATTTTAAAGTATATCAAGAAGAGATAAGAAAAATTGGTTCACTTATCATCATATTCTTTGGTCTTACTATCATTGGATTAATAAAGCCTAAATGGTTAATGAAAGAATATCGGTTTTCTTTTAAGACAAGACCAACTGGTTATCTAGGATCTATTTTGATTGGATTAAGTTTTGCGGCAGGGTGGACTCCCTGCAACGGACCGATTCTAGCAGCAGTTCTATCTTTAGCAAGCCTGCATCCAGAAACAAGCTTACTTTATTTAGGTGCATATATTATCGGATTTGCACTCCCATTTATTTTTTTATCCTTTTTTATTTCTCATTGGAATATGCTTAAAAAGTATAGTGTGCAGTGGACGAAAATTGGCGGTTTTTTTATGATTGTGATGGGAATATTATTGTTTGTAGACGGAATGAAATGGTTAACACGTGTTATCTCACCAATTTTTGGTGATTTTCAAGGTTTTTAATCATTTTTCCACGCTATAATACTCTATAAGCACAATAGTATGATATTTATAATAGGATGAATTACATAATTTTATCCCATGATTTGTAAAGAATAATGCCGAAATACATTGAAATTATGATAAAGATTCGCTATATTGGATAGGTATTATTAATTTATTTACCTATTAGATATGGTGTTTTCGGTTGTTGAGGAGGAAGTAAGATGGCTCGAATATTGATTGTGGATGATGCAAAGTTTATGAGATTAACACTCTCAAACATTTTAACTAGAGCGAATCATGAAGTTGTTGGAGAAGGGGAAAACGGGAAGGAAGCAATAAGATTATACCGTGAATTGGATCCAGATTTGGTCACAATGGATATTACAATGCCAGAGATGAACGGATTAGACGCAGTTAAAGAAATTAAGAAAGAATTTCCCCAGGCAAAAATTATTATGTGTTCAGCAATGGGCCAGCAAAAAATGGTGGTAGAAGCAATTGAAGCTGGTGCGAAGGATTTTATCGTGAAGCCTTTTGATGATACCCGAGTATTAGATGCAATAAATCGAGTTTTAAAATAACAAATATAGTAAATGCTTTTAGAGGATATGATATAATCGTATCCGTTTTTCTTTGTGTCTACTTATATAAATAGACAGCGTACTTATCTTAATGGTAAGATTAAAAGTATTCTAAAGCATTGATAAAAGGTTAGTAAAGGGGTTTTTCTATGACTTCTGTCATAATTTCAACATGTATCGCAGTGTTTATGGGCGTCTTTTTTATGGTTATGAGAATGAAAGCGGCTAAAAAGCCAGTTTCACCAAAGAAAATTATATTGCCGCCTTTTTTTATGAGTACTGGAGCTTTAATGTTTATTTTTCCATACTTTCGTATTAGTGGACAAGAAATTTTAGAAGCAGCCATTGCTGGAATCTTGTTTTCTTTTTTATTAATTAAAACAACAAAATTTGAAATAAAAGATAATGATATATATTTAATTAATTCAAAAGCATTTATCTATATATTATTTGGACTTTTAGCAATTAGAATTGTGGCCAAGTTTATTCTAAGTAGTTCCATCGATGTTGGCCCATTAGGAGGCATGTTTTGGATGCTTGCTTTTTGTATGATTGTTCCATGGAGAATTGCCATGTTTATTAACTATAAAAAATTAACAAAGAATTTAAGTACAACTAATTAACATATACACAAAAACTAGCTGGATGATTACATATCCAGCTAGTTTTTTAGCTAAAAGAGATGGAGAAAGAGGTCAATACATATACAAAGATTAGAAATAATAAAGGTGATTGAATTAATAGACAGCAGCAAGTTTCTTACATTTGTCGCGGTTTTGGGCTAATCAAAAGCAGATGATAAGATTCATAATCTACCTGAACTTATGCTATTTTTTATTTCCATAAACGTTCATAAATTACTTTATTACCGACATTTTTTAAAAGGTATATGTCAGGATTACTAAGATTTTGCCAATCCTCAAACCCGAAATTTTTATTATAAAAATTTAAAAGTAATGACATTAGATTCCCATGTGTAACAATAAGTGTATTTTCAGATTCACTGTTAAAAACGTCTTCTACAATATTTACTATTCGTTTCATTGCTTCCTGACTGGACTCTCCACCTTCAAATGTTAACTCAATATCTTCAAATGTTGCTTTTAATTTATCTAACCAGTCAGAAAGACTTTCAGTGCTTAATACACGTTCTGTTAATTTTCTATTAATCTCTATCTCCAGATTTAATCGCGTTGCAAGTGGCTGTATCGATTGAATAGCACGCTTATAAGGACTCGAAATAATACGGTCGATATTAATTTCAGCAAAAAAATTAGATATTTCTATTGCTTGTTTAAATCCTTTATCCGTAAGGTGTGCTTCTGACAGCTGGCCTTCAGCCTCACAATGTCTTATAATATAAACTTTCTTCAACTAGACTAGACCACTCCAATTATAATATGTAAATTTATATTAATTTTTTATAACACAATAAGTGGATTCAACGATTCAAAAATTTAAATGATAGAGTCGATTATTCTTTTGCAGTAGCCAAAAGGAAATCGACTCTTATCGTGATAGATCCCTTCATCGAGCAGTCCTACTTTAATTTGTCATCATTACTATTTGGATTTATCCTTAAAAATCGTCTGTTTTACAAGCTGGTGTCCAAATACAGATACGCCTGTTGCGATAATTCCATTTGTTATAGCTTCAAATGTCATTCCATAAGCAAAAGCAGCTAAGGAAATGGAGGTTAGAAGAAGAATCCAAATGATCAACCAATCAGAGATAATGGGGGTTTGTTTAAGCGCATAGCCAATAATCCATAGGACAGGTACTAATATATAATAATGTTCTAGTAGAAAACCCTGTAACCATTCCAAAGTATCTTCCCTCCTTTATTTTACATGATTATCATATGCACTGATGAGAAAATCTGATTGTTTACATAACCATTCTCATTTCAGAAAGTACTATTAGCATGCTTGTAAAAAAACAACTGTCTTTTTTGTCTTTTTCTCTCTATGTAATAGTTGAAAGGAGGTGAGAGGCAATGGCACAGGCACTTTGGAATGAAGCAAGTTTAAAGTTGGCTTTTCTAAATGGGATGAAAGAAAATGGGGATCCGAATCTTGTAATAAAGACGTTTAGAAATTTAAATGAAACAGCTACTCCAGAACAAATTTACGCAGCTGCACAAGGACTGACATCATTAGTGACCTATTCTTTATATTCAGTTGAACGAAATGATATTTCAGAAATTGTAGAAGTAGAAGCTTAGTGATTTACACATTAGAGAAAAAAATAGAAAGGAGAAATCATAATGGCAAAAACACTAGAGATAACATTTGAAACGAATAATGGTAAAAGTTCAAAATTATCCCTTGAAAGTCCGATTGAACCAGTTAAGTCTGAAGAAATATTATCTGTCATGCAAAGTATTATTGCATCCAAAGTTTTTACTTCAAATAACGGTGATTTAACGGCGGTAAAAGGAATTCGACTAGTGGAAAGAAAGATTACAGATTATGAAATTTAACGTATAAATAGCAAGTTAACAGTTTACCTATTACGCTGGGAATAATTGATACACCTAAAACGTAATAGGTAACTTTATTGGGAGGCGTTTAGAGTGGATGAGGTTATATCATTTATAAGCCAAGTAGGGTTTCCGATAGTTATCAGCTTTTATCTGCTGAATCGTATCGAAACAAAGCTAGATATAATGATAAAATCTATTCAGAGTTTACCAGAATTAATCAAAAAGTAGTAAATCGCTTAAAAAATGACCCGAAATTATAATTATCCGAAAAATGAAAGGGTTTTCTATTGACAATAATAGTTAAAAATGTTAAATTTACATTAACCGTTATTGACGTATTTAGTATGTTATTTATTCAATCAACAACTTAAAATGAGAGATTAATAGCCAAATGCTTATGCGTGAAAATGGTAATTTAAAGATGAAGCTAGCAAGCTTTTTTAGGAGGATTTTTTTACATGAAAAACGGTAAAGTAAAATGGTTTAATGCAGAAAAAGGGTTTGGATTCATTGAAGCTGAAGATGGCAATGACGTATTTGTACACTACTCAGCGATTCAAGTAGAAGGCTTTAAATCTCTAGAAGAAGGCCAAGACGTATCATTTGAAGTTGTTGAAGGTGCTCGTGGACCTCAAGCAGCTAACGTTACTAAAATATAAGGATAGCTATTCTTCATATATAAAAGGTCAAACCAAAAAATTGGTTTGGCCTTTTTCTTTTGATAATCTGTCAAACGAATAATGACTCCTTTTATAGAAATAATTGATTTACTCCTTCTCCCACATCCTCATCTTTTCATAGTTTGTTATAATAAAAGAATATATTCTTTTATTTATAATGAATATACAAAAAAAGTGTAAGTAGTTTTTTCAAACATAGAGGTGAATGTGATGAAATTTATTCATACAGCCGATTGGCATTTAGGAAAATTAGTGCATGGTTTATACATGACAGAGGACCAAAGATTTATGCTAGCACAATTTATGGAACTAGTGGAGAAAGAAAAACCAGATGCAGTTATTATTGCTGGTGATTTATATGATCGCTCGATTCCTCCGACTGATGCAGTGAATCTATTGGATGAAGTATTATATTTTATTAATGTCGAGTTAAATACTCCGATTCTTGCTATTTCCGGTAATCATGATAGTGCAGAAAGATTATCTTTTGGTAGCTCTTGGTATCAGAAGAATCGTTTTTATTTAAACGGTAAAATAGAAAATAGCTTTATTCCGATTTCATTTTCAGGAGTGAATTTTTATTTAGTGCCATACTGTGAGCCAGTAGTGGTAAGAAAATTATTAGCGGACGATACTATCCTTAATCATCATGATGCTATGAAAGCAATCATCGGCAAGATTGAAAGTAATTTAAATGTAAATGAGCCAAATGTATTCATAGGGCATAGTTTTGTACTTGGCGGAAAAACAACAGATTCTGAGAGAATATTATCTGTAGGCGGATCTGGATGTGTCGGTGCGGAATTATTTGCGCCCTTCTCTTATACAGCATTGGGTCATTTACATAGTCCAGATGCTATTCATCATCCAACTGTAAAGTACTCAGGATCACTAATGAAATACTCTTTTTCCGAGGCAAATCAAAAGAAGTCAGTATCTATTATTGAAATAGATGAAAAAGGGAATTTCACACAAAATTATCAAACGCTTATGCCGAAAAGAGATATGCGAGAATTAGAAGGCCACTTAGAAGAATTGCTAGACGTTTCCTATTATCAGCAGCAAAAAGTAGATGATTATCTAAAAATTACATTACTTGATGAAGGGGCAATTCTTGATCCGATACAAAAATTACGACAAGTCTATCCGAATGTCCTTCATTTAGAAAGAAAAATAGAAAACAAAGACCGGAAAGAAAAGAGTATTTTACAAGTTCAAAAAGAAGTTCAAAAAAACGAACTAGAGTTATTTGCTTCTTTTTATGAAGAAATGACAACAGCTGATTTTACGCAAGAAAAACAGGAATGGATGACTTCGGTTATTAATCAGGTTCTAAGAGAGGAGGGTGCTAAATGAGACCGTTAAAGCTAACGATGCAAGCATTTGGACCATATGCACGAAAAGAAGTCATTGATTTTACTGTTTTAGGAAATCGTACTATGTTTGTTATTTCTGGAAAAACTGGATCTGGGAAAACAACGATTTTTGACGGAATTAGTTATGCGATATACGGGAAAGCAAGTGGAGAAGACCGCAATGGTCCAGAATTAAGAAGCCAGTTTGCTGAAGACTCCTTGTTAACAGAAGTCAGTTTTGAATTTAAGTTAAAAGAAAAGCGATATTTAATTACAAGATCACCTCAGCAAGAGAAGAAAAAGGAAAGAGGAGATGGATATACAACTATCGGTGCTAAGGCAGAATTATATACGTTTGATGCAGAGGGAAATGAACAACTTGTTGCCTCCTCTATCCGTGATGTCGATGAAAAAGTTAAGGAGATTATGCAAATTGACAGCAATCAGTTTCGGCAAATTCTCATGATCCCGCAAGGAGAATTTCGTAGATTACTTACTTCCGATAGCAAAGAAAAAGAAAATATATTACAGCGATTATTCCATACGGAAATGTATAAGCGGATTGAAGAGAAATTAAGGGAACAAGCACAAGCACTAAAAAAAGAAGTGGAACAAAAAGTCCTGTTACGTACTAATGCTTTATCGAAAATAACGGCAGTTTATCATCAGGATCTCATCACTCAATTGGAATCAGATCGAGAAAATGATGTAGCGATTCTTCCCCTGTTAGAACAGGAAATTGTATTAATGGGAGCAGAGATAGAAAAAATACAGAAAAAATTGGACCGAAAAAACAAAGAACGAGATAGTTTGAAGCAACATTTATATGAAGCGGAATCTATATTAAAACAAATAAAGCTTAAAGAAGAGCTTGCTGCTCGTTTAAATGAACTAAATAGTCAACAGAAGGAATATACAGAAAAAGAAAATAAAATTAATAAGGCGCAAAAAGCAGCACTTCTTGCCCAGCAGGAAGAAATTTGCCACCATTTAAAAAAACAAATCGATGACAGAAATTTGGAAGAGAAAACAATTCAATTCAACTTGGAAAAGCTTAATATTCAATTAACGGAGGCAGAAAAACAACTTAAACAAGAGGTTGACAAAGAAGTAGAACGTAAACAGTTAGCTGACTATCTTGTCGATTTAAAAAATATGGAGAAGGATGTCTTTCGTTTCGCGGAAGTAGAAGGAAAACTAAGAACGATAAAAAAAGATTTAGATAGTATAGGTGACAAGGAAAAATTACTTCAAACTCAACGAAAAGAGAAAGAAGTAAGGATACAAAATATGAAAGAACGTTTAAAGCAGTTAGACGGGATAAAGGAAATGCTGCTAGAAAACAAAGACAAGCTTCGGAATTTACAATCTATTTTAGAGAAAATGAATGATTATTTAGAAGTACTTAATCGCGGGATGAGACAAAAGGCAGATGCAGAAGCAAAGAAAAAATTGCTAGATAATACATTAAGAAGAGTAGAAGATGCAAAAGGATTAGTAGAAGAGCTAGAAAAAAAATGGCTTATTAATCAATCATCTATTTTAGCGAGCAGCTTAAAGCAAGATGAGGCTTGTCCGGTATGTGGAAGTGTACATCATCCTGATCCGGCAATAAATAGGAATCACGATGATAATGCGACGGAGGAAGACCGTAAGAATGCGAAAAAGGATTTTGAAGCAATAGAAAAGGAAAAAGCAAAAGCAGAAGCGGCTTGGCTTGAAGCAAATACGCAATGGAAATTATTAGCGGAAGATGCCCAAAATAAGCTAATGAAAGTGAAAGATGTTTACCCAGCTTTTACTAATGAAGAGAGTACGATAGCAGTAAATACGATTAAAAGCGAACTTCACAGAATTGAGACCGAACAGAAGAGACTTGAGGAACAATTGACAGAAAGAGATAAGATGGAACAATCTCTTGTTAGTGCTGAGCGCGAGTATCAGGAATTGCAATCTGAGCTTGAAAAAATTGCAGTGGCGATGCGAGATACTACTATCCAATATACGGAACATAATACGACATGGAAAAATATGAAAGATGTCATTCCAGCTGAACTGCGTGTTCTATCACAGTATAAAACAGTATGGAAGGAAAGTTCGCTTCAGTTAGAGAAGTTAGAAGCTCAATTTAAGTTAGCGCAAGAAAAAGTACAGATGACGAAAGAAAATTGGCAAAAAGAATCCGTTCGGTTTGAAAGCGTACAAAAACAAATCAAACAGCTAACTGATAGCTTGCAGACAGAAAGAGAGATTTTTTTAGAAAGCATGACAAAGCAAGGATTTTCAACCTATCGCTCTTATTCAGATAGTAAATTGTTGGAAAAGGAAGTGGAAAAGTTAAAAGCATCAGTCCAAGCTTACCGAGAAGAATGTCGGTCTGTTTCCGATCGATTAAGGGATTTAGAAGAGACGCTTAAAGATATTACCATTCCGAACACGGAAGATCTTCAAAACAAACTTAAGACAATTATTGAAGAAGCAGATAAATTGCAGGAAGAACATACAAATATGTTAATAAAGCAGAAAGAAAATAAAGAAATATATAATCAGGTGATTGAAATAAATCGACAAGTAAAGGATCTAGAAAATCAGTATAAACTTGTCGGCCACTTATATGATATTTCCCGAGGACAAAATGCTCAGCGAATTACTTTTGAACGCTATGTACTAGCTTCTTTCCTGGATGAAATATTGCTTCAAGCAAATAGCAGGTTAAATAAAATGACGAGCGGTCGATATCAGCTTGTCCGCAAGAGTGACCGATCAAAAGGAAATGTCCAAAGTGGTTTAGAGTTACTCGTATTTGACCAATATACTGGTCAAGAAAGACATGTAAAAACACTGTCAGGCGGAGAAAGTTTTAAAGCTTCACTAGCCCTAGCATTAGGATTGTGTGATGTTGTGCAAAACTTTGCTGGCGGTATTTCCCTTGAAACAATGTTTATTGACGAAGGTTTCGGTACATTAGACCCAGAATCCTTGGATCAAGCAATTGAAACATTGATGGACATTCAAAATTCAGGTCGATTAGTTGGGGTGATTTCCCATGTTCCAGAATTGAAAGATCGAATGGAAATCAGGCTCGAGGTAATCGCTGGGCAAACGGGAAGTACTACGCGATTTGAATATTTACGATAAAGAAATACATTTTGGTGTAAAACCTAATAATAACTTTTGAAGCTGGGAGCGGTATTTTGAGAAAAAAAAGAAAGAAGCATGGAAGAAGCTTATTTATTATATTGATTTTTTTCTCTATTCTTCTATTATATTGGAAATTAAACCAGCCTGATTATAGGGATGTTCCAATGCCTGTTGAATTAAACCCGGTTGTAAATGAGAAGAAGGATATTCTTGTTAAAAAAGCTGGTGATATTGGAATTCGGGTAGTTATCACAGAGGACTTCAGAAGTGTAGAGGAACAGGATCGCTTATATGAGCAGGGTAGAACGAGCGAAGGTTCTATTGTCACAAATGCAAAGGGGGGACAGTCATATCATAATTATGGACTAGCTATTGATTTTGCCCTTATGGATATTAATGGAGTTGTTATTTGGGATATGAAATATGATGGAAACGGTAATGGCAAAAGTGATTGGTCAGAAGTGGTAGAAATAGCAAAATCTTTAGGTTTTCAATGGGGTGGCGATTGGGCAAACTTTAAAGATTATCCCCATTTACAAATGGATTTTGGTTTAACAATAGAGGAATTGCAAAAAGGGAAAAGGCCTGAATAACAAAAAAGAGGGTGACTCATAATAAAAGATGTCATCCTCTTTTTTCTATTAAGAAACCACTATGTATGGATAGTTGCACTACTGCTATCTATCTGGACGCCTTACAATCTCATAACGTGAACGTCTTACAGCCCATTGATAGTTGGATAGAAAATTAGACTAAATCACTTAACAGATAATGATAAATCAATTGACCTGTTGCCTTAATAGACGAAAAGTGAGTACGTTCGTATGCATGAGAGGAATCGATACCTGGTCCGATTAATGCATGTTTAATATCATGACCAGATCGTATTGCTGCAGATGCATCTGATCCATAATATGGATAAATATCTAGTTGATAGGGAACCTCGTGTTTTTCAGCTAATTGAACAAGATGTTTTCGTAAGGCATAATGATATGGTCCGCTACCATCTTTCACACAGATGGAGACAGTATATTCGTCTGTAGATTGTCCGTCTCCCATTGCTCCCATATCAACAGCCATATATTCGATTGTTTCGGTTGGAATATTGGAATTGCCTCCATAGCCAATTTCCTCATTATTGGAAAGAAGGAAATTAGTTGTATACGGAAGTTCGATATTATTCTCTGTCATTTTTTTCATTAGTAATAACAGAATTGCCACACTAGCTTTATCATCTAAATGCCTTGATTTAATGAATCCAGATGGGGTAATCTCCACACGTGGATAAAAAGAAACAAAATCGCCAACAGAAATGCCTAGTTTTTTTACATCTTCTTGGTTTTTTACGATTTCATCAATTCTAACTTCCATATTGGCTTGATTACGCTCAGCAGTTCTTGCTTCCTTATATACATGAACAGATGCTTGATGAAGGAGAATAGTGCCTGTATATGTCTTGCCAGAAGAAGTTTCAATTACACAATTTTCTCCTTCAATGCTGTTATACGTAAATCCGCCAATTAAATCTAAGCGAAGTCGACCATTTGCTTTAATTTCTTTTACCATAGCACCAAGTGTATCAACATGGGCAGTCAGCATCCGCTGCTTTTCTGAGATTTTGCCTGGAATAGTTGCAATTAATCCCCCTTTATTATTTCGATAAGTTGAAATATTTGTGCTATGTAAGTATTTTTCCATTAATTGAATAATGGTTTCTGTGTTACCTGAAGGACTTGTAACATTCAATATTTGCTCTAATAAATCGAAATACTCTTTTTGATTAATTTGTACCAAGTAGAATTCCTCCTTTTAATATCCTAATCATTATACTATTAATAATAGAAAGATTAAATATGCTTATCCGCTGTTTAACTGACTCAATCTTAGGGTAGTAAGAAAGAGTTGTGAGTATTTACCATTTTCTTTTTGTAAAAGAAATGTTAATATACATTCTTGTCGAAAAAACACAAAACATGTGCTTTTCTTTCTTTTTTTCGTATAAATATAGATATCGCTGGCAATATTCATTCATTTAATGTAAGATGGGGTTGATTTGAAATCCAATTAATGAAATTTACATTAATAGGAAGAAAAAGAAATGACCATTATAAAAATGATGTGTTATAATGGATTACGTCATTTCATCATCTGCTACTTCATAAAGAGATGAACAAAAGGAAGAGCAGTATCATATGTAGATAAGGTAGCACTTATTAAGGGAAAATAAACATTATATTAAAAATTGTTAATTATTTGAATTGAGGTGAACGGGATTGAAAGGTACAGTAGAATTATTTCGCAAATTTTTAACAAAACATTCTTCTTTCTTTTTAATCGCCATAATTTTATTTTGGTTGAAAACGTATATTGGTTATAAGGTAGAGTTTAGCATTGGTGTCCAAGGGCCTATGCAGGAATTTCTACTATTTATTAATCCATTGAGCTCTGCGTTGCTCTTTATTGGACTTGCTTTATTTGTTAAAGGGAAAGCACAGCCTATTTATATTACGATAAATACGGCATTAATGTCAGCTTTATTATATGCAAACATAGTCTATTATCGCTTCTTTACTGACTTTATAACAGTTCCAGTAGTAATGCAGGTGAAAGTAAATGGTGGTCAATTAAGTGACAGTATTTTATCGTTACTTAAACCTTATGATATACTTTATTTCCTTGATGTTATTATTTTAATCGTATTACTTGCAACAAAAGCATATAAACCTACGATACAAAAAAATAGAAAAGCAGCAAAATCAGTTTTTGCACTAGCTATTTTGACATTTGTTATTAATTTAGGTTTAGCGGAGGCAGACCGCCCGCAATTATTAAGTCGTTCATTTGATAGAAACTATTTAGTGAAATATTTAGGTGCATATAACTTCACTATATATGATATCGTCCAAAATGCTCGTTCGGAAAGTCAAAGAGCATTGGCAGACAGCAGCGACATTACGGAAGTACAAAACTTTATTAGTGCTAATTATGCAGAACCAAATGACAAATACTTCGGAGTTGCAAAGGGCAAAAACGTTATTTACGTTTCATTAGAGTCCCTACAAAGCTTTATTATTAATTACAAATTAAATGGAGAAGAAGTAACACCATTTTTAAATTCACTCATTAAAGATGACAATACATTTTATTTTGATAATTTCTTCCACCAAACAGGACAAGGAAAAACATCTGATGCGGAATTTATGATGGAAAATTCTCTATACGGAATGTCCCAAGGAGCTGTTTTTGTAAACAAAGCGCAAAATACATTACAATCAGCACCAGCTATTCTAAAAGGGGAAGGTTATACATCCGCTGCATTTCATGGGAATTATAAAACATTCTGGAATCGTAATGAAATGTATAAAACGATTGGATATGATAAATTCTTTGACGCAGAGTATTATGATATGTCAGAAGAAAATACAAAAAACTATGGTATGAAGGATATACCGTTCTTTGAACAGAGTATGCCTCTGCTTGAAGGGTTAAAGCAACCATTCTATACAAAGTTCATTACGCTATCTAATCACCATCCATTTGAAATGGATGAGGGAGATACGGACTTCCCAGCAGGTGACTTTGGTGACAATGCTGTTAACCATTACTTCCAATCTGCTCATTATTTAGATGAATCAATCCGTTTATTCTTTAAAGAACTTAAAGAATCAGGATTATATGATAATTCAGTAATTGTTATGTATGGTGACCATTATGGAATTTCTGAAAATCATAATAAAGCAATGGCCCAAGTACTTGGTGAAGAGGAAATCACACCATTTATGAACACGCAGTTACAACGTGTACCATTATTTATTCATGTACCAGGTGTTGAAGGGAATGTCGTAAGCAAATACGGCGGCGAAGTAGATGTAATGCCAACGTTAATGCATCTTCTTGGTATTGATACAAAGGACTATTTACAAGTTGGTTCTGATTTACTTTCTGAGCAGCATCGTGAAACAGTTCCATTTAGAAACGGTGACTTTGTTTCTCCTACACTAACAAAAATAGGTGATAACTATTATGATGCTAACGGCGAGTTAGTGGATGCAGAAAAAGGAAAAGAACAAGCGGAAGCAGCTGCTGCTGAACTACAAGCATCTGATAGCATTGTGATGAAGGATTTATTGCGATTCCATAAACCAGATGGATTTACCCCAATAAACCGTGAGGATTATAATTATATAAAAGGTAATACTAGTAAGACTGATTCAGAAGAATCACCGGAAGAATAAGCATTTAAAAAGTCTCTTTCCAGTATGTGGGAAGGGACTTTTTTATTGTTAATAAAATAGCGACATTTTATATTATTTTAGCTATATCTTGTTATCTGGCATTAGAGGAAGAAATATTTTCTTTATGCTGGAGAGGCTATTTATCATCATTCGGATTATGGCCTATCTAGATTTTGTGACCATGCAGGAGGTCATTTTCTCTCACTGTTTAAAAATGAGAGAAGGGATTAGGTTTCAATCAAAAAGAACATGGCAAAAATATAACTAAACACATAATAAATCCCATATCCGTAAAGGATATGGGATGTCTATTCTTATAATAATGGTAATTTGTTGATAGATATGTTAAAATAAATGAATCTGTTAGTGAATTCATTTTTAGAAAAGATTATATTATTTCTATATTAATGATATCACAAAATGATTCTGCTTGTCAAGATAATTGATTAGGGGTGGAGACACTATGAACAATAAAGAAGAACTAGAAAAAGACCAGGAACAAAAGCGAATAGATTTTGTTCGTCAACAAATTGAAGAGAAGCTAACAGTATTAGAAACTGATATTAACCATATTGGCGGTGATGTAAGCCAGCTGCGTTCTAGTTTCTGGGAAGATGTTACTGTAAACTTAGATGAACCAGATGATGTCATTGAAACATTTACAAGTATTAAGCAGCAAGCAGAGCTACTTGGTGAGCGTGAGCGAACATATGGACAGATCCATAAACAGCAAAAGGTTCTTCATAAATTAAAGGATTCTCCTTACTTTGGTAGGATAGATTTTAAGGAAGAGGGGGAGGAAACTGAACCGGTATATATTGGCATACGTTCGTTCATGGATAAAAAGAATGAAGAGTTTTACATATATGATTGGAGGGCCCCAATTTCTAGTGTTTATTATGATTATTCACCAGGACCAGCGTCTTATCAAACACCAGGTGGTAAAGTTGATGGGGAATTATTATTAAAAAGACAATTTATTATCCGTGATGGAAAGCTAATTAGCTTATTTGATACTGGTGTTACTATTGGAGATGAGTTATTACTAGAGGTGCTTGGTAATAATGCCAGCTCCATGATGAAATCAATTGTTGCTACTATCCAAAAGGAACAAAATCAAATTATTCGAAATGATAAAAGTAAATACTTGCTTGTCCAAGGAGTTGCTGGAAGTGGGAAAACTTCCGCTGCTTTGCAACGAGTTGCCTATTTATTATATAAACACCGAGATACATTAAAATCGGATAATATTATGCTATTTTCGCCCAACCCATTATTTAATAGTTATGTTTCCACCGTACTGCCAGAGCTGGGAGAAGAGAATATGCGTCAGTCCACCTTTTATGAGTATTTGCAATCAAGGATTGGCAAACCTTATCAAGTGGAAGACTCCTTTTCTCAATTAGAGTATTTGTTAACAGAAACAGACAAGGCAAAAAAAGCGCAAAGATTAATAAGTATTCAATATAAAAGTAGTGTTGCATTTAAAGAGCTAATCGATGAATATCTTCAACATCTTCAGAATGATGGGATTGTATTTAAGGATATTATGTTTCGGAAAAAAGTATTTATCTCTAGTGAAGAACTGACGAGGAAATTTTACGAAATGGATAGCACTATCACGATTCCCAATCGAATGCAATTATTAATTGAATGGGCACAAAAAGAAATGAAAAAACATGCTAAAGTAGAAAGAAAGCAGCCTTGGGTGGAGGAAGAAATTCAGCTGCTAGATAAAGAGGAATATTTAGAAGCATACCATGCATCTGAAATGAAAAATGGGAAAGAGCAAGAGTTTGCTTATTTCGAGGAAGAGGAAAAGTTTTTACGTAAGTTTATTGTAAATCGATATTTTAAATCAATTTATGCTTCCATAAAAAAAATGCGATTTATTGATATTGCATCAATCTACAAAAACATTTTTCATTTACCTTGTCCTAAAGAGTTAACAGAGAAAGAGTGGCAAACGATAGGAACACAAACGATTGCTAATCTCAATCGAAGCTTTCTGGCGTATGAAGATGGAACTCCTTTTGCCTACCTAAAAGATAAACTAGAAGGGAAAAAATCTACGTCTGGTATTCGCCAAGTATTTATTGATGAAGCACAAGACTATTCTGATTTCCAAATTAACTATTTGAAGGAACTATTTCCATATAGTAAAATGACTCTTTTAGGGGATATTAACCAAGCTATTTATGCGCATCATCACAATGAGATTGTTAGGAATGAAGAGAGCGGAGAAGTAGAACGAATAGAGTTAATGAAAAGTTATCGTTCAACAAAGGAAATAATAGAGTTTACAAGAGGCTTGACTGTAAATGGAGATTTAATTGAACCATTTAATCGCCATGGTGAAAAACCTACAGTCGTAAATGTGGCAAATGGGGATAAGAAAATAAAGGACATCCAAAAGCGAATGGAAGAGTGGAAGGAAAAAGGCCATAAAACAATTGCGATCATTTGCAAAACAATTGAAGAAAGTAAGGAAGTATATAAACGACTTAAAGCAAAAGTGGATGTTCGTTTTATTCAAAAAGGAACAACTTCTTATGAAAAAGGTGTATCTGTCATACCGGCCTATTTAGCAAAAGGAATTGAGTTTGATGGAGTTATCCTTTATAATGCTTCTAGTTATGAAGGCGAATTAGAGAAAGAATTATTTTACACAGCTTGTACAAGAGCAATGCATGAACTGACTATGTATATCGAAAACGGAAAACAAAATGAGTATTTTGAGAAAATAGACCATACAACCTACGAAGGGTTGGAAATTAATTAGCTAAATTGGTAGTTTAAATAAAGCAGCTCCCATTATCCATGCTAGTGGAGGATTATCCTTTAAAAAAGCAAGGGGATGGGAGCTGTTTTGATATTTAGTGTTAGTTCGCTATTTTCACCACACCTCTGCCAGATCGAACCAGTAATGACAGATTGTTTCTAATCCTTTGTCATAGTTTTTGAGATGAAAATGTTCATTTGGAGCATGGAAGTTTTCATCTGGTAAGCCGAATCCCATTAAGACAACTGGTAAATGTAAAATTTGATCAAAAGCTGCTACGATAGGAATAGATCCTCCGCCTCGTGTATAGGAAGTAGGTACTTTATATACTTTTTCATACGCTCTTCCAGCGGCCTGAATAGCTTTGTGATCAAAGGGAGTAACATAGGGATTGCCTTTGTCAAATAATTGAACTGTTACATCCACTCCTTTTGGCTTATGCTTTTCAATATGTTTCTTTAATAAAGCAACGATTTCATCTGGATCTTGCGCTGGAACTAGTCTACATGTTATTTTTGCACTCGCTTCAGAAGGGATAACTGTTTTGACGCCAGTTCCTTGAAATCCACCTTTAATTCCATTTATCTCAAGGGTTGGGCGTACCCAAAGTCTTTCTAAAGTAGTGAACTCTGTTTCTCCAAATAGGGAAGGAGAGCCGGTTTGTTCGATAATTGATTCATCTGTGATTTCCAATGCTGCAAAAGCATCTTTTTCCTCCCTTGTTAAAGAAATTACCCGATCATAAAAGCCTTCCACAGAAATGACTCCATTATCGTCATGAAAACTTGCTAAGAGGTGGCTTAAAGCAGTAATAGGATTGTGAATTGCTCCTCCAAATAACCCAGAATGCAGATCGCTTTTTGGGCCTTTCACATGGATTTCCATCCCGCATAATCCTCTTAAACCATAGCAAATCGTTGGTTTTCCTTCTTCCATCATCCCTGTATCTGAAATAACGATGACATCGGCACTTAATAACTTCTTATTTGCTTCTACAAAAGACGGCAAAGCTGGACTGCCAATTTCCTCTTCTCCTTCGATGCAGAATTTAATATTTACTGGTAATGAACCTGTCGTTTTAAGAATTGCTTCGATTGCTTTAATATGCATAAAAACTTGGCCTTTATCATCACTGGCTCCTCTAGCATAAAGCTTTTCGTTGCGAATTTCAGGTGCGAAAGGAGGAGATTCCCATAATTCTAGGGGATCAACTGGCTGAACATCATAATGTCCATACACCAACACGATCGGCTTCCCTTCCTCATGCAGCCAATCTGCATAAACGACAGGATTGCCGCTTGTTTGATGAATGGCAGCATTCTCTAATCCAGCTTTTGTTAAAGCGTTCACTAACCATTCTGCGGTTCTATCTATATCTTTTTTATGTTCTGGAAGGGCACTAATACTTTCTAATGATAAAAAGGAGAATAATTCCTCTAAGTGGTCTTTTCTTTTTTCTTTTAAATATTGTTGAATAACATCCATTCTATCCATTCCTCCAATTATTTCGATATGGAAAATAAATTCGCTTATATAAGAAGAATATCCTCTTTTTTTGAAAATAAAATATATTGAAAAATAAATAACTTCATTGTAAAATTACACTATTAGTTTAAAAGGTATGAAACGCATGTGTTTATAGAAAGGATGCATACAATGCAAAAAAATATGATTATTTTTTTTAATCGGATGGTAGAATCATTGTATTCGAAGGAATATATAACAGAAACGAGTTATACCGATATTAAGTCTGGTTTCCAAAAGTATTTAGAGGACGAGGCGATAAAAGAAAATGGAGAAAAAGAAGAAAAAGTAAAAGTAAAAGTAATGGAGAAAAAAGAAAAGAAAAAGCAGCCTTCCATACGAAAGAAACAACATACTCCAGAACAGCTGCGCGAACGAAATATAGGGGTGTTACTTTATTTAGGAGTTTTTCTATTATTAATAGGTGGATTAGTGGTTGCAACTAGTAATTGGGACTCTATGCCCGGTTGGTTGAAGGCAGTATCTATTTTCTTTGTTTCGATCTTATTTTTTGGTTTTGCCATGTTATCGAAAAAAATAATAAAGATCGACCATACAGCCTTTGCTTTCTTTCTCCTGGGGAGTCTTTTTCTTCCAATAGGATTTTTGTCAATAAGCTTTTTTCAGCTAGCAGGGGACTATCTTTCTATGTATGGCAAGGGACGTTTCTTATTAGGAGTAATAGCTGGTTTCGTATTATTCCCTATATATGCAGCTCTAGCGATTTATTTAAAGTCCCGTCTTTATAAAATACTAACGATTGGGACCATCACTGGAACGATTGCCTTTCTGCTTGCTTTTTTACCATTAGCACTAGATGGATTCTTCTTCTTTATGATCATCTATCAATTTATAACCATCTATGTTTTATTAAAGTATCAGCACATGAAATGGATTCAATATTTTCAGAAGGAACTCACACCCATTGTTCAAGTTCAATTAATCTTAACTGCTTTATTTATGACTTTTTTGTTTGAGAGCAGTGTGATAAATGGCTTTTACTATTTGATAATCAGCAGTCTATTTATGATGACCGTAGCATTAACGAAACGAAAGCATGATCATTTTTACATAACTATCGCTATAGCCTTTGGGCTTTATCGAATTTTTACCTATCCAATTCTAGAAGACTTATTGCCAATAGCCTTTGCTTGCTTTAGTATTTTCCTTCTTTCTTTTGTTTTTATCTTAAAAGGAAAGATAGAGTGGGGGAAAGTTTGGGAGTTTACAAGCTTTGTCATTGCTTTAGCTACATTTTTCGTAACCATTCTTTTTTATTGGGAACTGTTTCTCGCTGGAAGTTTGTATTTAGTGTTTGCGTATCTCTTACTGGCTGTAGAATTCATCCTTTTAGCAAAAAGGCTGACATATGTAATTATTCGTTATTTGCCAGTTCTCTTTATCAACCTGGCGTTATGGAATGCTGCTCTGTTAATTCCATTAATAAAAGATCCCGACAGTTTTTTCCTTGTTAGCTACGGGATTAATATAGGGCTTTTATTTTTGTTAGGTATTTTTAATAAATGGCATCCATTACAGGATATTAGAAAGCCATCTGCCATTTATAATATTGCCTGGATGGTACTAATAGCCTTTTTATCAACAGCAATCTTTTTAGGGAAATGGTATATACCTTTTATGATAGCAGGAATTGCCCTAAGTCTATATAGCGGCAGTCGTTTCATAAAAAATAAAACGCAGCAGCAACTTCTTTCCTATATAATTCCGTTTACTGTTTTTGGTGTTTATTTTACAACAGCAGAATCCTTCCGTTTTATCCAAGAGCAAGGCCATCCATTGTCGATTGCATTAGGAAGTGTCTTTACCATCTTAACAGGTAATTTATATGAAAAAGCGGATAAGAATATGGGAAGAAACGGCTATTTCATTGGGCAAATCATGTACGGATTTGGGTTGCTATTAATTTTGGAATATTTCACACTAAATAAATGGGTGACTACTGGTGTATATTTAGCATCAATTATTATTTTTTATGATTTGTATCGAAAAATAAAAAATATCCTTATTGCCTGGTTAATTGGGATCGTTAGTTTGATTAGCTATTTCAGTCTTGTAGGTTCTATTTGGAACACAGATACGCTTTCTTTTGAACTACTTATGAAGTATGGCTGGATGGGTATGTTTATGATGGGTTTAGGATTAAAAAACACATCTTTCAAGCTTCCATTTCTCACGATTTCCCATATTTATATTCTCGGAAGTATTATCATTGATCGGTTAATGATAGAAAATGATTCCTTTCTTCCGTTTATCTATTTATTTATTGCTTATAGTATAAGTGTCTATTTAGTTGCTAATAAATATGTGAAAATGGTATTTCGATATGGGAGCTATCTATCTAGTTATTTCTTTTTAGCGGCCGCTCTTCCTTTTGGCTTTGCAGGAGGGAACGCTTATAGTCTCGCATTTATGGTAATGTCGATGGCGTTGTTCGGGATATATTTTCTGAAAAAAGAAAAGAAAGAACTTGTTTTCTTTTTCTTACCATTTAGTTCAGTTGGGATAATATATTGGATGTTTGCCTCACCTTTTACCATTATTACTTACATCGTCATCCTTCTATATATTGTACTCCTGCTACTTGTTATCCATCTAGAAAAACTATATCTTGTCTCGTTTATTGGAATAGTTTTCCTATTTATGAATAATGAAGTATTCATGCATGACTTTCTGCCAATCGACCGGTATCTTTTTACGCTGGTTTGGGGTCTTATATTTATGCTTATTAGCACTATTGTATATCCAGTCATTACAAAGTGGCAGGAAGAAGGAGAAAAGTGGATTGATTTTTATTTCCTAGCAAGTTTTCTTACCATTTTCTCTTTATACGCAATAGAAACAAATTTAAAGTGGGATATTGTTATTCCGGGAGTGTTACTCGCATTGCTAGTTTTTATCCAGAAAAATAGGGTGGGGAAAGAAATTCAATGGGTACCTCAACTTATCGGCTTGGTTACACTCATGTTGCCATATTATTCTATGCTATCAATTATTTCTATCCAGAAATATATCGAGACAGAGCTAAAGGTGTTACCAGTACTTGTCGTTATGGTTGCCGCAAAGAAAATCGTCAAGCATGCGTCGGGACTATTAAGGAAGATTGAATGGGGTGTCGTAACCATTTCGGCCTTGCTTTTAGCGATGGATGGCTATCTTTCTCATACTATCTATGATGCCATCATTTTGGGTGTGCTTGCAGTAATATCCATTTTATCAGGATTTTATTTCCGCTATAAATCTTATTTCTTTGTTGGCATTGGTGTATTAATATTAAATGTATTATTGCAAACTAGACCATATTGGGGTAATTTTCCTTGGTGGGTATATTTATTAATTGCTGGAACAATTCTAATTACCATTGCAAGTATGTATGAAATGCAAAAGCAAGGAAAACAACCAAAAATATTTACAAAAATCCTTTTATGGAAAAATAGAATAAGGGTGTTTTTAAAGACTTGGAAATAGCCTGGAATTTCCGCATGATCACACGAAGGTTCACTTTAACCTTCGTGTGATTTGTTTGGGATATAATAAGCTTGTGGCACATTCATATGTAAAAATCGCTCTAACCAGTTTGAGAATTATTCTGATCGATTATTTTTTCCGAATTCTTCTGAATGTATTAACGCAGCAGTTACTACATATCTTTTTGGTGCATGTCCTATAAAGGAGAAGGGATAACAGGTAGTTAGTGTAAGGACAGCTCTTGATTTAGGAGTAAGAATGGTTCGGTCATTAGGTGAGACAATGGAGAATTTCGTAATTTTATATTCATATTCTTTTTCCATTGTTTGGATTATAAGGGAATCATTCTTTTTTAAATCTCTCAGGAAACGGAAAAAGGTGTCGCGATGTCCTGACAATACAACATTGTTGTTTTCACCGGGTAAGGCACTCTTTGGATAATGACCTGCTCCCTCAGTTAAAACCTCAGCACTTACCCCTTCATAAATAGGAATCGTTTTCTCTAATTTCGGCATGAGAATGACTCCCATTTTTTCTCCTTCTTTTAAAAATTGAGTTGGAGAGAAAACTACATGACTATCTTTAGCAAGGAACGGTTGTTTTGTAATAGTTTCCACTTTTAAATAACAAGACAAAGTATAGAGAATCATTCCCAATCCTATCAAGATAGAGAGAATCCCCATTTTTTTTCTAATTTTCATAGGGAGCTTTCCTAAATGTTATCAACAACCCTAGTAATACTAGCATATAACCGATGCAAAGGATAATAGGAAGAGAAGATGCTGTATTAGGAAGCTGAGCAGCATATAAATTGGCTAAACCTTCTGTCACTTCCGTCAATTCAACCACTTTGTCGATAACATCTACAGAAGCAACCAAATCAGATGTCACAACTGCATCCCCAATTAAAAATTGCTCATGATCGTATAATTCAATCGCCACCGTCGCATCCATCTGTTTATGATTTAGATCATTCAAGGAAAGTGCGTTTCTTTTTCCGTTATCGTCTATGCTAATAATGACTGGCTTTAAAGAGGTTGCTGTAAAAAAATCTTTCCAAAAATCCGTTAATGCCTGGTTTCTTTCTGCGCTTATTTCACTTTCTTGGTCCATAGCTTGAAAAGTTGATAATTGCTGTTTCCAATCCTCCACTTTTGTAGCTAAAAAAGCAGGGTCCAATTTATTTAGATGCCCATAAAATTGTTGTTTTTCCTTATCATCAAAGCCAATATTCTCGAGAAATTTTTCTAATTGCAGCATCTTATCTTCATGGTTTTTATAAAAATCAATCGCTACTTCTAAGTCTTCTAAAAACCAGAAATCTTCTATACTTTCATGAAATCCCGCCAATAAAATATCTAATTCTTCCTGTGTCATCGAATTTTGTACAAGTAATTTATTGAGATTAGACGGCGTGATTGGGGTTCCAAGTTGTTTTTTTAAAACACGTATATTATCAAAATCACTTATTTTTAATCCTTTAAATGATAAATATTCTTCTAAGTCTTCCGTTGTCCATCCCAAATTATCGGCTAAGCTCTCAACTTCCTTTTCACTTGGAGATGCGGCAACAGGCGATGCTTGAAGAGATAAACCACAAAAAAGAAAAAAAGTAAAAAGTACTTTTTTCATTAGACAAACCTCCACCATCATTATATTGGTATTGTTTGTTAATTTATGAAAAAAATACGTGAATATTAAAAGAGATTTTGGAAATTAGGACGATTTTTTTTAGTGGTGCAAGATTATTGGACAAAAGGGGGAGGATTCTGGACAAAACCGGAAAATATCAGCCAAAGTGGGTAGGGAATCAGCCAAAGTAAAAAAATATCAGCCAAAGTGGGTAGGAAATCAGCCAAAGCAGAAAAATATCAGCCAAAGAGGGGAGGAATCAGCCAAACTACAACTAATAGAAATGCAGAAACCTGGTTAGACAGCTTCTGCATAAAATAATTATTAGACTAAAGTAAACGGAAGAACGATTAACTATTCAAATTTAACTCGTAATGAAAAAATTTCGTATCTTTTTTATAGCCATTCTTCTCATATAATCTTTGCGCAGATAAATTATCTATAGCTGTACTAAGACTTAGACTCTTGGCTCCGCTATTCTTTGCGTATTCTTTTACTTGTTGTAATAACATTTCTCCAATTCCTTTTTTTCTTGCTCTTTTTTCAACATATAAATCATTTAATATCCACGTTCTTTTCATCGATAAAGAGGAATAGCTAGGATAAAGTTGAGTAAAACCTATGTAATCATCACCGTCTTGAACAACGAAGATTACAGATTCGTTGTTTTCGATTCGTTCCTTTATATAACTTGCTGCACTCACGATATCATCTTCTCGTTTATAAAACATGCGATATTCATTAAATAAGCGAGCTACTTCTCCGATGTCTTTCTTTGTTGCTTGGAATATGTTCATTTTGCTCCTACCTCCACCAAAAATAATTGTCGCACTACAAAATCATTCCCTTCCATTTCTTGTTCCTTCATTTTAAAATGAAATGAGTATATTACATAGGCACAGTTTACAGAAATTTTAAGGGTACAAAACAGAGAGAAAAAGGAGAATTAGGGTATGAATATGGCTATTCATTTGCATAAAGAAAGTACAGAGCCAGTATATATGCAATTATATAATTATTTTAAAGCGGAAATTTTAACAGGGAAGATAGAAGCGGGCACAAAATTGCCATCCATTCGATATTTAGCCAGTTATTTGTACATAAGTAAAAATACTGTTATTGATGCATACCAGCAATTATGGCTGGAAGGGTATGTGGAAAGTAAAGAGAAAAGTGGGTATACGGTTGTTTCCTTACCTAGTTATGAATATAAAAATGAACAAAACCAATGGAACCATAAAAATAGTTTAAAGCAAACAGGACAGTATTCCGTTGATTTTCATTATGGGGATATTGATCAGACTAATTTTCCAACAAATGCTTGGAAAAAGACCCTGAAAGAAATAATGGAGGACAAGCAAAATGGGTGGATGAATTATGGAGATAAGCAGGGAGAATTAGAATTAAGAGAAGAAGTGGCTGGATACTTATACAGGTCACGTGGAATTCAGACGACAGCAGATCAGCTTGTTATTACAGCGGGCACGGAGCAGCTAATCCAAGTTGTATTATCACTTTTAAATGATTGCCCATTACATATAGGGATGGAGGAGCCAGGTTATAATGATGTGCGCAATGTATTCCAGGAAAAAGGGCTTTCTATATCTTCTATTCCAGTATCAGAAACAGATGGACATGACTTATCTTCTTTATTAAATAGTTCTTGTAATTTGGTCTATATTACCCCTTCCCATCAGTTTCCAACCGGGAAAATTATGCCTATTTCAAAGCGGATTGAGCTATTAGAGTGGGCAGAAAGGGAGAACGGGTATATAGTAGAAGATGATTATGACAGCGAATTTCGTTTTCAAGGTTCGCCAATTCCAAGTATGAAAGCAATTGACCAGCATGATCGAGTAATATATATGGGGACTTTTTCTAAATCATTCTTACCATCATTAAGAATAAGCTATATGGTATTACCTAATGTTTTACTAGAAAAATGGAAAAAGAAAAGGTATAACGAGACTCAACCGTGCTCTCCGCTATTACAGCAAGCTTTAGGGAAATTTATCCAAAAAGGAGAATTTGAACGGCATATTAAGCGTATGAGAAAAGTATATGAAAGAAAATATACCTTTTTGATTCAATGTATCAAGCGGTATATGGGAAATAAGGTGGAAATAATTGGTGAAAAAGCAGGTTTACATTTGCTTATTCGTATAGCTTTGAAAAATGAAGCTATCCTGCTATCAGAAGCAGAAAAAATAGGGATTAACGTTTATTCCACAAAACCATATTTTGCCGAGGAAAGGGCGAGTTACCCTCTGTTATTAGGGTTTGGAGGATTGAAAGAAAAGGAAATAGAAGAAGGAATCATAAACCTAGCAGACGCATGGTTTATGTAGAGGAGGAATATTTTTGGTATCTTTTGGAACATTTATAATCGGAGTAGCTGTAGCTATTATTACTTTCTTTGTACTCGACAATTTTACATCTCCTCTATTTCTAAACATCTTTATTTGTTATGTACTTGTATTTGTAACGATGTTAATAACAACATGGTATCGTATTCATGCAACTAGAAATATTGAGAAATTGGAAAAACTTTTTAGTAAGAATAACAAGCATCCCTATTATAGCTTTGTTCATGCTTTAAGTGTGAAAGAGGATAAAAGGGTAATTGTAAGCTACCGGAAACTAATGAAACGAAAAAAATATCAAGCTCATTATCCAATATTCACGATATTATTTTCTCTTTATTTTGGAAAAACGCTTGGACTTAGAGAAGAAGCTGAGAAAATAAAACATTCGGAAATGAAGTCCTATTATTTAGCCTTAATCAATATAGAAGAGCAACAATTTCCTGATGCCCAGCAATGGATAACAAGGGTAAATAAGAAATGGATGAAAGAAGCACTATTAGCGGAAATCGCTATAAAAAAAGAGGAAAAGGATGTAGCGAAAAAGCATGCCAAAAGTGCTTTAAAGCATACGAAAGGAATCCAATATTATGTTTTAAAAAAGACATATGAAAGAGAATTCAACTTATAAAAACTGAATGTCAATCGTAGATGTTAGTTTCTTGTCTTGCTGTTTTTTCTTCTGAATAAAAATTTCCAGAATTTCATTTGTGCATACAGCATAAACTGGATTTTGATCAATTGAAACCGGAAATTCAATTAATCTTTGTTTTTCTTTGAGGAGATTAGAATCTTGCATTATTGCCTTAATAGTAAGCAAATTTTTAGTTACAGAAAGATGGATGCTGTTATCGTGACAATTCGCTAATAATGCTTCCACGATAAATTCTTTCTCCGTTTCGTACACATCAATTCGAAACTCAGTTTCATCTAATACGGAAGTCAACGGATCAAGAAAATGGTTTTTCAGCCATTCATCCATTAAACTTAACCAGTTATCATCATTCATAAAAATCCTCCTTAGTATATTTAATATATTCTTATAAGGAGGAAAGCGTGACGAAAATATAAAAAGGTTGTCTAAAGGCATTACACCTTCTTAAGACAACCCATTTTTTACTCATCATTTTCCACATAAGGCTCATGCTCGTAAGCAGGCAAGTCACCAAACGTAGTCATAATTCCTTCTTCATCCAAGCTTTGTTCATAGCGTTTATGCTGTTCATTAGGGTAAACCGTTATATTTCTTCCATCTATATCCACACCGACAAAGTTCTCGTAATCTTCCACATAGCCAATATTCTCATCACTTTCTGTGTAGACGTCATTATAATGGTCATAAACAGGATGAGCAAAATCAGACGGCGTTTCCGATGTTCCCCAGCTAGATACTTCCTGCCAAGAATCCTCGGCATCATATACGACAGATTCATCTTTATTATCCATATCGAATTTTCCGAAAGGAGGCATTAATATTTCTTCTTCCACTGGCCGTTTCTCAGAGATTTTCTGATCAGGAGAATGCTCCTTACAATAAAGCGTTGTAGGAATAACTTCCAATCTTTCTATCGGGATATCTTGAGAGCATTCCGCACATTTTCCGTATGTTCCTTCATCAATTGCCTTTAAAGCATTTAACACCCCCATATATTCATGATGGTAATGTTCTGCAAGGGCAATATCCTTTTCGCGTTCATAAAGCTCCGTTCCTTCATCTCCTGGATGATTATCATAACTGGATAGCTCTCCAAGAGACTCATGGTAATGTCCATCTTTCAAATCTAAGTTATCATTATGTTCAAATCTAATTTCCAAATCACGTTTTTGTTCATTTAATACTTTTTGAAAATGGGACATTTGTTGTTTATTTAGCATAATAACCTAATCCTTTCAAGAAGTCGTTTGCTTTATTAGTATGAGCAAAAGAAACGATAACATTAAAGGAAATATGTACATAATTCAAATTTTATGTAAATAAAGATGTTTTTTTCCAAAAAATAAATCGTTAAAAATTGCTAGTAAATTAAGAAAAGAAGTTGGGGAAAATAGCGAAGTAATTAAATTAGGACAGGAGGTAATTGGTCATGGAAAGGAACAGCTTAGCTCCGCATGAATCATTAGATTTACATGAAGTGATAAATTTTAAAACACTCTGTGTAGCAAAATCAAAGTTAATGCAAGGTCTTGTTTTTGATGAAGAGCTTAAGAATTTAATGCAGAAAGATGTAAATCAGTCTATTCAGGCGCTTAGGGAACTACAAGAAGTATATAAGAATGTGCCATTCGCAACAGAAATCCCTCAAATGCGTCCAACGCCAATTATAGGTGGAGAGGAAGGTGTTATCCATTGAATAATGACTACTTAGATCCCATTAATGCGTTAAATATGCCAGAGCTTGCTGATATGACATTTGCGGTTGATTTTCTTATTCGCGCAAAAGAAGGGGTGAGAAATATAGCAACAGCTTTAACTGAAACAGCTTCACCAGACTTAAGAGTACTGTTACGAAAACAACTTAATCAGGCAATCCAGATGCACCAAGAAATAACAGATTTAATGATAGAAAAAAAATGGTTCCATCCTCATGATATGAGTGAACAATATAAGTTAGATCAACTTTCGGCAAAGAATACTATTATGATTGGAAATATGCATTTGTTTACTGGTGAAACGAATCGAAAAGGAATGTTTGATCGGACGCCTGATCAGCATTAAATAGGGAGGTTAGATAGAATGAAAGCAGTAACTTACCAAGGGATTAAAAATGTGGAAGTAAAAGAAGTGGAAGATCCAAAGATTTTAAAACCTGATGATATGATTATTAAAGTGACAAGTACTGCGATATGCGGATCTGATTTACATTTAATCCATGGAATGATGCCAAACTTACAAGAAAATTATGTGATTGGCCATGAACCGATGGGGATAGTTGAAGAGGTTGGACCAGAAGTGACGAAAGTCAAAAAAGGTGACCGGGTTATTATTCCTTTCAATATTGCCTGTGGAGAATGCCAGTACTGCAAAAGTAATTTAGAAAGTCAATGTGACAATTCCAACGATAATGGAGATGTTGGTGCCTATTTTGGTTATTCAGGGAATGCGGGAGGTTATCCAGGCGGGCAAGCAGAGTATTTAAGAGTTCCTTTTGCAAATTTCACTCACTTTAAGATTCCAGAAACTTGTGAAGAACCTGATGAAAAATTGACGGTTATTGCCGATGCAATGACAACTGGATTTTGGAGTGTAGATAATGCGGGTGTAAAAGCTGGAGATACAGTCATAGTATTTGGGTGTGGACCAATTGGATTATTTGCACAAAAATTCGCATGGCTGAAAGGGGCAAAACGCGTCATTGCTGTCGATTATGTTGATTATCGTCTGCAGCATGCCAAACGTACAAATAAGGTAGAAATTGTTAATTTTGAACAGGTTGAAAATGTGGGAGCTTACTTAAAAGAACTCACAAAAGGCGGTGCCGATGTGGTGATTGATGCTGTTGGCATGGATGGAAAAATGAGCGATATGGAATTCCTAGCGAGCGGCATGAAGCTGCAAGGCGGCACAATGAGCGCTCTTGTGATGGCTGCCCAAGCGGTTCGTAAATGTGGTACCATCCAAATTACTGGCGTTTATGGCGGCAGATATAATGCTTTTCCTTTAGGAGATATCATGCAGCGCAATGTCAATATTCGTTCTGGACAAGCTCCTGTTATTCATTACATGCCATATATGTTTGAATTAGTTTCTACTGGAAAAATTGATCCGAGTGATGTCGTAAGTCATGTATTACCATTGAGTGAAGCAAAACGAGGGTATGAAATTTTTGATACGAAAATGGATAATTGTATAAAAGTTGTCTTAAAACCATAAGAAAGGCAGGATTATGTAATGGATTATGTATTACATGAAGTATTAGAAGTTCAAGAACTGGCTACGTTTAAAACGATTTGCATAACAAAAGCTAAAACGATGCGCGCACTTGTTTCCGATCCACAATTAAAAGAATTAATGCTGCAAGATGTGGATATATCAACAAGGCAGCTACAGGAATTTTCAACTATTTTATCGAAAGCGCAAGAAATGCCGAGAATGGGGGGAGAGAACGGATGAATTCCATTATAGAATATTTTACAGGCATGGATGCTTTAACTGATCAAATGATTGCAACAGATCTATTGATTTCTGCAAAAAGCGGAATTAGAAATTATTCCATGGCCATCACAGAAACGGGACATCCAGAGATAAAAGAAATCCTTGTCCGCCATCTAAATGAAGCACTTGACTTACATGAACAACTATCCCAATACATGACTGAAAAAGGGTGGTACCGTGCATGGGATCCAAAGGAACAAGTGAACCTTAATTTGCAAAACATTCATACTGCTTTAAACTTACCTATACTTTAAGATAAAAAAGGAACTCGTTTGTGTGAACAGTTCCTTTTTTGTTGTTTTTAGGAGAAGTTGCAAATATAAAACAAAGAAATAGAAAGGATAGCAAGAGCATCTCTATGCAAAGGATATTTTACTAAAATATTTACTGAAAAAAATAATAAATAACGTAATGGTGTATTTAAAATATAAATAATTCTATAGGCTGATTAGTAAAATAATTTTTAGAAAAGTTAAATTTCTTATTGAAAGCCTTTACATATGGTGTTATTATTCGTATATAGCAGGTAATTTTATTAGTGATTTTATAAGAAAATTTTACTGACCTAATAAGAACAAAAAGAGGGTTTTAAAATGGCAACTATTAAGGAAATTGCAGATAAGTCAAATGTATCCGCATCAACCGTTTCACGAGTATTAAATAATGATCGAACGCTTACTGTTCAAGCGGAAACAAGAGAACGAATTATTCGGGTTGCCAAAGAGCTTGGTTATGAAACAATCTTAGAAAGAAGATTGAAGCAAAGAAAATCTACTTTCAAACGCGTCGGAATAATCTTAACCCAATCATTAGATGAAGAAATTAGTGATCCATATTTCCTATCTATCCGTCAAGGGATTGAAATGGAACTTGCATCTAATAGAATCAATACAGTTACTTTTCGCTTACATGAAACAGAAAGCAACCAGATGATAGAAGAGTTAGATGGACTTATTGTTGTCGGAAGAGTAAAAGAGACAGCGCTAAAGGCTATTAGTCAGGTCGAAAATATCGTTTATATAAATCATTCGCCTAATGAAGATCTCTATGATTCGGTTGGTATTAATTTTGAACGAGCAACAGAAAAGGCGTTAAAGCATCTAGTGAATATTGGTTACAAACGGATTGGTTATATTGGGGGAAAGGAAAGAGAACATTTAAAAAATCAGAAGCTTATTATTGAAGATAAACGACTTACCACCTTTGAACGCTTTATGAAGGAACAAAACTTATTTGAAGAAGATTCAGTCTTTATCGGTGAGTATACTATGGCGCAGGGATATGAATTAATGCAAAAGGCTATTCAAACATCTGAGCTGCCAGAAGCCTTTTTTATCGGCAGTGATCCAATGGCGATTGGAGCTTTAAGAGCCTTGCAAGAAGTTAATCTTAACGTTCCTTCTGATGTAGCAATTATTAGTTTTGACGATATTGAAGCTGCTAAATTTGCGAGTACCCCATTGACTACAATTAGAGTACATACAATGGAAATGGGAAGAACGGGGGTAAGGCTTTTACTTGATCGTTTAAAGGGTAGAGAACTCCCAATAACCATTACTCTTCCCACTGAATTAGTAATTAGGGAAAGTTGTGGCGGAAAAAAGAATTATCCTTTATAGGAGGTGGTGTGTGATGTGAAAATGAACTTATTTTGATGATTAGCCCTCCTGGCGCCAAAGGCTTGATGCCAGGTTTAAAAGTGATGGCAGTCACTTTTTTTACGGGCAAATAACAGTTAACTCCAATTAGGAAAGGGAGCATAATTCTATTATATCGATGCTCCTATAAACCAGCAAGAGAACAAACTCGAAACTTAGGTGAATATACCTGGAGCTATCGAGATGAATTTTTTAGGGGGCGTTTTTATTGAATAAGCTTTTGAAAACGATGGTCATTGCGGTTGCTTTAACCATGATTGTTGCAGGATGCAGCAAAGCTTCAGGTGGAAACGAAGAAAATGGGGATAGGACAGTCGTTACGCTGTATTCAACAGTGACTAATGAAGCTGATAAAATTACCCTTCAAAATGTTGTAGAAAAATTCGAAAAGGAAAATCCAGATATAGATATTAAAGAAAATTATCCTGCGGATGGTTATGAGGGCATGCTTAGGGTTAAGATGGCTGCTAATGACATGCCAGACCTATTCGACACTCATGGATGGGCGCTCCATCGTTATGGGGAGTATGTAGAAGATTTGAAAGATATGGACTGGGTGAAAGATCTTGATCCAGCGCTTAATCAAATTTTGCTAGATGAAACCGGCAAAGTATATGCTTATCCTCTTAATCAAGCAAAGGATGGACTTACATACAATGCCACTCTTTTAGAAAAGTATGGAATCACTCCTCCAAGTACTTTTGATGAATTTATGTCAGCACTTGAAACAATCAAGGAAAAAGGAAAAGGAGAAGTTACTCCACTATGGTTTGCTGGAGCGGATAAATCTGCATTCGGTCAGTTTTTTGATCAATTTGCTACACCTTTATTAATTACAGGTGAGAAAAACTATAAGGAAGAGCTGCTGGACGGCACCTTTGATTGGTCAAACTATACTTTTTTACCCGAAAAACTAAAGGAAATGCAGGATAAAGGTCTCCTAAATGAAGATGTCTTAACGGCTCAAAATCATCAAATGGTAGACTTAATGGCTCAAAATAAAATTGCTTTTATTGTTGGTGGTGGGATGCTTGGACCTTCGGTGGAAGAATTAAATCCAGATGTTAAGCTTGGTATTATTCCAATGCCAGTAATGGAGGAAGGAGACAAGCCAAGTTGGATTGGCGGCGAGCGTCATACATTAGCTGTATGGAAAGATTCTAAAGTGAAAGAGGAAGCGAAGCAATTCTTAGATTTCATTTCCCAGCCAGAGATTGTCAAAGAGATTGCAGAAGGTACTTCGCTTCCGGCAGGGCTGACAAATACGGAATCAAAAAACTATTACTCTGATGATTACGAGAAGTATAAGGATAATAAAGTGGAGCCTTACTTTGATCGAGTGTATTTACCAAGTGGCATGTGGGATCCAATGGGGGCAGCTGGTCAAGAATTACTATCTGGGACAATGACACCTGAGGAAGTTTCAAAAAAGATGGCTGTAGAATATAAGAGACTATTAGAACAAAAGAAATAGTTTATACGGTAGGAGGGAATGCAGTTATCCGTCTCGCCTCTCAATTTAAAATTTAGGAGATGGTTACTTTGATAAAAGTAGAGACTAAAGGGCAGTCGAATACCAACTCTTCAATTGAAGTGAAAAGGAACCGTAGAAAGAAGCGGGAATCTTCCATTTGGTGGATGTATCTTCCAGCACTTGCTGCCATCTGTTTTTTTATCTTTTATCCTTTTTTAAACGGAATCAAGATTTCTTTTACAAATTGGAACGGATTTTCTCAACACTATGACTATGTTGGCTTCAGCCAGTATATACGTATGCTGAAGGATCCGGATACGTGGCTTGTTGTAAAAAATACTCTTCTTTATGGTGTCGGGAGTACTGTATTTCAGAATATCATTGGCCTAGGTTACGCACTTATGCTGAATCGAAGTATTCACTTTAAGAATTTTACTAGGACAGTCGTTTACTTGCCGGTCATAATCAGCCCGCTAATTATGGGATATATCTTTTATTTCTTCTTTGCTTTTCAAGGCGGTGCGCTAAATGATCTTCTTGTTTTTCTCGGTTTTGATAAAATTAATGCATTAGCAGATCCGAAAATTAATATTTGGTTGATAGTTTTCGTTAATACATTTCAGTTTGTTGGAATTGCGATGATTATTTATCTTGCTGGATTACAAAGTATATCAAAAGACTATTACGAAGCAGCTCAAATGGATGGGGCATCTAGCTTTCAACAATTTAAAAGTATAACTTTGCCGATGTTAATGCCTTCTATAACTATTAATATAGTTATTAACATCATCGGTGGATTGAAGCTGTTTGATGTAATAATCTCATTAACTGGTGGCGGACCAGGATATGCTTCACAATCGATGTCTACTTTTATGTACGATCTCTATTTCAATCGTCAAGATGCAGGTTATGCAGCAACACAAGGAGTGTTTATGGCGATCATCATTTTAATTTTAAGCTTGACAGCGCTTATATACTTCAAGCGGAAGGAGATTGAGGCGTAATGGACTATATAAATAAAAAGCAAAAATGGCTTTTCTCTATAGTAGCACTTCTAGTCGCAGCCTTTCACCTAATCCCTTTCTATATTTTAATTACAACAGCGCTCAAGGCGAAGGGGGATTTTAGCTCAAAATGGGTTTTCCCAAAGGAGTGGAGCTTTGAGAACTTTTCAGAGGCTTGGGAAATGGCAAGTCTCGGAAATGCCCTTTGGAATACTACGGTTATTACTTTTGTAAGTGCTTTATTGTTGATTATATTTGGATCTTTAGCAGCTTATCCATTAGCCAGAAGGCGAACTAAGCTAAATCAGTTTGTATTTATGTTTTTTATCGCTGTAATGGTAATTCCGCCATTAACCGCTTTAGTACCACTTTATAAGCTGGTGGTAGACATTGGAATGATGAATACACTTGAAATTGCCATCTTGAATAATGTTGCATCCTTTCTGCCATTAACTATTTTCTTGTATTCCGGCTTTATTCGCTCCACTATTCCGAAAGAATTAGAAGAAGCTGCAAGAATAGATGGAGCAAGTACATCTGGCATATTTTTTCGAATTGTCTTTCCGTTGTTAAAGCCAGTTACTGCATCTATTTTAATTATTGCCTGTGTTTTTATATGGAATGATTATCAATTCGCCATCTTCTTCCTGCAAGCAGAGGAAGTAAAGACAATTACTGTTGCGTTAGCTGGATTCTTTGGGGAAAATGCCAATCGAATGAATCTCGTAGCGGCAGCAGCGATAATGGCTGTTCTGCCAATGGTAGTCTTGTTCCTATTATTACAAAAGCATTTTGTGAAAGGGTTAGCATCTGGTTCAGTAAAAGGATAAATCAAAGAAAGCTGGGAGGATAGGATTACTATGACTAAAATTACATTTCTAGGTGCAGGAAGTACCGTGTTTGCTAAAAATGTTCTTGGAGATTGTATGTTCGTTGATGCTTTAGATGGGTATGAATTTGCGTTATATGATATTGATAAACAGCGTTTGCAGGATTCGGAACAAATGCTTACTAATTTGAAGGAAAGTCTAGGGAAAAACATTATAGTAAAAGGGTATACGGATCGAAAAGAGTCTTTGAGAGGAGCTAAATATGTAATCAATGCGGTTCAGGTAGGCGGCTATAAACCAAGTACGGTAATTGACTTTGAAATCCCCAAAAAATATGGCTTACGACAAACGATTGCAGATACAGTCGGCATCGGGGGAATATTCAGGAATTTAAGAACTATTCCAGTTATGCTCGATTTTGCAAAAGACATGGAAGAAGTTTGTCCTGATGCGTTATTCTTAAATTACACAAACCCGATGGCTGTGTTAACTGGGGTTATGAATCGTTTCACACCAATTAAAACAATTGGTCTGTGTCACAGTGTGCAAATTTGTACAAAAGAATTATTTGAAGCATTGGGGATGGACCGAACAGGAGTGAAAGAAAAGATTGCGGGTATAAATCATATGGCCTGGCTTCTTGAAATAAGCAAGGATGGAATTGATTTATATCCAGAAATTAAGCGGAGAGCTCGTGAATTGCAAAAAACTAAGCATGGTGATATGGTTCGGTTTGAGTTGATGGATAAGTTTGGTTATTATGTAACAGAGTCATCAGAACACAATGCTGAATATCATCCGTACTTTATTAAATCGCGTTATCCTGAGTTAATTGACCGTTTCAATATTCCATTAGATGAATATCCTCGTCGTTGTGAAAAGCAAATTAATGATTGGGTTGCAATGAGAGAGGATCTAGTTAACAATAAAGCCTTGGAACATGTTCGTTCCCGGGAATATGGATCACGTATTATAGAAGCAATTGAAACAGATATCCCCTTTAAATTTGGTGGCAATGTGCTTAATACAGGAAGATTGATCAGCAATCTGCCGGAAAAAGCATGTGTAGAGGTTCCTTGTATTGCTGATCGAAGCGGGATTACTCCAACCTATGTAGGAGATCTCCCTGAACAGCTTGCAGCTTTAAACAGGACAAATATTAACACACAATTGCTGACAATTGAAGCAGCAATGACATTGAAAAAGGAATATATTTACCAGGCGGCAATGCTTGATCCACATACAGCTTCTGAGTTATCGACGGACGATATCATCTCCTTATGTGACGAGTTAATAGAAGCGCATGGTGACTGGCTGCCGAATTTTACAACGGAAACTAGTGTTGGGTTAGCTAAATAGTACTCTCAAATATAGAGTGATCGTTTCCTCAAGGATTCGGTCTCTTTTTTCTTAAGATGCTCATTCATCATACATAAAAGGATTGTAAATTTGTATATGTATTCTTATTACTAGTATAAAACTATTTCATGGATTAATTACTGAAAATCAGTCAATTTAAATAGATGGAGAGGAAGGATGTGCAGTTCAGGAATATTGGAGGGAAATAAATCATGCAAGTGCGAAAGTATCTTCTTAAATAAGTTCTTATTGGTATGACTACTCTAGTTGGCATAACTGGCAGTTTTGCATTATTCTATTATTTTTAATTCGCCCACTTATTGTGCTTTTAGGAAGGCTTATAAAGAAAATCCCCTTAGCACCAACTATCGCAAAACAAAATAGAACTACATGGGAAAAAAGGGGGCTAACACAATGTTTCAAGTCGAGGGTAAAGTTAATGGAGTAAAATATACCAAGGGAATTACAAAAGGTCATATCAAACAACTTTATCCCAAAAGAATAAAAGGATGAAAAAACATGGAAAAATTATTAATAATCTCATTTATTTTAAAAAAAGTTGTTACGGACCTTCAAGATTTAGTTAGTAATGAAGAAAAATACATTGTAAAATTAGACGATCAGAAAAATTTTATAAATTATATCAAAAGTCAAATGAAAGTAGAGGATGGAATACTTACATTAGATGGCGGCATAATTATTACTTATAATTACAGAATAATTTCTGAGGTTAGTAACTGGGATGACTTACCTACTTTATGGGCATATTTGTTAAACTCTATAGAAGAGTTAGTAGAGGAAGAAAAATCTGAATTTTATTTTCCTAGCCAACCTATCAACGTCACCTTGGACATTTACAAGAATGATAAAAGCAAGTTAGATTTTAAAATTGAAAATAAAGGTTTTATTGTTGGTTATAAAACTTTTATTCAAGAGGTCTTAAAAAGAGCTGAAGAATTTTTTAATATCTTAGTTTATGAATTAAACCTTGTAAAGTATGACTATGAACTTAAGCAAATAGAAAAAATTCGTATGATGTACAATCTTTAAATAACTAATATAAATAAAATCTTGCCAATGGCAGGGTTTTATTTTTTTTGGATGTTTTTTGTCTATTTCATGAACTATCAGGAATATCTGCTTAAATAAAAAAAAGGAGGGATAAAAAACGGACTTTGAAATATTGCTTCTGCTGAAAGAACAGTATACATTAATGATTATGATCGACCAAAAAGAAATAGGTTAGAGACTAATGATGTATTGTAGTTTAGGATAGTTCTTGTAAATTTATTACCATTATTTTTATCCTTATTGACTGATGTTGGTTAGGCTATTTAATTAAAAAGGCCAAATGAGTGGCCGCATATTGACCACACATTTGACCACACATATACATCAATTAGGGTAAATACTTGAAAAACCTTTTAAAATAACCTACTTTGTTAACTAGAATGTTGTAGAGTGAATTAGTGTACTTTTCTTACATATCGTGATGATTATTATGTTTTTGTCTAGAATGGTTACGGTTCTTCACCTTTTTGCTCCCGCTAAGTGGCTCTGGCTGACCAGATTGATTTCCTTTAGGAGCATTTCTGTGCATATCTTTGCTGTCATTTTTGTTCACTTTTTTTCTCTCCTTTCTATTATCATGAAGAGGTAATGCATCACTATCCTTTATAGGATGTTTTTTTATACACATATTTATACCGCATATTTTCACGATTCACTGCACAACTTATTGGTAAGCACCACGAATATAACTAGCAGGAGGATAGGAATATGCCTTATCATAGTAATAAACAAGAAGCTTTTCAAGATGCTCAACGGAATTTACTTGAAACACAAAATCTTTATCAAGATATCGTAAAAGATTCTGCAAACTATGGACATCAGCTAAAGCATCTAAAACAAGAAATTAATGAGACCTATCAACAAATAGAGAATGCTCTAGAAGTAGCATCTGAGCATCAAAGACAGCAATTAGAAAGCTTTCAAAGAGACTTAAAAAGCATTGTGGATGAAGTAAATGAAATTTAAAAAGGTAGACCATCAGAAAGTTTGCAGCTTTTTCGATGGTCTACTTTTTTGCTATGAAAAAAATACCATAAGATAAACTTATCGTATTTGATAACTTTCTTATTATTTACTTATGACAATCCTTGTATTAAAATTATAAATGGTAAATAGATAATAGAGATCAAATTGTTCGACTATTTTTCTATTTTTGGTATATGATTACAATGAGGGGGTAATACATATGGCAAAAGATTTTTATAATGCCCGCCAAACGTTTGAAGTGGGTGGGAAGCGTTATCACTACTATCAATTAGCAGCATTAGAAAAAGCTGGGATCGGTAAAGTATCGAAATTACCGTACTCTATCAAGGTATTACTAGAATCAGTTTTGCGACAAATGGATGATTTTGTTATTAAACAAGAGCATGTAGAAAACCTCGCAAAATGGGGAACAGATGAGGTAAAGGAAATTGATGTTCCATTCAAACCTTCGAGGGTAATCCTCCAGGATTTCACAGGAGTTCCAGCGGTGGTTGACCTTGCATCTTTACGTAAAGCAATGGCTGACCTAGGGGGAGATCCTAGTAAGATTAATCCAGAGAAACCAGTTGATTTAGTTATCGACCATAGTGTTCAGGTTGATAAATATGGAACTCCGGATGCATTAAAAGCAAATATGGAATTAGAATTTGAAAGAAATGCAGAAAGATATCAATTTTTAAGCTGGGCGCAAAAGGCATTTGATAACTATCGTGCTGTTCCGCCTGCAACTGGTATTGTTCACCAAGTGAATTTAGAATATTTAGCAAATGTAGTACATGTAAATGAAACAGCTGAAGGCGAGTATGAAACATTCCCTGATACATTAGTAGGTACTGATTCTCATACAACGATGATTAATGGTATCGGTGTTCTTGGCTGGGGTGTTGGTGGTATCGAAGCGGAAGCAGGTATGTTAGGACAACCTTCTTATTTTCCAGTTCCAGAAGTTGTAGGGGTAAAACTTGTTGGCGAAATGCCAAATGGCTCTACTGCAACAGACTTAGCCTTAAAGGTAACGCAAGTACTTCGTGCAAAAGGAGTAGTTGGAAAGTTTGTTGAATTCTACGGACCTGGTGTGCCGCAATTACCACTTGCTGATCGGGCAACTATTGCGAATATGGCACCAGAATATGGAGCAACATGCGGTTTCTTCCCAGTTGATAATGAATCTTTAGCTTATATGAGACTAACTGGGCGTTCTGAAGAGCAAATTAATGTGGTTGAAGCTTACTGTAAGGAAAACGGTTTATTCTTTGATCCAAACTTAGAACCGGTTTATACGGATGTTGTAGAAATTGACTTAGCAGAAATTGAGCCAAATCTTTCTGGTCCAAAGCGTCCTCAAGATTTAATTCCACTTTCTAAATTGAAAGAGGTATTCAATGCGTCTGTAACAGCTCCAGAAGGAAACCAAGGGTTTGGCTTAAAAGCAGACGAATTTGATAAAGAAGTAGTAGTGAACTTTGCAAATGGGGATTCTACTACAATGAAAACAGGTTCTGTTGCTATCGCCGCAATTACAAGCTGTACAAATACATCGAATCCATATGTATTAGTTGGTGCAGGCTTAGTTGCGAAAAAAGCAGTCGAAAAAGGAATGGAAGTACCGAAGTTTGTGAAAACATCTCTAGCACCAGGTTCAAAGGTAGTTACTGGCTATTTAAGAGATTCTGGTCTTCTTCCTTATTTAGAACAAATTGGTTTCAACCTTGTAGGATATGGATGTACTACATGTATTGGTAACTCTGGTCCGCTTCGCGAGGAAATCGAGAAGGCTATTGCGGATTCTGATTTACTTGTAACAAGTGTGCTATCTGGTAATCGTAACTTTGAAGGACGTATCCACCCACTAGTAAAAGCAAACTATTTAGCTTCACCGCCATTAGTTGTTGCATATGCTCTTGCTGGTACTGTTGATATTGACTTGCAAAAAGAACCAATTGGAAAAGATAAGGATGGTAATGATGTATTCTTCAAGGATATTTGGCCATCTACAGAAGAAGTAAATGAAGTAGTTCATCGTACAGTTACACCTGAACTATTTAATAAAGAATATGAAAGAGTATTTGATGATAACGAACGCTGGAATGAAATTCAAACAAGCAGCGATTCTTTATATAGCTTTGATGATACTTCTACTTATATTCAAAACCCGCCATTCTTCGAGGGCTTAAAACCTGATCCAGAGCAAGTATTACCATTAAAAGGCTTAAGAGTTGTAGGGAAATTCGGTGATTCTGTAACGACTGACCATATTTCTCCAGCTGGTGCCATTGGTGTAAATACTCCTGCAGGTAAGTACCTAAAAGATAATGGTGTACAGCCACGTGATTTCAACTCATATGGCTCTCGTCGTGGTAACCACGAAGTAATGATGAGAGGGACATTTGCGAATATCCGTATTCGTAACCAAATTGCTCCAGGTACAGAGGGTGGTTTCACTACGCACTGGCCAACTGGGGAAGTTACCTCCATTTATGATGCATGTATGAAGTATAAAGACGAAGGAACTGGCTTAATGGTTATTGCAGGAAAAGATTACGGAATGGGATCATCTCGTGACTGGGCTGCAAAAGGAACAAATCTGTTAGGCATTAAGACGGTTATCGCAGAAAGCTTCGAAAGAATTCATCGTTCTAACTTAGTGTTAATGGGAGTACTTCCATTACAGTTTAAAGAAGGCGAGAATGCGGAAAGCTTAGGATTAACTGGAAAAGAAACATTCAATGTTTATGTAGATGAAACAGTTAAACCACGTGATTTCCTAGAAGTTACAGCTACTACGGAAGATGGTAAGAAAATCACATTTGAAGCATTAGTACGTTTCGATTCAGAAGTAGAGATTGATTATTATCGCCATGGTGGTATTTTACCAATGGTATTACGTGATAAATTAAAAAACTAATAGATTAAGAGAAAAACTCTCTCTATTTAATGTTGACATTATTTTTCTAATCTTTGGGTAAATTTCTTTGCTCACAAGTTAGTAAAAAAGTCTCTTTATAGAGAGAGTTTTTGTCATTCTCTCTAATAGTCCATTTTACTTAATCAAAAACTATAACTTAAGGAGAAAGCTATTTTATGAAAATAATTCCTGTACGCTATGATGTGAATAAGCTTCCTTATATAATAAGAAGTGCGGAGGAAAGTGATGCAGAACAGCTTGCTAGTGTTAGGTTACAGATAGATGGAGAAACAACTTTTCTAGATCGCGAACCTGGAGAGGGAGTACTTACTGAAAAAGAATTTATACACTTAATCCGCTCAGATTGCGAAGAGCCAAATCATTTGTTTTTAATTGCAGAGAGAGAAGATGGGCAAATTATTGGCTTTTCTCGCTGTGAGGGTTCTAACTTGCGGCGTCTTAAGCATAAAGTGGAATTCGGTATTGCTGTCTTAAAGGAATATTGGGGATTTCAAATAGGTAGCCATTTATTAGAAGCTTCCATAAATTGGGGAGCGGAAAATGATATTACAAAAATGACATTATCGGTTATAGAATTAAATGAAAAAGCGATTAAACTATATAAACGATTTGGCTTTGAAATAGAAGGAGTCTTAAAAAAAGATAAACGATTAACTAACGGAGAATATTATTCTACCATTATAATGTCTCGATTTTTCTCCTAAAGGTATGGAAAACGATTCATTAGTAATTTAGAATAAACTTTGTTACTATGTATATGTTAGATAATAAAGGAGTGATGAAGATATGGCATTAACTTTTGGAAAAATGGTAGAAGAGGCTAGAAAAAATGTTCAAGGTATTTCTTCCGTTGAGGCGAAAAAGAAAATCGAAGAAAATCCTAATACTTACATAATTGATGTTCAAGATGCTGCAGATGCCGGTGCTTGTGGTTTAATTCCTAGTTCCGTTAACATCTCTTTAGGAATGCTGCCAATTCGCGCAGATTTGGAATTACCAGAAGAATTGAGAGATCCAGAATTAGCGGATCGCAACCGTCCAGTTATTGTTACATGTGGTCTTGGAGGACAAGCGTCACTTGGTGCCTACCTATTAAAGCAAATGGGCTTCACAGATGTAGTCTTCATTGAGGGTGGAACTACCGCTTGGAAAAAAGAGGGCTTTGAAACAGTATAATATAAGATATTTGGTTAAATCTGCCGGTAAACAAATGTTTATCGGCAGTAATTGTATTTCCTTATTTTTTAATAACCTAATTCTTTATCGACGACGTTCAAAAGTTCTTTGCCTTCTTTGAAGCGCTCGATATTTTCCAAGAATAAATCCATGTAGCGCTCAAGAGTATTGGGAGAAAAATATGCATTATGTGGTGATATAATCAGATTCTCCAGTTGCCAAATAGGATGTTGCGGTGGTAAAGGTTCTGTTTCGAAGACATCAAGAGCTGCACCTGCAATTTTCTTTTCTTTTAAGTGATTAATGAGCTCTTCTTCCACAATTGTATTTCCTCTTCCGATATTAATTAAAAAACTAGTTTTTTTCATGCTTTCTAATTTTTCTTTATTAATAAGATGGTACGTTTCTGGCGTTGAAGGTAAAGCTAGAATTAAAAAATCAGCTTCTGCCATCACTGATTCTAGCTGATCAAGCCCAACAATTTTATCGGCAGGATCGTCAGTTGCATGTATGGACGGTCTTTTTTTGCAGCCGATCACAAACATATCAAGTGCTTTAGCACGTTTTGCGATTTGCTTGCCAATCTCCCCATAACCAATAATCGCAACGGTTGCCCCTGAAAGATCAGTTATAGGGGTAGATGTCCACCTTCGATTTAACTGATTCCGAATCATATAAGAAATTCCCCTCGCTAAACTAGTCATCATTGCAATTGTATGCTCTGCTATAGGAACAGAAGTACATCCCTTTGTATTCGTAATGACGATATCATTCTTTTTGATTTCCTCTGTTAAAATTGCATCTAAGCCAACACTTAAAGACTGCACCCATTTAAGATAGGGCGCTTGTTTAGTGATGGCTAATGAATCTGTTAATCCCAAAGTCAAGACAATATTGCAATCACTAATATCTTGGCTTATTGGCGGTTCGGGCTCCCCATATTGCCATGGATCTACTATATATTCTCCTCCAGTGGATTTTATTTTATCTAAATACTTTTGTGGAATAGTTCTCCGGATATAAATTTTCGGAATTAATTTCCTTTTAATCATTAATTTACTCCCTCAATTATTTGTTTGCTATTTACATACTCATAATAAATGTTTGCGAGTCGTTTAATGGCTTCTTCAATGATGTCCTCCTGACAGAATGTAAAGCTTAATCGCATATGATTATATCCTTCATCTTTTAAGAAGAAATGCTTACCAGCGATATAGGAAACTCCGGCTGATGCTGCAGCATCAATAAATTCACTTGTATCAATATGGCAAGGGAAGGTAATCCAAAGGAAAAATCCGCCATTTGCTTCATGAAAGGTAACATCATTACCAAAATATTGTTTTATCGCTGAAACCATAGCATTTTTACGCGATAAATAAAGGGAATTTAAATAGCTAATATGTTCATCCATATCGATTTGATCAAGTAAATTTTTTGTTACCTCTTGAACATAAACGCTTGTTAACCCATCGATTTTTAAAATCCGCATCTTTTCGATGATTTCCGTTAAGCCAATAGCCCAGCCGAGTCGTAAACCAGGGGCGATTATTTTGGAAAAAGTACTTAAGTAAACAACTCTCTCTGGCCCGTACGAATAAATAGCTGGAGAAAATGTTCCATCAAAAGAAAGCTCAACATAGGCATCATCTTCGATAATAAAGAAATTATACTCGTATGCTAATTCGGCAAGGCGTTTTCTTCTGTCTACTGATAGATTAACTCCTCCGGGATTTTGAAAATTCGGTATAACATACATTAATTTAGGGAGTGGTAAATTATTTTTAACTCTTTCGCTTAATTCCTGTTCCACTAAATCGACTCTTAAGCCATTTTCATCAATAGGGAAAGAAGTTAATTTCGTTTCTGCCAACTGAAATGTTTTCAGTGCGCCGAAGAATGTAGGTGCTTCTACCCATATTTCATCACCAGGGTCGGTTAAGGTTCTTGTGACTAAATCTATTGCCTGTGAACTGCCTGCAGTTACAAGTATTTCATTCTCCTTGGCTTTTATCTCGCGTAACTTTGATCTTTCTTTAATCCAGTTAATTATATCATTCACTCCTGCTCCACCACTATAAGCTAATGCATATCTTCCTTGTGTTTGCATGGCAGCTTCTGTAGCAGCGGTCATTTTATCAACCGGAAGTGATTCAGGTGCCGGAAATCCAAATGATAAGGGGATCAGATTATCCTGATTACCCACAAAGGCGGAACCAATTACCTCGATGTTAGGAAATCTTCTACTATAGGAAAAAGGTTTTAATAATTGCATGCATATCACCGTCCAAAAATTAATTAAAAGCTTTATTTATGAATATAAGCTATTTATTTCGTGATGGGAAATATTAAAAATGCCTAAAAATAAGAGAAAACAAGAGATAGATTGATAAAAACATAGTTAAATAACGAATATTCGGAATTTTGTTATTTTTATAATAAGTTTCTCTTATCGCTATCCATATTGGCAAATATCTGTTTCGGTCAATAATCTTACATTAGACCATCATTCGACAAAAATTACAGCAACTATCTAACATGATATATGTGAAAAAAGGAAAATTCACAAAGAAATAAATGTAAACGCTACCTAATAAAATTTTTAAAAAATTTAAAAAAAACATTGTTTTAACAGATTTTTTTTCTTATAATGAAATCAAGTTAGATAATAGAACATGAATTGTGAGGTAAGTTAACATGAGTGGAATTACATTAGAGAAAATTGAAAGTATTGTAAAAGAAAAAAATGTAGAATTATTACATCTACAATTTGTGGATATTGAGGGCATTTTAAAAAATATTACAATTACTGCTCAACAATTAGATGATGCTGTAGAAGGAAAAATCATGATTGACGGTTCATCCATTAAAGGATTTTCTCCTATTAACAAATCAGATTCTTATTTATTACCAGACTTAAACACATTTGCAGTTTTGCCTTGGACTGAAACAGAAGGATATTCAGAAGCACGGTTCCTTTGTTCTGTAACAAATCCTGATGGTTCTTTATTTGAAGGTGATACTCGTAATGTTCTGAAGAAAACAGTGGAGCGTGCTGCTGAAAATGGATATAGTATTTCTGTCGGACCAGAGTTAGAATTCTTCCTATTTGCAACCGACGAAAATGGATATCCAACTACAGAATTAGGGGATAGAGGCGGCTATTTTGAACCATCACCAAAGGATTTAGGAGAAAAAGTCCGTGTTGAAATTTTCAAAACATTAAGAGCAATGGGCTTCACTATCGAAGCACTTCACCATGAAGTAGCAGAAGGTCAACATGAGATTAACTTCAAATATGCAGATGCATTAACTGCAGCTGACTTGGCGACAACATATAAATGGGTTGTGAAAACAATCGCTTCTCAATATGGTTTACACGCAACGTTTATGCCAAAACCAGTATTCGGAATTAATGGTTCAGGAATGCATGTTAATATGTCATTCTTTAAAGATGGAGAAAATTGCTTCTATGATGCGAACGATGATTTAGAATTATCTGAAACAGCTTATTCATTTATTGCAGGTGTTTTAGAAAATGTTAAGAGTTTCGTAGCTGTTACCAATCCACTAGTAAACTCTTATAAGCGTTTAGTACCAGGATATGAAGCACCTTGCTACTTAGCATGGTCTGCCTCTAATCGTTCTGCTTTAATTCGTATTCCTGCAAAACGCGGAATGGCTACTCGTGTGGAGCTTCGTTGTCCAGACCCATCATCTAATCCATATTTAACATTTGCTGTTATTGCTGCAGCAGGTTTAGATGGAGTGGAAAGAGGTTTAAGAGCACCAGCACCAATTAACGAAGATATCTTCCATATGACAGATGAGCGTCGTGAAGAACTTGGAATTGACAGTTTACCTGGTGGATTAGAAGCTGCAATTGCTGAACTCGAAGCAGGAGAAATTGGTCTTAAAACACTTGGAGAGCATGTATTCACTGAGTATGTTGCTGCTAAGAAAGAAGAGTGGGATAGCTACCGAACAACAATCCATACTTGGGAAATTGAAAACTATCAATATAAATTCTAATTTACAAGTTAAATAGAAGATTCCAAAACTGCAAATAACCTCCTTTTCGGGTTGTTGATTTGCAGTTTTTCTTTTTATTCAAGCATTAAGGGTAATATTCATAATGTCTATAGGGGAATTGCCTATTCTTTTTTATGTTCTTTTCTTTAAATTCCGGTAAGTTATGATAAAATAAAGAAGGATGTATGAAACAGAATGGATACGTCATCAGATTATTGTAATAAGGAGATTTGCTAAATGGAAAAAGTATTGATATTTGGTCATAAAAATCCGGATACGGATACTATTTGTTCTGCGATTGCGTATGCAGAATTAAAAAAGGCACTTGGAGTAGAAGCAGAAGCTGTTCGTCTTGGTGACGTTAGTGGAGAAACAAAGTTTGCATTAGATTATTTTAAAACAGAAGCTCCTCGTTTTATTGAAAAGGCAGCTTCAGAAGCTAATTCAGTTATCTTGGTAGACCATAATGAATTCCAGCAAAGTGTGGAAGACATTAAAGATGTAACGATTTTAGAGGTAATTGATCACCATCGTATCGCTAATTTCGAGACAAGTGATCCTTTATATTACCGAGCGGAACCAGTGGGCTGTACGGCAACTATATTAAATAAAATGTATAAAGAAAATAATGTAGAAATCAAGAAAGAAGTTGCTGGATTAATGCTTTCAGCTATTATTTCTGATTCCTTATTATTTAAATCACCAACTTGCACAGACCAAGATGTACAAGCTGCCAAGGAATTAGCAGAAATTGCTGGTGTAAATGCAGAACAGTACGGATTAGACATGCTGAAAGCTGGTGCTGATTTAAGTGATAAAACAGTTGAACAATTACTAAGCATCGATGCAAAAGAATTTACAATGGGTACATATAAAGTAGAAATTGCACAAGTGAATGCAGTTGATACAAATGATGTCATTTCCAAACAAGCTGAATTAGAAACGTCTATTCAAGCAATCATCGACAAAAAAGGATTAGATTTATTCTTGCTTGTCGTAACGGATATTTTAAATAACGATTCTGTTGGTGTTGCTTTAGGCAATAAAGCAGAAACAGTAGAGAAGGCATTTAATGTATCATTAGAAAATAATAGCGCATTATTAAAAGGTGTCGTATCTCGTAAAAAACAAATCGTACCAGTTTTAACAGAGACTTTTGAAGCGCTATAATTACTTGTTTAAATAATCTTTTTAACACATGGTACTGATTTGGAAAGCAAACAATTGAAATAGAGGATAAGAGGCAGGTCTGTTCGCATGGTGAATGGATCTGTCTTTTTTATTGGTCTACATATGATTGTTCGGGTTTATATTTGGTTGGGTTTCTTGTGTCTCAGCTACTAAGGGAAAAAAACTGCCACTATAACTAGAGTGCAAATCATCTTTCTGTTATAAATTCAACTAATTTTACGCACTCAAACTAATAAATATAAATAAATTGGTTAATCTATAAGTAAGTTTACAATAGAATTTAGAAAAAATACTTTATCAAATAAGAGGAGGAGGGCATAGTGTCACTAAAAACAACTATTATTATATTCATGGTTTTTTCTAGCTTTTTCTTTATTATGTCCACTAATGTAGAAGCAAACACTGGTTTAAATATTGGGGAGGAAGCACCAGATTTTAAACTGAAAGATTTAAATGGAAAGACAGTGCGCTTATCTGATTATAGAGGAAAATCAGTCATGATAAATTTTTGGGCAACTTGGTGTCCACCTTGTAAAAAAGAAATGCTTGATATAGAAACTTTTTCTAAAAAAAAGCAAGATCACTGGTTTGTTCTAGCGGTGAATGTGGATGGTGGAAATGAAAAGGGAGTTAGACAGTTTGTGAAGGAAAGAAATTTAACATTCCCGATCTTAATAGATAATAACGATATGGTTTCAAATCAGTATGACATTCTAAGTATTCCCACAACGTTTTTTCTTAATGAAGATGGAATTATTATTAAAAAGGGCTTCACTATGTTAACACTTCAACAAATGATGGAAATGACAAAAGACTAACAGAGTAAAGTTCACAAAAAATTAACATTGTAAGCGCTTTACAACGGGTATAACATATACTATAATTACAAATGTAACAAAGGAGTGCACGCCTTGTTTATTTTCTGAAAAAATAAACTTTTCAAATAGATTTAAAGATTATTTCTTTTTATTGTAATAATTATCTAATTTTTTGGGAAATATGGAAATACAAAATACTTATTAAAGGAGAATAAAGATGAGAAAACCTCGTAAACGTTCATTTCAGGAACTTGTATTAGAAAATAAAATGCAATTACTAAAGGATAGAGAAGCGATTGAAAAAATTGAGGAACGGTTAGAAAGAAAGCATTTGAAAAAAGCTCGTTAATGTAGAAATTACCATCAATTCTACTTGTTCTTTTGAACAAACTATGGTAGAAGGAGATGATATGATGAGTAATCCTAAAAAAGACAGCAAACACTTTGTACCGAGTCATATTGGAACTAAATCTAGAAGCTTCGGCGGGAACAAAGGAAAGCAAATGCAGGATAAATCAGGACAACATGCTCAAGTAATACAAACAAAGGGCGAATAAATCCTTCCAATGGAATAAAGGAAGAAGAATAAAAAGCAATGGCTTCTTTTTTAATTGAGGCTATTGCTTTTTTGTTTTTTATAATTGAGTTACACATTTTCAGGGATAGTATATTGCAGCCTGCATATATTAATGGTTATTAGATTAACACAGTGTGAAAAGTACATAATCATTAACGAAAAAGAAGGAATATGTTAGTATTAATAAGGAATTAAATTTATTAAGAGATGTGAATGTATTGAATAACGAGAAAATAATTACAAATAGAAAATATCCAGAAATTTTCCTGATAGAAAAGGAATTTGAAGAACATGGATTTGTACAGGATGAAAAGAAAATTTTAAATGAAATACAAAAATTAACTGAGGCTGAGAATGGAAAAGAAATCTCTCAGTTATTAACGATTGCTGCCTTATCAAGAATGCACATCAATCAAGAAGATACGATCGCAGTTGCCTGGCTAAATAAAGCGATTGAGCTGGATGAAGAGAATAAAACAGCTCAAAAATACCTTTCCCAATTCGATTGGAAAAATTTCAGCGGCTTACTGGATTCACTGGTCTTTCCTAATATTCGCGAAACGGATAATCGGACCGCCAAACGAAAAATCGCTGAGCAATATATTAATAATTGCCGCTCGTTTTTAGAACAGATGGATGAGGAAGCTGCCCATCTGCAAAATCAGAAAAAAAATGCCTCCCTATATGAAAATGTGGGAGCTGTTGCTAAATATGAAGCAATTGAAGAGTTATTACAAAAGGTAATGGAGAAAACTTCTCAGTTATTAAAATCAGCTGAAGAGTATGAAGAGTCTATTAGTGGTGTTTTTCACACATCGATTTATTATGAGAGTGTAAAAAAATTAATTGAAGAACTGACTGAATTAAAAGATGAATGGACAAGCCTATTTGTAGAAGAGGATGAGGAAGACAACAAGACTCTTTCCTCTTTAGAAGAACTGCAGCAAATGATTGGGTTAGATGCTGTAAAAAAAAGAGTTCATGATTTTTATCAATTTTTACATTATCAAAAATCTCGGAAAAAGCTAGGCTATAATATTCAAGATGAATTAAGCTTGAATATGATCTTTACTGGAAATCCAGGTACTGGGAAAACTACTTTGGCAAGGTTGATGGCAAAAATTTATCATGAATTAGGCGTACTGCCAAGCGCTGAAGTAGTGGAAACTGACCGTTCTCAATTAATCGGCGGCTTTATGGGCCAAACAGAGGAAAATGTCCGTTCTGTTGTAAAACAAGCGGTTGGCGGTGTCTTATTTATCGATGAAGCTTATAGTCTAAAAAGAGAGGGTCAGTCTGGAAATGATTATGGCCAAACAGCAATAGATACTCTTGTATCTTTAATGACAGGTTCAGAATTTGGTGGTAAATTTGCTGTCATTTTAGCGGGATATCCTGAAGAAATGCGCCAATTTTTGGACGGGAATCATGGTTTAAGAAGTCGGTTTCCTGCTTCTAATATGATTCATTTGCCTGATTATACACCATCGGAATTATTGGTGATTGGAGAAAGAATTGCTTCTGCGAATGACTATGTCATGACAGAGGACGGAAAAAAGGCATTGCTAAAAAGGCTTGAGAGAGAACAAGTTGATGAGAGCTTTGGAAATGCTCGAGCTGTTCGTAATATTGTGCTGGATGCAATATTCAGCAAAGGCTCTCGAAAAGCAAACGAACAAGAAATATTTAAATATACACTATTGCAAGAAGCTGATTTTGTTTGTGAAGAAGAGGACAAACAAATTGATCCTGCAAAAGAGCTTAATGAATTGATTGGTTTATCAAAAGTAAAAGAGGAAATAAAAAAAATTATTGCGCTTGTTAAAGTGCAGCAATTAAGACAGGCTAAAGCCAAAAAGAATCTGCCTATTCAATTGCACGCTGTCTTCACGGGAAATCCAGGTACCGGTAAAACTACTGTTGCTAAATTATACGCCCAGTTTCTTAAGGATTGCGGAATATTAAAAAGAGGTCACTTAGTTGTTACAAGTAGAGCTGACTTTGTTGCCGGCTATGTTGGTCAATCAGCTATCAAGACAAGAAAAAAAATAAGAGAAGCGCTTGGCGGGGTGCTATTTATCGATGAAGCATATTCCTTAGTAGGAAATGGCGGTCAGGATTTTGGTAAAGAGGTCGTTGATACATTAGTCATGGAAATGACAAAGCACAATGAGAATTTAGTTGTTATTCTCGCAGGATATCCGAATGAAACAAATACTCTATTACAAAGCAATCCAGGATTAACGTCAAGGTTTAAAAAGTTTATCCATTTTGAAGATTATTCTGCAGCAGAATTAGTTGAAATCATGCAGTTATATGCGGGTAAATACGATTATTTATTATCAACTGATGCAATCCAATTACTGCAAAATATGCTGCCGACTGTTTCTACAGACGGAAATGGACGATTTGCAACTAATTTAATCGATGAAGCAGTTCAATTACAGGCTTTACGATTATCTGAACAATTGGAACAAGGAATAGATGCAGATGTTTCTACAATAACTGCTGAGGATATCGAAAGTGTGCTAAAAGAGAAAAAGAAAATCGATGAATAGGCTGGGGACGAATATGGATGGACAATTAATTACTTTATCTCCAGAAGGGATATAGAATTGTATTATGCTGATATCGATATGATCGGGGTCTCGTTAACAAATGAAAAAAAGGATAAGTGTCAAACAATTACAGCATAAACCTTGGTATATAGGGATTTACAGGCGTTTCTTATGTGGTTTTTACCTTACTGTTTTTTCCTAACTTATCCTGAATTATTCAAATAATTAACAAATTGCTGTGATTAAGGACCATCCATGATAATCACGGTGACAACAAGTAGTAAAAAATATGCGTCGATTTGTTTATCTATTCAATGTTAGTCGCTAGAAGGGACATAGTTGTAGGTGTGGGGAGAGCTTAGAAGGGTGGCATTTCTTTGTTTTCTGAGAGTGAATGGAGAAAAATAAACGTAATATTAAGAAATGGAAATCGTGAGGAAGAATTTGTGGCCTATATGTATAAGAAAAAACTGAGGCTGAAAGAGAAAAAATAAATAACTTATATTAGGTACACTTTCATTATTGGGCAAATGAAATACTCACTCGTAGAACTCCTTAGCCACAGACTTAAAAGAAACAGATTTTAAATCGATCTTGATGCGTTTGAAGGTATATATTTGCTCTTGGTACGTCTTAGTATTAAAAATTTAGACAAAAAAAAGTAAAATAAATACAAATCTAAAGAGCCTGCAAGAATATTATGGAGAAAGTCAGATAGAAACAGGGTGAAAAGTGAAGATGAAATGTAAAATTAAAATAAGTATGGTGTGTGGATGGAAGTGTTAGAGTTATTTTACAATTGGAGTGATTAAATGGTTATAAATGATATTTACCTAAGAAGAAAAAACAAATTACTATTGAATATAGGTAATGAAAAAACTCCACAGAAAAACTACATTGCGACAATATTATTAAACATTGATAATTTGGGATTTACATTATCGAAAAATATTATTGAAATCCTATATACATATTCCACAAGTCAATTAAACAGTTTCTACATTGCTTTAATTAAAAATTTAAAAGAGTTAGTAGGAGCTAACAAACAATACAATCCAATGTATCCTAACTTTCCTCACCAAGTAATGGATGCAGATAACTCCGAGTTATTCATTAATGCTATTTTTCATTACTGGTCATTTGGATCATTACTTCCTAATTATAAAAAAGAAGAGAGATTACCATTATATGATATAACAACCAAGAAAGTAATAGAGATAGGTACCGAGGAAGAATTTGAAAGTATTTTTATAAATCTATTATCTTCTAAAACTTCTATTTCTGAAACTGATAAAGAGGATTTAAGATGGTTTTTCAATGAATATCCTGACAAAGTTAACAATATCTTACCTAAAGAAATACCTTCAAAAGAAAATGTAGCTTTGTTATCTAAATTGTTACTGCATAATAACATAAATACTTCTGTATTATTTGATTATGTAAAGATAGCTACTGATGTATTAAGAATTGCCGTTGCTATGTCAGAAGGAGATATTAGTTTAGCAACTAATACAAAGTTTAAAAGTTTCAAACGTAAGGAAAGACGTTTATTAATGTCCTTATTAGAAAATTGTTCTAATATTGAAGAGGATATGAAACGATATAAGAATAGATGGATTAGAATAGGTGAAAGATTACATCCTACAGAATTCAAAAGATATGAAAAAGTAAAAGAGGCTTTTACTAAGCTGAGAAATAATCAACCAATTCAAACATTTAATGGTGTGTTAACTGATGCGTTAGAAAATAATAGAATGGATCAAGCATTATCTTTATTAGTGAAAAGACCAGGGGAATTCGCACGTAAATTAGATCATTTAATAAGGTTGCATACTAACCCAAATGTAATACTAAATGAATTTAAAAATGTGGCGGATAGTGTTGAAACTACAGTGCTATTGCAAGTTAGAGAGCACTTTAAAAATAGAAATAATCAAAAAGAGAAAAGAACATTTTTCCCTAAAGGTAATGTTGCTAAATTATTTGTCATAGATAATAACCTTCCTGAGATTGAGGAGAATATATGCAATAGCATAGTACAAATCTGCGAAAATAGTTTAGTAAATGAGTATAAGAAAAGGGACTATCTTGGTAAGGTTTATCTAGATGAATCATTAAAAAATTATCTTGTGCCTTTTTCGCAACGGTCAGCAAGTAAATCACTTAAATCAGTAGTAAGAGGTTCAAAATTAGATATAAGCGATTCAACCAGTACTATTCGCTCCTTTATTTATTGGAAAGAAAATAATTTGGATAGGGCAGATATAGATTTGTCTGCAGTAATGTATGATGATAATTGGAATTATTTAGAGCATGTGTCCTATACAAATCTGAGATCATCAAAGTATAAAGCTTTTCATAGTGGGGATATTACTTCAGCTCCTCATGGAGCAAGTGAATTTATCGATTTAGAAATTGATTCTGTTAGAAAATTTGGAGGAAGATATATAGTACTTTCAATTCAATCCTTTACTGGTCAAACTTTTAGTGAGTTACCCGAATGTTTTATGGGATGGATGGATAGGGAAAATCCTAATTCTGGAGAAATTTACGAACCTAAGACAGTCGAGAACAGAATGGATGTAACTTCTGAAGCTAGAGTAAGTATACCTATGATAATCGATCTTCATGAAAACAAAGTGATATGGACAGATATAGCACTTAGAAACAATCCTGATTATTACAATAATGTGGAAGGTAATAAAATAGGTATGGTATTAATGGGTAAAGCAATGACTACTTTAATTAAACCTAATCTTTATGAGTTAATAGAATTGAATATTAAGGCAAGAGGGGAAAAATGTGATAATATAGAAGAGGCAGATATTGTATTTTCTATAAATCAAGGTGTTACTCCTTTTGACCAGGATGTAATTGTGTCACAATATTTATAAGTTAAAATTGGGCTATTGCTCGTCTTCCTTCTATATCCATCTTCCTGAATTAGATGAGCAAATTCCCCGATTGTATAATTAAGGCTATGTTATATCTTCCTTCAAACTACAATCTGTGTGAATGAATTAGATATGACAATTTCCTTTATAAAGGTTAGGGTGATAATAGCCCTGACCTTTTATTGAATTGGATTTATTTAAAAGATGTAGTATTATGGATAATATTCGGTGGTACTCCTTTCTTTGTTTTGAAGCAGTAAAAACCAAGGAATCGGACTACTTAAAATGCTTTCTAATGAAAAATTAAATTCTAGTTGATACCATTTACATACATAAAATGAGTAATATTATGACTGTATTAAAAGAATTTGTTGAATAAATAAAAAGGAGTAAGTGTAAGTCGCTATTATAAGTAATTTAGTTGATGAATTTATGAGACTAGGTGAAAGAGTTATTTAATAAAACAGCTTATATATAATTGCTGGACAATAAAAATCTTTTTAAGAACCTATGGTCATATATTACATCAATTGGCATATCTGATGCAGTTGCGAAATTTAACGTTATCACAGAGTGATAAAAATGGTGATTATTTTATAAAAAGTTGAGTAAAGGAAGTGCTAGAAACCGTGGTATATGTGAGTTCTAGGAATATTGAATTATATTATGCTGATACCGATATGATGGGTGTTATTTGAAGTATTTTCGTTAAATATACAAGTTTAGAAACGTTGACATAGAGCTAAAAAGCTTGTCCTATAAGGTTTTTATATGATAGATTACCATTTGTGACTTCTTCCTAAGCTTTTCTAAAACGTCCTAAAAAATTACTAAATGCGGTGATTTTATATGTGATTTTTAGGCGTTTTTGGACAAGTTGTGATTTTCCTTGTGATTTTAAATCATATATAAATATGCGTCGGTTTGTATATGAATTCATAATAAGATACTTGAAGGAGACCCTTCGAGGGAGTGGGGAAGAGGTTAGAAGGGAGGTTACTGCTTTGTTTTCTGAAAGTGAATTGTCTTGGATGAGAGAAGTATTAAAGGATGATGGAGTGCTCAGAATTTCACCATCATACTTTTATAAGTTGAAAACGGATTATGAGAGAAACTCAAAAAGAGAACAAACAAGAAAAGAGCTAGACTTAATCAGAAATAGAAATAAGAAATACTCTCCTGAAGATTTGTTAAAACTTAAAAATTATAATATAAGAAGACAATTAAACATGGAAGATATCGCAGGAATATACGTAATTCATAATGTGGATTTAGATAAATACTATATTGGTCAAGCTAAGAGTATATTTGATAGAGTATATCAACATTTCAAAGCTAATTCGGGAAATGCAGAAGTATTTCAAGATTTTAAGTTAGGTGATTATTTCGAGATCTCAATAATACCATTGGGTCAAGTTAACTTTGGGGATTTGAATGAATTAGAAGATAATGCAATTAGGGCTTATAATTCTATGTATCCGAATGGATATAATAAGGTTATGGGGAATTTACCAACTAAAGTATTTTTTCTTAAAGAGGAATATAGTGAAGTAGCAATGTTGATTTTAGATAGAATGGACACAGAACTATTAGATAGTTTAACAAATGTTAAAACTAGAAAACGGTTTTTATTTAAGTTGTACAAAGAGTATAACTTACCTAGTAATGGAAATTTTCATTCGAACTTCATTAAACTACTTACTGAATATAATAAGCAGAAAAAAGGTAATAAAATTTAACTTTTATGGAAACATTATAAGTACCACTGTTTATCACTTAGAGTTAATTCATGAAGATAGAAATCCAGTGAGGTTATTCTCCATTTCCTCACTGGGTTTTCTTATGTTATTTAGATGCTGCTTTAACTTCTTTGACTACAGCTTCAATTAATTGATTCAATTCTTCTTCACTAATTTTAATTTTCTTAGATGCTAAGAGATCTAATAATTGTCCTTTCGCAATTTCGAACTTTTCTTCACCTTTTAATTCATGTGAAACTTGTTCTACTGCATTGACAACGATTTTAACTAAACCTTTATTATGTTCTAATTTAGCAAGCAAACCTTTTTGTTTTAAAAATTTAGTCACGTAAGTTGTGATAATACCAGCGAATGCAACTAACACAGTTGATAATAATTCAATAAATTGACTTTGTAATAATTGCTGAATAGCTTCCATTTCATATTCCTCCTAAAGTTTTATAAATAAAAATCCCCAACTGAGCGAACAGAAGGGGAGTGATGACGTATTAAGATAAGTCGCTAGTTTTAACCCATGAATAAATTTCTTTCAATAAAACTTTGCCACTACCAACTTGTTGAATTGTATATTTTTTACCTTTGATTGACTTAGGAATACTTTCACCAGTTGCATATTTAGTTGCAGAGGATTTTAAGGTAACCTTAGCTCCAACTTTTATAGTAGGGGAAGAAGTAGCTTTTGTACTTACTTTAGCCCCACTAGTTAACTTTTCTAACAATTTAATATTTTGGTCAGCAGTACCTTTATAACCACTAATTCCATATTGTTTAGCTAGTTTTTCACGATTAGAAAAGCTAGAATCCATTTTATTAGCATTCATCCAGTCAACTAAACCTAAATTCTTAGGGTTGCCGTTCGTTTTAGGAGTTGATTTAGATGGAGAAGCAGGTTTCTTTCCAGCTTGTAACAGATCGAGCAACTTTTCGTTTTGGGAAGCAGTACCACTATAATTAGCTATACCGTATTCTTTGGCTAATTTTGCACGATTATTGTAACTTGAATCCATCCCTTTAGACTTCATCCAATCAACCAATCCTAAGCTTGTAGATGGCTTAGAAGGGGAATTAATTACTTCAGATTTAACTTCTTCTTTAGGAGCTTCGATAACTTTTTCGTCAGTTTTATTTCCACCTTTTAATGCTTTTAATTCATTCTCTATTGCTTTCAGGACTTCGTTCCATCTTCCAGCATCTAATATTCTATGAGGGCAATTTTTAACATAAGAAGAGTAACCTTTTTTAACCCCAATTTCAGTCCATGATTTGTGAGTACGAACTCTATCAACTCCCCAATTACGTTCATGTAAAAGTTGAGCGATAAATTTAATTGCTAATGCTTCAGCTTTTTTATATTTTTCTCCACCAGATTTAGAATAACAAACTTCAATACCGATTGATTTTCTATTGCCGTCACCTTTGGAACTATCGCCAGTATGCCATGCGTTACGGTTGAGTGGTAAACCTTGAACGACTTCTTTATCATCAATAGCAAAGTGATAAGATACTTCACTGTTGTTTCCGATCATATATTTGACCTCATTCTGTGCACTAGCATCGTTTGCAGTATTATGGAAAGTTATATATTCAGCATCCATAGAGTAGGGGCATTTAATACTATATTTAGAAGACGAAACCAACATTTCTTTTACTTTTATACTCATTACAAATTCCTCCTAATTATTTTTTTTGCATATAAAAAAGGAGCTTCCGATTTCTCAGAAACTCCTTAAATGCCAAACTATTAAATTTATATCCTCATATTAATATTCTTTATTGAGGAATATATCTTGGTTATTAATAACAAGTCATACTTTTATATTCCTTGTATATCTATAATAAATAAGGAATATTATTTCCGAAATATAATTTTCATTACTTAGTTGTAGTCTTTATCATTGTTCGTTATAATGAATATTGATAATGAGTCTAAATCGAGAAGGAGTGATAGTATTTGTTTAAAAAATTAAGAATGGATTTTAATGTTAACAATGTAAAAGACCCATTAATATCAAGTTTATTGATTACTTATCGATTTGGAAATTGGATTTACTATGATTTACATGTACCAGTAATTAAGCAATTATTTAATATAATGTATAAACTATTAGACTTATTATTTGTTAGAATTTGTAACCATTCTGTTATCCCAGCAAAATGCAAAATAGGAGGGGGGCTTAGATTACCACATGGAGGAAACGGAATAGTTATTCATCCTAATGTAACTATAGGAGAGTATGCTACTATATTTCATCAAGTTACCATAGGTAATAAAGATACCCCAACTAATTCATACGGTTCTCCCGTTATCGGTGATAAATTGTTCATAGGATCTGGAGCAAAGGTGTTGGGAGAAGTGAGATTAGCAAACAATGTTGTTATCGGAGCTAACTCAGTTGTACTAATGAACGTTCCTTCCAATTCAACAGTTGTAGGTGCACCAGCAAGAATAGTAAATAATTTACGTGATAAAGTAATTTAAAGCTGTGTGAAAATAGGAAGCCCTTCATCGCTAACAGTTAGTCTAAACCTTTTACCATTTTGAGATCGAAGTATAATTCCTTTTGAACTATCTAATAATTCTATATCTTCTGTTGTCGAGAGATGCTCAGTTGGGCTATAGGGGGAAAGAGATCCTTCTGTTAATCTTAATGCGACAATATAAGTTGGTGAGCCCTGTGCCATACTCTCAAAGGTCATTTTTGAATAGGTTCTTGATCCTACCGGGGCTTTACTGTCCAACCCTTGAATTTTCCTCCACCTATTAGAAACTGTAAAAGTCGAATCATAAATCGAACTATTATTGTTAGCAATTAGTTTTGTTCTAATTTGGTTCGGTGTAAAAACAAACATAGAAAAATTCATACTATTTTCAGTCGAATATACCTTGTTTAATGATATTTCTACAAAAGGATTGCCCGTTCCCGTAGGAGTAAATTTTATTATTGTACTTATCTTGCCGATTTCTTTGACCATTTCTTCAGTAAACACAGGGACTGATGAAGTGTCTTTAATTATCTCTATACTTGTATTCGTGAGACTCCAACTAGATATAATTTCTGGATTTTTCAACAAATTCCCTCCTGAAATAGGAGTGGTGTATTTTTGAATACGATCATTAAAATTTCTCAATTCTGACAAATCAGGTATAGATGAAGTTGCCTTACCATTTATTATCGTTGTTGTAACATTTAATCCATCAAGATTAGCAGATGAAGATAAGTAATCTATGTATGCTGACCCTATCGATCCAGAATTAGTGGATTTAATCAATTGACCAGTGAGAGAAGATATGTCTACGTTGTTTGCCAATCTACCTAAGTAAGCTGCATATTTTTGTTTCTCAGGAAGAGGCTTTAAGGTATCAGGTAATGGGTACTCCCATCCTTCACCGGTGAAACTAGCTCTACTCCATGAAAAGCCAAATCCATCAATTGAGAGATTACTACTAGTAGCTTTATTTAGGAGCTTGATTGCAGCTTCACCGATCTGTTCAAATCTTACAAATTGTAAGTTTCCAGATATACCAAAAACTGTTGATAGAGCATCGTAATTATCAGAGTCTTTAACTTGATATATTCCATAAGGTGAAAAGCCCATATGAACTCTGTTCATTTTAAATGCGTCTATGCCACCATAATGATTAGATTGAGATTGAATCCCACACATTATCCCACAAAAAGCACCTTTGATATCTCCACCTTGAAGGTAATAATCTCCACTGTTTTTTCGGATGTAAATACCAATCAACCCATGAATATTACAATCATAAAAAGTATGATGTCCTGATGTAGAGTCAGATAATATACCCACTTTTATATTTTTAGTAACTACGTTCTTAAATACAACTCTTGCTGAACCAGAAATACGAATTCCACATAATCCCGTACTAAACATTTCATACTTATCTTGATCAAAGAATGTTTTATTAATATGAGACGCTAAGTTGCTTGCGTTGTAGTCAGTGTTTCCCCATATTGTAATGTTTTCTACACTAGGATAACCTCTATTAATCTCGAATGCTGGTAGTAAATCAGAAGGGGTTTTTGGTTCAAATTTAATTAGAACGCCTTTATCTCCACTATCAATATATGTACCTTCTCCAATTATTGCTTTAGCTTTGTTTATAATAGTATCAGTAATGAGGTAACTATATTCTTTTGCAGGAATCAATAAGACATTATTATAATTACATGCATCCATTGCTGATTTAAAAGCTAGTGTCCAATCCCATTCCCATTCATTTTGAGTAACTTCTTTATTTGGTATCAAATGTTCAAACTCTTTTATATTGATCTCATTTCCTATTTTTTTACTAACTTTAACTAAATCAGCTTTTTCGGCTTTTTCTTTTAATTGAGAATCTATTTTTTGTATATTTGACAAATCATTTGTGAACAAAGACATGATTTCACCTCACTTTTAATAAGCGCCTCGCCACTTAAATTCAATATCTTTTTCTTCAATGATAAAACTAGTCACTTCTACGTCTATTTCTGTACTTTCAAATCCATCTCCAGCTTCGCAAAACAGTCTTTTTCCGTTAACTAAAATATGACAATCGCTTTTGTTTTTAAATGAAAACTTATAAAATGATTTCACTACATTATGCCAATTTGCAGGAGTAGAGGGGACTAATTCTTGATTACTAGTTGAAATTTGAATATCTTCACTCCCATCGAATCCTGATCCCTGTCTAACCATAGGACACCTCCTTGATTTAATTAAAAAGGACATCCATTTTTATGGGTGTCCTGTAAAAGTTATTAAATGAGTATAAATATTAGATAAAAGTCACCTTTTATCATTATCTTTCTTTGCTAAAGCTTCAAGACTGCCGACACGATCATCAATTTTCCCCAAGTGATCTTGAATTGCTTCCAATGTAGTTGCCGTTTGTGATTGGGCTTCATTCGATCTCTCTAGGTGATCCATAAGCTTATCTTCTCTATTTTTTGATTCAACTCTTGATTCTTCATACAAGTTAATTAAATTGTTTTCTCTTGATACTGAATCTTTCCTCATTTCACGCAAAACGTAAGCAGCTAACGATATACATAAAATTGCCCATACGAATTGTGATGAGGCAATATCACTTATATTCATTTTCTATCCTCCAATCAATAAAAATAGCACTCTTTAATTAGAGTGCTTATTGCGGTTTAGTTTCCAATTAAACTCTTTAATCATCTTCATCAGTCATTTCTCTATAGTTACAATCTTGACGAATAAAAGCTACTTCCATATCCATGGATGAGAACTCTTATAAGTTATTGGATTTACAATTTGGACAAATTATTATAAATTTCATAGGTTTCCCCTCCTATGATGCTGTCTAACTCTTCTAAACCATTTTAAGTGATATAAGTTGCTTTAAAGCCCAAACATATATAAGGATTTATGTGCCTTGATTGATACTGGCAAATTATTCACCGCTGCCCAACCTTCACATCCTTCCTTCTCACAACTACAAGGTAAAGTAATTAAATTATAATCATTGTGATATTCATCAATAGTAATGGCTGAACGTTCACAATAACGTTTTTCAAATTCTTCTATCGTCATTTTTTGACCTCCTGTTTCTAACCTAATAACCCTATTCATATAATTCCTAAGCAACTTGCCCTTCTTCTAAAATGTCTATTGCATTTGAAAACTCATCCAAACTCTTAAGGTGATTATATCCTTGTCTAATAAAATCAGGGGAATCATTTGCTACGGATGGAATAAATTTAAACGTGTCAACCTTTATAAGCCAACTCTTTGAAGAATCTATATACATATTTAACACGATTGTTAATTCTTCTTTACTACCCTCTATTCGATCAATCATATAATACGCATTATTAATATTAATAGTTTGTACAATGCTTTCCCTTACGGTCGGGAAATTCAATTTAAAGTTTTCGTCATACTTAACCATATCATTTGTATAACTTAAAGTTATAGTGGTGCTCATTTGCAACGCCATGTTTTCACTCCTTTATGAGAACAAATAAGGTGAATCTGAAATTTTAGCATACATCCAACTAGTCCCGTATCTAGCTATACTATAAGTTCCTGTTCCAAATATTTTAGAATTAAATAAAGTATTTCCGTCAGAATCTTTCAATGTTACGTTAGAAGACGAACTTACATTTAAATCAAACTTATATCCACCAATTTCAACATTTTTACCAAGCGTAATAGTGATAGTAGTAACTCCAGGGAAAATATTAAGGATAGAACATAAATTATTAAGAGTGTAGTTTTTTGTCCCATCTGCAATATATGGTGAATTGAAAACATCACTTAACAAAGAAAATCGAGAACCATTGTATACACACATACCTCTGTCAATTAAGTTAACCATATCGCCACTTGTGGGGTTCGTTATAAAATTTTCCCTTACAGCAAAATTGCTTGAAGCTACTCTTATTTTATTGATGCCTTCTGATGATTTACCAACTAAAGAACCAACATTGCCTTTCATATTGCCGCAGTTTATGACAGTTACATTATCTTTAATGGAGCTCTTGTAATAAAAATATCCTTGCGCCGTTGTAATCGCATCATTGTTAGCGTAAATATCGTTGAAGTATATGTTGTGAATTTCCCCTGTATCGACTATAAAAGGATTGTCTCCCGCTTTTTTATTGCAGTAAAAACCATCAAGAGAGAGATTTTTAGTCAATGTATCCGTAAAAAGGAAGGCTGTATATTGATAAGGATAACCATCCATATTAAAGAAAGATACATTTTCGAACTTAAGATTTTCAGCTTCGAAATATCTAGCTTGAAATCCCATAGTTTCTATTCCTTCAAATGTTACACCTACATTTCTGATTGTTATAGATCCGAATTTCCCTCTTATTCCCGTAGTGGTGTATCCCCCAGATGACATAAATAATTCATGAACAGATTCGCCTTTTACATCTTCAACGAGAACGTTACTCATTTCAAAACCGGATTGCACATGTAGACTAAATGCTCTGTAGCAATATTCAGTTACAGTTTCTCCATTATCATTAACCCATATTTTCGGTTTTGGATATATCCCACGAATAGTAACATTGTATACATTAGATCTATTTGTAAAGTATGGAAAACCCGCATTTAGTGAAACTAAATCATCTGATGTATAACCGCTGATATTTTCAATCAATCCATTAGTAGACGATCCTGTGATTCCATCTCCGTTATATCCATATTTAGATTCAGGCGCCTGATCTAGTTCGATATTATAAAAATGGAAGTTATTACAATTTGTATGAGCGATGCCCCATCCAGAAACTTCTTTAATTTTTATGTCGTGTATTTTAACGTTGTTTACATTTTCTAAGAAAAAACCCCTATGAGCATCTCTAACTTGTGTCGGGGCAGAACCATCGATACAACCACCAAAGACTTCAATATTTTTTGTTCCTTCAGTAGGATGATTTTTAAAAATATGCCTTCCGCTATAATCATTGACTCCGTTTCGAGCAGTGAATTCATATTCTTTAAATTTAATGACTGCGTTTTTCCCTAACTCATATGTACTATCATCGTATATTATTAAAGAATCGCTTATAAGATAAATTCCGTCTGGTATAGATATTTTCCTTCCTCTATACAGACTAAAAATATCGTTTAAACTTTGTGTTGTATCAGTAACCCCGTCTGCAATGGCAGGAGGTACTAACGATGGCTGCGGTAAAAATAAAACATTGATTTCTTCGCTTGTCAACTGATTAGTAAAACGTGCATCGACCTCCTCAATGTCTACATCAATAGAATCAAACCTATTCTTTAAAGATGTATATGTATTACCATTCTCTCCAATATACGCATCTTCAATTTTCTTTTGTTCAGCATTAATCCTATCTCTCGCAACTGTATAAACTTTTCCATTTCTATCAGTTCGTACATCTACAATTTCATCAGGCTGAGGATTCTCTTTAATTAAATTATCGACTCTATTTTTTTGTTCTAAGTCTAACCTATCCATATCTTTTAATTTATCAGATAGGTTAGAGAAATCTCTGTCATTAGGAAGATAAATTCGAGTAGAAGGAAAGTAAATTACTCCTTCACCTAAGTAAGTAAAGGATAAACTTTTACCTTCATTTGAATTATTAAAAGTTACCAATCCATTTAAATAGTCAACTTGAAATTGATTATCTTCTAATTTAGTAAAGTTAGAATCGGTTTGTTCAAACCAACTTACATTATAACCTCTAACAATAACTCGATTGCCTCTGTTGGGGATTTCTCTCAATTGAACACGTCCATCTAAGACGGTTACCATCTCAGTAATAGGTTTATAAGGATCGTCTATTGTACCTTTTCTTTTTAAGAATCTAATTGGGTCATTATATATTATTTCCTCATAATAATTATCCATTTATTTCACCTACCTCCTCATTAATTAGTGTTGTTGGATTATAAAAAGCCTCATAAAAATATGAGACATCTAGTTTATTTCCATATGTGTTTGTATCACTTCCTGTGGTAAATCCGTTGTCAGTTAATTGCCCGTACTCTAATGTCAATGAATTGTTGATTCCAGAAAGGTAAGGATTTATGCCGTTTACTGACATTAAAAAACCTCCATCTTTAGAAGGTAGGAGGAGACTAGCATCATTCATAATAGTTGTATAAATTTTCACTAATGTAGGAGAAAAAGGTAATTCCATTAATCTACTCATTGTTCCATCACCAATATAAAATCCAGAGATGAATTTTGAGGCATTACCCAGATTAGAAGTTGGGACATTACCATTCTCATCTAAAGAAGCAACTCCATTTGGAACACCTTGCTCACTTGTAAAAATAAATTCATCTTGAGACATACCATTTAATGTTTTAGCATCTCCATCTATATCAGCGTGGATAACTCCTAATTCATCTCGGACAGGTATAGTAAGGGGTTTATTTTCTATATTAGGATTGAAGCCACCGAGAGATGACGAATCTCCAGAAGAAGTAGTAACCCAATTATTTTTATCTTTCAATTTGATTTGCTTAGTAGCTGGGTCTATCCATACAGTTTTTTCAACTTCAGCATCAATAGGTTCTTCTTTAGAATTAATAAAAGTAGTGCCGTTTACTTTCCCATCTAAAGCACCCGTCAGATTTCCTTTCATCGAAACTTGTTCCATAGGTAGATAAGGAGAAGAAGGGAAGTTTACAATGTCAGAATATAGTCTGCCTGTTGCATTAATATCACTATCTACATATCTGTAAGCTCGTATACCGAATGTGTGATATTTATTTGCTGATTTACCTTTGAATGAAAGAACTCTTTTATTAGAATCTACAACTTTTACATCTTCACTAGCAATAGTAGAGCCAAATTGGTAATCATCACTTAGATGAGAAGAGTATAAGAATATTTCAAAACCATCAATCTGTGACAAGTCATCTTCATATTCCCAATTAACAGTTAAGTCTACGGTTCCATCATCATTCAATGTGTGTGCGATATCATTAGAAGAATCATCTATGTCTTCTAATGATAACAATGAGAACATTCCAGCTTCGCTATCATTAGAACCCATGAAAATAGGGGATAATACCTCAGTGGAATTACGTTCTGAGCGTGAGTTAAATGCTAATACAGATTTATTGATTTCAGGTCTACTAAAGTAATAAGTATTTTTTACTTGATCACTTTCTGTAAACTTTTTCTTTAATTTCTCCATGTCATTCTTAGGTTTAACTTTATTCGCGTCTGATATAACAACATCTAAAGATTCACTTTCATAATCAATCGTAAATTCAGTCAAAGTAGCATTTACATAGGAATCTACAGGTTCACATTCAACACGAATAATATCTCCTACATTAAATCTATCCCAATTATGTTGTTCTTCTACAATTGCGAAGAAATTGACAATTTGAGTTCTTATGTTAGTAGAAGGGGAGTTGTTTTCTTTAAGATATTTCAATCCTTCTTCATATAAAGTTTGTTCTTCATCAATATTTGAATCTGACCATTCTTCATAATAAATATACTCTTCTAATTCCTCTAACTGTTCTTCATTCAAATTAGCTTGATAAGACAAAGAATTTGTTATTGCTTTAATAGCTTTGTTAAGCGTATTTATCTGACTGTTTACATTTGAAATTAGAGACTTTTGATTATTCACTTCTAATTGTTTAGCATTTCTTTGATTTATTAAGTTAGTGGTGGATTCGTTGTTCCTTTTAGCTATCTCTATGTTGTCTTTGATTATTGTTAACTCAGTATTCAAAGTAGCCAATTTGTTTTGTAAAGTAGTTAATTCTTCTTGTTTAGATTTTTTATTGGCAAGTAAGTCTTTAAGTGTTGATTTATTCTTTTCAAATTTATCATTGTATAATAATAAAGCATTATATAATGAATCACTCATGTCGTCATAAAAATAAGAAAAGTCATCAATATAACTTTGTCCTGTTGGATTGACTCCGTTAATGGTTAAGTTATCTGCTCCGGATACATATAAACGAGTAATTATTTCATCATTGTCCTCAGATTCATCTAAACTCTGTATATAATTTTCATACGAAAGGACAAAACCTTTAAATTTACTTAATTCTTCTTCCTTATAGAAACTAATCGTTTTATTGTTTGTATCATATACCAATTTAGCTTTAAATGTTTTCGCAATTTCAATGATGAATTCTAGAACAGACTTAACAGACACCTCAAAGGATCGGTACATTTTATTGAACTCAGGATTAATATAACTAACTCTCCAACCTGTTCCTGTCAATGCATCTTTTGTTACTTTCTCACAATTATATGAAACAACTTCATAACCACGCATCTTGAATCTACTTAATTCATATCCTCGTCCCATACAAGTAACATTCATTTCATTGGTACTGTCATTTAAACTTTTAGATTTCGATTTTACAACGAATTCTTCCCGATGAATTTCTTCGTGTTTCTCATTATAAATGACTGCCCTGATACGGTTTTTCTTTTTAAATTTCTTGATGATAGGATTACGCATATAATTGTTTTCTATTTCGACTATGTAGGGGACAGTGAAGCTTAATTCATTGATATCATTAAATCTTATTATTTGTTGTTTGTTATACGAATCCTTTAATTCACTTAATATTCGACCACGAGCATTTAATAAAAATAATCTTATTTTTCTTGGTTTTTTATTATGGTCAACATAATATTCTAACAATTATACTTCACCGTCCTTTCTTATAGACTCAATGCTCTGTATTTATAGGAATATCTTATAACCAATACACATTTACCTTCTATCCTCAATCGATTCATTCCATATGGGAGGGATAGATAATTGTGATTAAAGTTGTCATATCTCTCAGTTCCTAAAGATGAGTTTATATAATGTTTCTTACAATCTATTACTAAATGTTCATTATTTTTTAAGTCAGTAAGTATAAAGTCTGAATACGCTTTAGTTGAATTAATAATTTTTATGTCACCGTCTCCAACTTTAATAATTTGAAGAACAGGTTTGATATCTAACCAACCTTTATTGTCAATAGTGAAAGAGTTAATATCATTCTTTGTAAAGTCAAATGAATTTTGTACCACATGGCTTTCGGCAAAGGGGGATTTGCATCGCATATTTAAAGTCATATATCCTTGTTTCAATCCATTATGGACAAGCGATATGTTTTCAATTGGCATTGCATAAAATAATCGGTCAAAGTCACCATTAAAAGCTAATTGCTTATAATTATCTACATCTAACCAATCTAATATCTCATCGATTAATTGAGTATTCCATTGTTCCTTAAAACAGAAGGTGAGGGGGATAGTGATTGGATCACGCTGCACTCTTAAAAAATATGGCTCATGTACACCTGCTTTATTTTGCTCAATTATAGAACGAGAAGAAGAAAGGTTTTCTTCGTATAAGCCTGGGTTGATAGATACGTTTATTAAATTGAAATCTGTGGATTTTCTGCCATCAAAAGTGAAATATAAACTTTCTTTAATCATCAGTTCACCTCCATATAAAAAGAGAGCCGATAATTAAATCGACTCTCGCTCATTAGAATTTAATACCATTACGACTAAGTTCACTAACCATTTCATTAGCAAATGACTTAGCATCATTCCTATTACCCAAACCATGATATTCAAAATTAAATACATTACTTATAGTATCTCCAACAGTTGAAGTAGAAGGGGAGAGAGTGGGCACACTTGGCAATTTAAAGTTAGTTAATAAATTCATAGAAGCATCAGCCAAGGATTTACCAATATCCATACTTTTCATTGTATCTACTAAAGACTTTGCACCATCCATTGCTGTAAGTAAATTCTTCGTGTCATGTTTAGTAGATATCATTTCTTCTTCATGGACAACCATTGCTTTACCTTCATGACCCCAAGAAGGTAATATACCACCTTTAGCTGCAGACGCAATCTTAATAGGCTTATAATCTTTACCGTTTAGATATCGATTGGCTTGGTTGATTAAATCTATAAGATTATTAGACAGAGCTTTTCCCATGATATTAGAATTAGCTTTAATATTACTGAAATACTTATTCAAATCCTTTTGAATCTGACTAGCATTTCCATTGATAATGTCAGAGCGCATTTTAGCAAACTTACGTTCATCATTCACGAGATTATCAAATTCCTCTTGAATAGAATCCTTTTGAGTATTTAGATTATCGATTCTAAGTTGTTTTTCTCTGTCGGATTGCATGTCAGCTAAGGATTCATCCATTTCAGCCAATTGATCTTGCAGCTCTTTAACTTTAGCGATACCTGCAAATGAGTCATCTAAAGAATATTTCGCAATATCATCTAATATCTTTTGACGTTCACTTTGCTTCTTAGCTAAATCTTTCGCATATGATTCATCATCATCTTTTTTATTAATTGCATCAATCATTTTATCAATTGTCTTAAGACGAGTGTCTTTAATAGATTCCGCAGCTTGCTTGTAAGTATTAACAATGGTATCAGCCATTTGTTGGCGCTGATCCAATAATTGCTTTTCAAGAGAAATCATATCCTCAGTTCGTTGTAAAAGATTATCGGACAATAAAGCTTTCTGTGCTTCTGTTAATGCTTTATTGTTTTTAATCTGACCTTGGATATATTTCATTGACTTTTGTTCAATTTCTATCTGGTTGCGGATTAACTTCTCCTTTTTAAGCTGTTGGTCAGTCCATTTCTTAGATGTTTCAGTTTCAACGCTTTGAACAAGGTCAATCTGAGACAAATATTTGTTAATTTTATTCTTTTGTTGGTCATAACCAGCTAGTACAGAATCGATTAAATCCATGTTTAACTGTTGAATTTGTTGTTGAATCTGTAAAGCTTCTTCTTGTAAACTTAACACTTCCGACTTAGCTTGATCTACAGCTTGTGCCTTATCTGCCACTTCACTAGATTGAGAAGCGGTTGTTGATATATTAGAAGAAGTACCTGAGCCACTATAGTTAGCCATGATTCTTTTAACATAATTCTGAGTTTCAGCAAAAGGAGGTACTCCACCATATTTGCGTACATTTCCTAATCCAGCGTTATAGGAAGCGAGTGCCAATCTGATATCACCGTTATTGGCATCCAACATCTGCTTAATGTACTTTGTTCCACCCATGATATTCTCATAAGGGTCGTATGCATTAGAAACTCCAAGTCCACGAGCAGTACCTGGCATTAATTGCATTAATCCCATAGCACCAGCGTGTGATGTAGCCTTAGCGTTAAATCCTGATTCTTGCTTAATAATCGCAGCTACTAAATTAGGGTCTACTCCATATTTTGAAGCAGCTTGATTGATGTAAGATGAATACTGTCCACTATACGAGCCGCCTCCAGATGATGGAGTAGTGGTAGAAGTAGTCACTTTGCCTGTTGGAATTATGTTACCTGATTTAATTTGCTTATTGAGGTTAGTTTGTTGCTTTTTATTTAAATCAAGCAATTGTTGCTGTAATTTAATTTCTTGTTTAATTGCATCTTGATACTTTTTAGAAGCCGGAGCATAATCGTTCTTTAATTTTTGAACTTTAGCTAATTCTAAGTTAAGTTTTTCTACAGCCTGTTTATATTTATCAGTTGTATATGTAGACTTTTCATTAGCTTTGCTAGTTTTATCAGAGGAAGACTCAGCAGATGTACCAACTTCTTTGAGACCGGTAGAAGCAATTGCAGACATTTGATCTAATGCTTCGTATGCTGATTTAATGTCATTGATGCCGGAAGTGATACCTTCGTACTGGTTCTGAACAACAGTAGAACCATGCATAGCTCCAGTCTGGTCAGTATTTAATCCAGCCATTTTACGAGCACGTTCTTCCTCAGCTTTAGCCAATGCTTCATTTGCTTGTGCAACGGTTAAAATACCTTTTACTTCAACACCAAAGTTTTTAAGTTTAGTTTTTAAACCTTCAGCCTGAGCCTGAACTTCACGTTTTTGTGCCTCAATCATTTGCTTATATGAAGCAACTTTAGCATCACGAAGCTTAATGACTGCTTTCTCGTTGATTTTAATTTGACCATTTTCCACGCTGATTGCAGAAGCTAAGTCTTTTTCTTTAGCGATAAGTTGCATTGCTTCATTGGAAGTAATTGATTTACCCTGTGCAGTTTTTTCAAGCAAATCATTCAATGGCGAAACTTCATCTGATAGGGCAGTATAAGCATCCGTCATACTAGCTGTTATAGCGGCTTGATAATCTCCGGCTTTAGCAGTTTCAAGAATGATATCTCTTATAGCTTCGAAATCACCTTTAGCATCTTGGAGTCTAGATGCTAAATCTTCATATTCACCCGAAACTTCCCCGACAACTTCACCATTCTCATCCCAAATGACTTTTTGACCTTTAGCTGCATCTGAAACACCATTTATACTGTCTTTTACTTGTTGGAAGGTTAATTCTAGATTTCTTGAACCACCTTCAGCAACATTATAAGAAGTAAGTAGATCGTCTAAATCAGCTTTAGCAATCTTATAGGCGTTCTCATCATTATTTGTTGCAGCATTTTGCATTTTCTTCATAGCAGAAGCTACATTGGTTGCAAAAGTATTTAATTCTTCAGCAGATGCACCAGAAACATCAAGTGAACTAATAACACTGTTTACTTTAGCAGTAATAGAAGTGTCAATAGTTATGTCAGTAAAATAAGAGTCTACAGTTTTCTGCAACTCTTCACGTAATTTCATTTGTTCTTCATTATATTGACGTTTTAATTCAGTAATTTCAATTTCAATCTTTTTCTTATCTTTATCCGAATACTTAACACCACTAACGCCAGCTTTATGATCAAGAACTCGATTCTTTTTATCAATTTTACTGTCTATTTTATCTGCTGATTTTAATGCAGATTGGATATTGTCTTTTGCTTCGAGTTGTTGTAGTTCTTTCTTTTGACGAACAAGTTCTTTAGTATACTCAATTTCTTGTTCAAGTGCTTCACCGACTTTTAAGACGGCATTTCCCTGTGAGTCATAATGATCAACAAGAGAAGGGAGGAGACCAGCTAGTTGTTGTGATACTTGTAAATACTCTTTTTCTTTATCACTATTAAAATTGCCTGAGTTTTTAGCTTCCGTTAATTCTTGATACTTCTTTAACAACTCATCAGTTGCTTGCTTATTAGCCGTTAGGGACTCAACCGTTGTATTCTGAATTTGTTCATATTCTTGTTGTTTCTGTTTAGCTTCGGCAAAGTGATTTGTTATTTTTTCGATAGCAAAACCTAAAACAGTTAATATAGCACCTACGCCAGTAGCCACCATTAAACCACGTAATGCTGTTTTAAATACAGCAGTAGCTATAGCTGCTCTTGACATACCAGCTTCCAAACCAAATAAAGAAGTTGCAGTACCAGCTAGAGAAACATTTCCAGTAAGAAGGGCAGTAGACATTCCTCGAACATTCTTACTTAGTAATACTGTTGCGACACCAGCGGTTCCCATTACAATAGGCAATACTCCAATTACATCTATTACATCACCAGTAGTTTTTAGAAAATCTCCAAATTCTTCAGTAGCCACAATTAAAGTATCAGATATTAGTGCATCTCCAGCACTTACTGCCAAAGATGTAAAGGCGTTAGATAGGCGGTTAATACGGGCTTGTAGAGATTCTGAATATTTTTCTTGCTCACGCATAGCAGATCCAAAGCTATTAGCAGCTGTTTCAGATGCTTCTTGAGCTATCGAGTAGTTGTTCATTAAGGCGTTGAATCTCGATAGTTGATACATGCCAGCGCCTTTTACACCTACGTTTTGTTTTTCAGCGTCAGAAAGGGTGTTCCATTTAACGGCGATTTCATCTAAAATTTGACCAGTTGGCTTTAGTTTTCCATTAGCATCATTTATTGAAATACCAATATCATTTAATGCACCAATTGCTTGAGAATTATTTGTTAATCTAGCGAAAATAGTTTTTAAACTATTTCCTACGATATTTCCAGATTCACGAGTCGTGCTTGCGATGGCTGTCGTATAACCAATTAAATCATCTAATTCTACATTGAATGTAGCTGCAGTCGAACCTGCTTTACGAATAGAATTTGCTAAATCAAGTGTAGTGACTGCGTAATTATTATCGACTTCATTTAACTTATTTGCTATTTGCAGTGAGTCTTCAGCGGCAATATTATAGTTAAGCATCGCCGATGTGAGAGTGTTGACTGTTTCGTCAACTCCGAGATCCGAAACATTCTGAAGCACCTGTGCTGTCTTTGTGATATATGATAATTGATCTTCAGACCAACCCATTCGCCCAAAGGAACCTTGTAAATCCAAAATATCACTGATCTTATTACTCAATTGATCACCAAGGGAAATTGATTCTTCCATCAACTCATTAAATTTGTAATCGGGAAGATTTAAAACTCTTCGCAAATTCGTCATCTTTGTATCAAGTTCAACAACTTGATTAGTCATGTCTTTAATAGTATTAACAAATCCATAAAATGCCCCATATGTAAGCATTCCAACCGAAATAAAGCTAAATGCCGATTGCACTCTTTCGCCAAATGTTCTAGCTTGAGCACCTGCATTTCTTGCTTCAGAGGTTATTTCATTAAATCTTATAGACATTTCACGTAATCTTTGATTCAATTGAGGGGTTCTAGCTGTCAACGAGTTTATTGATTGCAAATAGGCATTCAATTGAGCCGTTTGAGTTGAGTTTAAGTTAGAATTAGCTTTAAAGTTATTTACTTTTAATTCAGCTTCACGTTGAGCTAATATTAATTTATTTTGCATTTCTCTAACTTTATTAACGTTATCTATATTTTGTTTTAACCTATTTAATTGCTCAATATTCTTAGCACTATTAACTGCATTATTTAATCTAGATAAACTATCAGAAGATATTTTACCTTCATTGTTTAAAAGTCTAAGGGTATCTTTTAATTTATTTTTACTATTTAGTAATGTTTCAGTCGCTTTTCTTTCTTGGTCTAGGTTCTGTACAGTTTTAACAGAGGTAACATCGCCATTGACATTAGAATTTACAGTTGTATTTGTGAATCCATTCTTAAATTGATTAGAAGTAGAAGTACCATTATTAGTCTGAGTAGTGACTTGTTTTTGTTTCTGTCCAAGTTTATCATACGCTACTTGTAATTTATTTGTATTTTCAATTTCCTTTTGAGTAGCTTTATTCTTATTATTAATACGAGTTATTTCTTTTTGAATAATTTCTCCACTTTTTAACTGTTGAGAAATCCTTTCTTTTGTAACGCCATTTACATCTTTAGTAATTGTTTTTTCTTCTTTAAGAACTCTATTCAATTGAGAAGAGATATTCTTATAGTTTTCCATAGCTTTAGCATAATCTGAAAGAGACTTTGCTACTTTATCATCAAGCTGGATATTTAGTTTAATCTTTGATAAATCTTTTTCTATTTTGGATATTACTTTATTTACTTCGCTAATAGTAGCTTTAGAATTCAAAGTACCTATAATTCTAAGTTTTAAATCTGACATTAAGACATCTCCTTTCTAAAAAAGTGCATAAAAAAAGAGATGCTCTTATCAGAACACCTCTAGACAGATACTTTATTATTTGTTTTTCGTATAGCTATTTCTAATAAACTATGCCAAAACTCTGCACGTTCATAAGCTGTTTTATATTCAATACCATTCTTATCGAATCCTTCGAATGTATTGACACCCATTTGCTTAGGAGTGGGTAGAAAATCAAAAGTAAGATTAGGATTTTTAAAATCGTCTATTCTAATTTTTAATTGTATTGCTTTCACTTTCTCAATTTTAGATGTAGTAGGGGAAGATCCACCAATAATTGCACCAACTCCACCGGCAACCATGCCGCCAATAATAGCTCCTCCAATTTGATTACTTCTGGATGCTTTGAAAATAGTATCATTATCCATTTTGATTTCAGAGTCCATAATTTGATCAAATTTAATCTTACTTTCAACTATCTGTTTTTCTTTATCAAACTTATAAATTTTAAACATTTGTAATTCTTCATTTACTGCAATTTTTTCATCAATTGTAGAGTAAGAATGATCAGCATTAAATTCTTTGTCATATTCAATTAAAATACGGTTTTTATTCATGTTTTCTTCAGCAAGTTTACGATTTCTGTTTCGAGACGGTCTAAAAGCCAACAATACACCACCTAATATGAGCAACATCACACCAAACGGTTCCCAAGTATCTATAAATAAAAACGAACAAGATATAATACCATATATTATCCAAATAGAATTTCTTTGTTTACTGCTCATATTAGTTCTCACCCTCACAAATATAGTTACTTCCATAATATCACATCATATGTAAATTGTAACTATAGGGAAGGGGAGGCGAACATAAAAAAGCCCTCACCAGTTAAGGTGAAGGTCTTAGCATCTCATATAAATATAAAATTAAATGGGCAACGCTTAGCGCTGCCACTCTTAAGTAATCATTATGCCTTAAACTTTGTTCAAGGACTCTGTATGTTGTATTTAAAATATACTACATATAATTTATAATTTCAAGTAAATAACAGTCGATTTATGGATTTTTTAATATCACTGAAATTTTCGTACGAAATTTTAGCTACTGGTAAATTAGATAACCGCTTCTTACTTATAGTTTTAATTTGTGCACAGTTAATGAATCCTAAAATTTCATTTTTGGAGCTAGGGTCTAAATCAATCGGAACTTCATAATAATCTAACTTCTTGATTTTCTCTACACCTGAGGAATTGATGTACTTATAATATCTTTTACCATCTTCTTCATATATCTTACAATTTTGATGAGTGGTAATAGGTACAACGATTGTTGTTTCTGATGATTTATTCCCTCTGTCGTTTTGCACAATAACGACCGGTCTCTTATCTTGTTGCTCAGAACCAATATTATATCCCATTGAACAGTAAAAAATATCTCTTTTGAATACATTTACTGGAGAACCAGCTCTAAGCATTTTAAATTTCGTATGAGTCCAATCAATAAAATTCTTTCTCAATACCAATTGCTTTTTATAAATATCTTGGTTTTTGATTGGCTTTTTAATAACATTTTCTAATTTTGCAAAGCTTAACTCTAAATCTTCTTCTAAAATCTTTACTATATCTTTTGAACTTGTACTTTTCTCCATATTTCACCTCCCATATTTCTCTATATTTTACCATATTAAGAGAATAGTAGAGAGGAAATTATTCGAAATAAAGAACATTTTGTCGGTTGTTGCGGTTACCTGGGAAATTAAACTTTTATTTCAATTCCTTTTTCAGCGAACTTTTTAATTAGTCCTTCATAGTTGTTTTGTAAGTCAGAAGGGTAGAGATCGATAAATTGATAATCAAGAAGAGAGTTATAATATTTAATTTTTCTGTCTGCTTTGTCAATGTATTTTTTAATTAAATTATACTTATATTTTTCAGTTACGTACCAACCGAAATATTCCACTATTATGAAGTCATTGATGATCCAATCAGGAATATAACTTTCATTTTCGTATTGATTAATAAATAGGTATGAATTCGCAACCTTATTTTCATAATATTTAAAGTTTACATTATTAGTGATTAAAATATCATGTATTTCTTTTTCTTGTAAGCTATCTAACACTGTGCCGTCTCTACCAATAATATTTTTGAAATCTTCCAGTTTAAATTTATCAGGATAACATTCATTTATCCAAGCGTATATATTACTATGATAGTATGTGTCACAAATCGCCGAAAACTTTCTGAAATTATTTACTAAAAAAGGATAAGATATAATATTCGGAATATCATAAATGCTAATATTTAATTTTTCCTCTATTAATTGTTTCATTGCGGTTATCCTATTATATTTGTCTTCCCAGTAATGTTTCTTTGTCATTTTAAATTCCCAGTCATACCACCTATTAGGAAACATAAAGTTCCAAAAATCAACATGGCTACTGTTAAACTTACTGTAATACATACCGTCTAACTTATACTCTTTAAATAATTCCCCTAAAGTCAAATTTAGTATCTGATCATCGGATTGTATAATTCCGTCTTTATATAGTTGTTCATAAAACCAATTACTAGCTTGTCGAATATTATCTACATTATCCCAAAAATGAGGAGCAACTGCATTCATCAACCAAGGTTTATAAGTATCTGGATAAATAGTATTTAACAATTCAAATCCATTATAATAATTTAATAAGTTGCTAATTTTATATCTATCCATTACTTCCCTACAGAACATTTTTGTTACATCTAGTTTCTCTTGTTTTGTTACCAATGAAACATAATACTCTAATAATGGCTTAAAATCTTGCAAAGTGAATTTCTTAAAGAAGCCGTGTGGATAGATTTTTATATTATTGTCTAGTACATCCAAGTATACATCTAATGGGTTGACTCCATTTAGCTTCTTTTTTCTATTCATTTCTTTCATTTCCAATTGACAAATCTTACAGTTATGCTTGATAGTTTTCAATCTGGATGCCGAAGTGAATTGAGTACCATAAGATTCATGCTTTAGACATATAAACTCTAAGTTGGAACGATTATTTACATATTTATTTGTTAATAATTTGTATCCTTTAGTTGTAAAAGTATTTATTATTTTATTGAAATCTAATTTCGATTTCTCATTAGCTTTTATGAAAGCTTCGGTATAGAGTGTACCGTTGAGTAATTTAACTTCTTTCATTTTCTTTCCTCTGCATTTCACACATGCATGTTTATTAGAGTCAATATGTTTACTACTAGTGATTTGACTCCAAGGTTTAATAAACCTAGTTTCTATATCCTCTGATAAACAATAGTCACAAATAACTTCCACTTTATTAGTTGAAGTTGGCATTAATTCTTCTGGTTTAACGAAAAAAATGTCTTTCATATCAGTATATGTATACCCTTTTTCCATAAACCATTTTTTATTATTACGTGACCACTTAACTTCAATCATCTGTTCAGGTACAATCACAATCAATCATCCTCCTCACAAAATCCCACTCTAATTAGTAAATAGGGCAGGGGAGATGAAGAGTGAGGATTCGTCATCTTTCTTCGCATATGATCAGTATGCTGCACCACTGCCCAATATGAAGCTTTCCATAATACCCATGATCAAATCTCTCTATGTAATAACTAACATATTTCTCTCTTACTCTTCAACAGTATCTAAAATTCCTTCGCCAACTATTTCACAGATATCTACTTTATGACGTTCACCTTTGTAATCTACATAAAATAACTCATAATGATTATTTAGATCCGGGGTAAACTTATAGTTAGCTTGTTCCAATGCTAATGTCTCATCGTCACTTTCTGTTTTAATCCCTACTATAAAACTAACCTTGCCGAACACCATTGCCATTCTCATATCTCCCTTGTATTATATTTTCGTATGTATGTTCGTTTCTTTCGGTGTAACCTTATAATACCTTAACCTTAATTATATGTAAAGTACTTTTTGAAGTGATTATGAAAAATACTTATTGTCAATCGTAAATTGAAGGTTTACGTTTTTGTGTATGTATGTTTATAATAAGTTTATAAACAGTTACTTAACATTCTTGGAAGTGCTAGAAGGTTAAGGTATTGAAAGGGGAATAGAATGGCTAAGAAAGTTTTAAAAAATAGAAGCCAGATTACTTCAACTTTAAGAAATGAGCTTTATGACCAATTAAAAGAATTATCAAATGATACTGATATTCCTATTAGCAAATTATTAGACCAAGCAGTCGAGTTGCTTTTTGAAAAAAGAGGTATGAATAGAACTAATAGTACTAGAAATTTAGGCGAATAAACATCTAATAAAACAGCACTTTTAACTTATCGTAAACACAAGAAGGCATTGGATTTGTCCAGTGTCTTTTTGTGTGAGCAATAGGGGAGAAGGGAGGATGTCCCTGATAATAAATTCAATTAGAAAGCGTTATATTATTGAACTAAAAAAAGAGGGGGAAATGTCGACTTCTCCAATATAAAAAGCACTCACCAGTTTAGATGAGTGCTACATGATATGTAATTTATTTTTATTAAAATGCATCATCAATATCATCGTCATCATCACGAATAACATATATTTGTGTAGTTTCAGATGATTTATGTCCTAAAACCTTTTGTGCAGTTTTGATATCTTTACCATCTATCGCTACAATGTGAGTGGCACGAGTCGAGCGCAGTTGGTGAGGGTGAACTCTCCTTCCAACAATTTCACTGAATATTTCATGGCACCAATAGTTAAATGCAGTAGGGGAGAGGGGATCAACTTTCCCATCTTTAGTTTTCTTCACGAATACCAAATCACAATCATCTTCACCACGGACTTCTAACCATTTTTTAACTGCCTCCATAGCAGCGTCACCCATAACAAGCTTTCTAACGTTTCCTTCACGTCCCTTACCTTTACAACGGATAGGATTCGTCATATAGTAATCTTTGAAATTTCCATCTTTATCTTTAACTTTGTCATAAGTAACTACTTCTTTAAGAAGTTGTGCTGTTTCACTTCTACGACATCCTGACTCATAGCTAAACATCACATATGCGACCATTTGCCATTCTTCACGTTCTTTTAAAGTATCGACTAATAAATCTAATTCTTCTTTAGTTAGTGGTTGTTTTTCATTCCTAAGAGCACGGGGTGGGTTAGGAATCTTTTTATTGTATATATTACGGAATAAGGGATAATCTTCATTATAATATAATTCAATAAATCCACATAAACTAGAAACAGATGAACGTTTAAATTTAACGGCGTTGGAAGATAAGTCTCTACTCATAAGGAAGTTTTGATAACGTAAAGCATCTCTAGGTTTGAGGTTAGTAATTGATTTATTTTCACAATTGTCCTTTACCCATCTAAAGAAAATTTTTAAAGATGATTGGTATTGTCTAAGTGTCTGAGGGGACAAATGTTGTTGTTCAAGAAATTCATTTGTAATTCTTTTATTAAAAGGATGACAAGCTTCCCACTCTTCTTCAGTAACTTCTTTAATTTTTTCTACACGTTTACCCAATTTCTCACCTCCTATAAATTATTCAATATCTAATCCACGAGCTTTAAGCGCTTGTTTCATTGTTTTCGTATGTAAATCTCTACTTAAAATTTCTTTCTCTGTTTCCTGCGTGAATGGGCGAGGGGAGGTATATTGATCAGCGGTACCATCACGGTTAGATGTATATTCATATCCCGTACCATATTCAATGCCTTCACTTATCTCATAACCATTTGCACCTTTAGTTATGTTCTCAACAGATAATTCAATACCGTCTCCAACACGCTTAACATTGACTTTCATATTATCTCTAGATCTCAATCCACCATTGTCACGTCTACGTTTGTAAACCCATGGCTCACCATCTTCTGTTCCTGGTTTATAAGCATCATATACTGTTTTATCAATAGCTTTCTGTTCCTCATCTTTGACCATTTCAGCCATAACGGTTTCCATTACTGGTCTAAAGTGTTTCTTTTCAACATGTTTTAATAGCTTTGCTAAACTATCAAACTCCATTTATATCAACTCGCTTTATTGAACGATTGTATCTTCCTTTGTTATATCTGCTACTTGTTCTAGTGCCTCGTCTAAGTCAATACCTTCATTTTTTAGAACAGCGGTGAGGTTATTTTGAAAATTAACTACTGTCTCTTGAAAACCTTGAATACTTTCTAATGGAAATGCTTTAACAATTTCTCCATAGCAATCGTACTTGATTAGCTCATGAAAACATTGGATTTTCTTCTTTAAATCTTTCGGGATTCCTAAATCTGCAAATTTGTAAACTACGTTGTACAAAACCCAATCGCTATAATTGATTTGTTCGAGTTTAATACCTAAATTTTTGGCTTCAGTTTGATTATTAATCAGTTCTTTGATTAACTCAATTTGATCTGGTTGTGAAAAATGGGGGTAAATAAATAAGTGAGAACCGTCTGATAATTCAACACGTTTCTTTTGAGAGTATTTTTTGTTGCTTTCCTTAATTCCGGATAGGGTAAGTTTTTTTGACATTTTTAATTTCCTCCTTTTAATCCTAAAAAAGAGGACTCCGAAGAATCCTCAATGTAATTTAATTAAACTCTATCTACTTCGTAAATTCGTCCAATTTCAGTGCTGTTTGCAGGTGTTAAAGCATCGAATGTAACTTCTGGAGCAATAGCAGTGCCATTTTCAAATGATAATTCAAAGTCACCTGAAGGAACAGCATGGTCTAACTGAATGTAAATATCTTTTACTACTTTATTCGTAGATGGATCATATCCGATAGTATGATATTGTACTTCATATGCCTCAGCAAATTTTTCACCATCTAATGTTAAAACCTTCCCTTCAACTTCAGATGAATAAGCAACTGTTACCAGCTCACCAGCAACAGCGTGACCGGTAGGGATAGTGACCTTATTTGTAGCGATAGTAGCAGTAGCGGTTTCACCTGCAGTATTTCTCACATACGCAGTAGTGCCAGCTGGGGTTCCAGTAATTGTAACTTCTAAGACTCCTGTATTATCTACAACTTTAAGACCTTTTTCATCTTTTAATATTGTTCCAGTTCCTTCTTCATTAATTGCAACACCTTGAGTCATTGATAAGATTTCCATGTCATAGAAAGCGTTTCGGATAGTTGATGTAACTTCTTTTTGACCTCTCATGATGGCTAATGGCTTGTTGCCTAATCCACCAAATATCTTTTCATTTATTCCTAATGATTGAGAGATACTGGCTAACTGACCTTCTGCAGACATAAATAAATGCCCATCAGATTTTCTTTTGATAATAATATCTGCTGAATCGCTTATTAATAGTTTCATTTATTTTCCTCCTCAAAATATAAAAAAGAGAGTAGAATTTCTACTCTCTAAATGCACTACCTGTAGATTTATTGAATTGTTCTTGTGTTACAAAATGATTTTCTTCCTCAAATAAATCAATATGAGTACTCCAACTTTCTATTTTCATCTTTTCAGATGATACAGTTGCAAATAGAGTAGAAGTGTCATAGTTTTGGAATACTGCTATTCTCTGAAACGTCATATGTAATTTATATATAGACCAATTATTAATTTGTTCATAATCAATGCCTGTCCCTACAACAACACTTGAAACCATGTCAGCAAAAGTTAGCTGTGAAGACTCTTGCGCTTTCACTCGTTTAGACCTTTCAATAGCTCTTTGAATCTCTGGATTGGGATTAATGATTTCTTCTTTAATACATTGCATATTTAACACTAAATTACGATAGTATTCAAAGTTGTCAGGGGTAATTTTACTCAACACTGATTCATCATTAAACACCTTGGTAAATACATTCACATACGCTTCTCGTAATTCAGCAATGCCCAGAACAATATCAAAGAAGTCCATTTCACTAAGTTTAATTATGAAATCATTTAATTCACCCTTCTTATTACTGACTGAATAATCATGGATTACTTTATTTTTGTTCATTGATATAATTTGCAAATCCAAAATAAAATCAGGATAATCCTTAACCTTTATGAAATTACACAATCCAATTTCAGTTTCGATAGGTAATCCTAAAATATAGAACTCTTGAAAGTTTTTCATGATTTCTTAGTCATGAAAGTAAATACACTTTCGTATCCTACATAATTTCTAGGAGCACTTCTAGGTGAACCTTCTAAATAACGCATAGAACTAGCGCCGGCAATATGATTATCAACTATTAATTCATTTAGTCGGTCATTAATTCTACTGGTTCTAAAGTCACCATTCTCATAATCAAGATGAACAAACAAGTCAATAACTAATTCTTGTGAAGCTATGTAGTAACTGTCGCTTCTAGGACTTCTACGTCCAGGATAGATATATAGCCTACATATCTTTTTATTTTCTAAGTCATCAGCTTTCATTGACTTCATAATATGTTCATTTTGTATTGTAGAGATTTTTTCAGGATCTTTATCTAAAATATTAGTCAAGGAAGGGGAGAGTGGATCATCTATTCCAGTACCTAAATCCTCTGGTGGTAAAGTAAGTAGTCTAAGTAATTTTTCATCGTTACGAATATACTTATAAATTCCAAGGAAATCATCGTATGAACCCATTATGAAATCACCTCACTTGGAACTATATCTGCAGTAACAGTCATTAATCCAACCTCATTAATCACCTTAGTTTTATCTACGTTAGCAATTTTGTATGTATTGTCATACATCATAAACTCAGCATTATCTTTAACATTGGAAATTGGTTGATATTTCATTGTAATAACAATTCGACCATCAGGAAGATTTAGCTGACTATTTTTCTCTCTATCTTTTATACTAGATTCCACAATACAGGGTACTAAGAATTCTTCTCCACCAACCCATTGATAAACAGGATCTCCAAACTTATCTCGAATGACATTTCCTTGATCATCCCGCATTAAAACTTTCGTTTTATCAGTAATGGCGGGGAAGAAGGAGTTACAAATCTTCATATCTGCTTTTCGATAAATTTTGTTATCCTCTGGAATTGTCACAACTAACCAATCTTGCTTATTGATGTTTAATATGTTCCCACGTTCTATATCTGCAATATGCCCGATAACTCTTTTAGTTTCACTATCAGAATCGTATTTTTGATAAATCAATACTCTAATAGGAGTAGGATAGCTATCTACAAATGCTTCATAAGATTCAAAACCATTAAGAGAATGTTCTAATAAGGTCATTCCGTCTCGATGTATTTTATCATTGCTATTTATGTTGTGATAATTACTATAATCCTTCATCTTCATCACCACAAATGACTAGCTGACTTATCTTGGAAACATCAGCGCTAACAGTAAGGATAATATCTCTCAATTCAACCAAATCCGGCTCATCTAATAATCTTTTACCTAGATAATTCTCCAACTTATATAAGATTGAATTATTTCTCTTACTAATTCTTGAACAATAAGCATACAACGATTCAATCTCAATAGTTCCGTCATTTTTAATTATTTTTACTTTAAGGTTGCTCATAAGAAATCAACCTCCGTATTCATGATTAAACGGTCAATAGTTTTATCTTGGAGTTCAATAGATGTTTTAAGAGAGTTAAGTTGAGTGCTGAAGTTTTTTAAGCCTACATCTTTCGAGAAAGGCTGCCAAAGATTCTCAAAGTATGTCTTTTGGTTAATTAAAAATATATAACGAATATAGTTTGCTAAAATCAAAAGGTGATCTTGTGTTATTTCTTTATTTAGCGTTTCTTTAACATCATCGCAAATTAGGTCTGTTCTCAGTCTGTTATTCATATACATGACTGCATTTCTGATAGATTCATAAATTGCTTTATTCGTTTGAGGTAAATCTAAATCGGATACTTTACAATTATTTAGAAAGGTAGTCCAAATTTCATCATAAGAAGTCATTTATCATCACTCCTTATTCGAATAGAAGAGAAGGGTCAATATTCATCCAATTAGCTAAGAAATCAATTTTACCTTTAGTTAAATCATCTTTTAGTGTAGCAGCAACTTCTAGAACAAATTGTTTTTCTGAATCAACGGTAATTTTGTTTAAAGATGCTTTCATTTTATTGATATTGCCTTCTAATAATTTTTTAATTTCTTCATGAGAGTGAGTGTTATTTTCATATGTTTCAATCTCTGCGATACCATCTTTTAGTTCCGTTGTAGTTTCATTCTGATCCATAATTACCAATTCGCCTTTGTCAAAACAAATAGTACTCATAGTTAACCATTCAACTACCTCACGAGGTACTTCTTTTACATCAGGTTTACCATTTTTACTACCATTCCATGTATACTGACGATTTGATCCATCCCCATCATATCTAACAAAATAAGATGTGTTTCTATATCTACCTAATTTAACTTTATCTGTCATATAAAATATCCTCCTTATTATCCTAAGAAAGGAGTAAGTTTTTTCTTACCCCTTGTAATTTATTTTTATAAAAAATTATAAAGTAACTGCAGATTGCTCTTCAATAATCCCGATAGCCTCACCAAATAATAGGTTAACTGCAACATCTTGAGTAATTTTCATCATAACTCTTTCATCTTCAATATCTGTAGCAGTTTGTTGACGTAATCCACCATACTCAACGATAGAGAATGGTTTTTGTTCTACTCCACCGGCAAACATGTAACCTTTATTTACTGGAAGCTCAACTTTAGAGTTAGTAGCATCAGTGAATGGGTTTACCAAGTTGACCGCAGTAGTACGAGCGATAGTTGCTGGATTTAATGCTGTTAATAATTCATCTTTAATACCATCAGTTAAAAGGTTTTTCAAAGTAGAATCTGTAGCTTGTTGCATAGCAAAATAGTCAATCAATAAAGCATCTGCAACAAATACAGGACGACCACCATAACGTTGAAGTACAGAAGCCACTTTATTGTATTGTGCAATTGTCAAGTTAGCACCTGTTACAACGTTTTTACCTGGGATCTTACCACTTGTAATAGCTGTAGCAGTAAGTTCATTGATCTTATCAAGGAATAAACGTACTTTTGCATTAGCAACGTCATTGATTAATTTGCGGAAATATTCTTCTGATTCCTTAACTAAATCAAGTGGCTCATAATAGAAACCAGTAGATAGGTGAACAGGAACTGCTACGATAGACTTTTTACCTTCTACACGTACTAAATCTACACCAGAACCAACAGCAGACCAAACTACCTTAGCTTTGTTCTTTTGTGGAATCTTTAATTCTACTAAATCACCGCGATTACGATTTTCCACTTTAGCAAATAAAGAAAGAAGGTTAGTCACCATAGGTTTTGCAATTTCATCTGCCATTTCTACAACTAAAGTGTTAAATTGATGCAATGCAGAAGGATCTGGAGTTTGTGAACCATCACCGAATACTTTAGTAATATAAGCTTTAATATCAGTTGAATCCTTTTCTTCCATTTTGTTATTGTATACACGGCTAAACAAGCCTTTTAATTTTGAGTTATCAAGTGTCATTATTAAATCTCCTTATAAGTTATTTTTAAAATTAGGCTTCAATTACTTCAAGACGCACAGTTGCAGCACCTAAAGTGTATTCCATGTCATCTTCACTATTTACTACTAAGAACTTAGCAGAAGATCCTGCGTAATCTTCATGAGCTGATCCAACTTCAGAAATAATAAATTTCTTAGTAGCAGGATCAAAGTGAGCAACCTGTCCTTTAGCAACCGCAGAAACGCCAGTATTTAATGTGAATGCAGATGTTTCAAATCGAGTATAACCTGGTTCGAAAATTATGATTCTCGCACGTTCTCCAACCCCGTTATAGAAATCAACCATTGCTTCACCTAAATATCTCACTTCAGGAGTAGCAATTAAGTATGCCTTCTTATCAATAGCTGATAATTGTTTCGCAGTACGTTCTCCATCAGCATTGAAACCAAGTTCAACAAGTGTGAAGTTATCAATATCTGCTCCTTCAACTAAAGCACCATGAGCTAGTGTTTTGATTTTCATAGAATTTAAGTTACCAACAGTATGAGTGCCTACCTCAGTTAAGGCTTTTAAAATACGACTTGCCATTGTTTTATTCCTCCAATTTGTAATTTAATTGTTTTATTTTGAATATCTACTATCAAAGTCATCACTAGCAGGAATGAGGTTTTCTCTCTTACTAGAAACTTCTCTGATAATACTTTCCTCTGGTTTAGCTTGTTCAAATACTACTAAATCTACTAAAATACTGTTTAACTGTAAGATTGCTTGTTTACCATCTTCATTTTCGTAGATAGATTTATTTAATAGTTCTTGAACTTCATCTGAAGCAAATGTATCACTTGCTTTCAATGCTTCAAATTTCTTAGAGTAGAATTCTTTCTTCTCATTAAGTTTTTCCTCATTTTGTTTCGCTTCAAATTGAGTCTTGAAAGGTTCTAATTCAGAAACTTTAGTAGTTAGTTCAACAACCTTTTCAGAAGCACTATTGAATTTGTTTTCAATATCATTTTTCGTTTCTGTTAAACTATTAACTTGTGTTTGTAACTCAGTAATAGTCTGATCTTTCTCGTTGAGTTGAGATTGAACGGATTCAGGAACAATCTCTTCCCAGTTCCGAGTTAGAAATACTTCCACTTTTGAATCAAAATCAATTTCAACATCATTTTCTGATTTTGTATAGTTTAACTTAAAGTGTTTATCATACGAATTTTCTTCAGACCAACTATATAAATTCACAATAAAGTAAGTTTCGTATACATCTGAAATCCACGAATCTTCATTTTCGCCAAGTGTGGCATCCAATTTAGCATATAATTTTGATCGTATATCACTATGCGATAATTCAAACACTTTCTTAAATTTTTCCACTTTATTAACCTCCTTGTCGTTCAATTGTTTATCAATATTTTCTTGATTAACTGCTTGAGCAACTAATTTTGTTATCTTAGAAACGTCATAAGCAGGGTAGACTTTTTGATGATTACCACGTTCTTCAGAGTTCAAAATACAGTGTCCTTCATACACATATGAAAGGATTTCTTCAACTCCATCTTTAAACAAGTAACTATCATATAGAATCTCCATACTTGAAACTACATCAATTCCACTATCGTTCCATTCTTTTAGTAAACCAATGACATTAGGGAATCTAGAAGCCCATAATATTCCTTTACCAATTACAACTTCTTTTTCTTGACCATTTTCATCAAGAATAGTCGATATGTAACCATCTTCGGTAAAAACTCCGATAGGCACTGTATCCAATCCTAATATGGTATCACCAGATTTTCTGTCTTGATCCAAATAAAGTTCATGAGAACCAAGTGCATCATCATCTGCCCCCACCTCTGAAACAGGATGGTACTTACAAACAATAGGCATATCTTTTAAAGTATGTAATGTCTTTAAGGCAGTCTCTTTTGAGATTATTGAATTATTATGACTAACTTCAAAATCATGTAAAATAAATTCGACTTCTTTTTTAGTCGGATTATCAGTGTCCTGTATTGAATTTAATTTAATATCAAATAATGCTCTCTTTTTTTTCAATATCTCACCTCCTTAAAGAGAGTTAAAATAACTAAATAGGGGAGTTGTTCCCATCTATAGTTTTAGATTGAATGGTGTTTTCATTTGTCGGATCATCAACAGAAGGAGCACCACCGTTACTATCGGACATTGTATATGTCGATTGATAAGGTTTAATTTTAGTTTGTAACTTTAGATCCTCAGTTTCATATAAAGTTTGTTCTAGATAAGATTCCCAAGATACTCCTGCCAAATTGTCAACAACATGCTTAATAGACCAACCTTTGTCATTAAGTTTGATTAACACATCCAATTTTTCTTTTAGTGTCAACGGAGTTTCTTTATCGTAAACAATATAATAGTTATCTGATTGATTGGTAGGAAGGACTAAGTTAAATAACTTTTGATAAACTTCTTGTTCGATGTCTTCCAACAATACACCTAGACGCTTATAGATTGTATCTAAATTTAATTTCGCAGTAGAATAATTCCCACTGTTTCCATTTAAAATTGCACCTGAAATTCCATAGCCAGATTGTATGTCATTGTTGATATGCTCAAACTTATCACCATCTAGTCCATCAGTCTTTACATCAGGAAATTCTAGTGAAGCGAAATCAGGGATAGTAACAACAGTAACTCCATTAGAATTATTTTTTTCTAGTGCAGCTTTTACGCCACTATGTACTTTTTGTTTAACTGCTTTAGGTAATTTTAAGTTTGCGTAGTCTTGTAATTTTTCATTAGTTCCAATATGACCAACTGTAAGTACAGCTACTGCATTGATAATTTTATTGGCTATAGATCTTTCAACATCTTTTAATTTCTTTTTGTGAAGTACATCGTACAATCCAGGAGTTACCCATGAAGTGCCTAACCCTTGATTCCTTTTAAGAGTTCCAGTTCTAAGTACGAATGTTCTATCCTGCGGTAATTCGATGTATCGTTTATTCATGGTGTCATCTAGATAGTCTTCATACTGTTTATTAGTGATATAGGGACTTAAATTTGATAATTGCGTTTGTCTATGGAATTCTGTCATAGTAGAAAACCAACTCATATCAACTACACAAACCCACTCACCGTTTTTTCGTGAAGAAGGGAAGATGTATTTCAAATCATCAAATATGTATGGATATGGTTTATTTTTATCACCTAACCATATTCCAACTAAAGATCCACTAACTGTAGTTTGTTTCATTAAATCTCGTGTTAATCTTTTGTGTTTCACTTTATGTAGAATCTTATTCAATGTTGAGATATGCCTATCATTTGTTTTTGACTTATCAAATGAATCAATTTTATAATTTAATGTTGGAAGTGATTCAATTAACTCATACATTTGATGTACTTCTGCAGTAGATATGTAGAAGTATTGAGCTAAATCTTCAATTTCCTTTTGAAACTTATCTGGACTAGAAAAGTATTTTTTAATAGTTTCAGCTTCAACTTCATTTACGATATCGTTTGAAAATAAATTGCTAACAAACCCATTAACATAAGTAGCAACATAATCTTGATAATCGTTTACCATGCGTTGATACTCTTCTGATTCCATATCTATTTTTACTGTTTCAGTCACTTAACCACCCCCCCAATCTTTAATTTATTTTTATTTAGAAGTAAACTAGGTCATCATCAATGTCTATTTCTTCGTGCTTATTCAATTTTCTCTCAAGTAGAGTAGCAACATAGTTACCGTATGAAACAGAGGAGTATCTATCCTTACGCTTAGAATTGGGCTCTTTTAATTTAACTTGACCGTTACTATCATTGAATTCTGCTTCCAAGTTGATCATTTCATTAATTAAGAGAGTGATTTGGGAATAAGAAGATACAAATTTTGCTTTGACTTCTTCAGGAAGTGCTTCAAAACCTTTTAATTTTTTCAAGGATTCTTTTCCTTCCATTTCATTTACAGGCATTCTAATTTTTCCACGCTTCAAACTATCACGCATAACGAATGCAATCTCGGAGTTTAATGAAGCATTACCTTTGATACTATAAATAACCTTTTCAGCATGTGAGTATGTACATCTGTCAGCCATATCGTCGTTGTTAATACAATTTAATGGTTCATATTCTTTATTTCTATCTTTATCATATAGAGGAAGTATCAACTGGTCAAAGACACTTAATCCAATATTCTGTGTATCTAGCACAATATAATCACAATCATAATCTTCATATAGCTGTCTAATTCGCATAGCCTGATGTACAGTGTTTTCACCATTTAGACTTTCCATATAAACCACTTGACGTTCATAGCCAGTTTTTATCGGAATTAATCTAAAGATAGTGTATACAGATGAGTCATTTTCTTTACCAGCCATACCTGCGATATCACATGTGACTAATCGAATTTCATTTGGTTTCTTATTCTCATATTTAAAAGAAGTATCTCTAATAAGATCATACATATCTCTAGGGTAAAGAGGGGAGGCTAGTATTCTATTTTTCTCTAAGTCTTCAAATTTAAAGAAGGCTTTCTCTGATTCACCGAACCATAAAGCTTCCATCTCCATACTCCAACCAACTGAATCAAAGTCATCTTCAGACATTTCATCTTTAACTTGTTCTTCGTCCAGTAATCCTTCTTTGATAGCAAGTTGATAGGGAAGACCGCATACGAAATATTTAGCGCCATTCGTCATAGCTTTGTAATAAGTTAAAAATCTATTGTACGACCAATGAACTTTGTACCAGCAGGAACTTAAATAAATTTCTTTGTTTCTTTCTTTTAAGTGAGCGTATTCATCTTTTTCTAAATATTTAGGGGATCTAGGAGCTGTTAAAAACTTTCTAAGAACCTTGCTTATAATAGTTAAATCAACCATTCTGAACTCATCAACTATAAGTAGATTCGCTCTTTTACTTCTAGCTCCATCATTTGAGGCAACAATCTTAATCCAACTTCCATTATGAAACTCAACACGAGCATCATTAGTAGAAGTTCTTAAATCACTGATTTCCCTAGCTAAGTTAGGAGAGGTTTTCCTCAAATCATCTATTTTTTCTATAACTTCTCTAGCCTGACCTTTTGTACCGGAGGCAATAATTATCTTAGTTTGGGGGAATAGAATTGCCCTCACGCAACAAAATATACTAGTTAAAAATGTTTTTCCTTGCCCCCGACTTGCTAGATACATAAAGTAGTGATTATGCATCATCATGTAAATCAGGATACATTGAAACATTTTTAATGTGATACCTAAATATTCTTTGACAAATCTATGGGGATTACTTCTATAGAAAGAAGCCCAAATACCTATTCCATCCATTAATCTTTCTGACTTAGATTTCTTTTTGTTGAAGTTTCTGTCTTTATTAAATATATTAATTCCACGAGTAGCCTTATTTCTAGTTACTTTATAATTTTCATGACTAGCCATTGTCTATTTCCTCGTCATCAATAACAGGCTCTTCAACAGTAAGTTTATCAATTTCATCCCAGTATTCTTCTTCATATTCATTCTTAATTCCTAACATTCTAGATAAATGACCTAAGAAGAACACTCTAATATATTTACTTACTTTATCTACGTCTTTCCATTTTTCATCAGGTTCAGGAATAGGCTTTTCGTTTTCATATTTCTTAATGAGAGTTCCGAATGTTTCTTGTTCGACAGCATTAGCGCCTGTTTCTTGCACAGGTTTTAGATTACTTGAGCCAAGTAAATCCTGTAATGTTTTTAATTGCTGGTCAACTTTTTCACCAAGAGCTCTCCGATTATTAATGTCTAATTGTTGCTTACATATTTCTTTAATGAGGTTTTCCATACCTTTAGAATCACATTCATATCTATTTACCCAATCTTCATATTCAGTTTGTAGCCAAATATAAGCTTCGAGATCAAATCCTTTTCCCCAGAAAGAAACTAGATATTTCATGTCTTCTTTACTTAGATTCTGAATTTCCTCATCTTCAATTTCGAGAAGCATATTAGATTTACTCGTGTTCTCACTTGTATCCGGTTTATTAAAACCATCAAACTCAGAATCTTGCCAACGTTTATCAATATTTTGAACCATGCCCAAGTTTTTCATATATATTTTAAATACATTTTTATTTCCTTTTGCAGCTTCATCAATAGAAGAAGTTAACAAATCTTGGATGAACGGTCTATCGATCATCTGTAACATATCTAACATTTTGTTATAGTCATATCCATTATCTTCTGTTGTAACATAATCCCAAATACACTCTTTGCATAGAGAAGATCTACCAGTATGTTTGTTTATATATGAACGAGATGTATAAAAATCTTCTTGTGCTTTGGATTTCCCACAACATGTGCAAGTAATTTTCTTAGTAGCCATTCTTGTATCTCCTTTCTAAAGTAATCCAGTTAATCCATTTCAAGAGAGCGCTTAATGAGCAGTAAAAGGAGAGGGAGGTGTACGTACACCGAAAAAACTACCCACCAAATGTTCTCTGGGAATGGATTAAATTAAAAAGCCGAGAAGAAATTAATCTCCTCGACCTTGGGAATAAAGTATGTATAAGTCAAAATAAAACCTTGATTTTAAGCTACTCATCTATGTCTTCCTCGTCAAAATCATCTTCATGTTCTTTTATGTTCTCAAGCTCTTGTAAGGATTGAGCTGCTAAATCAATAAGAAATTGTTTTGATGTCCATCGATTAGCATCATCAAATAAATCAAATAGAATTTCTTCGATGGGTTCATTACGCTCGATACTGTAATGGATCATGTCTACATACCGATTAATAAGTTGCTCAGGTGTAATATCATTTGGTGGGATAATCATCACGTTAGGATAATCATTCATAAAAAATACCTCCTTAAAATAGGGAGGAAGCGGATGTGTAAACATCATACCTTATGTAATTTGTTTTTATTTAACTAATAACTCTTCACCAGTAACTGACGTATTAATCATTAATTCCATACCTTTATTTTTGTCCCAAACGAATGATTGAGCTTTCTTTATCGCACCCACATAACCACTTTCATAATGCCAATTATCGGAACCGCTTGGGGATGATAAATATCTAACGATTACTCCATTTTCTTCTTTTACTGCTTGCTCACTATGGAAATGTCCTGCATGAATCTCAGCGAATAAAGTTTCTCCCCAATCTTTTCTAGCTTCAATAGGCATAATTTTACCTAATCGTTTCTTTTCTGCATGACCATGACTAAACCCAATTAAACATTTGCCGAAACGTCTGTATTTCCTAGAAAGTGGGTCATTGTCGATTAATACATTGTCTTCATTTCTAAACCAAGCATCTAATACTTCTGACATAGTATAACTCGTTAATCTATCATGGTTAGCCCCAACTTGAATGGTTTCTACCGGAGCAATTTGTCTTAACAAATCAATCGCTTGTATAAGCATTCTTTTTCCTTGCTTATACATATTGGAAAATCTTGTACTAACGTCTTGTGGCGTTCCACCAGTTGTAGTTTTAGTTAATCCATCGATATTAAAGAAATCATGTGACCAAATAAAATATATTTTTTCAAACTTCATATGTTGTGTTTTATTAATTACATCGTCTAGTATGTAGAAGAATGCTTTTTCAGCTAAATTGTGATCGTATTCGTCATCTATATGACCTAACTTATTTAGGTGCAAATCAGAAATATTCACTTCTAGCAACTTACCATTCTCTTTGTATTTTATAGATTGAAGAGAAGGTGGGGAGTAATTCTTCATTAAATCATTTACAATTTCTTTAACGTCCTCAACATCAAATTCATTTTTCTTAGGTTTCACTGTTATCTTGCTGCTAAATAGGGTTAAAGTTCCGTCTTCTTTATTATGTTGATTCCATATGCTTGATTTAGCATTTACAACTTCCCAAACTTTAGGATCATAACCATGTGATTTTAGAAGAAAGTCAGAATTTTTACTATCCTCTACAGACATTTTAATTAATTTATCACTTTTCTGAGATCCATCTTTTAAAATTTCAACCTCAGAACGATAGTTATTAATAATTTCTTTCTCAGCAGAAGTATCTTCTTCTAGATTTTTAGTTTCCTTGTATGTATTCCATCTTAAATATTGAGCATAATCTTTACGCCATTTACTCTCATCGCAATTTTTACCAGTAGCAGCATTCATTAGTTCGGCAATTTTATACTTATCAATTCCATAAAATTCTTTATTAGAATACAAACGCACTAAATATGCGTCTTCATTTTCATTGTTTTGTCGTTTTAAAATAGGGGAGTTTATCATCTATTAGACCTCCTCAACGACAGGGGCTTCATCTTCATATGAAACAGTAATAGAAACTTTTCTGCCATCAAATTGCTTCAGCATTTCCTTTAAATCATAGGTGAATTCTCCACCATCTTTTTCATCAATATTAACTACAGTAAAATCTTCAAAATTTAGAATACCAACTCTATTACTTGTCTTAGTGTCTAGATTTTTCTTTTTTGCCATTTGTAATTCTCCTCCTTTTATATCCTTAAAACAAAGTATCCCCTAGTCATTTGAATAGGGGAGAAGTTACACTGTTTGCGGGTACAGTATTAAACCTTTGTAGGTGATAGACTATAAGTAAATCACGAGTGAATATTTATATTAGTTCATCCGCATCATTAGCGAGTCTTCCACGGAAATTCCATGAAAGTTCACAAACATGAGCGTATTCTTTTTTCTTAAAATGTTCTATGTATGCAGCAAAACCACTATCTCTAGGATCTTTTAAATCAATTTGACCAGTGTGACCAATCATAATAACTTTACATGAATCATGAATTCTAGTTAGGATTTTTCGCAATTCTGACTTAGTGAAATTTTGACATTCATCTATTATAACTGTCATATCCTTAATGTTTGTTCCTCTAGCAAAAACGTGAGATTGAGCTTTTACCCAACAATTACCGTTCTTTACATTATCTAAATTTTCCTCAGAGTGAATTACTCTAGAAGGATCTTCATTAATTTCTAGTAATGCGTCTTTAAGTGGAACAGTATACTTAGATTCTTTTTCTTCAACTGTACCAGGAGTATACCCTAATTTATCTTCCTCAACAGGAGAGAAGATGTACAGTAAGGGCTTATCAATAATTTTTGCACATCCAACTGCCAAAGTAGTCTTACCTGTTCCACTCCGAGCATTTACAATAGTTAATTGCTTATCAAAGATTGAATCAACATATTCTTTTTGTTCGCTTGTTAACTTTGTAGCAAATCCATAAAGCATAGTATCTTTTGGCATTGGCATATGTATTACCCCTTATTTAGTATTTTAATTTCTAAGGCAGGATAGGAGGGAGGTGAGGGGATGTCATTTACCTTTCCTTAATGTAATTTATTTATATTTGAAAATATAAAATGATAGTTTTATGGGAAAGAGAAAAATTGCCCTTTTGCTTGTACTTTAGCGTTTTTCCTCCTTTAAAGAGGATTATCTCCAAATCGCCAAAACACTTGGTATATCAATAATAAGTCGAGTTTATGTAATTTATTTATATTTATTAATGCTTGCAAACCTTAGAGCCACAAGGGATACAACGTTTTTCTAAACTTGGACACTTCTTACCTTCCTTTTATTGACCCTCCATATCTCTCTTTCTTTTTCCTTCCAGCATTTTTCACAATACTTAGTTCTATTTGATTTAATGATTATACGCTTACCACAAGATTCACATTGGGTTGTATTTTTTAAATTTATTTCTAAGTTCTTAAAAAGTACATCTCCAAAAGATTCCCAAAGTGTAGTCTTATTCTTACTGTTTTTTTCGGAATAAAGATATTTAACTAATACATCAGTCACATAATCTATATCATTATTTATCATTAAAATCTCGTCTCTGATAACTTTATAGATATATAGTTTATCATTACTGTTTATTCCGCTTTCAATCTTATGTCTCCATTTCTTATTACTGTTGAGTGAATTATATTTTTCAATAATATCTTCATCCATTTCTACTTTTTTATTCTTCATTAACAACTTATAATTGAATTTTCCTGCAACCTTTTTAAAGAGTATTCTTTTCTTTGGTATTATGTATTCAAGCTTATTTACTACACTGTCATTTATAGGCTCAACATTCTTTATATCTTTATCTTTTGCATGAACAAAGAAGTAGGGGACTTTATTCTTTATATATGATGATATTTGTTCTTTTACATTATCAGGTCTAGCAGGCATAAAAAGCGTTTTAGCAAAATCGATGGTGAAATTATTTTCCATACATAACCATTTTATAACGTCAAGATTAATATTATTTGAATTCCATATCTTAGTAATGTTATTGCTTATTTCCCCGATATTAGCTTTATATGCCATTATCAAACTTCTATGTATGTTTTCATTAGTAATTAATTCGGCTTCTGCTTTTGCCATTTCATAATATAGTGGCACAATTCCTTGCATGTTTCTTTCAGCTACTTTTACCAAGGTCTCATCTTGTATTACTAATGCCTTGTCTCCATCATTATCAAATTGTAACATTTTACTTATTGGATCTTTTACACTTGTATAGATTCCTTTAGTTATAAACCATTTACTTTTTTCATCGTCTTTCAAATTAATCTTAATTCCATGTTCTCTATATAGGTGAGGGGAGCGAAGGATATCTAATTTTCCTTCTTCATATAGAGAACAATATACTTCATTTTCGGAGAGCAAGCCGTTTGGTGACGCTATGTCAAGAAACAGTTTTTCACAAAAAGCATACAAGTCAGGGCACAGAAATGTATATTTGCCTTTAGTGTTCAATTTAGCAGCCTTTGCATCCTTAACTAGACTTTTCTTTTTATCTTTAATAACTTTTTTTGAATGAACATCATTCAAGAGTTCAGGATAAATTAGTAGTGCGTTCTGGAAGTGGTTCTTCTTTTTATTATCTTTAGTAGCTCCCAAAACCCTTAGCATAGTTTCTTTATCTTCACCTATTGTTAATATATCCTTACATGTTGACCTAGCTATATCTGTTAATTCTTCAACTGTAATATCTGTTAATGTTTGGAGCATTTGGTAATTCAAATTAGCATCTACACCAACATCTTCTTCATTTAATTTAGCTGCGTGACACTTATACTTTTTAAATGATTCTTTGTATTCTTCCCAGCTATTGTAATACTTCCACATCTTAAATTGTGACTTTGTAAATATTACTTCAATTCTATCTTTCTTTATATCCCATTCCTTACCGTAAATATCTGTGACTTTATATGCATCGAATATCTTTGCGAATTTATCAAAAGGGAAGGGGACTAATAATCCTTTACACCATGGTAAACGAACCATAAAAGACTTTTTGCTCTTTCTAGGCAATATCATTCCACAACCATCAGTATGTTCTATTGGAATGTCCATAACTTTTCTTTCAATACTATATGTATTTCGATCAATGTAATCTACTAAACTATGTACATCGGTTTCAAGATCGTTAACTACGATAGATCTATCGATATTAAAGTTATCCCACTCATCTGTAGCAGAATTTGATAGCGCTAAATATGCTTGGTATTTGTTTATATTAACTCCACCAAAAGAATTGATTTTTTCTATTGATAATCCACATAATAAGGAATCTTTATGTTTTTCCCATAATTCCTCTCTAATAAATACAGATTTTTTAGTTCTAATCTGTCCGGCACTTGAGGTTAAATATATGTATTTTTGATCATTATGTATAAAACCATTCTTTATTAAATCTTCTAAAATCTGAAAATAGTATGTCTGAACAACCATAATATCTTCAGATAAAGTATTTTGTTTCATACTTAAAGTTCTTGTTAATACTGAATCAAAGATAGATATAACTTTATTATCTTTTAAAACTTCATTCCTTAATTTACGTATAGTACAGTTTTTATTTATTTCAGAAAGTAAACTTTCTTTTAATAGTTTTATTTCTTCCGATATTTCTTTTATTGATTGAATATCTTGTTGCTTTTTATAATCATTTCTTAATCCATAGAGGTTTAATAATTTTGCATGAATTTGATTTTCTGAATCATTATAGAAAGCAGACGTATCAACACTATAAATATAAACCTGCCTATCTAATTTAATCAATAAATTACCTCTCCTTTAATAATTTATTTATATTTAGAAACCATTGTATACATTCATTTCTCTAATAATTTCGTTTATTAATTTTCTATGTTTCTTAGAATCTATGTATTCACCTTGCCATTTAAATTCTTGATAAAGAAGTTCCATTTCGTATGAAGCAGACCCATTAGAAAGTAATTCTTCAACATAACTTATCACCTCACTTAAAGTATGTCGTTTCATCTTGCTGACCATTCATTCCACCTCCTAAATATATAATTTAATTATATTTAAAGTTAAAATTTAAATATTCCGTGTCTTTATTTTACATTATAAATAGAATTATTGTCAATTTATTTATATTTAAAGACGGGTGAGGGATGGTTCGTTTAGTCTTCTATGTATTCGAATATTTCTTCTATAGTACAATCTAATTTTTTTGCTAATTTAAATGCAACTTCTAATGAAGGAACTGCTTTCCCGTTTACCCAAGAACTAAATGTTTGTGGAGTAACGTTTAATTCCTCACTTAATTTGTTTTGTTTTATTCCTGTTTCTGCTATTTTAACTCTTAATTTTGATTTGATCACTACAAAATCACCTAACAATTCTACCTATCCCTCCTTTTAATAATAACTTGTATGATGTAAGTATAGCAAACTATTCCAATGAAGTACAAGTAATATTTTAATAAGTTATTATAATTCATTAAAAAATTAATGTATTTCTTTAACTTTTCTCTTGCGTACTGCTTGTTTTTAAGTTTATACTCTAAATCAGATAGACGAATATCATAGAAAATATTCAACTATTTCTAGCGATAGTCAAAAATATTTAAAGATGAAGGAGGTAGTCATCATAATTACCGATACTTATTTTTACGAAATAGTAGACAGTCTAACAGTTAAGGATTTTTTTTTGCTCAGTTATTTAACAGAGAACAATGCAACTGAGAAATTTAAATCAATCAAAAGAAGAAGAGTTGCAGAAGACATGTTAAACAGTGATGCAAGGATCACAGAAGCGACACTAAGAAAATGTCTTTATCGTTTAGAACCAATGAAATTTATTGAAATAGTAAGAGAAGAAAAGGAATATAAGATGTTCGTTACACCAAGAGGAATTGAAGCTTTACAAATCAAATTAGAAAATGAGGGGGAATAATATATGTATTTTGGATTCATAGGTCTTGGGCAAGCAGGAGGCAATATTGCGGATTTGGCAGCTAAACATTTTTACACTAGTGTAGCCATAAATTACTCAGAAACTGATTTAAAATCAATTACTAATATACCTGAAGATATGATTCACTCTTTATTAGGTAGCGAAGGAGTAGGTAAAGATAGAGAATTAGCTAAACAACTAATGAGAGATAACTGGGAATCAACTGTAAACTTCGTTAAAAAGCATTTATCCAAACCATCAATTGAAGTTATTTTAGTCCCATTCGGTACAGGTGGGGGAAGTGGTTCAGGAATGAGCTCATTATTATTAGAAATACTATCTAATGAGATGCCTGATAAGACATTTGTAGCTTGTCCGATTTTACCTGCCAACAATGAAACACTCAATAACAAACTAAATTCGTTAGAGGCTCTTAGTGAATTATCCGATTTAGACTTTTGCGTTATTCCAATTGACAACAATACAGTCCTAACCAATAGTAACACTTTTATCTCTAAAAATATCATTTATAAGAAAACTAACGAGGAATTCATTTCAATGATTAATAAGCTGCTAGAATACACAAATAAAAGCAGTGAAAATGGAGTGATTGATAGAAAAGATTTGCGACAAATATTCTCGGTGAAAGGAGTGTTAGTCATAGGTGTAGCAAAAGTGATGGATGTTTCAGGGACAGCATTAACAACTGATCATTTTGCTAAGAAAATACAAGAATCATGGATTAACAGTATATTCGCTCCTATTGAATACGATCAAGTAATTAGAGCGGGAGTTATTTTCAATGGAGATGACTACTTAATGGAACTTATGGATTATGATGAAATATTTAATGTTTTTAAAAATAAGCGTCCGTATGATCTTTTTGAAGGAAACTATAAAGAGAAAAGAGGAGAAGTAATTTCAATCCTTAGCGGTCTACCTTGGATTAATTCAAGAATGCAAGAATTAGATACATTAGCAGATGAAGAAGAGAATACTCTTAATGAAATCAAAGTTGTTGAGTATAAACCAAAAGCTAGAAAGAAAAGTGTAATTCCAGTAAGAAGTAGTAGCGTCAAGGCAAAAAGTAATCCTACTGATGTTTTTAATAAGTATCTTCGTTGATATCTATTTATTTCTAGCAATATTTGAAAATATCCGCCACAGCAGGAGTGATAATATGAAAATTTATCAGCATAAATGTAAATCGTGTAATCGAGAATATAAAGGTGTAAACAAATTTCCAAGTATCTGCACGGAATGTAAAAGAATAATTATCGAGTGGTATTCTACTATTGATTTACTAATAAAAGAAGGAATGACACCTGAGACTGTTTTAGAAAAATTAAAACTATCCCCTCCTAAATAAGAGGGAGGGGTAATTATTACTCAATTTATAAAAACAGTCATATTTTCCAACATGCAAATCATATAATTTTCCCGAAGGATAAAACCTTTTGACGTAGGGAAAATTTTAGATAGCTTGTTTAGAACGGTAATAATCCAATTGTAATCAACGTTAAACCAACCCCAATTAAAGTCGCAGTTATCATCTTAGATTCCACCTTTCCATCTTGTCTTGTTTTTAATATCTCCTAAATATAATTAAATTATTCTTTGAAGTGGGTGAAATGATGATTCCTTTTTTCGGTATGCTTTTTACAACTATTGTTTACTGGGCTTTCGGTTTTAAACATGTAAAAAGAATGGAGGAAAAGAAAAATGATCATAAGGATTAATGGTGAAGAAATCAACGAACAGATACATCGTGAAATTATAGATATATCCGAATACTTACCAAAGACTAAAAGAGAAGCAAAGAAGATGAAAAAGTTAGCAACGTGGTTATGGGGAATTTCGGGAGTGATGATGTCTCAAAGTAGAGTATTTGCTTCTACTACAGGTGGAATGAACATTTGGAATAGTATGCAACCCTTATGGGATGTTTTCAAGGATATTAGCATGGTTTGTGGGACGTTGGCACTCTTTATCGGAGTAATTACTTTTTTGTTTAAACGTAACGCAGGTAAACAAGTCATATTGACTTCAGTCATTGTTATTGCAGGATGTTTCTTAATTCCTTCAGCAGTTATGTTATTTGCAATAATAGGTAATATGCTGAATGATGTTTTAACAGAAGCTTTCCAGAATATGAATTTCAAAGATAGTGTAAAGGTGGGAGGATAATGCTAAAGAAAATAGTCTTTACTATTATTGGATTTATATTCGGTTATTTAATCGGATTTCCATATGGGATTTATTACACTGTGGAAGCAAATGATAATTACTTTTTACTTAAAGCGATCTCTGTTATTAAGGCTGTGATTGGCTTATGAAAATTATTATGTTGGGGCATCTAAATGATCCGTTAATAAAAAAGAAAGTAATTAAGAATACATTTCCTATTAAGGTGGAATTTACAGTTATTCCTAATGTTGAACAAGTGATAGAAACACCTGAAGAAGTGCAGCAAAAAGAATTCAAAATACCTGAAATAAAATTCAACTTCCAAATTAAACAACCAGAATTAGTAACTTATCAAATAAAACCAACTCCATCCACAAAAAATGATAAAGTGCATCTTCTATTAGATTATCTTTCCGACTCTTTTCAAGAATTAGCGCATATGACCAACCAATTCAAGATGGATAGTGATGGAATTACACTTCCTGTTCAAAATAAGTTATTCTTTGAAACAAAAATAACTAATAAAGAATATTCCAACTATGTTACTTTCCCAAAAAATATTGAAGAAGAAACACTTCAGACAATGAATTTTACATGGCATAAAGCAGCCAAGGTAAATGTTAGTAACCCAATACCTAACGTAACTAACCATACTGTATGTTTCGATTTAAAACTTAAATATACCCCTGGGTTATCACTATCAGTTGATCAGCGTTTAAAGGAAAAGCCTATAAGAGAACTAATGGAACAATCACAATCCATTCGAAGTGGTGAAGATGTTTTTATACAATTTGGCATTCAGCCTGCAGAGTTTGATTGGTGGAGAGAAGTTAAGAAAAGAAATTCTTCTCTTCCTAAACGTAAAAGTGTTTCTGAATCAAGCAATTCTAAATTAGGAAATCCAGCGTTTGATTGTTGTTTGAGAGTAATAGTAAATGGCGAGAGTATTAGAAGGTCAGAAATGATTTCGAGAGGGATTATATTAGCTTTAAAACAACTTAATGGAGATAATGAACTAGTTGAAATACAAATTAAAAACAAAAAACTATATAAATGGTATAAAAAATATGTTGAAAGAAGAAAAATCAAGACTTATTTCTTTAACTTTAATAAGCGCTTCTTGTTAACCAGAAAAGAAATTAAACACTTTATTAAATTACCTGAAAGAAATATACAAAAAGATTTTCAGTTAGGTATTGATGAAAGACAAGAATTGTCTGTGAATAAAATGTTAACTAAAAAGGACGGTATTTTAATTGGTCATACGGAAGACAAAGGCAAACAAGTTGAGATAAGGTTACCAAGTGATAACTTAGATGCATTGTGTAATACAAATATTCTAACCGGCTCTCCCCGTATGGGAAAAGATACTGCTGCTATTAATATGATAGTTGAATTTGCTAACACAATAAATGCTGGAGCTATTATACCAGATGTAATTGATGAAAAAGGAAATGGTCGTGGAATGTGTGATTCTTTATTAGAATCCTTACCTAGTGACAGGATAATCGACATTAATCTAGGTGACTATAATAACCCTGTGTATTTTGGATTAGAGGATGTAGCAAATTTAATTGGAATTAATGGGATGAATGTGATAGCAGACAATTTCACTAAAGTATTAGGATTAGAAGATACTACAACATCTCAAGAAATTTGTTCTTTAATAGCCAAGGTATGTAAATGTAATCTATACGATATGTATTGTTGTCTAAAGTCTAAACAATTTGCTAACAGCATGTATGAAATCGTAAAGGAGGAAGACGAATTATTAGCTTTAGAATATTACCATGATTTCTTAAATGCTAAAAATGATAAGGCGATTTCTACCGTCAAAACCAGACTTAAAATGGTTCTTGGTAATCCTCATTTTAAACATATGATTGCACAAGAACCAAACAAGAATATGGATATTGAAAAATGGATTAGAGAAAGAAAGATAGTTCTTCTAAGAATGAAAAAAGTAAATATAGGAGACATAGGTGTTCAAATACTAATGTACTTACTAACGATGAAAGTGTTTTGGATAAAGAAAATCATTCAAACTGATGATCCAACATTAATCGTATTTAATGAACCACATCAGTTTATGTCAGACGGGTTCCAAGAGTTAGCTGAGTCTATGATGGCGGAATGTCCAAAATATAGACTATGCATCAATTGGCTTTTTCATAATCCTAACCAGCTACCTGATAAGCTTTGGAATATTATGAGATCTAGCAGCTGTAATAATTTCATATTTAAAAACACTAATTGGAAAATATATAACGACTTAAAAGAGCAGCTCCTACCTATAGAAGTAGAAACAGCTATGAAAACCAATCGATATGAATGTATATTTATGCCTTTTATTAACGGAATGCAATTAGATCCATTTTTTGTGAAAATGCTACCTCCACCAATAAAAAGGGGAATAAGATACTCAAATTGTCATTTAACTGAAGAACATACAAAAATATATGGTACTCCTGTTGAGAAAGTTAGAAAACGTATTATGGAAATTGAATTAGCGATGTACAGTGAAAGTGCTTAACGTTTTTTGTCGCAAAAATAAGGTATAATTTTCATATAATATATTAAAAGGGGAAAGCAAATGAACAAAAATAAAAGAGACTATTTAATACGCACTTTTTCTCGAACCAAGCGAAAAGATTATGAGAACTATATTCTTAATCGAATTTGGACTAAGTTAGATAGACTTGATATAAAACCAGTAACTCAACAGTATGTTAAAAGAGCAGATGGTAAGTACGCACTGATTGATTTATTCTTTCCTCAAATAAACTTAGGGATAGAAGTGGATGAGGCATATCACTTAGGAAATGTTCTTAATGATGAAGTAAGGACTTATGAAATTGGTAAGCTATTTCAAGCTGTAAAAGAGAAAGAGATCATTATTGAAAGAATAGATGCGAGTCAGGAAGTCGATGGTATTCATAACAGAGTAGATGAACTTGTTAGATTAATAAATGATTTAGCCTCAAGAAATAACATTACAACTTGGGAAGAAATTGAAGACTATACTAATACAGCTAAAAGTAACGGAGTTATAAGTATTAAGGATAATTTTACGTTCGATAGAACAGTGGATATAATAAGTTGTTTTGGAAGAGAATACAATGGCTTCCGACAAGGATCATTAAATTTAAACAATGAGTATTCGTTATGGTTTCCGCATTTATCATACGATTTGGGGGATGGTAAATTTTCCGATAGAAACGGATGGATGAATCTTATAAACTCAGATTGGACTGAAATTACTGAAAAACACGTTGATGAAAACAATGAATTGAACATGAAGTTTTATATAAGAAATAGAATCACATTCATGAAGATAAAAGATCCAGTTTTCAAAACAAATAAGTATCAATTTGTCGGTATTTTTAAACCAACAGTCAATGGGAATTATGCTATATATAAGCGAATTTCCGATGAAGTTGATTTAAAACCGTATCTTAATCCAAAACAGCAGGTATAGTCTTATCTGCTGTTTTCTTTATGTATATAATCAATCCTAAACCATCTAACAAGCTTTCTATAAGGTATAAATACGTATGTGCTTATATACCCCTTAAATTAATTGAATATAATAAGGGAGGATATTAAAAGTCTAGTGCGATATTTTAATTTAAATTATAATTAAGTATTGTGTTTTAAATATAAATAAATTACAATTTAAAATATAAAACAAATAGAGGAGAGGATTATTTGATTGAACTAAATGAACAACAGAAAGCTGCAGTTGAAGTTACAGAAGGGGCTTTTGGTGTAATTGCGGGGGCTGGAAGTGGGAAAACACGTATTATATTAGAAAGGGTTAGGAATTTAATTGTTAACCACGATGTACCGGAAGAAAAGATACTAGCTATTAGCTTCACCAACAAAACCGCCACTGAATTAAAAAACAAATTATCAAAAATGGGATTCAATGATATCCACGTAGGAACATTTCACGCTATATGTGGAAGAATTTTAGCTAAAACAGGGAGTTACATCAATAGTAGAAATTTAATTAAGGATTGGCAAATTGAAAACGAGTTTAAGCGAATAGATCCAAAGGTGAATACTTCAGAAGTATTATCATGGATATCTTATCAAAAGAACTATATGAGAATGCCGTATGATGAATTTGTTTATAAAGAGACAAACTATACAGAAGAAGTTTTAAGAATGTTTTACCATACATATGAAGAACTTAAGAAAAAGAAACGACTATGTGATTTCGATGATTTCTTATTAGAATGCTATAAAGTGTTAAAGGAGAATCCAGATTTAACGGATTATACATATGTTCTTATTGACGAGCATCAGGATTCAAACCTTGTACAAAATGAGTTACTAAAATTGTTAGCAAAGAAAGGGAACATATTTGCCGTGTATGATCTTCGCCAGTCAATCTATAGCTTTAGATCGGGAAATCTAGAATATGCGATGCAATTTCAAAAGGATTGGAACGCTAAGATTCTTCACTTGGATATTAATTACCGTTCTGCTAGAAATATTGTAAACTCTGCAAATGAATTCATACGACCTTATTTTGAAAACTTTGATCATTACCAGGATTCTATTGCAAACTCAGAAGAAGATGGAGAAATTACATTACATACATATCAAACAAGAGAAGATGAAGCCATTAAAGTAGTTGACCATATTGAGAGATTAATAGAAGAAGGGGAAGAGTTAAAAGAAATATCTGTATTATATCGTATGAATGCACATGCTGCTCATATTGAAAATGAACTTAGAGCAAGGGAGATTGACTACGATATTACATCTACAGATTCATTTTTCCAAAGAAAAGAGATACTGGCTATTATGAGTTATTTAAGATTGGTACATAATTTGCAAGATGATGCAGCTTTTATAAATGTTTGGAATTTAAGAAACGATTCATTAAAGTTCTTTAAGAATACAATATTGAAAGATGTGCAAGATCAATCCGCTAAGAATACTTTATCTTTATATGAAAATTTCTTGGATTATAAGTTTGACGCTAAGTGGCACTACGAAAAGAAGAATCAATTTGAACAAAACATAAACAGGTTGAGAATGCAGAAGGAACGTAACATAGGAATTAGAAGTTTGATTGATAATATAATTAAATTGTTTAAATTAAAGAACTACATATATGAAACATATACTAATGAAGAAGAAATCCAGGAACGATTGAAAAACATGAATATATTAAAGGGATTTGTTAAGACAGACAACTTAGAGGAATTTATCAATTACGTTTATGGTACAAACATGAGTAAGAAAGCTAAGAAGAATAGTGTTAAATTAATGAGCGTACATTCTTCAAAAGGTCTTGAGTGGAATTCTTGCTTTCTAGTTGGGGTAGAAGAGAAGAAGTTTCCACATGAAAAGGCGAAGTTAGATGAGGAGAGTAGGCTCTGGTATGTTGCTGTTACTCGTAGTAAGAAGAATCTTTATGTGAGTCAAATTGGAGAAGGATCTGTATTCATTGATGAGTATTTTGGAGATAAACTAGTTGAAAGTAAAGTATAATTAAATTACAAATATCGATGAGAAATATGTCATTAGGATTAAAAATTACATAAAAAATTACTTCAGGCGGTTCAGATAATGAGCTGCCTATTTTTTATGGAGATTAGTGAAAATAGATAAGATAGTAATATGAAGTAAATTAGAGTAAATTAAAGTATATAGGTTATTTTGTGATTTAAATAGAATGCGAAGGAGAAATATAGCTATTTTTAAAGGTATATTGTATGTGGGAAATTGATGGATTGAAATAGTGTAAAATAAGCCCCCGATAGAGGTGTATCGTCGATAAGGTGAATATGAGGGTTAAAAGTGAGATGAAACGTTGATATATAAGGGTTTGCAGGGTATTTTCGATACGTAAATTAGTGATTATCGAGGTGGAGTATCGTTCAGCCTTAGAGCCACAAGGCTTTGAGTCACTTTTTGGTGAAAATATGGTGAAATTGAGAAAATGAGAGGTGAGAGAAAGTCAATGATATCAAGGGTTCTATCGACATGTTCCGATAGACTTTCCGATAGAAATAGGGTGAAAATGATAGAAATTGAGATGAAATGGAAAAATAAGTATGGTGTGTGGATAGAAGTGTTAGGAGGATTTTACCAGGTAATAAATGGGTTAAAAATGTAAACTATGCCCCCTCCATATTACCATTTATTAGTAGAAAATAGCCTATTTTTACTCAAAAAACCCAATAGAATAACCATTCCATAGGGATAAAGGAAATAAATGTAAGTCAAATTTAATTGATCCAGCAGCTAATACGCACGCATGAAAAGATAATTGATTGGTAAACTTTGTAAAATTTTAAATTTGAAAATGATAAAAATTGAGTAGTTTAGTGTATTTTTACACTGTCGCACGATAACCGTTATGCGCAGATTAATGTGTTATATAAAATTAAATTGTACACAATATAGTTTACTATCATATATCATTTGTCATTGTTACATATTCCGCAATTAAATTGTACCCAATCTATATGTAATTCTACACTTACACCAGCAACCTACAATCATATTACCTAATATAAAAAACTTTAAATATAATTAAATTACATATATACATATAACTAATAATATGTTATAATTTAATTAAAGATAAGGAATTAAATATAAAATTAAAGGAGACGATTAACATGATCCAAGTTACATTAAACGCTAACGAATTCAATCACTCAGGAGTACATAACGATAGAGAATACACTTCATTAAGAGTTGACCGTACTAGCAATGGAAGAGTTTACTTCACAACTATCAAGAATGGAATTAGATTATCTACAATGGCAAAGCAAATGAAATTAGTTAACGGTGAAGTTATTATCTCATTTGGTAAAAATGATAAGTTAATCATTGGTACATATGTAGATACAGAAGCAGAACAAACTCAAGAGGTTATTGAAGAAACTGAAGATAACCAACAAGGTAGCACAGCAACAGAAGAAGAAACAATTACATTCACAGCTTCAAAAAGTTTACATGGTTTCGGTCAATCAGTATGGATCAACGATAACAGAAACACTAACAACACAATGACATACTTCAATCCTAAAGGTAATGAGTCTGTAACTATTCCAGTGCAGCCTAACAACTATGATTTATACTGGGAAATAGAACAATATATTCAATCCATAATGAAGGAACATGGTAGAGATTCAGACTTCTGGAGTATTCTTATAAATAAATTAAATGGTAAATATGTTATTACTCAATCAAATAATGAATCACCTAAGAAATCAAACAGGACACCATCTAAACCTAAGCAATCCATAACAGATATAATCCCAGAAACTCAAATGCTAGCTGATTACGCCAATATTCTAATTGATAATAACAAAGTATCAATAACCTATTCAAACGATAACCAGAAAGCTACAGCAACGTTTAAATATAGAAAGTCTTGGTCAATGCGGAAATATATTGACTATGCATTCAATAACAGTAATATTAAGCCATCTTGGGAATTTAAATATGGATGGGAGTACCTTAGTAAATAACCATTGGCATATCTATCCATATATCATATAATCAATTGTATATAACTAACAAAGGAGAACTATCAATGAACACTGATCAAATCAAACAATGGATACACAATAATCTAGTTATGCAGGAAGAAGCTATAAAAATAACTAAACAATCTAAACCTGGATTCAATCAATCTGTACAAAGTGGAGCTATTAAACCATTTGTAGAGTATGGTACGAATAGAAAGATACGTTTATATCTAAAGTCTGATTTAGAGGAATATGCTAGGACTAAACGACAGCGATAAACATTAGTAAAAATCTTTAAATATAATTAAATTACAACTGTACATTCTATTGCTTTTATGGTATTATAAAGGAGTAGAGTTCTATTCTTTTTTAAGCGACTCTATATACAATTAAATTAATAAAGAGGAGGTGGATATAATGACTAAAAATAATGTATATTTCTGTTACAATTACGATCAATTCTGTTATTTATTCTTCAAGAAAAAACTGAAATATATCTTCTCAGGTAAAACAAAGGATGATAGAAATGTAACTTTATTTCCAATTACAACAGAACTTCAAGAAGCAATTGCACAGTTTAACAAATCAAATTTTCATTAATCAACTATTATTAATCAAAGGGAGCAATACATATTGAACAATCAAACGAATGACTTTTTAAAACTTTTCCATACACAAAACAAAATAAACTTTAGAATACTAAATACTAAAGGAAAAGCACCAATTAACTTATATAATACATATGATCAAATAGAAAATGATTTAAATTATTATAATGATAATGGTTACGATATATATTTTACAGTTAACTCAGGTGGAACTAAGCAACATGAAATTAATAAGATTAATGCGGTCTTTATTGATTTTGATTGTGGTAAAAATGAAAATAAAGAATATTACCCACTTGAGCATGTAAAAAAGTATAAAATAAATAAATTGAAATCGTTAGATGAATTCAAATTTAAACCATCTGTAATTATCGAAACTAGAAATGGATTACATGTATATTGGTTAGTTAATGAAACTACTACAATTAATAATTATATAGAATGTCAGGATTTATTAATAAGTTATTTTAATTCTGATCCTGCAGTTAAAACAACTGAACGTATTATGAGACTACCTAACTATTATTGGAATAAGACAAATGAAAAGTTTAAATGTATTATTAAGCAAATGAACAATAACAGATATGATATTAATGTAATTATGAATCATCTACACTCACACTTAAATATAAATAAATTACAGTTGGAGAAAAGGGTGACTGATAGAATAAGTATTAATAACACTTCTATAACAGTCACCCCAAAACCCCAAAGGGGAGATAATGTGTTTGTTCATGCTATTAAGAATGCTGATGTCGAAGCTTTGCAAGTGTTGCTTAAACCTGCTTACAAATTGCTTGAGAATGAAGGGGAGTTTTATGATTATATAACTCAAGAGATTGACCTTTATGACTTTTTAGGTGTACCTCATACTGGTACATTTGAATGTGTATTTCATGAAGATAATTCACCTAGTGCAGGTATATTTATCACTAAGATAAATCAATATTTCTATAAATGTCATAGCTCTACATGTTCATTTAGAGGGAATATAATTAGATGTGTAGAAAGGTTGCAGCGTTGTTCGCGTTCTCAAGCTATCAATTTTATAAAAAAAGTTTTTAAATTAGAGATTAAAGATACCGACTGGCAGAGAGAACAAAAACAAATGTTGCTATCTAACAAGAAAATGATTCTAAGTGGAGAGTTTGAGGAATCTTATCCTGAAATACATAAGGTTGTAAAAAAATACTTAAATGTTTTAAATGTTCTTCATGATGTGGCTTTAGATCACGTTTATGATGAAAAATTATCAGATGATGAAAACAACGTAGTCTTTTTTGCAAGTATACCAACTATCTGTAAAGCTCTAGAAATGACAAGTAGAAATTCTAAAATTCCTAATAGAGTTGGATTATTAGCTTTTCTTTTATTAATAAAAAAATTAAATGAAAATCAAATACCAGAAAGTTATTTAAAAAAGGCTAAGCATATTGCTGCTAAACATAAACAACAAAATATCGTAAGTTTCTACTCTATACCATCGTATTCTGATGAACATATGATTAAATCATTAGAACGAGCTTTACTATATGTGGAAAATAATATAACTATGAAGGCGTGGAGTAAAGAATTACTATATAGGACTTTTGGAGAAGAAATAGCCAATGAAGTGTATCCTTATTTAGTAAAAACAAAGATAACGGATGAAGCCAGTGTAAGAACAGAACATATACATAAAATCACCATGGATTTATTACATACTAAAAAATATGCAACGGAAAAAGAAATAGTTTATCACTTACGAGAATTATATTCCGAAATGAATAAAGCATATTCTAAACAAAGTTTTGAGAGACAGGTAAAAGTTTCTTTACAAGAAATGCTTGATACATATGGTTTAGAAAGAGTCAGATTAACAAAGAAACTTAAACAAGAATTACATATAGAGTGTGAAGGATATCCATTTGCAATTATACATAATCATAAATAAATAGGAATTTAATGCGAGCTTAATACCAACTAAGAATAGTTAGCCTATACGCTCAACTATGCAACCTAGCCGAACAACAAGCATAACCTATACAGAAAAACAAATTCACCTCAGCCAGCTATCACACAAGGGAAGCTTTAATTAGTTTCCCTTTAAAAAAAGTTTAAATATAAATAAATTAACAGTTGATATTTTATAACTTATTTGTTATAATTTAAGTATCAGGTAAGGGAAGACAAATTACACAAATAAAAATAAATTACAAAAAAGGAGAGGTTCGCGATGAACACTCAAGAAATCATTTCAAAAATTAACTCTAATCCACAAAGCGCAAAGGAAGTTTTAGATAACATGTATCACAGTAAAGCATTTGTAGTTGCTCGTTACAATGGTCATATTGATACTGTTAAGAAAACTAAACGAGGTGCAGAAGGATATATCAATCGTCAACAAAGAGTTAGTTATTATGATGAAATGACTTTTGAAATGGTAACTTGTGGATCTGATTTAGAAGTATATGAAATTCATGAATCCGATATTAAAGATTATAAAACTTCACTTGTTATGTGGTTTGAATATTTAAAAGGCATTCAAGGTCACGAATATATGTATAATCAGCCTTTACGATTAGTTGAATATCTTGAAGTATCTGAAGAAGTGAAAGCATATGTTATCCAAGCAATTGACAATATGAAAAATTACAGAGGTTTAACAATAATTGAAGACGAAACAACTCAAGAAGAAGTATCTGAAACAATCGAAACTGTAGAAGTTACACAAGAAATCAACGCTACTGACATCACTTTACAGGTAGTTATCAATGAAGAAAAGAAAGGAATTGAATTATATTTCAGCTCTAAGCCTTCTCAAAATGTTAGAAAGATGTTATCAGAAAATGGCTTCAGATGGTCAAAACGTGGTTTTTGGTACGCTCGTCAAACTCAAGAAAGATTATCACTTGTTGAAGCTATTCAATCAATTCTAGCTGATACTAATCAACTTGTATCAAATGTAATAGCAGAAACAGAGGAATTAATGCAAGAGGAAGCAGTACTTGAAGATACATACAAAACAATTGAAAATGACAATAAAACAGTAGTTTTAAAAGAAATAGAATTTGTTTGGTCAGAGTCTGGAGAAATTGAAGACGGCTTAAAAGTAACTACATTTACAGAAGCTGAAACAATCATAAGAAATGCTGCTAAACATGCACCAGATAATGGAGCGTATGATAAGACAAAGTTTAATATAGTTTGGTCAGATGGTCAAAAGTATGAAGGTAGATTAGATTTAGTTAAATCAGATATGTTCAAAGCTACACCTTTAAAAAGTCATATTGAGTCATTTGTAAATGATGTTATAGAAGATGATGGTTCCTGGTACTCTGATGAACGTAAAGAAGACTATAAGCACTTCATTAATACTTACCCATTAGAGGATTCTATAAAGCCTACAAATGAGCCTACAAGTCATTATAATCAGTCGAATGTATTAGACTTTACTTCTAAAATGAAAGCTAAGCAGGAGAAAGAAGAAACGTCTAAAATGATGGATAGCTTTCTCAAAAATATTCTTCCTAACATGACTAGAGAAGAACAATTAGAACTAATGGATACCTATAAAACAGGTAATGAGAAAGACATTGAAGCAACTTTTAATAAGATTTTATTATCTGTCTCTATTCGTCAAGCCAAAGAAGAATATTTAAAAAGTAAATAAATTAACAAGGGGAAAGAGTATTATTTTTCCCCTAAAATATAAAGGAGGAATTAACGAACATGTTCAAAGAAAACCATGATTTTTATCCAACGCCAGAGAAATTAATTCAAAAAATGCTATTTAAATTAGAGTGGAAAAATATTAAATCCGTACTTGAGCCATCAGCAGGAATGGGACATTTAGCCGAAGCTATTGATAATAAATTCAGAAACAGTCAGTACCATCATAAAAGAAATAAATATGATATTGATCTAATCGAGATAGACGAGAATCTTATCCATATCTTAAAAGGTAAAGGTTACAGAGTTATTCATAATGATTTCTTATCATTTCAAAGTTTCAAAAAGTATGATGCTATTATTGCAAATTTTCCATTCTCTAATGGTGAAAAGCATGTTTTACAGGCTATAGAGATACTTAAATCTGGTGGAGAGTTAGTATGTTTAATTAATAAAGAAACTCTCATTAACCCATATAGTAATACCAGAAAAGATCTTATCAGAAAGTTAGAGGAATACAATGCGGAAGTTGAATATATTGATAACGCTTTTAGTGATGCTCTAAGAAAGACAGATGTTTCAGTTGCACTTATACATATATCAATTCCAAAAGTAATACATACTAGCTTAATAGAAAACAACTTAAAACAAGAAGAGTCATACAATATAAAAGAAGATTATAAAAATACTAACTTAATAGAATCTGATTTTATAAGAGGTATAGTACAGCAATATAATTATGAAATTAAAGCGGGCTTAAAACTAATTGAAGAATATAATTCATTAGTGCCATTAATGCTAAGCAGCTTCAAGGAGAATAGTAATCCAGTTTTAAAGCTAGGTTTAGACTATGAAGACAAAGACGGTAGTAGCTTAGAGAATTCTTATATTAAACGTATTAGAGCAAAGTATTGGCAAGCATTATTTAATAATGAACAATTCATGGGATTGTTTACAAGTAACCTAAGACAAAAATATATGCAGCAAATAGAGGAATTGAAGGATTATGATTTTTCTTTCTATAACATTTATTCTTTACGTATAGAATTAAATAAAGAAATGATTCAAGGAGTAGAAGACACTATCTTAAATTTATTTGAAGAATTTAGCTACAAACATTATTATGATGAAAGTTCAAAGAATGTACATCTATACAACGGATGGAAAACGAACAAAGCCTATAAAATTAATAAAAAAGTAATAATTCCCCTAAATGGTTACTATGATATTCTTTATTCATGGGGAAGATATAACCCAAGTAATTATAAAGTTAAAGATAAACTGAAGGATATAGAAAAAGTATTCAATTATTTAGATGGAGGAATAACACAAGAAATAGATTTAGAACAAGTGTTAAAGGATGCTGAAACACGAGAACAAACAAAGAAAATTGAAACTAAATATTTTTATATTACCTTCTTCAAAAAGGGAACATGTCATATCGAATTTAAAAATCTAGAACTCCTGCAGAAATTCAATCTTTATGGATCTCAGCGTAAAGGCTGGATTCCGCCTAGCTATGGTAAGAAAAGCTATAAAGATATGACACAAGAAGAGAAGTCTGTTATTGATTCATTTGAAGGTAAAACATCTTATGAAAAGGTAATGAATAATAAAGAATATTTCTTAGTAGAAACTAGTGATCTTTTAAGACTGACATCTTAATAAATTATAATTAAATTACATATTAAAAGGAGAATGATTCATGAAAAAACAATATGTAATATCATCCACTATTCTAATCTCATTATGCTTAATCTTAACAATACTAACAATTTACGCACTATCCAGCACTCCATCAATTCCTAATCAAGCTTATTCACAAGCTGAACCAATCACGTCAGAAACTAACTCATCATATGAAATAATTACAGCTACTGTCATTTCTAAAACTTCAGATGGATTATTTTATACTGCTGTAAATAACAACGATCCAGATGATATTGTTGTCATTGAAGGTAGCTTTGCGAAAGGGGATAAGGTTCAAATTACATTCTTTCATGATGATATTGAGAGTGTAGATATATTGGAAAGAGAGACTTTTTAATCTAATTAAAAGAAGCATTTCATCCCTATTTTACGGCTTATTTTAGCCGTTTTTCTTACTCTTAACATATACGACTATCTATGTTAAGATAAAGTTAATAAACACTAATGGAGGTTTTAATTGATGAATAGCGAACAATTGAAACAATGGATAGAAGAAAATTTGCTCACTCCTAGAGAGGCTATGCAAGTAACTAATCAAAGTAGATCAGCTTTTAATCAATCTGTAGCCAACGGACTTTTGAAACCTTATATATCTAAGGATACAGTTAGGTTATATTTGAAGTCAGATGTAGAAGAATATGCTAGAAATAAAAGAATCAGATAATTTATAAAAAAATTTGATTCTACACTTTACATATACGTTCGTATATGATAAGATTAATCCAGTTAAAAAGAATAGAAATAAATTACATAAACGAATCGAGGGAAACAAAAAATGAAGATTGTAGTTGATTTTAAAAAAATCTTGTCTGAACTAGAAGCGAAACAAATTAAGATATGTTTTTTAAGAAAAAATAGTTTATATATTGAGGATAGATACAATAACTTATATGAAATGGAATTATATAGACAAGGTTCGTATCTAGATGACTTAATTAAAAAAGGAATTTTAGTAGAATTTAGTCAAGTTGAAAGTAATATAAGTAAGAAATTACCAGAAGCTGCTAAGGAGATATGGGACATAAAAAGGGTGCAAAAATTCATAAAAAACCAATCTTTATAAGTGACATATTATAAATTGTAAGATTTATCTAATAAGAAACTATTTTAAATATAATTAAATTAACAATTGAAATGTATGTGTATACGATTTATAATAGAAGTAACAAGAAAACGAAGATAAGGAAAATATAAATAATTTACATAATAGGAGGAGTTAATATGCTTGAAATTAAAAATTGTACTGATTATTTAGAGGGGAATTATTTCTCAGATATTACTTTCATTTCAGAGAATCAAGGAAACTTATACTTTACTGCACAGGATGAAGACGAGGATCAATTAGCTTATATCATGTTTGAATATACGAATGATGATAGCTGCTTTGTTAATGTGAAATATGGAGAAAATGAACCTTATATGACGTTGGAACAGTTAGTAAAATAAGGATTGTATCGTAAATTAAAGGAGGGTAATTATGAAAAAGAGTCCTGAAAAACTAATAGCAGAAATAGAGTATATTGAAGAAACGATTGATGCTAAAGAATTAGAAATGAGTTTGCTTAAAAGTAAATTAACTAAGTTGCAAATTGAGTTAGCTGAAACAACCTTTGAATCATTTAATAAATCACAATGAAATGAATCATTTAAAGTAATTCAGAATTAGATATGCAAATTTAGTATTTACTCTACATATCTAATTCTTATAATTTTATATTAATTTAACTGAATGGGATACTTTCAATGTTTTACCAGTGGCATCTTTAAGAGCTTCTCTTAGATTGCCCATTAAAATATCTTTAAGAATTTCATCATTGCCTACAAAAAGTCCACAAGTCATATTACCTAAGTTTATTGCTTTCTTTTCAATTTCTTTTCTTTCGTCAGGATGAAGAATGTAACCACCTGTAAATTCTTCAGTGAATTTATAAACATCTATCATTGTTTGGGCTTGCAATTGATATTCTGGTTTCATAATATCATCTCCTTCTATATGATAATCTATAAGCTATCACAACATGAAGGTGAAGGAAAGAAAAAGTTATAATTTAATCTATAAAAGGAGTGTTTTAATTGGATTATAAAAGAGAATATTTTTGTGAATGGATGAAAGATGAGAAGTATGAAAAAGCCCTATTGCTTTGGCTTTGGTATGATTATCAAACTGAAACTTATGACCTTTCACTATGGGGAATTATGCCATCAAAATTTGATGAAACAATGGTAGTATTTAATAATTATGAAGCTAAGAAATTAAGTTCTATTAATGCAGAAAGAGTAAGAAGAGAAATGAATAGTATTGCCGATAAACACGAAATAGATTATGAAACAATGATATTGGCAAAGAATGATTCATTCAGAGGAAGAATGAAAATGCAAGCAAGATTAGAATTATATTTAGAGTATGAGAAAATGGGAAAGTTTAATTTTATTAATAGCTAATGAAATTACAGTTTTAAAAAAAATAAATTACAATTAAAAAGGAGATTTGTAAATGGATAAGTTCGGAGATAGAATGAAAGATTATGAGAATGCTTATAGAATCAATTTGCCAAAGAGATTGCCAATTGTATTAAGAATTGATGGCACGCACTTTCATACATATACAAAAGGAATGAAAAAGCCATTTGATGAGGATATAACTAATGCCTTCTGGGAAACTTGTAAGTATCTAGCTAAGAATATCATGGGATGTAAAATTGTTTATCATCAATCAGATGAAATTAGTTTACTGCTTACTAACTATGATAAATTAACAACTCAATCATGGTTTGATAACAACTTACAAAAGTTAGTCTCCGTATCGGCATCTATGGCTACTGCTAAATTTAATGAGGTGATGAGAGAAAGATACCCAGAGAAATCATTAGCTACATTTGATAGTAGAGCGTGGGTATTACCTCATGATGAAGTATGTAATTACTTTTTATGGAGACAACAAGATGCAACTAAGAATAGTATTTCAATGGTTGCGCAAGCTAAATTTCCACATAAGCAATTACAAGGATTAAATGGTAAACAAATGCAGGATAAACTAATGCTAGAAAAAGGTGTTAACTGGAATGATATTCCTGTTTGGCAAAAGAGGGGAGTTTGTATTACTAAACAGTATTTTGAAAAGAATGGGGCTTTAAGAAGTACATGGGGAGTCGATCATGAAACGCCTGTTTTCTCACAAGATAGAAATTACATTGAGCAATATGTTTACTTAGAGAAAGGAGAATAAACTATGGCTAAAATTGAATTAACCGTAAAACAAATTATGAATCTAGGGTTATGGGATAAAGTTTGTGATTATAAGGGTTGGGAACCATGGATTCTTAATGAAGGGAGAATAGATGAGAATGAATTAGTGGAGTTTGATGATGAATTTAAGAAAGAAGAAAAAGAAATAAATCTCCATGAAGCAATAGACTTAATGTTAGCGGGTTCAGATATAAAAGTGTTATTTAATAATGGGAATTATCGTTATATAGGTTTATGTGATGATTTAGGAAACCTTACTTTCTCAGAATTACTTGATGTTAAATTGTACTTAGTACGATAAGGATGATAAATGTACGAATTTATCGATATAAAAATAAATTGATATTATAAAGGAGGAATATATTGTGATAAATATAAATGAAATTTTTGATAGTATTTATGATTCTATAACAAGTGCACTTACTGATGGGTATGATACAGAAAAAATACTAATTTCACAAGAAGTATATGATTCATTTAAGCAAGAAAGTGAAAGAGCATTCGGCTCAGGTAATGGTGAATTTGACCACTTAGTAGGGTATCCAGTAGAAATTAATAGTGATATAGATAATTATATGGTAGTAGTTAAGGAAATGACTTTATAAAAATAAATTATAATAGAGGTGTGATGAATTGGAAAAGAAAGAAATTTCTATATTAGGAAGTATGGATTATTCTACACTTCTGCAACAGATAGTTGCCACTAATGCTATTAATAAGTCTAAATTGACTAAAAAGCAAGTAGAGGAAATAGAACTGGACTCAAAAAAGCGTGAAGAAATGAGAGTAAGAAAAGCAAAGGTAATGAATAATATTTGTCCTGATTGTGAAGGTAAATTAAACAGAGGTAAGAAAGAAAAGGAATTAAATTATGAAAGAACTTGGAAATGTGGTTGTTGTGAAGGTTCATTCATGAGTAATGGTGAAAAGGTTATAGAAAATGCCTTTAAAAGGAGAGCGAAATAAGAGTGAAAGAGTTCTTAATTGGATTAAAATACTTATCTTATATATCGTTATTCATATTATTTATGTTATACATGTATTTAAATTTCCCTGTCTTTTTCGGTATAGTAACATTGTTAATGATAATTGTCATTATTGCTTTAATACTAGGATGGGCAGTAAAATCAATTAGAGGCGACTATGATTGAAAGTAAATAAAAATAATTTAACGAAAAGGAATGATTAAATGGAATTTAGTGAATTAGTAACAAAAAGTTTTCAATTAAAATTAACAATTAATGAGGCAATAGATTTATGGAGAATAGTCAGTGAAGCAGAAAGAAATGGAAATCAATCAGCAAGTAAATTTGTTAACGAGTTATATTCCTTTGCAGAAGACTCTAATCATTACATAGAAAAATACAAGGATGATTTAGATGCGTAAACCTAAGAAAGAATCAACTAAAGATAGATATAGCGTTTTAGAAGGTAATCCATCAAGAGAAGAACGTATACAAGCCTTATTGAATGGCAATATCATTCAAGTAGATACTCATAGAACTATGTATTATAAGCTAGACAAGTATCATAAATTACGTTTTAGCTATACAAATCATCCTGACAGTTTTCATCCTTTTCATGAAGGATTTAATTACTATCATGTGCTAGATGATTATGATTTACCAGGAGGAAATAGAAAGAAGAGAATTGCTATTCTTGAGGACAAATAAAAAAGAAGAGGCTATAACTTCTTCTAATACTATTATATTTTGGTTAATAGTTGTGTATGCAAAGGGTATTAGAAATGGTAAGGGAATCTGGTATTTAATTAGTACATCAGATAATTATTGATTATTAATACAGGAGTGAATTTATGGAAGAATATAGATACATGTCAATTGATGAATCTGAATTTATAGATGATTATTATAAGGGGATTAAGCTTTATAAATTAGATCAATTAGGTAAAGAAGGATGGGAATTCGTTTCTGTAATTAATGGTGAATGTATTTTTAAAAAGAAACTTGAAGATGAATCCGCTTTATAAAGTATACCGTAACACTAAACGAAACGTGTAGAAATCGTGATCAGGTGGAAGGTACTTTAAAAGAAATTAAGTTAAGAAAGGTTTACGATTAATTGAAGGTGATCAAATGAAAAAGAGTAAACAAGACGATGAACTAATACAATTATTGCTGGACAAACCAAAGTATAAATACTTAGAAAAAGAAGGATATTTGGAAGTTAGTACAAAGGAATTCGGAAATATTTTAGTACTTGAGAAAAGTTCATTGCAACCTAGGAAATTTAATAATAAAGCTGAAGCATATGAGTACATTAATGGGAATTTATAGGCGTTAACAAAGTAATAAATATAACATATCCCAAAAGTGTAATAGATGGCTACTATTCATTAAAAGGAGGGAAGAAAATTAATGTTTTCTAAAAAGTGTCCATATTGCAGAGGTAAGAATTTATATTTAAAACAAACTTCTCTTGTTGTGAAATACGGTTGTCGTGATTGTGACAAAAAAGTAAAACTTATGAGAGAAAATGGTATGAGTGACAAAGATATTATGAAAGTAATTAAGTAACCATACGAAACAACTGTTTAGATAACTATTATGAGGTAATGAGGTGTTAATTTGAGCAGCTTTATATCTAAACAACCAAATGGATTATATTGTCGCTTCTCCACTGTAGTAGACTGTCCCACACATTGGAATATGACAAGAGAAGATTATCTAAATAATGTTTCAGGAACAGTCAGAAACAGGGATGAAGGGGAACTAATCTTACGTGACCATTTACTGCCTTTTACAGAAATCATAGAGCGTTTTGTTCCTAATAATATGTGTCAGAAAGAATTTGATAATTTACTATTAATAATGAGTAGATGACAATTAATTAATAACTTGAAGAGAAAAAGTAGATGAATAGTAAGAAAACTAATTTACATATTAAACTTTTAGGAAATGATTGAAATTAATAAAAAAAGAAGAGTCTCTCGCACCGGCTGGGTTTATCCCACTCAGATGCCGGATTGAGCTCTTCTTAGGTATATTGTATTAGAAAATGATTCGTATGTAAAGGATAAATTTACTAGTAAAAGAGTAGTACTTATTATAGGAGGATGTTAATTTGAATCAAATAGAAGTGCTTAGATTTAATAATCAAGAAGATTATGATCAATGGTTAGATAATCTCAATCAAGAGACAAGAATTTTAATGAATAAAACTTATCGATATTACATAAATGAATGTTCAACCACTGGAGCAAAAGAAATTTTTAGAGATTGGTGGAATGGTACTTCTATATCTAATGAAGAATATAAGAACAGATATAGCAAGGAAGATTATAAACAAGCTGAAGATTGCGTATTAGAAGCTTGTAGTAGAGGATTCGGATAAAACCCATGTTTTAAAACATTTTTTAGTCCGTTTTTACCGTTTTATGGTAGTATAAAGCTAAAAAGGGAGAAAAATATGGACACATATTCAGTGAGAGAAGAGTTAATTAGAGTTATTGAAAGACACTTTCCGAATGTGAACTTTAAGTTTAATGAAAAAGAAAGGCTTTCACATAGAAGAATAAATGCTAAGCCATATTCTAATAAGAAGCGTTGGATAATGCTAGATGCAAATGAGAATTACTTACATGTTACTTTTGATCATCTAAAAGGAGACATTAGTGAACAAGAATTAAAGAATTTAAATATTACTTATAAAGGCAAAGAGTTTAAAGAGAAAACAAGAATACATTTAAATGATAATGAAGATGCTGTAGAATTGTATGTATTTGAAAATGAAATTCCAGAATTCAATAACTCTAAATTTATTGAATTCTTACACAAACATTATTCATCATATGTTAGAAGGGTTAGTTAATATGAATAGATACTTTGATCTTGGAACTAGACCAGGGGATAAATTCCTATGGACAGCAATCTTTTATTTAGCTAAAATATTAAAGAACTAACTCCAAAATAGTTCATCTGCAATAAGAACGTAATTCATGGGCGTGAGTTGCGTTCTATTTATATAGTATTTAATAAAAATAAATTATAAAAAAAGTGAATTTAATTGGAAAATACTATTGTGTTTATAACTTATATGTTATAAAATATTATTTAGAAAGTAATTAAGAAGGTGAATGAACTGGATTTTTCAAAATTAGATGAAGAAAACAAAAAAGACTTTGAGCAATATTATTTAGAGTTTTATAAAAATTGTGTTGTTCAGATTAGAAAGAGAATGGTAGAGTTGGATGTTACACAGAAAGAAATTGAGGAAATAACAGGTCTTAAGCAGCCAGTAATATCAAGACTGTTGAATATGGATGTTGTTCCTAGACTGGATACTTTGTTAAAGGTAACTTGTGCACTAGGTATTGATATTAAAGTTGATAAATAAGGGGAGTAGAAAAATGGAATGTAAGTATTGTGGTAATAAAATAAACGAAGAATACGATCCGTTTCCAAACGTCTGTGAAAGTTGTTTCGATGAAATAAATATGGAAGATCCTCATGGTGGTAATTGGATATAAGCTATGAATTATGTAGATAAAACTGCTCTTTTATGAAATTTGGGAGGGGGGGATTAAAAATGAAAGCAATAGTAGTATTTAGCATAGGTGAAAGTGAAATTAAAAGCAACGGAATTGTTCCTGTAAACTTAGAGCCAGGAGTAGGAAGAGACAATATGACAATAAATAATGCTATTAAACAATTTAAAAAAGATACTGGGATAGATCTTTATGAAATTGATGAGAAAATTAGAGAACGGGCTAAAGTAATCTATTAAAACAAGTCTTTTAAAAGGAGAATAAGAGTGAATTTAGATATAACAACTATAGATACCGCGGATTTAATCGCAATAGTAAATATCTTAGCAACTACAACATTTAGTTTTTTGGTTTGGAAAGCAACTGTTGCATCTAACAAAACAGCATTGGCAATAAAAGAAGCAGCGGAAAAGGAAAAGCGAGAAACAGAAAATCAAAACCGATTTATTGTAAATTATAATTTAACTAAAATAGAGAATGTTTTATTGTCACACTCAATTGAAAATGGATTGAAAAAAGATGCAAAGTCAATTATACAAGATGCTTTAGAAAAAATTAAAAAGTTCCCACTTTCCTCATACTATAGCGAAGAAGAAATTAAAAACATTTTAGATTTTGTTAGCCACATGGAAGAAGAATTTTCAAAGGTTTATAGAAAAGCTAGAGTATATAGTGTAAATCCTTTATACGCTGATGCCAATGGGTGGGAAAGAATCAGGCAAGAAAGACAAGATTATAATAGAAAAGATGTTCCGATAGTAGAAAAAGCTATTATGCAATTAGAAAATTTATATGAAGTAATAAAATGACAATTTTACTTTAAAAAAATTAAAAGGGAGATTGAGATCAATGGACAATAAACAAGTTGCATGGAATGAAATGAGTAAACTAAAGTTTGAATTAGATGATAAATTATCTTTATTAGAAAAAGCAAAAGATAATTATCAAGAGGTATTAGTACAAGAAACTATACAAAATATGATGAAGATTTTAAGTGAGGAAGGTACACTAAGTGAAAGGGATTTTAAAATCTTTTTAGGAAACTTAGTAAGGGATATTAAACATTTATATAGCAGATAATTTACAATCAAAGAACTATTTCAAAAAGAAAGGGGAAGTTTATATGGAACAAAGAGAATTATTTGATAAGATTTTAAGAGAAGACATAAAAAAGCTTGAATCAGAAAGAGAAGTAAATCAAAAGAAAGTTGAGAAATTAGTAAAAGTTTTCAATGCTTCTGATATTAGTAAGATAGACAAATTAGCTCAAGATATAAATGGTATTGACCATACGATTAGACATCTTTATATTTTAATTGGTGGCTTAGGAGAAAGACTTAAATAAAAGAATTACTAGATAGAAAAAAAATTTGAGAAGGTGGATTAACTTGTATACAGTGATTGTAGAATTTGATGGTCTAACAGAAGTGTATCATATGACTGAATATAACCAGGAAATAAAGGATGCTATTGAATATTTAAATACTTATGGTGAAAATTCCGTGGTCTTTGTTTCAAAAGGGGAAGTTGTTAAGGTATCTTATGAAGTGTATACCTTAGAATCAATGATCAAGAGATTTGAAGATAGCGAGTTTTTTGAGGCATATTGTGATGAGTCTGAAAGAGAATTGATGGAGAGTTATAAGAAGTTATTAAGAAAAATAGAAATAAAATAACACTCTAATTTTAAATATAAATAAATTGAATAATTGACATTGTTAATGATATAATTAGATTATAAAAATAAATTATAACTAGGTGATTATATCATGAAAGCTTACGCATTATTAATTAGAAAATATACAGATGAATTTCAGGAAGCAGCATGGTACTCATTGGATAATATCGACTCCTTAGAATCAACTTATAACGCTAAAATTAGCCGAATACAGCAGAGATTACATAGAGTATATGGTTTAGATACTCAAACATTTATAGCGCTTAAAGAGCAAGCAATGACCTTTTAAATAAAAATAAATTAAAATAAAGGAGTTGGTTTAAGTGGGTACTTTGTTTCTTGCACCAGTAATGTTGATTAGTTTGTTTATTGGGATTGGTGTTTGCGAGAAGAAAAACTTTAAGTTGGATGAGTTTTTGTTTAGAGTGTTTGATTAAAAGTTGATAACTTATATATGGTAGGAAGGAGAAAGAATTTATGAAATATGCTATTACATTAGATGGCTATTTAGTTGCTAAATACGATACACCAGTAGAAGCGTATAATGCTGCTAAATTCGCTTATGAAGAAACAGGATTATTTCACGAAGTTAAGTTGTATTTTTGTTGAAATATAGCAAAATATTGTGAGATAAAAACTAAGTTTTATTAAAAATAAATTGAAAGAAGGAGTGTATGTTTATTGGCAAAATTAATAATAACTGAAAGTGTGATTACCTGTACCGAATGTAAAAAGAAGCTAGAAGCTACTGAAATAAATTTTTATAAGCAAAAGTATAAGAAGAATGGTGAAGAATTTTATAAATTAGTAAACCCTTGTCGAGAATGCAGGAAAAAACGACAACGTAATTATATTGATTCAAAAGAGGGCTACAAAGAAAAACAAAAAATATATCATGCAAGTTGGAATATTAAAAACAGAGATAGAGAAGCACAGAATAAAAGACGCTTAAGAGCAGCCGATCCAGGGCATTACAAGAGGTATTTCAAGGAATATCAAAGTAATAATATCGAAAAGTTTGTTGATTATGCAAGAGAAAGAAACAAAGAGAAGAAGTTCAAAATAGCAAACTCTGAATGGGATTCATGCTTAAATTATTTTGATTTCTCCTGTGCTTATTGTGGGTTGACAGAAGAAAATCACAAAAAGCTACATAAAACTAGGTTGCACAAAGAACATGTAATTGTACTAGGAAGAAATAACTTAACTAACTGTGTTCCTTCTTGTAAAGAATGTAATTCTCAAAAGAGTAAATATTCACTCCATACATGGTATAACGTTACTAATCCAAAATATAGTAGAGATAGATACGAAAAAATTTATAAATGGATCAGGTATGATTCTAAAAAGAATTTAGTTATAAAAAGATAAAATGTTGATTTTAAATAAAAATAAATTATATAGGTGACTTATGACTGTTGATGAAATGATCGATAACATCCAGGAAGGGCAAATAGCTAAAGCAACATTTCAATATGCAACCTGGTACGTAATCATGAGTGATGGTGAATTATATTACTGTAACAAGTATGGTGAGAAGATAAAGAAAGCTATGGTTTCTTATTGGAATGTTCAAGCTGAGTGGGAACTATTATAGAGGAGATGAGAGTATGTTAATAAATTTGATTTTAGTTGGAATTGCTGGTTTTTTCTTTGGTCGAGCTTATGAAATTAGAAGAAACGTAAAGAAAAGAAATCAATAAAAATCTCATTTTAATAAAAATTAAGGAGTAAAGTAAATGAATATTACAGAAGGATACTTAATTACACTATCAGACGATTCACATTTATTAGTAACAAAAAGATACTATGATAAATACAATCATATGCCGGAATTTATAGAAGCTAAGGAAACAGTGAAACATTTAGATTTACAGCAAACTATTAAAGAGAATCCACATTTAGAAGTTTGGTATTAATGTTATGAATGAAATTTACATGTGTTACTTAAACGGAAGTTTTTATGGATCGGGCAGCTTAGAGTATATAAAAAAATTATTTGTTGATTATGTAGTTACTTGTGAGATGTACGGTAAGGATAAATGTAGCTTTGAAATTGTCAAGAAGGAAAGAAATAAAGCTGGAAAGAAAATATCTTTGAAACTATAAACGATAACAAAGATGCATTTGGTCGATCGGAAGATTAATTAGAATCTAATATACAATAGGAAGGAGTTACCTATGAAAGAATGTATGGCTGATGGATGTAAAGAAGTTCAAGTTTCAAAAGGCTATTGTAAAAAACATTATCGCATTTACAATAAATACGGCGATCCTTTAACAGAACCTAAGAGAAAAGTGAGTAGTATGAAGTCAAGCGGAAAGGTAGTTATAATTGAAGATGTTGAATACAAACGATGCAATGTATGTGACGAATTAAAAGAATTGACTCAGTATTACAGTAGTGAAAAAGAAAGTAAAAGTAAGGGGAAATACACTTATTATCATCCAGAATGTAAAGCCTGTGCTATAAAAAGAGCTAGAGGTTGGTATGTATCGAATCCAGAAAAAGTGAAAGTTTCCTCGGATAAATATGCTGCAAAAGAGAATGTTAAAATCAGAAGAAGAAAAAGAGCATCTCAAGCTAGAAAAGAAGGAAAGTATAAAGAATGGCAACAATTAAATAAAAATAAATTATATAATTACGGATTAGAAAGAAGAATGCATAAGGAACATACTATATCTGATACTGAATGGTTTGAGTGCCTTGATTTCTTTAATAACAGTTGTGCTTATTGTGGAATCAGCGAGGGAATGGCGTTCGAGATGTATGGACAATTACTACATAAAGAACATTTAGAACATGATGGAGCCAATGATATTACTAATTGTGTTCCCGCATGTAAGAGTTGCAATGGTTCTAAGCATACTTTTCAATTCAATGATTGGTATCAAGAAGGAAATCCAGTATATAACAAAAGAAGGTATAATAAGATTGTTAAATGGATATTAAATTTTACATTAAAAGATTGATTTTGTTTGAAAAAAGAGAAGGGAGGTGGAAACTTTTGCACAAAAACAAGAATATTGATTATGCTGTTAGTTTTAAACTAGACATAATTAACGCAATCGAAAATGATGAATCTCCTTTATTAAGCGAGAAGGACGTTAACGTTATGGACTGGCTAATTAATCAAGCTAAAAAGGCAGAGTTTTACGAATCAGCATTGCTGCGAATAGGTGAAAATAAAGTAAATGACCCACAAGAACATGCTTTTATGACTATATTTGAAGGTAAACAAATTTATGAACAATTTCCATCGGAGAGAAAAAATAAATTACATAGTAAAGGGGTAAAAGATGAATGATCTAACTGTAAATATTAGTACTGAAATATTAGCTAAGTACGATAATTATATTGTATTAGCTGTATATATGGATGGTAAGTTTTCAAATACATTGACAGTAGATTTAAACTCGCCATAAAAACAGACTTTTATATAAACTTAGTAGGAAGCTCCTTTTCAAAATAGGAATATATATCCCACATCTGCTATAATTATGCTATGTCAAATACAGGAAAGGAATAGCTAAGTGATTAAATTCAAACAGTATAATAATGGATTTGCAATAGAAGGGCATTCTCATAGAGAAGCATGTGGCATAGTAACTTTCATGTCTTATAGTTGTGCTAAACTAATTAAGAAACTAGATCCAAGTGTAGTTTACTATACTTCTTCATATGATAACAATGATTTAGGAGTTACCTATTTTAACTTTAATCCCCAGATCGAAACTGCAAGGTTAATCTTTAACGATTCAATAGATTCTTTAATGGGATGGTGTAATAAACACTATCCTGGTGAAATTTCTTTTATAAAACTAGATACTTATTTAACAATAAATGTAGAGTGAAGGAACGTTAGTATGAAAGTAAAGATAATTTATGGTGAAAATACAGATAAAGAAGCTATCGATGAAACTTATATGTATATTTTAAAATTATATCATGAGAATTAAATGAAGAATGTTAATGTTTAAGGGAGAAAAGAATGAAAAATAAAACAGGGATTTTAACTCTTTAGCCCATTTTAGGGCTTTTTATTTTGAGAGTTTTCATATATTTTCCATATTAACACTTGTTTAAATATAAATAAATTGATATAATATTCCTAATTAGAGGGAAACTTCATAGAATTGTCACCATTTTCTTAATGGGAGTGGAAGGATATGATTAAAGGTAGGAGAGTTGTTGTAATAAGTGATAATAGCTTATTTGAAGGACGTAAAGGTATTATCTTAAAACGAGATCGATTTTATATTCATGTACAGTTTGATGATCATCCGTATGTTGAGAAGTTTGTAGAAGACGAATTAATGTTTATTGAAGAAGTGGAAATCCGTTAGAAAAGGAGACTCTATGAACAAAATATTTCAATGTTATGCGGATAGTGATTATATTGTCGATTTAAATGAAACTATCATTGCGACGACAGATGAGGAAGCAAGAAGTAAATTTGAAGAGTTACTAAATAAATTGAATTTGCGTTTTGGAGAGATACATGTAATTGAATTAGAAACAGCCCTAAAATAAGGGCTGTGGTTACATATCATATACTCTTAGTCATCCCACATTGGCGACATTTTCTAAAGAGTTTACCATTCTTAATCGAGTTCTCAAAATGAGAATTGTTACAGTGGTCACACCTTCCAGCGTTTTTATCTGGATATTCACTGTAATCATAAATTTTTTCTTTATCAAATTGTTCCATTGTATCACCTTCTGAAGTTAATAAAATTATCATAGCAGAAATTAAGGAGGAGTAATAGATGTTAGCGGACATTAATAATATTAATTACATTAAAAATATAAATAAATTTTATATAGTGGTTGAGTATTCTAGGCTTCCTGTTGAGACATTTGATACAGAAGATGAAGCTCAAGACTTCATCAGAGGTTATACAAGTGGACTAGAATTAACTGAGGCTATGAGACTAGGAAAATATTATCGTATTTGTGTTGAGCTTGATATGAAGGATGGAGTAAAATATAGGAAGGTAAGTGAGGTATTGGCAAATAAATAGAGAATGGGATGAAGGAGTGGATAGTAATACAATTTATCAAAATAATTTTTATAGGGTTTTCGAAATTAGTTTTGTTGATTGTTGTTTTATTATTGATAATTTGGTATTTACCACCCTTATTAGGGTATAACGAAAAAGAAAAAGTAAATAACCCATTAATAGAGGGGTTTGATGATTATTGCACTATTAAATTAAATGGAAATACTGTGTTTAATCAAGAAGTTGAATTTATTACAAATGATCCTAATAACTATGATTTATCCGTTGAATATGAATGTGTTGGGATTGGAAATTATCCGGATGGGATGATAAAAGCTAATATGTCAGTGACATCACCAATTGGTAAAACAGCTACTTTTGACTTGAAGCACGAATCAATCGAAGTAAATAGTAAATTAATAGATAGATACTTTTATTATGACCTTATCACTGAAAGAGAAGCCTTAAGCTTAAGAAGTGGTTCATATAAGTTTAAATTTTATATCGATGGAGAGAAAATTCATGGAACCCACAATGTTAATGTTATATTTCAAAAAGATAGATGAAAGTGACCCTAGGAAAGGATGAGTGAATTATGAGATTCTGTAACGAATTCTATTTAACTAAAAATGAAAAATTAGATTATGAAGGTAATATTATACACACATATTATACACTAAGATCATTTGATTTAGATAAAATGAATATCGAGTTCGATACCTTCGATGAAATAAAGGCAATTCCGTTTTTTGAACCTAGTAAATTTTTAGACTTTGTTAAAGATTTTTGGAGCGAAGATCTTATTGAGAAGTTTCTTAAAGAAGAAGAATACAATATAAACGGAAATATAATTAGCTTAAAAGGAGTTACTTATGAAAAATAAGATATATATTGATGTCGAAAGACAAATATCTTTAGATTTGGACGGTAATGCCGATAATAAAGACTTTATAGAATTTAAATTAATTAAAGAAATTGATGGCAAAACTGAAACTGCTTATTTGGAAGTTGGAGAAACATTCGAAGAGTTGAAAGAAAAGGAATATGATACTGCTTATAATTTATTGAAGGATTTACTGGATGAAGGTAAAGATGAGTGGATCATAGATATAGTAAATGTTGGAGAATATGATTATGCTGGTAAAAAGGTTGAAGTTACACTAAAAGATATAATCATATTCTGTAGAGAAGAATACAAAGTAGAAAATAATGATAAACAGTGGATAATGAATGTAATAAAACCCTATTTAAAGAGTTTCAAAGATAATACGGATTATGAGGATTTTATATTTAATTTATTGAAATTTACACTTAATGAAGATTTAGAAACTGACGAGATTGTTAAATATTTTGACAGTTTGAATAAGTAGGTATGATATGAGACACGGCGGTAAAGCATTATTCAATGGAGTTGTATTCGAATCAACTGATGTAAAAGCTAAGGCAATTAGAAAGAAAGGTAAAATCATTACTAGTCACAACATTGATCATAGGAAGTACGAATATACCGAAAATACACGATTTAGTATAAATGATTTTTTGGAAAGAGTACCTTTTATTAGAGGCGCATGGTTTGCATTAAAAGTAATCGCAAGCGCTTGGAAAATGTTTATAGTGTTATTTATTTCACTAATGAGTTACACATTTTTATTTTCTCAGGGTAACACAGAGGGAGCAAATGATATTAACATTAACTTCGACTACTTTTTTATAGGTATTTGGGTGGCAGTATTCTTAACTTTTCATATAACACAAATAGGAAAATATCATGCAGCTGAACATATGACATCTAATTGCTATCTAAGTGGAAAATCGTTGACGGTTGAAAATGTTAGAAAACAATCAAGAATTCATAGAGCATGTGGGACGAATTTAGTTATTTTCGTAAGCTTAGTTGGTTTATTATTATCGATTATTCCATTTACTAGAAGTTGGAACGATTTTTTAATATTGCTACTTACTTGGTCAATAGCATTTGAACTTTTTGTGATTGAAGATAAACGTGTTAAAAGAATACTTGAGCCAGTTTATAAAGTGGGTTCTTTTGCTCAGTACGTATTTTTCACATCAAAGCCAAAAGACGAACATCTAGACGTTGCTATTGAATCATTTAAAACGATGGAGAAGTATCAAAAAGAATTAGATGAAATGGGAGTTTAGTTAATGGGTTAATTATAATGTAAAGGGTGTCCTATTTATCTTTTTTTAAAGAACAAGTAAATGAAGTCTTTTATTTTAATATGGAAATGAGGAATATATGAATGGTATTTAGTAATTATTCTTCCGATAGTCCGGTTAATGATATAAATCAAGATAGATTTAATAGATATCCTTTTGCTCAAAGAATTTCAGAGATTATTTCGAATAGAACTGATCCTAGTAGTATAGTAATTGGGATAAATGGAGCATGGGGAGAAGGAAAAACGTCTGTATTTAACTTTATTGAAAAAGAATTAGAATTTAAGGAACATATAGTAATTCTAAAGTTTAATCCTTGGCGTTTTGTTTCAGAAGAAATAATGCTCACTAACTTTTTTAATGAATTAGCTCGATCTATAGACAAATCATTAGAAACCAATTCAGAGAAATTAGCGAGTTTTATAAATAAATTTGGCAAGCCAATTGGAACAATTGTTGGTAAGGGAGAAATCGTAGACGGAGTAGCTTCTTTCTTTTCTGGTGCTGATTTAGAGGAATTAAGAAACCGTATTGAAGAAGCACTAGCTAAGGAACAAAAAAGAGTTGTGATTCTAATTGATGATATCGATAGATTAGATAAGAATGAAATTCATTCATTATTTAGATTAATAAAATTGTCAGCTGATTTTCAATATACGGCATATGTGTTAGCTTTTGATAAAGATGTCGTGTCTTCCGCATTACAAGATAGATATTCATACGGTGACAATTTAACTGGAATGTCATTTCTAGAAAAAATTATACAAATTCCTTTACAATTACCTTTAGCTGAAGTAGATGATCTTAGAGAATTTTGTGTAGAAGATCTAAATAGAATATTACACGATAATAAAATTGAGTTATCAGATTCTGAAGCGAGCGATTTCATGTATTACTTTACTGGAGGTTTAGAATTATTTTTTAAGACACCTAGACAAGTAAAGTTGTATTCAAATATCCTTTCTTTTTCGATTCCTTTATTAAAAAAAGAGGCTAATATAGTTGATTTAATGTTAATAGAGGGAATAAGAGCATTTATTCCTTCAGTATATAACTTTATTAAGGATAATAGAGAAATTTTCTTAACAAGTTATAATAAGGGATATGGAAGTTCTCATGATAATGAGGAAAAATCAAGACGTGAAAAACTAATTAATCAATGTTTAGAAAAGTTTGATCATGAAGAATCGGAAGGGATTAAAAAAATGTTAAAATATATGTTCCCTAAAATAGAAGGTTTTTTAGGGAACAATTTTTACGGTAACGCAGAAGCAAGATGGAGTGAACAACAAAGAATTTGCTCAATAGACTATTTCCAGAGATATTTCTCTTATTCCGTTAGTAAAAAAGATGTTGCAGATCAAAAAGTTAGTTATATACTTGATATTGCAAAAAATGCTGAGAGTGTAATAGATGTATTAAATGTTATAAATGAGACTATCACTACAGCAAATAAAGAGTCCTTATTCATTAAGTTAAGAAGGAAATGTTCAAAAATCTCAGAAAAACAAAAGCTTAATCTAATAAAATCAGTGGTAGAAATGTCTAGTTCATATGTTGCAATAGAAGGTTTTTTTAAAGCACCTAAGTACGGTGAAGCAACTTTTTTAGTAACTGACTATATAGAGAGTATTGAAGATGAAAAAAAGAGAATGGAATTTGTTGAAGAGACAATATCATCAACGGCAAATTTAGATTTTGCTATCGACTACTTTACTTGGTTTAGAAGAGAGAGAGAAGATGAAAATAAAGAGGGAGAATTTACTAAGGAAGAATATTTTGATATTGGAAGATTTCTAATATCAAATTTAAGTAAGGGTCTATTAGAAGAAAGAACAAAGATAACTGATTATGATATTTCAAATATTATTTATTTATGGCACACTTATGGTGATACTAATGAATTATTACATTATTTAGATGGGTTATTTAAAAAAGAAGAGATTAATGTTTTTGATTTGTTGGAATCCTATACACCAACATCTTACAATGCAAAGGGGGATCTAAAGAGAGATAAATACGAAGCTTTAGTTGATATCATCGCCCCTGAAAGTATCATTAGCATGATACATAAACATTTCCCTAATTTAAAGACCCAACAGACATATCCATCATGGATATATGAAACAAAAGAAGATAGACAATTATTATTAGCCAGTCAATTTATATGGCTACACGAGAATAAATGAGACATTTTATTAGGGAGTACCCAGATTGTTTTGACACTCCCTAATATTTTTAAAATTAAATATAAATAAATTAACAAAAACTATTGACAGGTAAATATAAATAAATTACAATAAGTACATAAGTTAATAAATCAATTTGAAAGAGGGATTAAGATGGACGAGATGAAGATTTTTGGTCTTATCCCTTATGAGAAAAGCAACGAAAGAGATCGCATCATAAAAGGGTTGAAAGTAGAATTTGGTAAAGATGTAAAAGTGAAGATTTTGACCCATTACATAGAATATCGAGCAAGGAAAAAAGAAGTGGAATTAGTTATTTAGAAGCACGTAGATTACCTGTAAATAGTCTGGAAAGTATAGTAAAATATACTTATAATTCATTAAAATGGACGAGGGTGGAAATGATGAAAGGATTAAGACAAAGAATTTTAAACGATATCGAATCTACTAGAGGACTTGCTACTAAAATGGCAAAACTTGCAGGGTATGCTACTGCTGCTAAATTCAAAGAAATGATTTCCAAAGAAAATGGAGATATTGAGAAATTTGACGGTTTTGTTAGAGTTGTTCATCATATGTACCCAGAAGAAAAATTTGAATTAATGAGTGAGTTTGCAAAGACATTAAATCCCAATACCATTACAGCTAGATTCATGTTAGAATACTTAACTTTATATAAATTAGCTGAAGATAAAAAAAACTTGTTAGAATTAATGTTAAATGCTTCTAACGAAGAAAGTAAAGAATGGGCATTTGTTTATCATATAGACAACATGTTAATAAATGAAGAAATAGATGCAGAAGATGCTATTCACAAGTTAGTAACAAAAAACTACATTACAAATGATATGAAAGTGTTTTCTAAAATTGTGCAATTTTATGCTCATTTAGATAAACAAAATATCAATACACTTAAAAGTATTCATCAAGAAATACTTGAAACGATTGAAGGAATTAAACAAGATTTTTCAAGGAACACTTTCAAAGCTAGGTTTTTTGCTATTAATAGTCGAGTGAATCTGCTAAATGGAAATAGTGCGATTAAAGACGATATTTTCCTTGTTAGAAATGCTTTAAATCCAATTAAAGCTAATAATTTCTTACAGTATGCTAATAGTCATATGTTTAATGATTATAAAAAGGTTAAAGAATATCTGGATGAAGCCGATAGCTATGCTTTAGATAATCCTACAATTCAAAAGGAAATAGTTAAAAGTAGGAATTTTGCAGCTATCTATTATAGAGATTTCTCTAGTTATACAAAAGATGGAGATTTCAGCAATGAATTATATTACTACTGTATGAAAAAAGAGCAAGTATTAGCTGAAGCCATTTTAGAGAAAATAGATTTTAACAAACTTACTGATTATCAAAAAGGGTTTAATTGCTACTACAGAGGATTGCTATATGGAGACAAAAAATTATTATGTAAATCAGTAGCTTATTTCAATGTATGTGGAGATAAGTATTATAAAAGATTACCAGTTGAAGAACTTGGTAAATTAGGAGTAGAAGAATTTTACTTGGAAGCCTTAGTATCCTAATAAATACAATTGAAGGGAGGTGATTAAATGAAAAAGTTTATCGTGAAAATCATAGCAACAGGATTTATTCTTGGAGCTGCAGCTTTTGGTGTATCTCAAGTTGACATTCAAAAGTCTGCTGACCTAGATCAAGACATTCAATACAAGCAAGCATATGATCCAGGAGATGGAGTAAGACCGTAATGAAATCATAACTACATATTTTCTAGTTTTAAACAGTGGTGTTATCCTTTAATTAGGGTAACACCATTTGTATTTTAACCAAAAGATACCTAATTAACAAAAAAGGACAATTGGTATCATATATAAATAAACTAAAAGGGGAGATTTGAAATGAAAGAAAAATATTCGTTAGCAAAATTACAAGCGGCTTACTTACCAATTACATTAAGAAAAGAACAAACGAATGGTGAAGGGGTATGTATGCATTGCTGGCAAAGTGGATGCGACTGTGAAAATACTGGAGATATAAAGAATGATCCATTTATCAACTTAACTGAAGTACAGGTAGTTAGTAAGTATCTAGTAGCAAATTAATGATTGTTTTAAAAATAAATAAATTAACACTTTACACTTCCGTCTCACAATGGTACACTTTATTTAAGAGATAAGTCGGAGGTGTTTTTGTGTTGGTATCAAATATAATTAATTTGAAAGATAGAAGAATAGAAAAAATGTATATAGATTTTTATAAACATGGAGGACTTGATCTTAGATTAGATAATGTACCTTATAGCAAAATTAATGGAAAAGTTGTTAGAATTAGAAGAGATTCACCTGCAATGTTATATAAAACTGCTAGATAAAATACTCAATCATATTACATACTATCGAACTCATAAACATAATAATAAATTGAAAATTATACAAATACTTGTTGATTAAATATAAATAAATTGCTAAAATATAGATAAGTTAAAAATGGAGTAAGTTAATTGCTTCATTTTTTGCATATATAAATATAAAAATATAATTAAATAAAAGGAGGAATAGGAAAGAAAGATGGCAACAACTACAACATTAGATAGGGAGTTATTAATGGACTTAATTCAGAAGAATACTGGATGGTCTGAAAGTGTAATTAGAAGTTTTTCGGCAGATAGCCTGAAAGAGATTTATGGATATATACTTAGAAAGCATCTAGTTACAAAAGCAAGGATTACATACACAGGTGAACACGGATTAAGAATTCATATTCCGGTAAGAATTAGAGAAAAGTTGAATTTAAAAGATGGAGACAGGTTTGGAATTAAAACAAGTAGTGAAAGAGAAGTGCTCCTTGATCCTAACAGCGATAGATTAATAGTTAAAATGAATAAGAACGGTAGAGTTCCTTTACCAATCAAGCTAATTGATAGGAAGATACTGAAAGAAATTGACGATGTGTTGGTTAGAGTGGTCAATGGTAAGATTATTCTGAAGTCTTTTACATATTTTCAGTAATGATATCATAATAAATATAAATAAATTACATAAGAGGAGATGTTGATTTGAGTAATATTATTAAATTCCCGGTAGAAGGTAAAGAATTATTTTTGTTTGAATTAGATGGAAAAATGGCAACGATAGCCCCAGAGTTGATGGCATTTGAAGGTTATAGGGATGTGAGACGAGCGTGGTTTGATATTAAGACTAAAGAGGATTTCGAAGAAGGTTTTGAATATAAGACTCTCAAAGGTGAAGAGTTAAGGATATTTAAATCAATATTAAAAAACAACGACTTAAATACACTCGTTGGTGAAATAACAACGACATTGTACGAACAATATTCTAAAGTACCGTCTGTTGATATAGTCCTAGAAGAAGGCATATACGGAGCGATGTACGCTTCAAATTCAGGTCATGCTAACAAGTTTAAAAAGTTCATGAGAAGAGAGGTTACTCCTCAACTAAATGAAGTAGGGTATTATGATCCCAAACAAGCAGAAATAATGAAAATTGAGGATGAGAAAGAGAAAACTATTTCATTGAGACTTTATAACTTAGAAAAAGTTCTACAGGTTGATTCAAGTGATATGTTAACTTTACTAAACTACAATAATACAAAATTAGAGTTAGAAGCTTATAAAAACTCCAAAAGAATTGATTTAATGGAGAATAAGGTAACTAAGATTGAAGATAAAGTAAATCGTTCTGTCGTAGTGAGAGTTGGAGATTGTACTGGTGAAGCCGTAGCAAGAGAATTTAACATATTTAGTGCAACGAGTAATAAACCACATAATAAATTTGCAGAACACATGGCTAAAGAATTAGGAATTTACATAAGTCCAGATGGAAATGAAGGACATGAAGATAAATTTGTAACTGTTAATGTTGTTCAAAGGGGTGGAGTGGAAGTTCCGACATTGAAATATAGTAAAGAAGCAGTGAAATTAATCAAAGAATACATAGAGTCAGAAGGATTAAACTTTGAAGAAGTTGAACGAGGATTGAGAGGAAAGGATAAAGACAAGTTTAAACGAGCAAAAATTGCATTTAGCACAGGGAATATATGGGTTAATGAGAGTACATATAACATATATAACAGTTAAAGAGAGGTGGAAATGATGAAATTAGATAAAATGACCAATGAAGAGTTAATAGGTCTTTATTGGTCAACTAATGATGAATATGTGAAAGAGCGCTTCTTTGAGAAGAATCTCAAGATGGTTCACGGAGAAGTGAATAAATTTAGACCTAATAAACAGCAAAGAGATGAAATGGTGTCGGAAGGTTATCTAGGCATGCTAAAGGCATTTAATACTTTCGATGTAGATAAAGGTTGCAAATTTAATACATATGGAACATTGTGCATTAAAAATGAAATACTCATGTACTTAAGAAGACAGAAAACAATTAATAAATATACATATTATAGTTTGAATCAACAAGTGGAAAACAATGAGGATTCTTTTACATATGAAGAAATTACTGCTTCAGATTGCGTTGATAGTGATACGTATACAATGGTTCAAGACAAACTACGTACTTTTTATGCTATGGCTGATCCTAGAGAAAGAAAGATATATTACTTAACTAAAGTAAAAGACTTGACTCAAGAGGAAATTTCAAAGGAAATAGGACTCAGTAGACCAAGTGTGGCTAGGTATTTGAAAAAGATTAAAAATAAATTACAATAAATGATTCGTTTAAGTGAAAATAAGAAAGGATTGATCAATATAAAGATATGTTCAATTGAAGGATGTAATGAGAAACATGAAGCCAAAGGTTACTGTAAGAAGCATTATAGATCATTTTATAAATACGGAGATCCGTTATATAAAAAGGAAAAGAAAGATAATGTTAAGAAATACCCTAGTAGTAGAAAGCCGAGAGTGTCATATGAATCGAACCATAAAATAATTAATAATGTTGAACATAAATTATGTTCAGAGTGTAGTAAGTGGTTACCAATGAATAGTGATAATTTCTATAAAAATAAATCAAATTATGTAGATGGATTCCATCCATATTGCAAAGAATGTACTAAGTTGAAAAATACTGAATGGAAGAACAACAACAGAGACAAAGTTAGGAATTGGGACAATCAATATGCTAAAACAACTAGGAGAAGAGTGAGTAAAAGAAAGCATACTACAAAACAAAGATTGAGTGGCTATGGTATTAAATGGAGACAGGAAAATAAAGATAAAATAAAACAATATAACTTTAAAAGAATGAATAAAAATCACAATATTACAAAACATGAATGGGAAAGTTGTAAATCTTATTTTTTATATTCGTGTGCATATTGCGGCATAAGTGAAAAAATAGCAAAGCTTCAACAAGGGCAATATTTACACAAGGAACATGTTTTTCATACTGGTGCAGACGATTTGAGTAATTGTGTTCCAGCTTGTAAAAGCTGTAATAGTCAAAAATGGGAATATGAATTTGAAGAGTGGTATAACGAAGATAATTTAAGGTATTCAATAAAAAGATTTAATAGAATAATAGCTTGGTTAAATGAAGATTATAAGAAATACACAGAAAAAAGTAAAGGTTAACTATTAATAATAAATTACATAAAGGTGTGTAAGATATGAGTAAAGATTACTTTATTGGTATCGACGAGATGTTAGAAAAGGTTGAAAAAGTACAGGAATCACAAGACTTAAATTGCAGCTGTACAGAATGTTCTTGGAATATGTATTCTCCTAATAAAAATGATTCAACTACATGTGTTTCTGAAAGTTTAACGGACTTTAAAATGACACCTAATTCCAAGAAATGCAAAGGATTTTGGAGTTATGAAGAAGCTTGTGGACATAAGAAAGGAGAATAGGCATGAAGTACATAGTATTATTATTTAATTTAATTTTCTTAGGTCTATCGTTGTATGCTTATTACCTGTTCTGGTTTGTTAACCCTGAAGAAAATACTCTTACAGCAGCCTACCTATCTACTATTACAGCGATCATGATGTATGTTAAATATAGTAGCTTGAGTAAATTTAAGTAATTAAATCATTTATTTATCAAAACTAAAGGAGGAATACTTAATGGATAAAGTTTACGTGGTTGGTTTAGGACATGGTGCTCACAGAAGAAATTTCTTGGGTACAACTAATATCTTAAAGGCTGTTAACTTGTATGTAGAATATGTAAAAGATGATGATTTAGAAATAGAGATAGATAATCCTTATATGGAAGTATATATCCAAGGTAACAAGGTGGAGAATTTTACGCAACTTGAGACTGATGTAGATAGAATTAAAGAATATTTAGAGTCGCTATGAATAAAGAAGATTGAATATTGATAGTGTTGAAGCATTGAGATAACTTTTTCATGGTTTCCAAAAGGGATATTTAGGAATAATTATTTTGTTGAATATCGAACGTATATTCGTATATAATAAGAAGAACAAATGTTCTTTAAGGAGACAAAAGCATGAAAGAAAAAGTGATATTCCTTGTAGATATGGAATCATTTTATGCGACAGTAGAAAAAGTTACTAATAATCAATATAAGGATAAACCGTTAGTAGTAGCAGGTGATCCGAAAAAAAGAAGCGGAATAATCTTAGCAGCATGTCCGTTAGCAAAAAAATGTGGAATTAAAACTGCTGAGCTATTAGGAGAAGCGATAAAGAAGTGTCCAGAAGTAGTGGTTGTAAAACCTCATATGCAAAGATACATTGATGTATCAATTGTAATCAGTAGCATTATGGAAAGATACACGGATATGATCGAACCATTTTCAATTGACGAGCAATTTATGGATGTTACAGGTAGTCAAAAACTGTTTGGATCTCGATATGAAATAGCAAAATTGGTACAAGAATCTATTTTTAATGAAACAGGAGTTAGAGCAAGGATTGGAATTGGAAAAAATAAAATTTTGGCTAAACTTGCTTGTGATAACTTCGCCAAAAAGAATCCAGAAGGAATATTTGAACTTAGGGAAGACAATTTACATATGTTATGGGAACTTCCTATAGGAAAAATGTTTGGTGTAGGAAGTAGAATGGAGAAGCATTTGCAAGGAATGGGTATTTTTAAAATCGGAACACTGGCTAATTTTCCTATAGAGATACTAAAGAAGAGATGGGGAATAAACGGAGAAGTATTATGGCAAACAGCAAATGGGATAGATTATTCTCCAGTTAAAGTGACAACACATTCTAAGCAAAAAGCAATAGGGCATCATATGACTTTGCCAAGAGACTATGAAACGGCTGATGAAATTAAAATAGTACTTTTGGAATTAAGCACAGAAGTTGCTAGAAGGTGTAGAGCTAAAGGATATTTAGGAACGACAATAACTTGTAGCATAAGAGGTGCTGATTTTGATTTCCCAACAGGATTTCATAGACAGATGACATTAACCTTTCCGACTAATTATGATTTAGATATCTTCAATGGTGTATATAAACTATTCATGGATAACTGGGATAGACGACCTGTTAGAAGTGTCGGAGTATCAATAACAAATTTACAAAAAGATGAAGAGTATCAGATTGATTTATTTAATGATTACTTACCAAAAGAAAATTTAAATATTGCAATAGATAAAGTTTGGAATAAATACGGAAGAACTGCTCTTTTTCGAGCGTCTTCATTAACCAAAGCAGGGCAAGCAACAGAACGAGCGAAGAAAATTGGCGGACATTACAAGTAAAAAAGGGTGGTAATTATCATGGCTAGTAAATTGACTAAGGGTGCAAATTTAAGATGGGAATCGAGTAGAATGATGCTTCCTGAACATGTGGAGCAGTTTAATCAATATAACAGAAGTAAAACAATAATAAGTAAGCCGATCGTAGATGAGCAAAAACTTGAAGAGATAAATAATGTTTTACAAATCGCAATAGAAGATTATACTCCAGTGTGCATTGAAGTTTTTAAACATGGTAAGATACAAGAATTTAGTTGCTACATCAATAAATTCGATAATATCACGAAAAAATTACATATTACCAATGAAGAAGGAAAAATGAGAGTGGATTTAGAAGAAGTAGTCGATATTAATCTTAGTTGAAGAGTGAGGTTTTTATCTCACTTCTAAATAAATAAAAATAAATTGAAGATGAATGTTCCATTTATTAAAGGAGGAATAAAGGTGATCCAATGGATTTAACAGATAAATTATTAATCGATTTGAAAGCTAAGAAAATTATTAACTCTGATATGGAATCTCATGTCATTTGTCTGCTTATTGATGAAATTTTTAAGCTGAAAAATGAATTAAATCGAGTTGAAAAGTAACTTTCATTAGAAATAAATTAAAAGGAGATATGTAATTGGAACAGAAAATTATTATTAGAAGAGATCAATATTTAACATATTTAGAGGATGAAACGATTGATAAATTAAAAGTTGATTACCATCATACTTCTTTTAGCACATATGATACAAGTAGACCGTACTTACATATTCAAGTTGGTGACTATGATGAGTTTAATCTTTATGTTGAGATGAGTGAGTATAAAATGGAAAATCTAATCAAACAACTTGAGGAGCAATTAAAAAAAGTAAGATATGGTATTTAATAAAAGACCGATTTTAAAGGAGGATAGAGAATTTGACTGTACATGTCTTAGTAAAAATAACTGATTCTTGTAAAATAGAGACTAATGTTATTTCAGAGGAAGAAGACAATTGGGAAGGGGTATATAGAGAATTAACTTCTAATGGATGGAAGCACTCATGTACTAGAAAATTTGAAATAGGGGGAATTTAGTGGAAGAAAAACATATCTATCCAAATTGTAACATCGAAATGAAGTTAAATTACCAAATCGGATTGGGACGAAAGAGGTCAAATATTCGTACCTAGTATAGAATGTGATATTGGTTCATTGGGATGGGAAGTTGATTGGAAAGAAGATTAAAGAGAGGTGGTTAGCGTGATTACAAAATTAATTAAAGGGTCAGAAGGAAATGTAAAAGCATATGCCTTTAGATTCTTAGGAAAGTCGTGGATTGTGGCTGTCTCAGAAACTAAATGGCATTCGGGTGAAAAGTATAAGCGCACTCCAGTTTGGATGTCGAATTTAGGAGGCACTATCCCTGCGTTGTTTATCTGGAAAGTAGCAATTGGTTTTGATAATAGAAAACAGATAAAAAAGTAATTTTAATAGGTTAGGAGAATGAAAAAATGGATCAAGATGTATCGAAAATGTGGGGGAAATCAATAAGCGTTTCAGTGATTGAAAGACTTACACAGTTAGAAAATGAAAATAAATTATTAAGCGCTGCTCTAGAGGAGATTGCAAAAGAAACAGGTACTCCTTATGCCGATACAGCGCAAAAAGCACTAGATGAGGTGAGAAAGTGAGTCATTTGGATAATATTATAAATCGTAAAGCAAAAGGTTGGCGTAACATAACAATGAAAGAGTTTGATAGAGACATTAGAGAACTTCAAATGGAGTATAAATGTAGAAAAGAAGAATCTGATTGGTTAATTAAAATTAGAGAAGATTTAAGTGATATTGAGTTTCCACCAGGTGTCCATGAGTATGCTATTGCTAAACCAGAAGGTATTTATCAAATGGCAATGGAGTTGAAGAAGCAATATAACATACTTAAAGATGGATTAAATCAAATTGCTGAACATAAAAATACACTTTATGGTGCGATTGCTCAAAGTACGTTGAATAAGGTGAAACAATGAAATATCATGTTACTCCAAAACAAGCAAAAGAAGTCACAGAAGAACAGTTTTACTCAATGTTTAATGACATAGCACCTAGAGATGATTGGGCTAATTATCATCACAGGAAAATGGACGTTGGTAAAATGATTGATTGGTTAGATTATGTAAGTATACATAAAGGTTTTAATGAGTGGTTTGTAACTTGTTACGAAGTTGAGTACACGGGTAATGAGTTAGTAGATGCTTTGTGGGAAGCTGTTAAAGATAACTTAGAATAAATGAATGTTTTTAATAAAAATAAATTTCAAGAAGGTGAAGGCGTTGTTTAAAGGTTTCTGTGTTGGAGTATGGACTGCATTAGCTATTTTAATGAATTCTTATAGTTACATTAACAACGAAAGAGAAATGATGTATATAAGTTCAATTCTATTGATGGCTACATTTTTCGCCTTCGGATTAGCCTTAGGTGAGTTTAATAGAAATAAAAAGGTAAGAGGTGAAATTAAGAAGTGAAATTAGCAAATGCTGATGAGTTTATAGTATGGGCTGAAAAAAGAATGGCGGCTTTAGATCACGAAATACTTAGAGACTTTGGTGGTGGGATGACAAATAAATTAGGTCGTTACAATGAATTAAAGGCTATTAAGGAAATGTTTGAGCGAGGAGTTTTCATTATTGGAGATGAAAAGCCATGAATATACTCAAAGATATACATAGAAATAAATTAAATTACATAAAACAATTTGAAAAGACTGTTAAGGAGTCATTGAAGATGATTAAGTGTAGAAAAGACAAGGAGGAGAAAACTTGAGAGATAATGTTAAACATTATAGTATTGAGTTTGGAGGCAATAAAAGACTGGATATATCGTTATATATAGGAAATTTTATTAGCAGAATATCAATGGAAGTTTGGACAAAAGGTGTACATCATACTAATATCACGAGTCAATATACATATCTAAATTTCGAAAAGATTATGCCGAGGAAATTAGGTGAGAAAATAGCGAGGTATCAAATAAACAAACAAGCAGAAAGATTAACAGGGAAAAAGTTTTTCTAAATTCAGTTTAGGAGGAATTAAGATGATTAAGATAAAAGCCCTTGGTACCGGTGGAGCATTTACAAAGCACTACCACAATAACTATGTGTTTGAATTAGGAGATAGGAAGTTGTTACTAGATGCTGGAACTACGCTTAGATATAGTTTAAATGAATCCGGATATAAAGAGTCCGATATTACAGATATGGTAATTACTCATTTACATTCTGACCATGTTGGAGGACTCGAAGAATTTGCGCAGCGATGCAAGTGGATTTATAATCATAAGCCGAATTTATGGGTGAGATCAGATTTGCTACAAGGTTTGAGCAATATTCTTTCATATGGTTTATGTACTGATGGCTTGTCTATTCAAGATTATTTTAACATTCAGTATGTTGAAGATGAATTTATGATAGGTAGAACATATGCTGTTGAAATGGTGAAAACGGACAATTTACATTCACAAGGAATGCTCTCTATGGGATTGAAGATAAATGAATTAGGAAGTAATAATATTGTGTTTACAAGTGATATAGCTAAGCATGAGGTTGCTCAATTCGATGGGGTTATCGATGATTCAACTGCAGCGTTGTTCCATGATATTTCACTGATTCCTAATCCAGTACATTCTTATATAGAGGATGTAGTTAAATATTATGAAGGTAAAATTGATTTAGATAAAATATACGGAATGCACTACCAAGATGATGTTGATATCGAAGAAGTTGAGCAGAAATACGGAATTAATATGGTGAGAAAGAATAGATATTACTGCTTCTAATTACATTAAAACTTATAATTTAAAAATAGACGCTGTTGTCCACATGTTTTTTTGCTATGATAAAGATAAAAATATGGAGGCGATCAAGTGGAAAATTTTAAAGTGGAAAAAGTAACCCATTTGGTAAATGGTGAAGAAAACATCGAAATTATTGAGAATGACTTTGAAGGAATTGATGAAGCAGTTGAGCACTATCTAGAATACAATACATCAAAATTTCCTGTTAATGCTAATAAAGTTACATTTTATATATGCGAGGAAGATGATAGTGGAACTGTAATATACAGCAAATTTAAAAACAAATGGTATGGAAGTGAATATCGCTTTAACTTTAAAGGGTATTATCAAGATAATCTTTTATTTTCAATTGAGGGAAATGAGGTTGATATTGCAAATTATCTATTTAATAATATTGATAAAATCAATACCGAATGTAATTTGAAACTGGATATAGACGATTTTAAGTCGAAAATTGTTCCTTATAATGACATAATAGAAGATTTATTAGAAGAAATGAATACAGGCGAAGCGGAATTTGAGTTATTGGACATTTAACATTAGATAAAGTTGAATAAGACCATTTATCAGGATGGTCTTATTTATATACTAGTAAGCAAAATTAGTGATGAAGATATGTTAAAATCATAGTTTTAAAGGACTATCAAGAAGCCCATTTATGAAAAGAGGGTATTCTCAATAGTCCTTTTTTAGTTAAGTTTCTATATTTTACAGTTAGGTTTAATTGAGGATATAAATAAATAAACTTATCATCTTCTCTAATCTTCAATTCCTTCTGAATTCTATATAACTTTGAACGTTCAGATGGAGGCATGAATTCTAATATTCCTGCGTATTTCCCATCCTCAAAACTAAGTAACACTCCAAATTTATCTTTTCTTAATCCGCTAATCTTAACTGTTTCATACTGATAATTTATAACTTTCAACCAATCGTATGAACGTTTATCGATCTGATATGTTGAATTAGATTTTTTCAGTACAATACCTTCTAACCCTTGCTGCTTAATTAAATCAAAGTAAGCTATGCCATTACTTTCTATCCATTTAGTTTTAGTTAGCAGAGGAGTGTCTACTTTAATTATCTGATTAAGAATTTCTTTACGTTCAAGTAAGCTGCGATTAGTAACTTTCTCATTTTTATAATAGATAACATCGAATACTACATATGAAATTATAGATTCTGACCTTCTAGACATGAATTTTTCCATCATAGCTTCGAAATCTGGCTTACCTTGAGAATTAGTAACTATCACCTCACCATCCAGGACAATGTTGTCTGGGATGTTTAAATTGAGTAATTCAGGAAACTTTGAAGTTACTTCATTTTTATGACGAGTATATAATTTAGTAATACCATTGAACTTAGAAAGTGTAAGTCTAATGCCATCAAATTTTAGTTCAGTAATATATGAAGAATCATTGAAAGGTTGCTCTGATTTGTGTAATAACATTGGAGAAACATACATATAAAAACACCTCGTATATAAGTATAAGGGAATGTAATTAAGTTATCATTGGTGTTTAAGAGGTATCATAGGAATTTAATGGGTTAATAAGATTTTGTTGTCAATAGATAGAAACATGTAAAAGATACCAATTATTTTATAGACAATAATAAGTATCTTTGATAAAATATAATTAAATTACTGTGTGAATGTAATTACATAAGTTTATAATATAAATAAATTGTTAATAATCTAAAGGAGAGATAATAATGAGAAGTGCTGATGTAGACTTAACTCAGGGGGATTTTGGGGAATGGGTTATCAGAGGTAATTCAAATGGTAACATCAAACTAACTCAAAAGAATATAGATTTTCTATATAATTTAATAAAAGAACTGAAATCTAAGAAGAATGAAGCATTGAGAGGAGGAAGAGTAAATGTTAGCTGAAAGAAATAATCAAGTGATTATATTAAATAGTGATTTAGTTTATGATCAGATTGAACGTTTTCTTATCAAGAAAGAACAAAAGAGTGTTGGAACTAGAAAGTCTTATGAAACTGACATTAGGATATTCTTTCAGTTTATAAAAAACAAAGATGTCAAATATTTAACTAGAGATGATGTGAATTTAACAATTGATGATTTTGAAGATTTTATAAATTATCATCAGAAAAATGAGATATACAGCAATAAAACAATTAATGGGAAAGTATCTGCAGTTAAAAGTTTGTTAAAATATCTAAAAGTTAAAAAGTTAATTGATGATGATTTATCTTATTTCAGCGAAATTACTACATTACCAGAGAAAAGAAATTCGTATGGTATTTTGACACTTGATGAAGTATTGAAATGGGCAGAATTAGCCTTGACTGAAAAGCATAAACCCAAAGAAAAAAGACTGTTAATTCTTCTAGCTTTAGATACATGTATAAGAAAAGAAGCAATTCTAAAACTCAAATGGTCAGATTTTGAAGTCAAAGAGAATCATGTAATAGTAAAGGGAATAGATAAAGGAAACAAAGAATTCAGGCATGATATATCTGAGAAGTTTTATAATGAGCTATTAGACATCAAAAGTGATTCAGACTTAGTGTTTAATGGAATAAGTAACAGTATGATTCATGATATGATTAAAAGGTTCAAACAACAAACAAATATAGAATCAAATAGAAATATTGTGTTTCACTCTATTCGTAAAGCTGGTGGAACTTTTAGATATAAGGCAAGTGGCGGAGATATAGTATCAGTTCAAAGAGCTTTAGGACATTCAGACTCTAAAGTCACATCGTTATATTTAGGAGAAACAACTTCTAATTCTTTGGGGGCAATAAGTTCCATTAGTGACATTGATTCTGAACTATATAAAAAAGTTGAGCATGAAATATTAATTAAAGTCATTGAGAGTTTAAGTGAGACTGAAAGGTACTTATTGAACAAAAAGATTGAGAAGATGGTATAAAGTAAGTAAATTAACTGCTAATAATACATGTTAAAGGTTTACACTATTGATTAAATATAATAAACTTAAAATAATGATATATTAAGGAGAATAAGTGGTGATAAATGTGTCTACAAATATACATGAATTAAAAGAAAATTTGATATCTGTAATTAAAAATAAAAAAATTAAAAGAAAAAGAAAAACTATCCAAAGTATTAAAACTGGTTTGCAAAAGTACGATTTATTAAATATTCAAGAAACAATTAACAATCCAGACGTTGAGATACCTAATATGAAAGAAGTTGAATTACTTTTATTAGCAGAACAGTTGTTTATTGAAACGTCGGAAGAGAACATCAAACCTTCGAAATACTTTTCTGAATATGAGATGAAAAGAGCAAGGCAATATAGAGGAACTAGTGAATTAGATGAAGAAATTGAGTTCCCTTATACTTTCAAAAATGTAAATATGATTGATCATGACACATTTAACTTTGAATTAAGCTCAAGAGAAATTGCTAGATTATCTAATTCAAGAAAACTTCATTATAATTTTAACATTCAACGTGAATCGCAAAAGAAAAATATAAATGGCAGAATTGTTGAAGAGATAACAGTAATTCCTGAAAGTGTATTGCAAATTAAGAATAATATTATAAAGGGGAAACAATACCCAAGTCAGTTGATTATCAATGCTGCAGTTTTTTCGGCAGATGATGGAATGAACGAATTAAAGTATGACCCAGCAGAAAGAACTTTAACTGTAATGCCTGGAACTATTTTAGATATAGCAGACGGATACCACCGTACAAAAGGATCTGAAATGGCATATTCTGAGGATAAGAATGCTGAAGTTATATTTACGATTTTATTAACTAACTATCCAGACGATAAAGCAAAAGAAATGGTAGGGCAACATTCTTTAGCTACTCCTATTTCAGATGAGCGAAGACTTGAAATGATGAACTCTGGATTAGGCGACGAAGTTTTAAATAAATTTTTAAAAGAATCTCTATTAGATGAAAAAGTCGGAAGAGGTAAAGAATTAAATAAAAATTTAAATGAAGTTGTTAAATATTCAACTTTGAGAAATACAATCCAAAACTTCTTTAATTTAGAGAGAACTGGAGATAGATATAGGGTAGCGGATTATTTAAAAGAATTTTTTAATATACTGATTGAAGAAACAGATAGTAAAAACAAAGAAAATAGTATGTTAAATGAAGAAATAATGTATGTGGGATTCATTATTTTAGCTAGTAGAATGATGAATAAACAAATGAAAGCATATGAAGTCTTAGATATTTTGGAAGTAGTGGACTTCAGAAAAGACGATGATATTTGGAAAGAATTCGAAATAGTGGATTCTAAACTAAATGTTAAAAACAGCATAGAAAATATGGAGAAATTAATAGATAATTTAATATAAAAGTTAATATTGGGGAGAAATGATATGCAAACTTTGGATCAAATATATAACCCAGAAATCAAAGAGCAATTTATCAAAGAAAATAATTATGAAGGAGGTAGTGCGAACACAGTTAGATACTTTTTTGCAAAAACTGGTTATATTGAACATATACTTAAAAAAGATTTATTTAATTTTAGTTTGATTGAGGTTGAAAAAGCACTCTACAATGCAAATCCACTTAATTATGATATGGGAAAACAATATGTCAATTGGATAAATAAGTACCTTACTTGGGCAGTAGGAGAAAAAGCGTATCGAGATAATAACGATAACGTAATCAAACCTTATGTAAACGATAAACAATGGATAAAAAAATTTATTGATCCAAACAATAGAATTCATTTTACTAAAGATGAAATACTAGATATGATTAAAAACGAAAGCACACAATCTAAAGTTTTAACTATGCTAATTTTTGATGGAGTGTTTGGCACTCAAATGAGTGAGATAAGAAACTTAATGAAAAAAGATATTAATTGGGAAAAGAAAACTGTAACTATATCAGACAGAAATGGCGCTGAAATCAAATTAAGTGATGAAACAATCGAATATCTAAAAATTTTAACTGAGTCAAATATCGATAGAAGAAGAACTGAAGATGGTGGAATTAAAGACTATGTGTTAGTTAATAACGATTATGTAATGAGCCCTGTCATATCTCAAAAGGCAAGAGAAGACTATAATGAGCCTGTAAGTTATCCAACTTTATTAACTAGATTCGTTAGCGAAGTTAATGACTACGATATTAAATTAACGCCAGTTGGATTAAACAGATCCGGAATGATCTATCAAGGATACCTCATGTCAAAAGACTCAGGAATACTAACTAAAGAGCAGCAAAGAATTATTGGAGAAAATTACAATACAAGTAGGTATAGTGCAGGAAAACGCGCTATTAATTTATCTCATTTGCGCAAATGGCTGAACGCAGACAATATAGAAGAATTATATGATATAGAAGTTGAAGTTGAAGCATAAGTAGCCCTTTAATGGGCTATTTGTCATTCATAAAAAAGATACCAATTAATTATAGTGAAATAATTGGTATCTTTGACCAAAAAATATCTGAATTGTCAATATGTTCGACAAACATTCATTCAATTCGACAATAAAAGACAAAGACAAATGTTTATTGCTGTTGTAAAATGGGTATATGGAATACTTCTTTTAGTACTATATGAACTTTTGTTGTCTATATAGACAACAACGGACTAGAGCGAAAGTAATGCAAAACTTACTAACGCCCTAGCCTACTTAAATATTCCACTCGTATAAGTCATCAATTTTACAGTTAAGAGCTCTCGAAATTATTCTTGCTGTAGCTAATGACATTGCTCTATCTTTTGAGATGTACTTACTGATTTGTGCTTTATCAATACCAGTTTTGACAGCAAGATCAGTCTTAGTCATCCTTTCTTTACGTAGTAAATCTTCAAGTAGGCATTTTCCAAAAATATCATTTTGGTTCATTGGGAAATGCCTCCCGTATATGAAAATAGTACCAACTCAGTATAGCATAGAAATATTTGTATTAATAGTTAGATATAGTTCTTTATGACGAATAAATTAATTGATTATGAACGCTAGAAATAGTATACTAATAAATAGAACAAACGTTCCTATTAGGAGGGGGATCGAAAATAGATAGGAATAAACAACGAAAAGCACAATGGGGGAGACTTATGAGCACTATAACAACTGTCGGGAAGATGGAAATAGGATTTGTGCATGAAGCTAAATTAAAGGTTGAAGAAGTTTTAGAGTTACTCAATAAAGATGACATAGTGAGAGCAGATTTACAAATGTGGACAAGTGATGGAAAACTACATAAGTTTTCTCTAGCTGAAATTATTGGGGTAGTTATTAATCATATGGAATCAAATGACGATAAAGAAAATGAAAAAATCGCCAAGCTGGCACTTGACGATAATGAACTAAAGTTGTGAAATATATCAATCACGTAAGTAATTATACCATAGACTATAGTCAAAAATAAACTATAAATACTCTACTGCTTAAAAGGCATAAAGTACACCACGAATCAATTGCAGAAGTCGTGGTGTTTTATTTTAGAAAATTTAAAAATAACACTTGTGTTTTAAATATAAATAAATTACAATTAATATAGGTTATTTGATAAAGGAGGTCATAAACAGTTAGAATAAATCTATAAATATCTATAAAAAACTATTGATTTTTCATACATTTCATAATATAATAGAATTATCCACTAATTCAAAGGAGAATGAAATGTATGAAAAAATACAGTATTGGTCAATTCGCAAAAGAAATCGGAGTAACAGTTCAGACTTTAAGAAATTGGGATAAGACAAATAAATTAAATCCCCAATATACTGCACCTTCTGGACACCGTTATTACTCTCAACAACAACTTGAATATTTTCTTGGTTTACATTCTCCTGAATCAGAATCGAGAATAACTATCGGCTACTGTCGAGTATCTTCTCATAAGCAAAAGGATGATTTGCAGAGACAAGTGGAAAACATGGATTCATACTTACTGTCTCAAGGTAATCCATTTAAGATTGTGAAAGATATAGGTAGTGGCATAAACTACAACAAAAAAGGGTTAAATGATGTTATTGATTTAGTCCTAAATTACAAAGTGGATAGAGTTGTAGTTTTATACAAAGATAGGTTATTACGATTCGGATTTGAACTCTTGGAAAATTTATTTGCTAAATACGGAACAAAGATTGAGGTTATCGACAATACTCCAAAGACAGATAATCAAGAGTTGGTCGAAGATTTAATTCAAATTGTTACTGTATTTAGTTGGGAATTACAAGGGAGACGGGCGAATAAGGCTAAGAAATTAATTAAGGAGTTGAAAGAGAATGATACTAGCAAAGAAGATACGAATTAAACCAACTAAAGAACAAGAAATTCAACTATGGAAATCTACTGGTGTGGCAAGATGGGTATACAATTGGACATTAGCTAGACAGCAAGAAAATTATCAACGAGGGTTGAAATTCTTATCTGACAATGTTTTAAGAAAAGAAATCACACAAATTAAAAAACAAGAGGACTTCCAATGGTTGAGTGAAGTATCAAATAATGTAGCTAAACAAGCTGTTAAAGATGCTTGTGATGCATATAAGAGATTCTTTAAGGGTTTGGCGAAACGTCCAAGATTCAAGTCTAAGAAGAAATCTAAACCTTCTTTCTATAATGACAATGTGAAACTTAAAGTAAAAAAGAACACGGTGTTAATTGAAAAAGTAGGATGGGTTGCAACTTCTGAGCAAGTCCCAATGGGAGTGAAATACGTTAACCCTAGAGTGTCATTTGATGGAAAGTATTGGTATTTGTCTATTGGAATTGAACAAGAGCAAGTTAAACAAGAATTGACAGATGAAGTAATCGGAGTAGATTTGGGGGTAAAGGAATTAGCCATTTGCTCTAATAAAATGATGTTTAAAAACATCAATAAAACAAAAGAAGTGAGAAAGATTGAGAAACGTTTACGTAGGTTGCAGCGTACGGTTTCTCGAAAATACCAGATGAATAAGGAGGGAAACCGATTTGTCAAAACATGTAACATTATAAAAATCGAAAAGCAAATACGAAACCTACACAGACGGTTAGCTAACATTAGAAACAATCACATTCATCAAGCAACAAATACAATAGTGAAAACCAAACCTTGTAAAGTTGTGATGGAAGATTTGAATGTAGTTGGAATGATGAAAAATCGTCATTTAGCTAAAGCAGTAGCCAAACAAAAGATGTATGAATTTCTCCGTCAAATGAAATATAAATGTGAAAAATACGGAATTGAATTTATACAAGTTGGACGTTTCTTCCCATCTTCTAAAACATGTTCGTGCTGTGGACAAATTAAATCAGATTTAAAATTATCTGATAGAGTTTACAAGTGTGACTGCGGATTAGAGATAGATAGAGATATGAATGCTGCGTTAAATTTAGCTAAATATGGAGAATTAGTAGCTTAGTCACTTATAAGACACTACTAATGTGTAGGGTTCGTTGTACCCGAATTAACGCCTGTGGAGTATCATATCAAATGTGAGTAGCTTCGGCAAAAGCAGATACAAAGAAGCAGGAAATAAACATTGCTTATAGATTTTTATAGGTTTTTGGCAACGGATAGACGGTTTTGTTGGTAGAAGAGAAATTAAGAAAAACGATCACGAGTTTACAACGAACATTAATCAATCTTGAGAAGGGTGATAAATTAGCAGCTAAGTGTGATTTGGATCATGCAAGAGATTACATAGACGAAGGATTTTGGCTACTTTATGATGAGATTAAAGATAAAATTTAAATATAAATAAATTATATAGAAAAGAGAATCATTTAAGATTCTCATGAGTTAAATTATAGGGGAATAAAACATATCTATAAAATTACAATGAATCTAGACTGCCTTGACCGTATATCAACAAATTCGTTGAATTAAGCTAGGTGAATTGTTTTTTGGAGAATTTACATCGCTTGATACTTCAAAAGCCTCCATTTGTTCATAATCAAAGGGAACAAGTAATTTGTTTAATAAGTTAATATCTGTATTCGATGGATCTAACCAGAATTGTTCATTTTCAGGTTTCAATATCACTGGCATTCTATCATGTATCTCAGTCATTAATTGATTTGGTTGAGTGGTAATCACAGAACAAGAGTATATAGTTTCTCCTTCAGGAGATTTCCACGATTCCCATAATCCAGCCATACCGAATGGTTGATTATCTTTAAGTTTAATACGCATGGGAATTTTACGTTCCTCTGTACGTTTCCACTCATAAAAGGAATCAGCCAGTATTAGGCAGCGTTTCTTCTTATATGAATTGCGAAAACTTGGCTTCTCAGAGATAGTTTCAGAACGTGCGTTAATCATTTTATAACCGATTTTCATATCTTTAGACCAGGGAGGAATCAATCCCCATCGTAAATATCCTAGACGGTTCTTCTCACCATCATTAATTACAGAAAGTACAGACTGAGAAGGAGCTACATTATAGTTGGGATTATACAATGATTCCTCAATAGCTGAGTCAATGTTGAATCGATCAATAATTGTTTCAAAATCAGTAAACAAAGTAAAGCGACCACACATTCTATCACCTGCTTTTTAGGTTAAGTGTAGCAAAGTAGAATGTGAAAAACAAACAGGAGAATGAAAGTGTAGTTTTATTAAAATAAATTGAATAGAGGAAGACTTAATGAATTATTTCATCGATATTGGATTTGAAAGATATACTAAGAAATTCGAAATTACAAAAGAAACGTACGATAAATATAATGGAGTCATTACAGAATTAGGTTGGAAAGATAGTCTTAAAGTCGATTTAGTAGATGGAACAATCGTTATCAAAAGAAATGATCTTAAATATTTTAGGGTGAGTAAGGAAGCTTAAGTTATCAAATAAAAAGATTCTTTTATTAAGGAGGGTGAATTATTAAGTGAACGATATCTATGATCAAGCATTAAATAAACTTATCAATAGAGTTTCGATAAATACAGTGGGAAAGGAACAACTATTAATATTTAACGTATTTGACAGAAGACGTTTAAAAGGTAGAACAATAATTAAAAATAAAAGCAATATAATAAGTGAAAATGAATTAGAAAGCATTTTGAAATTATTACATGATGACTATCATGATTTAGGAATGAAAATCACTATTTATAAAAATAAACTACAAGTGTTTATGTCTTGGCTGAATGTATTTGACTCTTCGTTTGAATTTCAAATTTTGAGAGGAATATTAAGTGGTAAACTTGGCGGTAATCACAGAGATGGGATTATATCTATGTATCCTTCCAATCATAAATTTGAATCTAAAAAGTTTCTAACTTATAAATACCAACTCTATTTACTGTTTGGATTATTACATGAGATTAGACATGCATATCAAAGAACACATAAGAAAAAGAAATATGATATGGAATACATAGGTGCTGGTAAAAAAGGTTATAGTTCGCAATGGTGTGAAAGGGATGCTAACGCTTTTGCTCAAAGATTTATGAATAATAACAAAGAAGAGATTAACAAAATTTTAGGAATTACTGATATTGACTGGGACTGTTTATGGGGAAGATTCACCATTTATTATTAATTAATAAAACATGTAATTTATTAAAGGAGAGATAGAATTGTCAAAAGAAGATTTCGTATTAGGCGAACCATTAGAGAATTATTTAGCATTAAGACAACTAGATAAATATATGGTAGGACATAAGGGATACATAGCAGGTGGAGTATTTAAGAACATATTTAATAAAGAACCATTTAAGGATGTAGACGTATTCTTTGAAAATGAAAGAGAGCACAAAGAAGCTGAATTGTATTTTAAGAATCATACGGATTTTGAATTAACTTATCAAAACGATAAAGTAACTGCTTTTAAAGATTTAGAAAGAGAAATAAATATTGAATTGATAAAACACAAGTTTAAGAGTCCATTAGAAATGATAGATGAATTTGATTTTACAATTACTAAGTTTGCTTACTTCAAATATATCAATCCAGATGACCCTGAAGAAGATAGTTGGGAAATTGCTTATCATAAAAAGTTTTTTGAACACTTAATTATGAAGCGATTAGTAGCAGACAACATATTGGTTTTACCAGTTAATACATATAACAGAATGTTCAGATATGCTCGTTATGGTTATTTCCCTTGTAGAGAGACTAAATCTAAGGTTATTGCTGCATTAAGAGAATTACCGAGATTTAGTGAAGAGTTGCTTTCACAGGAATTATATAATGGGTTAGATTGAACTAGAAGTAGGTTCAAAGGAGTGAGAAAGATGGCTAGGAAAGGAAATGTGTTTATTTTTAAAAATGGCGCAAAATGTTTAGTTGTTGAAAATAAAGTGAAAAAAGGTGATTTTGATGAAAGAGGAAAGTACGGCTCCTGGGACGACAGCAGATGGATATTGGTTAATTTAGAAACTGGTGAAGTAGAATTACACTATCGTTATAACATACCTTATGAAGATGGAATGCCGTACATTCCTATGTACGGAGGTGTTGTTGAAATCTTAGATAAATTAACCTGTTAAAGTAAATAAAATTGGGTTTTTAATGTAAATAAATTATATAAAGAGGAGGTTATATGCAGCTATACAAAGATAGAATATTGCTTCCGTATCCAGAAAGTACAATAAATAAGGTTAAAACAATGTTCCAAATGAGGAACGAGGGTAGCACACTACAAGAAATAGGTAATACATTTAATGTTACTCGGGAGGCTGTTAGATTAATACTAAAAGGGGAGTCATATAAAGACATTATAGAACGATATAACCTTAAAGTGGAAAATATGAAACAAATAAGATTTGGTTATTTTACCAAACAACAGTTATTGTATATTTCCAAAAGAATTAATGAAGGAGTAGAAATAGATTTAATTTCTCAAGAATTAAAAATATCGGAGGCAACATTAAGAAAACACATTCTTAAAAATAAGGAAGTGGAGAAGTTCTTAAGAAACAATGAAGTCGATGTGAAAAAATTAAGACAGTGTTTTGATAACCGTGACTTTTCTAAGAATGATATAATTAATATTTTTAAATTATATGGAGAAGGGAAATCACAAAGCGAAATAGGGAAATTATATGGTGTTCGTCAAACACATATTTCAAATATTTTGAGAGGTGAGTATTACATAAAAGAAATTAAGGAATTAGGATTAACTCCAGTTTATACAAACTTAAAAGAAGAGAATATCATATACATATTTAGTTTATACAATTCAGGATTGAGCCAATCTGAAATTGCTAAAAAATTGAATGTTACAGTAGGCGCTATTAACCTCAACCTAAACGGGAAGTCAAATTTCTCAAAGAAAATAATTGAAAAATACAAGTTAACAAAAAGAGAGTTGAGTAATAATAATCTTGTACGTAAATTATCGGAGGAACAAGTATTAGAAATCTTTAAATTACGTAACGAAGAAAACTTATCATATTTAAAATTAGCGAAACGGTTTAACTTGGGGCGAAGTTCAATTATTAGAATTCTGAACGGTGAAACGTATGCTGACATTTCTAAGAAACATAATTTACTAGATAATAAATGAAATTCCGAATTTAATAGAATAGAGGTAAAAATATGACCGATTTAGCGTTAAAAATAATTCTTGTCATGATTCCGATAGTTTATGTAAGTTTGAGAATAAAAGATAAAAATGATAAGTCTTATCTTAAGAAATTTAACGAACGGTATCATTTTGATAATGCTGCTAATGAATACTCCAAGAATTTGTTGAAACTAGGGAAGTTTCCATATCATGCTTTTAAAGAAAGTAATGTTGAGAAAGGTATTAAAATGGATATTGAATTCTTAAGAAAACGAGATGAATATTTAGATTCTTTAACTCTAGAACAACATGGTCAACTAATTAGGGGAATGGATAGTTATTTAATGGGCGATGTGTCTAGTGTTAGGTTAGCAAAGAAAATAGCAAAAGAACGAGAATATAAATTCTAATCAAAGTCAGATTTTAAACGAAAGGAGATAATAAATTTGAAAAATAAAGTCAGTATCGAATTAGGTTTGGCATTAGATGCAGCAATAAAGGAATTTACAAAAGAAGGTGTGTTAGACGTACCTAAACATTTCGATAAGTGGGTTAACGAGTGTGAGGCTTTAAATGATATTAGTACATATGAATTGGCTAAATATATTATTGAAGGTTATGAATATCCTAGTCTAACAAAAGAACAAGCAATAGACTTTTTTGTTAAATGGATGAAAAAGTACAATGAAAATATACCATATCCAACAAAGAACAGTAGTTACAGAAGAGGTAGAAGAGGTACTTTAGAAGAAATTGAACGGAAGTTAATTGAATTAGGATTATAAAAGCATGATTTAATTAAAAATAAATTAAGATAAGGAGAGAAATTCGATGTCTATAGTTAACTATTATAACTTAGTTACCAAAGGTACTAATCACATGTGCCATGTAGTTAGCGAGAATGAAGGGAAGTCTATTTCAGAAAAGTCTCGAACAGATATAATACTAACTACACAATACATAGCTGATAATGCTGCAGAGCCATGGAAAAGTCTATATGAAAAAAAGTTAGAAGAGAATTATGAACGAAGATGGAATGAATTGAAACTTTGGTTAATGAGATATCCGTTATCTAAAACAGTGGAAGATGTGTTGATAGTAATGTCAATTTTAGATAATGGAAAAGATATACGAGACTATAAACCAAAATACATACAGCAACTTGAAAAGGAAGTCCTATCAGAGAAATAAAACAATAAAGAGATAAAATTAGCAATTAATAAAAATAAATTACATAAACTTTCATAATAACGACACCACTTACACCACCACGTCATACAATGTATTATCAAACATGAGGGAGATAATACAATGATAAAATTTGAAACGATAATAATTGAATTACTTGAAAGTGAAAAAGCTGAAAATAAATGTTCGTATTGCTGGAAAGAAGCTACGGAAAATTATTGTAAAAATTGTGATGTAAAGGTGGATGATTGGCATGAACTTATCTAAAGTGAAATATATTTGCGAGTTTAATAAGGAACTAGGAATAGAAGAATATTATAAGCGAGTTTATTTAACAGAAAGTAATATGTGGGGAATTAAGCGAAAGATAACAAAAAGTACATTTACAAAGAGGAAGAGTGAAGGGTATAAGGTTGAATACTATAATATAACCTTTGATTTTAGTGTGATTAGTGACATGATCTTGGATGTAAACAGCTTATTATACGTTGCTGAAATGACTAACGATGAAAAATGGATTGGTCAATTAGAAGCAAAGAAGAAAACTTTGATGAGTTTGTTAATTAAATAGAAACTATACAACCACTACCACATATACTTATACCACTAATAAGAATTGGAGTGGTGGATAATGAGCATAAAGCAGCGATTAACAGAATGGAAAAAAGAAAGTCCTATTAGAAAATATAGGGCACAACAAGGATTATCTCAAGCTGATTTAGCATCAATTTTAGGAGTAGCGGCATATACACTTCAACGATGGGAAGAAGGAGCAATGAACCCTGGTGAGAAAAATATAAGTAAATTGAATGAGATTATTCCCGAATTTGAAAAGCGATGGGGAGAGTGGAAAAGTGATAAACCAACTATGTGAGGGATTATTCCCTTGCATAGAAATATAAAACGGTTATTTTATAAGGAGGGAAATGAGTTGGAAGAAGAAGTTAAGAATAAAATTGCCAGTGTAGTAGGTCTTACTGATGAGTGGGAAGACGGTACTTATTTATATTATTTAACAAGAGTGAAATCAGCCTTTGCTTTGGGAACGATGACTTTAGATGACTTTGAAGAAGTTAATTATGAGTTAGTCGAAGAGATATTTAAAGAAATTAAACCATATTTAAACTTATAAAAACGATATTTAAAAGGGAGTGAATAAATGGAAAGTATTCTAGAGCACATTCTACGTCCAGCTGACAAAATTATAAAGTATGGATTAGTAGATGAAAAAATAATATTAGAATTGAAGATGACTACATCACTCTATGAATATATTGAAGTCCTAAATAATTACTACGATAATGAAGATAATCCATATTTTAATAACTGGACGGATGTAGAGGGAATGGGATATGGTTGGGCTTGGATGAGATATGAAGAGAAAGATTGGCATAAGATGATGTCGAAGTTAGTGGAGGATAGATCATATTTCTTGTTAAGAGACATGGATAACACTTTGTATTTTGTTTATGAAAACGAAAAAGTTAAGACTTATCATTTTGTTACTTTAGATTCATGGAGAGAGGATACTATCATTGGCTTTTCAAATGAAGAGCTATTTTAAAAATATAAAATTAAAATTGAGGAGGATATTATGCCTATTAATGATGATTTAACAACAATATATGAAATTCCTGATGAAATAAAAGGTAATTTTACAAAGGAATTTATAGAGGATTTTCGTAAATCAGCAATTGAAATATTTAGACAAAATGATATTAATCTAGGAAGAGAACCTTATGATTATGAAAGTTATTCATATTATGATTGGTGGGTATACGTTGAGGGTTCTAGTGGGTTCTACGAGGCTTTCCAAAAAGTTTGTAAAAAATATAACTTAGAATTCATTGTTGATTACTATGATAATCTCCCCTGGTATGATTCCGATTTATTTGATGACCAATTTGGGAATCTGCTTATTGAATACGGATTGGTGGAAGAAGGAGAAGTAATGGAAAAATAGATAAGACTCTTTTAAAACCGATGTTTTAAAGTAAAGCAAAATGATGGGAGTGGAGAAATGGATAAATTTCTTATTAGGTTGGGTAAATCTTTAGTGAGTATCATTGGTTTTGCAGTATCTATATTACTGATAGCAATAACTGTAGGAATATTTGGAGGGGTGATATTCTTATTACCTTACTGGTTACTTACATTTGTTATCGGAGACTATGCGACATGGTGGATAGTATTAGTTATTATTGGATTACCTATAGTTGCGGAATGGAATAAGATAGTTGAGTGGTTTAAATGGCAATTTATCGATCCCTTTAAGAAACTATAAAAACCACATTTTATAAAAAATAAAACTATAAATAAATTAAAATAATAGTTGATATATAAATATAAATAAATTACAATTAATGCATAAGTGATATTCTTCTCTAAGTTGATGGCTTGGTGGAGAGTAGATAATTACTATTCATTAAAAGGAGTTGTCATTTTTGATGATAAACACTGATGAAATTACTAAATTAGCAAAAAAAATAAAGATAAAGGATACACTTTTATATACATGGGAATCAGCTTTGATTGAAGCAAAACGAGTTCTAGAGAATAGGGAGAAATTTAAAGAAGTAGAAAGTTATTACCAAAATCGCTGTAAACACTATTGAACCATACGAAACTAAGTTACATTATAATTATCTTTTTATTAGGAAAGGAGTTACGAAAATGTCATTGAAACAAGCACTTTTAGAAGCTATCAGTGAACAATACATATATGAAAATAAATTTTCAATGGTACATGTTCATGAATCACTAGCCGAAGCAATAAGAAATAATGGGGAAGAGTTCCCAAATGAATTAGATTTATCACTATTTAATCAAGAGAGTGGCTTACCAGTTGTAAAAATAGTAGAAGAAAAATTAGATAATTTAATTAGTTACTCATTTGGGGATTGATAAGTTTTAATAAATGTAAATTTTCATTAGATGAGGAGATGAACTGAATGAAGGAAGTTAAGTTTGTATTAAAAGATGATATATCGAAAATAGACCCTTTGGGATGGAAATACGAATACACAGCAAGTCAACATCCAAGTGCTGATGACTTAGTGGTTGTAACATATGAGTATGAAGGTGAATGGGAAGCTTCAAATTACACTAAAGAAGAGTTTGATAACAAAGTTAAGGAAGGTTATTGGATATTATTATAAAACTAATTTTTTAACTTAAAAGGAGGTTGTAAAATGAATGTTGTTGTAAAAAATGAGAATAGTAGTTTACAAGCAGGAGATGTAATTGAATACAATAAAGCAGTTAATAGAAAACATCCATTTTATATGATATGTCACTCAGAAAAAGAAGGATGGTTCGTAATGAGTTTAACAGGTACTAAAGGTCGTATGAAATTTTATCCTTCTGTAATTGAATTAATAAATCACCAAAAAGATATTAAGAAAGTTTATTCAAAGCAAGAATGGAATGTCGTTATCTCTAAATTATAAAATTGACCCTATGTTGGTTTAATTATCATAATTATCTATTAAACACTATAAGTTGTTACCGATAATAAATATAAGATAACATTTATTATAAAAAGGTGAGAAAATGAATAGTATTTGGAACGAAGAACAAGACATTTTGTTAGCAGAAGTGGTACTAAGGCATATTAGAGAAGGTAGCACAGCTATAAGTGCTTTTGAAGAAGTAGGTAAGAAATTAAACAGAAGTGCTGCATCTTGTGGTTATCGATGGAACAATACTGTTAGATTAAATTATGAGAATGCAATAAACGCTGCTAAGAAGTACAGGTACAATCTTAAATATGGAAAAGCGAATTAGCTAAACATATTTATTGTAAATAAAAATAAATTATATAAAAGGGAGAACGAAGATGAAAACCTACGAAGTATTTGTAAAACTAGATGAATGGAACGGAACAGATCCGGTACCAAAATATAAAAATCTTATTAATAATATAGTTTATGAGTTTTCTAAGAATGAAAACGATCATAAAGGGTTAAAGCAACATAAAAATAAGAAAGCTAAGTTGCAGAAAAAATTTGCATGGGATGGAGAATGGGAAGAAGTAAAGGAATACGCTAAACAACGTACTAATATCACAAAGGATATGAAATTAAAAGCAATTGAGTCATATTTATTTGATGGGTGGGATAAGGAAGCTCCATTGCAGTATAAAATAGATTTTATGCTAGAAGAAGCAAAGAAATACTGTAAAGGCTATCCCGAGTGGAGTGATGTTTACGGAAACGAATTGAAACCATTGGATGATGTGTCCTTAAAAGAGTTAAAACATCTTATAAAAGTATATACGAATCTTTAAAACATTAAAGTCATATTGAATTAAAACGTGGCTTTTATCACAAATAAATTATAAAGGAGGAATAATTATTTTGCAGCTTAATCAAAAGTTATGGGATGGATATGAAGATTTTTATTTGGCTAATGAGGAATTGACACACATAATCGAAGAGGGGTATTTTGGCGAAAAGGTAGTGTTGCTACTCCAAAAAGTTGAAAGTTATGAAGATAAACACCAGCTTTATGAAATTATAAAGGACTGGATAGAAGGTGATGAAATAAAATTCTTCACTAAGACATATATGCTATTTATGTTGAAGGTAATCTTAGAGTCATTCGAAACAAATCCCAATCAGACTTATGAAGAAATAAGTACTTTTATTACTGGGTCAAGAAAAGATCCACGAAAAGAGAAACTATCGACTATTTTAGAATTTCAACTTCTTTCAACAGAAACTCAAAAGAAAGTCTCAACTCTTAATTCTAAATCGAGCATAGGAGATATTCGGAATGTAACATCTTCAATATCTAATAACTATTCAAAAGGCATAGAATTTATTGGTAAGATTATACCCTTATTTATTTGTCTTGTGAAAATAAAAAATCAAGAAGAGTACAATATGTATAAAATAGAGAAATTAAATTTACATAAAAAGCTAATAGAGTTTGATGCGTGTACATCGTATGAATATAAGATCATAACAAATATGATTAATCGTGATATACGTAATGCTGAAGCACACTTATCATTAATATATAGTGACAAAAGAAAAAAGTACGTATTGAGAAAAATAGTAAATGGGAAATATCAAAACGAATATATCAAACCCATTGATTTATTTTTAGATTTAAAATTAAATATAGTTTCATTTATAAATGCTTTTATTTATTCAACCACATTAATAGTGCTTGGAACATTAGATAAAGAGTTGTTTATTGATCTTTATAAACAAATATGTGAGTTAAAATGAGGATTTTAAAAGGGAGGGATAATAAATGAGTTTCAATATTAAAATTACAACAAAACAAGGTCGAGTATACCAAATTGGAAATGTAACAGAACCTAATTTTAGAGAATTTATAGGCAAGTTAAAACCAGATGGATTTGCTATTTTTAACGACATTGCAATTTTTGCTAATGAGATAGAAGCGATTGAAAAGTTTTGAATTAAATATAAATAAATTACTAATAACTATTGTTTAAATATAAATAAATTGATATAATGTAAAAGTAGAGAAAAGGAGTTGGTTAGATTGATAGATAGTGGTCTTGATCCACCAGCAACTCTGTAATACATACTATTAAAATAATAAAAGGAGGAGAAATGAAATGGAAATTAAAAGTGTGGTTTTTAGAGGTATTGAGACTGCAGGTTTTGGTCAAAGGCTAGTCACTCTTAGTAATCATGAAGATATAGTTACTATTGAATTTGAATTAGTAACTGATTCTATTAAATTAAATGGCTATGTTGAAGTTGGAAAAGAAGAATACATAAATAGCGTTCGAAATTTAGAGGAATTAGTTAAAGAAAAACTAACTAAAGAGTTAAATTATATTAACTTAAAATAAGCCTTTTATCGTAACGAATATAAATAAATTACATAACGAAAACAAATTAAAGGATATCAAGGAGGAAATTATACATATATGGCTAGATTATATAACACATTTGAATTTATCGGTGAGCTAAATATTCCAAAGAATGAGGATAAGTTTCACGATGTTAAGTTAAGTGATAGTGGATGGGAGGGGCATCGCTTAAACTTTGCAGTACAAGAATCTAAAACGAATGGTGTATTTGTTGAAATGTATGGTGGATTCTCTAAAGCTAAACAAAATAAGGTTTACTCATTTAGCAAAGGCACTGAGAGTGAAAATGGAACAAAATTAGAAATTCCTTGGGAAGATCGACTGCGAAAAGAAACAGTTGACATGGTTGCAGACTTCAAAAAAATTGTTATTGATTTTACGACTGATAGTAAGTTGAAAGAAGAGATTAACAGTATTCGTTATGATATTAGAAATCTAGAGTACAAAGAAAGTTTATCAGGAGAAGAACACGCTAAATTAATGGACTTACATACTAAGCTAACTGAAAAAGCACCAGATAGACATGAATTTATTCACGAATACGATGCGGTTGTTTTCTTTGCTGAAAATGTTGGGAAATATAAGGATAATAAATTTAGGGTAACAGGAAATGTTGAATACCAAGAACATAAAGGAAGATTCTTTAGAAAGTTTAGACCTACTACATTAGAAATCGTTCCATCAGACACACCTTCAAAATTAAGAGCAACGATGGATTTATTCTTCACTAAAGATGCTATTGATGATAAAGATTTCGACAAAGAAAAGAAAGTATACATAGAAGCTTACGTATTAAGTTATGACAGTAATGCTAAGAAAGATATGTTTTTCCCACAACAAGTCGTAATTAACGCAGGAAAAATTGATTTTAATAATGAAATGCACGTTAAAAGATTCAATTTCTTGAAAAATAAATTTTCTGTAAAAGGAAAAGGAGTATTCCACTTACCTTGGGAGGTAAATGTATTTAGAGGTGCAGATAGAGTTGAGTTTACAGAAAAAGACCTAACGCCTGCTCAAAGAGAAGCGATTGAATTTGGTCTAGGTAAGCTAGATGATTATGCTCCAAAAGGTGGAGTACTGGGAGAAACCACAGAAGAAAACAGATTAGTAAAACCATTGTTAAAGACTTTTGATAATGTAAATAACTTTATCGATGGTGCAGTAGAATCAAGTTATGATGTAGATGACTTGGCTTATGTCAGTGAATCTAACTTAGTTAGCAGTAAGCCAGTAGAAGATGAAAAGAAAGAAGAATCAAAAGCTCCACAACTAGAAGATTTAGATGATTTGTTTGCTTAATTAAAACATAATCGTAACAAGTGGGACTATAAATTTAGTCCCTGAATAAAAATAAATTAAAATAAAAGGAGAAATGTGAATTGGGTAGAAAATTTGGGAAAAAGAATGTAATTAAAATTGATCCTTTAGCTTACAATATTGGTTTAATTGGTGAATCTGGTATTGGTAAATCTACGTTGATTGTTGAATTTTGTGAGAGATTAGCAGGAGAAGATGGATATATCTTAGCTAACATTGGTAAAGAAGATGGCGTAGATGCTATCCCTAATGCTATTTATGAAAATATTCCTGATTGGGAAACATTTGAAGAGTTTGCAGATGACATTATCGAAAATCGTTCAACAGATTATAAAGATCTAAAAGTTATCGTGTATGACACTATTGATGAGTTATTTCGAATTGCAGAACCAGAAGTAATTAGACTACATAATAAGACTTATCCTGATAAGAAAACTAACTCAATTAAAGCTGCATTTGGTGGATTTATGGCAGGTGAAGATAAAGCTATCGAATTAGTTCTTGATAAGATTTGGGAGTTAAAATCAGTTGGTGTTCAAATGATTGTGGTAGGACATACAAAACGAAAAAACCAAAATGATGTAGCCACTGGTGAAGAATATGAAACACTTACAGCAAATTTAACAAATAGATACTTTAATGCTATTAAAACTAAATTACATGTATTAGGTGTTGCTTCTATTGATCGCTCAATTGAAAAACAACGCATTAAACAAAAAGTCGGTGCTGATAAGATTGTAGGTAAAGTAACTGGGGAAAGTCGAATCATCACTTTCAGAGACGATAACTTTAACATTGACTCTAAATCCCGTTTTAATGAAATCACTCCTCAGATTGACTTGAATGTAGACCAATTTATTGAAGCGATAGAGGATGCAATTAAAAAAGCACATGCTAAACAAAAAGGTGCAAAATCACTTGAGGTAACTAAGAAAGAACAAGAAGTTGCGAAAGAAAAGGAAATTGAACAGATTGTGGAAGAGACAAATAAGAATAAGATTAATACAGAAGAAAACGAAGAACTCATTATAACCATCCAATCTACTTTTGGTAAAGCTACTGACGAAGTCAAAGCTAAAGTGAAAAATGTAATGGATACCTATGGATTTAGTTCTTTTAAAGAACCTGAATCAATTCCAACTGCAGGGTTAAAAGAAATTGTTAGTTTACTAGGTTAATAACTACATATGGGGGAATGGAAACATTCCCTTTTTAATATATAGGGGTGAATAAATTGGCTAGAAAATGTACTTGTCAGATATGTAAGACGAAAGGAAATACTGATTCTTTTTATAAAGTTACTGATGATAAAGGCAAAAATAAGTATTACTGTAGTCAACTAGAATATGAAAGTTACACTTTAGAAAAAGAGAAAAGAAACAATTTAATGAAATTTATAGCAGAAGAAGTATTAGGTTATGAGGAAGGACAAATAGTTCCTCCTGTTTTAATAAAAAAAATTGGTACAATGAATCAGTTTTATGATTATGAAGTAATCCAAAAGTGTTTTGAAGTTAACAAAGAAACAATAGAATACTGGTTAAATAATAAAAATTTTACAAGTGAATATGGAATGATCAGTTATATTCTAAAAATTATTGAGGGGAATATTAATGATATCCATAAACAATGGAAGTATCACAAACAACAAACTATAACAATTGAAAATACAGATTTAGATGTAAATATTATCAACCAAATAGAAACAATAGTTCCAAAAACTAAACCAGTTGATAATGGCATTCTAGACTTTTTAGATGATAATGATTTATGAAATGGATGTGAATTGTATTGAATCAAATTGATAACTATCCAAGTGAACTAGTAAGTAATAGAGAACATATAGAAGCTTCATTTGTATTTTGTTTATGGAGGAATCTAGAGCTCTATGGTGATTACGAAAAGGATGTTATGGCTGATAGAGACTTATTAACTGAAGATGGTAGATTCTATTATTCTCTTGGGTTAGAAATGTATAACTTGGAATATAAGAGTTTTGATGATGCTAGTATTTATAGTTACATTGAGGGTAAAGAAGTTCTGAAAAATGGATTTACAAGAAGAGGTGGTTATAAAACAGTAGACGAAATCAAGAAAATTCTAAATGAAGATAATGTAGACAGATACTATGATGAGCTTGTTAAAAGTAATATGTTATTGAAATTACATGATAAGGGGTTCAATGTAACCAAAGAACTAACAAGGTTTCAAAAAATGACTAGTAAGAATCTTTATGACTACTATGAATATCAATTGGACAATGTTTTCTTAAATAGAGGATCAGGAGTTAAAATTGAAGATTTAGACTTTGAAGATGATTTTATAGAAGCGTGTGATACAGGTGAAGAAATGGGACTCAGTTATGCGGCAACATGTCCGTTATTAAACTATCATACTCTAGGATTACATAGATCAAATGTTCAGATATTTGCAGGATTCTCAGGTACTGGTAAAACAAGTTTTTGTATTAATTCATACATATTACCTATCCTTGATCAAGGTGAAAAAGTAACTATCATCGCAAACGAGATGAATAAGAGAGCTTGGCAACATATTCTAATGGCTACAATACTTAGTCAAAAGTTAGGTTACTTTGGTCTTCCACGTAAGAAGCAAAAAATGGGTAACCTAACCGATGAACAAAAAGAAAAAATGCAAGAAGCAAGAGAATATTATAACACTCATTATAAAGGTAGATTAAAGTTTGCTAAAATTTATGATTACAGTATTGATGATGTTAAAAAGATTATTAGAAAAATGGCTAAACAAGGTTTCAATTACTGCTTGTATGATACTTTTAAATCCGAAGATTCTTCATCAGCAACAATGACAGGAGAACTTATTGAGTCATCCAAGCAACTTTTACAGATCGCTGAAAAAGAAGATGTAGGAATAATTATAACAATGCAATTAGCTATTTATATGGAGAACACGAGATATCTAACAGCAGCTTGTTTATCAGGTGCTAAAGGAGTTAAGGAAGTTGTTTCTGAGTTAGTACTAACTAGACAAATATGGGAAGATGAATTAAATGGTGAAAAGTTTGATATCCAAGCATACAGATTTAAGAAAGATGCTCAAGGGAAATTTACCAAAATTAAAGAAGAGATAATATTAAAACCAGATAAAAAGTATATGATTGTGTTCCTGGACAAAACAAGAAATGATGAAGGTGATACTACATTACTTTATCAGTTTGACGGAGCGTGGAATAAGTGGATTGAAATCGGATATTGTACACCTAAACATCAAAGGTAGGAATATGAAATGGACGTATTCTCTTTAAAAAACTACATAATTGATAATCCAGATTACATTGAGTTAGTGTTAGAAGAAGTCGGCTTCCATAAAGTAAAAGATATCGGTAAAGAATATCGATGTGCATTAGACGAACATACTAACCCAACAGCAGTGAAAGTTAATAAAAAAACACTATCTTCTTCCTGTTATTCAATCAATTTAAAGGGAGATTTAATAGTTCTGGTTCAATATAAATTAAATTTAAGTTTTCCCAAAGCTATTAAGAAAATCGCAGAATTAGTTGATTTTAAACATGAAATACATAATAAGCAATATAAATTACCTTTTGGTGGATTTTATAAAAACATACAAAAACTCAGAGACATAGAAGGAATAGACATTGAAACATACTCTTGTGATTTATTAAATCGATTTGAATTAGCACCAAATTTACTATTCTATGAGGATGGTATACTTCCTCATATTCAAACTCAATATGAAATTGGCTATGATAGTTTAACCAGAAGAATATCAGTTCCGTGGTATTCCTTTGATGGAAATCTTTGTGGAGTTATGGGTAGGTTGAATAAAAAAGTGATAAATGATGAAGAAGTAAAATGGTTTCCTATTGTGCCTTTTCCTAAGTCAAAAACCTTGTATGGCTTTGTTAATAACTATCATACTATTTTAGACAAAGGGATTGTTATGATTGGTGAATCGGAAAAACATACTATGAGTTTAGCAAGTAAGGGATTAAATGTTGGGATCTCATTGGGTGGAAGTTTTATGAGTGAAATACAAGCTAACCATATTAAAAGTCTTTTTCCTAAAACTATTATACTCATGTTAGATGAAGGGTTAGAGGAAGAACATAGTATTGAAATTGCTAAACAATTAAAGAGTAATAAATTTTATAAAAATAATGTTGGATATGTGTTTGATAAGAAAAACAAATATTTGCCTTTAGGTAGTAAGATGGCTCCCAGTGATTTAGATAAAAATAAATTAAATAACTTGGTGAAAGAATGCACAGTTTGGTTATAAGGAGATGGTAAATTGAACGCTAAAGAGAAATTAGAGGAATTGTATGAGTCAGGAGCTAAGGTATATTCTCATTCCAAACTAGGAACTTTTAATAATTGCGAATACGAATATTACAATACATATGTTAAGAAAAACAGAGGAATTGATAATATCTATACGTTATTAGGATCTGAGTTGCACGATAACATAGAGAAAATTTATAAACAAGAGAGCGATATAGATAAGTTTAAGGAAAGTTATCTTAACAAATTAGTAGAGTTAGATATACTAGGTGTTAAATTTCCAAGTGAAAAGATAGGAGACTCTTGGAAAGCAGATGTAGGACACTTTATAGATAACTTTAATAAAATTGACAAGAAGATGTTACTCGAAAAACTAATTGTATTTGAAGTTGTGGATGGGATTTGGATGCAAGGATATATCGATAGCATATCTCCAAGTGATCAAGGAAAACCGTTTGTTAATATTATTGATTGGAAAACATCAAGTAAGTTTGCTGGAAAGAAGTTAAATGAAGCTGGTAGACAGTTATTAATGTATAAATTAGGACTAGAAGCTACGAGTAATTACAAAGTAGATAAAGTTATGTGGTTTATGATCAAGTATCTATATGTTTGTAATGTACAAAAGAACAAAAAGATAAAAAGAAAAATGTGTAGTCGTGGTAAATGGGTTAAAGAAATGAGAGCTAATCTAGAAAAAGATCTTTATAACTTAGAATTAGATGACTTTGAAATTGAGTTACTTTTAGATAAGTCTGTAGAAGATAATAATATCGATTGTATGCCACAACAAATAAAAGATAAGTATTGGTTAGAAGATTGTTTTATTGAATATGAAGCATCAGATGAGAAGTTAGATGAATTAAAAGAACATGTTATCAAAACCATAGCAGCTATTGATAGCAAGGATAAAAATAATGAATATGACTGGAAACCGATTGAGATAGATAAATATAATTCATTTTACTGTAGTACTCTATGTGGTCACAGAAAAACATGTCCATTTTATAAGAGATTCCTAGAGGAAAATGCTGATTCATTTGATAAGAAAAATAAGAAGGATGATTTTGAGGATTTGTTTAGTTGAGGGAGGTGAAAATCAATGCAAACATTCAGAAAGATATTTTATGACTTCGAGTGCTTTCAAGATGATTGGATGGTGGTAATAGTTGATTATGATACTAGAAAAGGGAAAGTAATAATCAATGATGTAGAATTGTTAAGAAAGTTTTATAATATGTTTAAAAATGATATCTGGATTGGATATAACAGTCGTGGATATGATCAGTACATATTAAAAGGTATATTATTAGGTATGAATCCAGCTTTCATAAATAAACGAATTATCATTGATGGAGTTAAAGGTCACAATGTAGTAAGAGAAGGTTATAAGATTCCACTAAATAATTTTGACATTAGTACAGGTTTTCATAGTTTGAAGCAATTAGAGGGTTTCATGGGAAGTAGAATTAAAGAAAGCTCTGTTTCTTTTGATATTAATAGACCACTAACATCAGATGAAATGAAAGAAGTAGTTGATTATTGTAAACATGATGTTCTTCAAACAATTGAAGTTTTTGAAAATAAAGTTGAAGAATTTGAATCTCAATTAGCTTTAATAGAAGCTTTTAATCTAAGCATGTCACAATTCACGAAAACAAAAGCCCAATTATCAGCCTTTATAATTGGAGCAGAAAAGCAACCTGATAGAGGAGATGAATTCAATTTAAGCTTTCCTGATACATTAAAAGTGGAGAAATATAAGGAAATTGTCGATTGGTACAAAGATCCAGAGAATATGAATTATAAAAAGAAATTAAAAATTGATGTAGCTGGAGTTCCTCACATTTTTGCTTGGGGAGGAATTCATGGAGCGTTACCTAAATATAAAGATGAAGGAATAATCTTATGTGCTGATGTGGCATCGCTCTATCCTTCACTGATGATTGAATATGGATACATAAGTAGAAATGTAAATGAACCTAATAAATTTAGGGAAATTAGGGATAAACGTTTAGAACTAAAAGCTAAAAAAGATCCTAGACAGTTACCTATGAAAATCGTAATTAATGCAAACTATGGTGCTATGAAAGATCAGTATAACCCTTTATATGACCCGTTGATGAGTAATAATGTATGTTTAGCAGGTCAGCTATTACTATTAGATTTGATTGAAAAAGTAGAACCGTATGCTAAATTAATTCAATCAAACACAGATGGTATATTCTTGAAGGTAGATAAAGAAGAAGATATATCTATTATTAAACAAGTTGCTGCAGAATGGGAAAAAAGAACAAGACTTGATTTAGAATGGGAAGTATTTGAAAAGATATATCAGAAGGATGTAAACAACTATATTATTATCGACAAGAATGGTAAATACAAATCCAAAGGAGCATATGTTAAAAAATTAAATAACTTAGATTATGACTTACCTATTGTAAATAAAGCATTAATTAACTATTTTACCAAAGGTATAGCTGTGGAAGAGACGATTAATAACTGTAATAAGTTAAGGGAATTTCAAAAGATAGTAAAAGTATCTCGTTTATATCTTCATGCTTTACATGGTGATGAAAAACTTCCTGAAAAAGTGTTACGTGTGTTTGCTTCTAATGATCCAAATGCAAAGGGAGTGTTTAAAGTGAAATTGAAAATGAAAGATGGTGTTGAACAAGAAGTAGCTGAGAAAATCGGAAATACACCAGACAAATGCTTTATAAATAATGAAGATGTAAAAGAGTTAGAAGTACCAGATTATTTAGATAAGAACTATTACATAGAAATAGCGCAAAAGAGGTTAAATGATTTCTTGGGTATCCCTAATAAGAAAAAGACTACAAAACGTAAGAAAAAGGATGAAGAAATAGCTTAATCTGATAAAACTTAAATTTTATAGTAAAAATAAGAGAAGAGTTTGTGAAATGCTTCCGCAAACGTTGATATATCAAGGGTGAAAAACATTATTTTTCACAAAGTAATTAAATATAAATAAATTACATAAAATACTTCCAATTTAAAGAATTGCGTGTTAAAATATAAATAAATTAACAGTTTGTAAGTTTGAAAGGATGGTGATGAAACCTTTCTATCCACGAAAGGTACGCTTATGAAGAAAAAACTAATTGCAACAGGATTAATCACAGTTTTAGCTGCATCAAATGGTTACATGGCATATACATACATAAGAGACACCGATGAATTGAAAAATGGCATAGTAAAATCACAGCAAGAGAATAGAGAGAAAGATGAACAGTTATCTTATCTAGGTGATAATATAATTAAATTACAAAGTGATCTAAAAGGTAGGGTAACTGAAAATGAAAAACTAACAGTTGAGCTAAAAGAATATGAAGGTAAAATTCAAAAGCAGGATAATCAAATAAGTAAGTTGAAAAATGAATTAAAAACTGCAAAAGAGAAAGAGGAATCTCCCAGGAAACTGAATATGACTGTCACAGCTTATGTAGATAGCTGTTTAGGTTGTACTGGTGTTAGTGCAAGTGGGATTGACTTAAGGGGAATAACAGAGTATAACGGATACAAAATTATTGCAGCAGATAAGAATGTGTTACCAATGTTCTCAATTGTTAAAATTAAATTAAATAATACGGAGTTTAAAGCGATTGTATTAGATCGAGGAGGAGCAATAAAAGGACAAATTATCGATTATCTTGTAGGTAGCTATGATGAAGCCATTGAGTTCGGTAGACAAAAGGCAACTGTAACCGTAATTAGGGAGGGGAAAGGATAAAAATGAATAAGCAATTTAGCTTTAAAATTGGCGATAAAGCTAAAATCAATGAGCAAGCAAAAAATGGATTACCTTGTGCAGTAGGAAAGAGAGTTATGATTACACAATACATATTAAATTCAATTAGATACGATTACATAGTTTTGCGAGAAGATGACATATTAGAAAGAGTAAGAGAATGTGAATTAGATAGAATAGGAGAATAGAGATGATTATCTTAGAAGGTAATGAGTGTTGCTTTAAATCAACAGTAGCCAGCAAGCTCAATGAAAAATTGGATTATCCGATTATAAAAGGATCAAGTTTTGAATTAGCTCAATGCAACAATGAAGAATTATATAAGCATTTTATTGAGTTTGCTAAAAATAAAAATGTAATAATGGATCGTTTTATTTACAGTAACCAAGTATATGCGACTCTTTATAAAGATTACGCCATCTTAACAGATACTCAAAGGAAGAGTATAGAGGAAATGGTGTTTGATAAAGCAAAGGTATATTACTTATATGCTCCGGACGAAGTAATTAAAAAAAGAATTAAGAGTCGTGGTGATGAGTATGTGGAACTAGATATGGTTAGTAAAATAAGTGAAATGTACGAACAAGTGATGTTTCAATCTGGTTTAAAGTTAAGGATGCTTGATACTAATGAAATGACAAGTGATGAAATAGTGGAAGTTATTTTAGCAGATATTTAAATAAAGTTAAATTACTAATTAGAAGGGAGGTGGATTCTTGATAATCAAACTTTATGAAAGCTTAAATTTAAAGTGGTATCAAGAATTACCATTAATACTGATTGCTTTCTATACAAATGGATTTACCGTTCAAGTTGTAATATCACAATATGAGTTGTTTAAAAACATTTGGAAATATGGGGCTGCAATTTGTTACTCATTAGGAGTATACATAGTTCTAGTTTTAATTTTTGTAAGTTTGAGAGAATTAGTGACTAAGAGATTTGCAACAAAATAACTCTTTGATTGGAAAATAGATTACTACAGAGGTGAAATAGGAACTTGTTGAAGATATTAGAATTATTTGGCGGGATTGGGGCTCCCAGAAAAGCTTTAGAAAATTTAAATATAGACCTAAAAAGTATTGATTATGTTGAAATTCTTCCACATGCAGTACATGCTTATAATCAAATATTTGACCATAGTTACAAACCTCAAGATGTTAAAACATGGAACATGAATGTTGATTTGCTCGTACATGGCTCACCTTGTCAAGATTGGTCTAAAAACGGATTGAATAACGTGAATTCTGGAAGATCAATTCTGTATGAAAGAACTTTAGAAATTATTGAAAAAGAGTTAAATCCTAGACCAAAGGTGGTTATTTGGGAGAACGTTCCCGGTTTAATATCAAAACGTCATGTAGAACATTTCAACCATTATTTATCTACTATGGAAAGGTTGGGGTATAAAAACAACTTCAAAATACTTAATTCTAAACATTATGGTACTCCTCAAAATAGAGAGAGAATATTTACAGTTAGCTTACTTGAAGATAAAAATTTTGAATTTCCAAAAGAAGTAGAATTAACTAGGACATTAAAAGATTACATAGATACCACAATTGATGTCACTGATTATGAGTTAAGTGAAAATGAAAAGAGTCTCTTCTTTGAGAGAGATGGAAAGATGTATATAAGAGAAAATAATAAAACTGGATTTAGAGAAGTTAAAGAATTTGATTCAGTAAACGTCGAACGTCCTAACAGTAAAACAAGAAGAGGAAGAGTTCAAGATGGAATGGTTGCAACCTTAACAACTAGTCCTAACATAGCAGTATATTACGGAAATACAATAAGAAAATTAACGCCTAAAGAATGTTGGTTGTTGATGGGATTCACAGAAAAAGATTATGAACAAGTTGCTTCAGTAGGTTTACCTAAGGCAGCACTATACAAGCTACCAGGTAACAGTATTGTTGTTACAGTCTTAGAAGCTATATTCAATGAGTTAGTAAAACAAGACATTTTACAGATTTAGAAGGTGAAGAAGTGGATAGATTGTGTGATTCGTGTCAAAAAGAAATGGATCAAGGTTATTGTATTAATGGAGGAGAACAGTATTATTGCAATGAAAAATGTTTACATAGTCAAATTGACAAAGAAGAATATGAAAGATTACATAAGGATGGAGACAGCGATACATACTGGACAATTTGGGATTGAAAAATACAACGAAATATGAATTTCATTGTAAAAATAAATCAAGGGAGCATCGTCTATGACAAAGTTAGAGCAGTTACTCAATCAATATTACGCCACAGATGATATGTCTTTAACGGATATTATATATCAAATTAGAGAAGACCAAGAACATAATGATGTTGTAAATGAGTTTGTAAGTTTACTGGGTTGGCTAAATAAACAAATTTAGATAAAAAGAATATTTGATAATTGAGGTGACAAGATGAATGTTTTAAAAGAATTTAAGACTACTAAACAACTAGTATTATATGTGTTAGAACACTATCCAGAGACACGGAACAGTGACAATAAGCTATATATCCAAGCTGCTAAGTTACTTGGAGCTGTAACATTAGATGATTTAAATGAAATTAAATTGAACTTAATAAGTGTTCATAAATTGAGACAGCAGATACAGAACAAAGACGGGTTGTTTCCAGCAACAGATGAAATTAAATACATAAGAAATGAACGTGAGAAAGAGATCAAAAAATACATGACAAGTTGAGGAGGAAGGATGATTAACTTTATTTTTAACTTATTAGGAATATTCTTACTTTACATTGTTATAGCTGGATTATGGACATTTGTTGAATTAAAGATTTACAAAGAAGTTACCCCTAGATTAATAGACGACATAGTAGCAATTGTGTTAGCTATTTCAATATTTTTAAACATAACAAAATAATTTTGTTGAATTACAGATTTCATTAGAAAAGGAGATTTAAAAATGGCTCACTATGATTGGCTTTATGAAACATTCACAGTAAAAGAAATGGATGAAAAAATAGAGAGAACTAATAATTTAATAAATAGATTATCAGACAAAAAGAAACAAATCGAACTTGATATGAAAAATGTCGAACATGGATATACGGTAGATGTCTTGGATGAGAAACTTAAGGAATTAGCAAAAGATATGGAAATCTATAATAAACAATTGTCAAAATGGATTCAATTAAAAACAAGAACTATCAATGGCGAAAATTATACTTGGGAGCAAGTGCATACGATAATAAAATTATTATAAAAGTTGGTTTTTATTGTAAAAAATCGTAATAATTGATTTAATGATTGGGAAGGGGTGATAACTATGGATAGAATAGTAGATATGCTGAACAGCTCTAAAAGGGTTATGGAACTAAATAGATCAGAAATCGAGTCACGTAAAGAGGAACAAAGGAAGCAGGATAAGGTTAAAAATGATAAGAACAAAGAAAGAAGAAAACAATTATATGATTATAATAGGTTGTTTAACTCGGAATATATTCGATTGAGAAACACTTTGAATAGTGAAAAAAGAAGAAGTGTAGTGAAAAGTTTACCTACTAATATCAATTTAAAACTTTGGAGACGTTATTTAGATGTACAATTTGACGGCAAGTGCCCTTTGACTGGCTCTGATAAAATACACATAGACCATTTCATCCCTTTATCTTGGGGACATGGAGGCACTTATATCGGTAATATAATTCCATTAAGTGATCACTTTAACCTGTCTAAACACGCAAAAAATCCCTTTATCTGGGCTGAAAGACGAAAAATTGATGTTGATAAATTTAATTCATTGGTTGAACATTTAGCTTCATTAAATCAAATGACTAGTAAGGAATTTAGGGATTATGTATTCTGGTGTGAGAAAAATAAGAGGAATGAAGAACAAATTCGCTTGGATGGGAATGTTACATCAGTGGAGTTGTGGAATCAATCGCCCGATAATTTAAAGGTATTTTGTGATTTTGTTACTGATATATTGAGAATGAATAAGAAAGTTAGTATTGATACAAGGACTATCAAAAAACTTTGTAAGGAAAGTAAGATTACCTATCATGACATTAGAAGGGAACATGTTAAAAAAGCATTAGGTAAGAATAAGGTTATAATTATGGATCATATATATTTAAAATTAAAAAGATAGGTAGCTTTGTTAATTACTAATAAAGCTACAATTTTATATAAATAAATTACATAAAAGGAGTGATTTAATGCCAACATTCCTAATGCTACTAGGTTTTCTAACATATTCGTACTTACTATTCGCTTTAGATAATCTACATATATGGTACAAATATGAAAGAAAAATGCCAATCCAGTATCAAACACATCGTAAATGGTGGAAAATCTAATAATTGAAAGAAGGGAAGGTAATGAGTTTTGTAGTAGGTGATGAAGTATTTGCTAACACACTAAATCGTAAAGGTACAATTATTGATCAACGTGAAAGAGTTGGTGAAGAAGGAGTAATTGAATATAGAGTACAATTTGAAAAATACCTTATTCAATGGCTTGTTGAGAGTCAAATAACACATGTATACGAATTTAATAACGAATTTGAACAATCGCTGCGTGACTTACTTATTGACATAAACTTATTACATAATCCTACCGAATTACAAATAGTGAGAGATTTATATAATCAAAAATTTGATTTGTTAAAGGGGAAATAATACATATGAATAAAGATATGATCGACTTCCACATTGAAAATGCTGAAATCTACGTTGGTGCATTATTAGGCGAATTAGAAGGAAATGAAAATATTACTGAGGAAGAGTACCGTAAATATGAAGTATTGTACAATAAGTTTCTAGATCAAATGAGATTAGCTAAGAATTTATTACCGGACGAAGAAAATACATACGAACCATTTGATAAATTTTAAAACTAAATATAAATAAATTAACAAAAACTATTTACTTTTAAATATAAATAAATTACAATGTAAATACAAGTTGAGTGATAGAGAGAGTTGCTAAACAGTAACTCTCTAACAAGAAAGAAGGTGAGAGAAATGATCTGGTTAGTTTCAGGTATTGTACTCATCATCTTTATGGCTATCATGAGTTTAATGGCATCAGGAAGTAGAGACGATGACTTATTCAACCGTGACGATATTGCTTGGCTTACACAAATTGGATACGAAGTGGAGGTTAATTTACATGACAGAACTTTTATCGTTAAACATTGAGTTAGAAAGATTGGATAAGATGATTGAGAAGCTAGAACAGAAACGTGAAGATATACTGAACAAAAAGGATGCTTTGGAAGAAAGTCTGGCAGTTGTGGTATAATACCCTCGGGTGATTATATTGAAAGCTAATATTAGTGAAGATTTAGAAAACGCTATTCATGAAAAGATTATTATCGATTTAACAATTAACTACTTAGAAAACAGAATAGTTAAGTCACAAAAGGAAAAGAAAATTGGGTATGCTAAACACTTGGAATACATAAGAAAGTTAATCATCGATGAGAGAATCAACGTTAATAAATTTCTAAAGGACAACGGAGTAAAAATATTCGATCCTGTTCCAGACGATGACGGAATTTTTGTTCAATATGATTTTTCAGTTAAAGTAAATGGCGGTCATAAAGAAGGTTATAATCGATATTGGAGAGCGGCATTAAAGAATCACATTAGAACTAAATTAGAACCCTATTTTGTGAAGAGTAAGGATGAATTAAGATGAACTGTCCAATCTGTGAAGGCATTATGGAAGGTAAAACAAGCACAATTGAAATTTCATGGGATAAGAAAAAGAAGGAAAAGTTATATATTACATCACATAATAATTGTTCTGATGACTTAATGAAAGAATTAAGACAATTAGATATTGATGAATATGATAGACAGGGAATAATAGATAAATATAATCTTAGTATGGGAGAGTAGAAGATGAAAAGGAAAAAGGGGAATAAGGCATTAAAATTCCTCATAACCCTTACAATAGTCGTATTTTTAATCACACTAGTAGATATGTCTATGAGGTTAGTAGCAATAAACAAAGAGATGAATGATCTTTATGTTAAACAGCACAACTTAGAAAATAAGCTGAGTAGAATTGATGAACGCTACGCTATAGTTTTTAAAAAGCAGCAAGAACAGCTTAATGAAATGAATAACGTTAGTGAGATTGAAAAAGATGAATTACATACATATTATGAAGAAGAAAGTAACTGGGATTGGAATTTAGATACTGAGACAGTATGGTTTAGTACGATATTAGCTGGAATTGGAGCATTTTTGACGAAAGGTAAGTTGATAAAAGGATTTTAAAATATAATTAAATTAAATTGAGGTGGAAAATTATAATGGATTTGAGAAAAGCTTACAAACTGGTAATAAAGCATCAGTTGGAACTGTTAGAAGAAGATGGAAGATGGCAATTCGCTCATGGTCAAATAGAAGAGCTATCCGAAAAACTGCACGACGATGTTGACTTTCTTGAAGATATCCAGGATTCAATTGAAGAATATTTGGAAGACTTTGGAGAAAATTACGATTTGTTTTAAATTTATACTTTTATATTAAAAAGGGAGATATAAAAATGCCACCAGAAAAATTTAAAGCTTCAGACTTTTTGATTACTTTAAATGGTAAGCCAATAGGAAACATGCAATCAGCAGATTTAACGTTAAAATCTGAAGAAAAAGAAATTAAAAACGGCGAGAACTTAACTCTGTTTAATCGAGAGATGTCTTGCGCAATAAAAAATGTAGAAGTTGAGCCGGATTTTATTGGGAAGCTACTTCCAGTTAATAAAACTTATACTGTTATTGGAAAGGGATATAGACTCCCTAGGGGAAATGGACTGCCGAAGAAAAAGAGAATTCGTAAAAAGTGGATGAAGAAATATGAATATGAGTTTAAGTTAGATAATTGTATTATAGGTTAAAAACTCTCTTTTGTAGGAGGTGAACTAATGGCAAATTTTAAATACGCTGTAAAAAATGGTGATGATATTCTAGGATTAATGTGGGATGTTGGCAATGGGAGAGAGATATTTGTTACGTATGGAAATACATTAGATATCAATCATTCATTGGAACTTAGGGATTCAGATGGCTATGATATAAAAGAGGTTGAATTGATAGAATTACTATCAGAAATATTACCAAGATAAAACTCACCTTTTATTAAAAATAAATTAAAATGGAGGATAACAAGTGACAAAACTATACGAAATCGCTTCAAATATTGCACAATTAGAAGAATTATTAGACCAAATGGATGAAAATGATGCTACTTACGATGTAGTAAAATCATATCTTGATAGCCTAGTAGACGTGGATTTGACTCAAAAGGTAGATAACATCGTTAAGTTTATTAAAAACATTGAATCAGATGCTGAAATGTATAAAGCTGAAAAGCAGCGATTAGATAAATTAGAGAAAACAACAAAGAAAAAAGCTGAGAACCTTAAAAACTATCTAGTTGAAATATTGAATGGACTTGGTTACGACTATAAGAACAAGAAGAAAATTAAGACTTCCATTGGAAATGTGGGTTTTAAAAAGAATCCACCTGTACTGGAAATATTAAATATTGATAGAGTTCCGACAGAGTGGGATAAACCAAAGGAACGAGAAATTAGAAAATCTGACTTACTAAAGTACCTAAAAGAACAAGTGGAAAAACTGGATGATGAGGTGTTATTTGAAGAGTTAGGAGTTAAAATTGCAAATAATAAATCATCATTACAGATTAAGTAAGACTATACATAACGTTATTAATTAATTTTAAGGAGGTGATCTAATGAATATTTCAACTATTGACGAGAAAAGGTTCGATGCTGACGATCAAAACAGAGGGGAAGACTTCAAGACTGTTACTATCGAAGACTTATTAGAAATGTACAAATAAATAAAAATAAATTACAAAAAGGAGAATGGCGGTTGTCTAAATTAGTTGCTTTTAAGCCTAATGTCGGAACAGTCACGGTAGCAACAGAACCAGGAAGTATACTCCAATTCGATCATGAAGTCTACTATAGTAAGGGAGATTATATATTCACTGGATTAGATGGAAAACAGCATATCATACCAGATAGCAACATTGATGATTACATAGAAGTAGAAATCAAAAAGAAGAAAATAGATAAGAATGCTATGGCAAATGCTTATGCGAATATGGAAAACTGGATTGAGCAAGAAGAAGATGAAATATACATAACAGGCACAAAGAGGATTGCTGAAGAAGGTATACCTAAATTGAAATGAAAGAAGGTAACTGAGTGACAATTATAACTAAAGATAGAAAATCACATATCCAACGAACTGAATTTGACGTAAGCCGTTTTAATAGATTTGTAGACGAAATAGTAAAAGATTCTACTAAACAGTTTCAAGAAGCTGAAATTGATGAATTTAAAAAAGTTATTATTGATCAAGTTTCACTTAAAGAGAGCATCGAAGCTGAAAAATTATTTGATTTAATTATTAGAGAGTCTAACGATAACATCACAAAAGATACACCTCAATATACGTATTTATCTGCATCATCTTTACTCAGAAAACTATATAAGAAAGCATCTAAAGAGCGTGGCTTTGATTACAAAAAAGGTTATGGAGATTATTATTCTTTTGTCTTTATGATGACTGAAAAAGGTTTGTACTCAGATGAAATCATCTCAGCTTATTCAGAAGAGGAACTACGACAAGCAGGAAGCTTCATTGATAAATCTAAAGATAGATTATTTTCATATCCAGGTTTGTTTTTACTAAACAAGAACTATCTAATCAAAGGTTATAAAAATGAGCAAATGGAATTACCACAAGAAAGATTCCTTACAACAGCACTTTATCTAATGAAAGATGAGCCTGTGAATAAACGTTTAGAATATGTTAATGAAGCATACTGGGTAATGTCTAACCATTTTGTAGGGTTAGCGACTCCAACATTAATGAACAGTGGAAGACCTTTAGGATCTTTATCTAGTTGCCACATACTAACAATGGCTGACAGTTTACAGTCAATTATGGATGTTTTAAAAGATACTGCTACTTTTTCTCAAAACGGATCTGGAATCGGTATCTATTTAGGATACCTAAGGGCTGATGGAAGTTGGATAAGAGGTTATAAAGGAAGATCAACAGGAGTAGTACATCCTTGTAGATTATTAAATAATGTAGCCGAATACGTGAACCAGCTTGGGGCAAGAAAAGGTGGAATTAGTGCTTACTTACCAGTATGGCATTTAGATATATTTGATTTCCTTGACCTAAGATTAAAAACAGGTTCACAAGAACGTAGAGCACATTCACTATTTACCGCAGTGTGTTTACCTGATGAGTTTATGAGAAGGTTAAACTCACGAGAAACATGGACTATATTTGACCCTTATGAAGTAAATAAAAAATTAGGATTCGATCTAAATAGATTGTATGACAAAAAGAAACTACAAGAAGGCGAGATACCTAATCCAATTGATCATGCTTTTACATATAGTTATAGAATTGCTGAACAGTCTGACCTTCAATTGAAGAAGGTAATTAAAGCTACTGATATTTATAAGAATATTTACAATGCACGTAAAACAGGTGGAACACCATTCATGTATTTCAGTGACACGGCAGCTAGAAAGAATCCTAATTCTCATGCAGGTAGTCCATTAGGAAGTAATTTGTGTTAAATGGTAGCACCTTCATGTAGTAATGCATGTAGCAAACTCTGCTAAACGGGGAAACTCTTTTTAGGCTAAAGACAATCCCGTGCTAAATATATTCGATTGATATGAAAATAAATTAAAATTAAGGGAGGTGAATAGATTGAGACATGTTGTATATTCAATAACTTGCATGAAAACAGGTAAAAAATATTTTGGTAGAAGTCAGGAAATTGAGAAAAGATGGAGAGCTCATAAAAACATGTTAAGAAGAGGTAACCACAACAATTCACTATTACAAGCAGAATGGTCTTTATACGGTGAAAATAGTTTTGAATTTAAGAAATTACATGTTTATGAAACGCTAACAGAAGCCGAGCTTAAAGAACAAGAATACATAGATGATTTATCATATGATAAATATAACATTTCTGACGCTATGGATGGAGGTGATACTTTTACCAATAATCCTAAAAAGGAACATACTCGTAAACTTAAGAGCATGAACGCGAAAGGTAAAAATAATCCAATGTATGGTAAACCTAAGAGCGAACTCACTATTCGTAGAATTAAAGAAGCTAATTCTAAAAAAGTAGTAATAGACGGAGTTGAATACGAGAGCTTAACTAATGCCAGTAAAACACTTGGCTTAGGAATAACAACTGTTAGTTATAGATTGAACTCTAACACATTTACTAATTGGAAATATGCTAACTAATACATATAAACTATCAATCAAATATTAAATGCCTAACGACTAGTCGAAAGACGTAGAATGCAAGCTATTGGTATTCGAAACGCAGAGATTCCTTTTAAAAGGAATATGATATAGTCTCATCTGTATGGTGACATGCAGCAGTTCATAAGAGAACGTGTATGAAGTAGCGACTCATATAGAAGATAAATGACCGAAATAATTCAAAATATGGAGTTTGATACATATGAAAATGATCAACTTAAAGACGGTGGAGTAGTTATCCAAGTTAAACAAGGAGAAGGTTTGGTTACATGTAACCTGAACTCACTAGTATTACCTAACGTATTTAAGAATACAGAAGTAGATTTGCAAAGAATAACTGATATTCAAGTAAGAATGTTAGATAATGTTATCTCATTGAATAGAACGCCAGTTAAACAGGCTACTCACACAAATAATAAGTATCGAGCTGTAGGAGCAGGAGCGATGGGATTAGCTACTTTGTTAGCGGATAATCAAATTATGTGGGATAGTCCTGAAGCTGCGCAATTTGCAGATAAACTTTTCGAGAAGTATTCATTTGCATTAATTAATTCGTCTCACAAATTAGCTGTTGAAAAAGGTTCTTATGATTTGTTTGAGGGATCTGAATGGAATACCGGTGACTATTTTGATAAACGTGGTTACGAGTCACCTGAATGGTTGGAATTAAAAGACAAAGTAATGACAAAGGGTATCCGTAATTCTTATATTCAAGCCATAGCCCCAACAGGAAGTAACTCAGTAATTATGGGTGGGGTATCTCCTTCATGTGATCCATTATATGAAGTGATATATCAAGAAGAAAAAGCAGGGATGAACGTAACGATGATTCCTCCTAACTACTCACCAGAAACAATGTGGTTCTATAAATCAGGATTTGAGATGGATGAAATGTGGGCAATTAAGATTATTTCGGCAATTCAACGTCATGTTGACCAAGGTATTTCTCATAATATGCATATTCATAAATCGATTCAAGCAAGTGAAATGTTACGTTTGGATAACGGAGCTTGGGAAGAAGAACTTAAAACAATTTATTATACCTATTCAGATACAAATAATGTCGATAGAAGTGAAGGATGTACTTTCTGCGAAGCTTAAATTTAAATATCCTACCTGGATAATTTCTAGGTAGGTACAAATAAATTAAATGAGGTGTGTTAATGTCAGTTGTAAAACCATTTAGAGTTTTTAATGGAAAAGTAGAAAATAAAGCTACCAGAATTTTTGGAGGAGTAGCTAGTGGTATATCAGATTGGGATGATATTAAATATCCTGCATTATTACAAATCAATAAAGAAATGTTTGGAGAGTATTGGATTGAAGATGAGATTAGACTAGGTGAAGACGTAAAAGACTACCGTCAAAAATTAACTGAGAAGGAAAGATACGTGTTCAATGTTGTAACCGGCTACCTAACACAATTAGACTCTATTGCTAATAGATTCAATTTTCTATTAGGTTACTTAACTACTGATCCAAGTGTAGCAGGTTGTATTCAATTAATAGCTTCATTTGAGGGATTGCATAACAGATCATATCAATATTTAACTTCTACTATGCTTAATGACGCAGAGAAAAGGCAAGCGTTTAATGCTCCAAAAGAAATAAAAAATCTAATGAAGCGAAACGACATTATTATAAATAAAATACAAGCGTTCGTTGACTATGTAGAGGATATAATGTGCGGAAAAGCAATTGAGGAAGAATCCAAACTATACAAATTATTATATGAGGCGCTGTTGGCTTACATCATCTTAGAAGGCTTATTCTTCAGTGGTGGATTTGTGTATTTCCACTCTCTAGCTAGAGATAACAAAATGATTGGCTCTAACAATATGATTAACTTGATTAAAAAAGATGAAACCCAGCACAATGTTTTTTATGGATTAGTAATGCAAATCCTTATGTTAGAGAATTCATCGCTAAACACTCAAGATAATTACGACTACGCTGTCAACTTTATTAAAGAATGTGTTGATGCAGAAAAAGAATGGGCAAAAGAAATATTCAGTGATATTGAAACAATGTCTATTCGTGAGTACGAGAACTATATTGAATATCTAGCAAATGTTATTTGTCGTAACGCTGGGTTAAGTGATATTTATACAGATAATAAAGAGATTAAATCAAAATGGATATTGAATTATGGTGAGAAGAACGGTGAACATAGAGCAACTAAGGCAGATTTCTTCCAAACTAACGTAATTAATTATAGTCATGAAGGCGGCGAAGGATTTGATCTCTAAAGCTATATATTACTTTTCAATAACAGGCAATACAAAATCCTTAGTAGAACAATTAGATGACTTTACTGAGTGGGATGTATATGACCTAAACGATATGAAACCAAGCGAAGTTAATTTCAAAGACTACGAGTATATTCTTATTGGAACAATGACTCTAGGTAGAGGTGTTCCACCTGCTTTCTTTAGAAAGATATTCCCTCAGCTTAGCACTATGGAAAAAAGAAAGATAGGTTTGTTCGGTAGTGGTCAGTCACATTATGGAGATGAATATTTCTGCGGAGCATTAGATGTTCTAGAAGGATTACTAGAAAAGAAGAATGATATTAACTTTAAATTAAAATTCGAAAGTTATCCTACACCAATTGTTATAAATGAATTTAAACAATTAACTAAGGAGATGTTTATATGAAATTATTAAAATTTGAAAAAGAAAATTGTCCTGCTTGTACTATGGTTGAGAACTTCTTACAAGAAAACAATGTGTATGTAGAAAAAGTTAATCCGTTTGAAAACCCAAAGCTTGCTGTACAGTACAAAATTTCATCCGTACCAGTAACCATCCTATTAGATGAAGAAGGAGAAGAAGTTAAGAGATCCGTTGGTTTTAAACCTGATGAGTTAGAAAATATTATTATTGCACTTTAAAAGATAATTGTATTAGTTAGATGGGTTATGGGGATGGCTCATCTAACTAATAATGTCCATATATAGTGTTTTATTAACACGAGATTACTACATATAGATTGTAAATTGCATTAAAAGATGGATTTTATTAGAGGTTAAACTAGCTATTAGTTAGTGGTAAAATAGAAAACGTTACGTAAATTTAGAATAGATTAAAGGGGCATTATACAGATGACATTAAAAATTAAAATTAAATACTTTAATAAGGATTTACCAAAAGTGAACAAAATAGAGAAAGGTGACTGGATTGATCTAAGAGCAGCTAAAACTGTAGAAATTAAAAAAGATGAGTTTAAACTTATTCCACTAGGTATTGCAATGGAATTACCTGAAGGGTATGAAGCCCATGTAGTTCCTCGTTCAAGTACATTTAAGCACTTCGGTATTATTGAAACTAACTCAATGGGAATAATTGATGAATCGTATAAAGGGGATAATGATCAATGGTTCTTTCCAGCGTATGCATTGAGAGACACTGTTATCAATGAAGGTGAACGTATTTGTCAGTTTAGAATTATGGAGAAAATGCCAACTGTTGAGTTTGAAGAAGTAGATGCATTGGATAATGAAGATCGTGGTGGGCATGGAAGTACTGGAAAGAATTAATAAATAATAAAATAAGGAAGGGATTTATTTCTCTTCCCTATATACAAATAATTGTAGTGAGGTATGTTCATGAGTGAATTTGATATTCAATACAAAGAATTAGTCAGTGATATTCTAAAAAATGGTTACTACGCAGAAAACAGAACAGAGGATAATACTAAAAAAGTGTTCGGGAAAGTTATAACAGTAAATCTACAACAAGAGTTCCCTATGCTTACACTTAAATTTACTCCATTTAAATCTTTGGTAAATGAAATGAGATGGATATATCAAATCCAATCCAATGATGTTACATGGTTACAAGAAAGAAAAATACATATTTGGGACGAATGGGCGAACGAAAAAAATACAATAGGGAACGCTTACGGATATATTGTGAATAAACATAAACAAATGGACAAACTGCTTGCTGATTTAAAAAATAACAATCAATCAAGACGAATGATGATTAATTTATGGCAATGTGAAGATCTAAATAAGATGATGTTAACTCCATGTATGTTTAATTCTATTTGGGACGTAAACGATGGACATTTAAACACTCACGTTACAATTCGTAGTTCTGACGTGGCATTGGGTTTGCCGTTTAATGTAGCTCAAATGTCAGTGTTAAATCACATGTTAGCTCAAGTAAGTGGACTGAAAGCCGGTAGAATCATTTTCTGTTTAACTAATGCTCATATATATGAACAGCATTTTGAAGCTATGAAAGAAATATTAAACAGAGAACCATATGACGCGCCAATCTTTTCTTTAAACAAGAATATTAAAGATTTTTATTCTTTTACGGACAAAGATGTAAATCTATTAAACTATAAATATCATCCTCATATTAAGATGAGAGTAAGTGTATGATTTGATAAAAGATAATAATGTTCAAAAAATCGAAAAATCTTTAATTGACAAAGCTGTGAAAATGTGTGTTGAAAAGAATGTAGGGTTTTATAAATTAGAAAATGATGTATTTAATGGAAAAGTGAAACCTGTAATTACCTATATATGTGAGAAGCACGGGAGACTGAATACTTCTCTGGCTTCATTTCGGGTTATGAAAGATTGTTATATGTGTAAAAAGGAAAAGAAAGAAAACAGGACAAGACAAAAATATTTAAACGAATTTAAGTATCTAGTAGAAGAAAAAGGTGGTGAATTGTTAACGTTTGATTATATAAATGCGCATACAAAATTGAGTGTAAAATGTAAGGATGGACATGTCTTTGAGATTAATCTGAATAATCTCAAGAGTGGAGGAAATTGGTGTGGTTTATGTTCTAGAAAAAAATATTCAATTGAAGATTTAAAAGAATATGCAAAAACTGAGCATAACGGTTTATGTTTGAGTGAGAAGTATGAAGGTAATCAATATCTAATGAGGTGGAAATGTGAACATGGTCATATGTTTGAGATGAATTTTTATAAAGTTAAGAATTTCCATCAATGGTGTCCGATTTGCAGAAAGAACCAATTTAAAATTTCTCTGGAATACTTGAATACTTTCATATTAGCTAATAAAAGTGAATTACTAGAAATTAACGATAATCCAGATTTTATAAGTGATAGCACTACTGTTGTATACAAATGTAAAAATGGACATATAAACACAAAAACCATGAATGCAATATTTTACAAAGATAGCTATTGGTGCAATTCTTGCTATCTTGATGAAATCAGAATTAAAGAATACAATTCATTGGTGAAATTAGCAAAATCAAGAGACTATAGATTATTAACCACAGCAGATGAATTTAAGAACCAAAAAACAAGATTGAGGTTCATATGCAAAAATAATCATTATTGGGAATGTAATACAAATAATTTTAAAAAGGATAGAAATTGTAAAGAATGCAACTTAGAAAAGAATTGATCATAGTATAATTTTGTCTATTGCGCATGGGAGGAATGCAGAGCTATTAACTCCTATTAAACAATATAGACACTCTAAACAATTATTGAAATGGAAATGTTCAAATGGTCATGAATTTAAATTAGGGATGGATAGTATCATGTCTTATAATACATGGTGTCCCACTTGCACAAATAGATTTTCAAATGAAGCAAAATGTAAATACATATTGGAACAATTGACTGGCGAAATTTTTATAAAAACAAGGACTACTCTTGGAACATATAAAGACAATAATACTTATTTAGAACTTGATATGTATAATGAAAAATTAAAATTAGCGTTAGAGTATAATGGGGAACAACATTACAGACAAATAGAGTATTTTTATCATGATGAGGAATCATTTATAGAATTACAAAAAAGAGATGAGCTGAAGATCAGATTGTGTGAGGAAAGAGGAATTAAGTTAATAATCGTGAAATATGATATACGCACAGATGAAGAAAAAATAAATTACATAACGCAACAATTATTAGAGAAAAACGTACAAATAAAAAATAAAAATATAAGTATGAAAGGATACTATATTTAATGTCGATCAATATAATCGTATGTATGGATAAAAGCTCTGCAATTGGTTATAAGAACAAACTCCTTTCACATCAATCAGCAGATTTAAAACGTTTCAAGCAGCTAACACAAGGTCACTTTGTATTAATGGGTTCGGCTACATATAGAAGTATCGGTAAATTACTACCGAATAGACATAATATCATACTTTCCAGGAATAAAAAGTTTCATGTTCCTGGAGCGTTTATACGTCATTCCATTGAGGATGTAATCAAGGAATATAAACTAAACAATAATGAACAAGAGTTATTTATCATAGGCGGGGAAGAAGTCTATAAGCAAGCCATCAAGTATGTTAATAAGCTATACGTAACTATAATTAATCACGAATTCGATAAGGTTGACGCATATTTTCCTAATATCAGTGTGAATGAGTGGAAGATAATCGACATTGAAAAACACCTATCAGATGAAAATAATGATTATGATTATAGTTTTGTAACATATGAAAGAAACTAAATATAAATAAATTACAATTATATATTTACAAACTCTTAGTCTAGTAGTATATTTTAATTATAAATAAATTACATGTTAGGAGTTGATTGTTAATGTTGGAGGTAACTAAATTAAAGGTCTCTGGTCATGCTAGGAAAAGATATGGAGAAAGAATAAATGAACACGGAGTAAAGGCTATAGATTACTTTAAACGAGTGCTACCTTTATCAGAGTATATTGGAAAGATTATAGGTGACGACAATAAGATAGCAGATTGTTATCTATATGAAAATAAAAAGATTATCGTTAGAGGAAACGAAGTAATAAGCGTGGTAATACCAAATCATGAAGCGGGTAGTCATAGAAAAAATATACAACGTAAATTGGCTAAAGTTTTTAAAACTGAATTAAAAAAGCTAATTAAGAATGAAAGCAAACACGAGCGATACATATTAGAATTAAAAATGGAATCAGAAATTGAAATAGCGGAATTAAAATATAAAATGTACAAAGCTAAATCATTGAGTACAAAGTTAGCTTGTCAGTCAAGAATAACTGCAATCCAACAAACTATTTATCAATATGAACAAGAGTTGAAAGATTTGTATAAAGAGAAATCATACATAAGTAGTAGATTAGCTGAATCTTACAATTAAACTACGATTATATAAAACATGTCATTTATAGAGTGTATTATAATAAAAATAAATTACGTGAAGGGTGATTGGTTGGAACTTAAATTAACGTTGCCTTTACCGGTATCTATAAACAAGCTTTACATAAATCAATTCTCATATAATCCTAAAACAAAATCACGAACACCAACTGGTAAGCGAATTATGAGTGCTGAAGGTAAAAAGATTAAAAATAAAATCATTTCAGAGACAAAGAAACAGATGAAATTTCAAGAGTGGGATTATGAAATAACTAAAAATACATACTTATACTTAGATACTTACATATACATGAACCGTTTAGGACGGGACGACAACAACATATACAAGTTGCTCAATGACAGTTTAGAAAAGATTGTTTATGACAACGATTCAAGAATATTAACTCGTACACAAAAGATATTAATTGATTCAGAAAATCCTAGAGTTGAAGTGGAATTAAAGCCTGTTGAGTATACAGGTATATTTGAAAACGATGAATTATTACATAAGTTTGAAGATAGATGTATGGGTTGCAAGAGATATAAAAGGAACTGTTCTATTTTGAAAAAGGCAAAAGAAGGTCGTATCCAGGTAGAAATTAATGATGTCTACGAATGTAGTGAATACAATTCGATATAGTTTAGATAGTTTTCGATAGATACGGAGATAAATAGAGTAATAGAAAGGGTGAAATAATGACAAACAGAAAAAAAGAGCTTCTTTCAGTGAAGGATATTATGGAGATAACTGGATTAGGTAGAGATAAGGTGTATGAGTTACTACATTGCGGGGAGTTTACCGTACATCGTTTTGGGAATCGTTTTATGGCTGTCGAAAAGGACTTTTATGAATGGTTATTCACCAATAATAAACGGAAGAACTCATATGTTTTCAAGTTGAAAGGACTCTAATTGAGTCCTTTTTTAAAAGGAGGAAAAGTTGTGACTAAATCACGTTATGTTATAATTGAATGTATCACCGCACATTTTATCTATGGATGTGATGTGTTATGACTCAAATTAAACTCAATGAAAAATTAGGCACTTATTATTTTGTTTACGACGCAGGTAAAGATCAATTAACAGGTAAAAGAAAGCAAATTAGAAGATCTGGTTTTAAGAATGTTACTGACGCAAAACGTGCTTTAAAAAAAGTAATGTTAGATGCAGAAAATAATGATGTTAAATCTAAGACAATAGGTAATGTTAGCTTTCAAGAGTTTGCTTCAGCATGGTTGGAAAATAAAAAGATTAGCATTCAATATAATACCTATGCAAATACTGTGCAGAATTTCCGAAACAATGTATACCCTTATATCGGAGATATACTATTAAAGAATATTAATCATGATATTCTTCAGGAATATATTAATGAATTATCTAACAAAGTCACAGTGAATGGCAATGTGATTTCTTCTGCAACTGTTGAAAGAGTTTGGAAATATGTTAAGGAAGTTCTCCATAAGGCAGCAAAGAAAAAAGCATTTGATATCAATGAATTAGAAGATCTATACCTCCCTAAAGTTACTAAGAAAATTAACGTATGGGGCAAGGATGATGTTAAAAAATTCTTGAGTGCACATGAAACAAACAGAATACTTTCAAGGCATTATATTGGAATGGCTATTACAGTTATGACTGGTATGCGCATGGGTGAAGTTTTAGGATTACGTTGGAAGGATATTTCTTTTGATAAGAAAACTATTACTATAAATCAAACTCTTGTTTTAACATCTGGTGAATCAACTTACCAACTAGTCCAAAGAACTAAAACTTCTTCTTCTAAAGCTACAATTGCTATTCCGTCTAAATTGATTGATATGTTAAATGATCATAAAAGAGTAATCGAAAATGATAAGATATTATGTGGAAAAATGTATACAAATAATGATTTAGTCGTGTGCACAAAATATGGCACACCCCTTAATCCTGTTAATTTCAGAAAATTATTCAGTAATTTGATTAAAAAACTCGAACTGCCTAAAATTAGATTCCATGATCTAAGACATACTCATGCAACTTACCTAATTAGCGAAGGTGTGAGTCCTAAATTAGTACAAGAAAGATTACGTCATAGTGATATCAAAACCACTTTAGGAACATATAGTCACGTATTGCCTCAAATGCATATCGATGCAATTGACAAATTTGACGAGATGATTTAATAAATCACAATGTGACTTTTGTGTGACTTTTGTAAAATTTGAAATTGAAAGGTGAGAGAAACGTTGTTTTATCAAAGTGAAATTGACCTAAAAATAGATTATGCTGATACCGATATGATGGGTGTTATTTATCATGCGAATTATCTTAAATTTTTTGAACGAGGAAGAACAGGTTTAATTGAAGATCTTGGGTATAGTTATTTAGAAATGGAGAATAAGGGGTATTTCGCCCCTGTATATGATGTGTATGCTCAATATAAAAAGCCATTACGCTATGGAGATCAGGCAAAGGTGAAAACCTGGGTAGAAACAAATGATGGCATAAAAACTGTATACGGATATCAGATTATTAATCAGGACGATGAAGTTTGTGTAGAGGGTACTACTACGCATATTATAGTCTCAAAAGAAACATTTAGACCTAAATCGTTTAAAAAGATGTTTCCAGAATGGTTTAATAAATATGAAGAAATTAAAAAGCAACCATCTGACAAGTAAGAATAGCAAAAGGGGGTTGCGATTATGGCCTTTGGTTTGAAGAAAAAGGAACTGATAGAATGGAAAAGAAAAATCGATAATGGAGAAATTGCTTTTTTAACTCATTATTGGCTGGATGATCGTTTTCCAGGCTGTAAGACTGTTACGAAAGTTGGCTGTGCGGATCTGGAGAAATTAAAAAACTGGGGAAAGAAATATGGCTTAAAAGAGGAATGGATACATTATCGGCATGACGGCTATTCTCATTTTGACCTATTAGGCGACACACAAAAGAAGATTTTAAAAGAAGAAGGAATTGACCATCCTTTACAATAGAGAAATAGTTTTTTTACACTTGATTAAGATAAGGCTGGAAAAAATATGTTGTTAAAAAAAACAGTGAGACACTTGATGTATCTCACTGTTTTTTTAAATTTTGCCCCTAAACAACAATTGAACTTATTGAGCATGACGATATTCTGGTTCATTTGCAACTTCATTGAAATCTGCAAATAGATCATGATCATCAAAATACCACAAATCTTTTTCTTCGATATAGTAATGGATACCGTCTTTTTCTGTTTCTACCCCAATGTTAACTGGCTGCTCATTAGAAATTCCTAATGAAAATCCTTGCTGAACAGTACTGCATCCACCATAACGTGCAAAGAAGCGTACATAGTCACCGTCTTTTAACATCATTTCATCTTTATACCACTCAGCTGCTTTGTCACTAATTACAATTTTCATATTAACACCTCTTATGAATTTTGCTTCGACTACTTGAAGCATTTTAATTCTATTCCTAATTATAAGTTCATTATAAAGGAATGGATGAGAATTATCGAATATTTGAATTTAAGATAATTTCAAAAACATTCCTAAAGAGCTGTAAATTTTACTTTACTCTGCTTGTCCCTCTTTTTGCATATGCTCCATGATTTCTTTATAAATAGAAGGACTATATTTATTAATTGCATGCTCTGAAACTTGTAATGGATACATCTTATAATCTTTTTCATCCTTACTAGAAACAAAAGTGGGATAGAAAGAAGGTGCGTCCATTGTAATAGATGTCTGCTTTCCTAATTGCTTTTTCTTGACTGTAACAGTTACCATTCCACCAATATCCCGATACTCTTCGTCCTGACCAGATAAAAAGTTTCCTAATGAATAGACTACTAATCCTTTATGTCCATTTTTACCTTTTACCCACTCGATTGGCTGCAAAACATGTGGATGACTGCCGAATATAATATGCACACCTTCATCTACTAGAAATTGTGCCAATTCTTTTTGCTCATTAGATGGGAACCGTTGGTATTCATTTCCCCAATGAATCATCATCACGACAACATCTGCTTCTTTTTTTGCTTTTTGGATTTCACTGCTCATTCTTTTTTTATCCAATATATTTACAATATATTCTTTTCCTTCGGGAATAGGGATTCCATTTAAGCCATAAGTATAGGCTAGATAAGCAACTTTGATGCCCTTTTTCTTCAAGACAACGACTTTATCTTGATCATCCTGAGACAAGTAAGTTCCAACATGAGGGAGACCAATTTGATTTAAATAATCAAGGGAGAGCTTTTGTGCATCAACTCCACGATCTAGGGCATGATTATTAGCCGTTGTGACAATATCGATGCCTGCTTTTTTTAAACTATCAGCAATTTCATGTGGACTATTGAAAGCAGGATATCCGGATAAACCAATCGATTCTCCGGCAACAATTGTTTCTTGATTTGCTATTAGCAAATCAGGTTTCTTTAATTCGCTTGTTATATTATCTAGCATTTTATCAAAATTAAACCGATTTCCTTCTCGTGCATCATTGTAGACACGATCATGGATTAAAATGTCGCCGATTGCAGCTAATGTAATTTCGCTGGATTCTTCTTTTGCTAAATTTCCTTTGTCGCTTCCTGAATTAGGACGCACTTCTTTATAGGCAGAAGATGAATGGTCTATTGTATATGTAAGTATTATGCCGATTATACCAAAAAGAAGAAGGAGGAAAACGAATAATAGATGTGTTTTTTTCTGCATAGCTAGCCTCTTTACAATTCTAAATTTTATTTATTTCTTTACATTTAATAGCATACCAAAAAAATACTAGTTTGTAAGGAAAATAGGGGATTTTTACATAAAATAGGCATTCAGTAACTTTTTTGTGTCGTACATACTTTAAGAATTATACAACGGAAAAAAGATACTCATAGTTGTACCTTTCTCTCGTGAACTAATGATATTCATCTTTCCATCATACTTCTCAACTAGTTGTTTACACACATATAGACCCATGCCTGTTCCGTTTTTTTTAGTTGTTTGCAGTGGTATAAATAAGTTTTTTAATTGTGCTTCCGGTATTCCGCATCCATTGTCTTTAATCTCAATAACTAATTGATTTCTTTGTTTTCTTGTGGCTATTGTTACTTCTTTTGGAATAGATGAAAGATTTGCTTCTGTTGCTTCGAAAGCATTTTTTACTATATTAACTAACACCTGTGTTAAATGTTGTTTATGGCCCTTGCATAAAAGTTCGTCAGTGGAAAATTTTGTTATTAGATTTATGTCTTTTAAATGAGCCTCACTTTTAAAAATAGGTATTAAATTTAGGAGTAATTCGTTTATAGATAATGGAGTGATATCGTCTGCTTGTTGTTTGGAAAGCGTTAAAAAGTCTGTGATTAACTCATTTGCACGTGTTAATTCTCCAAGAGCGATATCGGTGTACTGATGAATAAGTTCGACATTATTTGTTTGTTTGATTAATTGAAGGAAGCCACTTACAGAAGTTAATGGATTACGCACTTCATGTGTAATACTTGTAACCATTTTGGCAATATTTTCACTGTAAGTGGTGGAAAGAGAGAGTGATTGCAAACTATCTGTTAGTGCTTCCATGGTTGCTGATTGTTCTTGCAGCTTTTCCTCCACATGCTTCCATTTATTGATAAAACATTTAAAAGTTGCGTCAGATACATGAAAAGATGTAGCGGGTAAGTTCATTTTGTATTCGCTCCTTTAACAATTATAGTAAAAGGTATGACGAAATAAATCATTTTATGTCAAATAAATATTCGACCAAGAAAAAAAGACCATAATCGGTCTTTTTTTCTTATAACCAGTTTACTTTTGGCTCTGTTTTATTAATAATTCGTTTAATATTCGCTCGATGTCTATAGACAACAAAAATTGTAAGAATCGCCAGGATGATAATGAGTAATTTATCTTCCCATAGAATAAAGGAATATATTAATCCCGCCAAACCAGCAATCATTGAGGACAGCGACACATATTTTGATAAATAGAGCGAAATAAAAAAGACCGCAACAATAATCAAGAATAAGATAGGTTCGTGTCCAAGAAGAATTCCTGCTGAAGTAGCAACTGCTTTTCCTCCCTTGAAACCTGCAAAAATGGGATACATATGGCCAATAACAGCAAATACTCCGATTATAAGCGGATTAATATCTATTTCCACATCCCAAATAAGTGTGACTAACAGTGGGAGAACTGTTGCAATTGTTCCTTTCAGTATATCGGAGATTGTAACAGCAAAGCCTGCTTTTTTTCCAAGAACTCGAAATGTATTTGTACCACCTAAGTTGCCACTGCCATGTTCTCGTATATCTATATTGTAAAAGGATTTGCCTATTATTAGTCCAGAAGGAATAGATCCAATTAAATAAGCGAGTATAATTAAAAGTCCAATAATCAATTTCGTATTCTCCTTCACGTATGTATACTATTTGCCTTTATATTGTACCATGTAATTGCGAAAACTCATCATTTTTTCAAAAAAAATTATCTATATATCTTGCCACTAATGGTAAAAACTAAAGGGAAATAAGTTGGATTTTGTTGAGAAGAGGGGAGAAAAGATGAAACAATTATTCTTTTTTCTATTCATTATTTTTATCATTTTTTATAGTAGTACCATTTATCACCATTTGAAAAAACCACTGCCAAGGGGATTGTCAATGGAAGGCGTTATTCATCAGGTGAAGGATGTTGAACTATTAACAGATTTAACCTACAAAAATAACCAAAAGAAAAGAATGGTTCAGCATGAAATAATTAATTCCATGATAAAGGAAGTAGAGAAAGCAAATGAATTTATCATAATTGATATGTTTTTATTTAATAAAGATACAAATGAAGACCAGCAATATCCAAAGTTAGTAGAAAAGTTTACAGAAGTGTTAATTAAGAAAAAGCAAGAAAAACCAATGATAAATATTATTTTTATAACGGATAAAATTAATACTGTGTACGATTCTTATCCGTCAGAAGAATTTAAGCAATTAAAAGAAAACGGAGTGAAAGTGATAGAAACAGAGCTGAATGACTTGCGAGATTCTAATCCACTTTATTCTGGCTTTTGGCGTATGTTTGGACAGTGGCTAAAAACAAGAGGAGATGGTCATCTACCTAATTTGCTTGCAAAAAGCGCTCCAAAAGTAACAGCTATATCCTATTTAGAATTACTTAACATAAAAGCAAATCATCGGAAAGTCATGATTACCGAAACAACAGCGATTATCTCGAGTGGTAATATTCATAATGCAAGCGGTTATCACTCTAATGCTGCCTTTAAAGTGCATGGGAATATCCTTAACGAATTGCTAAAAAGTGAGGAGAGTGCAGCAAGATTAAGTGAACCGATTGATTTGCCGAGAATAAAAGAACAAGCTGAATCGAAAAGTGCTAATGTGAAAATTCAATTATTAACTGAAGGGAAAATTGGTAAGCATATACTACAGGAAATTAAAAATACCAAAAAAAGCGAAACGATTTGGATAGGCATGCTCTATTTAGCAGATCAAAAAGTAATCAAGGAAATAAAGGCAGCTGCTAAAAGAGATGTAAGGATATATATAATATTAGACCCAAATCAAAATGCATTTGGCAATAAAAAAATTGGCTTACCCAATATCCCAGTTGTTGCTGACCTAAGAAAAGCAAAAGCCGCAAAAAACATTCACATTAAATGGTATAACACAGGAAAAGAGCAATTTCATCCGAAACTCTTATATATAGAAAGATTGAAAGATAGAGAAAGTATCATTATAAGCGGTTCAGCCAATCTTACGCAAAGAAATCTTTATGATTTTAATTTGGAAACAGATATAAAAATAATTGCCAACCATAAAGAAAAAATTATGAGAGAAACAAAGACCTATTTCCAAAAATTATGGGGAAATGAACAGGCTCTTTTTACAAAAGGGGTAGATAAGCAAAAAAACTTCCCCATGTTTCGCTATATTATTTATCGTTTGCAAAGGATACTAGGTTTTACGACTTATTAATTTAATTAATAATTTCTGACCCTTTTCAAATAATAATATTACGGAAATGGAGGGAAAGATAATGAATAAAAAAGAAATTTTAACTTCATCAGAGCTTGCAACATTATGGATGACATATCAAGAAAAAACAATGTTTCTTCGAGTCGTTGAATATTTCCATGCTGTTAATGAAGAGAAGAAAGAGAAAAACTTCTATGAAAGTCATTTAACCAAGTTAGCAAAAGAAATAAAGAAAATAGAAGCGATATTGATAGCGGAAGGTGCAGTTATTCCACATGGATTTTCTGACCAAGATGTAAATAAACAAGCTCCACCTTTATTTCAACCAACCTTTGCCTTGCAAATCGTAAGAATGCTCGCAGAAATAGGCATGGGACTACATGCTTTACATTTAGCAAGATCCTATCGAAAGGATATAATTCGTTTATACCAAGAATTATCAGTTACAACCCAGCATTGTTATGAAGAATGTACAGAACTGCTAATAGAAAAAGGAGCATTAAGCCGCCCACCTCAAGTCGCAATGCCTGAGCAAGTAGAAGTGGTTGTTAGTACGGAGTATTTGAAAGGCACAAAGATATTAGGAGATAAAAGGGTTTTAAATACGGTAGAGGTTTCTTTTCTCTATCAATCGATTCAAAGCAATAGTATTGGTCAACAATTAATAACTGGTTTTGCTCAAGTAACAAAAGATCCTGAGTTAAAAAAATTTTTTACGGAAGGAAAAGAACTATCCAAAAAAATCATTGCGAAACTTTCCAAGAAATTAACGGATGATGATATACAAGTTCCCTTAGGGTGGGTTGGTAGTCCAACACTTTCCACGACTGCCCCATTTTCCGATAAATTAATGCTATATTGTATAAGTTTATTTTGTAGTTTTGGACTTGGCAGCAATGCTATTGGTACGACCTTCAGCTTACGCAAAGACTTGTCAGCAACCTTTATTCCACTTATTGCAAAGATTTATGATTATGGAGTACAAGGTGCAGAGTTAATGGCAAAAAAAGGATACACAGAAGAGCCGCCAGCAATGGAGAATCGTCAAAATTTAATAAACAGAAAATAATTCATTCCTATTTAAAGGGAATTGCATTTTACTTATCAGTATATAGAAATAGTGCTATGATATACCATATAGATGATCTTGTTAAAGGGAGATGGCACTATAGTGACTGGATTTTTCAGTTTGGAAAAAGATTTAGCACAAAAAATAAATAAACTTATGGAAATGAGCAGGAGATTTTCAGAAAGAGCAAAGGAAATAGATGAAACTGCATCATTTCCCTTTGATAATGTAAAAGAATTACAGGAATCAGGTTACACAAGTTTAACCATACCAAAGGAGTTTGGCGGACAAGAAATCTCATTATATGAATTGGTAAGATTACAAGAAGTGATTGCCCAAGGCGATGGATCTACTGCTTTATCCATCGGTTGGCATATGGGAATCGTAAGAAATATCCAAGAAGCAAATTGGAATAAAGATACATTAACAGAGGTATATGAGAACCTATTATCTGGTTCCTTAATTAATGGAGCTGCGACAGAACCGCAAACTGGCAGTCCCACTAGAGGTGGAAAACCACAAACTACCGCAGAAAAAAAGGGCCAGAGTTGGGTTATAAATGGACATAAATCCTTTACAACGATGTCTCCTGTTTTAGATTATTTTCTTGTAACGGCATCCATAAATGATACAGACGATGTAGGGAATTTCTTAATTCCTAAAGAGTGTAGAGGCATTCGTATAGAAAACACATGGGATAGCATTGCTTTAAGAGGAACAGGAAGTAACGATGTTTATTTTGAAAATGTGGAAATTCCAGCTCGTTATTTTGTCGAAAAATTAGATAGTCGAAAAAAAATTAATCCCTGGCTTCTGCATATTCCGGCATGTTATATAGGAATCGCTGGTGCTGCACAAAAAGAAGCAGTTACTTTTGCGAAAAACTATTCTCCAAATAGTATTAAAGGAACAATCAGCGATATTCCGAGCGTAAGATCCAAAATAGGGGAAATAGAGTTAAAAATGCAAACGGCTAAACACTTTCTATATTCCGTAAGTAAAAAATGGGATGAAGCAGATAAAGAGCAGCAATCCCATATGCTGCCAGAATTAAGTGCTGTTAAATTAGTGGTCACGAATACTGCCATTGAAGTGGTAGATATAGCAATGCGTATCGTCGGCGCACGCAGCCTTTCTGCAAAAAGTCCGCTTCAGCGCTACTACCGAGATGTACGCGCAGGCTTACATAACCCACCAATGGATGATATGACGATTGAGCAGCTGGCACGAAAGTCGATAAATGAATATTAAATAATATTTCAAAGAAATCTGGGAAAAAACCTATCTATCGCAAAAGTCGAGCGTCCTTCTCTGCATGTCGCTATTTTTTAAGGTTGTTCAGTGTGCGAATAATTACCGCCAATTTCTTTGTGGAAAGAATAAAAATCCCGAACAATTATACAGAATTTTAATTGAAAACGACGGATAATTAACTGGTTATAAATGACGGCTGGAATACTAATGTCCAGCCGCCATAAACAGATGTTTAGCTAACTTTTTCCCTATCAACTTTTATTTTATTTGTCCGATAATGGCGTAGAAAATGATTTTCTATTTTAAATGAACCATTTATGTATCTTTTTAATCCAATCACTGCCAATTCCTCTATCAAAATTAAACCAAGAAAAGCATAAATGAAAATACTCAATAAAAATCCCTCCTTCAGCAGGTTTATAACTTCTATTTCAATTCCTTTTTTTCCGAAAATCAAAACAATGGACTATCATAAAATAATATGAACATCTATATTTTTAAGAACATAAATATAAATAGTAAATTCCAATAAAAAAATAGTGCAAAACGATTGAAAAATATAGAAGAATAACGCATAATCAAATCTTGAATAATCATTTTTATGAACATTAAACACATTTATGTAAAAAGTGTTTTATCTATATAAGATATAAAATAAACATATAAAGGGAGATGGAAGATGAAAATAAGAGTTTCTGCCGTACAATACAAATTAGAAAACATTAAGTCATTTGAAGAATTTGCTAAACAATGTGAGCATTATGTTCGAACAGCGCTTGAATTTGGTGCAGAATTTGTTTTATTTCCTGAATTTTTTACAACACAGCTGTTATCTATGGGAGATGAAAATAACGCCTTAACAATCAATGAGCTCCCTGGATTTACGGAGCAATATCAGGAATTATTCAGATCATTTGCTGTGGAAACGGGAATGCATATTATCGGTGGAACTCATGTTATTCGCAGAGAAGATAAATTATTTAATGTAGCTCATTTGTTTTATCCAGATGGAAGAATAGAAGAACAAGCAAAACTTCATATCACACCTACAGAAGAATATGAATGGAATATGGAAAAAGGGGACTCCTTCCGTATTTTTGATACAGATAAAGGAAAAATTGCCATTCTAACTTGTTATGATATTGAATTTCCAGAAATTGTCCGTATGGCAAAAGCAGCAGGAGCAGATGTGATTTTTTGTCCATCTTGTACAGATGATCGTCATGGTTTTCATCGTGTTCGCTATACTTGTCATGCAAGGGCCATTGAAAATCAAGTATATGTAGTTGTAACAGGAACAGTTGGAAGCTTAACGAATGTGGACTTTATGCGAGCCAACTTTGGGCAGGCAGCAGTCATTACTCCTAATGATATCCCATTCCCCCCACAAGGAATTCTCGTTGAAGGGGAATTAAATAATGATATGATTGTAACAGCAGATTTAGATCTTTCCTTATTATATGAAGTAAGAGAAAAAGGTTCTGTCACAACATGGAGAGATAGAAGAACAGATCTTTATCCAGACTGGAATTCGACTGTGGAAGGATGATTACTGCATGATCTTTAGTGAGTTTTTTCTTTATGATGAGGAAAAACCGATTCGATGTACGGTCCGAAATTATCAAGAAAGAGATTTTAACGAACTAATTGCTATTCAAGCAGAATGTTTTCCTGCCCCGTTTCCAGAAGATCTCTGGTGGAACGATGAACAATTAGCAAGTCATCTTGCTTATTTCCCACAAGGGGCAATCTGTGTGGAAGTGGAGGGAGAACTTGCTGGATCATTAACAAGTTTCCGTACAATTTATGATCCTGAACATTCCCAGCACACATGGGGGAAAATAACCGATAATGGCTATATTACCACACATGATGAGAATGGAAATGCATTATATGTAGTCGATATTAGTATCCGGCCAAAATATCGTAAGCTCGGTTTAGGTAAAGTGCTAATACAAAGTGCCTATTATTTAGTTATACACTTAGGCATAGAGCGATTGCTGGGCGGTGGAAGAATGCCAGGTTACAGAAAAGTGGCCGACAAACTTTCTCCCGCAAAATATTTAGACTATGTGATGGCAGGCAAATTGCAAGACCCTGTTCTAACGTTTTTACTGCGATGCGGAAGAACGCCAGTAACGATATTGTCTAACTACTTGGACGATGAAGATTCTTTAAATTATGCAGTATTAATGGAATGGAAAAATCCCTTTCAAAACATATAAAAATAGCGAATGTCTTATTTGATCTTTGAGGAGTGAATAGATTACTCCTCTTAAGATCGAGTGAGACATTTTTTATATACGGCTTATGGTGGAGAAATTCCCTGCTAATAAGAAAACACCTACCAATAATCGGATAATAGTCTAGAATTCCATATTAAAAACTCCTCATTCAAAATTTGTCTTAAGTTAATCAATTTCCCCATTCCTATAAAAATCTCATAACAAAATATCCTCTAACTATTGACACTTACGTTGCGTAATTCTTTACAGTAGCAGTTGAAGGAGGTACAAAAAGATGAATAGGAGAGTAAAAAGAGTAGCTGAAAAGCGGGATATAATTTTCCATAAACTTGCAGCCTTTGTGATCTATCTCCCGAATCTAAAAAAGTATAAGTAAAATTAATGAATGGTATGGCATTTTTAATGAAAAACTTGCCAAATACTATCCTGCTCCCTTTATGGATAGGTCCAATCCATATTAAAACGATTTATCAAAAACATTAATCAATATGGTAATGGATTAGCAAAATTTACGACTGAAGCGATAAGTATTCAGATAATAAAAAAGGTGGTAACAATGAAAATAGTAATCGAAAATACAACCGAGCAATATGAAAAGTTGTTCTCTATGGAGGATGAAAAAGAAAACTACTTTCGGTATTCCATGATGAAACCTTTTGAAAAAATGTGGAATACTATTAATGTTCCTTTAAAGGCTAATCAATCTAATGGATATGACGTAATAATGGCTGCAAAAATGCTTGGATATCTTGATGTTACGAAAACCGAAATCGGAAAGATAGCGTTAGAGAATTTAAAGAAGATTCATGCACTTCAAACGGCATATGATACCTTGAATCACTGTACTGATTTTATACAAGAGAAGAACTTAGAAATAAATAATGATGAATTGAAATTTGGAATGTATATTGCTGATCCTAAAAAGCTAGAATTACAAAAAGGTTATTGTGGCTTTGGGGGAATTCCAGGGTTTATTCAAGTGGCAATTTTCCCTAACTCCTATAATATACCTAAAATCCCTGCTGTCATTGCACATGAATTTCATCATAATCTCCGTTTTTCTTATTTTGATTGGGATCATGGTAATGTTACAGTTGGAGATTACCTAATTATAGAAGGTTTAGCAGAGTCATTTGCAAAAGAGTTATACGGAGAAAGCAATTTAGGTCCTTGGGTTACTTCTTTTCATAAAGAAGATTTAGAATACTCAATCGGAATAATAAAAGATGCAGTAAATGTTAAAGGCTTTGCTGAGGTTAGCAGTTATATGTTTGGTGACACCATTGCAATAGAACAGGGATATCAACCTGTTGGGCTATCACCGTTTGCGGGATATGCAGTTGGATACCAAGCAGTACAGTCCTTCATGAAAGCTAATAATGTGGGGATAAGAGAAGCAACCTTACTTAGTGCAGAGGAAATACTAAACAATTGTAAACTGTTTTCCTGATATCGTTTTTATCTATGAAGGGTGGGACATAAGTATTTCAATCAAATATACCCCGATCAATTATACGTACACACTAAAAAATATTCGTATAATTGTTCGTGGTTTTATTAATTTTAGAAAGAAGGTTTGTGGTAATCATCCGCAGCGTGAATACACTTCGCTTTCCATGGGGCGTGTGCCAAGCCTCCCAGCCACTTTTCTTGTTTAAGCAATTCATAAATGATTCTATTTGAAAAATAACCAATACGTTAAAGGAAAAGAAATAATAACCAATATGCTCAATCTACTATACTTTAAGATTCTTGATTGGAAGGAGAGTAAACCTGATTATAGATTCTTAGTAGAGACTACTTTTCTATCCTCTCCTCATTGCCAAAAATATCCGTACAGTTGCTAATTACAAAATTTTTTATAAAGTCCCTGAATCATTTTATTTAGACGTTGGTTGAGATTACACTTTTGAAGCCTTTAGAGAAAGAGTGTATTTACTTAGGATAACGTAAAGTTAAAAAGAAATCAAAAACGTTGTAGTTACTTTCGGAAAAATATAACGAATCACTTCCCAGGAGGGTTAAAAACTGTTTACGAATGGATCTATAAAGAAATTTATGGTGCTGACTTTTCCATCTTGGCTAATGCTATGGAAAAGTGTATATTTTAACCCTCTTTCCACATTATTTTCCGATTACCATATAGATTGTAATTTCTTTTATTTAAAAAGCTTCTTATATAGAAAGAAGCAGCATAAAGGGGGAAAAAATCTTTTAGCATTAAAACGGGGTAAAAAAACGTAAAACAAAAAATAATATTTGACATGTAATTAATTAAGTTATATATTATTAAATGGTTAATAATTAAGAAGTTAAACATTTATTTGTAAAGTAATTTAAGAAAGGATGGGGGATAGGTGCATAATGGCGAAGAGCTTTTTGAAGTCACTGCGATGTTTGGCAATTTTATTAAAAATATAACTAGTGACTTTAATAAAAATAGCAGTGATTTAAATATTACTCAATATAAATTGCTTTTTCATTTAGATAAGGTAGGATCCCTTAATGTTTCAGATCTCGCCAAAAGTGTACACATTACTAACGCTGCTGTAACAACCATAACTGATCAGCTATTGGCGGATGACTATATTACAAAAGATCGATCAAAGACAGATCGAAGGGTAGTCAATATTACCATTACCGATAAAGGAAGAACTATCGTTAATAATATGAAAAAAGAGCAGCAGAATAAAATGAAGGAACACTTTCACAAGCTAACAGAGGAAGATATTCAACATTTAAAACGTATCTTTAAATTATTAAACGAGAATTTCTAATATTTTATAAAGAAAAGAGAGAATGCAATGGAACATTTAACACAAAAGAAAAAGCTGTCGATTATGATTGCAATCATGGCAGCGATGTTTTTTGCAGCGATTAACCAAACAATCGTTAGTACTGCAATGCCGAAAATCATTTCGATCCTTGATGGGATGGACTATTATACATGGACCATTAATATTTATATGCTCACATCCACAATTGCCACAGTGCTTGTTGGAAAGCTATCCGATATGTATGGACGTAAGCCGTTCTTATTAATTGGGATATTATTATTTATGGTTGGTGCTTTCTTAACAGGTACTTCCAATGACGTATTTCAATTTATTGCATACCGCGGTATCCAAGGGATAGGTGCTGGTATTATTCAATCTTCCGCTTTTACAGCAGTTGGTGACTTATTCCCGCCTCGTGAACGTGGAAAATGGATGGGATTATTAACGGCTGTATTTGGTTTCTCCAGTGTACTTGGCCCTCTATTAGGAGGATACTTAGTTGATCATTTAGATTGGCACTGGTTATTCTGGATTTTCCTACCAATTGGAATTATTGCATTTGGTATGATTATGGCACTATTCCCTAAAGTAGAAGGAAACGGAAAACAAAGTATTGATTACATTGGATCCTTATTTATGACTGTCGCAATTGTTCCATTATTATTGGCCTTTTCATGGGCAGGAACAGAGTATGCATGGGGATCCGTACAAATTCTCGGATTGATTGCAGCAAGTATTGTTTTTGCTATTGTGTTTGTATTGGTGGAAAAGAAAGCAAAAAATCCAATTTTACCATTACATCTATTCAAAAATAATATTGTTACTGTTTCTAATATAATTGGTTTTATTATGAACTTTGGAATGATGGGTGCCATGATTTATCTATCTTTCTTCGTTCAAGGTGTATTAGGGATATCTCCTACTTATGCTGGTTATGTAACAATGCCAATGTCTATTGTTATGGTTATCTCAAGTACCATTATAGGTCAGTTAATTTCAAAAACAGGGAAATACAAACGTTTTGCCTTAATCGGGGTTCCAACAATGATCGCTGGTATGGCCATTATGATTTTTATGAATAGTGTACCAATGGCGATTTTAAGTATGATTGTATTTGGTTTGGGACTAGGTATTGGTATGCCGGTATTTTCAATTGCTACTCAAAATGCCGTTTCCCATAAAGAATTGGGGGTAGTAACTGCTTCCACTCAATTATTCCGTAATCTAGGTGGTACAATTGGTATTGCGGTCATGGGTACAGTTATGGCAAATAATCTTAAGACAAACTTGCAAGATACGATGCAAAACTCGCCAGTAGTAAAAGATTTAGCAACGTTAGATCCGAAAGTAACAGAGCAAATGGTTGGTTTCGCCAATCCACAAGCATTGATGAATAAACCATTACTCGAACAGACAGAAGCAAATTTACCTGCAGATGTACAACCAATATTTGCGCAAATGATTCAAGGAATCAGAGATGCATTAGGAGATACATTATCAACGGTATTCTTAACTGGAACCATCGTCCTAGTTGTTGCGTTTTTATTAGTTTTCTTCTTAAAAGAAATTCCTTTACGAACATCTAATCAAGCAGCTCCTGAAGAAAAGAAGGAAGAAGATATCGTTTTAAATAGACAAAAATCTTAATACAAATGTGATTTTAGGCTGTCTCCAATAATTATTGGAGACAGCTTTTTATTTGCTTATTTTAGGACAAAAATACAATTCATACCCTATTTTTGGAAAAACCAGAAGTTTTCTCGCACAACCTTTTTTCTGTTATAATAAGTTATAGTATTAGAATGAAAAAAGTAGGGATGTTAAATGAAAATTATCTGTTTTGGAGATAGCTTAACAAGAGGTGTCTCATTTGTAAAAGGTAGGATAAGAATAATTAAAGACAATTATCCCGCTTTACTTGGAAAATTATTTGCCTTAAATAATTCAGAAGATACAATTGTCTTAAATAAGGGTGTATTTAATGATAATTCTGATTTATTACTAAAGCGATTGGAAAAGGATGTGCTTTCTGAGGAGCCGAATTATGTTTTATTAAACGTAGGCGGGAATGATTGCAATTTTCAATGGCAAGAAGTAGCCGAGGATCCTGATAGTAATCATGAGCCGATTGTTCCGATTAATCAATATATCGAAAACATTGCTCAAATGGTCACAAAAATGAAGCAATCTAATATCACGCCAATATTGTTAACTTTGCCACCACTGGATCCAGTCAGATATTATAAATCAATTGCAGATAGATATGGTACAGCAATTAGTCATTGGATTAGCTGCTGTGGCGGGATAGAGCATTGGCATGGTTTATATAATTTTCATTTAAACAAATTAATCGAGCAATTAAATCTTCCAAGTATAGATGTTCGCTCAGCTCTTAAAAAGGCTGGGAATATTGCTGATTTCATTAGTGATGATGGAATTCATTTAAATGCTGAAGGCTACAAGAAAATGAGTTATTTTATTTTTGAGGAGATGAACCGATTAACCGGCAGTCATCAAGAACAATTATCGTAACTTGTCTTTTTTGCAAGAAAATAGTGGAATTAGTTTTCATATACACTGGCTATGGAAAATTTTTGGAATTTGCGATAAGATAATGGGACAAGCAGTCATTAATAGGTAGATTTAAATAGTGGAGGAAATACAGATGAGCACATTGTACGAAAAAATAATTGAAGTTTTGCAACAAAAAGGCCCGACAACCCTTTCCGCTATTTTTAATGAATTAAATAGTTATTTAGGAGAGGAAGATACACCTATTTCTATGTCCTCCATAAAGTCTGTACTTTCTCGAAAAAAAGACTTGTTTGAGGTTTATGATGATATAGTATCGATTCATCCAGCAAAAGAAATTACAAAATTAATTGTTGAATATAAAGTAAATCAAGAACATTCTTTCAGTATTCATATTGATTTCGATCTTCGCAACTACTTAATTCAAGAATGGAGTCAGTTTCCGATTGTGATCCCACCGGTTTTTAATAAAATTGAGCCGGAAGAGTTTGATGCTTTAAGGATGGAATTATATCGCTTAAAAATGTGGGATTGGGAAGAAGAGCTGCTAGGAATTGAAACGGTTAAATGTACTGCTCGATTGGTTACTGTGACCACGACTTATACGGTTGATTTAGTGAATATGCAATCGAAGGAATGGAGACAGCTGCAGAAAATGATTTCTCTTTTTACCGATTTAGAATTATTGCTTAAATAAGTTAAATCGATTTGGAAGGATGATTGATAAATAAACGCAGTTTATTGTCCTTTGAAAAATGCGGTTATCTAAAGAGGATAGCCGCAAACATTCATTTATAATAGGAATAAAAAAGCCAACAATTATATGCATCTCTGTATAATTGTTGGCTTTATTTTGTTTAATATTTAGAAATGGTTTGTTTTCTAGATTGTTTTATACGAGCCATTAGGTGCAAAATATAGGGAGTGTTTAGCGATACATAGTCCATAATCCAATATCTTCAAAGCCAATTTTTTTATAAATTTTACCAGCATCAGGATTATCGTAAAATAAGCAGACAAACTGTTTTTCATCTAATACATCATTAACTAGGGCCGTCATTAGCTTGCTTGCCAATCCTTTATTTCTGTAGTCTTTATGTGTACAGACGCCGACAATCATTGCTGAATGGGAATTTTCTGCTGTAGTGGAGACAGTTGATATAATTTCTCCTTTATCGTTTTCAAGAAAATATGTCCGCCCGGTTTTAGTCTCGATCGCTTTCTTGAGCATATCTCTTGAATCATCTGTTGTAATAAATTCATCAATAGAATTGCGCAATGCGACAATGCGATCAATATCATTAAGACTAGCCTGTTTGATCATTTTCGTTTTTTCAATTTTTCGTTTTTTGCCGCATTGAGCAAAATAAGTTACTCTTTTCCTTCCTAATTTTAAAGAAGGATGGTTTTCAAATTTTTCTACTAAATCCGCTCTTCCTGATAGTGTTACTGGATTTGAATTGGTTTCCATTAGAGCCGCAAAAGCTTGGACGTCAAAATGATCTTTATCGACAGAGTAAAATATATAGCTTTTATAATATTTGAGAAGCACTGCTTTTATCTCTCCGCTCTGGAATTCTCCCCAAAGTCTTTGAAATTCTGAATGATACCCAAACGCTTCAATATCGCCAATAATAAAAAGATTCATCGAAGGGTCTTGAAGTAAAAATTTCATCACCTCAGCATGATCTTGTTCTGTAAGTTCTCGAATCATTGTATGACCTTCTTTCTGCTTTCTGAAAATAGTTAATTGTAAGTTTATCATAATATTAAGAATATATATAGATGTGAAAGGGTAAAAATGGATAATTATTATATGTATTTTACAGTGTGAAAGAGATAGACGAAGTAAAAATCCAATCCAGCTTTGCTGACAGCAGGATTGGATTTTTTTGTAGCTAGCAAATACTTCACTAGACAATAATATTATAAGGAATTGCTAGATAAGACGTTAAAGTAACGTGCATCCGGATGGGCAAATACCATTGCTGAAACAGATGCCTCAGGCTCCATCATACATTCTTCGGACAAGGTAATTCCAATATCTTCTGGTGATAATAAGCTGAACAATTTTTTCTGATCTTCCAATTCCGGGCAAGCTGGATATCCAAATGAAAATCTTTGTCCTTGATATTTTGCTGTAAAGCGATCCTTCATTGTAAAAGTTGCCGGGTCAGGAAATCCCCATCTATCTCTAATCTGTCGATGAATTAATTCTGCTAACCCCTCAGCTGTTTCTAGCGCAAGGGATTGAAGGGCATGGGATTCAAGAAATCTTCCATTTCGTTTAAGCTGTTCTGCTGCTTCCCGTATACCAGTACCAGCTGTCACAGCAAAAAATGCAACATAGTCCATCACTCCACTATCGACTGGTTTTAGATAGTCCGCTAGGCATAAAAATGGTTCTCTTTCTTGTCTTGGAAAATCAAAGGTTTCGATTTTTTTCGTATTGTCTTTTGGATCATAGATATAGATCTTGTTGCCATCTGATTGAGCAGGGAAAAAGCGATAAACCGCTTTTGGCAGAATCCAATTATTTTGTTCAGCTTCTATTAACAATTGTTCAATCATATTATTTAATTGGACGGCTTTATCATCTTTATTTTCTAGTAAAACATCAATTTTTCCTTTAACTCCTAAATGGTGACCTAGGAGCATTTGTTTATTAATATATGGTTTAATATGACCGGTCGTATAATTCGTTAATAAATGTCTTTTTGTATCCTGCGGCACAAAGACGGGAGCATCTAGGTTAACAGTTTTTCTTTTAATCCCTGTGATAACAGGTTTTGTGTATTCTTTTACTGGACTAGCTGAAAGTAATTGTTTTTTCTTTTCGTGTTCCTGTTTAAGCAAATCGAATTCGTCTTTATTAGTCAGCTGATTTGCAAGAGATAGGCCATTCATTGCATCTTTTGCATATAATACTAATCCATCATATTCACGCGAAATTTTTGTGTCGGTAAATTTTCTTGATAATGCTGCTCCCCCTACTAAGATAGGAACTTCTATGCCAGCTTGTTTCATATCTGCAGCTGTCAGTACCATCTGTTGTGCCGATTTTACAAGTAAACCAGACAAGCCAACAATATTTGGTTGTTCCTTTTTAATAGCAGCAACTAAATCTGCTGGGGGAACTTTGATGCCGAGATCGATGACTTCATAGCCGTTATTAGAGAGAATGATATCAACGAGATTTTTGCCGATATCATGAACATCTCCTTTAACAGTTGCTAAAATAACTTTGCCTTTAGTAGATGCGGAAACATTTTTGTCCATATATCCTTCTAAAAAAGAAACGGCCGTTTTCATCACTTCTGCACTTTGCAGCACTTCTGCGACAATTAGCTGATTATCATTAAATAAGCGGCCAACTTCCTTCATTCCATCCATAAGAGGACCATTTATAATATCTAGTGGGGCACTATATGTAGTAAGTGCAATAGCTAAATCAGCTATTAATCCTTCTTTTGTTCCTTCCACAACATAGTAAGCTAACCGTTCATCTAACGTTAAATTTTCAAGTGAATTGATCTTTTCTTTTTTCTTATCTCGATAGAAGTCTGTGAAAATAGCCAGCGTTTCATCTGTTGTTTCAAATAAAAGTTTTTCAGCCAATTCAATTTCTTCTTTACTTATGGACGCAAATCTTTCCAATTTTTCTGTATTAACGATTGCGTAGTCAAGGCCAGCTTGTGTGCAGTGATAAAGAAAGACACTATTTAATATTTCTCGACCGACAGGAGGGAGACCAAAGGAAACATTGCTTATTCCAAGAATAGTTTGGACGTCTGGGCATGCTTGCTTTATTTGTTTAATTCCTTCTACCGTCGCTAATGCTGAGCCGATGTACTGTTCATCTCCCGTTCCTACAGGAAAGACAAGGGGATCAAATATTATATCTTGACCATTAATGTTATATTTTTTTGTTAACAGATCATAGGATCGCTTGGCTATTTGTAGTTTTTTCTCTACAGTAACTCCCATGCCATCTTCATCAATAGTTCCGACAACAACAGCTGCTCCATACTTATGGATGAGAGGAGCGATAGCTTGAAATCTTTCTTCGCCATCCTCCAGGTTAATACTATTGATGATTGCTTTTCCTTGTGAGTAGGAGAGTGCCTTTTCAATTACTTGTTCATCAGTAGAATCAATTACAAGGGGAACCTTGACTTTTTTTACAACTTCTTCCATGAAAAGCTCCATGTCTTGTAATTCATCTCTATCAGGATCTGCTAAGCAAATATCGATAACATGGGCTCCGCCTTTGACTTGAGCTCTAGCAATTTCTGCTGCTTCTTCATATTTCCCTTCTTTTATCAGCCTTTTAAATTTCCTTGAACCAATAACATTCGTTCGTTCCCCAACCATAATTGGTCTTAATGTAGGATCATCATAAATAAAGGGCTCAATTCCAGAAACCATGTGAAAATTAGTTTCTGCAACATTTCGCGGGGAGATGTCTTTCATTTTTTCGGCGATTGCTCGAATATGCTCAGGTGTAGTACCACAGCAGCCCCCAACAATATTAAGCCAGCCCTCTTCTGCGAATCCACCAAGTTTATTGGCAAGAGAGGAGGCTGTTTCGTGGTAGTTTCCTTCTTCATCAGGCAAGCCAGCATTTGGATAACAGCTAACAGCAAACTTAGACAGACTTGAAAGTGAGCGAATATGATCCTGCATAAACTCAGGACCTGTTGCACAATTTAGGCCAATGGCAATAGGACGCATATGTTCTATAGAAATGTAAAATGCTTCGATCGACTGTCCGGCAAGAGTAGTCCCCATTGGTTCAATCGTTCCAGAAATCATTAGTGGTAGTTCTTTTCCTGTTTTTGCAAATGCTTGTTTAATGCCTAAAAATCCAGCTTTAACATTCAGCATATCCTGACTTGTTTCCAGAAGGAGGAGATCAACACCTCCGTCGATTAATCCTAATGCTTGCTCTTCGTATGAAGAAATGAGTTCTTCAAATGTAGTGCCGCCAGTAACACTTAATGTTTTCGTTGTTGGGCCCATTGCACCTGCAATAAATCTTGGCCAATCAGCTGTAGAATATTTGTTTGCTGCTTCTCTAGCAAGTTTCGCTGCTTTAACATTTAATTGGTAAGCAATATGCCCTAGATGATATTCATCCAGGACAATTTTAGTTGCACCAAATGTATTGGTTTCAATAATATCTGCTCCGGCATGGAGGTAAGATTCATGAATTTTCGTAATAATATCTGGTCTTGTTAGATTAAGATTTTCATTGCATCCTTCTAATTCTTCTCCACCAAAATCGGCTGCCGTTAAGTTCTCTCGCTGGAGCATTGTTCCCATTGCACCATCCATAATGATAATTTTTCGTTTAAGTTGTTCAGCTAATGAAGTTTGTTGCATCAGTTGTCCTCCTAAGTGCCGCAGTTCGTAATTTCGTATAGCGAGCTAATTCCACAGAAAGCTCATAACGTAAAAAGGGTGTTATTAAGTAAATACCGTTAAAATAATTAGCTGCAGTGTCGATTAAAGATTTGGTGATTTTGAGACCTTCCTGTGCTGCTTGTTCTGGATTGTCTTTAAATTGTGCCATGGTGCGCCGTATGGAGTCATCTATTTTTATGCCAGGAACCTCGTTGTGTAAAAACTCCGCATTGTTACTGCTTGTTAAGGGCATTAAACCGATATAGATAGGAATATCAATGTGTTTTGTTGCTTCATAAAGTTCAATTATTTTTTGTTCGGAATAAATCGGCTGGGTTATAATGTAATCAGCACCGCATGCTACTTTTTTCTCTAACCGCTTTACTGCTTTTTCCACTTGACGAACATTTGGATTAAATGCAGCTGAAACCGAAAATGTCGTTTTTTGTCCGAGATTTTTGCCAGAGAAGGAGAGACCTTCATTTAATTGCTTAATCATCGAAATTAAGTCAAAGGAAGTCATATCATAAACAGAAGAAGCACCTGGAAAATCCCCAACACGAGCTGGATCTCCTGTAATGGCTAGGACATCATGAATTCCTAATGTATGTAATCCCATTAAATGAGACTGTAAACCAATTATATTGCGATCCCGGCAAGCAATATGAACAAGGGGACGAAGCCCAATGTTTTGCTTTACTAATGTACCAATTGCTGTATTGGAAATACGGGCAGATGCTAAACTGTTATCCGCAAGTGTTAAAGCATCAATTCCTTCTTCTTTTAGTTTTTTAGCACCTTCAAAGAATCGAGTCGTATCTAGTTTTCTTGGAGGATCTAATTCTACAATAACAGAAGCTCTTGTTTTTACAATCTCCTCCAAAGGGGTGTAATCCCTAGGGGGAGAGGAATGATGAAATATAGCATCCACAGCAGTCTTATTAGTTGCAACTGTTTTTTCTGTGATAGGGGAGGCTTCCTTTAACACCTTTGCGAAATTTCTGATATGTTCAGGTGTTGTTCCACAGCAGCCGCCTAAAAGACGAACGCCTTGCTTTCTAAATTCTTCGGCTGATTTTTGGAAATATTCTGCATTATCTTTATATTCGAATTTTCCGTCAATATAACTCGGCAAACTAGCATTGGGATAGGCAGATAAGTAGGCATTTTTAGGTAATGGTATTTGTTCAAGTGAAGCAATCATATGGTGTGGTCCTAATCTGCAATTCAACCCAATAACATCAGCACCTAAATTTTCTAATCTATCGAAAGCAGAAGCAAGGGATATTTGGTTTTGTAAAATCCCTATTTCGTGTATGGAAAGCTGGGCAATGACTGGAATATCTGTTTCTTTTTTAGTAATTTGCAGTACTGTTTCGAGTTCTTCCAAATCATAAAATGTTTCTAAAAGAATCCCGTCGACATCTTCTAATAACAAACAGTATAGCTGTTCACGAAAACTACGCTTCAGTTCTTCTAAACTAATTGCTTGGGGCTTCACGCCTCTATTTCCACCAATCGTTCCTAATATATTTACATTTTTATTTTCCACAGCTTTTTTGGCAATTTTCACGGCTGCGCTATTTATTTCCTTTACGTTATCTTCTAAACCATATCTTTGTAATTTTAAATAGTTGGCAGCATATGTATTAGTTTGAATTATATCTGCGCCGGCATGGATATATGCTTGATGTACCTGTTCAATCTGTTCATGGTGAGAAAGATTTAAAGATTCAAAGCAAGTATCTTTTCCATAAGAATAGAGGAGGGTGCCCATAGCACCATCACCAATTAAAATTTCATTTTTTAGTCTATCAAGAAAATTCATTGTAATCCTCCAGTTAAATATAATGTAACTCTGCGGTCTTTTTTAGAGCTGTATCAAAATCATTGATTAAATCTAATGGATTCTCTAATCCAACAGATAAGCGTAGAAGGGAATCTGTAATTCCACGTTCAGATCTAGCTAAAGGATCCATTGCAGCATGAGACATTTTTGCTGGATAAGAAAGAATCGATTCAACCGCACCAAGACTAACGGCGAATACAGGAAGTTTGACATTCTCTACAAAAGTACGCATTGCCTCTTCTGAATATAACTCAAAGGAGAAAACTGCTCCTGGATTTAGCGCTTGTTTTCTTTGGATCGCATATTGTGGATGATCTTCAAAACCTGGATAATGCACTTTTTTTATTAATGGGTGGTTTTGCAAATGCTCAGCGATCATTCTTGCACCTTCACTTGAATGCTTCATCCGAACATGTAATGTCTTTATTCCTCTAAGGAGCAGCCAGCAATCCTGTACGCCGAGAACTGCGCCAAACGAATTTTGTAAATAACCAATTTGCTTTGCCAGCTCTGCATCTTTAACTACTGCTACTCCAGCAATTCCATCGCTATGGCCAGATAAGAACTTAGTAGCGCTATGAAGCACAACATCTGCACCTAGTGTTAATGGTTTTTGTAAGGCTGGTGTTAAAAAGGTATTATCCACGAAAGTAAGTGCATTGTATTTTTTGGCAAGTAAGCTAATTGCTTCAATATCGGTTACTTTTAATAAAGGATTGGAAGGAGTTTCTACATAAAAGACTTTTGTGTTTGGCAATACAGCTGCTGCAACTTCTTCTAGATTGGTCATATCTACAAAGGTATGATCGATTCCAAATCGATTTAATACGGTCGTCACCATACGATATGTTCCACCATAAACATCTTCCGAAATAACGACATGATCTCCTTGCGATAATAATAGAAATGCTGTTGAAATAGCAGCCATTCCTGAAGAGAAGGCAAAGCCGTGTGTTCCTTCTTCTAATTCTGCCACAACTTCTTCTAATGCTTCTCTTGTTGGATTTAAGCTTCGGCTATAGTCGTATTTTCCGAATTCATCAATATCTTTTTGGTGAAAGGTGGAAGCGTGCTGAATTGGCACGCTGACAGCTCCTGTTTCTGGATCGAATTTATGTTTATTATGAAGTAATTTTGTTTCAAATGTATATGATGTACTCATATTGTTACCTCCTGTGCAATTCCCTTTGCAATAGAAAAGGCTTTATCTAGATCTTTGATTAAATCATTTGCGTTTTCAATACCAACTGAAAAACGTAATAGTCGATTATCGACACCAGTTTCTAATCTGACTTCAAGTGGAATATCTGCATGAGTTTGAGTGGCAGGATATGTAATAAAACTTTCCACCCCTCCAAGACTTTCGGCAAATGAGATTAACGTTAAGTTTTGCAAAAATGGATTAACCCAAGATTCGCTTTGGATTCTAAACGAGATCATTCCGCCACGACCAGGATAGAGGACATCTACAACAGCGTCATGTTCTTGCAGAAAAGTAGAGAGTATTTTCGCGTTCTCTTCATGTTTTTCCATTCTTAACGCCAGTGTCTTCATTCCTCTCATCAATAGCCACGAATCAAAGGGACTTAAAACAGCTCCAGCTGAATTATGGTGTAAGGCAAGCTCATTACAAAGCTCTTCTCCCTTTGCAACAATAAGACCAGCGAGAACGTCATTATGTCCACCTAAATATTTTGTTGCACTGTGGATAACGATATCAGCACCTAAACGAATCGGCTGTTGGATAATAGGAGTATAAAAAGTATTGTCAACAATAAGCAGAATATTGTGTTCTTTTGCGATGGAAGCAATCACAGAAATATCCGTCTGTTCCATTAAAGGATTCGTAGGAGTTTCAAGGAAGATTGCTTTTGTTTTTGGGGAAATCGCCGCACGCACAGCATCAGTATCTGAGGTATTAACGTACGTACATCGAAGACCCCATTTTTTATACCCTTGTTCTAATAGACGGTATGTACCGCCATATAAATCTTTAGAAATAATCCATTCATCTCCGCTTTGGAAAAGGGAAAGAATTGTTTGAATTGCTGCCATTCCGGAACTACATGCAAAGCCGCGGTCTCCTTCTTCTAATTCAGCAATTGCATTTTCTAAAATTTGACGAGTAGGATTTCCTGTTCGTGTATAATCATAGCCAGTTGATTCTCCAATTCCTGTATGACGATAAGCTGTTGAAAAATAAACAGGCGGATTAACTGACCCAGTAGTTGTTTCACTTCTATTACCAATTTGCGCTAACTTCGTTTCTAAACTATACATTCTATAACTCTCCTATTCTCATATTGTGGATTTTTTATGTAATTAAAACAAACCAAGAAAAGATAAAGAAAAATGACATGAAAAAAGCCTTCTTCGTTATAAGAAGAAGACTTTGGATACTAATGGTCATTCTTCTTATCTTTCAAGCATTTGCTTGATGGAATTAGCACCTTTTCAGTATATAGGATACTGAAGGTTGCTGAGGTTTCGTCGGGCCATTCCCTCTACCTCTCTTGATAAGAATTACGTATGTAATTGACTATTAATTTACTATATATTTCGCTTATTGGCAAGAATTATTTTGTTATTTCTGAAAAGAAACTATATTCTTTCTATTGTAATATATCATCATATTTCTTCAATAAGCTGGTATACATCTACATCTAACTCGTGTTCTGGATTTGTTTTTGTATAGATAGTTGCTTTCTTTGTTTTTTCATTTACATTCTGGATAATAATCTTTTCTCCTTGATAACTAACATCCACAATATCTGCAGCATTCATAATTTCAATCGCACGCCCAATATTCATCGATCTACCTCCTAAACTTACAAACCATTGTTCATGGAAATGGCTATCTACATGAACGCTTCCTTTCGTATGAATGAACCATATCTGTTGTCAGGACTTACAATAATTAGAAAGGTTTCTAATTTTATAATGGCTAATTCCATCAATTATATTCTTTATTTTTTCTTCTCATCAAATTTTAATGTTTCTTTCATGCTTTTTTACAAAAAGAGGTATACCATAAGTTTTATTCACATTAGCACATTAGAAAAGTTTTTTAATTTATTAAATTAACTAGAAATGTGCTTTCAATATAGTTATTAATGGGTAATAGAGGAATGACCTCGATACTTTTAAGCGAAAGTTTAATTCAAAGGAGAGATGAAACATGCAATTTCTTCGCATTGCAATGATTGTATTTAGTTCTTTAACAGCAGCATCATTATTCGGATTTCAATTTGTAGAAATGGCACATGCTATTATGGATTCAATGTTTTCGAAGCAAAATTAAAGATTACGGGGTATTTTTTGTATATCAAGCTTCTAACATGATAAAATAATCATATATTTAGGCAAGTTAAAGCAGTTTTGTTGAAATTTCCTTTCATAATAAATCAAATTTCAACATGCCGCTTGTAACATTGCCTATGTTAAATAGAGAGCGTGGTATAATGAAAAAAATTTTGATTATAGAAGACGAAAAAAATTTATCGAGATTTATCGAGTTGGAATTAACATATGAAGGGTATAAAACAGAAGTCTGCTCAGATGGTAGGAGCGGTCTTCATAAAGCATTAGAGGAAGAGTGGGATATTATCTTATTAGATTTAATGCTGCCTGAATTAAATGGCATTGAGGTATGCAGAAGACTCCGTCAAACAAAAAACACCCCAATATTAATGATAACTGCACGGGATAGCGTTTTAGATCGAGTTTCTGGATTAGATAGTGGCGCAGACGATTATTTGGTTAAGCCATTTGCGATTGAAGAACTGCTTGCTAGATTACGTGCATTATTTCGCCGAGTAGAGCCACAAACAAATACTTCCAATCAAATTATGACAAAGTTGACTTATAAAGATATTACTCTGGAGGTGGAATCACATATCGCCAAAAAAGGAGATGAGATTCTGTCCTTAACCAAACGAGAGTATGATTTGCTTTATATGTTCATGACCAATATTAATATTGTCTTATCAAGAGATATATTATTAGAAAAAATCTGGGGTTATGAATCAGAAGTAGAAACAAACGTAATCGATGTATATGTTAGGTATTTAAGGAATAAGCTTGATCCATCTGGACAAGAAGTATATATCGAAACGGTCAGAGGAATAGGATATGTGATGAGATGAAATGGATAAAAAAAATATCTCTTTTACCTTGGAAATGGAAATTAACACTTGGGTTATCCTTTAGTATTTTTTTAACTTATTCTATTTTTTCCTTTTTTGAATTTCATACTGTTTCTTCTTGGTTATTAAATCAGGAAGAAACAGATGTAAAACAAGCGATGAACCAAGTTGTTAAACAATTGAGTTTGCAAGAAAAGAATCCTACAGACGAAGAAATCGCCGCAAATGTCACTTTATTAGAAAAACTTAATAATAATAACCAACTAATTCGTATTTTAGATGAAAATGGACAAGCCATCCTTGCAGATATGAATGGAGATTTCCCGATTATTGAGCCCAATCAAATATATAATGATGAACAGTTTCATTATATTTCAATTGGAGATCAGAATTCACTAGTTTATAGTAAGGAAATTAAGACAAAAGCATTTAATGGCAGAGTAGAAATTATTCGTTCTCTGGAATCCTTAGATAAAGTACGAGAACACTTATGGTTTGCAATGACAATGTTTGCAATTGCTGCACTCATTATCAGCGCCCTTATTGGTTATTTTATTTCCTATTTATTATTACGACCAGTTAATTCGATGACAAAAACAATGAAAAAAATAAAAAACAGTGGATTCAAGGAAAGGATGCCAGTCTATCCTCAAAAGGACGAAATTGCTGATTTATCTCTTATTTTCAATGAGATGATGGATGTGATTGAACAATCCTTTCAGCAGCAAAAACAATTTATTGAAGACGCTTCCCATGAATTGAGGACCCCGGTTTCTGTCTTAGAGGGTCATCTTTCCATGCTAAATAGATGGGGGAAGAATAATGAAGATATATTAGAAGAGTCACTGCAAACATCAACTGAAGAAGTTGCTCGTCTAAAAAAACTAATTATCAGTTTATTAGACTTATCCAAATTAGAGCAAAATAGAATGGATGCAGAATTAACTCCTGAGAGGGTAAAGTGGATTTTTGAGCATACTATTCGTGATTTTGTGATGCTCCATGACGATTTTACATTCGAGATAAAACTTGACTCTCTCCATCTTTATGAGGTATCTGAGCAACATTTGCAGCAAATAACGACTATATTACTTGATAATGCGGTCAAATATTCTGTACATGAAAAAAATATTTTTCTGCATACGTATGAAAAAGACAACCATTTTATCCTTGAAATTATCGATCATGGAATTGGAATACCTAAAGAAGATCTTGAAAAAGTATTTGACCGGTTTTATCGAGTGGATAAAGCTAGGAGTAGAGAACAGGGTGGAACAGGACTTGGATTAGCCATTGCAAAGCAAATTGTTAGTTTATATAATGGGACAATTGAAATTAAAAGTAAGGTTGGTCAAGGAACAAAAGTAATTGTTCGCTTTAAAATATAGTTATCATCAAAGAAAAAGAGGAAGAAGGGCAGGGAGCAGAATATTAGCATCCTGTAATTTCTTTCGAATTATTCCTATTATGAGCAACTAATAAAGCCAGACAAACAGAGGAAACCATGTTTGTCTGGCTTTTTTTTCGGGTTAACTATGTTTCACTCTTTTTTGCTTTGTCATGTAAAACTTTATGCTGCATATGATTACTACTAAGATTGTTTTTTTTTTCTGAAGATAGGGCCGATAAAAAATATTTTTAATTTTTTTACCATAAAAATGTGTAAAACTTTTGAAGCTGTTATTAAACCATGATAGAATAGAAATGTAAACGTTTTAAAAAATGTTTTTTCACTAGAAAGTGTAAAGCGCAATAACAAAGGGAAGATAAAAAATGATAATAAAAGTGGTGGAGGGAAATTTTCATGGAGAAGCCATCTGATGGTACAGTCTCATACCAACCAAGATTTTATGGGCCGAACTTAGGGCTCGTAATGGAGCTTTATGAGAAATACGTTCAAGATCCAAATTCAGTTGATGAAGAAATGAAAAGGCATTTTGATCAATGGGGTCCCCCAATTGATAATCAAACAAAAACTAGCACGAATCATTTATCTCTACAGTCCGAAGTTCAAGTTGAAAAAATTATTGCAGCAGTAACATTAGTGAATAAGATAAGAGCATATGGACATTTAGCGGCTGATATTTATCCTTTAAAGGATCATAAGAGAGAGTATGAGTTATTTGATTTAGCTCGTTTTGATTTAACGAAAGAAGATTTAGAAAAAATTCCAGCTCGTTTAATTTGTCCAGATGCTCCTAATCATATAATAAATGGCTATGAAGCGGTTCAATATTTAAAAGAGATTTATACAAAGACCATTGCATTTGAATACTATCATGTTAATGATATTAAAGAAAAAAACTGGCTACAGTCTAAAGTAGAGTCAGGAAGCTTAAAACCCGCCTGTCATAAAGAGTTAAAAAGAAAGCTTTTAAAAAGGGTAATAGAAGTTGAAGAATTCGAAAATTTTTTACATAGAACATATGTCGGTCAAAAGAGATTTTCGATTGAAGGTCTCGATACAATGGTACCAATGATAGATAAGATTATATCTGAATCAGTATTAAATGGTGCTCAAAATATTAATATAGGAATGGCGCATAGAGGTCGATTAAATGTGTTAGCCCATGTATTAGAGAAGCCTTATGAAATGATATTTGCAGAATTTCAGCATGCTCCTAATAAACAGTTAGTACCATCAGAAGGATCAATCGGTATTAGCTTTGGCTGGACTGGGGATGTAAAATACCATTTAGGCTTGGATCGACAAATTAAATCAAATAATGTTTCAAATGTCCGGCTCACTCTTGCAAACAATCCAAGTCATCTGGAGTTTGTAGGTGCAGTAGTAGAAGGATTTACAAGAGCTTCACAGGATGATAGAACAAAACCTGGCTTTCCAGCGGAAGATTCTAATAAATCACTAGCTATTTTAATCCACGGAGATGCAGCTTTTCCTGGGCAAGGAATTGTTTCTGAGACTTTAAATTTAACAGGGTTAAAGGGTTATCGAACAGGTGGAACAATTCATATTATCGCTAATAACACAATTGGATTTACAACAGAATCTAGTGATTCGAGATCTACTAGATATGCTAGTGATCTTGCAAAGGGATTTGAGATTCCTATTATTCACGTGAATGCAGATGACCCAGAAGCTTGTATAAAAGCTGCAAAACTAGCTATCGAATATAGAGAGAAGTTTAAGAAGGACTTTTTAATCGATTTAATTGGTTATAGAAGATATGGTCACAATGAAATGGATGAACCAATGACGACAAATCCATTAATGTACAAGTTAATTCACGAACATCCAACCATTACAAAGCTGTACGGTGAAAAGCTAGTTGCCGAAAATGTGATAAATGAAGAAGATATTCAAGCGTTGAAAGAAGAGGTTACAAGAAAACTTAAAGAAGCACATGATAGAGTACCAAAGAAAAATGAAGATCCGGATATTACCAACCCACCTAATTCGGTGGAGCGTCAATTGCCGAAAGTTAAAACATCTGTTCCAATTGAGCAATTAAAACAAATAAATAGTGAGTTACTTTCCTATCCTTCTCAATTTCAAGTTTTTGATAAATTAGGAAAAGTTTTAAAGCGGAGAAATGATGCTCTAGAAGGGGAAGGGAAAATTGATTGGTCTTTAGCGGAAACATTGGCTTTTGCAACGATTTTAGAAGACGGTACACCAATCAGACTTTCAGGGCAGGATTCTGAACGTGGTACATTTGCTCATCGTAATATTATTTTACATGACTATGTAACAGGGAAGCAGTATTCACCTTTGCATACCTTATCTAAAGCGAAAGCGTCATTTGCTGTTCATAACAGTCCGTTATCGGAAGGTTCTGTACTAGGATTTGAGTACGGTTACAATGTTCATGCTCCTGAAACACTTGTATTATGGGAAGCGCAATTTGGTGATTTTGCTAATGCAGCACAAGTAATGTTTGATCAATTCATTGCAGCTGGCAGAGCTAAATGGGGACAGAAATCTGGTTTAGTAATGCTTTTACCACATGGATATGAAGGTCAGGGACCAGAACATTCCAGTGCAAGATTGGAGCGATTCTTAATCTTAGCAGCTGAAAATAACTGGACGGTTGCAAATTTATCATCATCTGCACAATACTTTCATATTTTAAGAAGACAGGCAGCAATTCTAAATAAAGAAGAAGTACGACCTTTAGTTATTATGACACCAAAGAGCTTGCTGCGTAATGCTGATGTTGCTTCTAACGGACTAGAATTTAGTGAAGGTGCGTTTCATTCTGTTTTAGAAGTAGATAACACAGGACAAAATGACAATGCTGTTACGCGATTAGTTCTTTCTACCGGTAAAATTTCCATTGACTTATATCAAGCACATAAAAAGCTTGAAAATGCAGAAGCAATCCACCTTGCAAGAGTTGAAGAAATTTACCCTTTCCCAGAAGAGAGGCTAACTGAAATTATTCAACGCTACCCAAATTTAAAAGAGGTAGTATGGGTTCAAGAGGAGCCAAAGAATATGGGAGCATGGAGCTTTATGGAGCCAAGAATTAGAAAACTAATTTCCGATTCTATTTCCTTACAATATGTCGGTAGAAGAAGAAGATCTAGTCCTGCTGAAGGGGATCCAATTGTTCATCGAAAAGATCAAGCAAGAATCGTAAATGAAGCATTGACTATGGAATGAATTGAGGGGGAAAATTAAAATGGCAGAGATTAAGGTACCAGAATTAGCTGAATCAATTACCGAAGGAACTGTAGCCCAATGGTTAAAGAAAACAGGGGAATATGTGGAAAAGGGCGACTATATTGTTGAATTGGAAACAGATAAAGTAAATGTGGAAATTATTTCTGAGGAAAGTGGAATCATTAAAGAATTAAAAGCAAATGAAGGAGATACGGTTCAAGTCGGAGAAACAATTGCTATAGTCAGCGCAGAAGGAGCTCCTGAAGAACCACAGGCAGTTGAAGAAAAAAAAGCTGAAAAGATTGAAACAGAAGCTCAAACTACAGAGGAGCCAAAGGAACAAAAAGAAGAACAAGTTAATAAACAACATCCTATTGCTTCACCAGCTGCTCGCAAGCTGGCAAGAGAGAGAGGAATCGATTTAACAGCAGTCCAAACGAATGATCCATTAGGAAGAGTAAGAGCGCAAGATGTTGCAGCACATGATCAAAAGGCGGCTGCATCAGTTTCAGCACAATCAGTACAAACACCGAAAGTTGAAAAGGCAGCACCTGCTGTAGAATCAGATAATCGAGTGGAAAGAGTGAGAATGACAAGAAGAAGACAAACAATCGCTAATCGATTATTAGAGGTTAAACAAAATACGGCAATGCTAACTACTTTTAATGAAGTTGATATGACTAATATTATGGCCTTAAGAAATCGTAGAAAAGATGCATTTCAAAAAGAGAATGATGTGAAGCTTGGCTTTATGTCTTTCTTTACTAAAGCTGTCGTAGCAGCTCTAAAGAAAGCGCCATTATTAAATGCAGAAATCCAAGGTGACCAAATTGTCTTAAAAAAATACTATGATATCGGTATTGCTGTATCAACAGATGAAGGGCTTGTTGTACCAGTCTTAAGAGACGCTGACCGGAAAAACTTCGCTGAAATAGAAAGTGAAATTTTAGACTTTGCAAGTAAAGCAAGAAGTAATAAACTATCATTAAGCGATTTACAGGGTGGGACATTTACTATTACAAACGGCGGTGTTTTTGGATCTTTGTTATCTACTCCAATTCTTAACGGACCACAGGTCGGTATACTTGGAATGCATAAAATCCAGCTGCGTCCTGTGGCAATCGATGCTGAGAGAATGGAAAATAGACCAATGATGTATTTGGCTCTGTCTTATGATCACCGCATCATTGATGGAAAAGAAGCAGTTACATTCCTAGCAAGAATAAAAGATCTACTAGAAGATCCTGAGTCGCTATTGTTTGAGGCTTAATTACTTCGCTAAATATAGATACAGGGAGTTTCTATTATCGGGAACTCCCTGTATCTTTTTATAATAGAATAGTATTTGAAATCGTACAAAAAGTGTTGATTTGAACCAATTTCAAAGGAATTTTTCTGGATGCAAAGCACAGTACAAATCCTTTATCTACGGGTCTTTGCTAAAAGAATAATATATCATTACATGGTAGGAATCTATCAATATCTGACAGATGATGCTCGGGTACATAAAAAATTATTTGATGGAAACATCAATTATCGATATTCAATATTGATGATCAAAAACAAGTGTATTGAGAATTATACGTGTACCACGTATAGATTTACTGATTTTAGAATAATTTGAAGACTATTACCCAAGTGGTAATAATAATTTATGTAAACGAAAGATCGTTACTGTTCATCAAGAAGAAAAAACTCGGAAGTATTTACCTGTATTTTCCATAAATCGATAAGGCTCAAAAAGGAAATCACAGGAGGAAGAAGGAAAGTATACCAAGATAGAAATTAAATAAAATGTTACATTAATATAATAATTATTTTGGTTTAAGAGGTAGTTTTCCTGTGGTATAGAATACTAACTACATCATAGAAGGAAGGTCATAATATGTATATTCAAGAACATAAAAACATTTATGTCATCAAATATAATCATACATTCTATTATGCAATGGATTTCAAACGCATGGATTGGATTAATGGCATATGCTACATGACTTTTTTACAAGTAGACACAGGAAAATGGTTTACATTTGAAAGAAATAGGATTAAGTGGATGGAAAAGGAACAACAGAATTTAGTTTCATAACAGAACCTGTTGCACTATGTATCGGTTTCCCTTTATACTAGGATAGTACTAGATGAAAGGAGCAATAAAATGATACATGAAAACTGGGAAAAGAAACCATCTGTTAAAAAAGTAAAATGTATACATACAGATGCAAACAAATACATTGTTAATAGAGTGTTAACAGTAGGAAAAGAGTATGAAGTAAAGAATGAGACAGAGGAATTTTACTTTGTTGTAGATAACTCTGGTAAAGTTGGCGGTTTTTACAAAGATTATTTTCAAACAATATAAGAAAGATAAGATGTCTTTTATGATAGAAAAGCTATGAGGTTTATAGGAATGAAATGATAGAAAGAATTCCTTTGAAAATCATACCTATTCTTTTCATTAGACATCTTTTTTGTATCATAATCCTGAATTGATTTTATTAAATAAAGGAATGAATAATTATGAGTTATATATTTGTTGGTATTGGCGGGGTGATAGGGAGCATTTTGCGATTTATTGTAGGTCAAATTCCTTTTGACTATGATTTTCCCCTGCAAACATTGGGAATTAATATTGCTGGTTCCTTTATATTAGGCTGGTTTACCAGCGCCATTATAAAAAAACAAAAGTTAAAATCAGAATATACTGCAGCCATTGGAACAGGCATGATTGGTTCTTTTACTACTTTATCAACACTCAGTCTGGATACTGTTCAATTGCTAATTGCAGGTAGTCCTGTGCCCGCTATTAGTTATGTTGTTGGTAGTGCCGTATTTGGAATTAGTTTTGCGTATTTAGGAATGAAAATTGGAGAAAGAAAATGGAGTAAATCAAATGGTTAGTAATCTTTTGTTAATTGGAGTTGGCGGTTTTATTGGCGCTATTTCTCGTTATTTTTTTATAAATGAACTAAAAAAAATAATGGCATCGTCTATCCCTATTCCGACCATGATTGTCAATATAATCGGATCGTTTCTACTAGGATTAATTGTAGGAATGGGTGTGAATGTCAATGCCTATTTTATTTTAGCAATTGGTTTTTTAGGAGCATTTACAACATTCTCTACTTTTGCTGTTGAGGCAGTAACATTATGTCGAGAAAAGAAAAAAGGAGGTTTTTTCTTTTATATTTTGGGGACCTTTTTAGGCGGGATTTTATTTTGCTTTGCAGGATGGAAATTTGGTCTCTATTTCTAAACAAAATGTCTATTTAAAAAAGGACAAATTTTACATGTAGCCAAGTGCTCTTTACGTAAAATTTGTCCTTTATTCTTATTTATCTGCCGCTATCTTTTTATTATTAGGTTGGGGCGGATATAGCTTTCTGCCGATTAAAGATTGGAAGATAAGGAAAGTTCCACCGACTGTCCAATATAGTGGTAGAGCTGCTGGAGCATTTAAAGACACTATTACAATCATAATAGGAGAAATCAATCCTATTTTACTCATTTGCTTTTGTTGTTCTTGTGTCATGGTACTTTGCGATACTCTAAATTGTAAATAATAAACAATACCTGCTAACGCGGTTAGAATTAAATCTGACTGTCCTAAATTAAACCATAAAAAGGAGTGGCTAGCTATTTCTTGAGAACCACGTATTGCATAATAGAATCCCATTAAAATCGGCATTTGAATCAGCATTGGTAAACATCCAATATTAAGTGGGTTAATATTATTTTTTTTGTAAAGATCCATCATTTCCATTTGCAGTTTTTGCTGTTCTTTTTGATCTTTAGTGGCCTTAATCTTTTTCTGAATTGCTTCCATTTCAGGTTTAATTGTATCCATTTTTGATTTCATTAATTGTTGTTTTTTATATTGCTTCAGCATTAAAGGCATTAAGACAAGTCGAATTACTAAAGTGATCAGAATAATCGCAAGGCCGTAGCTTCCAGCAAATACATCTGCTGTTCCGTGAATAATTGCCGTAAAAGGCTCAACAAATATTTTATGGAAAAACCCATCATTATTTCCACTTGCTGATGAGGAACAAGCACTCAGTAGAATAGTTGATAAACCTAATAGCATGATTAGTAATGTATTTTTTGATAATATTTTCATTGTAATTCCTCCAAATTGTTAATTAAATACTAGCTAACAAAGGAGGTAATTGGTTTCTCAGGATCATCATGGGAACTCTCTATTCTTTTACGGATATTTTTAACAATCCAGTGCAAAATAGGAGTATTATATTTTTGAACATTCATATTTATTGTTGTGATAGAAACATCTAATGACAACTTTTCATCCGTTGCAAAGAATTCTTGCTGAACCGTTGTCTTAATGTTCCAATCCCATAAATATTTCAGTACTAGACCTACTAAAAATGTATAGTAAACCGTTTGATAACTGGGAAAAAACGTTAAGTCTAATAATAAATCAATCATTTATACACCTCATTATTAGTGAACAAATAAAATTATATCTAAACTAGTGTGGAAAAGCAATTAACAACTAGGGATAAAGGTCAATATTACAGATAATAAGGATATTTTATGACATTTTTAAATGTTGAATGATAAAACATAGTTCCCTTCTAGAGAAACAATTTGAATAAAATCAGGAAGAATTAAGTATTTACAATAGGAAAAAATAAAATGAATGGTATAATAAAGGATAGTTTAAATATAAATCAAGGTGTTTTCTTATAGGATGTTTTTAATAAGTTCTGTAGAAATTAAGGGGGGATTTAATGAAAGCTCTAATTAATATTGATTACACTTTTGACTTCGTGGAGGGCAATTTACCATGTGGTGAACCAGGCATTGCCATTGAGAATGAAATAGTCAACATTACGAAGAATTTTATCGATAATGATGATTTAACCGTGTTTGCAATTGATTTGCATACATTAAATGATCCATATCATCCAGAGTCAAAGCTTTTTCCACCTCATAATATTGCTGGCACAAGAGGAAGAGATTTATATGGAACACTTCAAAAAACTTATGAAGATCACAAAGATTTAACCAATGTGTATTGGATGGATAAAACTAGATACAGTGCTTTTGCAGGCACTGATTTACATATAAAATTGCAAGAGAGATCCATTAAAGATATTTATCTAGTTGGCGTTTGTACAGATATATGTGTGCTGCATACTGCTGTAGATGCTTATAATCTTGGTTATAATATTCATATATATGAAAATGCCGTTGCTTCATTTAATGAAATCGGCCATCAGTGGGCATTGGAACATTTTAAAAATGTACTAGGGGCTACTATCCTTTAGTCGTTTAGGGGTTGCAGGAGGACTATAATGAGTTTTAATTTTAAAGATGACAGTTTAATGTTACATACGGACTTATATCAAATTAATATGGCTGAAACATACTGGGAGGATGGCATTGCTGAAAAGAATGCTGTTTTTGAAGTATATTTTAGAAAATTGCCTTTTAATAATGGCTACGCTGTTTTCGCTGGTTTAGAACGAGTGATTCAATACCTAGAGAATCTGCAATTTTCTGAAGGGGATATTGAATACTTAAGACAAGAAGGGTTTAAGGAAGATTTCCTAGCTTATTTGAAAGATCTCCGTTTTACTGGAAGTCTAAGGTCAGCAGCAGAAGGAGAAGTGGTTTTTGCAAATGAACCTTTAATGAGAATTGAAGCACCACTTGCCCAAGCACAAATTGTTGAAACAGCTATCTTAAATATTGTGAATTACCAAACATTAATTGCAACAAAAGCTTCTAGAATTAAAAATGTAATTGGTGATGGAATCGTAATGGAGTTTGGAAGCAGACGTGCACATGAACTTGATGCAGCATTATGGGGGACAAGAGCTGCTTTTATCGGTGGCTTTAATTCCACCTCAAATGTCAGAGCAGGTAAATTATTCGGTATTCCGATTTCTGGAACGCATGCCCATTCCATGATTCAAGCCTATCATGATGAGTATATAGCTTTTCATAAATACGCACGAAGACATAAGGATTGCGTATTTTTAGTAGACACATATGATACTTTGCGTTCTGGAGTTCCTAATGCTATTCGCGTTGCAAAGGAATTAGGCGATAGCATAAATTTCCGAGGGATTCGACTGGATAGCGGTGATTTAGCTTATTTATCAAAAGAAGCAAGAAAAATGCTAGATGAAGCCGGCTTCTATGATACTAAAATTGTTGCAAGCAATGATCTAGATGAATACACGATTATTAACTTAAAAGCACAAGGCGCAAAAATAGATATTTGGGGAATTGGAACCAAATTAATTACAGCATATGATCAGCCAGCACTTGGCGGCGTATATAAGCTCGTTTCTATTGAAGATAAAGAAGGCAATATGCAAGATACGATTAAAATTAGCGGAAATCCAGAAAAAGTGACTACTCCTGGATTAAAAAGGGTATATCGAATTATAAATGATATAAATGGCAAATCTGAAGGGGATTATATCTGTTTAGAATCCGAACATCCTGAAAACGAAGAACGCTTAAAAATGTTTCATCCAACCCACACGTATATCAGCAAATTCGTGACTAATTTTAATGCAGTAGATATCCATCAAGATATTTTTAAGGATGGTAAGTTAATATATGCAACCCCAGATATCGTCAGCATTCAAAAGTATTCAGAGCAAAGTTTAGAAATACTTTGGGATGAATATAAGCGTTCCTTAAATCCTGAGGAATATCCTGTAGATTTAAGCCCTTTATGCTGGGAAAATAAAATGAGTCATATAGAAAAGGTAAAAGTAACAATTCAAAAACGCAAATGAGGAGGAAAAAGCATGCGTCAGCTACAAGAAAAAATTATGAAGGATTTAAACGTACAACCTGAAATTAATCCAAAACAAGAAATTGAAAAAAGAGTCCAATTTTTAAAGGATTACGCTAAGAAAGCGAAAGCAAAAGGATTTGTTTTAGGGATTAGTGGTGGACAAGATTCATCATTAGCAGGAAGACTGGCACAATTAGCAGTAGAAGAATTACGAGCGGAAGGCTATAACGCAACTTTTGTAGCGGTAAGATTGCCATATGGAGTTCAAGCAGATGAAGTAGATGCAAAACGTGCAATGGAATTTATAAAAGCGGATAAGGAATATGTATTTAATATTAAAACTCCTGTAGATGACGTGAAGACTGTTTATGATAACATGAGTGAAACTCCATTAGCTGATTACCATAAAGGGAATGTAAAAGCTAGAATGCGGATGATTGCGCAATATGCAATTGGCGGACAAGAAAATTTACTAGTGATAGGTACTGATCATGCTGCAGAAGCTGTTACAGGATTCTTTACAAAGTATGGAGATGGCGGTGCAGATGTTCTACCGTTAACAGGATTATCAAAAAGACAAGGAAAGCAATTATTAAAAGAGCTGAATGCAGAAGAGGCTCTATATCTGAAGGTGCCAACTGCCGATTTATTAGATAATAAACCAGGACAAGCTGATGAAACCGAACTTGGTATCACTTATGATGAATTAGATGATTATTTAGAAGGAAAAGAAGTTACACAAGCTGTTGCAGAAAAGATTGAAGCTCGTTATTTATTGACAGAGCATAAGAGACAAGTACCTGCATCAATGTTTGATGAATGGTGGAAAGAATAGTAGAAAAGAAGAAGAGACCGATAATCGTTTATTCGGTCTCTTTTTATTGGCAATATTCTCTCTTAAATTAATGACACAGCACAAACATGTACCAGGAATGAACATACTCTATAATGTAAGTACAAAATATGTAAATGTTGTTTAACAAAATTTTGTACGAAAAAAATATAGGAGGGAGATAAAATGCTTAAAATTCTAGGTTTAGACGTAGAAGTTACACTATTAAATATCCCTATATCCTTTGAATCAGAATTATCTGTAGGCTGCAAGAAGAAGTCATGTTGTCCACACAAACCACCTAAACCACCATATCCGCCATATGCTAATCGTGATGCTTAAATAGGATAATAGCTAGTAAGAGGCATAGATATCACATAGTAAATTTATGCCTCTTATCTTTGTTTTTAAAACTTTTACATTGTTCTATTTAAAATAGCAGCCGCAAAATCAACTGATTCTTGTGTAGGTGGTTCGATGCCTTTTAAAGGATATTCTAATCCAAGATTCTCCCATTTATATACACCTAATTTATGATAAGGGAGTATATCAATTTTTTCTACATTTTCAAGTGTAGCAATGAAATCACTTAATCTCGTTAAATCTTCTTCTGTATCATTAATTGTGGGTACTAATACATGTCTAACCCATATAGGGACTTTCTTATTAGATAAATAGGCAGCAAAATCTAAAATATGATCATTTCCCATGCCAGTCAATTTAATATGCTTTTTACGGTCAATATGTTTTAAATCAAGCAAAACTAAATCAGTATATTGCATCAACTCATCTAATTGTGTTTGGAAAGAAGGGGCTTTTGAATAACAACCACCAGAAGAGTCAATTGTGGTATGAATACCAAGTTTCTTACACTCTTTAAATAGTTCTATTAAAAATGGTATTTGTAATAATGGTTCCCCGCCACTTACAGTAATACCTCCACCGGATGGTTCGATAAAAGGAAGGTATGTTTTTAAATCATTGATAATGTCCATAACAGACATTTGCTTTCCAGTACCAATTTCCCAAGTGTCAGCATTATGACAAAATTGGCAGCGGAGTAAGCAGCCTTGTGTAAATACTACATAGCGAATACCTGGGCCATCTACTGTTCCAAATGTTTCTATTGAATGTATATTGCCGTTCATGATTATTTCCTCCTTATAATAAACCCGCAATCCAGTATAGTAGCACTGTAAGAAGAAGGGGAGAGGGAACAAGAAAATCCCTCAGCCCAGTCTTTAAGAATTACATTGACTCATGGAAGGTACGACTAATAACGTCTTGTTGTTGTTCACGAGTTAATTTGATAAAGTTAACTGCATATCCAGATACACGAATGGTTAATTGTGGATATAATTCTGGATGTTCCATTGCATCTAACAATGTTTCTCTATTAAATACGTTAACATTTAAGTGGTGCCCAGCTTTTGTTGCATACCCATCTAAAATAGATACTAAGTTATTTGCCCGAATATCATCTTCCTTGCCTAAAGCTTTTGGAACAATAGAGAATGTATTGGAAATACCATCTAATGAATAATCGTAAGGTAACTTAGCAACAGAAGATAGGGATGCTAAAGTTCCTTTTGTGTCACGACCATGCATAGGGTTGGCTCCTGGAGCAAAAGGTTCTCCTGCACGACGTCCGTCTGGAGTATTACCTGTTTTCTTACCATATACAACATTAGAAGTGATGGTTAAGATAGACATAGTATGCATAGAATTACGATATGTTTGATGCTTACGTAATTTTTTCATAAAGCTTTCAACTATCTCAACTGCAATACTATCAACCGCATCGTCGTTGTTACCATATTTCGGGAAATCTCCTTCCGTTTCAAAATCTACAGCAAGACCGTTTTCGTCTCTAATAACTTTAACTTTTCCATGTTTAATTGCACTTAATGAGTCAGTAACTACGCTTAATCCGGCAATACCTGTAGCCATTGTACGAAGAATCTCTGTATCATGAAGAGCCATTTCAATTCTTTCGTAGCTATATTTGTCATGCATATAATGGATAACGTTTAATGTGTTGATATAAAGGCCCGCTAACCATTCCATCATATTATCAAATTTTTCGGTAACTTCTTTATAGTCTAGGTATTCAGAAGTGATTGGTTCAAATTTAGGTCCAACCTGAATTTTTAACTTCTCATCTTTACCACCATTAATCGCGTATAATAAACATTTTGCAAGGTTAGCACGAGCTCCAAAGAACTGCATCTGCTTACCAATTTCCATTGCTGAAACACAACATGCAATTCCGTAATCATCGCCCCATTGAGGTTTCATAATATCATCATTTTCATATTGGATCGCACTTGTTTGAATCGACATTTGCGCACAGAATTTCTTAAAGTTATCTGGTAACTGTGTAGACCATAGCACAGTTAAATTAGGCTCTGGTGCAGGTCCTAAGTTATCTAAAGTATGAAGGAAACGGAATGAGTTCTTTGTTACTAAAGGTCTTCCGTCATTAGCCATACCACCAATTGATTCTGTTACCCAAGTAGGGTCACCGCTGAATAATTCATTATAGTCAGGTGTACGAGCAAATTTTACAAGGCGTAGCTTCATGATAAAGTGATCCACAATTTCTTGTACTTCTTTTTCTGTTAATGTACCATTTTCTAAGTCTCTTTCTACATAAATATCTAAGAAGGTAGATACACGGCCTAAGCTCATTGCAGCTCCATTTTGTTCTTTTATTGCTGCAAGGTAGGCAAGATAAACCCATTGGAATGCTTCTTGGGCATTTGCTGCTGGTCTTGATAAATCAAATCCATAGCTTGCACCTAATTCTTTTAATTCATGTAGAGCACGAATTTGTTCAGAAAGCTCTTCTCTTAAACGAATTGTTTCTTCTGTCATAACAGAACTAGTTGCTTTTTTATCTTTTTGTTTTTCATTAATTAAGAAATCAACACCATAAAGTGCAACGCGACGATAGTCACCAATAATTCTTCCGCGACCATAAGCATCAGGAAGACCTGTAATGATGGCAGCTTTTCTAGCTAATCTCATTTCGTCTGTATATGCATCAAAAACTCCTGCGTTATGGGTTTTACGATGTTCAGTAAAGAATTTTACTAATTCTTCATCCGCTTTATAGCCGTATGATTCACAAGCTTGAACAGCCATTCTAATACCACCGTTAGGTTGGAAAGAACGTTTGAAAGGCTCATCTGTTTGTACTCCGACAATTTTTTCTTTTGATTTATCTAAGTACCCAGGACCGTGAGAAGTAATGGTAGACACGATGTCAGTATCTAAATCGTAAACGCCGCCTCGTTCTCTTTCTAATTTACTTAATTCCATTACTTGTTCCCATAATTGTGTTGTTTCTAATGTAGGACCTGCTAAGAAAGCAGAATCTCCATAATATGGTTTAAAGTTTTTCAGGATGAAATCACGAACATTTACTTCTTTCTGCCATGATCCATTTTTAAAGCCTTCCCAATAAGTAGTTGTTTCAACTTTTTCCATTATAATCACCTCATGATTTAATAAAAATATATAACAGAAAGCTTTTTTCTTTCTGTTTTAACTATAACAGATAATATGTGAGAACAATCACAATAAATGTGTACATCTCGCGAATATTCTGTGTCTTATATGTGAACTTCAATAATATCAATGGTTCCTAGAAGTTACTTTAAAGAGATAGAAGAAAAAGGCTAAGAAAAAACTTTACATCTGTTATATATATTTATGTTGTTTTTATTATACTGTTATACAATAGGGGGAGTTTTCATCATGGAGCATAGAGAAAGGAAGTGGAGAAGTTTTCCATGCAATAGAATATTGATATTCATTTTGACCATACTATTGGATAGTAAAAAAGCTATTTAAATAAAAATTTTTTGAAGAAAGTTCCGTTTCTTTTCTTCCATATATAAGGTAAGATTAATTTTAGGTCTCTATTACTAGAATTAACATAAGCAAAAGAAATGTATGAGGTGGTAAATATGTCAATCAGAAAAAAAGAAATCTTAATTAATATAGTGAAGATATTACTGCCGATTGTTATATTTATCATCGTTTTAAGAGAAATTAAAAACATGATTGTATCAGCAGATATAAACCAATTATATGAATATTTACAGACTATACCCTTTCATAGTTTGTTTTACATTGCAATAGGGGGATTCGTTGCGATTCTTCCCATGTTTTTTTATGATTTTTTTCTTGTAAGACATTTAAAGAAGCCTGTTCCTATTGTAAAAGTAAGTAAATACTCGTTTATTAGTAATTCTTTTTCAAATTTAATTGGTTTTGGTGGTTTAATAGGTATTGCCTTACGAAATTTCTTTTATAAACGATATGAAACAGACCGAAAAAAACTGTTTAAAGGGATTGCTATTGTAACAATATTTTATTTATCTGGGATTAGCTTATTGTCTTGGATTGCTATTCTTTATAGTAAAAGACTGAATTTAATGGAAGATCATATTTGGATATTTGCAGCTATTATAGTAGTGGGATTAATCTTTCCAGTGCTGCTAGTAAGTTATCAGAAAGCAAAACAGCATAACTTTGTTTTTAACAAAAATCAGATAGTTGGTTTAATCATTGTTTCTCTATTAGAATGGATATTTTTATTTGCATATTTATATTTTATTGCCAAAATAATAGCATTGCCAGTATCTATTGGGGATTTTTTCTTGCTTTTCTTAGTTGCTGCGTGTACTGGAATAATCAGTATGATACCTGGAGGGATGGGTTCTTTTGAATTAGTATTCTTATGGGGAATAGAATCTTTAGGGATTGAATCAGAACAAATGTTAATAGTCCTTTTTTTATATAGGGTTGGATATTATCTTTTACCATTTTTATTGGCAGCTTTTCTATTCTTATTAGAAATTGTAAAAAATATAAAGAAAAATGCGGCAGCCTATCTAAAGGGCTTATCAAGTGAATAATCTATATGTTTAGCAATAAAGGTATACTTGTATAATGATAAAAAAAATACAAAAGCGTTTCATTTTTGTGACAAAATCCCGATTGACCTTTATTATTCTCAATTATTTGGTACAATAGTCATGGTATTTAAAACATAGAAAATAATAGGTGAGGGAAAATGAAAGAAACGAGCATTGTATTTTGTTTCGTATTACTATTATTTTGCTTTCCTGCTATAAGTAATGCTGAAGATAATAGGGAACCTGAATTAATAAGTGAGGCAGCTTTCTTATTAGATAGTGATACTGGAGCAGTATTATATGAAAAGAATGGGTATAAAAAAATGTATCCGGCCAGTTTAACAAAAATAGCGACTGCTATTTATGCGATTGAAAATGGAAAATTAGATGATATTGTGACGGTAAGTGAGAATGCGTATTCAACGGAAGGGACAAAAGTTTATTTAGAAAAAGGTGAGCAAGTAACACTGAGACATTTACTTGATGGAATGTTAATTAACTCTGGAAATGATGCCGCAATAGCTATCGCTGAATATCTAGATGGTACGGTTAGTGATTTTGAAACAAGTATAAATAAGTATTTAAAGGAAAAAGTAAATGTTCATTCCACCCATTTCAAAAATCCAAATGGTTTATTTGATAAAGATCATTACACAACTGCAAACGATTTAGCATTAATCACCCAGTACGCCATGAAAAATGAAACATTTAGAGAAATATTTGGTACAGATGAATTAAAGTGGGATGGTTTGTCTTGGGATACTACATTAGTAAGCCATCATCAAATGGTAAACGGGAGTCGGCCATATGACAAAGTGACTGGCGGAAAAACTGGCTATGTAGACGAATCGAAACAAACTTTGGCTACTACCGCAGAGAATGGGGAGTTAGGTTTAATTGCTATCGTTTTAAAAGGAACATATAAGCAGGATGTATATAATGATACGGAAGCACTAATGGATTATGGCTTTAACCAATATACGCATAAGATACTTCCAGCAGGAAAATCATTTTTTGCTAATGGGAACACTTATGAAACATCAGAGGAAGTTAACATAACAGTTCCACGCACAAAAGGGAAGGAAGAGGTTAGCTCAACCGGTATTTTCATGATAGAAAATGATAACGGCTATATTGTTCAATCAGTACAATTAGCAAAAACTAAGCCCGCAGAGGAAACATTTAAAAAAAATATTCCGAATGAAGCTGGAAGAGATGAGAAAAAATCTTCTTTTCCAGGAATAGTCTTCATTATTCCGTTCGCCATTTATTTGATCTATGTGATGAGAAAAAAGGCAATTAAACGTTAAAAAAACCGGGGAATCCCGGTTTTTTTATTTGTACATATTTGCAATATTTTTTTGTAATGCTTCATCTTCTAAATATTCATCGTAATTCATTTGCTTATCAACAAGTCCTTGCGGTGTAATCTCAAGAATACGATTAGCAATTGTTGATACAAACTGATGGTCATGAGAAGTGAAAATTAATGAACCTTTAAAGTTGATTAATCCATTATTTAAAGCTGTGATGGATTCTAAATCTAAATGGTTAGTAGGTTCATCTAAAAGTAGAACATTTGCGCCACTCAGCATCATTTTAGATAACATACAACGAACTTTTTCTCCACCTGATAAAACGCTAGGTTTTTTCAATACTTCTTCTCCAGAAAATAACATGCGACCTAAAAATCCTCTTAAGAAGCTTTCTGTTTGATCATTTGGAGAATATTGACGAAGCCAGTCTACTAGAGTTTCGTCATCGTTTTTAAAATACTCCGAGTTTTCGGCTGGGAAATAACTTTGAGAAGTAGTAACTCCCCATTTGTAAGTGCCGCTATCTGGCTCCATTTCGCCCGCTAAAATACGAAATAGGGTAGTCTTAGCAATTTCATTTGGACCAACAAGGGCAATTTTATCATCTTTATTCATAATAAAGCTTACATTATCAAGAATTTTAACTCCATCAATGGTTTTTGTTAGGTTTTCGACTCTTAATAAGTCATTACCAATTTCACGTTCAGGAGTAAATGCAACATATGGATATTTTCGTGATGAAGGTTTAATGTCATCTAACGAAATTTTATCAAGTAATTTCTTTCGGGAAGTAGCCTGTTTCGACTTAGAAGCATTTGCGCTAAAGCGAGCAATAAAGTTTTGAAGCTCCTTTATTTTTTCTTCTTTCTTTTTGTTTGCATCATTTGCCATTCTAGAAGCTAATTGACTGGATTCATACCAAAAATCATAGTTACCCACATAGATTTGGATTCTGCTATAGTCTAAGTCTGCGATATGTGTACAAACCTTGTTTAAGAAATGTCTGTCATGGGACACAACGATGACAGTATTGTCAAAGTTAATTAAAAATTCCTCCAGCCACTTAATTGCGTTAATATCCAGATGGTTAGTAGGCTCATCTAGTAAAAGAACATCAGGTTCACCGAAAAGTGCTTGCGCTAATAACACTTTCACTTTATCGGAACCGTTTAATTCCGCCATTGTTTTATAATGAAGCTCCTCACCAATGCCTAATCCTTTTAAAAGAATCGCTGCTTCAGATTCTGCTTCCCATCCGTTTAATTCGGCGAATTCTCCTTCAAGCTCTGCGGCTTTCATGCCATCTTCATCTGTGAAATTTTCTTTCATGTAAATAGCATCTTTCTCTTGCATTACTTCATATAATCTTGCATGACCCATTATTACCACTTTTAATACTTCATGTTCCTCATATTCAAAGTGATTCTGCTTTAAAACAGCAAGTCTTTCTCCAGGTCCTAAAGAAACATTGCCTGATTGAGCTTCTATTTCTCCGGATAGTATTTTTAGGAAAGTAGATTTTCCTGCACCGTTTGCTCCGATTAGACCGTAGCAATTACCTGGTGTAAATTTAATATTAACATCTTCAAATAATTTGCGATCACCATATCGAAGACCTACATTCGTTACTGTTATCATTTAAAAATCCTCCAAACTCCAATATCCTTAAAATTATATCATTTTTACTATCAGAGCGCGAATTATTTTAAATAAATCTTTCTTTGGAAGACTTTTTTTGATGAAAGTTTCCCTATTCCAAAATAAATAATTATCTATAGAAAGATAAGCTAGTTTTAATGAATACATTTATGCTTAAAAGAATCAAAAATATGAAAAATGCCCGATAGAAAAATGAAAAAATGTTTACGATAATAGAAACAAAGGGTAAAAAAATATCATAAATTAAAGGGTTTTCTACTAATAAAGAGAATTTATTAAGAAGTAGAGATGAAAGTGTTTTAATATGTTTCTAAATTAATAATCGATCGTCTAAAATTATTTATGATTTGTTCATATTTTTTTCATAAATTTCTAGTACACTAAAATTATTAAGAAATAAAGGAGTCGTATAGGATGGCTAAAAAACAGCTAGTTGATTTAGTTAATAAAATGAAAAAATCTGGTATAAAAATTAGCTTTACAAAGCCAAGATCGCAGTTTTCAGTAGCAATTCAACAGAATAGTAAATTATCGACTACGACACAGTGAGTTTATAAGCTTATTTCTATTTGAATAGTACATATTATAAATTTATTTTTGTAAATGAGGAGACGATATTTTCTCATTTACCTAATTGTTAAAAATTGTTCATTTTTTCACAAAGTAATTAACTTTTCCTTTTGTATAATAATGTTATACAGAAAGGAAGGTATTGCAATGGAAATTCACCCAGTTGATAAGGCAATTAATTATGCATTGAAGAAGAAAGAAACACTCGACGATTCTTTCTTTCGCTATTTTGTAAAAGCCATTTTAGCAGGAATATATATTGGTTTTGCTTTAATGCTGTGTTATCGTTTAGCACAACCATTTTTCGATATTCATTCTCCTGCTACGTACATGATGACTAGTTTATTTTTCGGGTTGGCGCTAGTCCTTATTTCGTATGGCGGCGGGGAATTATTTACAGGAAATACAATGGCTTTTGCAATGAGTACTTTGTCAGGAGCAACTAGTTGGAAAGATACTATTTATAATTGGGTTAGTACGTATTTTGGCAACTTAGTTGGAGCATTATTTTTTGCTTTGCTAATCTATTACTCAGGCTTGTTTAGCTTAGTTCCTAAAACAACTTGGCTTATGGATGTTGCTAATTCAAAAATGAGTGCAACAACAGTTGAATTGTTTGTTCGAGGCATCCTTTGTAACTGGTTGGTTTGTTTGGCAATTTGGATACCTATGAATGTGAAGGGGGATGTCGGAAAAATAATTGCAACATTATTAATTGTCTTCGCCTTTATGATTTCTGGTTATGAGCATAGTGTTGCTAATATGGCGCTTTTCTCCATTGCACTCATCGTACCACATCCAGAGACAATCACATTGGCTAATGCTTTACATAACTTAATACCTGTTACAATCGGTAATATCGTTGGCGGAGCATTCTTTGTTGGCGCATTAAACCTCTATATTTTTCCTAAGAAAAAAAGAAAAACGAATGAATCCTCTTTACGTGTTACTACACCTAAGTCATTAGCAAAGTAACAACCATTTTTAGTGACCAGAAAACTGTCGAAATCTTATTTCGACAGTTTCAGTTTCTATCCTAGATGACTCATGCTTAGAGAGAAGATTAATCCCATACATGTAACAAAACCAACTGTTGGTCCTCCTTGCTCAAAAGCTTCGGGAAGCATAGTGGAGCAAACCATTGCAATTAATCCACCAGCACCAAATGACTGAATCCCAGAAAGCATTACTGCTGATGCATTTTCTAAAAATAAATATCCCACTGAGCTGCTTATCGCGGAAATAAGGATGACACTGCTCCATAAAAATAAAATTTTCTTGTTTGAATAGTTGTCTTTTTTTAGACCCACCGTTGAAGATAGGGACTCAGGAAAATTACTGATGAAAATGGCAATTAAGAAGAGCATGTCCACCTTCTGTGTTATTAATAGACTTAATCCTATAATCATTGATTCTGGTATTGCATCCATCAGAGTGCCAATATAAATAGCTAGTCCCGAATGTCCTTCTGGATTTTTATGTGATCGTTTTCGATTGGACCCGCCCTTTTTATAGAGAAATATTTCAATTAAGGTAAATAAACCCGCTCCAGTTAAAAAAGTAATAGCAGTTGCTGCGATTCCACTTGTATGTACGGATTTGATTAAAAGCTCGAAAGAAGAGGCCCCTATTAATATACCAGTACCCAAAGCCATAAAATAAGCAATAATCCTTTTAGGTATCGATAAAAATAAAGCGGCGATAGATCCCGCGAGTAAGGAAAGACTTGCTACTGCCCCCCACATTGCTGCAACTAACATATGAAATCTCCTTTTTTCTTATTCCTACCCAATTATTTTAAAATCTACACATTTAGAAGTTATTTTAAATTATTGGTATTTCTATTTTGGAATATGCAATTTCTCGATTTGTTCCAGCTCAGGTAAATCGTAAAGGAAGGATTTTTTTCTGATTTAATCTTAATGAAATAATCAGTCAAAAATATCCGCTCTTCTCTTATGATAGTTGTCCATTCTTTTTTTAGACTTGTACATAGGATAATAGGGATGAATGGTTGGAGGTGTGATAAATGTCTGCTAAGAATTTTTATAATCAGTGTTCAAAAGGTGTTGGAAGATGTGTAAGAATCCGTACCCATAGTGGTGAGGTTCATACTGGAATCATTGAAAGAGTCACTCCTAATAAAGTGTATATTCGACCAATAGGGGGAAATCGGAGAAACCATGGTGGATTCGGATATGGTTATAGACGTGGTAATAGACCCGGCTGGGGCTGGGGTTGGGGCTGGGGATTTGGTGCAGCCGCAATAGGAGTATCTTTAGGGTTAATCGCAGCATTGGCCTTTATTCCTTTCTTTTAAACAATTATTAAAGGCAGATTTCTTTCTGAAAGGAATCTGTCTACATACTTTAATAAATTTTCAGCTTTTTCTTCAAACGCCCAAACAGGACAAACTCTAGACTCATATGATGCTTATGTGTATGAGGGAGGTGGAATAAATGAGTGGTGGCCATACAGCTGGTTTTGGTGGAGGTTTTGCTCTACTAGTAGTGCTATTCATTTTATTAATAATTGTAGGTTCTTGTTACGTCGGCTTCTGATAGGAATAAAGATAGAAAAAAAGGAGTGTTTTATAAAATGGGTTACGGAGGATTTGGATACGATAATTGTGGATGCGGTTATGCGGCCCCGGTTGCTGCACCAGTAGCTCCTTGCGGAGGATTTGGATTTGGCAGTGGGTTTGTCTTAATCGTAGTACTTTTCATTTTATTAATCATCGTAGGAGCAGCTTGGCTATAAATTTAATTAAAGGCTGATCCTCTGCTTTCGGTTCATGTTGTTAGCAGAGTGTAGCTTAGCATAATTGATAACTTGCTAATACCTCTATATGAGAATTAGCAAGTTACTTATTGCTGTACTAATAAAGTGTTATTACGCATCTAATTGGACAGGCACTTGTAATGACAATGCTACGTTCAAAATTCATCCGATTAGTGTTACAATATTTTAAGAATATGTTCGGATAAAAGTGGGGAGATTTAGGTAATGATGGATAAAGCACGTAGTATTTTAAAAGAGTACTTTGGATATGACCATTTTAGAAAAGGACAAGAAGATATTATTCGTCTATTATTAAATGGGGAAAATGTTGCAGGAATTATGCCGACTGGCGGCGGAAAATCAATTTGCTATCAGGTGCCCGCGATGATTTTTCCAGGACTGACGATAGTTATATCCCCATTAATTTCTTTAATGAAAGATCAAGTAGATGCACTAACAGAAGTTGGAATTCCAGCGACTTACATTAATAGTACGTTACATAATGAGGAAGTACAGGAAAGGATCTGTGAAATAAAAAACGGTCATTATAAATTACTTTATATTGCACCAGAACGTCTTGAAGCAGATTATTTTACGGAATTATTAAAAGAAGTTTCTATTTCTTTTATTGCAGTAGATGAAGCTCATTGTATTTCACAATGGGGTCACGATTTTCGTCCAAGCTATGCAAAGATTGGCTTTCTCATTAATAAATTAGCGGAAAGACCTCTTGTCGCTGCGTTAACAGCAACGGCTACACCTAAAGTGCATGAAGATATTTGTCTTTTATTAAATATTCCAAGGGAAAATACAATTAAGACAGGATTTGCTCGTGATAATTTATCTTTTTCCATTATTAAAGGGCAAGATAAAGGGAAGTTTCTTGAATCCTTTTTAAAGAAAAATAAAGAGGAATCTGGGATTATTTATGCAGCGACTAGACAAGAGGTGGAAAAACTGCATGAAAGATTAGCAAAAAAAGGCTATTCAGTTGCGAAATATCATGGCGGTATGAACGATGGGCAAAGAGAGACTGAACAGCAAGCATTTATAAAAGATGATGTTTCCATTATGATTGCCACAAATGCATTTGGTATGGGGATTGATAAAAGTAATATTAGGTATGTCATTCATTATCAGCTTCCGAAAAACATGGAGGGTTATTACCAAGAAGCGGGAAGAGCAGGACGTGATGGTCTACAGAGTAAGTGCATATTGTTATATTCAGCACAAGATATTCGGATTCAGCGTTTTCTCATTGATCAGACAATAAACGATCCAGATAAACAGAAGCAAGATCTCGATAAATTACAATCCATGATAAATTTTTGTCATACTGAAGATTGTCTTCAAGAATATATTTTGCATTATTTTGGTGAAGAACATACGGAGAAATGTGGACAATGTTCGAACTGTACAGATGAAAGGACGGTAATCGATGTTACCGTGGAAGCACAAAAAGTACTGTCGTGCATGATAAGAATGGGGGAAAGATTCGGGAAAACAATGGTTGCCCAAGTATTAACAGGTTCAAAAAACAAAAAATTAATGGAGTTTCAATTAAATAAAATCAAAACATATGGCCTTATGAAAGAGCAATCAGCTAAAGAAATCAGTGATTTTATTGAGTTTCTTATTTCTGAACAATATATAGATGTTAGTACAGGAACGATGCCAATATTAAAGGTTTCCAGCAAAGGAAAAGAAGTTCTTTTAGGAAAAATTAGAGTGGTCCGGAAAGAACAAATAGAGACAATAAAAGTTAGTGAAAATAACGCACTATTTGATTATTTGAGGGGGATTCGCAAACAATTGGCAGAGGAAGAAAATGTTCCTCCATTTGTGGTATTTTCCGACCAAACACTGCGAAATATCTCGATGGTTATGCCTACATCGCATGAAGATTTCCGAGAGATAAAAGGAATAGGAGACCATAAGCTGCAAAAATATGGAGATGTAATCATTGAACATATTTTAGCATTTCAAAAAGAAGAGGCATATTCAGCTGGCAGGAAAGAAATTCATTCTTCCGAAATAAATACGGAAATAGACAAAAAAGCGAAAAAATATGTAGAGAACTCTCATCTCCATACATTGGAGTTATGGGAAAGCGGATTATCCATTAAGGAAATCGCAAAAGAAAGACAATTAAATGTTCAAACGGTAGAAAACCATCTGCTTCGCTGTGGAGAAGAAGAAATAGAGATTGATTGGACAAAATTTCTAATGCCAGAAGACAAAATGAAAATAGTGGAAGCAATTCAAAAAGTGGGCAAGGATAAATTAAAGCCCATTAAAGAAGAACTTCCAGACGAGATTAGTTATTTTATGATTAAAGTGGTGATCATGCTAGAAAAAAGAAACCAACAAATACGGAATTAACAAAAACCGTCCTCGATTTATTGGCAGAGCCATTATCTTAGGGACGGTTTTTGTTTTTTACATACTCTCTACTAATCTTTCTCTTATTTCCTTTATGCAGGCATTTAATTGTGGAACGGTAGGGAACGTCCCTTGTGCCTGAAGTTCATTTCCCCCGCCTTTCCCTTCATATCTTTGGATTGTTTCCTTAAGAAACTTGCCGCAATGAAAAGGATAATCACCATTATGCTGTAATAGTATTTTTTTATCTATTTCCGAACTAAGGAGAATAATGCAGCTAGATCTTTGCAAGAGGTATTTGGCAAGAATAGATAAATCTTTGATTGTTTTGTCTGCAAATGAAAGGAAGATTACTTTTTCCATTTGTGTCGAAAGCATTTGTTCTGCTAAAAACGCTATATTTTCTCTCTTTAGTGTTTCTAATTCTTTAGTTAATCCCTTTTTCTCTAATTCCAGTTTATTTACACGATCTTCAAGCTGCAGTTTGTTTGTTTTAAAAAACGTTCCTAAGTTATCTAATATAGATTGTGCTGTTTGATAGTCACGAATGGCTCTCCACCCACTTAAAAAGAAAACCCTAGTTTGACCACGATGTTTTTCAGTTTTAAATATTTTAAAGACGCCTAGTTCTCCGGTTCTGCCTACATGTGTTCCAGCACATGCAGAAAAATCCCAATCATCGATTTCTACGATTCTTATATCGCCAGTTACTTTCGGCAGCTTTCTTAAAGGAAATTTGCTCACTTGTTCATGAGTGATAATATGTGTTTTGATTTCTAAGTTTTTCATGATATAGGAATTACAGGAGTTTTCTAGTTGAGTTATTTGTTCTTTTGTTAGATCAGCTGTATCTATATCAATTGTTGTGTACTCTTTTCCTAAATGAAAGCTAACTGTAGTAATTTGAAATAATTCTTCCAAAACAGCTGATAACATGTGCTGAGCAGTGTGCTGCTGCATATGATCATACCGTCTATCCCAATCTAATTCACATGATACCAGTTTATTTTCTGGTTTTCTTTCCATAAGATGATAAATTTGATTATCTTTCATCTGTACATCTAGAACACGAATCCCATCAATGAATCCAGTATCTGCTGGCTGCCCTCCGCCTTCTGGATAAAAAGCTGTTTCTTTTAAAAGTACATAAATTTGATCATTCGTTTCGATAACTTTCTTTATTGCGGTTGTCCATTTTGTTTCATATGGAGTTGAATAAAACAATTTTGTAGACATTTTTTGCTCCTTCGCGTTCATTTTTCATCATAATACCATAACAATTACACTTAGTTACAGATTTGAAAAAAATATTTGCTCAGTTTCTTTAGCATTATAGATTATTAATGGTCAATGTGCTAATTCCCATTATGGCTTGGAAAAAGTAATAGGTGTTTAATTTCTTTAAATGTTTTGGTTTACACACATAATTACTGGCGGTGCTGGCCATAATAATTTAAAAAGGGGGCTTGCTCATATGTTTTTTAATCGAAAAGGAGCGGAAGAAAAACCAGAAGAAGTGTTAATGAGTATGGAAGTATATGCATGTAATTCGTGTAACGGGTGGATGAGAAAGGATTATGCTACAGATGATCTACTTTGTCCTCTATGTGGAGATCAGACAACTGCAGAAATGAGAGAGCTTCCTCAAATCAGTAATTAACTCGTAAATCACGACAGCTTTATAAATTTACTTAATATTGTTGGGATTAGTCGTGGAGATTTCCTATCCCATCTCCTTATTTGGAAAACTCTTCGACTTTCTTCATAGAATATTCATGTCCCTCCATATCCCGCTATTCAATCTCTCCAAAGAACGAATGATTATGTGGCCGTTTAGTGTATGATTTATACAAAAATGCTTTCTTATCTGTTTTATTTGATTTACAATCAAATAGAATGCAAAAAATAGATTAGGAGGATTTTTTGTTTGTATAACTCCATATTAATTTTTATTAGTATCCTAATCGTATATATGGCATGCTATTCTTCGTTTGATTTATTTCAATTAGTGAAAAATGGAGAGAAAAATAGTAGATTTTTGTTTTTAGCAAGCACATTTACGATAGGCTTTGGTTTTTGGATTTTAAGTTTTATTGATATGATGATTAAAAATGTGTATGCAACTGCTAATTATAATATCCCTATCACTATCTTATCAATGGTAGTTGGCATATGTTTTAGTGGTATGGCATTTTATGCGCTATTAGATAAGGAAAAAAAGAAAAGAAGAATCTATGTATCTGCTTTCTTTTTTAGTCTTTCTTTATTATCAATATCCATCATTGGTTTTTATTCAATCGGCAGTACAGTATATTATCAAATTCCGCAATTATTTATCAGTTTTTTATTGTTATTTATAGTATTTTTTATTTCAATATGGTTATCATTTTATCCTGTTACAATTTCTGCCACTTTAAAAAAATGGGTACGGCCTGTATGTAGTTTATTAATGACGGGAGTATGTATGATTAGTCATTTTATTCTCTTAAGTGATGTAAGCGCACCAGAAGTGTCCGTTGTGAGAGATTCCTATCAAAGCAGCTTCATTATTTACATTGCGTTATTTGTATCTGTATTAGTGTTAGGCGGATTAATTGGAACTAGTACCTTAATTCGAGAACGAATGGATGTAGGAGCAATCAATGTAAGAGATATGCAGCTTGCACTTGATGAGTCTGCAATCGTGGCTTTTACTGATGATAATGGAATGATTACATATGTAAACGATAAATTCGTGGAAGTCTCGAAGTATAGTCGTGAAGAACTGTTAGGACAAAATCATCGTATTTTGAATTCGGGTCATCATTCGCCTGAGTTTTTTCGAAAATTATGGAACACGATTAAAAGAGGGGAGATATGGAAAGGGGAGATACTCAATAAAGCAAAGGATGGTACGCTATATTGGGTTGATACCGTAATAGTCCCTTTTTTAAATAAGGAGGGGGCACCTTATCAGTATGTTGCAATCAGACGGGACATTACAGAGCAAAAAATGGTTCAGCATCAACTGGAAGAGTCTGTACGTGAAGTAAGTGACATTACCTATGCATTAGAACAATCAAGTATTATTGCTTTTACAGATAAAAGAGGGATTATTACAAATGTTAATTCTAAATTTTGTGAGATATCCGGATATAGTAGGCAGGAATTAATCGGGAAAACGCATCGTATTGTAAATTCTGGCTATCACTCAAAAGATTTTTTCCGAAATGTTTGGCAAACAATTGAAAAAGGGGAAATCTGGAAGGGGGAAATCCGAAATAAAAGGAAAGATGGCTCTTATTATTGGGTCGATACAACTATTGTCCCTTTTTTAGATAAAAATAATAAGCCTTATCAGTATTTAGCTATAAGAAATGATATTACGGAAAAGAAACGCACAGAAGAAGTTCTTCATCGACAAGATAAATTAGCAGCGATTGGTCAATTAGCAGCTGGTGTTGCTCATGAGATCCGTAACCCATTAACTTCTATAAAAGGATATGCGGAATTTTTGAGTATGGATGAAACCGAGAAAGATCGACAGGAATACTTTGAGATTATTTTAGATGAGATTGAAAGAGTAAACTCTATTGTAGAGGAATTCATGCTTCTTTCTAAGCCGACTGTTTCTGTGTTAGAGAAAAAACCGCTACTACCTATTATCGATAATGTTCTTTCTATTTTAGATTATCAGCTGCGAAAAAATAAAATTCAATTGAATCGATTTTACGAAGAGCCGAATCCTTTTGTAGAATGTGACGAGAATAAATTAAAACAGGTTTTCTTGAATTTTATAAAAAACGCTGTCGAAGCTATGCCTGACGGGGGCTCTATTGATATAAGCGTAAAAAAAGGAAAGGAAGATATTTCGATTATAATCAAAGACAGCGGAATCGGTATGTCAAAAGAGCAATTAAAAAAAATAGGTGAACCATTTTTTACAACAAAAAAAGAAGGCAATGGACTTGGATTAATGGTCAGTTTCAAAATAATTGAGAATTTAAATGGGAAAGTATATGTAGACAGTGAAATAAATAAAGGTACAAGCTTCCACATAACCTTGCCTTCCGTTCATTAAAAACTATGTTTGAAAAGAAAACAGGTATTAGTTTATAGATTATTCTGACGATTCGTATTGTGTTTGTTATTGGATTGTCATATACGTAATCGAATTAACAACTGCCTGTTCTTTTTTTTGGCGTTTTTCATGTTAAGATTATACCTGTTAGCTCAACTGGAGCTATTCTAGGAGGTATAAAAATGAAAAAAATCTTTTCTATTCTAACTTGTGCATCAATACTAACTACAGCTGCTCCGTTTGTAGGTGCAGAAGAAATGAAAGTAGAAAAAGGAGATACTCTTTGGTCTATTTCACAAGAAAAAAAGGTAAGTGTTGATGATATAAAAAGATGGAATGATTTAGATAGTGATATCATTAAGGCGGGTGATACACTTACTATTGAAGATGTAAAGAAATACACAGTAAAAGCGGGAGATAATCTATGGAAGATATCTCAAAAATATAATACAACTGTAGATCAGCTAAAGGAATGGAATAAGCTGAATAGTGATACAATACATAAGGATGACGTATTGATTGTTTCCAAAGAAGGTTCTGAACAAAACGCACCAGAATCAAAGCCACTAAACAAAGCAGTTAAAGCAGATAATACAGTAAAGGCTGAAAGTACAAATTCAGCAGCAAAAGAAATCACAGTAACCGCGACAGCATATACAGCAAATTGTGAAGGATGCTCTGGTGTTACAGCAACCGGAATTAATTTAAAGGATAATCCAGATAAAAAGGTTATTTCAGTTGATCCTAACGTAATTCCTCTAGGCTCTAAGGTCTATGTGGAAGGATATGGTACTGCAATTGCCGGAGACACAGGCGGAGCGATTAAAGGGAAGAAAATTGATGTATTTGTTCCATCTCAAGCGAAAGCATTAGAGTGGGGAAGAAAACAAGTTTCTGTAAAAATCCTTGATTAAGTTAAACGCTTGAAAGTATTCCAGCAAAAAAAATAAACCTAGACGATTATACGAATGTTTTTACTAGCAACTTCGTATAATTGTTTAGGTTTTTTATTTGTGTATAAAAAATTACCATTTTATTTTTTTATCGTCTCATCTTTTTTAGAAGAAACGAAGAATCGCTGAATTGGCTGCGAGATGCTTTTTATATTGTTTTCTATTTTTTCCGCTAAATAATGTACTCTTTCAAAGATAACTTCTTTAAGATGGTCGAGCTGCCGACTGATTTTATTGACACTCCCAGTTGTTTCTTTCATGCTTTCTAATAAGGTTTGCTGAAATATTTCGTGTAAATCCAACTTTTCTGCAATATGTTGATAGTTGGTTTCAGTTTCCGTGATTTTTGTTTTCACGTCTGCAGCAAGCTGATTAAATTCTTCCATTTTATTAGAAATCATCGAAATATCTTTCTCTTGAAAGGTTAACTGGTCAAATAGAGCTGTTTGCCGCAGAGATTCTTCCCTTGTTAATTCTTTTTGCTCTTCTGCTAGCAAGATAAGAGTGTCAAGTTGTGCTTCTATTGTGGATGTTTCATTATCTAAATCAGTAATTTTAGTTAAAAGCTCCTTTGTAGCTGAATCATTAAGTTCTAATTTTGAATCGATTTCGTTAAAATGCTGAAGATGCTTCTTCTGTTTCTCAATCAAATCTTCCTAAAATTTATACCATAATGTCATTAATTGCTCATTTTGTTTGTGCTGTTTAAATAGATATTCCTGTAAATAATTGTGTTGGAAATGGGATTGATTATTTAAACTTTCAGCAGAAAGTTTGGGAAGATAAACTTTTGAAGAGTTGCTGTGGTGTTCCTTTGTAGGCATTTTCCCCCTCCTTTCTCCTTCTTTATTCTATTGGGAAAGAGAAAAAAGGGTGCAGAGGATAATTTTAAATAGAAGAAAATAGAAAGTATCTACATAAAGCATAACACAAGGGATCTGTATGTTCTTGCTATTTTCTTCTAGAAACTACATAAACGGAGGAATTCCTTTACTTATTTCTGATATTATGGATGTAATGGAGGCGATATCTTGATCGTCAATGTTAAACGTTTGTCTAATCTTATTTTCTAAATCTTTACTAACTCTTCGCTTTCCGACTTCCACTAAAGCAATTAATGCAAAGCTGCAATTTAAAACACGGGCAAAATCTCTCTGTGTCATTTCATAATTTTTCCTAATAAATTTAATAATTTCTTTATTCATAGTCCACCTCATTTAATTAAATAAAAGAATAAATAAGAAAGACGAAAAGAAGAATTTTTTAATCCAAGATATGAGCATTATAGTTGATAATCAAGAAAATGTAAATATATTATGCTAGTAAAAAACGAATACAAATATTTTGAATTATAATATTCATTTTTTTAATTTTTAGATAATTTGTTCAATCTATCTAATTACCACTTAGATTATTATTTAATTAGTCCAATGACATATAAAAAGGAAGGAATTAATATGATGTAATAACATCTAATGTTATAAAAAGTAACAATGATTTTCGATTCGACTAAAAATTTGATTGGAATGGGGGAGTTAGCGTGTCTTCCGATCATTATGCTGTTATTGATGCGGTTATTGCAACAGAAAAAAACAGTTATTTAGCGACAATTGTGAAGGTGGAAGGAACAGCCTACCGGAAAGAAGGAACTATGATGTTCATCACGGATGCCGGAAAAGAAAAGGGATTATTAACAGGCGGATGTGTAGAGCAGGATTTACTCGCAAGAATCGAAATGCAGCAAAAAGCTAAAGCTTTTTTAATGGAATACGATCTGCGTTCAGAAGATGATTTGACATGGGGGCAAGGCATTGGATGTGATGGGAAAATTTATATTATGGTTGAACCGGTCACGCCGGCAACAAGCAAAGTTTTTCAGCAATTAAAATCACATATGCAAAAAGGAGAAAGTGTCAAACTTATTAAGAGTTTTCATAAATTAGATAATTTCCTTGTTAATACGGTCAGCCCACAAACAAAAACAGAAACAAATGTTGCATCTACTTCTTTTTTGGATACTGACAATAAGTATATATTTACCCAAGCTCTCTCTCCTCAACCAAGATTAATTATCTATGGAGCAGGACCAGATGTCAAACCAGTTGTCTCTTTTGCTAGCAAAGCCGGGTTTTATGTCATCTTATCTGATTGGCGAGAAGCTATTTGTTCAGCAGATAATTTCCCAGACGCAAAAGAATATCAAATAGGTTCTCCGACTCAGGTGCTGGCCGCAATAAAACCCTCAGAAGATGATTATGTACTATTGATGACACACAGCTTTAGTAAAGATCAAGAATTTGTACATTTACTTTTGGAACGAAGGGTAAAATTCTTTGGGTTATTAGGCTCCAAAAAGAGGTCGGAAAAATTATTGGCAGAAAAAATAAAGCCAGATTGGATCCACTATCCAGTCGGAATATCTATTCATTCAGAAAGCCCAGAAGAAATCGCCATTAGTATAACAGCACAATTAATTAAAATTAAAAATGAAAAGAATTCTCTTGTAGGTAAAATAGGATGATTACAGCCTTATATTTAGCTGCGGGGAATAGCAAGAGGATGGGAGAACATAAACTGTCCCTTCCTCTTCGGAATGAAACAGTTGGTAATCATGGATTATCTGTGTTGCTTACCTCGCCATTTGTTGATTATGTTTTTGTTATCGTTCAACCAGGCGATCACTTAAACTGGATAACACCTGCTAATAAACTCTTTTTGAATGGAAAAAAAGGGAAAGTAATTACTTGTGACGAAGCGTCTCTAGGGCAATCATATTCTTTAAAAAAAGGTTTTAAAGCAGCTATCGAGCAACAGGCAGAAAAGATTCTTGTATGTTTAGCAGATCAGCCTTTTATTACCCATGAAATGATTGATAAAATCGTGACTACTCCATTACTTCCTCCATATAAATATGTAGCAAGCATGCATAAGGGGGTTTACAATCCGCCGATTTTATTCCATCCGAGCGCGATATCAGATATAAACTACTTAGAAGGAGATATAGGAGCTAGAAAATTATTGCAAGATGGCATTATGCATGGGGAAAAGATTGAATTTTCTGAAGAAGAATATTTTATTGATATTGATACAAAAAATGATTATGAAAAAGTGCTGAAAAGGAGGGAATAACATGCATGTTTCAACTCTCAATTATCCGACTACTGTGGAAATACCTACCACCTTATCTGCTATTAATAAATGGAATGAATCAAATTATGCCTTTATCTCCGGTGGAACAATCCTTCAAGTAAATTGGGAAGCAGGTCAGGACAAACCAAACCACCTTATTAGTACAGAAAAATTAATGGAGTTAAAAGGAATCTCAGAAGTAGAACTAGATGGCCAATTCTTTTTGCAGATTGGTGCAGGCATGTCTATTTCTGAATGTTTAACCAGCGTATTAATGCAAGAAAAGGCTCCGCTTATAGTAGAGGCCTGTGAGAAAATAGCGGCTCCTGCAATTCGTAACAGAGGAACAATTGGCGGAAATATATGCAGCAAAATTGGTGATAGCATTCCTGCTTTATTAGTTTTGGAGGCACTATTAACTTTTTTTAATGGCAAGGAGACCTACTTAATCACATTAAAGGATTGGCTGGCATCAAAAAAGCGGCCATCATCCGAATTGTTAACAAAAGTACTCATACCAATAGCAGCACGAAAGCTAGAAACATATTCTTTTTTTAGAAAGATTGGTAGACGGGCCAGTTTTACAGCTGCAATTATATCGATTGCAGGGTATCTAGAATTTGAAGAAAAAAATATAAAGACCATAAAAATTGCGATTGGCGGAGGCAGTCACATTCCGACTCGTCTTACAAGCACAGAAAGGGAGATTACCCGCTCGCAGAGTCCTATTGATTGGTCCCGAATCTCTAAAGTCATTCAGGAAGACTTCCTATCTTATACAGATCCCTTTATAACAGAAGCGTATCGCAAAAAAGTCGCAGCAAACGTAATAATTGCTAATATGAAAGAATTACTTTAATAGAAAAAGAAGGGAGTTGTTTAGATGATCCTTGATAACGAAAGCGCTGGTAGTCGTTGGAAAATAAGAAGAGACGGTGTGCCTAAGGTGACTGGAAAACTTAAGTATTTAACTGACTTAACGTTTCCTAATATGCTTTATGGAATCGTTCTTAGAAGTGAATATCCTCATGCAGAAATTGAATCAATCGATACTAAAGAAGCAGAAGAGCTTGCTGGGGTTTTTGCTGTTATCACTTATAAGGATGTACCAGGCTTAAATGGCTTTGGGATTGTTATACAGGATCAGCCGGTCTTTTGTGAAGAGAAAGTCAGATATGTAGGCGACGCAATTGCCGCTGTTGCGGCTAGAACAAAGGAAATTGCACAACAAGCCATTTCTTTAATTAAAGTAAAATATCAGCCATTGCAGATAATCACAGATCCAGATGAAGCCTTAAAAGACACTGCAATCAGGCTGCATAAAGAAGGAAATCTCCTTCATCAGGCTGCTTTTAAGAAGGGAGAAAGTAATATAGAAGAAGCCTTTAATAAGTGCGAATGGATCATAGAAGGAACGTATCAGACACCAAGACAAATGCATGCTTATATGGAAACGGAAGGGGGTGTAGCTGTACCAGATGAAGCAGGAGGCATTACCATTTATGCACCAACCCAGCATGGTTTTAAAGATCAGCTGCAGCTTTCTCGAATTTTAGCACTCCCACTGGAAAAAATCCGGATTATTTCTAGCCCGATTGGAGGCTCCTTTGGAGGGAAGGACGAATTAAATGTTCAACCATATATCAGCTTGCTGGCATTAAAAACACAGCGGCCAGTGAAAATACATCAATCAAGAAGAATATCGATTAAGGCCGGTTTAAAAAGACATCCAATGAAAATCTATATGAAGACAGGTGCTGACGTATCTGGAAAAATAATCGCCCACCAAGTAAAGATTACTGCAGATACTGGTGCATATGCTACTTTAGGACCTGCAGTACTTGACTTTGCTGTAGAGCATAGTGCTGGACCATATATAATCGAAAATATAGATGTTAAAGGCTACTCTGTTTATACAAATAACGGTGTTGCCGGTGAATTCAGAGGATTTGGCGGCAATCAAATCACCTTTGCATTAGAAACGCAAATTGAAAGATTAGCAGAAAAAGCCAGAATAGATTCAACCAAATTACGCTTCACTAATTTACGTAAGACAGAAGATTTTGGTCCGGTGGACCAGCCTATTGTTCCAACAAATGGCGCTTATGCTGTCCTTACTGAAATTACCAAGTCAGCAATTCTTCAAAAGGACTTGGTCACAAATCCTATGAATGGAGATAAGAAAATAAAAGGAAGGGGATATAGTATTACCATGCATGGAGGGGGATTGGGATATGGAAGAGCAGATGCTTCTGGTGCCCGACTGGCTTTAAACAGTGCTGGGAAAATAGAGGTATCTTTTGGATTTGAAGAATGTGGGCAAGGATTAATTCCAACCATTGATATGATTATGGCAGATACCTTTCTTTGCGAACCTAGTGATATCGAAATTACTATTGGCGATACGGCTAAAGTTCCCCACTCTGGCTCTTCTACTGCCTCACGAGCAACAAATATGGTGTGGCTTGGTATCAATAAATTAAAAGGTCCATTTAGCGAAAAACTACTTACATTGGCAGAAAAACAAACTAAATGTCCGAAAGAAAGCTTATTTCTTGGTAAAAATGGCATTTGGAAAAACGCAGAAGAGAACGAGGAACCAGCGCTTATTCTTCCATATAAACAGTTAGCAGAATCATGTGAAGAGCTGCCAACTGTTTCAGTAAGCTACCACTTTCCTACTACCCCAAACTCTATTGATGGTGGTCATTTTTTATATACTTTTGCCGGTGTAGCAGCCGAGGTCGAAATAGATTTGTTATCTGGAAGCGTAGCAGTAACTAGGATGGATCATGTTATTTCAGCTGGACCTGTAGTGAACCCAATGGGATATTTAGGGCAAATTGAAGGGGGAGCTAATATGGGGTTAGGATTTACGATTATGGAGGATGCAGTTATGGAAAATGGCCGCTATATGAATGAAAATTTTGATACGTATCTTATCCCAACGATATTAGACATCCCGATAGAGACAACTGTTACTGCAATAGAAGAATTAGTCCCTGGAGATGACTATGGGCCAAGAGGGGTTGGCGAAATTGGCACAGTTGCTGTTGCTCCAGCTATCATTTCCGCCATTCATGACGCTGCAGGAATATGGCTTAATCAACTTCCAGTGAAAGCGGATATACTATTGCAAGCACTGGAACGACAAGGTTTACGAGAATAGGAGGGGGCATATGGATACAAAAAAAATTATGGAAAAAACCACTTTTAAGGTAAATGGAGAATCTTTAACGCTAAGTCTTCCTCCAACATTTCGCCTTGTTGATATCCTTCGGGATGTTTTATCTCTTACTGGGACGAAAATAGCTTGTGAGGCTGGCAGGTGTGGTGCCTGCTCAGTCATTATGAACGGAAAGCTGGTGAATTCCTGTTTAGTAATGGCATATCAATTGGAAAATGCTGAAATCTTAACGATCGAAAGCTTAGCAGAGAAAAACCTTCATCCTATTCAAGAAGCATTTTTAGAGGCAGGCGCACTACAGTGTGGTTACTGTACTCCTGGAATGGTAATGGCATTAAAAAGTTTACTAGATGAAAACGAACAGCCCTCTAGAGAGGAAGTACTGGCTGCATTATCTGGAAACCTTTGTCGCTGTACAGGATATGAAGGAATTTTAAGAGCTGTTGCGTTGTTAACTAATAAAAGGGAAGGGCAGGGATCAATAAATGTATACGATAGCAGAAATTAATCAAATGAATCGACAGGAATTCATTGAAAAGATCGGCTGGGTGTTTGAGCATAGTCCGTGGATTGCCAATAAAACATGGAAATATCACCCTTTTCCAAGCTTAAATACCCTCTATCAACTAATGGTACAGGCAGTAACAGAAGCACCAATTGAAGATCAGCTTGATTTAATCCGAGCACATCCAGATTTAGGCGCGAAGTTACAAATGACTTCCTCTTCGAGTAAGGAACAAAAGGGTGCTGGCTTGAATCAATTATCGCAGCAAGAATTCATGCAATTTGCAGCCTTAAATAAAGCCTATTCTGAAAAATTCGGCTTTCCGTTTATCTTAGCTGTCAAAGGTCATACAAAGGATTCCATTTATCAGTCCATGAAAGAACGCATCAACCACACAAAGGAAGAGGAATTTCAAACTGCATTAATCGAGATATTTGCCATATCGAAATACCGATTAGAGGAAATAGTCGAATTAGAAACAGAAGGACAAGGTGCATAGACTATGAAAACGGGCATAACAACTCATGTATTAGATTTATCCAATGGGAAACCAGGAAAAGGGATCAAAGTTGAGCTTTGGAGATTGCAAGATTCAGAAAGAATTTTTTTAGCAAGCGGAATAACCAATCAAGACGGCAGAGTCGACACTATCCTATTAGAAAAAATAGAGACAGGAGAATTTGAATTAGTATTTTATATACAAGAGTATTTTGGTCATTCAAAAGAACAACACCCATTTTTTACGACGATTCCTATTCGTTTTTATACAGATGAAACCCAACTGCATTATCATATCCCTTTATTATTATCTGGCTGGGGATATCAAACCTATCGGGGGAGCTGATGACTTGGAGGATTTAGATTTAATCATTCAAAATGGATTCCTTGTAAATGAGGAAACAGTCTATAAAGCAGATGTTGGAGTGAAGAATGGAAAAATAGCGATAGTTGGTTCAGGCATTAATGGAAATAATGCTACAAAAACTTACAATGCGGATGGTCTATATCTATTTCCAGGGGTTATCGATTCACATGTCCATTTTAACGAGCCGGGAAGAAGTGACTGGGAAGGGCTTGAATCAGGCAGCAAAAGCTTAGCTGCTGGTGGAGGAACGTTATTTTTTGATATGCCTCTTAATAGTCATCCACCTACAATAACAGAATATGGTTTCCAGCAAAAAGAAAGGCTAGCTAAGAAAAAATCAGTTATTGATTACCGTTTATGGGGAGGAATTGTTCCTGGTAATTATAATGAGATTGAAAAATTAGTAAAATGTGGTGTCATTGGTTTTAAAGCATTTATGTCGAATAGCGGGATAGAAGATTTTCAAAGCGCTGATGACCGCACTTTATATCAAGCGATGAAAAAAATCGCAGCTTTACATAGTATCTTAGCCGTTCATGCAGAAAGTGATACGATTACAGAGTTTTTAAGCAAGGAAATCATCCATCAACAGACTAATATAGGCCTTGCTTTTTCCAATGCAAGACCTATCTTTTCGGAAGTGGAGGCTGTTCAGCGGATCATTGCATATGCCGAAGCCACTAGATGTAAGGTGCACATCGTTCACATCACAAGTTCTAAAGTATTGGAACCAATAATTGTCGCAAAGCGGCGGGGGCTGGACATAAGCGTTGAAACATGTCCTCATTATTTATCATTAACAATCGATGACTTAGAAGAATTAGGAGCCGTCGCAAAATGCGCTCCACCGCTACGCTCTGATAACGAAGTAGATGACTTGTGGGAAGCAATCAAACGAGAGGAAATTGATATGATTGGATCAGATCATTCACCATCGCTTCCATCCATGAAAAATGGCAATTTATTAGAAGCATGGGGTGGGATTGCCGGCTGTCAAACGACACTGTCTGTTTTATTAGAAGAAGGCTATTGGAAACGAGGAATTTCTCTTCCGATTATCGCAAAAATAACAAGTACAAACCCAGCTAAACGTTTCGGGCTCTATCCACAAAAAGGAAGTATCACAAATGGAAGTGATGCAGATATAGCTATTGTTGATTTAAATGAAACCTATACACTCCAAAAGGAAGATCTGTATTATAAGCATAAAATAAGCCCTTATATAGGCAAAACGTTTAGGGGGAAAGTGAAAGCAACTATTTGCAAAGGAGAAATAGTTTATTCAACTCTTAATAGATAGCAAGACTTTCACAATTTATTTATGAGAATACAGGAGAATTCAGTGTCTGTAATTAACCATGATTGAGGAGGAAAAACCTCTAATCATGGATTGTTTTGTTTCCTTTTGTATAGAAAGTATTTATTTGGCCGATGAAAACCACTTATATCATCTTTTCCGCAAAAAGTGGCGTTCATTTGTTGAATGAAAACCACTTATGCCATCTTTTCCATAAAAAGTGACGTTCATTTGTTGAATGAAAACCACTTATGCCATCTTTTCCATAAAAAGTGGCGTTCATTTGTTGAATGAAAACCACTTATGCCATCTTTTCCATAAAAAGTGACGTTCATCTGGAGAATGAAAACCACTTATATCATCTCTTTCACAAAAAGCAGCGTTCATCTTCCTTAAATGCACCTTCCCTTATCGACAATTAATTTTTCCGTAACCACAACAAAATACGAATTATTAATAATCTAACTTAATAAACGTTCGGAAATAGAGAAAAAAAGACTTGAATAGAAGAGCTTTTTACGATATTATGCAGAATAAAGGAATAATTAATTGTTTAGGGGGATTGGCAATCGTGTTAGGAGCACCAAATACTTCACAAGCAAGAAAGATTATGTTATTAGGTTCAGGAGAATTGGGTAAAGAGGTGATTATCGAAGCGCAGCGGCTGGGACTAGAAACAATCGCAGTCGATCGTTATGATCATGCACCAGCTAGTCATGCTGCCCACCGCTCATATACAATAGATATGCTTGATGGTAATCAATTAAAAGCAATAATTGAAAAAGAAAAACCGGATCTTATTGTTCCTGAAATTGAGGCGATTGCTACTAGTGCGCTAGTGGAGCTGGAAGAAGAGGGGTATTCGGTAGTTCCAACTGCTAAGGCCACCTATTTAACGATGGATCGCGAAGGTATTAGAAGATTAGCAAGTGAAACGTTGAACATACCGACAGCAAAATATGCCTTTGCCAATAACATTTCGGAATTGAAAGATGCTGTACAGAATATAGGCTTTCCGTGTGTAATAAAGCCAGTCATGAGCTCTTCTGGGAAAGGTCAAAGTATTTGCCGAAGCATAGATGGAATAGAATCTTGCTGGAAAGAAGCTGTTGATGGAGGAAGAGGGAAGAAAACAAGAGTCATAGTAGAAGAGTTTATTGCATTTGAATCAGAGATTACACTTTTAACCGTTCGTTCAGTTAATGGCACAATCTTTTGTCCCCCAATTGGACATACCCAAAAAGACGGAGATTATATAGAATCATGGCAGCCGCATTTCATGTCTGCTGAGCAATTAAATGAGGCAGAAATGATTGCTAAGAAAATTACAGATAGTCTGGGTGGTTATGGAATTTTTGGTGTGGAGTTATTTTTAACAGAAAATGGAGTTTATTTTAGTGAAGTCTCACCTCGCCCTCATGATACTGGAATGGTAACAATGATTACTCAAGACTTATCTGAATTTGCTTTACATGTTAGAGCCATTCTAGGATATCCAGTTACAGGAGTGAAGCTGCATAGCCCAGGTGCTAGTAAAACATTAAAAGCAACTGAAGAAAGTAACGACTACTTAATTCAGGGGATAGAAGAAACGTTATCATTTGAAAATACTCAAATACGCATTTTTGGAAAACCAAAGACGACAGAGGGGCGAAGAATGGCAGTAATATTGCATACAAATGAAACGGTTGAATTAGCGTTAGAAGGGGTAAGAAAAGCTGTTGCGCCACTTTCCATCACCTATTCTAGCTAATTAGAAAATGCAATTAGTGATAATTTATAAATAAACACAATAGGGGTCTTACAATGAAAACAAAAAATCGTTGGCTTATTGCTTTATCTGCAGTCGGTATTCATATTTCAATCGGATCTGTATACGCATGGAGTGTGTTTACAAAGCCGCTTGAGTCACAGTTTAATTGGACATTAACGAGCATTTCCTGGACTTTTAGTATTGCTATTTTATTTTTAGGATTATCTGCTGCCTTTTTAGGGCATTTTGTTGAAAAATACGGACCGCGAACTTCTGGTATGTTGTCCGCTTGTATGTTCGGTTTGGGGATGGCTGGTGCTGGTTTTGCAATAAGCATCGAATCTTTACCGCTTCTTTACATTACCTATGGAATATTTGGGGGGATTGGATTAGGAGTCGGTTATATTACTCCTGTTTCAACATTGGTTAAGTGGTTCCCGGATCGCAGAGGCTTGGCAACTGGATTAGCGATTATGGGATTCGGTTTTGCTGCGATGATCAGCAGTCCAGTTATGAATTATTTAATTAATACAGCTGGTATAGCTAATACATTTTATATTCTTGCAGCTGTTTATTTTGTTATCATATTTGTTTCAGCACAATATTTAGAAGCACCGCCAAAAGGATTTATGCCAAAAGGTTTTCAGCAATCAGTTGAAGCTGGAAATGGAAAAGGGAAGAAAGATTTATCACAATTAACAGCAAATGAAGCCGTAAAAACGAAACGATTTTGGGCGTTGTGGATTATGTTATTTATTAACATTACTTGTGGGATTGCTATTCTTGCTGTTGCTTCGCCCATGGGGCAGGAATTGGCCGGCATGTCAGTTGCAGGTGCAGCAACACTAGTTGGGATTATGGGTGTATTTAATGGAATTGGAAGAATTGCCTGGGCTGCAATTTCTGACTATATTGGCAGACCCAATGTATATACTTTATTTTTTGCTATCCAAGTAGTAGCATTCTTTGCATTACCACATTTACATCATTATATTGCCTTTTCCATTATTGTATTTATTATTATGTCTTGCTATGGCGGTGGATTCGCGTCAATCCCAGCTTATATTGGAGATATATTCGGTACAAAACAGTTAGGGGCAATTCATGGTTATATTCTTACAGCTTGGTCTGCTGCAGGTGTTGCTGGACCTAGCATTGTATCATGGATTCGCGATACAACAGGAAGCTATCAAGGAACATTGCTTGTTTTCTCTTGTATGTTTATTATATCTCTGGCAGTTTCCTTGCTTATTCGTATAGATATTCGTAGATTAGAAGAAATGAATAGATCGGCGACAGAAAGTAATAGCTTCTAATAGTATTTAAATAGGACTTATCACGTTTGTTACATCTTAAATCTTCTCAAACGTAATAAGTCTTTTTTCTATATCTTAGTCTTTCCAAGTATACGGATAAGTAGTATAGTAGGTTCATTGGAAATTTGTAGCTTAGGTAGGGGAATTTAGAGAATGGAAAATTTTAATACGCAGTTTTTGTATTCCGTGATTATTATTGGCATTGGATATTTCTTTAAACAAAGAAATATTATTAAAGAAAAAGATGGCGAAGGTCTTGCAAGGATCATTTTCAATATTACTTTACCTTGTTTAATCATCACCACCTTACATAATGTTATAATTGAAAAATCTTTGTTAATATTGGTATTTCTTGGTTTATTCTATGGTGTTCTTATTTCCATAATTGGACTATTTCTTTTCCGAAATGAAGCGAATAAGCAAAAAGGCATGTTAGGCATGCTGATTCCTGGATTTAACATTGGTATCTTTGCATATCCTTTGGTGCAAGGTATATGGGGGGCTGAAGGGATAAAATATTTTGGTATGTTCGATATCGGAAATGCCATTGTTACTTTCGGAATTAGTTATTTAATTGGTAGCTATTATTCACAAGAAGGGTCCGTACTTTCAGCGAAGCAAGTGGTAGGGAAGCTGGGACGGTCTATCCCGCTGATGACCTATGTATTTATTTTCTTCATTAGTATTGTAGGTTTCGAGATACCCCATCAGATAATTGATGTGACATCTACAATATCGAAGGCGAATATGCCACTCTCTTTATTGCTTCTCGGTATTTATTTGAACTTTTCTTTTGATAAGAATCACTGGAAAGGGATTGGAAGGGTACTCGGAATACGGTACGGGACAGGTCTTTTTTTAGGCGTGCTAGCATATTTTTTATGGCCAGCAGAAGATATGTTTCGTTATACCATTTTAATCTGCTTAATCTTGCCAATGGCATCAAGCGTTTTACCGTATAGTGTGGAGTTTAAATATAACCAACGTTTTGTTGGAACTGCTGCTAATTTATCGATAGTTATTAGTTTTTTCTTAATTTGGATGATTGGTAATTTAATTGTGTAATTATAAAGTTTACTAATCATAAAAACGAGGCTGGAATCAATTTTCCAGCCTCATTTTTTATTCTGTCACGAAGTTTTCGGTATAATATGGTTGGGATTTATTGTTAAAGGCAACCCCAACGCCGAGTGAGGCGAAATCTTTTTGCAGGATATTTTCCCGATGGCCCATTGAATTCATTAAGCCTTCGTGAGCAAATATACTGCTGTTTTGGCCATAAGCCAAATTCTCCCCGGCTATAGTGTAACGGATGCCATCGTTCAGCATGCGATCAAATGGAGATTCACCCTCCAGATTAGTGTGGCTGAAATAATTATTTTCTGCCATATCCAAACTATGTTTTCGAGCTGTATCACGAACTGCCTCATCCCAAGTCAGCGGTTTTAAATGGTTATTGACACGACTGGCATTGGTTAAATCAAATAATTGATATTCAAAGCCTTCTTTTAAGTTCTCGTTTCCTTCCACATAAAAATCCTTGCGATTTTCTTCCAAAGAAGAGCTGACAATTTGTAGAGCAGTAACGCTGTTATTTTCATGTTTATCAAAGAATACTGTTACATATGAGTCATCAAGTCTGAATACTTCGTAATCTCTGTCCTCTGCCATTTTATAAAAAACAAGTCCTTTTCTTATCTCTGTTAACGGTTTTCCTAATGTTTTTAAGACAACTTCTTTCTTTGTTCCTTTTTTAATCCCATTTGTTGAAGCAATTAAATCTTGATTGGTATATAAGGCTTCTACTTGATTATGTTCATCATAGCCTACCATAACAAAATTGTGATAATTTTGATGATAGGCATACCAAGAGATGCCGTATTCATTGATTGTTTCCCGTTTTGGTGATCCCAGTGACTTTTCAACCGACTTTTTATCATCGCCGAGAGATATATTATGAATCGAAAAAGGATGGTCTTGCGGTGTAACTAATTCTGGTTTATCAATTTCTTCAGTATCTTCAGTATTTCCTTCAATATTCCAGTCAGGTAATATATCCTCTGCATTTTTAAAAAAGGATTTTATGTTTTCAAACTCATCAGTAAAGGATTGGAAAAAGGAAGTGATCGAATCTTGATTTATGCGATTTTCCATGGAACTAGAAGGTTTGCTTTCTTCAGCATTATGTCCATTGTCTTTAAAATAAAAATTATATGCTCCATATATAAGGAGAATGGTAATAACCCATTTTAATAGTCTAATCATTGATAGTAACCTCCAATAGTCTTCTAATTATAACCAAAAAAATTAGGTTTAAAACTATTTTATCTGGGTATATTGAGATAGATTGTTTTTCACTTTTTATCCTATTTAATTATTATACCATGCCATTACGTCCTAATTGGTTTGTCTAGACTGTGTAATCAATTTGTAAAGCATCTTTATTATATGTTAACGCTATAAACTGTTATAATGAATATAGCCGTTTCTATTTGGAAAATTTTACTTATAAGCACTCTAGACAGATTTAAGACGGTTTTAAAGGAGGCACTATGCATTTAATTAGAACCGACATTGATGAGATTTTAACAAACACAGCCGATTTAGAGCAGGAAATATCTACATGGAATTTAATCGACATAGAAATTGATGAACTTTTAGAAGACACAAAACATTGGAATTAAACATTGCAATCAAATTTACAAATAATTTTGTAGATATTGGTTGTTTTTTTGTGCTGTAAATAATTATTAGGAAAAAATTTCACATCTTTTTATCAAAATTACTTTCACTATAGTAAGTTTGCGTTATAATAAATAGAAATAATATTTAAGATGAGGAGAATGGAAACGTGACAGATCAAACAATCACTGTGACTTTAGCAAAAGAAAAAAAGCCGAAACCAGATCCTTCTACATTAGTATTTGGTAAAGTATTTACAGATCATATGTTTATGATGGATTATACAGTAGACAAAGGATGGCATGATGCTCAAATTTTGCCCTATCAACCAATTACTTTAGATCCTGCTTCTGTTGTTTTCCACTATGGCCAAGCAGTTTTCGAAGGCATGAAGGCATACTTAACAGAAGAAGGTAAAGTGCTTTTATTCAGACCGAAGAAAAATATGGAGCGTTTAAATAAATCAAATGACAGACTTTGTATTCCAGAAATAGATGAAGAGTTTGCTCTAAATGCTTTAACACAATTAATTAATATTGATAGAGAGTGGATTCCAAAAGGGGAAGGTACTTCTTTATACATAAGACCATTTATCATTTCCACACAGCCCTTCTTAGGAGTTGCTGCATCAATTAGCTATAAATTTATGATCATTTTATCTCCTGTTGGTTCGTATTATAAAGAGGGAGTTAAACCGGTTAAAATCTTTGTGGAAAATGAATATGTTCGTGCAGTTGCAGGTGGTACAGGATCTGCTAAAACAGCTGGAAACTATGCAGCAAGCTTAAAAGCACAACAAATTGCAAATGAAAGAGGATATTCCCAAGTTCTTTGGTTAGATGGCGTAGAAAAGAAATATATTGAAGAAGTTGGAGCTATGAATGTTTTCTTTAAAATTAATGGGGAAGTATATACCCCTGAATTAAATGGAAGCATACTAGAAGGGGTAACCAGAAGCAGTGTTATGGAGTTGCTGCAATATTGGAATATTCCTGTAACAGAAAGAAAAATAACTATTGCTGAAATCTTTGAAGCACATAAAAATGGGCAATTAGAAGAAGCATTTGGTACAGGAACAGCTGCTGTTATCTCTCCGATTGGTGAGTTCTTCTGGAACGAGGAAAAAATCATTTTAAATAATGGAGAAACAGGGGAGTTAGCATCCAAATTATATAATACAATTACAGATATTCAAAATGGAAGACAAGAAGATCCATTTGGATGGGCTGTTGAAGTGAAATAATTCCTTTTGCGAGGAAAATAAAGGAGTATCTTAATGGTGAATAAAAGCCACACGCTAAATTTTGGATGGAATTTAATAGCACATAAAGATTATAAACTTTTCTCTAATCAAAATGAATATGTTTTAATGGATTGGGATGGGGACGTTGTCTTATGTGTTTCTGTTCAAGACCATGAGATTGAAATCCTTCGTAGTAATTGGAATCTTCATTTTAAAGTGAATTTAGCTTTTAAAACAATCAAGGTGTTTAATGAGCCGGATGAAGAAGAATGAACCAGTAAATTTTTAAAGGAATAATAACGGAAAACTTAAAAGAGATAAAGCTTCGATTTATAATCGAAGCTTTATCTTTATTATAATGCGAATAAAATAAATTATTAAACAGATTTCGTAATCAAGGGCTCTAAAATAAACGTATCAATCACCTTTGCTATACCATCGTTGTTATTTGTATCAGTTACGTAATCTGCAAGCTGCTTCACATCATCTGGCGCATTTCCCATAGCAACTCCAAGGCCAGCAAATTCAATCATGGCAACATCGTTATAACTATCACCTATTGCAATCACTTCTTCTCTAGAGATACCAAGTTTTTCAATAAGTATCGCTAAGCTTGTCCCTTTAGTAACACCTAATTCAGTAAATTCAAGGAAGTATGGCTTAGAGCGCATGACACTTAAATCATTAGCTAATTCTTTTTGCAGCCTTGCTTCTACCTCTTTAAGATAATTTTCTTCTTTCACCATTAATACTTTTACAACAGGAGTCGAAACGGTCTGCTTGAAATCCGCAACTGTTTTTATCGGCAAGCCTGTAAGTTTTCCTTCGATTTCAGTAAAAGGATTATTTTCTTGCGTAATAATTTCGTCATTCATATAAGTATGAATCCAAATGTTTTCTCTCTGGCTCAAATCAAATAGCTGATGAACTGTTTCGGGAGAAAGTGTACTGCTGAATACTTCTTCGTTTGTTTGACAGTTAGTTATTTTTGCTCCGTTGAATGAAAGAATAAAACTGCCATATTCCGCAAGTCTTAATTCTTTTGCCGCGTCCAGCATTGCATATGTTGGTCTTCCAGAAGCGAGAACTACTTTTACACCTTTTTCTTGTGCAAGCATTAAAGCAGTTTTGGTTGCTTCTGAAATAATATGGTCATCTGTTAATAAAGTATCATCCATATCTAATACGATCATTTTATAGCTCATCTGTATTTCCCCTTTCATAACCTCTTTACAGAATACATGAAAATAGAGAAATAGCCAATATCAAATTGATGATAAGATAGCGAAACAAAACCTTGAATTGTTCCTTTTTATGTTTATAAATTTCTTTAGTGGGAAGTAAATAAATAAAGTTAATAAAGTTAATAAAGTTAATAGTTAGGGGTTAAACAAAAACATCTTAAATGGGTTAAATTACCTTGAAAAAGTATTTGAATTATCAGAATATTACTGCTATACTATAAAAAAGAACAAGGGGTTGATTCAAATGGAAAAATATTTATTAAATGCACCAAAACAGTCTGTAGGAAATGTTGTGGATTCTTTATTTGCAGAAATGGTATTGGAAAAGGCCCTTTATGACTTTCGAAAAGCTACACTAAAAAGACAAATCGATGAAACATTAATTGCTGGTGACAAAGAATTATTTTATCGTTTAACAGAAGAATTAAATCAATTAACTGCAAAATAACTACTATAAAATAAACAATATAATCATAACCGCTATCCTAGAGGAGAAAACCTCGCTATATTTCTGAGAAGAGATGCAGCGAGGTCTTTTCCTGAAAAAGGATAGCTATTTTCGTTCTATCAACTTATCGTTTAACCATATAAAAACTGCTGATAAACATAGGTTTATCAGCAGTGTAAGGGACACATAAAATGTGTCCTACGTATTGAGGCAATAAACTACGCTCCACATAGCGCAATAACGTTTATTGACTTATTCAATATAGCTCATCGCTTGATAAATATAACACATATAGATGATACTGACAAGCTTTTTTAAAGAATAGTAGTTTTATTGTCTAATTTTAGCATACGGAATCTTTGTGTGCTGAAATTAGCATTGCTGTTGAAACTGTAAAAAAAAGCCAATGGTGCTTATTAATTAGCGCAAAGCTAAATTAGAGATTGATCAAAGGGTCGTATTAGTCTTTTCTGCTTTACATAAAAGCCTTCTGCTATGTATCATTATTGCATATACATAAAATCTCTTCTATTTTAAAAGAAATGATAAGACTTTTATAAATAAGGGTAAAATAGAAACAGAAAGAATGGGAGGAAGTTTATGCAAACATATAAAACAAGAGAAGAAGTTGCTGATTGTGAAAAATGGAATTTACTTGATATATACAAAACAGAGGCTGAGTGGGAAAAGGATTTAGATGCGGTAAAAGAAAAAATAGCGGCTCTTTCAGAATTCAATGGAAAAATTACGAATGGAACAACATTATTAGCGTATCTAACATTATCAGAGGAAGTTAGTTATATATATAGAAAAGTCCACGCATACGCCATGCTTCTTTTAGACTTAGACACGCGGAATACACATGCTCAAAGTCTTATTGAAAAAGCTCGTATAGTCGGCCAAAAATATAGTAGTGCCACTGCCTTTTTTATGCCATATTTATTATCCTTAGATGAAAAGGAATTGAAAACTTACATACAAGAAGAAGATTGCTTAGCATATTTTGAAAAAGATCTCTTGGAATCTTTCCGCTATAAAAAACATGTATTAAGCAAGGAGAAAGAAGAGGTACTATCTGAACTGGGAGAATCGCTATCTGTTCCTAGTAATGTGTTCGGTATGATAAATAATGCAGATATAACCTTCGGGGAAGTAACAACAGATAATGGAGAAAAGATTGAATTAACAAGAGGAATGTACGCAAAAAGAATAGAAGATGAGGACCGAGATGTTAGAAAAGAAGCTTATTTGGCGTATTATAAGCCATATATCGGTCTTAAAAACACAATAGCAGCGACCTTTAGCGCCGCCGTTAAAAACAATGTAAAAACAGCAAAACTTCGAAATTATCCTTCTGCCTTAGAAAAAAGCTTATTTGGTGACCAAGTACCTGTTGAGGTTTACCATAATTTAATTAGTACGACGAGAAAAAATTTACCTTATATGGATGATTATATGAATTTTCGTAAGAAACGACTGCGGCTTAATGAGCTTCATGCTTATGATTTAAGCGTTCCATTAGTTGGAGAGGCAGCTAAAGAAGAGATCAGCTATGATGATGCTTTTCAGATTATGCTGGAGGCGCTGAAGCCTCTTGGTGAAGAATATTTAAGTGTGCTAAAAACCTTTAAAGAAAAACGATACATTGATGTACGTGAAACGCCTGGTAAACGTTCAGGTGCTTACAATTTAGGCTTATATAGCGTTCATCCGTATATTTTACTGAACCATAGAGATGATTTAGATAGTTTATTCACCTTAGCTCATGAATGCGGACACGGCATGCACTCTTATTTTAGTAGTAAGCATCAGCCGCAAATAAGTGCAGGATATAGTATTTTTGTTGCAGAAGTAGCATCTACTGTTAATGAGGTCTTATTAATTCGCCATTTGTTAAAAATAGAAGATGATGAAACAAAACGCGAGCATTTATTACATCATTTTATTGATAGTTTTAAAGGAACCTTCTTTACACAAGTTATGTTTAGTGAGTTTGAAAAAGCGGTTCATGAACAAGCGGAAAAAGGATTGCCACTGTCTTTGGACTTTTTCAATCAAACCTATGAAGAACTATTTAAAGCATACAATGGCAGTTCTTTAGTAATAGACGAACAAGTGAAATATGGATGGGCAAGAATTCCGCATTTCTACCGTCCATTTTATGTATATAAATATGCGACTGGCTTTGCTTCTGCAATTAATATTGCCGATAAACTTTTAGAAGGAAAGAAAGAAGATGCAGAGAACTACTTAGACTTTTTAAAAAGTGGAAGTTCTGATTATCCTCTTGAACTTCTGAAGAAAACCGGTGTCGATTTGACCAGTCCTGAACCAATTAATCATGCATTAACGATTTTTCATTCCTTAGTGAAGGAAGTATTAAAAAAATAAAGTTTTCACAAAACAATAAGAAGCCATTACCTTTTGCAAAGGTGTGGCCCTTATTGCTTCTTAGTTACTGATATTTTTCTAGAATCGTGAAAAAGTCGATGATAAATCGGCGAAATGTTTGTACAGAGGGTGGCAATTCCCGATTACTTGGTACGATGATACCAACTGTCCGGCTAATAATTGGATCCTCAATAGGAACCTTCACTGTAAATTTAGGAACAGTATCATAAAATGTACTCTCTGGAAGAAGAGTTACACCCATTCCTGCGGAAACTAACCCTTTGATTGCATCTAAGTCTTCACCCTCAGCATTTATATTAGGTAAAAAACCTTCTTGTTTACATGCATCAATCGCAATTTTTTGCAATATATATCCTTCTGGAAATAAAACAAATTCGTCATTTCGCAGATCTCGTAATCGAAGTGATTTTCTTTCACTCAAAATATGATTACTTGGTAATAATGCGAAGATTCTCTCTGTAAATAAAATATTGCCTGTTAATAAGAAGTCATCTGTTGGTACAGGTCCTAAGAATGCTAAATCTATATCTCTATTTTTTACGCCTTCGGTTAAAAAGTAATAAGATCCTTGCCGTAATTGAAACCTCACATTTGGATGCTTTTCTTTAAATGCTGATATAACAGTCGGCAATAAGTGGCTTGCAAGACTAGTTGGAAAGCCGATTTTAATCGACCCTCTTTCAGGATCCAAATAGGCATTAACTTGCTCTACAGCTCGATCGACTGATTTCAAGATTGATTGGGAGTGAGTTAAAAAAATCTTTCCAATCGGAGTTAGTTTGACATTCCTTCCTTCTCGTTCAAATAATTGAACACCTAATTCATCCTCTAAATTTGCAATTTGACGACTAACAGCAGATTGGGCAACATGAAGATGTTCAGCAGCCTCTGAGACATGCTCTCTTTCTGCTACTTCAATAAAGTATTTTAGTTGTCTAAGTTCCATTTTTACCGACCTTCTTTATAATAATCTCTTTTTTAGATTAGTTCTATCTAAATGATATATTGTACATATGAATTTGTATAGTATAATTAAATTATCTGAATAAAAAAATTTGTTAGAAAATCTGACAGGGGTGGTTGAAATGACGTACAACCAAATGGAAAAGGCACAGGGCTTATATAGACCGGAATTTGAACATGATGCATGTGGAATCGGACTGTACGCTCATATAAAAGGGGAAGCGACGCATGACATTGTGAAAAAAGGTTTAAGTATGCTTTGTAAATTGGATCATCGCGGCGGACAAGGAAGCGATCCTTTAACAGGAGACGGAGCTGGATTAATGGTTCAAATACCTGATACCTTTTTTCGAAAAGAACTTAAGGAATTCAATCTTCCCGAAAGCGGTAAATACGCGGTAGGAATGATCTTTTTTTCCAAAGATGATCCTCACAGAGAAATAATCGAAGCAAAAATTAACGAATATATTAAAGAAATGGGTCAAGAACTTATTGGCTGGAGAACTGTACCGACAGATTTCAGAAAAATCGGAAAAGTCGCACAAGAAAGTTGTCCGATTGTCCGTCAAGTATTCATTCAATCAAGCATAGAAAACAAAGATAAATTAGTTTTTGAGCGAAAATTATATATTATCCGTAAACTTGCTGAAAATTGGGGAAGAGCAGAAGAAAAAGAATTTTATTTCGCAAGTTTGTCATCTAGCACCATTGTTTATAAAGGACTTCTCACATCAGACCAAGTCGAAAGCTTTTATTTAGATGTGCAGGATCCGGCTTTTGTATCCGCATTTGCTATTGTTCATTCCCGCTTTAGCACAAATACTTTTCCTAGCTGGGAAAGAGCACATCCAAACCGTTACTTAATTCATAACGGAGAAATTAATACATTACGAGGAAATTTCAACTGGATGAAAGCAAGAGAGCAGCAATTTGTATCAGAAGTTTTTGGAGAGGATTTGCAAAAGGTACTGCCGATATTAGATGCAAATGGTAGTGATTCTTCTGTATTCGATAATGCACTTGAATTCTTTATCTTATCTGGACGCACACCTGCTCATGCAGCTATGATGATGATCCCAGAGCCTTGGACTGAGAATCCCCATATTTCAAAGGCGAAAAGAGATTTTTATGAATATCATAGTAGCTTAATGGAGCCATGGGATGGCCCAATGGCAATCACCTTTACGGACGGTAAACAAATTGGTGCTATATTGGATCGTAATGGTTTGCGTCCAGCAAGATATTATGTAACGAAAGATAATTATATTGTTTTTTCTTCAGAAGTGGGAGTTGTTCCAGTCGAAGAAGAGAATATTCTCTATAAAGAGCGTTTAAGTCCTGGGAAAATGCTATTAATTGATCTTGAAGAAGGCCGTATTGTTTCAGACGAAGAATTAAAAAATACTATTGCTTCGGCACATCCTTATGATGAGTGGTTAGATGAAGTTATTCGACTAGAGGAGAATGCAGAAGAAAAAGCAGAAGACTTTCCCGATTTACTTGCAAGGCAGAAAGCATTTGGCTATACGTATGAAGATGTCCAAAAAAATCTGCTTCCAGTTGTGTTGGAGGGCAAAGACCCGATTGGATCGATGGGAAATGATACGCCGCTTGCTGTCTTGTCTAATAAGCCGCAATCTTTATTTAATTATTTTAAACAACTATTTGCACAAGTAACTAACCCTCCAATTGATGCTATTCGGGAACATTTGGTTACATCAACTTTAACTTGGTTAGGTGCTGAAGGTGATTTGTTACATCCTGATGCAAGTAATTGTCATAGAATCCAATTGAAAACACCAATATTATCAAATAGTGATGTAGAACAATTACGATCTCATACATTTACTGAATTTACAGCACGAACACTAGATAGTTTGTTTACAGATGATTTAGAAAGCAGTTTAAATCAGCTCGTGCAAAAGGCAGAAGAAGCAATTGCACAAGGTGTGTCCTTACTTATTCTTTCTGACCGTGCAATGAAACGAGAAGAAAAAGCGATTCCCGTTTTATTAGCTGTCAGTGCTTTACATCAGGATTTAATTAAGAAAGGTCTGCGGACGAAAGCAAGTATTATCGTAGAGTCTGGTGAAGTAAGGGAAGTTCATCATTTTGCAAGTTTAATAGGTTTTGGAGCTGATGCAATTAATCCCTATTTAGTATACGCAACCTACAATCAAGCAATCAAAGATGGGGTGCTGACCCTTTCCTATGAAGAAGCAGTAGCAAGATATAATACAGTCATTACAGAAGGTGTTGTAAAAGTAATGTCTAAAATGGGTATTTCTACTGTCCAAAGCTACCGAGGCGCACAAATTTTTGAAGCTGTCGGTATCGGCGAAGAAGTTATCGACCGTTATTTTACTGGAACTGTTTCACAGCTTGGCGGTATTGGTTTAGAGATTATTGCTGAAGAAGCAACGAAAAGACATGAATTAGGTTATCAAGATGGGATGGACGACACATTAGATTCTGGAAGTGAGTTTCAATGGAGAAAAGGCGGAGAACATCATGCTTTTAATCCGAAAACAATCCACACCTTACAATGGGCATGCCGCAAAGGCGATTATTCCTTATTTAAACAGTTTTCTGAGGCTGCAAATGAAGAAAGCATGAGTTTTTTACGAAATTTATTTGCATTTGATTCAGCACGACAGCCTATCGATATTAAGGAAGTGGAATCAGTAGAATCTATCGTAAAACGATTTAAGACAGGTGCAATGTCCTTCGGTTCTTTAAGTAAAGAAGCACATGAAACATTAGCGATTGCCATGAACAGATTAGGTGCCAGCAGTAATAGTGGTGAAGGCGGAGAAGATCCTTCTCGATATATGATAGATGAAAATGGCGATAACAGAAGAAGTAATATTAAGCAGATAGCTTCTGGACGTTTTGGAGTTAAGAGCCATTATTTAATAAACGCGAAAGAATTACAAATTAAAATGGCTCAAGGAGCAAAGCCGGGTGAAGGAGGTCAATTGCCAGGGAATAAAGTATATCCATGGGTTGCCGAAGTTCGCGGTTCTACACCAGGCGTTGGATTAATTTCCCCACCGCCGCATCATGATATTTATTCTATTGAGGATTTAGCACAACTCATTCACGACCTGAAAAACGCCAATAGAGATGCGCGAATTTCAGTAAAATTAGTTTCAAAAGGCGGAATTGGTACCATCGCTGCTGGTGTTGCAAAGGGGGCTGCTGATGTAATAGTTGTAAGTGGATATGATGGAGGTACAGGTGCTTCTCCAAAAACAAGTATTAAACACACAGGTCTGCCATGGGAATTAGGCTTAGCAGAGGCACATCAGACCCTGATGCTAAATGGTTTACGAAATCGTGTCGTTTTAGAAACAGATGGTAAGCTGATGACAGGAAAAGATGTTGTACTTGCAGCTCTTATGGGAGCCGAGGAATTTGGCTTTGCTACAGCTCCTCTTATTGTAATGGGATGTGTGATGATGCGAGCTTGTCATTTGGATACATGTCCAGTGGGTATCGCCACCCAAAATCCAGAATTGCGCTATAAATTTGCTGGAGATCCAGATCATATTGTCAATTTCATGCGTTTTGTTGCAGAGGAAGTACGTGAACTAATGGCACAATTAGGATTCCGCACAGTAGAAGAAATGGTTGGAAGAACAGATGTGCTAAAAGTAAGTAAACAGGCGCAATCGCATTGGAAAGCAAAAGATTTAAACTTATCGAAACTATTATATCAAGTCGATGGACCAAGAACGTTTGAAACACCACAAAATCATAAAATTGATGAAAGTTTAGATATTCAAAAAATACTTCCAGCAGTTCAAAAAGCTATTATTAATAAAGAAGCGCTGCATTTGCATTATAGTATCCAAAATACTAATCGTGTAACTGGTACAATTGTTGGTAGCGAAATATCGAAACTATATGGCGAAGAAGGACTTCCTGACAATACAATCAATTTACATTTCACAGGTTCAGCAGGTCAAAGCTTCGGTGCTTTTATTCCCAAAGGCATGAGCCTGTATTTAACAGGTGATGCAAATGATTATATTGGCAAGGGACTCTCTGGAGGTAGAATTGTGGCAAAGATACCCGCAGACAATTCAATTGTTGCGAATGAGAATGTTATCATCGGAAACGTAGCATTTTACGGTGCGACAAGCGGCGAAGCGTTTATTAACGGAAAAGCGGGAGAAAGATTTGCAGTTCGTAACAGTGGTGCAAGTGTTGTAGTTGAAGGTATTGGTGATCATGGCTTAGAATACATGACTGGAGGAGAAGTTGTTATTTTAGGGGAAGTAGGGAAGAACTTTGCTGCAGGTATGTCAGGTGGAGTTGCCTATGTTTTACCGAAAGATGCAGAGCAATTTAAAGCAATGTGTAATAAGGAAATGATAATCTTTGAACAATTAGAAGAACGAGCAGAAATAGAGAGAATAAAAGGACTTATTGAAAAGCATATTGAATTAACAGGTAGTTTAGCAGGTCAACAGGTACTTGTTAATTGGGATAAATTCGTTCAACGGTTTGTCAAAGTTATACCGAAAGATTATAAGCGAATGATTGCCAATATTCAAAAGGGACTTGAAAATGGCTTATCAGAAGAAGATGCCGCAATGGAAGCTTTTGCGAATAATTCCAATCAAGACAAAAAAAAACAAGCAAATAAAATTACCGTATTAGTGCAGTAGAAAGGAGAGAACAGAATGGGAAAAGCAACTGGATTTATCGAATATAATCGGGAGGAAGCGGAAGAAAGAAATCCGCTTTCCCGTCTAAAAGATTTCAAAAAGTATTCTGCTCCTTTCTCTGATGAAGTACTACAAAGACAAGGGGCGAGATGTATGGACTGTGCAACACCATTCTGTCATATCGGGATGGAAATTGCGGGAAGTACATCCGGCTGTCCAATCCATAACTTAATCCCTGAATGGAACGATTTAGTTTATAGAGGAAGATGGAAAGAGGCATTAGATCGTTTATTGAAAACAAATAATTTCCCAGAATTCACTGGAAGTGCTTGTCCAGCTCCTTGCGAAGGTTCCTGTACTGTAGCGATTTCAGATCCAGCTGTTGCGATTAAAAATATTGAACGCACTATTATTGATAAGGGATTTGAACAGGGTTGGATCCAACCGCGGATACCTGCGAAGAGAACAGGAAAAAAAGTAGCCATTATTGGTTCAGGACCAGCAGGGCTAGCTAGTGCAGATCAGTTAAATCAAGCAGGCCATTCTGTAACTGTGTATGAACGTGCAGATAGACCAGGCGGATTATTAATGTATGGGATACCCAATATGAAAATTGACAAAAAAGATGTGGAAAGAAGAGTGAAACTACTTACACAAGAAGGGATTGATTTTATTACCAATACCGAAGTAGGGAAAGATATAACAGCTTCAGAATTAAGAGAACAGTATGATGCTGTTATTCTATGTACTGGTGCCCAGAAACAAAGAGATTTAGTTATGGAAGGCAGAGATGCAGAGGGTGTTCATTTTGCAATGGACTATCTAACAGGTGTTACCAAAAGTCTACTAGATTCCAATTTTCAAGATAAAAACTTCATCGATGCAGCAGGAAAAGATGTCATCGTTATCGGCGGCGGCGATACAGGAGCAGATTGTGTAGCAACTGCATTACGTCAGAACTGTAAAAGTGTAGTTCAATTTGGGAAGCATCCAAAGCTTGGGATAATGCGTTCAAGTGAAAATATGTGGCCGGCAGCGCCTAATGTATTCACATTAGAATATGCTTACGAAGAAGCTGAACAAAAGTTTGGTGAAGATCCAAGACAATATGGAATTCAAACAAAAAGAATGGTAAAAGATAGCGACGGAAAGCTAAAAGAGCTTCATACTGTTTCCATGGAAAAAATAAAGCAAGCAGATGGAACGTTTATTTTCAAAGAAATTCCTGGTACGGAAAAAGTTTGGCCAGCACAGTTAGTATTTATTGCGATCGGCTTTGAAGGTCCTGAACAACCAGTACTAAAACATTTCGGACTGGAAACTACAAGTCGTAAAGTTGCGGCGGTATATGGCGATTTTACAACGAATTTGGAAGGTGTATTTGCGGCTGGTGATGCACGCAGAGGGCAAAGCTTGATCGTATGGGCAATTAACGAAGGCAGAGAAGTTGCTAGAAAAGTTGACGAATACTTAATGGGCGCCTCCATTTTACCTACTGTAAATGCATAAACGAGAAAAAAGATGTGATTAGCGAGATATCACATCTTTTTTTCTATATACGCTAATATCTAACCTATAAAATCTCTTTTACAAAAGAAGCAAATTTTACGCATTCAAAATATTATAAAAATTCAAAACAAAAATTTCAATAAAATTATTCATAACCGACTTATAATCTAAGCCATTTAGCTATTTCAAGTGTTTTTTATTATCATTTTACAAAAAATATAATATAATAGGAAAAATACTTTTTTAAACGGCTTAATAAGGGTAGGATAAAGCAAATAAAGTTTATCAAATGCTCTCTCAATATAGAGTGTGATTGTTTATAAAGAAAGGAAGTGTCGGAGATGAGAGACGTTAAACTTCTCGATATATATAATCATCATATTGCACAAAAATATATTAAACGTTCAGGTTTAGCTCATGCTCTGGCAGTTGCTTATCATGCTTTTGAAATGGCAAAAGAATCAAATGTCGATGTCGATAATGCAGCTAAAGCCGGATTTTTACATGACATGGGACACTATACGTGGTATAAAGATGGAAAATGGGATTATAAATTATATAGGCAAAATGACATTCATCCAATAAAAGGGGCGGAAAGAGCACATAAATTATTAATCCGCTTAGGAGAAAATCCAATTAAAGCAAAAGAAATAGCTTTAGCCGTTCTTTTCCATACAGATAGTTTCATTCCTGGTGGTTCCGTGATTTTAACCCCCTTACAAAAAATTGTTAAACTAGCTGATGAAAAGGACGAGGAGCCTGGGGGACATCATCACTATCGTACGATAACGAAGGAAAGGGCAATAAAGAGTTTAGAACGATTAGATGCAAAAATTGATGAATATATAGAACAGCAAACGAAGAATAGCAAAGAACTAGAAGGATAGAACTGGATTTCCCTGTTTCTATTCTTCTTTTCTTTTAAATGCTATAATAGAAAAATCGACTTTTTTAGAAAAGGAATTAAAGGAGAAAATGACAAACATTATCACTACCATTAAACAATGGCAGCAAGCACTACAAATCGAGATCAATCATTTAAAAAAATACGGGCAATCGAAAGTTGCTTTATATAATGGAATTCGCCTAAACACAGAAAATGACTTTACGTATTATTTTGAAAGCATCAGCAATCTAAAGGTTCCAATTGGATCAAATGTAATGATTCACTGGGGGAGTCAGGCTGTAAGGGGGAGAGTATTATCGGCAGATGGCAAGAGCCTTCTTATTATTTTGGAAAAGGCGATTGGTGAGGATGTCTCAGAAGCATATTTATCCCATGATCCTTGGGAGCTATTAGAACAGCTGCAAATCCGTTTTGATACTATTAAAAAAAATAAACGTAAGCTTAGTAGAATCGTTAAATTAATGCAACCTAGTGAAGAAACAAAGCACCCAAGTGAGCAACTGAAAAATCATGTTCATGAGCTCTCTTTAAGATGCAAATATAACCCCGTCTCCTTTGTGTGGGGGCCGCCTGGAACAGGAAAAACATACACATTAGCTAGAGTTGCTCTACAACGTTATTGGAAAGGTAAGAGGATTTTACTCTTAGCACAAAGTAACCAGGCTGTAGATGTTCTACTCACGGAAATAACGACAACGATTAAAGAAAAGGACCGATTTAAAATAGGGGATATCCTTCGCTATGGGGGAAATAGCAATAATGCATCACTTGAACAAGAAAAAATTACAACAAGTTCCTTATTAGATAAAAAGGATATGGATCTTGCCAAGCAAAAACAGTATTTTTTTGAAGAAAAACTAAAACTTAAACAAGACCTTTCTTATTCGTTTACAACAAGAGATTCTGCTCAGTTATTAGAGATGGAAGAGAAATTAGCAAATGTGATGGAAAAAATCAGAAAAAGGGAACTGCAATTTGTACAAAAAGCAAAAATTGTTGGCACGACAATAGTAAAAGCTGCCACAGATCCAGCCATTTATGAAGATGAATACGATTTAGTAATAGTAGATGAAGCGAGCATGGCATATATTCCACAAGTCGCTTTTTCTGCATCACTAGCAAAAAGAATCATTATTTGTGGAGATTTTAAACAGTTACCTCCTATCGCAACTAGCCGTCATGCTTTAGTAGATAAATGGTTAAAAGAAGACGTATTCCACGCGACAGGCGTTGCCGAAACGGTTCATAGTTCATCGCTTCATCCTCAGCTTTTGTTATTAAACGAACAAAGAAGGATGCATCCAAGCATCTCTCAATTTACCAATAAATATATATATCATTCTCTGGTAGGCGATCATAAGAAGGTGGAAAGAAACAGAAAAGCAATCGCAGAAAAACTACCTTTCCAAGGAGAGGCCAATATTTTATTAGATTCGAGTCAATTTGGCGCATATGCCACATTTGAGAGAGCTTCGAAATCACGTATGAATTATATCCATCTATTATTAGCTCTGCAAGTTATAAATGAAGCTTTAAATGAAAAAGGAACAACGAGTATCGGCTACGTTACTCCATATCGAGCACAGGCGGAAATAATGGAAGCAATGGCATCAGAATTTTTCCCAGAAGCCATCATAGAAAAACGGCTTATTATCGCTACAGTCCATCGTTTTCAAGGAAGCGAAAGAGATATAATCATCTTTGATAGTGTAGAAGGAGAGGCATTTTTGAAGCCTGGAATCCTTTTAACCGGCAAAGAAAGCGAACGGTTAATAAATGTGGCGATCAGCAGGGCAAAAGGGAAATTTATTCATATAGCAAACAGAAATTATATAAAAACAAAAATAGATAGGAAGAAAACGATTCGACAGCTTGTCAACCATCAAGAAAGGTTTAATAAAGTGGTAACCAACCAACAAATTGGCGAGTGGATTCAAAAGAAGAATCCCAAGCTATTTTGGACGCACGCACAAAGAGTAGAATTACTAGAAAAAGATATCAAACGATCCAACCATACAATAATAGCCTCTTTTCCAAAACAGAACGAGATATTAAAACAACAATGGAAACAGCTTCTTAATAGAGGGAGTATAGGTTCAGCTCCTGGTATACCGTTTCCTTTCATTATTATTGATGAAAAAGTTATTTGGTTTGGTTTGCCGTCCGAATTAGTGAATGGCAGTACTCCACCGTCACTAGCAGTGCGTATACATTCTCCTTATTTAGCTAGTTATCTATTAAAATATATATCATGAACAAAAAGCATTATCCGAAGATTTGGGATAATGCTCTTTCTTTAGCTATTATCAGTTATTCATTGTACAAATAAAAACGTTTTCGTTAAAATAGGAAAGAATCCATACAGAGGAGATGATGTTATTTGAGTAGAAAACAAAGAGGTGGTATAGTATTTTTCTTGAGTTTAGTCCTTCTTTTACTACTGTCAGGCTGTGGCACAACGAAAAGTGAGCCATCAAAAGAAGAAAATACAACACAAGCAAAAGTGATTTCACCAGACGACTATCCTATTGTAACGATTACGATGGAAGATAATTCGACCATTACATTAGAACTTTATCCTGATAAAGCCCCTAATACAGTCAATAATTTCGTATCATTAGTGAATAAAGGTTTTTATGATGGATTAATTTTTCATCGGATTATTCCTGATTTTATGATCCAAGGCGGCGATCCCAATGGGAATGGAACAGGCGGGCCAGGCTATTCGATTAAAGGAGAATTTTCAGAGAATGGGTTTGAAAATGACTTAAAGCACGAAAGAGGCGTAATTAGCATGGCAAGATCTCAACTGCCTGATTCTGCTGGGTCACAATTTTTCATTATGGTTGCAGACGCCCCTCATTTGGATGGAGAATACGCCCCGTTCGGGAAAGTGATAGAAGGCATGGATGTCGTCGATAAAATAGTCTCTTCAAAAAGAGATAAGAATGATAAACCAGTAGAAGAGATAAAAATGAAACAAGTTACTGTAGATACAAAAGGTATCGATTATGAAGAACCAAAGAAAATAAAAGAATAATGGATAAAAGGAACGTAATATTTTCTTTCTTTCCGAAAAGATGATATGATAAAAGCTGATTTTGAAATAAGGAGATGTTGATCATGGCAACTAAAGGATACATATTAATGCAAAATGGTGAAAAAATTGAATTCGAATTATATCCAAACGAAGCTCCTGGAACAGTAGCTAACTTTGTGGAACTAATTAAAAAAGGTTTCTATAACGGTTTAACATTCCACCGTGTAATTCCTGGTTTCGTCAGCCAAGGCGGCGACCCAAATGGAAATGGAACAGGAGGACCTGGATACACAATCAAATGTGAAACAGAAGGAAACCCTCACAAACATGTGGAAGGAGCTCTTTCTATGGCACACGCTGGCCGTGATACAGGCGGAAGCCAATTCTTTATCGTACATGAGCCACAACCGCATTTAGATGGTGTTCATACAGTATTTGGACAAGTTACGTCCGGTATTGCTGCTGTAAAAGCAATGAAAAATGGCGATGTTATGGAAAAAGTGGAAATCACTGAAGAATAAATACAACAAGGCAGGCTGAGAAATTGGCTTGCTTTTTTATATGAATGGTTGGTGATTAGAATGTACAAAGATAAAGTTGTCATTGTAACTGGCGCTAGTAATGGTATTGGCAAAGCAATTGCAAAAGCTTATTTGCAAGAAGATGCCTATGTTATCCTAGCTGATATAGATGAAGAGCAAGGAAAACATGTACTTGATTCTATAGAGCAAAAAGAGAGAGCAATTTTTATAAAAACCGATGTTCGAAACGAAGCAGATATCATTCAAATGGTTGAGACAACACAAGCGAAATTTGGAAAGATTGATATCTTAATTAATAACGCCGGTAAAGGCATTTTTAAATCATTTTACGATTTAACGATAGAAGAATGGGATGATGTGATAAATACGAATCTCCGCAGCGTGTTTCTTTGTTCAAGAGAAGTCGCAAAAATCATGCGAACTCAAGGCGCAAAAGGGTCGATTATTAACATGTCATCTAGCAGAGCCTATATGTCGGAACCTAATACAGAAAGCTATAGTGCTAGCAAAGGTGGAATTATGGCTATTACTCATGCTTTGGCAAATAGTTTAGCTGATGCACATATAACAGTTAACAGCATATCACCAGGCTGGATCGAAACGAAAGATTATGAAAATCTGCGAGAAAGCGATCATGAACAGCATCTATCAAAAAGAGTAGGTAAACCTGAGGATATTGCAAGAGCATGCCTTTTCCTCACAAATCCGCAAAATGATTTTATTACAGGAACGAATCTTATGGTAGACGGTGGTATGACAGTAAAAATGATTTATGAAGAATAATAGAAGGTATTTTTTCTTCTTTGCTTTATTACAGTTGCTATCTGAAAATGATAGGAGTATAATAGCTTCCATATGATTACATATAATAATGGAGGCTCATTAAGTGGACGTTTTACATCAGATATTATCAACCTATGCTTCATTTTTTGATTGGAAGATGTGGGCAGAAGTATTAACAGATCCAGTATCATGGGGATTAATCGGATCGTTAGTCATTTTAGAAGGCTTATTATCAGCAGATAATGCGCTCGTATTAGCAGTAATGGTAAAACATTTACCGCCAGATAAACAAAAAAAAGCATTGACATATGGTTTATTCGGAGCCTATTTTTTCCGTTTCTTCTTTATTGGAATTGGTGTTTACTTAATCCATTTTACCTGGATAAAAGTAGTTGGAGCAGCATACTTAGCATGGATTGTAATTAAGCATTTCTGGCTTGGTGAGGAAGATGAAGATGTCTCAGCGATGAAGAAAGACAGTTGGACAATAAGATTGTTCGGAGTATTCTGGGCAACTGTTATCTCCGTAGAATTAATGGATTTAGCCTTTTCGGTTGACAGCATATTAGCATCTTTGGCTGTTTCAAATGAAATCTGGATTCTACTGATTGGTGGAATGCTCGGTATTTTAATGATGAGAACTGTTGCCAAATTATTCTTAGTTCTCATTGAAAAAGTTCCAGAATTAGAGAATACCGCCTTTGTATTAATTGGGATAATCGCGGTAAAGATGTTTGCTAGCATTTTTGGATATGAATTAGATCACTATGTATTTTTTGGGATTCTAATTGCTGCGTTTATTATCACATTTATCATTCATTTTATTAACAAAAATAAAAAGGTTTCTGAAGAAGTTGCTTCTTCAAAAGAAAAATAAATGTATTTTACCTGTTCCGTTTGTGGACAGGTTTTTTTTATTTAATTATTTCGTATACTTATTAGCATAGGATGAAGCAACAAATGAATCAGGCTTAATTTTTGGTTCGATACCTATTGACTCCATTCTTGTTACCATTTCATTGACAAATTCTCTTGTTTTATTTCTTCTGTCTGCTCCAATATCTATATGTCCCTCTATCGAGAAAGTTGCTCCTTGATAAACAAAAGGGAGGACAACATCAATTAATTGGTTTTTCCTATCCTCTGTGAACAGACTAACTACCTCTTCTGTTAGTGTTGTCTCATAGGAGATTTTCTCATGCAGTCTTAAAATCTTCCTTGGTATGATCACTTTTCTAATACAGGCCCAAGCACCTTTTCCTTTATTCATAATGACTATTCCAGTAATAAACTTCGTATGTTTGGTATGCACTTGTGAATCTGTACCAATCATTAATTGATAATTTCCCGAAGGACTTCTAGACATAAAAGCAAGGATACGCTGAAAAACGATATCAAAGGTCATATTTTTCTCTTGTAAGTTTTGAAAAGTCATTTCCATATGCCTGTCTAACTCCACAAAGAATCCCTCCGTATAAACGTTATTTCCACCACTTTTATAACATTGTATGATAATCAAATGGATTTATCCCTGTAACTAAATTTGTATTATCGTATACAAAGAATACTGAATTGGTGTAAAAAATGGTCTTTTTTTAGATGAACATAATAATGAGTTTTATAATAAAAAATTGGAATTAAACTGAAACTTAATTTCTTCTTATCCGTCTAATCATTAACAAAACGCAGGAGGAAAAAAATGAAAAAATTTCTAATTATATTAAATTGGTCGTTATTATTTCTATTATTATTAACTGGCTGCTCACAAAATTCCGAAGATAAAGCAGCGGATAGCAGAGATTATGAAAAGGCTGATTCCAATGTCATCGATGCCCAGAATGAAATAGGAGAAATACCCGCAACAGATAGTAAAACGGTAAAAGAAAATAGCGGTCAAGCAATTAGTAATAATGACCGATTAGTTATTTATAATGGGAATCTATCCTTAAAGGTGAAAGACTATCACAACGTAGAGAAGCATATCCAGTCAAAAGCAGCCGAGCTAGGCGGGTATGTAGTGGAATCGTCCATTTATGATAGTGGCACAGATTATATAAATGGGACTATTATCGTAAAAATTCCTCAAAAACATTTCCAAACCTACTTAAACGATATCGAAAAGAAAAGTATTAAAGTTACAGAGAAGAGTATCACTGGTAACGATGTGACTGAAGAATATGTTGATTTGGAATCCCGGCTAAAAGCTAAGGAAGCAGTGGAAAAAAGGCTATTAGCTTTAATGGAACAAGCAGAAAAAACGGAAGACCTTCTTAAAATATCAAATGATCTTGCAACTGTGCAGGCAGAAAAAGAACAAATATTAGGGAGAATGAAATACTTAAAAAATAACGTAGACTATTCGACTGTCACGATTCAACTGGAAGAAGAGTTAGTAAAAGTGGGTTCTATTCAAGATAAAGAGTCTTTAAATACATGGGAAAAAGCAAAAAGTCAATTCGTGAGCACGATTAACGGGTTAATTTCCTTCCTTTCAAGTGTCATCGTGATGATTGTTGGATTATCACCAATTTTAATTCCAGTTGTAGTTATTGTAATAGCTTGGATTATATATAGAAAAAAGAAAAACAGGTCAGAGTAATTTTATCGTGGCTATGCTATAATGGAATTAAATTCCTTCAGTGGGAGTTTAATCTATTAATATCATCACATTCATATTTATTAAGGAGTGGCTAAAGAAATTGAAATCAGCAGATCAATATCTTATCCGCCATGCGAAACTGGAAGATGCAGAAGCAATTTTTGCTATTCAGCAATCTGTGATTGCCGAAGAAGATTATCTGATAACTACTATCGAAGAGTATAATCAAACACTGGAAGAGCAGCAGGCATGGGTCGCTAAAATATTGCATAATGAGAGAGAAACTATCCTAATTGCGGAAGAAACCAATAAAGTAATTGGCTTTATTGTCTTTCAAACAAAAAATAGACAAAGACTTAATCACACAGGGTCATTTGGGATGATGATAAGTAAAAAGTATAGAAGTAAAGGAATAGGAAAATTACTTATGAAAGCACTACTAGCTTGGGCAAAAGAAAATCCGCTGATTGAAAAAGATAGCTTAGGTGTTTTCTCAACAAATACTAGGGCTATTTCTTTATATACTTGTATGGGATTTATAGAAGAAGGTCGCAAAATAAAAGAAATCAAACTGTCAGAAAATGAATATATAGATGATATTTTAATGTATAAAATGGTGACCTAAATAGAACCAACTATTTTTTAAAGAGAAAAGAGGGAAGCAATATTAATAAGAAATCAGCTTTTCAAAGAGAGCTAAAGTCGTGGATTATTGCACTTATTAGCGCATTAATATTTGTGTTTATTTGCCGTAACTTTATTTTTGCCCCTGTTAAGGTAATAGGACAATCCATGCAGCCAACATATGAAAATCAAGATAGAGTGATTGTCTCTAAAGTTGGCCAAATCAAGCATTTTGATACCATCGTCTTTCATTCACCAATAGAAAAAGAAGATTATATAAAAAGAGTAATCGGCTTACCTGATGATACGATTGAAATTTATGATGATACACTTTATATTAATGGCGAAAAATATGACGAACCATATCTTCAAGAGAAAAAGAAGCATTTACTTCCTAATCAGAGATTGACGGAAAATCTTAAAGTTACAGTACCTAAAGGGCATCTATTTGTATTAGGGGATAATAGGCAAAATAGTATGGATAGTAGACAGCTTGGTTGTATATCAGAGGATGCTGTTGTCGGGAAAGCTGTTTTTCGATTTTATCCTGTTATGGAAAATTATTAATTAATAAAAAAAACAGTCTTGGATATGAGCTCACGTCCAGAACTGTTTTTTTATTTAGAACGATTTACAAATTCACATACCATTGCTTATGTAACATTTTCGCTAATTGAATGACACCATGTCTTGCTAATTCGTTTATTCGCTCTGTAACTTCATTTATTTGTTTAACTGAAAAAGACTCTCCAGTTTTGCAAAGTATAATTGCCTCTTCAATAAGAGACTCGCGACGTTGGTCTAATTGTTTAAATTGATTCACGCGTGAAATTACTTTTTCCCCATGTAGTTCCTGCATGTTTTGTATATAATCTTAGATACTAAATGCTAAAAATAGAAGAAATAATTTGTTTACATAATATTATTATGATAGATTAAAAACTTGTCTAATTATGAGGGTTGACACTACTGTTATATCTGTATATACTGACTATATACAGATATAACAGTTGAAAGGTGTTTCTAATGAATATTTTTATCTCCAATTCCTCTGAGGAACCTATTTATTTGCAAATAGTAAAGCAAATAAAAGAGCAAATAGTAGCAGGTGAACTAAAAGAAACACAATCTCTTCCTTCTATTAGAAGTCTTGCAAAAGAACTGAAAATTAGCGTTATTACAACCAAAAGAGCCTATGATGAACTTGAAAAAGACGGTTTTATTGTTACAGTCGCTGGAAAAGGGTCATATGTTGCAGCAATAAACAAAGAAATACTTCGTGAAAACAAGTTGAAAACAATCGAAGAACATTTAACAGAAGCCAGCAGCACAGCTAAACTAATTGGGTTAACATTAGAAGAATTACAAGAAATATTAAAAATTATTTATAAAGGATGAGCACAGTGGAAAACACATTAGAACTTATCAATGTATCCAAGAGCCGACAAGGTTTTTCTTTAGATACGATTAATATTACCTTAAAAAAAGGATTTATAATGGGGTTTATTGGTCCAAATGGAGCTGGAAAAAGCACAACAATCAAACTAATCATGAATTTAATCAAAAAAGATAGCGGCATGATAAAAGTCTTTGGTTTAGACAATGAAAAACATAGTATGAAAATTAAAGAGAGAATTGGCTTTGTTTATGATGACAATCACTTTTATGAAGAGTTAACAATAAAAGAAATGAAGAATATCATCCGCCCATTTTATTCTCAATGGGAAGAAAGTACATTCAATAAATATGTAAAAGATTTTTCGCTACCTATGGATAAAAAAATCAACGAGCTGTCAAAAGGGATGAAAATGAAATTCTCATTAGCCATTGCCCTTTCTCATCAAGCTGAACTCTTAATTATGGATGAACCAACTTCTGGTTTAGATCCACTAGTTCGGACTGAATTGTTAGATGTACTGCAAACATTAATACAAGACGAAAACAAGGCAATCTTTTTTTCAACTCACATAACATCAGACTTAGATAAAATTGCCGATTATATTACATTAATTAATAATGGACAAATCATTTTAAGTAAAACGAAGGATGAGCTTTTAGAAGAATATACCATGGTTAAAGGAAAAGATAGCACACAGATTATCCATAATAAAAATTTAATCAGTTTAAAGAGTAATGATTTTGGTTTTGAAGCATTATGTAAAAACAAAGAAGAAGTAAGAAAGCAATTTGGAAATTCTTATTTCTATGAAAAGCCAACTTTAGAAGATATTATGGTGTTTTACACAAGAAGGAGCGGTGGGCATGTATCATCTAATTAAAAAAGACATTCTTATCCAAAAAAGATCAATAGCATTATCACTATTATTAATCTGTTTCTTTTCTGTTTCTCTTTCCAGTCTTGGAGAAGTTGGATTAATGGTTGGAATACTAGCAATTACTTATCAACTCCTTCTAGGAGCTAGTGCATTAGAAGATAAAAATAACAGCGATAAAGTTCTTATTAGTCTTCCAATCAAACTATCTACCATTGTATTATCAAAATATGTGTCCATCTATGTTTATGCAGCTTTTGCAGCAATTGGCTTTTATCTCATCCATGTGCTTGTGAAACTATTTCACATTCCATTGGATATTCCTTTTAGTTATATCATTCTCATAGGGGGAGCAATAATGGTAACAATATGTTTTTCCATTTCTTTGCCTATGATTTTTAAATTTGGCTATTTAAAAGCCAAATTGGCTAACTTTATTCTTCTTTTCGTAATAGTATTTGGAACAACTGGTATAATGAAGTATTTTGCAAAACTAGATAATCAATTTATCCAAGAAACGATGATTCGTTTATCAACATTATCAAAAGCAGAACTGGGATTAATCCTGCTAATTCCACTTATCATTCTTCTTGTGATATCATATTTTATTTCTCTGAGCTTTTATAGTAAGCGAGAATTTTAATTATAATGAAAAGGAAGAACAAGTACACTTAGAGGTACTGTTCTTTTTTTATTTAGCATTTTGCATCTAAACAAATACCTGTAATTCATGTTTTAAATGTCTTCTAACTAAGTTCTCAACATTACCGCGCATAATATCTCTTATGTGCGGTTTTTTAAGAAATATTGTATACTAGAATTATTACTATATAGATTAGGTGGCAATACATATGATCGCAAAAGAGACATTACTTTCTTGGTATGAAGAAGAGTTAACGCTTTTTCGAACAGAAATGGATAATAAGGATTACAGTATATTTACGATCGAAAATTATTTACGGGACATCTATTTATTCCTTGAATTTATTACACGGAAAAAAGAAGCATATATGGACTTAACTTCAGTAAAAAAATTGCAGATTACCCTTTTTATGAACGAACTAAAAACTAAGCGCGCAAATTCTGCTAGTTCGAGAAATAGAAGATTAACTGCCATTCGTTCTTTTTATAAATGTTTAGTAGATTATGAGCTTGTCCAAAAAAATCCCGCCCTTGATTTGGAGAGCGCGAAAGAACAAAAAGGAAAACTACCCAGTTACTTGGAAAAAGACGAATTAAAATCATTTTTTGAGATGATTGGCAAGGTATCCCAAAAGCAGCATCAAAGACGGAACAAAGTCATCCTTGGACTCATGGCGTTTGCAGGATTACGGGTAATGGAAATACACTCTCTTAATCTGTCGTCCATTAATCAAAACAGGGGAATTCACGTACTGGGAAAGGGAAATAAAACACGCTATATTCCGTTACCGAAAAAGTTAATGGAAGAATTACAATTATATATAGAAGAAAACAGGATTTTCCCCATGAAAGGACAGGAAGATGCACTCTTTATTTCAAGGAGAGGGAAGCGAATTTCCAGAAGACGTATTCAAGAAATAACGGAGCGGATCATTGATCAAATGGGAAAAGAATATCCTGAATTAAAATGGAAAGAAAAAGGGATTTCTAGTCATAAATTACGACATAGTTTTGCGACACATTTAGTTAGAGATGGACGAGATATCCGAACAGTACAAGAGCTGCTCGGTCATACTAATTTAAATACAACGCAGAAATATACGCATGTATCTGATTCGCAAAAAGAAAAAGCAATGGACTTAGAAATTTCAGAATACATTTGAGTTTATCATAATTTTATTATGTAAACTGATTGGCATTCTGATTCATAATCGGTCAATTGACAGCATATATATATCCATGATGTTATAGTAAAAAACAACCTCTTATATTTGCTAGAACGGAAAAGGAAGACGATAAAAGCAAGAATAAGTCTGTCAATGAAAGATAAGGGAAGTGTTTTTGATGCCAAGTAAAAAGCATTCAATTATCGTCCATGCAAATGCAAAAAAAGTTTGGGATTTTGTTCGCTCCATGAACAACTGGGCACCATTAGTACCAGGATATGTGAACCATGAAATCATCAACGATACAGTATCAACTTGGGAATTTAAAATTGATATGGGGCTTTTTAAGAAAAAAGTAGAAATGAAAGTAACGATATTAGAGTGGAAAGAACCTACAAAGGTTACCTTTGACTTAGAAGGAATTAATGATCATTTTACAGGAAATGGCTATTTTATGGTAGAGGTAAAGGATGCCAATTATACGAAAATGACAGGCTATTTAGAAATTAATTCAACAGGTACATTTCCTACTATAACAAATAATCTTATGGAGCCAAAGCTAGAAGAAATCGCAGAAGAATTGACAATTGCAGTTAGTAAAGCCATTGAGGAATTACAATAATTTTATTATGTTAACTAAAGCGTTAAGTGATAAAGGAGCATTCTTTTAATCATTTAATGCTTTTCTAAATTTTATGTAAATTTTTCTTTTCCATCCTTGGTTAAATAAGCTTCGTCCTTTATGATAAAGGTTACTAATTAATTGGGAGGTTTATCATTGAAAAAAGGACAACAATCGAAGCATAGGACAAATTTTTTAGAAATCTTCCTTATTTCTACAAAGCTAGGATTGACATCGTTTGGTGGACCCATTGCACATTTAGGCTATTTTTACGATGAGTATGTAAGTCGAAGGAAATGGATGGATGAGAAAAGCTATGCTGATTTAGTAGCCCTTTGTCAATTCATGCCTGGTCCGGCAAGCAGTCAGGTGGGGATAGGGATAGGAATTTTACGGGGAGGACTCCTCGGTGGGATTATTTCTTTTTTAGGATTTACATTTCCTTCTGTAATTGCTTTGATGATCTTTGCTAGTATACTAAAAGGATTAGACATAGGGAATGCAGGTTGGATACATGGGCTAAAAATAGTTGCTGCTGCCATTGTGGCCCATGCGATACTAGGTATGGCAAAGAACTTAACTCCAGATCTAAAAAGAAAGACGATTGCACTTTTTGCACTAGTAATTACTCTTTTATGGCAAAGTGTTTTTTCTCAGGTAGGAGTAATTATTTTATCAGCTATCATTAGTTATTTTCTTTATAAGCAGCAAGGAAGACAACAAAATCATAGTGATATTTCTTTTCCGATTTCAAGACAAGTAGCAAGTGTTTCTTTGATCTTATTTTTTTCCTTTCTGTTTCTTTTACCGATAATTCGCGAGATATTTTCATACCAATGGATTGCTATGTTTGATAGTTTTTATCGATCTGGCTCTTTAGTGTTTGGAGGAGGACATGTAGTATTGCCACTTTTAGAGCGTGAATTTGTCCCAGGTGGATGGTTGAGTGAAGAAGCATTCCTTGCTGGATATGGTGCAACCCAGGCAGTTCCTGGTCCATTATTTACTTTTGCTGCCTATATCGGAACCGTCTTAAATGGGTGGGCAGGGGGACTACTCGCGACATTCGCCATCTTCTTGCCCGCCTTTTTATTAATTGTAGGAACACTGCCATTCTGGAATTTCCTCAGAAAAAATCCAAAAATTCAAGGAGCCTTAATGGGGGTAAACGCAGCGGTTGTTGGTATTCTAATCTCAGCTTTTTACGAGCCTATTTGGACAAGTAGTATCTCAGATGCGAGTGATTTTGCTTTTGCAGCCATTTTATTTTCGATGTTAGTTTATTGGAAAATGCCGCCATGGATTGTTGTTATGACAGGTACATTAGGGGGAATCCTGCTTACTTATTTACCAGTATAGTATTTCTAAAGAAACCTATAAACGAGAGAGCTTCGTTTATAGGTTTTTTTGGTGTTTTTTTTAAGCTTGAGTTAATTGGTTATATAAATTTCCCATTTCAATTGCATTAACGGCAGCTTCCCAGCCTTTATTTCCAGCTTTTGTACCTGCTCGTTCAATTGCTTGCTCGATGTTTTCTGTTGTTAGAACTCCAAAGATAACAGGTATTTCTGTACTTAACGAAACGTTTGCTACTCCTTTTGCTACTTCATTGCTTACGTAGTCAAAATGAGGTGTTGCCCCCCGAATAACAGTACCTAATGTAATAATAGCATCATAATTACCAGACGCGGCCATTTTTTTGGCTGCTAAGGGAATTTCATATACACCAGGCACCCACATAACAGAAATATTATCCTCGTTTACGCCATGTCGATTTAATGCATCTTCTGCTCCAGATAAAAGTCTTGTTGTAATAAATTCATTAAAACGGGATACAACAATCCCGATTTTTAAATCAGTTCCAATTAAATTTCCTTCAAATACTTGTTTCATTCTTTATTCCACCTTTTGTAATAAATTTTGTCGGTATTGAATTAAATCTTGAATCGTAATCATTTTCAAAGCAAATTCTTCAGCGATTTGTTTTAAATCATTCACTCTTGCCATTGTTCCGTCTTCCTTTAATACTTCCACAATCACTCCAGCTGGATTAGCACCTGCTAGTATCGCTAAGTCAACAGCAGCTTCCGTATGTCCATTGCGATTTAGCACACCGCCATCCTTTGCGATGAGAGGAAAGATGTGACCAGGTCTTGTAAAGTCATCAGCTTTAGCGTCTGAATCGACCATTTTGCTTATAGTAAAAGCTCGTTCATATGCACTGATTCCTGTTGTTGTCTCTTTATGGTCGATACTGATTGTAAAGGCAGTGCTTCTCGGATCAGTACTATTAGTAACCATAGGAGGGAGGTGTAGTCTATCTGCTAAAGCTTGTTGAATAGGGACACAGATTAGACCGCGACCCTCTTTTGCCATGAAATTGATCATTTCTGGTGTAACATGATCTGCCAAGCCGATAAAATCTCCTTCATTTTCACGATCTTCGTCATCGCAAACAATCACCACTTTGCCTTTTTTTAAATCGTTTAATGCATCTTCTATGGAATCAAACATCGTTTTCTTCCTTTCGTTAATAAATTTATGATTAAAAACCATTTTCCCTTAAAAATGAAACAGTTAATGGTGAGTCTTTTTTTATACCTGGATCTTTGTCTCTATTCATAAAGGAATAAAAATACTTAGCTAAAAGATCAAATTCGATATTCACTAGTTCACCTTTTCGTTTATTCCCAATCACGCTTACCTTGGAAGTATGCGGGATGAGTGATACAAAAATAGAGGTTGGAGTCGTTTGGAAAATCGTTAAACTCGTTCCATCAATGGTAATAGATCCTTTATCCATTACGAGGTATATTTGATCCTCTGGTATCTGAATTTCAACTAATGTACTATTTTCTATTTTTTTTGTTGATATAATCATGCCCGTACAATCAACATGCCCAGACACAAAGTGCCCGCCAAACCTTCCATTTGCAGCCATTGCTCGTTCTAAATTAACAATTGTGCCACTATTTAGAAGCCTTAAAGTCGTATCGTTAAACGTGTTTGGCATAACATCGACTGTAAACAAACAATCACGGAAGGCAGTAACTGTTAGACAAACCCCATTTACGGCAATGCTGTCACCAATTTTCATATCCTCGAGAATCTGTTCTGCTTGAATCGTTATAGAAATAGTGTGCCCCGTCTTTTTACTATGCTTTACAACGCCTAATTCTTCGACTAATCCAGTAAACAATGGAAATTCCTCCTTTCTGCAGATTGTATTTATAGCTCTTAAATAGCAAGGGGTCAATCATTTTTATGGTGACAAAAAAATACTCTTAAAATCCATAAAAAATACAAAATAAAACCCCGTATAATAAACATATACGGGGTCAAATACATACTTAAATAAACGTGGTGGACGATAGAATAGCTGTTTTTTATAGATTGTTGTTTGTAAATAACGCTGTCAATGGACAATTCACCATTCTTTTCGAAAAAAGATCCATCTAAGCTTCAGTATATTTAGAAGAAATTACTTCAGCTGTGAATACCCTTATTACAGCACCTCAAATACAACAAAATATATCTATAGAAAAACAAAAAAAGAAAGGTGAGTCATTCATTCTTTTGATTCTATCAATCATACCATTTTGTTTATTGTTATTTGCCTTCTCCCATCCAGACTTTACTGTCGGCTTTGGTTTCTCACCAAATCCACCGTTTTATAAATTTAACTCTTATAAAACGGGTCACGGGCTTAGAGTTTTACGTCCACTCATCACCGCCGGTTGGGAATTTCACCCGACCCCGAAGGCGATCACACATAATGTGTAATCATAACTATTTAATTAACTGTATCGTACACCTTTTCCTTTTAATTATCAAATATTTTCTTTCAAGTACAATATTTGCACTTCTAGTAAAGGGAAAAATAATCTCAATAAGGTGTTTCTTTTATTGAATTGGTCATACTAAAAGAAAAAGTGGAGGCACAAAAATGAAAATTGCAGAAAATGTTTTTGGCTATCGTACAGCAATTGCAAATATAGCATATATAGCTGGATTAGGAGCTAGGAAGGATGAGTGGGTACTTATCGATACAGGCGTTCCTTATTCTGCGCCATTTATTTTGAAAAATACAAATCAACTTTTCAAGGGAAAGAAACCATTAGCAATCATTCTAACTCATGCTCATTTTGATCATATCGGCGCATTACAAACACTCGTTAAGAAATGGAATGTTCCTGTATATATACATGAAAAAGAAATTCCCTATTTAGAAAGCAAGAAGAAATATCCTCCACCTACACCATTAAGGGAAAAAGGGATGATGTCCTTTCTTTCACCATTTTACCCGCGAGATGGCATTGATCTTCATTCCAGTATCAGGCCTATTTCAAGTACTAGTTCCTTACCATATTTAGATGACTGGAAATGGATTCATACGCCAGGACACACGGAAGGACATATTTCCTTATTTAGAGAAAAAGATCGGCTGCTTCTAGCAGGGGATGCACTGATTACAGTAAAACAAGAGTCATTATTTGCCGTTTTAACTCAGAAAAAAAAGATTCATGGCCCACCAGCATACTTTACACCAGATATAAATACTAGCTTCCAATCAATAGAAAAGCTATTAGCGCTAGACCCGCAGACTTTATATACAGGACATGGTATGCCAATGTATGGGGCTGAAATAAGGCAGGGAATTAGGGAACTTCTTTATCAGTATAGTACAGAGAATTTAGTAAAAGAAATTTAATTTATCATAATAAAGTTATGTAAACTAAAAATAGACAAATCATTATTTTTCCATTCCTATTTATAGATGATTAGGAAAAATCGATTTGTCTTTTTATTTTTCTCTAACATTTTGAGATGGTCTACAGCGTCATTTTCTGCCAAGATATAATCCTTTAATGAATAGCTATTTCATGATACCCTTAATAATTAGAAGATTGATATAGTTAGGAGTAAATTACATGAAATTAGTAACTTGGAATGTTAATGGAATAAGAGCTTGTGTTAAAAAAGGCTTTCTTGATTTTTTCCAGCAAATAGATGCAGATATCTTTTGTCTTCAAGAGACAAAGTTACAAGAAGGACAAATTAAACTTGAATTAGAAGGCTATCATCAGTTTTGGAATTATGCAGAAAGAAAGGGCTATTCAGGAACAGCCGTTTTTACAAAGAAAAAGCCCCTTTCTGTTCAATATGGCATTGGGGAAGACTTTGAGGAAGTAGAAGGAAGAGCCATTACCTTGGAATTTAAAGACTTCTTCCTACTGAATGTATATACCCCTAATTCAAAGCGAGATTTAAGCAGATTATCTTATCGTGTTGAATGGGAAAAACAACTAAAGAACTATATATTATCATTAGAAGCTATTAAACCTGTTATTTATTGTGGGGATTTAAATGTGGCTCACCAAGAGATAGATTTGAAAAATCCGAAGCCGAATATTGGAAACTCGGGATTCACAACAGAAGAAAGAAACGAAATGACAAGCTTACTTGAATTAGGGTTTGTTGATAGCTTTCGATATCTATACCCAGAGAGAACAGATGTCTACACATGGTGGAGTTATATGGCGAAAGTAAGAGAAAGAAATATTGGCTGGCGTATTGACTATTTTATCGTTTCTAACCTATTAAAGGAACGAATCCAAGATGTAACTATTCATTGTGATATAATGGGAAGCGATCATTGTCCTGTACAACTAGATATAGATATATAATTTAATGAACAGGGCATCTTTATTATGCTATCATGTCAGGAAACAATTATGGTACAGATGCCCTTTTTTGGTATGCAGATATCAATCCAGTTAAAATAAAATTAAATCCTTTTCATTATACATAATTTAGAAGGAGCAAACCGCAAATGAATTTAAAAGGAATTCATCACGTTTCTGCGATGACGGCAAAAGCAAAAGAAAATCACTCTTTTTATACAAATATTTTAGGTCTACGGCTGATAAAGAAAACAGTCAATCAAGATAACCCCTCTGTTTATCATTTATTTTATGGGGATGAGCAAGGCAGACCAGGAACAGAACTAACATTTTTTGAAATTCCCCATATGGCTCTTAATAGAGAAGGAGTAAGCAGTATTTCTGCTACTTCTTTACGTGTTCCATGTGATAGAGCATTAGAATTTTGGCTAAAACGGTTCGAAGAATACAATGTTAAACACGGAGAAATCCTAGAGAGAGCAGGCAGATTAACATTAGAATTTAGAGATTTTGAAACACAACGGTTCTTTTTAGTATCTGATGAAAACGATAATGGGGTGAAGGCTGGTATACCTTGGGCAAAGAGTTCTATACCAGCAGAGTTTGCGATTACAGGTCTTGGACCAGTACAATTAACGGTAAGACGTCCAGAAGCAACTATTAGCGTTTTAACTGATTTACTTGGATTCCGCTTAAAAACTTCGTATCCATCCACTATGGAGAATCAACCACCTATTCTGGTATTCGAAACAGGTGAGGGTGGCTCTGGGGCGGAGATTCATCTAGAGGAGCGAAATGATTTGAAAGTGCAGCGCCTTGGTAGAGGCGGTGTTCATCATGTAGCTTTACGAGCGGATAATGAGGAAGAACTTTATTATTGGATTGAAAAGGTGAATGAAGCTCGCTTCCAAAACTCAGGATATGTAGATCGTTTTTATTTTAAATCACTGTATTTTAGAGATCCGAATGGAATCTTGTTTGAAATTGCTACAGATGGCCCTGGTTTTGCAACAGACGAAGATCTAAAACATTTAGGGGAATCTCTTGCACTTCCACCATTTTTAGAGTCTAAGCGGTCAGATATTGAGGCAATCCTAGAACCATTAGAAACACGTAGAAAAGAAAAGTAATAGCTAACCGAAACGATAAACGGAAAAGACAAAGCAGTATGCAAATATGCTACAATATTGAAAGAAACAATTGTTGGAATTACTAGGGGGAAAATGAATAATGAAATGCGTATCAATAGATTTAGATGGTACCTTGCTAGATGACCATCATCAAATATCTGAAGCAAACCGAATGATTATTCAGAAATTAAAGGATCAACATATAGAAGTAATTTTAAATACAGGACGTCAATACGCAGATGTTATTAAAGTAGACGGCGTAAAAGAATTAGAACTTCCCATTTTTTGTTTAAATGGCAGCATGATGTACGACGAAAAAGGAAAGCTACTATATGAAACACAAATTTCCATTGATTTATATCAAACTTTACTTAAAGTATTACAAAACTTGGAAGTAGGAGTTCTAGTTTATACGAATCAAGGTGGATTTCCAGGAACATTGCCAATGCTTCGCGGCAAATCATGGGATGAGATTCAAACACTCTTTGATCAACAAGATTATGAGGCGATCCTGCATTTAAAGGATGTAAAAATTTATAAGTTAATCGCCGTTGTCGATGAAACACAGCTAGATAAAATCGACCACGTTAAAGAAACGCTTAGAAAATATGAGGCTATTTCGTTTTCCTCTTCTTTTCCTAACAACTGTGAAATCACATCAACTGATGCACAAAAAGGGAAAGCGATTAGACGATATGAAAATCTTCGGAACCTTACTTTTAATGAAATTTACTCATTTGGTGACGGAGGTAATGATATTACACAATTTGAAGTATCAACAAGATCTTTTGCCATGGAAAATGCTCCTGAAGAAATCAAAAAAAGAGCAAGCGACGTTACGAAAAGTAATAATGAGGATGGGGTTGCATACGCCATTGAAAAGATTCTGAAATTAGTGTAACCATCATATATTAGACTAGTTAAGGCCGGGATCTCTATACTAACTTCTGGCTTTTTCGCTGTGAAAATCGATACGAAGAATAGGAGTCGAATCTACTTTGAAGAAAATTGTGTTTACAGGCGGGGGATCTGCCGGCCATGTTACCCCTAATATCGCTATCATAAATGAATTAAATAAACAGTACTGGGATATTTCGTATATTGGCAGTAAAGCGGGGATTGAAAAGGACTTAATCGCAAAGATTGACATTCCATATTATTCTATTTCGAGTGGTAAATTAAGAAGATATTTATCAAAAGAAAATATAAAAGATATATTCAAAGTAATGAAAGGCTGTTATGACGCAAGAAAAATTTTAAAGAAAATCAAACCAAATGTTGTTTTCTCAAAAGGTGGATTTGTATCTGTACCTGTTGTCATCGCAGCCCGCCAGTTGAAAATTCCTGTCATTCTGCATGAGAGTGATCTAACACCAGGTTTAGCCAATAAATTGTCTGTCCGTTTTGCTTCAAAAATTTTTACATCTTTTGAAGAAACCTTACATTATCTGCCAAAAGAAAAAAGCAAAGCAATCGGTTCTCCAATTCGAAAAGAAATATTAACTGGATCTGCCTCTAAAGGGAAACTATTCCTTGGTTTTACTAGTCAAAAGCCGATTCTTACGATTATGGGGGGGAGTTTAGGGGCCAAGAAAATAAATGAAATCGTTCGAGATAATTTAGATACATTATTACAATCCTATCAAATTGTGCATCTATGTGGGAAAGGAAATCTTTCAGAAGAGCATGCAGGGATAAATGGATACAAACAATTTGAGTATGTCTATAATGAATTAGCTGATATCCTAGCAGTTACAGAATTCGTTATTACGAGAGGCGGATCTAATTCTATTTTTGAATTTCTTGCCTTAAAAATTCCTATGCTTATTATTCCATTAACCAAACAGCAAAGCAGAGGAGATCAAATATTAAATGGGAAGGTCTTTACGGAAAATGGTTACTCCTATATGATAGAAGAGGAATCATTAACAAAAGAGCATTTTCTTCATACCTTAAAACAAATGCAAGAAAACAAGCAACGTATGACAGAAAAGATGGAAAAGAACAAAAGCAAAAATGCTTTAGAAGAAATTATAAAAGAATTAAATCGCTATTAATATACATGTATCAGGCTATAGGTAGAGTTTGCATCTTCCTCTCTACTTGTAGTCTTTTTCATTATGCAGAAGATGATTTCACTTGATAATTTTGATAGAAAAAGCCAAAATAAGAAAATGGAATTCGTATATTTGAACGGAAAGTAGGTAAAATCCATGCAATCATTTACAGACATTGGATTGTCTTCAACAATCATAGAAAAACTCCATAAACAAGGAATAAAACAGCCAACCCCTATTCAAGCAAAGGTTATTACACCGCTCCTTAAAGGTAGTGATGTAATCGCACAAGCACAAACAGGTACAGGAAAGACTTTTGCTTTTATATTGCCGATTTTAGAAAAAATGAGTATCGATGCAAATCATATTCAAACTCTAATCTTAACACCAACTAGAGAACTTGCTATTCAAATAACAAATGAAATCATGAAAATGAAACAAGAAGCAATAAATGTTCTTGCTGTATATGGGGGACAAGATGTCGAAAAACAATTGAAAGTCTTACAAAAAGACGTTTCCATAGTCGTAGCGACACCAGGTAGATTAATTGACCATATAAAACGAGGAACAATCGACTTAAGCAAAATCTCCTATTTTGTATTAGATGAAGCAGATCAAATGCTTCATATTGGCTTTTTAGAGGAGATTAGCTATATTATACGACGTATTCCTGAATCAAGACAAACAATGCTATTTTCTGCGACTATTTCAAAGGAAGTCGAAAAGCTTGCGAAGAAATATACGAAAAATGCCGACTATTTTACTGTTGAAGCAAAACAAGGACCTGCAAAAACCGTTAAGCAAGTTAGTATACATACAACTGATCGTGCCAAGCAAGGTACATTAATGACCTTAGTGAAGGAAGCGAATCCGTATATGGCAGTCATTTTCTGCCGTACGAAACGTCGTGTAACTAAATTATACGAAGTATTACTTGCAAATAAATTTAGCTGTGGCCAATTACACGGAGATTTATCGCAGACAAAAAGAGAGCAAGTAATGAAAGCATTTCGCGATGGAAAATTCCAATTGTTAATTGCGACAGATGTAGCAGCAAGAGGCTTAGATATTGATGGAATTACACATGTATATAATTATGATATTCCTCAAGATGCGGAGTCTTATGTCCACCGAATCGGCAGAACAGGAAGAGCTGGTACAGAAGGATATGCGGTTACCTTTTATTCATCTGATGATAGACCATTGTTAGATTCAATAGAGAATCAATTAGATATAAAAATTGAAAAAATACAGCAACCCAAAAAGAAAGATTCAACTAAAAAAAGGGAAGAATCACAACCAGCTAAAAAACCTTACAAAAAACAAAGCCATACAAAAAATAAGGGCGAAGATTTTCGTTCGTCTCCATCAGAAAAAAAGGGGAGTGACAATAAGCGTAAGCCACTTTCAACAAATAATAAACATAGGGGAAATTCAACCCAATCTCCAACAAAAAAATGGGCGAAACCTAAAAAGCGAAATGGAAATAGATAAAGAAGGCAAGCGATTTACTTGAAGGTTCTTTTAAGGATCTAAAGGGAGAATTTTAAACGTATTACCCTAATTCTTCCTTCCAAAGGTGGTTTTTCCACCAGACAAAAATATAAAAAAGAAACAATTGAATAGAGAAAGGAGTTCATTCCATTGTTAAAAAACGAAATGAATAAGTATATAGAAGAGTGCAAATCACAAAACGAAGGAAAAGTAGTTCTTTTCGAAGAGGAAATGAATTATGTTAGAAAAGTAGGCCTTGCGGACGATCATATGGTGATGGAACAGACGGCTGAGCGCTTTTCTGATTTATATATGGAGCTTGCCAATAAAGAAACAGACGAAGTTGTGCAGGAAAACGCTCAAGAGAGGATTCTTGAGGATACTATAGACTATTTAGAGAGAAATATAGACATTTATCTCTATGTAGAGACAAAAGCATTTGACATTGTCTCTGTCGATTCAATGTCCTTAGAAGTCGATTCTGTTTTTGGTACCTATGAAGTTTTATGTGGATTAAAGAGTCCTAAAAAAACAGAAAAAGAAATTCGAGCATTTATGGAGAATCAACTAATAGGAGATGATATGTCTTTCCATTTAATGTTCAATGGTAACGATGGAGTTTGGGATGTCAATTTCCCGTTAGAAAAAATCAATGGCTTCCATAAAGAAATGCAAATCGGCGATGCGTTAAAATTAGCTTATTTATTTTTATTTTCTTTAAACGAAAAATTATCCGCATAGTACTTTTTTGTTTTAATACCAGATAGAATTAGAAACATTTACGAATGTATGAAAGCGAGGGAGAGGTTTGACAAAAGAATCAAATCAAAAAATTCAGATCGAATCCAGTGAATTTTCATGGAATAGCGAAAACGGTGTTTTCCATTTTGATGGCGCACCGGCTCTTTTATTTTGGGATAATGCATTTGAAATATTTTTAAGTACTATCATGGAAATTTCTGGTCCTGATGCATCTAACGCAGTTTTTGAGACAACTGGTTTCCGGATGGGGCTATTAGTAAATGATTATTATCAAAATCGCTTTTCCATTGAAGAAATTATCAAGAAATATAGTGAAATATATTCCAGTGCGGGCTGGGGAAATGTAACGATAACAGCGTTTAACAAAGACAAGCAAACGGTAACGGTACGTTTGAAAAATTCATGGGAGCACCGAATCTTCCAATCTTTAAATCCAAACCAATCTGCTGTTTTATTACCGAGTCATTGGGCAGGTGTTTTTAGCGGACTATTTAAAGAGAAGATGTGGTATGAGTTAACTAAAAGTCAAACGAGGGGAGATGAATATGATGAATTAAACATATTCGTTTCTGACCATACTCCCCATCAAAGTGTCCATGAACTAGCAAGAGGGAAAGAAACAAAATACATTACAGAATTAGAAACAATGGTTGAGAATCGGACGAAAGAGCTATCCACTTTGATCAGACATTTATCTACACCAGTCATGCCTGTTATGAAGGGCATCCTAGCCATTCCCCTAATTGGGAAATTTAATGAAGAGCGTTTTGAAGATTTACTGCAAAAAGGTTTGCAGGAATTTTCCGAACGTCGAGCAAGTTATTTACTTCTTGATTTAACGGGAATAAGCGAATTCGATCAGTTTATTATTTTCCGACTGCAAGAATTGGTTAAGGCAATTGAATTAATTGGCGGGGAATGCGTCCTCGTAGGAATTAATCCAGATTTAAGTGTGCAAATTATCCAATCAGGTGTTGATTTAAAAGATATCCATACCTTTGCAACATTAGAACAAGGCATTGAGTATGCAATTGAAGCACTTGGCTATCGGATTGAGAAACAACCCTGAGTCAACGAAGTATAAGAGTTATCCATCCCCATAGCATAGGAGAATTAACCTTTCTGCTAAGCGATGGGTTTTTGTTTTATCCGATAAAGAGAGTGCCTGCAATAACATCGATGCATCTTATGTATTATTATCAAAATGTTTTTAGAAATATATATTCAGGTTAAGGATTCTCTTAAACAAATTGGATCTGAGAGAAATTTAACTTTGGAAGATTCTAAAATTCTTGAAGAATATGTTAAAGAAAACAACAAAACGCGCCTATCTGGATAACGGCAGGGGGAATGGAACATAATAGGGTCTGCAACTAAATGAGGATATCATACGCAGTAAGTTACCATCTAGAAAGTCGAATTCCTATCAACATTAAGGAATTCGACTTTCTAGTATAGATAATTCTTTTTGTATTAGTGTGCGAAATTCAGCGTCTTTTAAAAATTTCAGTTTAAAGCCATTCAAATTTCGAGATAGTTTTGTTTGTTCTAATGAAGTCAAATCATTGGCAAAAAAGGCCAATTCTGTCTGGTTACCGTCTTTATCTGTAGCATACATTGCCGTTGTAATAATAAACGCTGTAGATCCGCCCTTTTGCCCGGCATGAACAAGCCATTCTCGATTGTTTGGATTTTCCATTAACTGTTCCATTACTGGATCAAGATATTTATATGTATCTTCATCAAAATATGTTTTGTTATTTAGTTTTTCCATAATATATACATAATCCTCTGAAGTTGATCGTGGTAAACGATTGGACCATATTCTTTGAACATCCATGTCTAAATTCTTCACTATTTGTTTTTTTTCTTCAGCAGTTGGTGGGTGGTTTAGCCATTTATTGTGTATATCCATCGCTCTTTTACGATATTCAGAAATATCCATATTTTTCATTGCTTCTAGCATTTCTTGTTTAGATAATTTTTGCTCATTCATTAGCTGGGTAGGGATAAACAATGCACTTACTATCGGATACAAAGGTTCATGATTTGAAATACCTAAGTTTTCTAGGAAAGTATTGATGTTTTGAAGCCCTAGCACATTAATTAAGTATTCGGTATTTGCATTTGAGCTATAAGCAATCATTCCCTTAGCTACTTCACTTAAATGAACTTTATTTGTCTCTTTACCATCGTTTAGGTTAGCAATCCAAGCATCATGTGCTCCTCCATCGGTTTTAGGAATATAAAAGGTGTTTAGTTCCTCTAAACTTACTTCTTGTAGCGGATCAATTTTCCCCTGTGCTGCTTGTCGTGCATATTCCATGGCGATAATAATTTTAACAGTGCTTGCTAAAGGTAACTGTTTATTTTGATTAACTTCTACCCACTTTTGTTTATTATAATTGATTGAAAGTGAAACTCTTTCACTTTTTGCATTCTCTTTAATAAATTGAAAAATATATTCAGGTTCCTTCTTGGTGATTTCTTTCTTAAACATATAAATTCCAATTCCTATCATGAAACTTAACAAAATAATAATTCCTACTATAATCCAGAGTGTCATTTTCAAGGCAATCCTCTTCCTTTTCTATTAGTAATATATCTACGATTAATGGGTTAGATAAGTTTCAATTCTAAAGATAATATTCCTCTCTCTTCTTCATAGTCTCCAATTATCTCTCGGTGGTATAAAACAATTGGTCCCGATAAGTTGTGGATAATTATTTGCTTTTAAGTGTTAGCAGTTTCCTTAGCTGATTCACTTCCTAGATATAATGCACTTAGAAAATAGCCTTTCATCAATAAAAAGTGAGCGGCCATTGTTAAAGTCGAAATATAAAGACAGTGCTGATTTAGCACTGTCTTTTAAGGGAAACACTTAGAAATATTTGTAAGGCTCTTTTTATGTATCAATCGATAACGTTAGAATTGAATACAGATAAAAAAAGTGTTTATTTTACTTTTGTCCTTGCAACTCAACTTGAGTAAAGCTACAATTTTTATAATAATACCTAAAAAATAGAAGTATGTTAGCATCAGTCTTTTGCAAAGTCAAAATTAAACATATTTGGGTCATCAAAATGCCTATCTTTCCCAAACTGGTATTTAAATAGATTCTCTTTATCGTAGGCAACCGTATAATCATTCATTAGTAAAGCATCTTTTTTTTCTTGTTTGAGTATGTATGCTGAGAGTAAATAAGCTTTCGTCTTAGAAATTTGACCCAGATAACCTTTTAGAACAACTGCAGTATATTCAACATCATCAAATTTTCTTCTAAAATGGTAGTATTTCTTACTTCTATCTTTTTCTTTAATCGATAAAATATAATCTGGATCTTCAATTAACTTCGTAATTTTTTCTTCTGTAATCTCAGGGTGCTTACGGATGATATGGGAATACAATCTACTTTGCGCTAAATATACTTTGTTAAAACCAAGATTTCTTTCGTTTGGTACATTAAAAACAAACCCTTTAATATATGACTCATTTTTATCGAAGTAAATGTTGACTAACTTTAGCTGCACAAGAAAACCTCCTTGATATAAATCATATTACACATTCACAAAAAAATAAATTAATTAGTGGGAGGGATGAAGGAGTAATTAAACTTTCTAGTGTTGATAGTTATGGTTAAATCCTAGCATTAGTCATTGAAAATATAGCGAGGAGAATAATGATGGGCTTTGATATTGTTTACAAGGAAGTTTGTAAAGAAACAGTTATTTAGTAGAAGAAATGTAAATGTAGGTAATTAAATATTAGAAAGAGAGGCAACTAAATGAGGTATTTTATTATAACGGGAACTTCTAGAGGTATTGGAGAATCATTGACAAAGTTATTGTTAAATGACGAGAATAATCAGGTTATATGTATTTCAAGAGGAATGAGTGAAAATTTAAATTACCACTCAGGATTAAAACTAGTTAATGTAATTAACTTTACTTTTGATCTTAATAATCTATCGGATATTGATTCTCTTTTTCAAAGGATATTTAGTAGTATTAATGCAGATAATATTGACTCTATTTATTTAATCAATAATGCAGGTATTCTTTCCCCGATTGGACCGATTGAAGAAACCATTAGTGAAGATGTTATAAAAAATATTAATGTAAACTTAATTGCTCCCATATTGTTAACATCTAATTTTATTAAGTTTACAAAAAGTTGGAAAATAGACAAAAGAGTTTTAAACATTTCTTCTGGTTCTGCAAAATATTTGCTTCCTTCCCAAAGTCCTTATAGTACAGCAAAAGCTGGGCTAGATTCGTTTACAAAAAGTATTTATTTAGAACAAAAAGAAGAATTATTTCCAGTAAAAGTTGCATCAGTTTATCCAGGTGTAATTGATACAAGATTACAGACTGAAATACGGTCAACAAGAAAGGAGAAGTTCCCATATGTGGAACTGTTTAATCAATTATATAAGGAAGAAAAGTTACAAACACCTCTAGAGACTGCTGAAAAACTAATTCAACTATTACTGGATAGTGATTTCGGTAAAGAAACGATAGTAGAAGTATTATCATAAATGAAATTTACATAAGTAAAGCATAATGTGCAACTAAATATATTATTAGGAGCAGGAAGGAAAAAGCGGGGGTATTAGTTGATTTATTTAGAAAAAATACTATTAAATATATAACAGAAGATAATAGCCTTTCTACATAATTATAAAATGGAGGGAGGTCTTATCATTTAATGATTCCTAGAGTCAATAATTTCAATATTAAGCGTCTAAAACCTTAATACTAAGGGAGTAGACGTTTTCTTTATTAAACCATAATTAAGAAAGATAGCTAAAAGGTGAAACCCAGTTTATTAAAAAAACTTTATGTAACTATCGGACAGTTTATAGGAAGAAGGAAACTGACATGTTTTCTAGAATCTATATTTAAGTGTGGAAAGCACCTTGACTAGCTAGAGAAACACAACGAGGCTATCAAAATCTTAAAAATTTCAGGAGGATTTTTATGTCAGCTCAAATGAACTCGAGGGTAGAAGGAAATGTACTTGTATTAGAACATGAATTTAATGCACCTGCAACTCTTGTATTTAAAGCTTTTTCAGAAGAGGAACATCTCAAGAAGTGGTGGGGACCTCGTGGTTGGATTTTAGCAGTATGTAATATTGAGTTTCGAGTAAATGGAGTTTGGCATTATTGTATGAAGTGTATCGACGAGAATCAAGGTGACTTTTTTGGCTTCGAATCATGGGGAAAGGGAGTATATCAAGAAATTCTTCAGGATAAAAAGATAGTTTATATTGATTATTTTTCAGATGCAGAAGGCAATGAAGTTGAGGGGATGCCTGCAACTCGAAGCACTTTATTATTTGAAGAAATGAAAGGGAAAACAAAGCTCACCAATCGTGCAGAATACGCTTCCCTTGAAGAACTAAAATCTGTCTTGGATATGGGAATGGAGTACGGAATTAAGGAAACATGGGATCGTTTAGAAGAGCATCTTGACTTGATAAAAAAATAGTAAGTAAGCAGTCCATCATAGATGGATTGCTTTTATTTACCAGAGAAGATGTTTTATTGCTTGTTAAGCTAGTGGGTGCATTTCTTTCATAGAAAAACCTAAAAATTATTATATTTTATATAGTGATAGATAATTTTATCGGAGGCATACCCTAAATATAAAACCGTTCACAAATTCAAGGATAATTATTGCAGACATTAAAAACATATAAAGTAATCCATTCTGTTAACCAATTATTTAGGAGATTTTCTCCATGAAGAGATTACGATAGACTCTTAAATTATCTAGGTAAACTAGCTAGTAAATTGAAAACAATTAATTAAGCTATTGGGTTTGTTTAATTAACTCTTTATGTAAGTGGGCACAAGAAGAAAAATATATCTTTATGATGCTTATAGTGGCTAAGATAATTATTAGTAACAATAGTTAATAAGTTAGCAAAATTTTTTAAAGACTAATTTTACCAGTGAACTATATTCACATGAATATAAGGAAAATTTCTCCACTGTAAAAGGATTTACAAACTTTACATATTAATCACAAAGTGACATAAATAGTTTTTATGATCTTGGCAAAAATAAGGGAGGAAATAAAAAGGAGAGAATGAACAAATGCCGGAATTGCCAGAAATGGAGAACTATAAAATCTTATTGAATAAACTGATTACCACTCATCCCATTACCTCGATAACCGTTAACCGAGAAAAGTCCATTAATATTACGAAACAATCCTTTGAGAATCAATTAGTGAATACTACTATTCTTCGCGTGGAAAGGTGTGCGAAACATCTACTCTTTTACTTATCCAATCAAAAGGTTCTGCTATTGCATTTAATGTTAGGTGGATGGATGTTTTTTGGAACCGAAAAAGAAAAACCAAATAGAACCATTCAAATCCAACTAACATTTGGAGAAAAACACTTATATTTTATTGGACTCCGATTAGGTTATCTACATTTACTAACTCTTGAAGAATGTAAAGAAAGGCTGAACGACTTAGGTCCAGATCCTTTTGAACCTCTTTTTACTGAAAACAGCTTTCAAAACATGATTAACTCTAGGAAGGGGACAATAAAGCTTAAATTAGTCGATCAACATTTTATCTCAGGTATTGGCAATTGTTACTCCGATGAAATCTGTTTTGATGCGCAAATCTTACCAACTCGAAAATTAGAGGATTTAAAAGAAATGGAGCAAAAAAAGCTCTATAATTCTATACTGCAAATATTAAGAGCGGCTACTAATATGGGTGGCTATATGGAGCATCCCCTTTATGCAGGAGATAAAAAAACCGGAGGATATGATGAGCTTTGCAAAGTATATGATAGAGAAGGTGAAATATGTCCAAGGTGTCAGCACAAAATAGTATTTATAAAGGTATCTTCTAAAAAGTGTTTTTATTGTCCAGGTTGTCAGTTTTAATTAATTATGCGGATAATTCTGCAATTCCTGGAGATAATATACATTTAGCAACTCAATGCACTTTTATCAAGGAGAAATATAAGGAGTGAGAAGATGACTTTATGGAAAAAGGGAATAGTAGTAGTAATGTTATTCTCTATATTCTTGTCTGGAAGCACACCTAACACATTTTCACCGCAAGTATTCGCAGCAGAAGACCATAAAAAAGCAACATTATCCACGGCACTTGAATCACTGTTAAATATAGAACCAGAACTAAAAGGAAGTTTAGCAGGAATCAGTATTCGCGAACAAGAAACAGGAAAAATTATTTTTGAACATATGGCTGATTTGCGACTAACGCCTGCTTCTAATATGAAGTTACTAACTTCAGCAGCAGCATTGAACATTTTAGGAGAAGACTATCAATTTATTACGGAAATTTATGGAGATGGAAGAGTAGAAGATGGTCATTTAAAAGGAAACTTATACATAAAAGGGAATGGGGATACAAGCCTTTTAGCTTCTGATTTAGAAAAACTCTCTAAAGAAATTAAAAGAAAAGGGATTAGTTATATAGATGGAGACATAATAGGCGATGACTCCTGGTATGACAACATCCCTTTTTCAAGTGATTTGGCATGGAGTGATGAAGCTGCCTATTATGGGGCCCAAATTTCCGCTTTAACACTATCACCAGATAAAGAATATGACGCAGGGACTGTATTGCTTGAAATAAAACCTGGTAAGAAAAAAAATGAACCAGTAATAATCAATACTTTGCCAAGAACAAGCGAAATTAAAATTGTCAATAATGCTATTACAGCAGATAAAGAATCTGCTGCAAGTTTAAAAGTTAACAGAGAACATAACAGTAAAGTAGTAACAATAACAGGAAACCTGCCAATTGACACTCCCTTAAAAAAAGAGTGGGTATCTGTTGATGATCCTACAAGCTATACATTAGATGTGTTTCAACAGGCATTAAAGAAAGAAGGAATACAATGGAAAGGGGTGGTCAAAAAAGGAAGAACACCACAAATCGCTTCTATCCTTTCTACTCATTCTTCTATTCCTCTCCGTGAATTACTACTTCCTTTAATGAAATTAAGTAATAATACAATTGCTGAGACATTAATCAAGGAATTGGGAGTAGTCAAAAAAGGGGAAGGAAGCTTTGCAAAAGGGATCGAGGCTCTAGAAGAAGAATTAGCGGCTTTTCATCTTGATCCAACTAAGATGCTTATCCGTGATGGATCAGGTATATCACCAATAGATTTTATTTCAGCAACCGACTTAAGTTTGTTTTTATATGAAGTACAAGCACAACCATGGTTCTCCACATTTTGTCAATCATTACCTGTATCAGGTCACGAAGAAAAAATGATTGGCGGAACACTGCGCCATCGATTGAATTCTGAGAATACTAAAGGAAAAATACTCGCTAAAACGGGGACTCTTACCTCTGTAAGTTCATTATCTGGCTACATGGAAAGCAAATCAGGTAATAAATATATTTTTTCCATTTTATTAAACCATCTAACGGATGAAGATAAGGGAAAAGAGATCGAGGATAAGATAATGGAAACGTTGGTTGAATTTTGAGAAGACTGCTTTGAAATATCAGTTCCTATTTAAAAAAATAGGAACTGATATTTTTTTATAAATTATTTTTCGCCAATTTTGCTAAGTCTGTAATGTACGCGAAAAAGTCATCTCTCTTTACATCATATACAACAGAAACAGGACGGCCAGTGTCACTTATTAAAGTTCTCCCTTGGGACGGCGCTTCTGTTATAGCAATTGATTTAACTTCTTTCATTTTAACTAGCTCTTTTTTTCCAATTGTTGCTGTTGTTAGTACATCCCAAAGATAATAGGTAGAGTTCGTTTCTACATGAACAAGAGGGGGACATGCAGCATAGCATTGACCAACAAAATCAACTCCAGTAAATTTTCTTAATGAAGCCCAATGATTGCGGACAGAAATGGTTAGTGGAACTTGATTTGTACTTTCTAACGCCACCATTTCGATCTGTAAATCACTAGCCCAAACAGCTGCTACTGCCCAAGGATCCCAAAAAGCATTCCATTCAGCAGTCCCGTCATGTTCAGGTTCCTGTACATTACCAACCTCTAAGAATGTTCCGCCCATCCAGACTAATTTTTCAATTTTTTCTTGAATATCTGGAGCAATTTCAATTGCTCTTGCTAAATCTGTCAGCGGTCCAGTAAATAAGAGTGTTGTTTTATCTGGATTTTCCCTTACTGTTTTAATTAAATGTTCATGTGCTGGAAGTTCACTTTCAGGGGTAATTACTTCACCGCTTTCATTTAAAATCGGCAAGGCATCTACATAAAACGTGTGCATTCTCCATTCTTTCGGAAATGGATTAACTCCGCGAGAATTAGACCTGGCAACTTCTACTGGTCCGTGACCGAATCGATCTATAATCTTTCTACTTGCACTGATACCTGGTTCTAAATAGCCATCTGCTGGAATAACTGATACACCAATTAAGTCTACTTCATCCATTTGTAATAGAAGAAACAGAGAAACTAGATCATCAATTCCGGCATCATGATTAAAATATACCTTCTTTGTCAAAAAAATTCACTCCTATGTAAATTAACATTTATCCCCGTCAAACGGGAAGTAACTTTATAAACTAGCTACTTTCTCTATCTATTCTATAATACTATCAGACCAATGTGAATAATTAGTAAATTAAATAGAATATCTCACCATAAATAATATTATTTAAACTTTAATTTAACGAAGAATAGAAAAAGAACTTGGAAAACCACCAAGTTCTTCCCATCATCTATTATATCTATTAACAACAGCCTTACTTACGACCGAAGTCTGCTTTGATTTCACCATACTTATTCGTATCCCATTTTAGAATTTTATTTGAATAGTTATTTTCCTTCAGCCATTTTTCGGCACGTTCAATTAATTGCCACAATTCTTCTGTACGCTTATCTCTTACTAATGTTGTATTTGCCTTTTTATTACGTACCCAAGCTAACGCCGTCATACTATCACTGTATATGGTGGTGTTTTTGCCTTGTTTTTGCAAAAGACTTAATGCATGTACAATTCCTAAAAATTCGCCAATATTATTCGTACCGAATACTGGACCATAATGGAAAATTACTTCTCCAGTTTTCGTATCAACGCCTCGATATTCCATCATTCCAGGATTACCACTACAAGCTGCATCAACAGAAATGCTATTTTCCTCAATCGGCGCCAATGTTTGATTAGATTGTTTTTGAGTGGAAGTACTTTTGGATGCTGATTTTGATATATTCCCACCTTGTTTAAAGGCTTTTTCTGCTTCCTCCAAAGTTGGAAAAGATTTAAAAGAAGCACCTTTAAAACCTTTTATTTGCTTTTCACATTCCGCCCAAGTCGAGAAAATACCTGTTTTTCTACCATTCCATACAACATAATATTTTTTTGCTGCCATAATTTCATCCAACCTTTCACTGCTATTAAATAATCATATCACAGGAAGGGATCAAAACGAAAATGTAGAGAGAGCGTAACAACATACTTGAAAAGGCTTTCTATAAATCTAGGAATTTACTATAATGATGTTGAGTAAAATAGGAAGGGGGAAATAAATTGCTCCAATTACTTCCACTAATGATTGAACGAGTCGGTATTTTAGTTATTTTTGCCTTCTTATTATCAAGAATAAAGATTTTCCGATCGATTATTCATCATGAATCACAATGGCACGATAAACTCTCGTTAATACTTATCTTTGGCGTCTTCGGAATAATTAGTAATTATACTGGAGTCGAAATATTAAAAGGAAGTATTAGCACCCATACATGGCAGCATGAATTAGATGTTTCAAGCGCTATTGCTAACACAAGAATTATGGGGGTAGCCATTGGCGGAATGATTGGCGGCCCATTAGTTGGCCTTGGAGTAGGATTAATAGCTGGCCTTCATCGCTTAACATTAGGAGGATTCACTGCAATTGCTTGTGGATTATCTACCATTGCTGCTGGATTATTGACTGGGCTGCTTGGAAGGAAATACTCCATTAAACAGGATTCTGCAAGCAAAGCAGTGATTATCGGCATCGCCATGGAAATTATTCAAATGGTATTTATCCTTTTGATTGCAACACCTTTTGAGCTTGCATTCGAACTCGTCAAAATTATTGCTTTTCCAATGATTGTCATTAATGGGTTTGGAATGCTGATTTTTATCTACATCATTCAAAACATTCTGTTAGAAGAAGAAAAAACGAAAGCAGCACAAACCAATATTGCTTTAAATATTGCTCAATCTACGCTTGCTTATTTACGTCAAGGACTGAATCCTGAATCTAGCAAGCAGGTTGCTAAAATTATGTTAAAAGCTACCAACGCTGATGCAGTATCCATAACTAATAGATCCATTGTTTTGGCACATGAGGGGCTAGGCGGGGATCATCATATTCCATTAGAGAAAACTTCTACCAAATTAACAGAAAAAGTGTTAAGGGAAGGGAATATTCTTATTGCGAAAAAGAAAGACGAGATTCAATGCAGCAATCAAACATGCCCGCTGCACGCTGCCATTTTGTTACCATTGAAAGCAAACAATAAAACTGTCGGTACCCTTAAATTATATTTTGCCAATCCCAAAAACATTCAATTAGTAGAATATACTTTGGCAGAAGGGTTAAGCAAGTTATTTTCCTTACAGCTTGAATTAGCAGAAGCAGAATTACAACAAAAGTTATGGAAGGATGCTGAAATTAAAGCATTACAAGCACAAGTTCATCCTCATTTTCTGTTTAACAGCATGAACACTATTTCTGCGCTAATTCGCACAGATGGAGAAAAAGCGCGGCAGATGATCCAACGATTATGTACTTATTTCCGCAGCAACATACAAGGATCTAAAAATATGCTGATTCCTTTAAGTCAAGAATTAGAGCATGTCCATGCCTTTTTAGCATTAGAAGAAGCGAGATTTCCTAATAAGTTTATTTTAAAAGAGTCTGTAGAGCCCGAACTAAAAAAGGTCCTTATTCCGCCGTTTACATTACAGCCCCTAGTAGAAAACTCCATTCGTCATGGCTTTTCCAAAGGTACAGTTGGGACTATTACAATATGTGCATATAAAGAAAAAGATAGGATGGTGTTAATTACAGAAGATGATGGGAAAGGAATGAGTGAAGATACTCTATACATGATTGGCCAAAAAAATATTTCCTCCAGTACAGGAACTGGTACGGCGCTTTGGAATATTCAGGAACGAGTGAAAAAGTTATATGCGGAGAAAGGGAAATTCACCATTGAAAGTGAAACGAATAGAGGAACGAAGGTGATGATTACATTGCCTTCTAAGGAACCAAGTATATGGAGGGAAGTAGATGATTAAAGCATTAATTGTCGAAGACGAACCATTAGCAAGAGATGAATTAAAGTATCTCTTGAAAAGAAGCAGCAAAATAGAGATAGTGGCCGAGTGTGATGATTTGGAGACAGCTCTGTACATAATTGATAATCAAAAAATAGACGTTATTTTCTTAGATATTCAACTTGGAGAAGATAATGGAATGAATTTAGCGGAACAGTTAAAGCACACCGCAAATCGTCCGGAAATTGTCTTTGCAACTGCATATGATGAATATGCACTTCAAGCGTTTGACGTAAATGCTGTCGATTATATATTAAAACCGTTTGAAGAAGAACGAATTAATCAAACTATTTTAAAGCTGCAAAATAAGCGGAGTCAAACTACAGAAGAAACAATAGGAAAAAGCGTAAACAAATCGCCCCTTCAAAGTAATAAGTTAGCTGTCACAGCCAATGACAAAATAAAGATTATTGATTTAGATAAAATCGTCTATATAAGTGCGCAAAATGGTAAAACATTACTTATTACAGAAGAAGAGGAATTGGTCATTACTTTTACATTAACACAATTAGAGCAAAAGTTAGTAAATAGTCCTATTATGAAAGTACATCGGTCTTATTTAGTTAATAAAGAAAAAATATGTGAAATAGAACCATGGTTTAACTCTACGTATTTACTGTGCATGAATAATGGCGAGAAAGTGCCTTTAAGTAGAAACTATACAAAAGAGGTGAAACAATTATTCGGATTTTAAGTAAATTTCATTTATAATCATACAGACTGGATATTGTATTTTATCCAGTCATTTTTGCATTTCAGCTAATTTTCTTTGCATTTTACCATGAAAACGTTTTTTTATCCTTTACATTTTTTATAATAAAATCATTAAAGGAGGTAGATAAAAATGAATGCGGTTACAATCGTTATAGCATCTGCTTGTATTTTAATGATTGCTTATCGTTTATACGGAACTTTTATGGCAGTAAAAGTATTAAAGCTTAACGATAAAGAAAAAACCCCAGCACATGAACTAAATGACGGAAAGGACTATGTACCAACCAATAAATGGGTTACCTTTGGACATCATTTCGCAGCAATAGCGGCAGCCGGTCCTCTTGTAGGACCTATTCTAGCTGCACAGTTCGGGTATTTGCCTGGATTGATTTGGCTATTAATTGGGGCTGTTATCGGAGGAGCTGTCCATGATGCAGTGGTATTATTTGCGAGTATGAGAAAAAAGGGCAAATCATTATCTGAAGTAGCAAAGGAAGAACTCGGCCCTGTTGCAGGTTTTTGTACAGGACTTGCTATGTTATTTATTATTACCATTACCATGGCTGGTTTATCGATGGTAGTTCTACATGCATTAGAGAGAAATCCATGGGGAACATTTTCGGTAGGGATCACGATCCCGATTGCGATGGGAGTAGGCATATTTTATAAGAAAACAGGTAATCTCAAACTATGCACAACCATTGGATTTATTCTGTTAATGATAGGTGTGTTTGTGGGACCAATGATCCAAGATACCGTACTGGGAAATTGGTTAACACTTGATACAAAAACATTAGCTATTATTCTTCCTATTTATGCATTCTTTGCAGCTGCACTACCTGTATGGCTGTTATTGGCACCGCGAGATTATTTAAGTAGCTTTATGAAAATCGGTGTATTTATCGCCCTTATTATTGGTGTATTTATTATTAACCCCGCTATTGAATTTCCTGCATTTACGGAATTTGTAAATGGAGGGGGACCAGTTATCGCAGGACCAGTATGGCCGTTTATTTCCATTACGATTGCATGTGGTGCTATTTCCGGATTTCATGCCTTTGTCGGCTCTGGCACAACACCAAAGATGCTTGATAAGTGGAGTGATATTAAAGTCGTTGGTTTTGGTGCGATGCTTGTCGAATGTTTAGTAGGGATTATGGCCCTTATTGCTGCAACTGCTCTTCATCCAGGAGATTATTTCGCAATAAATTCCAGCCCAGAAGTATTTCGAACACTTGGTATGAGTGTTATAAACTTACCAGAACTAAGTCGTGAAATCGGCATTGATTTAGAAGGAAGAACGGGAGGAGCAGTTACCTTAGCTGTTGGAATGTCATATATTTTCACAGAAATTTCTTGGTTCTCCCATCTAGCATCTTATTTCTTCCAATTTGTGATTATGTTTGAAGCTGTCTTTATATTAACAGCCATTGATGCAGGGACGAGAACTGCACGCTATTTAATTCAAGATTTTCTTGGTGAGTTCTACAAACCATTAAAAAAAGTGGATTGGCTGCCTGGTTCTATTTTCGCAAGTGCATTAGCATGTTTAATGTGGGGATATCTCTTATTCTCAGGAGATATTAGCTCGGTATGGGCACTATTTGGTGTCTCAAATCAGCTCATGGCAACGATCGGGCTGATTGTTGGAGCAACCGTTATTTTAAAAATGGCTGATAAACGTAGATATATGCTGACCTGCCTCATACCGATGGCATATTTATTTGTAACAGTAAATTATGCTGGGGTGTGGATGGTTAAAAACGTTTATTTAAACCCAGAAGCGTCAGGTTATAATGTGCTTAATGCCGTACTATCAATTATCATGCTAATATTAGGGGTTATCATTATTATAGCTGCAACAAAAAAATGGTTTGACACCTGGAATACGCCCCGCTTTCATGTGGAATCAACGAATCTAAATTAAGATAGAATGGTTTAAACTAAGTTTTCCTGTCAAAGCTATACCCAAATAATCTACGAATCTTGCTGAGTTATTTCGTATGATTGTTTGGGTTTTTTATTCGTGTGAAAATTGAATTTCCATCTGACTTATATTTAAAAATGGAAGTGAATATTAAAAGATTTTGATTTGGTTTTACTCCCATGTCCATTTCCACTTGCATATATCCTCACTATCTTCCTCCCATAAATAGATTTCAAAAATAAAAATAATAAACGAATCATAATAAGTGTATTCTAAGTAAACATATATTTAAAATTTTATTGTCAAGAGTTTAACTTTATGGAATTATGGATATTAAGGGAAAAGTATTTTTGTTCCATACATATTTGTTTTAATAAAAATTTTATTGACATAAATATGATCAATTAAAGTAAGGAGTTCTTCTATGGATTATAAACACAGTGAAACAAAATGGATGGTGGCCATTTGTTTTTTTGTATTTTTATCTGTGATTTTAAACATCTTTGCTGCATCGATAAATAAAGAGCTGTTTATTCTGCTGCAATTAATTATTACTAGTGGCTTATTATATGTTTTTTATCAATTAATAAAAAAGTTCACCTACATACTCGGCGAATTTGCTCAAAGCAATAAAAAATTACAGTCAATTTTTGACACTTTGGATATTGCGATTTGGTTTCATGATTTAAAAACAAATAAATTAATGGTCACTGCAGGGATTGAAGCTATTTATGGTTATTCATCAGAGGCATTTTATAAAAATCATAATTTGTGGAAAGACGTTATCCATCCAGCTGATCAAGAGGTTTTAGTAGAACGAGCGGAGCTTCTAACCCATCAAGATGTCGTTGTCAGCACTTATCGTATTATTAAACCAGATGGGAAGATTCGCTGGATAAAGGATAGAGGCATCGCTGTGTTTGACAAATCGACTAGGGAGATGACTGAGTTTACAAGCGTGTTAATTGATATAACAGATAGCAAAGAAAATGAAGATAAATTTAGTAAATTGGTCGACATATCACCAGACATTGTTGCAGTAACAGTTGATTACAAGTTTCATTATATAAATAAGGCTGGCATCAAAATGTTAGGAAAAGACTATAATTCCATACAGGGGCTTGCAGTAAAAGATTTACTTTCTGAAGCCACTTATCAAAATATCGTTCGACAATATAAAAAAAGCAAAAAATTAAATCAAAATGTAGTTGAGATGGAAGTTGAATTAACGAAAGACTTAGCGGAAAACGTATTCTTAGAAATCAATTGCATGCCAATTCTTTTTGGAGGACAAGAAGCTGTTTTGATTGTTGGAAGAGATATCACATCCCGGAAACAGGCGGAATTAAAAATTAAGGAATTAGCATTTATAGATACGCTGACAAAATTACCGAATCGAAACAGTTGTATGCATCATTTAAATGATCGACTCTATAACCAAGAAGTGGAAGCAATGTCCATATTATTTTTAGACTTAGATCAATTTAAACGGATAAATGATACGAAAGGACATGGAACAGGAGATATCATTTTACAAAAAGTATCTACTATCCTTCAATCAGCTATCGACAAAAATGATTTTGTTGCCCGTCTCGGGGGAGATGAATTTTTAATCATATTAGAAAACAAAACAAAATTAGAAACAGCTGAGACTGCCCAAAAAATAATAAACCAATTTTCTTATCCTATTGTAGTGAAACAAGATGAATTCTTCGTTACACCAAGTATTGGCATCAGCATGTTTCCATCAGATGGAAAAGATCAAGAATCATTAATAAAAAATGCTGATACAGCCATGTATGTTGCCAAAGATCACGGCAAAAACAATTTTCAATTTTACTCCGCTTCCATTGCAGAAAAAGGCGCAAGAAAGATGGAATTGGAGATGGCACTACGCAAAGCTATTTTAAATAAAGAAATAGAATTATACTATCAGCCACAAGTAAATATCCATACAGGCAGCATATTTGGTGTTGAAGCTCTCCTACGTTGGAAACACCCGGTATACGGCTATTTGTCTCCAGATGAATTTATACCAATTGCTGAAGAATCCAATTTAATATTAACGATTGGAGAATGGGTCATAACGGAGGCATTTGCGCAGAAAAAGAAATGGGAAAGAGAAGGAAAAAAAGATTTAAAACTTGCTATCAATATTTCTGCTCGACAATTTCAATACATTGATTTCATTTCTTTTCTACAAAAAGAAATAGTAAGATTAGAAATAGATCCAAAGAAAATCGAGTTAGAGATAACGGAAAGCATTATGCAAAATATTGAATTAGCCCAAATAGAATTAGCTAATATTAAAAAGCTTGGCTTTCAAATATCGATAGATGATTTCGGCCAAGGTTATTCTTCGTTAAGTTATTTGAAATCACTGCCTATTGATACCATTAAAATTGATAAAACGTTTATTGATGATATCAGTCATCCTATTCACAAAGGCTCTTTAGCTAAAGTCATTATCGATATGGGTCATAATATGAATTTCCTTGTCATTGCAGAGGGAGTAGAAACAAAAAATCAAATCGATTTTCTCATAAACCACCAATGTGATATCGTACAAGGATACTACTTTAGCAAACCATTGACTTCATCTGAATTAGAAAAATTCTATCTATAAATCAGAAACCTTTTTCATTTTTTGTTTCTAAGGATATACTAATCTTATTAAGAAATTCTTTTTTGTATTTTATAAAAAGGGATGTAAAAATTTTTCGTAAAGTTGGTGAAAAAATGCCTTGTCAATCTAATGAGGAATTAGAAAGTATATTGTTAGAAGCAAAACAATATACACATAATGGGAAAGTTGCTGATTATATCCCAGCTCTTAGCAAAGCAAATCCTGATGATTTATCTGTAGCTATTTACCACCATGATGGTACTTGTTATTCAGCAGGCTGCATTCATGAGAAAATTACTTTACAAAGTATCTCAAAAGTCATTACTTTAGCATTAGCACTAATTGAATCAGGAGAAGAGTACGTTTTTAGTAAAGTTGGCTATGAGCCTACTGGCGATCCATTTAATTCTATTGTAAAACTAGAAATGAGTAACCCGTCGAAGCCGTTAAATCCTATGATAAATGCAGGTGCCCTTGCAGTTACCCATATGATAAAGGGGAACTCCGTGGATGAACGCTTCCAGAAGATTATTGAATTTGTTAAGCTCTTATCAGGAAATAGTGATATTGGTTATTCAGCGGAGGTAGCTGAATCAGAGTTTGAAACATCTCATTTGAATAGAGCACTTTGTTTCTTTATGAAACAACATGGCATCATTAATGAAGATGTGGAGGAATTATTAGATTTATATACAAAGCAATGCTCTATCGAAGTAAATTGTTTAGATTTAGCGCGAATCGGAATCGTATTTGCTTTAGATGGAAAGGAACCTGTCACAAACAAACAGTTAATGCCAGCACATGTAGCTCGCATTTGCAAAACATTTATGGTTACATGCGGAATGTATAATGCTTCTGGAGAATTTGCTGTTCGAGTCGGAATCCCTGCAAAAAGTGGTGTCTCCGGCGGAATATTAGGGGCCGTTCCTTCCCGTTTTGGAATTGGTATTTCTGGTCCTGCGCTTGACGACAAAGGCAATAGTGTTGCAGGATTAAAACTATTAGAAATCCTTGCAAAAAAATATGATTTAAGCATGTTTTATTAATAAAACTTATCACTAATTCTTCTATGGAAAAAGGAAGGATTAGTGATTTTTTGGTTATTCCCCAATCTGTTCGGGTAACATAATTGTACCAATTGTTTAAAAGGGGGATAAACATGAGTTTAACACCTCAACAGCGTATAGAATTACATGGTTTTAACAATTTAACAAAGTCATTGAGCTTCAATATGTATGATATCTGTTATACTCGAACAAAAAGGGAACGAGAGGCTTATCTTCAATATATCGATGAGCAGTACAACGCTGAGCGTCTGACGAAAATCTTGAAAAATGTTTCCGATATTATTGGCGCACACGTTCTAAATATTGCAAAGCAAGACTATGAACCACAAGGAGCAAGCGTAACACTGCTCGTATCTGAGGGACCAGTTGCTGAAGCTTCAAAAGAAGTATTTGAGGAATCTCCTGGACCACTTCCAGGCTCAGTGGTTATGCATCTCGACAAAAGTCATATAACGGTACATACATATCCTGAATATCATCCAGATGAAGGAATCAGTACCTTTCGTGCTGATATTGATGTTTCAACGTGCGGGGAAATTTCGCCATTAAAAGCTTTAAACTATTTAATCCACTCTTATGACACAGACATTATGATAATGGACTATCGTGTAAGAGGATTTACCCGAGATATACATGGTCATAAACTATTTATCGATCATGATATCAATTCCATTCAAAACTATATTCCCGAAGAGACAAAATCACAATTTGATATGATTGATGCCAATATCTATCAAGAAAATATATTTCATACAAAATGCAAGTTAAAACAATTCCATTTAAATAATTATTTATTTGGCTGCAAAGAAGAAGAATTATCTGAAGAAGATCGGATATTGATAACAGCAAAACTCACACAGGAAATGAATGAAATTTTTTATGGGAAAAATATAAAGTGATTTATTACAAAACTGGCGACGTCTTTTAAATAAAAGCGAAGCCAGTTTTTTCATTAAGTTATCAAACATCATATTTAGGAAAAACATGGTAGATTCCATTGCATAATTATACTTTATATATTATTTTTAAACATGTTTTTCTAGCTTTTTTTTTAAAAATTGGTAAACTATTATTGTAGAAAGATAGAAAGGTGCGAAAATGATGAAACAAATCATCCTAGATACAATTAATGAAAACGAAGCAAAATTTAAAGATATTAGTATTTATATTGGAGAAAATCCTGAGTTAGGCCATGAAGAATTTAAAGCATGTGAAATTTTAACTGACACCTTAAAACAGCATGATTTTAACGTAGAAATAGGAATCTGTGATTTACCTACTGCCTTTAAAGCAACCTTTGACAGCGGCAAAGCTGGTCCAGTTATCGGCTTTATGGCAGAATATGATGCACTTCCTGAACTTGGACATGCATGTGGACATAATTTGATCGGTACTATGGGAATTGCTGCCGGAATTGGTCTTAGTAAAGTTTTAAGCGAAACAGGAGGAAAAGTGATTGTTTACGGCACGCCTGCTGAGGAAACGAAAGGCGGCAAAGTAACAATGGCAGAGGCAGGAATTTTTGAAGAGCTAGATGTAGCGATGATGGTGCATCCATTAGATAGCTATATGAAGAGCGGCGATTCTCTTGCAATGGACGCTATCCAATTTGAATTCTTTGGCAAAGCTGCTCATGCAGCAGCAAGCCCACATTTAGGCATCAATGCACTAGATGCTGTATTACAGACCTTTAATAGTATCAATGCTCTAAGACAGCATATAAAGTCTGATGCTCGTATTCATGGTGTAATCACAGAAGGTGGAAAAGCGGCAAATATCGTCCCTGACTATGCTGTTGCACAGTTTTATGTCCGAGCAGGAAAAAGAGAAGAAGTAAATAAATTAGTAGAAAAAGTGAAACAATGTGCAGAGGGAGCTGCCCTGCAAACAGGTGCTACAGTTAAATCTAGTTTCTATGAATTCTCCTATGATGATATGATTACCAACCAAACTTTATCTGATTTATTTACAAAACAACTTGTTGATTTAGGCGTAGAACCATCTGAAATACAGGAGCAGCGGGATGGTTCAGGATCACTTGATATGGGCAATGTAAGCCAGGTGGTACCATCTATTCATCCCTATGTAAAAATCTGTAATGAGGCATACGCTTGTCATACTCATGAATTTAGAGAAGCTGCTATGTCTGATCAAGGTAGAGATGCCATGATTTTAGGTGCAAAGTCAATGGCCCTTACAGGTTTAGAAATTCTTACGAATAAAGAATTGTTAGCAAAAATCAAAGCAGAGTTTTTAAAAAATAAATAAATTCTAATTTCTCACGTTCAAACAATCAAGATTTGAATGTGAGGTTTTTTTTAAATTAAGGCATTTTTATGCCATTTATCCTCCTTTCGATAAGGAAAAAAAAGGTTCATTTATAATAAATAGTCCTATTCCCATTCGCAAAGGAACTATTAATCAAAAGGAGAAAAATACCAAAGCTAGTTATCATAGTATAACGATTAAAAGGAGTTTATATGCAAGCTTTTTTCTATTTTTATTCCTACTATCTTTCTATGGGGATTTTCGAACTTTCATTCCAAAAATCAGCTAGGATAATGGACAATGCTTTCGCCAAATTAAACAGTTAGACGAATATACCAACACGGAAATACCGATAAAAATGAAGCAAGTGGGCATGCTGCGAAAATATTGGAGAGATGTAGATAAACCTGTATCTAAGGATCAAATCTTTGCTATACTTGAAAACTATCTGTATTTCCATGATGATACGAAAAGCATATTTTTATGGAAAGAGGAAAATATATACAAAACCGTGGCATTTACTAAAATATCACAAATGGCTACTTATTTGAAAAGTCCAGCTTCCTTTGCAGCTGAAAAACTGTTTTTTGCAAACTCAACTGGACTCATCCCTGCATTTTCCCAGTGCATATACATCAATCGTGGTTCTTCAAACAGCCAATGGTTATGAAAGGCTGTTACAATTAATCCTCTTTTCCGTAATGCATCGAGCATTGGATTAACTTCTTTTTGAAGTAACACAGTTTCACCTAGATTAAGACCATTTTTTTCAAAGGACAACATATATGGAAGTGCTAGCGGGGAAAGAGTGCGACGTCCTAAAATGGTGGCTCGAATATCACTTCTGAGCCGCATAATTACACAAACTGGAGTCGATTGAATAACCTCACCACCGATAATATCCGCAAGTCTTTGACAAGTTGACACATTTTCAAACTCTCTTTTATTCACTTAAATCACCTCTACTTCTTATTCTCACTTATAAGTATATTCAGAAACATAAGACAAGTTGTAGACATATAATTTAGAGAAAAAACCCTTTCAAAGTTAAAACCTGTCAAAGCACCTCAAAATGTTGATTGTGCCCAAAAAATGGCAGTCCAACTCAATTATTAAACGCTTACTATTCATTCGTAATTCCATAAATTTGTACCTTGATAACATATAATTGTTAATCTTCCTTTGTTCTTTCATGGCGTGACTCCAAGTATAGGTGAATAGCAATAATAATCCCAGCGAAAGAGCGATGTCTCTTCTTAGTTCAACAATCAACAATAAGGAAAATGCAGTCCATTTCTGTAAGGCCAAAACTTAAAGTGACATAACTATTTCATAGGTTATGTAGGATAGAGCAGCCAAGTAAACTCACCGCTCTATAATCTTTTTAAATTATATAGTTTTGCATTAGCCACATCGTTTACACTATTACCATAAAAATTTCCCATTTTTTCTTTCGTTAATTTTTCTAGTGTTTTTACAGCCTTTTGAAATTCTATATCTGTCATTTGCCCAGTAGCAAGAAGGGAGCATAAAATAGCAAAGCCTATTGCTGTCGTATCAATATTTACTTCAACTGCCAAATCAACATCTGAATTTCCACTACTTTTTATAGTGTTAAACGATTCATTATCATTGTTAATTCTATTAAAAGTTTTAGAAAAACCCCAGGACCTTAATCTTTCTTCATTTCGAATAGAATTGTTGTTTTTTTTAACCATATTATCATCCTTTAAATAGTGGGGTACTTATGTACCCCACTTCACTATTACTTAATCAAAATCGATATCTGTGTTTTGGTCTTGATCATTATCTTGATCAGTTTCTTGATCTGCTCTAACACGTGCGTTGCTTCTGCTATTCAAACGGATATCTACACGTGAGTTCCCAGAGTTTGTAACACGAGCAGTATTGGTATTCTTATTTCTAACTTCTGCTTCAGCATCTGAATCTGCATCCGCACGTACATCATTATCTAAGTCAAAATCGTTATCAACATTCACCTCTGTTCTGCCATTATTTCTTCTATTTTTAGAAGAACCCTTAAAGTAACTTTGGTTACCAGCGCTGTCATAATCTCTTCTTGACATTCTATTCACTCCTTTCCTTTTCTTAATTTCAACTTATTCATAATAAGATAAGAAAGCATAGACAATTTCTCTACTGTTATCGCCTTTTTTTCGAGAATTGGTCTTGAATATAAGTAGATAAAGAATAATCAGCATGAAAATAACTATACAATTGTTTTAAATTTGTTGAATTAGTAATACATCCATCATAGAGAACCCAGGGTCTAGGTAAAATGCTAATGACAAAAAAAGATGAAACGTTGAAAATAAGACTAAAATAATAACAACTCAAATCAAAAATAATTCCGCATATTCACTATATGAGTCTTTATATTGGAAGTACTTTTTTTATATTTAATAATTCTATAGTAATTAAATTTTAGTAAAAATAAAGAATAGAAAATATTTACTTTTTTTATAATATTCTTTTTATACTCTTTTTCAACTATGCTTGAAAAATAATATTTTTGGGTAGTATTACTTCATATGAAAGCTTCTCAATAATTTTCATTGTGAGAAAAGCTACAAATTTTATGGAGTAGGAGAAATGATAGATGGAAAATCAGACATTGATGCAATTTTTCGAATGGCATTTAGACGCAGATGGTCAACATTGGAACCGATTAAAAGAAAAAGCAGGAGAATTAAAGGAAGCTGGTATTGATTCCATTTGGATTCCACCTGTGACGAAAGCTGCCTCCAATGAAGACAATGGATATGGCGTTTACGATGTATATGATTTAGGAGAATTTGATCAAAAGGGCAGTATTCGTACAAAATATGGAACGAAAAAAGAATTACTGGAAGCTATTGAGGCATGTCATAATGTCGGAATCCAAGTCTATGTGGATGTGGTAATGAATCATAAAGCAGCAGCTGATGAGAAAGAAACATTTAAAGCAATTGAAGTGAATCCGGAAAATAGAGAAGAAGAGATATCAGAACCACATGATATCGAAGCATGGACAAAATTCACTTTTCCAGGAAGAGGAGATACTTATTCATCCTTTAAGTGGAACTTCCAGCATTTTAACGGAACCGATTATGATAATAAAACAAAAAAAGAAGGGGTATTCCGCATTGTGGGCGATAATAAAATGTGGAATTCAAACGTCGATGATGAATTTGGAAATTATGACTATTTAATGTTTGCAAACATTGACTATAATAATGAGCTTGTCCAAAATGAAATGATTTCATGGGGAAAATGGCTTTACCAAACACTAAATTGTGATGGCTATCGATTAGATGCCATAAAACATATAAACCACGATTTTATAAAAAAATTCGCCACTTCCTTGCTGAAAGAAAAAGACGATTTTTATTTCGTAGGTGAATTTTGGAAAGCTGATCTGCAAGAATGTCAGGAATTTTTAGAGCAAATGGATTACAAAATCGATTTATTTGATGTCCCGCTACACTATAAATTGCACACTGCTTCTATGGAAGGAAGTAACTTTGATTTATCAACGATTTTCGAGGGAACGTTAGTAAAAGAAAATCCTCTTAATTGTGTAACATTTGTTGATAATCATGATACACAGCCAAATGAATCTTTAGAATCATGGGTAGAAGATTGGTTCAAACAAATTGCCTATAGCCTTATTTTACTTCGAAAAGACGGCTATCCAACTATATTTTACGGAGATTATTTTGGAATTGGCGGGGATGCGCCAATAGAAGGAAAAAAGGCAGCCATTGATCCCTTATTATATGTTCGCAAGAAAAAAGCTTACGGCAAACAGGATGACTATTTTGATAATCCAAATATAATTGGCTGGGTTCGCCATGGAGAAGCTGAAATAGAAAAATCCGGTTGTGCTGTTGTCATATCCAATAAGGATGATGGATTCAAGAAAATGTTTGTTGGTGAATCACGAAGGGGAGAAGAATGGATTGACTTTACGAACACAAGAAAAGATCACGTGACAATAGATGAAGATGGATACGGTGAATTTCCTGTTGATGCGAAGAGTGTTTCCGTATGGGGATTAGCTGATTAAAAAGATAGGGCATGTTGTTTTACGCAGCATGCCCCATCTTTTATGAGGAAAAGAATAATTTCATCATTCCTTGATAACCAAAGTACACGCCAAATATAACTAAGGAAGCACCAGAAATAATGGAAATGCCTCTTAAAGTTCCAATTGTAAGAAAACGTCTAAAGCTATTAGTTAAAGCAGCTACAATCAAGTCCCATAAAGTAAGACCAAGAAAAATCATACTGCTGTAGATCAATAAAGAACTAGTCCCATTTTCTTGGGCCGTTTTTGCTAATATCGAGCCATATATACCTAGCCAAAATAAAATAGATAACGGACTAGTTATAGACATGATAAATCCTGTTAAAAAACATTTAAACAAAGAATCTTTTCCTCGAAGGGAATCCAATTTAAGATGTTGGGCACCTACAATACTTTCCATCCCCGTATAAATCAAAACAAAGCCCCCAAATAGCCAGAGAAATATTTGAATGATATCTATTTCAAGAAAATGAACCATTCCTATGTACACCATTATCATAAAAACACCATCTGCAAGCATGGATCCAAAACCAACTATCCAAGCATGCCAAAAACCATTTTTTATTCCTTTGTCAATTCTCGCGGAATTTACTGGACCAATCGGAGCAGCTAATGTAAATCCTAGCAAGATATAGCTAAGTAAGATGGTGACACTGAACATTCGTCTCTCCCACATCCTTTCTTGTACATGCTATGTAAAAGAAAGCGATGATATGTAATTTTAATTAGAAAAATGAAAACTTATTTATAACGAATGAATCACTTCACTATATTAGTAAATACATCCAATAAATAACTAAATATAGATAATCGAGACCGTAAAAAAAAGAATAAACCATCTCGCTGTTCTTCTTTTTTATTTAGCGTTAATAATGGAATTTCTTTTACTTAGTACTTTATTTAGCATATAATAGTATACGCGAAAAAGATTCGAGAACTGATATAAACAAGGAGAATATACATGATAGTAAAAAGTGAACAAGACATTAACGGTTTAAAAGAAATCGGGAAAATCGTAAGCATTATCAGAGAGGAATTAATTAAAAATACAGTACCAGGAGTGACTACAAAAGAATTAGATAATCTAGCTGGAAAGTTATTTGCCGAACATGGTGCGGTTTCTGCTCCCCAAGATATGTATGATTTTCCAGGGTATACTTGTATATCTGTAAATGATGAGGTTGCACATGGAATCCCAGGAGATCGTGTCATTCAAGAAGGTGATTTAGTTAATATTGACGTTTCCGCAAGCAAAAATGGCTATTTTGCTGATACTGGAAAATCCATTGTAGTAGGAAATGGCGATCCTAAGCTTGTTAAACTCTGTGAAGTAGCGCAAGAAGCTTTTGAAGAAGGACTTAAATGCTTCAAACCAGGTGCGAAGAAGAATCGAATTGGAAAATTCGTATACAACACAGCAAAAAAGAACGGATTTACGGTAATTAAAAACCTGACAGGACACGGTATTGGAACATCTCTTCACGAGAAACCAGATCATATTCTAAATTATTTTGATTCTTGGGACACAGAATTGCTTCGTGATGGAATGGTTATTGCCTTTGAACCTTTTATATCTACCGGTTCGGAGGAAGTATATGAAGAAAATGACGGCTGGACATTCTCTACCAAAGAAAAAAGCTATGTTGCCCAGTACGAGCACACTGTAATAATTACAAAAGATAAACCAATTATTACAACTTTATAAATAGAAAGAAGTAAGCACTGTTTCAAAATAGAGCATCCGACCATAGACAAACACCTTTAAATTCAAGGTCTTTGCCTGTGGTCTTTTATATTCCTTTTTACTACAACTGTTTACTAAGATAAGAATAAGTATGAATTATTTGTTACGGGGAAGAAGCTGAAAAAGTGCAATTGGAGTTTTTAACATATTCCTTATTATATGTTCAGTTATGAAAAAATTGGTGATACAATGTATTTATATGCTTGCGCATACAAATATTGTAAATTAAAAGTTCGAACTAGGGAAAAGCACCGCTGCGTGAAATTCTGATTGGAGTGTTCTTGTATTACTTATTAAATGAAAAGGAGAGTATTTTTTGAAAAAGAAGAAGTTTCTAATCACCTGCTCAGTCTTCCTTATTGTTATTTTTTCCAGTGTTTATGTATATGCTTCGACTCTTTCCATTTCTGGTAAGTCAGACAATGGCATGTGGAAGTATACTTATAAGAAAAATATAGACCCAAGTGAGCCAACAGGCTGGCAGGGTAAATTAAAACAATTAGATAAACAAAAAGTGGAAGTAAAAGAATTAACATATACGGATAACGATGAGATATTAGCACAAACTGATTCCTTTGTGGAAGGAACAGATATAGATGGGTCAGTCACTACTCTGCATCCTTTTGCTACAGAATTTTATTTAGGGAATAGTCCGGAAAGAGGGCATATTTATAAAATGACTGTAAAATGGCAGAAAGAGGGAGAGACATATGAAGATACTTTCACGATTCATTAAACACTTGAACGATGTAATAGATTAATTTTAATTATATATTTCATCGTAAACTCCACATTTCTAAACAAACAAGCTCTGTTTTCAAGCAGAGCTTGTTTGTTTAGAAAAATTTAAAATTGACAATGTTTTTTAGAGAGCTCTTAAAACGATAAACGATGAAAGAACCATAATTGCGAATTTAGCGACATTTCCTTCTATTTATATATCCATTGACATTGATGGTCATATCTCGTAACCTAGTACATGTAATTTCATAATAAAATCCTTATCAGCTCGAGATGAGGTAGAGGTCGCGATTTTTATTAGTAAAAAGAGGGAAAGCCAGAGAGCTTATTGATTGCTTTTGAAAGGAAATATCGCCGAAGCACTATTATTCTCTGATAATAGTAGCTGGGTCTGCATACGAATAGGTGCAGAACTGTCATAGGATCTTACTATGATGAACTATCCTGTTATCTGATGGTGTTTTCGAATTTCACACCATTTAAAGGTGTGTTTTTTTTATGCCTTGGAAATAATAAAAATACAATTTATTGTATACAGATATAAGGCTTCAAGTAAATCTCCTATGTCCTAGCATGAGCAAAATACATCATAAAGGAGACAAATATGAACACAAAAGGAAAATTAGGACTGGGGATCTTAATATCCTTAGTCGTTGGAAATATGGTTGGCTCAGGAATATTTATGCTGCCACGCTCATTAGCGGAAGTTGCAAGTCCAGCTGGCGTTATTCTTGCATGGTTATTAACCGGATTTGGTGTGTTAGTCACAGCCTTAGTATTTGGAAATTTAGCCATACGCAAACCAAAATTAACAGGTGGACCACAAATTTATGCGAAAGAGTTATTTAAACGAGGATCCAAAAAATCTACTTTATCTGGTTTTATGTCAACATGGGGATATTGGATTGGAAATTTAGCTGGTAATGTTGCCATTATTACTACTTTTGCTGGCTATTTATCCACTTTTTTCCCTATTCTAACAAGTGAAGCAGCATTATTCCATGTTGGCTCTTTTACCCTTTACGTGGGAAATGCGTTAACCTTCCTTGTTTGTACCATTTTATTATGGGGAACCCATTGGATCATTTTAAACGGGCTAGAAAATGCCGGGAAATTAAATATACTTGCTACATCTGCAAAAGTAATCGGTTTTATGCTATTTATTATTATTGCTTTATTTGCATTTGAAACAAGCAATATCCTTCCTTTTGCTGAACCGAAAGTTAATGCAGCAGGTCATTCGGTTGATCTATTCGGACAAATCAACAGTGCAGCTATAACAACATTATGGGCATTTATCGGGGTAGAGTCTGCCGTCGTTTTTGCCTCACGTGCAAAAAAACAGTCAGATGTTAAAAAAGCAACCATTATTGGACTATTAATTGCATTAGCAATCTATATTGGAATTAGTACACTTGTTATGGGAATCCTTTCTCAAAATGAATTAATCGCTTCGCAAAAGCCTTTAATCGATGCAATCGAAGCTGTTCTAGGACCAATTGCCGGTAAAATACTAGCAGCTATCGGATTAATCAGCTTATTTGGCTCTACAATCGGATGGATTATGTTAAGTGCAGAAGTACCTTATGCTGCTGCTAAACAAGGAATTTTTATTCCTGCTTTCTTAAAGGAAAATAAAAAAGGTATTCCAACCTTTTCTTTAGTCGTGACCAATATTTTAGGTCAATTGTTTATTTTCTCCACCGTATCAAGAAGTATTTCGCAGGCATTTGACTTTATCATTTATATTGCCACATTAAGCTATCTTGTTCCTTATTTAATTTCGTCAATCTTCCAATTAAAATTAGTTATTTCAGGAGAAACGTATACTTCCATGAAATCGAGAAGAGTAGACTTTGCTATTGGAATCATTGCAACCATTTATTCTATATGGGTAATTATTGCGGGAACTGCAGATATTAAAACATTTAGCTTCGGAGTACTTTTACTATTAAGCGGAATTCTTTTCTATAACCAATTGAATAAAGGGTCTAAACCAGAATAATACACATATCCGAGCGGCAAAAACCTTGTTTTTACCGCTCAGTTTCTTTTTGTAAAGGATTAAAGTGATTCACTCACTGTACTATCATCCCATTCCACTTCATGCTCTTTCGCAAGTTTATCTAGTTCATTCATATATTGTCGAATTAGTTTACGAGCTTCCTCCAGCATAGCATTTGCCTCTTCTACAAGTGTGATATCCTGTGTTTCTAGCGCTGTAAGTATTTTCACAAATGCATTGTATTGTGTGTCAGCGCCTTCGATATATATTTCATGAATTTCTCTTAATTCCTCTGTTTCCACTTGTACTGAATTCAACTCTTTAATAAATTCATTATAATTGGGAATAACGGTCGTTTGGATTGTATCATACATAGTCCAATCATCCATATAATTAATACCTGAAACTGAATCGTATGCAGAAACAGCCTTTACCTCTAATTCAAATGCTGTTTTCATATCCTCATTTACATATTCAAGTAAATCCTCTCGAACTGGATCGGCTGAACAAGCAGTAATTAAAAACAGAAAGGGTAAAAACAAGATTTTAATAACTTTTTTCACTACTCCACCTCCTTCTCCTTACTGTATGAACGAGTGGAAGTCCACTATGAAAGCTAATTGGAAAAAGATGAGCCTAATTTTTAAAACTATCTTGCAATGCAAAATACTATATGGTAAGATATGTTTAAAGATAGAATCTTGCTATACAATATAGCCGCTATCTTGTTAAACAATATAGCCTGAATAGAAAGGATATATGTCCATGTCAAAAAGTCAGATGTTAAAGGGAGTTTTGGAAGGATGTTTACTTGCGATTATTTCAAAAGGAGAGATTTATGGCTATGAAATGATTGAAAAATTAGAAGCTTATGGATTTACCATGATTAGTGAAGGAAGTATTTATCCTGTACTTTTACGTATGAAAAAGGAAGAGCTTGTTACAGTAGAAACAAAAGCATCTCCATCTGGTCCAAAGCGCAAATATTATTCCCTTTCGGATAAAGGAGCTAAAGTCTTAGATGAATTTGCTGACACGTGGACAGAACTGGCAACAAGTGTACATTGGTTATTAAAAGATATAAGGGAGGAGAAGTAAGTGAAATTATCGAAAGAAGCAGAAACTTTTGTGGAAAATTTACATCTATATTTATTAACAACGGGAAAAAAAGAAAAGGAAATAAAAGAGATTGTCGAAGAATTGACCGATCATTTACAAGAAGCAGAAGCAAATGGAAAGAATATATCGAAAATAACAGGAAATTCCCCGAAAGCATATATGGAAAGTTTAGCAAATGAAATGCAGACGGATTTAATCGAATGGGGGAAACTATTACCACATGTATTTATTAGCTTAATTGCCTATACCTTAATCGGGAAAATTATCTTAGGGGAAAATCAATTATCTTTATTAGTTGGATTAGGTTCTCTATTTATAAGTGTTTTCATGCTTGGGATGTACGTTGTCATATTTCGTTACATTTCATCAAGAAATAGCTCAAATAAAAAAGCATTTGCCTTAATATTTCCCTTACAATTATTGATTATAGGAATGTTTTTTGTGTTAATGTTCTACGGGAATAATTATGGTCCAGTATACATGATTGATACGGTAACTAAACAACTCCTTTTCTTAATTGTTCCTTTTGTTTATTTATGTTGGTTTGCTTGGTGGAGTAAATCATGGGTTGTCTTTTTCCCTGTTATTCTCTATCTTCCAAACCTTCTAGTAAAACCTTTGCCTATGTCAGAAGAGATGAAGACTTTAACATCGTCCATTATTTTCTTTGTTTTCATGTTTGGGTATTTTATCTTGGTAATTTGGCAAGGAAAAAAAGCAAAAAAAAATACTTAATAACCTCTTAAAGCATATCAGAAAAAGATATGCTTTTTTTATAAAAAACAATTGAATATTAATTCATAATAATGTATAAATATAATTATGAAGATTCGGCGATTAAAGGGGAAAAGAACCATGAAATATTTTATAACAGAAGAGCTGCCATCATTCACAAAGTTTGCTCAATTACATGAGGACAGCGGTTTATTAAATAACAAAAAAGGAAACTATACCAGGGAGCAGTTGTATGAAGCAGCAAAAAACAGCTGGTATTCTGTTTCTATTTATAATGATAATGATAAAAAACTTATCGCCTTTGGTCGTATGATATCAGATGGAGTATATCAAGCATTAATTTGTGATGTAATGGTTGATCCTAATGAGCAGGGCAAAGGATTGGGGAAGCAAATAATCGAAAAGCTTGTATCTAAATGCCAACAATCAGGTATTCAATCCATTCAATTATTTTCGGCTAAAGGAAAACATCCCTTTTATAAAAAATTAGGATTCATAGAAAGAGAACAAGACGCTCCTGGCATGTCTCTCCATCTTTAAAAACCGCATTTTGGATGTGGTTTTTTATTTTTTCTTGTGCATATCCAACCTTATTCTGGTAACACTATTTACGTACATAAGGTGGAGGCATGTAAAGAAGAAGTACAATCACTTTTTTCTAGAAAAAGTCTGACCCAATAGATAAAGTCATCCGCTCGATTAAAACCAGCAAACCGAAGAACTCTTATCAATATTGATCTAATTTCCTTTCCTTGTTACTTACAACAAGTTACATAGTTTAAAAAAATTTCTTCCATTTGATATCTTTTAAAAATATGTTTTCATTCCTATACCAGAATTTGCATGTATATAAATAGGTTAACCAAGAAATTAATGGGTAAAAGTAAATAGACAAAAGCATGTAATACACTTAATATTTCATGCTTTTGTTCGTATCATGTAAGTTTTTTGGGAAGGATAGTAAAAAAATAATACAGTAACCCCAATATTTATTTAAATAGTTATACCCATCATTTACTTCCAATAGCATGAATTAGCATATATTGGATACAACTAATAATGACTAAATACTAGGAGGTTATTTTTTTGGCAGAGAAAAAAGATATGAATAATGAAAAGGGGCAAGATCAGGATCGAGAAACCTTAACAACAAGACAAGGACATCCTGTATTAGATAACCAAAACATCCGTACTATTGGGAATCGCGGCCCTGCTACACTTGAGAATTACCACTTTATTGAAAAGATCTCCCATTTTGATCGTGAAGAAGTGCCAGAGCGTGTCGTACATGCACGAGGCTCTGGAGCATTTGGTTATTTTGAAACTTACGGAAAAGTAGGAAATGAGCCGGTAGAAAAGTATACTCGTGCAAAAGTATTTTCCGGAGCAGGGAAGAAGACACCATTGATGGTTCGTTTTTCTACTGTTGCTGGGGCGAAGGATTCACCTGAAACAGCACGCGATCCACGTGGATTTGCTGTAAAAATGTATACTGAAGATGGAAACTGGGATTTGGTTGGAAATAACCTTAAGATATTCTTTATTCGTGATGCCATGAAGTTTCCAGATATGATACATGCCTTTAAAGCAGATCCAGTTTCAAACGTACCAAACCCACAACGTATGTTTGATTTTGTTTCCCGCACTCCTGAGGCTACACATATGATAACCTTCCTCTTCTCACCATGGGGTATTCCAGCTACATATCGTCATATGCAGGGTTCTGGGGTAAACACTTATAAATGGGTAAATGAACAAGGTGAAGCAGTATTAGTAAAATACCATTGGGAACCAAAACAAGGCATTCGCAATTTGACGCAAGAGGAAGCAGAATCTATTCAAGCCAAGAACGTTGGCCATGCGACACAAGACTTATATGAAGCAATCGAGCGTGGTGATTATCCAGAATGGGAGCTTTACGTGCAAATAATGGAGGATGATTATCATCCAGAACTAGATTTTGATCCTCTCGATGATACGAAGCTTTGGCCAGAAGATAAATTCCCATGGTTGCCAGTTGGGCGTATGGTCCTCGATCGTAATCCGGTCGATTTCCATACCGAAATTGAGCAAGCTGCTTTCGGTACTGGTGTACTTGTAGATGGAATGGATTTTTCTGACGATAAGATGTTACAAGGGCGCACCTTCTCTTACTCTGATACTCAACGCTATCGTGTTGGTGCAAATTATCTGAAAGTACCAGTAAACGCACCAAAAGCACCTGTGCGCACAAATCAACATCGCGGCCAAATGGATGTACGTGATCCGAAAGAATCTGGGGAAAACCCACATATCAACTATGAACCATCTATGCTTGGTGGTTTTAAAGAGGCAGGGAAAGAAGAGCGGGTACCTCATCAGCCGACCTATAATGCTGCGGCGATGAGTGCACCAATAGACCGACCTAATAACTATGGACAAGCTGGTCACACATACAGAAGCTTTGAAGATTGGGAGCGCGAAGAATTAATAAAAAACCTATCGGAAGCACTGGCAATCTGTGATAAAAAAATTCAAGATGCGATGATTGAACACTTTACACAAGCAGATGAAGATTATGGCCGCCGTGTGAAAGAGGGCATCGAAACGAAAATGAAAGAGATGAAAGAAACGGCAAAGGATAATGTTCCAGGGCGTGAAGCAGGTCAATCAAAATATGGGCAAGGAACAATAGATGCCAATGAAGCAACAAAAGATGCAGTGAAGAAAAGCCATGAAGCTGACCCTTATTAATAAGTGGAATGGTAGATAAAAAGGTAGCTACTAAAAGTTCTTATTAAGTTGATGGGAGACACATTTAAAATTGTGTCTCCTTTTTGGTATTTTTAGGCCTGTTAACCACCAATTTCACAATCCTTAGTGGCAATTATATTCCATAAAGTTCTTATGTGCCAACCACATCAATCATTCTTTTCCTCTATAATAACATTAATTGACATCCCTTATGAAATATGATATTTAATTAATAGATTAGCACTCATCACATTTAAGTGCTAATATTATTACATAAGATAAAGAAGAAAGGGTGCAGGAAAATTGATCGAAACGAAAGAATTTAAAGCGGAATCCAAACGTTTATTAGAAATGATGATCAACTCCATCTATTCGCAGCGGGAAGTATTCTTACGTGAGTTAATTTCAAATGCTAGTGATGCAATTGATAAAATTTATTATAAAGCTTTAACAGATGACTCTATTAATTTTGAAAAAGATAATTATTTTATTAAAATTACTGCTAATAAAGAAAACCGTACGTTAACCATTTCTGATACTGGTATTGGAATGACAAAGGAAGAATTAGAAGCAAATTTAGGTACAATTGCTAAAAGTGGTTCCCTTGCTTTCAAAATGGAAAATGAAGCGAAGGATGGCCATGATATTATTGGGCAATTCGGTGTAGGTTTCTATGCAGCGTTTATGGTCGCAGATGAAGTAACCGTTATTACTAAATCACTGAATAGTGATACAGCTTATAAATGGATGTCAAAAGGTGCTGATGGTTATACCATTGAAGAAACGGAGAAATCAACAATCGGTACCGATATTATCCTTACAATTAAAGAAAATGCAGAAGAAGAGCAGTATGATGAATTTTTAGAAGAATATCGTTTAAAATCGATTATTAAAAAATACTCTGACTTTATCCGTTACCCAATTAAAATGGATGTAACGACAAGTAAGCTAAAAGAAGGCACAGAAAATGAGTATGAAGAAGTTAGCGAAGAACAAGTCATTAACAGTATGGTTCCCATTTGGAAAAAGAATAAAAATGAGTTAACAGAAGAAGACTATCAAAATTTCTATGAAGAAAAACGTTATGGCTATGATAAGCCATTGAAGCATATTCATGTTAGTGTAGACGGAGCAATTCGTTATAATGCAATACTTTACATTCCTGAAAAAACACCGTTTGATTATTATTCTAAAGAGTATGAAAAAGGCCTAGAGCTCTATTCAAATGGTGTCTTAATTATGGAGAAATGCGCGGACTTGCTGCCAGATTACTTTAGTTTTGTCAAAGGGATGGTTGATTCTGAAGATTTATCCCTTAACATTTCAAGAGAAATGCTGCAGCATGATCGTCAATTAAAACGGATTGAAAAGAACTTAACAAAGAAAATTAAGAGCCAGCTCCTCAGCCTTTTAAAGGATGAAAGAGAAAAGTATGAATCCTTCTATAACTCCTTTGGAAGACAAATCAAATTCGGAGTCTACAATGATTTCGGGATGAATAAAGAAATGTTACAGGATCTTCTCTTATTCTATTCATCTAAAGAGAAAAAACTAGTATCATTAGATGAATATGTAGAAAGAATGCCAGAAGATCAAAAATTCATTTATTATGCAGCTGGTGACTCGATTGATCGTATCGAAAAACTTCCACAAACAGAATTAGTAGCAGATAAAGGCTTTGAAATTCTTTATTTAACAGATGATATTGATGAATTTGCGATAAAAATGATTGCAGCATATAAAGAGAAGGAATTTAAATCTGTATCAAGTGGAGATTTAGGACTTGATCAAGAGGAAGAAAAAGAGGAAAAAGAAGTAACGGAAGAGAACAAAGCGTTGTTTGATTACATGAAGGAGATTCTCTCTGGCAAAGTCAAAAACGTAAAAGTGTCTACCCGCTTAAAATCACATCCTGTATGCTTAACTGCAGAAGGGGAAGTTTCGATTGAAATGGAAAAAGTGTTAAGTATGATGCCGGACAATCAAAATATCAAAGCAGACAAAGTGTTAGAAATTAATAAAAATCATGAAATTTTCCAATCATTAAAAGAGGCTTATGAAAAGGACAAAGATAAAGTGGCTCTTTATACAAACCTTTTATATAATCAAGCCCTATTGATTGAAGGTCTGTCTATTGAAGATCCTGTCGAATTTACGAATAATATTTGTAAATTAATGAAATAAGAAAAAAAAGCGGCTGGGACTAAGTTTTCCAACCAAGATAAACTCGAACGATTATACGGAGAATACTAAGAGGATTTTCGGTAATCGTTTGGGTTTTCTTTATTTTAAGAAAGGAGTTTGGAGGAATCGTCTGCAAACTGAAAACACTTCTTTTACCATGGAGCGAGCGCCGAGCCGCTTCGATTTTTAACCTATTTACTTCTTCGCCTATTTCAAATCTAAACATCATCCCCATACTTACAAATTTATATTTTACTAATTAAAACGAAAACGCTATACTTATAAAAAAACTATCAGAGATGGGGAACAATATTATGGCAGAATTAAAAGGAATAGAGATCTTGACGATTGAAAAAAATTCCTTTGTCATTCACCCAACCCTTATATGGGATGAAAAACAAACCTTATTAATCGATACAGGAATGCCTGGGTTTATGGAAGATATAAATGTAGTGATGGCTAAAGCAAATAAATCCTTGGAGGACTTAACGGGAATTTTGTTAACACACCAAGACATTGATCATATAGGTAGCTTACCAGAGATATTAACCGCTTGTACGCAGTATTTAACAATTTACGCACATGAAGGAGATATACCTTTTATTGAAGGGGATATACCTTTATTAAAAGCAAATCCTGATAATTTTAGCGAAAAAGAATGGGAATCACTTCCTGATCCATTTAAATTTATTTATCTCCATCCACCAAAGGCAAAAGTTACTGCTTCTCTACATGATAACCAACTATTAGACATAGATGGAGGTATAGAGATTATTCATACACCTGGACATACGCCAGGACATATCAGCCTGTTTCATAAAAGATCCGGTACTTTAGTTGCTGGAGATGCCTTACTTGCTGAAGATGGCCGATTACAGCATCCAGATCCAGTAAACACACCAAATATGGAGCTTGCGATTCAATCCCTAAAAAAGCTTTTAGCTTATCCGATTAAACAAATAGTTTGCTTTCATGGAGGAATGGTTACAGAAAATATCCAAGAGCAATTAGAAGGTTTGGTTCAATCGAAAGCTCTTTAAGTAGTGCACTATTAGAAATGATCCTAAAATTGCCTTATATAATGTTAGGAGACATTTCTAATAGTCACTTTTCATTTCAAATAGTCTATTATTTAGACAACTTTTCTCTATATAGTAAAGGAATTGATTCTGCTGGAGAATAAAAGAAACAGCTGCAATTATAAAAAGAACTGAATTCCCCGAATCCCAAAATATCCTCCAAATAGAATAAGAATAAGTCCAGAAATTCTACTAACAATAGTGATTAGCTGTTCAGATACGACATTTCGGAAAAAACTAGCCAGTACAGATACGGTAATATCCCAAATCGCTACGCCAAATAACATGCATCCCGTGTATAGAAGTACCGTACTTGTACTAAAATTATGTATAGTAGAGGCTAAAATAGATCCATATATTCCTAGCCAGAAGATAATCGATAGCGGATTCATAATACTCATCAGTAATCCAGTAACAAATGACCGAAACATAGAATTATTGTCTTTACCACTCCTTGATATAGTGCTAGTTTTAGTCATGATACCTTCTATCCCTGTATATATGAGGACAAATGCACCGAACAACCAAAGAAAAGTTTGAACAATTGGGATATTAGCCAATTTTGCTACGCCAAAGTATACGAGAATGATAAAAAATACATCACCTAGGAGAGAACCTAACGACAGAACCCACGCATGATGAAATCCATATCTAAGCCCTCTGTTTATAACAGCAGCATTCACTGGTCCTATCGGCGCTGCTAAAGACAAACCCAAGGCAATATAATATAAAATACTATCCATAAAGATCCTCCTAATATAAACGTCTATAATTAACGTATTCAATAAGGAGAGCATGTACCACATTTTTAGAAAACTTTTTTCTATTTATAATAGAATTGTATATTTGGCAAAAAACAAAATGAAATAGTCCATACTTCTCTTGAAAAAGAGGAAATCTTTTAATAATAGACTGACAATGATATAATAATTTTAAAAAAGAAAATACAGAAAATACCTATTTGCCTATAATTATTTTTGGTAGGGGACATAACCATGAATGTAAATGATACGCCATCTCTTGATTTTTTTCGTATACTTGTTGAACATGTAAGTGACTGGATATGGCAATTAAACGAACATTGGCAATTTACGTATTCCAATTCAATTGTTGAGGAGATATTAGGTTACTCATAAAACCATGTCTGAATTAATAGAATTCCAGAATGAAAGCCATTCATTTGCTTTACTATTTATAGACATTGATGACTTTAAACAAATAAATGATTCATTAGGGCACAAATACGGTGATCGAGCATTAAAACTCCTTGCAGCGAGAATGAAAGGTTCAATAAGAGAAACTGATTTTTTATGTCGTTTGGGTGGAGATGAATTTATTCTTATCATTAAGGATATGAATACAGAACATGAATTAGAAAATTACGCTAAGAGATTACTTGCTATTTTTAATCATCCTCTTCGAATGGACAATAAACTTTATTCTATTTCTTGCAGTATCGGTATCAGTATCTATCCATATCATGGGAGGGATATCGAAACATTAATGCAAAACGCTGATAAAATTATGTATCAAATGAAAAAATCAGGAAAAAACGGCTATCAAATTACTAAACAATAAAAAATTGAATTCAAAGGCAATGTCTTTGAATCTTTTTCTTCATAGGTATAAGGACTCAACATTAAAACTATCCTTAATTAATTTCGATTATTCTTGGAAAAATCAATTGACAACACGGCTGTTTGCAACTATTTTCATATAATAAAAGTTGCAAAATTATCCCAACTCATCTAACTATTGAAGGATTTTGTAGAATATCATCGAAAAATAATGAAAAAGAATGTATAATAGATACTTAGGAAACTAGATTCTGAAAGAGGGAGGATCTTTAAAATGGAATGGACACTAGCCATATTGTTTATTGCAGCAGCCATTTTGCTCATTACTTCCGTAATTAAAGCAAAACAAACGTCAAAATCAGAGCAACGTGAAATAGATGTAATTCACCTTTCTGTGATGGAAGAAATAGCACAGTTGCAAAAACAAATACGCCATCTTGAGTTGGACATAGAAATATTAGAAAAACAAACAGGCGTTCAGCTAGCTTCTAAAGACCGAATGGTTTTACGAGAAGTGCTTGACTTGCATAGACGTAAGTATTCAGTTGAAACAATTGCAGCTCAAAAAAAGCTTACTCAAGCTGAAGTAGAAGAAATGTTAGCTCCTTACTTAACTGGAAAAGAGGAAAGGAGAAGTGTTTTACAATGAAGCCATCAATAATTACAAGTTTCGCAGCGGGAGTTCTTTTAGCAACTTCTGTTAGCGGCATTGTCTATTTTTCTACGAAGGATGATACAGCGAATGCTGAAACAAACAATAATGTCCAAAAAGTAGATAAAGTAGCAAGTGATGCAGCAAATACGCCAACTGTTGAAGAAATGAAAGATATCTTAACAAGCAGTGGTTATGTTGTACAAACTTCTGAAGAAGCAAAGAAAAAAGAAGATGATGTAAAGAAACAAGCATCTGAATCTAATACTTCTGAAGAAAAGAAAGATGACAAAAAAGAAGAAGATAAGAAAAAAGAGGAAGTTAAAACAGTTACTGTTACAGTTTCAAGTGGTATGACTAGTTATGATGTAGGAAGCATTTTACATGATGAAAAAATCATTAAAGAAACCGCCTTGCAATTCTCGCAAAAAGTAGATAAAAAAGGCGTAGCAGAATACTTAAGGCTGGGATCGTTTAAAATTAAAAGCGATATGTCAACCGACGAAATTATTTCCACTATCTTCAAAAAACGAAGCTAACTTATAAAAGCTTGTCCGAAGTATTCCTTTGGACAAGCTTTTATTGTTTATGAAACAATTTTTCATATGGAAGTTTTCTTTTTTTAGATTGATTTCCCAAGCTATTTTTTACAAGCTTCATAATCTATATAGAAGGGAGAATCAGAGAATGCAAAAGAAAAGAAGGAAAACGATTAAACTATGTCTGCCTGGCGGTTATCGATATTGCGGTCCCGGCTGCAGTGGTCCTGGTGCACCTATCAATTATGTTGACTCCTGTTGCCAAAGGCATGATCAATGTGTAGAGACATATGGTTCTTGTCGCTATTGTGACGAAAAATTACTTCATTGTGTCCAATCAAAATCTAGAGAACGAAATCAAGAAGGGAAGACTGCCAGACTTATCTCTGATTTCATGCGATTTCGACTTGAAATCAATGGCGGATGGAGAGGCAGACACTTATAACTTCCTATAACGCGACTTCGAAAAATTATTATGTGATTTCCAAATTTCTAGATTTAAAAAACGAACATCTTACTTTCCGAATTATTCGTTAGTAAGATGTCCATTTTTTAATGTTTCCACAATACATCTGTCAGGTTGCTGTCAAATAGATTAGTATCTATATTACATGTTTCATCATTAATACCATATTGCCATCCATATGCAAGCGACTCTTCCGGTGCATCCACTTTAAATTCGGGGGCATCTTCTTCTGTAGTTATCCCAATATTAGGAGAGGCAGACCATAGAAATGTATTATCTTTTATTTCCGCTTTGTTTTTTACAGCTTGATTAAAGGAAGCAGTTAACGCTTCATCTTTATCAAAAATACCATAAATAGCAGGCTCATAGGTAGATTTACTAACTTCGGCATACCATCCTTCTATAAAGGCGGCATCCACAGGATAATTGGGTTCTATGTCCGCAAAAATGGCGACACCATCTGGAGCTTCAAGCTCCTTAGCCAACTCAATTGCCTTCTTTGCTTCACTTACACCATTATCATATCCTGTTGCGTCTGTAAACCCATTATATATGAGTAAGATATCCGCTTCATTGGAATGAATTAAATCGACTTGATCTGCCGTTAAGCCATGAGAAACACCTTCATTTGTTCCTAGATAGCGCGCAATCACTTTAGGATCTCCAAAGTTATCTCTTACACAAGCAAGAAAATCCTCTGTTGTTTCACTAGCAGAATCAATTCCCCATAAATAGGATGTTTCTTCCTTGTTGTCCTTATTTCCGTTTGATTCGTTCCCGTCGTTTTCTTTCTTACCATTATCTTCTTTATTATTCTCGTTATTGTTTGTATCCCCATTTTCATTATTGGATGATTCTTTCTTTCCATTGGTATTAACTTCATTGGAGACATTAACATCCACATTTAAATCTAAATCATTCAATATATTATTCGCTAGCTCTGCTTTGTTACTAGAGAGAATATTATTCGTAATATTATTATTTGTCGTACCATTTATCTGACCTTTTAACAAGTTTTCAATAGTATTATTAATAGTGACAGATGCTTCTTTTTCTGTTTTATTATCAATGCTATTGTCAATAGCAGCATCCTTATCTTCTAAGTCATTTTTCACCTTATTTTCAATTGTTGCTTTAGATTCGCCACCAACTATATTCTGGATGTTATTTGTTACTGAAATATTAATATTGCCTGGAGCGCTTTCTGTTGTGGCATTACTCTCGGAATTGAGTGAATTGCCTTGCTCTTTATCTGCTTCCACTTTATTTGTTTGAAAAAGCAAAACAGTAACAATTCCAGAAAAAAGAATCAAGAAAGTAGCAGCTGCTATAAGAAGGTATTTCTTCCAATCCATTCTGTCACACCTTTCCTAATTTACTTACTTTATAAAGTATGTAAATTAGAGAATTTGGGTGTGGGCTATTTTTGGATTGAAATATCTCTTCATTTCAGCAAACAGAAGGCTTAGAGTGTTAGGTAAAGTGAGGCTTAAGAATATCTTTTAAAATAGCAGCACTTTGCTGAAATTTTTCTTGTTCATCTAAAGCTAATTCCAACTCGATAACTTCTCGTATTCCCTCTCTATTTATAACGGCGGGAACACCAATATAGACATCCTTTTCCCCATATTGGCCATCCAAATAGGCAGAAACCGTTAATACACTATTTTCATTACTTAAAATTGCTTTTGTTATCCGTACAAGTCCCATCGCAATCCCATAATAGGTTGCACCTTTTCCTTCAATGATCTTGTAAGCCGCATCCCGAACATTCACAAAAATATTATCTAAATCTTCCATTTTATAATGAGCAGCTCTTTTCATTAACTTATAAACTGGAATACCAGCAACATCTGCCGCACTGTAGACAGGAAGTTCACTGTCCCCATGTTCTCCAATAATATAGGCATGAACGCTAGTAGGAGCAACTTTAAAATAATCTCCTAGTAAATAGCGAAATCTTGCGGTATCCAGTATCGTACCAGAGCCAATGACTTGATTTTTCGGCAAACCACTATAGCGCCAAGTAGCATAGGTTAGAATATCTACTGGGTTTGTAGCAACTAAAAATATTCCATGAAATCCACTTGCCATTACTTGTTCGACAATGGATTTAAAGATTTTTAAATTCTTTTCCACTAAATCAAGACGGGTTTCTCCTGGTTTTTGATTGGCTCCTGCACATATGACAACTAAATCCATTTCAGCACAATCTTTATATTCCCCATATTTAATACTAATTGGATTAGGGGCAAATACCTTGCCATGATTCAAATCCATCACATCGCCAAATGCTTTGTCCTTATTTAGATCAATTAATAATAATTCATCTACAATTCCTTGATTCATTAAAGCAAAGGCATAGCTAGATCCAACAAATCCAGCGCCAATTAAAGCTACGCGACTAACTTTATTACTTAGCATTTTCTACTCCCCTTTAAAACTATTTATTAAATAGCGTTTGTCTATCCCTTGCGAATTATGTATTTTATAAAAAATGTTACCGAAATTATAAAAAAGAAGACATCATACAAATGATATCTCCTATACAATATCTAACGCTTTCTTTTTTTATTATCTACTGCAAGTACGGCTTTTTTTACCACCTTTTCAAATTCCACATTTACTTGATATACCTCTTCTTTTAATTGATTCACGGATAGGACTTTGCCTTTTCGTCCTTTTATTTTTACAGGTAGATCAATATTCGGTATGTCTTGCCGTAATTGGGTCAATACATTGGTACTATTTTCAAAATAATGGACAGTAATCATTCAATAACACTCCTTTAAAGGAAGTTTTTTCGGATATTAAAATTAATATGGATAAAAGAAATAATTTAGAACGGTAAACATGCTAGTCATTAAAAAGACAAACCTTCCATTCATTTTAAATATTTTTAAACAAACTTGCTTAATCTTCGCTTATAATAAGAAAAGAATAAACAAAGGCGAGGGAACCAAATATGAACATTTCCTTTAAAAAAATAGATAATCCAACTGATCAATTAATTTCTTGTTTAAATAAGTGGGAAAATGACCCAAGACTTATCCCGTTCATTCATCCTTGCAGAAATAAAGAGGATTTAGAAAACTACGTACTTGTTACAAAAGAGGAAATAACAAAACGATTAACCAATTACCACATGTATGCTATTTATTTAGATGATATTCTTGTTGGAGAAATGAATTATACGATTGATCCCATTCATCTATATAGGAAAGAACAAGGGACCGCTTGGATCGCTATTACAATTGGCGAAGAAGTTGCAAGAGGAAAAGGTGTCGGATCAACATCATTAATCTATCTAGAAGAGCAGATCAAAAAACAAGGGTTTAACAGGATTGAGTTAGGCGTATTTGAATTTAATAAAAACGCACATAAATTATATAAAAAGCTTGGATATCAAGAAATTGGCAAAAATAAATTCTTCACTTATTATCAAGATAGAATGTGGGATGATATTCGCATGGAAAAATATATATAAAAAAAAGGAGAGAAGTGCTGCATATAAGCAAACATTCTCTCCTTTTTTTAATACTGTCTATATACATAAGGGTCATCTGGCTGATTAATGGACTTCCAATCTGTAACTTTAAGAATCGGAATGGTTTTCTTAAATGGTTGATAGTACACTGTTTCAAGCTTACCTGTTACTTGGAGCCATTGATCATTCTCTCTTTTCAATTCATCCGGAATATCAAGAAGCATTCCAAAAACACCAGCATCAGCAATACAATGGATAATCCCAAAGCGCAGCAGGAACAGCTGATTATTGGTTAAATCCTCTTCCTTGTAAGTAAATCCTGTCAACGTAATTTTTCTATCCATAAATTGACCTGGATAATTATAGATTGTTTCCAAATCATTTAAAAAATTATCTTCCCCTAATTTAATTTCAGGGAGATTCTTTATTTTATCTAAGCCCTTATCCATCACTTCTGCATAGCCTTCTTTGCCATAATAGCTACTCGTATTTGGCTGCAGGAATTGATGCTGACTATATTCATCTCCTTCATCATATGCAGGGAAATAGAGTCCCTTTTTCTCCACAATATTCGAATCAAGGGTAGCCACTGGAAGTATTAAACCAGTAAGAATAGGAATAAGCAATGTTATAATCGTAAATCCACGTTTCCACCAGCTATTTTCTTCATGGGAATGATCATGTCCACAATGATTACACGATGCATCATGTGTATGTTTATCCTTTTTTACATAGTTATAGACACATATAATTGTAAAGAGTACAAATATATAGATAGCAGACTCTGAAATATAAGCATATTTCATATTAATATATTTAGATATATCGCCAGTTGCATGTAAATGTAGAAATAAATAAGTTAAGCCTATTAACACGAATATTCGAAACATGTTTTTTTCACCTCTTTATAGAAAAATTGTTACGAGAAACACGCAAACTGTAATTAGACCAGTTAATAGAATGACAAACTTAGCTTTAAATGTGCTTAGCATCATCAATGTATTTTTGATATCCAACATAGGACCAAACACAAGGAAAGCAAGAATAGATCCTTCAGAAAAGCTGTTTCTAAAGCTCGCTGCAACAAATGCATCTGCTTGGGAACAAAGACTTAATATGTACGCAAGTCCCATCATAACAAGATGAGAGGAAGCCTGACCGTTTCCTATTGAAACAAGGGTAGAAGTCTTAACTAAAGTTTGTACTGCTGCAGCAATAAACGAGCCAATAACTAAGTATTTTCCAACAGAGAAAAATTCATCGATCGAATGCTTGAACATAGCTTCGATTCGGTCTTTAAAAGAGTGAATGTGCACGTGTTCAATCACATGACTTTTCAGCGGCGATTGCTTTACTGATTTATGCAGAGCAAGTCCAATAAGAATAGAACAAACAAGCGCCAATACAGAACGAAGAATTACCATTCTCCAGCTATTCCCGAAAGCAATATACGTCGAGAACATAACTACTGGGTTAATAATTGGTCCGGTAAGCATAAAGGCGATACTGGCAGGAACCGGTACACCTTTTAAAATTAACCGCCTTGTAATAGGAATAATTCCACATTCGCATGCAGGAATAATGCTTCCAACTAAAGAAGCAAATAAAATGGCCAGGATTGGATTTTTCGGCATCATTTTTGCAATAAGTTCCTCTGAGACAAAAATTTCGATAATACCCGAAATCAGAACCCCAATTAGAATTAAGGGCAATGCCTCAATGATAATACTGATAAAGATCGTATTTAACTGTAATAAGGTTTCCATATTCATTTTTTAAACACCTACTTTTTTGGTAAAAATCAGAAAGTCATCATTATAAAGAAGATTTATTAAAATCAGATGAGAATAAGGGAGAATCACTACTATTAATTATTAATTATTGCAAACGAATACACGAACCTTTACATTAAATAGTAGGAAAGCAGAAAGGAAGTGAACGAAGCTGAAGAGAAAGCTTTTGCTTTTTTTGGTCGCACTATCACAATGTGTTTTCATCGTAGCCTGTAGTGCTCCGTTACAAAAAGAATCAGAAAATCTTAAGCAGAGTCATATAAATCCAGAACAAAAGAATAGGCAGCAAACTGCTGACTATATAACTGTTCTAGTAGAAGCAGCAAATAGAGGCATGACGGATACAAGTTCCTTTAATATCTTTACAAGTACCATCGAACAAGTAATTAGCCAATGGGGGGAGCCGGATCAAACAGATCAAGTAGGAGAAGGGTACTATGCCATCTATAAGGATAAGGATACCGTATTTGGATATACTGCAAAAGGCGATATTTATGATATTCGTTCCAATAAAAAGCGATTAAATAGATTATCTCTATCGGATTTAAAAAAGAAAATAGGGGAACCAGCAGAAATTAGAGTAGGGAACGGTGAACAAATAATTGTCTATAACCTTAGTGAAGATGTTCAGCTTAAGTTTATAATTTTAAATAAAACCAACAGAATAGACCATTTATCTATCTATCACAAAGTTAGAGGGATACAAGAGAAATATGCCTTAACTATCCAAGGCGAATCTAATCAACTTACCAATAAACAATGGGAAACGATGCAAAACTGGAGGAGGGAGATTGTGAAATTCCAAGATAATAATGCGAATGTATACATCAATGGGCGGAATGAAAAGAAAGTTTCTTTAACCTTTGATGATGGTCCTGATGATATCATTACCCCAAAAATCATTGAAATATTACAGCAATATAAAGTGAAAGGGAATTTTTTCTTTATCGGCAGTGAAGCAGAAAAACATCCGCAAGTTGTAAGAAATGCTTATAAAAACGGGAATTTAGTTTTGAGCCATAGCTATCATCATGTTGACTTATCTGGTTTAGATAAGAACCAACAATTAGAGGAAATAACACGGGCAGGCAATACTCTTCAATCGATAATTGGAAAAGAACCTGCAATGATTCGCCCACCATATGGAGAAACAAATGAAACGCTAATGAAAAACGCCGAACTAAAAGGATATTCTATTATCATTTGGTCCATCGATACACTTGATTGGTCACAAATGGAGGCAGAGAATATTATTAGAAATGTCACCAATCATTTGCGAAACGGCGATATTATTTTAATGCATTCAGATTCAGAAAAAACAGAAACTGCAAAGGCATTACCAAAAATAATTGAAACTATTCAGGAAAGAGACTTTGAAATAGTCGGTCTCGATGAATTACTAGGGATAGAGGCATACCAGTAAATAGGAAGGGAGTTCTCCTTAATAAAAGGAAATTCCCTTTAAAACTTGTTTTCTTCTCTCTCTTTCTATATAATCAATTATAGACATTAAAGATCTTTAATATATCCGTAAAGAGGTAGTATTATGAAGTATTCAAGAGCAACGAATTATGCATTACACACTATGGTATATTTGACACTTGCATCACAAGGGAAAGCTGTAGGGGTAGATCAATTAGCTAAAATCCAAGATTTATCTCCAACATATCTATCGAAAATCTTAACTAAACTTGTTAAAGCTGGCTTAATTGAATCAACACCAGGTGTTAATGGTGGTTATCGTATTATAAAACGTGCCGAGGAAATTTCCTTTTTAGATGTAATTACGGCTATTGAGGGAAACACATCTTTGTTTAGCTGTTCATTAGAGCATGATAATAGAAAAAATGGCGAGTGCTTAATTGAAAATGTCATGTTAGAGGCTGAAACAAAGATGCGTGAACATTTAAGCCAAAAATATATACGCGATATTGCTAATCAAATTGAACATAATGCTAAGTAAAAAATAAAGGTGATAACTCATCTTTATTTTTAGTCTAATTACGGATATTAAGAGTCTTTAATATATGTTATTAAAAGGAGGAATAAGCATTGTTAGATTGTATTGTTATAGGTGGAGGACCCGCCGGTTTAAATGCCTCACTTGTTCTTGGAAGAGCACGAATGAAGACGATCGTATTCGACGACGATAAACCTCGAAATTCCGTTACCCAAGAATCACATGGCTTCATAACAAGAGACGGTATTAAGCCTTCCCAATTTAAACAAATTGGGAAAGAAGAATTAAAAAAATATCCCGATGTATCCTTTAAAAGCCAGCGAGTAACAGACATTAAAAAGGTAAATAAACACTTCACCATTTTTACCGATCAAAATGAATCTTATCAGGCAAAGAAAATTATATTATCTACTGGACTGATTGATATTCTGCCCGATATTGCTGGCTTGCATCATTTTTATGGAAAAAGCATATTTAGTTGTCCTTTTTGTGATGGTTGGGAACTTAAAGATCGAGCTTTAGCAGTATTGGCAGAAAATGATCATACTTTTCATTTAACCAAATTGCTTTTTAATTGGAGTAGAAACATTATCGTTTGTACAAACGGCAAGAAGATACTTACGAATGAGCAACTTGACACGCTAAATAACAAAAATATTAAAGTAATCGCACATGAGATAGACAGACTGCAAGGCGATAACGGACAATTGCAAAAGATTATCTTTAAAAATGGGGAAGAGATCGATAGAGAAGGTGGTTTTGTCACAGCCGAACTTCAACAAGCCGTTCCCTTTGCTGAATCACTTGGATGTATATTAAATAAGATGGGTGGAGTGGAAACCGATGCTCTTGGGCGGACAAATATAGAAGGAGTATACGCAAGTGGAGATAATACTCTATTAACACCACCACAGTTGATAAACGCTGCAAGCCAGGGAAGCAAAGCTGCTTCAGGAGTAATAGCTGACTTAATTAATGAGGGCTTTTAATTAAGAAATAAATACTTGTTTTAGCAAGACATTCATAAACATGAGAAAACAAACGGGCAAACAAGGCGAAAATCAACTTGTTTGCCCGCTAATTAGTTTTACGGGGATTTCATAACGGTCTTCCTGATCATTTACTCCGTCTATTTTTTGAATAAGAAGCTCTACACAAAGCTTAGCCAATTCTCCGAGAGGCTGCTTCACCGTAGTTAGTTTAGGGAAATAATCCTCTATAAAGGAAGTTCCATCATATCCGACTAGTTTAAAATCTTGTGGTGATGTTAAACCAAGTTTTTCCGCTTCATTTATAACTAAAAGTGCTTTCATATCATCTGAACAAAAGATTCCCTCTGGCTGCTCTGTTTTAAGAATTTTAGCTATCTCCACCGATTTTCTCAAGGGAGTAAAACTTCCGTTTATGGAAAATATTCTTGGTTGTAAACCAGCATTGTTCATTTCATCTATATAGCCCTTTGTCCGTAAATAGGTTGGTGATTTAACATCATTGCTTCCAGTCAACATGATTATTTTTTGGATACCATGGTTGAGCAAGGAGCGTGTCGCTAAAACACCGCCCTGATAGTTATCACTGCTTACAATGGGAATATTAGGTGCAAGGAAACGGTCAAAGCTTATAATAGGGGCCTTGATATTCGTGTAATCATCATGGTTTAAATTATGTGCACCTGCAATGATTCCTTCTACTTGATTTGCTTGGAGCATTTGAATGTACTCCCGTTCTTTATCCGAATTATGTTCGCTATTACATTGGATTGTTTTATACCCCGCACGGAAAAGTTCTCGTTCTAAATGATCAATCAATTCTGCATAGAAGACATTATTCAAAGCAGGAAAAATTAATCCAACTAGCTTTGTGGACTTCCCCTGCAAACTGCGAGCAAGATTATTTGGTTGGTAATGAAGCTCTCTCATTGCTTCATGAACCTTAGCAATTGTTTTTTCTGATAGATAGCCTTTTTTATTAATAACACGGCTGACCGTCGTAGGACTCACCCCAGCTAATTTGGCTACATCGGTTAATTTTGCAACCATTTTAATTTACCTCTTCTGATTATTTAGTCTCCATATTGTACCGCTGAGATTACGTTTAGAATGCAGGTAAATAAATGTTTGTGATTCATCTGGAAAAACACGCCCTGTAATAACTCGTTCTCCTTCATTTACAAAGCACTCAAAAACGGAGGTATCAGCAAATATATTTACTTTAATTTCTGTATTCTTCGAAACATATGCTTCTCGCTGGAAACCATATTCTTGCGCAAAACGTTGGCCAGCATATTCTCTGTCTACAGAAACTTTACCATTTACCGAATCGAGTGTAAAGGCTAAATAACGGGTTTTATCTACATTTGAAAAGAGCAATATTTTCACAATTTCATTTGCGGGTACGCTTACTTCAAGTTCAAATCGATTGGTCTTCGCGTCAAATGACTCATAAAATGAATTCTCTATTTCACGCAATTTAATTGTTTCTTTAACTGGATATTGTTTTAGCTTCCCATCCTGTAATGTAAGTTCCTTCACTAAACTTAATAAACCTTGATAACCTTCTTTATCTGTCGGATAATTAATTTCCGGTAATCCAATCCAACTAATCGCAAGGGCCCTGCCATCAGGAGCATTAAATGCTTGTGTTGCATAGACATCGAAGCCTTCATCTAGATTTTGCAAATTTGTTGTCTTAGTGATTGCCGCCTTAACCGGGTCAAACGCTTCTCCAACGGTATACATATTCGGATAAATATTTTCATATGATTGAATTCTTTTAGATATTCCTTGTGGACAGAATAAGAGAACAGGTACCTCCTCAATAAAAATAAGATTCGGACATTCAATCATAAAGCCAAGTTCTTGATCAGAAAATGCTAATTCGCTAACCAATGTCCAATTTTTAATATCATTTTCTAATGCTTTGTAGAGAAAGATAGCCCCTTTTTTATCTGATTGTTTTTGAGCACCAATAATCATATACAATTGATCTTGATAACAAAAAATTTGCGGATCTCTAAAATGATCTGTTGTTTCATTTGGCTGGTTAATCAATGGTTTAGGAAATTTATGAATGGTTCCGTCTTTATACATAAAAGCCCCATTTTGGAAGCTGTATCGATTCCAATCTTTGTCCCTAACATTTCCAGTATAAAAAAGGAAGAGCTTGTCTTCATCAATGGGATAAGCTGAACCTGAATAAACCCCATGTGAATCATAATTATTGTCAGATTGTAGGGCAATCCCATTTTCTTCCCAGTGTATTAAATCCTTGCTTTCTAAGTGATACCAGCTTTTTAAACCATGTACAGCTCCGAAAGGATAGTACTGAAAAAAGAGCTGCCATTTCCCATTAAAGAATGAGAAGCCATTTGGATCATTTAACAAACCGGTTTTGGGCTCAATATGATACCCAGTACGCCACTTGGAGTTTTCCACTGATTTACTTAAAGCGTTCTTATAGTCAATGTCCCATTCTGAATAGGGTTTATATCTAAGATCTCGTGTCCAATTGTTAACAATATCTGTCATGTAATTAAAACTCCTTCATTGTAGTTCATAAGTGTACTTAAGGGCATTTTAAAACGTTCTCAAAAATATGTCAAACGTTTTCCTGTTTAATTTAACTACATTTATTATAATTATTTAAATCAAATAAATTTTTATGATAAACGTTTGACATAAAATAAAAACGATGTTAAATTAATCGTGCAAAAGGTTTTGAAAGCGATTTAATAGAAAGGGGAATTCACATGAAACACAGAGAAGTAGCTGAACGTGTAGCCAAAGCGTTGGGTGAAGATAACTTAATTGCTGCTACACACTGTGCAACTAGATTAAGACTTGTTGTAAAAGAAACAAAAAAGATTGACCAAACAGCTTTAGATGATGATCCAGATTTAAAAGGAACATTTGAAGCGAATGGTCAATTCCAAATTATCGTTGGTCCTGGTGACGTAAATGAAGTGTATAAAGAATTAATCAGCATCACTGGTGTTGGTGAAGCAACAAAAGCTGATTTAAAAGAAGTAACGGCACAAAAGGAAACGAATCCTGTCATGAAATTAGTAAAGCTCTTATCCGATATCTTCGTTCCGCTAATTCCAGCTTTAGTTGCAGGCGGGCTGCTAATGGCCTTAAATAATGTCTTAACAGGAGAAGGTTTATTCGGGCCAAAATCTATTGTTGAAATGGTCCCCGGTATTAAAGGTTTTGCAGAAATCGTCAACTTAATGGCCTCTGCACCATTTGCCTTCTTACCAATTTTAATTGGTTTTTCTGCAACAAAACGTTTTGGCGGAAATCCTTATCTGGGAGCAGCAGCAGGGATGATGCTTGTTATGCCTGAACTGGTAAATGGCTATGGGGTAGCAGAAGCTGTTGCTACAGGGCAGATGCCACATTGGGATGTATTCGGCTTACATATCGCTCAAGCCGGCTATCAAGGCCAAGTATTACCCGTGATTGGAGTAGCTTGGATTTTGGCAACACTTGAAAAGTTCTTCCATAAGCATTTAAACAATGCAGTTGATTTTACATTCACACCATTGTTTTCCGTAATTATTACTGGTTTTGTCACATTTGCATTTGTTGGGCCATTATTACGCGGTGTTTCCAATCAATTAACAGATGGATTACTCTGGTTAATTAATACACTTGGTGGAGTTGGTTATGGTTTATTTGGATTGGGATATTCTGCAGTTGTATTAACAGGATTGCATCAATCCTTCCCAGCAATAGAGACACAATTGCTAGCGGATATTGCAAAAACAGGAGGAAGCTTTCTATTTCCAATCGCATCAGCTGCTAACGTAGCACAAGGAGCAGCATGTTTAGCGATCTTCTTCTTATCAAAAAACCAAAAGCAAAAGGGATTAGCGTCCTCAGCTTCTTTCTCAGCAATGTTAGGAATAACAGAGCCAGCATTATTTGGGGTTAATTTAAAACTTAAATTCCCATTCTTTATCGGCCTTGTTGCAGCAGGTATAGGAGCAGCATTTATGGGATTCACTGGAGTGCGTAATGTATCTTTAGGTCCTGCAGGAATAATTGGCTTTATCGCTATCAGCCCAAAAGCAATTCCCATGTTTATGATTGGAGTTGTTATTAGTTTTGTGCTCGCTTTTGCAGCTACAATGCTTTATGGACGAAAAAAATTGAATGTTCCATCTTCTAATTCTCAAGGTACTGAAACATCTGAAACAGATACTACGATTAATAGAAAAAGAGCATTTAGTGAAGAGATTACGGCACCAGTTGAGGGGAAAGCGGTTGATTTAAGGAGTGTAAATGATCCTGTTTTCGCTTCTGGTACAATGGGAAAAGGAATTGCCATTATTCCGCGTTTAGGAAAAATTTATGCTCCAATCGATGGAGTTGTGACAGTTACTAGTGATTCTAACCATGCATATGGAATTCAATCAGAGAAAGGTGCAGAAATTCTTCTGCATATCGGGATAGATACAGTAAAAATGGCAGGGGATGGGTTTAAAACCTATATAAAGCAAGGTCAAAAGTTGAAAAAAGGAGACTTGCTAGGAGAATTTGATATGGCGAAAATCAAAGAAGCAGGGTTTGATTCTACCGTGATGATGATTGTCACAAATTCTTTTGAATATTTAGAGATTAATAGTATTAAGGATTCAGATATTAAGGTAGGAGATAAAGCTTTAACCTTAATACAATCAGAAAGCAAATAATGTTCGATCCTTAATATTTAATGAGTGAAATAGACTGGTATAGATAGAAAAACGTATGCAAGGAGGTACTTCATTGCCTATATTTCTTGAAAAGGATGGAAAGACACTTCATTTACAAAACAAGCAAATAAGTTATGTCCTCTCCATAGAAAAAGATAAATATGTCTGCCATCGATATTGGGGAAGAAGACTAGAAAGTTTTAATGGAAGCACTCAGCTTCAAATGATAGATCGCGGCTTTGCCACTAATCCGTTTCCTGAAGAGAGAGTGTTTAGCTTAAACGCACTACCTCTGGAAACAAGTACACAACAAAGCGGTGATCATCGAATCGCGAATTATACAATACGTTCGCATACCAATCAAACACGCACTGATTTTATTTTTAAGAAATTTGATATCCTATCCGGGAAACAGCCACTGAAAGGTTTACCTACATTAGAAGGAGAGGATACTACTGTTACGACATTAATTATTACTTTATATGATGATATTCAGCAGCTGGAAATGAAGCTTTACTATCATCTTTATGAACAACTGCCGGTTATAACAAGACATGTGGCTTTTCTTAATCACGGGCAACAAGATGTATTCCTTGATAATGCCGGAAGTCTTCAAGTAGATATCGCGGCAGCTACTTTTGATTTATTAACTCTTTACGGATCTCATACAAATGAAGCAAACATAAGTAGAAGGAAATTGCAAAATGGAATTCAAAAAATAGAAAGTACTCGTGGTGTAAGCAGTCCACAGCATCAACCGTTTTTAGCACTTTTAAATCCAAATACAGATGAATTCAGCGGAGAAGTACGTGCATTTCATCTCATTTATAGCGGGAATTTCCAAGCACAAGTCGAAGTAGAACAATATGGTTCAGCACGTGTACAACTTGGCATAAATACGGAAGGTTTTTCATGGAAGCTTTCACCTGGGGGCAGCTTTGATACCCCAGAAGCTGTGATGGTTTATTCTAATCATGGGTTAAATGAGATGAGTCATACTTTCCATACACTTTATCAACAGTATCTTTGCCCTAAGTCATTTCGAAATCAAGAGCGGCCAATTGTATTAAATACGTGGGAAGCTAATTATTTTGATATCTCAGAAGAAAAAAGTGAGAAATTAGCGGAGGCTGCAGCACAAATAGGCATAGAAATGTTTGTATTAGATGATGGCTGGTTTGGAAAACGAAATGACGATACTTCTTCCCTTGGTGATTGGATGGAGAATAAAGATAAACTGCCAAACGGGATAGCTGGTTTAGCCGAGACGGTGAAAAATAAAGGAATGAAGTTTGGTTTATGGTTCGAACCAGAAATGATTTCCCCAAATAGTGAGCTATTTAAAGCGCACCCTGATTGGGTTATCCATACCCATGGATATAAGCCCATAGAAGGAAGAAGACAGTTAGTCCTAGATTTATCTAATCCAGAAGTACAAGAGTTTTTAATAAATGTATTATCGAAATATTTAATAACAGGCAAAATCGATTATATTAAATGGGATATGAACCGACATTTAACCGATATTGGCAGTACCGCTTTTCCTAAAGATCAGCAGGGGGAGATTAGTCATCGATATATACTAGGTTTATATCGAATCCTCGATACATTAGTAAAGCAATTTCCGAATGTACTATTTGAAAATTGCTCAAGCGGAGGGGGCAGATTTGACCCTGGAATGATGCATTATATGGCCCAGACTTGGACAAGCGATAATACAGATGCGTTATGCAGGACAAAAATTCAATATGGATATAGTTTACTTTTTCCTCCGATTATGATGGGAGCACATGTTTCTAGCGTGCCTAACCATCAGGTGGGAAGGATCACTTCACTTGAAACAAGGGGAAGGGTTGCAATGAGTGGCAATCTTGGATACGAGTTAGATTTAACAGAAGCAGCGGAAGAGGAACTACGAGAAATAGAAAACCAAATTTCTTTTTATAAACAGCAGAGAAAGCTTTTTCAGTTCGGAAAATTTTATCGATTGAAAGCGCCAGGAGAATATTTCGAAAGTGCTTGGATGTTTAAAAATGAAAAAGAAGCGATAATTGTTTATTTTAACGGGATAGCACGGCCTGCTGTGCCAGTTAACTATCTCCCTGTTTATTATCTGGAAGATCTTGCAATCTATAAGGATTTAGCAACCGGAAGACTATATTCAGGCAGTGAGCTTAACTATGCAGGAGTGACCATTCCACGTGTGAAGGAAGATTACAAAACATTGATTTATCACTTTGAGAAAGTAGAACCGCAAACTAATAAGACATGAATAGAGAGGGGGGATAAATAAGGATTAAAATATCGAATAACCACTAATTTTCTATTTATTAATGATATATATTTCTATCTAGATTCCTAAGGAATTAGCAGAGCTGGTGAGATTCCAATGATGAGATTAAAAAGAGGAATCTCACCACTCGTTCCTTGGAAATCAAAAAGTATTCAAGCAAAAGCTAAAATACTTAACCTCATCAAACATCTAAAAATGCCAATTTTAGTTCGTATAATCCATATTGTTTAGTGCATACAGTAATTGATTAACGAGAGGGGAAAGCTCTACGTTTTCATTGCGTCTACAAAGGAATATTGGCCGTTTAATTTCAACTCCTTTCACCTTAACCACACCTACTTCCTTACGAAGCACATGTTCCTTAACTGCAAGAGAAGGAGCTAACATGACTCCATAACCAGCAATAACTGAATGAATAGATTCGTTTAAGCCGTGAAATTGCAATCCAACAGGAGGGTGATTCACACCATGAATTTTACACAAAGAATATAACATGTCTCTTGTTGAGCTTCCGTTTTCTCTTACTAAAAATGGCTCTTGAACCAACTGTGAAAATGAAATTTCTTTGCCAGAAAATTTATGCTTTCGCGGAACGATGAACCAAAAATCAACATCCATTATGTGTGTGAGATGCAATTCTGGTTGCTCCCACCGTTCTTTTACAACAAGAGCTAAATCTACTTTATAGCGGAGTAATTTCTCAATCGCTTCGTTTGAGTTACCACTATATAACTCTATATGGAGTAAAGGATTATCTATTTTCAATTTTGCTAATAGAGAAGGTAATAAAAAATTAGCCGGTAAATATGTGGATGCTATTTTGATATTATCTAGTATTCCAGCTTTCAGTTGGTTTATTTTCCCCTCAATATCTCTTTCTAAATCAAATAAACGTTCCCCTTGCTTATATAAAAATTCTCCTTCCTTTGTTAATTTAATTCCTCTTCCCGCAGACTCAATTAATGTCAATCCTGTTTCTTTTTCTAAATTTCGGATTTGCATAGTTACAGCAGGCTGACTAATAGAAAGAACTCTTGCTGCATCTGTAACACTTTTTGCAGAGGCAACAGTGATAAATATACGAAGAGCATGAAGGTTCACTAATCTTCACTCCTATAAATAATATTTATACATCCTTAAGAAATATATATTAGACTTATCTATTATAATTATATAACCTTTTTATTAGAAATGGTAAAAAGGAGTCTATAATCATGAACTTACCGATGATCAAAGAAGAAAGCAAACTACAACAGAAACAAATAACACGACAAAAAATCTTTTTCTGTATTATTCTAATCATGCTAGTATCAATCGGACTAGCGACAGCATATTTAGGAAGAAGAGAGGGGAATTATCAACTATTTACATTAATGTTAATTGGTCTAGGAGCTTCCTTTATTGGAACATTAGCAGGAGGGGGTGGCTTAATTACCGTTCCTGGTATGATGTTAACAGGTATTCCCATTCAAACAAGTATTGCTACTAATAAGTTTTCCTCAGGAATTGCGGCACTTTCTAGTGTTTTCTATTTAATAAGAAACAAACAGCTAAGTGTCCACTTTCTATTAATTACTATCCTAATCGCTGTTTTAGGTGGAATAGGGGGAGCACTAGTAACTACAAATATACAGGAAGAAACGATGAATATCATTGCGTTTGCATTACTTTGTTTTGCCTTAATAGTAACAATAAAAAATAAACAATGGACTGCTACTATACAACAAGATAAAAAGCAAAAACAACAAAAAACAACAAAGAAAAGATTATACATCCCTTTCCTTATTGCAGCATATGATGGGGGATTTGGACCAGGATCCGCCACATTTAGTATTTTATTTTATTTAAAAAGTAATTTCACCTATATAAAAGCTGTGCAAATGACAAGAGTTATTATTCTTGGCAGCTGTACAGGAGGATTTATTATTTATTATCAGAACGGTTTTATTAATTGGTATTATGCCATTTGTATGGCAGTTGGTTCTATTATTGGATCACAGATTGGATTACTCGTATTGCCTAAAGTTTCTCAAAAAGCAGCAAAAACTCTTTTGGTGGTTATTATAAGTGCATTGATGCTGCAAATGATCGTTAAAATAATTTAGTTGTATTAGCATAATTGGTAATAGTTGAAAAGAAATAGTGGATTAAAAATTTCAGCAATTTTTTATAAAACTAAAGAATAGAATTGGAGGTTATAATGACTTTTTATTCTAGTTTACATAATATATATTATACACAGCAATTAAAAATTCAGCAAATCATATCTCATTACAAAGTATACTCTAGATAGTGAGACAAAATAAAAAAATTCCTTATCATTATCTATCACAATCTATTGTTAACTAACTGTATCGTATCTTTATGGACACTTGAATTTAATTGCTTAATAATTTTAAAATTATTATTAGTTTTTTATATGCTCAATATAATTTTTCATTGAAGAAAACTTCAAAAATTAAATTCAGCTTCCATCAAAAAACCAGAAAACACAAGGTTGAATGGTGTTTTCTGGTCTATAAAAAAATTAAATGGTTTCTTTCTCATTGTCAGCAATCAAATTCTGATAAAATGTGGCATTAGATGTATATATATATGGTGCCAACCATAGAAAACCGATTCCTAATGTGAATAAACATAAAATGCCCCATCCTATAAAGCTTAAATTTAATAAAAAGTACTTTCCTTTATAGCCTTTCATTCTTCGTCTGCTTTCCGTAATTGCTTCGAAAACTGAATACTCTGGATGATCTTTTAAAAGCATAAAAGTTTGTGAATATGCTAGTGCTTTAATAATACCAGGAATTAATAATAATAAGGACCATAAAAAAGTAAAAATACCAATCATAATAGACGTTCCAATTAGTTTAAGCATTGTTTTTACGTCTGTATATATGGTGAAAACTTGAGAAATCTCTGTGGTTTTTTCTCTTACAATGTCAAGATAAAACCATACAATCGATATAGATAAAGGAATTAATAGAAGGCTAATAATAGTATTTAGTATCGTCGCCTGCGGGGGTGCATAATCTTGATAAATCCAATTCATAAATCCGCCGCTCGCGTATATTTCAATCGACAGATTAACACCTGCACTTAAAATAAAATATAGGAATGTGAGTCCAACTGCCTTCCCCCATTCTCCTTTCAAATATTCTCTTGCTTCACGCTTAATTGCTGAAATTTTCAATATATATCCTCCTTTAATAGACTATCTTTCTAATTATAACTTTTTTTGTAATAGAAAGAATTAAGTGATAAATATGGTGAAATAAAATTTCTAAATTTCTTATTTCCCCCTATCTATACGAATATCCCATAGAAAAGTTTCTACTGTTTTCATATTTTAAAAAGAATTAAGTGCCTTGATGTTGCAGATTGAAATATACAGGCTAAATCATTCATAAAAAACCAAAGATGTCTATACAAAGACCCCTTTGTTTTTTTGGTCAGTTAATTCTTCCTATTTATCTATCAAAATAGGAAAAAGTCTATTATCTCATTATTTTTTCAAATTCTTGCATCATTAATAGATCATTTGTAATTTCATCTGAATGATGTAAAGAGACTTTCGCCCCAAGGCTGTTAAAAGCTGCTACTGCCTCATCATATCCTCTTTCAATATGTTCAATTCCCGTAATTGTTGTCGTCCCTTCTGCAACTACTCCAGCTAACATTAGACAAATACCTGCACGGACATCTGAAGCATGAACTAATGCCCCGTGTAAAGCAGACTTTCCTTTAATATGGGCAATCCCATTTGATACTTCAATAGCTGCACCCATTTTGTTTAATTGGTATACATGATTAAATCGGTTCGGATAAACTGTTTCTCGAAGTATACTTTTCCCTTGTGCTTGTGTTAACAAAACGGTTAATGGCTGCTGCAAATCCGTTGGAAATCCAGGAAACATAGCAGTTCTTACCCTCGACGCTTTTAATCTACCATCTAGAAATGACGTAATATTATTTTCTTTTATTTCCAAACCGACACCGATTTCTTCCAGTTTCGTGAGACAAGATGTAAGATGTTCTGGGATAATATCGTTTACAGTGATCGTTCCACCTGTAATCCCTGATGAAATAAGAAAAGCTCCAGCAATTAGCCTGTCGGGAATTACGGTATAGCTGCATCCATTCAAGTTTTTAACACCTTTAATTTTGATTGTATCCGTACCAGCACCTATAATTCTCGCACCCATTTTATTTAAAAACAATGCAGTATCTGTTACTTCAGGATCTCTGGCAGCATTTAATAAAATCGTTTCTCCCTCAGCTAATACTGCTGCTATCATGCTATTAATAGTCGCACCAGATGTAATCGTATCAAAATAGATAGTTGCCCCTTTTAATTTTTGAGCCTCCACCACATAATAATCTTCATAAAATGTAAAAGTTGCCCCCATTTTCTCGAATGCCTTAATATGCTGATCAATGGGTCTGCTTACAAAATCATCCCCGCCTGGATAACCAAGAGATACTTTTCCGAATTTAGCAAGTAATGCTCCAATGAAATAATAAGCTGTTCTAAACTTCCTTGACTTTTCAGGTTCAATTATCGGGTTATCTATTTTAGTAGGGTCAATATAAACATCCCCGCGGCTATCTCGCTCCATGATACATCCTATTTCTTCTCCGATTTGACGAAGTACTTTAAAATCAGCAATGTTTGGGATGTTCTTTAATGTTACAGGCTCACTAGCTAAGCATGCAGCAGCTAGAATTGCCAAAGAACTATTTTTCGAACCAGGTACTGATAAGGATCCTTCCAGTTTAGAAGGTCCTTCTATATTCATCCATCTCATTTTAATCTCCTATTCCAATCTATCTAATCAACGTAAATCAGCAAATTTTATTTTTAGTTGTTTCTTTTTCATTTCATCAATCGTTTTTTGTGGTGCACCAACATCTGTGAGAAGGATATCAATTCCTTCGATTGGTACGGATTGCATAAACATTTCATGACCAATTTTTTCATGCGGTGCTAAACAGACCACTTTTTGTGCAACGCTGGCAACTGTCTGAGCAAATGCAGCTGCTTCAGGAGTAGAGGTACTTATACCTTTAGCATTAATTCCTCCTCCAGTTAAAAAACAAATATCCAAGGAAAATTTGCGCATCATTTCCATTGCAATACAATCAATTATACTACTTGATGAAGATCCTCTTAATTTCCCTCCGATTAAATAAGAAGCTATATTTTCTTTCATTCTAACAAGATCGGCAATTTTCAATGAATTTGTAACGATTGTATAAGGGAAATCAGTTGGCAAATATTTTACCATTCCATAATGTATACCTGCTCCTCCAATAAAAACAGTATCATTTTCTTTAATATAAGAGGCTGCTAATTTGGAGATAGCATTTTCATGCGGGGCAGCCGTTCCATATCGAATAGCTGATGGCTGCGGCATTGTTCTTACTTTAGGTATTGCTTCAGAAAGAATGGCGCCACCATATGTTTTTTGCAGCACTCCTTGTTCTTCCATAATTGTTAAGTCTCTTCTAATGGAATCAAGAGACATCTCAAATTTACTTGCTAAATCTTTAGCAATAACTTTCCCATCTCTTGAAATTATCTCTAAAATTAATTTTCTTCTTTCCTCCGCTAGCATACTGTTCCCTTTCCCATCAAAATCTAAATTCATCTTATTCCGTTTCATTAACTTTTGTCAAATGTTTTTTCATTTTTCTTCCGTTTTATTCCGTATTATGCCTTTTTCACCGTATCGGAACATATGTTCTATTATTAATCTTTTCCTAATTTCTTTATTTTTCGTTTCATAAAAAACTACAGTGTAAGCACAGCAGTTTTTATGAAAGCTCCACATCATATTCCATTCTTTTTGCTGTTTCTTTCGCTATTTTCACACCTGCTAAACGTTTGACAAGATGAAAGGACATATTAATGCCTGCCGAGATGCCACCTGATGTAATAATGCGCCCTTCATCGACAAACTTCACCTTCTTTACCACATTGACTTGTGGGTATTCCTCCTCAAGCCTAGTAAGGCTCGCCCAATGTGTTGTCGCGTTCAATCCATCAAGCAGCCCTGCTTCAGCAAGCAATAACGCTCCCGTACAAACAGAAGCCATCCATTGAACCTCTCCCATTTGTTCCTTAATCCAATTAATCACCGTTTTATTATGTACTTCTCGTTCTCTTGCACCTAGTCCCCCTGGGATGATTAAAAGATCGAACTTGGGCATCGTTTGGAAACTATAATCCGGATATACCTTTAATCCATTTCTCGCTCGAATCATTTGTCCCGTTTCCGAAATAGTCTGCACTATAAACGGTTTAGACCCATCCTCTCTTGTTGTAACAGAAAACACTTCAAACGGGCCAGCAAAATCTAATACCTCCACATCATTAAATAGAAATATCCCTATTTTCCATTGGTCGGTTTGCATTTTATCTCTCCTTCGTTAAAGCTATATTCTAGCTAGTTACTTATTATTATACTTAAGAATTTCATCATAGAGAGATAAATTATCTTAAACTTGATTAACTGACTGATTTTTGAAAAAATAAAAGGATAAAAAGGAGAGGCGGTTATTTAAAGTGAATGGACAAAAGAGGCTGCGAGATTATGGAATAATAATTGGAAAATTAGAAACAGGTAAAAGAAATGCCATTACAGATGTAGAAGGTGTCACAGTTGGCCATGCTACATTAAATAATAAAGACACTCAGACTGGTGTTACCGCAATAATCCCCCACCAAAGCAATATATTTAAAGAAAAGGTAATCGCTGCAAGCCATGTTATTAATGGGTTTGGCAAAACAATGGGTTTAATGCAAATAACAGAATTAGGAACGATTGAAACACCTATTCTTTTAACCAATACATTAAGTATCGGTGTGACAGCTGATGCATTAATTGAATATATGCTAGAACATAACGAGGATATTGGTAGAGCAACAGGTACTGTTAATCCCATTGTGTGTGAGTGTAACGATATGTTTCTTAATGATGTGAGAGCAAGAAAGATTACGAAAGACCATGTTTTCGGGGCAATCGCTAATGCTTCTGCGGAATTTGATGAAGGATCAGTTGGTGCTGGCCGCGGCATGCTATGCTATTCTTTAAAAGGTGGAATTGGAACCTCTTCCCGCATAATACATATGGAGCATGGTAGCTATACAATAGGAGTACTGGCACTGACCAACTTTGGTACTCTGAGTGATCTAGTGATAGCGGGGAATCCAATTGGACAACAGCTCAAAAAACAGCTTACACAGACAAATAAAGATAAGGACAAGGGCTCTGTTATCATCATCGTAGCTACTGATCTTCCCGTTTCGGAAAGACAATTAAATCGAATAATTAAGCGCGCAGTAACAGGATTATCACGAACAGGTTCGATTATCACAACTGGAAGTGGTGAAGTAGTCATTGGTTTTTCTACAGCAACAAAAATACCACACGAAAATCCTTATTCCAGTGTCCCCATCTCAGCCATTCATGAAGAGGATATCGATGTTGCATTTAGAGCTGTTGGAGAAGCTACAGAGGAAGCAGTGCTAAATTCCTTGATAACCGCAACCCATGTAATTGGTCGAGACGGGAATGAACGGCCAGCCCTTAAAGATTTATTAAGAGAATACAACATTCATTTACTTTAGAAAAAAACAGACGCCTGTATGATACAAAGCGTCTGTTTTCCTTATTTATATTTACCTTGCAAAATCGATTCCTCTAACGGACGGCGGCTAGACGGAATTTCTCTTGCTTGAAAATCTTCCGGCAACGCTTCTTTTTCCCCTTGATAACCAATGGCAATAGTTACTTGAATATCAAATTCTTCTGGGATGTTTAATACTTCACGAGCTTTTGCTTTATCAAATCCACCAATAGCATGTGTTTTTAAACCTTCTTTTATAGCCTGCAAGGATAAGAATCCCCATGCAGTTCCGCTGTCAAAGGCATTCATCCCATTTTGTTTATCCGAAATAAGCACTGCTAATACCGGTGCATTTTTACACCACTCTAAATTTCTTTCAAAAATAAAAGAATGGAATAATGATCGTTCCTCTGCTGTTCGAGCAACAATAAAACGCCATGGCTGCAAATTATTTGCAGAAGGCGCCCAGCGAGCCGCCTCAAATAGGCGCATTAAGACTTCTTCAGAAACTTCTTTATCTAAAAAAGAACGGGGTGACCAACGATTTAAAAAAATAGGATCAATCTCGTGGTCTGCTTGACGAAATGTATGTATTTCATTTTCCTTCATAAGTATCCACCCTCAAAAGTTATTTCATTTCTATTCCATTTTAATGATAAAAAAATGACAATTCAACTAATTGATTCTAAAGAATAGAAAGAATCAATCAAAATAAACAGGCTCCAACGGATTAGCCATATGTTTAAAGGCTAGTAATATTTGTGATTCAGTATTTCTTGGAATGGATAAAGGCGGAAGATCATCTTTTGCAAAGAAACCGACAGAGCTAGTTTCTACTCCTTCCTGCGCCTCTCCTCCTACAATCTCGCACTGAATGAACATTTTATATACATGGTAAGGAGATGGAGGATGCGGGTGGCATTTCTTATCCATAACCGCAATTAATTTTACAGCTTTCACCTCAAATCCTGATTCTTCTTGTACTTCTTTTACTGCGACTTCAGCTGGAGTTAAGCCAATATCGCCCCAGCCTCCTGGCAAGGCCCAGGAGTTATCTGTCTTCTCTTTCACCATTAGTATTTTATTATCTTGAAAAACTACTGCCCTAATATCTACTTTCGGTGTAGCATACCCTGTTTCATTTGCAAAAAGATCACGAATACATGTTGTATCCACCTTGGTATATTCCGACATAATTTCTAAACTGATCTTCCTGATATCTTCAAATCTTTCCAAATCATAAGTATCCTTTGAATAGGTTAATCCGGCTTGGGCGATTGCTTGAAGTTGTTTTGCCCATTGTAACCATTTCGGTTCCATCTAATGACCTCCTTTTTTTAATAAACTGAAACACCTTACAAATTGCATAGACTTACCTTCCAATAACAAACCCAAATACACAAGTTAAAAAAAGTACCAGCACTAACGCAAGGCTTAGCATACCGCTTACAGCTTTTTTCCTTGCTGAATAATAAGCATCACTTTCCATATATTTTTTCATCAACGGATGGTAGTGGCACACTTTATTCCATAGGGTAGTAAGCCACCCATGCATGATAATAGAAAACCCTGCAAAAATAAGAATCTTTAACCATAGCGGCGGTACTATAATCATGGCGCCTGTAGTACTATTAATTAACATCAAATACCCATATAAATAACTGGAATTACGTATAACAATCTTAATAAATAATTCGATAAAGCCATTAATTGGTGTGCGTTTTTGAAAGATCCGTTTAGAGTTTTTGAAAATACGCGGTTTCTTTCTTCTCATAATGACCGGTTTTTCTATTTCAGGAGCCGCTAAATAGATAGCCTGAACCATGCTAGTTTTACGCTCTTGCTCTAATTCAATATGGAGATCAATGGACGCAATCTTTCGTAAAGCTGTCAAACTAAAGAAGATCGACAACAAGAGAATAATTAGTGATAGTGCATATACTGGAATAGTCATTCCCATATCCACTATATGATAAATCCATTGACTAAACCAATTCAATACAAGAAACAAGAAAACCACCAGCAAGCTTTTTGCCCATATAGAACCTATTTTTCGGATATGGTACTTCCATAACATGAAGCAAGATTGTAAAGCAGTGAAATAGACAAATAAGACAAGGATTTCTGACCAATTTAACAAATAATAATGGAGTAAAAATGGTAGAAGGCATAAGAAACCTGCTGCAAGCACCATTGTTTGAAAGAACAGAGAATAGAAATAGCTCAGCGCTTTTAACCTTCCAATCAAATGAAGCTGTTTGACTAAAAATACTTTATCAGCTTCCACAATAAGGGTTCGAATATTGCCAATCCATGCCAGAAAGTAAAGGCAGAAAAAAGGAACAATAAAAGGGATCTTATGTATCCAGACAGGTATCTCCAGCCACCAAGAACGATAGATAACACCACAGAAAACACCTAGAGGGACTAAGATATATACAATTACCGTCCAATCAGCAATCGATCGAAGTACTTTCCATTGATAGTGCCAATTGCTAATTAAACGTGAAAAAAACAACTTTCTACTATTCATTACCATGATCCTCTGCTAACAAATGAAAACAATCATACAAAGAGCCATCAGGTAACTGACATTGCTCCCTTATCTCCTCTAATGTTCCTTTTGCCACTAGCTGACCATTATGGATCATAAGAAATCGATCACAAATCTTTTCTGCTGTATCTAATACATGAGTAGACATTAATATGCCAGCACCACGGTTTTGCTCTATTTCCATCGATCCGAGAAAAAGCTTCATGGCATTGGGGTCAAGTCCCATAAACGGTTCATCAATAATATATAAGGATGGATTTGTAATCATCGCAAGTATAAGCATCGCTTTCTGCTGCATTCCCTTTGAATATTTAGTTGGGTTTTCATGCGCGTGTTCCGCTAACTTGTACATATTTAGTAACTCATTAGCCTTTTGCTTATATTCTTTTTCTTCTAGCCCCTCTACTGCTGCAACAAAATCTAGGTGTTCCCATAATGTTAATTCATCATAGAAAATCGGTCGTTCTGGTAAATAGGAATAAGTTATCCCATCTATGTAGGAAACCGTTCCTTCTAAATGTTCGATTAAACCTAATAAACTTTTGATTGTCGTACTTTTGCCAGCACCATTTGGCCCAATTAAACCAACTAATTCTCCTTTTTCAATAGTAAAATTAATTTCTCTAATAATTTCTTTCTTTTGCTCGTATCCAGCTGATTGAATCTCTACCTCTAAAAGAGACATTTACACACCCTCCCCATCTCATTCTTCTTTCATACGGACAAATCTGTAAGAAAGTTTCTAAATTAGAAAAAATTTTTGGAGATTAAAAAAATCGCACTACTGGTAGAGAAGCATCATGAAGAAGGAAACAAAAAAATAGATGCAGTCAGATAATAATTACCTTCCTGCATCTATGCCATCGATTAACTATCTTTTACACAGCATGACTATCCATTTTCACACGCAGTTTGCTTCCAACAAGCTTTACCAAATCAACCACTCGATTAGAATAGCCCCATTCATTATCATACCAAGCTAGTATTTTCACTTTATTTTGCCCGATGACCATTGTAGATAAAGCATCAATAGTTGCAGACTCGGTTGTTGTATTAAAATCAACAGATACTAAAGGTTCCTCTGTAATGCTTAGAATCCCTTTCAGTTTTCCGTTTGAAGCCTCTTCAAAAGCTTGATTAACAGCTTCACTCGTCACATTTTTTTCTAAATCGACGACTAAATCGACTAAAGAAACATTTTGTGTTGGCACTCTTAACGCCATTCCATGAAGTTTTCCTTCTAAATGTGGAAGGATCTGTTTTAAGGCCTTAGCTGCTCCAGTCGAAGTGGGAATAATATTTTGCCCACATGACCTTGCCCGCCGTAAATCATGATGGGGATTATCTATATTGTTTTGATCATTGGTATAGGAGTGAATCGTTGTCATTAATCCATTCTTTATCGTAAAATGTTCGTCTATAACCTTAGCAACCGGTCCTAAGCAATTGGTCGTACATGATGCATTCGAAATAACATGATGTTTATCAATATTTAATATACTATCATTCACACCCATGACGATGGTTGCATCAGCATTTACACCAGGAGCGGTAAGCACTACTTTATGCGCACCAGCTTTTAAATGCATTGCTGCTTTGTCTCTCGTGTTAAATTTCCCAGTAGCTTCTACTACGATATCGATTCCCAATTCACGCCACGGAAGTTTTTCTGGATTACGGTTATTCACTAATAGAATCTCTTGGTCATTTATAAGAATCGAATGTTCTTTAGCCACAACCTTACCTGGAAACTTCCCGTGAATTGTGTCATACTTTATTAAATGTGCTATCGTTTCAGAAGGATAACTGGCATTAATAGCAGTAATATGTATACTTTGATCATTAATAGCATTTCTAAGCACCATTCTTCCAATTCTCCCAAAGCCATTAATTGCAACTGATATTGTCATAGACTTCGCTCCTTTTTAAATATGTTATACTATTAAATTAATACTCTATAATAAGTATAACATATTTAAAATAAAATACATCTTATTTGATTAAAAATAAGATGTATTCTTATAGTGCCTTGAACTTTATCTCACTCCTTTTACAAAATCACTTGGCATCGTAGCTTCTTTGTTATTATGAACAATCCAAGATATTATCGTTGTACTGTCACGGACATTTTTCTTTTTTATTTCCTTTAATAAATAATAGACGCTCTCTTGATTGGAAAATGAATCAAAAGCTTGAAAAATGGATTCCATCCTATGATAATCCGTGTTGGGACATTCAATCAGTCCGTCAGTAGTGAGAAAGATATGTGTTTTTCCCTTTCTTAATTCTTTCACACCCTGATTATAGGAAGGTACTTCTTGATGAAAACTACTGTTTAGCCCAATCCATTCATAAAAGCTACGGTGATTTTGCTGGTATTCTCCTAATCTTGAAAGTTCTGGATGATTGAGTGCAAGTATACAGTCGCCAATTGATAACCACCATAAATAGTTTTCTTTTCGTACAACGATTAAGAACGCAGTTTCTCCTTGAATCATCATGCTTTGCTCCAGAAACTCCTTGCTTGCGAAATGGTTTAAGAAAAAGGAAGTAATTTCTTGGAATACTCTCTTTAACGGTAATTGTAGAATTGTTTTGATCTCCTCTTTCTTTGTCGCTATACTTTTTATTACTAATTCTGCACTTTGTGCTGAATCATGTGCATCCAAGAGGATGACAAGCTCCCATTCGCGTTCTATCCAAATGAAACAGCCGTCTTCATTTTTATATTGACCTGCAGAGGAGTTTCCTCCAAAGCGTCCAAGTACTAAATTATTTCTTAGATGGAGGATATTAATTTCATCTACATAATTCTTATCAGAACCTACCCATTTATATTCCATTACGCTTCCTCAAAAACTTCATTTGCTAAGTAATTTTTTATTCTTTTACATAAAGAGCTCATTTCCTCTTCGTTTGCAATCGGAGCCTCGGTCCAATCATATAACTCCGTTGGTCCCCAATATCTTTCAGGAGTATTGGGATATCTTGCAATTAGATGAAGGTGAAGATGAGGAACCGAATTTCCTGAGACGAGAGCGTAAATATGTTCCGCGTTTTCTGTTTCCTTTAATGCCTTGCTGACTCTTGAAATAATAAGTCCAAACGCCTTTGCTTCATCATTTGTCATCTCAGCAAGTGTAGGAATATGTCTTTTTAAATCGATCATAAGATGTCCTAGGTAACTGCCCTTGCCTTTTCTGTCAATATGACCAACATAAACATATTCATTTTCATAGATTGGTATTCCTGCTGTTTTAATAATCCCTTTATGTTTATCGCATATGAAACAATTGGTTTCCATTTCCCTTTCCCCCTAAAATAGTATAAAAAAATCCTATTGTCTCTTAAAAGAGACGATAGGATTTATCGTGGTACCACTCTTCTTCATTCGTTAGAAAAACGAACCTTCTTAAGCTCAATGACGAGAGCCAACCGTCTAGATATACCTTTCTACCTAACCACTCCTAGGCGAGTTGGGAAGTGATATGCGCTATCTTTCACCAAACGACAGCTCTCTCTAGCATACTTACTTCTTAATACTCCTAATCATCGTGTTTATCTTATTTAACTAATTTAAACTTTCTGTTATTTTAGGAAAAACTTCAAAAAATGTCAATCGTTATTTTCTAAATAGGTCTGACAATTCATTTTCATTTTTTATCACAAAAATTTTGTTCTGATACTGTTTGTATGTATGAAAGAAAAAAGGTTTACCTACTTGCTCGAAATGCTTATTCCATTTAAACATTTTAAAAAAAATTGTTAAGTTTGGCTGATAATGGGCCTTTTCTTGACCAAGCTTCTGTTTAACGTATCGTTTTACGATACGATAGGTGCGCTTAGAATAATTGGTGTCCAAAAAAACAATGACGTCTGCTTGTTGAAAGCTGCCACTTACCCATTCCTCACTATGAACACCTTCTACAATCCATCTATCTGTTTGGGTGATGGACAGTAAATGTGCTTTCCTCTCTTCTTCCGATCTTCTAATATCTCCACTATCTGATCGTTTCCAAACAACATTATCTAATTCATAATAGGGAATTTGTAATTTCATTGATAAATCTTTTGCTAATGTTGTTTTTCCACTAGCTACAGAACCAATGATATGTATCTTATTAGGAGTAGCTTTCACTATTTCCCCACCTCCTTTATACAAGATTTTCATGAGTGTCGGGGAAGCATCTATTCAATATTTAAAGATAAAGACATCTTTCCATTATCACGGAAAGAGGGATCTGCTACTTTTTCGACCATTATTTGACTATCTTTTACGTGAATTACAGAAACGCAGCAATTATCATGGTGTGGGTAATCAGCCATATTTAGCAGAGATTTAATGAAAAATCCAATCGTAACACCATGAGAGAAAACCAAAATATTGCCGCCTGTATCTTTATGCTTAGCAATAATATCGTCAACAGCCGCTCTTGTCCGCGCTAATAATTCAGTAAAGGATTCTCCATCTTGAACTTTGCTTTCCATATCTGTAAAGGAGAAGAGTCTTTCCACTATATCTCCATGCTGTGCGATAATGTCTGTCTGCAGCATTGCTTCTAACATTCCGAAATTCATTTCTTTTAATCTTGCATCTTTTGTTAATTGAATATTTCTATTACCAATAGCAAATTTTGCCGTATCTAACACTCTCTGACTATCACTGGCATAAGCAGCCTCAAAAGGTATATCTGATAAACCAGCACCAACCGATCTTGCTTGTAAAATCCCATTTTCTGTTAAAGGAGAATCACAAAACCCTTGCATTCTCTTTTCGATATTATATTGAGTCTCTCCATGTCTGATAAAATACAGTCTCAATTCCTTCTTCATTTGAAACTCCCTTCCTTTGCTTTATTTTTCACAGGATACTATCAAGAAAAGCGTAATCCTCATTCGCCTTTCATATTCTTCTTTATGCAGAAAATTTTCTCGTTTTGGCATTCCTTCCCGTAAGTCGGTTATTTTAAAGCCTGCTTCTTTTAACAGTCGAAAATACTCCTCTATCGTGCGATGATATTTTACTACTTCCTCGTCTATCCATCGCTCAATTCTTTCTCCCATGGAAAAGTAATCATCGACAATCCAATTCGTTCTTTTTTTCGAGGAAACGGAACTTTCAAATGTAGAAAGACATAGAGGATGCTGCACACTAAAGATAAACTTACCATTATCATTTAACTGATCATATACACCCTGAAAAATTGGCTGTAAGTCTTTAATATAGTGAAATACTAAGCGTGAGACAACGATATCCACTTTGCTATTGGTAAATTTCCAATCCTCTAGTGTAGAATGGTAAACAGAAGCAGTTGTGCCATTTAAAAGATGGGAAGCTTCATCAAACATTCTCTTTGAACCTTCTATTCCTGTATAGCATGCTGCACCTTTTTCTAACAGTTCTATACCAAAACGAGCATCTCCACAACCTAAATCAAGGACAGATTTACCGTCTACTTCCCCTAATAGCTCATACAAAATAGGGCTTTCTATACTATTGTTGGGGCTTGTTTCTCGATTTCTTCTAGCCCGATAACTTTCAAAAAATTGTTCCTTATCGTATAAAGATGAACCTGTATATGCCATATCTCCACCTACTAAATTTCATGTAATTTTTTTACAAGCAAATCTACTAAAATAGCATAACCTTCTTCCCCAAAATGAAGACCATCATTATGTATACCTTTTAGTTTCTTCTGATAATCTTCTAAAGAGAGCATTTCAGTATAAAAATCAATAAAGTATGCTCCTGTTTCAGTGGCAACTTCCTTAACTGCATTTGCATATCTTGCTAAAACCTCATTTGTCCTCGCAAACTGCAACGTTTCATCGACGGGAGCTGGCGTAATCAGAATAGCTTTGTCTGGACCAATTAATTGGACGATTCTCCTCATATTTTTTCGATAGGTGGGTAAGTCAATCATCTTATGAAAGGCTGCATCATTTGCACCAAATAAAATTGTTACTAAATCAGGCTGCTTCTGGATAACATCTGCTTCAATTCTATTTAATGCATCAACCGTGTTATTCCCATTTATTCCTGCATTGATTATTTCATAATGATCGATTGTATCTGCCAGCATGGCTGTCAAAACAGGTTCGTTTCTAGTTTCTCTCCCTGCGGTAATACTATCTCCAAAGCATATTAAAACAGGTATTTTTTCTCCCTCCTTCCTATAAGAATATTCAAACCACTTGCTTCTATCCTATTTTATACTAATTATAATGATTCGTCTTTTTCTTTTCATTGATTAGGGGATATTAAAATTACAAGTAGCAATTAGATTGTTGCACAAATTACTTCTGCTGAAATTAACCTTTTCGCTCTGCTAATCTTTTTTCTACACGCTGAAATCCCCATTTCATAATCATTGGGACACAGAATAAGATAAACAACAATCGAAATAGCTGATACGTTGTGATAATCGGCAAGTTAGCATGAACAGATTGGCCAAGTACGGCCATTTCTGCCATTCCTCCTGGAGCTAACCCAATAAAAGCAGTCAATAATGAGATATCCTGATCTACACTTACTAAAATATAGCCAAGTACTAAAGAAAAAAGGACTAGTAAGGCAGAAGTTACTGTTACCACACTTAAAAACTTTGCTTTGTTTTCGATATTACCAAATTTAATTTGTAAACCTAGATCAATACCTATCAATGTTTGCGCCACACATGCAAGAGTTGTCGGAATTGCAGGTACATCCATCCCAGCAATCGATATAGTTGCAACAAGAAGCATCGGACCAATCATAAACGGCGCTGGAAACTTCCACTTTTTTACTATGCTTGCAATTAAATAGCAAAAGAATAAGATCAAGAAAATGATCCAATGATAGCCCGGGCTTCCATTAGTGGATGTTACCGCTGCCACTCCTTGATTGCCATACAAAATCGGACTATATACGAGGAGTGGAACGAGAATCATGACAGATAAAATTCTACTTATTTGAATAACTGTAACGACAGTGAGATCAATTCCTTTTATTTCTGAACTAATCGCCACCATTTGAGATAGTCCCCCTGGGATACTGCCGGCAACAGTTGATTTTAAATTACTATGCGTTAATCTTGAGGTTATAAAGGCGAGAAGTATACTAAAGGCAAGCATAACAACCGTCATGAAAAGCATAGAGGGGAGATGGGTCCCCATTTCAATAAGTGTCTGGCTGGTAAATTGTCTTCCAATGAGGTAGCCAATAACAAGGAGTCCGATATCTCGAAATGAGAAAGGTAATTTCGGAGAGATTTTGGCAAGCCGCACATAAAGGATCGTACTGAACATGGGGCCAAGCAGCCAAGACAGGGGAAGCTGGCATACTTGAAACACCCATCCTCCAAGTACAGCGCTTAAACATAAGAAAAGTAATGACATAATTTCGATCCCTTCATAAAGAAATAAGTACTTTCATTATACTACTTATTTCTCCTTAAAATGAAGAATCTCTTGTTTATTGGTGATTCGTTCCTTTATAACTAATTTCCTTCACTTTTACTTTTTCTAATACCCATTCTTCCTTTTTCCATATCCACCAAGTTTCCAAGTAACCAATCGTATCAACTGTCGCCAGTCCACTAATTCTTTGTTTCCCTTTCATCGCCGTTTGATTGTTAAATCGTGTTACTTTTAATTCAGAGAAAGGGGATAGAATTAATTCAGTTGGTTCATTTAATCTTCCTTTATGGTAAAGACCTAGTTTCTCATAATGGTTTCTCCGATCATACAAATCGAAAATATATGTTTTTTCTTTGTTTATTTTTATTTCAGCTTTATAGGCATCTTTAAACTGACTTTCAACCGATGCCAACTCTGGTTTTTCCAATTCTATTAAATGATTGCCTTGCAGTTGAAAGAAATAAAAGTTTTTTTCTGTCCCTCTTTCATTCGCAGAAACAGTAAGTAATATTTCTTTCTGATGATCATCATTTATATCGATTATATGTAATGTAGGATCAAATCCGCCTTCCACTGTTAGAGTGGCGCCCTTATCTTTTCCTTTCGTTACCTTCAGGGAAAATTCCTTAAAGAAATTACTATTTTCAGGCTGATCGGATGCATCTCCTTTTAATTGCACGATTTCTTCCTGCTCATCATTAGTTATATCAATTTTTTCTTCCAAAATTAATTTGTTTGTTTTATCTTCTTTTTCCATTGCATATACACCAGTAATAGCAGTTAAAGTCATCAAAAAGAAAGCACATAAAGCAACAAGCATTTCCCTTCTCATGCTAAAACCTCCCTCTGTCTTATTACTTTTAGAGTGTCCTTTTTTTGGTAAAATCATGTAAGAAAGGAAAAGAAAATTTAATAGAAGATTTTTGCATAAAGTAAAGCGCTATTATTAGAAGGTAAATGAGCTCTATCGTTCTTGATTTTCGTATTAAAAAAGCGGGGGTTGCTCGGATAAAGGCTGCTATTTTCAGTGGTATTATAAAAAGTAGTATTCATTTGTTTGATGAACGCTATTTTCACCGGCATTCTTCGCAAAAGTGGTTTTCTTTCATTCGATGAACACTTTTTCCCCCTACGTTCTCTTCAATAGAGGTTTTCATCGCTTTTTCCTATATCCAAAACTTATTCATTTATAAAAAGAAGTTCCCGATTCGCAGGTTAACCTTGCGAATCAGAAACCTCTTATTCTAATATTATTTATACTTGCTCATCGCTAACTTTTTCTTCCCATAATTCAACAATTTTACCTGCTTCTGTTTCATCGATAATAAAGGATCCATTTGAATAGCGATCATTAAAACGAAGATCTGCTGTTTTCACCGATTCAATATCGCCTTTTTCGGTTTGAATATAAATGGTATCTTGTGCCCCAGCTATTGTCATCCCAACAATTCGGTGTGGATTTGCTTTTAATTCTCGAAGCATAATCAAGCCTCGTTTTGCTCTTCCAGAAAACTCAAATTCAGTGAGTTTCATTTTTTTTATGGAACCGCGTTGCGTAATAATAACGACGCTTTCCTGCTGAGGATTTGTTATAACTTTACCAGCAACAACATAATCATTGTCTTTAAGATTAATACCTTTTACACCAGCTGCTCTTGCGCCAACGATATTGATTTCTTCTTCATGGAATCGTAAGGCATAGCCGATATGAGTTGCTATTAAAACTTCTTGTTTACCGTTTGTTAGGAAAACATCTACTACTTCGTCGTCTCCTTTTAGGTTAATAGCAACTAATGGTTTAGAGTAACGCTGTGCTTTATAGTTAATCAACTCTGTTTTCTTTGCCATACCATTTTTCGTAAAGAAAAGCAGATATTGAGTTTGTTCAAAATCTTTTATAGGCATCGCCTTAATAATCGATTCATCTCGGTCAATTGGTATAATATTGGAAATATGCTGACCGAGATCCTTCCAGCGTATATCTGGCAATTCGTGTACCGGTAAATAGAGATAATTGCCTTTGTCTGTAAACAATAACAAGACTTCAGTTGTGTTTACATCTATCTTAGCAAGTATTCTATCTGTATCTTTCATGCCAAAATCTTGGCCATTGCTCGCTGCATAAGAACGCTGGCTTGTGCGCTTAATATATCCATCTTTCGTTACAGTGACAATTACATCTTCACTCGCTATTAAGACTTCAAGATTGATTTTAATTTCTTCAATTTCATCTTGTATTAATGTACGTCTTTCACTAACAAAGCGTTTTTTTACGTCTTTTAGTTCTTTTTTAATAACCGAAAGCAATTTCTTTTCACTTGCTAGGATTGCCGTCCACTCTTCAATTTTTTTAGCCAACTCTGCCGCCTCTGCTTCTAATGCCGTTATATCTGTATTGGTTAAGCGGTATAACTGTAAAGACACAATTGCTTCTGCTTGAGGCTCAGTAAATTGAAAAGCAGCCATTAAGTTATTTTTCGCATCTCGTTTATCTTTTGATGCGCGGATCGTTGCTATAACCTCATCAAGAATAGATAATGCTTTAATTAATCCATCCACAATATGCTCTCGATCTTTAGCTTTTTGCAAGTCGAATTCAGTACGTCGTTTAATCGTTTCTTTTTGATGCTCGATATAAGCATCAAGTAAAGCGATAATTCCCATTAACTTTGGACGTTTATTATGAATGGCAACCATATTAAAGCTGTAGGTAATCTGTAGATCGGTATTTTTAAATAAGAAATTTAGAATTCCGTTTGCATCTACTTCTTTTTTTAACTCAATTACAATTCGCAATCCTGTACGATCCGTTTCATCTCTTACTTCTGCAATTCCTTCAACTTTACGATCCAAACGCAATTCATCAATCTTTTTCACAAGATTGCTTTTATTTAGCTCATAAGGAACCTCGGTAATGACAATTTGCTGCTTGCCGCCTCTTAATGTTTCAATTTCTGTTTTCCCGCGAACAATGATTTTCCCTTTACCAGTCTCATATGCCTTTTTAATGCCTTCTACTCCTTGGATAATACCACCAGTCGGAAAATCTGGACCTTTTATATGTTTCATAACGTCTTCCACTGTACAATTTGGTGAATCCATGCGCTCAATCACACCATCGATAACTTCTCCCAAATGATGTGGTGGTATATCTGTTGCATATCCTGCCGAGATACCTGTAGAACCATTCACTAACAAATTCGGAAATTTCGCTGGTAATACCGTTGGTTCATTGGATGTATCATCAAAGTTTGGAATGAAATCAACTGTTCTTTTTTCAATATCACGGAGTAACTCTGCAGAAATAGCCGATAATCTAGCCTCTGTATAACGCATAGCTGCCGGCGGATCCCCGTCAATACTACCGTTATTTCCGTGCATTTCAATTAGGACATTACGTACCTTCCATTCTTGACTCATTCTTACCATCGCATCATATACAGAAGAATCGCCGTGGGGATGGTAATTACCAATAACATTCCCGACTGTTTTTGCTGATTTACGGAAATGTTTATCATGTGTATTTCCTTCTTCATGCATCGCATAAAGAATACGACGCTGAACAGGCTTTAATCCATCTCTCGCATCCGGTAACGCCCGTTCTTGAATAATGTATTTACTATACCGTCCAAAACGATCACCGAGAACATCCTCTAAAGGTAAATCACGGTATTGCTCTAATGAACTCATGATGGACTCTCCTCCTCAGTGACCATAATATTTTCATTTTCGAGAATATTGCCTTCTTCTTCTAATCCAAATGCAACATTCGATTCAATCCATTTTCTACGTGGCTCAACCTTATCACCCATTAATGTTGTGACACGACGCTCTGCACGGGCCAGATCGTCTATCTTAACTCGTATTAATGTTCTTGTTTCAGGATTCATCGTTGTTTCCCAAAGTTGATCGGCATTCATCTCGCCAAGACCTTTATACCTTTGCAAAATATAGCCTTTCCCCACTTTTTTAATGGTATCTTGCAAGTCATCATCACTCCATGAGTATTCAATGACTTCTTTTTTTCCAGAACCTTTACTAACCTTATACAATGGAGGTAAAGCGATATATACTTTACCTGCTTCCACTAGAGGTTTCATATAGCGATAGAAAAATGTTAATAGAAGTACTTGAATATGTGCACCGTCTGTATCAGCATCTGTCATGATGATGACTTTATCATAGTTTGAATCCTCTACTTTAAAGTCGGCTCCCACTCCAGCTCCAATCGCATGAATAATTGTGTTTATCTCTTCGTTTTTAAAGATATCTGCAAGCTTTGCTTTTTCTGTATTAATTACTTTTCCGCGCAATGGAAGAACAGCTTGAAAGCGGCGATCTCGCCCTTGTTTTGCGGAACCACCAGCAGAATCTCCTTCCACTAAATATAATTCATTTCTTTGTGGGTTTTTCGATTGGGCAGGAGTTAGCTTACCAGAAAGAACAGCCTCTCCACGTTTACGTTTTTTTCCGCTTCTTGCTTCTTCTCTTGCTTTTCGAGCAGCTTCTCTAGCTTGTGCCGCTTTAATCGATTTTTTAATTAAAAGGGAGCTGACTTCAGGATTTTCCTCAAAGAAATAGGCTAAGTGTTCAGAAACAACAGCATCCACAGCTGATCTTGCCTCACTTGTCCCTAATTTTCCTTTTGTCTGCCCTTCAAATTGTAATAAATCTTCCGGTACACGTACAGAAACGATAGCAGATAAGCCTTCACGGATATCGGAACCATCCAAGTTTTTATCCTTTTCTTTCAGAAGATTAACTTTACGCGCATATTCGTTAAACATACGAGTCATGGCTGTTTTTGCCCCAGCTTCATGTGTCCCGCCATCCTTTGTGCGGACATTATTAACAAAGGACAAAACATTCTCTGAATAGCCATCGTTGAATTGAAAAGCATATTCCACTTCAATCCCGTTACTTTCGCCTTCAAGACTTACGACTGGATGCAAGGTATCTTTCTCTTCATTTAAATATTCAACAAATGCTTCTATTCCATTTTCATAATGGAAAACACCGTGCTCATTATTTCTTTCATCGATAATTTCAATTCTTAGCCCTTTTAATAAAAAGGCAGATTCTCTTAATCGTTCACAAAGCGTTTCATAATTATAAGTGGTTGTTGAAAATATCGCTGGATCTGGCTTAAAGTGAATCGTTGTTCCAGTTTGATTTGTTTTCCCGACTTTTTCTAGTGTGGTGACAGGTTTTCCGCCGTTTTCAAAACGTTGTTCATAAATAAAGCCATCGCGCTTGATCTTTACAACAACCCATTCTGATAATGCGTTCACAACAGAAGCACCTACACCATGTAAGCCGCCACTTGTTTTGTAACCGCCTTGTCCAAATTTTCCTCCAGCATGAAGAATGGTAAAGATAACTTCAGGAGTTGGCTTTCCAATCTTATGCATTCCAGTCGGCATTCCACGTCCTCTATCTTTGACACTAATGGAATTGTCGCGATGAATTTTTACAATAATTGCATCTCCATATCCAGCCAGTGCTTCATCGACTGCGTTATCTACAATTTCATATACAAGATGATGCAAACCTCTAGAATCTGTACTCCCGATATACATACCTGGACGTTTTCTGACAGCTTCTAAACCTTCTAACACCTGAATGGCATCATCATTATATTCGAATGCTTGCTGATTTTTTGCCACTGACATACCCCTTTCACTTCTACAAATCCGACATAGTATCTTTCTATGTATCATGTCGAACAATTGTTTATGTATTCGTCTAAAAAACGAATTATCCTCTAAGATTCAAAACATTTATCGGAAAATTGTTTATTAGGCAGTTAAGAATTTTTGTCACTTTCTTATATAAAGCTAATTTCTATCGTTAACAATAATTCTAAAACAGCCCTGCTTTTTATTAGACGAGTTTAAAAGAAGGCTTTTTCTACTAACCTTCTTTTTTCAAATTATCGAATTTTAATAAACAGTTGTTGATACCTGTCTGATTAAGAACATTTGTTCTCATTTCGTATTGTAGCACATATTCTCATTTTTCACGTTCAATTTCCATTTTATCTTTCGATTTTTTCCCGACAAAACCAATATTATACCAATAATGGCAAAAGCAAAAGATTTTTTTAAAGAGGATTTCCTCTTTTTATCTATATTATGTTAACACAGATTCTATGGAAAAACGAATAAGATTATAAATACTGTCTTCTTTTTTTTAAAATTGATAACGTTTTAACCACTCAAACAAACAGTCTTTATAGGATAAATGCTATTCTATTACAAACGACAAAGCAGAATGATTAGTGACAACCATTCTGCTTTGTCGTTTCCTATTTTGTCATCGCATGTTCTACTTTAATGCAGCGATCCATGATTACCGTATAGCCTTTTTCTGTTAGATCATGAAATGTTTCTTCATGTACAAGCCCCAATTGAGCCCAAAATACATCTGCATCTATTTTTTCAAAGTCAGCTGCAACCTCTGGTAAGAATTCCGATCTTCTAAATACATTAACAATATCAACATGTCCCTCGATATCTGTTAATTGCTTAACTGCTTTTACACCTAGCACTTCGTCCACCGTTGGATTTACGGGGATAATTTCATATCCTGCCTTTTGCATTGCCTCTGAAACCATATAGGATGTTCTGGAAGGATTATCGCTTAAGCCAACTACCGCAATTTTTTTCGCTTTTTTTAAAATTTTTCCAATTTCTTCTCGACTTGGATTTTCAATTGTCATTAAAATCGCTCCTTTTCCAATTCATTTCTAGTATATTTCCCCAAAGAGGGAAGAAAAAACGATGGAAAGCATAATAGAATACACTATAACAATAGCAAATTTTTCCACACTTCAAAAGAAAATTGCATTATTTACAAAGATTTATTCCTACCTAAAGTTTTTAGCAATATCTAAACATCTGCAGGGATCATTTTCAAATAATACCTTAAATCTCCCCACTTATCATTCTAATAAATGCTCGCAAGACTTATATCGGTTCCCAGAAAGCACGCTTTTCCATTGTTTTATATTGAACACTGAAGCAATATTATTCATTATAATTCCCTCTATCCCTTCCAAAATAGTTACTCTAAAAACAATGTGCTTCCATTTTTTAATTCATTATCGCTTCTTTTTAAAACAAAATTGGTATTTATTACTAGCCTTTTTCCTTTGTTTTTTTAGAAAAAAAAAGTAGAAACATCCAGCGAAAAAAATATTTTCAAAAGTTACTTATATACTGCTTATCCCTGCCGATATAGTAGTGTAAATATTATTTTAACTTAAAGGAGAAATCTGCTTGAAACTACTAAAAATCTAAATATTACCAAGAAACTTTTTATCATTATTTTAGTAAGTGCCCTTTCTCTGGGAACTATTGGATACACGGGATTGCACTACATTAAAGATATGGCAAAAGATTCACAAGAAATGTATGAGAAAAGTTTAATACCGATATCCAATCTTATGCAGATGAGAATTAACACAAGAGCTAGTAATGGCTACACTTTAGAGCTCTTACTTACTACTGATTCAGCCAAAAACAAACAATTAAATGATCAGTTAACAGCTACATCTCAAGAAACGGATCAGCTGTTGTCTGAATTTTTAAAAGAAAACTTAACAAGCGAGGAAAAAGAGCTTGTTACCGTATATAACGAAGAAATGCAAAAGTTAAATGATGCAAGAAAAGATGTTATCTCACTTGCCTTACAAAATAAAAATGAAGAAGCCTACCGTATTTTTACAACTGATGTTGAGGAATATAGAATCAAAGTAAATGACACTCTTACAGCGCTTCAAAACTTAAAAGCTTCTTCTGCAGAAGCTACTTATAAAGAAAACTTAGATAGTGTACAAAAAATTACTATTTTTGTCTTTATCATTAGTATTGTTGCTCTCATTCTCTTATTATTTATTAGTCTTATTATCAGTCGTATGATTGTAAGACCAGTAAAACAAATAAAAGATTTGTTATTTAAAGCAGAACAAGGAGACTTTACAGTAAAAGGAACCTATCAATCAAAAGATGAAATAGGTGAACTAACTACCTCTTTCAACCGAATGACGGAGAAACTCCGAAATGTATTTAGCACTGTTCAGGAATCCTCACAGCATGTAGCGTCTGCATCGGAAGAACTTAGTGCAAGTGCAGAACAAAATAGCAGTGCAAGTGAGCATATAAGCCTGACTATTCAAGAATTAGCAACTGGCTCTGAAACACAAGTAATGAAGGTAAAAGAAAGCAATCAAGTCATCACAACAATCTCGGAACATACAAATTCAATTGCTGCACATACGGAAAAAATGTCTGAAAACGTTAAGCATGCATCTGAAGTGTCGACAGAAGGCAACGAAGCTATTCAACAAGTAAATAAGCAAATGAATTCGATATACTTAAACGTTAATAGTCTTTCAGATGCAATAAGCATTTTAAATGAACGTTCAACCGAAATTGGCCAAATCACGGATGTTATTACCGGAATCTCAGCCCAAACAAACCTGTTAGCTTTAAATGCAGCTATCGAAGCTGCTAGAGCTGGTGAGCACGGAAAAGGATTTGCGGTTGTTGCCGACGAAGTAAGAAAACTTGCAGAAGAATCAACAGCCTCTACCGAAAATATTGCGAAGCTAATCCACATGATCCAAAAGGATACTGAGCAAACCATTGAAACAATGAAAAAAGCTTCCAACGAAGTTCAATCTGGATTAGATATTGTGCAGATTGCCGGAAACTCTTTTCAAAAAATTGAAATAGCTGTAAAGAATGTAGTTGGTCAAATCGAAGAAATATCGAAAGCCTTAGTGAAATTTACAGAAGGTACAGACATTATTAACCATACAATTTACGAAGTAAGTGATGTTGCGATTGAATCCGCAAATAGGACACAAAATATATCTGCAGCAACCCAACAACAGCTTGCTTCTATGGAGGAAATTTCCTCTTCTTCCTTATCTCTTGCAAAATTAGCTGAAGAGTTACAAACAATAGTTAATTTATTTAAGATATAAAATGCTATCAAAAACCACTTTCCTTTGTATGGGAAAGTGGTTTTTAAGCATTACTTATTGTTCTTTTTTCTCTAAAGATAAAGCAGACCATGCTGCTTCATTAGCAAAGGTACGCGACCAACTCGCAAGTCCAGCTAAGTTATACTTTTCGACTAATTCTGCTCTCTTCGTTAAAGATAATTCATCTTCCAGCCAAATTTTAAAGGTTGATTTCGTTTTTTTATCATAATATTCCCCATAATTTTGACCGCTCGCTTCATCATAGGTAGGAGTAACTTTATGTTCTTTTAACCACTCCTCCACACTTTCCATCGAAAGTGATTTAGAGGATAATTCTCCATTTTCTTTTTCTTCCCATAGTCGCGCATATAATGGTACTCCGAGGACAAGCTTATCATTTGGAACAATGTCAAGTAATGTTTCTAAATTTGCTTCAACCCATGGAAAACTTGCCACACTTCCAGGATTCGGGCTTGTTGCCCAATGCTCATCATATGCCATTACAACAAGATAATCGACAATCTCAGCTAAATGGTCTCGCTGTAAGAATGCTGAATAATTTCCGCCAGCTATAAACGTTATATCCATTGACACAGTCAGACCCGCATCATGTAAATAAGGTGTAGCTTCTCTCACAAATTGGGTGATATATTTGCCATCTTCTTCCCGAACATTTTCAATATCAATGTTAATTCCATCTAAATCGTACATTTCACTATAGACTAAGAGTTGTCTAATCACCGTTTGCCTTTTCTGATAGTCTTTGAATACTTCGTGGGTTTTATCAGGATCAAAATCATTAGAAAACAATCCCCACACTTGATAGTCTTGTTTATGCGCCCAATTAACATAAGCTTTTGAGCCTAAATTACTAACATTACCATCATTCCCCTTCAGTTTAAACCAAGTTGGGGATACAACATTTACACCGTGCATTTTTGAAATCTTTGAAGTATCTGGATTTCTTGAATAAACAGCTTCCCATGTTAATTGGATTGGTCCATTGACCTTCTTCAATTTAGGTTCTTTCTGTTCTAATTCAACTTCAACAACCTCTGATTTCCCTTTATCTACATATTGCTTTTTTACAAACCCAGCAATTCCATTCGCTTTTCTTACAAAATAAAAATCATCTACATCTTTTTCAATTGTTACATGCTCACCAGGTGCTAATTCCCCTGTGTAAGGAGATCGTAATGCAGCCTCTGAACGCAATCTGGTGAAATCCTTTCTAACTTTTTTCGTAGTAAATATTCCACTTGCTCTTTTTTGTCCATTTTCCTCTAAAAGCACCACATGGTCAGCCTCTACTAAAGTGTATTGGATTGGATAAAAGCTTGCTAATGGATCTAAGGCCAAGTAAACTGTTCCATTCTCATCTCTTAATGGATGAAAGGAAAGTTTAGTGTTTTTATTATTTACATAATAGGAAACAGAATCGGACGGAAATTGGATCACTTTATCTTTAGTCGTTACAATAACGGAATTACTATTCTCATCAAAAGTGATACTTTCATCTATTTTTTCCTGCCAAATATTTAGCGGCAAATAAACCGTCCCCTTGTCTATAATGGCATTGCCGACTTGTTCTCCATTTAATAATACAGGATTTTCCCCTTTGAAATAATCCACCTTATCCTTATTGCCAAATGGGTAAAACATTAGCATAATGAAAGATATAGCGACTATTAATGCCGCTATGATAATACCGCCAATTAATTTTCTCTTTGTTGGCTTTTTTTGAAATGAATAATTTATTTCTGTCATTTTTACCTCCTTGAAGTAGTCCCTGCAAACGGATTCTATCAAAATCTAGACGATTTTCGAATGATAATAGTTTCATATTAACACAGAATTCGACAAAAAATAGAACCATCCAAACGGAAGGATGGCTCCCTTACTTAAGTTCTATAAAGTTATTACTAGTTCAGGAATACGGTATACATCCATTCTTTTTTCGATTCTCTACTCCTATGTCTTTTTCTATTCTAAATCTTTTAAATTTATCTTTTTAACAGAAAAAGAAAAGAAAACACTGATAATCACATAGTAAATACCTAAAATAGCAAAACAGTCTGTTGCAACTACGATTAGTTCTTTCTGCAGCATGATATATCTCCAACCGAAAGAACTAACCAAAAATATTAATGGAAAAAATAAGAATAAAAGGATGAATATAAAATTTCTCTTATTATTCATTACCAATTCTCACCTCACTTCTGGAAGTACCTTCTAATATGCTTATCAATACCTTATTTATTGTACTCAAGGAAGGTTTTCCTATATCCATAAAATGACCGGAAGCCTTTGCTTTCATAATAAGTATTAGAAGTACTGCTAGCAAGCATTTCCACTCTGGTTGAGGGGTATTTACTATGTACATAGTATAAGAGTGCTTCCCCAAGACCAATCCCTCTATAGTTCGGATCAATGAGTAATTCGCAAATAAACAAAGTAATCGAACGATCGGTAATACCTCTAATATAGCCTATTAATTGATCATTAAGAGTTGCGACATAGGCAGCATTCGAATGATTCCAGGCAGACTTAGTATCTTCTTTATTCTCTACTAAGTTAGTCCAGTGTTCGAGTTTGTTTAATTCATGAATCGATTGAAAATCATCTTCTTTATATGGACGAATTTGAATAGCTAACCCATTTTTTAAATTAATCACTTTCACACACCTACTTTTCTAATTTTTAAATATTATAGTGGTCATTGGCGTATTGCAATCTTTCATTATTAAAAATCTGATTTTCCCTTTTGGAATATTGTACCATATGATAAGAAAAGACGCTCCTAAAGGAACGTCACAGCTTGTTGACAAAAGGAATTTAGGAAATGCAAATGGAATTATTATGCATTGATTGGAGTGAAAGGGGTGAGACTCCCTCGAGGAAAGTTGATATACCAACGTTTACAGCGTTATTTTTTTAGTCCAATATTTTTTTAGGAAAACTCTTTGAATCATATTTTAACTAACTATTCCATTAATTATAATATTTGGTAAGTAAGTGGACGCGACGCTAGAGCCAATAGGGATTTATTGACAAATATACACTATTAGATGCATCCGGTATCTCTACTCTTCTTATGAGGACGTACCCTCCCATGTCTCTTAGCGTCGCGCGCTTACATTCCTTCGTTTGGTCTCATCATAAGGCAGAGGCTGGCATCATGCTCCTGTATGGACTCTAAGTCGTAAGTCTCTCTAAAAGCCAGCTTTCCTGTCATCTTTTTGAATATAACCGTCTTATAGATTTTTATTTGGGTTGGAGGATAGAGAGATCTTGTCTCATTCGCTCCTTATCAAACAGTACTTCTTGCTGACAAAGTCCATGAAAAATCTTTAACATTTTATTACATAGAACGACTAATGCTTCTTTCTTCTTCAAAGGGTTTTCTTTTCTAGAGATATAATACTGATATAAATCATAAAAGGTTTCATTATTTCTAATCAAAGGCAAGACAGCACGATAGAGAAGGGCTCGCAGCTTTCTTCTCCCTCTTTTGGAGATTCGCTTTTGTCCAATCATCTTTCCAGAAGAGTTCTCTCGTAAGGTTAATCCCGCTAATTTAATAAGTTGGCGTGGATGTTTATAATGCTTGAGAGAACCCACTTCTGCTAGTAAATCTATAACGGTAGTTTCCCCAATGCCAGGGATTGATAATAAATAATGATATTCCGCTTGTTGCTCTGCTAGTGTCTTTAAACTTTCATTTACCTGTTCTAATTGCTTTGTCAGAAGTTCGTATTGAGTAATTAAAGAGTAAATTTCTATACGAGCCATATTGGAGCCTTCTGTTAATCCAATAGATTGTACCGCCACTCTCTTTAGTTGTGCTATTTTAGGTCTTGCTGGATACTTTAGTTTTTCCTTTTCCAAGTATAAAAGGACTAACTCCTCGATTTCTTTTTCCATTAAGTCTACTGGTAAAGGGGTATGTTTTAATATGGCACATGCATTCAGCCCTAAATCTTTAAATGCTACTTTAAATTCAGGAAAGTAACGATCCGTCCAGCGAATGATACGATTCTTCACTTTCGAAATGTCCTTTTTCAGATTCCACCGAATAGAGGAACCTTCTCTAAGCTCTGCTTCTATTCCTTCTATTTGACGAGGATCACTAAAGTATCCATTGGTTATTAGTTTAGCAATGACTCTCGCATCCTTCTTATCATTCTTCGTTTGTAAGTTATCATCCAACTCCTTGGAACGATTCACATGTAGAGGATTGACCATGACAAAACGAATATCATTTTGGGTAAGAAAAGCAGCTAAATTCATCCAATAGTGCCCAGTAGGCTCGAATCCAATCAATAAATCATCCTTTTGATGAATTGCCTTTAGATTTTGAAGCTTGAGATAAAATTGATGAAAACCATGATGAGACTGGTGGATAGAAAAAGAGGTACTTAACTCAACCCCTCGATCGTCCACCGCACATGCATAGTGTGTATTTTTAGCAATGTCAATTCCAATGATTAAAGTGGAAGTAGACACTTGATTTAAACGGTGATTACGGGTATTATTCATAATAGATTCTCCTTCTGACGCTGTGTTGATTGGTCTCAATATAAGCATCATAAAGGAGGATCTTTTTTTGTGCAATACCACAGAAACTAATCCCACAGGAATGCTCCTGTGGGATCTGCGAGACAGTCTGAGACCCTGCAGGCCTTTAGGCCGAAGCGGCTCAGCGCGAGCCCCACGGAAAGCGAACCCCTGCAACGGAAATCAACTCTTATTTAAAAGAATGTATATTTATAAACTAAGACAAACTCCTAATTACCGAATTAGGAGTTTGTCGACAGTCTGAGACGCTCCTAAAGGAACGTCTTCTTTTTGTACTCTTTAATTTTTAGAAACACCATTTACAGGTCGATCAAGTACAATACGCGGAGCAGAAACTACTAAAAGAACAAGAATAATCGAACATAAAATAGTTGCTCCTAAGTAGGAACCACCGTTTACAATCAAGGAATTGATAAATGGTGACATACCTTCTGGTGCAAATTTTGCCCATACAGTTACACCTGCAATAAAATGCCAAATATAGCGAGTAAACCCACCAACAACCACTGCCAAAATAATTAAGCCAGTCGCTAATCCTTTTTGTTCCGTTTTTAAAGCATTTTGAATTGAGGAAGCAAATAGTCCAGCAAAACCAATACAAGCAAATGCAACTAAATATTCTAAAATTACTTGCCAGAATGTTAAAGCTTGTAAATCAAAAACTATTTGCAGTAGCCCCCATAAAAATCCTGCACTTGCACTAGCTTTAAAGCCCCAGCGAAATGCAACGATAAAAATAGGTACCATGGCAAAAGAAATCGAAGTATTAAATATTGGGATAGATGGCAATAAATCAAGGATAAGTGCAATTGCCGCCATGATTGCCACTTCTATCATGACAACTAATTTCATATTTTTCATAAAAAAATCTCCTTTTTCTGCAGACCAAAAGGAGAACTAACGCGCGAAATGAATAATATAGCAATACTATATAAACTCTTCCCACATTCCTACGTTAGAATTAACTAACAGGTTCGAAGGGTCAGATCGATTGATCACTCTCAGCATTACGCTCCCCTTGTGGTTTGCTTTTTATCAAATTACATTTATTATAACATAGATTCTCCTTATAAATAGACGTTTTCCTTAAATAAATAAAATTCAGACGTTAATGTTTATAGCATCAATAATGAGATTTTTAAACTGTTTGGGTTATGTTTATTTGTTTTTTAGAATTTGTTTCCTTTTTAACAACATAAATCATTAATAACAAACCTAATATCCCAAATGAGAATAATCCTAAAGACATCGTTAAGGCAGAAATTTGGGTGCTTATCGTAATTGCTAAGCCAGCTACTATCATCTGTCCTTGACCAATCAATCCATTCAGAGCTAAATAAGAGCTACGGTAATTTTCATTCACTAAATCTGCAAGGATGCTTTGATTAATCGGAACATACATCAATTCGCCTATTGAAATAAACAGCATCATCATAATAAGCCATAATGGTGACGAGATATAGGTTAGGATACAAAAACTAACCACAAATAAACACATTCCTATAAAATATTGCTTATTGTCCGATATTTTTTTCATCATCCATGTAACAATACCTACACAAAAAACTACCAGTATAGTATTTTCCGCATGAAGAATTCCCACCATATTGATACCATTTACAGGAAGGATTCCAAAAAGGTTAGTATCTTGCATTGTATCTCTTAAATGAATGGCAATATAATTTGTTAAGTGGCTCTCAAGAGAGAAGATAAGGAAGCAGGAAAGTAAGTAAATCATAAAAGTCCGGTCTTTCCAGACATGAAGATAATTAGACCAAATAGTAAATTTAGATTTATTGTCGCTCCTTAAAAATTTATTTTTCATAAGAGATTCTTTAATAAATACATAGGTAACTAAGCTTGATCCAAGTGACACAATACCAACTAATAGGAAGAAATAGAAATGATAGTCAATAAAGAAAAATGCTCCTGTGATAGTACCAAGTGCGGTTGCTAAATTTGCTAGCCAATACATCGCTGTAAAAACAAATTTCCGTTGCTCTGCCAATACTAAATCATGAATCATTGCTGTAGATGCAGGGAAAAACATGCCATTAAAAAATAAATTGATCATAAATAAACCAGCGCTTATATATGGTAGATTAATCCATGGTGAATTAAAGACTGCAATAAAAAGATAGGTTATTCCTATGCCCGCTTCTGCTATTATCATCATTTTTCTTCTCCCGATTCTGTCTGCCAAGTAGCCGCCGATTAATGCGCCTACTATACCAGAGAGAATGACTATGATGACAATTACTCCTGTTACCGTTGTTCCGATTAGTGAGCTAAAATAAACAGATATATAAGGGATGATTGCACTTGATGTTAAAGAAGTAATAAACTGCAAATACATGCGGATACGAAGGGAAATATGTAATTGGCTAAATGTTATCATCGGCATATTCCCCTTCCATACCAAATAAACGGTAAGCTTGATTTGTAAATGTGCTTGTAAACATAGCATGCGCATGATCTGAATAGGTTAACCGAGCTCCCATTAGGAAAGCCAGATATCCATACCCGACCTCTTTGGAGTTACTTTTTGGCAAGAAGCCTTTTTCCATTCCTATATGAACAATTTCTTGAATATAAACTAAAAATAGTTCGACAAATTCATCTAATGCATGAATTTCAGCGAATCTATCTGGCTGCCCAATCACATATTGCACAATACGAAGTTCTTTTTCGGACTCCATGAATAAATTCAGATGTTTTCGAATGATATATTTAAGTTTTTCTTCAGTTAAATCAGTAAGTTCATTTTTGGTTTCATTTATTATCTCCTTAAATAATTGGAGAGGTCTATTTACACATTCTGTAAACAAAGTTTCTTTATTTTCATAATAAGTAAATACTGTTCCAAAACTAACACCTGCTTCTGCAGCAATATCCTTAATGGTTGTTTTACTAAAACCGTTATGTGAAAACAACTTTAAAGCAGCTTGATAAATATCTTCTTTTTTTTGTTCAGATCTTGGTTTAGCCATTTGAATTCCCCACTTATTAAATGATTGATTAATCAATCATATTATATAAAAGAAAATATTGGTAGTCAAACTCTTTTTGTGAAATTTTCAAACTATTTATCCCCTTACTAAAAACTCCCTTATTAAGGGAGTGAAGTAAATGTATGCCGCTCGTTGCTGCCGCTTATATCGTAAACAAATCCTTCACCTGTAATTTATCTCTTCTTAATGATTGATATTCACAAGAGAAAGGCTTTGTTACATAGTCCCTTACCCATTCATCGTGGTATTTTAGAATCTTTCTAATAGCTTCCACTATATAATATACTTCTGCGTTGCTCATTGTAGGATGTAAGGATATTCGCACCCACCCTGGTTTATGGGAAAAATCTCCTTCTTGTATTTCTTTGCTTATTGCTTTGGAATATTCCTTTGTAATTGGTAGTAAATAATGTCCGTATGGACCAGCACACGAACAGCCGCCCCTTACTTGTATACCAAAGCGATCATTCAATAATTGTACGACTAAATCATAATGAATATCTTCACAAATAAACGAGATAATGCCTAACCTATCTTCATTTTCTCCTTCTAGTATGCGAACTCTATTGATTTTCTTCAGTTCTGACATAGCTAATTGAATTAACTCCTTCTCTCTAGCCGCTATTCTTTCTATTCCCATTTCTTCTTTTAGTTGTATACATAACGCTATTTTAATCGCTTGTAAAAATCCTGGTGTTCCCCCATCTTCCCGTTCTTCATCCTCTTTTTTGTAGAGGATATCTCCCCACTCATTCGTAAAATCAACGGTTCCCCCTCCTGGCTGATCCGGTATACTGGAATAAATAAGCTTCTTTGACATCACTAGCACTCCGCTTGTTCCCGGTCCACCTAGAAATTTATGAGGTGAAAAATAAATAGCATCTAATCGTTCCTCTTTATTATCAGGATGCATATTCATTTCTACATAAGGAGCTGATGCCGCAAAGTCAACAAAGCAATAGCCTTTATACTTATGCATTATTTTTGCCAGCTCGTGGTAATTTGTTTTCCTTCCAGTAACATTAGAGCATGCTGTAAATGCCCCTATTTTTAATGGGATGTCCTTATATCGCTCTAGCAAAGATTCTAAATGTTCCATGCTGACATCCCCATTGTCATTTGGCTTAATCATTATGACATCTGCATTTGTCTCCAGCCATGATAAATAATTAGAATGATGTTCCATATGAGTGACAAATACTACAGCAATTTTCTCCTTTTTCGCACATGCACAGCTATTCTTTAAACCTATTATTCTTTGTAATTTATTAACAACCCCTGTCATACCAAATCCATCGAATAAAATAATGTCATTTTCGTCTGCATGAACATGCTTTTTGATAATTCGCTTTGCTTCCTTATATGCCTTAGTCATATAAGTACCTGTAATATTTGACTCCGTATGTGTATTAGCAACATAAGGACCTAATTTATTGATAATCTTCTCTTCAATAGTCTTATATAATCTGCCGCTTGCCGTCCAATCCGCATATAGCAGCTGCTGCGTTCCATAAGGTGTAGAAAAGGTTACATTATTGCCAATGATATTATGCTTAATTTTTGAAAAATAATGTTCTAATTTAGTATGATATTGGTAGACAGACTCACCAACTTTAATTCTAATCAATTTAATTATCCCCTTTCTCTCTCCTTCTTTAACCTATGTCAAAATAAGAAGAGAGGTTATTGCATTTCGGATAGTTTGAAAAAAATTCATAAGAAGGATGGAACATATATGATGATTACCTTGCCTGATTATGCACTTGACTATATGGAGAACTTAAATCAATCTGGACGAAGCAAACTTACATTAAAACAGTACGAATCTGATTTAAAGAAATTTTTCAGCTGGCTTTCTACATACAAGGAAAATACTAAATTTGAAACAATAAAGGCATTAGGAGCTGATGACATTCGCGCTTACTTTCATTATTTAAAGGAAAAGCAACTGTCACAGGCAACAATACGCCGTCTGGCATCTGTCCTTAGCAGACTAATGATGTACCATCAATGTGTTTGTGCCCATGAAATTCATAAACTAGCTGAAGCTGCCCCATTGCGTTCCCTGACTACAAAAGATTTTATTACAAGTGAAGAATATAATAAATTATTGCAAAATCTGCTGACAAAGGATTTTGAAGGAACCAAAAAATCGGCTCGAAACTATCTGCTGACAAGAAATTGGACAATTGTGGCTTTATTAAAAACTTTTGGCCTGACACCTCTCGATATACATGGTATTGAAATGAAAGATGTAAACTTAGCACAAGGAGAACTAACTCTGCATAGAGAGGATGATCCGTTCCTTCTCGCCATTCCAAGTGATATTCTGACAAAATTACGAGCATACTACTTTTCCATTCCGGAAGTCCTTCGACCAAAATATTATTCTAATGATCCTGTGTTTGTCGCCTTTAACAATATTTCTTATTCTTTTCAATATGATTATGATCGACAAAAACCAAAAGCTCTGTCTGTCCGCGCTATTCAAGAAATGATTAAAGATGAAGTAAGAAGAGCAGGTTTACGTAAAATTTCTGCAGTCAATTTTCGCAATGCTGCTATATTAAAAGAACTAGCATTAGGAGTGAGCGATGAGAAGGTAATGCACCAATTTCATTTAACAAGTGAAGCTGCACTTAGAAGGTATAAACAATATTTGCAAAATAAAATCAATAGTTAAATAGAAAAAAGCTGGACCTCCAATATAAAAGGTGGTCCAGCTTTTTCTTCGTTATTGCTGTGTCGCATCATTTTCTTCCCAATACACCTTTGAGAATACGTCAGCAAATGCTGCAATGCTGCGGTTCAATTCTCCTTGCGTATTGTCTATCCCACCTACTTCAAGTAGGATAGCACGGTCAGAAAAGTTCTGATTGTATACTCCGTTTCCTTCTTCTTTTCCCTTAAGGAATACGCCTCTTGATATCCCAGGGTATTTTTTTTGCAGTTCAGCATGAAGCTTTTTGGCAAATTCTTGATTTTTTTCATATCCTTTATTCGCATTGCCTATAATAAATAGTAATTTGGCATAGTTTTTGCCATTAATCGTAGCACTAGTAGTTTTTTTCCTTGCTGAATCTCGGTGTATATCAATTAAATAGTTTATATGTTTATTTTCGCTAACTGCTGTCTCCACCACTTCTTTAGAAACGGCATAAGATGAGAAGAAATTCCAGCCTCTATCAAGAAGCTTTTGGTTAATATTTGTTTTATCTAATTGCACGCCAATCCCTTCATCTTGCAATAGACTACTTAATTTATTACTTAATCCAACTACATTAGCCCGTTCATCTGAGCTGACTGCTTCATTTTCATTTGCATTCTTTAAAAGTGGTAGATAGGCTTCTAGATTATGAGTATTGTAGACCAACACTGTTTTATTTTTTGGAGTAGTAACTGGTGCTTTGTTATCTGAAGGCTTTTCTTCCTTCTCCACTTTTTCTTCATCTACTTCTTTAGGATTTTTCATAAGCTCTTCGGATGGTGTTGACTCAAACGGAAGATTAGCAAGACTTGTCCCTTCTTCTGCGACAACTATTTCAGTATGAAAAAAAGTCAAAGCAGGTAGTTCTCTTCCTAAAAGTGTGCGCGTGTCATCTAAACGAATATTAGTGGCAATTTGAAAAAGAATATTTCCGATTGAAAGTCCCTTTCCATCTGATTTTGGAAAAAGATGATTTTCACTATGAAATATTTCTGTATAAATTTCCGTTGTATTTACAGATTTTAAGATATTGGCAACATTATCAGAAGTTAATTTAAAGGAAAAAATAGAGGTCGTGATTCCCGCAATAAGGATAAACATTAGGATGATTCCTAATATTGTTGTGTTCAAATATTGGATTAATGTACGTGTTTTGGAGGTTTGCATATAGGTACATCCCCTTTCTCTTTATAGATATATGTCTATTTACTAGAAAATAGTCTTGTAATCTATGAAATATTTGATAGGGAATTGTAATTATTTTAAGGAGGATTTATAAATTTCTTCATTATTTTGGATGCGTAAAATTTTGATAGAAACTGTTGAAAACTGCTATAATTAGCTATCTAGTCTTCCATAAAAATTAAAAATCACCTTCTAGAAAGATTGTCCATTTCTAGAAAGTGACCAAGTATTGGCATTGCTTATTGAAAGGAAAAAAGAAACTCTGCTTCACAAATCAATTCACCAGCTACTGTTGCTTTACCTCTTGCTTTAGCAAAGCTATTTTTCACCTTTTCAACCATTACTTCCATACAAAGCTCATCCCCAGGAAATACAGGCTTACGAATTTTGGAATGATTTATGCCTGCTAATAAGGCAAATTTATTCCTATGTTTTTCTTCACTATGAATAGCTACTGCAGTAACTTGAGCAATCGCTTCAATTATAAGGACACCTGGCATAATCGGATTATTTGGATTTTGTCCCGTTGCAAATGTATCTTCCTTGTTAATTTGCTTTACTCCAACTGCCATTTTGCCTTCTTTTAACTCTAATATTTCATCTACTAAAGGCAGAGGATACCGACTTAGTATATCCTTCACTTTCTGTAGATTCATCATTGCTTACCGCCTCTTTTATCTAATTCATTTTGTAATTGTGCCATTACATCGCTTAATTCCCTTGTAATATCAGCTGGATCTTTTTTTGTACCATCTTCCTTTTTCAAGGAAATTGGATCACCGAATATAACATGTATTTTCCTGCCCCTTAAAAGACCCTTTAAATCTGTTGGACCACTATAAGCTGCTGGAACGATAGGCACTCTCGCCAAGTTTGCAATGGTAGCAGCTCCCTTTTTTAATGGCACATCCTCAGAAGTTCTTGTTCCACTAGGAAAAATTCCTACTATCTTCTTGTCCTTTAATAGTTTTACTGGCGTTTTTATACTGCTTGGGCCTGGATTTTCTCGATCCACTGGAAAAGCATTAATACTATGCAAAAATTTAGCTGCTTTTGGTTTATTAAATAACTCTTTCTTTGCCATAAAGTGAATTTCATTTGGTAATAAAGAAGTACCAAGCGCAACCACATCCACCCAGCCAATATGAGAACATGCAACCACATAACCAGTATCTTGCGGTAATTTATCTTTATTGATTACCTTTGTTCTTCCAAAAATTTTTAAGACAACATTTGCAAATCTGCTCGTAAATGCATACATTTTTTCTTTCTCCTTTATGTAAAAATTACTAATATTTATGTGTAGCATTACTATATGTAAGATTTTTAAAATGGCCAAATATTCCGCTGATAAAAACCGCTATCAAAAATAATATCATCTGCTATTAGTACTAGATACTATTTTTTTACTACCTACTTATTATATCTCATTCTCGTTAAAAAAAATAGTATCAAACCATTACAAAATAGGCGTCTCCCAGTTGAAGGATCTATTGTAATTAAAGCAGTAATTAAAAAATATGGATAAATTAAAATAGATTCGCTATAAAAATTCAATGTATCGAACTAATTTTCAAACAAGTTTCTTAAACCCTTCTTGCTGATATGCATAGGACACAGCAAAACGCCTAAGACCTTGCAGACAAATGGCAGAAAGCAATTTTTGCGCTATTCCCTTGGAAAGGGCCGTGTAATCAAGCTGTGAATAATGACATAAGCTTTCTTTATCCAAATTAAAAAACCTAAACAATCATAAGAGATTATAAATGACTTCTCCGTATAATTGTTTAGGTTTTATTTAATTCTAAGACTTATATCCATGCGGCTTTCCTATTATATAGTAATCGAGGACAATACTATCCGCTTAATCGTATTTGCGACTCCATCCTGGTCATTCGTTTCAGCGACCTCTATTGAAGCATCTTTTACATCCTGCCTTGCATTTCCCATCGCTACAGGATATCCCACCTTGATTAACATCGATAGATCATTCATACTGTCACCCATTGCTAACACATCTTTTAAGTGAATTCCTAAGTGATTCGCTAGTTTTGTCAATGCGTTTCCTTTGGAGGCATCCTTATGCTCAAATTCAAAATTATAGGTTCCAGATGAAACAAGAGTGATGGCGGAATCATCTTCGAATGTTTTCCATCCAGCGTCTAGCTTCTCTTTATCAAAGGAAAATGCCAAAATATTATAGACATCAATTGCAGGATTTTCTATTTCTTTATAGCTATCAATATAAGAAAATCCAGTTTGCGAAAATTGAATAGTCGCATGCTTTTCAAGCTCTTCTCTGCTAATTTGAGGATTTGCCGTACATAAACGATCAAGTTCAATTGCAATTAATTGTCTACCACGCTGTGGCGAGTAAAGATAATCGCTGCTAAAAACTTCATAATAGTAATCTCTCTCATCTAACCATTGTAATAGACTCATTGCTTTTGGCTTATCCATCGGAAGATGATCAAATAGGTTTCCTTCTGGATCATGAATGGTCGCACCATTTGCGCCAATAACCCAAGTTTTTAATCCAGTTTCTTTGAAAATCTCCATAACATCTGGATAGTTTCGACCTGTTGCTACAATTACTTCTATTCCTTTTTCTTGTGCACTTTTCAAACTGGCTGCATTTTCTGGACTAATCTTACTTTCATGATTTAAAAGAGTGCCATCTAAATCGGTTACAATACATGTAATCATCCTTCTCCATCCTTCCTGTCTGCCACTAATAACTCCACACCATTTTCCTTTAATAACTGAATAAACCATTCTTCCGGTTCTTTATCTGTGATAAAGAGATCAATATCGGAAAGATTCGCGAATTGGTAAAAGTCAGTAATGCCTATCTTGCTATTATCACCAACTACAATAACCTGCTTTGCTTGCTGCATCATCTTCTTTTTAACATCACCGTCTTCTTCGTCGACAATTGTTAGTCCTTTTTCAGATATACCGACAATACCAATAAACACTTTATCTACATAATATTTATCTAATCGTTGAATAACAGAATTCCCGTATAAATAGCGATGTTCTTTTTGCATCACTCCACCTAATAAGTGAATTTTCGGCAATTGCTTATCTGATAAAATATCCGCCAAATTGATAGAATTTGTTATCACTGTACATTCTTGATTAATAAAACTTCCGATTGCCTGCACAGTGGTGGAGGCGTCTAAAATAATATGATCATTTTCTCGAACAAAGGATGCAGCTAATTTTCCAATTGCTTTCTTTTCTTCTGATACAGCTTTCAATCGATTATGATAATTATCTACTTTGCGATGAATTTTTGGTAAAAGCGCACCACCCCTTGTTCGAATAATTACTTGTTCCTCTTCTAGTTTTACTAAATCTCTTCTAGCTGTATCTCTGGAAACATGAAAGAGGGAACAAATTTCTTCCACTGTTATTTTTTCATGCACATTTAAATACTGAATAATGTCCATTAATCTTTGCTCTTGTGCCATATTATCCCCTCAAATTCATTTCATCTATTTACATTTTAAGTTATTCACTTATAAATTTCCATTAAAATAAGCAAAATAATTATTTTCACTTAAAAAAACGCAAACGGATATCTACTTCATCCATTTGCGTTTTTAATTATTTCCTTTCTAACCAGTCAACCGTTCCATTAATCAGCTTCATAAATTGGCTGCCAGATGAGAAAGTATGTATTCCCTCTTCAATAAATACGGATTCAACAGTTCCTGTATTTCTAGTTAAATATTCATTTTTATATTTATTCAAATAGTGATAAGGAATATCCTCATCAGCAGTACCGTGCACAAGAAGAACATCTCCTGAAAACTTATGACAACTCTTTAATGGATTATAATCTATTAAAGAATCGAAATAAGTTTGATAAAAAGAATAGCCGTAAAAATCAACGACTTCTCTTTCTGCTAATTCAGACAATCTCTCTTCTCCAAATATTCGTTTAATATCAACCGCTGGATCCCCGACAGCAGCCCACTGAATTAACCGTCTGACTCGTGCATCTTTGATAGCTGTCAATACAGCGACAGCTCCACCCAAACTATGGCCAAGTAAAATAAGTTCCATTATCGAGAATTTTTCATAAGCAAATTGAATAATGGCTTCTGTCTGATCGATTAAATCAGACAATTTTGTGCTGCCATACTCACCACTAGATTCGCCACATCCCCTATAATCAAAACGAATCACTAAATAACCCAATTCTGTCAGTACATTACTTGCCTTAACAAACAAGCGATCAACGCCAATTCTACTGCCAATTAACCCATGGCACATTATCACTACTTTATATTCATTCTGTATTTTCTTTGGATAATCAACAGACAAAACAATGGTATCGTCTTTCCAGTTGATTGATCTTACCTCGGTCATCATTTCCTCCCCCTAAACCTTCATACATCTATTATACATTATTCCTACCTGTTTAGTAAGTTTAAAACAGGAATTATCTGAAATCTTTTTTATCATATAATAATAGAACCTCTTTCCAACTTCAAGTTTGTTATTAAAATATGATAAAATAAACAGGCTGGGTTTCATTATCGACTGACAAATTAAAGGAGATTCTTATGTATTATATTGATTATCATCACCATTCCAATCATTCATTTGATTCTAAAGCAATAATGATGGATATTTGTGAAAATGCTATAAGAAAAGGGATAAATGAAATTTGTTTTACCGAACACTTTTCTGTCAATCCGAATGCCCCGACTTACGGTCATATGAATTGGCCAACATATTTAGAAGACATCAACAAATGTAGAATTAGTTATCAGGATCAATTAATAATTAAATTAGGAATTGAACTATGTGAACCCCATTTATTACGTGAACAATATAAAACAGTGTTAGCACCAATTCCTTTTGATTATATTCTTGGTTCTGTTCACAATTTACACGGGCTAACACTTCGTAAATATATGAATGCTCACCCTGATGAGGATATTTATCTTACTTATTTTAAAGAGGTTCTTGAATTAGTTACATACGCAGATATTGATGTCCTCGCTCATTTTGATTTAATGAAGCGATATGCCCATCCAACACGAGGTATCTATCACTTCCCTGACTATCAGGAGATTATCACTACTATCTTAACAACAGCAATTAAAAGAAACATCGGTTTAGAAATTAACACTTCTGGCTGGCGAACAAGCTTAAATGAATCATTACCTTCTATAGAAGTGTTGGCATTATATAAAAAGTTAGGTGGCGAAATACTTACAATTGGTTCTGATTCCCATAGAAAAGACGATGTTGGCGCAGATTTCATGCAAGCTCTTAATCTAGCAAAGAAAGCAGGTTTTACAGCATATTACAAATATGAAAAAAGAAAACCTATTCGAATAGATATGTAGAAATCTTAACAGCTTCTTATAAGCATTAGAGCTAAACTAGCAGAGACTCTTCTATGGGTAATATTTTCGATCATTCGGTTAGGAACGGCTGATATAAAAGGACAATACAGCACCATTACTCCATATTATCCGAAAATAAATAAAAAAGAGTGCAAAGGTAGTTACCGATAAAAGTTAGTATTGTTATTCTAACTTTTGGAGATCAGTACCCAAATGACACTCTTTTTTATTTTTGGAAATTCGCTTTAGATATAGGAAACAATCAGTTCTGCTTTCCCAGTCAATTCAAATTCACCAAATTTATATGGCAGTAAGAAATGATCCCCTTTTTGGAAAGTGAATTCTTTGCCATCCTTTTGCAGAGATCCATAGCCTTCAATTACGCTACATAGTAAAAAATCTTGGTCTTGTTTTCTAGTAGACTGTCCGTCCAACACCCATTTTTCTACTGTAAAATAATCACATGTAACAAATTTAGTAATCTCCATGTTTCCTTGTTGTTCAACAACTGGAGTAGTTGCCGCTAATTGATGTGGAACAGTTGTAACGTTAATTGACTGTTCAATATGCAGCTCTCGCTTATTGCCGTCGCTATCTGTACGATCATAATCATATACACGGTATGTTGTGTCAGAATTTTGTTGTGTTTCAAGGATGATAATTCCTTCACCGATAGCGTGAATTGTTCCGCTAGGTACAAAGAAGAAATCACCTTTTTTCACTGGTACCTTGTTTAATAATTCATCCCATTTATTTTCAGCTATCATCGTTGTTAATTCATCTTTTGTGTTCGCGTGATGCCCAAAAATGATTTCTGCTCCTTCTTGACAGTCAATAATATACCAACATTCCGTTTTACCAAGTTCTCCATTTTCATGAACTTTTGCATAGTCATCATTTGGATGCACTTGTACAGATAAATCTTGATTAGCATCTAATATTTTTGTTAATAACGGAAAACGGTCACCTTCTATATTACCAAAAAGCTCATGATGATTCTCCCATAACTCTTCTAAGTTTTTACCCGCTAATGATCCGTTCTTTACTATACTTTGACCATGTGGATGTGCAGAAAACGCCCAGCACTCCCCTGTTATTTCACTCGGAATATCATATCCAAAGCTACGCAGTGCAGTACCGCCCCAAATTCTTTCTTTAAATACTGGTTTAAAAAATAATGGCTCGTTCATATGATTTGGAACTCCTTCTTTACAATATTTACTAGACTATTCTATCATACTCCCACATAAATTGGGTTTGATTTTCATAAAACGAAAATATCGATCTGCTGCCGATTTTATTAAATGAAAAAGGGATAACATACAATTTTTTCTAAAAATACAAAAAATATGAGGACAAATAGGAAGAAAGGTGATTTAATAGATTTGTAATATACCACTTATAGGGGGGAAATTATGAAAAAGTGTAAATGGAAAACAATTTTTGCTTTGTTATTAACGGTGACATTAGTATTAAGCGCAATGCCATCAAAAGAGATCCTAGCATCAGAAGGAGAAATTTCAGCTGCTACTCTTTCGATCGGAAAAGAGTTATCCTCGAGCTTTCAGCCAGATGAACATGTTAAATGGTTTAAGATCGATCCAAAATCTGTCGTGACTAAAGCAACTCACCTAGAGGTTGAATTAAATTCGACGGAAGAAATGAATATTAGCGTATATTCAAGTAAAGATAATGCTATGTCAGACAACACCTTCGATCAATATAACGCCGTTAGCTTTATGGATAATAAGGGCGTCATTTACTTCCCGATTGCTTGGGAAGGTCCGTACTATATTAAGGTTGAGTATTATTCCAACGTAGATGATGAGGAATACATAGAAGAAGAGGAAGTACCTGAACCGAATAGTCAATTTTCCTTAAAAGTAACGGATACAAAGCAAGCTCCTACTGTTGAAGCAGAAGAAGCATGTCCAGTTGAATTAAGTACCAAGGAGTCAAAGGACAGCCAAACAATCCTTACACAATTACGTACTATTAGAGATACCATTTTGTCTTCAACGGCAAATGGGAAAAAACTATCTTCTTTATACTATCAAGTATCGCCATTTTTATCGGCGAAAATGATATTTAATAAGCAGCTAAGACAAGATGTATTAACAAATTTAAAAGCGCTAAAACCGATTTTCACTAACCTGCTAGATAATGGTACAAGCAGCACCTATAAAATTGGAAAAAACGAAGCAAAAGCAATAAATAATTTATATGAAATCACCTTAGAAGCTTCTCCTACCGCTTTACAAACCAAGATTTCATCCCTCGCTAACAAAGTAGAGTTATCTAATATAGAAGGAAAAACGCTTGATGACATTTTTACTTTATTAGGAGCTTCCAGCTCAAGTATAACGAACAAAGAGATAAATAATAAATATATTGTAAAAATGAAATCTGGTAAAACAGTTTCTTCTTTGAAAAACAGTTTGGGTAAAACTTCTGCTCAATCTATTAAAGGGTTAGAAGGAAGCGAAAAAATTGCTGACTGGATGTTTACCCTTGAATTGAATGAAGGAAAATACACAACGAAGAGTGCTAATACCCTTATTAACAAGATTCAAAACGCAAATGAAGTAGAGTATATAGAGCCTGTACAACAGTATACCTTACTATCCTTGCCAAGTGATGTATCTGCACCTTACCAATGGTCATTAAAAAACACAGCACAAACAAATGGGAAAAATGGTGCTGATATTCAATTTGAAAAGCTTTATCAACTTCAACAATCTACTGATGTTAAACAAATGAAAATTGCTGTCTTAGATACTGGTGTGGATGCTTCCTTAGCCGATTTAAAAAATAAAATCACAGCGGGTTATAATTTTATCAACGAATCAGACAATGTATATGATGACAATAATCATGGTACACATGTAAGCGGCATTATCGCAGCAGGTATAAATAATGGCTATTCTATGTCTGGCATCCATTCAAACGCAAAAATTATGCCAGTCAAAATATTAGATGCATCTGGCTCTGGTGATACGGAACAAATTGCAAAAGGAATTAAATATGCGGTAGATCATGGCGCAAAAGTCATCAACATGAGTTTGGGTGGTGGTTATAGTAGAGTAATAGAGTCCATGCTTCAATATGCCAACAGCAAAAATGTCACTATTATTGCAGCAAGTGGAAATAATGGTTATGAAGGACTTGATTATCCGGGCTCTTCCAAATATGTAACGGCCGTTGGAGCTTCGAACGATTTAGATATCGTTGCTGATTATTCAAGTTATGGGAAAGAGCTTAAGCTTGTTGCACCAGGTTCCAACATTCCAAGTCTTGTTCCCAATGGAAATCTTTTATTATACAGTGGTACTTCGATGGCTACGCCACATGTATCTGCTGTGGCTGGATTATTGCTTTCTTTAAATGGGAAGCTAAAGCCTAAAGAGGTAGAAAAATATTTAATTGAAACAACAACATCTATTGTTTTTAAGGAAAATGACAATCCTGAAAATGAATTTTCGGAAGAATATCCAGATGATTTACCCGCTAGTAGTAATCCCATCGGTTTTGATAAAGTATCTGGCTGGGGGCGATTAAACGCATTTTCTGCTTTTAGTGCTCTAAAATTAAAAGCAAAAATTAATCCTGTTTATAATAGTACTCGATTACTTACCGGGACAGCTGAACAAGGAAGCAAAGTAAGTGTAAAACTTGGCAGTAAAACCTATTCTTCGTCAGCAGACAAAAATGGCAAGTTTACAGTAGAAATACCTTTACAAAAAGCGGATAAGCTTATGTATGTCCAGCTTTCAAGCAAAAATGGAACGGCAAATACATCCCTCAGAACAACTGTTCAAAGAGACACGAAAGCTCCAAATGCACCAACCGTTCAAAAGGTTGGCGATAATGATAGTTTGCTGAAAGGAACAAGTGAACCTTTTGCTAATATTAATGCAAAAGTTAAGGGGAAATTGATCGGTAAAGGAACGGCCGATAAAAGTGGGAAATTCGCTATTAAAATCAAAAAACAGAAAGCTAATACAATTGTATCTGTTACAGCTGCAGATGGTGCAAAAAATACAAGTAAACCAGCAACCGTGAAAGTTGTGGATAACACACCACCTCCTATCCCAACGATAACTGGAACAATCAGTAATAAATCAGATAAAATCACTGGTAACGCGGAAGCTAATTCTACTGTTACTGCCAAAGCAGGCAAAAAGAAGCTCGGTTCTGCAGTTGCTGATAAAAAAGGAAAGTATACGATTAAAATTAAAAAGCAAAAAGAAAATACTAAAATCAGTGTTACAGCTACAGATAAGGCGAAAAATATAAGTAAAGCGAAGACTATTACAGTAGCAGATAAAATAGCTCCTGCTAAGCCAAAAGTAAATACGATCACGACGAAAACAACAAAAGTAACAGGAACTGCTGAAAAAAATGCAACCATTATCATTAAAAGAAACAACAAAGTATTAGCAGAAGGAAAAACAAATAAAAAAGGAGCTTTTTCTATCAAAATTAAAAAGCAAAAAGAAAAAACCTCTTTAACTATTACGGCAAAAGATACATCTGGTAATGTCAGCAAATCTGTTATAAAAGTGGTTACAAAGGCAAAATAATAACAAAGACTCTCCTTTTAGAAAAATTTCATTTCTAAAGGAGAGTCTTTTTTTAAGCACCTCTATTTAATTGTTCTTTCTTCGTTACTGTCTTTTCATTTCTAATCGTTTTACCATGCAAATAGTAATAAACAGCAATGCCGATTAAAATATAAATGCTGCTTAATGAATAGAAAGAATTTAATCCAATAGCATCACCAATAATTCCAACAATATAGGAGCCAAACCCTATTCCTATATCAAATATGGATAAAAAAGTAGCTGTTGCGAGACCTCTTCGATGTGGTGCTGCTTTCTGAATCGCAATGGTTTGTAGACACGGGAACATTGATCCATATCCTAAGCCAATTAATGCAGCAGATAATAAGAACATCCATTCAGATTGTGCAGTCCCCAAGACAAGCATCCCGATGGAAAATAGTACGATACATGGATAAACAATTTTATTTGCACCATAGCGGTCAAACCATTTACCAGCAAAAGGTCTTGCTATTAGCATAAAGATAGCGTAAACCACAAAGAAATATCCTGAAACACTTATAAATCCTTTGTTTTCAGCATAAACCGAAACAAAAGAAAGAATCGATGAATAAACAAGACCGAATATGGCTGCTACGATACTAATTTTTACTGCCGTACTCTCTATAATTCGATCAAATTGAATTCCTTTTTTCTCTTTCACTTTCGCTTCTTGTTCTACTCTCTCTGTTTCCATATCTGAGTCCAGTTTCATAAATCCACCTGTTAATATCGCAAAGAAAGCAAATATTAGCGCCAATATAAACAAGGTAGAAGTTCCCCATGAGTTAATTGCCTGGAGTCCGATAAATGGACCGACTACCATCGCTAAATTCATACTCATTGAATAATACCCCATACCTTCTCCTCTTCTGGAGCTTGGTAAAATGTCTGCAACAATTGTCCCGGTAGCGGTTGTAGCCATACCAAATCCAATGCCGTGTAATGCGCGAACGATGAGCAAACTAGTGATAGAATCACTAAATAAATAAAAAACCGCTGCCACTAAGAAAATAAGTAATGATGTAACAAATATGGCTTTTTTGCCAAACTTCTGCATCAAGTTACCAGCTACAGGCCGGATAAGAATAGCTGTTATTATGAATACCGTAACAACTAAACCTGCTGTAGACTGCTTTCCATTTAATTCTCGAATCGCATAGATTGGTAATGAAACTAGTAAAAAATAAAACGTCATAAATAAAAAAAAGTTACTTACCCATATTTGGATAAATCCCTTTGTCCATAATGGTTCTTTAATCACTTCTTTTCCTCCTTGATTGCTAATGAATGAATCCATTCAAAAATTATATGTTGTAAAGTCTTTTGAGATTCGATTGGCAATTGTTTAAGTAACTCCTGATTTGCTAGCAGAACAGCTGCTTCCCATTTCGCATACTGCTGTATAGCAAAATCTGTTAGAAATACTCTATTTGTCCTCTTGTCTTCTCCCTTTATTTGCAGAACATATTTTTTCTCCACGAGCTTCTTTATGGTACGTGTTACTGGAGGGGGTTCTATGGATAGATAATCGGCGATTTCCTTTTGAGTAAGGGGACCATTCTTTTTTAATACATACAAAATTGCCCATTCAGAGCTATAAATATCAAATGGCTCAAGTGCTGTATTTAATTGTTTGGTTAATTGTCGTGCGAGCTGCTGGATAGAATGGAATAAATCATGAGTCGTGTTCATTGCTTTCTCCGATCTAAAATTAATTACCTAGGTAACTATATCATAACTTTATTGGAACGGCAAGATACTATTTCATTTAATCAAACGTTTGATTAAATGAAAATATTACTATGTATAAAAAAGCACCCTTAGGTAGACTTTTTAATGTCTACCTATAGGGTGCTTTTTTACTCTTCTGCTGCTATATTTGTTAGTTTTTCGCCAGTCTTCTACAAAACTGAAATGGAAGTGGATGACAAGCTCCTATAGCCTTTTTAATTTGTAACTAATTGAAAAAACAGGCAATTCACTAATTAACCATTTTACCAAATGCTACTAATTAGGCGAAATGCCATCCTTGGTATAAATAGTAAAATGTTCCAGACTACTTCCCCAACTATCTCAAATAATACTTCTTTTAAAAAACTGTTACTTTTTCTTGTTTTAATTTTCATCTTCTAACTTCCCGTTATAAAATTTGGGTACCTATTCTGGGTTAATAACTATAACTTGACTGCCTGAATAGATTCTTCTATTCAATTCCATCTTCCACTATCCTACTGCTTCTCTATAAGCAAGCCTTTGATCTAGCAGCAGAGTTAAATATGGACATCAGGTATTGCTGTTGGTTACCCCACTTGCATACATATCTATTATTACAGCTTAATCAGCAAAGGTATTTATTATTTACTGCGAGTAAAAACCTTTACTATCGCACTAATTATTCCAGGCACAAGAAAAAAGACGCCAAAAAAGACAGTGAGTAGATTATACTGTGGCGTTTTATAGAAATTAAACCATTCAGTGATAATAAAACTGTCAAGAAGCTTCCCGAATATTGTTCCATCCATATCTCTGTATTTAAGTATCCATCCTGTTGCTTCTGATGAAAAAAAGAATATTTGTGACAATACAAATACACCAATAGAAGATACCCAATATTTTTCCAGAAATGATGAAGCTTTTTGTTTCCTAACCAATGTAAATCCCATCCTTTACAAATACTCTTGTCTATATATTCATAAATTCATACGTATGGTTAGGAATTAAGTTTCAAAATCTTCCCTGTTTTATTAGAAAAATTGAATTGAATATTAATACCATTTCTACTAACTTGTTAATCCAATTATCAATAGAACCTTAAAACAGAAGGAAACGGCGGGAGGAATACTCTGTTCCTGAGGTACCAGAAAGGCTTGCTCACGATGGATTAATTGGAAGCATGATGAAAACAAATAGTTTTTATATTTGCACTGTAATAACAGAATGTTCAACTATACAAAATTAAGTATTATGTTTGCACCATCTTTATAAAATAGCTATCTTATCACCAATATGAATAATTCCAGTCTTAATCACACTTGCATATAAACCAAAATGGTTATTTCGCTCTTTAACAATCTGTTTTAATAGCTTCGGCTGTCGGGTGCCTGTTTCAGGATCTACTGTTATGATCATACATCTTTCACAAAACTTATTAATCTCCAGAATTACATCTGAACCGATTTTAATTTGTTTCCCTAGTAAATCTTGTTCGTTTAGGTCACTTTCTTGGAGATCATAGACAATATTTCCTCTGAATCTTCTCTCATCAATCGATTCACCAAATGATGTAGATAATTCTGATAGAGCTTTTGTGGAAATTAATAACAGATTATCTTCTTCAATTGCTGGAAAGGGAACAAAGGTTGGAGCATAGGCGATTGAATCTAATGTCCGATTCGTTTCTTGTTCTAATCTTTCTAATAATGCCGTTTCGCCCCAAATATATTCCGAGCCATCATTGGCAGTTATAGTTAAATTAGGATATTTTTCTATTGACTCTTCTCCTGAAAAGCCCGCTTTATATGTAACCATTTTAGGGTATTGCGTAATGGTTAAATGCTTATTATTCGCTCTATCGATAAAAGCATGACTTCGATCGCCATATATTCCATACGACATAATCCGTGCCTTTTCCAAGCTTTCTCCAGTAAATGATTTTATTGGATAGCGCATGATCTTTTGTATATTGCCTATCATCTTTTCTCCCCCTTTACTCTCTTTCTTCTATTAAAACAAAAAAACTCTCTAAAACCAATTATTTTAGAGAGTTTTTCGAAAATTAAGGCTTTGTTTCCTTCATATCTACCGATAATAGTCGTTCTGTGCGCGTATCAAAAGTTAAATGAACAAATACACCAATTTCCTTTTGATCTTTGTTTACAATTAGCTTAAACTTTTCCACAGAAGTTCCTTTCTTATCTTCCTTGCCTACATGCAGATAATCAGTAACTTCACTATTAGGATATTTTTCTTGTGTTTTTGTTATGGCAATTCTCCCCCATTTTACATAGGAAGGCAGCTCTTCCGCACCACCATGTAAAGGACTGCTAAGCTGCATTAGGAATAAGCTTACCAAAAAGATGCTTATGAATGGATATTTTAATTTTTTCATGCAAACATCTCCTTTCTTGTTATTTCTAGTATGAACAGAGAAACAAAATATATGTATTTTTATATGTTAACTAAATTATATTCTAGGTTGACACAAATCAATTAGAGAAGTATAGTTAATTACAGAAATTAAACAAAAGGGAGTGGCCATTTTGAAACAGTGGAAGCCAATAGATATAACAATGATTGCGTTATTTGTTGCTTTTATGGCGGTGGGAGCAAATGTTACAAGTTTTCTTATCATTGGAGGTGTTCCCGTAACTCTTCAGACTTTCTTCTCTATTCTTGCAGGGCTGATTCTTGGTAAAAGATTGGGAAGCGTGGCAATGTTTGTTTATATGCTTGTTGGTCTTATCGGAATACCCATCTTTGCAGGGATATCGGGCGGCCTTATGGTAATCACCAGACCATCATTTGGCTTTATTTTAGCCTTTATTATGACAGCATTTTTTGTCGGTTTCTTCATCGAAAAAAAACAAACCATTCCATTCTATATTTTTAGCGGCTTCATTGGATTATTTATTAATTACATAATTGGGACTAGTTGGATGTATTTGGCTTATAAAGTTTGGTATGCTGCACCAGAAGGATTTACTTACCAGCTAATGTGGAGTTGGATGGCTCTACCTTTAATAAAAGACATCATCCTAACTTTTATCGCTGGTATTTTAGGACATCGTTTATATTATTCCGTCATCAAAAAAAGTTCCCTTCGCGTGCATTGGCATGAAAATTCATCGCGATAAGAAAACTGCCACATAATAAGGAACAGCTGAGAAAAAAGACTATAGACAAACCTCATAATTACTTAAGGTAATTGCCTATAGTCTGAAAGTCCTCAATAATGGAGGACTTGTTTGTTACCAAATCCGATTGCTTTTTATATTATTCGCTATAATACGACTTTTTTTCCTAAAAATCCTGTCTGATTATGCGCTTTCCCAAGAAATATTTTTCCTATTCCCATTTCCCTCTTCATGAAACTTTATCTTATGTCGATGGAGTAAGAATAATCCAGTGATTCTAATTTATCGGTTAATACATGTATTTCTACATCCCATTTACCCGGCTGATTTAACTGAAGATTTTCTGCAAAATAATGTCCTTCCTTTTCCTTCGTTAATGGAAAAGACATTTCTTTCTCTCCTTGTCTTAAACTAATTGTAATTTGTTCCACAGGATCGATTGGCTTGCGGTTATTATCAAATACAAATACTTCATACTGATTTTGTACACCTGTTTTCTTAGGTGTGATCGATAAACTGATATTTTCATTATAACCAAGTTCTGCTTCTTCATAGAACGGCAGGTCGATAGGCAAGGTTGGTGTCTGTATTTGAGTAAACGCCGTAGTTACAAGCAATATTAATATGCCAAGTGTAATTTCCATTTTTATTGATTTTTTATAAAAGTCTTTCTTTCTTAATAGAAGTCTGCTGACAAGGTGATATGCACCAAAAATTAACATTAAAACAAGTAAACCAATTTTAATAAGCAAAACCTTTCCATATGCCGTACTTACTAATGACTGAAAATCAGGAATTAATAAGGAGGCATTTATTGCGCCAGAAATGGCTAAAACCGCAACAGTAATAAGGGCCCATAATGAATACCTCTCCATAGTTGCCCAATATAAATCATGTCCTTCCCCTTCTTTAGAAAATATTCCTTCTCGTAAAAAGAGAATAATGACAATCATTCCGCCAAGCCAAATAGATGCTGCTATTAAGTGAAAGAAATCAAGCACGATAGCTACTGTCTCATAAGGCGAACTGGAAGGATGACCAAGAAATGCTTTTGAAAGCATGATGCCTATAAATGCTAATCCGGGAATTATCCAATGCTTTCTTTCTAAATAAGCTTCTTTTGTCCAAATAAATCGTTGTGCAAGGAATAAAATAGCCAAAAGGATCATTTGTACAATCCAAATAATTCCTTCCTTCGTACTTGTCAATGTTTCCATTAAATTACTTGGCTTTATACTAGCTAATAGACTCACACCAGCATAGCTTTGTGTTTGAATAACTAATGAGCTAATAATACTAATGGCAAGGAATAAGACAGCAATAATGGATATTTTTTTCGTTCTTTTTACTAGCTTTGCAGATAATTTTTCATTTCTATACCAAATTGTATAGAATAACAATAATCCCATATAGATAGAAAAACCTATATAAAGAAAGCCTTTATTGATCATCGTACTTATAAAGCTCACTAGATTACCATTGTCCTGTTGAGTTGGAAAAGCTGCACCATCAGGTAATTCTCCAATGCTGAAAGGAATCATCCCAGAAACGGAATGGCCATCAGCAGATACAACCCTCCATTCTACCGTATATATATCATTCGGTAAATCTGACTTTAGATCAACTTCCATTGATTTTTCTGTATCAGGATTAATGACTACATTTTTCTTGTCTACTCTTTCACCCGATGAATTTAAAACATTTAAGATTTTAAAGCCAGTTTGAATCTTTTCATTAAACTCTATGTATACCTTCTCTGGCGCTGTCTTTAATATTTCATTCTCACTAGGGTTTGAATTTGTAATATAAGCATGTGCAGAAACTTTATTAATCCCTAAAAAACTAAACATTAGTACAACGATAGGAAGAATCATAAACAGCCTTTTGCTATCCACTTTTAAAATCACGTCCTTCTATTTTCTCATTCCCCTCCCAATTATAGCGAAAGAATAGTCATTCGTACAATGAAGTGTTACCCTTCCTTAACGGGTTCGACATTATCCAAGGAGAAAAGTCAACTTTTGTCTTTATAGCGCACTTTTTGCGCTTTCCCAAGAAATATTTACGGAAAAATCGAATAAATCCTGTTGATCTGGTAAATAATATGAATAAATTTAAAAGGAGGTAGGTCCATGGATATTAGCATGACTGCCGATGAAGTAATGTTGGCTATTCAACAATTACGCTCAAATGGCATGAATATGAATAAAAAGAAGATAAAACAAAGCCACCCGGATTTAATGCGCCATGCGCTCCATTATTTTCCTGATTGGAACAGTGCGGTTGAAAAAAGCGCATCTGCTTAATAATACCAGATTAACTACTTCTTAGTCATACATATTCAACAAGTGTCTGATAACACCATAGACTTACGAAAAAAATGAGTGAACAAGGTTTTTCAACAGTATCAAATAGAAGTTAATAGAGGCTTCCCTTACAATATAACCACTTAGATTTTGGCTGGTTAGAAACGGGAAGTTCTCTTTTTATTTGTACACGACCTTTACTAAGGAAGAAGGGTATAAGATAGAATGAAGGAATTCTTAATATTATTAAAGAATGGAAACCGTTCGGCTCTGCTTGCTGCTTTAGTAAATACCGTTATCTCCTTATTAAAAGGAGTTGCTTACTTTCTCACCGGTAATGTGGCGATGTTTGCAGAAACCATGCACTCCCTTGGTGATGCAGCCAATCAATTTTTTGTGTTTATTGGATCTGCATTAAGTAAAAAAGCTCCAACAAAACGCTTTCCCGGAGGATTTGGCAGACTTGTCAATATTGTTTTATTATTTGCTGTTTTAATCGTTGGAATTATGGCTTATGAAACAATTCGCGAAGGACTTGATCATGTTCTTAAGCCACAAGAATCAACAGGCTTTTTACTCATTATCATTATCCTCTCCATATCTGTAGGCTTAGAATTTACCGTTTTAATTAAAGCAATGAAAGAAATTGTAGCAACAGCGGGTTTAAAAACAAGAGGTTTACAATTGTTTTCTGCCAGCATTGCCTATTTAAAATCTGCCAAGCCTGCAACAAAGTTAGTATTTTTAGAAGATTCCGTAGCAACAGCAGGAGGAATATTAGCAATTGCGGCAGTAATAGTAAGTGAATATACAAACTTTAAACAAGCAGAAGGCATTGTATCCATTATCATCGGCATTTTTATGTTTATTGTTGTTGGGAGAGTTTTTTTAGATAACGCTGCAGGTGCTATAGGGGAAGCAGATTTAGAAATGCAAGATACAATTGGCAATATTGCGATTAAAGATCCTGATGTACGTGATATCCAAGATCTAGCAGTTTACAAAGAAGGGGAAGATTTCCACGTAGAACTAAGTATCGAAATCGATAGTAAATTAACCGTTGAGCAAGTCGATAAAATAAGACAACGAATTGAAAAGCAAATTTTATCAGAAAAAGGCGTATCTGATGTGATTATCGAATTTGATAAAGATGATGGTATTTTAAAATGGCCCCATTTTATTTCTGAATTGGATAAACATAAAAAGGTGGCTGAAAAGCATACAAATTAATAAATCTAGGCTTATAAGATTCATTCTTGAATAAGTATTGAATTAAAAATCACCAATACTTCCATCATAAAGGCCAGGAATTCTAAAAAAATCCCTGGCCTTCCATTTATAATGAATCTATTTAATTACCGCGTCTTCAAACGGCGCATAAAATACTCCCTTAGGTGCTAGAACACTGGTTTCTGACTCCTCTTCTCTCCCATCGACTTTATAAGTACCTGCTGGAAAATAATCATAATAACCAGACTTTACATGTAAATCCACATAGTATTCATCGAGTTCTCTCATTAATATGTGATATGCTTCTCTATCCATAATTTCACCTAAATCATCTAGTTCAAAATTTTCTTTCACTGCCTCCATAAATGGTTCACAAGACTCTGCCGCAACATATAAATCTACGTCACAACATTCCATACAAAGTAAAACCTCTTCACCTTTTATATTAGCATAAGCATCATCGACCATTTGTTTTAAAATCTGTTTGATCTTTTCTTGATTAACCAAATTCATGGTTGTTTTCACAACAGTTCCCTCCAAGTATTTACAACTGACAAAAATATCTATAGCTTTATCATACACAAAAACAAGTACAAAATGAAATAATATCATTTTGTACTTGCTTCAGCCTTTTATTTTAAAATATTTTTTACAATTTCATATGAACGAAGACGTTCAGATTGAGAATACACTTGTGTGTTGATTATTATTTCGTCCGCTTGGGTTTCCGCTAAAAATGTTTGTAGTTTCTGAGTAACTGTATCTTTGGAGCCGATAATAGATGCTTTCAATTGCTTGTGAACAATAGCTTTCTCATAAGTACTCCACATTTCCTCCATATTGGAAACCGGGGGCTGCAGTTGTGCCGGCTTGTTCCGAATAAGACTTAAAAACTGCTGTTGTGAAGACGTAGCAAGATATGCCGCTCTTTCATCCGTATCTGCTGCAATAATATTCACTCCAACCATCACATACGGCTTCTTTAAAGTTTCTGATGGACGGAATGAATGAAAATAAGTATTAAGTGCAGGAATCGTATAGTCTGGTGAAAAATGGCTAGCAAATGCAAATGGCAGGCCAAGTTGAGCAGCCAATCTAGCACTAAAGTCACTGGAGCCTAACAGCCAAATCGGTATTGTTTCCCCTTCCCCTGGTATAGCCCTTACTGGTAAATTTGTCTCTTCGTATGGTTTAAAATACGTTCTTAATTCCTCTAGCAATTCTGGAAAATCACTTCCATCACTTTGATGGTAACGTCTTAATGCTCTTGCTGTCAGTTGATCACTGCCAGGAGCCCTTCCAAGACCTAAATCAATACGATTGGGGTACATAGATTCTAATGTACCAAATTGCTCAGCAATAACTAAAGGCGAATGATTCGGTAACATAATCCCGCCTGCCCCCACTCTAATCTTGCTTGTACCCCCAGCTAAGTAGCCAATTAATACGGAAGTAGCACTACTAGCAATCCCAGGCATACTATGATGTTCAGCTACCCAATAGCGGTTATATCCCCACTTTTCAGATTGTTGAATAAGTTCTAAACTATTTTTAAAACTTTCAGCAGCATTGCTTCCTTCTCTAATCGGTGCTAAATCAAGAACGGAATATTTTATTTCCTGTAATGTTTTTCCCATATATCCAACCCCTTCTCTCTACACTATAAAACTGTTCCATTCTTCCCTTCAACTTTATTGCCTGTACATTGAAACATCCGTGAATATATTAATCAAAATGATTTAATAGTTGCTTACTGTTTACATACTCTAATGTATCTTGATGATATCGTGAAAGAATATATTCCATTTGCGGCATTGGGGAAACAATCGGTATTTTCTTGTTTTTTATAATCCTAATAATTGGTTTTGCAGTTGATTTTGAATCCACTATTGCCCATTTTCCTTTTTTCTTCTGAAGCGTTAAATCAATGATCCCAAGGTGATTTCCCCAGTTTCCTGCTTGGACTGTCGGTTTTCCATTAATCAATCCTTTTTCATGGTTAACACCTTTTGGCCCTTTTTCTCCTTTAACTGGAAAGATACCATGCGAGTGACCATAAAGAATAACATCTATTCCTTTGACTTTGCTAATATCTCTGACATTATTCCCTTGTTTTGGCCAATATTGATCAGAATATAAACCGGCATGTACTAAAGCAATGATTAAATCTGCGCCTGCTTTTTTCATTTGAGGGACAATTTCTTCCGCTGTTTTTCGCATATTTTTTATGATAAGTTTATCTTCCAAATGCTCCTTGTCCCATACCTGGGTTATTGGAGTAATTAATCCTATGACACCCACCTTAATATTTTCCGTTTTTCCTTGATCATTTACTAACTTTTTATCTAATAGTAGATAAGGTTGAAAAAAATGAATATCATCTTGTTCATATCCATTATGATCATCAACATAAATATTAGCATTCGTATAGGGGAAATCAGCCCCTATTAGCGTATTTAACAAAAAATCCAATCCGAAATTGAACTCATGATTCCCAACCGTTGCTGCGTCATATCCCATTAAATTCATACTCTTATAGGCTGGATGAATATCACTAGAATAAAACATCGGCGAATTTGCTACATATTCAGCTAGCGGACTCCCTTTTATCACATCGCCCACATCAAACAGCATTGTATTTCTTTGTTCTTTTTTTGCCTGCAATATTAAACTTGCAACACGATTGTATCCATATTCAATCGTTTTCTTTTTCTCTTCGTAATTATAATCTAAAAGATAAGAATGAATATCCGTTGTCTCTAAAATTCGAAGTGGAAAGATAGATTCCTTGTGATTTTCTTCAGTAGCTTTTGTAAGTATAGGGTTGGCATGTATAAAAAGGATAAAAGTAATACAAATAATAACAAAGAATTTCTTTTTCATCTCTAAGTCTCCCCTTTTCTCCGAGCACACCTTTTCGCTTGCCTTAGTTTATACAATAATGAACATACCTACACAGAAATTAACAAAAGGAATTAACAATATCGTTTCCTAAAATAGAAAATGTGGGAAATTTGTCAACTAATCAGAAGTTTTGATAGCTTTTGTCTTGTTGCAGGAAATTAATTCCCCCTTCTCTAAATACATATAGTAAAGATGGTCAAATTACCTTGATTATTCAAAAGGAGAGAGAGAAATGAAAGCATATACGATAGGTGAAGCATCAAAAAAACTGACGACAACCCCAACTATGTTAAAACAATGGGAAAAGGAATTTCAAGGAATTATCGTGATACCTAGAACAAAAACAGGGGCGCGTATTTATACCGAAAAAGAAATAACCCTCCTTCATGAGGTGAAAAATTTATATAAAGAGAAACGAAAAACAGCTGAAGTAAAAGAAACATTAACAATGCTCATTAACAGACCTAAGAAAGCAGAGATTGCGGAAATAAAAGAAAAAAGCGAAAACACAGCCGTCGAATTGCTTCCTAAAAAGGATGCTTTAGAACCTGCTGAGACGACGAAATCACAAATTACAGAACAAAACTTTCGCCTATTACTTTCTTCCTTGGAAAATTATAAACAAGATTTTCTTGAAGAAGTTAAAGATGAAATTAGAAATGGGATTAAAACGGAAGTATTAGAAACAATTTCAAAGGAAATAAAAGCTGGCCATGAAGAAACAATTTCCCATATTACTAATTCAGTTAAGGAAACGCAGACACAAACATCCGAACATTTAGATGAATTTTCCGAACTTTTACATAAAAACGCAGAAGCGACCACAACTAAATATGAAGAAATTCAAACGAAGATCAAAAAACTTTCCCAAATTTCAAAAGCTGAAAGAAAAACCTACTCGAAACAATGGACATCTAATGTTTCATCCACAAAAGAAATTAAATCAATGATCGAGCATCTCTCGAAATCAAATGAAGAACTAAACAAAACGGTGGAACAATTAAATGAAAATGATCAATATTTTATGGAAACGTTACAGCTAGAAAGAGAACAACTGAATAAAGAAATTAAACAAAGAGAAAGAAGTTTCCAAGAGCTTGTCCAAACATTTCGTCATGCCGCTGCTGCTCAAGAAAAAAGGAAATCCTGGTGGAAAATTTGGCAATAACAAACTTAGGAAAATATTAAATAATGGATAACATGTAAAATTGACTGAAAGAGTAGCCAAATAATTTCCCTTTTTGGTTACTCTTTTTCATTTGTCCTTTTTATATGGTAGTATGGTATTGAAGAAATGTAAATTTAATGGAGGTAAAAATGTCAATCACTTATAAAGTTTTGTTCCTAGATATTGATGGAACTATCTTAACACCAGAAGATACGATCCAAGATTCCACAAAAAAAGCAGTGCAATTAATGAAAGAAAAAGGATTAGAGGTCTTTTTAGCAACTGGAAGACCACTACATGAAATATCACATATTGGAGAGACACTCGCCATAGAATCGTTTATCGGTTATAATGGCGCATATGCAATACATAATGGAAAAGATGTTTTTAGACAACCGATGAGTCCTGACTTGGTCACGAAATACTTAGATATTGCCAATGAAAAGGGAAATGAACTAATTTTATATACAAATACTCATAATTTACTTTCCCACCCTGAAGAGAAAATGACAAAACAATTTAGTGAAAAATTCCATTTAAAGCAAAATAGAGCTTTTACTCTAGATGAAAAAGCGAATATTCTAGGAATTACTATTATCAATTTAAGAGAGGAAGATATTTCACTATACGAAGATTTTCCTGATATCCACTTATCACAAGTTAATATCGATGGATTTAGACATTCCTATGATGTTATTAGTGATAAAGTAAATAAAGGGTTTGCTGTCTCCCTTATTTTAAAAAGATTAGGAATCGAGAAAGAAGCTTCTATTGCTTTTGGAGATGGTCTAAATGACAAAGAAATGCTCGAAGTAGTTGGAGAAGGATTCGCTATGGGGAATGCACATGAGTTGTTGTTTTCCTATGCTAAGCATACAACCACATCTGTTACCGATTCAGGTATTTACAATGGCTTAAAATGGCTTGGATTAATCGAAGAATAAGTAATCATTCCTTTAACAAAAAGGATCAGTCTCCTAAAACGGAAACTGATCCTTTTTTGTTACACTTCTGTACTTTCCTCAGTAGCTTCTTTGTTCAGATGTTGTAATATTTTCTTATCAAAATATTCTTCATTCATCTTGTAGGAGATTTCAAATGCTGGAGTGCTGGCAAATTCTTTTTTTATCCAGAAAAAATTCTCTTCTTTTATTGGCTCTGTTAAATCAAGCATAATAGTGATTTCAAGAGAGATAAGATTTTTGTTTTTTGTAATATTTACAGTTGGATTCGTACTTCTTGCTACTTTGTTTATAAGCTTTTTGTTAAAAAGCATGGAAAAGTGAAGTTCGTTACCGCTTTTATTTTTCTTATTGACTTTTAGTAAATAAGAATCACCTAAATCTACTAATTTCTCTTTATCCATATTCTCTATTGCTAAAATTAAGCGTATGTACGTATTTTCCACTGGTGAAATGTTTATTTTTGTCGAACTCATTTGTTACCTCCTCTTACTTGAAACCGCAAAATGAACCCTCTTTATCATATGACAACATTTCATTTATTATAACGAAAAAAGGGGGCAAAAAATAACTGCATAAATATAAATTATAATGGCAATATCCTATTGTTTGCATCCTTCATCTCCTACCTTGTATATTCTTATCTTTCTAACGTTATAATGCAAATAAAATGCTTAAAGAAAAGAATGCATTTTGGAGGAAAGAAATACCTTTCATGTGTATAATAAAAATTGTAGTAACTTTTCATAGTTATTAGGAATTTTTAAATGAGGAGCTTAAAGATATGAATGAAATTAAAACAGTAGAAACATTTGAAGAAATTATTAACAATGGAGATACAAATATTGTGAAGTTTTTTACCACTTGGTGCCCTGATTGTACAAGAATGGATATGTTCATTGGGGAAATCATGGAAGCAAACAATGACAAAAAATGGTATAGTTTAAATAAAGATGAACTTCCTGAAATAGCAGAAAAATATGATGTCATGGGGATTCCCAGCCTGTTAGTTTTTAAAGACGGCGAAAAAATTGGTCACTTACACAGCGCCAATGCCAAAACACCTGAGCAGGTAGAAGACTTTTTAGCATCATATAAATAATTTTTGGAAATAAAACGAGGAGAAATATTGATTTCTCCTCTCAGCTTGTTGACAAAAGGAATTTAGAAAATGCAAATGGAATTATTATGCATTGATTGGAGTGGAAGAGGTGAGACTCCTTTGGGAGATGCGAGACAGTCTGAGACCCTGCAAGTGGCTCAGCGCGACCCCCACGGAAAGCGAACCCCAGTAGCGGAAATCAACTCTTATTTAAAAGAATGTATATTTATAAACTAAGACAAAAGAGGATCAGAATGTTTTCATTCTGATCCCCTTTTATCTTATATGGTCTTTTTTCGTTATTTTATTGTATTTTAATCTATTCTTTATACTCTTCTTAAGTTGTTACCGGACTCACCCAAGTCCAGTTGGCCGTCAAGCGTAGTCTCCATCTTGTGAACTAAGTGATTTGGTGGAACAAGTTAATCTAAGCAATCATTTCTAATTGATCTCTTTGAATAGAAGAATGTTTGGAAAGCATGATTTCACCTCTAAAAAATATCTACCTATATTTTAAAACCAGAGCAGTTAAAATTCTAGACTAACTTGATGAAACCAGGTTGATTGGAGCGGAAGAGGTGTGACTCCTTTGGGAGATGCGAGAAAGTCCGAGACACTGCAGGAGCGTATGATACGAAGCGGCTCGGCGCTCGCCCCAAGGAAAGCGAACCCCAGTAGCGGAAATCAACACCCTATTAGAAGAGATCACAAAAAAAGACCATAGGCAAAACCTCAAAATTCAAGGAGTTTGTCTATAGTCTGAAAATTAGACTCATCTTTTTTTAGGCTATCCTAACTCAACCTGTATTACGTAAACCAGCAGCGATGCCATTAATGGTTAAAAGAACTTGGTTCAGTAATTCCTTATCAGGAACTTCTTGGTCACGAAGCTGTTTAATTAAATCAACTTGGAAGAAATTCAATGGATCTACATATGGATTTCTTCTATAAACAGACTCTTGAATAGAAGGTGTGTGATCAAGTAATTCTTCTATACCAGTGATTTCTAATAAAATAGCTCTTGTCTTATCATACTCTTCTTTAATATTTTGATAAATACGATTACCAATGGCTTCATTTTCCACAAGGGAAGAATATTCTCTTGCTGTTGTTAAATCTGCCTTCATTAATGCCATTTGTAAATTATCAATCGTCGAGTGGAAGAATGGCCATTTTGCGTACATTTGTTTTAAAATTTCAATATTACCTGATTTTTGCTGAGCAAACTCAGTTAATCCAGTACCAGCAGCATACCAAGCAGGAAGCAGCTGTCTACTTTGAGTCCATGCAAAAACCCATGGGATGGCACGAAGATTTTCAAAAGTTGTCATATTTTTTCTGCTCATTGGCCGTGAACCAATTTTTAAATTTCCGATTTCATTTAAAGGCGTTGCTTCTTTAAAATAAGTCATAAAATCAGGATCATTAAAAACCAATGATTGATATTTTGCAAGCGCAATAGCAGATATTTCTTCCATGCAATCTTCCCAAAGATTTCTCTCCTCTTTATGTTCGCTAATATCCTTAGAAATATGAGCAATTGCCATAAGCAACGTAGAAGTTGCTTGCTCTAAGCTTCTAAAAGCAATATCTTCTAATAAATAGCGCGAGGATAATACTTCCCCTTGTTCCGTGATTTTCACGCCATCCCCTAATGTTTCACCTGGTTGAGATAGGATACTCTTATTCAACGGACCACCGCCGCGACCAAGTGAACCGCCACGACCATGGAAAAATTTCAAGCCGATTTGATAGTTACTAGCCATTTCGTGAATTTCACGCTGAGCTTTAAATAATTTCCAGTTTGCTGTTAATGTGCCACCGTCTTTACTACCATCAGAATATCCTAGCATGATTTCCTGCTGGTCATTATGTTGTCTTAAATGTTCACGATAAACCGGCATACGGAATAATGTTTCAATGATTTCAGGACCGGCGATTAAATCATCAATTGTCTCTAATAATGGTGCTACATTTAAGTGACTTTCTACTGTTCCATCCGCATGCAGTCGATAAATTCCAGCTTCTTTTGCTAATACAAGTACTTCAAGAATATCACTTGGCGACTGTGTCATACTGATTAAATAAACATTAATTGCTCGTTCTCCAAACTTCTTATGTGCTTCTCTAATCATGTTAAAGGTGCTAATCATTTCCTGTGTTTCATTTGAATAATCTTCGTTTAATAACAGAATAGGACGAGGATCATTCAAAACAGATTCAAGAATTCCTAATTTTTCATTTTCTGGTAAATTTTTATAATCATCTGTTATGCCGACTTTACGCAGAATCTCGTCTATAGCTGCCTCATGCTCACCACTATGATTACGAATATCCAATGTGGCTAAATGAAAACCAAACAATTGCACTTGTCGAATTAGTTTTTGTAAATCTTTTTGCTGATGAGCTTTCGGTTGGTGCAAGGCAAAGCTTTCTTGAATTAAATATAAATCATCAAGTAACTCTCCTGCCTTCACATAACCTTTTTCAGATTTGCCATATTCTTTTAATCTTTCTAAAATAATTGAAAATTTCCGGCGATAAACTTCTTTTTCAACTGGCCATTTCTTTTCTGGTGTAAGATATAGCTGTTCTTCCTCCATAATCGTCTGAATAAGCTTTGAACTAACCTTAACACGATTAGTAGAATGACTGAATCTCTTCATCAATTCATCTACTGCATGAATGTATTTTTGGATGACTAATTCATTTTGCTTATGCAGTGTTTGCCATGTAACGTCAGGTGTTACATTTGGGTTACCATCTCTGTCTCCACCAATCCAAGAACCAAACCATAAGAAATTAGGTACTTTCCATTCGAAATTAGGATAGTTTTCATCCAGAGCATCCTGAACCTCTTGATGGATTTCTGGCAATACATCAAATAATGTTTGCTCAAAATAATAAAGACCATTTCTAACTTCATCCATTACGGTAGGACGTTCCTGCCGTAATTCATCTGTCTGCCACATGATCGTTATCTCTTCAAATAGATCATCATTTAAATGCTGTCTCTCTTTCTTCGTCAACATTGGGTTATCAAGTTGTTTTAAGATATTAGCAATTCTCTTTTGCGATTCTAAAATCGTACGTTTTGTTGATTCTGTTGGATGCGCTGTAATAATAAGTTCTAACGAAAGAGTATTTAACACTTCTTGAATGGTCTCTTCAGATAAATTCTTTTGTTTAAATGCCATGATTGCACGATCAATGGAATATGGCTGTACACCTTTTTCTTGACTTAGTTGGTATTCTCTTCTACGACGAATACGATGATTTAACTCAGCAACATTCACCAAATGAAAATATTTCGAAAACGCTCGAATAACTTGTCTGCGAACTGGCTTATCTAGTCTTTCCATTTCGAACTTTAATTGGTTATATGTATGTTCATTATTTGTTTCCCGCAGTTCTTTTGCTAATTTACGAATTATTTCTACCTTGTCTAATAATTCTTGGCCACCATGGTGGATAAGTACCTCACCAAGAATATTTCCAAGGTGTTTGACATCTTTTCGTAAAGGTAAACTGCTCTCATTTCCTTTTATCGTTGTTGTCATTAGATTACCATCCCTTAATCTAAATTTTTTAACATAAATACTTTATTACCATTAATCCTATCATTATTCTTTTAAAAATTCATTAACAAAAATCGATAATTAATAGATAAATAAGATAGATCTTTAAGGAATCATCTATTTTTTATATTAATCATCCAACAATAAGCATCTATTGGATTTTTTTGTAAATTATTCTTTGGACTTATGGGAATACATGAGACCTAAATATTATTTTTTCGTGATTCTCTCATCATTTATGTCATTAATGTATATAACCTAAAAAACTAAATATGTAAACTTAAATGCTCTGTTACGCTTAAAAGTGACGGATTAAATACAGAACAGGTTTCATTTAGGAGTTAATTATAACATATAACAGTCAGTATGGAAATGTCTCATTTAGAATGAGGACAAAAGCAAATATTAAAAAACAGGAAGTGTTTCCACTTCCTGTTTTTTAATGATGATGTTGTTCTTTTGATGGATTATAAATAGTGAATCCTGGCTGTGGAACATGGAAATATTGAATCCATACACCATCCAAGAAATCTGCATCTCTCGTATCTAATAAAATGGGAATATCTTTGTCAGACTGCACCACTTCATCATGTTCCGTCTTCTTGTCCAATTTTAAATCGTAATGTGCATGGTTTCCATGATTCTCTGTTATGTATACCCGAATCATTTCTCCTTCTTCAGCTTTTTCTAACATTTGATTAAGCACTTTAACAGCGTGTCTGTTTATTTTGACTTTCATCTAATAATCCTCCTAAGCAAACATTTGCCTTCTTCATAATACTATCCCATTGTAATCTTCCGGAAGGACGTTTGCAAATAATCAAGACTGTATGAGCAAATTAATTCATTTTCTTCTGTTTCTATTATGCAGAGCTCCTTTGCTCTTTTATAAAGATTCCCTAGATTGTCTCCCTTCTGTTTATAAAAACAAAAAAGCAATCCAATATATCTAAATGGATTACTCTTAAAATTCAATATAATCAAGTCAGAGCAAGCTCATTTTGAAGGGATTTTAAAGTATTAAGCTCCTTGGCAAAAAGCTCAAACTGCTCTTTATTTAAGCCATCTAACGATTCATTTACTTTATATTCTAAATAATTCATTCTTAATTCCATATCCATTAAGGAAGTGATCTTTTTATTCGCAATAAATTCTTCTATTTCATCTATGAACATGAAGAAACTATAGTCATTTACCATAACAAGTAAAAGCCAGCCAAGCGAATCAACGTATTTTTTTTCTTCAGTAACGGTAATTATATCTCCTTTATGTAAATCAAGAATGAAAGTATGTTCAGGTCTAGGACAGGTACATTCGATCATATATTGAAATGGAGCTAAAACAATGAAATCATTTTTCATTATATCTTACACCTTCCTAATCTTTTCGTTATTTGTTTTCATTTTAAATGAAAATGATTATCACTGTCAATTATTTTTCCTTATAATAATATTGAGGGTAAAGAATATCCTTTTTATTAAAAAGTAAGTTATATTCCTCTAACTCCACCTTTAGGATTTAAAACAAAACCCCTATACTCCACCCCTCAATATTATGGAGTGGAGTATAGGGGTTCCTATGGTTAAACAGATTGTGTTTCAACCACAGATGTAACTTTTTCGATATTAGTTTTACTCGTATTTCTATTAGCTATTTTTTCCTTGAAGGTACTCATCATAAAGGAAATTATAAATACTGATACAATACTGTATAAGCCTCTAATTAGTCCTACACTGTACAAGCCAATTAAAATAACAATTGTATCAAAAATAAAATTTGTTTTTCCCATATTCCAATTAAATTGTTTTTGAAGTGTAATAGACAGAATTTGGGCTCCCCCTAAAGACGAACCATTCATAAACAAAATAATAGTTCCTATTCCAATAATAAAGCCCCCAATGATAGATCCTAGTAGAGGATATAGAGCGAATGGCGGTAGAATGATGGATAACAAATAGGAAAATAATGTAACTAACGATACAGCTAAAATGGTTGAAATCGTAAATTTCTTCCCCATTTTAAAGTAAGACAAAATATAAAACGGGATATTTATTAAAGTAAATAAGATTGAAAATGAAATAGGTAATAAATAAGAGATACTTAATGCGAGTCCAGCTGTTCCTCCAGTAACAATTGCTGACCCTTTTAATAAATACAGACCAAATGATGTAATTAAACAACCAAACATCATTACTATTATTTTTCTCAATGCAACACACTCCTATAGTAATCATGATAAGTAGAAGATAAAAGAGGATTTATCGGTGAAATCCTAAAAATTTGTGATTTTAGGGTGGAATTCTTACATATATAATGATAGAATATATCGAAGTGTTTTTACATACCAATATGAATGTAATTACCTTGTACTTCCTCTATTTCGCATAAATATATGCATCATTACATTCATTTTGCAAAAAGGAGTATTCATTAAAATGGATAAGGTTGACATACAACTACTAAAAATTTTACAAGAAGATGCCAGAATTACGGTTAGTGATTTATCCAAAAAGTTAGCTTTGAGTCGCCCGAGTGTTTCGGAAAGATTATTAAGATTGCAAGAAAAGGGTATAATTTTAGAATTCAGCGCCCGAATTTCACCTGCAAAGTTGGGGAGAGAAACGCTTTTATACATTCAAATCAGTGAACTAAAAGAAGAACCACATGCATTTGAGGAATTTATTAAAACAGAAGCAGACATTATTGAATGCCACCGTGTAACCGGTACTGTCAGTTATATTATTAAAGCAGCTGTTTCTGGAATAGACGGAATGAGAAATTTGGTCGATCGCTTAATTCCCTATGGCACTATTAATACTTCAGTCATCTTGGCTTCACCTGTTCCCTTTAGACATATATTACCTAACGAACAATCACAATAAAGAACAAAAAATGAAAAAGTCTAGTCGTCATAAGTGGCAAAATGTCTCCTATGATGACCAGACTTTTCTTCTTGCTTAATCTAATATAGCGAATAATTCTTCAAGCTGATGTATTTCATATGTGGGCAGTACATCTTGCTTTTCAGCCTTTTCGCGATTAATCCAAACGGACTTAATTCCCGCCCGATTAGCTCCTAAAATATCTGTCATTAAATTATCTCCCACCATTATGCATTCTGATTTGTCTACACCTATTAAAGAAACAGCATGCTCAAATATAGAAGGATCAGGCTTTCCTCTGCCAAAATCGCCAGAAATTACAATATGATCAAAATAAGGAGAAATTTCAGGTGTAATAGATAGCTTTGTATTTTGCAAATGAGGTGATCCATTCGTTAATAATAACAATGAGTATTTCCCCTTTAATTGATTAAGGACAGAAAATGTTTCTTCATATACGAAAGGAGATTTCTTTCTATTTTCTGGAAAAGCTTCCGCTAATTCTTCGCCAAATTCAGGATCATCAATTCCAAGTGCTAGTAATCCTTTGGTCCATGCATCTTTCCGGTAAAACCGGATGAGCTCTCTCATTTTTGGAAAAGAAGCATGTTCTTCAAGAAACTCTCCCCAAAGTCCTTCAAAGGGATTAATCCCAATCATTTTCGTAAATTCATATGTATCATAACCTTCATATAAAGCTCTGGCTTCCTTCCGCACAGCTTCTTCTAAGCGTACAGCCGAAATAGTATATTTCTCTTCTGCCAATTTACATGTTTTAAAAAAAGCTTCTTGTACACTTTTTTTATCCCATAGTAGTGTATCATCCAAATCAAAAATAATTGCTTTAATTGTCATTTTCCGTTTCTCCTTTTAAACAAAAATATTTTATTCAAAGCATAGCCAAGAAAAAGGAATCTTTCTTTATAAGATTACAAGTGTTTTTAAACCACGTAAACCCTTCTTTTTCATAAAAAAAGAACTTTGCTATTAGAAGCAAAATCCTTCTTTGAAAAATAATATTTTAAGATATTATTTTAGTTTTTTTATAAAAACAACTTTTAAATAATTACTTTCTGTTACCTCATTAATATTCGCAAAATCGGCAGGTAAACCAAATTGTTCGACTATTTGATATGTTTCTTTCTGATGATGAAAGGCAGCATCAATAAATCCCTTAAACTTCTTCATATCAAAGGTTGCACAATTGGTGGAAGCGACAATAATTCCGCCATTTTTGGTTATGGCAATTGCTTCTTTAAGTAAATTAGTATAGTCTTTTGCTGCGCGAAAAGTATGCTTTTTTGAACGTGCGAAGCTAGGAGGATCTAGAATGACCATATCAAAGCTAAGTTGTTTCTTTACTGCGTATTTAAAATAGTGAAAAACATCTTCTACGATAATTTTTTGATTTGATAAGTCAATATCATTTAACAGAAAATTATCTGTTGTTTTCTGCTTGCTTCGATTTGCCAAATCAACACTAGTAGTCGATAAACTACCACCGACAGCTGCCGCGACCGAAAAAGCCCCTGTATAAGAAAAAGTATTTAGAACATTTCTCCCTTTTGCATATTGATCTCGAATTGTTTTGCGAACATCTTTTTGATCTAAAAAGATTCCTGTCATAGCCCCTTCATTCAAGTTTACTGCGTATTTAATCCCATTTTCTAAAATAGTAATGGGGAAATCAGCTTTTTTCCCAACCACAAAATCATCGTCTTCCATATATGTTCCATTATCGTCGAATCTTTTTTTCTCATAGATTCCGTCTATTTCTAATAATCGCTGCAACGATTCAATAATCCAGCTTTTATATTTATAAATGCCAATACTGTACCATTGGATTAACAGATAATTTTGGTAGAGATCAACAGAAAATCCTCCAATACCATCGCCTTCCCCATTAAAAATTCGAAAAGCAGTCGTTTCATGATCCTTAAAATAGGCTGCTCTTTTATCAATCGCTTTTTTTAGCCGCTTTTCAAAAAAAGCACCATCAATGGGAATGTTCCTTTCTCTTGTTAAAATCCAGCCAATTCCTTTATTTTGAATAGCATAATATCCTCTGCCAATAAATTTGTTTTTCTTTGTTATAACGTCAATTATTTGCCCTTCCTCAAGAGAAGTATTAGCATTTATAGCTTCTTTATAAATTAAGGGATTTCCATTTAGTAAATTTTTCTCAAATGGTGTTTCAATTTGTACTGTTACGATTTCCATTTTGCCACCTTTAACTTTCCGACCTAATATTTTCATATGCCCTTTCTATTATACATGAAATGAAGCTAGACGCTAATTTTCCTATCGTAATTTGGATTAATCGTATATTACATTTTTTCCTTCTTCACTTAACTTTTTTAAAGATTCAAGCATATGATTTATTTCTTCATCAGAATGTCTTTCCCATGCGCCTAACTCAGCTATAATTTTCACGGGGGATTTAGAACGATACGAGCGGGTTGGGTTTCCTGGAAATCTCTTGTCCGTTACGTTCGGGTCATTTTCAAAATCACCTAATGGTTCTACAATGTATATTCGTTCTTTTGAAGTAGACCTCGCTAACTCAGCACCCCATTTAGCAGCATTTAATGTTGCAGTAAAATATATATGGTTCGATTTTTTATCTTGGTAATTTGATAAGTGATTAGGTTCTAATAAATCGCCAATTTTCAGTTCTGCTTTCGTACCATGAAAAAACGGTCCATTGTCTAAAGCATTTATTTTAGTATCCATCCAATGCACTCCTTAATTATTTTGATTTTTGTACAACAATATTAGTATAGTGGGAATTTATTAAAAAACTAGTCTATAAATAGTAGTGTTAGTAATGGTATAATATTAGTAGAAAAAGAAATAATTATTTAACTAAATGGGATTAGATTAGACTGGACTAGGTACTATCTTAAGTGAACTGCGAGAATATCCTAGATCCTGCCCGGAGAGCACAATAAAATAGCAGGCTTCGTCATAATTATTCCGTAAAAAGCGAAACAAAAGTCTGCACGCGTCTCCTGCAAGACTTCTTTAATAAGTCAAAAACCGAACGAATATACGGCGATGCTAATAGGATAGTCGTATATTCGTTCGGTTTTATATTTGGTTAGAATACTTTTGCTCAGCCTCTTTTTATTTCACGCAAATTATCTCATCGACAATGCCATATTCTTTTGCTTCTTCAGCACTCATAAAATAATCCCTTTCTGTATCATTTGCTATTTTCTCAAAAGTTTGACCCGTTTTCTCAGCCATAATACGATTAATATGTTCTTTTAGTTTTAATATTCGTTTCGCAGATATTTCAATTTCAGTTGCCTGCCCTCTCGTTCCACCTAATGGTTGATGAATCATAATTTCGCTATTCGGTAAGGCATATCTTTTGCCTTTCGTACCGGCAAGAAGTAATAACGCACCAAAGGATCCAGCCATTCCTGTACAAATAGTCCGAACATCCGGCTTAATATAGTGCATCGTATCATAAATAGCAAAACCAGCAGAGGTGGAACCGCCAGGGCTATTGATATATATAGAAATATCTTTATCTGGATCTTCTGCTGCAAGAAATAGCAGCTGAGCCACGATATTGTTAGCAACTTGGTCATTGATTTCATCTCCAAGCATAATAATTCTATCCTTCAAAAGTCTTGAATATATGTCATAGGACCTTTCTCCATTTGCTGATTGTTCAATAACATAAGGAATAGTACTCATTTGTTATAAACCTCCTGTATTCGATTATTATGCGGCCATAAGCATTGGCTGTTGAGACAAATATTTTTTTTCTTCTTTAGCTAAAAGGATGTTTTTATAGATTGAATTAATTAAAATAGCGGGATCTTCTCTCTTTAGTACCTCATAGTACAGCCTTTGCATGTTTCCCTTATCTTCATCATGCTGATTTTTAACGATTATCGTTTCTTTTTTCACTTGATTCCTGGCTCGGAACAATACTGATTTCACAGCAGTTTCTGTTATATTTAATAATTCTCCAACTTCTTTTAAGCGAAATTGAAACCCCTCTACGAGCAGATAAATTATCCCTTGTTTAAAGGTCAATTTTTCAGCTAGGAATTCAGCCAGCATCAGAGAGGTTAAATTTTTTTCTTCTGCTTTTGGTTCCTTTACTGGGATACCAATAATATCTTGTTTTTTTCTTAATTTATCAATCAATTGATTATCAGCAATTTTTTTGAGTAAAGCAGGCGTAATATCTTTATCTTTATAATTTTCCATCGCTTTTAAAAGGGCTTCTTGAATTAAATCTTCTCGTTCCCATTTATCTAAAGAAAGATACCGACAATAGGAATCGAGTTTTTGATACAGAATTTTTATATTTTGCATTTCCATCCTCATTGATAAATCCCTCCTTTGACTGTTTATATATAGAACGTTTCAGATAGCGAAAAAGATACGGGGTCAAAAAAATTATTCTTCTAATCGATATTTTTTCTCCTTTTGATTTTCAGGCACTTTCTTAGCCAACTCCATTGTATTAAGCAACTTTCTTGCACGGTCTTCCACGATATTATAGCTCTGCCATTTTTGATCTGTATGCTGAAGGCGTTCCTTTTTTGCAAGCAATAATTCTTTTACCCTCTTCATATCAGGATTTTTTTCGTAATAATCTACTAGAACCGGAATAGCTGAATAAGATAGAGAATCTATATAGGTAAAATCAATTAAATTTGTTTCCTCAAACCGCTGCAAATTTTTGCTAACGATTATACGATCGATGTCCATAACATTCAGGCCACAGTAATATAACAAAGAGAGCAATAAGAAAAAACGCATAAGTTGAATTTTCTCCATCCAAATTTTTATCAATGTGAATGAGAAAAACACCGCCAATAGTAAAATAAAAGAATGAGAAAATAATCGTAAATACGTATAACCATACGCCTGTTCATATAAAGACAATCGTAAATGAGCAGACAAAAGAATGATAAAGCTAAAAGCAATTAAAAAGGATAAAATTATTTTTAAGAAAAGAGTGCGTTGTTTAGCAAAGCTATTTACTAACAAAATAATTGATATGTTAATCACTGTCACGATAATAAGTTCAAAGAATCCTCTTCTCGCATAGGTAGCATATGTAAAACCTTTCATTAATACATCATTGAAAAAATATTGAAATTGTACGATGGTATAAAATATATATAGCCCATTAATGAAAAGTAAAATAGTTAATAAAGTTGCTTGCTCCCATCTTCCTTGTTTTCCTTTTCTTTCGCTTGGAATAATAATCGACCTTTTACTAATTGTCTTCATGAATAGTAATAGAAAAATAAATATTAAACCTATTCGTAGCAATGTACTTATTCCATCTATATGAAATGAAAAAAGCCGGGTGATTATGGTTACCATCATATTGTTAAAATGCTGATCTGAGGAACTAAGCAGGAAAATTAATAACATTAAAATCGGTGTTACAATAACCATTCCTAATACTATTCTTTTTATAGCGACATAATTCCTTTCATCAGCACGTCTCTTTACCGATTTCCGCACAAGAAAGGTTAAATATTTTCCTAATTTAAAAAAAGAAGATACTTTCTTTTTTAAATAAAAGAAAACATCTTTATTGCTCCAACTAAGAAAAGAAGGACTCGTTAGTAACGTTGTATGAAAGCCGATTAAACTAAAAACAACAATAAAATTTAAGGCATAAAAATACGGATTAGCAATGAAAACAAAAGACAATGTTAATAGCCATATGCACACAAATAAATATATACCAATTAAACGATGTGTATGCGTTTGTTTCCTCGTTAAATAAAAATAATAAACATAAAAAACGACAACAAAAATACTAAGCGAAATTCCAATTGTCTCTGTAAATAACGTTATTTCTGCAATAATTGCTAGTAAAAAACAGCCTATAAAATAAATAATATTTTTCTTGTTCATGCTATTTCCTCCTTTACATAGATAATCTATATAGTTAAACAAAAAAATAAATAGAACTTCGTTACACAGTAATACTAGGTAGTGTACAATAGAACAACTTATACCGATCTTGTTGTTCCATAGCGAAAGGCGAGATAACATATTGGATATAACATTATCGTAAAAGAAATACAGATAAGTACAAATTCCGGTGTTAATAATGGATCAAAGAGTGTTAACGGAATAATCTTAAAGACAATGGAACTCATAAGTAATAGATTAGGAACTAAAGAAATACAAAATGTCTTCAGTAAAAGTTTTTTTCCGCCAAGACCAAATTCCTTTCCCACTTCATATCCAAGTAAAAGCCAAAAGAATAAGTAAAGAACAATAAGAAAAAAAGGAATACTGGTTAAGAGTGACCATAATTTACTGATTGTTGGATTGGATAAGCGATGATAAATGACCGTCAAACTAATTCCGCCGACAAAGAAAAACAAATTAGCAAAAAAGAAATTCCATTGCGTTTTTTTCGCAGTCATGTTTAACTCTTCTTGATACATGGCGGCAATCTCTAGTGGTGTTCCTAATCTTTGGATTGCCAAAATTAACGCTTCTTCTTCTGAACATTGTTTTTCGCAAGCAATATCTTCCAACATGTCTACTAGATGTAGCTCATACTCCATGCATATTTCTTCTGATTGCTCATGATCTTGGAGTAAATCCCGCAGCTGTTTCATGTAGGATTCTTTTGAAGAAATCATATTCCTTTTCTCCCAATCACTTTATCAATCGTTTGCACAAAGTTTTTCCATTCTGTTGTTTTTTGCTCCAATATTTGCTGACCAGAATCGGTAATTCGGTAATATTTCCTTGCTGGTCCTTTTTCTGATTCTTTCCAGAAAGATTCTACATATTCCTGTTTTTCTAATTTATGCAGAGCAGGATATAAAGTCCCTTCTTTTACTTGCAAAGAATAATCACTTCTTTTTTCCATTTCTTTGACAAGTTCATATCCATACATTTCTTTTTCTGCTAACAGCTGTAGAAGTATTAAAGATGTACTTCCTTTTACTAGCTCTCTATTGAACATATTTTCACCTACCTAGAAATAAAATGTACTTTGTTAGTATTGTATCGTTCCTATCGCTATAATGCAATATAAAATAGGACTCTCCAATCTAATTTTTTCCTCCGTCTATGCCTTTAAAGACTAGGAATCTTAATTTAGCCACTAATTATTGTTTAGCGAAAGAATTGGTTCGCTTCCTTCGATTTCTTTTTTCAAAACGCTATTCCCTAAATACTGAATAAAAAAACCCGAATAATTATGCGAGTATCCATTATTTATGATACTCGCATAATTTTCGGGTCTAATTTAGAATGGAGTACTTATAACCCACCTCTGATCTTTAACAGGAAAATATCCCCTGCCAATTTTACAAGAATGATTATATTAGAGATAAAATAACAGGCAATGTTATTAAACTAGCTAATGTGCTAAAAAAGGTTGCACTTGATACAAAATCAGGTTCTGTTCCATATTGGACAGCATAAAGGGTTGTGTTTGCTGCTGCTGGCATTCCAGCAAGCAGAATCATTATTTGCTTTAATATTTCATCTACTGGCAAAATAAGCGTCAGCAGCCATGCAATAACTGGCGAAACTATAAGTTTAAGTAACAATGAAATAGATAGAGGGCGATAAGAAATATTTTTTATACGGACATTAGCAAGTTGTATTCCTAAAACAAGCATGACGGTTGGAATGGCCGCATTGCCAACTAGCTTAATTGCCTCAAGCATCGTTGCTCCAATCGGTAGATGAAGAGAATGCAAGACTGCTCCTAGAATTGCCCCATACATAACTGGTACTTTTAATACTTTTTTTAAAGTATCTTTCCCATTTCCATCATCAACAGAGCCTTTTGCTGCATAATAAACACCTATCGTAACCATAATTAATTGCTGAATAACCATTAAGATTACTGCATAGTGCAAGCCTGGCTCTCCGAAAACAAATAAAACGAGCGGAGTGCCATAATTACCGTTGTTCATAAATGCCGAGGATAGTATCATTCCGCATGTCTTTCTTACCGAATAACCTCTAATAAATCCAATAATGTAAACAATCGCGACAATACTTAATACTAACGTTAATGCGTACAGTGTCATATACAAATAGTCCATTGTAAAAGTTGTTTCATAAAAAACACTAAAAGACAACAATGGCGTCATCAAATAGACAGATACAGCCGAAACAGATTTTATATCAATATGAAGCATCTTTTGTCCAATGAAACCAACGGAAAAAATAAAAAAAATAGGTAATAAAATACTTAAATATTCCAATAACATCATCCAATCTTCGTGAACTATGACATACCCTGGTGTAACTGCCAGCAATTAATTTCTAACTTGACCTTCTCCATAAATAAAATATTTAAAGGATGTTAAGGCATTTAATCCCATTGGACCTCTAGCATGCAGTTTTTGCGTACTGATTCCAATCTCCGCCCCATACCCAAATTCAAATCCATCTGTAAATCTTGTACTCGCATTATGATAGACTGCTGCAGCATCTACTCCAGATAAAAAAGTTTCTGCATTTTCAATATTTTCAGTAATAATCGCTTCTGAATGCTTAGTACCATAAGTATTAATATGGTTAATTGCTTCTGTAACTCCATCTACTATTTTTATACTTACTTTCAAAGCAGAGTATTCCGTATACCAATCTTCTTCTGTCGCTTTTTTTGCAAAAGAAAAAGTAGTGCAGACAGTGTCATCTCCATAAATCTCCACACCATTTTGATGTAGTGCTTCTAAAAGAGCTAATCCATATTGAGCAAACCATTTGGTTTCGATTAAAATAGTCTCTAAGGCATTGCATACAGATGGACGCTGTATTTTACCGTTCAAACTAATCGTAAGTGCCATTTTCAACTCTGCGGTTTCATCAATAAATAAATGGCAATTGCCTGCACCTGTTTCAATAACTGGAACGGTTGCTTCTTTTACTACCGTATCAATTAACCCTTTGCCGCCACGAGGGATTAGTACATCTAAAAATTCTTTTAAATGAAATAGTTCTTTCGCTGTTTCTCTGCTTGTATCTTCAATTAGCTGGACGGCTTCTTTTGGAATTGCGGATTTCTCCAGTGCACGATGGATTGTATCAACAAGAGCCAGATTTGATTGCTTAGCAGATGAACTTCCTCTTAAGATAATACTATTCCCTGTTTTCAGAGCAAGACTTGCTGCATCAATCGTTACATTTGGTCTCGCCTCATAAATCATTCCCATTACGCCAATTGGCACAGTTTTCTTAATAATTTTTAAGCCGTTTTCTTTTTCAATTTTTTCTACCACAACACCGACTGGATCATTTAGTTTAATTAACTCTTTTAGTGCTAAGGCCATATTATTAATCCGTTTTTCATCGAGCATAATTCGATCTAAAACAGAAAGAGATAGATCATTTTCTTTCCCGTTTTCAAGATCTATTTTATTAGCTTTTATAATTAAATCTTGGTCCTCTATTAATTGCTTGCTAATAAGGGATAAAGCTGCATTTTTCTGTTCTGTTGTCTTATTTAATAATTGATAACTTGCATTCTTTGCTAATTTACCTTTTTGATATACTTCGCCCATTTTCCATCTCTCCTTTTTATAATTTCACCCATTTATCACGATGAATAACTTCGATTTTTGGATGTTTTATCATTGTTTTTTCTTCTGCTCTTTGTGTAATAATAGCTTTTAGCTCTTCTGAAGAATAGAGTACTTCCCCTTTTCCGATAACTCCTTTTTCACCATAGACTTCGACAACATTTCCTTTTTCAAAGAGCCCTTCGACTTTATAAATACCAGCTGGCAGCAAGCTCCCACCTTTATTTAGCAAGGCCATTTCTGCCCCTTCATCCACATAGAGACTGCCTTCAACGGTAGAATGGAGGGATATCCATTGTCGATTATTGTTAATAGATGATAAAGCATCTGAACCAATATAGGTTCCGTCTCCTTTCCCCTCTATAATATCGATGAGCTTCTTCTCTCCCTCGCCTTTTCCAATAAAAACCTTTACTCCTAAGGAATTAGCTGTTTCTGCAGCAATCAACTTTGATTTCATGCCACCAGTTCCAATCTTTGAACCAGATCCTTTAGCAGCATTCTTCCATTCCACCGTTATTTCAGGCAAATAATCAATCCGTTTTGCTGAAGGATCTTCTTTTGGATTTTTGTCATATAAGCCATTAATATCTGTGAGAATCATTAACTGATCGGCATGGACAAGTCCACTAACAAGGGCAGACAACATATCATTGTCTCCAAACGTTAATTCTTCTACAGATACGGTGTCATTCTCATTTATAATTGGTAAGATATTTCTTTCTAATAATTCCGTTAATGTAGAATAAGCATTTCGGTAGCGATCACGTTTGGAAAAATCATTTCTTGTTAGTAATACTTGAGCGGGAACAATCCCAAACTTACTTAATTGTTCATTATAGCTTTGAATTAGCAAGCTTTGACCAACTGCTGCTGCTGCCTGTTTCCCTTTCAATGTAACCGGTCTTGAAGGATAGCCGAGTTTTCCAAAGCCCGCAGCCACTGCTCCTGAAGATACTAAAAGTACTTCATGACCATATTCTCTTAATTTTGCAATGCTTGCGATATGGTCACTTAGCTTTGATTGATCGATTGCACCTTTTGTATCTGTAAGAGAGCTGCTCCCGATTTTTACAACAATTCTTTTCTTCTCCATTTGATTTCCTCCGTACTAAGTTAATCCGAATTCACCCAATTAAAAAAGCTCATTTTCATCCTCATAAAAGGACGAAAATGAGCTTTCCGTGGTACCACCTTAATTGAACCAATATACAAATTGATTCCACTTTGTCTGATAACGCAAGAAATGCGCCTACTGCAGCAGGACTTGAAAGGCAGGTTCTGTGTTCTTTCATTATGAAGTCTTTCAGCTTATAAACTTCACTCTCTTTTATGAAAGGTTCTCACATACTAATCCTTTCGCTTCGTTCGATTTTCTTTTTTCTAATTATAAGCAGTTTTCACTATTGTTTCAATCGTTTTTTGAAATTTATAAGAATAGCCAAAAATTTTTTGTTCTATTTATCAGTAAGAGATTATTTTTTTATCCCAGCCATTTCTTTTTTTAAGGCCCATTTTCTGATAGCATAAGCGACACCATTATCATTATTCGTCAAGGTAACAACATCTGCTGTCTGTTTCACTATATCTTGTGCATTTCCCATGGCAACGCCTATTCCTGCTTCTTTAATCATGCTAATATCATTTAAACTGTCTCCAGCCGCTAATACTTGATCCATTGTAATATCTAGAAGCTCACACACTTTTTTAAGTCCTTTTGCTTTATTTATACCAAGCGCATTGACCTCAATATTTACTGGAGAAGAATTGCTGATTTCAAAGCATTTTTTCTCGTTTAAGCTAGTTAATACTTGTTCACGAACTTTATCATCTTCTATATGATAGCCAAATTTGAGCCATTCTGATTTATTGATGTCTTCCGGCATTTCATCTACCCAGACTTTCTCACAACTAGCAGCCCACATTTTCGCTTTATGCTGTTGTGCTAGTTCCCACATCCATTGGATATTGCTTGCATCAACAAGATTTCTTTCGATTAAATTACCATTCATATCCCATATTTCACTACCATTTACTGTTATTAGATAAGAGTTTAATAACAAACTTTTTGCATGATCTCTACATGTTGCAATAGTTCGACCAGTACTTAATACAACATGCAGTCCTTGTTCATGAGCCTCTTTAATCGCTTTTTTATTTTCTTCTGGAATTTCTCCTTTTTCGTCTAATAAAGTACCGTCCATATCTAGTGCGATTAATTTAATCTCTTTGTCTTCTAACCTCTTTGTCATTTTGCTGTTCCTCCTAATGATTATTTTTAGAAGTGATAGCCAAAAAACACGACTGTCAGAATTTCCGCATTCTTAAGCTGTATATTTATCTTTTTTTACCATAACTTAGATTTTTGAAACAGAACTTGTTCATTCTATGCGAAATAAACTGTTTGCAATAATCCTTAAAATTTTTTGCCAATCAACGTAATAACAAAATTCAAATCATTTCTTCTGACTAACATAATCAACTTCTAAATTTACCTTCCCTACTCATTAACATAGTATAACGAATGGGGATAAAAAAGTAAAAAATTCCGATAAGTCTAACAAAACTTCATAAAATCATTAGGATTTTAACAAAATTTTTACCTTTCCTTCAACATACGATCATAACATTTATGAAGATGCTTCCATGCTTCTATTTATGTGTATTTTTTTACTTGAATATACACTATGTAAAACCATTCCGAACATAACTAAACAGATACCAAAAAAACTTAAATGACTAGGTAAGGGGGCAGAAAGAAATAGAACTTCTCCTATTAAGGCAAATAAAACTTCTAATGATTGTGTTGCCTCTACCGCTCCTAATTTAATCAAATTGTCTTTTACTAAATCTGTTGCGGCAAAAAATAAGATGGTAGCAATTATCCCGGAAAATATGGCGACTATGGCCGACTGAAACACTTGCTGCTTACTCGGTAATCCTACTGTGTACGCGCCAACACCTGATAATAGAACCCAAAAAGGAATACTAGCTGCAGTCATACCTAATACCCTTTGAAATACATCTAATCTCCCATCACACACCTCCATCATCTTCCGGTTACCTAGTGGGTAGGCAAAGGATGCAATAAGAATTGGAATAAGGCAAAATAATGCATTCTTCAAGGAAATGGATACGGCAAATTCAAGCTGCATAATGATAATACCTAAGACAATTAACATAGAAAAGGTTAAGCTCTTAAAAGGAATTTTCCTTCTCATATTTTGAATACTGCCGTTTTTATCCCTTTTTTGCTCATAAAAAAAGGGAGCAAGCAATGTTCCAGATATAATAGTCAGCTGCCATGTTCCTGCTACCAGCCAACCAGGTCCATATGCCCCTGCCAAACAAATACCTCCATAAAACAAGCCAAATCCTACTGTACTCCAAAGGATCCAAGGAACTGGATTCCTTCTTAATTCTTTCCATACTGCTGTTAAATTCCTTCTCCATCCAACTATTAGGAGCAATAACGGGACCATAAAAAAATAACGCAGAGAAGCACTCCAAATCCAGCTTCCTCCTCCTATTTCCATAGACTGATTTATTACAAAAGTAAACGCAAAAAATAAAGCTGCAAATATCCCTAAAATGATTGGCCTCAATTGTTACCCTCCCTTATTTTTGTTAATCAAAAAACTTATATCCAATATATCGCATATTGGATATTAATAACAATAATTTTTTCATTTCCTTCTAAACTATGTTTTTTGTGTTATTTAATTGTGGATGCTTCTTGTTGTGACCAAATCATAAAAAAAGAGGCTGGGACAAAACCCTCCTCTCAGACGAAAAAAACGGTGAAATTTTACGACAAGTAAAATTTCACCGTTTTGCTTATTTACAATAAAAAATAAGGACAACTTCTGATAAAATTAAGTTACCACACAAAATCTAATCAGAAAGAAGTGTCCTTATGTTTAAAGATTATACCATGAATCAAATCGTTTTACCTTTAGATTTAGAAGTAAAGTTACAAAATAATGATATTGCCTTCCATGTCCATCATTTAGTGGAAAGTATCCCTCAAGAAGCGTTTGAACCATTTCTTCGAAATGAAGGTTGTCCTGCCTATCATCCACGCATGATGCTTAAAATTATTCTATGTGCCTACACTCAATCTGTCTTTTCGGGGCGTAAAATGGAGGCCCTATTAAAAGACAGTATCCGTATGATGTGGTTAGCTCAAGGGTATGAACCAAGCTATCGTACAATTAACCGATTTCGTGTTCAACCAGAAGTAAAAGATTTAATCCGTCAATGTTTTATCCAATTTCGCTGCCAATTGATTGAAGAAAAACTGATCGATCAAGAAGCGATATTTATCGATGGTACAAAGATTGAAGCGAATGCGAATAAATTTACGTTTGTCTGGAAGAAAGCGATTGAGAAATTTCATCAGAGTTTAATCGATAAGTCAAACCAGTTGTACAATGAGTTGCTTGAGAACGAAATCATCCCCCAAATTGAACGGGAAAGTGATGAACAGTTATCATTTGGAGAGCTCACTCAAATGGTTCAAAAAGTAGAAGAAGTAGTGACCGAATATGATAAACAAATGGAAGCATCTTCAGACGTTACTGAACGAAAAGCCTTACGAAGTGAACGAAAATACCCGAAACAAGTGCGTAAACAGTTGATTGATTTTGTCTTGAGAAAACGGAAGTACCAACAGGATCTTAAAATCTTTGGACCACGTAATAGCTATTCTAAAACAGATCTAGATGCGACATTTATGCGAATGAAAGATGATTATATGAAAAACGGGCAATTGAAAGCTGGTTACAATGTACAAATCGCAACGGAAGGTCAATATGCGCTTGCTTATAGTTTATTTCCAAACCCAACAGATACACGTACGTTAATTCCATTTTTAGATGAGATAGAGCAACATTATTTCGAGTTACCGAAACATATTGTTGCAGATGCAGGTTATGGTAGTGAACAAAACTTTAGTGATATTCTCTCAAACAGAAACCGAGAAGCACTGATAACATATAACATGTTTTTGAAGGAACAAAAGAAAAAGTACAAACAAAATACATTTAATCCTGATAACTGGGAATATGATCAAGAAACCGATACATATATATGCCCTAATCAGAAACGTTTAGAATTTCAATATCATTCTGTCCGAACGGACGCTACAGGTTTCCAAAGGAGTTTCAAAATCTACGAGTGCGAAGACTGTTCAGGATGCCCATTCCGCTCATCATGTACCAAGGCAAAAGAAGGAAACAATCGAAAACTAATGGTGAACAAAAAATGGGAACAGCAAAAAGAATATGTGAGAGCGAAGCTTTCAGAAGAGAAAACGAGTGCCATCTATCGAAAACGCAAAACCGATGTGGAACCAGTTTTTGGATTCTTGAAGGCTAATTTGCGTTTCACTCGATTTTCTGTACGAGGAAAATCGAAGGTGGAAAACGAAATGGGTCTCGCGTTAATGGCAGTGAATTTAAGAAAATTCACTGCCATTAACTAAGATAATAGAAGAATTAACATGAAAAAATAGAGAAAGGTGAATTTGAGTCCCCTCAAATTCACCTTTCTCTTTATTAGAGGCTAGTTATGTCCCAGCCTCATACGATTATCGTTGATATTGAACGCGATGAAGGTTAGCAAAAATACCATTACGCTCTAATAATTCATCATGCTTTCCTTCTTCTTCTATCCCATTTTCAGTAACTACTACAATGCGATCAGCATTACGAATAGTTGCAAGCCGATGAGCAATAATTAATGTAGTTCGATTTTTAGCTAGTTCATTTAAAGAATTTTGAATAATTAATTCTGTTTCTGTATCAAGGGCAGAAGTTGCTTCATCCAATATTAAAATTGGCGGGTTCTTTAAGAACATCCGAGCGATGGCAATCCTTTGTTTTTGACCACCAGAAAGCTTTAATCCTCTTTCCCCAATTTGGGTTTCATAGCCATCTGGTAATTTAAGCACTAACTCTTCCAAATGCGCTCTTCTTACTGCCTCGTAAATTTCTTCATCTGTAGCATGTAAATTTCCATACGCTATATTTTCTTTCAGCGTACCTGTAAATAAAAAGACATCTTGCTGTACGATTCCAATTTGTGATCTTAATGAACTCATTGTCATATCACGAATATCGATACCATCAATTTTAATACTACCACTATTTACATCATAAAAACGTGGTATTAATGAACAAATAGTTGTCTTTCCGGCTCCGGATGGACCTACAAAAGCAATTGTTTCACCAGCAGCAATGGAAAGATTGATATTTTTCAAGACAGGATTTTTATCATAACTAAAGGATACATCATTTAAATGGATATTTCCTTTTAATGATTCTACTTCAATTGCATCTTCCCGATCTTGGATTTTTGGTTCAGTATCTAACAACTCCAAGAACCGTTTAAATCCTGCCATTCCTTTCGGATAGAGTTCCAAAATCGCACTAATCTTATCAATCGGTTTTTGCAGTATATTTACAAAAAGGATAAAAGATACTAATTCGCCAATTTTCATCTGATTATTAAAAGTTAACCATGCACCAAATACTAGCACGACTAATGTGAAAAATCGCATTAACATATAAACCGAAGAAGAAGTAATCGACATTACTTTATATGCACCGATTTTGGCTTTACGGAATCTTCGGTTATTCACTGTAAATCGTGAAATCTCAAATTCTTCATTTGTAAATGATTGTACAACACGCACACCAGATACACTATCTTCCACTCTTGCATTGACATCTGCAATATCTCCATACATTTGTCCCCAAGCTTTGTTCATGCTTCGGTTACAGTATGTAATTAACCAAACAAGAATTGGAACAATAAAAATAACGATAAGTGCTAGTTTAATATTAATCGTAAGCATGATCCAAAATGCTCCGACAAATGTCATAATGGCAATAAATAAATCCTCTGGTCCATGATGGGCCAGTTCTCCAATATCAAATAAATCATTGGTAATCCGACTCATAATATGTCCCGTTTTCGTATTATCAAAAAACGAAAAGGATTGTCTTTGCACATGAGTAAATAATTGACCTCTCATATCTGTTTCAATATTAATCCCTAATTTATGTCCCCAAAAGTTAACAATGTATTGAAGAAAAGTACTTATACCATATAATAGCAGCAAACCCACACCTACAGATAAAATACTACTCCAATTTCCTTCTGGAAGAAGTTCATCAATATACCAAGAAACGGCAAGTGGAAATGCCAGCTCTAATAAAGCAACCACTATTGCACTGGAGAAGTCGAGCGTAAATAATTTTTTATGTGGCTTATAATATGTAAAAAAGCGTGTTATCATAATCTTTCTCCTTCACTCCTATCGTTTTAATTACCGTTTTACCAAATAACTAGTTTTTCTCCCCTTTTTTTATTGTTGCAAGATACTATTCTTCCTTTACTTCGATTTTTCCATAGTAAACAATGTAATCTTTTACCAGATTCGAGCGTAATGAGAATCATTATTGATTATATTAGCAATTTACTTTTTCTACAAGAAAAATATTTATCATTTCGAAATAATTAAAGAGGAATAGGAAAATAGGAGTAACGACTGATTGCATATTTTTATTTTTAAAAAAGGAAAAAATTAATTTAGTTAATATTCTTTATTTTTAGATTATTCCATTAATTACTCTTTTTTCTTTAGTAGTTTTTAGTATAATAGATAGAAAGAAGAACTGCCTTTAAATATTAGCTAATCTTGAAAAATGGTATCTTAATGTATCATGTATTCTATGTTCTATAAAGGAGCGTGTTTTTTTGGATTATCATCTCTTAACCTTTGTAACCGTTGCTGAAAAACTGAATTTTACGAGAGCCGCAGAAAGCTTACATATTACGCAATCAGCAGTAACACTTTCTATTAAAGCCTTGGAAAAAAAATATAATGTTACCTTCCTAGACAGAACGAATAAGTATGTAAAACTCACTAAAGCAGGCGAACTCTTTTATTTTCATGCTAAGAAAATTTTATCGGAGTACAAAGAAGTAAATGATTTAATAGAACACCTTTCCGAAAAAAAGAGCCGTCCTCTCACCATCGGTTCAAGCTTTACATTTGGAGAGTATTTACTGCCAAAAATAATGGCTAAAAATGTAAGAATCAACAAAAATCAAGAGAAACCAATGATAAGTATTAGAAATTCCAACCGTATTGTTGATCAACTATTACGTGGAGAAATTGATTTAGGCATCATTGATAGTCCTTTAAAAACACACCCTCACCTCTCCATTACACCTTTTAAAGAAGATGAATTAGTAATCATCGTCAGTAAAAATCATCGATTTGCAAATGAAACATTTGTGGAATTAAGCGATTTATATGAGGAAACTTGGATTTTAAGAGAAGAGGATTCCGGAACGAGGCAGATTATTAATCAGTTTTTTCATGATCAGGCATTCTCCCCGCCGGTGATTCGGTCATTTGGGAGCATACAGATTATTAAAGAATCAATCGAAGCTGATTTAGGCATTTCAATTCTCTCTAAATATGCTATTCAAAAAGAAATTTTCATGGGGAGTCTAAAAATATTACGGATAAAAAATAGACCAATCACCAGATATTTTTCCTATATTATTCCGGAATTTTCTTTTAAACAACATGCAGTTTCCCCGCTGATCAAGGCGCTGACCAAAGAAAATAAACGATTATATCAAAATATAAATTTGGGGAATAATATGTAGTTGAATTCCAGTTTTTATATTCGCAAACAAGATTGTCGAAATTGATAGATGCAAAAAGTAAAGAGCACTTTTAAAAATACGGAAATGAACCTTATATATTTTTAGCAACTATTCAAAAAGAATTGTAACAAGGCGAAATAGCCATTCTATTAAAATATATAATCCCTTTATTAAGCTAAAAGCTAATTATCAGTTTTATATAGAATACTTTCTTCTAATTTTTCTCAAAAGAGTATTAAAAATCCCCAAAAATATTTATTTAATGGAAAAAAATAGAGCAGCCTGAATACACCAAGACTCCCTGTGGGATAGGGTAACAGCTAGCCCAACGGAAAACGAAGTGTATTCAAGCTGCTGGTAAATAAACAGCAGCCCTCACTAAAACCTTCTTTTATATCCTAAACAAATAAAGAATTTTGCAATTTTTTCATATTGTTCACTATTATCACTAAATAAAACACATATGTCCCAATCTTAAATAGCAGGTAATGTATTCCCTTTTTTACTAGCAGCTATTAACGCTTTTATTTCTTCTAATTTATTTTCTGAAAATAGTTGTACAATTTTACTTCCTACAATGACACCATCACAATATTCTGTCATGCTCATAACATGTTCAGGAGAAGAAATTCCAAATCCAGCCAGAACCGGGATAGGACTAACTTCCTTAACCTTTAATAAATGGGCTCCTAAATGATTATGGAAGCTTGAGCGAGATCCCGTTATTCCGGTAACAGTTACAGCATATAAAAAGCCATTTCCTTTTTTGGCAATTTTTTCGATACGATCTAAGGGACTTGTTAAGGTTACTAATCGAATTATTTCCACACGATATTTTGCTGCTGCTTCTTCTAATAATACTTCTTCTTCAACAGGCAGATCAGGAACGATTAATCCATTAATCGCTGCTTCTTCACAATCCTGAAAAAATTTCTCTACTCCATAGGCTAAAATAGGGTTTAAATAAGTCATGATAACAAGCGGAATATTCGTTAACCCTCTAAATGACTGTATAGTTTCTAAAACACCTTTAAGCGTAGTGCCCGCTTGAAGAGAACGAATCCCTGCTGCTTGAATAATAGGTCCATCCGCAACTGGATCAGAAAATGGAATACCAAGTTCAATAGCTGTTGCACCTGCTTCTTCTAGGAAAAGTACTTTCTCCTTTAATGTTTCCAGTCCTCCATCTCCAGCCATGATATATGGAACAAACGCTTTATCCCCTTTATCAAGTACCGCTTTAAAGGCTGCTTCAATTGTTATCATCCTCTTACTCCCCCATTCTTTCCATAACTGTATTTACATCCTTATCTCCTCTACCAGATAAACAAACAATAATTCCTTCCTCTTTATTCATCTTCGCTGCCAGTTTTACTGCATAGCTGATGGCATGTGCACTTTCTAAAGCAGGGATAATCCCTTCAACCTTACAAAGTAATTGAAGTGCTTCGAAGGCTTCGTCATCTGTAACAGATTCATAGATAGCACGACCGATATCATGTAGGAAGCTATGTTCAGGACCAATCCCAGGATAATCTAAGCCAGCTGAAATAGAGTGTGCTTCTTGGATTTGACCGTCTTCGTTTTGCAATAAGTACATATAAGAACCATGCAAAACACCTGGTTTTCCTTTCGACAATGACGCAGCATGTTTATCTGTATCAAGACCATGTCCTGAAGCCTCTACTCCATATAAAGCAACATTTTCCTCCTCAATAAATGGGTAAAAGATTCCCATTGCATTACTACCGCCGCCGATACATGCCACAATCGCCTCAGGTAGCCTGCCGATTTTTTCGATGTATTGTTTTTTCGCTTCTTTACCAATAACACTTTGAAAGTCACGTACCATCATCGGAAATGGATGTGGTCCCATAACAGATCCAAGAATATAATGAGTATCTATCACATTTGTTACCCAATAACGTAAAGCTTCATTACATGCGTCCTTTAAGGTAGCACTTCCAGATGTAACACCAACAACCTTTGCGCCTAACAACTCCATTCGAAAGACATTTAATTTCTGTCTTCGTATGTCCTCTTCTCCCATGAAAATCGTACATTCTAAGTTTAATAGAGCACATGCTGTCGCTGTTGCTACTCCATGCTGGCCAGCTCCTGTTTCTGCGACAACCTTCTTTTTGCCCATTCTTTTTGCAAGGAGCGCCTGTCCAAGAGAGTTGTTGATTTTATGAGCACCAGTATGATTTAGATCCTCTCTTTTCAAATAGATTTTTGCACCGCCAGCATATTTTGTAAGATTTTCTGCATAATATAGCGGTGTTTCTCTGCCTACATAGTCCTTTAAGAGATTATTTAATTCTTCATGAAAAGCGGGATCTTCTTGTGCCTTTTTATATTCCGCTTCAAGTTCTGTTACTGCCAGCATCAGTGTTTCCGGAACATATCTTCCTCCATACATTCCAAAATGGCCGCTTTGATCTGGATAAACATAAGTTTCTGTCATAATAAGCTCCCTCTTTTCTTAAATTTGAACAGTTTTTGCTAATTCTAAAAATACTCTTATTTTTTCTAAATCTTTCTCGCCATCTGTCTCCACGCCGCTGCTTACATCGACCATGAATGGATGGGTGGTTTCTATTGCTTCCGTAAGATTATTTTCGTTTAGCCCGCCGGCAAGAATAACTTTCTTATTGCCAAAGTCATAACCCTTTAACAAATTCCAATCAAACGCTATTCCATTTCCGCCATGATACTTTCCTCTCGGGCTATCAAGTAGTGCATAGTCACAAGGATAAGCTGCCACTTGTTTTAAATCCTCTGGCGTGGAAATACTAAATGCTTTAATGATTGGCAAGGAAAAACTTGCTGCGAATTCTGCCGTTTCATCACCATGAAGTTGAATTACATTGATTCCTGTAACATTCACAATTTTCATTATATTCTCTTTGGACTCATTGACAAAAACGCCTACCTTCATTAAGTCTTTAGGAAGAGTAGCGATAATATCCTTAGCCTGTTTTTCACTTATTTTTCTTTTACTATTTGCAAATACAAAACCAATTGCACTTGCACCATAGCTAACAGCACATGCTGCTGCTTCTATTGTCGTAATTCCGCAAATTTTTACATTCATTCTATCTCCGCCCTTATAGACACTTTCATTTCTTTCATTTTCGTTTCAAGATCCGCTGCTTTCATAAAACTTTCCCCAACTAAAATAGCATTTGCTCCGCTACCACTAACTTTTTGGATATCTGCATATGTGGAGATGCCGCTTTCACTAATCATATACCTGCCACTTTCTTTGATTTTTCCTGCCAGCTTCTCGGTAGTATCTAATGTTACTTCAAATGTTTTTAAATTCCGATTGTTGACCCCAATTAATTCGGCCTTCGTCTTTAAAGCTCTTTCTAACTCTTCTTCATTATGAACCTCTAATAACACTTCAAGTCCAATATCTGTTGCATACGTATATAACTCATGAAGTTCTTTATCTTTTAAAGCTGCAGCAATTAATAGGATAATGTCCGCTCCATAATATTTCGCAAAATCAATTTGAATTTTATCGACGATAAAATCCTTGCAGAGAATCGGCAGATTTACTGTTTCTCTTACTTCCGCCAAATCCTCATATGTTCCTTTGAAAAATGGTGTATCCGTTAAAACAGAAATGGCATCTGCACCATATATTTCATACATTTTCGTCTGTTCCTTAGGATCTTTATCGATATTTATATCCCCTTTTGATGGGGACGCCCGTTTAAACTCAGCTATAATTGCTAAGTTTTCCGCATCCTTCAATTTCTCTATAAAGGATCTTTTTTTAAAAGAATGCTTCTTCGTATGCAGTACTTCCTTTCTCTCATAAAGATCAGCAATTGTTTCTCTTTTTTTGGTAATAATTTTATCTAATATGGTTGTCACTTAAATCCCTGCCCCTTCCAATTCTTTACTAACCTCTACTAATTGGTTTAATTTATAAAGTGCTGCTCCAGAATCAATGCTTTCCTTTGCTAAATGTACTCCCTCTCCAATACTTTCCGCTCTTCCTGCTGTATAAATGCCAATGCCTGCGTTTAACAGGATCGTATCTCGATAAGCACCTTTTTCTCCTTTTAACACTTTTAATAAAAGTGCTGCATTTTCCTTTGCATCGCCTCCACGTATTTGATCATTTGTATAATAGGGAAGATTAACATCATCTGGAGTAAGAATGGTTTTCTCTATTCTTCCATCTTGTAAAATGACAAGTTGATTACTACCTTGTAGGGAAGCTTCATCCATTCCACCTGCTCCATTTAATACTACCGCTCGTTTTCTACCAAGTTTCCGTAAGCTTTCCGCAAAAGTAAGTAATAAATCGCTTCTGTATATTCCTAACACCTGGCTTTCTAAAGAAATTGGATTAGTTAATGGACCAATCAGATTAAATATAGTTGGAAGTTTTAATTCTCGTCGAACCTTCATTATTCTGCCCATTTTCGGCTGCACATGTTGTGCGAATAAGAAAGTGATTCCTACTTCTTCTAATTGCTGCATATTTTGTTCTGGAGTAACATTTAACTTAATGCCAAGCTCTTCTAATACATCCGCACTTCCTGTCTTACTAGATATACTGCGATTTCCGTGTTTAGCGACAGGAATTCCAGCTCCAGCTAACACAAATGCCGAAGTGCTGCTAATATTAAAGCTTTGTGATTTGTCTCCACCTGTACCACAATTATCGATACACCCACTGACTGGTTCAGCAAAAGACAAGGTTTGTTTACGAACGGCTTTTACAATACCCACGATTTCTTCCACTGTTTCTCCCTTCATTTTTAAACTGGTCATAAAAGCAGCAATTTCTGTATCGGTAATGTCATCAGAAAAAAGAAGATCCGCAGCTCCTTCCATTTCTGTTTCGGTTAATGACTTATTCGCCATGATTTTCTCCACATAGTGTTTCATCTCTGCACTTCCTTTCGAGTTTCATTGATAAAATTTTGCAATAATTGCTTCCCGCTCTCAGTCCCGACCGATTCTGGATGAAATTGATAGCCATACAGGGGATAATCTTTATGTTTGATCGCCATAATTTCATGGTCATCAGTTGAACTAGCCAAAACCTCAAAGTCATTCGTTAATGTATCCTTTTTTATAACAAGAGAGTGATAACGCATCACCTCAATCGGTTCCTCCAAAGCATGGAAAAAGGGGTGACCAGTAACTTGTAATGTCGATGTTTTTCCATGCATGACATTTACTGCCTTCACTATCTCTGAACCGAAGGCATAACCAATTGCCTGATGCCCTAAGCAAATCCCTAATATGGGAAATTCCCGATAAAGGGATTGGATAAGTTCAATTAATATGCCTGCATTTTCTGGCCTGCCTGGTCCAGGAGACAAAACAATGCCATGAGGATTTAATGTCCGAATTTCCTCTATAGTTATTTCATCATTTCGAACAACCTTTATCTCTTCTCCCAACTCCCCTAAATATTGAAATAAGTTATACGTAAAAGAATCATAATTATCGACTAATAAAATCATGTTGTCCCTCCAAAAATAATTTTAATTTATGGATTGTTTCTTCATATTCCTTTTCTGGGATGGAGTCGTGAACAATTCCAGCACCAGCTTGAATGTATGCCTTTTTGTCTTTAATAACCATCGTACGGATAGCTAAAGCAAAGTCCATATTCCCATTTTGGGAAAAATAGCCAACAGCACCGGAATAAATACCTCGCTTTGTTCCTTCTAATTCATTTATAATTTGCATTGCTCTAATTTTAGGTGCACCTGACACTGTCCCTGCAGGCAAGCAAGCAATTAGGGCATCTACACATGAGTAATCCTTCTTTAAATCTCCACTAACTTCTGATACAAGGTGCATAACATGCTTAAACTTTTCTACTTTTATATACTTATCAACAGAAACACTGCCAAAATTACTCACTTTGCCAACATCATTCCTTGCTAAATCAACAAGCATTTTATGTTCCGCTAATTCTTTTTCATCTAGCAGTAAATCTTGTTCTAACTGAGCATCCTCTTCCTTCGTCTTACCTCTAGGTCTTGTACCTGCAATAGGATTGGTAATGACGTTGCCATTTATAGTTTTAATCAAGCTCTCAGGCGAACTTCCAAGCACTGCATAATCTGCAAAATCAAAGAAATACATATATGGGGACTGATTTTTGATACGCAGTTTACGATAATAAGAAAAGGGCGATCCTTCTATCTTAGCTGTCATTCTCTGCGAAGGAACTACTTGAAAGATGTCTCCTTCTAAAATATAATGCTTTGCTTTCTTCACTTTCTCCATAAATTGTTCTTTCGATATACTCGCTTGAAAGGGAGTTAACTTTACCTCAGGTGATTCTTCTTTAAATGGTGCTGTAATCTCTAACTTTCTTATCTGCAGGCGGAACTTTAACTCTTTTTCCGTTGTAGTGTCTTTTAATGGGCTAGCAATTAAATAAACTTTAAGTTCTAAATGATCAAAAATTACTAAATCTTCAAAAAACATAAGATGCACATCTGGGATTCCGATTTCATCCTTTGCTTCTGGGCCAATGTTTTCATAAAGTCTGATATTGTCATACCCAACATATCCAAAAGCTCCTGCATTAACTGGCAGTTGAAAGGGAAGTGGCGCTTTTTTTTCAGGCAAAAATTCGCTGATTAAGTCAAGTGCTCTTCCTTTTCTTATTTCTCGCTTTTCCCCTTCCAGAATAGTTGTTTCCAATCCTTTCCCAATAACTTCAAAGGTTGGATCGCAGCCAATGATAGAAAACCTTCCCGAATCTTCGTGTTTTAATGAGCTTTCGAGCAAGAATTTCTTTTTTCCAGATAACCTTTGATAAATACTAATGGGTGTCAGTGTATCTCCTTGGATTTCATCGATTAACAAAATGCTTTTTTCCATCATAAATCCTCCTAGTCAGATGCTTTTGAAAAATGCTCAGCTTTAAAATTCTATAAAAAAAAGTCCCCTATCTGCATGATCATTTGCAAATAGAGGACGATTCATAAACCGCGGTACCACCTCAGGTTAGAGTGAAGCTTCACTCTCTCTTATCGAGTACAATATTATACTCTATCCCGGTAACGGAGGATACCGTCAGGCCATACTTCTTGTTCAAGCCTACACTCAGAAGTCCATTCGGTATAATCAATGTATCGGTTCACACCAGCCACCGACTCTCTTTAACATCTTTCTTATACTTACTACTCTTCATCATTGTTTTTCCCATATTTTTTTGAAAATAAAAAAGGGTCTCTCTCCTATAAAAAGGACGAGAAACCCGTGGTGCCACCTTCATTAGCTTAATTAAATCAAGCTCACTTTAAGAAATCAGTCTTATAAGACAAATTTCTGTCTCTTGTAACGATGAGACATTCGCTAAAGCCTACTACAAAAGTTGGTTCGGTTTAGAAGCTCAGAAGTCCATTCTCTTTATCGTCCACACTGGTTCACACCAACCACCAGCTCTCTGACGTTTTCAATAAAGATACTACTCTTCATCATTGCCGTTCGATATGTTAATTACATAATAGTGAACTCTCACATAAAAGTCAACCATTTTCTTCAAAAATTCATGTAGTTTTTTGAAGTGCCTTTTTATAGCGATTCTTCCAATCTTCTGCTAACTCGTCGATTTGCAGGATTGATTGGATTGCTTCTTTATTTTTACGATCAAGAACCATTACTTTTGTTGCGTCCCAAACTGATATCTTGTTCTGCGGACGTTCTATAAGCTCCATCGTAGAATCTTCGCTGACTACTCCTTCTTCTAGCACCTTAAAAAAATAGCCAGTATAACAAGTTTCCACTATTCTACTTAAAAATGGATCAATCTGATTATATTTTGAAATGGTTGAACATGGTACTCTTCCTTGTGTTACCTGAACAACTGCAGATCCTAACGAAAAGATGTCCCCGATATATGTACTTTTTTCTGTAAATTCCGTTCCGCATATATTTTCCCCAAACGCAGGAGGATTTATTTTTGTTTTAAATTCTTCTTCCCATTTTTTATAATGTTCAAAAGGATAATAACAGACAGCCCTTTCCTTGCCACCATGAAAAGCTGGATTAGCAACACCATCGCCTACAAAACCATCAAACGTTAGAATGACTTCACTCACTTTTTCTTTGCCAATCGCGGAAGAAACGCTTTTATTTTTCCATATAAATGTTTTTTCCTTCCCAATACTAAGTGTGATAATTTTTCCCACGTATAAACACCACCACTATTTTTATTACATCATACCATATAACTATACGAAAAGTGCTAATAAACAAAATGATTAAATCCAGTTTTTGGATGATAGAAAATGCTTTATTTTTTGCCGTGGCTGTACATATTAACTATAGTTAACTATTTGAAAGCAGGGAGAATGAAAATGGATCATGTAAATGATGATAAAAACATAGTAAACCTTACAAACAAAGCACAAAAGACAGCGAAGAAGCAAAATGTCAAGGTTTCGAAAATGGCGATATTCTCACTTTCTTCCATCCCATTAGTAATGACCCTTGGAAACAGTATGCTGATTCCAGTATTGCCAGCTATTGAAAAAAAGCTAGATATATCTTCTTTTCAGGTAAGTATGATTATTACAGTCTATTCTGTTTTAGCGATCATACTAATTCCCGTGGCAGGCTATCTTTCCGATCGTATCGGCCGTAAAAGGGTGATTATTCCCAGCCTAATTATTGCTGGTATTGGCGGAGTAATTTCTGGTTTTGCCGCATGGCTGATGGATAACAGTTACTGGATTATCCTTATCGGACGCGCCCTCCAAGGCGTTGGAGCAGCTGGTGCCTTCCCAATAGTATTGCCTCTAGTAGGTGATTTGTTTAAAGATGAAGAACAAGTTAGTAGTACTTTAGGCGTTATTGAAACAGCAAACACTTTTGGGAAAGTACTTAGTCCCATCCTTGGAGCTTTTTTGGCAGGATTTATTTGGTTCATCCCATTTATGTCTATTCCTGTCTTCTGTTTGGTTTCCATCATTCTAATTTTAATCTTTGTGAAATCTCCAAAAAGTAATGAAAAACCTGTACCATTTAAGGAATTTATACAGCATACAAAAGAAACTATGCATAAAGATAAAAAATGGCTCTATGCCATTTTCTTTATTGGTGTAATCGTTATGTTTGTATTATTTGCCGAAATGTTTTACCTATCAGATATATTAGAAAAGAAATATCATATAAAAAATGTTAAAAAAGGGCTCTATCTTGCTATACCGCTAGGAGCTTTATGTCTTACTTCCTACATTACCGGGAAAAAAATTAAAAAGGACAAAAACTTAATGCGCTGGATTACTTTTATTGGATTGCTTGCAATCATTATTGGTACGATTGCACTTAACTTCTCTGACAATATGTGGTTTATCATTCTCTTTCTAACATTGGCTGGCATAGGTATTGGTGCTAGTTTACCACCTCTAGATGCCCTTATTACAGAGGGAATTGAAAAAAAAGAAAGAGGAACCATTACAAGTATATATAGTAGTATGCGGTTTATCGGAGTCGCAGCAGGACCGCCTATTATGGCGATTTTAATGAAGCATATCGACCATTTACAATTTTATTTATTAAGTGCAGTTACATTAATCGCTGCGATTGCTGCCTTCTTTCGTTTAAAGTATGTCGATGGTCAAGAAGAAAATAAAATAAACCAATAGAAAAATTCTCCATCGGTTCTTTGACCATACTAAAAAAGCTGTAAATTAACGATTATAAGTCAATTTACAGCTTTTTCAATATTTATTTTTGTTGAACAGGCTTCTTTAATAGTCCTAATAATAAGGCTGATATGATCGCACCTATTACAATAGACAATAGGTATAGCCATGGATTTCCATCAACCAATCCAACTACGAACACACCGCCGTGTGGTGCTCTTAAACCGATATGGAAGAACATTGATAGTCCACCCGTAACTGCGGCACCAATTGCAACAGATGGAATAACACGTAATGGATCACCTGCTGCAAAAGGAATAGCACCTTCTGTAATAAAGGAAAGACCCATAATAAAGTTTGTTAAACCTGCATCCTTTTCTTGCTTTGTAAATTTCTTTTTAAATAAAACAGTTGCTAAAGCAATTGCTAATGGCGGAACCATTCCACCGGCCATAATAGCAGCCATTGGCTCAAATACACCATTTGCAATTAGCCCTGTTCCAAAAACATATGCTGATTTATTGATTGGTCCACCCATATCAAATGCCATCATCGCCCCTAAGATAATTCCTAAGAAGACCGCATTACCAGTACCAATATTTGACAGCCAATTGGTCATTCCAGTGTTAATAGCTGTAACAGGTTCCATAATCACATAATTCATAATAATGCCAGTAAAGAAAATTCCTAATAATGGATATAGCAGAATCGTTTTAATACCTTCTAATGATCTAGGAAGTACTTCTAACACTTTCTTTAGACCGACAACTAAATAACCAGCTAAGAAACCGCCGATTAAACCACCAAGAAAACCAGCACCACCTTGAGCAGCCATAAATCCTGCAACCATACCAGGAGCAAAACCAGGACGATCAGCAATACTCATTGCGATAAATCCAGCAAGAACAGGCACTAATAATGCAAAGGCATTATCGCCGCCAATATATTTAATAACCGCAGCAAAAGCATTATAACTCGGATCATTCGGATCAGCTGAGTTATAACCAAACATAAAGGAAATAGCAATTAATATTCCGCCACCAACAACAAATGGCAGCATGTTCGAAACACCGTTCATTAAGTGTCTGTAAATTTGACCACCGATTCCTTTTTTCCCTGCGTTTTCTTCGCTGGAATTAGAACCTGATCCACCATTATATACTGGTGCCTGCTGTTTAATAGCACGATTGATTAATTCTTCAGGCTTACGAATACCATCTGCAACAGGGGTTTCAAGCACATGTTTTCCATTGAAGCGTTCCATTTGCACTTTCGTATCAGCAGCAACAATTACAGCCGTTGCTTTTTCAATTTCCTCTGCTGTCAGAACATTTTTTGCTCCACCGGAACCATTTGTTTCAACCTTAATATCAACACCCATTTCAGCTGCTTTCGCCTTTAATGAATCTGCTGCCATATAGGTATGAGCAATCCCCGTTGGACAAGCAGTTACTGCCACAATAAAATTCTTTTTATCAGCAATATTTTCGTCAGCTGTTTCTTCCTCTACATCATAACTGTCAATTATTGATATTACATCTTGTTTAGAAGCCGCATTTAATAATTTCGAGCGCACTTCTTCTTTAAGCAATAATGTAGATAATCTTGATAGTGCTTCAAGATGAGTATTGTTAGCCCCATCTGGTGCAGCGATCATAAAAAATAAATTTGCCGGCTGTCCATCTAATGATTCATAGTCAACACCACTGCTTGATCGCCCAAACGCAATGGCAGCAGTTTTTACAGCACTCGTTTTTGCATGGGGAATTGCTATTCCTTCACCAATTCCCGTTGTACTTTGCTCTTCTCTTTTTAAAATCGCTTGCTTGTACGTTTCTCTATCTGTTAATTTTCCTGCTGAATGAAGAATATCCACTAACTGATTAATGGCATCAAGCTTTCCATTTCCTTCTATATTCAAAAGGATAGTCTCTTGCGTTAATAATTCTGTAATTTTCATTTTATAACGCTCCCCTTTAATTTTATTTTTATCCACTTTCCAATATCTTTCTAATAAAATGGTGTGTGACCATTATGATTGGACTTGTACTTGCGGAAGAAGTTCTTCTACTTTTTCCTTTGTACATAATCCAATTGAAAAAGCTGTCGCACTTCCTGAGGCAATACTGTAGCGGAAGGATTCTTTTATATCCTGTGTTTCTTTATATTTAGATAAGAAGCCTGCTACCATGCTATCTCCAGCGCCAACTGAGCTTTTCACTTGCCCTTTTGGAACCGTACTAATGATTTCTTCGTGTTGAGTAATCAAGACTGCACCATCACCTGCTAATGAGACGATCACATTTTGCGCTCCCATTTCCAATAGTTTTTTTCCATACGGAATCGCTTCTTCTGGAGTCGAAATAGTTACTCCAAACAATTCACCAAGTTCATGATGATTAGGCTTGATTAAAAACGGTTGATAAGGCAAGACTGCTTTTAATAATTCACCTTCTGCATCTACGACGAAAGAAACATTGTTCGCATGACAGATCTTGACTAGCTCTTCATAAGTCGTTTTAGGAAGAGTAGATGGAACACTTCCAGCTAATACTAGTAGGTCTTCTGACGTTAAAGAAGCAATCTTCTCTTTTAACTCCTGAAACTTTTCTTCAGAAATAGTGGGTCCATTTGCGTTTAATTCTGTTTCTGTATCAGTCTTTAACTTCACATTGATACGTGTATCTTCTTCTACTTTCACAAAATCTGTTTCAATCATTTCTGACAATAGTTGTGTTTCAATAAAACTTCCAGTAAATCCGCCGACAAATCCTAACGCTTTACTTGGCACGCCCATTTTTTTTAACACTCTAGAAACATTTATTCCTTTTCCACCCGCAAATTTACTTGTTTTTTCTAACCGATTTAGTTCTCCTAAATGCACTTCTTTCACTTCGATAATATAATCGACAGAAGGATTTAACGTTAGGGTATAAATCATTCTTTCACAACCTTTATGCTAGTTTTCCTTGAATATAAATCGTTTACTTCTTCATCCAGATAGTTAGTAATAATAGAAGCATTGTGCAAATCAGCTATCTTTGCAAAGTAAACTTCGGAGAATTTACTATCATCTGCGACAAAAAAAGCTTCTCTTGACAATGATATTGCTTTGCTTTTCACCATTGCTTCTTCTTGATCAGCAGTAGTATACCCATATTCAGGATGAATACCATTGACACCCATAAAGCACTTATCAAATCGATAGTTATCAAGACTTAATAATGCACCACGACCGACTAACGCGTTTGTTTTTTCTTTTACATAACCACCTGTAATATAGGTTTGAATACGAGCTTCTAGTAAGCTTGTCATATGCGTAAGACCGTTCGTTACCACCACAATGTCTCGATTCTTTAAGAATGGAATCATTTCTTTAATGGTTGAACCAGCATCCAAATATATACTATCTCCATCTTCTACTAGCTTTGCTGCGTATGCCGCAATCATTTTTTTCTCTTGGAGGTTTTTGAACGCTTTTTCACTCATACTCTGCTCCGTTATTTTCCCTTGAAGCCTAGCTGCACCACCATGCACTCGTTTCAAGAACCCTTCTTGCTCTAATTGAGTTAAATCGCGTCTGATGGTGGATTCTGAAGTATTCAAAACATCTATCAAATCTTGAATTTTCACAACACTATGTTGTTTTAGTAATTGTAAAATAAGTTCATGCCTTTCAGGTGTTAACAAGATTATCACGCTCCCTTTTAGGGTATATCTTGGGATTATGTCATTTTCTTTGAGGTGATTAACATTAACTAAACAGATTACGATAAATAAGATTTTTACCCTCATAAAAAAACAACTTAATTTAAGAACATCATACTGTAAACGATTTCACATTTCAAGCATTTTCTTTCAAAAACAATCAAATATTATCATATTTTTGACGTTTTGTGAACGTTTTTAGTATTATATGAATATTTTTATTGTTCTTCCTTTTAAAACTATCATTATTTTTCCCTAAATTATCTCTTTTAATTTACCGATTTTACGAAAATTGCGGCACTAAATGTTCAACACCGACAGAATTTCCTTTATCATTTCCTCGTTGTTTATGGTATTCTGTGTTCTGGTGAGAAAATATTTACAAAAGAAAAGGAAGGAATATATGAAGAGAATTTCTTATTATTATTTAGACTTTGTTAAAATACTATTTTCTGCGGTACTTTTATTTGCCATTTTCGGAACAGTTAACGATACGATTATAAAACTTATTACTGGTTACTCCTTTCCTAATGTGGACTTTTTAAAGGGAACACAGGCTTTAACAGGATTGTTTATCTTACAATATATAGGATTTGCCCTAATTTATTTTGTGATATACAAAAACAGTCTATCTTTTATTGGATTTACTAAAGATCGAGAGCGAAAAAAGCTTTCTCCGATGTGGACTAAATACTTCATACTATTCGGCATAGGATTTATCCTCTTGTTTTATATTGTATTACTTATTGTTTCCTAGATTAATTTAATAGAAAATAATTGCGTAAAAATGAATTGTATGATACTATCAAATCAATATATAGTTAATTTTTTATAAAATTACACTATATATAGTTAAACAATTCAATCTTTAATCCAATGTCTCTTTTCGCTTCTATGAAGCGACTTTTTTTTGGATCATTTTCCGCTCTCCGACTTTAATATCCCCCTATTAATTAAACGTTTTGATAGAAATGCTTTATAATTACCAAAATTCACACACAAAAAAAGCTGCCCAAAGTTTGAGTCAGCCTATTCAATATTCACTTACTCCTATCGGGAAGCGGTCACTTAAGTGCTACTTACTTGATTTGTATGGGATATACTTGACTTGCTGAAGGTTCTTGTAACTTTTTAAAATACTCCTCTTTTGTCATACAATAATAAACGCTTGTAATTAATTGGTTATCAAAAAGTTTATAGCGGTTGGTTTTCTGGAATTTATAATGAAATCCACATTTTTCATTTACTCGTCTTGACTTCGTATTAAAATCAAAATGTCCACACCATATTAAATCCAAACACAAGTGTTCAAATCCATATTCTAACAGATAATTGACTGCTTCTGGCACGATCCCTCTTCCCCAATACCGGGGATTAAGAGCAAATCCTACTTCACGCTGTGCTAAATGAGAGAGTTTAGTATCAGGCGTTCGTTCATGAAAACCAATACTTCCAATCACCTTATTCTCTTCTTTCCACACAATCGCATATGAATTTTCATTCTGTAAAAAATAGCGGATTACTTCTTTACTTTCTTGTTCACTTTTATGGGGTGGCCAGCCAGCAAACGGACCTACCTCTTCCTTTTGCGCATATTCATATAAATCTTTATAATCCGCTTCCTTCCACCCTCTTAGCAAAAGTCTTTTTGTCTCAAATACATCCATTTACTTTCACCACCAGTTAATTATTAAAACTTTGTCCTCTATTTTACCGCCATGCCAATCTTTCATATATATCCTGTAAAGTGCGACAGCCCAATTGTTCAGCCCTTTGTAAATACTGACACCATAGAACAGCGGTTAATTTAGCATCCCCTAAGGCATGATGACGATTTATGACAGGAATATCACTAAATTCACACCATTCCTCTAATGTCAATATTCTTTGTTGTGGTTCAACAATTTTAAACAAAAAAGAAGTATCAACGATTCGATGTTTAAATGGTGTTTTAAAACTTCTCCAGCATGCAGACTGCATAAAGCTTTTCTCATGGGAAGAGTGATGAGCAATCAGTGTATTATCCTTAACAAATCCAAAAAATTGCACCAGTACATCGGATAGGGGCGGGGCATCATGTAAATCTTCGGTTTTAATTCCAGTTAAACAGCTTATTTCTTCTGGTATATCTATTCCAGCGTTAACTAATGTATAAAATTGCTCATCTAAGATATCGCAGCCTTCTACCTTTATAGCACCAATTGAAATAATTTGATCGCCTTTATCAGGTAAAAATCCCGTTGTTTCAATATCAAAAACAACTGCTTTTAAATTATTTAATGGCAACCTGGAGGCAGCTTCAACCTTTAAATCTTTTTGAAGCTGTCTCATAAAAGCAATTTGCTGAGAATTACTCCCACTCGAGGTAGCGTGCAATACACTCGAATTGACTTTTCCATATAAATCTCTCATATATTGTAGAAACGATTCGACTCCCATTTTAACACCCTTTTTCAATTATCCTTTGTACTTGATGATATAATTTGATACCATGGCGCATTAATCCTTTTATTTCTTGTCTTTGTTCTTTTGTTAACTGTTTTATATTCAAATAATGAACATCTTCATATGTTTTTGCCTCTTTAAATAATTCGATGCGATAATCTAATATTCTCCTAAAAGAGCTTTCATATAGTCTTAACCAGTTGTCATATGTCTCCATCGTTCTTAATGTCTTAATACGTTCTAACGTCGATGTTTCCTGGATTTTTTCCTTAATAGCTAGAAGCCTAATCGAATTAACATACGGTAAATACATCGTATGCTTCAAATGAATGGAACCTTTATGCCTTCCCGTTCTTTCCACAAAAAATTGGCCGAATATTCCGACCCCCTTTTTTATACGCATTACATTATTCATAAATCTTTTTAGTAACATTGGATGAAGAACGCAGTACTGATGAATATAACTTCTCAACTCTTGAACATAATTTTCCTCTCCAAACAGTTGTCTACTATCATAAAAGATTTGCAAAAATCTAATTGATTCCCAGTTTTCTTTTTCCATCCATTGCTGTAATTGGTGTTTCCATTCTTCTACGGATTTGCACCAGGTAGGATTACTACTCATGACTTTCCCTTCACAATATGGATAACCTATTTCATTTAACGCATCACTTAGGCATTCTCCAAATTGGATAAAATATTGATTGCTGTTTTCGTCATTGCTTTCATAGATAATGCCATGATCTTGATCGCTAAAGATGCCTTGTTCTTTTCTGCCAGCACTTCCTGTAACAAACCAGACAAATGAACATGGAGGTTCACCGTAATTTTTTTTATATTCACAAAGGACAAATTGAAATAACTCCATAAATAGTTCATCGTAAAAATTATTTAACTGAGTGTTTTGATAGGTGGGTGTTTGTAAAAAAAGTTCCTTTTCTCTTTTCCATTCATTTAACCTATGACTTTTAGAGCACATCCATGCACTTCCTTCTTCGATAAGCGATATTTATATGAATCTGTATGTCTATCATAACATGTTCTTATTTGCAATTGATTAATGAAAACAGATAAAAGTCTCACTTTTCAGCGAGACTTCTATCCTCATTAAGTTTATAGTCTATTTTCTTAATCGCGACGATAAACGTCTGATTTTATAAGCTTTTTGTTTCGTCTTTTGACAAGAATGCTTCCGGGTAACCATATGAACCATGTTCACTAATATCTAAGCCCATGATTTCTTCTTCTTCTGTTACTCGTAGTCCGCTAACCTTCTTGATAACAAATAGAATGACATAGCTTATTGCAAAAGCGAATAACCCACAAGTTATAACACCAAGCGCCTGCACGCCTAATTGCCCGAAGCCGCCGCCATAAAATAGACCAGCTTTCCCTACTCCCGTATATTCCGCTAACTCTGCTGTTGCAAATAATCCATTAGATAGTGTTCCCCAAATTCCCGCAGTACCATGAACAGATAATGCAAAAATTGGATCATCGATTTTTCTATTCTCGAAGAAGCGTACACTATAAAATACCAGTACTCCAGCAATTAAACCAATTACTACTGCTGCCCAAGGCTCAACGAATGCACAAGATGCTGTGATGGCAACAAGACCTGCTAAGGCACCATTTAGCATGGTTGTAATATCTGACTTCCCTAAAACAATCCAGGAAATTAGTAGTGCTGCTACAGCGCCAGCTGCTGCTGCTAAGTTTGTATTTAATGCAACATATCCAAAGAAACCGTCCGCTACAGAAACTGTACTACCTGCATTAAATCCGAACCAACCGACCCAAAGAATTAGTACGCTTAACGCTGTATAAACTTGGTTATGACCAAATATCGGGTTAGCCGAACCATCAGCATTGTATTTTCCAATACGCGGCTTTAAAAGCATTGTAGCTGCTAGCGCCGCTGCTGCACCAGTTAAGTGAACAACAGTTGAGCCCGCAAAGTCTTGCTTTCCATGTTCTGCTAACCAGCCGCTTCCCCAAATCCAATGGGCAATGACAGGATAAACCAAAATACCAAATAATACAGAGAAAATGAGGTACACAGATAATTTCGCACGCTCCGCAAACCCACCAAGTGCAATTGTTAAAGAGATGCCTGCAAACGCTAGTTGGAAGACGAAGAAAACAGTAGTTTGTAATCCATCTCCATCTATTTGGCCAACGCTACCGCCATTGTAGAAAAACTCACTCATTCCGACAAAGAAATTAGCATTGTCTCCAAAAATAAATCCATAACCAACAGCCCAGAAAACTAATGAAGCTATCCCAAATGTAAAAATTGTTTTACCAGCAATATGGCCTGCATTTTTCATTCTTGTGGAACCTGCTTCTAATAAGATAAATCCACCAAGCATAAAAATAACTAAAATTGCAGCAATCATTGTCCACAAGCTGTTCATTAAAAACTCTAAATTTTCCATTAAGTTACCTTCCCCCTTTATGTACGTTAATTTACCATCAAGTGTCATATAATCTAACACTCTAATAACTTTATTTTACCTATATTAAATTTTCTGTCAATAAGAATTTTAAATTTAATTTTCTTAAAACTTAAAATATTATATTTATTTTCTTATACCTGTTGTTTTATTTGTTTTATTACGATAATTGTATTTATTTTCGGTGCTTTTTTGAAATCGTTACCATATATAATCTAAAAAGTACCTATTACTGAACGAAACAAAAATCCTTATATATGTAAAAAAAGCTGACACAAGGTCAGCTTTTTATCTTCTATTAGCAAATAAATGTCGCACCGACGATAATTAATAAGATAAACAATACTACTATTAATGCAAATCCGCCACCGAAGCCAACGCCGCCAACAGCTCCAGGACCATATCCGCATCCATATCCACCATAACCGTACATATATACATCTCCCTTTCTCTTTTGTAGTATAATTAACCATTTCTTTTTTCGGTTAACGAATAAGGAGCCTTTATGTTTTCTTATTCTAGCTCCTCTACAAAATCATTGTATGCAGGCAGATATGTATGGGTTGGGTAAATGTCTATTTTCCGCAAAAAAACCTAAACTCTTTCCATTTTATTTTTTAAAAGTATATAGCTTATGCTTGGTCAAAAACTGCTTTTCTTAATTCTATCGTTTGTTTATAAGGATTCTCCGCCATACTTATTTCTGAAATAACAGCGACTCCATCTGCTCCTGCTTGTATAACAGGACGTGCATTTTCAACTGTGATCCCCCCTATCCCAACAATTGGTATAGAAAAGTTCTTTTGTCTTACTATTTCAACAAGAGAGGTGCCTTGTACTGCTTTAGCATCCTTTTTCGTACTTGTAGGATAAATTGGACCTATGCCAATATAATCTGCTCCTGCATCTAGTGCTGCTTGAATCTCCTCGATGGAATGAGCAGATACCCCCAATAGTTTATTACCTAGCATTTTTCTTACTTTTATGGCATTTTCATCGTCTTGTCCAATATGTACTCCATCCGCATTAACAGACAAGGCTAATTCAATATCATCATTCACAATGAATGGAACATGATACTGCTTGCAAAGTTCTTGCATTCTCATTGCCAGTTGAATTTTGTCTTCACCCATTAATGCTCCGTCGCCTTTTTCGCGAAATTGAAAAACGGAAATCCCGCCTTTTAATGCTTCTTCCAAAATAAATTCTGGATCAGATGTACTGTTGTTGCTTCCCATGATAAAATAAATTTTTAGCAATTGTTTTATTTGCTCTTTTGTATAAGTTGTCATATATCCCCCGTGTTATCTTTTGCTTTCTTGGTAAGCCCAATGGTTGGTTGGACCATGCCCGCTGCCTATATGAAGATCATTTTTTATAGCTTGATGAATAAATTCCTTACCTAATTGAAAAGCATCATTAATAGAAAAGCCATTGGCAAGGGCTGCTGTAATCGCTGCCGAAAAAGTACAGCCTGTTCCATGCGTATTTTTTGTTGGAATCCTTTCTGCCACCAAGCTTGAAAAATCACTGCCATCAAATAATAAATCAATCGCTTCCTTCTCATCCCCATGGCCACCTTTTATAACGACATAAGTAACACCCATCGCATTTAATCTTTTGGCAGCTTCTTTTCTTTCCTCTATATTTCGAATATCTCTCCCAGTTAATACCTCTGCCTCTGGTATATTCGGTGTTAAAACAGTTGCAAGCGGGAGGAGCTTTTTTTTCATAGCTTCTGTTGCTTCCTGCTGCAGTAAATTAGCACCACCCTTAGCAATCATCACAGGATCAATCACTAAATTTTTCCAACGGTACTCTTTTATCTTATCCGCTACCAATTCAATTATTTCACTATTAAAAAGCATACCTGTTTTTAATGCATCTGGTCGTAAATCCACTGCGATAGATTCTAGTTGTTTTTCAATCGCCTCAAGGGTCATTGGGTATACCCCATCTACTCCGCGGGTATTTTGTGCGGTAATAGCGGTGATGGTACTCATTCCATATACTTTAAGTTCTTGGAAGGTTTTTAGATCTGCTTGAATTCCAGCTCCTCCGCCACTATCTGATCCCGCTATTGTTAATGCTTTCGCTGTAGCCATATAATTACCCCCTCTTAATCTCCACTCTCATCGATTCCTTTATATTTTCTTCCTTTATTTTCGCTAACTGATTTAATAATTCGATTTGAAAACTTCCTGGACTTTCTTCGCTCATCTTTTCAAAAGCAAGTTCTGATGCAACTCCATATGTTACTAAACCCGCTATAGAAGCTAGAAAGACATCCTCTTCTACTGCAATAAATGCACCTAAAATGGAGGAAAGTAAACAACCTGTACCTGTAACCTTAGTTAACAAGGAATGACCATTATGGATAATAGAAAGTTTCCCGTCAACAGCAACTATATCTTGTTCACCTGTTATAACAACTGGTACTTGTAATAGCTTTGCAGCTTCCATTGCGATTCCTTGGCTATTATGTTCACTGACAGAGTCTACACCTCTCATTTTTGCTTTAATTCCAGCTACATTCGCTACTTCTGCTGCATTTCCGCGAAGCAAGCTTATTTTTACTTCCTTCATAATGCGGTGTACAGATTCCGTACGATAACTAGTTGCTCCTGCACCAACAGGATCTAGAATTACGGGTGTATTAGCCTGATTTGCAGCCTTCCCAGCTATAATCATACTCTCTACTTTTTCAGCTGTTAGTGTTCCAATATTTAAGACAAGAGCATCCGCTGCTGCTGCCATTTCCGCAACTTCTTCCTTTGCATATGCCATTACTGGTGACGCTCCTAATGCTAGTAACCCATTTGCCGTAAAGTTAGTAACAACAACATTAGTAATATTGTGAACCAATGGCACATGTTTTCGAAGTTTTGTTAATATCGCCGGAATTACCATGTCAACATTTTCATTCATCTCTTAAAATCAATTCCTTTCTAAAGTTCCTTATTACTCTTAAGACTACTATCCTTTGATAGGTAAAGTGAATCCTCCCTCACATGGAAATTCCCTTTCATCACCATTGTGGATAGTATTTTCTGATGTCCAGTCTTCTCAAATTCAGTTATCCTTACAATTAAGTGCTCTAGTTATAAAAGCGAAATACATTACATACATACAAAAAGCCATAACTAACTGAATTCCTAACACGGATACGAAGGAAGCGCCGTGCGATTTTTCAGCAATTATGGCAAAAATAAAAACACTACGCCTAAGCAAAGTGTTTTGATTCCATTACACCTCCCTACGCTGGCATTATCCAACAGGTTCATTCGGTCAATGGCAGACTAGCCATACTCTCAGCCTGTTTCCACAAGCCCCCGCTTTATATTTAATTGAATTCTCTTAAATTTTAACGAAAAAATAGGAATAATGCAAGAATGGCAGCCTAATAGTCTAATGCATATAAGTAATCTTCCGCTGGTGCTATCGTTTCTTCGGCCTTTTCCAGCTTAATAATAGGCATTATTTGACCTTCATATTCTTTCTTTTCCAAGGTTCCTGTTATCACATACCATTGATTACTTTGTAATTCACCAACATCTCCCTCCATCATATAACCAAACAATCCTAAATCTGCAATACAATGGGTCATAACATATCTTGCAATAACTGCTTGATTATCGGGAAAGGCTTTTTCTCGATGAATAAAACCAGTAATCATCACTTTTTTTCCTGCCATATCGTTTAAATTTGTATGAATCATGTCCATTGTCTGCAAATAATTGTCATCTTCGATTGTAATCATATCTTCTTCCCCTAAGGTCTTGAGCTGACCTTGACTAGCAGAAAAAGTTTGTCCTTGCTCAAATTGAATATTTGGAAGTATACTTTTATCAATCGACATGTCTTGTAAGGTAAAAAACAACATCAAGGGGCTAATAAATAGAAGATAGGAAAAAGTAAGCTTCAGGAAAGAGGCATTCTCATCACATACATCACAATCACAATCGGCCCCCTTTAAATTACTATTTAACAACCGGAAAAATCCAAGAAAAAACATCAATATCATCGTTATACCTAGTAATGGCACCATTTTGGGGGCAACAAGCTGTCCTACATCTCCTGTCAGCAATAACTTAAAAATAAGGAGACTGAAGCCAATCAGTACAATTCCTTGCAGTTCGTTTGCTAACTGCCAGGTTGGACTCCATTTGATTTTCACCATTTTTCCTCCTTATATGTGTCATGAAAACAAAATGAATCGTGAAGCTAGCGAAAGTAAGAAGACAACTATTGTAACTATCATAATAAATACGAATACAAATTTCATGCGAAAAGAAGCCATCATGACAAATGTATTTTTAAAATCAAGGATTGGTCCAAAAACTAAAAAACCAATAATCGCTTCAGGGGTAAACATCTTGGCAAAGGAAGCTGCTACGAAAGCATCTGCCTCTGAGCAAAGTGACAGCACATACGCTAGCCCCATCATTACTGCTGTACCTTCAATTGGTGATTCCCCCGCCTGCATGATATAACTATCCTTTAAATATACCTGAGCAACACTTGCAAATACTGCTCCAATAATGAAATATTTCCCGATCGTAAAGAATTCATGACAAGTATGATGCAAAATTCCTTTCCATTTAGAATCTCCTTTGTTTTCATTAATAGGAACGGCTGCCATTAAATCTTCCCTTTGTGTTTTTAATACCTTTTGTTTCGAAAAAAAGAGATAAATAATGAGACTCACTATAATGGCTGCCAATATGCAAATGATAAAACGTCCGTATGCAATCGATAAATTATCTTGGAAGGCATAGTATGTACTGCCAAAAACGATAAAATTAAGAATTGGCGCTCCCATTAACAAGACAACACCAATATGGACAGGAATTCCTTTTTGAATTAATCTGCGAACAACTGGAATAATGGCACATTCACAGACTGGTGTAATCACTGCAGCAATTAAAGCAGCACCAATGGCCGCTATTGGGTTTTTCGGCATAATTCTAGCAATATACTCTTCTGAAATATAAATATTAATTATAGAGGAGGCGATGGCACCTAATAATAAAAACGGAAGTGCCTCAAGCAAAATCCCAAGAAATAACACAAAAATAGTTTTTATTTGATCTGGCAATGCGAAGCTCCATTGCTTTGCCACATAAAGATCCCCGAAAAAAAATAGATACATTAAAGCGATAAATAAGCAAAAGATAAAAATATCCTTCATACGAGTTGGGATAGACATAGCATACTCCTTTTCTTCCATCATTTATCCTTATATAGTTTATATCTATGCTTGTCCTATCCTATCTATGCAAAAATAGTGTATCTTATGATAGATTCGATAAGATACACAAAGAAAGTATTATAGAATTACTTTTTCAGGTAATTTTTCACCTATTAAAATGATCTCTCCTTTTCGATTAGGAAGATATTCCTTTACTTTTTGCCATTCTAGCAAACCAGAAGCATATTGAAAATGATACCAAGAATGATCATCACTATTTTTGATTGTTCCTTTAGCTCGCAGTAACTTATCTTGATTATTTTTTAAGAAATCTCGTAATTCGCTTTTCGTCATAGGGGTTGTTTGAACTATTTTCATTGCTTTAATATGATGATGGTGATGATGACGCGAAATAGATTGGTCTTTGATTTTAGTACCTTCCTGTTTTTCCAAATATGCTGTTACTCCATGGCCATAGTTACTATGTAATAATGGAGCATCAGGATTTATCTTTCTAATTCGCTTTTCCACCTTTTCAACAGCAAGCTTGCTTGAAAGCTGATCGATTTTATTTAGGACTAATACTGTTCCATTCTCAATTTGCTCTTTCTGCAGCTGCCTCACTTCTTTGCTGCTTGAAAAAATACTTGTGTATTCCGTAAAATGCAAGCTGTCAATTAAACAAATACTTTCAACGATCTCAAAAGTATCTTTATATTGCTGTTCCTTGAATGTCTCCATTATTTCGGAAGGATTTGCTACTCCAGTCCCTTCTAGCAACACAATTTCAATGTTCTCTTTATGCAATGTTACAGTTAATTCATCAAGTGTTGATCTCAAATCTTCTTTGATTGAACAACAGACACATCCATTTAACAATTCATAGAGTGACTCCTCTTTAAAAAGATGTTTTTCGATATTTGTTTCCCCAAGTTCATTCAATATAATGGCATACTTTTTATTTTTCCCTTTAAAATACTCCATACAGTTTAATAGAGTTGTCGTTTTTCCGCTCCCAAGGAACCCATTTATTAAATAAACTTTGATTTTTTTCATGAAAATACCTCCCGCATATAAAGCCTAACGCTACTTTATGCAAGAGGTACTTTTCATATGACGATTAATAGGTAAATAGATGAAGATTTCGTTTGAGTTGTTCCGCCATATTCAATAAATTCTTTGCAGAACCTGAAATTTCTTCGATAGCAGCCAGCTGTTCTTCCGTTAAGGATACAACCTCTTCAGAAGAAGTCGAATTATCAGAGGCAATCTTTGCTAATTCTCCTGCTGTGATGCTTACCTCTTTTAGTGTGCTTGCCATATCATTTGAAGTTTCCGTAACTTTTTGAATATGTGGTGTCATTTCCTTCATACTATGTACAATTTCTTGAAATCTTGTATGAGATTCATCCGTTACTTCTAATCCTGCTTGAACAGCTCGTGACACCTCTGCCATTCTTTGAACTGTATTCTCAGTTGTTTTTTGTACATCTGTAATTAATTGCGAAATATTACTCGCAAATTGTCCAGACTGCTCCGCAAGTTTACGTACTTCATTCGCTACAACAGCAAACCCTTTGCCTTTCTCCCCCGCCCTTGCTGCTTCTATCGCTGCGTTTAGTGCCAGAAGATTCGTTTGTTCGGAGATAGTAGTAATGCTTTCTGTTATTTTTTCGATATGCTTAGATTGTTCTACGAGTTCTTTAATCATTTTATTTGATTCAGCAACTGTCCCATTGATTACATGCATTTGTTCCAGTGTTGCTTTTATGGAGTTCCCTCCTGCATATGCTTTTTCTATCGTGCCTGTCGAAAGATCTGAAACCTCTTTGCTAAAAACAACGATTTGATTTGTTCCTTTTAAAACAGACTTAAGACTATCGACATTATTATCCAAACCTTTAGTCTGAATTTCGGCACCACCAGCGACTTGCTGAATAGTATTGGTTACATGCTCTGATGCAATAGTCACCTCATTCGCACTTGCTGTTAACTGACCAGCACTTGCCGCTACATTTTCGGAACTTTGCTCGATATTGCTAATAAGCTCTCGTAAATTATTCTGCATCGTATGAAATGCTGCTGCCACATCGCCAATTTCATCTTTAGCGGCCATGTTAATGGCCGTTGTTAAATTACCTTTACTCACTGTAATGGCTTGTTCTTTCAATTTTTTAATTGGTTTGATAATAGAGGAAACAATCACCATCATCATGATCCCTCCAATAATAATAGAGACGGCTAATATCCCTGTTATCGCATACAAAAGACCTTTTGTATGATTGACAATTTCTGATTTTTCCATCGTTCCTGCTAACTTCCATCCAGTTAACTTATTTGTCTGAAAAACCATTTTCCGACTAATCTTGTCTGCTGAATAATCCAATGTGCCAGCTTGTCGGTCATAAAGTGTTTCATAATAGGAGGCTTTCACCACACCCCCTTGTTTTTCATCGGGATGAACAATAAACCGTTTCTTTTGATCAAGTAAGATGACATAGCCTTCTTTTCCAAATGTTATTTCACCTGCGAGTTCTGCTAAGTAATCTAAATTCATGGTTACTGCCATAACGCCTGCATTATCTGCAATCGTTTTTCCAATGGTAATAACCATCTTTTTAGAAACTGGGGAAAGATAAGGATCCATGATAACTGCTTCTCCTGGTTTATTAACAGCCGCTTTATACCAATCTCTCAACCTTGGATCCATATGATCATTATTTTCCTCCATAGACTTCTGAAAAAGCTTTCCATCATTTGTTCCAATATAGATACTAGAAACTTCAGGATGGACTTGGCTATACTGCTCAATGGTTTTCTGCAGACTTTCCGGATCTTTTTCCAATAGTTCTTTCGTCATTGTTTCTGTTAATGCTGACACATCATAAATTTTTTCAGACATTAAATTGGTTATACTCTTATCCAGCATGTTTAAATTAGTACTCGCATTGCTTATAAAATCTTTTTCCATCTGCTTGTTTGCATATAAAAAAGAAAATGCACCAATTAAGATACTCGGAATTAATAGCATTGCTAAAAAGGAAATAATAAGCTTCTTTTTTAACGGAACTCCTTTTCTTTTATGAATAAGAATTTTTTTCAACGTAATCGCCCCTCTCTTTGTATACGCATACATTCTTTTAAAAAAAAAAGGTAATTCTTTCTGCACTCTTATTTTACAATAGATAGGCGATGATTCCTATGTCATTTGACCTGTTTTTTATTTGTTACTCGTTAACATTTTATCCTGTCATAAATGTAATCTTTATGTTTAATTGTACGTTAATGGAAACTCTTAAAATATTGGAGGAATTCATATGAAGGATGAAACGATAAAGATTGGTATTGGTGCTGGGGAATACAGGAATAATCCTGGCTGGATTCATACTCAGGAAGATGAGCTTAACTTATTATGGACGATTCAACTTGGCTACAGTTTGTAAAATGTTCCATAGACGCTATTTTAGCGGAACATGTATGGGAGCATCTCACCTTTAAGGAAGGCGTTCAAGCAGCCTCACTTTGCTATCAATATTTGAACCCAGGAAGTTATATTCGCTGTGCTGTACCAGATGGCTTCTTTCCGGATGAATCGTATCAACGAATAGTGCAAATCGGAGGGCCAGGGCCTAAACACCATCCTGCCTTCACTCATAAGATTGTTCATAATTATCAAACATTGTCAAAAATGTTTGAATTAGCAGGATTCGAAGTACATTTATTGGAGTATTGTGATGAAGAAGGTATTTTTCATGAAAATGAATGGCACGGAAAAGATGGCGTGATTTTCAGGTCCAAAAAATATGATCCAAGAAATAACGGGGAAAAGCTTTTATTTCCTTCTCTTATACTCGATGCATGGAAAAGATAATGAAAAATTAACCAGTGCATTCCCTTATAAATATCAAGCTGGGATAAAAAGCAAATTCATCGAGAAATATCCTCTGAATTTGCTTTTCATCTTATAATCTTGCATCAATCGGATCTTCTTCCAAAGCCAATGTTGCAAGGACACATTCATGAATTCTTTCCAATGACTCGAACTGAATAAAACGATTGATACCTTCTATTCCTAAAGCCAATTCCTTTAATGCATTACGCTGCTTCTTACCTGTTTTGCGGTCTTTTAATCGTCTTAATTGATCCTTTTCTAAATAATCCATGCCATATATAATTTGAAGATATTTCTGTCCTCTTACTTTAATGGCTGGTTGAAGTAATTTTCCCTTTGGATTTCTCGCAAGAAAATGATAAGGTTTAAAGATAACCCCTTCATGACCATCTGTCGTAATTTCTTCCCACCAGCTGACAGCTTTCTTTAATGATTCTTCATCATTTACAATCAGATAATCTGTTTTCATAAAAAGACTGCTAATTGTGCTGAAATATTCGTTCTGCTCCATATGCCACTGATGTGTTTGATGAAAATAACTTTCGTTGCTATGTGCAAGGATATGAAATGGAGCGATTTTTATATCCTCTAATTGTTGAATTTCCCAACAATATTGATTGTACACTTCACTAAAACTTTGCGCATTTTGTCGCTTTTGTGCAAATTCTTCTACCCAGCCATGAACAGCCATGCCATTTTGCTGCGCACAAAGAAGCTGCTCGTAAATCTTGTCTCTATCCATCACGCTCATTTCAGCCACGTGTGCGTATTGCTGAATAATTAAATCCTTTGCCTTTAAATTCCATGGAAGAATTTCAGCATCAAGCAATACCCAATCTGTCTGATTCTTATCAAAATAATTTACAGCTGCTAGATCATAATGGAGCTTTGTCAGAATTTTTTCTTCGAGCTCTTTAGAAAAAAAGGCTCTCCCTGTTCTTGTATAAATTGTGCCTATGCTTCTTTTCCCAACATACTTTTCTGCTGCTTCTGGATTTTTAAATAACAAAAGTATCCCTCTGCTGCCCATATGCTTTTTCTCGACAACCATTTGATCTATCCCGTTATCTTTGTAGTAATGATAGGCATCGATCGGATGTTCCAGATATCCTTCGATTGTGGAAGTTTGCGGCGGAGGACTCATCGTTGGCGGTATATAGATTAACTCTTCCATGGGAATTGTAAAATGAGACACTTTGTCCATCGCTGCTTTCACATTATTTTGCGGACAGCTAATTTCTCCAAACGTATCTGTCCAAACACTATAACCATTAATAAATCGCTGAATATTCGGCAGGGCAAGCCTTGTTTCCTGCCATTTTTTCAATGGATTATCTTCTATTTGAGCATAATCCTTTTGAGCCTTAACCGATATAAATTCCCTTTCTGGATAACGAAAGGCCGTTAACTTTCCGCCAAAAACAACCCCTTGATCAATATTAATTGTATTATTCACAAAGAGCGGCTCTGGTTTCGGATCATGTCCCCAAATAATTAATTCTTTCGATAGATGATTTCGGTACCAGTCTCCACGGATCGGCTTCCCGTCTGTGTCCATACCTAATGTTTCTCCATATCTCGTAAAATCAGAAATCGTATTTGATTGTTTGCCAATATAATGATCTTTTATCCCTGCATGGGCAACAACTGCTGTTTTCACACCATTTCTTGTCAGGACATAATGGGAAGGTGAATGAAGAAGCATAGTTTTCCAATCTTCTCTTATTTTTTCTATCTGCTCCTCTGTATATGTAATGGAAAAGGAAGTAAACGCTTCTTTAATCCATTCATCCCCATGACTTAGTGTCACTTTTTTCCCATCAAGCCATCTTGCTATTTTCCAACCATGGTTACTATCAATCATATACGCAAGATTATGGTTAAGGTGGGCAGAGAAAAAGAAAAGTGCTTCTGCTGATTTTGGGCCGCGGCTCATAATATCCCCTACCGAAACAAATTTCCGACCTTCTGGATGGCGATATAACCCATCGTCATGTTTTATATAACCTAAACGTTCTAGCAATTCGTAACATTCATCCATACATCCATGAATATCTCCGATAATATCTAAGCCATTGTCAGCATTTAAATAGTACGAAGCTTCTACTGTTTCGATATTCACTGACTCGTCCCGATCTCTAATATAATATATTGCGTGATAGCTTTCCCTGTGGATTTTGCGGATTTCCTGACGCATTATTTCAAATTGTCTTTTTACCTTCCCTTTTCCTCTCGAATGGGTGCGCTTTTCGTCTCTTTCAAGGAGAACAGGTAAAGAGAGATCAAAAACAATCGCTACTACAGGAACATGATATTTTTTTCCAAGAATTCGATATTTTTCCCGTTCTGCCTCTTTTAAATGGGTTGCATCGATATAGCTTCGCTTATTCAATGTCGCTCTTGCACTAATCATTTTTTCCATCATTTCAAAGGCAGCTCTTGAGATTTGGCTATATTCTTCCATCAAATTGGCAGCTACTTCTTTAGGCTGATTTGTCCAGTCTAAAAAGTCAATATTACTGACTAATTTCCGAAAATGATCGGAACTAATTACTTCTTCCGCTTGCAGAAAGCCTTTGTTTATCCAATTTTCCAATGTTGTAGATTTGCCACTATTTGATGGTCCTATTAGTAAAACAATACTGTTATGGGGTATTAGAATCGTTTTCATTTATCCACCTCTTTTCTGCGAAAATATTACCATCTGTGTAGGATAGCCGTAACCTTCTACATATTCGCCAATCCCATCGATTTGCGCCTTATAATTAGCATGACTTTCCCAATACTTGGTCCATTCTTTAAACTGTTGCTGCGTCCATTCAAAGCGATGGTCGCTGTGCCTTTTTGCCTCATTCATATCATATACAGCATTGTAATCTTGATTTGGTGTTGTCACAATTACATGATAAGGCTTGTATTTTGTAAAAATGGTGTCAAATATCTTCCCTAATCGATTTTCGTCAATGTGCTCGATGACTTCACAGAGAATAAAGATATCTTTCTTTTCCAATTCACTATCATAATAAAATAAAGAGCCCCATTTAAAAGTTGGAAGAAGAAATTCAGACTTACCCACTAATGCCTCGATTCTTTTTTTAGCTTTTAACTGTTCTCGTTCAGAAGGTTCTAGTGCGACAAGTTCTTCTATTCCCCTTATAAAGCCTAATTGGGCCGTTAACTTTCCTTCTCCAGCCCCCATATCCACAATTCGGCTATTATGCGGAAGCCCTTTTACAGTTTCTATAATTTTCTCATAACGCCACTGATTTAAGCTTTTCTTTTTTGTCAAAGATGCTTGTTTTTCCTTTGAAGGCTTTGATTCTATTAACCTTGATTTTTCTATTAAATCTGAAAAAATAAGCGATTCCTTTATAATCTCATTTCTTTTCGGATGGAAGGAAAGCCATCCTTCTCCATATCGCTTCAGCTTATCCACTTCTTTTTCATCAATATAATAATGTTTATATTGGTCCATTACCGGGATCAGCACAAACAAATGGCGGAAACAGTCTTGAATCGTCTGATTTGCCTTCAGCGTAATAAATTTTGCTGAACTCTTTTTCGCGAATGACGCTGGTAAAAGTACCTTTCCATTTTCGATCGTAAGCTCGTATCCTAATGGTTCAAAGAGTCCTGCTAATTCATGATTGGTTAACTTGGTGGATAACGGTCCAAATGTAATTTCTAATGGAAAAGAATAGTTCACCCACTCTTTGAATTCATCTTTTGGCTTTCCATTCAATGCAGTTCCAACTGCTTTTCGTAAAACCGAGCAGAAAATACTGCTGACAGCACTTTCTCTATCATTAATATAATGCGTAATAGACGAAAAATTAGTTTGATTTTTCGTTAGTTCCATATTATCTACTGTAACGAAAAATAATATATGGACTTCACGCTTCTCATTTTTGGTAAAAACAATGCGCACTAACCCGCCCTTTTCTTTTCTTTCATATAGGTTATGGGGATTTTTAGCAATAAGATGGGAGACCATCCTAGCATGCTCGCCATATACCTTTAGACTTATTTGCATATACTCACCTCTTTTTCTCTTAAAACCATTTGAATACTATTTTACCATATTTTTCTTTATAGAATTGTGCATATTTTATCTATAATTAAATAATGACTTTTTTTGAAAACAATACAGATTTTTAATAGGGATAATTGGCTGTTTTTCATAAAAAAGAACCACTATTACGAGTGGTTGCAGAATGAGGTCAAACTCCTTGAATTAGGAGTTTTGCCTATACTCTTTTTTGTAATCCCTTCTAATAGAGATGTTGTTTTCCGCTACAAATGTTAAAAAGGGGTTCAGAATGAAAACATTCTAATCCCCTTTTGTCGACAAACTGGAACCTCTATCCTCGTGGTTGTCTTGCGAGAGATTTTAAGCTTCTTCTAGGCTTGCAATGTCAACTTCTGTTTGTTCTTGACTTCCGCCTACCAGATGAACGATTGCGGTTGCATCTTTTTCTTTAATATCTTCCAGCCAAACTGAAGCACCGTTATACTTTACTTCTATTTCTGCTGATGAGGAAAGTATTTGTTTTGCTCTGTTAATATCCATCATTCCACCTACTTTCTATATAAAGAAATGTTAAGTTCCCCATAGGGTTCCTTTTTTAAAATAGATCCTTTTTCATTATGTGAAAGTAGGCGGAAATCTATTCTCTCCATTTTTTTGCCTTGCTTGAAAACTATTTAAAGCTCTATCTAAGATGTTTTTCAATCACAATAAAACAGGTGCTGTCAGGAAGTTTAACCACGTTTTGAGAGGAATCCATCAATTTTACTTTCGATAATAGATGCTCTGCATAGCCATCTTGTAAATAATGGTCAAACAATAGCACTTTCCCCTTATTGCCAATCACCCTTTTAATAACATCTTTATATTCAGCAGGGGTAAAGTACCCGAACTGCTCTTGTACTTCATGCGGATAGGCCTCTTCTCCCCATGTATAAGTATATAGAAATTCCATCGCATCATTTATCGGCAATTGAACAGTGCTCTCGTTAATTTGCTCAAACTCGATCTGTCTGCCTTTAAAATCATTTACATAGCGTTTAAAAAAATTCAAGCCATTTGGCAGCTTAAATTCAATTTGTCTCCATTCTTCTTTCGGCTCGGTCATGATACCATCTCTAATAATGATTCTGCCACCTGGTTTAAGGACTTCAAATGCACTTGTCAAGCTATCCAAAATAACCTCTGGATTAAATTTCATCCCTTTATACGGAATATAAGAATACATCTCATGAAGAATCGAAGAAAATATAATGGTATCCATGCTATTCACCGCAAAAGTTTCTTTTAATTGCAGAGCATCTGCCTGTTTAACAAGCCATGTTTTCTTTTCTCTTATCTTCCTTTTTTCTAATGCCTCGATAACATTGGTAGAAATATCAATGCCGATAACAGTTGCATCGGGGTGGCAATCCGATAGAATATCTAACATAATTCCACCGCCTGCCCCTATATCCAGCAGCTTATTTCCTATTGCATAGTCAGCAATCATCTTTTTATGGTCTTCAGCATTATTCATATCAGCAAGATAGTTTTGTTCATTCTGCATTCGATCAAAGCCATCCTTTCGAAAACCAAAAAAATCATATAAAAGAATGCTTGCCCGTTCATAAAGGGGTGATTTTTCTGCTTCCTGACAAAATTCAATTAATTTCTCCCCAGCCTTTGAATAAACAAATGTTACGCTAATATTTTCATTTAAAGAGTCAAGCGGAATAATCACTAATTCGACATGTTCATTTGCGCACTCTGTGCCGGCAATTAAATCATCAATCGTTTGTTCTTTCAAAAATGCCTCAATGATTCTCTTTTTGTATAAGTTAATTGTCTTTTTACCTTTATAGTCATAATAGATGTCTTTCATAAACGGTTCAAAGCTGATTTGCTTTATCGTTAATGGATCGACTTTTTGATAGATTAATAGGAAGATTTTCAAAAATTCTTCCAAGGAGAAATCATGCAGAGCAGACTCCACATACCACATATCCGTTTTATGAAAAAATAATTGAAGCAATTCAATTCTTTTCGATTCTTTTAAAAAACGACTATACTCTTCATCAAAATTTTCTCCGTTTTGGATAGCGGCTTTTCTCAGCCTCTTAATTCTTTCCTCTAATGGTAACTCTTGCTCTCTTTTCCCTTCCAAAATAGAGCTAATAACTTCTTTAACTTCCTCTTGAACTTCCTTCCATATTTGCGGTGAAACAGCTTCGATGATACATTGATTCAAGACATATAATAAACGGTACTTATCATTTTGATCTACTACGATGTTTTTATTCATAGATAAAATTAAAGGTTCTAATTGACAATAGCGAACTTCTCCTCTTATAAATTGACCAATTAATCCATGTGTATAAATAAGTGTAAAAATAAGCTCTTCTAAAACCAACCTGCGTTCTCTATTTGCTGTCTTTCTTACTTCTTCGGCATAAATTTGCGCAGAACCAATATTATGAATGCCTAATTGAAATCCCCGTTCTCTCCAATATTTACGCTGAGAAGTAGAGCCGCATTTTGCTACATCGCTCCATATTAAAACCTGTTCAATTATTTGTTTTTCAGCATCATTTAAACTTGTACAATTATCTAAGATTAATAGAGTCTTTTCCACATAGGATAAAACCGGATTGCTTTCTAACCCTTCTAACGAAGGAACTTGTTCTAAGTTCACATTCTTTTCTTTTGTTATATAAAGATATTGCAGCCATTTCTGTTGTCGCAATACCTCTTTATTTCCTTGTCTCACTTCTTGAATTGCCTGTAGAGAGGCCAGCATTTCATTTCCCTCCTGACGAAAATGATGTATACTATGTTATCACCGGACTTAAGTTAATTCTAAACAGTCTTATTATCATTTACAAAGCTTAATACTGTCTCTTTAAACGCATCTTGATTCTCTATGTATGGATGATGCCCGCCATTAATATAGTGAACGACCGCATCTTTACATGGAAAAGTTAAATGATGGTTTGGTCCAACAGCGTGATCAGATGTACCAGCTATAATTAAAGTCGGTTTTTTTATTTCTTTCATAAGTTCTGTAAAATCGTGAAAATATTCTTTTAAGGAGAAAACCTTCTTTTGGAAATAGGGGTCAGTTCTTAATTCCTTATCTATCCTATCTACTTCTTTTTTCTTGTCTATATCGGTATATTGAAAATGATTGTAACTTCCGTTCTCGATTAATTTAAAAAGAATCGAATAGAATAATTCTATATAATCCTCCTGTGGGTCAGACGGGAAGATATTTCGTTGTTCTTGTAAAATTTCAAGTCCTCTATTTATTTGATACTCAAACGATTCATACATATTCAGTGTTACATTGACTAATATTAGCCCAATGGTATGTTCCGGAAATCGAGCAGCATAGTTAACTGCAAGAATGCCGCCAAAGGAATGCCCCATAATATACCATTTATTAATTCCTAGCGAAATTCTTAATTCTTCTAAATCCATGATTAATCTATTTAATGAATAATCCTGAGATAGGCAATGTTCAGATCGGCCGCATCCCCGCTGATCTAAATATATCATTTGCAAATCTTTTTCTAAAAGCCCATGGGCAAATAGCTGGAAAGGTTTGCTCCAATATCCTGGACCTCCATGCAGATAAAGGCATGGATCTCCGTTTCCACTCATTTCATAATATACTTGTAAGCCATCACTTGTTTTTACATACATGATTGTCTTCTCCTTTTACAGCAAATTACCTTATGAAGTCTTTCGATAGCGCTTCAGCAATAAAAATGTGCTAACAAATTAAAACATAGACCTTTATACCATTTAGTTTCATGATGCTTGCTTCAATGATTTTTCCTTAATAAAAATTCCGTTACCATTTTACTAAACCATTCTGGACTTTCATTATGAGGCGTATGCCCACACTGCTCTATTATTTGAATTTCTCCTTGTCGAACATTCTTATCAAAAAAATCTATTTGCTTTTCACAGGTTACTGGATCATATTCACCTACTATTAAAAGACTTGGTACTTGTATCTTCTTTAATAGTGGTAAAACAGATTCGAAGATCTTGCCTTCATTCCTTAATCTTGCAAAATGGATTTCAGACTTATCATAAAAACGATCCCATTGTTCGTCTGTATAAATACTTGTTTCTAGATTAATAGAATGCAAACTATATATTTCCATTCGTTTTTCTTGCAAATAAGAGCTTAGCTGCAAATAGCCTTCTACCAATTCTTTTGGTGACACAGCTTTAGCAATTAAACGATTGACTTTCTTCTGTAATGGCATCATATTATATCTTGCAAATAAGCTAGCCGTTCTTTTTAATAAGGATTTTGCTGTTAATTCGAAATCAAATGTAGGACACTCAAAAATTAACTTTTCGATAGCATATGGATAGCGATTTGCATATAGGACGGCTAAATATCCACCGAAAGAATGCCCTATAATCGACCATTTAGAAATACCTAGTTGGACACGTAGTTCTTCACAATCTTCTATTAAATGGTTTATTCCAAAAGACTCCTTCTTAAAGATTTCTTCAGAGCGACATACTCCTCTCTGATCTATAACAACTAAACGAAAAAAATTGTTTAGACGATGTGTTTGATTCATGGAAAAGTCAAAACACCCTTCACCTGGGCCGCCATGCAAATATAGAATAGCTTTTCCTGTGATTTTCCCATGCGTCTCCACATATAATTCTTTACTATTAATGTGCAAGTAGTTTACTGCCATCGATTTTCATCCTCCCTTTTTCCATTCTTCTTATGCCTATTGAAAAGGGAGGAGCTCGTGGAAATGGCCATAACCTTGAACGTTAATGGAAGCCTTCAATTAAATACATAAATATTCCTCCTACTCCTTATATTTTGTTTGTACAGGAAAAAGGATTTATCACTTCCCAGCCAATTCCTTCAAAAAACTTTCTTAACAGCCACAAATGGTCACTGCCAATAAGAAGCAAAATACAATCTTGATCATTATCCTTTGTAATCTCTAGCACATTATTAAATATATACAATTCTCTTTTCATCCATTTATCTAGAAATGGAATACCAATTTTTACACCCTGTTTATTTTCAACTAAGACAAAAGATAAATAAAGATCCTCAAGTCTATGTATATATGCGTTCTCATTCAATCGGCGAAATGCCTCTATTAATGAACTTGTTGCAGACAATACGGGACTAGCTTTATTTAAACTTTCCATTTTTTCAGATATTTCTAGATAATTTTCCTTTATTTCATTAAATAGGTTTTGAACATCTTCTTGCCCTAATTCCCCTTCCCAATTTACCCCATATACCTTATCATGGTGTAATTTATTCGCTAATCTAAAACCAATTTGTTCAATCTCATCTGTAGAATATTGATTACTTTCTAGATGAAATTTTTCAATAAGAAGCTGCTCATCTTTTTTATCCCATTTTGGAAGGTCTCCATTCTGCTAATAATTGAACTAATTCTTCGATCTCTTCGTTTTTCCTTTTTATCATATCAGCATTTTCCGCGAAATGAAAAGTGCCTACTAATATTATCTTCTTCCTCACATACTCACCACCATCGCTAAAAATAATTTATCGTTAATTATTGCTTTTGCCTCTTTTTTGAAATTCTATTTTCTAATTCTATTAAAAATAATTCAGCGTTCTGCGGCGATATTTTTACACTGCCAAGGCTTGCTGTCATGTAAAATATTTCGATTGCTGGTTCGCATGTTAAGTCGAAAACCAGTAAATATATCATTCGTCTTAGCAACTTTAGTAATATTTTCATAGCGGATTTTACTGGGAAAAGGCCCCCCTTTTACTAGTAAATACTCATCAGTAAACACATACTTATTCCCAAATGTAATCCATGCAAAAAAAGAAGTACATAAGATAAAAATGGTGCTCATAATAATACTAGGCAATATGGTTCGTTCCTTCTCTATAAACAATGGACCTAACGTAACAAGCCCCATACTAAAAATAACGACTAACAACATGATAATAAAGAAGCGATCTACTTTCGAACGGAAAATCATGTTTTTCCCCACTCCTCTTACCATACGTATAAGGATAATAGTAAGTTTCAGTCAATTGTCTTTTCTTTTATGTAAGCACGTTGAAATAAAATTTCATTTTATTATTTGTTATTAATTATTGAAATTTCATTTTAGTTTTATTATAATCATCTCAAGGAAATCGCTTTCAAATCTAAACAAACTTGGAGAAGGAGTATTTACAATGGAAGAAAAGCTTGAGCTATTAACAACAGAATCTCGAAATGAGCAAACAATGCAAATCGATACGGCTGAACCAATGGAAATATTGCGGTTAATGAATGAACAAGATCAACTAGTGGCTCTTGCAGTCAAGGAAGTCTTATCTGATATAGAGGTAGCCGTCCAATACGTTTTTGAATCCTTCCAAAAAGGCGGTCGCCTTATTTATGTGGGCGCAGGAACGAGTGGAAGATTAGGTGTTCTCGATGCTGTAGAATGTCCACCAACATTTGGTACAGATCCCGAAATGGTGCAAGGACTGATCGCTGGTGGAGAAACAGCCTTTTTTAAAGCGGTCGAAGGAGCAGAAGATCAGCCAGATCTTGGTATCAAAGATTTAAAAGCTATAAGTCTTTCAAAAAATGATACGGTGATTGGTATTGCCGCCAGTGGAAGGACTCCTTATGTTATCGGAGCATTGCAGTATGCAAGAGCAGTTGGAGCAAAAACAATTGCCTTATCCTGTAATAAAAATGCTGCCATCAGTAAAGAAGCAGAGCAAGCAATCGAAGTGATTGTCGGTCCTGAGGTGCTTACCGGTTCAACCCGGTTAAAATCAGGCACTGCACACAAAATGATTTTAAATATGATCTCCACTTCCTCCATGATATTGCTAGGAAAAGCATACGAAAACTTAATGGTAGATGTTCATGTAAGCAATGAAAAGCTTAAGGAACGAGCAATCGCTATTATTTGCAAAATTGCAGATGTCTCCTATGAACAAGCATTAGAAACATTGGAAGAGGCAAACTTACAAGTCAAAACAGCAATCGTCATGTTAAAAACAAATTCAAGCAAGCAAGAAGCAGAGCAGCTTTTAGCAAATGCTAATGGTTATGTAAAAAAAGCAATTCAAAAGTAATCTGAAAAGGTGGTTTAGAATGTGGTAGCAGGTGGTTTAAAAATTATTCAAAGCATGTTGGAGCAGCTCCCCGCTTCCGAGCGAAAGATTGCTGCGTTTATACTAGAAAATCCAAATATGCTCTTAAACAGTACCGTTCATGAAATTGGCGCACATGCAGGTACAAGCGGAGCCGCAGTTATTCGACTCTGTAAATCCTTAGGCTTAAATGGCTTTCAAGATTTAAAAGTTAGAATTGCTGGCGATTTAGTGAAGCCCCTTGAACAAGGATATCGCGATATTGAACCTGATGAATCCTTCTACTCTATTGTTCAAAAAACAACTAGTAACAGCATTCAGAGTATCCGTGATTCTGAAGAAATAATTAATTATGAAGAATTGGAGCGCGCTGTCCACACTATATCTGCTGCAAAAAATGTTCATTTTTTTGGGATTGGCGCTTCCAATATTATCGCTAAAGATGCTCAGCAAAAGCTTCTGCGAATTCATAAAAACGCTACTGCCTTTACTGATATACATCTTGTCGCTACATTAATCGGAAATGCTGGCAAGGATGATATTGTTTTTGGAATCTCCCATTCAGGCGAAACTCCTGAAGTAATTAAAGTCATGTCACTTGCCAAAAAACATGGTGTAAAAACAATCAGTCTAACAAAATACGGTCAATCCTCTGTTGCTTCATTATCAGATATTAAGCTGTTTACTTCCTATTCAGCGGAAGCTCCCTTTCGAAGTGCAGCCACATCGTCACGTCTAGCTCAGCTATATATCATGGATATTTTGTTTCTTTCAATGGCAACAGCTCAATATGAGGACACTATTACCTCTATTGATAAAACAAGAGAAGCTATTCAATTTATTAAAGAAGGAAAGTAGCATTCGCTTAAATGTGTCTTCCCTATCTAGAAACAACATGGTGCCTGGACACATTTGATGGGATTGCAAAAATAAATAATAGTGGAGAGAAGGGAATTTAAGATGGCTGGTGAAAACAACAAAATTTTAGCAGAAAAGATTCTCAAACAATTAGGTGGTCCTGAAAATATTGTTAGCTACACACATTGTATGACAAGACTTCGTGTCACACCGAAAGATTCTTCCTTAATCAATAAAGAAGAATTAAAAAAAGTGGATGGAGTATTAGGAGTTGTAGTAGAAGAAACACTGCAAATTATTCTTGGCCCTGGAAAAGTAAATAAAGTTACAGAAGCCTTTAGTAGATTAATCGATGATGCTGGCGGGATTAATTTAAAAGAAAAGGCAGCAAACAAAAAAGCTGAGATTAACAAAAAGAATGCAACACCTTTCAAATTATTTTTGCGCAAAATTGCTAGTATCTTCATTCCTTTAATTCCTGCTCTTGTAGCTTCGGGATTGATAACAGGAATTACAAAAGCCATTGTCCAGGCCGGTGTGCTGGCAGAAGAATCACAACTTGCCATCATTTTATCTGTGATTGGCAGTGGATTATTCGGATACCTCGGCATATTAGTCGGCTCAAATGCAGCAAAAGAGTTTGGCGGTTCGCCAGCGCTTGGAGCTATTGCCGGTATTTTGATAATAAACCCCGCTGTTGCTGGCATTCATTTATTTGGCACAGATTTACTGCCTGGTCGAGGCGGATTAATTGGCGTGCTATTCGCAGCTATCTTTATCGCATTAATTGAAAAACAAGTTCGTAAATATGTGCCAACCTCACTAGATCTTTTTATTACACCGACTGTCGCTTTATTGCTTACTGGTATTTTGACTTATCTTATATTTATGCCGCTTGGTGGTCTTATTTCCGATATTATTACAAAAGGATTAACCTCCTTACTGGATATTGGGGGCGTAGTTGCAGGATTTGTTCTTGGAGCAACCTTCCTTCCCCTTGTTGTCACTGGGTTACATCAAGGGTTAACACCAATTCATCTAGAGTTAATTAATACAATTGGTGATGATCCTCTTCTGCCAATTCTTGCAATGGGTGGTGCTGCCCAAGTAGGTGCGGCGTTTGCGATTTACTTTAAAACAAAGAAAAAACGATTAAAAAGAGCTATTGCTGGTGGTCTTCCTGCAGGAATTCTTGGGATTGGAGAGCCATTGATATTCGGTGTTACCCTTCCGTTAGGGCGTCCCTTCTTAACGGCATGTTTGGGAGCTGGAGTCGGCGGAGCATTTCAGGCTGCATTCGGAGTTGCTACTGTAGCTGTCGGCGTATCTGGTATACCACTTGCATTCCTAGTTGTTACTGGTCAAGTGTTTCTATATTTAGCAGGGGTATTAATTGCTTATGCCGCTGGATTTGTTTTTACGTATTTATTTGGCTTCAAAGATGAAATGGCTGGTGAGTTTGAATGATTGGCATATCCTTTTATTTAATGGATCCTATAGCGGAAGAACGAATTATCCGCGCTGGAAAATTAGGAGTAAAGCGGGCATTCACCTCTCTCCATATTCCGGAAGAGTCTGGGGAATTAGCGACTAGAGCCAAAGCGCTTATGACTCTGGCTGCTGAAGCAGGAATAGAGGTTTTTGCCGATGTTTCCTTAAAAACGCCTAGTCATTTAGGATTAAACAGTTTAATGGAGTTAAAAAAGCTAGGGGTTATTGGCCTTCGATTAGATGATGGTTTTGATAATGAAATGATTTTAACCCTTTCCAAAGCTTTTAAACTGGCTCTTAATGCTAGTACTTTCCAAGAGGAGGACTTGTCTGCACTTATAAAAGCTGGTCTGAACGCCAATCAATTGATAGCATGGCATAATTTCTACCCAAGACAAGAAACAGGATTATCCATTTCCTTTTTTCAATCACAAAATGAAATCTTCCAGCGTTTTGGAATACCTATTAGTGCATATATTCCAGGTGATAAAGAAAAACGCGGCCCCCTATTTGACGGTCTGCCGACATTGGAAAATCATCGGCACTTAGAGCCATATCATGCTGCATTAGAGTTATTTCTAGCAGGGGTTGAGGATGTTTACATTGGTGATTATGGAGTCAGTGAAGCACTACTTCATAAATTAATCGATTTTGACCAGCATCATTATGTCTCCATCCGCATCCAGGGTTACCAAGAAGGCGAGTTCCAGCTTCGTCCTGATCTTTCCCGAGATGTTCTCCGCTTCCTAGATACGAGAAGTCTAGAAAATATCTACCCGGAGAACACAGAAGCACGTCCAGCCGGCACAATCACAAGAGATAATGACCTTTATGGACGCTATCGCGGAGAAATACAAATCACCCTGTGTGATCTTCCAGCAGATGAGCGAGTCAACGTTATCGGAAAGGTGGTTGATACAGATATACCGCTTCTATCCTTACTAAAACCTAGTCAAAAAATAAAACTTGTTCCTGTTTACTCCTAATTAGAGCAAAATTGTAAAGAGGCAAGTTACAAAATATAAAAACATCCCAAATGCTTGCTTGGGGTGACAGTTTGTCGACAAAAGGGAATCAGAATGTTTTCATTCTGAACCCTTTTGTAATTTAGGGTCTTTTTCGTTATTTTATTGTATTTTGATTTCTTCTTTATGCTCTTCTTAAGCTGTTACCAGACTCACCCAAGTCCAGTTGGCGTTCATGGATGCAAAAATAAGCATCGCCTGCATAGACAATTTTTTAAGCCCCCTTAAAGTTGTCCATCGCATACCATGCTTTTCTTTTCCATCTGCGAAAACACATTCAATCGTTTCTTTTTGCATAAATTTTTCTGATAACTTGTTTATGTCGAAGGTGATCTAAAGCAAGATTTCTTTGAATAGAAGAATGTTTGGAAAGCATGACTTCACCTCTAAAAATTATCTACCTATATTTTAAAACCAGAACTCGCCCCATGAAAAGCGAACCCCTGTAGAAGAAATCAATACCCTATTAGAAGAGGACACAAAAAAGACCATAGGCAAAACCTCAAATTTCAAGGAGTTTGTCTACAGTCTGACATCCCAAAATGCTTGTTTAAGATGTTTTTATTTGCAGCTAAAGAACAACTTGTTTATACAGTAGTTCTTTCAATAAAACGAAAAAACATTTCCTCTTTCGTTATTTCTTTGCTAATAGCTTGTTGAAATAAGTTCTTTCCCATCTCTAAAAGCGGAATTTCCATTGTAGATATTTCCATCAGTTTTGCAATAGATTCGTTATGATAACCTATTATCGCAAGCTCTTCTGGAATTTTGATTCCTTGTTTTTGACAATAGATAACAATTCCTGCTGCAACTTGATCACTTGTCACAATTAATGCAGTCGGACGATTATCCATTTGCAGTAAATGATCCATCACTATTTTGGCATCTTCAAAGTAATTACAGTGATCGATAATATATTCTTCACAATAAGGAAGTTGATGTTCCGAAAGAAACTCTTTATAGGCATTTGCACGTAATTGGCTGCTTGGACCAGTTTTTCTTCCAATACAGTAGCCGATTCTTTGATGCCCCTTTTTATATAAAAATGCTAATGCTTCTTTGAAAATTTTATACTGGTTAACAAATGTAGAAGAAACTTCCTTCCCCTTTGTGTCTTCACACAAAACAATTGTTCCATAGGAAAGATATTCTTGAATTACAGACCATTCGCAAGTTCGCGAACAAATGATGAGGGAGTCAATTTGCTTTTGCTTCAACATTTGTAATGCCTCTAATTCCCTGCTTTCCATATAATCCGTCTGAAACAATACGAGTTTATAATTATTCTCCAGCGCTTGTTTTGCTATCCCTTTTAACAGCAACGCAAAATAAGGATGGTCAGAAAAAGGAAGGACAACACCAATCATTTGTGTTTTTCCTTTACTTAAATGAACTGCATTAATATTTTGTTCATAATTACTTTCTTTAATTGCCGCTAGTACAGCATTTCTCTTTTCCTTGCTTACATATGGATGATTATTAAGGACACGGGAAACAGTTGTTACAGAAACACCAGCCATCTTTGCTAGATCTTTAATGTTTGTCATACTTTTCACCTTTTCAAAACCCAATATCTTTTTTACCTTATATATTAAGAATACAGTTTCTGGTCTTTTCTGTATACCCCAATGAAATAGCCTGCAAAAGATGAAATTTATGTTACATCCATTGATTGTCCAGACGACTTTAAGCAAACATAAGCTAAGCTATAAAATAGAAGCAAAATAAATTTCTGCCCCGCTTATCTTATTTGCTTAAAGTGTAAAGGATGAAACGCATACCAGGTTAATGTGAAAAAACAGATAAGCATGGTAGATCTATGTATATTTTTCCAATGTATCCTATTTAAATAAGAGTGCCATTATAAAAAAATTAGGATACAAATACAAATGTCCATTTTTTATTTTTTCGTGCTTTTCTATCAGTCTTGGAGTAATTAATCCATCTCATTTGATTAATTCTGGTCATAATCATTAAATCGATTTCTGCTTGGGCCTCATCCATAATCTCCTTAATTGCTGACAAACTGAGGGAAAAATAACTAGACGCCTCTTTAAATGGGGAATGGTTAACCATTAGCTCCATAAACTGTTTCTCGCTCACAGCTATCTTCTCTAACTCTTCTTCTTTAGTCGTTATGTATTGATAAATTTCCCGTTTTTTTTCTGGCATATTTGCAATCGCGCTTCGATAAAAAATTTGCACTAATACAGGATTAACGGAATTCATTTCTGATTCCTCCATTTTTTGTGTAGATAAAAGTCGTCAAACCCATAAGCTGACGACTTTTCTTTCTATTCATTACCAGCTTGATTTTTTCACTCCTGGAATTTGTCCTTTATGGGCATATTCTCTAAAAGCAATGCGGGACATTTTAAATTTTCTTAAGTACCCTCTTGGTCTACCAGTCACTTCACATCTATTTTTCAAACGAGTCGGTGAGGAATCTCTTGGTAGCTTTCTAAGTGCTTCCAAGCCTCCCTTTTCTTTTAATTCCATTCGAAGCGCTTCATATTTTTCAACCATGGCTTGGCGTTTCTTTTCTTTTACTACTTTCGACTTTTTTGCCATTTCTGCTTCCTCCAATACATTTGAATTACATAAAACGAAATGATTACGATTTAATAACTATAAAAAAATTATTTTGTTTCTCTGTGCAAAGTGCGCTTTTTTAAACGCGGACAATACTTCATCAACTCGATACGGTCTGGATTATTTCGTTTGTTTTTGGTTGTAATATAATTTCTATCTCCTGTTTCTGTACATGCTAAGGTAATTTTCACTCTCATTTTTTCTTCCTCCTAATAAAATTGAATTTTTTTACTCAAAAAAACGCAGGCAGTGGATCAATAAATTTAGTCCAATCCTTTTTCATTTCCATATCAGTCAATAAACAAGCATCTAGCTCTTCTTCCATTTGCTGTTGATTCATGCCAATCCCAATAAACACTAACTCTGTCATGCGATCTCCGTAAAGAGGATCCCAACGTTTTTGTAAATCTGCATCTTCCTCTAAAACTTCTTTCTGCTCGCTTTCCGAATAAGCTGCTACCCACATGCCCGCTTCTTGTATGGTTAAGGACGGTCCAGCTTGGGAAAGTAATCCGGCAATATCATTTCTCGTGGCCAGCCAAATAAATCCTTTCGCCCGAACTACTTCAACTGGCCAGTCTTGCAACCACTGCATTAATCTCACAGGGTGAAAAGGTTTATTGCTACGATACACAAAGGAAGAAATTCCATATTCCTCTGTCTCTGGAATATGCTCTTCATTTAATTCTTTTATCCAGCCTGCACCTTGACTAGCAGCGTCAAAATCAAATAACTGAGTATTTAAAACTTGATTTAAAGGAATTCTGGAATATTCACTTTCTATAATTTTGGCTTCCGGGTTAAATTTTTGGATAACTGCTTTCAGTTCCTGTAGTTTGCTTTCCGAAACTAAATCCGTTTTATTTAACAAAATGACATTCGCAAATTCAATTTGATCAATTAACAAATCTGCTATTTCTCTTTCAGCCATTTCACCCACTGCTTGCTTTCGGTCTAAAAGACTTTCACCAGATGCATAATCATGCCAAAAACGATGAGCATCTAAGACTGTAACCATCGTATCTAACTGACAAAATCGCGATAAATCAATCCCTACACTCTCATCTACATATGTAAATGTTTGCGCAACCGGAATCGGTTCGCTAATTCCGCTTGATTCAATTACGATATAATCAATATCACCTAATTGCACAAGCTTTTCCACTTCAATTATTAAATCCTCCCTAAGTGTACAGCAGATGCAACCATTTTGCATTTCCACCAATTTTTCATCCGTTCTTGAAAAACCGCCCTGTTTCACCAATGAAGCGTCAATATTTACCTCACTCATATCATTGACAATCACAGCCACCTTTAGGCTTTCCCTATTGGATAGAATATGATTTAGCAAAGTAGTTTTGCCTGACCCGAGATAACCGCTTAAAACAGTAACAGGGATTTTCTTATTATTCAATACTCTCACTCCTAAAAAACAAATCGTTATCATTCCGATTTAAACTTTACACTTTAGTTATTTCTGATGAAGTAATAACTATTCTATAATAAAACGAAATGATTACGATTTGCAAGTGTTTATTATATACTTTTTTATTAGGAGTGACATTTAGTTACGGAAGGGAAGTTAAAATTTATGTTAAATTCCCCTTCTTCTGCTATCTTTATACTATTAGTCTCTGTATCAAAAATTCTAGTGCGAATATCATCTTTAGAAAGCAATAAATCATTTCCCTCTTGATCAAAAAAGTAAGCAATTGGGATAGAAAAACCGCAATTTCTATAGGAACCATCAGCATGACTTGTCTGCTAATTTCAACCTCCACCAAAACGATTAACTAGCTATGTTTGTGGTTGACCTGGCATGATATAAGTCGGTATATCTTTCAACATACCATTTTGCACTTCCTTCTTTTAACTTCTAATGTAGTAAGGTAAAACATAGGGCTACTAAAAAGAGATAAGTAATTTCTGAGTTGACCATTAACTAAATCAATTTTCCATATCTTTAAAATTTATCTTACTCATAATTTGTAGCTGTAATAAAATCAAAAGCACCTGTTGAGCTAATTTCATTTTGATATTGAAAATTATATATTAAAATCACAGCATTATATGATTTCTTTAGATTTATACTTTTCTGGATTTTTGGGATGACAATTTCTTCATACGAACACCCATCTAATAATGCTGCAATATCACTACTACTATTCTTATACACTTCTTTTTCTATCGTATCCTCATCTGTTTCATCCACATCAATCTTAAAATCGATAAAGAATTGGGATGGGACAGACTCGCCATCCTCATCATAAGTTAAATCTACATACTCTCCTATTGAGTCCTCATCGTTTATATTCCCTAACCAAACTGAAACCCACCCTTGTTTTTCCATTATAGTAGCCTCCTATTTTAGTCTTAAAGTATGAGGCAGAGACATAACTCCACCCTCTAATCTATTACTGCTAACATTTATCATGTGCTCTAACGGGGCTTCCCCCTACATAATCGGGATTGACATCTGATATAGTTGTTCTTATATCTTTAATCTCTTCAGTATTAAATATATCCACACTTAAATTGAGGAACCCTTTAAACTAAGTTCTACTCATGTAAATCTCCTGATTTTCTATGTTAACGTGCATTTTTCTTTCTATTTTTTTATTTTTAATCCAATTTATAAGCAATAATTTTTCCTTCTGGATAAGCACCATTCCAACCGCAAGAAAAGGCACCAAGTTGATATATCTCAAACAAATCTTCAAAAAAAGATTTATTCTTTCCGTTTATCGCTCGATTAATCGCACAATTAGTAAGATCAGCTACAACATCGTTATAAAATATACTATATTTAAATGAGTTTTTGCTCACATTACCAGCAATAACTTCTAATAATTCTTCCAATCCTTTAGGCTTTTCCTTTTCTGACATTGCGTAATAAGTCTCCCAAACTTCACTCATTTCCAATTCTCTGATATCTTTCCAATTATACTCTTCCTCACCAAAAATCTCATCATAAGCTAAATATTCTGCTTTTTTTATATCATTAATAATAACAATTTTATTGGTAATATTATTAGTAAGTTCGCTCTGGAAATTTTTCGAGAACCGAATTACCTCTTCAACTAAATTATTAAATACACCATAGTTCATTACTTTTATACCACCTTTCTCAAAGTCAACGGTTACCCCATCCACCTGCATGTACCATGTTATCTCACCTAATTATCGTCTTATTTTCACAAACCACTTAAAATATAATGCCTTGATGGTACTAGGATTCTAAGCTCTCCGTTCTCAAACAAAATTTTCTTTTCGTTTCACTAAATATCAGTTTAATTTATTATAAATTAAAAAAAACCTTGAAAAGGCACTTTGCCAATCAAGATTTGTAATTTTTTTATTTTAAGGCACATACACAATAATTTCACCAATCGGGTATGACCCCTTCCACCCACATGGCCACCCTCCTTGCTTATAAATCTCAAAGATTTTTTCATAAAAATTGTCTGTTTTCCCATTAACTAATCGATTTAATGCACACATCATGAGGTCACCCTCAACTTCCTCATTAATATCAATATAATCAAAAGGAAGAAAGTCGTTCGAGTAATTGTTATAGTCATTAAAAAAATCATATAAATCATCTTGTTCAGTTACTAAATCCAAATCATATACCTTTTGAACAATACTTCCTGCTTCCTGTGATTTAACATTTTCCCATACAGTATCAACTTCACTTGAGTCCTGAGACCAGGCAAGGTTTTGTGCTTCCTTGAAATTATTTATTACCTCTAAATTATTTACATGAAAGTTAATCATATTAAACATCTTATTATGACGAATAAAATCCATTACTTCTTCTACTAATTGAGTGTTTTCACCCAATTTCATTTAGATAACCACCTTTCCCTTAATTCTTCTATTTTTCTTACAATATTGTTATAAATTGCTTTGAAAGCCACTATGTCTAGATAGACTACTAACATCGTCAAAAGGTATAGGTAAAAATACACCATTTGTAAAGTCATTCATTTTCATTTTTAATAACTGGAAGTTTATTTTATGGAGTAGGAATTTTATATCTTGCTTGATAACCTAGCCAACTTATAGAGCCGGGTAACCCCATTAACTCTAGTAAATTTTTTCCTAGGATCGTGTGAGATAGGGTTTCCAGAAGGACATGGAATAAGTCTATTTGCCTTATCTATAACTTTAGGAATATTTAAAAATAATGGCCGATGTCATATCACTTTCGATTACCTTGTTTCGTCTTCTTCATCGTTTCATATGCAATGCTATATCCACCCCTTGCTTGACCTTGTGTAGATACTCGAATATTTCTGATAACTTCATTACATGTTATGCCATTTAGGATTACCGTAACGCTTAGCCTCTATATTAATCAAATCATTGTATGGGGCTTTTGCGATGCAATCAACCCCTTTACCGATTAGTTCTCTTTTTTATATGCTAAGGCAATCTCTACTACTTCTTTTGGAGATAAATCCTCATCATTCCAAAAAATTAAGTCACTCGGAGCAGGATGAGGAACATTTTCTTCTAAAATTTCTATATATTCATTTACCTTTTCATCTGACTGCTTAGGATTACATAATTTTTTTACTAGTTCAACTAACTCATCTTTAGATAACTTTTTACTCATTTTTCTACCATTCCTAAATTACTGCCCTTTCTTTCCAAATTGATAAGCAGTTTTTTAAATATTTTAGTGTATTTTTGATGAAGTAATCATTAAATTATCAAGTTTGAACACTTCTTTACCCTTATCTATAAGCTTTTATGTAAGTATATATGATTTATGTTTACCATAATGTTCTACTATAGGAGCAATAGAGGTATTTCCCTCTAACATCCTTGAAATATTACGGTTGTTAGACTCCTTTGTAAGTCTATGATTTTCCACAGTCTTCTAAATCTCTTTTTCTAAAATTATCAAAGAATTAAATTGCTTACCTAACAGTTTTATCTCCTTGGCATTACACTAATTGACTCTTTTTATATAAGTTTGGTGTGGGTTTGAAGACTTCTGTCTAATTTAAAGCTATTACATTTTAAGGATTTTCCTATACGCGAGAGGTTATTCAAATAGATTTTCAAACTCAGTAGACCAAAAGAATCCTGCTTCCATACACTTACTATCAATTTTCTCTAGTTCCCCTTTTAGCCACTCCATTACTACTTTAGGTATATCGTTATCAATATAGGCATCCTCTCCGTTAATCTCTATTGCTTTATCAATCATGGATACATAAGCTAATATACATTCTGCAAACTGATTCAGAGATGAATTAACAAATATCACTTTATAATTATCCCCATTAGTAAGTGACACTATGTTTTCATCCTTCTCCGTTATACAGATTGGATTCCCCGAACCAGTTGACCCTAAAACCCAATATTTTTGAAACTGTTCTGGCATATCAAATACATCGGTAATAGGTTTAAATTGGGACGAAGTAAATTCCAAATACGGCGGTGGAGTCTCCGGTAGACCTCCTATAGACAAAAACCTCTTAACTTCATCCGAAAAATATGTATTCATTAAATCTACTTCTTTAAATTTGTTCAGTGGGCCATTCTTAATACAATCCCATTTATTAATAAATTCTTCTGGTGTCATCACCATTCTCTCACCTTCTTGAATCTTTTATAAAGGTATCCAGCCTTCTTGCAGTTTCATCATCTATTCCAGCCCCTAATCTATTTTCCATATTATGGATACCAACAGTAGAAGAACCACCACGTTTTCTAAATTTGTGATTTTTAATATCCTTTTGACCTTTTTGACTTTCCCAGAAATAGGTTTCATCCATTTCTACTATTCCTTTAAATAAACCTATATTTTTCTTTAGCGCGTGCAGAAAACACTTTATGCCCCCAATAAAAAGCAGTAACATGAGTATACCAACTATCTTGATTATCTCGGGCATCTGCCTACATTCCATTGAATCTGCCATCATTATGAATAATTATTCTGTGTATTCCAAAAGGTACTAGGTTCATTTTATCTGGTGCCAAATCATACCTTCTGGTCTTCTTCCAATTAGGGTATCTTAGCCATTCAAATTGTGCCTTGACATTACTTTAACCAGAGAATTTCTGGTACATCTTTAGTTTCTACCACAAGTCCAGCACCCTTGAAAACTACTAAACCAAATTCCATTCCATCTGCAATTGCTTTTTACTTTATCAATTTTTGCTTGTGGATAGTTAAATACTCTCCACCAATAAATGACTTATTCTATGACCAAATTTTGTTTGCTGAATTTTTCCATTGTAATGCCTAAAATACCAGTTAATTTATTATAAATTAAAGAAGGCGTAAAAACATTCAAGATATGTTTTATTACCGTTCTTTAATCAGGTAGTAACTCCAAGTAATAATTATCATTTTCTTCCATCTTTCTTAAAAATTCTTCAAGAGAAGTGGCAATTTGAACGTCATAATAATAAACTGGATTTCTATTATTATCATTCAATTCGATGGACATTAATGCTGATTCACTGCCTTCAAAAAATATTAGTTTATTATTCTCAAATTCTTCATAGATTTCTATGTCGGGATAAAACTCAAAATCATTAACTCTTAATCGAAAATCTCTTACAGAATAGGGACCCATAATTCGATTAATATTAAATTCTGAACCTTTAATAAAACCGTAGCCCACCTCTCTATAAAAATGAACTAACTCATTAGGGAATTTTAAATTAAGTGCCTTCTCAGCCTCTTTTATTTTGTTTTCAGCCACTGGATAAAAACTATTTTCTTGGTTTGTCTTAATAAATTCATAGCTCATTATTTTTTACCTCCTATACATAGGGTATTTGCTTTTGGGCTTTTCATGTATACCAGCTTGATGCGCATTTAGGAATATTAATTGTGTTAGTACAATCATTTAGCTAACTCTTCTTTTGTATTTCATCTGCAAATTCAATTCCTAGCTTTTGTTTACAACCCTTCTTTATAACTATATCTAATTAATACTTTAGAATAGAATCTTCTGTGTTTTTTAAAAGTATCTTGAAAATTGTTAGTAAGTATTTATTTGGCCTCCCTATTACTGTCAATGTCCAGAAGTGATAAATTTTATCTATTACCTATCATCTTCTGAGGTTTATTTTTCCTTTACTCTCTTTCTCATTAAAAAGTTTGTCTATGTAATTAATATTATCAAAAATCCAGTATCTATCCTCTTCAGGAATATAACTAGTAAAATCATCACGAATCCCTGTCCAATTATTAGGAACATAATTTTCAAAAGGTAATAGCTCAGGATAAAGGGAGAGAAGCTTTTTTTGATTAAAGTCTATAAATAATGATGGCCTCAATTCTAGAATAGTACTTCCATAATCTTGATGATCAACTAACTTTTTTAATTCTGAAGACGGTACGATATAATCAGTATATTCTTGTAAATAGAGACGATAAGTCTTTTCATTTACAACTGAAATGTTATTTCTTAGAGAAAGAGCAAAGTCCATATCAAAACTAAATCCATTTCTTTCATATAATTTTTTATATTTTACTATATCTAGTATCCAAACATCTCTTTCTGTTAGATACCATGAGAATTGAGAAGAAGTTTTTACCCCGACTATTATATTTTGGGCATACTCCGGTTTTAATAACAACGAAAACACCACTTTTTCATTCTATTTTTGCAAAATGTTTATATTCTAAATTGAAACAAATCTATTATTCAATGATTTCTTACCTACCTAAGTTACGATTTATTTCTCTTCTTGTTAATAAAATAGCATATTGCGCATTTTCTTTATCTTGTTCTAATTCCTTTTCCATTATAAGTTTTCCATTGGCGTCCCATTCTTTATAGTTCAATTCAATTGATAACTCGACTTCACTTGTCGATTTAACATTTCCATTTTCATGCCAACAAATACTTTTTCCATTAACTAGTCCATATTTAAAGTACTCTTCACATTTTATTTTTCCACTTTCATAAAATTCGCGATTTAAACCATGAGCTAATCCATCTTTATAGAAACAAAAATAAATTAGATTCCCATTTTCGTACAGTTCGAATGCTAATCCGGTAAATGGCTTTCCACCTTCATCTTCAGGGTTATCAAGAATCTCGTCACTATATGAAGTAAACCATAAATCATCAAAGTTTACACCGTTTTTCAAGACAAAATCCTTTGTATATTTACTATCATTTTCCATAATTAAGCACCTCTAGTATATATTAAGATCAGGCTATGATGTATGCATAGTGTGGATATCTTATCTTTTGCTTTTTGTACCCTTTTGGCATGAAATTATTGAGCTTCCTTGCACGGATTAAATATACCATAAATTCTTCCAGCTTCGCATCAGACCTCGCCACTAATTCCTTCATCTCTAAAAACATCCATCAAATCGTTTTCATCACAGTAGGCTTTAATTTCCTTTACTTGATATTTAAAACTTTATCCATCTCTTGCTTGTACTTACGTTGAACACGTCTATACCCAACAACGTTCAACCTCTTCACCCTACCGTTGCAGAAATTGTAAATTATGTAACCTTTTTTGGTTATCCATTGTTTAGCGCACGTGCATTATTATTCATTTTAGTTTAAGTGCTTTACAAAAAGGAGCCCGTATCTTTAGTTAGTATTACAACCGTACTCCATAATGGTATTGCCATCATGGGGTCTCTATTTCAAGCAGTATTATTCATTCGCTTAACTAAGCATATTACATACAAACAAGCACTTGATACCTTAAATGTGATCAAGTGCTTATCTTGAGATTGGTTCTATTTAATCGGTCCCATAAATTCTGTAATAATAAGAATGTGTTCTCTTATTTTTACCTTTTTTAGATTTTCTACTTTTTCAGATCCACCTAGACCTAGTAAAGGAGTGTATCCAAAACATTCGTCATAATCAGGTCTACCATACTTACTATAAGCTTTAGGGTATGGTTCCCACCGTAATTCATCATTTATGAAGTCATTATCCTTTAAATCATCAAAAAAGAAATTAAAGCCAGATGAAACAATTTGTACGAGTCCTTTCCTAAAGTTCAACAAATTAACATATTTATCTTTTTCCCACACGATAATATCACCCATCGAGGTCGTAAAAATTGGAATTGCTTGCTCGTACCTTCTATAACATCTTTCTAAAATATCCAAATACTCATCTGGATTAATTAATTTTAAAAAACCGTTTAATAATGTTCCAAAACCATATTTATACCATACTTCTATCAGTTCTCCCGGAAGTTTATCTTTATATTTTAAGATAATCCTTTCATCAACAGTATGATGTTTTAAAAAATTCTCAAAGGTATCCAATTAAAATGCTCCCTTAATTTAATGTGTCAACTTTATATTCAAATAAGTATTCTTTGATGACTTCTTGACATAATATTTTCCACTATTTTTTATGTCGTTACGCCATAGGATGTTCTCTTACTTGATTCCATCGATTCAAGAACGATTACTGGATCGTGTATAATCGCATCGACCGTTTCTGTACCACTTTTCAAGAAAGTTCATATAATAATAGAGTCATAGTTAATTGTATAGTTGTAATTCCTTTAAAATTTCTGTCCGCCAATCATTCGCAATATTCCCATTCTTATAATTATCCAATAAAAAATTTATTCTTTGAATATAACTATCTGCATTCTCTACACATTTTCCAAAACAATCCATAAAATGGTCTACTAATGTATCATCAACTAAAGCTATTGGTTCTGGATAATATTTGACACCTTCTCTTTCAAATGCTTTTCTACTAATATAAGCAACTGCATCAATAACACAATTCCAAGCTATGACGTCTGTTTCATTATCTGACATTTCTTGAATTATTGTTATACCATTTTCCTCATTATCTAATAATTCATAAAGAATAACCCCTATATTTTCTTTCCCTTTTAGCCATTCCCAACATTTATATATAACTTCTTGGGCTAACATTTGATCTTCCTTGCGAGAAAATACCGACAAAACTTTTTCTGAGAGTCCAAGGAAAAATATTACTTTACCATCTTCTGTTAAACTACTAAAGTTAGCATTTTCCATAATTAACCTCCCACTAATCATTATTCTCCATTTTTAATCATTAAATTAAGCCTACTAGTTATTTTTATGCTTTCACCCATTTCTGATGTTACTTCGATTTTATCTTAACGTATTTTAACCTCTCATTACATAAATGTTAATTTTCGTAATGCTATTTAAACGAATAGCGAGTACTATACGACCATCTCTAGTAATAATACAACTTATAATTAATAAGCTAAGCTAAATTAATAACAGAACACACTTTCACGTTACCCTATTGTTTATCGCCACGAGCTTTGTCATTGTCTTTAGTTTGCGGGTTTTGCAGTATCATAAGTCCCCCACACCATGTAAAATGTCAAATCATCCAATTTTCGTACTTTTTTATCAATCCTATATAAAATAAAACTCCATGATGTGCAGTACCTTCATGAAGTCTCTATTTTTCAAACATATCATTGCTCTTTTTGTCCAACTCAAATATCTTAATTGTATTTTAATTCACTTGCTTTATGTACACGTAAACCCCTTTCGTATAACTAATTTAAGCATTAGAGTACTCTAAACACGTTATCTTTCCTCTTTACACAAATAATTGTAATGACCAAATTCAGGAAATACATCCCAGTTTCTTTCAAGGATATCGCTAGTTTCGCGCTCCTCGACTGAACCGGTCTTTAAATCTCTCTTTTCCATTGCTATAAAGCCATCTTCTCGGAAGCCCAAAATCAAGGTGCTTACTTCTATGTCAGTTTCATCATCATATTCCCAATACATGGCTGTTCTTAAAAAAATCTTACCATCACTCATAACTTCAAAATCATAATTTAAATATTTACGAATCAGGTCATCATAAAACCCTAACGAAACCCATTCATTTGTAACATTTACAATATACTTAGGTTTCTCATCCTCTAATAATACCGCCGTATATGGTTCTTGTTTTTGATGGTATGTGTATGCAGTACGGACATCAAGTATGTTCCAAGGCTTCTTTTTGATGTCCGACCATTCGTCACAATAATAAATTTTCATAGTCAATTATACACCTTCCCCTTAATATCCCTAATAATAATCCTGCTTTTTGTTGCCTCATCAAGAATTGTTTGCTGAATTGGTTTATTTTGTACAGGTATTTCTAATATTAATTCACTTTAAGTCGCCCTTCTTTGAAAGCGTTAGAATTAAAAGTCCCATTTGTTATTTTAGAACCCGAAGAATGTTTTTTGTGATTTCATTTAAGTAACACTTAGCTGTTTTTTTCTTGCACTTCACTAAGTTGAGTAAATTTTCTCGATACTATTTCCTTGTTGGGTGCATTTGAGACAACTACTTACTTTTTACCCCTACTTCTTTTGCTTCCAACTCTACCTCATCATTATAAGGGAAACGAGGACGATTTTCCTTATTAAAATTATTACCTGCTTCCCAACGCTCTTTAAGCAAATCTGGTACAGATTTCTTTTTAGGAGTAACATCACCCGTACCCTTAGGAATATCTAAATTAGTACTTAATAAAGAATGGGAGCAATTAATAATCACTGCCACATGGTGCTGTTTATGTAAGTCTACACCCACATAAATGTGTTTCTGTTTTTCATGCATGGTTCATCCTCCTATTCAGTTGTCAATGATTGAATAAAAATGCCGGCAACCTTAGTTCGAGCGTTCACCTATCGGTGCGCTTTGGTACGAAAGCCTATCCATTTTCACCTTTACATAGGAATATATAAGAAAATGAGTCTCTTAAGTAACCATTTAAATTATTGCTTCATGTTTACCATTTGCTTGTATTTGTCCGTATATATATCCCTTTATAAAAAACTTTCTCAGTCTAATATTCGCTTCACTTGTTCTTTCGTAAATGCTTTCCCCTGGGTTGTTTGATACCCTTCTTCATTCAAAGCTTCTGTCAACCTAGACAGTGACCATTTTCTGTGTAAGTTTTTCAATTCAAATAACCGTTTCACTACTTCTGCATGCCCATTGCGTATTTTTTTTAGTTCCTTTTCCCCCTTTTGTTTGGTATAGCCAAATGTCGCCCTTCCTCCTGCATATCCACCTTCCTTCGCTTTCTTGTTTCTTCCTTTTGTTAGCTTTAGCGCTATCTCAAGCCGTTGATATTGGTCTAATAACTCCATTAAGCCATTTACCAAAAAGTCATTGGGGTCTTTCTTATGGATACTGTACATAGGTTGTTCAATGCTTTTAATGTCACAGTCATATTTCTTCAGCTCTCGTTGTATGAGTACCTTCACTATATCCGACCTCCATAATCGGCTTGTGTTCAGTACTACCACATAATCAACTTGGACAAACAAAAGGTGAGCCAACATCTCCTGTAAGCCCACCCTGTCTATTTCAAATGCTTCGTCATTCAGTTTGGCGCCGCTAATTCCTTCCTCTCTAAAAATATAGATCAAGTTCCAGCCTTGTTCTTTACAATACCCTTTAATTTCATCTTCTTGATATTTCAAGCTGTATCCATCTTTTGCTTGCCCTTGTGTCGAGACTCGTATATACCCAACAACGTTCAACTTCTCACCCTCTCGTTACGAAAATTTAAATTTAGGTAACGCTTTTTAGCGACTAGCGAGTATTTATAGGTTCTTCTCTAATAAAAACTCAACCCACAATTTATTAAACCAACGCAGCTTATGGACTCCCCTTCACGTTTCCAATTGTTTATCGCCACGAGCTTTGTCATTGTCGTTAGTTTGTGGGTTTTGCAGTATCATTAAGTCTTCCTGCCACTTAAAATGTCATCTCGCCTGTTTATCATACTTCTCACAAAATCCAAATATAAAATCAATACTCCATGATGATACTATCTTCATGATCTATGAATTTCAGTAAAGCAATATCCAATATCGTCCATAGTTAAAATTTATAAAAAAACAAAAACACCTGATTCCTAATAAGGCAATCAAGTGCTTATGGTAAATTCTATAACATACTCCCGAATATTACTGAACTGGTCCCATAAATTCAGTAATAATAAGAATATGTTCCTTCAGTTTGACTTTTTTTAGATTCTCTACTTTTTCTGCTCCACCTAAACCTAGTAAAGGTGTATAGCCAAAGCATTCATCATACTCTGGTTCTTTATATTTTTCTATTGCTTCTGGATAAGGAAGCCAATCTAATGCCTTCTGTCCAAACGTCTCTTCCTCTAAAAATCTAAGAAACAAGGAATATTTTGAAGCTACCACTTTTGTTTTACCTTTTCGATAGTTAATCATTACAAGATAGGACTCTTGGTTTTCATCCTTTTCAAAAAGTATAACATCACCCATGGATGTACTGAAAATAGGTATTGTTCCTTTGCTTCTTAAATAAGAGTCATTTACTAAAGAGCTAAATTCATCCGGGTTAATTATTTTTAAATACCCATTCATAAATGTACCATACCCATATGTTTTCCATGCTTCAATCAAAGCTTCTGGAAGTATATTTTTATATTTATTAATTGTACACTCCTTTACTTCACTTACTTTCTTAAAATCTTTGAATAAGCTCAAATTACAAACCTCCTCTAATGTGTAAGCTTAACATTTAAATAGGTACTCTTTCGCTGCTCAGGTGTCATTAATTTAGCTAGTTCCCCTATTTGTTCATCCACAATATCGATTCTATATTTCCACTGTGATCCAATTGATGAGTTTATTCTTTTATCTCCCATACCACCAATATTTAGCGGATTACCTCCAGCTATTTGGTCTGGATTGTGAAGTGCTGCTTGCGTTTTCAACCAACTATTTGCTTTTATCTCAGCTTCTTCCCAAGACATACCACTTTCAAATAATTCTTCTATTTTTTTATTTAAAGCTTTTTCTCGAGTCGCTTGTTGTGCAGCGTTACCTTCAATTGCACGCCCTTGTTCAATATACTTCTCACGATTTTTTAAATACTCATCAACTGTTAGTTCATTCATACCTTTTTCTGGTCTTTCAATTGTCTTGCAAACTCTTCGAAGTCATGTTTATCATTTCTTTTAAAATTAACTTCAACTTCTTTTATTCTTGGTACATCATCTAAGTGTTTTACATTACCCGTACCCTTAGTAGTCCCCTTCCCTTCCACTTTCCTCAAAGAGGCCGGAACGATTGAATTCATCCGATTTTCTATCGTGACTCTGCTCCACACATTGATAGGAGCTTGATTCGCTGTACTTAGTTGGAAGGACGGATTGGGCATAAAGTTTTGTCTAAAGAAGTGGGTGACTTCTTGGACATATTGTTTTCCACTATTTTTTATGCCATTAGGCCATAGACTGTTCTCTATCTTCCTTCCATCGATCCGTTGGAGCGATTCTGTTGATTTTTGTGAAATGGCTGAACGGATTCCGTTGGCTTTATTTTTACTTTTTTCTCCTTTTAACAGCTTAAGGTATTTTGCTTGGCCGACATATGGGAGGAAGGAAGTGGCTGCACTCTCCGATACATACATAATCCCTTCTTTTTCGGCGGTGTCTGTTATAGACTGCGCCATCGATTCAAGGACGATTACGGGATCGTTTTATAACTACATTTCGAATGCTTTCCAGCTGCTGTTATTATATCTGCTTCGCTCTCTTTCTTCCTGTAAGCCCACCCTGTCTATTTCAAATGCTTCGTCATTCAATTTGGCGCCGCTAATTCCTTCCTCTCTAAAAATATAATCAAGTTCAGGCCTTGTTCTTTACAAAACGCTTAATTTTCATCTTCTTGATATCTCAAGCTATATCCATCTCTTGCCTTACCTTGAGTTGAGACTCGTATATACCCAACAATGTTCAACTTTTCACCCTCCCGTTACATAAATTATAATTTGTGTAACGCTTTTTAACGAATAGCGAGTATTATACGACCCTCTCTAGTAAAAATACAACCCAATTTTTGTCTGCCTGATGCTAAACTAGTAACCTTCTTACGTAACCTACCTTTTATCGCCAAGAGCTTTGTCATTCTCGTTAGTTTTTTAGCCATTCCCTGTAATAACTACCCCTGCCATATAAAATGTCATCTCGCCTAATTATCGTACTTTTCTTACTATCCAAGTATTAAAACGATACTCCTTGATGGTACAACCATCATGAGCTTTCGATTTTCATGTAAATCATTTTCTTTTTGTCTCACTCAAAAATTCTCACTTTCTTTTTATTCACTAGATTTATGTATCTGTATCGTTACCCCTTTATCATTACGAGTTTTGTCATACTATTAGTTTGTGTGTTTTGCAGTATCATAAGTCCTCTTGGAATGTAAAATGTCATCTCGTCTGGTTATCGTGCTTCTCGCAAAATCCAAATATTAAATCAATACTCCATTATGGTACTACCTTCATGAGCTTTGAATTTCAAACTGGTCTCATTCATGTTGTTCTTACTTCACCAAAAACAAAAGCACCTGTCGCCTAAAAGGCAACCAAGTGCTTTATAGTTTACTTTTCTTCAAATTCCTTCATTCTCTCTAATAAATCAAAATCTAGCTGTTCTTTGTTTTGACTTATATATTTATATTCAAAATACTTAATTCTATCTGTTGGACCAAATTCACTTTCATGCCAATTTGTATAATCAAAATGTACGTTTAATTTACCTGTATCATTTAATATTAATGTCACTGAAAACCAAGGTTCTTGGTCATTATCAGTAAAAACTTTTTGGAGTTCAACAGTAAGTTGAAATAATTTATGTAGTTCTTTATTATAAGCCCTCTTATCTACACTATATAATTTTGGAATATAATGTGAAAAAATGTGTTGTTCCTCACCTTTTGGCGTAAAAAAGAAGAAAACTCCTCCTTCTCCTTCCTTAACTTCACCATTAAAATAGAAATTATCCCATTCAGTTGGAATCATATCATTAACCTGTTGTGCAATTTCTTTATATAACTCGTTTAATTCTGTTTCAAAACTCATCAATATCAGCCTCCTGATTTATTTGCAATCTCGTGGATCACTGGAAATTGGCCTTCAATTTCATATTCGACCATAAAGGAATCTGGTCGCATTGAATTATTAGAATAGATCGGTTCAATACTAACAGAGACTTTCTTGGGTGGTAGCTCTTTCAATGCATTGGCCCATTCAGTCTCCATTTCGTACCAAACTCCCCCCCTCCTATTAATTTGACTATTTTGTGGTACAAGATTATCAATATCAGGAGGACCATTAAATTGTGCTCCTATTAAATGTCCGCCATCATCATCTGGTAATCTGTCTCTTCCCCCTACATTTGCCTGAGCGTATTTATTTCTATTAGCCTTTTTCAATACAAGTTCGGGAGCATCTACATTTACAATACGTCCAAGTTCATCGGTAGTATATTTGTAGTTATCATTGGTTACGTACTTAGTATTTGGGAGTAGTTGTTTCTTACCATTTTCACCTTTTATTATGTGCTTTCCAAAATCAATTTCTTTAACTTCGTTGACTATATTACCATTACCCGTACCCTTAGTAGTCCCCTTCCCTTCCACTTTCCTCAAAGAGGCTGGAACGATTGAATCTATCCGATTTTCTATCGTGACTCTGCTCCACACATTGATAGGAGCCTGATTCGCTGTACTTAGTTGCAAGGACGGATTGGGCATAAAGTTTTGTCTAAAGAAGTGGGTAACTTCTTGGACATATTGTTTTCCACTATTTTTTATGCCATTAGGCCATAGGCTGTTCTCTTTCTTACTTCCATCGATCCGTTGGAGCGATTCTGTTGTTTTTCGTGAGACGGCTGAACGGATTCCGTTGGCTTTATTTTTACTTTTTTCTCCTTTTAACAGCTTAAGGTATTTGGCTTGGCCGACATATGGGAGGAAGGAAGTGGCTGCACTTCCCGATACATACATGATCCCTTCTTTTTCGGCGGGTTATAGACTGCTCCATCGATTCAAGGACGATTACGGGATCGTTTTATAACTACATTTCGAATGCTTTCCAGCTGTTGTTTATTATATCTGCTTCGCTCTTTTTCTTCCGGATCTGTATCGTCAAACAGACTAAATAGAAGGCTGGGGGACCGATACGTTTCCCGAATGACGCGGCTAAGTCTATAGCTTACTCCCCATATAATTTGGGTGAGATTCCCCCAAATATCGTTCCGATCGACTCTCATCATGCTGTTTCTGGAAATAGGGGGAATACCTTCCTTTGCCTTCTTGTTTCTTCCTTTCGTTAATTTAAGGGCAATTTCAAATCGTTGGTATTGATCTAACAATTCCATTAAGCTGTTTACCAAAAAGTCGTTTGGATCTTTTTTATGGATACTGTAAAATGATGTTCAATGCTTTTAATATCACATCCATATTTCTTTAGCTCTCGTTGTATCAACACCTTTACAATGTCTGACCGCCATAATCAGCTTGTGTTCAGCACCACCACATAATTATAAATGTCAACACAAATATGTACATTTTCGCTCGTTTAAGGATGTACAAAATCACTCGTTTTCTTGCACTAAATGATCCTTTAAACGATAGGAATTTCCCACCATTGTCACAACCTTCGCATGGTGTAAGATGCGATCTAAGATGGCATTTGCCAGCTTAGGCTCCTGAAATACTTCATCCCATGCCTTAAAGTTTACGTTCGTTGTTAAGATCGTACTGCGCTTTTCATATCGCATGTCAATCAGTTGGAAAAATAATTTCGCATCTTCTTGATCAATTGGCAAATAACCAATCTCATCAATGATTAATAGTTTATATTTTGTATAATGTTTTAGACGAGTTTCTAAGCGGTTCTCCAATCGTGCTCGTCTTAAATTCTGAATTAAATCATGGCATTTAATGAAATAGGTACTTGTTCTTTTCTTTGCTGCCGCAATCCCTATGGCGGTGGCCAAGTGTGTTTTGCCAACACCACTTGGTCCTAAGAAAACAATATTCTCGTTCTCTTCAATAAAGCGAAAGGTTAGAAAATCTTGAATCTGTTGCTGATTGACTGAGGTTTGGAAAGTGAAATCAAAATCTTTTATTTCTTTCATATGTGGAAATGCAGCCACCTTTACCATCGACTGCGTCATATTTTGTTCTCGCACATCAATTTCATAGTTGGTTAACTTGATTAACGTATCAATAAATGACAGCTGGTTCTGGACTCCGAAATCAATTACTTCATTTAAATGTAGAGTCATTTGCTTCAGCTTTAGATACTCTAGGTTTCTTAATAATTGTTGATAATTAGTGGATAGATTCATTATTTATACACTTCTCCAATCGTTGCTAGATTTTTCTTTGCCAAATCATCGATTTCCGGATAGTTATAGTAAGGGGCTGAAACAGCCAAACCTGCTTTATAATGTGCTTCCTGATAATTTAGCTTCGCTTTGCTGATTGGATGCTGTGCAATAAGTTTCATGTTATAATAAATCCATAAGTTGTTATCATACACTTGTAAACCTACTTTCTTTCCTTGATATTCTGGTGGTACGGAATACTGGTTTGATTTGTAGGAGATCATGTTGGATGCATTGACTTTTACTTGTGTGTGCTTAATGCGATAGGAATCTCTTACTTTATCAGTTGGTAGCTGGAGTAAGTGGTTCCTTTCTTTTTTATATTCAATCATTGGTATTCTTCCTGTCCCTTGGTGAATCTGGTGATTCACTCTGTTGGCTAACTCTTGTATAAATTGATGCAGTTCCTCTAAAGAGAATTGTCCTTGATAGGCATGAATTTCGTCTAACAATTTCATTGTCGTTTCGACTTTTCCCTTTGTCCTTGGTCTGCCAGCGATACAGGCTTTCACTTTAAAGCCAAAGTCTTTTGCGAATTGCTCAAACTTTGCATTCACTTTACCCGGATAATGTTCCGTTCTTGCTTCATCCATCACTGTTTTCATATTATCCGTAAGGAGTTCCTCAGGAACACCGCCAAACGTTTCAAAAGCTTCTGTTAGAAAGGAAAACAGCGTACTTTGTGACTTGGAAATACTCAAGTGGAATACTCGCAATCTTGAAGTAGATAGAATAAGCGCAGCTACATTGATCTCGACCTGCTCGCCATCTTTTGTTTCATATTGAATATTTTCCTTCCAATCTAATTGAGCTTGTTTACCTGGCGGAGTTTCATAGCGAACCGTCCCCTTCGGAGAAGCAATACGTTTGTCCTCCACAAAGTAAGCATTAAATTCAGGTATTCGAGCGATATAGGCTCGAAAGGTCGAAGCACCACAGTCTAAACCGTGATTATCCTTTAAGTACTGCCAAAGCACCCGCCGATAATAAAACACCTGTTTAGAATCCTCAGATAAAAGAGCAGCGATCACTTCATAATATTCATCAATTTTTGAGGACTTTTTTCTTGTCCTCTTGGGGACAAAACCATTTAGATATTTCTCAACTGTTCGTCGATCTACTCCAAGTTCTTCAGCCAATTTACTCTTATTAATTTTCATTTTCATATGCTCCATTATTTGTTTGAATTTTGGTAAGTCTGAAAGACTATTAATCTCAAAATTAACATCGACATTTAATGATATATACATGACTAGTCACCTCAAGACTAGTATGTAAAATGAAAGCAAATTTGTACATATTTATCCAAGCATTATTGTACATATTTAAAATAGCATTTCTAACATAATTAATTTGGACAGACGAAAGGTGAGCCAACATCTCCTGTAAGCCCACCCTGTCTATTTCAAATGCTTCTTCATTCAGTTTTGCGCCACTTATTCCTTCCTCTCTAAAAATATGTACCAAGTTAAAACCTTGTTCTTCACAATATGTTTTAATTTCATCTTCTGGATATTTCAAGCTATCCCTATCTCTTGCCTGCCTTTGAGTGGAGTCTCGTATATACCCAACAACGTTCAACTTTTCCCCCTCCCGTTACATAAATTTTAATTTTTGTAACGTTTTTTAACGAATAGCGAGTATTATCCGACCGTCTCTAGTAAAAATACAACCATAAGTTAATTTTCTTATACAATAAAACAGCACCTCTTTACGTTACCCATTGGTTATCGCCACGAGCTTTGTCATTGTCGTTAGTTTGTTAGCCAATCCATGTCATAACTACCCCTACCATATAAAATGTCATCTCGCCTATTTATCGTACTTTTCTTACTATCCAAGTATTAAAACGATACTCCATCACGGTACAACCATCATGAGCTTTCGATTCTCAAACAAATCATATTCTTATTGTCTCACTCAAAAATCTTCACTTTTTATTATTCACTATCTTTATGTATCCGTATCGATACCATCTTTAGCATTACGAGCATTGTCATTCTCTTTAGTTTAAGTGCTTTGCAGTATCATAAGTATTCCTACCACTTAAAATGTCATCTCGCCTGTTTATCGTACATCTTACAAAATCCAAATATTAAATCAATACTCCATGATGGTACTACCTTCATGAGCTATGAATTTCAGTAAAGAATAATCCAATGTCGTCTAAAGTTAAAATTCTAACAAAAAAACAAAAACACCTGTTGCCTAATAAGGCAATCAAGTGCTTATAGTTAGCTATATAGAGTAATCTATTACTAATCCTAATTTTAAGCTATCGAGCATGTTTAAAATTATTAGTTTTCGCCATTTCCCCTGTAATTTTACTTCAATACATTTTAATTTTCATCTCGACTAATTATTGTACTAATTTCCCATTAAAATATGGTTAAAGATTGTTATGGTATAACAAATAGTATATTTAGATTGCTACATCTTGGTACCCTACTTCATTCACCTGTTCATTCAATAAACGGAGTCCCAACCCATTTTCTATATCCCATGTACAATCAAATGTTATTCCAATATCACGTTCATCATAAATATCCCCATACGGAACAACAATACCAACTAGGTTAATCATTTCAAGTATTTGATCAGTTGTTTCAATTTCCGGGTAATTCTCATTGTGGTCAATATCATAACCCAATTCATGTCGCGTTTGTTTATAATAGTTTAAAATTGGTTGCAATATACTGTATTGTATTTGTTCCCATTTTTGCATCAGTGAGTTATAAGCAATATATTGTTCTTCATCAAACTTACCATCCTCTTCACCTTTTATCATAAGTGCTACCTCTGCTTCTTTTCCACAAAATTCTATAGTAGTGTACCTAGACCAACCATATTCATATTCAAGTTCACCAAAAACTGTATCATTTATTTTCATATTAGAATCACCTTTCTACTATTATTTTTTAGCAAATCCCCCAGGTTCAAACGCGCCTGCATTTATCTCACCTACACCACCAAGATGTCCGAATGTCTTGTTTATCTTTGATGGCACAAGTTGTATAGTTTTGACATCGTTTAATTCATGCCATGTTAATTTATTTCTTTCTCGGTATCTTTCTATATCTCTAGCTTTTATTCCACCAGCTTTCATCCCGAAATTTCGAGCAAGATTTGGGGAACTATTAAGCTGATCTGCTAATTTTTGATCTGCTTGAGCGAAATTAGCTCTTCTAGCATTTGTTCCTCTGTTTCCATTTCCACCTAACATGTAATCAATATCAAATTCGGCTTTTGCAACTGGCGAAAAATCAGGAACAGCATTTTTATATTGTATTCCATCAACACCAGCTTCATTTAATATTTTTTTCAACTGTGGATCCGGTGGTGGTTTAAGTGTACATTTAGATTCCCCTCTTGTTCCTTCAAATCCAACCTTTTGATTAATTAGTGAAGGTGTCTGATTAAGCCTTTCTTCATAAGAACTAGCAAATTCAGTTTGTCTGAAAGCAGCTGGAGTGTCTTTACCCGTACCCTTAGCAGTCCCCTTCCCTTCCACTTTCCTCAAAGAGGCCGGAACGATTGAATCCATCCGATTTTCTATCGTGGCTCTGCTCCACACGTTGATAGGAGCCTGATTCGCTGTACTTAGTTGGAAGGACGGATTGGGCATAAAGTTTTGTCTAAAGAAGTGGGTAACTTCTTAGACATATTGTTTTCCACTATTTTTTATGCCATTAGGCCATAGGCTGTTCTCTTTCTTGCTTCCATCGATTCGTTGGAGCGATTTTGTTGTTTTTTGTGAAATGGCTGAACGGATTTCGTTGGCTTTATTTTTACTTTTTTCTCCTTTTAACAGCTTTAGGTATTTTGCTTGGCCGACATATGGGAGGAAGGAAGTGGCTGCACTCCCCGAGTAGAAGCTTTTTTTAGAAAATCCGGCTCTATAGAATCTGGAATTATTCCTGATGCGGCCACGATTCCAGCATCGATCACAAGCGTAATAAGGCCTTTGGCTATCTCATAAATCGCTACCGCGAGCCCTTTTACAAAATCCCAAGCTCCCTCTGCTGTTACAGAAATCACATCGCTTACCTTTTCAGAGAAGGTTGTATAGCGATCCTTGACCTGAGAGGCCTTGTTTGCATATTCATCATCTGTATTTTCATACTTTTTTACTTTTGACTCATAGAGATCCCACAGCTCTTCCATTTTATTTTTTAGCTTGGATTGAACAGATTCCATATCATTTCGAATGCTTTCCAGCTGTTGTTTATTATATCTGCTTCGCTCTTTTTCTTCCGGATCTGTATCGTCAAACAGACTAAATAGAAGGCTGGGGGACCGATATGTTTCCTGAATGGCGCGGCTAAGTCTATAGGTTACTCCCCATTCAATCTGGGTGAGATTTCCCCAAATATCGTTCCGATCGACTCTCATCATGCTGTTTCTGGAAATAGGGCTAATATAGGCAGTGGTATCAGCCACATAGTTTTCAAACAATGTTAATAAATCCTCTATTTGCGTCTGATAGCTTTGGATATTTTTCTTAGATTGCTGCATGAGCTCTTCCCAGGCTTCCAGGCTCTTTCCCGCGTTCCTCTCTGTATAGCCAGCTATCGTATGCAGAGAAGTCTGCATCTGATGAAGAGCCCGCTTATATGTATGAAGCTGTTCAATGATCTGATCCAGAATCCCATAGTTAATTTTTAAGTCCCGTTTCATGACTGGCCGCTCCGAATGTCCTTGCTGATTTCTTCGTCTGCCTTTGTCATTTCTTCCAATATGCTTTTACCGGCTGTATAGACAGCATGCATATTTTTTACTAACTCTTTATTTACATCATTATTCATATGATCCAGAATAGCATCTACTTTATCAATGAAATCAGAATGAAAGTTTTTCAGCTGATTTCTTGTGCCCGTACGAAAGGTGTCTGTGTAACTACTAAACTCATCGATACTGGATTGCAGGGTTTGTAAAGTAGCCTGTAACTCACGGATATCCATCTTTATCTGTGCGGTTCCCAATGGTAAACTCCTCTCTCCTATTTTCTCATCTAAAAGGAACGGATTCAATAGCGACAATCAGTCGATTCAGTTCTATAATCATTTCTTCTATTTTTTCCCGCATCTCTTCTTCCACAGAGGCATTTTCTAAGTCCATTTGCTCAAAATTTTTCTGTATGCCCTCTTTGGCATCTTCCAAAAAAGAGATCATATTTGATACTAAGCTAGAGGAAAAGCTTGACGTATAGTTTGCCATTATCTTTCACCAGCTCTTTCCATTTCCACTTGTAACGATTGCATGTCCTGTGCGGAAAACTCAATCGATGTCATCTTTTTTTCTACAACTAGCTCTTCTTTCATAAGCAGTTCAAATGCTTCTTCCTTCTCATCTTTAAAACCCATATGTATGACATTTGTAATCAAAGGCTCTGTGAAATAAAGGATGGCATCTTTCTTCATTTCTCCTACAGGATAAACCACACCGCCGTACGGAAAAAACGTTTGATAACCTGTTGGAACGGTATAACGCTTGGTGATGACAATTTTGGCTGCTGAAGAAGTTTGCTGTTCTGGCAGAAAGTAAAGCGGATTCAGTTCCACAACTGACCCTAATGGCAGCACTTCTCTCATTATTTCTATGCAGGAAGTAACGAAAGGGAAGAAAAGATGGTCCTGTAAATGATAATGGGACTGTCTAAACTGAATCACATGCTCCTTATCCTCTTTTCTATAATAAATGGCCTCCTGGTTAGTGCTCTTTATATCATAGGAACGGAGCCCTTGCTTATAAGCAAAATAGAGTTCCCGAAAGACGAGCTCGTCCTCCAAATATAAGTCAGCAAACGCATGGATTGCCGCACGATATTTCCCCTTTGATTCATCGGATAAAGAATCCATGAGCTGAGCTATTTTTTTCATTGCCAACGCCTTTAACTGTTTTCTATCATTCAAATGGCTCCCTCCCTGCCATGTAAATATTTTACATACATATATTATAAATGAGGGAATTGGAAATGATAAGGTTAAAAATAGCTAAATACCAAAGACCTACTTATATTCCTTTATTTTCCTAAATACCCCTTCATTCAAATGCTGTCTACTAATAATTTTGAAGCCGGAAAGACTGACTCAATCAAAGGCTAATTTTGCTTTTTCCTACTAAATTTTCTAAATCAGCTTCTATCCTCCTTAGTATATTTTTTGAAATCCCTGCAATCCTTGACCCTTATAAGGATGAGATGGAATTATTATTTTATTGCTTTTAAAACATATTAGCTCTGTTCTTTGGTAAAATATAGAATAGTTCAAAAATAAATTAGAGGATTTTTTTTTGATAAATGTGATGAAAGGTTTTTTCGCGAGCTTTTTTTGTTATCTATTTCTTTATGCTATCTTATTTTTAATAGAAAATAAGATAGATGAACTTTTTGAAGCTCTTATTTTTCTGTCTATTAGTGGATTTTTCATTATTTTAATCCAGACCATCATAATGGAGCTTTGTTTTAAAATAGAAGGATATAACCGATTGTTTGCCATAATGATAGGATTTATATACGGTGTTGCCATTTCTATTATATTTTCTGGAACACTTGATACGGAAATCTCCGTTCATTTATGGATTGGTTTTATTGGGAGTATTTGCAGTTTTATCTATGCGATTACTCGAAATGATTTCTAAATGAGGGCTGCCTACAGCATTCTAAGAGAGATACATAAGGGCATTGCTTTACCGACAGCAAAAGATTATGATATGCAACAGCGGCAATTTGGAAATTTCATCCTTTTTTAGAAAATGAAGGATTTATTGAAAGAGTACTAAGAATCGATCCCTTTTTCTCCATAAAACCAGCTAGATTAACGAAAAAGGGACAAGCCTTTTTAGAAAAATACAATTACTTAGAGGAAACTTATCCAGATAAACAAAATATGATGAAATGGATCCGAGTAGGAAAAGAAGTGAACTCGAATGAAGCTAATGAGGAAAACTAAAATCAATTTAATAATAGCTCCAAGACTTCATTCCCATCAAGGAGCTATCTGTTTACGCTTTTTATTTCTCATTATTATTTAAGCTGGTTTTTTTCCCCTTAACCAGCTTCAAAGTTGCCACAATAAGAAAGCTAACTATCACCAATAATAGCCATGAACTCACTTTCCCAACATGAACAAGGCTCCAAGCATCTTTTTGATTGGGATATTCCCATGCACTAAAATAAGTTGCAATGTTTTCCGCTATCCAAATAAAAAATCCAATCAGTACAAAAGAGAGTGCTAGCGGCATTCGATATCTAATACCATTTACCTTGTATAAGACCCATGATTTCCAAAACACGATTAGGACCAATCCAGATAAATACCAACGAATATCTATCCAAAAATGGTGGGTGAAAAAGTTCAAATATATAGCAGCAGCAAGTGGCACAACAACTAAAAAAGATGGCCAATTTACTAGCTCTACCTTTAACCTCCGCCATGCCTGACATAAAAAACTCGCAACACTTGCGTACATAAAGCCACTAAAGAGAGGGACGCCAAAAATTTTTGTAATGCCCGCTTCTGGATAAGACCATGAACCCATATGAACCTTGAAAAGCTCAAGGGCAAGTCCAATCAAATGGAAAACGGTTATAACCTTTAACTCATCAATCGTTTCCAAACCAGTACGGACCATCACCCACTGCATAAAAAGACAGATAAGAAGCAGCCAATCGTATCTTGGTAACAAGGGAAGTTCTATCATCTTTGTCATTGCCAGTGATGCAAAAATAGCTACAGGAAAAACACAAGCTAAAGCTTGTTGCCATCCGAAACAAATAAGCTGCTTTAGTGCTCTTATCACTAGATTTCCTCTTCGTTTCTATATTCCAGTATATCGCCTGGCTGGCAATCCAATGCTTTGCATATTGCCTCTAATGTTGAAATACGGATTGCTTTTGCCTTTCCATTTTTCAAAATAGAAAGATTAGCCATTGTTATTCCAACCTTTTCCGATAATTCTGTTACACTCATTTTTCTTTTTGCTAACATTACATCAATATTTATTATAATTGCCATTTATATCACCTCAGACGATTAAGTCGTTTTCTGATTTTATATCAATTGCCTCTTTTAATAGCTTTTGAAGTACTGCAGCAAAAACGGCAATGACCATCGAAGCAAAAATCAGAACAAGTCCAATTAAAATAATTCCTGGCGCATCATCCCTTTCTGCTAAGAGGTAAAATAACGGCAATCCCAACACAAAAATCGCGCTTATAGAAATGGCACAGTTTTTTATTTTCTTTAGTGCATTAACTGACAACTCCGAAAATGCTTCATTCTTATCAATATAGTTTAACAGTTTAAATGCTTGATATAATGCGAAGTAGAAGGGAAATGCTGCTGCATAAAAATCAAGCATTATCAAATATTTTAAATAAGCATCATTTGGATACAACTCAGCAACAAAATTTCCGATTTCTGGTACTAAAAAGATACATAAGGCCAGAATAGGTACACCAATAAGAATAACTGCAATCTTTAAAAAGAGCGTTGATACTTGTTTCATCAAAAACACCTCACTATTTTATTTCTATTTGAATTTATCATACCATTTATCGATTTACAATAAATTTTTATTATTAATTATTTATTTTTTATTGTTTATAATAAAAAAGAGTAAAATAAAAAGTACCTCTTATAAAAAGAAATACTTTAACAATAAAATTATTTATCAATAAACTATCCTGTTATAAACATAAAGTCTTGTACAAATACGGAAACGGCCTTTAAATCAATCCGCTGGTTTTTATACAATGCTTCTGCCTTCTTCAGTTCTTTCTTTACTTCAGGAGAAATTCTTTCTGCTTCTTTTAACGAAATGTCTCCAATTAACAAATCAATTGCTATTTTTCGGATGTTTTCTTCGCGAGACTGATGCAATATGTAGGAAATACAACTAATTTGATCCATTCTTACACCTCTCTAAACATATTTTTATGAATAATTCTATGTTTAGACAGAAAATTCCTTCTTTTTCAAATAAAACAAAAAAGACAGTTCTCAGCTTCCTTTCAGACACATTAATACTGTCCCTATGCGACTATTTTTTGCCGGCAAATTTATGTGATCCATCACAATTAGGCATTTTTTGGGAAAGGCCACAAATACAGTCATTTAATCCCTTGCCATTTAGGATTCTCTCCATTGCTTTTTCAATCCTTGTTACTTTTGTTTTTGCTTGCTTTGGCTGGGAAAAATGAAGAATGTATGCTCTTTGGCGTCCTGGTGTCAATCCTTCAAAAGCTGTTTTTAATGCTGGTATTTCTTCAAATTTCATTTCAAGTTCTTCTGGAATACTGAATTCTTTATGCTCTTTTATCGTCACTTCCAAACCGGATTTTTCCACTTCAATTGCTTCAAGAATATATTCTTTTATGACAGATTCCATTTTCACTATTTCTTGTAAATTCTTAAAGCGGATTTGCCGTGCTGCCTGGACATTTTCTGTTTGTTGGACTAGAATTCCTTGAGGATCCTTTAAGAGAGCACCTTTATGAAATAACAGGGCACAATACTCTTTAAATCCATGAATAAGCACAATGTTTTTATTTTTATAAGTGTAGCATGGATGCATCCATTTAAATTCTTCGGTCAGTTCTTCGCACTCAAGAGCAAGCTGTCTTAGCTTCACATATTCTTCCTGCCAATTGCTATCTTTGCTTAAATATTCTTCCACCTGAGGATTTAATTTTCTATTTGTCATACGAGTACACCCTTCTATTATTACGCTTTTCTCCAAAATGTCTTACAATTTGCTTTATCAGTAATATTAAAGTCAATCATTTTTTCTAATAAAGAAAAATCAACGGGATTGTCCCACTTTATTCGTACGAGCTGCTTCGTATGATCATAGCCAGCTTGCACAATTGCTTCTGAAAATTGGATGATTCCCGCTCGTTCAGGTGCAACTGCCAAATGCTGCTTTGCAATACTAAAGCCAATTATGAATGTTTCATGATCTGTAAACATCGGCTGATTCCAAGCCATTTTCGGAACTAAATTGGGGAATTTCTTCATTACCCACTGTAAAACCTCTTCTGTTCGAGACCGATGCTCTGGATTATCAATCCCTGCTAAAAAATCTGCAAATACTTCCATATTTATCCTCCAACATACATTCTATTGCCACTTAATGTTATTTTGATTCTGAGTCTATCATATCGTATATTCATTTGTTATTCTAGCTACAAAGAAGGTTAAGATTCAACACTTTTGCTATAGTTATAAGTTCTTTATACTTATTGTCTTAGCTATTATCCTTAAAAATATACTACACTTAATCCAACATAAATTAACATAGAAATGATAATAAACACTGAAAAGAATAGCCCCTTGCCAAAGCTAGACCAGTTTTTCATCCATCCCCATCTGCTTTTATTTCTATCAAGCCAAAAACAATCTGTAAGAACAACCAATCCTATTATTATCATTAAGACAATCGGATTCTTCTTCTCCCTCCCTTATGATCATTATATGAAAAGTTATTCTATTTTAATCTTGCTCTAAAAGTTCTTTACCGATTAGCTAAAATTCTCTTTTTTCTTCTATAAATTTTGTTATATTAAAAGAACAGTAAAATTCAATAAGTAATATACAAACACAAGGAGACACTTTGATGAAGGAAATTATATTTGTAACAACCAACAAAGGAAAAATTGCATCTGCTGAAAAGGAATTAAAAAATATAAAAGTGACTCCTATACAGGAAGAGTTAAGCGAGCCACGTACTGAAGATATTAAAGAGATTGCTAAACAAAAAGTCTTGCAAGCATATGAAATCGTTAAGAGACCATGCGTTGCTTTAGATTCTGGTTTTTTCATCGAAGAATTAAACGGTTTTCCTAGAGCATATGTAAACCATATGTTAGATACTATCGGTATTACTGGTATATTGAAATTACTAAAAGAGGAAAATAACCGTGCTTGCGAATTTAGATCTTGTTTGGCCTATTATGATGGTGAACAAATAACCTACTTTGAGAGCAAATCACAAGGAACGATAGCTGAAGAAATAAGAGGTTTAGATAATGATAAAAAATGGTCTGATCTCTGGTATATTTTCATTCCCAAACATTTTAATAAAACACTTGCTGAATTTACGGAAGATGATTTCCATATATATGAAGAAAAGAAAGAAGAGTCCTGTATTCGTAAATTTGGAAAATGGTTTGAAGCGTTGTGATAGAGAAAATCTAATAAAAGCGGTGCAAGAACATACTTAAACACAATATGTTCTTGCACCGAAAAAGCAAACAAGGAATGCTTGGATTCTATTATCTTCATAATCTTAGTTTATTTTATTATTTAACAAATGAACATATAAATTGTTTATAGCAAATCCTTATTTTTGTTATAAGAACGTTTTAAAGAAATGTAGTTAACGAAAAACCATAGCAAACCTGCGAACACTATTAACACAATTGTTTCCATCCATTCATTTATGTTGGCTGGAAAACTTGAAAAAATAGCATAAAACAAGAAAAATAAAATGACAAAACTACTTGTTTTCATCACAATACTTCTTAATTCTTTCTTATAAGAATCTTCTGTTGCAATATCTGCATACTCAATGCCAGATAGTATATACCGCCCTAACACATAAAGGAGAAATATAGCAATAGGTAGTAATAGAGATGTTTTAGCATCTAAATTAACATAGTTATTCAGTATAAGCATTCCTGCAAGGATAAGCAAAAGGATTATTGCTCCTTCTGAAAAAAAGTACAAAATCCTTTTTTCCTTATATTCATCATTAGGTAATAAAAAAGATATCCAAGATCTCATGACAACTCGACCTCCCAAAATAAATCATCTAATGTTGTATTTAATTCTTTAGCAATAGCAATACATAAATTCAAACTAGGATTGTATTCTCCTTTTTCAATCAAACCGATAGTCTGCCTAGTAGCATTCACTCGTTTTGCAAGCTGTTCTTGTGTTAAACCTTTTTCTATTCTTGCTAGTTTCATTTTACTTGCCATATACTCACCTACACAATGAAATATATATTTAACAATATGTAAGATTTATCTTACATTATATATTTATAAAATGCAAGATAAATCTTACATTGAAAATTATAATTCCTTAGCAACAATAACATCTCTTTGTCTAATCACGCATTTAAACTGAAAATTACATCTTTTATTCTCATACTAAAAAATTTGTTATGTTTTTTCGAAATCACTTCTTCCCCCCCTTATAGATTCGCTAGTTAGACGATATAGTTATACCGTAGGATTCACTTTTTAAGGGTAATAAGTTTTCTTCCGTAATGATAATTACTCTTTATTCCTCTCCATCATAATTACTTGATAAATAAAAAAGCTAAATTCAGTTAAGAATTCAGCCAATCATTTTGCATCTGAATATTTTGTATTCAATAACAAGATTTTTCTTTAAACATAGCAAATTACTCCTGTTAAGAAGGATTCATCGATAAAATAAATATTAGGTAAAATAAAAACTTCACTAACAATGGAAACGCCTCGAATATCATATAACATGCTCCTATCCTATTCGATTATCTAATATATAATATGAAGCGACTTCTTTTTTTGTAAGCGTTATCTTTATGATAATAAAAAAACTCTCAAACAGAGAGTCACCTTAACTAACTTTATAAAACTTATCAATCTTACCAGCCACTATTCTTAGAAAGTCATTAATGGTCATATTTTCAATTTTTTTAGAATACCATGACAATTTATTCCCCATGTCTTCTCCATCATAATTAACATTTAATGGAACATACCCTTTTGTTTTGGAAGCTAAAGTATGATCGAAGGCAATGATTAATACTTTCCCCTCAGGCGTTTCTAACTTCACTTTATACCTTGGAAATTTGTAATCTGTGCTATACTTTACACCTTTAATCTTAGCCTTTGTTTTCATACATTCTCCTTTTCGAGTGTGTCTATTACTATTATAGCTTAAATGGAGATAATTAGACATCTTTAATTGGGATAATGGAAACAATAGGTATATATTCATCACAAAACAACAAATATTTCTACTATCTTACACCTTTTTCCCGTAAGTTATTATTCAGTGTCCGCTATTACCTCTACAGAGCCCTCCTCACTGTAATGGATGATATTCACAATTTTGTAATAAGCTTTTTCTATGACAATTGTTTCTCCAATGGAGGGAGGAATTTGATAAATAACTTGTTTTGATTGCCAGCCCTTTACTTTATGCTGATATAAAGTATTTAGTCTCACCATGCGTTATCGCCTCTTTCTAAGAATGATCCAACAACTAGTAGCTATATGAATATGTATGCATTTCTAAATTTGTCCTTTCCTTTTAAATAAAAAAACTGAAGCCGGTTTATGACTTCAGTTAAGAAAGAGCGCATTCCATAAAAAAGCTCCATAAATATTCACAAAATCTATCTCTCTATCCAGTGTTTGGGTCTTTCAAAATAGTTTGGTATTTTAGTATGAACATCGCCAATAGCGGAATTAATTTGCGATTGTGTAAGGAAGAGCGCAGCTTCCAGGTTTGCTGCCCTTAAGTCAGCGTCTCGTAGATCTGCACCAATAAAATCAGCTCCTCGCAAATCACTATTCCTTAGATTAGCAGCAATCATGAGCTTCCCTCGAAAATTTTCCCCTTGTAAATCTAATCCTTTTAAATTAGCCCCTATAAAGTCCGATTTATTTTTTAATCTCTTTCTCCCTTTATTCATCCAACTCTCTCTATACTTTATGCTTGAATCAATTAAGAGCTCGTTAACTTTCCTTCGATGAGAATTAAGATCAATTGTTAAAATCTCTTTCGGTGTTCTCTCGGTTAGTTCAACGGTTTCATCATAAATACGTTGAAGTTTGTCATGAAAAGAAGAAGTTTCCTTTAACGTAAGTGCTTGATTTAGATACCAGAGCATTTCATGTAGTTGTTGAACAAGCGGAAAGATAAGGAACATTTCTTCTGCATGCTTGCCCCTCCGCCAGTCCTCCCCCTTGTAAATGGTTTGAGATACATGCTGCCCCGCACCGAAGCATTCATATGATACACAACCGCGGAATCCTGTTTTTCTCAATTTATCATGGATGGAACAAGCATTGTCTGAACATAAATTTCTGCATGGCATTCCACTCTCTTTATCAAAGGGAAAATCTGCTGATTCTCCATATGGCAATGCTACACAACATAATCCAAAGCAATTTTGACAATCTGACTTTAACGCATTAATCATTTCCAAAACTCCTAGTAATTATTTATAAGCTTCTCGGTGAATCAGACATACTATTTACTAAAATAATATAAATAAGAATGGATATTGGTATAGTAATTATAAAGATTAAGCGAATACCTAATGGCGTAATACCAAGAAATTCACCTATCCCCCACAAACGCCACAAATCGCTTTATTATTTTGGGATTTCCTCATTTTGCGATTCATCCTAACCCTCCCATTTCATCAAATAAGCATGTGAAATTTCATTATCCTTTTTTCTCATTTCAGAACTTTTCAAGAAATTGATTTCATTCTTCTTCAACTAATTGTGTCTTTATCATCATTTCCTTGCAATAAGTGTAAATTCCCAAGGGATATTCTCCTTTTTCCAACCACGGTGTTCCTCAAATCGATCGATTGTAAACCTAGCCGTAATAACTGCATTAAGAATTTCGCTAAGTGTATAAAAGCGGAGAGAAACATCGGGAAAACCAACTTGCTCTTCTTCAGGGAAAAAATGTTTATATGCGATATCGCCTGTATGTATTTCCGTATCAAAATAAGCAGGCTTCGCCGAGAAATCCTCATTCAAGCATTTCAGCAAAGGATGATAATCGCTTAGAATCATTGTGCCACCCTTTTTTAAAAGGGAAAATAAAAGGGACAGAAGTTTATCTAAATTATAAAAATAATGGAGTACTCCACCTTCTAAATAGAGAATGTCAAACGTTTCTCCGTATGTTTGTAAATTGATGTCATAAACATCTCCTACCATATAATTTATGGACGTATTAGCATAATACGCTAGCTCTTTCGCGTATCGTTCATTTTCCTTTGATAGGTCAAAGACTGTCACCTCAGCTCCTAACAGTGCTAATGGCACTGCTTTCCTACCATTTGATCCACATAGATTTGCTATCCTTTTGTTCTCGACATTCTCTAAAAATGCTTGATGTTTTTTTAAACATGCTCGAGGGTTTTTCCTTATTTCTTTCGCTTTTTCCTTTGGGTGGCCATCTCGATTTATCCAAAATTCATAGGCACGATATTCCCATGCCGCTTTATTAGTCGCACTTTGCTCATTCATAAGAAAATCCTCCCCTTGAAATCACTCCCATAATCTTTCCACTTCTACTAATTCATTTTTCATAAATTTCATCCGGTAAATATCTGGCTTTGTCGTATGAAGTAAAAAATCTAAATCAAACCGCCTATCGTAGTAGCTCATCATTAACGTCATTACTACCCCATGGGTTCCAATTACAATCTTTTTTCCTACATATGTAGTTAGTAACTGTTTTAAAACCTTTATTGCCCGTTTTTGACATACTCTATTAGACTCAGCTCCAGCTAAGGCATGATCTGGATTCGAAAACGACTTACTAAGATATGGATACAATTCATTATTAGTTAATGGAACGGCATCTAGACTAAACACTTTTTCTTTTAAGTCTTCCATAATGAACACCTCTTTGCCCAAGGCTGCAGCTAAATCATTAATGGTTAAGATAGCACGTTGATAAGGACTGGAAACAAAAAGATCAATTTCTTCCTTTTGTAGCATTTTGCTTATACGTTCAGAATCCTCTTTTCCTTTTTCTGTTAACCCTCTTGTTCTTTCTGTTCCTTGGGCTTTTGACGATTCACCGTGTCTTACCATGTAAATATATGTTATCATTTTACTCTCCCACATTTTCCACTCTAATACGTAACCATTCCGTAGGTTTTTTCTTAATAAAGTGCTTTTCGATAAAGGTAAGAACTTCGTCATTTCCTGGCAGTGTTACGAATTCCTTTGCTTCTTCAAAAGACAACCATTTATACTCACTATGCTCATTATTTAACCGTACTTCTTGATTTTCCTCTACGATGCCAACAAATACTGGGGCAATATATAGGTAGTTTTCTACAGGCGAATATATTTGGTCAAATGTATTCGAACTATAAAGGGCTAGCTTGGTAATACCTGTTTCTTCCTTTACCTCTCTTAGAGCTGCTTCCCAAGCTTGTTCCCCTTGTTCTAGGCTTCCCCCTATGTAACACCACATATCTTTAAATACTGGAGTTGCTCGTTTCAATAATAAAACTTTATCTAAACCATTTATTTTTTTTAATAACACAACAGCAATTCCAGTACTGCAAATCGGTGTTTGTATCCCTTTCATTTTTTCACTCCAAACATTATGATAAATATTTTGTAAAGTTAAGTCCTTTTTTATTATAGTTCTTTTTTTTTGAAACTGGTAATATTTCTTAGATTTTAATTTGGTTAAAAGGGTATAAAGCTATTAGTGAGTTTCATAACACAAAAGGAGGTTAAAAGATGAGTGTATTACAGAAAATTGCCTTAATACTTATCGTAATCGGTGCTATTAATTGGGGACTTATCGGCCTATTTCAGTTCGACCTTGTCGCGGCGATTTTTGGAGGACAGCATGCAGGATTCTCTCGAATTATCTATAGTATAGTTGGAATCGCTGGTTTGTTGAGTCTTAGTTTACTTTTCTCATCAAAAAGCTTATCAAAAACAAGTTCCAAAAAGCGTACCGCCTATTAAATTGGAATATTCGCGCTTAATAATTACATGTCGACTATATCGTCATTAAAAAAATTAAAACGGCAAACAAAACTATGCATTTGTTTCGTTTGCCGTTTTTTCAATTATTATCTTGTTATAAAATATTCGCCACTAACTGAATTCCACTTAAGAACAGACCGATAATAAATCCGCATACGGCTCCGTTTACCCGAATCCATTGCAAATCTTTACCAACATTATTCTCAATCATATCGACAAGTGTTTCGTTATCCAGCTTATCCAGATTTTCTTTTACTAAATTGCCAATTTGATCATGGTTTTTCTCGATAAAATGAGAAATTTGGTGAATAATCCAAGGATCAATCTTTTCGCTATTTTCTTCGATTTTTTCCACTAACTGCAGAATAAATGGAAGAGCTTTTGTTTCCATAAACTCCTTATTTTCAAGAAGTTCGATTGCCTTCTCTTGTGCTTGCTTGAGACTTGTTAAGATTGTATGATTAGACTCAAGTGAATCAAGTACTTTATCCTTCCATGTATTGATTCCTGCTAATACTTTCTCGTTTTCTGGAAGGCTTTCAATTTCCTTTCGAATGTACAGAACCAATGCTTCACGGTTTTGCTCCCCATCTTTTTGAAGACTACGCATTCCACTCAAGCAGAGATTTTGGACAATTTGCCCTAACTTTTCCTCTGTTAAAATATTCTGCAATGTTTTTAACGCAAATTGCAGCATGCCGCTTGCCTCGACATTATTTAACACATTCATCGAAACAGAGCCAAGTTTTCGAGCTGTTTCTTCTTTTCGCAGCCAAGCTTCCGTTTTTACTAGAATATGATCCAAAGCCTTCTTGTCAACTTCTTCTGAAATTAATTGATTTGTAAGCAGATTTAGAATATTACTTATTTGCACATCTGATAGAGCCGCTGACATTTGCTTACGCACAAATGGAGTTATTTTTTCGACGTCTATATTTCTAATTGCTTGCTGTGTAGCCTTTATCATTGCTTTCTTTACTGGTTCTGATTCTATTTTTGTGTTGATGGCAGCAGTGATTTTTTCGGTAAAAGGAATATTCTTCACTTTATCCTGGATACTTTCCTTTGATAACCAATCTTTTTTCAAAACATTCACTAACCCATTTACCATCCTATCCCTATTTTTAGGTAGTAAAGCAGTATGTGGGATTGGCAAACCTAAAGGATGTCTAAATAGTGCTGTAACGGCAAACCAGTCTGCTAGTCCTCCGACAAGTCCAGCCTCAAAACCGCCATGAATTAGATGTATCCAACTATTATCTTGAAAAGGAAATGTCAGGATAAACCCCAATCCCATAATAAGCAGTGAATACCTTGCAAGCTTTCTTGATGATTTTTTTTCCACGCATTGTCCCTCATTTTACTTTTAAAATCGTTATTACATCTTTTTAGAGGTAGAACCTCTATTCTGTAGTATACCAATAATCACCTAAAAACAGAAAGAGAAAGTAGATATTTAGCGAATTTTTTCTTATGGTACAACAAAAGCCAAAAGATCTGTTCGACCTTTCAGCTTCCTCGCGCCGCTTTATCACTTGTCTAATAGCGATAAAAATTCATTCATTACCTTTCTATACTGTTCAGGTTCTTCTATATAGGCCATATGGGCACTTTCTTCAAATACATGAAAAGCTGCATGTGGAGTTCTGCTACTATAATATTCTGTTGATGCAGGTGTTGCTTCATCATAGCGCCCACAAGTATACAATGTTGGTATAGAAATTTTTGATAGCTGTTCTGTACAATCAAATGTTTTTAAGTTCCCTTGTACAGTAAATTCGGAAGGTCCCCACATTATTTGATACACATGTGGATTTCTAAAGTGCTTACCTTGTTTTAAATGTTCTGGATAAGGCTTTAATCTACATACAAAATGATCATTAAACACTTCAATCGCTTGTTGAAAAGCAGGTGTATCTGTATTTCCCTTTTCTTCACAGCTTCTGATCGTTTCTTGCACCTCTAGTGGTAATAAAGCTAAATTTTTCTTTTGATCTTTTTCCCACAATGGTGCACTTAAACACGGACTGGAGAAAATAATGCTGCTAATTCCTTCTGGATTATTAAAATAAGAAGCAGCTGCAAGAGTAGTGCCCCATGAATGGCCAAGAATATGGACTTTTTTCAACCCTAAACCTGTACGAACTTGAGCGACTTCTTCTACAAACCTGGCTAATGTCCATAGGGAATCATCATCTGGTCGATCTGACTTTCCACAGCCTAACTGATCATACAATATGACTGGTCGATCGGTTGCCAATTCTTTTAACCCTTGTAAAGAGTAAGAGCTAGAACCTGGTCCTCCATGTAAAATAAGCAGTGGAGTACCTTCTGCTGTCTCATTATGTATGATATACCATACTTTTCCCCCTGTAACCTCTAAAAATCCTTCTTTCATCCGCTTACTCCTTTTCGATTATACTAACTAGTTTAGCCTATATAATTATTCCAATATCTTTCTTTCAATTATCTCCACGCGGTTTCCAAATGGGTCACGGAACTCAAAGCGCTCATAGCCTTCAATAGGAATAGAATTGGTGATTTCAACTCCTAAATCACTAAGTTTATTTTTCCAATCCGACATACTATCTACTTGGTAAGCAAGGTGAGACTTAGTAGAATAACGATCAAATCCATCTTCTGTTCCAACATGGACATCCATATTTCCTAGTGATAGCCAAAAACCACCTCTTCCTTGCAAAGATGCAGGCTTCGCTATTTCTTTTAACCCCAGCTCGCCACAATAAAAATCCTTAGCCTTTTCTTCCATTCCTTTAGGAATGGTTATTTGCACATGATGCACACCAATTATATTCATCTTCGCTATTCCTCCCTATATCTTCGTCCTATTAATCTTATAATGAGCTAACCTAATAAAACCATATCGTAAAACTAATCACTTATGATTAGAAAAAATAATGGAGAATAGGGGTCAAGAAGTCATAGATTTCCTGGCTTCTCGACCCTACGTAATAGGGCACAGAATAAATCATACATTAAATCATGAGACTAGCGAAGGTACTAAATACTTTTTACTCCTACAATTAGGTTTTTATTATTCCTTACCAAGCGAAAATCCCGCAAACAGCTTGCCGCCATACGGCTTTAATACTTTTTCCGTAAGCTCTATAATTTTTTCTTTTTCTCTGGTTCGATAAAAGCAATCAAATGCTTCAATAAACTCATCCGCTAATAGAGAATCATAGTGCCGTAAACTCCTGACCATCCATTTCGATGTACCAACCCATTGCTTATTTACTCTTAAAACAAATTCGTGGAGAAGAAAGCTTAATGTGCTCGCAATGAAAATTTCCTCTTGTTTATTGTCTGCTCCGATCAAATCATCTAGTACATCTGTTATAAAGTAACGCTTCGTACGAATTGTTTCCTCTGACCATTCTTTCGGTCCTTCTGCCAGCATTTGTTTTGCTTCTTGTTTGATTGCTTGTAAAGCTCCGTCGTCTCTTAACACGATTCCTTCTGTGATCATTCGCTGCATAGAAGGTTTTGCTATATTATAGTCCATTAAGAAGAAATCTTTATAGGAAGATAAATTATGTACAAATACTTCGATTGGCCAACCAAATTCCATCATGGACTCTCTATAAGAAGAGACGATTTTTTCATCAAAAATGACAATATCAAGGTCGGAAGTAGCTGTTGCTTGTCCCCTTACTACACTTCCTGCTAAAACAGCAGCATTACAATGTGAATAATATGTATCTATAAAAAGGCGGGCTGCTTCCACTGGCTCTAATCTTTCCATTAATTATCCCCCAATTCTAATCACTAGTATCATCAATCAATAGTTATTTTTAATTCCTTGACAAACACTGCAGTTCCACTAATCTCCACATCCAATTGACCATTCCTCTCAGAAACAATAACAGATACTCTCCCATCACGACCTATCTCCTGACCTTGTTCAATGACAATAGTTTTATTTTTCCATTCCTCATCCACATATGTAATATAATATGCCCCCATCACTCCCGACGCTGTTCCTGTAACTGGATCTTCGCTTGTACCAGAGTAAGGAGAGGAAAAATGCCTTCCATGCATAATTGCATTTACATCGTAGGTTTCCAGGCAAAATGGATGAATGGACGCATGAGGAATTTCCGCTAAAATAGCTGGAAACAAGTCATTTTTCACAGCCATTTTGGAAAATACACGCAGTTCTTTAATAGGAACAAGGAGTGTCCACAGCCCCGTATTGCCATAAAGAATCGGAATATTTGTATCTAAATCAGATTCTTTAAGACCGATTGCTTCTGCTAATGCTAATCGTGAACCTTTGAATTGTTTAAATTGTGGTGTAACTTGCTGCATCGTAATGGCAGGAGAAGACTGATCACGATAATCAATTTTAATCGGAAGCACACCCGCCTTTGTTTCGATAGAATAAACTTCTTTTTCAGAGAGCAGCCCCATCGTTTTAAGAGCAAAAACAGTAGCGATAGTAGCATGACCACAAAGATTCACTTCATGTCCGGGGGTAAAATAACGAATTTTTAGATCAGCACATTCTGATGGTGAAACAAACGCCGTTTCATTAAAGCCCACCTCTTTAGCAATTTTCTGCATTTCTATTTCGGTATATTTCTCTCCCTCTAACACAATTCCAGCAGGATTTCCCTTATCCGGCTTATTAGTAAATGCATCATAATGTAAAACAGAAATTTTCTTCATTTCAATTTTCCTCCTACAAGTCTATTTATCTATCATATTCCATCCGCTTTGCTGTTTCCCTTCCTATTTCCTTGCCATATAACTTCTCTACTATATGAAAGGACATATTGATTCCGGCAGATATCCCGCCAGAAGTTAGTATCTTTCCTTCATCTACAAATTTCACTTTCCTAACTATCTGAACCTTTGGAAATTCTTGCTCCAAGCGATCGATATCCATCCAGTGCGTGGTAGCCTTTAAATTATCCAACAACTCAGCCTTCGCTAATAAAAATGCTCCTGTACAGACAGAAGTCATATATTCTACTTTCTTTGATTGCATTTTAATCCACTTAATGACAACAGGATTATAAATTTCGATTTCTTCTGCTCCATAGCCGCCTGGAACAATGAGAATATCCAAATCAGGATGGTTTTCAAAAGAAAAATCCGCTTCTATTCTAAGACCATTTCTTGCTAAAATAGTTCCTCCTTTTTCTGAAATAGTATAGACATGAAATAATTTATTCTCTCCACCAGCTAAAGAAAACACTTCAAATGGACCAGCAGCATCCAATACTTCTACTTCATTAAAAATCAATATTCCAACAATGCGAGCCTTCATAATTCCCCCTAAAATAGTATTCGTATGTAAAATAATGAAAAATCAATTAAGAACCCTAGTCTTTACATCCTACCACGTTTTGTGAATTTTTAAATAATATTCCCACCAAATTTCTTATAAATAAATGGTATAATATTTGTTCGAATGAATTATTTGGGAGGAAAATATGATTCAAGCAATTGGCGTCGTTGATTTTCATTACAAACCAACGCGAACAACGAAATATAGAGAGAATGTAACAAAAAGGATTAACGCAAAAACTAATAAATACGATGATTCTTTTGAAGTTCTGACGATTTCAGAACCATATGATATGGATGGAGATATTTTTGTCCGTGTATCCTGCTCATTTACCATTTATATGTACGAAAAGGCCTATATTCGAAATCCCGAAGAATATGTTGGATCTGTATTTCCTACATTAAAAGAACGGATTACACCGCATATCATTGCAACAAAGGTTTATAGTTTAACAAAAAGAAGATGATTAAATGGGACTGTGCACATTTTTAGCGATTGTTAAGTTATAATAAAGTCATTTAGAATTGTATATAGTTGTTTGCAAGTCCTCCTTTAACTAACGTGGCATTTAGTACAATTAGAATGGAGGAACTAATAACCTTAATATCGAAAAGAATATACAAAACGTAAAAATCACGAGGAGACACTAAAAAAATAAGAAGTCAACAAAACAAAGCAGGTGGGATATATGGGCGAAAGAAGCAAAAAAATGGAAACATATTATAATACAAAGGATATTGCCAAACGCAATGCACTATTAAAGCAATTAGTATTTGACTTGCCAGATGACGGAAAGGACTTTTTTTTAAGAGCTTATAAAAAAGAGCGATATTTAGATATGCGACTTACTGCCATTCGAGGATATGCTGCCTTTGCAAGCGAAGAAGAGGTGGCAATTTTAATGAATAGGATGTTGGAAATCTTAAAAAAGATCCCCGAAAGTACTCCATATAATTATCAGGAATATGAAATCTTGCGGTCAGCTTTTTTGATGCCCTACCTGCTGGAAAAATATAATTATGACTGTTTCAAAAAATTTAATGAACAGTTAGAAAAACAGTACGATGCCATGCCCGAAGTTTTCAAAGGAATTTTTACCTGCAATGAAAAAGGTGAACATATCCAACTGGTTCTCCCAGCAGCAGTACAGAAACGGATTAGAGCTTTCCTGCGTGGGTCAAAGACATCCCTGAGTGATTCTTGAACCCACAAGCCGCTTTTATCATCATGCTCGTAATATTCAATAGAAAATAATTTCGCCCCGCTATCACTTGGTATCTATGATAACTTTTAAAGAAGCTCCTTTGAGCACAAATATATATAATCTACGGAAATTAAACAACTTTAAAGATCTAACACTAATATGTATATCTTTCTATCAAATTTTAATAGCTTTAATATCATTTCAAAATTAGCAAGTATTACTGTTAATTTTCCTATTACGCAAATGGTTAATGGAGTAATAGGTATTCATACTATGGTGCCATTTGTTAATGAAAGTGGGAGGTTATAGCTTGGAGAAAACAAAAGGAAAAAAAGCGAAAAAGGACTCCTTTTTTGGGAGCCTGTTAGACATTTTAATAGACTTTTTTGAGATTTTTTATGGATTTTTCCGATTTTTATTTCGCTCGCTTTTGAAATTCTTCTAAATGTGCATATTTGGAGAGAGGCGGAAGAAGAATCCTTTCCCTCTCCTTTATTTATATTTTTCAGCCTTTCTATTTCCTTCTTAATTTGCCTTAAAGTTATACAAAGGCTTAATAATTTCTGCAATATCAATAGTCTCTGCTGTATGTTTAATTATCTCTTCCATTGGTTTATAAGCAAATGGACTTTCATCTAACGTACTATTCTTCACGGAAGTACTCCAAACTTCTTTCATGGCTGACTCAAAATCTTTTAAGCTAACGGTCTTTCTCGCTTTGGTCCTTGACATTAATCTTCCTGCGCCATGAGGAGCGGATTGGTTCCAGTCCTCGTTTCCTTTTCCAAAGGCAATAATGCTGCCATCTCTCATATTCAAAGGAATAATTACTCTTTCTCCTTTTCTAGCAGAAATAGCTCCTTTTCTTAATATCATATTTTCCATATCAATATAATTGTGAATAGTAGTAAATTGATCTAAAACTGCCCAATTCATCTTTGTAACAATAACATCAATCATGGCAAGTCGATTTAAATAAGCATATTGTTGCGCAATCTTCATATCATGCATATAGTCTTTAAATCCTTGGGACTCTAAATAAGCAAGTTCTTTGTTTATTTTTGGTAGTTCCATATTTTTTAAGCTTGCTTGAATTTCAGCATGCCTCCCCTCTTCCTTCAATTTAGCAATCATTTCTTTTTTGATCCCGTCGATATTAACTAAATTATCGTAAGCAAGTGTTTGGTAATATTCTGCTACTTGTGCACCTAAGTTACGGCTTCCACTATGTATAACGATATATACACTTCCATCAGCTGCTTCATTTAACTCGATAAAGTGATTACCTCCACCTAAGGTTCCAATACTATGTTCTGCTCTTTTTTTATTTATAGGAGCTTTCACCTCATCTAAATCAATTTGTTCCCTATATGAATGAGCTTTATCTCTGATCGAGAATCCGCTTGGAATAAACTTACGAACCGTTTCATCTAGTTCATCAAAATTCAAACTTGCTCTGTCTATCTTTAATTTTGCTACCGCCATACCACAACCGATATCTACCCCTACTAAATTAGGGACAATTTTATCTTGAATAGTCATAGTCGTACCTATCGTACAGCCCACTCCCGCATGCGTGTCCGGCATAATTCTAATCTTACTGTTCTTAGCAAATTCCTGATCACATAATTCCTTAATCTGTGCTTCAGCCACTTCTTCTAATTGATCCGTAAATACTTTAGCTCTATTATATTTTCCTGTTAATTCAATCATTTGGTCACTTCCTTTTTTCAGTTTTTTTACTTATAAAGCTTGTATAATCATTGACGTATAGCTCCAATCTGTTATACACTTAATATAACAGATGAAACTGGAATGGGAGGAATAAAACGAATGAATTCTATTTATATTGGGATATCTCTGCAATTATTTCTGGCAGTAATAGTTCCTATTATATTAATGGTGTATTTACAAAGAAAAAAAATGATGTCTTGGAGATCCTTACTTGTTGGTATTGTTATCTTCATTGTATTTTCGCAAATTCTTGAAAAAATCGTTCATTTCATCGTGCTTAGCCCTACTGGAACGGAGTTGAAATGGAGCAGCAATCCTTATCTTTTTGCCTTATACGGCGGCCTAGCTGCAGGTATATTTGAAGAAATTGGCCGCTATTTTGCTTTTAAAGTATGGTTGAAGAACAATCATCAATTTAATGATGGACTATCATATGGATTAGGACATGGAGGAATAGAAGCTATATTTATAGGCGGCATGTCAGCACTAAATTCTCTGCTCATCTCATCTATGATCAAAACTGGGAACTTGGAAACAATATTGGGCCCTGCTGCGACACCTGAAGCCATTAACAACATTAAAGAGCAATTTGAACAAGCTAATGTAATGCTTTTTGCATCTGGTGGTTTAGAAAGAGTCTTTGCCCTTGCACTGCACCTTGCATTATCCATATTAGTCCTTTATGCAATTAGACAGCAAAAATTTATATATGTTATTTATGCGATTCTTATACACGCAGCTATCAATTTCTTCCCAGCATTATATCAGGCGGGTACTATCACCAACCTACTTGTAATGGAAGTTTTTCTAGGGATAATTGCTGTACTATCCATCCTATTTATTGTAAAAATGAAACCAAAATTCGAGAAATAAATATTAGATATTCTGCTCTCCTTTTTATGGAGAGCTTTTTACCATTGTTCACCTACCCATTCATCCATAATTACTATATCTTCTGTTGCGGCACCTGAACTGGTAATCCCACCATTTTCATAGCTATTAAGTGGTACTACATAATTATTTTTCTTATCATATCCTTTAACCCCATAATATAGTCCTTCACCATTGTAAGAAATAAAATCTTCCTCCTGATTCTCTATCTTTATTTGTGCTGCATTCCATATGGCTCCCCATTTATCTGGCACTTTGTATATACCATATGGTTTTCCACTGATTGATACGTCTTCCTCGATTTGAATTGCTGGTTCATACCATTCACCGCTCCAGCCACTTGTAAAATGTCGGTCTCTTATTAAATAGAAAGTAAGAGTTTCTATCTTTTTTTTAGAATCAAGATTCCATAGAAAATAGGATTCTGACTGATTTCCCGCCTTTATCCTCCATATAAGCGGTTCTCCAGTGGTTGATACATAGGTTACTTCCCATTTATTATCTATCCATTCTAATAAACTATAGCCATATTGATTATCACTAGAAAGATGTGGAATGAAAATATGCTTTTCATCTAAGGCTCTTTGGTCAAAAACTCTATTTATGTTCATTTCACCAGTATCTTCAATCATTTTTCTTATACTAGTTTCATTAGGAAGATCGGATGGAGAGCTTTCGGCTTCCTTTAAGAAAAGAAAAATAAAAAAGCATATAGCAATCATGACTACAACTAGTAAATACCATACTCTTTTAAATTTCATCTAATCTGTTCCCCCTTTTAATACAGATTCAGAGGAGCGAAAATAGTACTGACCCTTTTCTGTTGAAATAAGCATCCCCTTTCCATCTCTTTCCATATAAATGGTAGATTCATAGCCAATCCCCCACTTTGGAGTCGCTCCTAAAAGAATATAGGGAAAGCGTTCCATTGTCTGATGTGGCATCTGTTCTTCCTCTTCCCATTCTTCCTCCTTAATTTCTGGAAATGATTCATAATACCATTGCTGTGTATCCATTTTCCCAATCTCCCAAGAAGACAGACTTTCTATAAACAGCTCTTTATTAAGAACTGCTTGTTTGCCTGAAGGATGAATTAATAGAATGCCAGGATTATTTAGTTCAGCTAAAAAAGTCTCTACTTTATCGGTTGGATACAACAAACTCTGTACCAGAATACTAAGCAAGGTTGTAATAAGAAAAATATAATTTCCAAAGAATCCAAGCCAAGCAAATGGTCGATACACCTTCCAACGTTCTTTCCGCTTTCCAAAAACCAATATAAGTATCCATACACCAAGTGGTAAAATAGCTATCTTTACTGGTGTTTCACTAACCATAAATGAAAAGTTAAAGCAAAATAAACCGATGTATAAAATAATGGCCATTTTCCATATAACAGGTTTTTCTGTTTGTTTTCTATACACATAACATACTGCACCAATAAGTATGCCCCAACCAATTATAGTCATCATACTTGTAATTAACGCATTGGGAATCCAATAATCAAACATATACATCTCCTATAAATCCATTGAATTAATCCTTATTTTAGCACAATTACCAAATAACAACATCTCATTTTGTAAAAAAGTGAATGATATCATAATTGTAGAAATAGGATTATATTAGATGGTTTTAAAAGCATATGGTAAGATATTTTTATATGATTGAATGGAAAATATAAGGAGTGCATGGAATGGAAAATTGGATAATAGAAACGATGGAAAATTTTGGATATACAGGTATTTTGATATTGATTATGTTTGAAAATATCTTTCCACCCATCCCTTCGGAAGTTATTTTGACCTTTGGAGGCGCTATGACTGTAAAGACTAGTATGACCATTACAGGCGTTGTCATCGTATCTACAATTGGTTCTGTACTTGGAGCTATTATTCTTTATTTTATCGGTTCCTTATTGGATATAAAAAGATTGGAAAAAATTATTGATAAATGGGGCCATATCCTTCGTTTAAAAAGAGATGATTTATATAAAGCAGATCGCTGGTTTGATAAATTTGGCTATTGGACAGTCTTCTTCTGCCGCTTTATTCCACTTATTCGAAGTTTAATTTCGCTGCCAGCAGGCATGGCAAAAATGAATTTTGGTATTTTTCTATTTTTAACAACGATAGGTACATTCACATGGAATTTCGTTCTTATTCGTATTGGAGCAACAGTTGGTGATTCATGGGAAGACATCGTTCATTATATGGACATGTACTCCAATGTAGCATACGTGATAATTGCTGTAATAGGTCTTGCTTTTATTGGACAATACATATATAAACGAGTCATTAAGCAAAAATAAAAGGTCGTGGCTGAGACAAAATAAAATATATAATGGATAAAGAAGAACAATCTCTAATTTAGTGGTGAAACCAATTCGTTCCATTACACTACAGACACTTGATGAGTCGGGGAGCAAACTAAGCCTCCTCATATAGTGAGGAGGAGGATTGGCGCTCGCCCGATGGAAAGCGAAGTGTATTCAGACAGCGGGTGATTACCACAAACCTCCATTCTTAAATTTAATTAACCCCCGAACAACTATACGAATATTTATTAGTGTGTACGTATAATTGTTCGGGGTATATTTGATTGAAAGACTTATGTCCTACCCTCTTTTTGTTCCTTTTCATTTCGGTAACAAGATTTCTATTTTCCAACTAATCTATTTTTTAATCCAAAGCGCTATCCTAAGAAGGAGTTATTTTACCACCAATTTTGAACAGAAAAGGAATAAGCGCCACTAAAATAATCCCTACTGTAAATGTGGCAATGACTAACTCATTCCATCTAATTAAATTTATGGAAAACATATGATAGATTACGAATGAATTGATTGGAAGGTTAAGTAATAAACCAGTAAGAAGTCCAGGTGCATACTTTTTCAAGAAAATAGTTGCAACAAGATGAGGAAAAATAGCATTTAATATCATTGAACCTAAAAATCCAACAAAAATCCATTTCGCTAACACTGATTCTGGCCAGTATAAAAAGCTGGTTGCAGACACATAAGCTAATATAGTTACAAAAATAACAGCAATATAGAATTCACTTGAAGTAACTGGCTTTTGAAACCTCGAAGATTGCTGAGACCATTTAGGAAGCCAAATTGCCTCTTCTATATTATGAAGTGTAATAGCAAAACAAAAAAGTAGTATATGAGAATAGTCCATATCCCTTTACTCCACCCTTAAAGTAATTTTTCCATTTATCCGGACTTAATTTTTATGTTTCCAAATAATCCGGTTTAAAGAATAGTATGCTGCGACAATTAAGAGAAAAATAAGATATACATTTACTGGATGTGTGTCGATAATTCTTCCATGTAAAAAGGCAAACAAGAAATGACAATTATCCCCAGAACGAATATCTTTACTACTAATCTTTCATCCTTCATCCATTATTCTCCACATTCTCAGATGATTATAGAAAGCACTTTTTCTTTCCTATAAATAATGGAAAGTTATAGCTTTAATCAGGCTTCTTTAAGTTTGCAGCTTGAATTATGACTGCTGTCAAACCAGTATCAGATCCTGTTTCATGCCATTCTCCTTGCTCCCAAAAGACTGCCTCCCCTTTCTTTATAAGAAGCTTCCTATTATCGGTATCTCTAACCCAGCCTTCACCCTCGACTACATGGAACAGCTGTGGAACCGGTGCTGGATGATTACCTAATATTCCTTTTGGACCAAGCGTTATTATCCCAATATTCGTAGCTTCTTCTGTTTTCATGATTTAACAATAGCTAGCAGAAACAGAATTGTATTGCTCTATGCTTTTTCCTTTACCAATTGTAATTAATTTCATTTACCATAATTCTTTCTTTTTATCGTCACAGAATAAACAGTTATTTATACGTTTTTATTTTCGTCATAAAATCCTCTATATCCTCACTAATAAGCTGTTTAAATTTTATTGTATCCTTTTTATACTTTATCGTTATATATTGATTCATTAAATTTCGCGTTAACTGAATTGCTTCTATATTTGCATAATCAAAACTTTCGATTAGTTCATTTCCAGGAATGGAGTCTGCACAGAAAATTAATCGTTTTTCTGTTGCTGCCAGCATTCCTGGACGCACTATTTTTTTATAAATAAACACTTCCAATGAGCATCTAATAGATCCTTGTATCGTTTCGTTTTTCTTTAGTTGTTGGTGCAATATTTGCAAATCTGCTATCATCATTTCTTCCTCCTTCGCCTTTTAAATTACTTTACGGCTGAAGTCGGCAAAAGATTCCTAATCTATTAACCTTAATCATTAGGATTAATGATAGCTAGAATTTGATGGTCTTTCCACTCTCCGTTTATTTTCACATTGCTTTTGGCTACTCCCTCTTTGTGAAACCCAGCCTTTTCCAGTACGCGAATCGAGCCAATATTATGGGGCATCACTCCTGCTTCTAATCGATGTAGACTAAGTGTATGGAAGGCATAATCAACTAATTTTTTCACAGCAAGAGTCATATAGCCTTTGCCGTTACTGTCTTTATCAAGAACATAACCAACAATAGCATTATGTGCCGGCTCTCGTCTTACCATATATAAATTAACACTTCCAATTAACTCATTGGACTCTTGTAGAAAAATGCCAAAATGATAATCAATGTCTTGCTTTGCATTTTCTTTCCATGTGTTAATAAGCTGCTGTTGAAAATTCAATGTATAGAACTCTTCCTTGCGAGCAATCGAATATTCCTTAAAGAAATCTCGATTTTTTAATTCGAGCTTCCATAGTCCCTCTGCATCCTTTTCCTCTAATAATCTTATGTAAATAGAATCTGTTGTTTGAACCATTTTTTATCCACCTCTCTAAATCCTATTTGTAATCATCTTTACAAATGAATACTACAAAATTTTTTAGAAATAATAAATGCAATTTATCATTTGATTTTCTGCTTTTTAAACTAGGTTATAATGAATATCTTTCTAGCAAAAAAAGGTAATTGCAAAGTGACTATATTAAAGGTCTTTTTTTCTATTGGTAATAAATTTGATTGCGTAAAATTTATATTCCTATAAAAAGTTGATCTTTTCCATTTCTTCGAGACGATTGTTTTTAATCTGAAAAACATTATTTCCTTCTACAGCCATTAACCGATTGTTATAAAAATACATTCCTGTACCTTCGTCTATTCCAAAATGTTCATGGGGCTGAAACTTAATAACAGCTTTCCTTAAATGATTTTCATCCATCCATTCACTAAAATGAACAGCAATAACCGTATTTTTCAACAGCCCTAATCCTGTTTGCCACTTAAAAATTCGATCTTCATTGTCATTTGCTGAAATGATACAATGCTCCATACTAATTAGAGCTCCAGCAGAAAAACCAGCAATTGGTACTCCTGCTGAAAATTGTTCTTTGAGAATCCTTGATAAAGTAGTCTCGACAATATACTTTGCATAATGTTCCGTATTACCACCACCGATGATAATCCCGGCACTATTCTTTAGCAGTTCAGCGGCCTCTTTCTCTGAAATAGTTGGCAAAGGGATAAATTGGAATTCTGTTATTCCATTTTCCACTAATATTTTTGTATACTTGGGCATATATTCCTTCCAGTTTGGTCTATCGATAATTAGCAAAGAAATTTTTCCTGTTCGCACCGAGATCAGTTCGGAAAATTTTCTTGCCATTTTATATGTAAATGGCGGGCCGCCGCCAAATAAGAATAAATGTCTATCCATTATTATCCTCCCATATTCTCTGAACCGTTATTAATTGATTTCCTTTAAATATTAATTTATAAATATCAGGCATCTTTAAATTCTTCCAAAATGAATAATCATAGTCCTTTGAAAAATAATTCATGATTAAAACCATGATATTTCCATGTGTTCCGATAACAATTTTTTTATTTTCATATTGCTTTAGTATTTGAAATAAAGCTTGGACTCCTCTTTGTTGGGCTGTTATATTAGACTCTCCACCATCCCAGAAAAAGGTTTCCTCTCTCCAAACTTTTTCGATGGCAGTATTAAAATCAGGAATAGATCCTTTTGCCAATTTACGTTCTCTAAATTCGGAGATAAGCTTGATATCTGTTTGAAAATATTCTGCAATTCCTTCTATTGTCTGAATCGCTCTCTTATATGGGCTCGATAAAACGATATCGATAGCTTCCTTTTCCATTCGTTTAGCTACTTGTTTAGCATCCGAGCTGCCTTTCTCCGACAAAGGTCTGCCTCTTTCATCTTCGGAATAAATGGAGTGTGCATGCCTGACAAAATAAATCGTTGTTCTAGATTCCAAATTGTTCATCCCATCCAGCATTTTTTATTCATCTTTCAGAATAGAGTATACATTTATATCAAACGCCTTTCCATTCTGTTCATAGTACTTTCTCAAAACACCTTCATGCTGAAAGCCAAGCTTTTGAATAATTTTATTTGATGCTTCGTTTTCTAAATAAATCATCGCTCCTACCCGATTTAAATGAAGCTCTTCTAATGCATAGGAGACAACTTTTTGGACTGCTTCAGCTGTATAACCAGAGCGCCCATATTCAGGATGGATTTCATATCCGATTTCTGCTCGTTTATGAGAAAGTACTAAATTGTTTAAACCAAGTGTACCAATAAGTCGGGTAGTCCCTTTGAGCTGCATGCCCCATCTAATTCCTCGTTGATTTTCAAAGTTATTAGAAAAATGCTCTATTAATGCTTCTACTTGCTCTATACTTGTAAATGCCTCTTGCCCATAATACTGCATGACTTCTTTATTAGAAAAATAAGCAAATAAATCCCCAGCATCCTCTTTCTCAATCTCTCTTAATAGCAATCTCTCTGTTTCTAATATTGGAAACATCCTTATTCCCCCTTTTCTCTGTTGATCTTTATTTTACCATAATTTTCTTATTATAAGGGATAGACTTAGATTATCCTAGGGGAACTATTTTAAATATTTTCACTTCCCTTCAATTTTTTATTCTCATCCAAACATTTGGTTAAAATAGACAGAATCCAGGTTATAAATCATTCTTCCTTAAAAAATGTCTGACTATCTATACATTTTATATGTAGAAAACGTTTTTCTTTTTCTTTTATTTTCCATTACAATTATTAATGCATGTTATAATAGTTGGTAAGCGATTAAAGGGAGGATAAACATTGGCGGCAATCTATTTTGTTTTTATTACGGCAATGATTTTATTGATTGTTCTTTCACTCATCTATTTTTGGTGGCGAACAGATAAATATGTGGAAAATCTCCAAGCAATTCGAAAATCATATTATGTTTTATTTTTTCTCCTTGTTTGCCTTGGAATTTTGACAAAGCAGCTGCAAATGGCTGACTGGACCATGATTTTATCATTAGCATGTGCAGCAGTGTTCATTGATATTGCGGTTTTTCAAACACCTGATATTCTTAAAATTTGGAATACTGAATTTCAACATAGTAATTATATTCGAAAAACGATTCGCAAAAATGAAGAAGTATTAGGCTACAATGCTAAAAAGGTTCAGAACTTCACTGAAGTTATTTCCAAAACAGCTGATCATTTTATGGAACGCAATCTTCCCCAGCATTGGCGTCAATATAAAGATGAATTACGGACCTATTTAAACCTATACGCAGACACATTTCAATTTCATATTGCGATTTTCCCTTTTGCGATTAGTGCAAGTGCGGAAGATTTAAAGCAAAACTTAGAATCTGCTTTTAATAGTGTAGAAATTTGCTATAATATTAGCTTTTTAGACAGAGAAGTGAAAGAAAATGTTATTCAAGATCTTCTCGCTGGAAAAAGTATCCCCTTAAAAGATCCAGAAAGTAATATAAATAATGAGGATTTAGTTAAAAATGTTTTCATCGTTGCATATTATGGGGAAAGTTACAATATGTTGATAGGTATCAGCTCCCAGTTCGTGGAAGTGGACGGAATTGACGCTTCCCACATTCTTAATTTAGCACAAATTTTCGATTGGTACATGGTTTAAGGCTCCTTTTTACCTGTTTTGTAGTATAATAATATGTAGAAAAAAATGCATGAGCAAAATTTCACGATCTAAAGTTTTATAGTTTTGGAGATTAATAGCTTGTGCCGGATTTTATAAAATTTTTCTATAAAGGAGGAATTGATATGGCAGAAAAAAAGAAAACTGCAATTGCTTCCACTCCTACACCATTCAATAAACCAAAGAACCAATCAAAAAAATCAATGAATCCGAATAGGAGAAAGATGACAGTAGCAGTATCAGAAACATTTGAAGATATTCATGACATGAATAAGAAAGCATTAAACTTACTAGCTAAACGTGCCTAATGAAACAGAGTCTTTAGACAAGGAGGGAAATTTCTGCTCTAAAAAATTCCTCTCCTTGTCTAAGACTCTTCTTTTTTTCCGGTATATATTAAAATCTGTGAGATGTGCGGCTTAATATATGATAAATGGTAAATGATTGATTAAAAATAGGTTCGGAAATTCCCCACTAATTTTTTTGAAAGCAAGCTATAGCTTTGTTGCATTATTTTATCAGACGAACAACTACCACCATTTATTGTTTATTTTCTTGCTGCTATATTTATCATCCTGTATTTCGTTTCCTGAATGTTCACTGCAGAAAAATAATAATTCAACGAGGAATGCTGCAAATAACAATTTACAAGCTAATGATGAGAAAAATTACTTGTATAAAAACACTAATTATACGGACAACCTATAAATAAAAAGTCACGAGGCTATTTTTGTATGACATTAATAAGAAAACAAAGCCAGAATCCCAATAGACGGCATATGTCTGTACCAGCCATGCATTTTTCTGTTTCCGTATACAATAAACAGGCTTTAGCTATTTTAGAAACGATTGAAAAAAGAAAAAGATGATCCTTTTCCTTCCATGGCCACTATTTTATTTTAGGTTCTTTCTTACTGTACTGCATATCTGCTTCTAAATGCTTATCCATATAGGAGTAAAATTTTTCCATTGTATCTTTTTCTTTTAAAATGCTTTGAAGCTTTTGAGGATCTTTCCTAACTACCTTATGTTTTTTTAATAGCTGAAATACATCTGGCAAAATACTGATATCTTCACTTTCTAAATGTAAAATGGATTGGTCCTTTAATTGAATAATTATATTGACATGTAAAGACGAGCCTAAAAGGTATAGGTAGACAGTAGGAACACGGTGTACATTAAATTCCACAGAGACGATGTCTTTATATCGTATTGTTCTTAAATCCCGTTTCTTTTTCCGTCTAAATAACCCGCATGGTGTAAACAGAATTCCTAAATCATTAAAGCTTGTATAATATATGGGATAAAGCTTACTTGCATAAGGAGGATATTTCTTTTCATATACCTCGATAATAACTGGTAAGACTCTGTTCTTTTTAGGTGATACAAACTCACTCCACTTCATTTCCGCTCCCTCCCAATTGTTAATTGCCTCCTTCAACCCCTTTTATCATTCGCTCTTTGATTATAATCTATTTTATTCTGTTACAATAATTATATTGCCAAGCAAATTCTTCTTTTTTAAACTCTATATTCAGCATAGTATATTCTATGTCTAAAGAAAAAGTTATAAAGATTCGTACATTAGATAATTTATTCGTTAAGTATAAGCTATTTTCCTCTATCTCCTCTGAAAATACAGCAATTTTCTACAGCATATTTTTTAGCTCTCCCCTTTTCAATCACCGTCAAAAAAAGGGGAGAAATGACAAAAATTATGAATGTTTTTGTCCCATTATCAGCAGATTTAGCTCTTCTTCTATTAATCCTAAATCTAAGCGCGCAAAAAGTGGCGTGACAGATAGTATTTCCTCAGGAAGTGTAGGCTGTAATCGCCACTCTAAATTTGTAATCCCAAGCATTGCTCTAATTTTCTGGGTGGAAAATGGGACAAAAGGTTCAAGAAGCTGGGCAAGATTGACAATCATAAATGTACAATTTGCTAATGTGATTTCACCAGCCTCCTTATCATTTTTTACTTGTTCCCACGGTTTTTGTTGATCAAAATAGCGATTTGCAGACCGAATATAAGCAAAAATTTCTTCTAACGCTTTTTTACTTTTTCCTCTTTCTATCCAATTACCTGCGCTTCGATAAACTTCGTCTGTGCTAGCAATGATTTCTTTGGAGACTTGTCTATTGGGAATCTTGCTGTTGTATGCTTTTTGAATAAACTTTAAGGTTCGATTCACAAAGTTCCCATAGGCGCCTAATAATTCACTATTATGACTATAAATAAATTCTCGCCACGAAAAGTCCGTATCTCTGGTTTCTGGAGCATTTATCGTTAAAAAATACCGAAGCGAATCAGGATCATATTTCTGCAAAATATAAGGAACCCAAACAGCCCAATTTTGACTAGTAGATAATTTCCTTTTTTCTAATGTTAAATATTCACTGGAGACAATATGGGTTGGTAGAGAATTTCTTCCCAATCCAAGTAAAATACTCGGCCAAATAACTGTATGAAATGGAATATTATCCTTTCCATGAACATAGTAAGATATTGTTTCAGAGTTCCAATAATCATCCACATGGAGACCTTTTGCTTTACAGGCCTCCATACTTGCTGTTAAGTAGCCTGCTACCGCTTCGATCCATACGTAAATTTTCTTTCCTTCAAAACCTTCTAATGGCACATCAATCCCATTAGGTAAATCTCTAGTTACTGCCCTATCTGGTAGTCCTTCTCGCAAATATCTTTTCGTTAAGGAAACTGCATTTTCATTCCAGAGCTGATTATCTTCTGCTTGTATTACATAGTTTTCTAGCTCTTTCTGAAAATTGCTAAAAGCGAAATAGAAATGTTCTGTTTTCTTAATGACTGGCTCCTCCCCACAAATTTTACAACGTTTATCTTCTAATTCTAGTGGGTCTAATATCGAAGAACAGTGATCGCATTGGTCCCCTCTGGCTCTTTGCTTGCAATAAGGACAAATTCCTTCTACAAATCTGTCTGGCAAGAACTGATTATTCTTTTGGCAGTATGCCTGCTCTACGGTTTTTTTGGATAAATACCCCTTTTGCAATAAGCTTAGAAAAATCTCTTGAACAGAAGCATGATGATGCTTTGCATCTGTTCTTGTGAAAAGATCATATGAAAAACCTAGCTTAGAAAAACACTGGGAAAATTCAGCATGATAGCGATCCGCTATTTCTTGAACGGATGTATTCTCTTGTTGGGCGCGAATAGAAATAGGTGTCCCATTACAATCACTTCCTGATACGTAAAGAACTTTTTCTCCCTTTTGCCGATAATAACGGGCTAAAATGTCCCCTGGCAATAATGCTGCCACGTGCCCTAAGTGCAAAGAGCCATTCGCATATGGCCATGCTCCTCCTATAAATATACTCATATTTACTTCCTCCTTTTATAGAATTGCTTCTTTCGTTCATTTGAAATTATTTATCCAAATAAAAAAAGCATAAAAAAACGCCCTAATCTAAAAAGATTAGGACGAGTTAACCCGTGGTACCACCTAGCTTCACAAATAGTTTACACTATTTGCCTCTATTCAGTACGTCTTTAAAAAAAGAAGAGATACTGCTGCTGTTATAACGAGTGCCTATCTCGTCGTAGTCTACTCACGGATCGTTTTCGGTACGAAGCTCCAAGGTCATTTTCAATAAGGTTCATTTGCCTCTTTTCCACCGTCAGAAGCTCTCTATAAAATCTCCCCTTATTTACTTTTCCTTTTCAACGCCTACAAATTTATTAAGACTTATTGTAATTATATCCATGCTAAATGTCAATATGTTTTGAAAAAACAGGATAATTTCTACCATCCACCCTATATGACAGCGCCTACATAAACATGCAGATCATTAGGAACGATAATGTTTCCATCTTTACTGTACTTATCGAAAAGAAACCCCAGTTCTTCTACAAATTCATCATAAAAAGGATCACCTTTTTGCGGAGAATAAGATGCAGAAAGATTTCGGCCAATAAAATGTTCTTTATTCATTTTTAATGGATTGGATACCGCATAATGTTCATATCCATTTGTGAAAAAATGCTGCAGACCTAAACGATCAATATTTATACCGCCACTAAAACCTTGGAAATTCGGACAATATCTTTTGGATATTTTAGCAGTTTCTGAATTTAATTGACTCGTATGATCACGACTATTCCAAATGAGCATCACCTGACCATTTTTCCTTAGTATACGTCTGCATTCTTTTTTAAATGCATCCGCTTCAAACCAATGAAACGCCTGTGCAACTGTAATTAAATCCACACTATTATCTGCGATTCCTGTGTTTTCGGCTGAAGCATCTAGGCAAGTTACTTGTTTGAAGTCTTCCATTCTTGCTTTAAGAATAGATCTCATATCATCATTTGGCTCTATAGCGATAATATTTGTGCCGATATTTGCAGCTAGCTCGGTAAAGATTCCTGTGCCTGCTCCAATATCTGCGATGACAAAATGATCATTTGAGCCACTATACTCGGAAATAAGCTCCTTAAAAAAACGTTTAGGATAACCTGGACGATAGTGATCATATAATGTAGACTTCCCTGAGAATTTAGCCTCTGAATTCATTGTATTCCCCCTCTTTTTAACCAGACCATTTCCTTCTGCCCTAATTAATCCTATTTCCACCATATTAAATAAATATTCCACAAATAGCATTACATTCCTGCTATTGTTTGATTAGAAACAGTCCAGCTTCCATTCAGACTTCATGCTGGACTGTAATCTTATAGATTAGGCTTTAGCAACATAACTTGCCAATGCTTTTTGGACGTCATAAATACTGTTATCTTTTTTAAACTGTTTTGAAATGGCGGGCAATTCTGCCCCAGAGATCCAAATTTTTAATTCAGCATCCAAATCAAAGTGACCTGCCGTTTCTATACTGAAACGCGAAATACTTTTATATGGTACAGACATATACTCAACTTTTTTACCTGTCAGTCCTTGCTTATCAACAAAAATTAGTCGTAAGTCTGTGAATACAATTAAATCTCTGACTAATTTATAAGCAAGCTCGATTCTTTCATTCGAACCGATTATGCTGCTTAATTCTTTTTCTAGTTCTTTCACATCTGTTTCACTTGCATTTCCCAACAACCCATTTAAAAAGCCCATTTAATCAACTCCATTTTTTGTTCATATAAAAATTTAAGATTTGTAGCTTAATTTAATTATCTACTTTCTTGCTAATGTTTGCAAAATATTCGATAATCATCTACTTGATTTTCTTTTACACCTGTAATAAAATTATTACATATGAAACATATAAAAAATGGAGACAAATTACTTCTTGTTCTTGAAGCATTATCAAACCCATACCGTTTGAAAATTATCGCTATCTTGAAAAATGAAAAGAAATATGTCAGCCAACTAGCAAGAGAGCTTGGAATCAGTAGACCGTTATTATATTTACATCTTCAAAAATTAGAAAATGCAGAATTAATTAAAGGTCATCATGAAATTTCTGAAGATGGAAAAGCAATGAAGTATTATGTGTTAATCCCTTTTTCGCTTCCTTTATCAGAGGAATTAATTGCAAACCTGGCTGATAGTGTCACGATTAAGAAAAGAAAGGAGTAAATAAAAAAATATTTTAGGGGGAACAAAATGCAAATATTTAGTATGATCAATCTCTTTATCGTAAGTATTCCTATTCTAATTGTACTTGGTTTCATATTTTATTTAGCAAGATATATGAAAAGAGCGGAAACTCGAGCAGATGAGAAGTTGAACTTAGAAAAAGAAAACATAGCTTATCAAAAAGAACAAATAGAAGCACTCCACAAATTGAAAGAAAGAATTGTGAACATCGAAAAATTGTTAAATGAGACAAATTAAAGGAGATAAACGATGAGCGTTCTTTTATTATTCTTGCCAACTTTAATTCTTTATATTTTTATTCCAGCTTTGCTGATTTTTATTCTCGTACGTTTTCTAAAAAGAAAAGAAGCACGAGCTATAGAAAGACTAAAAGTAGAAAAGGAAAGCCTTTCGATACATAAACAGCAAATGACCATTATTAATGACTTAAATAAAGAACTTTACGCGATTGAAAAAATGCTAAAAGATGTAGAATAATCTACACCATTTAGCATTTTTTTCTTTATCTTCATACATTATTCATTCAAAAAAGGGAAAAATAGTATTAAGACTAGGAAGGAATGAAGTGATGTATGAAAAGACAAACAAATTTACCATTGATAATCATGGTTATCCTCGTAATTATTATTCAACCTTTAAATGCTTTCGCCATTTCACCGAATGTTGTTATTACAAAACAATATAAAAATATTGAAGAACTAAAATATCCATCCCTTGTTAGTGCTCCTAACAACAAAGCGCAGAATAGCGTGAACAAAATCTTATTACAACATATAAAAGCATCGTATAATCAATACATAAAGTTGATGAAAGAAATGGAAAACCTAAAAAAAGATTCAATTTGCAAAGAATCAGCATCTGCCTGTCAGTTTGAATATATAACCAACTATCAAGTCAAATATAACCAAAATAATAAATTAAGCATTTTGTTTTCTGACTATCAATTTACCGGGGGAGCACATGGGAATACAGTGATAACAACCTATAATTTCGACCTCAAATCAGGAAAGCTATTAACATTAGATGACTTTCTACCTTCCAAGGAACATTATGGCAAAGTCACAACTTATGCGATAGCATATATGAAAAAACACCCAGAAATTTTTTACTCAGATGCAAAAGAATTCACCGATTTTAAAGTGACAGACGAAACGGATTTCTATTTAGCAGATAACGGGATAGTGCTCATTTTCCAGCAATATGAAGTTGCCCCGTATGCTTCTGGCAATCCTTCGATATTCATCCCGGCATCTGTATTCTCTATATAAGGAATAATAATTTAAAAAGTAAAGGTGCATTATTATACATTGCTTGAAGCCGAAACAGCTTCATCTAAAAAACCGATTCTGAAAGAGTTATTTTATGCGAACTAAAATAACTCTTTCAGAATCGTATTATAATTAATGAAAAACACGAATAATCATTAGAAGATCGTATGCAGGCTTCTAATAATTATTCGTGTTCGTCTTTTTAGTGGATATTCAACTGCTATTTTCCTTTATTTTTTCTTTGTCTCTCTATTTCTGCTTGCAGGCGGCCTTCAGGAGCAAAGTCTTTTTCCCAATTTGGCGGCTTAATAATTTTACCATCTTCTTCTCTAAATCTTGGTTTACCATCTTCAAATAGCTTACCCATATTTGCTTCTTGAACAATTTGGAAGAGAGAAAATGGTTCAACACCAGCAATGACAAAACTTCCTTGATTAAAGTATTCTACATCCGTTAAAGCATCCATTTGTGCTACTAATTTATCGTCAACGGGTTTCTTTTCCGAAAGTATTTTATCAGCAGCTTTATTTAGTCCCTTTAAAAACTGCTCATATAATGCTTTAAATTTACTTTCGTCCCCTTCTGCTGTTGCATATAAAAATTCTACTAACTCTTCTCCAGTCCAAACTGCTCGATTAACAGCTGTTTTTTCTGCGATTGCAGTAGGTTCTGCAGCTACTTCATGTCCAAATGCTTCATGAAATTTTTTTACCATATGATACATTGTATTATTATCCATTATTACTCCTTCTCACAACTTTAGCCAATTCCCTCAACTAGTCTAGCTTGGTTTAGTTAAGAATTGCTGACTTAATTAATTAATCATAGATATTGTACCATTAGATTCCCTGTTTTGCAGGGGATTCGATTAATTTTAAAAAATTTCACGGCAAAAGGCTTCTATATCTTTTATATAACACATTTAAAATCCTATTATAATAATCTTTTTCAAATAGTGAAAAAACACTAATTTACTACAGTTTAATAGCCTGTTATAATACTAGAGGGAAAGAGGTGTTTAATCAATGGAGATATTTAGTATTCAAGAATTAGAAAAAGTAATACGTCATGTCGAAATTGAAGGACAAGGGGGAATTTTTCAAGAAGAAACAGGGAAACAACCTAAAGATTATCCGAAGGAATTCCTTGGTCGTATCGTTAATTACATTACTGATAATCAGTTAATTAAAAAAATCCAGAAATTAACCGATGATGAAGCACTTCACTTATTTGTAAAATCAGTATACGTTGTCTGTATTAAGGATTTACATAGCGCTGATGATATCCAGGAACAAGATCTTGTACAAAAAGTTTTTTCTGATTATTTAAAAGAAACATCGATGGCCTAATAAAATATAAATATATTTTGCAACATAACAAAGACTAGGATGGCTTCCACCCTAGTCTATTTTTTCCATTGATTTAGTACGGTACATATTACTGTATATAAGCTTTGTCGGATTTTTTTTGTATAATTTTTCATATTTCTTGTGGGCCATTAAGTTATCTTTCCAATTAGGAGGAAAGACGATTTTCTCTTTTAATTCTTGAAAAATACTCATGTTTTTCCCACCCTTATCTAGATGATAATCTTCGTATACCCGCTTCCACTCCTTCTTTAAACCTAATTTTCCTAATCCATTTTTATTTTTAGTATGGAAAGGATTTTCCCAAAAAGAATCACACAATAGTTGTACTTCCCTCCATCTTTGCGTAAAATAAATAAATAGTTATCTATTTTTTAAAGGACAGGAAGTTAATTATGACAAAATTCGGTTGGTTTTTATCGTTGGTTGGATTTCTTGCAATCTTAAGTAGTATTCTTTATCCATTTGATGTTATTAGTAAGCAAACAGTCTTGATTCTTCTTTTTGGAGGCGCTGGAACTATGTTTGTTGGTTCAATGATTAGAAATTTATCCCTTCTTAAAAAAATTCCAAAATAACTGGAGGAAAACGGGAATACTAAGCTAATGCCCCATTTCTATCCAGTCACAAGGCTGTCTCTACAAACGGGACAGCCCTTTTCAATCAAGAGGAGGAAGGAAAATGGAAATTAGACAGCTACATTACTTCGTTGAAGTGGTGAAACAAAAAAATATGACAAAAGCCTCGGACAAGCTGCATATTTCACAGCCTGCTCTAAGTAAAGCGATCAAAAGCTTAGAAGCGGAGATTGGCTTAACCTTAATTCACCGTTCCAATAAAACCCATGAACTTACAGATGCAGGCTCAGTAGTTTATGAATATGGACAAAAAATTATTGCTCAGGTGGAAGAAATGTCATCCACCTTGCATGATATGACCAATTTAACAAGAGGAAATATTAATATTGGTCTTCCGCCGATCATTGGAAGCTTATTCTTCCCCAAAATAATCGCCGCATTTCATAAAGCATATCCAAATATCCAAATAAATATAAAAGAATATGGGGCGGCAAAAGTTGTGAAAAGTGTCGAAGAGGGTGAATTTGAAATGGGTGTCGCTGTTCTTCCTTTAGCAGATGAGGCTTTTAACGTCTTCCCACTTGTAAAGGAAGAAATGAAATTAATAGTACCTGTATCTCATCGGCTTGCAAATAAAAAGAAGGTGCAAATGAAAGAATTAAAAGAAGAAGAATTTATTTTTTACAGTGAAGAATTCGCCTTATATGAAATTATGCGCAAAAAGTTCATTCAAGAAGGATTTGAACCAAATATTATCTTCAAAAGCTCCCAGTGGGACTTTATGGTTGAGATTGTGGCAGCGAACCTAGGAATTTCGATTCTCCCCGAATCAATATGCAATCGAGCAAATAATAATCAAGTTCGGTTTGTTGATTTAGAACCTATTACCAATTGGGAACTAGTTATCATTACGAAAAAGGATCGCTATTTATCCGTTGCTAGCAGAAGATTCATTGACTTTGTTCTTAACAATGAATAAGGTCTATATAGCTCTGCTAGCATCATTATAACTATTAGTTATATTAACTATAATTACTATGTATTTTACGAATAACCAAGTTAAGCGTATGATATTCATATACGAAACAGATGGAAGATTTCATTCCATCAAATGAATATCAGAAGGTGATCTCATTGAAGAATATAGTGATAATTGCTGGGCAAATCATATTCCTTCACGTTTTTCTTTTTATCGGGATGGGAATTAAAATGATTGTTACGATACCAATTCCTGCTTCAATGATTGGATTAATAATTCTTTTTATTGGATTAAAGCTTAAATTAGTGAAAGTGGAATGGGTAGAAAAAGGAGCAGCTTGGCTGCTTGCAGAATTGTTATTATTTTTTATTCCATCAGCTGTTGGAATTGTTAATTATAACGAAATTTTCAATATAAAAGGAATTGAAACAGTCTTACTAATTGCAATAAGCACATTTTTTGTTATGGGGGCTACTGGTTTTACTGCTGAAAAAATTTATAACAGAAAGAGACGTTTTAGCAAATGATCAAAATTATTATTCTTACCATTATGACTTATGTACTTTATCGAATAGCAAAAGCATGTTATAAAAAATATAATATGCCGCTATTTCACCCATTATTAGTTACCCCCATCTTGCTCATCTTATTTATTACTGTTTTTCATATTCCAGCAACAACTTATATGGAATCAGCTCAGCCTTTAACCCATTTATTGGGTCCAGCGACTATCGCTTTTGCTGTTCCTATTTATAAAAATTTACATTTATTGAAAAAGCATTTTTCCATTATTATAGTCAGTGTAACAACAGGCACATTGGTTGCTATCTTTTCATCCTATTTATTATCTATTTTGATTCGATTAAACAATGATTTTATTATGAGTATTTTACCGCGTTCCATAACTACCCCTATCGCTATTGTTGTTTCAGAAGAAATCGGTGGTCTGCCGACATTAACAACAATATTCGTCATTATAACAGGGGTTCTTGGAGGAATTATAGGTCCTTATGCTATAAAATGGCTGTCCCTTCGTTCTCCCATTGCAAAAGGCTTAGCGCTTGGAATGGGAGCACATGGGGTTGGAACATCAAAAGCAATGGAAATTGGTGAACAAGAAGCAACCTTCTCGACATTAGCCATGATATTAGCAGCATGGATCACTGTCCTATGGGGTACATCCTTAATTCCATTAATGCTTAGCTTGACTGTATGATTAATCGAGTTTTAGGGACAAAAAATTTTATTGGAGCTGCATTAAAAACGCAAAAATAGTGCTAGAGACATTAAACTCCTAAGGAAAGGTGAATGTCTCTAGCACTATGGAATGTTCGATAAAAATGATCAAAAGAGCTCAAACGATATATGTTTGCATTTATGTATTTATTTGCGTTTATTTTAAGCTGGAAAATAAACGCAAATATCAAAAAAATCTCCATCAGTGGTTTGGACCATACAAGATTTATCCCACTAAATATAACCTTCAGTGGAAAAGTCTTGTGAGGTCCATCCTATTTTGGAAAATTCCTCTTTTATTTTGAATATATACTATTATTATTTACTACTTGAAGCTCTCTAGTTGTTTTTACCATGTCACTTCCGCAGATTGGGCACTTTGGTGTCTCACTGCTTTTAAAATTATCACGAATCCAACATTTACATGTGTCTGATGTACAATCCCAAACCACCACTTCTTCTTTAACAATTTCTTCATTATTTCTTCTACCAAATCCCATTGCCAAATGAAGCACCTCCAGGAAGCTAATTATTTGTTAAAACTTCGATTCCCATATTCGTTCATAAAAGTAAATCATTTACTGCTACGAACTAAATAATGAACTACAAAACGATAGTTTTAACAGGATAAAAATAAAAAACACTTGTAAACCAGAGAAAAACATAAAAATCCCTAAACAAGTGTAAACAAAAAATATGAACAAAATCTATTATTAAATATACCATATCCTGATAAAAATGTCAAACTGTTTATTATGCCATACTTTCTACCCTCAATGCAAATATTATTTTAAAAAACTACTTTATTTTTTTAAAATCGATTAGAGAGCAATTTAGTCCTAGCAAGAATACAATTAGCTATTCCCGCTTTTATATGATATTATTTTCAGAGTGAAAACACTATAATATTGTTGCGAATTTATTGGAGGTTTATGGAGTGAACATTAAAGAATATACTGTTGAGGAAATTAAAGATCCTACCGGCATTCTTGCTGGTCAGCGCTTTGAATTTTTTCTTACTGTCGAGTTTGATGAGGAAGATGAATTAGCAGATGAAGATCATTTACAAATAAAAATCTTATTTTCAGTAGACGAAAATGGATCCCGTATATTGAATTATCATTTTTATAATAGTTTAGAAAATAAATATTTGGATTATGGTTTAGAGGATGAAGAATTAGAACAAATACAAGCATTTTGCAAGCAGCATTATTTAGAGGATTAATATTAAACCAATGCCGTTCAGATGGAATTACGCTAATAAAGCTGGAGAAAATAATCTCCAGCTTTTTTCTTTATACTTCTACCGATTTTCCATCCTCTACAATATGGTGCATTAAATGAGCCAGATAGTGAATAGGGCCAAAGTCCTCTTCCTCTTCTTCGCCTTCTTCATATTGGAGATCATTTAGGTGCAAGGCAACAAATTGATAAAAATCTTTTAGTTGAAAACTAAAGCATGCTGTTGGTTCTTCCTTTTCTTCTTCATATTGCAGAACTAAGTATGATTCTTTACCGTGTTCATCTTCAGCGTCAAAATAAATAAAGAATCCGATATTTGTATCTAATTCAAATAATTGACGTGTACCGCCACTGGTAACACGATTAAAATCGTCCTCACTTAGTTTTTGCACAATCATTTGGTCTACTCCATCTTCTACATGAAAATTCACTGTAAATTCTTTCATGGTCTGCACCTCTTTCTTTCTCTATATCACTTAACAGATCAAAACTAACTCCACTTTAAACTCAATGTGGAACACAGCTGCATGATCCGTAAGAAACAAACATCAAGGAAATTTTTTCCCGCTTGATGAAAGTATTCTATCTTATTTTATCCAAACAGTTTCCATTTAGCAAAAAAAGAGCCCCGTAGGACTCTTCCTTACATTTTATAGTTTTGTTACATTTACAGCCTGCGGCCCGCGGCTGCCTTCTTCTATATCAAAATTAACTTCTTGACCTTCGTCTAAAGTTTTGAATCCTTCTGTTTGGATTGCTGAATAATGTACAAATACATCTTCTCCGCCATCTACTTCGATAAATCCAAAGCCTTTTTCTGAATTAAACCATTTTACTTTACCTGTTGCCATTTTTTTATTGCCTCCTAGATTTAAATAACAAGGATATATCCTATCCTTCATTTAACTAGTTTCCCCAATTTATTTCTTTTAAAACGCTGAAACATTAAATTCCATTATTTTCTTCCTACTATTAGGGAGACATAGGTATAAAGTAAACTTAAAACGATTACTTACTTCTGTTACGACTTCTAGGTCTTCTATCACCAGAAGAGTTTGGGCGTTTTCTATCATAGCTGCCTCGTTCTCCCCCACGATCAGAACGACGTCTACGATTACCGCCGCCAGATCGGTTATCTTTTTTCTTTGAACGCAGTGGCTCAACAGCCGTTAATTTAACTGGTGTAGCATCTGGCTCTTTTGTAAGAAGCTTCAATGCTGCTGCAAGTAGTGTTACAGAATCTGTTTCTTCTAATAAACCTTCTGCAACTCGCTTATACTCTGCATAGTCATTTTCTTCGATTGTTTTGGCAATTTTACTAATTGTTGCTTGTTGGTTTCCAGCTAACACATCTGTTAGAGAAGGAATCGGCTTTTTCGTCATTGATTTCTTCGTCACATTTTCAATAATACGTAAATGATCAAGTTCTCTAGGAGAAACAAATGTTACAGCAAGACCTTTTTTACCAGCACGTCCTGTTCTACCGATTCGGTGAACATAGCTTTCTGGATCTTGTGGGATATCAAAGTTATAAACATGAGACACACCGCTGATGTCAAGTCCTCTAGCTGCTACATCTGTTGCTACCATAATATCAATGCTTTGTTCCTTGAAACGACGAATTACTTGGTCACGTTTACCTTGTGGAATATCACCATGAATTCCTTCTGCAGAGTATCCACGTTTAATAAGACCTTCCACCACTTCGTCCACACGTCTCTTCGTACGACCAAAGACAATAGCAAGTTCAGGTGATTGAATATCCAGCAAGCTGCATAATACATCAAATTTTTGACGTTCTTGTACTTCGATATAATGTTGCTCAATGTTTGTAACAGTCATTTCTTTCGCTTTCACTCTTACAACTTGAGGTTCAACCATAAATCTTTCAGCAAGGCTTTGAATTCTTTTCGGCATTGTTGCTGAAAACAATAACGTTTGACGAGACTCTGGAGTTTCGCTTAAGATTCTTTCAATATCATCAATGAAGCCCATGTTAAGCATTTCATCTGCCTCATCAAGAACAATCATTTTTAAATCTTGTAAACGAATTGTCTTACGCTCAATATGGTCAATTAATCGACCAGGTGTAGCCGCAATAATTTCCGGCTTCTTTTTAAGTCCGCGAATTTGGCGGTTAATGTCTTGTCCACCGTATATTGGCAGGGTACGGATTCCTTTTACTGAGCCAATACGATTTAATTCTTCTGCTACTTGGACTGCTAATTCTCTCGTTGGAGCAATAACTAGTCCTTGAACTGCTTTGCCAACCTCAATTTTTTCTAATAAAGGCACACCAAAGGCAGTTGTTTTACCAGTACCTGTTTGAGCTTGTCCAATCATGTCCTTACCTGATAATGCAATCGGAATCGCCTGCGCCTGAATTGGTGTTGGCTCTTCAAATCCCATATTTGATAATGCTTTTTCTAAACTGCTGCTTAATTTAAAATCTGAAAAAGTTGTCAATACTTTTTCCTCCTTGTTATTGTACTCCGTTGATTGATATTCCTTAGAATATAGGGCCAGAAATGTCGTAGGATAGGATCTTTATCATTTTTAAATGAATGGATCCCACTAATTTTAGCGCATGATTACTCTTATATAGACCTTAAAACACCGCCCTATTATTAGGGACATTATTTGTTTAGAAAATACCAACCTAGAGTGTATTGTTTTATTTTGTTATAAATATATACTCTCCATTTTATTTCACTTTTTTTCATTTTCCAAAACATTAAGGTAAATAGGACCAATTAAAAGCCTGCATACCATACTTTAGTGGGAAATTATGTGGTTTTTTAACGGATGAATATAATGAAGTTGATGGAGAATTTTTTATCCAAATGCTAATCTAAGCCATTGATTTTTGTTATTCTTCCTTTCAATGAAAAACAAAAGCTTTATGGGAAACATCATTAAAAAAGGTGATGCATTTTGAAAGGCATCACCTTTTTTTGTTTTCTTATTAAGCTTTAGTTACGTTAGAAGCTTGTGGTCCACGGTTACCTTCAACGATTTCAAAAGTTACGTCTTGGCCTTCTTCTAAAGTTTTGAAACCTTCTGTTTGAATTGCAGAGAAGTGAACAAATACGTCTTGACCTTCAGAAGACTCGATGAATCCAAAACCTTTTTCTGCGTTAAACCATTTTACTTTACCTGTGTTCATTGTAAAACCTCCAAAAATGTGTTACACACTAAGCACCTAATATAACTTTTAGGAATCGATACGTCATTCAACATGAAAAAGCCGTAACTGAAATGATGTAGAAGAAATCGCCTACATACATTGCAGCTACGACCACCTTATCCATAAAACATATACCGAACTTAATTGCGTTACACTTATAATATAATTTTTTTACGTTTTTGTCAATAACGTTTTCAAAACTTATAATATTACACCAATGGTAGATTTTTCCTGTTTAATTTTTTAACGTTATTCCCCGATTGCTGCTTCTGCAGAGTCAACCGTATGCTTTAACAGCATACTAATCGTAACTGGTCCAACTCCTCCTGGAACCGGGGTAATGGCAGAGGCTTTTTCTAAACAAGCTTCATAATCAACATCTCCGATATTGCCTTTATTATAGCCGGCATCCAAAATAACGGCACCTGGTTTAATCCATTCACCTTGAATAAAATTAGGTTTTCCAACAGCAGCAATCACAATGTCTGCTTGTCTGACATGATTTTCTAAATGAACCGTTCTTGAGTGGCAGGTTGTCACGGTTGCATCTTTATTTAAAAGCAATGCAGAAACAGGCTTTCCTAAAATTGGACTACGCCCTACTACTACCGCATGTTTTCCATTAACTTCTATATTATAATGCTCCATAATTTTCATTATAGCTGCTGGAGTACAGGATGGATATTTACCAAATCCTAAAGCTGTTTGCCCATATCCAAAACTAGTAACACCGTCCACGTCTTTCTCAATCTCAATTGCTTCAAATGCTTTCCGTTCATCTATATGGCTTGGAACTGGATGTTGTAAAAGAATCCCATGCACCTTTTCATCCTTATTTAATGAATGAATCGTTGCTAACAACTCTTCTGTTGTTGTTTGTTTATCTAAATGAATTTTTCTTGATTCTATGCCGAGCTTTGCACATGCATTCCCTTTCATTCGTACATACGTTGCGGATGAAGGATCATCGCCAACTAATATTGTTGCCAAGCATGGAGTAATCCCTTTTTCCTTTAAAGCACTTATTCTTCCTCTTAATTCATCTTTTACTGCATTTGCTACTACATTTCCGTCTAAAATTAATTTTTCCGACATGTATATACCTCCTGGTAAATTATAAAAAAGAAGTGCTTTTTTGCCCTTCTGCCCAGACGACCGGCTATACATATACACAGCTCCCATATGGTTATTTCCATTTATGTCGTCAGTCACTATGTATTGATAAGTTCATTTGTATCATATCATAGCTCCCTTTCAAATAAAATAATCTTCCCGTTATTTTATTTGAAAGATAGTGGAAAGTACCAGATTAGCTTTATCAAATATAAAAGGACCTTTTAAGTCTGATGATCAACTCAGATTTAAAAGGTCCCATTCATGTATTCATCGATCGAATACAATTAAGCAATGCATATATTTAAGGAAATACACTTCTATTAAAAATGGTGTAATGCCTAAAACAACGAAAGCCCTACCTCTCTTTCATCCTTACGGTTCCTAGACCGCGCCAGTGTGAATTTAGGGTGAATTGTGCAGAACACAAAAATACATTTTTGAAAAAATAATGGAAGGATTAATCCGCATTAGGAAGGATTTAAATGTGTTTTTGAAGATAAATGGAGTGTAATTGTTTTGAATGCTATTATATAGTTGTTCCGTATACTTATAAATTTCCTGTTACTTTACACAATAATTCTACAAAATTCTGTTAAACCTCAAATACATACAAGGAACATCTTATCGCAAAATTTGCTTATAGTCAACTATTAGTTTCCCTATTTTTGTAAAAACGCTTATTTTGTGGAAGGGTTAATCGATATTCTCACTATTATCAGGCACTCGTTTCCCTCCATTTCATACACTTAATTACCATGTTGTAATCAATGAGCTTCCTATCCTGTTGTCTGCTCGAGGCGACCGCATGAATCACTTACGTGCGGTCGCTTCGAGCTAACCAACCTATCATTTGTTCTAAAGAATTTCATTAAATGGGAAAGCCTTATTTCCTATTAACTTTCCATTACCCTGCAAACGGAATAGTTGCTTTGTGTATTTCTTTTTCTAGTTCGGCTGTTAGGGTATTAGTTCTTTCGGTGCTCCAATCGTAATATTCTGCCATGTATTCAATTACTGCATCTTTTACTTCCTTTACTTTAGCAATATCAAATAAAAGCATTCCTGTCCGTCTTAGTAGTACATCTGTCGGAGTTATTGCATATTCATATTCCATTGCATAGTGAATCCGTGCAAGTAGGACTGGGGAAAGTTCTTCATATTTCCCGCTTAACTCCTTTGCAATTTCATAAAGAATAGGCGCATTACTGCCATATAGCCTTGCAATGTTTTCTGCTTCCTCTTTTGAAAGTCCTCCATTCATTCCCTTTGATACAACATCTTGGATATACGTAGAAAAACCTTTTGAACCACCAACATCTCCACCAGAGATTGGCATCGACTTTGTCATACATTGTTTAAATGACTTCCCCGTCTTCTCTTGCAATCTAGTGGAAACAAGATTAACAACTGTTTCAGCCATTTTACGATACCCCGTTAATTTCCCTCCAGCAATAGTAATAAGCCGACTGTCAGACTCCCAGATTTCATCCTTGCGAGAAATTTCAGAGGGATCTTTTCCATCTTCCAAAATCAATGGTCTAACTCCCGCCCAGCTTGACTCCACATCTTCTGCGGAAACGGAGATCGAAGGAAACATAAACTTAATTGCTTCTAAAAGATAATCTCTATCTTCTTTCGACATCGAAGGATGAATGGGATCTTCACTATAAAAAGTATCTGTTGTCCCAACATATGTTTTTCCATCCCGTGGAATAGCAAAAACCATTCTCTTATCTGGTGTATCAAAATAAATCGCTTGTTTTAAAGGAAATACAGATTGATCAATAACTAAATGAACCCCTTTTGTCAGCTGAAGCGCTTTACCTTTTCGGCTTCCATCAATCGTTCTTAATGTATCAACCCATGGTCCAGTTGCATTTACCACAACATTGGCATAAATAGGGTAAACCGTATTTGTGATAAGATTTCTAACTTCTACACCTTCTACTTTTCCGTTTTTATCATATAGGAAGTTCTCTACTTTCGTATAGTTAATCGCAGCTGCACCACAATCTACGGCCTTTTTCATTACCTCTACAGTCAGTCGGCTGTCATCTGTGCGATATTCCACATAATACCCTCCGCCTTTAAGACCATCTTTCTTAATTAATGGCTCTTTTGCAAGTGTTTCTTCTTTCGATAGCATTTTTCTTCGTTCCGATTTTTTTACTCCAGCTAAGAAATCATATACTCTTAGACCAATATTGGTGGAAAATTTTCCAAACGTTCCTCCTTGGTGTAACGGAAGTAACATCCATTCTGGTGTAGTTACATGTGGTCCATTTTCATACACCACTTCTCTCTCCTTCCCTACTTCTGCAACCATCTTCACTTCAAATTGCTTTAAATAGCGGAGACCACCATGGACGAGCTTTGTTGATCTGCTTGAAGTTCCTGCTGAAAAATCCTGCATTTCTACAAGAGCAACTTCCATTCCTCTAGCTGCGGCATCTAAAGCAATTCCCGCTCCTGTAATACCTCCCCCGATCACTAACACATCAAATTTATTATTCATTAACTGTTGTTGTATTTTTTCTCTACTACTTGGCTTCTTTTGCAAAGTAAAACCCTCCCTATACTTAAAAAACTTGTTAGTTTAATAATTTCCTTTCGTAATACATTCAAAACAATTTAGTTTGTACATGATCTATATACAAACAAAAAGAGACCACAAAGTTACATTACCAATAGAACGATAATGCTTTGTGGTCTCTCCATTTCTCCAGACAAAAAATATTAACTTGTGTTTATTATATCATATTAACCTAGATATTCATAGTATTTATACTATTATATTAAACTTTAAAACAGTAGGTTCCCCTTTTATTTAAAAGCCATTGTAGCCTTAACAGCTTTCTTCCATCCAGCATATAATCCTTCTCTTGTCTCTTCCTCCATTTTTGGTTCGTAGGAACGATCTAGGCTCCATTTTTCCGCAATTTCCTTTTGATCTTTCCAGAAACCAACAGCTAAACCAGCAAGATAAGCTGCTCCTAATGCAGTTGTCTCATTTATAACTGGTCTTTCCACAGGAACATTTAATATATCTCCCTGGAACTGCATAAGGAAATTGTTTCGAACGGCTCCTCCATCAGCTCGTAATGTTTTAACTTGAATATTCGAATCAGATTCCATTGCAGCCAGAACATCTTTTGTTTGATATGCAAGTGATTCTAGTGTTGCCCGAATAAAATGCTCTTTTGTTGTCCCTCTAGTTACTCCAAACATTGCCCCTCGCACATCACTGTCCCAGTATGGAGTTCCTAATCCAACAAACGCTGGTACAATATAAACTCCATCTGTAGAATCTACTCTGCTTGCATAGTCTTCGCTGTCTTTCGCATCTTTTATCATTCTTAAGCCATCTCTTAGCCACTGGATAGCAGATCCTGCCACAAATATACTTCCTTCAAGGGCATAATTTACTTTTCCATCTATCCCCCATGCGATTGTTGTTAACAAGCCATGGTCTGATTTTACTGCTTTTTCACCTGTGTTCATTAACATAAAGCAGCCCGTACCATAAGTATTTTTCGCCATTCCCGCTTCAAAACATGCCTGACCAAATAAAGCAGCCTGTTGATCTCCTGCCACTCCTGCAATTGGAATTCTATTTCCAAAGAAATGTCCTTCCACTGTATGAGCATATATTTCAGAAGATCCTTTTACTTCTGGGAGCATCGATTTTGGAACTGTTAATATTTCAAGTAGTTCTTCATCCCATTTTAATTCATAGATATTAAACATTAACGTACGTGAAGCATTTGTATAGTCTGTTACATGCGCTTTTCCACCAGATAATTTCCAAATTAGCCATGTATCAATTGTACCAAATAATAACTCCCCGTTTTCTGCTTTTTGTCTAGCTCCATCTACATGATCTAAAATCCACTTTACTTTGGTACCTGCAAAATAAGCATCAATTAAAAGTCCTGTTTTATCACGGAAAAGCTGATTATATCCTTGTGCTTTTAGTTCTTCACAAATTTCATTTGTTTGTCTTGATTGCCATACAATGGCATTGTATACGGGCGCCCCAGTATTTTTATCCCATACAACAGCCGTCTCCCGTTGATTGGTAATCCCAATACCTTCTATTTGTTCCGGCTTAATATCTGATTCTGATAAAACTGTCGCAATAACAGCTAAAATAGAACCCCATATTTCATTTGCATTATGTTCAACCCATCCTGGCTTCGGAAATATTTGTGTGAATTCCTTTTGGGCCACATGCACAATATCCCCTTTTTTGTTGAAAATAATCGCCCTTGAGCTTGTTGTCCCTTGATCTAATGATAATATAAATTTTTCCATGAATAAAACCTCCCATTAGTAAATGATTATGCTACTTTTTTACCAATACTTTTACTTTCCCCTTTTGTCTTAAAAAATGCAAGTAATAATACAATGACAGTAATCGCTATTACAATCCAAAAGCTTGATAAGACAACCCCTTTAAAGATATACGTATAAAAAACGGCTGCTAGTGATCCGCCTAAAATGGGACCAACAACTGGTATCCAAGCATAACGGAAATTGGATGATCCTTTGCCGGCAATTGGTAAAACAAAATGGGCAATTCTTGGACCAAGGTCACGTGCAGGATTAATAGCATAGCCAGTTGTTCCCCCTAATGACATCCCAATTACAACAATAAGCAAGCCTACAGCAAGCGGGTTCAATCCCTCAGCAAAACTATTTGCTCCAATAAACAATAAGCCAAGCACTAACATAAACGTCCCTATCAATTCGCTTAATATATTTCCAAAGGTATGTGGAATAGCAGGACCTGTTGAAAAGACTGCTAATTTTGCTTCCGCATCCTTTGTTGCACCCCAATGCGGGAGATAGTGTAAATATACAATACATGCACCTAAAAAAGCGCCAATCATTTGTGCCAAAATATACGGCAATACTTGATTCCAAGCAAAATCACCAGTGATTGCAAGCGCGATGGTAACAGCTGGATTTAAATGGGCACCACTAATACTTCCGACAGCAAATGCTCCCATTGTAACTGCCAATCCCCAGGCAAGAGTAATCACAATCCACCCTCCACCATTAGAGAACGCTTTCTTTAAATTCGCACCAGCTACAACGCCTCCCCCAAATATAATCAAAATCATGGTACCAACAACTTCTCCCATAAACGCAGACATCAAAATCCCCCTTTTCCTTGTTTCACTCTGTTAAAATTCTGACAATGAATTATATTAAACTGCTTTACCCCTAAACTACCATCATACTAACATTTATTTTTATCATTACAGAGTGATTGTCATATAACATGCAAAAAAAGGAGAACACGACAGATTAAGCCACTAAAATTATGGTGACTACTGCGTGTATCTCCTTTTCTCCAACACATTAAATTAACTTGTAAGGTTATTGTAAACGCTTCCTGTTGGTCTGTCAATTATTTTTATTGTTTTCACTATAAAAAAATTATTTACTTTATTTTTTGCCATAATTCTTTTTTAGAAGTAGTTATACTAGTAGCCCCTGCTTCAATTGCATTGCTTATATCCTTATCCGTGCGAATCAAACCACCTGCAAGAATGGGTACATTTAAACTCTCTTTAATTTCTTTAATCATCCAAGGCATTGTTCCTGGAAGCACTTCGATATAATCTGGATGTGTTCGTTGTACTAGTTTAACGCTTTTCGCTATTGCATGACTATCAAGGAGAAATACCCTTTGAATTGCTATCACGTTTTTCTGCTTTGCTTTTAAAATAACCGATGATTTTGTAGATATAAGTCCATATGGTTTAAATTCTTGACAGATAAACTCTGTTCCAAAATCATCACTTTTCAATCCTTGGATTAAATCAACATGATAAATCATTTTCTTATTTGCTTTTTTTGCAAGCAAGCTTATATGTTTTAACTGTGAAACATGTACCTCTAAAAATACGCCAATTTCATAATCGCTTTTTAAAAACGCTTCGAATTCCTTCATATTTGATGATGCTGGAATAATAGGTTGATTCATTTCATTTCCCCCAAAAAGTTTCATTCTTAATCTCTTCATGACCATTCAAGGCTTCCCAACATTCACTACCGTTTCGTTTTAAATTCATATAGGCGAAATGCTAATATGCAAACAGCAGAATAGGCGATACCTATTGAGTAGCCACCTACAACATCTGTTGGATAATGGACACCTAAATATACTCTGCTTGTTCCTATTAAAAGAATAAGCATACAAGCAATTATGTAAGCCATCACTTTCTTTCCAGTTGAATTAAGCAAATGTATACATAAGTACGCACATGAGCTGAAGAAAATAAGAGAACCCATAGAGTGTCCACTTGGAAAACTATAGCCTTTTTCTATTATAACAGGCAATATATCCGGACGCTCTCTTTTGAAGAACCATTTAAGAAGCGTATTTAATAATGCACCAAAACCATTAGCAGAAATAAAAAAAATGGCTAAAGCATACTTTTTCTTCCATAGTAAAAGTACTGTAATAATTAGTATCGCTGCTGCGATAAACAAAATAGACCCTAAAAAGGTTATTCGTTCAACCCATATTGTTAATTCGTCTGAAATAAATGATTGAGTAAAATGGATGATTGTATCATCAAATGAAATAATATCTGAGCTCTTTACATGTCTTGCAATAATATAAAATAGCCCGCTAAAAATCAGGATAACTGCTAACATTACACCGATATATTTTGACGTTATTCTTCTCTCCATGTAAATCCCTCGCTGTTATATTTTAGTGCTAGCTATTTCGCAGTAGCTAGCACTTTATTTTTAAGCTTCTTTGACAACTTTCTTTCTTGTGGTCTTTTTCTTTTTTTCCTCTGTTTTCTTACTAGGCTTTGTATTATCAATAGATGCTTGTAGTGCAGCCATTAAATCCATGACATTCGATTCCCTTGGTTTATCTGTGCCTGTCACTACCTCTTTGCCAGCTTTCTTTGCTTCAATCAATTCAAGAAGAGCTGTTCTGTATTCATCTGTATATTTCTCTGGTGTAAATTCAGTGGTTAATTGATCAATTAATAAAATCGCTGTTTCTAATTCTTTTTTCTCTATTTGATTTACTTCCGGAACATTTGGTACATCGTCCACCTTACGAACTTCATCAGGAAAATGAATAGTTTCCATTACGAGAGTATTTTCATAAACCCGAATAATTGCCAGCTGTTCTTTGGAGCGAATAATAATTTTCGCAATTCCCACTTTCCCTGTCTCAAGTAAGGCTTGTCTTAATAAAGCATATGCCTTATTACCACCCTCACCGGAAGACATATAATAACATTTTTCAAAGTAAATAGGATCAATCTCTTCCATCTTCACAAAATCAATAATCTCCACTGCTTTATCTTCATTCTCTTTGTGCAGGTTTTTCAAATCTTCTTCATCAAGCACAACATATTTTCCTTTTGCATATTCATATGCCTTTACGATTTCTTCTGGAGCAACTTCATTTCCACAAGCAGAACATTTCTTTTCATATTTAATTGGGGCATGACAAGCCTTATGAAGTGTTCTAAGCTTGATATCTTTATCTTCTATTGCTGAATGCAGCTTAATCGGTATGCTTACTAATCCAAAACTTATATTTCCTTTCCACATTGTATGCATAATTAATCTCCAATCTTATTAGTTGAACACAATATTTCTTTTATGAAAAAAGCAATATTCATCACTTTTTCTTCTATCTATTTATACATTGTGTCACCGTTTTTTTTTCATACTATTTAATTATTGGCAGCAGACACTGTTCATACTATGTACTTAAATAGATATACTAATAAGAGTTAGATAAATCAGGAGGATAGACAAATGCATACAGCTGCATTTTTTATTAGTAATTATTATAAAAAAACAGACTCATTTGGTGTCAGTGTCGTTGGAAACGAGAATATTATCACTGTAGGTTCTTTTCAAAAAGGCTTAAAAAAAGCAGAAAAAACAGCATTAATACAGATTATAAAAGAACATGCTATAAAGGAAGATGACGATTTATATTATTTAAATCCAGGAATTTGCGTAGAATTACAGTTTTCCTCCTTTCAACAGTATAAACTGAGCAACCCCGTTTTTATCCAATTTTTATATAATATAGATTGGAAAGACTGTACATTAGAGAAACTCGTCGCAACAGAGTCTACGCCTATTACTCATGCTGATAAACCTCTATTTCCCAACACCACGATTACGAAACTCGATTATATTTTATATTTAAAAGAGGTCAGTCCATATTTACTTCCTTTTTTAGAAAATCGCTTATTGACTACGATTCGATTTCCCCATGGTTTATTTGGAGAATCTTTTTATCAAAAACAATGTCCAGACTACGCTCCACCTTATGTACAAACATATAAGAACGACGACATAGAGTATATCATTTGCAATAACCTAGAAACGCTTATGTGGCTTGGAAATCAATTAGCGTTTGAATTTCATATACCATTTGAAACCATTTATTCTAATAGCATGCCTTCTGAAATTGTCTTTGATTTAGATCCGCCTTCTGTGGAACATTTTTATATGGCTATTAAAGCGGCAAAAGTTCTACAACAGATTTTGGAACGATTACATCTTTTATCTTTTGTGAAAATATCAGGAAATAAAGGAATTCAGGTATATTTACCACTTCCAGAAAAAACATTTACTTATGAAGAAGTACGTTTATTCACAGAATTTATTGCAAACTATATGATTGCGGAAAATCCAGAGCTTTTCACCATAGAACGATTAAAGAAAAACCGCAAAAACAGATTATACATTGACTACATCCAACATAGTGAAGGAAAAACAATTATCGCTCCCTATTCTATTCGCGGTAATAAAGGAGGATATGTTGCATGCCCAATTGAATGGGATGAATTAACGGAAGATTTACATCCTCGCCAATTTTCAATGGACGTTGTTTTACAAAGACTACAAAAAGGGATTCATTCCTTCGCTGGTTATTTTGCGGCAAAAGAAAAACAACCTTTTCGTCAAGTACTAGATGTGTTAACAAATGTCCAAAACACTGAAGGGCAGAAAAAAATCTGAATAGATGATTGCGAAAACTTTCTAATCATATCCTTGTATGCAAACATAAAGACAATAAAACGCCCAAACAAAGGAACGGAAATTTTTCTGTCTAATGTTTGGGCCAATTTCTAGAATAATTCTGGCTATGCATGTTGTTATACTAATTTGCATTCTTCAATGGGGATAGTGACAAATGACTCGATGACTGGATGCCTTAATGTTCTGCCTTCTGTCCATTCTAAAAAGGAGATTTTGACAGTAAGTGCTGGCCGCAGCCAGACTCCATCTTTCGCTTTCCTGAGATTAGCAAAAGGACTCTCATTTATAATGATTGGCTCAATCGCTTTTGAGACAGCAGCCCAGTCATTTGCGGTCAATTTACCCGAACCAGCACTTCCAATATAAACCAGCTTCCCCGACTCATCAAATAACCCAAGGTGGAGAGAATGGACCGTTTTATTTTTAAATGTTACTCCTCCCACTATAGCGATTAAATCCTGCTCTTTTTTTCGCTTAAGCCATCTGGCATCCTTTCCGCCCAGAACATAGGAACTACTAAGATCCTTGCAGACAATTCCTTCTAACTGATGTTGTTGACAAACAGCAAATAAACCTCGCATATCTGTAAAGTTTTCAACTAGACGAATATCTTTCGTCTCAGCTACTTTTTCATGCAATATTTTTTGTCTTTCCAGTAATGGTTTGTCTACCAGCCACTGTCCATCGAGGAACAGGATATCAAAAATCATATAGGTAATCGGGATTTCCTCTTGCAGCTCACTTAATCGCTCAAGTTTTCGCACTCTGTCCCGTCTCATTACTTCATAAAAGGATGGTTTCCCATCCTGTAAAGCAATGACTTCGCCGTCGAGAATACAATTTTTTGCCTGTACAAAGGAACCGGTCTTTAATAATTCAGGATATTGCTGCGTTCTTTCATTTTTCTTTCGATTAAATAATTTTGTGTCCTCTCCATCATAGTAGGAGAGAATTCTTGTTCCATCCCACTTAACTTGAGCAATCCATTGATCCCCTTTTGGAATTGCTTCTGTTAGTAGTGGTTCAAATGGCTTTATTGGTTTCATGTGCTTTTATTCCTTTTATTCTTACCATTTGCTAATAGAACAAAATTATACAAGGATCTTATCTATCTCAAACTGCAAACAAACCTCAGAATTTTAGAAATAGTAGTTGGTCTTTAGGATATTTTTTAATTTCTTCGAATAGAGATGAGATATTGCTTCCCGTCGGGCTCGCGCTGAGCCGCGGTCTGCCTTCAGTCTGCAGGGTATAAGACTGTCTCGCTAATCACGCAGGAGTCTCCCCCTTAGACTACAAGCAGCGCATAAAAATCATTTTTAACTTTTCTAAAATCATTTTGTCAACAAACTAATCTATTTTTATTTTTTTGACGCTCTTAACCTTGCTGTTTAACTACTAATAATGCTAGAAATGAAGTTTGTCCATTTTCTAATCACTTTATCATCTATAACAAAAAGGTCAGTTTCTATTCCACATAACAGAATGTTGAATAGACCTAACCTTATCCTTCCATACTAACCAACTACTGTTCTCTCCAAATTTATTTTAAATGATTTTCGACATATTGCTTTGCTTCTTGTTGTAGTTTTTTATATTGAACAGCTTCTTCCTCGAAATATATCTTATTCGTTACGGCATAGTTTTCTATTGTATCCCATTCAAATGATACATCTGCACGATATACATAAGTAGCGTTGCCAATTAAATCAATTCGATATTGATCATTTTGATAATGTACATAGCAGCGAACTTTGCCCCCATTATTATACACATCCACATAGGTATTTTTTTCATTAAACCCATTTAGTATGGAAACAAGAGTGGAAGCAGACATAGCAGTCCCACAAGCATTTGTAAACCCTACTCCTCGTTCGTATGTACGCACATAAATACTTCCTTTTTCTAATATTGAAACAAAGCTAACATTTACACCGTCTGGAAAATACTCATTCGGACCATTCACATATTTACTTATCGTTTCTTGAATATCCGAATCAAGTATTGCCTTATCTACAAGTGTAATTAAATGCGGATTAGGTACAGCTAAAGCAGTAAATAATAAATCTTTATTTAACCCCGGAATTTTCTCATTTATTAGTGTAGTCGATTCTACCTCAAGCGGCAGATCCTTCGTCTGAAAAGATACAGGAGATATTTCTACCAAATACGTTGGGATATCCGGATAAATATCTGTTTCATTTTTCACTTCTAAATTTGCTTTCATTGTTTCAATCATCGCTTCCTCTACCTGAAGGAGTTCACAAACATATCGAGCGACACAACGAATACCATTTCCACACATCGATGCTTCGGAACCATCGGCATTAAAAACTCTCATTCTTGCATCAGCAACTTGACTAGGCATTACAAAAAGAATACCATCCGCTCCTAAAGAAGAAGCTCTATTACATAGCGTTTTAGCTATTTCTGCTCTTTCTTCTTCGGTAAACTGATAGGCGTCTGAAATTTCATCTATTATTAAAAAATCATTGCCACTTCCATGACATTTTGTAATTTTTATATTCATTTCATCGTTCCTCCAAGCTATATTTGTTTCTTATTTATTTTACTGTTCCTTTGTCTAACCTGCAATCAATTCTTCCTTGCCCAAAAAAAGAGAAAACCTTAACAGCTTTTAGTCAAGTCGTTAAGGTTATTACCATTCATCCATATAAATCATCATCTAATAGCTTCTTTGCCCATGAAATAGATTCTGCATATACTTTAAACAATTCCTTTTCTTGAATATCCAATTCTTTACAACCAAGTGCAATTCCCGACCAGTCAGCTGTTTCTGCTGCAATGACCAATTGAAGCACATCATATTGAACATTTTTCTGTCCTGATAAAGCTTGTACAATTGTCTCATCCAATGGTAGATCGGAAAGAATGGTATCCATATCCTTGTTCATAATGGTATCCATAAGAGAGAACATTCCCGTCAAAAAAAAACTTCCATATTCTATTCTTCCCGGTATAAGTTTTGCTACCGCTTCGCACATTTTAGAACGTATTAAGCAATTATGAATCACTTCTAAAGAAATTCCATTCTTCCAGTCCTTTTCCCTAACTGTAAGAATATAAATCCATTTTCGAAGTTCTCTAAGCCCAATATATACAATGGCATGTTTAATACTGGTTACTTTTTGCTTTACTCCATATCCTAGTGTGTTAATTAATTTCAATAACTTATATGATAAAGAAATATCCTGTTCAATCAATTTAGAAATACGGGTTATATCTGGATTTTCATCATGTAATAGCTCAAGGATCTTATAATATGCCGTCATATAGGTTGGCACATCATGGGAAGACATGATGACTGGTCTTGAAAAATAATAACCTTGAAAATAATGATAGCCGCTGTTTCTAGCTTGTTCATACTCCGTACTTGTCTCAAGTTTTTCAGCAATTAATTCAATGTGATGCTTTTTAGCAATCGCTTCTAATTCTGTTCGCACTTCTTTAGTCGTATGTTGAAAATCGATTTTAACCATATCTGCTAATAGCAGTAAAGAATAGGAGTATGGGTTACTTTTCTCTAAATTAAAATCATCTAAAGCCAATTTGTAGCCTAATTGTTTGAGTTCTAAACAAATATCTATAATTTTTTGACTTGGAACAACAGTTTCTAGAATCTCTATTACAATATCCCTTGGCTGAAAATATGTAGGAAGTTTAAGTTCTAATAAATTCTCAGTAAAATTAATAAAACAAGGTTTACCGTCTGATAATTTATCTATGCCAATATTAAGAAAACTGTTAATAATAACATTTGTTGTCGCCTGATCACCATTTATATTGGGGAAGGAATTAATATTATTATGTCTATATAGTAGTTCATATCCATAAACTTCTTCCATTCGATTAAATAGTGGCTGTCTCGCCACAAAAACTTCCATTTATTTACCTCCGTCAATCTTTTTGCGCTTAGTTATTGTCATTTTAATAAATTTATTAGTAGAAGGTTGTCGAACCTTGCTTGTAAGAAAATAAAATTCTTACCAGAAATGTCATCGTTAATGTTTAGGGGTCATCTAGGTTGTATTTAAAGGGAATGGAGAAAAGATTCTTTGATTCAAGGCTATATATAATCAAAATGATAGCTAATCCAGAAAAAAGAACTTTTTTACGTTCTATTTTTCTAAAAGATATCTTGAATAAAACGGGGAATTCTAAAAAATACAGGGCAGTTTAAAATACCATTAAATAGAGTAAAGCTATAGAGACAAAAAGCTTATGCACAAAAACGAGTATAGTTAGACAGCTAGTAACAACTTCTGAAAAAAGAAAATGACTTTCTAATTTCAGAAGTGATTTTGCTATTAATGTGTATATTGAAGTAAAAAATTAATCAAAAATAATGAGGATATGAAATACAAAGGCAGTGATACTTCTTTCGCTTTACCTAAAGCAATCTTTAAAATTGGGTAAAGAATAAACCCAATAGCCATGCCATCTGCGATACTGTACGTAAACGGAATCATCGCAATAATAAAGAAGCTAGGAAAACTTTCACTTAAATCCTTTAAATCCAGATTTCGGATATTCTGTAGCATTAATCCTCCAATAATAATTAAAATTGGTGCAATCGCACTATCTGGAATTAATTTTATGACAGGAATAAAAAATGCTGAACAAATAAACAGAATACCTGTCGTTACAGCTGTTAAACCTGTTTTTCCACCAGCGGTCATACTTGCTGAGCTTTCAACTGTAGCTACTGTTGGACTTGTGCCAAATAAACTAGATAGAAAGACAGAAATAGAAGTAGCTCGAAAAGCTTTTTGAAATCGCTCAGATTTGTTTATAAATTGGACATGATTGTTGACCAATCCAATATTCTCAAACACAAGGACCATTGTAAGAGAAAATACGGCAATCCAAAAAGGAATCGATGCAAGTTTGTCAAAAGACAGATGACCAAACACACTTTTGTATTCTTGAAGGTGAACCGACTGGCCACTTCCTGCATTTACATTGATCAGTCCAAACATCCAAGCAATGAAAGTACCAACAATAATCGTGATCAGAAAGTTTCCCTTCACATTTCTTAAAAATAGAATAATACTTATTAAAAATGTGAGTACTGTTGCTAGTACATGTAAATCATTAAAAGATCCCAAGGCAATAATTGAATTTGTTCCTCTTTCTACTATCCCGCCTTTTTCCAATCCAATTAGCATTAAAAATAGACCTAAACCAACGCTAATCGATTCTTTTAACGAAACAGGAATAGAATCACTGACAATTCTAGCTAGTTTCGTAAAAGCAACAATCATAAAGAGAATTCCAGAAACAAACACTACTGCCAACGCTTCTTGCCAGGTTAGAGCCATTGAATTTACAATGGTATAAGAAAATAACGCGTTGATACCCATACCTGGTACAAGCAAAATTGGCACATTTCCATAAAAACCCATTAAAAAACAGCCAACAACGGATGTTAAAATGGTTGCAATGATTGCTGCTTCCAATGGAATACCTGCTTCTGCTAAGATTAAGGAGTTTACTACCACGATGTATACAACAGTAAAAAAACCAATAAACCCTGCAAGCACCTCTTGTTTAATGGATGTTTGACTTTCTTTTAGCCGAAAAAATGAAAAAATATAATCTTTCATCTGATATACCTATTTAGTTGTATCCCTCTCCCTACCCGCTTCCCCTATAAAATGCAAGTAAAGCATGTCAAAGACTGACATGACTTTTAGCATTCAATAAGGTAGCCACAAGAAATTATAATAGCAGATTGCCAATGTTTTGCCAATGTTTTTTAGGAGAAAATACTCATTTTTTCCTATTTTCCTTATTGCTATTTCTTATTATTTAGTCATTTTTCCTTAAATCAGCTTATCAAAGAAAAACTTTCTGTTCTAAAACTCCATCCATATTAATGATTCGTATAAGCGAATAACTTTGTCAATATGGCATAGAGGTGAATAATTTCTTTATCAGACGCATGGTGATCAATTGACAATAGCGGCAGATTAGGATCTTGAAAACGTTTGGCCCACTCTTTTGGCATCCAGCCCTTTCTTAACTGGGCTAATTTATGACCATCTTCTTGCTCAAACTGATACTCCATTTGTCCAAAGGTTTTTTTCATTATGATTGTGTCTTCCCCATAAAGAAATTGGATCACTAATCGTTTTTCTGTCTTTATTTCTAGAATTCTGCTGATTATTTTTTTATCCTTATTTTTTATATCTATTCTATCTTTTTTTAATGTAAAAACATATTGGAGATCCCCTTGTGTATTATAAAAGCCATACGATTTTGTATAAAATCGATCGAATAAGAACGGCAAATACCAACGAATAATCGAGAATTTTTCATCTTTTATTTCTCCTATCTCTTGTCCATCTCTATCAAAAACAACCATTCTTAAGGATGGCGCAGGTAAAAAAGATAAAACCACCGTATTTGTTTTCAAAATTGATCTTGCTTGTCCCGCGGAGAAAAAATTCTCCATTTTCTCTAAACGTCGTTTATGTAAATAAAATTGACTAAAGCAAATTACACTGTATATTGCGAATGGGACTAAAAGGTAAAGAAAAATGATATTTGAATGATTAAATAGAAAGATGCCTATAAAAAGAAAGATAGGAATACAACTAATTAAACTAGCGTTCAACGAAGATATGGCTGTATATTTATAATATTTTTCAATATTCATCATGAAGACTCCTTTATATCCATTCTTATAATGAAAGGTTAGCGCGACTGTGCACTTATCTTTCTCTTTCTTTTTATTCTATTAATTTCTAATGAAATCTATGATTAATTAGAAGAAAAATTTTAAAAGAGTCTAAACTATCATGTTACCTATTATTAAGGTTTGAATGTGGTAATATAAAAACCGAAGAAGTAGATGGTGGTTTATATGTTCATGCAGGGAAGTTGAGCTTTTTCAGCACATTGGTATGTATATGTGAGAAAAAATAAAATGCCAGCCTATTCGTTAAAAAGCGAGTCACCGAAATTGGTCGCTAATTTAAACGAATAAGCTGCCATTATAAAAAGGTTAATGATCTATATTATTTGATAAAACGAATCGTTAAAGGAATATGATAATCCTGGCCTTCATAAGCCTTAATAGCAGCAATGATTGTAAATACAAATGCCATAATTCCGATTATTGGTAAAATAATAAATCCGATTAAAAGAAACACAAGAATCCATGCTATGAAGGAATAAATGGCATAGGAAATTAAAAAGTTAAAATATTCTTTACCATGATAATCCACAAAAGGCGAATCTTTCTTCACGAGCCAGATAACTAATGGTCCGATAAAAGTAGTAAAAAAACTAGACACATAAATCAACATTGCAAAAACTCTATCATCATTTGATGATCTGTCTTTATTTAAATCCATGAAAGAAACCTCCAACTAAAATAATAATTGCTATGTTATTATATACGATTATTCTATATAAATGTTTCATTTTCTCATAATAATTGTCCAATTAATTCAAATAAGCTTTCATCCGTGACATTTATCATTCTTTCTTGCCTGTTTATATACTTTATCGGCAAGAGTTAAACCCTTTCTGCTATTGTGAATTAGTTTATCTTTCTTTACAATGATTCATTAATTTTTTACAATTTGTTTGTATTTTCCTATTTTCAATTTCACCGAAATTTTGTATGATATAGAAAAGTAATTTGTTATCATGAGATAATAATTAAAGATGGGAAGGCAAATGGTGCGCCACCGCTTTGGTTCTAGTGGGTTCGATTCCCACCCCGAAATTTTTTTTCAATTGGATTAAAAATTTCGAGGGTGGGCTTTTTCTTATGCATGAATAAGTTCTGCTCTCAAATGGAGGGATTATTGTGTTAAAAAAAAGAGATCTTGAAGAATGTCAAGCATTATATCCTTTAATGACGCATCCTGATGTCTTCCCTTTCGTGCGTCAAAAAGCTTCTTCTTATGAAGAATACCTTTTTCTTACCAAACAGACTATAGAAGCGGAAGAAAGAGGAGAACTCATTTCTAGAACGATATTAGATGAATGGCAAAATCCAATTGGAACCATAAATCTATATGATATAAACGAAAATATCGGTTTCCTCGGAACTTGGTTAGGAAAACCTTATCACGGCATGGGATACAATCAAATAGCAAAAGATTTATTTTTTGCTGAAGCATTTTTTGAGCTGAATATCGAAAGCATATTAATGCGAATTAGAAGCAATAATATCCGCTCACTAAAAGCAGCTGAAAAGCTTCCCTATGTGGTTTCTGCAAATGAAACAAGAAGTAATTTGTTACAAATTTTAAATACTTCTGGGATCCCTTATCAACTATTTGAAATTCCTAAAGATTTATTTACTCTATACACATTACGTCAAAATACGGAAGAGACGACAAATGATTGCAGAGAGGCGTAATTTAGCTCCGATAATAAAATAAGATCAGTCGATAGGAGAATAACTATCACTGATCTTATTTTATTCTTCTATAATATTGTCAGCGAATTGGATGAAAAAAAACCTCCATATATTCATCCCCTCCTCTGATTGAAAGATTATAGTAATTTATTGCTTCTTTTTATAGCTTTGATAATTCTTATTTCCACCAGAAAGATTATAGATATTCATGAATCCTAAATTACGCAGGATATTTTGGGCAGCATTTCCGGTTACACCACTATTACAATAAGTAACAGTGAGCCGATTTGGATCTAGCTCCTTGCATTTCTCTCGCAAATCGCCCAAAGGGATATTAATAGCGGTATCCACACATGACACATTAAATTGTTGTGCAGCTCGTGTATCAATAACTTGAATGGATTCCTCTTTTTCTATTCTTGCGGTTAAATCTTTTGGCGTGATTAATTGATTTTTCTTTTCAATTGCATTATGCAAAGCCATCCCAGTATACATGACAGGATCTTTTGCCGTACTAAATGGCGGCGCATATGCAAGATCAAGATGAAATAAATCTTCCGCTTTTGCATTAAATGTAATGGCTGTAACAAAAACATCTAGTCTTTTATCGACACCTTCTTCCCCTACTATTTGTACACCCAATATTCTGCCTGTTTTCCGATCGGCAATTGCCTTGATTACTAATTGTTTGCCACCCAAATATTCAGCTCTAGCAGGCTTGATATTATGAAGAACTTCTATATCATAGCCTTCCTCCAATGCTTCCGTTTCGTTCATACCAGTTTGTCCAACAGCTAAGTCAAAAACACGAAGAATAGCAGTTCCTAAAATTCCTCTATGTTCTAATGATCCTCCGGTTATCACATCACCGGCTATTCTGCCCATTTTATTTGCTGTGCTTCCTAATGGCCGATATAGGGGTTTCCCGGTTATAAGGGAATAGCTCTCAGCAACATCCCCTACCGCATATACATCAGGTAAGTTAGTTTGCATCTTATTATTTACGGCAATAGCTCCAGAATGTCCTATATTTACACCGATTGACTCTGCTAACTGAACATTAGGCCGAACCCCTGTTGCTAAAATAACCAAATCTGTTTCTATAATATTTCCTGATTTTGTTTTTATTTCATTAGTAGTTATTTCACTAACTTCCTCATTCAATAGAAGGTTAACTCCTTTTTTTTCTAGATGGTCTTCTACATATGTAACAATATCTATATCCATATGTGATAATATGTGATCACTGCGTTGTACTAATGTAACATCTAACCCTCTATTTGTTAACTGTTCAGCCATCTCTAAACCAATATACCCTGCCCCTATAATCGCAGCTCTTTTTGGCTCGTTCTTTTTTATAAATCGGTCAATAGCACTTGTATGTTGAATGGTTCGAATGTGGAAAACATGATCTTTATCTGCCCCCTCCATTGCTGGAGTGTAGGGTGATGCTCCTGTTGCAAATACTAATACATCATAAATATCCTCAATTACTTCACTTGTATTCAAGTTTTTCACTTGAATCTTTCTCCGCTTTGCATCTATAGCGATAACCTCATGCCGTACAAGAATATCAACATTATATCGTTTCTTAAACCAAGCCGGATTTCTCGGTGTTAAAGTTTCTAATTCATCAACTTCTCCGCCTAAGAAATAAGGAATTCCACAACCGGAGTAAGAAATGTCATAATCTGCATTATAAAGTGTGATTTCTGCCTGCTCGTCATTTCTGCGTGCTTTTGTTGCTACTGAAGTACCTGCCGCTACTGATCCTATAATAACAATTTTCATGATCATCCTCCTATAAACAATAGTGTATTTTATAATTTATCTTTTCCTGTACTGTTACCCCATAAACGATTTTTCTAATGTCTATTAAGAAATGATTGATAGCCATAAGTATAAACCAATTAATGTAATCATAAGGGTTGGAATGGTTAAAATTATCCCTGTCTTAAAGTAGGTTCCCCATGAAATCTTTACCCCTTTTTGAGACAATACATGAAGCCATAATAAAGTAGCTAATGAACCAATCGGCGTAATTTTTGGTCCTAAATCCGAACCGATAATATTAGCATAAATTAAGCCTTCTTTTATTACTCCTGCTGCATTTGTATCCGCTATAGCTAAAGCATCAATCAAAACAGTGGGCATATTATTCATAATAGAAGAAATAACAGCCGCAAGAAATCCCATCCCTATTGTCGCAAGAAACAGTCCATGGTCGGAAGCAGTTTGAATAAGATTTGATAACAAGCCAGTTAAGCCTACATTACGAAGTCCGTAAATGACTACATACATTCCTATAGAAAAGAAAACGATTGACCACGGCGCTCCTTTTATTACATTGCTAATGGATACTGCTTTGCTTCGCTTCGTCTGGCAAAAACAAGAAAAACAAGAGAAAGGCTGCCAACAATAGCGGATACTGGAATCGCAAGAAATTCACTGCCAAAATATCCAATTAGTAGAAAGGCTAAGATTATCCAAGAAAATCGGAACATTTGCGGATCCTTAATAGCTTCTGCCGGCAACCTTAGATGGTTTAAATCATACATTTCAGGAATTCTCTTGCGGAAGTAGATATATAGAACAAGCATACTTGCCAATAAGGAAAATAAATTGGGAATAATCATTCTAGAAGCATATTCAACAAATCCGATTTCAAAAAAATCTGCAGAAACAATATTTACTAAATTACTGACGACTAGAGGCAAAGAGGTTGTATCTGCAATAAACCCACTTGCCATGATAAATGGAAAAACCATTCTTTCTTCTACCTATAATGCTCGAACCATCGACAGCACAATCGGGGTTAAAATAAGCGCTGCACCATCGTTTGCGAATAAAGCTGCCACAAGAGCACCTAAAAGGGAAACATAAAAAAACATTTTTAGCCCGCTTCCATTAGCCATTCGAGCCATATGTAGTGCTGCCCATTCAAAAAAACCTATTTCGTCTAAAATAAGGGAGATGATGATAATAGCAATAAATGCAAGTGTTGCATTCCAAACAATTCCAGTCACATCTGCAACATCATTAAAATCCACTACCCCGACTAATAAAGCGAATATTGCTCCCCCACAAGCAGACCAACCAATAGAAAGATTTTTGGGCTGCCAAATCACAAATGTTAATGTTAATAGAAAAATAATAATTGCCAAAAATGTGTGTAGCAAATTAAGACTCCCACCATTAGTTACATATAATTTTAATCCCTTTTTTCTTCCAATATTGTCATATCCTCACATCCATTTGATAAAAATTGTAAAATTTCATTTATCAGTCCATAATATTTACATGTCTTGTTTAATGAATAAAAAACCCATTGACCTTTCTTTTGTTCTTTAACAATCTCTAAGTCTCTCATTTTACGGAGATGCTGACTAATAGCTGGCTGCGACATATTATATATTTCTACCAACTCACATACACAAAATGCTTTTTCAGACAACAAACTAACAATAGATAATCTTGTCTTATCTCCTAACAGTTTTAATACATCTGCTGTCTCTTTTATAGATAATACAGGTAAAGATTGGTTTTTCTTCATCATTTCCCCCCCTTATTTATGCTACATATAAGCATATACTTATATATTTATGGAAAAGGTAACAAAAAACAAACACATTAATCAGTATTTGTTATCCTGTTATAATTAGAGAAAACTATCCTATCCTTTGAATCTTCATAATAATGGGAGTACTTTTACTTTGCAAGCCAAAAAATAAACGCGGTTGTCCCCCTCTATTTTACGAACAAATTTGAAGTTTTCGTTTTTTCTCTCCTTCAATCACCCTATTTATGGTATAATACGAAACGTTATTGTAAAGAAAGAGGACAAGCAGATGAAACAAACATATTCTATCAAACAAAAGCTATCTCAAATGATTATTATTTTATTTCCTGTACTGGTTACCCAGGTTGGTATTTTTGCATTAAGCTTTTTTGATACAACGATGTCTGGACATTATAGTCCAGTTGACTTAGCTGGAGTAGCAGTAGGCAGCTCCTTGTGGACGCCAATATATACAGGACTTAGTGGTATATTGCTTGCTTTACCTCCGATTGTCTCCCAATTAATAGGAAAAAACGAGCAAAAAGGGGTATCATTTTCTGTTATCCAAGCAGCATACTTATCTTTTAGTATGGCTATCGCCTTATTAATTATTGGTTATTTCTGTTTAGATTCGATTCTTGCAAATCTTGGCTTAGAACAGGATGTCTATAGAGTCGCATATCATTACTTAATCGCATTGAGTACCGGAATTATTCCTATTTTTCTATACTTTGTACTGCGTTCTTTTATTGATTCTCTTGGCCAGACGCAAATTACCATGTTTATAACGCTAATCGCAATACCGATTAATATTCTCTTAAATTTTGCACTAATCAATGGCATTTGGATTTTCCCCGAATTAGGCGGAGTGGGAACTGGGTATGCAACTAGTATTACTTATTGGGTAATGCTCTTTATTGCGGTTTATATCGTCCATAAAAAAAATCCTTTTGTAGCTTTTCAGTTATTTAGCCAATTTCCGGCCGTATCATGGAATAAATGGAAAGAAATATTGACAATTGGCGTCCCGATTGGTTTTTCTGTATTCTTTGAAACAAGTATTTTTAGCGCAGTCACGATTTTAATGAGCAATTATGATACCAATACAATTGCTGCCCACCAATCAGCTATTAATTTCGCTTCTCTTTTGTATATGGTTCCCCTCAGCATTTCTACTGCTTTAACCATTCTTGTTGGTTATGAAGTTGGAGCTAGACGAACAAAAGATGCTAAAGCCTATAGTTGGTTAGGTGTTGGACTTGCTGTAATCATCGCATTTATTAGCGGAATGATTCTTTTGACGTTTCGAACTAACATTGCTGGTATTTATACGAATGACTGGGAGGTTCTCCATTTAACAGCCCACTTTCTTATTTATGCGATATTCTTTCAACTATCTGATGCAATACAAGCACCAATTCAAGGAGCTTTACGAGGGTATAAAGATGTAAATGTTACCCTTATCATGAGTTTTCTATCATATTGGGTAATAGGTCTGCCTAGCGGATATCTTCTTGCCACTTACACTAACTTAGGACCCTTTGGCTATTGGATTGGACTCATTATCGGCCTTGCAACCGGTGCAATGTTCTTAACGAGCAGACTATTTAAAATTCAAAAACACAAATTTAGTGATAAACAATATGAAAATTAACACCGAACTGTGTCAATTAACACAGTTCTTTTTTATGAGATGAAAATGAATTCCTGCCCTAAATCTCCCTTTAGGCAAATACACACTTTTGGCATATGTGAATACAATAAAAAATAAGCATATATTTGTAAGTGAGAAAGGATGAATTTCCAATGTTCCCGTGGAATTTATTCCCTTTTAATAAAGATGCCAAAAGTAGAATGGACCAAATGAATCCGCAAGATATCCAAAAGTATGTGCAAGAAATGATGGATAAACTTATGCCTGAATCTCTACAAAAAATGGAACCAGAGAAAATGTTTCAGAGCTTTTCAAAAGGAGCAAATTATCGTAACGATAATATTAACCATGCCGAGAAATTTAATTATGTTGTTTTTGAAACACATCATCATGTCTATGTCAGAATTCCTATTCTTGATAGCAGCTGGTTAGAGCATATTAAGATTTTCTATACATCCAATCAACTTATTATACAGCATATCCCCTTATTTGAAGATAAACACACAATCACACTTCCAGCAATTGTTCGAAAAAAAGGATCTGTCGCACTTTATAAAGATGATATTTTAGAAATAAGAATTCAAAAGAATATTGATATTCACTATTCAGAGATTGATGTTACAGAAATGAATTAATAGAAAGAGGAGATTTTTATGAGTTTTGATAACTTAAAAAAAATCTATCAATTTTCAGAGAATAGTCATAAGGAAGACTACTGGAAAGATATGTTTGGATCAAATGAAAAAGCATGGTTCTCCCATCCATCTGCATCCATAAAAAATAGTAATGCGTTTCCTGCTTGCGATTTTTATCTATTCCATTCTCGATATTATATTGACATAGAGTTACCAGGAATAGATATGAATCAGCTTTCGATACATTTAAATAACAAACTTTTATGTATTGAAGGTTATTACCAAACCATTATTCCTGATTGTGCCTATCTTTTAAAAGAACGGCAAAACAAACATTTTATTAAAAATATAACAATACCCAATTATGTAAATCAAAAAGATATTGACAAGAAATATGATAATGGAATATTACAGCTTTCTTTTCCCTATAAAGAAAAGGAGGGAAAGTAACTTCCCTCCGACTAATTATCCTCTTTAAATTTACCGATAATAATTATAGAAATAATTTATCATAGCAATAAAACGGTTTGTCTTTTCCATCAAAAAATGTCGAACCAACCTTATTATATCCATTCTTCACAAATAAGTTTTGGGCCTTATCATTTAATGAATATGTATCCGTTTTTAAGTAAAAAATATCTTGTTCAATCGCATACACTTCAGCAAATGCTAGTAAGTTACTTGCAATGCCGCCTCCACGAATATCAGGATCAACAACTAAACGGTGTAAAACCATATATTCCTTATTATCATAACTCCAATCAATTTTCTCATAATTTTTACCGCCAATTCGATCTATTGTAATAGAACCCACGACTTTATCATCCATAATAGCTACAAATAGATTATTGTTTTCCATATCAGCCAGGAAGCTGGCTTCGTTTGGATATTTATGAGACCATTGATCATTACCTTCTTCTTGCATAATGACCAAAGCCTTTTTTACAATCTCCATAATAACTGGTAAATCATCTATATGTCCTTGTCTAATTTCCACAAATAATTTCTCCTATACAATAATTTATTACCTGATGTCCTATTCTTTATTTTGCTTTATATAAAAGTAGATATTCAGGAAAAATCATTATATAAATTTCTAATCAAAAATACCACTATTTTGATTAAAAATAGCGCTTATTTTAGAATTTCCATTTTTCAGATAAAAATATATCCGGACACAAAAAAAATACAGCCTCATCATCAATAGATTGAAGCTGTATTTTTAAAGTTGCGGAAATTTATACTTTATTTACCAATAAATTGCTGCGTCCAATAATTACCATTTTCTACATAACCAACACCAATATGGGTAAATTTATTGCTTAAAATATTCGCACGATGACCTTCACTATTCATCCATGCATTTACTACTTCTTCTGGCGTTCTTTGACCTTTGGCAATATTTTCTCCGGCTGCTTTATACGTTACACCAAATTGTTTCATCATATCAAATGGGCTTCCGTATGTTGGGCTTGTGTGATCAAAATAATTATTTGCACTCATATCTTGTGACTTTGCTTTTGCAACTTTACTTAATTCATTATCTAGAGTAAGTGCTGGCAATCCATTCTTCGCTCTTTCTTTATTCGTTAAATCTACTACTTGCTTTTCAAATGCGCTCACGGAAGAACTTGCATTAGCTGAATTGCTTTTTGTAGATTCAGGGGTAGTATTTTGTTGTGTTGTATTAGATTTTGAATTTGGTTGCTGCTGTACATTACTAGTTTCTTTTGGTTTCGCTGTTTCTTTTTGTACTTCTTTCGGTTTGATTGTTTCTTTCTGTACTTCTTTTGGTTTGACTGTTTCTTTTTGTACTTCTTTTGATGTTTCCTTCTGTTTAGTAACAGGATAAAAAGCCTGTTGGTTATCCATAGATCCTATTAACTCGTTCAAAACTTTATCTATATCTATATGATAATTAGAAGATATATTATGGAAAATTTTATTTAACTGTTCTTCTGAAAGATTGTGTGCTTGATAGATTGTTTTAGCTTCTTGTGGTTGAATCGTTGAAGCCTCCGCTTTATTTGCTAGTGGAGTTGCCATCAATAATGTTGAAGCAGCTGCCACTGAAAAAATTAAATTCTTCTTTTTCATTGTTTATTTCCTCCTTGGTTATCCAAATCGAAATAGTCGTAGATTTTGTTGTTTCGACTTACAACAACATCATACCATACGTTTTTTTGTCATATTTCTGGATATTAAAACCAATAGAAAGAAATTGGAATCATTTCACATGGGTAAAAAAGGGATATATAATAGGTTAATAGCTATATCAACTAATTTATCTCCCTTTGTTTCTACAAAATATGAATGGTTATAAAATCCTTTTTTTATATTTTATAGTAACTGAACTATATTTTAGATCAAAAAACATCCTTGACAAACTTTTTTGGACTAACTTTAAATAACATTAAAGACAAACAGTTTACAAAAATTTAGGGTTTATTACAAGCTTTTAGTGTTTATTCTTATTCCTTAGAATGCATAAAAAACGGTAAATTTGGAAACCTAATATGGATTAAAATACCTTATAAAGAATGGAGTATTGATATGAACAAACCGTATTGCTGCCCCAATTGCAAAACAAATCGCAGTCGCTTTAATATTATTCAGCAAGTTCCTCAATCCGTTAAGCTAGATCCGCAAACAGGCAATGTTATAGAGGAATATTCATCTGAGAATTTATCTCCTTTTCATATGGGATATACTGGTCCAGATTATCGAATTCAATGCGCTGCTTGTGGTTTGGTTGAAGATGAAAAAACCTTTATTAAGTTTGGAGAAATGAAAGGATAATAAACGGATTTAAGCATAATGGTAAAAAATGTGGGTGGGACAAAACAAAATATATAATGGTTAAAGACGAACAATCTCTAATTTAGTGGTCAAACCAACTCGTCCCATTACGTTACAGACATTCCATTTCACACCGTTTTTAAAGATTATTTCTTTCCAGCATTTATTTCAAAAGAAACTAAATGGAGCAGCCATGATACACGTAGACTCCTATGGGAGCTGCGAGAAAGTTCAAGACTACACAGGAAAGAGGAGGCTTGGCGCTCGCCCCATGGAAGCGAAGTGTATTCAGGCTGCGGGTGATTACCACAAACCTTCTTTCTTAAAATAAATAAAAAAACCAAACAATTATACGAATTTTTTAGTGTGTACGTATAATTGTTCGGAGTTAGATTTGGTTGAATTACTTATGTCCCACTCTCTATCTTTTACCTGAACTATTCAAACGGATGTTCCTTCACTTTTACCTTCCATCCTTCTAATGGTGAAGTCCGAACTAATACTAGATCTTTTTTTATATTTCTTGTTCTGGCATTTTTCATATATACATTACATTCAATGGTAAGAGTAACTTGCAGCGCCTGCTCATAAACTTCAGGATTAACCACATTTAAACGATTTATTTTGATATTCTCTATCATAGCTAGTTCTGAAGACCAATCTTGCTTCGTTGTAATGTATGATAAAATGGTTGCATCTTTTTCTTTTATCCCTGCGATAAAGGCTTTGACTACATCATTGGGATTCATTTGTTCTAAGTACTGTCTTAATTGACCTGCTGCTTTATAGATCATTAATTTATGAGAAAAATCCATCTTATCTGTTTTATGTGTTGTGCTCCCTAAAAAATGCACACAAAAATGTCCAGGAAAGTTATTTGCTAAGGCACCTGCTCCATGAGGCATGCCATGCATGGAAGCTGCGAACCATTGATCATTTACCATAATGAGAATCGCTCTTCTTCTCCAACTCCATTTCCCTTCATAAATACCTTTCATTATCTTTGTATCTTTTACAGTTAATGGCTGTACATCTGCATGTTGGCTGCCCGCTCTCCGTTGTACCTTAAACTGCTTACCTGTTTCAATATCTAAAATAGTAAATTTGCTATATTTTGGAATAATCTCATTAATGGCATTCCATGATAATAATTGAATATCAAAACTAATCGGGGAAGAAATATTTTCTTCGGCTCCCATCACTAAAGGTGCCGGAGTTATAAGAATACAACAAAGAAAAAGTAATAGGAATTTTTTCTTGTTCACAATAAACCACCTTCAATATGATTTCCTATTGAAAGTTTGCCCTATTTTCTTCTCCGTACTCTGATTTATCTTCAATTGTTAAAATATCATGCTATTTATAATTGATCCAACGCTGCCCCTATCTTCTTCCAATCGACATTTTCTCCAATAAACACCATATTCAGTGGCATTTTCATGTCTTCTCTCATAAATAAAGGCATGCCGTATGAATATTGAAATAAGTCTGGATGTTTTGCTTGGTGAAATTGAACATATCCTTTTATGCGATAGATCGTATCAGGCAGCTCTCTTAAGAAATCTTCAAATTGGTCTGCTCCAATGCTCTTTTGGAATGTATAAACAAATGTACTTAAATGCAATGAATGGATGGATGTTTTTTCGATATCCTTATAGTAATGGCTCTCCATTTGGAGTAATTTTTCAAAAGGGAATTTGGAATAAGTAGTCAGCAAACTAAAAGCATGTGGATTAATCGATTGAAGCTCAAAGCTAATTTTTGCTTTTTCAGCTTCTGTTAACTCGTCTTCTTTATTAATAATTAATATACTTGCATGCCTTGCTTGCTCTAGAATAAGTTGTTGAATTGGTGCGTTTAAAGCTGATCGCTCAAGCCACTGTCTTCCATCTATAACTGTTATGATTCCTTTGAATCGTAGACGATTGGCAAAAAGAGGAGAAAGAATCCCATCTATCGTTTCAACAGGATGAGCAGCTCCAGTTGTTTCAAAATAAATAACATCTGGTTTTTCTTCCACTAATAATGTTTGTATTTGTGCTTCCACTTCATCTTGGATCGTGCAGCATACACACCCACCAAGTAACTCTTTTAATGGAATATCACCATCTATTTCGTTAGAGTCAATGGAAATCCTGCCTAATTCATTCATTAAGACAGCCGCTTTTCTGCCAAGCTCTTTCTCTTTTTTTAATATTTCTTTTAATAATGTTGTTTTTCCACTACCTAAAAATCCGGAGAGGACGTATATATCTGTCTGTTTCATCTTATATCTTCCTTTATTTATAATAATTTTTGAAAAAAGAGCATGCTTACTTTTTGAAAACAGCCTAAGAAAAAGAGGATGACAATTGTCTGTCACCCTTTACCATGAAGATCTTATTTTTTCATTTCATCTTTTAATACTTCTATCGCTTTTTTCATTTGTGTATCTGATTTTTGAAGTTTTTCCCGGAGTTTATTCATTAATTCTGTTGTTGTTTCTCCGGTAATAATTCCATCTTCTTTTAATTTTTCTTTCTTTTGAAATTCTTTTGCAGCATTTTCCGTACTATCATCAAAATAGCCATTTGTATTGTCTACATCATATCCTAATGCTTTTAGCATTTCTTGCGCCGTTTTAACTTCTTCTGAATTGCTGCCTTTTTTCAATTTACTTTCTGGATTAATCATTGTTAAGCTTGCATAACTTGGAAGTTCTACTTTATAGGATGGTTCAATCCCTTTTTCATGAATCCAGCTACCATTTGGTGTCAACCACTTATCTACCGTAAATTTAATATTACTTCCATCTGTGAAACTTTTTGCTTGTTGAACGGTTCCTTTACCAAACGACTTAACGCCAACAAGTGGAACATTGGCAGATTGATTAACCGCACCAGCTAATATTTCTGAGGCACTTGCACTTCCACCATCGATTAACACAACAAGTGGAATGTCCATATTACTGCTATTTTGCGAAGTAACTTTTTCTACAGTTCCATTTTTATGTTCGATTTGATAAATAATTTCCCCATCTGGGACAAATAAACCAGCAATTTTCTTTACTTCTTCTAATAAACCGCCTGGATTATGACGTAAATCAAGGACAATACCTTTCATACCATCCTCTTGATATTTATTTAAGATATCGACTAATTCCGTTGCTGTATGCTCCGAGAAGCTTGTTATTTGGATTTTAGCAATTTTATCTTTACCCATTTCTCCATAAACAGTCTCAATCGGAATCGTATCTCTTGTAATCGTTATTTTTAACGGTTCACTTGCACCAGACCGTTCTATTTCTAATTCTACATTTGTCCCTTTTTCACCACGAATTAAAAGAACAGCTTCTGAAGAACTCATTCCTTGTAATGACTCACCATCTACTGTAAGAATTTTATCGTTCGGTTTAATTCCTGCCTTTTCAGCTGGTGATCCTTTTATTGGCGATACTACTACAATGCTATCATTTAATTGCTGAATTTCTGCTCCTATGCCTTCAAAAGAGGAAGAAATACTTTGTTGGAAGTTTGCAGCCTCTTCTTCATTCATATAATCAGAATATGGATCATCAAGTGCTGTAAACATCCCGTCAATAGCACCATTCACTAAATCTACTGAATTTAAATCCTTGTAATAGTTATCCATTAATGTATCATACGCTGTATACAGTTTATTGAATTCTTCCCTCTGATTATTTACCGTAACAGCAGGCTCATCACCAAAAGAAAAAGCAATCGTTGTAATCCCAGCAGCGGCAATGACTACTACAAATAAAAGCATGACAAAATAAAACTTCTTAATTTTTATATATCCTTGTTCGCTTTCTTGCTCTATTTCTTTTTCTGTATTATTGTTACTGTTATCCAAATACTTCACCACTTTCGTTTCCAAGAGAGTTTTACACTATGTATGCAAATAGAATACCACGTTTATTTTTACTTAATCAAATATAAGGAAATTCTTCTATTAATAGGGAACAGAAAAGGAATGATTGATGTGGTATTCCTTTTCTGCGCCCTAGCTTATATTTTTCGAACGACCTTAAAGTACTCTTCTAAGGTCCAGTCATTTTCATAAATATCTTTTGCAGATTTTTTACCTACATATCGAAAATGCCACGGTTCAAATTCATATTGTGTGATTTTCTCCTTCCCTTTCGGATAACGGAGAATAAAGCCATATAAATGAGCATTTTCCTTTAACCATTTTCCTTCTTTCGTCTCTCCGAATTCCTCTGTTAATAAGAAGTTGGCACTCTCACTTGATATATCCATTGCAAGTCCTGTTTGATGTTCACTATTTCCAGGGTACGCAACTGCTTGTACCGCCTTCTCTTTTCCAACCCGGCTAACCTCCGCATCATAGACCTCCGTTTGACGGTTGTAAGAACGATAACCAGAAACTGCATAAAGTGTAATGCCACTTTTCTTTGCATCGTTAAACATGTCCTCCAACGCTTTTGCTGCTTCTTTTCTCATATAACTTTTTTCAATATCCTGATTACCAAAGGAAAATTCAACATTTGGTCTCACTAAATCCTTTGGAGCATAGCCATCTGGTAAGCCGAATTCTTTATTAACAAGAGAAACAATATTTGTTGGATTTTGAATGATCTTTCTTCCATCAACCTCTTTTATGTCATTAAAAAAAATAGATTCAAGTGTCCAAGGTGTTTTTTCTTCCTCTGACACTGTCTCAGAAGGTTGTTGCTCCTCATCCTTGACCTGATCCTCTTTGTTAACTGGTGTTTCCACTTCTTGTTCCTTTTCAGTTTTATCCCAAAAAGAAACTTTGTCTTGTATTGATTTTAAATCTACTTTTTCACACCCTGTTAACATTGCAATCGCTAATGCTAAAGATGAGATAGCTACTGATTTCCTCATTTATGTCACCTTACATATCATTAAATTTTCTACACTACTGGATTTTATAAAGGTATGCAAAAAGCATACCTTTTTCTATTGCTAATTATTTTATTGCTGCTTCTAAAGCCACTTCAATCATTTCATTAAATGTTGTTTGTCTTTCATGTGCTGTTGTTTCTTCGCCAGTTAAGATATGATCACTTACAGTTAAAACAGAAAGGGCTTTACGATTAAATTTAGCAGCTATCGTATAAAGTGCAGCTGTCTCCATTTCTATTGCTAAGATTTGATATTTCGCCCATTTTTCCAGCTCAGAATTATCGTTATAAAACATATCTGCGGTAAAGACATTTCCTACTTTTAAAGATAGTCCTTTATCCAATCCACTATCATACGCTTTTTTCAGCAAATCAAAGTCCGCTGTTGGCGCGTAATCTACTCCTCCAAAGGTTAAACGATTCATTTGAGAATCCGTTGAAGCACTCATTGCAAGAATGACGTCTCTTACTTTTACATCCTTTTGGATTGCACCACATGTTCCAACACGAATTAAGTTTTGGACATTATAGCTGCTAATTAACTCATTAATATAGATAGAAATAGATGGAACACCCATCCCTGTACCTTGTACACTAATTCTTTTTCCTTTATATGTCCCTGTATAACCAAACATATTACGAACTTCATTATAGCACACTGCATCTTCTAGAAAATTTTCAGCAATATATTTTGCTCTTAATGGATCCCCTGGAAGTAAGACAGTTTCTGCAATTTCCTGTTCTTTTGCACCAATATGTACACTCATTTTTATTTCCTCCAATTGACACTCATTTCATTGTTTCAATCCAAATATTACATGCTTATTAAAACTTCACTATTTGTACTATATCATATTCTAATATGCTGTAAAACATATTTAATTTTAGCATAACAAATTTTTGATGAGGTTATACTAAAATTAGTTTTCCTACACTAAGAGAGGCAAAACTAATTTTTATCCTATTTTATAGGAAAATAAAGGATTCTGTCGTGAGGGGGATTATAATGGGTAAAAAACATCGAAATAGGATTAATTCTCCAAAGAAGAATAATCATATACCAAAAGAGGCTATTATTGCAGAACAGGAAGCGCATGGAAAAGAATACTCTGCAACGGGACGCAAACGATAATATGACCTTTCAAGCTATTAGAGTGCTATAAAATTATGTATAAAAAAATGGTGAGATTTCCTCACCATTTTTATTATCTTTATTCATCAAGTTCTTCGTCAATAATGCATTTGTCCAATAAATATTCAAATGTAATGTCAGCCAATTCTTCCATTTCACCTTCAGTAGGAACGAATCCCCTTTTTACTAGCTCACGAAAGAAAAACTCTGCTATTTCCTCAGTATCAATAATTACGTCGATTTCTTTCATGCTTATCGCCCCCCTTTTTTAAAGAATATATGTGACATTAAGAAAAAAATGCTTTCACAATAAAATTATCTGATAAAACAGGCTTTTTTTCAAGAAATATTATCTAGTATATAGCAAATTAATTGAAAAAATAGACATGCTTTGCATCCGGTCCACATATAGTTTAAATAAAAAAGGGAGGCATTTAATAATGAATAAAATCCAATTCGTAGTCGAAGAAATAAAAATAGATTTGAACAAGGAAAACAGTGAAATCCTCACTATTTTTCATTCCCTTTTACAAAAGCTTTTTTCCCTTCTAGTCATTAGCAGCATACCGATGTTTATCTATCTATTATTCTAGATTTTCGTTTCATTATCTTTATCAGATCTGCTGCTGACCAACTTGAGTTTTCGAAGGGTTAACTTCATAACCTGCTCATATTCGGTATCTTTAAATAAAGAATATAAAATACTGTAATCATTATAGATATCTAGCAATCCGTCAATGAGCTCTTTCTTCTCCTTACTTCTTTCTAATAATTCTTTTTCGGTCTGCTGGAAAGAGCTATTCGCCTTTTTTAACTCAATGGATTTTTGTTTTTTATCCAATATATAAAGTAGTCCTAATTTTTGTATAAATGAATCTGCACTATCTGCATCTGCTACTAGGGTTAATTCATCTTCCCCTGCTTCTAGCCATTCTCCATCACTTACTCTAGAAAGCTCATAAATTACATCTTCCCATGCATCGTTTTTATATCTCCAAATTTCTGTTCGAAACCCCATTATTTTAAAAAGATTGGATCCATATCCTTTCACTTTGACTAAATCACCAATAAAGAAGCGAAATTCAATATCAATCTTCTCTGAATCCATAATTTCACCATCATACTCAGAAAGCATTTGCAAACTGGATTCCAAATATAAACCTTCACTTTTATTTACTTCATATACATGCATATGATCCAAATATTTTACATCCGTGATTTTTCCGACCGTTCCATATATCGTGATCACGACTGTATCACCAATTTTGAATTTTGGTTTTTTTCGATTCGCCATAATAACAAATCCTCTCTAAACAAGATTGTGTGGCACTGCTACTTATGCGTTTTTCCCCCACACTCTTGAATAGAATATTTGATCCATGAAGATGGGGGATATTAAAGGAATATTATCCTATCTTCAATTACCATGTAATTTCCATCCTTTTCCGGCTATACTTTCACTTATTTGGTACTACTATCATATGCAACAAACCACTATTCGCGCATAAAAATTCTCTATCTTCCTAATTGTGTTATTGTCACTCCTTAAACGGTTTATTCATTATATGTGTATAGGTTAAAAGGAAGAATACTTTCCAATGTTTAAGTACAAGCATCAGCTCTTCCTTTTTTTCTTCTTATTATTTAAGGAATAATTAACCTTTTAGACAGGCAACATTAAGAAGATAAAAAAACATCCAAACAAATTGTGGTTGGATGTTTTCAATAGCTATAATTCTTCTTTTCTTCTTGAAATAAATATTTCTCCCATGCCTCATCAAAAATACGCATGCTTGGAAGATAATGACCATTTAATTCTAGATAATCGCTTATTTCATCATAATCAAAACTATTTTTGGGAAAATCATGATCAAGATAAGCTTCATTCGCAAATTCGCTAATTTGATCATTTGGTTCGGGATGTCTAAACTTCATAAGAAAATGATAAAAAGATTTAGTCATGATCTCACCTTCCTTGATCGATAGATATAACGTATACTATACATAATTGAAAATAATGGTGCAAGTGATTTAGTTGAATTTAAATTCATTCAATAGTAATTGTCCGAAGAGCCTAAATTTCTTCTCATTCAAAATACAATAAAATTACTGGTTACCTTGTATTTCTGTAGGGTAATTTAATGAACAGGATATTCGTTAATTAATAAGGAGGGTAAGAAAATAGAAAAATGAAAAAAGGATTGAAATATTTTATTTACTCTCTTATTTTTATTGTCATAACCAGCATGGCATATGCATTAGTTCATTCTGAACAACCGAAAAGAAATGTTTACAAAAAAATTACGGATGGAAAACAAGTGAACTATTTAATTGTAGGCGATAGTATTGGCAGGAGTTCAGGGGCAAGCAACAATCATCGAAAATGGTTTCACCTTATGGAAAGGAGCTTAACAGAAAAATATGGAGGCTCATTTAAAAAACAGTTAGTAGTACAAAGCGGAGCCACTGCATTTGAAGGATTATATAAATTGAAAAATAGTTTATCTAAAAATATTGATTTAGTATTTATTGTATTTGGAGAAAATGATCGAAAATATATGGATGATAAGCAATTTTATTTCTTTTATCAGTCTTTATTAGAAGAGGTTGTCCTCCGTTATCCTGATGCAGAATTAATAACAATTACAGAAAGCAGTCTAGATAATGAGGACTTTGTGAACGTTATAAAACAGATATCTAAAAACTTTTATGCAACAAATATTGATATGAGAATTCCTTTTCGAGAATCTAGATTATCAACTGAACGATTAACAAATGATCTTGTACACCCAAATGACTATGGATATTATCTATATGCTCAAGAAGTCGTTAATACGCTGCAAAAAGCAATTCACAATAAAAAGAAAGTACTGACTTCTACTATACCTGTTAATGAGGTATCTAGTTTGAAGATGAAAACCAGTTATCCTATTGATTCAATCGACCCTTCTTTCCGAAAAAAAGATGGTTATTATACATCCGGTAAAATTGGCGCAAATATTGAATATCATTTTAGTGGTTCTTTTTTAGGAGTAAACGTAATCAGAAGTGAAAAGGGTGGAATGATGGATGTATTTATAGACAATAACTATGTAACTACTATTTCCACATGGTGGCCATTTAAAAAAGAAAGATCACTCTATGTCACTAGCGGTCTAAAAAATACGGATCATAAGGTTACTTTTCAAATTTCCGCACATAAATCAAGATATAATATAACCGATCAACATTTGATCCAAATATCTTCTATTATCACTAATTAGCAAAAATACTTCCTTGAAGAAAGGGGGGGATACCTATCATGGCATCCCCCTTTCTTCTATTATCTAAATAAACTTAAATACTTACCATATCCTTTTTCTTCCAATTCTTCTTTTGGTATAAACTTCATCGCTGCTGAATTCATGCAGTATCGTAAGCCTGTAGGTTGCGGACCATCATTAAATACGTGACCAAGATGAGAATCAGCCTCCTTACTTCTCACTTCTGTGCGTATCATTCCATGACTAGTGTCTTTCTTTTCCGTTAATTCTTCTTCATCAATTGGCTTTGTAAAACTTGGCCATCCACAGCCAGCATCATATTTATCAAGGGAACTGAATAATGGTTTTCCTGAAACAATATCGACATAAATCCCATCACCAAATTCATCCCAATATTCATTACGAAATGGTGGTTCTGTTCCATTGTTTTGTGTTACTTCATATTGTATGGGTGTTAATTTTTCTTTTAGTTTGTCTTTTTCCATTACTCATCTCTCCAATTCTCTTGAATATATGCTGCACGTCCTGATCCAATATGATAACGATTATAATGTTCAGGATTCTTTCTGTAATAATCCTGGTGATAATCCTCCGCAGGATAAAAAGTAGATGCTGGAAGAATTTTTGTTACAATCGGTTTACTAAATCTACCACTTGATTCTAATTGTTGTTTAGATATTTCAGCTGCTTGCTTTTGTTCCTCACTATGGTAAAAGATTGCTGTTTGATAGGATTGACCGCGATCATAGAATTGCCCCCCTGCATCAGTTGGATCAATTTGCTGCCAATAAATACTAAGCAAATTTTCATATGAAAAAACATCTGGATCATATGTAATTTGGACTGCTTCATAATGTCCCGTCGTTTCAGAACAAACTTCTTTATAGGTTGGATTCTCTTTATGTCCTCCTGTATACCCAGAAACAACTTTGATAATCCCTGGCTCCTGATCAAAAGGCTTAACCATACACCAGAAACATCCTCCTGCAAATGTTGCCACTTTTACATTTTCCTTCACATCTATACCCCCCTAAATAACTTTCTCCTCTTTTTTATTCCCTTATCTCCATGATTTCACACTATTAGCTTAATGTTTATAAGAGAAATATGCAAAAATTAAGTCTCTAAAAGAAACGTAAATCCCCTGATTCATAAGACCAAGGGACTTTTTATAAAAACAATCAAGTAACTACATCTTCTTAAATTGTTTATTCCTATTTTTCCATATTTTCTTTTGATCTGATTGTGCTTTTTTATCTTGTCGTCTCTCAAGAAAAGCCAGTTCTCTTAACAGCTTTTTATAGCTAAGTAATCGTTCTTCTTCGATTTTCCCATTTTCAATAGCAAGCTTTACTGCGCAGCCAATTTCCTTTTCATGCTGACAATCTCGGAATTTACAATATGCTGCAAATTCTTCTATTTCAGAAAAACTATTAGAAATACCCTCTTCACTATTCCATAATTGCAGCTCCCTCATTCCTGGAGTATCAATTAATACTGCACTATTCGGCAACAAAACCATCTCTCGATTTGTAGTAGTATGTCTTCCCTTTGCATCGGACTCTCTAATTCCTTGGACTTCCTGTTTATTGTATCCGCATAGATAATTTGTTAAAGTAGATTTCCCGACACCAGATGAACCTAATAAAGCGACTGTCTTTCCAGGAGAAAGAAATGTTGTCAACGTTTCTAATCCAATGTTATTTACAATACTTACTACTATAATAGGAATACCAAAAGCTACTGATTCTACTAAAGTGACTTTTTCACTAATATCATCTACTAAATCCGCTTTCGTTAAAACAATGACCGGTCTTGCTCCACTTTCCCATGTTAAAGTTAAATAGCGTTCTATTCTTCTTATGTTTAAATCTTCATTCAATGAATTAACTAAGAAAATAGTATCAACATTGGCTGCTACTATTTGTTCTTCGGTACTATTACCTGCTACTTTTCTAGAAAATTTGCTTACTCGAGGTAATATGTTTATAATGGTTCCTTTTTCTTCAAGAATTCTCGGCGAAACAATCACCCAATCGCCAACTGCGGGTAATTCTTCTCTTGACTGTGCAGTGTATGCTAATTTTCCGGATACTTCACATAAAAGCTCACCATATTCCGTCCACACTCGATACATTCTTTTGTGTTCTAAAGAAATTCTGCCAATTATTTGATTTTCCTTTGCAACCATTTCAAACGCTTCTTTGATAGTTTCGTTAAAACCAATCTGGGTTAATTCCATGTATAGACCTCCAAATATTTGTAAATTAAAAAACCATGGTGCATACAGCCCATGGTTTCCCTACAAACATTTAGAAGTCTCCACATAAGAACTTATCCTCTATCTATAGATGACAAATACTCATTTATTGACGTAACCGTTTGGGCTGTATGCTATATGAATAAACGATTTAAAAAATGTATTGTTACTCATAAGACATCAGCCCCTTTCACTTATTAATTTTATTATATAAATATTCATTTAAATTGTAAAGCCTATTTTATTAGGCACTCTCCCTAATCTTTAGCATATTCTATTTTCAGAAGACTCTTTTCTTCATCTGTCAAGCTGGATTTACTTTTAAATCGTAATGGAAAGTAAGAGAATTATGAATATTAGGGGGAAGTTCCATGACAAGAGATCATTTTCACTCCATCCAAGAAGCTGGAATGTATAACGTATTAAGTGATTACTATAAATATACGAATCCTGAATTACATGTATATTATTATCATAAGCATCTTCAAAGCTTAACCCATGCTTTAAAGAAGGAAAGTAAGTCTGCCATTGTCTCGGACATCCAGAGGCAAAATGAATATGGGAAAGTCAGGTTTTTACAAGGCACTAATAACTTGCCTGCTGTTGATATTTACATGAATGGTATATGTCTGTTAAGAGAAGTATCCTTTAAAACGATGAGCAATGAATTAACATTGCCTGCTGGAAAATATCAACTGGATATATATGAAACTGGGAAGGAGATAGATCCATTATCCAGTCAAATATTGAATATTGATTGTAATGCATATCATACTTTTGCTCTTGCTGGCAATGAAAGAAACCTCACAATACATTCATTTCCTGAATTTCCAATTGTACCAGCAAACGAAACAAAACTACGAATTATTCAACTGGCAGAAAACCTGCCAACCATTGATATCGCCGTTCAAAAAGGAGATATCGTATTTCCATCCATTCCTTATAGAGGAGCAAGTTCTTATTTAGGATTGTTTCCAATGACTGTCTATTTAGAAGCAAGAAATACAGAAACAAAGGAAGTATTAAAGAAATTTCCTGCTCTCCAATTAGAAGCCGATAAAACATATAGTGGATTTATTGTCGAAGGAACCGATGAAAAAACTTGTGAATTATTAATTTTTTCCTGTTAGCATAAAGAGGCTATTCTCAAAATCTCCCACCATTAATCCATTTACATTTGGGATAGGAGACTTTTTAGAAATAGCCTTTCATACATTACTTATTCAGTTGGCAGCAATAAATTAAATTGAATTATATTTTGCTCTAAATCAAATGTTTTCGCCTCTACTAACATTCCGTTTTTCAAGTCCATCTTAGTTAAATGAACATATATTTCTTCTTCATTTGGCTGAATATCAACCCAATCTGGAAAATTATATTGATTTTCAATGAAATTCATTACATAAGATACGGGTAACGGCAGATGACCAATACTTATTTCTTTTTGTTTTAATAATAAATCCCCATTTTCTAATGCTATTGGTTCAAAGGTTAATTTCATTTGAATATCTGTTTGAAAAATCGGCATCGTACCATATAGCTCTACTTGATCCGCTATATTTATTTCATAATGAATCGGACCATTAAGTCCTTCTTTTTCTAGAAAATGATTAATTAGCTTCGTCAAATCCTCACGATTTGTTGTAACAGCAAATGGAACTTCTTCTCCTTGCTGCTTTAATATCGGTGTCTTCTCAACTGGTTTAAATATCATTATCGCTATATAAATGATACCAAGTACAAGAACACCTGCTAATGTTAAAAATGCTAGTTTCCACTTGTTCTTAAACAACCTTTTCTCCTCAATTCTCCGTCTGCAAATTCTCCAGTATATCAGCTAGTGGCGCTGTTAACATCTTTTCATAGATGGCTTCAGCAATAAGCTGATATCCCTTGTCATTAGGATGAAAATAATCTTCATAAAGTAAATCTGATGTTGGATTTTCAAAAATATTCTCGATACTCACGAAATATGTATGCTCATATTTTGCTAATACCCTTTCACTTGTACTATTCCAATCGGCCACAATTTGATTCATTTCTTTGATATCGGAAAACATCTTGATAAATGGGTTATAGACCCCAACTACTATTACGACAGCTTTAGGATTGTATTCTCGTATACTAGCCAAAACATTATTTAGATTATCTTCATATTCGCTTAATTGTGCCTTAAAAGAATCCATTTGCAAATTGGTAATATTATTTCGTACAACTTTCATAATATCATTTCCACCAATAGTAATAATTACACCATCTGCTTTTTTAATTGACTCACTAACTTCCTCTGTTTTAATTCTTTTTAATAACTGATCGGACCTGTTGCCTCTTACCCCATAATTCAAAAAATCTGCCTTATTTACTCCTTTAGTTTCTTCAAGTAAAGTTTGCAGATATGGAATATATCCCCCTTTTCCAGTGCTGTCACCAACACCTTGTGTGAGAGAATCTCCAACAGATACTATTGCTAATTCTTTTGGTAAAAAACTGACTGGTATATCCTTTTTATTCAAAACTACCATATCTTTTTCTGTATTATAGAGTGTCTGATTGGAGCAGGAAACAAGCATTAAAAGAGAAAATAATAAAACAAGAAAGGTAAATGGTTTTTTCATCTTTTCACCTACCTTCATTTTTTATAGTATAGCATATTGAAGAGAATTCGAAATGAATTTATGCACTTATTTTTTTCCAATAAGCTCCCAATATGCATCCTAATCACTGCGAAATAAGTAAAAAATTCTCTTATTTAAACTTTTTCTTTTAGGAAACTCTAAATTCATCCATATGTAAGGAGAATTACTTTTTTTACTCATTAAGATAGAGAGGGATGAAAATTCTAAATAACGTGCCCCTTCCTTTTTCGCTTTGTACTTCAATATGTCCTTTCATCTGCTCAACCATCTGATAACAAACCATTAAACCCATCCCAGTCCCCTTTTCTTTTAACGAATAAAATGCAGTACCTAATCGGTTTATCTCTTCTTCTGTCATTCCTATTCCAGTATCCTCTATTTCAAATACCCCATATTTCTTTACTGGATAAAGGTTAATAGTTATCGTTCCTCCATTTTTCATTGCTTCAATTGCATTTTTTAAAATATTTATAAGTACTTGCTTTAATTCATTATTATTAGCTTCTAGGTATACTTTTTGAATATTTTTTTTAAAGTGAATACCTTTGCCCATCATTGCATAAGAGTGCATTAAGTCAATGACTTTATTTGCCAATGCTGCTCCATCAACCTTTTGTGATTGTTCCACATCAGGCTTTGCTAAAGATAAATAATCATTAATAATTGTTTCTGCGCGATTCATTTCCTCAATCATTAATTTAATATATGTTCTTTCTTCTTCACTCATATGTTCTTTTGCATAAAAAATTTGCAAAAAACCTTTGACGACAGTCATCGGATTTCTTATTTCATGAGCAACAGATGCAGCAAGCTGACCAACTGCATTCATTTTCTCCGCTCTTTGTAATTCCTTATTCATTTTCAAGTAATCTACAATATTATCCATTTGCATAAGTGCTTCTTCCATTGTAGTTAGTTGAAAATCCTTTGATATTGTTCCAAGCTCTTTTGCAGTATTGGTTAAACGATAGAAAAGAGACGCAAGATTAGCAACAACTTCATTATAATTTTTCATCAACCCTTGTAATTCTGAGTTCTCATTTATCTCCATTTTAACATCAAAATTCCCACCACTTATTTCATTCAAACCTACCATCATTTTGTTAATAGGGTGAAGGATTTTATTTAACCAGTTTCTTATATAAATAAACAGAAAGATAAAGCTAATTAAAAAGAAAAATATCATTTGAAGTGCGAGTTTTTTCAGAAAATAGAACTGGTCATTGAGTTTCCTTTCCATTCCAATAACGCCCACCAAATGGCCTTTTTTATCATAAATAGGAATGAAGGAACTCTTATAATGGTCTTTATTAAGTTTGTATATGCTACTGTGCTGAACTTCATGCATAGTAATTGTTCTCTTATATACAGGCATTATATTTTCTGCTAGTCTATCAACATAATGAATTCCTATTTTTTGATTTTGCTGTGAGATAACAGCTATATGATTTTGCTTCTCATTTTCTGCTAATACCGATATATAAATGCGTTCCTTTATTTCCAAAATGCTTTTATTAAAATCTGGAGAGTTGATTATATTATGAAGTAGTTGCTTAGAATCAGTCCTTTTCGATTCACCCATATGCAAGGAAACATTATCACTTAATAATGTTAAAATTTCTTCCCCATCCTTTTCAAAATATGTCTTCCACTCTTTATACTGGTAATAGAATATGAATGTTACAAAAAGCATGAGAAGAAAAAAGGGCAGAAAAAAAGAAACAACTTGATATTTATTTGCAAACGGAATAGTTTTATATTTTTTTATCATACTGGCCACCTATTTCTTATATTCCTTGGTTACAAAAGACATACTATACTTGAAACTACTTCTCCCAATTACAATTGAATTATATATCGTTATTTATGTTCGTTATCTTAATTTATATGTTGATTCGACATTTTCACTTAAATTCCCTTTAATTACCCCATTTTTTTAATTCACTAATTTTAAAAAAAGAGGAGGTATGAATTGCTCTTTCCTTCTAATGAATAAGAGGATTCTACATTTATCCTCACAAAATCAAAGTGTTTCAGATATAACTTATTTAGACAGAAAAAGCCAAACAATCACAGGATGTTCCTATGATTGTTTGGCTTTTATTGTTTTTATATTCCTATAACCCACAACATTCTTTTTGTCGAGCAGCAATCTGCCTTTTGCTGAATCCTACAATAAAAGAATGATTATTCCATATAATAGCTAAACCCGATTGCCCCTGGTCCCGTATGGGTGGAAATGATAGGAGTTGTATAGTCAATATCAACTCTATTAAAACCAGTAGCCTTTTCTATTGCTTCTTTCAATTTAAGCGCAACATCTAGGCTGCCAGCGTGTGTAATGCCTACCCCTTTGATCTTTTTTCCTATGCTGTCTTCCGCAAAGGCATTAGCTAAATATTTCACTGCTTGTGAACGACTTCGTACCTTTGCTACAGGTGTATATACACCGTCCTCTAGAGTTGCAATGGGTTTAATATTTAATAAAGAACCTAGAAACGCTTTCCCTTTTCCTATTCTTCCGCCCTTCATTAAATTCTCTAATGTATCTACTACAACAAAAAGTTTCGTATGTTTTTTCACATGATTTAATCTTTGCAAAATTTCGGCTGCGTTATGCCCGTTTTTTACCATTTCGGCTGCTTCTAATACTTGAAAAGATAAACCTTTAGAAATAAATTCTGAGTCTACAACAAAGACGGTTGCCTTTGTTAATTGGCTGGCACTTTTAGCTGATTCTACTGTCCCACTCATTCCACCAGTCATATGAATGGAAATTATATCAAAGCCTTCGTCTGCAAGTTCATCATATTTTTCCACAAAAGTGCCAACAGATGGCTGGGAGGTTTTAGGTAGCTCATCTGCTGCTATCATCTTATCAATAAATTCCGCTGGTGAAATATCTACTCGATCCAAATATGATTTGTTATCAACATAAATAGATAAAGATACTACCTCAATTTCATATTTTTCTAAAATTTCTTGTGATAAATCTACCGTTGAATCTGTTACAATTTTGATTTTTTTCATTTCACACTTCCTATTAATCATTCATTTTTCAATTAAGCGCTTACTTTATTATACATTTATTTTTATTATATTCCTATGCTGCTTTGTATTTTTTTGAGCATCTATTATCCACTATACCACAAATTAAGCATTTCGTAACCTGTGAATCGCATCACAATCTCTGACGAAATAACTGAACTCAAAACGCTTTAAAAAGTAAATGCATGCTCAAAAAACCATGCGCTCAATAACAACGCGCATGGCCATATTAGATGGATTAGACCAGTAAATGGAATAAGTTAGAATCTCTATTTACTTCCGTATACGGAAATCCTTTTTTATCCATTCGTTCAATTAATTCTCTGTAATCATCCCTATTTTTCAGTTCTAAACCTACAAGTGCAGGACCACTTTCCTTATTATTCTTTTTGACGTATTCAAATCGAACAATATCGTCATCAGGTCCCAAAACATCATCTAAAAACTCTCTTAGTGCACCTGCTCTTTGCGGAAAATTAACAATAAAGTGATATAATAAACCTTCATATAATAAAGAGCGTTCTTTAATATCCTGCATGCGATCAATGTCATTATTACCACCACTAATGACAACCACAACATTTTTGCCTTTTATTTTTTCCTTATACAAGTCTAGCGCAGCAACTGGAAGAGCTCCAGCTGGTTCAGCGACTATGGCGTGCTCATTATATAAAGACAAAATAGATGTACATACTTTGCCTTCAGGCACTAACACGATATCATCTACATAATCTCTGCAAATTTCAAAATTCTTTTGTCCAACACTCTTGACTGCTGCCCCATCTACAAATTTATCAATTTTATTTAATGTTACTACTTTATTTCTAATTAAGGCTTCCTTCATCGAAGGGGCACCAGCTGGTTCTACACCAATCATTTTCGTTGCTGGAGAAACGCTTTTCATGTATGTACTTAACCCTGCCATTAAGCCACCGCCACCGATACTTGCAAACACAAAATCAATCGGGACATCAATATCATTCATCATTTCGATTGCCATTGTCCCTTGACCAGCAATAACATTTTCATCATTAAATGGATGGATAAATGCTCTTTCTTCCGCTTCTGCACACGCTACTGCTTCTACATATGAATCATCGAAAGTATCCCCTATTAAAACAATTTCTACATTTTCTTTGCCAAACATTTTAACTTGTGTGACCTTTTGCTTTGGAGTTGTTGCAGGCATAAATATTTTTCCATGCACATTTAAATAACGACAAGAATAGGCCACTCCTTGTGCATGATTCCCTGCACTTGCACATACTACGCCATTTTTCATTTTCTCTTTTTCCAGCATCTTCATGGAATAAAATGCTCCTCTTAGTTTGAAGGAACGAACATGCTGTAAATCTTCCCTTTTTAAATAAATGTTGCAATCATATTTTTCGGATAACCGATAATTTTTTTGTAAGGGAGTATGGGCTACTATGTCTTTAATACCTTGGTATGCAATAATAATATCCTCCAATTGCACCCATTTTTTCATTACATTTTGTTCCATTTCCACACCCTCATTTCTAACCATTTTAATTTGTACATTATATCATGAATTATTCTTTTATCACTAACAAAATTTTAAATTTTCATTTTTTTTAAACTTTTTTGACCACGTAAAATTATCTGATTGCAGCATATTCGGCAATTGTTTGTTTTTATGAAAGAAATCCATTACAATTAGGGGATAAGGAGTGAATAAAATTATGAATTTTTCGATTAAAGATTTCTCATTAAAAGAAGAGATTGCAAATAGTATTACCCACGGGATTGGCTTTCTTTTAAGTATACCTGCATTAGTGATGCTGATCATTAATGCTGTTGAAACAGATAACCCATGGAGAATCGTCAGTTTCTCTATCTTTGGAGCAACCATGATTATCCTATATTTATGCTCCACCCTATTGCATAGCATTACCCATGAGAAAGTGAAGGACTTTTTCGAGATACTCGATCATTCTTCTATATATCTTTTAATCGCAGGTACCTATACTCCTTTTGTTTTAGTTGCTATCCGTGGCGGGTTAGGCTGGACACTATTTGGAATCGTATGGGCTTTGGCCATTATTGGTATTGTCTTTAAATGTTATTATGTAAAAAAATATATAGTTACTTCCACCATTTTGTACGTTATTATGGGCTGGCTGATTGTAATGGCTATTGTCCCGTTATATCATGCCATTGGCACAACTGGTTTTATGCTTCTCGTAGGCGGCGGGCTTTTATATACGATCGGAAGCATCTTCTATGTCATGCAAAAGATTCCCTACTTCCACGCTATTTGGCACCTATTCGTATTAGCAGGGAGTGCTTTAATGTATTTTTGTGTGTATCTTTATGTATAGATAAAAGTGAATAAAATACACTATTAGTAAATAAGAGGATGGGATATAAGTATCTTGTCTAGAAATAAAGCCAAACAATATACGAAAGTTTGTCGTATAACTGTTTGGCTTTTTTATTAACTTTAAAATGAAGTGTAATGGAGCTACTCTCTGCGGGATGTAGAAACGCTTTATATAGCCCACACAGAGATCAAGCTTACTCAATTCGCATAGGTGTTAGAGTGTCTGTAGCAGAACGGAAACAAATATCTTTCCCTTCTCACACTCTCTCATAAACTAAAAAGGTATGCGGGTAAATATTTTGGTCATCAACTTCCCCTTTTTTTTCACTTACCAGCTTCCATTCCTGCCAATTTAATGCCGGAAAAAAGGTATCTCCTGAAAATTCATGATCAATTTGTGTTAAATACAATCTATCTGTTTTCTTAATTGTTTCTGCAAAAAGCTCCGCTCCGCCAATAATAAAAATTTCCTCAGTCTGTTTCTCTTTGCACCACTCATAAAAATCTTGAATAGAATGGAGAATCGTGCAGCCTTCACACTGATAGGCAGAATTTCTCGTTATGATGACATTTTCACGATTAGGCAAATTTCTGCCAATTGAATCCCTTGTTTTTCTACCCATTACGATTGGATGCCCAGTTGTTATTCTTTTGAAATACTTTAAATCATTCGGCAAATGCCAAGGTAATTGATTATTTACTCCTATTACATTGTTACGATCCATGGCAACAATTAAAGAAATCATACGCTTACTGCTCCTTTAATATGAGGATGGGCTTCATAATTGATAATTTCAAAATCATCAAATTCGAATGAGAAGATATCTTTTACATTTGGGTTAATTTTCAACTGTGGCAACGGCTTAGGATCTCTCGTAAGCTGCAGCTTTACTTGCTCAATATGGTTCGTATAAATATGAACGTCACCAAATGAATGCACGAATTCTCCTACCTCTAAATCACAAACTTGTGCAATCATATGTGTTAGTAAGGCGTAGGAAGCTATATTAAAAGGCACTCCTAGAAATACATCTGCTGATCGCTGATACAATTGACAAGATAATTTGCCTTCTGCTACATAAAATTGAAATAAACAATGACAAGGTGGTAATGCCATTTTCTCAATATCTCCTACATTCCAAGCACTCACTATTAGTCTTCTTGAATCAGGATTTGTTTTGATGGCATGAATTAATTCCGAAATTTGGTCAATTGTATTCCCTTCTCTTGTCGTCCACGAACGCCACTGATGACCATAAACAGGACCTAAATCCCCTTTTTCATCTGCCCATTCATTCCAAATGCGGACATTATTATCTTGTAAGTATTTCACATTAGTATCACCATTTAAAAACCAAAGTAATTCATGGATAATTGAACGTAAATGAAGCTTTTTTGTCGTAATTAAAGGAAAACCTTCGGAAAGATCGAAGCGTATTTGATATCCGAACGTACTAATGGTTCCAGTTCCTGTACGATCTTCTTTTTTTACACCATTTGTTAAAATATGTTCACATAGATCTAAATATTGTCTCATTTTTTAAACACCCTTTTTTTATTAATCAAGCTATTGAATAGAAGCGATATAATGATATGTTTTTGGAGCATACTCAAAAAGTTTTTCCTTTTCCGTTCCACCAACATAAAACATAGCAAATGTTTCGGCGAAATATTCTTCCGCATATTGTAGAAAATATTGTCTAGTTGGAAATAGTCTACTTTTTTCTTCATTCCATATTGCTTTATATCCTTCTGTTTTACTTCCATATTTTAAAATTTTATAGTCAATAGAATGGGCTAATTCATGATACTCTAAATTAACTGAACTATGACCTTTTCCCTTTTCGCTTGCGCCAATCTTCACTAGCACAACCTTGCCTCCCCCAATACCAGGTACATCATCCCATGGTTTTTGGGAGGTGTATCCTCTAGGAATAATACCAGCGAATTTCTGTGCCGTTTTATTATCTGTTAATTTACCTGTAAATAATTTCACCTTTATTCCACTAGATTGTATCTTATTTAATAGCGTAGGAGGTAACTTATTTAATCTTTCAATTATAGTAGCTGCTTCTGTTTGGTCAAACTTCGCATCAGGCAGTATAATAATATTCCCTAAATTTTCTTTTGCATCGGTGGAAAGATGTGCTTTAACAACTGTTAAATCAGACAGATTTTTTAAGTATGTTTCATTATTTGGAAGCTGTGAGTTTCCCATAAGAATACTGGTTGCTGCTATCATTCCTACTGGTGCCAATCTTTTGAGCCATCTCATCCCTCTTCCTCCCCAATAAACGGACTGCACTTTTTATCCATTACTCATTCATCGGATAAGAATATACTAATCTATTAAAATTATATCATGGGGAGTCAACGCAAAATACTAGTTAATATTGGGTAAGAATTCCTAAAAAAATCCAAAAGAATAAAACATAGAGAAATCACCGCATACTTCTATGTTCACTCTTTTGGACATATGTCAGCAAGGAGAAAAATCAAGACAAAATTTTAATAGTTTTCCTCATTAAACCTCTAAACCATAATTCCGACATAGTGCAGCAAGTCCTCCAGAAAAGCCGCTACCTATTGCGTTAAATTTCCATTCTCCGCCATGTTTATAAAGTTCGCATACAATCACAGCTGTTTCAACTGAAAAATCTTCCCCTAGATCAAATCGGAGAATCTCCATATTATTATCTTCATTTACAACGCGAACAAATGCATTTGAAACTTGTCCAAAATTTTGTCTTCTTGCTTCAGCGTCATGGATGGTTACCGCAATCCCAATTTTGCTTACATGTGCAGGGATTTTTGTGAAATCGATAATGATTTGCTCGTCATCCCCATCGCCTTCTCCTGTACGGTTATCACCTGTATGTTCCACACCGCCGCTAGGATGAATAAGATTATTATAGAAGATAAAATCCACATCATTTATCACTTTCCCATTGTCATCGGCCATAAATGCCGATGCATCTAAATCAAAGCCAGCCCCACCGTCATATTGGTTAATATCCCAGCCTAATCCAATAATTGCTCTTGTTAAGCCTGGATTTGTTTTAGTTAAATCAATTCGTTGTCCTTTAGAAAGATTAATACTCAATTTCTATTCCTCCCTCGTCAAATAATAGATGGATCCTCAAATTACTATTGCTTTACCCCTATCATGAAAACGATTTAACCAACTCTCCTAAACTACCAGCATTTGTACCTGTGCCAACAGCCGCAAACTTCCAATCCTGTCCATGTCTGTATAATTCTCCAGCTATTACACTAGTTTTCCCTGCATAATCATCTGATAAATTGTAGTGAATAAGTGATTGATTCGTCAATGGGTTAACAATTCGAATAAAGGCATTTTGAATCATTCCAAAATCTTGTCTTCTTTTTACTGCATCATAAATATTAACAACAAATATGAGTTTATGTATATGTGCAGGAACTTTACTTAAATCAACGCGGATTTGTTCATCATCTCCATCCCCGTCACCTGTTAAATTATCGCCTGAATGGATTACACTGCCATCGCGACTTTTTAAATTGCCAAAATAAATAACATCACTATTTGCTTGAACCTTTCCTTGTTCATTTACCATAATTACAGATGCATCACAGTCAATACTTGCTGCCTGTCCTCCACCAAAAAGAGAACCGAATAAGCCCCCGCCCTTATTTTGTTGAACAGGATCCCAACCAAGTCCAATTAAAATTCTGCTTAATCCTGGATTCCCTTTTGTTAAATCAACTCTCTGACCTTTTTGCAAATTAATCGCCAATATTCCCAACTCCTATGTATGATATAATTTTACTTTTTTAAAGTTTTTTATTTTAACACTAATTCACACCGATTATTTAGCTCTAAAATAACGTCTTTTAATATTTCTCTACTATCTTATGATTCTAAAGTGCAATCAAACTCCTAGTAATAAACTAGTATCTTTCCCGATTTATGTTAAGATGGATGATATATTTTCTAAGACAATTTCTCGCCTCAGAAAATATATCCATTTCAATCAATGCAGCTAAACTTTATAGAGTTTCGAAACACTTTTCTTATCAATTATTCTCATGATAATTCATAAAAAGTGATTGGAATTAACTCTCTCATTAACCTTGAAGTTTCATTTGCTTAAAGTTATTTTGTAATTCTTCTAATTTCTTTGTGCCTTCTTCTCTTAACCGCTTATTTTCTTCTTCAATTGTTTTTGTTTCTTGCATTCCTTTTATAATAATATTCCAAGATTCTTCAATCGTCTCAATCTTAATGCTGGGACTTCCTGCAAGTCTTGCAATATCGACGCTTTGCTGGGATATATTTTGCGCATTCTTGACAAGCATTTCATTTGTTCTTCTGTCCAGTTCACTCATGCTATCTGCGACTAATTTTTGTCTTTTGGCAGCAACAGCTTGGATTAGTCCATTTTTGAAAATTGGAATCGTCGTAACAAATGCCGAATTAATCTTTCCAATTAATTTTGTATTTCCTCTTTGAAGCAAACGTATTTGCGGTGCTGTTTGCAGAGCAACCATTTTGGCCATTTCTAAGTCATAAACCCGCTGATCAAGGAGCTCTATCGCATTTCTAAGGGAGTCGAGCTGCATACCCGCTAATTGATCTCCAGCAGTTGCTTTAGCTTCGATTTGCGGAAGCACTTGTGTCTTTAATTCTTCCGACTTCATTGCCCCTGCAACTGCATATTTTTCGAGCGTCAAATAATATTGATAATTTTGCTCATACATTTCATCAAGCATCGTCGTCGAATCAACCATTTCATTTTGATATTTCGATATTTCAACATATACTTTATCAATCTCTTGTCCCATAGACTGATATTTCCCAAAAAGTTTTTCCATAATCTTTTCGCTTTTTTTAAACAGTTTGCCAAAGAAACCTTTTGACGCATCTTCAAAATCTTTCTTATCAAATTTATCCATTATTCTGCCGAGCTGTTTTAATAATTCTCCGGAATCTTCCACTTTAGTAGTTCTCATATTGTTAAGAATTTTATCGGAGAATTTTGAAATTTGCGTTGCCGGCTCTTTCCCGAATTCAAGAATCTGAATTTGATCCTTTTCATCAATAGACTGGGCCAATTTTTGCACTTCTGGCTCATTTCTAAGCGCTAATTTAATTTCTGATACTTTTTCTTCTGTTAATAATTCTGCGACCTGGTTATCCGCATTGTTTATATTTGATGGTTGCATGTTCATCCATTATCTCCCTTTCTACTCTTTAAAAATCCGCCAAACAGTCCCCTTTTCAAAAAGGATGGCTCTTTATACTCCATATCAAATACAACGTCCTCGAGCCAATGGGCATCAAATAAATTGTCTTGTATAAAGTTCTCCATATCGACATGTCCAGGTGGATTATAAATAATAATATCAACACCCAATGCATTCATTAAAATTAACATTGCTGCATCTTCTCGCGTGAATACGCCGCTTTTTTCTGTTTTAAATAATACAATACTTGGTACTTCTTGAGAGTAATCAAATTTTTGCAGCATTTTTAAAAGTTCATCTGGTATAAGTAAACATTGTGAAAATAGAAAAATTGCTACATCTTCATCTGATTCATCCGATTGTTTTATAAGTACTGGTCTTGAGCATACTCTTGAAATTGCAGCAGCTATCCCTTTTTGTAAGCCGGTTGGCAGCTGTTTATAATTCCAATAATGGGCACTCATCATCTTTTCCGGATCAAGTAAACCGTTTCTTCCCAGCGCTCCGCGATAATGATATCGGTAATCGCTAATAATTGCTCTTGTAAACGGAAAATCTTTAATCAATAGCGTATCCTCTCGATTGACTATTCCGTGAATACGATCCCAGTATTCTTTGCGATTTTTACTTACACCAAATATTTTAGCAAAAATAGCAGGGATATGCACTTCTCCATTTTTCACTTCAAAGTTTGGTCGAATCATAGCAAGCTCTTTCTCCAAAAGAAAAATTTCATCATATGTAGTTTTTAGGGTAACCGAAAAGGGGATATAATCTCTAAATTGCCATGGTTTATAAAGATTGGATCCCTCATGATGCAGTATACTCTCAATTTCCTTTGACGCTCGATATGCTACAGTCGCTGTTCTTTTTCTTTCTTCTGTAGGAAAGCTTTCAGGTTCTTTCCGTTGTGGATATTGATGCTGAAAAAACAGCTCCTTATCTAGCTTTAACTTTTCTAAAATATCTGTGCCATTAGGATGAACCATTACAATATCACACCCAATGGTAAGGAGATAATAGATAAAATAGGACTGACTTTTACTTGCATCACCATACCAAAGAAACTTAGGCATATTTTCATTTAATTCGGTTTCTTCTAAGACAGGCTGTAAATGATTAATCGACCATTTTACAATATCCACTACTAATCTTCTTAAATCCTTATTTTTCAAGCCGTTTTCTTCCAATTCTGCGAAATGCTGAATTACTTTAATAAAACTTTCCCGCAATTTCCGATGAATAGCTGGAACAGAGGATTTTATCAGTACATTCTCTCCGTCAAGAAAAGCAACAAATCGATTAATGGATAAATTCTGCTCATTCATTCGATTAAATACTTTTTGAATAGATTGGAAATGCTGATTATCGATTGTCCTATCGAGTGTTTCATCTGTTAATAAGTGTAAACCAGTATTATCTTTATGTATCCAATTAAACAGCTGATTATAATATTCATCCTCGTCTAGCGATATTCCCAGTAGTTTAACGACTGCCTGCCCGAAAGTAAATATACGATTACTGGTATCATATAATGGTCTTTCTTTAATAGGCTTTAGCAAAAGTTTAAACCAGTTTTCTTCAGACAATGGAAGTATTATATTATTAATGGTATAAAAGTCTTTATTCATTTTCTCCACTTCCTAATTTTAAACCAAAGATAACTTTCTATCTTTATCATAGCATAGCTCCTTGTAAACACTAAACATTCTACTTTATATTTATTTACGAATTTTTAATAAAAAAGTTTCATTTTTTGTAGTCCGAAAAGAAATCTTTCGTAAGATTTTAAACTGTATATAAACCCACAGAATTTTAGAATTATAAGTTTGTCTATAGTATATCCTATGTATAGGGTTATTGCTTTTTGTTTCAGGGGTTCACGCTTAGCCGCGTTCTGCTTTCAGACTGCAAGGTCTCAGGCTATCCCGCTTATCCTACAGGAGTTCCCCCCTAACCACCACAAGCAGCACATAAAAATCCCATTTAATTTTACTAAATCATTTTATCGTCACACTGAAATCTTTCGTAAGATTTTTCTTTATACTCTTCAACCTGTGTTTTTAGCACCTAACCTTCTGTTTGTGCATATAATACAGTACAATAGGCGAGTAGGTGCTAACTATGAGATCATTTTTTCGAAAATACACATATCATGAAATTGAGACAGATTTAAATTATGTGCAAAATGTTCTATCTTCCAACATGTATGTTTTTATTGATTTAATCTTTATTTCTCTAATAATTAGTTTTTTTATGGCCATCTTTTTCGAATCTATCTTATTTGGGATTATTATATTTGTTTGCTGCTATTTATTCTTTGTCGCCATTTATTGTTTATTGCTCAAATTGATAAAAGATTCACCTGATGATCTATAAAATATATTTATCTTCATTCAAATCCATCTCTTTAACGACTCTAAGGCGACCGTGATTCGGTCGCCTTAGAGTCGTTAAAGAGTAAATTCTTTATAAACTTTTCTTAAGATTTCTTCTCCAGCAGACGCACCTTTATGAGCTGTGGCTTTATGAGAGTATCTACTTGATTCACCACATATTAACTCGCCATGCCTAGGAATAAACGCTGTTTGGCATATATTTAAAAAAGGTAGATCCAATAAGGAATCTCCAGCTCCAATTGTTTGCTCGATTCCTTCTCGTTCCTTTATATACTTTATTGCCTCTCCTTTACAAACAGGACTCGGCATAAAGTAAAGCTTTCTTCCTTGCAATGAGATATTCCAGCCATTTGCTGCTGCTATTTTTGCTAGTTGTATTTTTAAATCGGAGTCTATAGTGGTATTTAGCACATAATAAAAGAAAAGATTATCAGCAATTTTCAATTCTCCAGGGAGAGAATACTCTCGGAGCATTTCCAATATCTCCTCTTTTTCGATACATTCCACACCAAGCTTCCGCTTTAGCCTTTCTTCCCACTCTTTCATGATTTCTCCATTATGATGTATTCTTGCCCCGTTACTGGTTACACAGTAAGATACCGGTACATCTCTTTCAAATATAAAGATCCGCTTATATTGCTCATATGTTCTTGTTGTCACAGGAATAAATAAATAGTGGGAAGCAATCTCTTTCAATAAACCATAGCTCTCCTTTGTCATAAAAGAGACATACTTCCCATTCTTCTCTTCGACCCCAATCATCGATTGATTCCAAGGAGTTTCCATTTCTTCTAAAGCACGTTTGGAATAAATTAATGTTCGATCTAAGTCAGATGCAAATAATTTCATCCCTCTTGCACAACCTTTTTAATCAAACCGCAGCATGTATAGCTCATTTGGGGATATGGAATTATTTCTACGCCTCTTTCTTCGGCAAGCAAAACGATGTGCTGCACATAAGGACTATCCGGATCTTTCATTAAAACCTTCCATGGCACTCTTCTTAAAAGGACTCTTGTAGTTTCTCCAACGCCTGGTTTAACATAATGCGTGCTCTCAATATGAAATTCCTCCTTAATGGCTAGAACTTCTTTCATCCCTCGAAAATCAACGGATTGATCAAAGCCATTCTCATTCATTCTTTCTTCAACTTGCTTTGAATTAATATTTTGAAAAGCCTCAGTAATTTTATCTAAATAAATATTTGATACATCATATGGCTCTAATTCCTGATAATATTTAGCACCATGAAAATCATCCATTTGAATATATCTTTCATTTAGTACGGTACGGCTGACAAGTCCAGACACAGTGGAATTTAAGCAAGCACTCGGTATCAAGAAATCTTCTCTCGTACCATAGAGTGTAGTACAGTATCCTGGATCTGCCAGTACAGCTAATGTATCATCTAAGTGAACCTGATATTTATTAAAAAAACTTTCACAGGCTTTTGTTAATTCAATTGAAATAGCTCCTTTACCTGTCCATCCATCAATAAATTGGATAGCAGATCCTTTATGTGTTTTTAATATGTACTTAATGGCATTTTCATCTATCCCTCTGTCTCTGATGATCGAAATACTATAGTGCGGTAAAGAAACATGATATTTTTCTTTTAAATATCGCTTAATTAATATCCCAATAGGAGTACCAGCTCTTGCTAATGAAACTAAGACCGTTTGTTTTCCATGTTTACGATAAATCTGCTCTGCGACAACTGCGGTACTAAGTGCTACCTTATCTTTATAATCATGCAGTGTCTTCCAAAAAAGCTGTAAATACTGTTCTGGTGGATTATATTCGATTGGTAATGTTTCGCTATAATGTGCTCCACTTTGAATCTTTTTTTCTCGTTCCTCGGTGGAACCTTCTAGTATAATTCCGTTTAAATTTTTCAAAAGAAAAATGACATCTTCACTATTATAAGATCCGAATTTCACTTGCTCATTTATGTTTAAATGCATCTTTACCTCCCGCTAAAATAGACGATATTAATCTTTTTTACCTGAACTGCTTTTAATGCCGTCAGCAGCTCTTTTAAGCTATCTTCTTTCACATTTCTCTCAAAGAATAAAAATATGTCATCATATTGATTAGGCTTTACATTATATAAGAAATTTACAATCTCTTTATCTTCTGGATTTGCAAAACAATATGCTGTTTGAGCTCCATAATGCTCTTCATTATGTGGATAAATTGGACTTCTTGTAGTCGATTGATAAGATATGTCTTCCCCCATGAAGCTAGCTAACTTCATGGGTATATACATAAATTCTCCTGTTCCGACACAAAGACTAGTTCCCCTCCTCTTCTTCTTGAGCATCTTTGCAGCCTCTTTTATCCAATCATCTGTTCCTTCTTCTGTATGAATCCCAAACCTGCCAGTATCCTTTAAATATCGGAAGCTATTGCACTCACCCGCAAGATTTGAAGACGTCAATGGCACAATGCGATCTTTCACATAATTTTCTAGACTAATATATTCTATCAATGGATTCCCTTCATTTGTTACCAAACTCTCCATTTTAGGTGTAAGATTTATTTGCTCCCCAACTAATTCAAAACTACCTTTCAATAAGGAGACAGATTGCACCGTTATTTGCAGCTCTTCTTCAAGAGCTTTCATTTCTAATTGCCATTTATTAGAGCGCCAATCGAGAATGGATGCCACCGTATATTTATCTCTTGGATAGTTTCTATGGAGATCTCGGATAATATTAATCGCTGTTTTTCCAGTTGTGAGTTCATCATCAACGAGAATTATTTCCCGATTATTAGCAAGAATATCCGTTTTTACGTAACATCGATGGGAAGTGGCATGTGAATGTTCTTCTTCAAATGAAATGATTGGATCCAGCTCGTTAATCTTTTCTCTTGTGGTATGAAAAAAGGATGCTTGTTTAAAAGCCTTGAAAAAAGAGTGGCCAAGTGCAGTTGCTGTTTCGGCAAAGCCAATAATAATAGGATTGCAAACTTCTTTTTGGATAAAAGGCTTATCCAGGAAAGGCAAAGAGGAATCATGATAAATCTCCAATAATTTCTCCTTTTGCGGTGAGTGCTTTCCTGTCATAATTTCTTCATATCTCGCTGCAAGCATAAAACCTGTTAGCAGACCTTTTTTTGGTTCTATTGGCAAATGCTTTCCCAGTAGTCTACTGACAAATAAAAACGCCCGTCTTTTATTGATTCTTGAAGCCATTTTAAAAAAGTCCTCGATAGGAAGCTGAAATGGATTTTCTTTAACATAAATGTCCATCTGTAAATGATCAATGATTGGTAATGAAATTTTCTTGTTTAAGTAAGTCAATGTATGTAAATCCTTCATGGAACACCCCGTAAACCTTTGATTTTAAAATAATTTTTTGCGCCCAATATAAATGAGGCTTAATTTCATTCATTTTATTGGAGAAACTACTTTTTATAACACCAATTTCTCCATTATTGCTATCCATAATATTTAATGCATCCAAATATTCTTCATAGGAAACAACGTTTAATGCCTGAACTGGCTTTATATGGGTCGGATGAATAATCGTTTTCCCTGTTAATCCATTCGTTATATCCATCATAACTTCTCTTATTAATCCGTCCATATGTTTATCAATTAGCTGTGTTCGCATACTCATTCCTGCTTTTCCATAACGTTTTCGAAAAGGTGTCTCTCTTAATTGAGGAATTAGAAATCTTTCTTTCGTCGTAAAATACTCCCAGACTGGTCCAGAAACAACATAGGCACTATCTGCCCGTGTAAATATATTAATAATATCTGAAATACAATCTCGAATAATGGCAATATCATATATGGTTGTTTCTGGGCTTCTACGTATCCCATATAATCCACAAAAATCAGTTGCACCTATTCTAACATTTAAAATTAAGTGCTTATAATCATCAAGCACTTTTTTTATGGAGAGAAGCTCATTCATTCGCGTTTCTTTTTCAATTATTTTTTTCGTTTCCAATATCGGCATTGCATATAAACAGTATCCGAGCTTGTTATATTTTTGTAATTCCTTTAAAATAATTTCTCCTGCTTCTGCTTCAAATTTTGGTATTACAATACCTGTTAATAAAGCGATCTTATCACCAAGTATATCCATTAAACTTAAAAACTGCGCAATGGAACGGATTCTAATAAAAATCAATGGCAATTCACTCTTTATCAGGGAGCCATTTTGGATAGCATGATCAATATCGGTTAACTCTTCTACTAATTTTCTTTCTGCTAAATCGACCTCATGATCGCCAATAGAATCCTCCAGACAAATAACCATAGAGGTTAAAGCAGGATGTTTCTTTCTCAATAAGTCCTGATAAATATTAGGTCTAGTTGCAGGCATATACAATGTCGAAGCAAGTGCGTAGGATAATACTTCTTTCTCCGAAGTGCTAAACACCTCTTCTGGTAATTTGAAGAAAAGACGTTCCAATTGTTTTTCATTTAAGTCAGAGAATAATTTCATTTCCTTTGCTCCATTCCAGTATTTTCATTCCATTTATATACTATTCTGAAAATTCACAAATAAATAGTTTTGTTTGAAAGAGGATAATTATTACTATTTTACTATAAAATTCATTTTTTGAGTATTATTTCGTTATGAATGGCTTTAGCTGCATCCATAAGGTTTTTATAGAGGTTTTCGGGAAGGGTTACAGCAAAGAAGTTTTCTTATTAATAAAATAGAGGATATCCCTAGTACTAACTATTGACAGAAACTAGAAATATCCTCAAAATTATTAAGCCTCGCCTTGTTGTTCTGCTTTCTTTTTATTTTTAAAGTGAATAACGAAAGTTGCTCCAAATGCTATTACTAACAATCCGAAGAAATAAATATGTTCGATGTGAATATCAAAAACGCCTAATAGCATCTTAACTGCGATAATCAAGATTAGAATATAAGCAGTTGCTTCCAGCTCTGGAATTTTATCAATTAATTTAAGGAAAACACCCGCTACACCACGCATCATAAGCACACCAAGAATACCACCCAGTAATAATACCCACACTTGGTTACTGACACCAAATGCTGCTAAAACACTATCCACTGAAAAGGCAATATCCATTAATTCAACAGAAATTACCGTTCCCCAAAATAATCCGAATGTGCGAATAAGAATTCCATTTTTGTTGATTCCTTTATTCTCTTCTTCTCCGTCTTCTGGTTGATTCGCAGCTTTTTTACGATCCACGAAGTACTTAATAGAGAGATAGGCCAAATAGGCCGCTCCTAGTATTTTCACCCATGAGAATTCGATTAAATAAACACCAATACCGATAGCTATAAAGCGGAATATGTATGCACCTAGTAACCCGTAAAACAACGCCTTTCTTCTTTGTTCTGGTGGTAAATGCTTAACCATCACGGCAAGAACTAATGCATTATCCGCTGATAACAAGCCTTCCAATATTACAAGTGTTCCAATATAGCCCCAGCTGACTGGGTCTGTTAGTACCTCACCCCACATTTGCCAGTTAAAAAACTGCGCATATGTATCTATAATCGTCTCAAATATCCCCATGAAAAAAGGTTCCTCCTAAAATATGCTTATAAAGTCTTAGCCAATTTGCAGACCAAAGTCTGTTGCTAATGCAGCTAAACCACCTTGGTAACCACTGCCAATAGCACTAAATTTCCATTCATTATTATGACGATATAGTTCCCCAACAACTAACGCTGTTTCAATAGAGAAATCCTCTCCTAAATCGTAACGAATCAATTCCTCATTAGATTCTTCGTTAACAATACGTACAAATGAATTAGAAACTTGTCCGAAATTTTGATTCCTTGCTTCTCCATCATGAATGGTAATCGTAAAAGTAACACGTTGAATATTAGCTGGAATACTTTTTAAATCTACGATAATTTGTTCATCGTCTCCTTCGCCTGCGCCTGTACGATTATCTCCGGAATGAACAATCGCACCATTTCCACCTGATGGATTATTGTAAAATACAAAGTCAGCATCATTTGTTACTTTTCCATTTTCGCCAAGTAAGAATACAGAAGCATCTAAATCAAAATCAGTTCCGCCATCATACTTATTTAAATCCCAGCCTAAACCAATAATTACTTTTGATAAACCAGGATTGCCTTTTGTTAAATCTACTTTTTGTCCTTTGGATAAACTAATTGCCATAATCTTTCTACCTCCAAGTTTTTTCAGTATAGTTCCTTTACGTAATCATAGATAAAAAAGTTTCAATTTCCCCTTTTTAGCTCATCCACTTTGGCGGAGTATTTTTATCCCAGTAAATTTCTCCAAGTGCATAATGAGTTTGGAATTGATCATGATACGTGTGGTAATGGAAGTTAAAATAATAACCTTCCTGTGGGGGACGATCCCTTCTTACATGAAATCGGATAATATCCTCGTTATCTCTCGTAATATGAAATATCCGTTCACTTGTACCTGCAGCAGGAAATTCAGTTACTGTTAAATAACTTAACTCTTCTTCTGGAAAAATATGCGTTACTTCATTAATTGCTTTTTCCATATTTGGAAGAACAACTAAACGAAATTCATCTTCAATTACTGGTTTAATTTTTGGCCCGAATTTTAAATAGCTTTGTGCTTCTGCTTCCTTCATCATATTGCTGATAAAATCTGCTCTTGAGAAATTTCCCTCAGTACTATCAACAAATATCGCTTCATCTTCGATACTTTCTCTAGCAAATGGTACTTCTCGCTCATCAATTGGTTTCTTATCATTATTATTATTATTTAAAAAGGTTGCTGGTGATGGTGAAACAAGACCAAACGTTAAAATAGAAACAAATACGACCAGGCTTTTACGAAGCCAATTAGGCATTTATTACACCTCGCTTTCCGCATCCTGATGTTAATATATGAAAAAATATTTATAGAATAAGTATATATTATTTACTAGCTAATCTTCTACTATTATCCTTATCATAGAGGTTATTTTTTTATTATTCTTTTTTTAACCAGATTCCATAATGGAATTTAGCTGTTTTACGCTTCACCTGTTCAAATTGAAATTGGTTAAATCTGCTGCTCCTAAAATGATCTTTCCATACGACTCTTTCTTTCGCCACTCGCTTTGCTTGATTGATTAATTCTACCGACACTTCTTCATAAAGTGCTAGTTGTTTTAACGGGTTGATTCCAGCTGATGAAATAGTTTCCTCAAACATAGGATCAAAATATACGCAATCTATACTATTGTCTTCTTTTCGAGCAAGTGCCTCTAATGCGTTAATATGCTTGACTGTAACCCTTCGCATTGCCTCATCAACAGCGGCATTACTCGTCTCCCATTCTTTCAAACCTACTTTTACAAGAAAAGCAATCACTTGATTCGCTTCTAATCCTTCCACTTTTCCGCTACTGCCCACGACATAACTTGCAACAATACTATCTGAAGCAAGTCCTAAAGTACAATCTAAGAAACTCTTTCCCTTTGTTAAATTGGTTGCGTCAATAAAAGGATCATTTTCCTTATTCATCAGCCTTTTTATTCGAAAGACTGCTGAATTTGGGTGAAAAAAGAAAGGCTCCTCTCCATTTAACGAACAGAACTCAAATCTATTTTTCCCAATTATCAGAATATCTGATTGATATTGCTCTTTTAAGTGCTGAATAGATACTTTTTCTCTCCTGACATATCTGCAGTTGAAGTCTTTGGCAATTCTATCTGCGAGAATTTGCATGTCCTTATTTGTCCTACCGGCAGTTGTTACAATCATATTTTTTCTCCTACTTCTATGTAATACTATATTCAATACGAATCATGTTAAGATTAGGTCATCATTATAAAATAGATAAATTTAAATTATCTATCGACGAATATAAACCCTATACAAAAAACCTAAAAAAGAAAGTCCATGAGAAAAAAGGTAACCCTTTATTCTCATGAACCAAGTTTTTAGCAATATTGTTCAAAAGCTGATACAAGATTTTCCATAATTGCTTCCATTGAATTTCCTTCAATATCGTAGCGATGAATAAAATGAACAACTTTATTATCTTTGATTAATGCCATGGACGGAGAAGAAGGCTCAATATCCCCGAAAAATTCGCGCATTTTTGCTGTTGCCTCTTTATCTTGGCCAGCAAATACTGTTACTAGTTGATCTGGCTTTTTTTCAGATGCAAGCACTGCCTGCGTTGCTGCTGGTCTTGCTAAACCTGCAGCACAACCACAAACAGAATTAACCACTACTAAAGAAGTACCTTTGTTTGTTTCAATAAATTGTTCCACAGCGTCTTCTGTCAGCAATTCTTCAAAGCCTGCTTGGGTTAATTCTGCTCTCATCGGTTTTACCACTTGTTTCATATACTCATCATATGCCATTGACATAAGTAATCCCTCCATAATATACGTATATTCTATTCCTAAATATACATTAGAAATGTTTTTCGTACAATCTTTAGCATTAGGAAAATATAGTTACAGCTTATTTTCGCGCTTCGGTCATTTGTTTCCAAACAGAACCTTTTGCTTCTTCTCCTAGTTCAATTCGCTCAATTGCTAGTTTTATTTGTAAGCTCACTTCAAATTCTGGATCATCCTCATGAGCCTTAAGTGCAGCCAATGCTCTCTCATCTCCAACTTCATACAAGAACATAGCGGCTCTCCATCGAACAATCTTGCTTTTATCATCTAATGCATGGATCATTTCTTCCATTGCTTCTGGAAACCCTAAGTCGGATAAGCAATCTCCTGCAGTACGCCGCACTGTTACCGTTTTATCCTTTAATGCTTTATATAAGGAAGGAAGAACAGCTGTATCTTCAATCATTCCAAGATAGACAGTCGCAAGTCTGCGGATAGATGGTTTTTCATCATCTAATGCTTTCGTTAGTACAGGAATATCATCTACTGTAGGATCTTCGCTTTGTTCCAGCTTTTGATATCTAACTTTCCAATCTGGATTCTCTAAATCTGCAAATGACAGCCTTGTTCGCACTCGTACCGGTTTTTCATTTGCTTCAGTTTGCGGATTTTTTGCATGCTCAATAATCGCATTAATTCGCTCTTGTGGGTATGCTGCAACAAGTTCTTCCACCATTACATGCCCAATTTCTTCAAATTCACCGTAGCGCACGCCGAAATCTTTCCATTTACGAGTCATTACTACATTATCTTCAGGTGTACGAACTTCTGATACTGCTTGAATAAAGGAATCAGGTAAACCGAACCTTCTTTCTTCAGTGCCATCCGATAATTTAATTTGCATGGGAATCCCTTTATACATTTGAACTTGAACATTTATCTCTCCATAATGTTCATTTATCTCTTTTGACTCCTCTGTAGCCTCGTCCTCCCCAAAGACATTCCGCACTTTTGAAAGTAATTCTTTCCAATCATAGCGGGCATTTCTTTCAACCGCTAGAAAATCAGCTACATGGTAAACCCCTTTAATCCCTTCAATGGAAAGGATATTTTGAATTAATTCAGGTGCTTCCGCTGAATTATCAACCTTATAATTATTACTTTTTCCCATTGGCAGCTCTTGGTCTAAATTAATTTTCATCGTATTAGGACTTGGTGTTGGCTCTATAGAAATAATTCTCATTTTCCATCCCCCTCTTTTTCAACATTTATCTTATCACGCTTAATGCTATATCGAAAATAAACAGCTTTTCTACGAATTATCAGCGATTTCAGATAAATAGCTCCAGCGTTCAATTAGGTGTTCTAATTGGTTATTTAATTGTTCTTGCTCTTTCATTAACTCAGCTGCTTTTTCGAAGTCACTGCCAGTCTCGGCTAATTCTGTTTCTATTTTAGCTAATCTTTCTTCGACTTTTTCAATATTCTCATCAATGGTTGCCCATTCCCTTTGTTCATTATAGCTTAGTCTTACTTTTTTCTCTTTTACTTCCTTTTTAGCAAGTGGTATTTCTGTTTTATCTTTTATTTGTTGATCTTCTTTTCTCTCCACCTCTAAATATTCACTGTAATTGCCATAATAGGTGTCGATAACACCATTTCCTTTTAAAATCAACAGTTGTTCAGCAACCTTATCGAGAAAATAGCGATCATGGGATACGGTAATAACCACACCATTAAAATCTTCTAAATAATCTTCCAGAACCATTAATGTTTGTGTATCTAAATCATTTGTCGGCTCATCTAATAAGAGTACATTTGGTTCTCCCATTAGTATTTTCAACAAATAAAGTCTTCTTCTTTCCCCACCAGATAGCTTCCCAATAATCGTTCCATGGGTATGAAGAGGAAATAAGAATCTTTCCAGCATTTGGGCAGCTGTAATGACTTTTCCATCGGAGGCTTCTATAACTTCAGCCGTTTCTTTTAGAAATTCAATCATTCTTTTAGATGTATCCATATCTTCATTTTCTTGCGTATAGTAAGCCACTTTTACTGTTTGACCAATGATTCTTTCGCCAGAATCAAGGGGTGCCTTGCCTGCTAAAATATTTAAGAAAGTTGATTTACCAGTCCCGTTTTTACCAATTATTCCAATTCTATCCCCTGGTTTTACAAGCAAATTATAATTATTTAAGATTATTTTATCATGGAAACGTTTGTTTGCCCCCAGCAATTCAAAGACTTGCTTACCTAATCGACTACCTTTCAAGGAGATATCTAATTTATCTTTAGCTTTAACATTAGCTAATTTATCATCTAATGCGTCAAAACGCTGAATTCTGGCTTTTTGTTTAGTAGAACGCGCTTTTGCCCCTCTTCTAATCCATTCTAATTCTCTTCTAAATAAATTCTTTTGCTTATCAAGAGTAGCTGCTTCATTTTCTTCCCTGATAGCTTTGGCCTGTAAAAAGTCACCGTAATTGCCTTTATAGCTATACAAATTGCCCCCATCTAATTCAAACATTCTGTTTGTGACACGATCTAAGAAATAGCGGTCATGCGTTACTAATAATAGTGCTCCTGTGTACCTGCTTAAATAATCTTCCAGCCATTTAACTGCCTCAAAATCAAGATGATTTGTCGGTTCATCTAAAATAAGCAAATCTGGTTCTTGAATCAGAACTTGTGCTAAAGCAACCCGTTTTTTTTGCCCGCCTGACAATTCGCCAATCTTCTTATTAAAATTAGTAATACCTAACTTCATTAATACCGTCTTTGCATTTGTATGAACTTCCCAGCCATTTAAAGCATCCATTCTTTTTTGTAAATCAAATAATTTTTCATGAAGCTTATTGTTCTCAGGATCATGGTTGATTTCCATTATCATTGCTTCATAATCTTTAACTAATGCTAAAACCGGTGCATCACCAGCATATACTTGGTTTAATACGGTAAGATCTGGATTTAATTCTGGACTTTGGGCAGAATAGGCTATACGAAAATCCTTGGGTGCTATGATATCTCCTTCGTCTGGAATATCTATTCCTGCAACAATTTTTAATAAGGATGATTTCCCAGTTCCATTGATGCCAATTAAACCTACCCGTTCTTTTTCACTTATTGAAAAAGAGATGTTTTCAAATAACTTTTTCTCTCCATATGTCTTTGTTACATTTTCAATTGAAATACTCTTCATTTTGTACATTCCATTCTTTATAAAATTCTTTTAGAAAGCTTTCCATAAATTGATGCCTTTCCACGGCCATTTTTTTAGCACTGTCTGTATGTAAATGGTCTTTAATTTTCAATAGTTTTTCATAGAAATGGTGAATAGAAGATGAGTTGTTTTTTCGATATTCTTCTTCTGTCATCTTTTCCCTTACTGCTATATGTGGATCATAGATAGGACTTCCTATACTTCCTCCATAAGCAAAAGTACGAGCGATGCCAAGTGCTCCAATCGCATCTAATCGATCAGCATCTTGGACTATTTTTGCCTCCAGGCCATTGGGAGTTATCCCATTTCCTCCTTTAAAGCCAACTGTTTCGATGATAGCTTTAATCTGTTCCTTCTCTTGATTCGCAATTGGAATCTGCATTAGTATATTTGCTAATCTCCGTTGCCCTTCGCTTTTTGATTTATTTAATTTTTCATCTGAAATGTCATGCAATAACGCAGATAGTTCAATAGTATGAGAATACCCAATTCCTTCTTTTTCTGAAAGTAATAAGGCTATTTTACGTACTCTATCTACATGATACCAATCGTGACCACTAGCATCATTCTCCATCTCTTGCTTTATTATATTTTCAACTTTCGTAATAAGCTTCATTTATTCTCACATCCAGCAATCTATTATGTCCATATTGTATCATGAAAAGTAGTTTTTCGAATATGAAAGAACAATCAATATAAATATGAAAGCCGGAGTAGAAAATAAAACTATTCTACACCGGCTTTCGTTTCATTATTCATTTCCTATTTCTTACTTAAAAAGGGCTTTATTTTTGGAAATACCTTCAATGCTGTTCGATAAAATACGTCTTCATGGTAAGTTTCTGGAATGAGCTTTTTTATAAACTCTATATATGGTTCAAATGGGGCTAGCGGCCAATCTGTCCCAAAAAGCAATTTATCATATGATTGGGCAAAAACTAATGCATGGCGTAAATGATCGAGAAAAATCCCTTCATGTGCTTCTTCCAGTTCTTTTTTTGTTCCAACGATTAAACCAGATAAATCGGCATATACATTCGAATTTTTATAAATAATTTCCGCACCAGTCAATGTCCAAGGATCACCGAAATGTGCCATCATAAAATTCACATTACGATGTTTCACAGCCACTTCATCAATTGCTAGAGGATGACTATATTTTAAGTATCCTCTTTCAGAGTATGTATCTCCAGTATGGAACACAACTGGTAATTGATACTTTTCTGCTAGTCGATAAACAGGTTCATATACTTCATCATAGGCATAAAAAGGGTAGTAGCCTAAATAAATTTTTATTCCCACAACATGTGGCTTTTGAATCTCCTGCTCTAATCGTTCTTGTGCCGATAAATCCATATCATATGGATTTATCCCAGCACAGCAGACGACATTGTCTGGAACCAATAAGTCCAAATCTAATCCCATTGGAGTCTGGGCCTTATAATCAGGAAAGCCCATCTCCGGCGTTTCTGTAACCCCCATCCCAATCGCAAGGACAATATCAGCCTTCCTCATCTCTTCTTTCAAGCCATTATAACTATAATCTACAAAGGAAAGATCTCGAGCTGTCTCTTTAAACGATCCAATATTTGAGTAGTGTATATGGGCATCAATTATTTTCATCTACGTATTCCCTTTCTGAAAATGCTATTTGCCTTACCTTATTAACTAAAGAAGACTGTAATTCCCCCTCGGTAAACAGAAGATAGGTTGGTTCTGTAAATAAGCGGTTCTCTGTTCTTCTGCACTTAGCATAGGAAATCAACTGTATCACATCTTTATTACTATAAAAATCTATACCTTTTGATTTATCACTTGCAATATAATAACACTTTTCTTGCTCTAGCGATAAATAGGAATGACCCTTTATATTAACTTCTTGCTCTTCTGAAGCAACCATATATTGTTTCGTACTCACCTTGTTATCCTGAATATGGAGAACAGCTTTTTCCTCCTCATTGCAAGTGATAAATAGGTTTGTATGCCATTCTTCTTCTGCCATACGTCTGCCTGCATCATCGATTATTTCTATAAATGTAATGAGCAAAGGAATCCCTGGCATTGTAAGGAAATATTGTTCATACTTTAACCCCTTCCATTTCTCATGATGCCTTATCGTTGTTACCAGCTTCACACCAGTCCATTCGTTATGATGGATATCTTTTAGACTAGTAAATGCACAAGCTGTCTCTTCCTTTAAGAGAGAAAATACATTTAAATCTGGCGGACCGTTTTTTATACCTCCACACCACGGATTCCACCAACTTTTTGCGATAGGCTTAGGAAAAGCATGCTCCAACCATTCCTTCCCATTTACTACTAAAGAATAGACGCCTGGATAGTAAGCAGGAGAAGCTTTAAAAGATACTATTCCATTCGAAACATGGTATACGGTAACTCCTTCTTCTATTTTTACTTCTGTTGTCATGTTCTTTCTGCTTGGCACAAAAAATAAATCATCGTTATCTATTATTTTTGCCGGCAAAGAAATGGTTGTTTTCACTATGTTTAGCCCTAATTGAAGATCCCTTTGAGGCTGAATTTGGTAGATTTCTGATGCCCCCGTATCAATTCTCTGTGAATCTCCCTGTCTTTCATTCATTGTTATGGTCATTTCACCTTGTATTGCTTGATTACTATAATTCTTTATTCGTACTTTTAAGTCATTATCTCTATCTATAATGAGATTTGCCTCATTAAATTCAACCTTAAATCCTGGGGTAACAGTACTTGCGTGCTCTCTCTGTAACCCTTCTGCTGCTAACTCCCATTGCTGCCAATTACGATAGGCACCGATATTTACACTAATGGGCGAAAAAGCAACGGATTCATTTTTTCCGAGTATGCTTGTCGCCTCTACATGCACCTTCCAATTATCCATTTTGATGCGGGCCTCTTTAGCCCATGCAACACCGAATGGGGTAGAGTTTGGAGAAGTAAAATACCAATTCCCCGTTATATCCTTTGAATTTAATTCAAAAGGTTGTACTAGGTTCCATTCATTAAAGGAAACAACTTCCCCATTTAAAGGGAAATAGAGATTCTGCCATATGTCAAAAAATGTTTCCTGTACACTGATTTCTTTTTCTTCCAAACTATTATTAGTAATTGTTATCCAACGTTTAATCAACCCTTCTGCAAAGAGCTGATTTGTTAACATAATATCCAGATACGGAAAAGCATTAGACTTAAAGAATAGCTCTAGTTTAATACTGTTTCCAGTCTTTTCTGTACGAACTTTATATGGCTTTTGTTTAGACAGCTCATTGGAATAAGGCTTTCCAATAGACGGTGCAAACAGAGCAAAGTCTGTATGAGCAATTTCTGTCGTAAGATCTATTTTGCTTACGGTAAGTTGATGTGGACCATTATAAACCTGCCAACTCTTTTCTTGTTCTACTACAAACTGTTCGCCAATCCCTTTTAAGGCAAGCGCAATTTCCTTTTCAAATGTTAAAATCCCCTGCTCATTCTCCACAATTTCTCCTATGATTTTTTCTTTAAAACTGCCGCAGCTCTTCACTTGAACCGGAATTCGAATCCACTTCTTCGCTTTTTTAGCCAGTGCGAATGAATACTTATCCCCTTCAAAATATAAGTGGCCATTTTTGGGAATGGTGAAATATCCATTAATATCTTTTTCTAAATTATTACTAATCTCTAAATCTAAGTAAGTCTTCATTCCATTCGCTAAAATGGCCTCTATTTCCTTTCCCTCTATAGAAATAGGCGCTTGCGGGAAAACCCCCAGTTGTAAGCTTGTTTCTAATCCATTAATTCTAACTGTAACCTTTAATGCTGGAAAGGTCTTTCCATCTACAGGTTCTTCTCCTTTTTTAATCGTAAAGGGAGAAGAAATCGCTATTTCTTGATTACCCTTTATCTCTTGTGAACTTTGAAAACTGCATTGAATTCTGCCCTGATTATCTGCCAATGCTTCTAAGGAAAGCGGGTTTGCTGTTTTATTTTTCATCTTTAAATAGACCTTATGCTCTATTTCTTCTATACATTTATGATTGTCCATTGTTAATTCAATCTGAAAATCCTTTGTTTCCAAAGAGCAGATTCCTCTACTTGTTTTTTCAAATTTTACAACAACAGTCTCTGTTTCTTTTTGCCAAATATATTCATAATGTGTAAAACCTCTTTTAAGCATCCCATCTGGCTTTATTTCAAGATTTCTTTTTAAATCTGCATACCAATCCATGTTCTTTAAATAATGATTCATTACTTCATCATTTCGGACAGTTGGGATAAAATTCATAAGATGAGTATATTGGTCATTATCCTCCCAAAAAAAACCGCAGCGTTTATATAATGGAACTGCCTTAAGATTACCTGCCCAAGTATATAAATCAAGTCTTGGCCATTTTAATTCTGTCGCTGCATTGAGGGCATGCAGTAAAAGCAGCTTACCAATTTTCTTGCCATGATAATCTGGACGAACATTTAATAAAGGAACATACAAGGCCCCTGCATCTTCTTTATAAACAGAAAAACCACAGTACCCTACTACTTCTTCTCCTATAACAGCTAAGAATGTATCAATATTATCTGAGCTTTGCTGTTGATCGCGTACTTGTTCTTCTGTTTTTCCTGTTCCTCCCCAAGAATCTTTACTTTTTGTCCACATGTCGGCCACTTTACCAGCAAGACCATCATGGTAGCTTACTATTTTAATTGCCTCTGAACCCTTGATTATCTTTTCCACTAAGAACCCTCTTTCCTCTTATTTTCCATTTTTGTTTGCATTGTTACTTCTTTATTTGTATTCATCCTAACTCCTCCTTTCTTTATTGTAGGAATGTTTTTCCAATATTCCTATTCTATCGTATTATTATTGAGAATTTTTGTAAAGATAGCATAATAATAATTTTTCTAATAATTATGTATATCCAACAAAACTAGACAAAGCTCGTCAAAGGATTTTTTTTTCTTTTCGCGAAAATTATAAAGACAAGGGTTTTAAACGTCCTTCTTGCCATTGGTCTGTTTCGATTATTTTATAATGAGGGGTGTGTAGAATGTTAAGCATACAATCAAAAGAACTTACGATTAAGGAAGAAAACAGCAAATTATTAAGTGTGAAGGAAGCTGCAGAATATATTAATGAAGGTCCTGGAGTTGTTCGAAATTGGTTAAGAGAATTGAAAACACTCATACCAGTTATTATTGGCGAAAATGGCTACCGATATTTCGATCAAAAAAGCTTAGACATTTTAGTAAAAGTTAAACAAATGCGTAATGAAAAACAAATGTCTTTAAGACAAATTGAAGATGAGCTGACAAGCCCTTTACCCTCTATCCCCATTGCCGCTGAAGCTACGGAAAAAATTCTTCAAGATTTACAAACAATCAAAGAAGAATTAGAACTTCAAAAAAATTTCAATCAAGTATTAGTACAGCAACTAAAAAAGCAGCAAGAGCATATCGAATTTCAACAAGAACATATTGCCAGTCAAGAAAGAAAAATAACTTTATTAGAAAATCCAATTGTTCTAAAAGAAAAAGAGGAACAATACTATGCTAAATCTAGAAAAAAGAAGCTGGCCGATCTTAATGAGCGGGAAACAAAGGAGAAAAAAAGTGGATTTATCCGCCTCTTTTCTTATCGTTAATCGTTCCTTATCATAAAAAATAAGGATCTTCAGCCCTTTAGTGAAAGGGTGTTCGTTCACTAAAAGCAGAAGATCCCTATTTTTTTCTGTTATCGGATGAGCTTTTCAATATCCGCTTTTATCTCACTAGGACTTGTACTTGGTGCATAGCGGTCCACGACATTTCCATTTCGATCAATAAGAAACTTCGTAAAATTCCACTTGATTGCTTTCACACCTAATGTACCTGGTGCTTCTTTTGTTAAATATTGATAAAGAGGATCTGCCTCTTTTCCATTCACATCAATTTTAGCAAACATCGGAAAAGTCACACCGTAATTCATTTCACAGAATGATTTTATTTCTTCATTCGTTCCCGGATCTTGACTCATAAATTGATTACTTGGAAAACCTAGAACAACAAACCCCTCCTCTTTAAACTTTTGATACAATTCTTGCAGCTCTTTAAATTGAGGAGTAAAACCACATTTACTTGCAGTATTCACAATTAATATGATATTCCCTTTAAAATCGCTTAATGCCTGCATTTTTCCATCCATCGTTTTTACTTTAAAATCGTAAATGCTCATTTTACAATCTCCTTATACAGTTAATAATGAATCAATCGATTGAAGGGCAGCTAAAGTTTTTTCCATAAATTCCATCATCGTAATCATATCATCTATCTGTTCTTCTGTGATTAAACGATTAAAATCAATCGTAATATGATTCAGTATCGTTTGCTCCGCCTCAAGTGGCTGATAGCTGATTTCTTGCCTAATCTTCAAGTCTTTTCCCCATATATCTTCCACTAATTGCTGTAATAGTGGATAAAGAGTTTTGTCTTGCTTATGGCGTAAAAAAAGATGAATATAAACGGTAGCACCAATCCATTTTTCTTTTTTTACACTTTCTAATAGTTCCGCCGATAAATTTTGTAAATCAGCGGATAATTCAAACATTAGCTTAGCATTTTGTTGATTTTTCAATCGAAAAGTAATGGTATAATTTCTTGATAGCTTACTACTATTAAATACATCATTTCGATCTAAGACAATAATATCGCCATCTAAATCTTTATCATATATTAAGCCTTCCATTACTGTTCTCATATTTTCAAACGCAGTGGGATCAAACATCCTTTGTTCTCCTTTTTCCTAAATACAACCGTATTTTAAAACAATCCAACTGCTTTACCGTCTTCATCAACGTCCATGTTTAAAGCAGCAGGAGTTTTCGGTAAACCTGGCATTGTCATGACTTCACCAGTGAGTGCTACAAGGAAGCCTGCCCCAATAGATGGCTTGAATTCACGAATTGTAATCGAAAATCCTTCTGGTCTGCCAATTAATGATGGATCATCCGATAAAGAATATTGTGTCTTCGCCATACAAATAGGAAGATGTCCCCAACCATATTTTTCAAAGTCGGCAATCTGTTTCTTTGCTTTAGAAGAATATTCTACCCTATTCGCACCATAAATTTTTGTTGCAATCGCATGCACTTTCTCTTCTATCGTAGTATTAAGCGAATATAAATGTTGAAAACTTTGTTCTTTCTTTTCGAGAATCGCTAAAACCTTTTGAGCAAGCTCTATACCGCCATTTCCACCTTTTTCCCAAACCTCTGTTAAAGCAACGGGAATCTGTGCTTGTTCACAAAGCTCTTTTAACACGCTAATTTCTAATTCAGTATCTGTTACGAATTTATTAATAGCTACAACAAAAGGTAAACCGAATTCTTTAATACTGTCCACATGCTTTTGTAAATTAGCGAAACCTGCTCGCAGCGCTTCTATATTTTCAACCCCAAGCTCCTTCTTTGCTACTCCTCCATGCATTTTTAAGGCACGAATTGTCGCAACTATCACGACGATTTCCGGATCTATCTCTTTATTTCTAGCCTTAATATTTAAAAATTTCTCTGCTCCTAAATCCGCACCAAATCCAGCTTCTGTGACAACATAATCTCCTAATTTGGCAGCAGCAGCAGTTGCTATGACACTATTGCAGCCATGGGCAATATTGGCAAACGGACCGCCATGAATAATCGCTGGAGAATGCTCGATTGTTTGAACCAAGTTTGGTTTAATTGCGTCTTTTAGTAGTAATGTAAGCGCACCTTCTACTTTCAAATCTCCCACGGTTACAGGTTCTCTGTCTACATTATACGCAACGACCATTCGAGCTAATCGAACTTTTAAATCCTTAATATCTGCAGCCAGACATAATACAGCCATAATTTCAGAAGCAACCGTAATGTCAAAGCCATCCTCTCTCGGAACTCCTTGTAATGGACCACCTAAACCAATCACTACTTTTCGCAGCGCACGATCGTTTAGATCAACTGCTCTTTTCCAGACTATACGGCGCTGATCAATACGACATTCATTCCCTTGATGTATATGATTATCTACTAAAGCTGCCAGCGCATTATTTGCTGTTGTAATGGCATGAAGATCTCCAGTAAAATGCAGATTAATATCCTCCATAGGTAATACCTGTGCTTTACCGCCCCCTGCAGCCCCTCCTTTTATGCCCATTGTTGGACCTAAAGATGGTTCTCTCATTGCTATGACGGTTTTTCTCTGTAATTTATTCAACGCATCCCCTAATCCAACTGTAACAGTTGATTTGCCTTCGCCAGCAGGAGTTGGATTAATAGCCGTCACAAGGATAAGTTTACCTGATTTATTCTTTTTCAACTTATTTAAGGTAGATGCTGTGATTTTCGCTTTATATTTTCCATATAATTCAAGATCATCTTCTGATAAACCAAGCCTCTCAGCAATATGTATTATTGGTTTCATAACTGCTTGTTGAGCAATTTCGATGTCAGATTTCATTTACGTCTATACCTCCATGATTATCCTCTGCTAATTTCGGTCTTCCTTTTAACATTGTACATTAAATGAGACGTGATACATACACGTTTCGACAAAATCATTATCTTACAAACATACTTATTATGTATCCACTAATCCTTTTTAACATTTCTTCCTTCCAAAAGATTATATAATATCTTTCAAAAATTCAAAACATTATGATTGCGACATATTCAAATCAAACTTATAATAAGCTATGATATTGATGGGAGAAAGTAATAACTAATTTATCGTTTAAAACCGATTGTTATGAAAAAAATGCAGTAAGCACCACTGACATTACTGAAAAGACGATTATAACTTTAGGAGGAGACATACCTTTATGCCTATTAGAATTCCTCAACTTTTGCCAGCACGAGAAATACTGGAAGATGAAAATATATTTGTAATGGAAGAAGGGCGTGCAAGAACCCAGGATATTCGACCATTAAACATATTAATATTAAACTTAATGCCTCAAAAAGAAAAAACGGAGGTACAAATATTGCGATTGCTTGGTAACACTCCTTTGCAGGTCAATATCTCCTTTTTAAGAACAGCATCGTATGAATCAAAGAATACAAGTTCCTATCATTTAGAACAATTTTATCGCGATTTTGCAGCAATAAAAACAAATAAATACGATGGAATGATTATTACAGGAGCCCCTGTTGAATTAATGAGTTTTGAAGAAGTAGATTATTGGGATGAGTTAACCCAAATAATGGAATGGTCGAAAACAAATGTGACATCTACTTTACATATTTGCTGGGGTGCACAAGCAGCTTTATTTCACCATTTTGGGATTAATAAGTATGAACTGGATCAAAAGTGTTATGGAATTTATTCCCACCATGTATTAAATCCGTCAGATAAATTAATGCGTGGTTTTGATGACAGCTATTTAGCTCCACATTCAAGATATACTAATGTATCAAGTGAAGAAATCAATGCACACCCAAACCTTGAGCTGCTGTCTGCCTCTGATGAAGCTGGCGCCTTTATTATTAGTGGAAATAAAGGCAAACAAATCATGGTTACTGGTCACTTAGAGTATGATGCTAGCACACTTGCTGAAGAATACAAACGAGATAAAGAAAAAGGTTTAAACATTCATCTGCCTCTTGGATATTTTCCCGAGAATAATCCGAGTAAAAAGCCATTAAATAGCTGGCGATCCCATGCTCATTTACTATTTTCCAACTGGCTGAATTATTATGTCTATCAAGAAACACCTTATGAGTGGAAATAAAAATGCACCAAGTAAAAAAGACTGGCACATAAGATTCAAACCCAAACGAAGATTATCGTTTGGGTTTTTTAATGATAGACTATTTAGCTGTTATTTCCTCCATTATTCGAAAAATAAACTTCTTCATATGGCTGAATAACCACAAAGCCCTCTCCGGAAAATTTCATTTGAATAGATTCTCCGCTGCCTCTCCCAAAAAACGATTTAAGAGTTATGTCTGTTACAAATTCTGGTTGTAGACTTCCCGACCAAGCAACTGTCGCATTAGGATCTGTGAATACCGGGTTATTTGGAGTAACTCTTAACGTTAATGGTTCGTAATGTGACGTAATGGCGACGATGCCACTTCCTGACAGGTTGATATTAAATAAGCCGCCAGATAGCATCCCGGCAATTCTTTTCATTAACTTAATATCCCATTTGATAGACGGCTCAAATGCCAGTAAATCATTTCCATTTACAAAGATAGAATCACCATTTAAACGGAGAATGGATATTTTCTTTCCTTGGTCAGCTAAGTAAAGTTTCCCCGTTCCTTCTGCTTTCATTAAGGAAGCACCTTCACCAGTTAACGCTTTTTTAAACATTTTACCTATTCCATGTTCCAAAATACCTTCGCGGGTAAAACGAATGTTTCCTCGATAAGAAACCATACTTCCTGCTTTCGCCCAAATTTTATTTGTTAAATTAATTTCAAGCATTCTTTCAGTTTCTAGTTCGAAAACTCCTTCATTTTTATCTTGCTGCTCTGTCTTAACTAAAAATTCCTCTAAGTCATATCTCCCCATTTTCTCACCTCTTCTAAAATTGTTAATTTAAGGATATCATTTAGCTAGTTGCATGAAAATAAAAATATAGGGTAAGGTTAAATATATTTTCTTCTATAATCTATCACTGCAGCCGGCAATTCATGATAATTTTAAACGTGTTTGTATATACTATTTTATATACATTAATTGGTAAGAAAAAAATCATATGTGATTACGAAGGAAAGGGGCTAATTATGGAAAAAATTGTTGCAGTAGAGCGAAATTATATGGGAGACATTATTAGTTTTAAAACATCTAATGGTAGAGTAATTTCCTATCGAAAAGCTTTGCTTGATATCGAAACTGGGGTAATTGATGGAGTAGATGTTGTGGAAAATGAAAGAGAGCAAGAAGATTTATCCTACTCGATAATAGATAACTTTGACAATTATCCACCTATTTTTTAACAGTTTCTTAAAAAATCAAGGGCAATTCTCTGTAGGCGTTTATTCTGCTTTATTAAAGCACACACCTAGAGAAAATTGCCCTTTATTCGATCGAATCGTTTTTTTGTTGGATTATTTTTAACTCTTCTACATGTTGTGGATTTTCTTCAAAAAATTGCACTAAATCCCCAATACGATCAATAGAGTCCCAGCTTAAATGGTGTTCTATTCCTTCCACATCATTATAAATATTTTCTTCTTTAACCCCAATAATTCGTAATAATTGCTCTAAAAGCTCATGTCTATACACTAATCGTTTACCGATTTTCTTTCCTTTTGGGGTCAAAACCAAGCCTCTATATTTTTCATAAACAAGATATTCATCCTTATCCAATTTCTGAACCATTTTTGTTACAGAGGAGGGATGGACAGATAGGCCTTCGGCGATATCTGATACTCGTGCATATCCTTTATCTTCTATTAGGTTGTAAATGCGCTCAATGTAGTCTTCCATACTAGGTGTCGGCAATTCAACCCCTCCTTTACCAGGATTACTCCTTTTTTCTATTCTATTCCATCATGCTTGTCTACGTTATATGTATGTAAATACCTGTTCAAACAAAAAATTCGCCTCTTTATAGAGGGAATAAGCGTTTTAAGGATAAGCTAGTTAAACTAGGATGGTATAAAAGTGTTTCTTAAGCATTTTACTATAAAAAAAATAAGGAAACAAGATTCTTTCTAACACAACCTTCTAAAAAGACTGTTTCCTTATGTAAAATTCCAATGTGCTATACCCTTCTATTTTAGCACTGTTGCAAATTTGTAGCAAAATCTATTCGGGAAATTCCATTTTCCAACTAAAATACTCGTTATCCTGATTTTTCTCATATTTCATGATAGCATCAAATTTATTTCCTTTTTTGCTAATTAATCCTTTAACTGGTGCTTTCCCATTCTTGAGTAGTGCTTTAACCATCGTTTTCGTCGGCTTCTTCTTCATGGTCGCAAGAAATTTATCATTTTTCCAAATGACATATTTACAGCCATTTTTCCAGTTACTGCAGCCAAACCCCTTTTTTCCTTCTATAACAGCATGACCACAAAGGGGACATTTTCCCAATACTTCTGTTTTGGCCTTAGCATATGTAACTTCTTGGATAATGATATCTTCTTCCTTCTTTATTGTTTCCACCGCGTTTGTTGTGAAGCTGCTAATTATTTGCAAAAATTGTTGTTTACTAAATTGTCCTTTTTCAATATCATAAAGTGCTTTTTCAAGTCTTCCTGTGAAATCTAAGTTAAACAAATCTTTAATCGGAAAAATTTCGACCATTCTTCTTCCTAACTCCGTACAAACTAAGCTTTTATTTTTTGCTTCTATATAACCGATATCTTTTAGTTTTTTGATCGTTTCAGCGCGAGTAGCTGGCGTCCCAATGCTAAATCCGCTTAAAATGGATAATACATCTTCCTCTGTATCCGCATCAAAATTTTTTCCGCAAGTTTCCATCAGCCGAAGCAGTGTCTTTTCCGTATGTTCCTTTGGCGGCTGTGTAGTATGGGTGCTAGTGGCTGCTTTTTGTGTAAAAACCTCTTCTTGCAAGTTTACTAACGGAAGCATAACATCTTTCGATTGTATATTCTCAATCTTTTTCCAACCCTCTACTAATTGAACTTTTCCTTTTGTTACAAAGCTACCTTTTAATTCCACATGATTCATGCTTGTGATGATTCTTGTCTCTTCTACCTCAGCAACAGGCATAAATTGCATTAATAACCGATTTTTTATCGCTACATATACTTGTTCTTCCTCTTGGCTTAATTTTTTTGGGAGGACATAAGTAGGAATAATCGCACTGTGGCTTTCCACTTTTTTATTATCAAAAATCCGTTTGGATGGAACAAATTTCACTTCATTTTTAAATGGTAAATCTGCTGCGAGGAGATTTACCACTTTTTGTGTTTTTGCAATTAGACTTTCTTCCAGGGCAATACTTGCTGTTCTTGGGTACGTGATATACTTCTTTTCATAAAGACTTTGCGCAACTTTTAATACTTTATCGGCCGTCCATCCCTTATATTTGCTAGTTATATAGCCTTGAAGATTAGAAAGATTAAACAAAAAAGGCGGATATTCCTTTTTCTTTTGCACTTTCTTATCTGTTACAATTGCTGTTTTGCCTTTAATCTGTTCTTCTATTTCTTTCAAATATAGTTCTTCTTTAAACTTTTCTTCTTTTTTTTCAGTATAAGTACCTATATAACTGCTTCCGTTTTCTGTCATAAACGTTGCCTGCAGTTTATAATAATTTTCTGGAACGAAATTTTCGATTTCTTTATCACGATCATAAATGATTTTAAGAGTTGGCAACAAAACTCTTCCAATATTTAATGCCTTCCCTTTGCCTTTTTGATATTTCAAAGTTGCCACAGAGGTTAAATTAATACCAATTAACCAATCGGCCCATTGTCTGCTGACACCAGCATCTTGAAGAGGACGTAACTCTTTATTAGAGCGAAGATTATTTAATCCATTCAATACTTCATTAGGTGTCCATTCATTCAGCAATAGGCGGTAAACTTCTTTTTCCGTTTTTAAATTATAAATAATACTATCTCCAATGAGTTGCCCTTCTCGATCATAGTCACATGCAGATATAATGGAATCTACATCTTGTCTTTTTATTAATCTATGAATAATTTTCAGTTGTTTTTCTGCTCCACGGTCAGGTTTGTCTCTATCTTTCGGATCAGACTTTACTTTGTATTGAAATTTTGGAGGGATAAATGGAAAATTTTCTAATTTCCATGTAGACATTTTTTCATCATAATCTTTTGCATCATTTAACTGCAATAAATGGCCAAAAGCCCATGTAACAATATAGCCATTTCCTTCAAAATAACCATCTTGTCTGTTTTTTATTTTTAAAGCATCTGCAATGTTTTTCGATACAGATGGTTTTTCTGCCAATATTAATTTCATCTATATCACCTTTTTTCATAACTTACGTTCCTTGTTATTTTATACAAAATAATATTATAATCGCAAAAAAGATAATTGTATAGAAAGGGGAAAAGCTGTAGAAATGCAACTAGAGGATATTGAGGTATTTTCAATTAACTTATAAGATTACTATATTTTTGCTACTGATTTAACCATACAAAAAGGGGGGTTCCTTCCATACTAAATAGACGGAGAACATGGCCTCCGTCTTTCTATAGTAACTAATATGCCACCTTCAGGGATTTTTTAATTTGTAAATACTGTTCTAATTCTTTTAAAACAAAAAAGACATGCGCCTGTTCTTCAAATGAATCCCAGTCATCAGGCAGTTTATCATGCTTGATCAGCTCTTCTACTCTTTGCAGTTTACTCAAAAATAATACGGCTGTATTTCCTGAATGGACACATAAACTAAGTTCTTCCAGAAAGTCTGCCACAAGCTCTCGTTGATTATCTAATGTCTCTACAGATAAAATCCGATCAAAAAGCCTTGATATGATCTCTAATTGCTTTTCTCGAATTGTGAAGTAATGATAATAATAATTCTCTTTTCGAGTAAAATGATTTTCAACATCACGATAGGCGACTGATTTTGCACATTGTACAATATCAGATGCACGCTTTAATTTTGAAGCATACTCTTCTGTGATTTCATTTGTCCGCAAGTAAACAACCATATCCATCAATAATGCTTTAAAATAGTACTCTATATCTTTTTGATGAACTTTCATTTCCTTATCTAGACTAGGCATATAGCTATTAACAAGTAATGCTGCTCCTATTCCAATTACGATTAATCCCCATTCATTAAGAACAACGTCCCAAGTCATATGGTTGGTGGAATATATATGGAGGATAATAACAGTACTTGTTACAACCCCTTCATTTACCTTAAGTAAGACAGTGGTTGGGATAAATAATAGCAATAATAAACCAATGATATACGGTTCATATGCCATACCCTCAAAGAAAACATAGGAAAATGGAATGGCAAGTATACATGCGATAAAACGTGAAAATGCACTATGCAAAGACTTTTTCTTCGAGTTTTGAACACAAAGTATGGTTATAATTGCTGAAGATACATAGAAATCTAAGTGAAAAAACTGGGCGATAGTTATTCCTATACTTACCGCAACTGCTGTTTTAAAAGTTCGATAACCAATTTTATATTTTTTCAGATTTCGCAAAGCTCTATGCATTCGCATCATCAATCACAACCAGTAACTAATAAATCATCCTGTAAAGAAGCTAACCTCGTATTTATTGCAATTTTATCACCAGCTTTTACTAAAAGTTGCACCACAGATCCACTAAATGGAACACTGACATCTTTTATTTCTCCTGCTAATGTTCTAATAGTCAAAATAGGTTCCCACTCATAGAAATAAGCTTTTTCCTTCATTAGAATCTCACTAACAGTTCCTTCAAATGGACTAAGGATCATCTGGTCTTCTCTGGAAATTTCATAATACGGACTTTGACTGCTCTTTACAATCGTTTCAATCATTTTAATAAATCTTCCCTTTTATTTATTTTTTACTTTACTTGTTTTGGGTTTATTTCATAAAAATAAACTCAGTTATATAATAGTAATCATGTTAATAAAAACACATTTCCCCCTATAATTCAATGATTTCAAGAATAATTTTTGCTTTTTTTCACAGGAAATTTTTGCTTAACAAACTCCTTTTAAAAGCCTGTCAGAATTGAACTCCGCAAGTACAACAATGAAAGCGCGCACAGTTTTAAAAAAATAATTTTTCTCGTCACATAAAAAAACTAGCTGTCAGCTAGTTTACATAAAGTACTTCTTAATTTTGCTGTCTGTTTGGATATACCAATTTTCTTTTTCAATTATGTTTGATACAGTTAAAATAAGAGATGGGATTTTTTCTACAATGAATACGATTAACCCGATTTTTTTTACCAAAATGACAAACGACTCCCCATGTGAAAAGCTAGGCAGCACACTCCCTAATTGAAGAATACTTTTTACTAACGCTTCCTTACTGTCTTCCTCGAGAACAATATTTGGGGTAAATCGCAAAATCCAATTTTCCTTTTCAATTGAAAATCGATACATTAAGCCACCCTCTTATTCTAATTCCTAAAAAAAACAAAACTGCTATTTCATCATATGTGGAAAATCATTATTTATGTAACATTGTAGTTTGGGTAAAGACCTCTTTCAGATCCCTCCTCTTTTTCTCATCCAAGTATCATATTATCATCCATTTATTTTGAATCACACCATATTTAATTCTTCTATGTATTCGTTTTCTTTTTTATTCGCTTTATAAGAAAACCCTTCCAAAAATTTAATTAAGTTTTCCGAAAAAACGCTTAGAAACCTTGACTACATATGGGTAATCGTGTATATTATAGACATCATTTAACAAAATTCAGAATAATTATTTTCTATTATTATTTTGTTCTATGAAAATATTTATTTTATAGGCACAATTCATGTGTCTTGAAAGGCTTAGGAGGAAATTTATTATGCAAAACGGTAAAGTAAAATGGTTCAATAACGAAAAAGGATTTGGCTTCATCGAAGTTGAAGGCGGAGATGACGTATTCGTACATTTCACTGCTATTCAAGGCGAAGGTTTTAAATCATTAGAAGAAGGACAAGAAGTTTCTTTCGAAATCGTTGAAGGAAACCGTGGACCTCAAGCTGCTAATGTTGTTAAACTATAATTAATAATAGTATTCAGGGGATTTTTCAAGGAGTTTTCTTCTTGAAAAATCCCCTTTTATTTTTTGCTTATGGAAAAAGTGACCTCATCACTTTGAACTGGATAGTTTTTCCCCGTATTCCCTTAGCTTATTTCCCACCGTACATTGCGAAATACAAAAGCGGTGAGCTCTCCTTTTACCATACTCTACTTTGTTTTGGCGATATAAAAAACAATCTTTACAATAATCTTGCATTAATTCATCTGCTTCTTTCATCAGTTCTTTTCTTTGCAAGCTTCACCACTCCTTTCTACTTACTTGCCGATTAGAGCAATTGCATTTTGCTATAGATACGTTTCCCTTCTAATGCTTGAGTTGCCAGTTTATCTGCTTCCTTATTGTCGTTTCTGCCAATTGAAGTATAAACCATACTTAAATGTAAAGTTTTGATTTTCGATTCTATCCGATCGAGCCAATTATTTAAATCTTCTTCATAGCATGGCCACTCGCCTTCTAATTGTTTCAATACTACTTGAGAATCCCCCTTCACTTCACAAGTAACACCCTTGACTTCCAATTCTTCTAAAAGATTTAATGCGTGGAAAAGAGCAGCATATTCAGCTTCATTATTGGAGAGGATATCATGAAATAATTCATTTGCCCTAACTCTAAATTTTTTCTTTCCTTGATGAAAGAAAAGTACGGCGCCAATCCCCGCCGTTTTCGTTTCTTTATGGTAACCTCCATCAAAATAAATCGTAAAGTCATGTGGCTCTTCTTCTAATTCTTCATTTAGCTTTCGTAATTCTTTTAATGTCCAGCTTGTGCCTTTTTCATCATAAAAAAGAATATCTGCTACATCATTGCGTTTTTCCAACTCATCCCCTGCTTCGAGAGCCATACTTGATTGAATCCAATCTGATGTAAAGTAGATAAAATCTTTCTTTTTCTTCATTTGAAATTTATATTCTAATTTGTATTTCATTACGGAACAACCTTTCTACATATAGAATGACGTCAATAAGGGCCGGACTATTCTTATTGTCCGTTAATGGAGGGGAAAATAAACTATTCTGCTAAAAGATATCAAAAATTCACCTAACTATACGGTTTTTATAAAGATTGATTAAGGAGCTCAAGAACCTTTTTGTTTTCTCCCCAGCTGTATGATCTCTCACTTTCTCCCAGCTCCGTAAAAAATAGCTTATCAATTAGAACTTCACAGTATGTCATCTACTGAAACTATTGCAAAAACAACGGACTTTTAGAAACCAATCTTTTCATTTATAATATTTTACATCCTATTTCTTATTTATTTTTCATTTCCTATCCTGATGGAAACTTCTCACACCTAATAAGTCGATATAAGTTTAATGATATATATACAATTTATACAATTAGTATGAAAGTAAAATAGTCACAGATCGTACATAATCATTGCTTAATCATATCAAATTTTTTGGAGGTAGCAAAATGATTGAAGTTTATATAGATGGTGCTAGTGCTGGAAATCCTGGTCCAAGTGGTGCCGGTGTCTTCATAAAAGGCCATGGTTCTGCGGATAAATATTCATTTCCTCTTGGTTCAATGAGTAATCATGAAGCGGAATACTATGCATTGATTAAAGCATTAGAAATCTGCATCCATAATAATTATCTTACCGTAAGTTTTCGTACTGATTCGGAACTAGTAAGTCGTGCAGTGGAAAAGGAATTTGCGAAAAACAAAAAATTTGCTCCGCTTTTAGAGCAAGCTTTAAAGCTTATCAGTCAATTAGAATTATTCTTTATTAAATGGATTCCAAGTAATGAGAATAAAACAGCAGACGAATTAGCAAGAATTGCCATTAGAAAAAATAAATAAGGAAGTTTTCATCCTTTCTGTTTTAAGCCTTCCCATCAAAAGCAATAAAATATACATTTCTTTCAAACGGGATTTTTTTAGAAAATAGTGATTTAATCATATAATAAAACCCAATAATTAGCGGATAAAAAAGAGGTTGGCACCAAGTAAAGGCTTGGTAAAACAATCGTTAATAAAACTAGTAAGTAGAGCTGCGATTATATATTTGGTTATTTATGTTTTCCCTAAAGTTAGTTAAGTAACCGCATATGATTAATGAAACAGCATTTAGACTATTCAGGTGCAGGATTACAGCTGCAAACGCGAAGGTTATTTAGGATGTAGGATGCGATATGCAACAACCTTTTGGAATGCCTTAAAAAGAGCAAAAACCCATGCGATTATACGAATTTTCTAATAGCTTTCTCGTATAATCGCTCGGGTTATCTGATAACTGGATCGAAATATCCTCTTTTCTGGATGGAAAATAATATCCCTCTTTTTCTAGAGGGGAAATAAGTGATTTCTTTTTATAAAGCCGATTACTTCTTTTTTTGTTTTCAATTCGTTGTCGTTAAACATCTCGAGTAAGGAAACGAAAAAACTGCCATCAAATTTTTTTTGTATTTTTAAAGTACATTCAATTGCAGTTATGACAAGTTCATCTGTAGCATTTGTATATGCTTTACCAAAATAAATAAAACCTATCACATCTTCACCAAAGGAAAAGCCTTTACTTTCTAAAAAGAGCAAAAATTCCTCTACCGTTTTCAAACTTAACGTACATTCCCCTCTATCCTTTTACCTATATGTTACTTTATATCACGACAATTTTCTAGCTTTTTCAACATTTTTCCGTCTCTTTCCAAACGTTTGTCACCTATTTTTCTTATTCTAGTTATACAATTAAAAAGGCTAGAGAACATAAGAACTTTATTTCTCTAGCCTTTCGTTTACCACCGCAGTAATGAACGTTTCTTTTTTGTAAATAAATGTCCAAGAAAACCAACTAGTACCCCTAATAAAGCTCCTCCTAACACCTCTTGAGGCTGGTGGCCAAGCATTTCTTTCAGTTTTTTTGGCTGCTGCTCCTTAAAGGCGATATTTTTGTCTTTATTAATTTTATCGACTAACTCGCCTAAATCATTTACTTTTAATGTTAATTCACCTGTTTGTCTTCTAATCCCTTGTGCATCATACATAACAATTAAGCCAAAAATTAAAGACAAAGCAAAATCAATTGTTGGTAAACCACGCTTTAATGCTATAAATGTTGTAAGAGAAGATACGCCTGCCGAATGAGAGCTTGGCATACCGCCTGTTTGAAAAAACAAGCCTTTATCCCACTTCTTTGTTTTTAAAAATTGTAAAGGTATCTTTAGAAACTGTGCCAACCCAATACTAATTAAAGCAACATAAATGCCCTTATTCATCGTCATCACCTCTTTTAAATAGTCTCTTTCTTTATGGATGATATTATTCTTGGTTGTTCATACTATGAATGAATTTTTATTTCCACAACTAGTTGATGAGGTGAATATAATGAGTAAAAACCATGGAAACAGAGGAAAAACAGCTGGAGGAGTAAATCCACAAGGCTACGGTCAAGACGCCGATATAACTCCATCTCCAAAAAGTAAATTGGAAAATGCAGCGAAAAAGAAAAATACAAAATAATGATATTCCAGTAACCTCGCTATGAGGATGGGGCTGTATTAAAGCCTCATCCAGCTTCTCTTATTCTTTTCCCCCTTCTTACAAATTTATATAGACATAGAACAAAGGAACAGAAAAAGTTATGCTGTAAAAATGTAAATGTCTAGTTTCCCTTTAAAAAACAAAACGAATAAAAAAAGATTATACGAAACATTCCATTAACATTCCGCCTAATCTTTTGGGTTAATCTGTTATTAAAATAAAGTAAGTGCTTCTTTCTTTTCTACGTAATGATGAAATCTTTTAAACTCTAGCTCTTCGAATTTTTTTACTGCACTTTCTGGATTGATATTTAGATAACTTTCTTCTAACAAACAGCTCACTGGTACGTCACATTTAATTTCTGCTAATTGCCTACTTAAATGGAGAATTTCAAGATCCGCTTCAATCTTTGTTCGTTGTCCCTTTGTAAGAAGGGATAAATTAGCTAGAATTCCTTCGATATTCTCATGAACTTGCAGCAGCTTCAATGCTGTTTTTTCGCCAATGCCTTTTACTCCTGGGTAATTGTCGCTTGTATCGCCCATTAAGCCTTTTAAATCAATCATTTGTTTTGGCGTTAGTCCTTTTTCTTCTTGAAAACTAGAAGGTGTATAAAGCATATAATTACCATAGCCTTTCTTTAATAGAGCTACGGAAATATGGTCATCTAATAATTGAAGGATATCCTGATCTCCTGTAAGAATAATGACATTTGCTTCCCCTTTCATTTGCTTTGCGATCGTTCCTATACAATCATCTGCTTCAAATCCTGCTACACCTATATTCGGTACATTAAAACTTTCGACAACTTCCTTTACTAAATCAAATTGTGGAATGAGTTCAACTGGGGCTTCCGAACGATTCGCTTTATACGAAGGATACATTTCTGTGCGAAATGTTGTACTCCCCATATCCCAGCAAACCGCCACATGAGAGGGATTAAAATGTTCAATCGCTGTGAAAAAGTGTTTTACAAAACCATGAATCGCATTTGTTGGAATTCCTTTTGTATTGACCATAAATTGACCTGTTACTGCTGTAGCAAAAAATGCACGAAATAATAGCGCCATTCCATCTACTAACATTAGGTTTGCCTGTTTCTCCTTGTTCAAAATGCATCTCTCCTTTATATCCATTAGTTCATTATAACAGAATCTCCAAAAATTGTGGCTGGTAGCTTTTTCTTTTTCTATTACTTACTTAAAAGAATAAATATCCGCTTAAGTATATTGACAATATTTTGTTATTGTTTTATAGTTGATTACACAACTAATCAACCAATCAACAATATAAGGAAGGGGCAGATCGTGAAAGCTGTTTTTGATGACTCAAAACCTATTTTCCAGCAAATTTCAGATATGATTGCAAATGAAATCGTCGAAGGTGAGTTGTTAGAAGGTGACCAAATTCCATCCACCACCGAAATTTCTAAATTTTATCAAGTGAATCGTGCAACGGTACAAAAAGGGCTTGCTGCATTAGTGGAAGCTGGATATGTATATAAGCAGCGCGGAGTTGGAATGTTTGTTTCTAAAGATGCTAAGCAAAAGTTACTTGAAAAGCGAAAAGAAGAATTCTACAACGATTATTTAAAACCAATGTTTGAGGAAGCAAAGCGTCTTGAATTAAAAAAAGAAGAATTATTAAAAATAATTAAGGAGGATTATAAGCATGATTAAACTCGAAAATGTCTCTTTTTCATATGGAAATACGCCTGCTCTGCGGAATGTAAGTATAGAGGAAACAGAACCAATCATCATGGGGCTCTGGGGTCGAAATGGTTCTGGTAAAACAACGTTTATGAAACTTTTAGCGGGTATGGAGAATATTGATGCTGGAAGAATCAATGTAAGTGGGATTACCCCATATAATAATACAGAAACAATGCACAATATCACTTATATACAAGAAAATCATCCATTCTCTATTCTTTGGAATGTCGAAGATGCCTTATATTTCGGTCCATTATTTAATAAAAACTGGGATGCAGATTTAGCCGAACAGCTGGTTTCTCTTTTCGAACTTCCACGAAAAAAGAAAATCAAGAATTTTTCTAAAGGAATGCAAACGATGTTACAAATCATCCTTGGGTTAGCTAGTAAATCACCTGTAACGATCATGGACGAACCTACAAATGGACTGGATGCTCATATGAGAAAACAGTTCTATAACGCACTTTTAAATACGTATGAAGAAGATCCACGTTTAATCATTTTATCGACACATCATATTGATGAAATGGAAGCATTGTGTGAAAAAATTGCCGTCATTAACGAGCAGACAATCGTACGATATGAGGAAACAGAAGAATTAAAGAGTCGTGGGATTCATTTATCTGGATTAGCTTCAGCAATCGAGCCTTTAATAGAAGGATATCCCATTTTAGAGAAAAGAAAACTCGGAAAACAAATGACTGTGATGATGGACGACGTCTATTCGGACAACTGGATATCCAAAGCAAAAGATGCAGGTGTTACTATAGAAAAAGCTAAATTACAGGATTATCTTGTTAACTATACAACAAGAAAAGAGGGACAAAAAATATGAATACTTTTACAGGACCATTCCGATTAATGATGCGCGAAATGAGCATGACATTTTATATCAACGTTTTTATTACTTTTGCTCTGTTTGTTTTTTATAATGTTCTAGGATATATGGGTGTAGCAGAATCTGGTTCCTTTATCTTGTTCGGTCCCCTATTTGTCGTTTTTCTTTTATACCCATTTATTAATTTTAGTGGTTATCAATATATCCTTTCATTAGGAGGGACGAGAAAGCAGTTTGTATTAGCTTTCTATCTTTCCGCAGTCATTTATAGTGTTTTGGGTGGAGTAATTCTTAATTTATTCTATTTTTTCACTACCCTATTAACAAGCAGCAATTATCTTTTTCATTTCGCAAAATTCATCCATACCACGAACTGGCTTATTTATTTTTGGATAGATTTTTCTTGGATTTTCTTTTTATTTAGTTTAGGAATGATAGCAAAGACAGTTTGGTTTAATTATGGCACAGCATTTTTACTCGCTGTATCTACAATACTGCTAATAATCGGAACAATTGCCGTAGTTTTTGGTGACATGAGCTCTTTAATAACTACATTTTTGGAGCATCATTTAAAATTTGTTACCATCTTATTTGGATTATCAATCGTTTTTCTTTTATTATCTTATTCCCTAATGAAAAATGCGCCTTTAGAAAAAGGGGGACGGTTGAATTTCAAACAATATAAACAAAATAATTTAGTCATTCATAGGTAAGTACACTATAGATAAATAATAGAATATAAATATTGAGGACAGCCTCTAAAAAACTAGCGAGAGCATTCGGATCCGCCGCAAGGAAATAAAGCCAAACAATCACTTAAAAGTTTGAATGTTTGGCTCTATTTTTGTTCATTTCCCGTATTCATCAAAAGATAGTCTTATTCTCCATATTTTTCAAAGGGAATTTTCCTCTTTCAAGTCAATTGGCGAACAGGTTTCAATTTCATTTTCTTCATAAGAAATCCAATCACTAAAGCTGCCTGGATAAAGCTTGACCTTATCTAGTCCAGCCATTTTTAAGGAAATATAATTAGGAGTAGCAGTAATGCCAGAACCACAATAGACAATATATTCTTTATTCGCATCTAGAGAAGAGAATCTATTCTTTTGCTCCCTTTCTGTTAAAAAGAAGCCGTTCTCTATCCCTTCTGTCCATACAAAGTTTATTGCTCCTGGGATATGTCCCTTTTTTTTATCAATTGGCTCTATTTCTCCTGTATACCTTTTATGCTCTCTAGAGTCAATCAATATCTTATCTTGGTCTTTTGTTTTTACTAGTGCTAAAACCTCCTCATAAGTGGCAATCATATGAGACTGAATAAGAGGAGAAAAATTACTCTTTGAAAATGCAGGGACTTCTTGTGAGGTCGGATAGTCCTTCTTTAGCCATTCCTTATAGCCACCATCTAAAATATATGTTTTCGAATGACCTATATAGTTCATTAACCACCAAAGTCTTCCGGAAAATGCCCCTTCTCCATTATCATAGGCGATGACTGTTGTATCTTTACCAACCCCTATATTTTCTAACTTATGAACAAACTCTTCTATGGCTGGCAATGGATGCCGTCCCCCATGATTACTGATTGGATCGGAAAGATCCTTTTCCAGATGAAAATAAACACTATTTGGGATATGACTTTTTTTATACCATTCTGAACCTGCATCAGGATTCTTTAAATCACAGCGACAATCAATCACTCTAATCGCATCCTGATCTATGTTTTTATTTAACCAATCAACACTTTTTACAAATTCCATCATTATTCCTCCACTACTGTTCTCATTTCTAGTTCGTTTGCTGCGCAAACTCTGTTTGTGTTGATTCTTTAATAATCCACTCTAGTTTTTCAATATTTTCATGTTCAGTTAATAACGCTGTTTTTCCATCATAATATTCGGCTACTTGTTCTTTTAGATTAACAAGAAGTATATCAAAATGTTGTGCAAATAATTCTTTATAAATAGCAAAAAAGGAGTTAATTTGTTCTTTTATATATATGTTACCATGCTCATCAACCAATTGTTCCATTTCTACTCCCATATTCTTTCGTTCATTCTTTTCAAAAAAACTCTTCGGATTTTTGTAATATTTCATGCCAATTTTATTAAGGATAGTATCTAATTCTTTAAAAGGGGCATGGAAAGTTATATTAGATTCTAACTCTCTTTCTATTTCTTCTTGTAAACGAATTTCTTCATTAATAGACTGAATCAAATGCCGAACTTCCTCATAACCTTCTATTCTTTGTTTATAAAAGAGTTGATCTAGTCTTAGGTTTACTGCTCGTAACTCTTGTTCAAATTCAAAATTCAATTGAATGAGAAACGAAGTAGTCGCAAGCGATAATTCCCTTTTCTTATTGTCTCCTCGTAAGATTGATGGATGATAAGCTTCCTTCATTAATTCATGAAAACGAAACATCACTCTTTGCTTTAAATAAAACAATTGTTCCTCTACTTCCATTTTGAATTTTGCCAGTGTATCCTGGAAATCTTTATTTTCTATTTGAGATAGAATGATCCGTTTTTCCTCCTTCAATCTCGATAACTCTTGTTCTGCTACTTCTTTTTTCGCAAAAGTTGATTCTACCAATTTTTTTAATAAATCTATTGTTTCCACGTAATCTTTCTGAGCAGATTGAAGCATCATGGACAGCCACTCATGTTCGATAAAGTCATACATTTGCTCTTCTGCTTTTTTCATCCACTTTCCATAAACATCATGCTTATAATAGAGACTAGAAACAGGAAGAATTCTTGGCGAACGTATCCCGTATAATTGCAATTGTTCTTGTAGATACTCCTCTACTGCTGCTTGCTCTTCTTCATTCTTTGCTAAATCAATTGCATTAATGACAAAGAATATTTTATCTTTTTCAAAAGCATCCTTTAATCGTCCAAGCTGCATTAAAAACGCGCGGTCTGCTTTGGAAAATGCATGATTATAGTAGCTGACATAAAAAATACAATCCGCTTTTTTCATAAATTCAAAGCTTAATTCCGTATGTCTGCTGTTAATGGAGTCTCCTCCTGGAGTATCAACAAGTGTTATTCCTTTTCTCGTAATCTTACAATCAAAATAAACATCAATGGATGCCACAAAACAAGAGGTCTCTTCTATTGCCACATAATTTGCAAGTTCTTCTAATTCAATGTTGATCTCACTGCCTAAATAATGACGATGGTCAGAATACCCTTTTAGGAAAGCTTGAAGATAGCGAAATTCATTGGCATATCTCTCCATTGGATTAGCCGCGAGCGTGTTTATTATCTTTTGTGCAGCTTCTAAAGAACTTGCCTCTTCCTTCACTAGCTGTAAATAGTCATTTATTTCTCTAAGCATTTCTGACTCTGACTTCCATTTAACAATAACTGTTTTATGTGGATGTTCGTCATCAATTGGTAATATTCTGTTTATTGTAGCAGTTGTTGGGTTTGGTGACACAGGCAAAATGGGATAATCAAGTAATGCATTGGCAAATGAAGATTTTCCAGCACTAAAAGCTCCAAATAAGCATATAGTATATGTTCGATTTTCAATAATGGCAGCTTTATGGAATAAATTTTTCGCTATATGCGCAAATCCCTTTACTTGTTGTAGCTTGCTGCTTAAAAAACGCAGCTGTTTTAATAATAAATCTGTATCCATTTCCTTACTTTCGATTTGTTTTTGAACTTCAGCAGGTTTTATATTCTTTTGTACGGTTTTTGTTTTAGGAGAGGATAGTGACCGATAAGTTATCTCTTCCTCGTTAGTTTCAAGTAACCTTCGCAAAATGCTCGCATCCACGTTTTGTATTTCACAAAGATGTTCAAGCTCTTCTTTCCACTCTTGCCATTTGGTCTCCATCTCCTCTTTTTTCATCTTACAGTTTACAAACTCTTGCCATTTCTTCTCTTCTTTTAAAAGATTTTCTTTTTCTTTCTGTAATTGCTGCTGTCGTTGTTCTTTCCATTGATTAAAGAGTTGGGTGATTTCTTTTCTGAAAGACTGCTTCAAATCATTTTCAACTGTTTCACAATAGACTAGAACATAATTTTCGGAAAGCTGTGCCTCTTTATTTACTAACGCTTTTAATGTCTGGGTACTTAAAATAGATGTAAGTCCTTTAATTTGCGAAAAGAACTCTGCCTTACCCTGTTTCTCAAAAAACTGAGATAATGGTGTTATTAATTGAATTTGAACAAGCTTTTCCAATTCTATGTAAAAAGTTGAAAGTCTATCTTCTCTTTCCCTTTGCGTTTTGCTTTTACTGCCAAATAGGCCAATTTTAAAATTTTTCTGTTCTGATTCTAGATATAATTTAGCTAGTTCCCGAAGATTATATGGCATGATATAGGCATTCTTAATAATCGAATGCCACTCATTTTCTAATGACATCACTGTTTTATTTTCATCCTCATCCATTGTTTGGATGGCTTTTTTGGTTGTCTCTAAGGTTGCTTCTAAAGAATGATACTCGTCTTCTGTTAATTCTAATAATTGGTCCTCGAAGGGAGCGATTATTTCAGCATTCTTTGTTTCTATAAAGGAAATATGATCTTTATATAGCTTTTGAAAGGATTCTTCCAGAGAGTAAGGCAGTATTAATTCTTGTTCTTCCATTTTTCTCATAATATAGTTCTTTAATTCTTTCAATCCTTGATAGAAAGAATTCGTTTCGATTAAGGTGGTAAAGAATATTTTCTCTGGCTTTATCCCATAAGATAAAAAAGAATCATATACACTTTGCTTAAAATCTGCAAACGAAATTTCTGCTTCTCGATGTTTATCCATCTGATTAACAATTAACACAAATTTCTTACCTGACTCCACAAGCTGCTTTGTAAAGTCAAAGTTGATTTCCGACTGAACATGATTATAATCAACTACATAAAAAATAATATCTGCAAGATGAATACTAGATTCCGTTGCTAATTGATGAGCTTGATCTGTACTATCTATTCCTGGGGTATCCATTAAAATAGCATTTTTTATTAGCAGCTCCGTATCTAATTGAACCTCTAATTCTTTTATATTTTCCACTCTTTCTGCTGCCTGTAAAACTGTTTTGATATCAAGCACTTCTTTGTAAACATCTGCTTGATTAGAATGGTATAAAACTTTCAGCTGCTTGCCACCCTTTTTTACTCGGATTATATTGGCTGTTGTGGGAATAGGACTTGTTGGTAAAACTGTTGTACCAACTAGGTTATTAATCATGCTTGATTTCCCGGCAGAATAATGTCCACAAAAAGTTGCAATAAATTCTTGTCTTGTCGCTTTTTTAATAAGCTCTTGTAATCTTTGCGCAGTTTGTTGATCATCATATGCCAAAAAATATTGGTAAAATGCTGCCCATTTATGTAATGTGTCTATATTCGTTGAAAGCATGATATACTCCTTTTCATCTATGTATTTCTTTTATTTTAACTATTTTCCACATAACAATAAAGTAAAATAAACTGAAAATTGAAAGCGAAGACAAAATAAACTTGGTCCATTTTCCTTATTATTCGAGGACTTCTGATACTTTTGACGTTAAGATAAGAAAATATTTTTCGATTATTATTGTTTAAATAAAAATAAAAAACTGTTTCTCCTTTTCAGCACTCCTACAAGCAGGTAAAAAGTGCTGAAATGAAAAAACAGTATACAATCCTTTTATATTAGTTATTTCTATTATTTCGTAGCTTTTATAGTATTATGTAAAACGTATTTCATAACAAATAAATAACTGATAAGTGTCAAACCAATTGGAAAAGCAATCATTCGTTACACCCCTATCTTTTTAGCTGAGAATAATTCTCTATCTCAATTAAATAATATCACTATTGAAAATCATTTTCAATAAGAAAAAAGTTATTCAATTTTTAGTATTTTTTCCCAAAAGACCTGATATATCAACAAAAATAGGAAATATGTACCATGAAAAACAACCTATTTACCGAAAAAAATATAAACAAAATAGGTCTAATTTATGATAAGATATTTTTATCAGACGGATGGGGGAATAGTAAGTGACATTAACAAAAAGTACTACTGAAATTTTAAACGCAACTATAGAAGCTGTAAAAGGTGTTATTCCCTGCGAACAACAAATTGAGAAGCCAAGTTTAACTGTATCACCATTTATTTTACAATCTTTAGGGGTTTTAATAGGATTAACAGGTGATTTCCGTGGTCGAATTATTATCGACGGAAATGAACAGGTTTTTGGTAAGATTGGCGAATCCATGTATGGAATGTTCTTGGAAGGGCCAATGCTGGAATCTTTCTCTGGGGAATTAGGTAATATGCTTGCTGGAAATTTATCTACATTTGTATCTCAAAGTGGAATTGAAATGGATATTACACCGCCTACTGTTTTAGCAGGTCAAACGAAGCTGTCAGGGTTTGATAAGGCTCTAACCCTGCCGATTTCACTTCAAAATATTGGTCAATTAAACATAGTGCTAATTTTAGAGAATTAAAGGATTGTTTCAAGAATCTTTTAGCTTGCAGAATTTTTTTGTCTCATAACTAGTTTGTTATTTTCCATATGATGATCACTCTTATTGCATATTATCATAGAACAAACGAAAAAAAGCAGAATAAACATTTTCTTCTGCTTTTTTTACTGTTTACTTACTATCCGTATGGCTTTGTACTTCTATTTTTATTAGATTCTCCGCTTTATGCCCGCAGCATTTACATATTGTCTTTTCTTTATAGATAGTCAGGCAGTAGCTACAATAATAATTTACCATATAAATCACACCCACTTCTTCATAAACATATATTAGTATATTTATCATTTGTGGAATATGTGCGGAAACGAGAGAAGTTTAACCGTTTTGCTTATATTCTGGTTTATTGAGAGCTACTTTTATAAAAAACATGCCCCAAAAGTTAAGTTATATTATCACGATTGAGGAATATATTTATTACAGATCTAGTTGATAAACATCACTATACTTTTTGTATAAATAATCAATTAAATATTGGGCGTTTAATCCTTCCCCTGTTACATCCTTTAATATTTCGAGCGGTTTTTTCATTTTCCCAAAACGATGAATTTTTTCATTCAGCCACTCTTTAACAGGAAGCAAGTTACCCTGCTCTAATAAAGCATCAAAATCAGGTATATCTTTTTCCATCACTTGCTTTAGTTGGGCAGCATACATATAGCCTAGAGCATAGGATGGAAAATATCCAAAGCTTCCCCCTGCCCAATGCACATCTTGGAGTACTCCTTCTCCATCATTTTCAGGAACTACCCCTAAATAAGATTGATACTTTTCATTCCATATCGCCGGCAAATCCTTCACTTCGAAATCACCATCAAATAAGCCTTTCTCAATTTCGTAACGAATCATAATATGTAATGGATATGTTAGCTCATCTGCTTCAATTCTAATCAATGACGGCTTGGATTCATTAATAGCTCGATAAAAGTCTTCGACACTCACATCATCAAATTGACCATTAGCAAATGATTTCAAAGCTTCATAATTATGCTTCCAGAACGCAAGATTTCTTCCCACAAAATTTTCATAAAATAGTGATTGGGATTCATGAATACCCATTGAGGTACCTGTGCATAATGGTGTTCCGATAAGCTCTTTCGAAATATTTTGTTCATACAGTGCATGACCTGCTTCATGGATTGTTCCAAAAACCGCCACTCTAAAGTCAGATTCATCATATTTAGTTGTAATTCGAACATCGCCAGGATTGATTCCAGTCGCAAATGGATGCACCGTTTTATCTAAACGTCCAGCGTCAAAATCGTATCCTACTTGTTTTAATACATCAAGACTAAATGCCTCTTGACTTTTTGCTGGAAATGTCTGATATAAAAAATCAGTAGTCGGGGGATTTTTTGAAGCCGCAATTTTATGAACTAACGGTATAATTTTATCTTTTACATCTAAAAATACTTCATCTAAAACAGCAACTGTCATACCAGGCTCATACATATCTAATAAAACATCATATTTATTTTCTTTATGTCCCCAATATTCAATGAATCGTTTATTCATCTCTACTAATTTTTCTAAATAAGGCTGAAACAAGGAAAAGTCCGCTTTTTCTTTCGCTTCTTCCCATACACTTTCCGCTTTTGATTGGAGCATCACATATTCTTTATGTTCCTCTGCAGGAATTTTTTTATTGCGATCAAATTCCTTTTTCATTTCTTCAACTGTCTTTCTTGTAATTGGTGATAATTGAGCTTGGATACTTTCCTCAGAAAGGACAGTAAGATAGGACTCTAGCTCTTCAGAAGTTGATAATTCAAATAATTCAGAGGATAGGACACCGATTACTTCTGTTCGTTGGTCTACTCCCTTTTTTGGGGCACCTGTACGTAAGTCCCAGTAAATTAGAGCAAGTGCTTCATTGTAAGCCCCCATCTTCTTCACATAATTTATAAATTGTTCTTCCATTTCTTTTTGATTAATAGACAATATACTCTCCTCTTTTCTTATCTGTATGATTTTATCTTAACATATTGTTTGGAGTTGAGACATAAGTAATCCAACCAAATATAAAACCGAACAATTAGATGAATGTGCCTTGAAAACCTTGTATAATTGTATACTTTTTCTTCCTAATAAAGAAGATTTGTAGTTATCCCTTGCAGAATCGGCCCATCCTATAAAAGAATGAACATACAAAAAAACTCATAAGATTATTCATGCATTGTTCGATAACAACTTAGAATTTCTTATGAGCCTTTTTATTATTGAACCAATTACATTGCTGTTACTGGTAAAGCCTCTATTACAGCATTCTTTACTAGGCCTGCTACATTTGCATCCATACATATATGAATCGTACCTTTATCTTCATGTGTACGGATTAAGCGACCAACACCTTGACGCAGCCTTAAAACCATATATGGCAAATCAACTTCTAGAAAAGGATTTTCTACATTTTCACGCTTACTTTTATAAACCGGATCATTTGGAGGGAATGGCAAAGAATAGATAAATACGTTTTCTAATGATCTCCCAGGTACATCTAGTCCTTCCCATAGATTTACTGCACAAAGGATTGAATTTTCCTCATTTTGAAATTTTGAAACAAGGGTACTAATTTCTCTTTCCCCCTCAAAGTATATCGGTAAGGAAAATTCCTTTGGCAGATTGTCCTTAAACCTAGCTAAATCTTCTTTACTATTGAAAAGAACAAGAGATCGACCTTCTGCTTTTATTAACTCTTCATAACAATATGCTTGTTTTTCTGTGTCTTCATTCTGATTGAATGACTTAATATATACAGCCATATTCTCTTCATAATCAAACGGAGAATCAACAGAAAACGATAAATAATCAGCTGCGCCAATACTTTTGGCCATATATTCAAAGGATTTATTCTCAGATAATGTTGCCGAAGAGAAGATAATCGGTTTTTGTTGACTAAATACTTCTTCTTGCATAATATCTTGAACAAGTCTTGGCATAATAACAAGCGTTCTTTCCCCGTTATTTTCCTCAAACCAGGTTATTCCATTCATTTCCTTTAAAAATAGACCTAACGAATGAGAAATCTGCTCTAAATACTCTTCTACCACTTTTAAGTCATACTCATTGATAACATACATTTCACTTTCAAAGACAAGCTCTTCTTCTAGCTCAGAAATATAGCCTGCCAATTTTTTACCTGCTTGGATTACTCGATCTGTTTTTTTGATTTCCTGTTTATCTGAACCTTCTGTTTTATAGGATGCATCTGTTAGTTCTCTAAAAAACTGTTCATTTTGATAAATAGTTTCCTCAATAATATTTAGGGTTTTCTCACGTACATCGTTTGCCATTAAACGTGTTAATAGATTTTCTAAGTTTTGCTCTGTCAATCTGTATGTTAATGCACTTTGGGCAGCATATTCTAATAAATGTCCTTCATCAAAAACAACACAAGCACTATCAGGTAATAAAGGAAGCTGTCCTTCTCTTTTTCTAGCTTCTTTTGTCCAAATATGTTCCATATAAAAGTCATGGGAACAGATGATTAAATCTTTAGCATTACGATAATAATCTCGATGTAATGTCTGCCCACAGCGATGGCGTTTATCACAAGTAAAACAATCTTGCATGGAATCCCATGCTACCCCTTCCCAATCCTTATCATTTAAATCTGGATAATCTTTTCTGTCTCCATATGGTGAAAAAGATTGTAATGATCCTGTTCCGTGCACAAAATCTGGAAGGCTGTCATAAATCGTATTATACGTATCTTCCAATGTAATTTTTTGATCCAGTTTAGTTAAGCATAAATATTGGTTTCGTGATTTAGCTAAACGAACATCAATGTTTAATCCAAGCGCCTGCTCTAACTTTGCAATATCGCCTTCTTTTTTTACTAGCTGTTCAATTAACGTCTCATCTGAACAAGCAATAATGGCAGGCTTGTTTACATAACGGGCATAACAAATGCTATATAATAAATAGACAAAGGTCTTTCCAGTTCCTACTCCAGCCTCTGCAAAAATTGTTTTCTTTTCCTTAAACGCTTTTTCTAATTGATAAGCCATATATACTTGCTCATCTCGTAGTTCATAACCTGCTTCTGGAAGAATGTCATAAAAGACATCGCCAATCCACTCTCCCAGCTTCTCATAAAATGATTCTGTTTTTGATACTTCAAATGGCATGCTATTTTGCATGTAAACCCCTCCGACCTACGAATTATGCTGTTTGTCTTTAATCTTTATCTATTTAATAAGCAATGAATAATTTACTTAATTTTTTCATGACGAACCTTAATCATAGTCAATTTGACTGCAATATTCAAGTGAAAAGAGGGTTGCCTCCAAAAGAATCAGGCACCCTCTCTTACATCATTTCATTATTAATTATTTTGGAATATCTTCGTCCTGCTTTTTCTTATCCTCTATCTCTTGATAAGGAATAAGTCATGGCCTGCTGAACCATTTGTTGTGCTGCTGATAATTGCTGTAAAACAGCTTGATCAGCAATACCTTCTTCTTCTATTAGATTTACCGAAGAATTTAACGCACCGATTATTTTTGTATAATCTATATTACTATCTTTCATAAAACTTCCCTCCAGAAAATTACGTATAGAATAAATATATACTGTTACTCAAAAAATATACTTATTTATAAGATGTAACTTTCTAAAAAGCAGACTTTATGTGTTAGTCTCTTTTTCGCTTGCCCCAGTATTGATAATAATCTGTTCGAATGAATCCGTTGAATAGTTTGCGTTTTTTCGTCGCTTTTCTGCCATAATGTGTTTCAAACTCTTCATCACTTGTAAGCATATAAATAGACCATGTTTCAAGTGGTGCAAATGCTTGTCCCATTTCCTGATACATTTTTTGAACAGACGGTTTATCTCCTAACCGCTCTCCATATGGCGGATTGCCTACAATAACACCATTATCTTTCATTGTGGTAAAATCTTTTACTTGCATTTGCTTAAAGGTAATAAGGTCTCCCAGTCCTGCTTCAAAAGCATTTTCTTGCGCTATTTGAATCATCCGATGATCGATATCAGTTCCAATGATTTCAAGTGGTTGATCATAATTTGCGTTTTCTTCTGCTTCTTGACGTATCTCTTCCCATACTTCATTTGGCATCCAATCCCATGTTTCCGAGATAAAATCACGATTAAAGCCTGGTGCGATATTTTGCCCGATTAAAGCTGCTTCAATTGGAATGGTACCAGATCCACAAAAAGGATCTACAAAAGGTCGATCCGCTGTCCAATTAGTTAATAAAATTAAAGCAGCAGCAAGTGTCTCTTTCAAAGGTGCTTCCCCTTGTCCTGCGCGATACCCCCTTTTATGGAGTCCTTGTCCTGAAGTATCAATCGTTAATGTAACAATATCCTTCAAAATAGCAACTTCAATCTTAAATAACGCGCCGTTTTCCTCTAGCCAACCTGTTTTCTTGTAATGAGTGCTTATCCGATTAACAATCGCCTTTTTAACTATTGCTTGACAATCTGACACACTGAAAAGCTTTGATTTGACAGATTTACCTGAAACCGGGAATTGTGCATTTACTGGAAGATATTCTTCCCATTTTATCGCTTTTGTTTTTTCAAAAAGTTCATCAAAGGTTGTTGCTTTAAATTCAGCAACTTTAATCTTTACACGATCAGCAGTACGAAGCCACATATTGCTTCTTGCAATTGCCTTTTCGTCGCCTTTAAATAAAACTTTACCATTATCCACCGAACATTCATAGCCTAGCTCTCTTACCTCTTTTGCAACTATTGCTTCAAGTCCCATTGCTGCAGTAGCTATTAAGTCAAAATTTCTCATAACGACTCCTTTATCATCATTTTAGCTGTATTTTCTTATGTATTATTATTGCTTTTTCTATAGCTTCAAATTAGTATGTATATTCCATATAAAAAGGATGACCAGATTATATGAATGACATACTGATTAGAAAAAAATTCTCCCAGCATATCAGACACAAATCTACGTGTCACCCTTTGTCATGTTATTATCATTATAATCAATATCACGCTCTATAAGCCATGTTCTGTTCCTTTGTACTCATGCGACTTTTCATCTCGTACTAAGGCGGTAATCATCTATCTACAGAAAATAATTTCTGTCCTTCTCTTCCGTTCATTTCCTCAGAGAAAGTTCCCCTACCATAATTTGGGTTTCTCGCTCGTGGGGTTTACCTCGTTCCACCCTTGTCATTTCTGACAAAGCTACGTCACTGTGGCACTTTCAAAGTATTCATACCATATCCGAAGACTTAGGTATTTTCCCTGCCGTCAGCATAAATATGCTGCCCTAGCTTATTTTTTGACTAGGCACGAACACTACAAGCATCTCAGCTTGTGCGAGCATGGACTTTCCTCTACAAACAAGGTTTGCAGCGATTACCAAAGCGTTTTATTGATACAATAGCTATTATAGTTGTTTTACCTATCTAATGCAATGGTTATTATAGGAAATTATTAGCTTTTCAACTATAACACTGCATAGAAAATTTAAAAACATTAATCATATAGCTTACTTCCAAATACATGCTTTTCTAAATTAGATAACCTTTTTAAAATATCAAAGTTTGTAGTTCCGGCTGTCGTTGGAGCAGGCTGTCTACGACTAGCTTCCTCTGCCAGCTTCTTTAAACGTAAATTCTCTTGCTGCAGTTCTTCAATTTCTTGGTGAAGGGTTTCATAATCTTTAATAATTAAATCCAAAAACTTATCAACTTCTTCTGGTTTATAGCCCCTTACACCTGTTTTAAATTCTTTTTCTAAAATATCTTTTGCTGTTAATTTCATTTTATCTGATAGCATTTATCGCTCACCTCAGTCGATTACCATTTATCTCAATTATTTTTTCAAAGAAACGCCATTTTGTCAATAAATCTATTAATACTCGTCCTGAAACCTTGCTTCTTCTACAATATCTTGGAGATCTGAAAATTGAATTTTGCGAATTTCATATGAGTTTTGCTCCTGATACTTTTGTGCTAGCTCATATAAGTACTTAGGACTGCCAGGGTTCTCTTCATCATAAAAAAGCAGTAACACATCACTTTTTGTTAGTAAAAAAATATTCTTATCTTTTAATTGCTGGGGACTTTCATAGGGCTTCTTCGAAACAGAATCAACAAAATCAGCTTGCAAGATTATTTCTTCATACCATTCTTGATTTGCCTCTTTCCAATTCTGTTCCTGTTCAAGGAAAGGTGTAATCACCCCTAGTTTTAAGTCTGGATATTCTTCCATCTGCAAATCGTATACTACTTCTGCAGCCCATAGCTCTGTTCCAAGCTGGCCACTTATTAATACCCACTCGAGTCCTTCTTCGAGCAGTGCTTGCAAGTTCTTTCTAATCGCTATCTTTATGTATTCGGCTGCTAATTCGTCTCGCTTAAATATTCCAATTTCGAAAGGCTTATAGCCAGAAATGACGGCTATTTTCATAATAATCTAAGGAACTCCTTCACAATTACAGTAGTTATATAAAATATATCATAAATATATTATCCCATAAAGAATTTATATTTTTTAGCCAAAGATTGCTGTTTCGCAGCCAGTCTATCATTACAGATTCATTATATGATAAGTATTTGATAAAATGAATGAAAATAATCTACCCAATAAATTTCCACACATTTTTATATAAACATAAACGAGTTTGCAGCAATGCCTCGTGTTCTCATTAGTGTGCAACTTAAGGAAAATGATTCCGTTGTATAGCAAATAACACAATATAATAATACGAGACCCAAAATGACAAAGAGGACTAGAATGAAAACATTCTGGTCCTCTTTGTCTACAAACTACAAGAAACTTAAAAAGCACCTTGTGTTTTTTCCTTATCGTTTTCTGAATGGAAATCCACCAGGCATTCCAGACATACCAGCTTGACCTGGGAAGAATTGACCAGTTGCTGTAAATGGAGTTCCTCCCATTTGAGGAACAGCAGGTGCAGTTGGGAATGGAGCTGGAGCAGGACCCATATTAGCTTGAGTATTAGTTACTACTGTCTCACTAGATTGAGTGTGCGGGAAGAAATGTTGGTGCTCGTAGTTCACATGATTTACAGTAGTAGTGTGAGTTGGGTGGATATGCGGCACAATATTATTTGTAAAAGTGTTATTCACGCAACATTTTGTCGGATGAACTACTGCAGGTAAAATATGATTAGGTTTACAATGCATAAGAAAATCTCCTCTCAAATAATTTAGTTATCTTACAGTAACAACTTATGTTGAAAGGGATAATCTTGTACTAATACAAACACCTATTTTGTCATGTTTTTTAAAGCTTTGTTTATCGATGCAAAAAATTGTATAAAAGAAAAGCGTAAAAGCTGTCTTTTAGTGTTGAAAACAAGATGATGGTTAAACAAACAAGCACAAAAAATAAACACATAACTACTTTATACAATTCGTTCACTCCATTAGTATTTCATTTAGACTGTTTATCATTCTATGAAAAATACTTCTTTTCCCTATCTTCTTTAAAAGAGAATATTATTTCACTTAATGAATACATTCCTATTTTAATAGGGAACGAGAGTACATACAACTAGGTGATTAATGGAATTATTTATTTCATTTAATCGTATGCAGTTTTCTAACTAGACGTTCGTGCCTTTTTTGAAGTTCTTGTTCCATCTTCCCTAATGTTTCTTGTTTATAAAGTAGATTTTGCGCTTTTTTTGTGAATTGTAATGCTCTTTGAGGATTTTTCTCTTTATGTTCAGCGAATTTTGCTAGTTCAATTAATGATTGAATAACCATGACCTGATTCGTCTTCCCTGTATATGTTTCCGCAATTTTTTGCCACAAACCAAGAGCATCCTCAAACTTCTTCTCTCTTTTATACTCCTTAGCTAATAAAAAAGCTGCTTCTAAAAGCTCTTCTTTATTCTGCTCCTTAATACTCTCTAAGTTTTGCTTAGCAACATTTGTTTGCCCGATAATTGCGTACCATTTCCCTACCTCTAAAGTCTCTCTTGCACTGATTTTTTGATCTTTTCTTAACAATTGACTGCTTAGATGGGTGTACAAGGTAATTAAAGAAAGAATATCTATTTCATTATGCTTTAAGATGCCAAGCATTCCTTCAGGATTCTTTCTTTCTACAAAATCAAAGTAAATCATTGGAGCAAGAAACCCAGGAATGTCATTCTCCCGCTTTACCCCGAGAATTTCTTCTTCCACTATAGATAATTTTGTTCTTTCTAAACGATGCTTCCACATACGGCGGGAAGCGTGGTACAAATCAAAGTGACCAAATTCAGGAAGGTTTGGTACATGCTCCTTAATTAACGTATGTCTTGTTTTCACTTGCGGCCAATCAAAGGCCTTGCCGTTATAGGTTACGAGAGTTGTATAGTCTACATTCTCTAAGAAACTATTAAATAAAGGCACTTCTGCTCCAGGATGTGGCAATACATGCTGTTTTAAAACGATCTCCTCTTGTTGTAGCTGAGCATAACCAAGAATAAAAATAGTATTGCCTGCACCGCCTCCAAGTCCTGTTGTTTCTGTATCAAAAAAGAATAAATCCTTGGGCTGATGTCCTTTTGCAGAAAGGGGATGATCATAGCTTACCTTATTCCATTCATCAACCACCCCACAAAAATCTCGAAATGTATAATTCCCGTGTTTATAATCGAGAGGATAGCGAACTTCTCGAATTAAGCAGTATTCACTATCCAACCAATATGGCAAGACATTTTCCTGTTCCCACTCCTTCATAAAGGGGATTGTCCCCTTTTTTGCTTCGAGATTTTTCACAAGTATGGTCTGCTCTTCTTTTTTTAGATGTGTCTTCATTCTGTTCAATTTATTTTTAATAGACATTTTAATCCCCTTATATGGAAATCTCACTATTCTCTAAAAGCGAGAGAATTTTCATTACATCTCTTTTACTGTTATGCGCATGGCTCTCTGTCCCTATGCAGGAAGGACAGCCATATTCACAGGAACAATTTTTCACCATTTTTTTTGCTTCTTTTAATACGGCAGGCATTTCTTCATATATCTTCTTACTTAAACCAATCCCGCCAGGATATTGGTCATAGAAGAATATTGTTGCTTTTTCATTATGTTCTGCTTTTACTTGTGGGACTACATGCAAATCTTGTGGATCTGCCATGACAAGTAATGGGGCAATATGCTTTAATGCATGAGCAGCCCCTAATAGACCCTGTTCTGTTTGCTCTTGTTCCCATACCAAATCACTTGGCTGAAAAGATATCCATGCTGCATTTGTATGGAGCTCCTCTTCTGGCAGAGTAATCGGGCCAGAGCCAATATTTTCATGGGTTTCAAATTTTATTTTTTTAAAAATAGTGCTCATTGCAACAATGCTGACATCACCAAATCCGGTTTCTGCTTTTAGATAGTTGCTTTTATTATCTTCTTCTAACACTTTTAAGGATACCGCTAAATTTGCATCTGTATAATAATCAACACTCACCTCGCGGACATATGCTTTCTTTTCTTCCCAATCAAGCTTTTCTACTTGATATTGTATTCCTTGATGCATATAAATTGCTTCTTCATGCAATAATGTCATCGCTGAAAAGCGATCGCTTTCGCCAATTACTCTGCTTTTACTTACATCCGAAATATCAATAATAACGATATTTTCTTGAGAAGCAGAACGGAGACTAATATTATGAGCTGGAAAAGAATCATTCATCCAATACCATTTATCCCCATTTTGAAAAAGAATGCGCTCTTCTGTTAAAAATTCAAGTATTTCGGTAATCTCACAATTGCCAAAAGTATCCCCTTCTTTAAAAGGAAGTTCGTAAGCTGCACATTTCATATGATCAATGAGAATAATAAGATTATCAGGATTTATTCTCGCCGTTTCTGGATTTCTGCTAAAGAAATAATCTGGATTTGCCACCATATACTGATCTAGAGGACTTGAGCTAGCGACCATAATAACAAGGGATTCATCATGCCTGCGGCCTGCTCTTCCTGCTTGCTGCCACGAACTTGCAATTGTACCAGGGTATCCAGTCATGACACAAGCTTGAAGTTGTCCAATGTCCACTCCTAGCTCTAACGCATTTGTACTGACCACACCATAAATATTGCCTTGACGTAATCCCTGTTCAATTTCTCTTCTTTCTGTTGGCAAATAGCCGCCTCGATAGCCGCGGATGGATTTAGGTCCAAGCTGAAATTTGACAAGTTCCTGTAAGTACGTAAGTAATATCTCTACTCGTACACGGCTTTTGGCAAAAATAATCGTTTGAATTTTATTTTTCAACAATTCTCCTGCTAATTGGCGTACTTCTAAAGTAGCACTTCTCCTTATATTCAAAGGGATATTCACAATAGGAGGATTATAAAAAACAAAATGTTTCTTTCCACTTGGAGCACCATTGTTATTTATTAATTGGACACGTTGTTCTGTTAAGTTTTCCGCTAATTCTTTTGGATTTGCAATCGTAGCAGATGTACATATAAAAATAGGATTGCTGCCATAAAATGCACAAATCCGCTTTAATCTACGGATTACATTGGCTACATGACTCCCGAATACACCTCTGTATATATGGAGCTCATCGATAATGACGTACTTAAGATTTTCAAATAGAGATACCCATTTTGTATGATGGGGCAAAATGGCAGAATGAAGCATATCTGGATTGGTAATAACAATATGGCCAGCTTTTCGAACTTTCTGCCGAATAGAAGCAGGTGTATCTCCATCATATGTATAACTATTTATTTGTAGTTCTGCACTTTCAATTAATTCATTCAATTCGCTTTTCTGATCCTGTGCAAGTGCCTTTGTAGGAAACATATATAATGCTCGAGCGTTTTTGTCCTCGGCAATCGACTGGATGACAGGCAGATTGTAGCAAAGCGTTTTACCTGATGCTGTTGGGGTGACAGCAACGATGCTTTTCCCTTCTCGAATTGCCTGATACGAGGAATGTTGATGTGTATATAACCGGGTGACCCCGCGCTTTTGCAAAGCATCTTTTAAATTAGGAATTAAATCATCTGGAAGCGGAACGGTAACAGCCTCTTTCGCTTCAATTGTATGCCAAAAAGAAATTCTCTCTTTATATTCATCTTTTGTTTTTAAATCCTTTATAATTTCTTGAAGATTTTTACGTACTTTCATTTTGTTTCACCTCTAATACATCTATTTTATCGAATAGACGTTCGATTTGAAAGAGATTTTAACAAGAAAAAAGCAGCCATTATTTACTATTTGACGAAATAAAGGAATGAATCGCATTTGCCAGCTTCTCTGGTGCTTCCTGCATACTCATATGCCCTGTTTCTAATTGCACTTCTGAGACATTCCTATTTGAAGCAGAAGTAACGCGATCTAAGGAAACCACTTTATCCTTCGTTCCCTTTATAAGTAAAACAGGAATCTTCGCCTGTTCAACTACACCATTTCTATCTGGTCTTTTTCTCATTGCTGCTTGTGTCTCCATCGCCGCAATTCCATCGGTTTGATAGCCAATTTTTTTTGCTTTTTCTACTTCATCAGGTAAATTCATTAGTGACTCATCTGCGAATAAATTAGGAATTAACCCATTGACAAACTCTTTTATTCCAAAATTTTGGATTTTACGAATAGCATTTAATCGGCCTTCTTTCCCTTCTTCTGTATCAGAATAGGCAGTGGAATGTACTAAGCCAAAGCCTTTTAAATGCTCTGCAAAAAGTTCAGCAAAGGCCAATGTTACATAGCCCCCAAGTGAATGACCAAACATATATACTTTTTCTATCTCTAATTTTTTTAACAGCCTATTTATGTCCTTTGCTAAATCTTCTATCTCAAATGGTTCACCGCTATAGGTAGAGCTGCCGTGTCCTCTTAGATCTACTGCTATTACATGATACTTTTCAGAAAGGAGTGGAATGATATACTCCCAATAATCGACACTGCCACAAAAACCATGAATTAATACAACGGTTTCTCCGTTTCCTTCTTCTATATAGGATAGTTGTTCATTGTCAACTACAATATGATTCATCTTTAAAAACTTCCTTTCTTTCTTTTTCCTTTAATATATCACTTTTTTTCTATATGGATGAACGAAACATCCTCTGACTATATAGAATTTCAAAAAATTTACACCCAAACACCAATTCAAGCTATTGGGCATAGGATAGTAGAAAAAAGTATATCCATTTTTAAAGCAAAAAAGAAATACTTAAAGCTTTCATTCATATTTTAAGTGTAAGGAGTGAATTTATTATGTCATCCAATTTCCCAATGGATCCAAACAAAAAAGAAAAAACACCGCAGCCATTAAATGGGTTCATGCGTTCTATGAATCAGTTTTTTCAGGAAAAGCCAGTGAAAAACTTTCTGCAGCAAATGGATGAATTTTTTAGTAACCCATTTCCTAATATGGCTTTTCCACTGAGTGTAAATGAAACAGAAGGTGCTACGATTATTAAGGCAGAGCTGCCTGGAGTTAATAAAGAACAAATTCAATTAGACATCTATGATCATTATTTAACTATCAGTATTAATCATCAGGAAATTTTAACAGAGGAAAATTCGCAGACTAAAACATTTCATACAAGTAAAACGTATAAAAGAAACAGCCGAAGCATTGCATTTCCTCATCCAATTGATGAAAGAAAAGTAACGGCATCTTATCAAAATGGATTGCTTACGATTAAAGTCCCTAAACAAAAAGGAAAAAAAATTATGATTGAAGACCGAGACTAATCCATAAATTCAGAAAGAGTAAATTTTCCTTTCTCTGCACATAATATTAGTGGGTGTTAAAAGAATATCCTCTCCTTCCATACGGTAGAAGGAGAGATCCTTTTTCTATCCCTTCTATTTCTTTCTAATCTTACTTCCTGAGGTGATATGATGAGTTATAGAGATCAGTTAGATTCTCATTCTGCGCTTTTTCATCACAATTGGACGAGACCTAAACGTTCTAAATCCCAAGTAAATGGGCATACGCAAATGTCTCAGAATAATATCATTCTAAGAAGTAATGCAAAAGCACACCGCTGGTAGTAGAGAAAAAGAAATTGAGGCTGTCGCATGACAGCCTCTGCTTATTGCTTCCTAAAGGTATGTTACACCTTAAAGATTCCCCCGACTCCTTTTACCAATCCTGTTACTTGATTCATTGCATTCATCATCATTCCTGCAGTATCCATCATTTTATTAAAATCTAAAGAACCATCTTGTGATTTAAAAGAATTCATAATGCTTTTCATATTTCCTTGTTTTTTCGGAATAAAGGACTGCTTTGGATATGGATTCATAAAGCCTTGACTTTGATTCATATAATTGGGTGTGTATTGATTCAGTTCACTGTTCTCCATATAATGAAGTGGATTTTGGAATATATCTTGTGTATTGTTTTTATAAGCATTTTGCGGGTGGTAATAATTCGATTGGTTATTTTGATAATTCGGCTGCATTAGTGGCATGTTGTAAAAATTTTGTCCATTCATGCCTGCTCCATTCCACTGTCCTTGATTTATATATGGATGATATAGTCTGTTATCAGATGACACAGGATGCGTATAAGCGGTCTGATAAGGTGGCATGTTCCAGCTTTGTTGATTAGATGCTTTATTCATGAAATTCTATCCTCCCACGTTAAAGATATCCTTATCTACTATATGATAATAACGCCTATACTGTGCATTGATGTACCAATAATTTGACCTCTATGTTATCTCAGAAGGAACAGGAATTTAAATTTAACAAAAAAGCAAAAAAAAAAAGAGAAATTTCATCTCCCTTTTACTAATCCTTATTTCGTTTCATTTTTTAACGCATCCAGTAATGTTTGCAGTATATATTTTACAGATTTCGCTGAATCAAGAAAGCGTTTTTTACTTGTTTGCGTAAAAAATGCCTGAATGGAAATAATTTCAATATGATCAGCGGCTGTATTTATTTGGATCTTATTCAAATAATCAGGCTTAGATTTCTGCACCCACTCTGTCGCCATTTCCTTCCATTTATCATTAAGCTCTTTAATCTGATTGGCAAAAGGTCGGACAATCTCATAAAAATCCTTATCAACTCCTGATTCCTTCACTTTATAAAACGTATCTAATGCATACTCTACTGCTTCTAGAAGCTTAGTTGTATATTCCATCAATTGATGATTTTCCGTCAATTTTGCCACTCCATTTTTACCTATTATCGTTAATGATTTTATTTTAACGATTTACTTTGCCAAGTTCAAGTAAAGAGGCATTTGTTGTCGCGGACCATCTGTATGAATAGTTAATTTACTGGCTGCCATTTTTTTCTCCATAGTAGTGATTCCTCTTTCTATGTCATTTAAAGAAGTAATATGCTCCTTCACAAGATGCATGTTTTGATTAAAGGAATTTAAAAGCATTGCATCCAATGTATCTAATTCCTCTTGGATTTCCTCTAACAGATTCAATAACTTTTCTTTTGTATAAGCATTTTCCATGCAAATCCCTCCAGGCTATTTTGATATATACTCTTTCTTTTTTTTTAGCAACTATCCTGCATCGTTGACAAAACTAGAAGAGATTCGGCAAAGAAAGTACATATTCTTATTACTGGTTTAAATTTCGACAAGATTAAGCAAATATTAGGTTAACCATTTGTTTTTCTGACGAATAAGCGCATGTAATTGCTGCTGTTTTTTCAGATACCAATCAGTAATATGAAAAGGTTCTTTCTGTTCCTTCAGGATGCGCCACTTTTTCTTGATATTCTTTTTAAACCAATCATTTCTTAATATATATTGATGCCTCACTACTGGATAAGCAGCTCGTAAAATAGGTGTCGTATTGGTTAAATTTGGGTATATGTATTTTTCATAATCACTCCTCGAACCTGTATGTTCTATTTTTCTTGCAAAATCATAAAACTCTTGATATAAATTAGGTTTAAATAAAAGACTTGCTAAAGTATTGCCAAGCTTAATCCGTTCGCTTAGTGATGTGAAGTTAGAAACGCTTGCCCCATAAAGTGTTCCTTGCAAAGTTGGAAAAAGGACTGCGTTAAAATGGAAAAAATCTTGAAAAAGATATGGAAGATAATGAAAAACATGATGCTTAATTGTTGTGTTTTCTATGACAGGCTGTTGAATAACATTTTGTTCATTAATAATTAAGCTATTCATTAATCTTTTCTTATTTTTATTCTCCCAATAGAAATTCCATTCTTCTTCCATAAAAGAGGAAACTTGAAAAAATTTTAATAAATGAAACATTGGCAAGTTTTTTTTCGTCGAATATTCATAGAGTAATAATTGGGGGTATGCATCATGAAAGATCAGCCAATTAGCTTTCTCGTAAGTTAAGAATATTTGCTGTCTTTTTTCTTGACTAACTACTTGTGGGAGCCAAGTTCCATTCAAATCGCACATATTCCAGCCTGCATTTCGGGAAACCTGACTCGCAAGAAACGCCCATTGTATTTCTTTATGTTTGTTATAATAGTGGAGATATGCTTTCGTTCTCGAAATATTGTCAAAGTTGCACTTATCGGTAATTAGTCTTATTCTATTAATAAGTTTTTCTTCTTCCAATGAAGAAAAATATGATTTTTTACCTATCAAATTGTTCACCTCTTATGAACGCTTTATGGTATTATTGTTTGTTGATTGCAATAAGTTATACTTTGAAAGAATCTTTGTGAGGTGAAAAAATGAAGATTCATTATCCAAATGGGAAAAGGTACACTCCTTTAAAAAACGTACATACCAAGCCGCCCCAAAAGGTAAATTATAGTAATCGAGGTATGACACTAGAGGATGATCTGAACGAAACCAATAAATACTATTTAGAATTTGGAAAGGCAGTCATACATAAAAAGCCGACGCCTGTTCAAATAGTCCAAGTCGATTACCCTAAAAGAAGTGCTGCTGTAATAAAAGAAGCCTATTTTAAACAAGCTTCCACTACAGACTATAATGGTGTTTATCGAGGTAAATATATTGACTTTGAAGCGAAAGAAACGAAGCATACAACTTCCTTTCCGCTGAATAACTTCCATGAACACCAAATCAAGCATATGCGGTTGGTATGTGAGCAACAAGGAATTTGCTTTGTCATTATCTCCTTTTCTGAAACTAATGAAATATTCTATTTAGATGCAGAAAAACTATTTGTATTTTGGGAAAGAATGATAAATGGGGGAAGAAAATCGATTACAAAACAAGAATTAGCAAGCAATGGTCATTCCATCAGCCTAGGTTACCGACCTCGAATTGACTATATAAAAGTAATCGATACTATTTATGATTTTAACTAATTCCTTTTGTTTTTAGAAAGAAAGGTAGGAATAATTATGACAGATAAATATCAAACGCGAGAGGAGCGCCGTAAACAACTTGAAGCCTCTAAGAAAAAAGCTCCTAAAAAAGCAAAGAAAAAAAGCGGCAAGAATTTGTTTAAGCGCGTTCTGCTTATTTTATTAACAATCGGCATTATCGGCATTATTGCCGGTGGTGTGACCTTTGCTATTATGGTAAAAGACGCACCTGAATTAAATCCAGAGACATTAAAGGATCCTATTTCTTCTACTATCTATGACAAAAACAATGATGAAATAGCCAAAGTAGGTGCCGTAAACCGAGACTATGTAAACTATGAAGATATTCCTGATTTAGTGAAAGATGCGTTTATCGCAACCGAGGATTCGCGATTTTTTAAGCATCATGGAATTGATCCTATTCGCCTAGGCGGAGCTGTTATTGCAAACTTCCGAGATGGGTTTGGTTCTGAAGGAGCAAGTACGATTACACAACAAGTAGTGAAAAACTTCTTCTTTAACCAGCCGCAAAAAACATTAAGCCGAAAAGCACAAGAAGCATGGCTGGCTCTTGAATTAGAACGGAAATACTCAAAAGAAGAAATATTTGAAATGTATGTCAATAAAATCTTTATGTCTGAAAATATGAGCGGCGTGAAAACCGCAGCCAGAGTCTATTTTGATAAAAGCTTAGATGAATTAACCTTACCTGAGGCTGCCCTCTTAGCAGGAATGCCACAGGCGCCAAATGCGTATAATCCGTTTAATAATCCGGAAAGAGCAGAGAAAAGACGTAATATCGTCTTATCTTTAATGCACCAGCATGGCTATATTTCTAAAGCGGAAATGGAAAAAGCTCAAAAGACTTCTGTGGAAGATACATTAGTGGCAAAAGAAAAACGTAAATCAAATGACTTGCCATTTGATCCATTTATAAAACAAGTTATTGCCGAAATTGAGAAAAAATATCCGGATGTTAATGTATTTACAGATGGATTAGAAATTTATACAACAATGGATCAGAAAGCTCAGGAATATGTGGAAAAATTAATGTATGAAGGAGAAATCGTTCCTTTCCCTGACAAAGATTTCCAAGCTGGAATTACATTGTTGGATACAAAAACAGGCGGTATTTTAGCACTTGGCGGAGATCGTGATCCTGAAGTAAAGCTAGGCACAAACTATGCAACAGATATGAAGCGCCAGCCAGGATCAACAGCTAAGCCAATCTTAGATTATGGTCCAGCAATTGAACATTTAAAATGGGGTACTTATCAAACAATCGTAGATGAACGCAGTACCTATTCAGACGGAACACCGATAAGCAACTGGGATAACAGCTATAAAGGCTCTATGACTATGCGAAAAGCGTTAGAAATGTCAAGAAATATCCCTGCTCTTAAAGCATTCCAAGCTGTTGGTGCTGAAAATGCTAAAGAATTTGCCGTGAATCTTGGTATCCCGCTTGAGGAAGCATATGAATCATATGCAATCGGAGCGTTTGAAGCTAGCACACTAGAAATGGCTGGAGCTTATAGCGCCTTTGGTAATGAAGGAGTATATAATGCACCTCATGCTGTGCGATCCTTTAAATTAAAAGATGGTACAAAGATAAATATGGAACCTAAATCAAAAGTTGTCATGCAAGATTATACAGCATTCCTTATATCTGATATGCTAAAAGGCGTTCTTACAAGCAGCGATGGAACAGGAAAACTTGCAAATATTCCTGGATTGCCTGTTGCTGGTAAAACAGGAACAACCAACTATTCACAAGAAGAACGAACTAAATGGGGCATAACGAATTCTAAAAGTGTTCCTGACGCCTGGTTCGCTGGTTACACAACGAATTTCACCATGGCTGTATGGACCGGATATACGGAACGAAAAAATCCACTCACGCCCGGTGCTAATCAGAAAGTTGCCCAACAAATTTTCAAAGCTGTCATGGGGCATATTTCTGAAGGGGTAGAAACAGCGGATTTCAAGAAACCAGATAGTGTGGAAACCGTTAAAATTGAGAAAGGAACCTATCCGGCGCGGTTAGCAAGTTCCTATACACCAAGTAGTCAAATACTGACCGAATATGCGGTAAAAGGAAATATTCTTAATGAGGTATCACAGAAATATAATAAACCAGATGCACCAAATGGAGTAAAAGCTAGTTATAATGAAAACAGTGATGAAATTGACTTATCTTGGAATTATGGCAAAAAAGATGGCATTAAATTTGATGTCAGCGTCAGTGTAGATGGTGGAGCTAGTGAGCAATTAACTGTCACTTCTGACACAAGTTTAAAAATCGCTAAACCTACTCCTGGCAGCACCTATAACTTCGCCGTAAAAGCAATTAAAGGTGATCAAGAAAGTGATCCTGCGTCTGCTAGTATTACTGTACCAGAAAAAATTGAGGAACAGCCGCCAGAGGAACCGAATGAGACAATAGATGACGAGGATAAGCAAGACGATCCTAACGGCGAAGATTCTGAGGACAATCAAGATAATGGCGACAATGATGACTCAGACAATGGGGATGAAAATCACAACGATCAAGATAACAACAATGGCAATAACAATGGTAATAATGGCGAGAACAACAATGGCAATAACAATAACAATAATGATAATAACAATACTGGTAACAATAATACTGGACAAAATAATCATCCTAATAGTAATGAACCTAACCAGAACCAGAACCAGAACCGTAATAGAGAACAAAATCAAAATGATTCTCAATAAAACGAACTTCCAACAGCGGGGACTTCCCTCCCCCTGTTAAATAATTAGTTAAATTAACCTGACCTCTTTTATTAATGAATAAAAAACCCAACCAATTATACAAAGTTATCACCTCCGTATAATTGGTTGGGGTTTTTTTGATAGAACATTTATGTTCCAGCTTTTTCTACTATTTAATTGCTTCTCTTTAATCTTACTAATTTAATCGCAAACTGTTTTTCTAATTCTTTATATAGCTCATCCAGCTGTTTAAAGGAATGATAACCATTTAATCTTTTTAATATAAACTGAAGTCGATCTTCTAAATTGAAAGGTTTTACTTCTAAACTAGGATCTACTAAACCATTTTTAAATGTGACCGGTTTTTCGTTAACCCAATATAAACATTCTAAAAAGTATTCCACTCCAATCGTTAGTCCTTGTTGAAGCCTATTAGAATCTCTTTCTTTCACAAATAATTGTATTTCCTGTTTAAGCTGTCTCCACTTATCAAAAACCAATTTTACACACTCAGAAAAGTTTGCTTTGTTCCATGGCTGATAAACTACCTTATTATGATAGTAATTAGCCTCATGCAAAAAAGCTGGCATTAGTTCAAAGCTATCCGGAGCGATACTAGGAAATTGCTTTACAGCTGGGAACGGTCCATATATAAGCTCAGGTGGTGCATCTAATTGATTGTTAGCCATTAGACTATCCCCTTCGTCTTCATTCTCTTTTTCCCTTCTCGGCACAATGCTAGTAGTGGACAAGCCTCGCATTGCGGGTTTTGAGCTTTACAGTGATATCTTCCAAAAAAGATCATACGATGATGCGTTACAGACCATTCCTCTTTGGGAACTTTTTTCATAAGTGTTTTCTCTACTTCTAAAACGGAGTCTTTCCAACGACAAAAACCTAATCGCTTACTAACTCTCTCCACATGTGTATCAACAGCAATAGCGGGAATATTATAAGCGACAGAAACAACGACATTAGCCGTTTTTCTTCCGACACCAGGTAAATTAATCAGTTCATCCCGATCCATTGGTATTTCCCCATTATATTTGTCTAAAACCATTTGGCATAGTTTTTGAATATTTTTGGCTTTATTTCGATATAAGCCGATCGAACGAATATCATTCTGTAATTCTTCTAAGGGAACACTCAAATAATCTTCTGGTGTTTTATATTTTTGAAATAAATTTTTTGTTACCTTATTAACAAGGGCATCGGTACACTGGGCAGATAATGATACGGCAATCACTAATTCAAACGGATTAGAATGAACTAATTCACAATGCGCTTCTGGAAACATCTCTCCCATCGTATCTAGACAATATCTAATTTCATCTTTTTTTAACATGTGATCCTCCGAAATGAATATACTTACTCTCTATAAAAAAAAGGGTCATCCTAAGAATAGTAAGACTAACATCTATCTACCTAAGAAATCTTTCTATTTGATAGATGTTTTAATGAAAGTCTAAACGTTATTCTAGTGACAATCCTAGCTTTCAATGTTGCTTTTTTACACAAGTATGCTACTTTTTATCCTATATTAGGAAGAACAATTAGTACTCAGGAGGAAAGAAAAAAGGAGCCTCCTGCTTATTTTTGCCTATACATCCTTCTTCTCCATCAAAAGATTATTGATCCAACCAATTATAAAATGGCACAGTCTTGTTGTTAGAAGATTCTTCTGATTGTTCTGCTTTATAACCAACAGATTGATGCTGTCTAAACTTTTTCCCATGGCTCTTTGCTTGCTCGATTGTCTTAATTCCGTTCTTTTTCCATTCAAACAAGATTCGGTCAATATAACGAAAATTTAATTTACCTGAAATCACAGCTTCCCTAAGCGCTGCTTTTATAATTACTATTTCATGCTGATCGTCGTCAACCCACATATTTAACGTTTCAATTTCAAAAGGAGACAATGGTCTTCCAAATTCTCTTTCAAAACAAGTATATAAATCTGATTCTTCTTTTTCTATTAAAGCTTCTTCTTCTTTTTTATTATTTAGGAGAAATTGCTCAATTAATTTATTCCAAAGAGGCTCTAATGAATATCTCTCAAATCGGATTCCAGTATCACTATTTCCATCTAATATGTCGATAAAGCCTTTGCGGATAAGTTGACTCAATAATTCATGACATTCATTAATATCTATCGTCATTTGCGCAGCTATTTCTGCAGGGGTCGGAAAATCCTTCCCTCGTTCTAAGTAATAATGTACTTGCAGTAAAAGAACTAATTCTTTTTCATTTATTTTTAAATGTTTGTAATGTGTTAGAAGTGTGGAAGGAATATTTACATTCCCTTCTTGCAGCCATTTTAAAAAAATTGTTTTATTCATAAGGACACCTCTAATTAAGTATATCATGTTGGCAATAAGCATGTAATAATGAAAATCACCCAAACCTAGCAATAGTTAACAAAAAGAAGAAGGGAGAAAACAAGGAATGTTATCAAAGATGAAAACCTCACACTGTGTATTCGCTGTGAGGTCTTCCTCCTAAACTTTCCGTATTTTCTACCCTTGTTGATTAAGGATATAGACGATTTAATAATCTTGGGAATGGAATCGTTTCACGAACATGCTCCACTCCTGTAATCCAAGCAACTGTTCTTTCTAATCCAAGACCAAAACCAGAATGAGGTACTGAACCATATTCTCTTAGTTCTAGATACCATTTGTATGTTTCTGGATCTAGCTGATGCTCTTCTACACGTTTATTTAATAGATCCATATCATGGATACGCTCAGAACCACCAATAATTTCACCATAGCCTTCTGGAGCAATTAAATCTGCGCAAAGGACAACATCTTCTCTTTCAGGGTCTGGCTGCATATAGAAAGGTTTAATTTTAGTTGGATAATGTGTGATAAACACAGGCTTATCAAAACTTTCCGCAATCGCTGTTTCATGCGGAGACCCAAAGTCATCTCCCCATTCGATATCATCAAAGCCTTTTTCATGTAAGAATGTGATTGCATCGTCATAGCTTATTCTAGGGAAAGGAGCAGTGATTTTCTCTAATTTAGAAACATCTCTTCCTAAAGTGTTAAGCTCAAGCTGACAATTTTTCAACACAGATTGAACAACATATGATACGTATTGTTCTTGAACTTCTAAATTCTCATCAAACTCTACAAATGCCATTTCAGGCTCAATCATCCAAAACTCGATTAAATGACGACGAGTTTTAGATTTTTCGGCACGGAATGTAGGGCCAAATGAAAACACCTTTCCTAAAGCCATTGCAGCTGCTTCCATATAAAGTTGTCCACTTTGTGACAGATAAGCATCTTCCTCAAAATACTTAGTTGCAAATAGTTCTGTTGTACCCTCAGGAGCACTTCCTGTCAGAATTGGTGGATCGACTTTTACAAAGCCGTTTTCATTAAAAAATTCATATGTTGCACGTATTATTTCATTTCTTACTTTCATTACTGCATGCTGGCGCTTAGAACGTAACCATAAATGACGATTATCCATCAAGAACTCTGTTCCATGTTCTTTTGGCGTTATCGGGTAATCTGTTGAAGTATGAATCAATTCAATATTTGTTACTAATAACTCATATCCAAACGGAGAACGTTCATCCTTTTGAACAGTACCAGTGACATATACAGATGATTCTTGAGTAATTGATTTAGCTGTTTGGAAAACTTCCTCTGCTACGTCACTTTTGACAATAACTCCTTGTACAAATCCTGATCCGTCGCGAAGTTGTAAAAAGGCAATTTTTCCGCTAGAACGCTTGTTGGCAATCCACGCGCCTACTTTAACCTCTTTATCAACATATTTTGGTAACTCGGCAATAGTTGCTTTAATCACGATTAACTCCTCCAAAAACAAATAAATATATGTACTTAAATAGATACTTCGGTACACCCTATAGAAAAATAAATGGGATTAACGACCGATTGTTTCTACTCTTAGTAGCAGATTTAATAGAAATCATTCTACACCATAAAAAAATATTCTACCAAAACATTATACCTTTACATCTGTAGACAATCAACACTATCGATCACCTTCCAGGATAATATTAGCGTATACAACGACTTTTCTTTTATTTAATCCTACTCCGGTCAATTTCTCTTCAAAAATAAATAACAGAAAAAGAAAGAATGCCCTAAAAGAAATAGTATCTTTGTGGGCATACTCTACTAATAAAACTTTACTTGTTAACGACTATTTTTTTTTCGACAAATTGCTCCATTCGCGTTACTGCTGCTTCTAGTTTTTCAAGTGATGTTGCATAAGATAGTCGGATGTAACTATCTGCTCCAAATCCTGAACCTGGAACAACTGCTACTAATGCCTCTTCTAATAAAGCTGTTGAAAACTCATCTACAGACTTAAATCCAGTTAATTCTACAGCCTTTTGCACATTAGGGAAAAGATAAAACGCTCCTTGGGGTTTTAGACATGAAAACCCAGGAATATTATTTAATTTTTCATGAATAATATCTAAGCGCTTATTAAATGCTTGACGCATTTCTTCGACTGAATCTTGCGGGCCTGCATATGCTTCTATCGTTGCATACTGAGATGGTGTCGTCGGGTTTGAAGTACTGTGACTCGCTAGATTTGTCATCGCTGTAATAATTTCTTTAGAACCCGCTGCATAGCCAATTCTCCAGCCAGTCATGGAGTGAGATTTTGAAACCCCATTGATAATAATAGTGGCTTTCTTCAGTTCAGGGGATAAAGAAGCAATTGATACATGCTTGTTATCTCCATAAACTAACTTTTCATAAATTTCATCAGATATAATTAAAATATTATGTTCTAGACAAATCTCCCCAATTGCTTTTAATTCTTCTTCTGTATAGATCATTCCAGTTGGATTACTTGGTGAATTGATAATGATTGCTTTCGTTTTGGAAGTAATAGCCTCTTTTAATTGTTCTGGGGTAATCTTAAATTCATTTGATTCATAACCTTTAATAAAAACAGGCTCTCCTTCTGCCAGCTTCACTTGTTCTGGATAACTAACCCAATAAGGCGTAGGGATAATAACTTCGTCCCCTTTGTCCAAAATTACTTGGAACAAAGTATATAATCCATGTTTTGCTCCATTTGTGACGATAATCTGATTTGTTTCATAATCCAGCTGTTGATCTCGCTTTAACTTTGCCGCAATTTCCTTTTTTAATGCTTGTAAACCTGATGCTGGAGTGTATTTTGTATGTCCTTCATTCATGCTTCTAACTGCAGCGTCAATAATATTTTGAGGAGTGTTAAAATCAGGCTCTCCAGCTCCTAAACCGATCACATCATGACCATCTGCTTTTAAACTAGCTGCTTTTGCAGTAATGGCCAAAGTTGTTGATGGAGTTAATGCATTCACTCTTTGTGCTAACTGAATTTTCATTGTTATTTACCACTCCTATTGGTTAATAATTTTCAATTGTTAAAAGAATTTCTCCTGTTTCAAAGTCTATCCAATGATAGTTTATGGAGTCTTTATTTGTATGAGAATAGATCTCCCATACCGGTATGCCATCATACATTCCTAAACGCACATGATTGACTTTTTCTGGCGTCTGCTTCGATAATAATATATTAAGCGCTTCTTGTTTGGTCAGCCCATCTTTTTTCAATTTCTCGGTAACTTTATGGGTTTTTTCATTAATCCAAACAATAATATCCTTATTATCATCGTTTTTACCTTCTAAAATATAATAGGCTTCCTTGCCATTATATAATTGAAAGTTGTCGACTTCTTTCAAATCGACTTCTTTCTTAGCAATATCTTCCGCTACTTCCCTTGCAGATTTAACAGGCTTCATCGCTTGAACATATGTATTAATACTTACAGCTAGTCCAATAAGAACAACAACGACAATTATCCAAATCCATTTCTTCATTTTCATCACTTCTTTAATACAATATTTTATACATAGGTTATTATAACAGGATTTATAAACAGAAAGAAATAATAATACTAATAATCAGTAGTTTTTTCGAGAAATGACCAGCCTGCATCCACTTCCTTTTCTATTTTTTAACAGAAATTCTGTTCCTTTAAAAGTTGATGTGTATGCAAGCTGCATCAATAAGATAACAGAAGGGTTATCTACTTCTACTTCAGCCACTTTTCAATAAACTCGACCATTTTGGCATTATTTTGCTGCTTAATTGGTACAGCAGGAATAGACTTTAAAAATGTTTCCCCATAAGAAGTGGTAACAATGCGCCGATCAAATACAATTATAAATCCTTTATCTTCTTCTGTACGAATTAATCTTCCGAATCCTTGTTTAAATCGCAAAACTGCCTCTGGAAGACTATTTTCTAAAAACGGATTTCCACCCTCATTCTTAATGCGTTCATTTTTCGCTTCTGTTAAAGGATCTTCTGGTGAAGAAAAGGGAAGTCTAACAATAATTAGGCAGGTTAAGTCTTCTCCTGGAATATCAATGCCTTCCCAAAAACTATTTGTTCCCAATAATATCGCCTTATCGTATCGTTGAAAATTACGTGTTAATCTCATTCGGCTTCCATTAGTAATTCCTTGGGCCAAAATAGCATATTCTTCTAGACAGCCACTTTCTTTCATGTAATCATATGTCTTTTTCAGCATATCATTTGCAGTGAAAAGAATAAGCATTCTCCCTTTTGTAGCTTGCGCGATATTAATGATTTGTTCGCCAATAGTCGATACATACTCATTTAATGAGACTGTATTCACTTCGGGTACATCTGTTGGAATAAGCAGCTGTACTTGTTTCTCATACTTAAATGGGGAATCAATTTGAACCTCTAACTGGTTTTTCCCTAGCCCTAAAACTTTCAAATAGTAATCAAATGAATTATTTACAGTTATAGTTGCGGAGGTAAAAACAATACTTTGTTTCTGATTAAAAAAACGATTCTGTAAAGGTTCTGCAACAGAAGATGGCTGTGTATACAAAACAGCATTATTAGGAAAACTTTTCTTATCTGCTTCCAACCAGGCTATATTGTCTCCTTCACGCAAAAACATCTCTCGCAAATGATTAATATATATTTGCCAGTCATTTAATATCGATTCAATTCGTTCAACTACAAGCATTTGCGAAGAGCTAAATTTTCTATTTTGCTCTTTTAATCGAAGCACTTTCTCTCCAAGCGCGTTTCTTCCATCCTTCCATAGAAAAACCATTCTCTCTGCAACGCTTTTGACTGCATTCCAATCTCCTGTTTCGGTTTTCTTTAAACGGTAGCTGCCTTTTCCTTCTTTACTTGACTGATTTGTTTTTTTCACATAACGTAGAACAGCACGAAACAGTTCATCTAATTCTACATGTAACGATAAAATAAATTGATTGAATTCCACTTTTTCCGTTAGAGATAAATCACCTAGCAAATGTTCTAAATGATACATAAGCTGCTTTTGATCTGTCGTCCCAATCGCATTAATACTTAATCGTACGGCTACATATGAAAAGCGGAAACCAAAATGCTTAGTAGCTGTTTTTTCAAAATGATGGCCCTCATCGATAATGGCATAATGATAAGATGGAAGCAAATGTTGATCTGCTGTTAGATCTTTTACAAGCAAAGCATGATTCGTAATAATCATATTAGCCTTTTGAGCAGCATTCCGGGTTCTCCGATAAAAATCCTTCTGGGCCCATTCTTTTGAAATTGGTAATGAAAAATTTCCGTCATTTTTTATTTTTTCCCAATAATTTATTCCACCGCTTGTTAAATTTAATTCATCTTTATCTCCCGTTTCGGTTTCGGTTAACCACACTAAAATCTGCATTTTTGTTAAAACAATATCATAGTTATCCTCTTGCTCCTTTAGAGATATTTCAAATTTATCTAAACTAATATAGTGATTTCTGCCTTTTAAAAGCGTATAAGTAATAGGAAACGGAAGAATTCTTTTAAGCAAAGGCAAGTCTTTATGAAACAGTTGTTCCTGTAACTGAGTTGTAAATGTACTAATAATAACTTGCTCTTTATTCTCTATCGAAAAATAAGCTGCTGGCACTAAATAACCAAGAGACTTTCCGACACCGGTACCAGCTTCAATAAGCCCATGCTGATTACTTGTTAGTGCTTGATGAACGGCATTCATCATTTCTAGCTGTCCTTCTCTTTTTTGATAAAAAGACAAAGTATCTTTCATTCGTTTTTCAACATTATTTACATCAAAAGAAACAGTATAATCTTTACTTTGGCTACTAATCAAATTATTAGGTAATCTTTTAAGTGTTAATCCACGATATATTTCCCAGCTTTCAGGTATATACTCAACTTTTGATTGTTTCTCTTGAAGTAATGTTTGTAAATAAATATCTAAATCGCTTTTTAGCGATGAACTTAGAAATTCTAATTGCTTTGTCGTAACTTGAGGCAGTGCATTCAGTTTCTTTAGCAATAAAAGCAATAGTTCTGCTGTCACATAAGCATCACTATCAGCCTGATGTGGTCTTGTATGGACAATCCCTTCCTGTGCGGCAAGGTCTGTTAATTTATAACTGTCTGCTGTAGGGTATAAAATCCTTGCTAGTTCGACTGTATCAAGGATAGGACCATAAAATTGTCTACAACCTGCCTGTTCTAGCTCTTCATTTAAAAAAGATAAATCAAATAAAACATTATGTGCAACAAAATAAGCATCTTCTAATAAATGAACAATTTTGTCTGCTATTTCTTCGAAAATTGGTGCTGATTCCACCATTTCATCTGTGATTCCAGTTAATTCTTCAATAAACGGAGTTATCGGCTGAAGAGGATTAAGTAAGGAAGAGTACTCCTCAACAATCTTCCCATTCTCTATAACCACCGCTGCAAACTGTATGATTCGATCCCCTTTTCTCGGAGAATTACCGTTTGTCTCCAAATCAACTACTACAAATTTGTTACTCATTACGTCCACCTCAAACTTTCAGTCAATCAAACGGTATCATAAAAATGAAAAAAGGGAAAGATGTTCCTGCTTTATGTAATGATTCTTTTATTGTGCTTTTTTTTTCGTTACTTTTACACTTTAGAGAAAAATAAACGAAAAAAAAGGTTGGAACATAAATATTCCAACCAAATAGAAATCCGAATCATATACGTACATATTAAGCAATATTTATATAATTATTTTGGTTTTAAGTTTTTTCTGTTATTATAGCACTGTTTTCTCTGGTTCTTGCTGAAGAATAGTTGTAATACGATTGTTTTCATCCATAATCGCTACTTTAGGCTTATGCTGGGTAAGCTCTTCATTTGAAACATAACAATAAGAAATGATAATAACAATATCTCCTACTTGAACTAATCTTGCGGCTGCACCGTTTAAACAAATCGTCCCAGTTCCTCTTTCACCAGGGATAATATATGTTTCTAATCTTGCACCATTATTGTTATTTACAATTTGAACTTTTTCATTCGCTACCATTCCAACCGCATCTAAAATATCTTCATCAATTGTAATACTGCCAACATAATTTAAGTTTGCTTCTGTTACAGTAGCTCGATGGATTTTTCCGTTCATCATTATCCGAAACATAAGGATAACCCTCCATTATAGTCATATGTTTATCTAGATGCATTGTCTAATTCAAAAATTATATTGTCTATTAGCCTTGCTTTACTAAATTGGACTGCAATCGCAATAATAATCTTCCCATTTAGCTCCTTTAATGTCTCTAATTGGGGATAGGATAATATCTCAAAGTAGTCAACCTTGCCGCTTGACTCTCTTTCAATGAAAGCAATAATAGAATTTTTTAATATTTCTCTATCTGCAGTTCCTTTTATTAATTCACTTCTAGCTATACTAAGAGCTTTATATAAAATACCTGCCTCTTGCCTTTCGGTTGGCGTAAGGCGAACATTTCTAGAACTCTTTGCTAAGCCATCTTCTTCTCTTACCGTATTAACCGCAACTAGATTAATAGGAAAATGAAAATCTTCTATTAATCCATCTACCACTGCGACTTGCTGTGCATCTTTTTTACCAAAATAAACATTCGTCGGCTGAACTAAATGGAATAACTTCGTTAATACAGTTGCTACTCCATCAAAATGACCAGGTCTTGACTTACCACATAAACAGTTCGTGCGTTTTTCCACTTTAACAGTCACAGACATTTGCCCTGGATACATTTCTTCCACAGATGGATGAAATAAATAATCTACTCCTTCTTCCATTGCCACTTGTTTATCATGTTCAAAATCTTTTGGATAGGAGGCAAAATCTTCATTTGGCCCAAATTGCAGTGGATTGACAAATACACTCATAATAACAATTTCATTTTGTTCTCTTGCAGCTTTAAGCAGTGCTCGATGTCCTTCATGTAGATACCCCATTGTCGGCACAAAGCCAATGGTTACTTGATTCTTTTGTAACGAAGTAGTTATATCCTGTAATTGCTTTGGATTTGTGAGGATATTCATTGGGTGTTTCCTCCATATAAGCTTTTTATTTCTTCCGCTTTCATCTGAAAGCTATGCTTCATTTCTGGAAAAGCCCCCATTTTCACTTCAGAAATATATTGATCGATTGCAAGAGAAATAGCTTCATTGACATTTGCATATTGTTTTACAAATTTTGCAACTCGATCCACACCATATGTGATCAAATCGTGATAAACAAGAACTTGCCCATCTGTTTCACTTCCAGCTCCGATACCGATTGTAGGAATATCCAGTCTCTTACTCACCTCTTTAGCAACTTGCATCGGCACACACTCCAATACTATCGCAAAAGCTCCTGCCGCTTGGCATTTTAATGCATTATCCATAAGCCGCTTCGCTTCATCCGAACTTTTTCCTTGTACTTTATAACCACCTAATACACCTACTGACTGAGGGGTTAAACCTAAGTGCGCCATCACTGGAATACCAGCATTTGTTAAATAGTTGATTTGTTCAATTACATCGTCTGCGCCTTCCAGTTTTACTGCATTTGCACCTGTTTCTTGGATCAAGCTTGCTGCATTTAATAAAGTATCGCGACGAGATAAATGATAGCTCATAAACGGCATATCAATGACGATAAACGTATCTTCAGCACCGCGTTTAACCGCTTTTCCATGATGAATCATATCATCCATTGTTACTGGAACGGTAGAATTATATCCAAGTACAACCATTCCCAAGGAATCCCCTACCAATATTAAATCTGTTCCTGCTTGTTCAACTAATTTAGCAGAAGGGTAATCATATGCGGTGAGCATCGTAATTTTTTCACCCTTCTGCTTCATTTTGATAAAATCAGTTGTTGCTTTCACTAAGTTTTCCTCCTTTTAAATAGGAAGAGGGAATGGCTTTAAACGAAAAAAAAACCTTCTACAAAGCATAGAAGGATTGTTTTATATGTCTATTTTCATCCCTCTGTCCTTGTCCAATTGTGGATCTAGGCAGATTAAATTATGGTTTATGCACATTCAAACAAACTGGTGCAGTTCATTAAGATACTGCCCGACAAAAGCATTATAACAAATATTTCTCTATCCTGACTATGGGCAAATTACGTTTCCAACAAAATATCCGCAGAGTAAATCGAATGCATAACACCTTGCTCATCTTCAAGTAGCAAAACACCATCTTCTGTAATACCCTTTGCAAGTCCCGCTATGCTTCCATTCAGCGTATTAGCCGTCACTTTTTGTCCTAGACTCACCGAATAGCTTTCCCACAGAAGCTTGATTGGATAAAAACCTTTCTCTAAATAAAGCTGATATAATTTTTCCAGCTGCAGCATGATTCCTTGGATAAGTTCTGCCCGATCCCAGCTCTTTTGTGTTTCTAGATAAATAGAAGTGGCACTTGATTGGAGATCTTTCTCAAAGTCCTCAAGCTGCTGATTCACATTAATTCCTATTCCGATGATCAACGAATGAACTCTATCACTATCTGCTTGCATTTCTGTTAAGATGCCTGTTAGTTTTTTTCCATGCAATAAAAGATCATTTGGCCATTTAATATCTGCTTGCACCCCAGTTACTTCATGAATTCCTTGGACGACTGCAACAGCTGTCAGCAATGTCAGCTGCGGCGCTCTCATTATCGGTATGTTCGGTTTTAAAATAAGACTCATCCATATTCCCTTATATTTAGGTGATTGCCATTTTCTTTCTAACCGTCCTCTGCCCCCTAATTGCTCTTCTGCTATCACTAATGTTCCCTCTTCTGCTCCCTCCAGCGCAAGTTTCTGGGCAATAGTTTGAGTAGAATCCACCGAGTCTTCAAAATGAATATTTCTTCCCATGTACTTCGTATTTAAGCCAAAAAAAATTTTATCCGGCACTATTTTTTCTGGTGAACTGATAATTCGATAGCCTTTTTTGCGGACAGCTTCTAATATAAAGCCATCTTTTCGCAATGACTCAATATGTTTCCAAATGGCTGTTCGCGAACACCCTAAAAGTTCTGCTAGCGATTCACCAGATAAATATTGATCAGGGTTATTAGTAAAGGCTTCAATTAATCCTTTTCTTATATCTGATGACATTGTTTCAGCCACTCCTTTATTAATTGCTTGTCATTAGAAAGCTTTTCTTCTACGACATTCCTTTCCACTAAGGAGAGAACATCTTTTATCCACGGACCAGGTTTTTTTTCTGTCCAGCTTAATAGATCGTTTCCGCCAATTTTAAGTTCTTCCATTGATTTAATCGGCAGCTTCTCATACCTTTCTTCTAGATGAACAATATCTATGTTTACCTCGTTATTTTTTAAAAGTTGATACATTTTTTCCACACTAACCGCAACAGATAATGTAGCAAAATACAGCGCCTGATTAGACCAATTAGTCATCTGTTCTCTTTGCAGCATCCAATATATTAGCTTTTGAATAGTCTTTATTTGCTTGACCGATAACTTCCATGCTCGCAAAAACAATTCTATCTGGTGCTTCTCCTTCCTTCCTAGACATAAAAGTAAAACAGCCCATTTTTCTAGCAATTCAAGCTTGGTCAGCGGTAATTTTGCGAATTTAGAAATCCCTTTTTCTTCTGAGGATAGCATCGGTAAAATTTGATACATCTTAGTTTCTACCATAATTTCTAAAGCTTCCAAACACCATGGACCATGTAATAGTTTTTCAAATTCAGCGGTTATTCTCTCTACCGCTATTTTTGAAAGCAGCTGTCGATTATTTCTAATGCCATTCAGCGTTTCTGTCTCTAGGTGGAAGCCTAAAGTACTCACAAACCGAATTCCTCTCATTATTCTTAACGCGTCTTCTTGAAAACGTTCGTTCGGATTGCCAACTGTTTTAATTTCTTTCTTTTCTAAGGATTCTTTCCCATTGAAATAATCGATGACATGGCCGTTTTTATCCATTGCCATTGCATTAATGGTGAAATCACGGCGTTTTAGATCTTCTTTTAGCTCTCGTACAAAATATACTTGCTCTGGTCTGCGGTAATCTCGATATGTGGATTCTGTTCGAAAAGTTGTTATTTCATATGTATGTTGATCCCATATTACCATCACGGTTCCATGGGCAATCCCCACATCAATAGTGTGAGGAAAGATCGATTTAATTTCTTCCGGCGTTGCGGAAGAAGCGATATCGATATCATGAATTTGCTTATTTAATAAATGGTCGCGAACTGCTCCTCCTACAAAATATGCTTCATAACCCGCTTCCTCGATTTTATTAATAATCGGGAGAGCTTCTTTAAACGGATTTATCATTCATTTCACCAGTTTCTAAAATAGATTTATAAATCTCTATATATTGGTCAACGATGATATCGGCCTTAAAATAATCTCGTACTCTCGAAATCGAACGCTGTGAAAATTGGGCATGCTTTTTTTCATCCGTTAACAGCTTGATCGAATGCTCAGCAATATCTTCTATATCTCCAAGTTCACAAATATAGCCTGTCTCATTTGGAACAATTACCTCGGGAATACCGCCGACATTTGTTCCTATGACGGGAACCCCGCACGCCATCGCTTCTAATGCCACTAAACCGAAGCTTTCTTTTTCCGAAAGAAGCAGCATGAGATCACTTAAAGAATAGAGCTCCTCCAAATTCTCTTGTTTGCCAAGGAATAATACCTTTTGTCTTAATTGGAGCTCATCCACTAATTTGGTCACCTTCGACATTTCCGGTCCATCACCAACAAGCAATAGTTTTGCTGGAATCTGATTTGCGATTTGTTTGAATGCTTGTACAACATCCGTAACTCTTTTCACTCCTCTAAAATTAGAGACATGAATAACAACTTTTTCTGTATCGGAAATTGCCAGTTCTTTTTTCAAATGACTTGCGTCGACTTTACGATAAATTCGCTCATCAATAAAATTATAAACAGGGAGTATTTCTTTGTTTGGCTCAATTACTTCATGAGTTTGTGCGATTAATGAATTAGAAACTGCTGTTACTAGATCTGATTTTTCAATTCCAAAACGTATTCCCGCTGCAAGTGATGGATCATATCCTAGTACTGTTATATCCGTGCCATGAAGCGTTGTAACTATTTTGACGTCCCTGTTGCTCATCTGTTTTGCTAATATAGCACAAACAGCGTGTGGGATTGCATAGTGAACATGCAGCAAGTCTAACTCTTCTCGATTAATGACTTCTGCCATTTTGCTGCTTAATGCTAAATCGTATGGCGGATATTGAAAAACAGCATATTGATTTACTTCCACTTGATGGTAATAAATATTCGGATACATTTTATTTAAACGAAAAGGAATACTGGAAGAAATAAAGTGAATTTCGTGTCCTCTCTCAGCCAGCATCTTTCCTAATTCTGTTGCAATAACCCCTGATCCGCCAACTGTTGGATAACAGGTAATGCCGATTTTTAATTTTTTCATTTGTCTCCACCTAATAAATCTTGATTTAATAATATTGGCTTAGATTTTATAAATCCTTCTGCATAAATCACACCAACTTCTTTGCCAAACAGTTTTTCTCTTGCTTCTATTGTGTCAATATAACCATTTGTTAATGGGGTTTCCACACTGTTTTCACCTTTAACAAATTGACTTTGATAACAATTTAGACTAGCTTGCTTTTGCTCCATATAATCGCTAATATCAATAACAAAATCAGGTTTATGAAAACCATTTATCATATAATAGTATTGATTCTGTACTTTATGTGCTGATGTATTTCCAACCCGATAGTTTTTTATACCTGCTGAAAAGACTGCTTCCTTCACAATTCTGGTGCAATTTCCATGATCCGGATGTCTATCTTCCCAATAAGGGGAAAACACTAACTTTGGTTTGTATGTACGAATCACTTCCACTACTTTTTTTATAGCATTTTCTTCTAGATATAAACCTCGATCAGGAATCTGCAATGTAATCCTTTCAGCAATCCCCAAGACTTCTCCTGCCTTTTCCGCTTCTTGTTTACGTCTTTGTACTGTGCCATTTGAAGAAAGATTACTTTCTGTTAAATCACAAATTATAATCTTTCTCCCCTGTGCGGCATATTTTGCAATGGTTGCACCCATGCCGATTTCTACATCATCGGCATGAGCACCAAAAGCGAGTATATCTATTTCATCAGTTATCATTGAGTTTTTCTGTGAATTTTTTTGCCACTGGTTCTGTCTTTCCATGAACTATCTTTCTCCAATCTATGTCACCTTGCTCGAGTCCTCGAATTAATACTTCTCCAGTTCCCATATTTGTTGCTAGAGGAACAGAATAAACATCACATAAACGGATTAATGCTGTAACATCAGGTTCATGAGGCTGTGCTGTTAAAGGATCTCTAAAGAAAAAAACCATATCCATATCATTATTAGCAATATACGAGCCAATTTCTTGATCACCGCCGAGTGGTCCTGAATGAAAACGATGTACATCTAACCCTGTTGCTTCTTGAATTCTACCACCTGTTGTTCCAGTTGCGTATAAAGTATGCTTTGCAAATATATTTTTATAAGCAACAACAAAAGCAACCATGTCATTTTTCTTTTTATCATGAGCAATTAAAGCAATGTTCATCCTAATTCCACTCCTACTCCATAATATTTTCTAAACCGTATATCAATACATTTACCTTTAATACCTCTTCTACTGCAAATTTAACACCTGACATAAAGGAAGCCCGATTATAAGAATCATGTCTAATGGTTAATGACTCTCCATCTGATCCGAACATAACCTGTTGATGGGCAATTAAGCCTGGCAGACGTGTAGAGTGTATTCTCATTCCATCAAAATCTGCGCCTCTTGCTCCTGGAATGGTCTCTTTTTCGTCTGGATGACCTTGTTTTTTGCTTTCTCTTACTTCCGCAATAAGCTCGGCTGTTTTTACAGCAGTTCCAGATGGTGCATCTAGTTTTTGATCATGATGCATTTCCATAATTTCCACATCTGCAAAATAGCGTGCAGCCATTTTAGAGAATTTCATCATTAACACAGCACCCAAAGCAAAATTTGGCGCAATGATACAGCCGCGATTCATTTCTTCACATAATTTTTCTAATTCGGCTAAGTTTTCTTTAGTAAATCCGGTTGTTCCTACTACTGGTCTAACGCCATAGCTTAACGCTGTTTTAGCATGATGCATCCCGAACTCAGGCGTTGTTAAATCAATAAGTACATCCGGCTTTTCTGTTTGTAGACATTTTTCTATATCCGTATATACTGGTACATCATAAGAAGCAAAGCCTTCTATCTCTTTTAAGCTTTTCCCCTCATTCTTATGATCTAAAACTGCAACAAGTTCAAAATTCTCTGTTCTTCCCATTAAATAAACTGCTTCTTTTCCCATTCTGCCTCTAGGTCCTGCGATTACGATTTTTACTTTATTCAATGTCCTAACTCCTTAGTATGTATTTTGTCTTTATTGATCTTTTCTTGTCCAACGATCTTTATCCCGTGTATTAAATTTATGCATAACACGATTATGCGCTTCTTCTAAATCGATATTAAGTGAATTGGCTAAACAAGTTAACACGAACAGCATATCCCCCATTTCATCCGTAATTTCTTTCTCTGTTTCCGTTTCTTTTTTTGGTTTCTCTCCATAGTAATGGTTTACTTCTCTAGCCAGCTCTCCTAACTCTTCTGTCAGACGGGCAAGCATAGCCAGCGGACTGAAATAACCTTCTTTAAATTGTCCTATGTATTCATCTACTTCTCTTTGTATGTCCTTCACCGTTTTTTCCTGATTCAATATAAGCACCTCTAGTCAATAAGTAATCTTATCCAATTCCATGTTAGCTAATCTAAACCATTTTTACAAACATTTTTGACGATATTGATATAAGTACCTAAAAATGCTTGTCTTTATTTACCTAACATTCTTTTTTCTTGCTTATCTGCTAGATTGCCCAACTGCATGTGATTCGATATAATGGATACGCTAATAATAATGCATTTTGTCTAAGAAAGAAGGCGAGTCGATGTTTAAAAGTATTAAAGTTAAAAATATCTTGTTCATCCTTTTAGGATCTGCGATATTTTCCTTCGGTATTGTTCATTTCAATATGCAGAACAATTTAGCAGAAGGCGGTTTTACTGGTATTACGCTTTTATTATATGCATTATGGAATTGGGATCCTTCCATCACAAATTTACTGCTAAATATCCCTTTATTTTTTATTGGATGGAAGTTATTAGGAAGAAATGTTTTTATTTACACGATTATTGGAACCGTAGCAGTGTCTATTTTCCTCTGGTTTTTTCAGCTTCCAAAGATCGAGTTACATATTCCCCTCACTGAAGATTTGACTCTAGCTGCTTTATTTGCAGGAACATTCATTGGTGTCGGCTTAGGTATTATTTTCCGCTATGGAGGGACAACTGGCGGAGTTGATATTATAGCTAGATTAGGGTTTAAGTATTTCGGATGGAGTATGGGAAAAACCATGTTCTTTTTTGACTTTTGTGTCATTACGCTTTCGTTGATCACCTATCTATCATACAGAGAAGCAATGTATACATTGGTTGCTGTTTTTGTTGGGGCAAGAGTAATCGACTTTATTCAAGAAGGCGCATATGCAGCTAGAGGAGCAATGATCATTTCTGACGATAACGAAAAAATCGCTAATAAGATAATGAGTGGAATGGATCGTGGTGTTACTGTATTAAAAGGACATGGTTCTTTTACTAAACAAGATCGCGAAGTACTTTATTGTGTTGTCGCAAAAACAGAAATTGTTCGTTTAAAAAGCATCATTACAAGCATAGATCCACATGCATTTGTATCGGTTAGTGTCGTCCATGACGTAATGGGTGAAGGTTTCACTTTAGATGAATATAAACAGCCTCTCGAGAAATAAACTAAAAAATTGTATTCACTTTGCATTTAATGAAAGAAAATACTCGCAACGATGAATACAATTTTTTTGTTCTTACTATTGACTTAATAATCATTGCCAAAAATAGAATGATAGATCTCTCCTATTATCCCTTTCATTTGATGTACACCTAAATCAGTATTTGTCATAATTATCGCGCCTTTTTTTAATAATGGGTAAGCTACAAGCATGCTCTGAAACCCAATCCCCCATCCTAATGAAGAAATTTCCACCTCGTTATTAGAACTATCTAAAAACACGCTCAGTCCGATCCAATTTTTGTTCCCTTGCGGACTGATTATATCCTTAGCATTTTTTCTCGATAATCCTAATTGACTTCTACCTTCCAAAGCATTCATTAATTCCAATACTAAAATCGCTAAATCAGCGGGAGTAGTCCAAATACCACAGGCTGCTGGATAAGGATAAAAGGGGTAGTTTCCGTAGACAATCTGTCCTTTTTTATCATGACCAGAAGAAATATTTTCGACACCTCTTATATCAATACAGCTCTGATTCATATGTAAAGGCTGAAAGAGAAATTCTTTTAATACTATGTGAAAAGATTTCTGCAAAGTATCTTCAATCAGTTGTTGAATAATGCAAAAGCCAGCGTCCGAGTAATGAAATGCACTCATTGGTTCACAACTAATCTGTATTTTCTGCCGATTGAATACGGAAGTTCCTTCTAATATGTCTATCATAGGAGGAACCTCCTCGTTTTCTTTCCATTCACTAAAACTACCTTCTGGGTCAATAATACCTGATTGGTGACTCAAAAGATCTCTTAAAGTTACTTTTTTGCCTTTTATCTGTTTATTTGCTGTTAAATGCCAGGAGCTAAGTTTAACATTAACATCTTCATCTAAATCAAGCAGTCCAGTCTCTACTAGCTTTAAAACCAGCATAGCTGTCACAAACTTGCTTATAGAAGCAGAATGGAAGCGTGTCTGTTCATTAATTTTATCCGTTTCACCTGATTCCTTCATGCCATACTGTTTGATACAACTAAGTTTTCCATCTTGTATTACCGCTATGCTTAAACCAGCTATCTTATAATGATTCATTCGTTCTTTTACATTTAGATTTGTTAGTGCCATCCCAACTCCTCCTATTTTCTTTTAGGGCAATTATAGCATAAAAAAACGAACGTACGATCTATTTAGATTATAATTATCTCAAAGCCGAAGCTTCTCTCGCCGTCTATAAGAAATGATATTCTAGCTATTACCTTATTTTAAAGAGGAATGAATTTCACTAACCCGCTTATCCGTCGGCAGTAAATATGTCAATATTCCTAATAGCGGCAGCAGGCTACAAATAATCATAATTGCTTGCAAACTAAATGCGTCTCCAATAACACCAAAGATTACTCCACCAAGTGCCCCCATTCCAAATGCTAACCCTACAATTAAGCCAGACACAAGGCCAATCATACCTGGAAGCAGCTCTTGTGCATAAACAACGGTCACACTGAAACTAGACTGTAAAATAAAGCCGATGATAAATAATATAGGTCCTATTAGCCAAAACGGCATATGTGGGAGCAGTATAGCAAACGGTGCAGATCCGATTAAAGAAAAGAGAAGAATCGTTCTTTTCCCAAAGCGGTCTGCCAATGGTCCACCAAGAAAAGTCCCAATTACACCAGCAAGTAAAAACACAAAAACGAATATTTGCGCATTTTCAATACTTAAGCCAAACTTCTCTATTAAATAAAAGTGAAGGAAATTACTCATTCCCGCTCCATACCACGAACGTGCAAATACAAGGAAAATTAATAAACATATTGCCAGAATAATTTCTTTATTAACAACAAATTCCCGCTTTCCTTGTTGTTTCCTTTGTGGATTTCTAATATACAATTCTCTCTTATACCAAGTTGATACTTGAAATAATACAATCATGCCAATTGTAGCTAGAAGAGTAAACCAAATGGTTCCGAATTGACCTGTTCGTACAAAAATAAAAGCAGTAAATACAGGTGCTAATGACTGACCTGCATTTCCGCCCACTTGATAAATTGATTGGGCAAGCCCGCGTTTCGCTCCGGCTGCCATATAAGAAACACGAGATCCTTCTGGATGGAAGATAGCGGAACCAAATCCAATAAATAAAACGGATAATAAGACCAAGTAAAAATTTGGAGCGAGAGAAAGGCCCAGCATTCCGATTAAGCTTGAGAACATTGCAATCGGCAATAAATATGGTGCTGGCCTTTTATCTGCCAAAACACCAAACACAGGTTGTAAAATAGAGGATGTAATGTTTAATGCAAAGGCAATCCAACCAATTTGTGTATAATTTAATTCCATTGACTTTTGGATAACAGGAAATAAGGCAGGCACAACCGATTGCATACAATCATTCAAAAAATGTCCAAGACTTATCGCAAATAAAATCCGATAAATAGTCATCTCCTGCCGCTTTTTCCCTTGTACATATTCAGCAGTTTGCAAAAAAACCCTTCTTTCTTTTGTTTTCTTTTATGTAAATGGCATTGTTTATTATACACCTAGCATCTTTTAAAATCTATAATTTTCTAAAAACTCAAAATTCAAAGAACTTGATTCATCAAGATATTTCTCTCCCATAAAAAGTTCCGTGTAATACCACAAATCTTCTTTTTTGATGGAGAAAAAACCCAACCAATGATACGAAAGGCTTTCGTATCATTGGTTGGGTTTAGTTTCGACTGGATAAATTAAAGCCCAGCTTATTTTTAATTTCTATTCATCTCTTAACATTCCTGTATAAATCAACAGCAAACGAACTAGTTCGAGAACAGCAACTGCTGCCGCTGCCACATATGTTAATGCTGCTGCATTCAACACTTTTTTCGTTTCTCTTTCCTCATCGTTTCTTATAATCCCTAATGACACAACTTGATCCATCGCACGGTTAGATGCGTTAAATTCCACTGGAAGTGTAACAAATTGAAACAATACGCCGGCCGCCATTAAGATGATACCTAATAACATCATCTCTGGAAGTCTTGCAAACATTCCAATTAAGATAAATATCCACGATGCATTGCTTCCAAAATTAGCAACTGGAACTAATGTAGAACGAAAACGTAAGAAAGAGTATTCTTGCTGATCTTGGATAGCATGACCAACTTCATGTGCTGCAATAGCAGCAGCTGCTACTGAATGCCCATGATAGTTATCAGTAGATAAACGGACAACTTTAGAACGGGGATCATAATGGTCAGACAATACCCCTCTTGTTTCCTCGACAGATACATCATAAAGCCCATTAGAATCTAATATTCTTCTCGCTACCTCTCTACCGGACATATGGGAGGAAGAAGCTACTTTGGAATATTTTTTGTATGCACTCTTCACCTTCATTTGTGCCCAAATAGGGATGAGAATTATTAGAATAAAATATATAAAAATCATGTTTTTCCCCCTATTATTTCTTGTAGTATATTTTTATTGTAAGCAGGAAAAACACCAAAGTCAAATATTATCCCTTTTTTGTTTTTCTTTTTTCCGCTTTATCCCCGAGATATTTCCGCCAGCCAACGTAGGATAAAGTAAGGATAATAATACTTCCGGTCGAAATAATTACCCACCATAAAGAGGGATCTGCCTCATCTTCATAGAGTTGATTAAAAACATCCTGCAATTCACTTTCTAATTGGGTTACTTCCTCCAAATCGCCTTGTTGATTAAAAACTTGTAATCGATACGTATTCATAAACTCTACAAGGGAGTTTAATTCTTGAAATTGTGCGGCGGAAACATCCAGCTTAAGACTTGGATAAATAATTTGATATAACGATAGAAAAGAATCTAACTTTTCATCAAATTTTTCCTTATCATCTAAAAGGATAGCATCCTTCATCTCTCGATAGGTTGACATAACAGGTTCTTCCATCTGTGTCCATAAAGGTTGTTCACCTGATGAAACAGCATCAACCGCCAATCGAAATTTCGTTACCGAATTTATCCGTTCGTCATTTTTAATTGATTGATTAGTGATTGCCTCTACCGCTTCATCATGTGTACCAGTTAAAATCCTCCGTTCATCTACTGTAAATGGACTTCCATTTACACTAACTGAGCTAAACTGGTTCGAAAAATAATCAAGAATTTTTTTTGCATCCTCATAACGTTCTGATCGTACAAGCTGTAATACCTCATCTGAAAGCGTATCTAGTTCATCCAATTCCTTTGCAGGCGTTTTTTGGTCTGCATATACAGAAAAAGAAATAGGCAAAAGTAAAATCAATATCATTAACAACATAACCAATTTAGCCTTCATTCTTGTCCCTCCTCTATCTACTATTAAAAATGTATGATGAGTTGGACAAGGTTAGACTAAAAAAAATGCAATTCTATTGAATCCTCCATTGTAATTCCTCGCTCTTTTTATAGGCATAATAGGCAATCGATAGACTTAAAACACTGAGCCAGAAAGTAAAGTAGCCGATATTTGCCATATATTGATCTAATACACTATATTTAGGCATCATTTTAAACACATAATCTATCACATCATTATGCAATGTCCAAATCGCTACGAGAATAATATGCCCCCATTTAAAACGATAAAAAGGAATATATAATAATCCTTGAATGGCCATTGCCCCATGTGAAATAATGAGCATCCATGAATCAATGCCAATTTTTCCTGTTTCAAAATAAACAAGGAAGTTCATAACTACTGCCCATATACCATATTTAAATAATGTTACTACTGCCAGCGCTTCCATTAGCGGCCAGTTTTTTCTCCATAAAAACGCGATCAATACTAGCACAAAAAAAAGGCTTGCCGTTGGACTATCAGGTACAAACAATAAAAATTTCGCCGGTGTTTCCGCCAACTGATATCTATACCAATAATAGCCATAAACCGTTCCGAAGAGGTTAATAGCGAGTAATAGTCCAATAAAAGATCGATTACTTAATATCATGTAAATGCTTCTCACACTTTTTCTCCTTTTTCTATCTTTATCGTCCTATTTTACCATAGTTTATAAAGTATCGGAAAATCTATCGATATTAAAATAATCCCGCAAAGTCTATTATCAGCTTTACGGGACTAACTGCTTTTTCATTTATTTTGAAAGAACTTCAATTGATTTGTTAAGGTAATAAACATCTCTTTATCGCCATTGTCTAATGCCTCATCAATTAATTGGAGAAGTTTTTCTTTTTGGAATTTTTCTATACTCTTCACTAAAAATTGTTCTGCAATCATTTTATCTTTTTCGGTAATTTGCAGTTTTTTCGGCATAAATGGATTTTCAACTAACACAGCTGCATATTGATGAACTTGATTCGATGCATAAAAATTAAGCTGAATATAAATATCTTCATCACGATTAAGGCGGATATCATGAAAAGACTTTTCTGCATCTGTAGTCATCACATTTTCTTTATAAAATCTAAAAGGTACTTCATCTACACAATGCGTGGACATAATTAAACCTCTTGGACATTTCTCTGCATTTTCAACAAAATGGACTTTTTCCATCAATTGATCATGACTCATTAAATAATTTAAAATCCATACACATTCCCGTCTCTTCAATTGATAGTGATTCAAAAACCAACGAATGAAGTCTTTTTTCTCGTTGACAGATACAGGGGTTTTCATTTTGTAATTCCCTCCTCTGCTTGCAACAAATTTTTACTATCCAACCTGTTTTACCTGCGTCTAAGGAAATGACAATTCTCTTTGCACTTGATAAGCCTTTTGACAACGTTATTATTAAATCTGGTTCATCCAATAACTTTATTCGTTATCCGTAAGGCGTTGTAATATTTCAATATACTCTTCATTACTTGGATCTGTTTGTAAAAGCATATTAAAAATTTCGGCAGCATCCTTTCTTTTTCCTTCTTCTAAAAGAAAATATCCATAATCATATAGAAAATCTGGAAGTTCTTTAAAGAAAGTATATGCTAATTGATATTTGTTTAATGCCTCTGAATATTTTTCTATTCCATGAAATGCTTTAGCAGCATCCCAATGTAATTGAGGTTCTTCTATTTCTTGGTTATCCATCATCTCAATTAACTCTAGGACATCATCAAATCGATCTTGTGTTAAAAATAATTTATTTAATAAAAGAACTGCTTCTGTGTATTCAGGATCTATTGCAAGCGCTTCTCTAAAATGTTCCTCAGCCTTTTGCTCGTCACCACGTTTTAAAGCCAATTTACCACCATATAAGTACAAATCTTTATTAAACTCATCTTGCTTAATTCCCTCGATAACTGTATTATACGCTTCATTCAGCATTTCTTCCTGCTCATAGCTGCGAGCTAAATAGAGATATAAGGAATGGTAAGAAGGATCCAGTGCTTTTACCTCTTCAAACCGATTTATAGCAATTGTATATAATCCTGCTTGCGATGCAGTCAAAGCAAGATTAAAGAGCGTATTAATCTCGACTTTTTCCTCAAGCGCTTTTTCATAATAAGGAATAGCATCTTCAAATGCTCCCCCAGCACTTAGATTATCTGCAATTCTCCCATTTATATTTACGCCAGCGATATTTTCCTCTTTCGGTAACACCTTTTGGTAGGACTTAATCGCCTCGGTAATTTTTCCTTGTTCTGCATATAATTCACCTAACGCAAAATCGATAATTACTTCATCTGGTAAAATTTTTTGCGCTTCTTTTAGTTTTTGTTCGCTAACCTCATATAACCCATCCATTTGATAGAGATCAGCAAGCAATAGCAAAGCTTGAGGAAATGAAGGATCATTCGGGTTTAATTGTTCCAAATAAGAAATCGCGGCTTCTTCATTGCCTATTTCCATTTCTACTTCCGCAGCAAGAACAAGTAATTCCCCTTCTTCTGGGTAAGCTTCCAGTAAAACTAAGAATAAATCTTTAGCTTCCTCCAAAAAGCCTAACTGAAATAATTCTTCACCCAGCACAAACCTTTCTTCATTATTTCCCGATTTTAATACATCCTGGTAATATTTTAATGCTTTGTCTTGTTGACCGTCCTCTAATAAAGAAATAATTTCATTAACTCTTTCCATATAATAATCCTCTCTAATCCCCTTCTATACTGTCAGGAAGGAAGGTACTTTTACTTCCAGTAATTCACCAAATCCAGGGCGGTAAAACACTTTATCCCCCGCTCGAATACATTTGCCTTTGTGTATGGTCATTTGTATTCTATCATAATGATAATGAAACAAATCATTTTCTTCAATATTTATGATTGAATCATCCATAGCAAATAAATTATATGTTACTTCTCCACCTTGATACACATTTCCTTTAAATGGATATATCCCCATTTTCACTAAATCATGATAATCTATTGCTATTCCTTCATTTATCTCATGGGGAATAGAGGGTATTTTAACATCTCTCATTAAGATTGACCACATATTTTGTGCTATTTTCTTTTCTTGTGGATCTTTCGTTAAAAAAATCGGAACTAATGGAGCGTTATAGGGGAACAGGGCTTCTTTTATCCATCCCCAAGGTACTTGGTATAACGCTTTTATATCTTCTACCTCGATAAATATAACAGGGATTTTTTCTCTTTTGCATCCTCGTATAAAACTTGGTGATAGCAGTTTTAAAGGAATTTTCACTCCAGCAACATAATCAATCGCACAGTTTAACAAAGGATTCTTCATTTTTTTCACTTGTAACGGCAATTCCCTTTCTCTGTTAACCTCTAAATAAAACAGCAAGGTTGTACACCCTTTTTTAATTAAATTTTCTTCAATGTATTGTTTTTGTTGAGTATAGGAAAGAATTCGCGTGACGTGATTATCAAGCATAACTGTGGTGGGAGTCATCATATAAGGGGAACCATCCATTCGCATATATTGATAAGAGTGAAATGTATCTCTCATCAATTCCACCCTGTTATCCTCAATTAGAATGGAGGTCTTTTTTACTCGCTGCCTCTTTAATAAATGTATATTTTCGATGATATACTGCATCCTAAATCGCCACCTAGTCTTTTTAAGACAAGCTATGATTTAAAGTTTGCAAATATTCCTCCTGCATGATTTTAATCTTATTTATCGTCAGGAAAAAAATCGCCGATAAACATAATATGTTCATCGACGTCCTCTGTTATTATCCATTTGATAATGCATTGAGATGCTCGAAAAACGAAGGATAAGATACTGAAATTGCCTTAGCATTTTGAAGGATAAGTTCTCCTTCACAAATCTGTGCAGCAATCGCCAGCATCATACCGATACGATGATCTCCATGAGAATCCACTTTCGTTCCGATAAGCTTCTTCCCTCCCCGGATAATCATCCCATCCTCCGTTGCTTGTATATCCGCACCTAATTTCTTTAACTCGGTTACTACTGTATCAATTCTATTCGTTTCCTTCACCTTAAGCTCATGAGCATCCTTTATCACCGTTTCCCCTTCAGCCTGGGTAGCTAATAAAGCAATAATTGGAATTTCATCAATTAACTTCGGAATAATCTCGCCCTCAATCGTTGTTCCCTTTAAATCACTTGTAGACACGGTAATCGTTCCTGTAGGTTCAAATACATCGGTATCATTTTTATGAATCTCCATGCATGCTCCCATATTATGAAGAACATCTAAAATACCAGTCCTAGTAGGATTAAGACCGACATTATTTAATGAAATTTTACTGTTAGGAACGATGCAGCCAGCTACAAGGAAGAAGGCTGCAGACGAAATATCACCTGGGACATGAATATCAGTTCCAGAAAGCTTTTGAGCACCTTCTACAAAAATCTCCTTGTCTTTTCTGCTAATTTCGCCTCCAAATCGCTGAATCATTCTTTCGGTATGATCTCTAGTAGGTACAGGCTCTATTATTTTTGTAACTCCATCTGCATTCAGACCTGCAAATAAAATGGCTGATTTAACTTGAGCACTTGCTACTGGTAATCGATAGGTAATACTCTGTAAATTACCGCCTCGAACGGATAAAGGAGTATATTTTCCGTCTTCCCTGCCATCAATTTTTGCCCCCATTTCTCTTAGAGGAGCAACAACTCTTGTCATTGGCCGTTTGCCAATGGATGAATCACCAATTAGCGTACTATGAAATGGTAAACCGGATAATATTCCTGTTAGCAAGCGGATAGTTGTCCCTGAGTTCCCAACATCCAAAATATCTTTTGGCTCTTGTAATGCCTCCATTCCTTTTCCGTGTATTACCACTTCTTTTTCATTTTGTTCTATTAGTACACCTAGCTTCCGGAAACAAGCGATGGTACTTAAGCAGTCATCGCCTAATAGAAAATTTGTAACCGTTGTTTTCCCATTTGCTATCGATCCAAACATAATCGAGCGGTGAGAAATTGATTTGTCACCAGGGACTGCAATTTCTCCTTTTAAGCCTCGATTTTTTGTATTAAGTGTGATTAAGTCCAATAGCTTCACATCCTTCTATCCTATCGTAGTATCATAATTAGAATAGGCAGCGATACACTTCTGTGCTCTTATTCTATCTTCTTCGGTTTGAAAACTAATTGCCAGAATCCCGAATATCTCTTCTCTGGTTTCCATTATTCTAATATTCGTTATACTTATTTTTTCTTGAGCTAAATAACCTGTAATCTCAGATATAACCCCTGGATAATCCGGTACATCCACATATAAATCATAAAAAGCTGGGATTGCCCCTTTTTGATCTTGGGGCAAACCATCTCTTACCTTTTTCGCTCGGGAAAAATAGTCATATAATTCTTCGGCACGTTCATTTTCAATGAGAGTAAGGACTCTGTCCATTTCTTTTTTCCATTCATTCATTAACTCAATTAACACGTTTTTATTATGTATTAATATATCCCGCCACATAGAAGGGCTGCTAGAAGCGATTCTTGTAATGTCTCTAAATCCTCCGGCTGCTAACCTAGTTACTAGTTTATGCTTTTCACTAATCTGATCTGCTTGATGTACAAGTGATGCAGCAACTATATGCGGCATATGACTGATAGCCCCAGCTAACAAATCATGCTCTTCAGGAGAAATAACAAGAAATTTCGCATTTGTGCCTTGTAACCATTTTAATAAACACTGAACATGCTGATCCTCAATTTTTTCATGGGGAGTTAATAAATAAAAAGCATTTTCAAAAAGAAGTACTTTTGATGCTGAAACACCACTTTTATGGGAGCCAGCCATTGGATGTCCCCCAATAAAAGTAACGTTTTTATCTAATAGTACTTGTGACTTTTTTGTAATAACAGACTTAGTGCTTCCAACATCTGTGATTATAACTTTTTCTTTCAATTCTATTTTAGAAAGTATTTCGATGATTTTTTCTGTTTCTTTAACTGGTGTAGAAAGAATAATCAAATCAGCAGTTTTTGCACCTTCTTCAATCGTTGTTGAAAGATTATCAATAACCCCCATCATACTGGCTAATTTCAAATTATCCACGGAAATATCAAAACCTGTAATGATGCTTTCTGGGTGTTCTTTTTTTATACATAAAGCTAACGATCCACCTATAAGTCCTAAACCTATTATGAAGACGCGACCGTTCATTCTATCACCGCCTTCTATTCCCAATTGTTATTGCGCCACTTTCTTTTCAGCAAGAAACTGTTTCATTGCTTCAATCAAACCATCGTTTTCTTCTTTTGAGCCTATTGTAATTCGAACAGAGGTTGGATAATTCAATGGAACACCTGAACGGACAATATACCCTTTACTCATTAAGTATTGAAATACTTCATCCCCATCTATTTTGAAATCAACTAGCACAAAATTTGTTTGTGATGGGAAGTAGGATAAATTATTTTCCTCACAGAAACGATATAACTGTTCAAGACCTTCTCTATTTTTCTGACGACAAGATTCCACAAACTCTTGATCCTTTAGGGCTTCTTCTGTTGCAATCTGCCCTAATGTATTAACATTAAATGGTTCCCTTACCGGATCTAATGTGTTTAATAAGCTAGCATTGGCAACACCATATCCTACACGGAAACTTGCAAGACCATATATCTTTGAAAATGTTCGTAAAACGATTAGATTATTAAACTGTCGGGTAAGCGAAATAGCTTCATAATAATCTTCCGCCACTACATACTCGTAATACGCTTCATCAAGTACTACAAGCACATCCTCTGGAACTTTTTCTAGAAAAGCAAGTAAGTCCTTCTCATGAATATATGTACCGGTTGGATTATTTGGACTGCATAGCCAGACAACACTAGTATTATCATCAATAGCTTTAAGCATTGCAGGCAGATCATGTTCTGCTTTTTCTGTTAGAGGAACTTCTCGAACCTCTGCTCCATCAACGACTGCATTATGCTTATATTGCCCGAATGTATGACTAGCCATTACCGTATTTAAGCCTGGTCTTAACAAGGCTCTAGATATCATTAAAATAATTTCATCTGAACCATTTCCTAATACTAGCTCTTCTGGTTTAACCTTTAAAAACTCAGCTAATGCATAGCGGAGGTTTGTTGCATATCCATCGGGATACAATGCATAAGAGCCATCGACTTTTTTTAAAGCCTCTAATACTTTTGGAGAACTCCCAAATGGATTCTCATTAGATGCAAGCTTAACAATATGATTGAGATTAAATTGTTTTTTCACTTCTTCTATCGTTCTACCAGGTTGGTAAGCTTTCAACCCTAAAAGCTGCTGTTTCCATTTCATTATATTCACCTCAAGTTTATTGTTTTGTTAAATCTGGTCTTAATTGAATCGCTTTTTCTAAATAAGTATGCTGTATTTCATCCTGCGGCAGCTCCGTGTTCCAATGCATCATAATCCGAATACACTTTTCTAATGCAAAAGGAACAGCTATTTCTTTCATACACATGACTGGAACATATGTCCAATCTTCTTGCATACGAATAATTTTAGCTGGGAAAGCAGCATTTATATCATCTGTAACCGACAAAAATACGGATGCTACATCACATGCCTTTATCTTATTTGCGTTTATCATCTCTTTAAAAAGTCTTTCTGTCGCAGAGAGAATTTCTGCTTCGATATTGTTTTTAACCGTTATTGCTCCTCTAACGCCTCTAATCATCTACTTCCCACCTTTAAATAACCCTAATTCTTCTCTAATTACCTCTTCAGTCACTTCTACTAGAACAGGAAAACCTATTTCTTTCAAAAGGACAAAACGTATTGTTCCATTTATAGATTTCTTATCCTGTCTCATTCGATCAATTAAACGTTCTATTTCCAGATCACTTGGAATATCACAAGTATATCCTAGCTGTTTAAGCCACTTTATATACTCCTCCATCGAAAATACTATGTCGTATTCTCGTTTGCTTAATCTTAACGCAAATATCATTCCAATCACGACAGCTTCTCCATGAGTAAATTTTCCATACCCCATCTCTGCCTCAATTGCATGCCCTAATGTATGCCCAAAATTCAAAAAGGCGCGTACGCTTGTTTCTCTTTCATCTTTTTCAACAATCGCTTGTTTAACAAGAATACCTTTCTCAAGAATTTCAGACCAATAAGCTATTTTTACTTGTGATAAATCACTTATCTTGCTATGTAGTTCTTGATAAAAGGTTATATCACTAATTAACGCATGCTTGATTACCTCTCCAAACCCAGATCGAAGTTCTTGAAGCGGCAGCGTAGATAGAAACGTTGTATCATAAAAAACAGCTTCTGGCTGATTAAAAACACCAATCATGTTTTTACCCAAAGGATGGTTTATAGCCACTTTCCCGCCAACCGCACTATCATGAGCTAAAATAGTGGTTGGGATTTGAATAAAAGGAATTCCTCTCATAAAGGAAGCAGCTACATAGCCTGCTAAATCACCGACCGCTCCGCCACCTAATGCTAATACTAGCGATTTACGATCAAGGTGCTGTTCTAGCATATAGGTCAAACAAGCATAAAAAACATCGAAAGTTTTTGCCTTTTCTCCTGCTGGCACTATATAGCTAATGACAGGAAAGGAGGAAAGTTTCTTTTCTACCGTTTTCAGGTGCAACTTTTCAACTGACTCATCGGTAATAATTAAAACTTTTGTTACATCAACAAATTCCTTTTGCAGAAACGCTGAAAGCGCATCAATAACACGTTCTCCGATCCATACATCATATTGTTTCGACGTTGTTTGAATGGAAACAGTCTGCATTAGAATTCCCTCGCGTGTCTATTGTGCTCAGCAATATTAGCTGCAAGCCCTTCAAATCGATCAGCATAAAATTGATCGACAATAGCTGCAGCAAGCTCCCAAGCAACAGCATGCTCTGCTACTACGGATGCCGCTGGAACTGCACAACTATCACTGCGTTCAATGCTTGCTGTAAATTCTTCTTTTGTATCGATATCTACACTCTTTAATGGTTTATATAGGGTAGGAATTGGCTTCATAACGCCTCTTACAACAATTGGCATACCATTTGTCATTCCACCTTCTAAGCCGCCTAGACGGTTTGTTCTGCGAGAATAACCTTTTTCTTGATCCCATATGATCTCATCATGGACTTCACTTCCTGGCTTTCTAGCAGCTTCAAATCCTATCCCAATTTCTACTCCCTTAAATGCATTTATACTCATGATTGCAGCAGCAAGCTTCGCATCTAATTTACGGTCATAGTGTACATAACTTCCCACACCAATCGGCATACCTTCCACAATTACTTCTACTACACCGCCAATGGAATCGCCATTTGCTTTCGCTTCATCAATGGCATTCATCATTTTTAAGCCTGCTTCTTCATCTAAACAGCGAACAGGAGAATTTTCCGTAATTTCCTTAAGTTTTTCAATCGACTCATAATTAGTTATATTTGATTTTATACCACCAATTTCGACAACATGTGAGGCAACTTTAATCCCTAGTAAGTCAAGGAGCTTTTTCGCCACCGCCCCTGCTGCTACACGAACTGTCGTTTCACGGGCAGAAGATCTCTCTAATACATTTCTCATATCACGATGACCATATTTAATGGCGCCATTTAAATCTGCATGTCCTGGACGTGGACGACTTATTTTTCGTTTGATTTCGTTTGCTTCCGCTTCATCAATTGGATCCTGTCCCATAACTTTGGTCCAATGCTTCCAATCATTATTTTCTACAATCAATGAAACCGGTGAACCTAACGTATAGCCATGTCTAATACCGCCGCCAATTTCAACGGTATCGGTTTCTATTTGCATTCTTCTTCCTCTGCCATGCCCCTTTTGCCTTCTAGCTAACTCCTTATTTATATCTTCAGCTAATAAAGGCATTCCAGCCGGAAGTCCTTCGATAATTGTAATTAATTTGGGACCATGTGACTCCCCAGATGTTAAATATCTCATAATGAATCCTTTCTCCCTTCAACGCTTTAAAGTGATTATGTTCCAATATAACATACCAATCCTGTTATGAATAGTGAAAATCTAAAAATCCTCGTAAAATATTACCACGTGATTATCCTATCCATAAGAAAAATAGCAATCATGTAAACAATGGCAAAACAACAATAATTTTTGCCATGTTGTTTTGCCATTAACTTATATTTTCCGATAAAAAAAAGTATCTGCTGTCTCAAATCCATATTTAGCAGGTGTAAAAATTTGCTCCGTACTCCCCACAAAGAAAATCCCACCAGGTCTTAATGCTTGAGAAAATTTATGGTAAAGTAAATCTTTTGCATCCTCTGTAAAATAGATGAGAACATTTCTACATACAATTAAATCAAATGGTCCGCCAAACGAATCCGATAATAAGTTTTGCTTCTTAAATGTTACATTTCTTTTTACTTCCTCTTTTATTTTGAACATTGCACCATCTTTCTCAAAATATTTATCCTTCTGAGCGATTGGTACTTCGTTTAATGCTCGTTCTAAATAAATCCCCTTCTTGGCCCTGTCTAAGGCGTTAATATCAATATCGGTCGCAAGAATTTGAAAGTCTCTCCATTTCATTTCATTAGAAAGAAGCATAGATAAAGTGTACGGCTCCTCTCCTGTTGAGCAAGCTGCACTCCAAACCTTTAATTGTGCTTTTGATTGTAGAAGAGATGGTAAGATTTTTTTCTCCAGTACTTCCCAGCGTTTATAATTACGGTAAAACTCAGAAACATTAATTGTCATTCGATCTAATAGCTCGTCCAATAAATGTTTATCCTTATGTATCGCTTTAAAATAATCTTCAAAAGAAGTAAAACCTCTTTTTTCATAAAGAGAAGTCAACCTTCTTTTCATTTGTGCTTCTTTGTATAAAGACAAATCTATTCCAGATAATCTGTAAAAATTCTTTATAAACTCTTGAAAATCCTTCTCCATTTAAAATTCCTCACAAGTATAATAAAATCAACTACTTTTTAAGTATATACGATTTTCCCACAAAACGGCCAAATTTTATTCCGATTATTCATATAATTACTAGAAAAGCGGAAGCGACTGGTTATCGGTGTACAAACTGGAGGGCATTGACTGAGATAAAGGAAACACGATGAACGTTAGTGAATCGATGTTGACTTATCGTAGGGAAGCGGCCGAAGTTTGCTAGACGATAGGAGCTGGAGCCATACATTGAAAAGCGGAAGCGACTGGTTATCGGTGTACATACTCCACGGTACCAAGTTTCTTAGTTTGATCGTTCAAATAAAATAGCTGCCCTGCATAGGACAGCTAAGTAAGCTATATTAGTAAATCCAACCATCTAATAGTTTCTTATACTCTACTAACTCTTCTTCTTTAAAGAATAGCGCAATTTCCCTTTGGGCACTTTCAAAACCATCAGATCCATGGATAATATTTTTATGTTTTACTACCCCAAAATCTCCACGTACCGTACCAGGCAAAGCTTCCAAAGGATCCGTTTTTCCCATCATCATTCTAGCCTTTGCAATGACTTCCTCTCCTTGCCAAACCATTGCAAAAACAGGACCTGAAGTAATAAAATCTACTAATTGAGTAAAAAACGGCTTGCCTTTGTGTTCTGCATAATGTTGTTCCGCTAAATTTTCTGTAATATGAATAAGCTTTGCACCAACAAGTTGAAAACCTTTCTCTTCAAAACGGGTTACTATTTTCCCAATTAAATTTCTTTGTACCCCATCTGGCTTTACCATTAGAAATGTTCTTTCCATAAGCTCACTCCTACCATATGTATTAGACTAGTAACATGGTCATTCATGAAAAACTTACCACAAAAATCCAATTTATGCAAAAGAAATTTAAAAACGCTTTCATGAAAAAAAGGTTCAAAAGGTTTGCTTATTCCTTTAAAATTTGCGCTTCCCTAAATATTTAGCGATATTATTAAGTGCAGATTTTGCTTTTCCATTTGGCAAATCACGAATAGTTTGCAAAGCCTTTTTTAAATACAAATCACTAACCTGCAAGGAACGATCGATAGCATCTGTATTTTTGATCATGGAGATAATTTCCATTAACTCTATCTTGGACATTCTCTCATGAACAGTTATCACTTTATCGCGCACTTTTTCTTGTTCCATCGCGAATAAAACAGGCAAGGTAATATTTCCTTGAAGTAAATCTCCACCAGCAGGTTTTCCTAATTCTTCTTCCGTACCAACAAAATCGAGAACATCATCTATAATTTGATAGGACATTCCAACATAATAGCCAAATCGATATAACTTATGTTGATACTCTTCCTCTACATCAGAAACAATGGCCCCTACTAATGAGCTAGCCGATATTAATAAAGCCGTTTTCCGCTTAATTCGTCGAAAATAATCCCTTATATTTTGATCAAATCGGTATTTATCTTTTATTTGCTGAATTTCACCGATACATACTTCCACTATCGTATTAGCAAGGACTTTGTGAGCAGCAGGCTTATCTATCTCACTCATAATTTCTATTGACCTAGCAAAAATATAATCCCCTGTATACATGGCAACTTTATTATCCCATTTTGCTTTAATCGTTGGTTGCCCTCTCCTTAAATCGGAGTCATCTATAACATCATCATGAACTAATGATGCCATATGAATTAATTCTAATGAAATAGCAGCCTTTTTTATAATTTGAATATCATAGTTACCAAACTGTCCAGCAAGCAATACGAATATCGGACGTATTCTTTTGCCGCCTGCTTGCAATAAATGTAACGATGATTCTCTTAAAATGGAAGAGTTCGCCTGTACCGTTTCTTCCAAAGCTTTCTCAATCTTATCTATATCCGAATTCAAAAATGAGTACATCATTTTTAATTTCACTAACTACTCACCCAACTTGTATCGATATTTTGAAATAATTATCCAGCATAAAAATGCTTATGTATAAATTTAATCCTATTTATGAAAAAAGAGTCTAAATACAAGGTCAAGAATACAGGATTAAAATGTAGTCCCCCATCAAAATCCAAATATTGCTCTTTGGATTTTGATTTAGACTCTCCCCTATGATTGCATAATTATTTATAACCTAAATGAACCGCAGCAACACCACCAAAATAAGGCTTATATGTCACTTTTTTTAGTCCAGCTTCTTGAAACATCTCAGCTAGTTCTTTCATACCTGGAAAATCACGTGCCGATTCCTGAAGCCATGAATATTCCTTATAGCTTTTCGCAAATAATTTCCCGAAAACCGGCATAATGTAGCGAAAATAGAAATAGTATCCCTGTCTAAAGATTGGCATTGTCGGCTGGGACGTTTCTAAACAAACTACCAATCCACCTGGTTTTACAACTCTTCGCATTTCTTTTAAAACAGTTAAATAATCTGGAACATTTCGCAATCCAAAGCCAATTGTCACAAAATCAAACTGATTATCAGGAAACGGCAATTCCATAGCATTCCCATGAATAAGCTCAATATTATCATATTCCGCTGTCTTTTGTTTGCCGATACTCAGCATATTCTCACTAAAATCAAGTCCAACTACTTTACCGTTTGGTCCAACTTGCTCTGCTAAGCTAATTGTCCAATCAGCTGTTCCACAGCATACATCTAAACATGCTGCTCCTTTAGGAACATTCATTCTCTTCATCGTGTCTTTTCGCCATAGTTTATGCTGCTGAAAGCTAATGACTGAATTCATTTTATCGTAATTACCATAAATCTTTTCAAATACATTATGTACCTTTTCTTCTTTAGACTGTTGCTCCTGCATTTTTAATTACCCTTCCTCTACGTACAATTGTTGTTTATTTAAAGCATTTAATAATTGATAGGTATTTTCTCTAAACACCGTTTGTAATTCAGGAAGATTTTCTAGCATCTCTTCTAGTCGTGAACTTGTCTCTTTTAGATATTTATCTAATACGGTAGCTTTATCACTTATAGATAATAAATGGTTTTTATTCTCATACTTATAAAATGTTTCGACGACAATTGATCTTTGTGTGCTGTCATATAATTCTTTTTCTTTGCGTATTCGATAAAGAAACAAGTATTCCTCTATAAGTGAGTTCCATCGATCTAATTGATAAAAGTCCACAAGCTTTTTAATTAATGCTCCCTCAATATTTTTCAGACTTTCTATTACCTGCTCTATTGTTTTATCATTCTGTTGATAAAAGAATATTTTATTCTCATTTACCTCTTTAATTCCTTCTGCTAGGATTTTAAGCATTTTAAAGTCTTCGATTTCCGCTAATATTTTATAATATTGCCCACTATATAAATCCCCTGCTAATACTGTTAACTGTCGATTTCTTTCGTTCCCTTTATGCATCTTTTCATTTGTAACAAGCTCATGGGTATCAAGGGCAATTTGTATAAGTGTAATAGTTGCTGCATATGTAATTATTTCTTGCTTTTTTATATTTGCCTCTAAAAGGACAGATATAATTAGTAATATCTTATGTTCATCTATAACTGGATTTGGTATATGTTTTTGCAAATAATGATTCGAAGTTCGCTCAATCACTCTTTTTTTTACACTTTCTATTAATTCCTGCATAACCATAACATCACCCTTGTTCCCCATTTATTCCTGGTTTTCTATAATTTTGTTTCTCGCATCTACTTTTAATTAAGACAAGTGAAACCATCTCTCGAAAGATTGTCTATCTATCTTAGAACTACAAATTAACAAAGTAAACTTTTTTAAAAAGCCACTTTCCATTTCTATCACATATTCTAATTATTATATCACAAGAAAAAGTAAAGGGATACAATTGGCACTTAGTAAAGGTTCTGCTTTATCTTTTCCGAATTAACTGAACATAATTCAGTTTTGTTACTCTGCACCATGAAAAAACAACAGAAAAAAACCGCGATAATTTTCGCGGTTTTAGTGAAATACTATTATTGTATGTAATTATTTCACTGCGTCTTTAAGTGCTTTACCTGGTTTAAAAGCAGGAACTTTACTTGCTGCGATTTCAATTTCTTCACCAGTTTGTGGGTTACGACCTTTACGAGCCGCACGCTCACGTACTTCAAAGTTACCGAAACCGATAAGTTGTACTTTATCACCATCTTTTAAAGCATTCAAAATTGTATCGAAAACAGCGTCAACTGCTTTAGTAGCGTCCTTTTTTGATAGTTCACTTGCTTCAGCAACTGCATTGATTAATTCTGTCTTGTTCATGCCTTTCACCTCCTCCCGAGTGTTTCAAATAAAAGCTAAAAATTAGTTTCATATCTTTATTTGTAAACAAATTAACGGAATTATATACGTCCTACTGAATTTTTTCTTAATTGAGACCAATTGGTTTCTACTAAAAAGAAATGCCAGTATGAAAAGCCTTAAGCTTTTAATAAAGATTAAGAAACCTTTTATAACGCTAATTCCTTTAAAAGATTATCATAATCATTTCTGCATATCAAGAAATTTTATATATTGATAGCAATATTTTCTTATTTTGAAATAAAAGCGTAACATTAAAACCATATTTTTACCAATTCCATCCATAATTTGAGCGGAAATGGAACTATTCTCCCGTTGTACCAATAATGTAATAAACGGGTATATTTATAATAAAAGAAAAGCCTTTTTATTCATTCATCAAAAAAAGAACTCTAGAATAGAGTCCTTACAAAATAATTGCTATGAGTCCACCAGAGCCCTCGTTAATAATTCTTTCTAATGTTTCTTTCAGTTTATAACGTGCATTTTCTGGCATTAAGGACAATTTTGCTTGTATTCCTTCCCGGACGATGGAACTTAAACTTCTTCCGAAAATATCTGAATTCCAGATGGATAACGGATCATCTTCAAAATCTTGCATTAAGTATCTTACTAATTCCTCACTTTGCTTTTCTGATCCAATGATTGGTGCAAATTCACTTTCTACATCCACTTTAATCATATGGATAGATGGCGCAACGGCTTTTAATCTAACCCCAAATCTAGAGCCTTGACGAATGATTTCCGGTTCATCTAAACTCATATCCACTAATGATGGAGCTGCAATGCCATACCCAGTTTGTTTCACCATTTTTAAAGCATCTGAGATTTGATCATATTCTGTTTTAGCATGTGCAAAATCTTGCATTAATTCTAGTAGGTGGTCTTTTCCTCTAATCTCCACTCCTACAATTTCTTTGAGGATATCATCATATAATTCATCTGGGGCAAACAAATCAATTTCTGCGATACCTTGCCCCATTTCTATACCTGCAAGACCAGCATTTTCAATGAATTCATATTCACTAAATTGCGAAACTACTCTATCCACATCTCTTAATCTCTTAATGTCTTTAACCGTTTCTTTTACTGCTTCTTGATAATTATCTCTTAACCAATGATTTTCTCTTAATACCATTACCCAGCTTGGTAAGTTTACGTTTACCTCTAAAACTGGAAACTCGAATAGCGCTTCACGCATAACATTTAACACGTCTGCTTCGCGCATACTTTCTACACTCATGGCGATAACTGGAATATCATATTTTTCGGAAAGCTCTTGTTTTAGAGCATCCGTATTAGGATGATATGGCTGAGCACTATTTATAATCATAATAAATGGTTTACCAACCTCTTTTAACTCTTCAATTACTCTATTCTCGGCTTCTAGGTAGTTACTTCTTGGAATATCACCAATCGTACCATCCGTTGTAATAACGACTCCAATTGTACTGTGTTCTTGAATAACCTTTCTTGTTCCTATTTCAGCAGCTTCATGAAATGGAATAGGCTCTTCATACCATGGTGTATTGATCATTCTAGGGCCGTTTTCATCCTCATAACCTTGTGCTCCCGGCACAGTATAGCCGACACAATCTACAAGCCTGATATTCACTTCTAATCCTTCATCTACTTTAATAGAGGCCGCTTGATTTGGAACGAACTTTGGTTCTGTTGTCATAATTGTTTTTCCTGCTGCACTTTGTGGAAGCTCATCTTTAGTCCGAGCTCTATCACCTTCATTGTCCATGTTTGGGATAACAACCAATTCCATGAATTTTTTTATAAAAGTTGATTTTCCGGTACGTACTGCTCCTACTACACCTAAGTAAATATCACCGCCCGTTCTTTCGGCAATATCTTTAAAAATATTTACCTTTTCCAAGTGATCCCCTCCTGAACTTTTCCTAGTACATGGGATAGAATTATCCATTTAATACTATTAGACAATATATATTTATGATGTTGTCCTATCTCTTTATGCCTTATTTTTTATTTTCTCCCCCTTTTTTTTGCTAGTTTTTATTTTAAAGTAATAAGACCTTTGTTTATGAACGTAAAAATGATGCCCATCCATACGTTTTATTTTTATGAAACTAGCATGAATTCATTTATAAGCTATATTAATCCCATTTTTTCTGTGTATGAATAAATAAAACCTTCTCTTCAATATATACAAGAAGAGAAGGGATATGACACTTTTTGTTCGCAATCATCTATAAAAAACTAGAAAAGGGGAAACTGATTATCGGCCAGTCTAGTAAACTTGCCAATCTGTTGTAATGACATATATCGTTCAAATGCAGCAAAGCGCGAAAAACAAAAAAAATCAAAGTAAGAAGTAGGGGAAACTTCTCACTTTGATTTCCATTGACTATTTAACCCAAACCCTGTTCATTCCACTAGGTTGCTTCAAAGCATTTTATGTTATTACATACATTTTCGAACCATTAAAACGCCTAATTTCCATAAAAAGATTTCGTTCATTCTCCTTTCATAAGAAAGGATTTACAAAGTACACATCTTTTCCTTATTCTATGTACTGAGAAGCAAGAATGTTTATTAAATCTTCCATTTCATTCGTTTTTCCTCTTGCCATTAAACTTTCGACTGCTGCTTTTGCATCTTGGCCATTAAATAAAATTTCGAATAATGCATTTGTGATAGGCATCGTAACATCATATTTTTCGGAAAGCTGATGGGCTGCTTTCGTTGTTCGGATTCCTTCTACAACCATTCCCATTTGCTCCAGCACTTCTTCTAGTGCATGACCTTTTCCAAGCATATTACCTGCTCGCCAGTTTCTGGAATGAACACTTGTACAAGTAACAATTAAATCTCCAATCCCGGTCAAACCAGCAAAAGTAAGTGGATTTGCTCCCATTCTTGTACCTAGTCTTGCCATCTCAGCAAGGCCTCTTGTAATTAATGCGGCCTTTGCATTGTCACCAAAACCTAATCCATCTGCAATCCCTGCACACACCGCAATAATATTTTTCAATGCCCCGCCAATTTCTACACCAATAAGATCCGGATTTGTGTACACTCGAAAATTATGATTGATAAATAAATCTTGTACCAGTTCAGCTTCCTTCATATTTTTAGAAGATACTGTAACAGTCGTCGGATGACGTAAGCTTACTTCTTCCGCATGACTAGGTCCAGATAGCACAACGATACTCTTTCGGATGCTTTCAGGTATCTCTTCCTCCATTATTTCAGAAATTCTAAGTAATGTACCGGGTTCAATTCCTTTACTTACATGTACGAACGTTTTTGGTTCGTTAATATACGGGAGTAATTGAGGAATTACCTCACGCATCGCTTTTGTTGGTACAGCTAAAACAATGATATCCACATCATGAACACACTCTTCTAACGAAGTGGTGCCTTTTACTTCATTGGGTAAGGTAATTCCAGGCAAATATTTACTGTTTTGATGTAAATTATTTATCTCTGCAATATTTTTCTCATCTTTTCCCCAAATATGAATAGTATGACCATTGTCGCCAAGTACCAATGATAGTGCTGTCCCCCAGCTTCCAGCACCAATCATTGCTACGGATTTTTTATCTTTCATCCTTTACACCTCTTTTATTTTCTTTCTCTTGCAAATATTTTAATCGGTGTTCCTTCAAAACCAAAGGCATCTCTAATCCGATTTTCTAAAAATCGCTCATAAGAAAAGTGAAGCAATTCTGGATCATTTACAAAAACAACAAAAGTAGGCGGTCCAACCGCAACTTGGGTAGTATAGTATATTTTTAACCTTTTTCCTTTATCTGTTGGAGTTGGATTCATCGCAACCGCATCCATTATAACATCATTTAACACACTTGTTTCCACTCGGCGTGTATGATTTTCACTGGCAACTTTAATCATCGGAATTAAAGTATGAATACGTTTTTTCGTTTTCGCAGATAAGAATACAATTGGTGCATAATCTAAGAATAAGAAATGCTCCCTTATATTTTGTTCAAAGGTTTTCATTGTTTTTTCATCTTTTTCTACTGCATCCCATTTATTTACGACAATAATAACTGCTCTTCCTGCTTCGTGAGCATAACCAGCAATTTTTTTATCTTGTTCAATAATTCCTTCTTCCCCATCAATAACTACTAAAACAACATCCGATCTTTCAATTGCTCGCAATGCTCTAAGTACACTGTATTTTTCTGTAGACTCATATACTTTTCCTTTTTTTCTCATTCCAGCTGTATCGATAATCACGAATTCTTCGCCATTAACCGTTACTTGGGAATCAATTGCATCACGAGTCGTTCCTGCAACATTACTTACGATTACGCGCTCTTCGCCTAGTATTGCATTCACTAATGAAGATTTCCCTACATTTGGTCGTCCAATAAGCGAAAATTTAATGACATCATCATCATAATCCTTTGTATCACGTTTAGGAAAATGCTTTGCAGCTTCATCCAATAAATCTCCAAGTCCTAATCCATGTGAACCAGAGATCGGAAACGGTTCTCCAAAGCCTAATGAATAAAAATCATAAATTTGCTCTCTCATATCTGGATTATCTACTTTGTTAACAGCTAGCACAACAGGCTTTTTCGCTTTATACAAAATCTTCGCCACTTCTTCATCTGCGGAAGTAACACCTTCCCGACCGTTTGTTATAAAAATAATAACATCTGCTTCCTCTATTGCGATTTCTGCCTGCATACGTATTTGGTCTAAAAATGGTTCATCTCCAATATCAATACCTCCTGTATCAATAAGGTTAAAATCATGATTTAACCATTCTGCCGAGCTATAGATACGATCTCTCGTTACTCCTGGTATATCTTCTACAATAGAAATACGTTCTCCTACTATCCGATTAAAGATAGTAGATTTCCCAACATTCGGTCGTCCAACTATCGCAATAACTGGTTTCGCCATCGCTATCATCCCTTCATATACATAATCATTCTATCCATGCAGCATGATTCCTTAGCATAAACATCTCAAGGTAATCACGATGTTAAAGAACATTCTTAGATTATTTATTTCTTTTATGAACGTAAGCACTAAAGCTTTTTGTACTTTCCGTTTTTATAGCTTCGTTTTAAAAACGTCTTAAAAACTAATTCAAAACGAAACCAATAATCGATTGCTCAAGTAATACCCTTTAACAAAAATAGTAAAATAGGGACTAACCCTTAAACTGAGAGGCAGACCCCTAACTAAAATAGTTTATCAAACAGATGTTAACCTAGCAACATAAAACTATATTTCTTTTGTATAAGCTTACTTTTTGATAGTTCTCTTATGAGAATTAATGTCTTACAATAATAAAAACTTCCTCGCTGATTTTATGGGCAATCCCATCTAATATCGCTTCTAAATTTGTCGCTACGGTTTCTAATTCCTTTGTATCTTGGCAATAAAATACACCGCTCCCTGGAGCAACTTTATTTGGATTAGTTGTTATGGAGGCTAAAATGTATTTCTCTATAGTCATTCTAACTCATCCTCCCTTTCTTCACGCTTACTTGGCATGCGAATCGCATTTTCTAGAGTTGGAACTGCACCAATGATGCGAATAGCTTTTTTTTCATTATGTATTTGGGGTAACACAAAAACAGCTACTCTCCCATCTTCAAGGTCTCTTTTTGCCAGAGGTACTAACGCAGGTGTTCCGGAGTCACGGTATACCCCAAGAGCTGTTGTAACATCATATAAAATAGCTTGTCTTTGCCCTAAATTTGCAATGGTGGTTCTCGCGTTAAAATTCTTAGGTGTGAGAATAAATCCCATTCCATATTTCAACACTTCTTTCTGTCGCTCCGGTAACCCAATATTCATAATGTAAATAGTATCAATATGTAAACCAGCCCCTTTAAACGTCGGTTGAACATATTCTATATCCACTATATCCTTTAATTGACCACCAGACATTAGTTTCTTCGATATGACTACCGAAATGATCGCTGCAAGTATTCCTGTCCATATATTGAAAACAATATATCCAAACGTGCTGACTAATCCTGCAAACATTACTAAATAATTTCTACTTTCAAAAGCAATCGCAATTCCTTCAATATATGTTTTTCCTCTTGGTACCATTTCAAAACTATCTAGTTCTGTTAATGTATTTCTCTCCATATTTCTAACTTCTCGAAATTGAGACGCTGCAACAGTAAGAAATGTTACTGCCGTAAAATCCTTGTTTAAAATCGATGGTATTGCAACCGAACCTAAACCTGCTGCAATAAAACCTAACGCTATATGAATGATTTTTCCATGCAAATAAGTCGGGTATTGTCTATAATCCGTGCGCAGCATAAACATCCTTAACAATGTTCCAACAATCACTCCAAATAAAATTGGATAAACGAAATTGCTCATAAGTTTTTTTGTCTCTCCTTTTCAAGCAAAAATACATAATTTTCCCATCTTGCAAGTGTTATTTTTAAGTAATAAAGTGAAATCAGTCCTAGCAAACCAAGTGTTAAAAAGTCGAAAAAGGCCATTGATCCAATGGAATAATCCATCTGATAGTTTCTTATAAGGAAGCTTAAAACCATCTCCCCATTAATACTTCCAATCAGCAAAACAAGTATTTGGCAAAATATATTTTTATGTAACAAGATAAGGAATGTAAATAATATACTTGTTTTCAGCCACACACCTGGAATAAATACCCAAACAGGATCAATAATGGCCATTAACTCATATGTAACATAAGCTAACATCATAAAAAAAGATGAAATAATCGTATAAATACAGTTCATCCACCGCAAAGTACCTGTATAAAAAAAAGACATTATTAACACAATCAGGAGCAAAATAGAGCAACTTATTCCTTGCCATTCCCAACGGTAAGGACTTAAAATAATTGCTGTTAATATGTAAATAGAATATTTCGTTCGGCTTGGGTTATTTTTGTCCATAAAAAACGTTGTTATTATCCAGATACACCATGTACAAAATAAAAAGATTGATCCTTCCACATCCTCACTCTCCTCTATTTTTCCATTATGTCTCGGAACTATGTAATTTAAACGAAAAAGTTAGAAGAGCTCATAGTGAGTATTCTGTAAATTTTTTTCAGGAAATTTTTTCATTAAGTAGTTTTCTGCCTTCGGAAGAATAATAAAAAGAACTTCTATGAAAGAAAAGAAGGAGAACATCCATTTTATAATGGAAATAAAAAAGCAGGAGGCATTGTAAATGGGTAAAGATAGACAGGAAAAAAAATTAAAAAATAGTAAAAGAGTAGAATCTGATCGTGATCAAGCACTTCATTATAATGGATCCACTCGGTTACAAAGTCCAGAAGAAGGAAGATTACTTAACGATAATAAGTAAAATACAAAAGAGGTGGCCAAAATGGCCACCTCTTGATTCCATAACATTAATTTTTTAATTTTTTCAATTGCTCTCCAATCATATCACCTAATTGGAAACCTTTTGATTCCTCAGGAAGTTCATACACTTCTTCTTCGTCTATTTCTTTTTCTGTTAATTCTTTAATACTTAAAGAAAGACGTTGTTCTTCTTCATTCACATCTAAAACCTTTACTTGGACTTTCTGTCCTTCTTTTAATACTTCGTGAGGTGTTCCAATATGCTTATGGGCAATTTGAGATATATGAACAAGACCTTCAACCCCTGGGAACACTTCAACAAAAGCTCCATAGGAAACAATACGTTTTACAGTTCCATCTAGTACGCTACCTTTTTCAGCGCGCTCTGCAATGTCTGCCCACGGTCCTGGCTGTGTTTCTTTAATAGATAAAGAGATACGATCATTATTACGATCAACACTTAATACTTTCACCTTTACTTCTTGTCCTTCTTGAACTACATCTGTCGGACTAGAAATATGATCATGAGATAATTGAGAAATATGAACTAATCCATCAATACCGCCTAAATCAACAAAAGCACCAAAATCTGTAATTCTTTGAACGGTACCTGTTAGTGTTTCGCCAACTTCAATTGAGTCAAGGAGGTTTTGTTTTTGTTTATTTTTCTCTTCCTCAACAACTGCACGATGGGATAAAATAAGGCGACTCTTGTCTTTTTCCAATTCTACAATTTTAAAAGAAATGGTCTTACCTTTATAATCAGAAAAATCTTCTACATAATGAGCTTCTACTAAGGAGGCAGGTACAAAGCCTCTGACACCAAGATCAACCACAAGTCCGCCTTTTACCACGTCTTTTACTTCTGCTTCAAACACTTCGCCAGAATTAAACTTCTCTTCAAGCTGATCCCATGCTTTTTCCGCATCCACTTTTCTTTTTGACAAAACGAGAGCATCTTCTTCCACTTTAATTACTTCTAATTCAAGTTTGTCTCCTTCAGATACTACGTCACTCGCTTTTTCAATGTGCAGGCTAGATAATTCACTTATTGGTATAATCCCATCGAGTTTACTGTCGCTGATTGCAACAATTACCTGTTTCTCTTCCACTTTCGTAATCTGACCACTTACTACGTCTCCGACAGTATAATTATTTACAACTACATCATTTAATTCCTCAGACATATGTACTCCTCCTTCAACTCTATAGTGCCTGAACATTCTAGAAAAATGTTCAGGCAACCGAAAATAAATTAATCATCCTTACGATTTATAAGAAACCTTCTCTTTAAAGTTCTTACAAACTTCTTTTTTTGTCAAGTAAGAAACACTAGACTAGTTTGAAAGATTAAGTGATTTTTGCTTTCGTTTTCATTAATTGCTTATTTTTTCTCTAGTTAACCCCATGATTTTTTCGACTACCTCATTTATGGATAAGGAAGTAGTATCCAACTCAATTGCATCGTCCGCCTTCTTCAATGGTGCAATTTCACGTTCTGAGTCTAATTTATCTCTTGCAGCAATTTCTTGTTTTAATTGTTCTAAATCTGATTGGTATCCTTTTGACACATTCTCTTTATGTCTTCTAATTGCTCTTTCATCAACAGAAGCTAAAAGGAAGACCTTTACTTCAGCGGTTGGAATAACATGGGTACCAATATCTCTACCATCCATTACCACCCCACCGTTTACAGCAAACATTTGTTGTCTTCTTACCATTTCTTCCCTTACAAGCTTATGTTTAGAAACAATGGAAACAGAGTTAGTTACTTCACTTGAACGAATTTCCTTTGTGACATCATGGTTATCTAAAAAGATTAGCTGTCCATGTTCCCCTGGGAAAAGCTCAATAACTGTTTCATTTAACATATTTATTAAACTTTTTTCATCTTCTAAATTTAAATGATGATTAATTGCTTTAAAGGTTAATGCTCTATACATAGCACCTGTGTCAATATAAATGTATCCTAATTGTTCCGCAACAATCTTTGCAACAGTACTTTTCCCTGCTGCTGCAGGTCCATCAATTGCAATGCTAATTTTCTTTTCCATAAATCCTCCTGAACTACTGGCTCAAAAATACCAATTAACTTATTAAAAATTCTCCTATTCTATTTCTCCTCTAAAAGGAATCGGAAACCTTAGCTAGTCCTATTCATAAAAGAGAACATTATTATAATAGGGAGAGCAAGTTTTGCTTTTATGGCTTCACTTTCTTTTATTTTAACATATTCTTTCGACTTTTTATCATTAAATCCTTTTCTTTTATCTATCTCTTTGGATAGGAAGTTTAAGAAAAATCATCCTTATCTTCCAAAGGTCTCAAGAAAGGAGACAAAATTAGAATCCATTACACCCTCATATTGAGTGATTGTTCTTATTTCCGGTATAAAGTCCCAAGTATGAAGCATTTGGCCTATAATAAAAAAGGCAATTTGAAGACCAATAATCTTTATTAAAATTCTTTCAACCGTTTTCACTCCATGCAACTCCTTTTCCTACTTTTCTTATACACAAAAGCTAGAGTCATTTAAAATTTAGATTATAGGAATAGTATCGGAGTAAATGCATGCCTTTATTCAAATTTCAAGCCCTTTCTTTTTTAGCGAAAGTTGACGGTCAAAGCTGAATCTCAGCATCGACTGACGATCAACTGGATCGACGTCCAAAAATTCAATAGCCATTTTATAGTTCTGTTCGTTGTATTCGAAGATTTTTTTTATTTCCGCAGATAAATGTAAATAATTATACTCACCATTTTGTAAAGGTAAGACTACCGAAACTTTAATTTTACTATTTTGCTGCAGATTTATATGTTTAGGAACTATTACTGCAGCCCCGCCTGCACTAAAATCCAACGAAACAGTTGTAAATGGTTCGACAGTATTCTCTTTCTTGAAAGGATGGATAGCCATATCAACACTTGTTTCAATTCTTACAAATTGTCGTCGCTGAATCTTAATCATTTGATCATCAGAAGGAAGCGAAAGGATTAACAGTGGAACATTATTCTCTTTTTTCCTACCGATAACTTCTGAATGAAATAAATAAGCGATACCTTCGTTTGTTACAAAGTTAATCCTTAACTGAGCTCCATTCATTAGAAAAACAAGCTTATTTGTTTCAAGGTGAATTGGATATTCAATACTGATTGATTTCTCCTCGACTCCTAAAATACGACTTTTATACTGTTCTACTTTTGTTTCGCCATGAATCGGTTCAATTACTAACGTATCTCCAATTGAAATCACTTTATCTCACACTTTCCTTCTTAATTATATAAATATCTTAATGCTAGACAACCTAATTTTTCCATATATAAATCGTTTAGAAAATTACCTTCCTAGACTTAAAGTCCTAATAATTAATTTGGTAAATTATATCAAAATACCTACTTTTATGTATCATTATTACATGAACGTTTTATATTTGGCAATACCGTCCCTTCCCTTATCACTTCAATCATTCCGCTTTTATTTACTAATAATTAAAAAAGCTGTCAACATCCTTTTATAAAAGTTTGTTGACAGCGACTTTCTAATTACACAACTTCTTCATATACAGGTTCAGCATTTTTTAACTTCTCTACCTTCTCTTCCACTCCATTATCGGCATTTATATAAATTCGATAAGTGTCCTCACCTAATGTCCCGATAAATTCATAACATAATACTTCTTTATTCAAGTCATTTAAGATGATTGCCAATCCATCATCCATTATTTTTACTTGTTTATTAATTTTCTTGCGTGCATCTTGTTTGGAAATAACCGGATCTTTTATTTCTCTTTCTTTATTTGCTATTAAATAATCCTCTGCTGCAAAACCAATGATATTTCCATTATCCAAAGCAACTTTCATTTTGACACTATCTGGGTAAATTTTCACCCCATCTATTTCGGTGACAAAATTAAACACACCAATATTCTCATACTGCATACTTTCGAATAACGCTAGATTTTTAAATTTATGTTCTTTTAAAAATTTAACTGCTTGATTACTTGCTTCATTTAGACTTATTTTATCTTTCTTGACTTCTCGTGAGACAATTGACCATATTGGATATCCTCCTTTTTTCGTGATATCCATACTAGCTTCTACATTTGTTCCCTTTTCTTTAAGAGAAACACTATAAAAACCGTAGTTTGATCCTTTGCCACTTTCTGTGACTTTTACATCAACAGGATTTTTAAAATCTGCAAATTCTTTTGCGATTTCCTTTGCTTCTTTTTCTGTAATTATCTTCCCTTTTAAATTTTTAAAGTTTTCATCTTTCTTTTCCATGTTTACATTTGTCACACCAAAGCTCGTTTCCTGATAACCTTCTACTTTATCTTCAACCGTTTTTAAACCGTCAATAATGGTATTATCTAATTGTTTATCGGTAGCTAATGCCATCTCAACATCCATCCAGCGAAGATTTTTTTCCAGTACTAAGTGCTGCACGTTTCGTAATTCATCTTGAATGTCTGCTGCATCTTTATACAGCTTTGTTAATGTTTTTGATTCCTCTTCCGATAAAGGTTCTTTATTTAAATCTCTTACCGCTGTCCGATAACTAAAATCACCGATTTTCGCTAGAAACTCTTCTGTTTTATTAAATGGTAGTAATGTCAATGGTAGTTGACCTACATCGGAATGGGCTTCCGAAGTAATTCGCCATACTTCTGCCAATGCAGGAGACAGAGATTGTTGTGAATTCATTGCTAAAGTTGTCCCAATTTGATCATGAAGCAAATCTACTTGATAGGTTAAATCATGAAAAGCTCTCTGGTAGTTATTCTCTGCGTTTAATAATACAGCATTTTTCTCTTTATGTTCCTGATAGCCCCAAAAGGCCACCCCTGCGACTCCGAGTGTTAATACTCCTATTAATATTCCTCTTAACATTGTCTCACCCCACTATTTACAGAATATATGCTTACCTATTTGTTTAATTTGTGGTCGACCCCAGATCCATCCACTTGTTGCTGTATCTGGATTAAAGTAATATAACGCATGTCCTGTAGGATCCCACCCATTTATTGCATCTAAAACTGCCTCTTTTGCTTGTTCATTAGGCGTTAACCATATCTGTCCGTCAGCAACTGCTGTAAATGCACGCGGCTCAAAGATTACCCCTGATACAGTATTGGGAAATGATGCACTATTAACTCTGTTTAAAATTACTGCTGCAACAGCCACTTGTCCTACATATGGCTCCCCTCTTGCTTCACCATATACAGCATTCGCCATTATTTGAATATCATTTTGCGAAAAACCATTTGGAACATTTGCTGCAGTAGGTTTTTTTCCAGTTGTATTTTCTCCGCCATTTGTATTAGCAGTATTCTTTGGCGCATTATTGTTGTTAGTAGTACCTTGATTACTACTTTTATTAGTTGTATCGTTGTTGCTAGATGCATTATTTTGTTTAGCTGTTTGACTGTTATTATTTGTTTTCTTTTGTACTGTTTCGTTTTGCTTTTTTGCAGTGTTTTTGTTCGAAGAAGGCATTTTTTGCTTTTCTAAATCTACTCCTCCATAATGGGAGAACTTTTTCCCGCGATTTATCTGTTCCTTGACAAATTGCTCATTGTATTTCGTTGCACTTGCTAACTTATTCTTCGTTTTCGTACCGGCTAATCCATCTATCGGCAAACCATATTCATATTGAAAATTTCTTAACGCCCAATAGGTTTGCCAACCAAATACCCCATCAATCTTCCCATTATAATATCCTACATATTGAAGTCTTGATTGCAATTCAATAACATCATCTCCTACCGCTCCATGCTGAATAACCTGATTGGAAAAAGCATGTACTTTTTGTTCAGCATAAGGAAATACTAGTAGTCCTGACATAACAAAAAGGATGATTGATATTTTTGTGAGTAAAAACTTTTTATTCATGCTTATTACCCCCATAACTAATTACTATTAACATTAACTGTATTTTTTGTAGCAATTGGATTTTTATACAAAAAAAAAGTAGAGTGAATGACTTCACTCTACTTTTTTACATACTAGATACTTCAAATACTTATTCCAAAGAGGATTTTAACCATTCCCCTTTCATTGTGGTAAATATTCCCTTTACCTTATTCCTATTATGTCCCTGTCATTCTTCGAATATGTCCGCTGCTTAATTCTCTAGCACTTTTCACCTTTCTAAGGCCTAACCACCATAAATAAAACATAAAAGGAGTGATGAAGATCAGCCAATTTTTCTCTAGAGATACAATATAATCGTATATAGCGTGAAGCAGAAAAGGAACAAGCAAGGAATAGACAAGCCATTTCCCTCTAGGCACAATAAATTTACCTTTTCCAAAATAATAACCCATAATAACCCCAAAAAGGGCATGACTGGATACAGGAAGCAAGGCTCTCCCGATTGCATACTCCAGTCCATTTGCCACTAAATACAAAATATTTTCCATAGTAGCAAATCCTAAGGACACGGCAACCCCATAGACTATCCCGTCATAAGGCTCATCGAAATCGGCATGCTTCACCGCTGTATAAAAAACAATAAACCATTTAAAAAATTCTTCCAGTAAGCTCGTAGTAAGCAAGGAACTCCAAATTCCCTCTGGAATGACATGCTCTGCTTGAAAAACATATTGGATAAACATTATGGGAAACACAAGAAGTGCCCCTGTAATAAAAGACCGCATGACAAGTGATATTGGCTCGGAACCGTATTGGTCTTTTAAATAAAAATAGCTTAATAATGCTAAACCTGGTGCAATTCCGGCTGAAAAAATCGCCAACATTTTATTTCCCCTTTTCCCTTATATAAGAGTTGCACGGTCTCATTTATTTTTTTCTTGTATGGCTTTTGCGATCTGCACACCATGAAATCTACCATTTTCAATAAAGATTTCATTCGCATTATTTCCAGCAGCAATTACCCCAGCAATAAATATTCCTTCCACATTTGTTTCCATGGTTTCCGAATCAAATACAGGTCTTCCTGTTTCTTTCTCAATTTCTATCCCCATTTTTTTCAAAAATGCATGATCAGGATGATATCCGGTCATTGCAAAAACAAAGTCATTTTTTATTTCATGAAGATTTCCATTTACTTCATACAGAAGAGATCCCTCTTTTATTTCGACAACATTTGCCTGAAATTCCATTTTAATTATTCCTTTGCGGACTAAAGACTCGAATTCAGGTAAAATCCACGGTTTGATACTAGTGGAATATTCGTTCCCTCTATACAAAACGGTTACCCTTGCACCAGCTTTGACTAGCTCAATCGCAGCATCCACACTTGAATTTTTCCCGCCAATTACCGCTACATCATGATTGAAATAAGGGTGTGCCTCTTTAAAATAATGCATTACTTTATCCATGTCTTCGCCTGGAACGTTCATATAATTGGGATTATCGTAATAACCAGTAGCAACAATAACGTAAGGAGTGATATACTCCTCTTTTTTTGTTTTTACAAGAAACTCCTGTCCCTCTGTTCTATTGACGTCTAATACTTCTTCATACGCATGGATACGAAGATCTTTTCTTTTTACCACTTCGCGATAATAAACTAATGCTTGATTCCGATTGGGCTTATATTGTTCTGTTAAAAAGGCGACATCCCCAATCTCCAGTTTTTCACTTGTACTGAAAAAGGTTTGATGAGTTGGATAACCATGTATGGCATTTACAACATTCCCTTTTTCAATGATTAACGGATTTATATTTATTGCCTTTAAGGCGATCCCTGCTGCTAAACCACAGGGACCAGCACCAATGATAATTGCTTCTTCTCGTTTCAACATAGTCACTCCTAACATTTTACAAAAAGGTTAGCCTCTTCTAACAAAATCCTTTCTTTTCTATTATGCATTTATTTTAGCTAATAGATGATTCATAACAGAAAAGGCGTACCTCTAAAAAGGTCCAATATAAAAAATCCCCTACCTATAAGGATAGGAGATTTTTGTAAAATCAGCAATAGATTTAATCAAATTTATATCCAACCGCGGAATCTAGATGCTTCCGCCATTTTTCTAACCCCCACCATATATGCTGCCAACCTCATATCAACTCGACGTATTTCGGCAGTATCATAGATGTTTTTAAAGGACTTACTCATTACTTTTTCCAGTCTTTCTTCCACTTCTTCCTCTGTCCAATAATACCCTTGATTATTTTGTACCCACTCAAAATAAGAAACAGTTACTCCTCCAGCTGAAGCTAAAACATCCGGAACTAATAAAATTCCTCTTTCTGTTAAAATGCGAGTAGCTTCTAATGTAGTTGGTCCGTTCGCTGCTTCCACCACAATACTTGCTTTAATATTATCTGCATTATGTTCTGTGATTTGATTTTCTATCGCAGCAGGCACTAAAATATCGCACTCCAACTCCAATAGTTCTTTATTTGAGATGGTATTATTAAATAAGTTTGTAACAGTGCCAAAACTATCTCGTCTATCTAGTAAGTAGTCAATATCTAATCCTTCTGGATCATGTAAAGCACCATACGCATCCGAAATACCAATGACCTTCGCTCCAGCATCATGCATAAATTTAGCCAAAAAGCTGCCCGCATTCCCAAAACCTTGGACGACGACACGTGCTCCTTCTATCTCTATGCCTCTTCTTTTTGCTGCTTCGCGTATACAGATAGTAACACCTTTAGCCGTAGCAGTTTCTCTTCCTTGTGAACCACCTAATACAAGTGGTTTGCCTGTGATAAATCCAGGGGAGTTAAATTCATCAATTCGGCTATACTCGTCCATCATCCATGCCATAATCTGTGAATTTGTAAAAACATCTGGAGCTGGAATATCTTTAGTTGGTCCAACAATTTGGCTGATTGCTCGTACATAGCCCCGGCTTAATCTTTCCAATTCACGAAAAGACATATCACGTGGATCACAGATAATGCCTCCTTTTCCGCCACCATAAGGAAGATCAACGATTCCACATTTTAAACTCATCCAAATAGAGAGTGCTTTCACTTCTGTTTCCGTAACATTAGGATGAAAACGAATTCCCCCTTTTGTTGGTCCCACGGCATCATTATGTTGAGCGCGGTAGCCTGTGAAGATTTTTACAGTCCCATCATCCATTCGCACTGGTATTTTGACTGTCATCATTCGAATCGGCTCTTTTAATAATTCATAAACTTCATCTGAATATCCAAGTTTATTCAAAGCTTTATGAATTACTGTTTGTGTTGATTTCAAAACATCGTGTTGCTCTTCTACATGATTCTTCTCATTAGATTTGTTGGCTACCATTAATAAATCCTCCTAAAAAACTACTTGTAGTTATCCACTGCAGTTCTTCTTTATAAGAATAATTATTTAGCTTCAATAGAATGCAAAACATAAATACAAAATTAGTTGCTAATTCAAAGCATAGTATACACTTTTACTTACATTATGCAAGATCATTTATTTACTTATTTAGATTTAAACGAATCCCTTCCTTCAGAAGGCTTTCATTCCATAATATATTCTTTTTTTACTGTGATAAACTGTTTTTTCCTCATTGCTAGTATCAGTATATTCAATTAAACGATTCTTTGTCCTACCTCACCCTCATTTAATTATCATTATTTCCTTTTCTTCTACACTTTCCCATACAGCTTTTCCCTGAGGCTAAACAAAAATTTAGTGGTAAAATACTATTATGTATCTTCCCCATTTCATTTTAACACTTTCAACAAGTTTTACCAATCATCAACTTAGAAATTTTTATGTACAAAATCCCCTTTAAACACACAAAAAAAGATAGATAATTCCAAACTCCGTCGAAGTTCCTATATCCCCGTTATCTGAGATTAACTTCAAAAATTGGAATTGTTCTATCTTAAAAATAGCTGGTTAAAAAAAATGCACTAATGTTTCAATAGCATTATCTTTTTTGATGACATTCCCATATTCTTCAATTATATATATACTCTTTAAACTCGCTTCTCCAAATTCACTTAGAATAGCAATAATTTGTTCTTCTTTAAATGAAGAAATATCGACAAAGCATAAATAATACCTTTCATTTAAATTATATAAAGAACCACCCTTAAAATTGTTTTGCTCTAACTGTTTTACCGCATCTATTACATATTCTATATCTGTAAACTCATATAATATATCCACTGTTTCTTCTACCGTTACTTGCATCTCTAAAAAGCCCTCTGATAATAATTCTTCCGTATCCAATTCAGTTTCAGTTATTGTTAAGATCATTACCATTCCTTGGGCTTTCATGGAAAATATCTCAACAGCTACCGATCCGTGTATCTCCATATCAAATATGTCATTTGCTTCTTCTAACATTTCATGAAAAAAATACTGCCACTTTATCGAGTCTTTCCATATATCTTCCTTGGTCAATCCACGTTCATACAAATCATCTGTGGTCAGATGGATTTTAATTCTGTTACTATTCAATCTCTCCAAACGCATGACTACGCCTCCTGCCTGCTCCTTGAAAAAACTCTTAATTTAGTTTATGAATGAAAGCAGGAATCGGTGAGTAATATTACAAAGTGGAGGATGATATATATAAGAGCCAACCGATTCAAAAAAGAAATATTGGTCAAATCGTAATAATGCTTTAAATTTAATTGTCCATTTGTTTATGTTGAATCTTGATAATATGAGTTTCTGGATGTGCGCCGAGCCTTAATGGAATACTTGTCGTGCCATATCCATTACTGACAAATATAGTAGTATTTCCAACCACTTTCGTTCCTCCTAATTCGTATGGACCAAATCCCAAAATTCGAATTTGGCCACCATGGGTATGACCACTTAACACTAAGGAAATCTGTTCCTTCTCTTCCATCTTTTCCACTATTTTCGGATTGTGACTGACTAATATTTTAAAATCACTATTCCCCACTTGCTCTAACGCTTTTTCTAAATCATCATATTCTAATGAATAATCTTCAATACCGAGCAAGGACCAGCTTTCCCCATCTGCAGATTGAAAAGTTATTGCTTTATTATTCAATAAAATAATATCTTCATCTAGTAATAAAGTCTCCAAAACATCTCGGTCTATCTCGTAGTCATTATTTCCCCAGACAAAATAAACAGGACCGATTTTTTTTAACTTCCGCAAATTTTCGCGTGTCTTCTCTAACTTAACTCCCTTCTCTAAAAGATCTCCGCCTATAATGACTATCTCAGCTACATCCACCGCCTCATTAATAACGGAATCATCAATTGATCTTCTATGGATATCTGAAATAAAGAAAAGGGTGATTTCACGGAAGGAAGCAGGGAAATTTGGAAAATAAAACATCTCATATTTAACATGATTTTCATTTGCAATTTTTCTCATATGTAAAATTAAAGCAATCCCTGCCAAAACAAGTAAAACAAATCCAACTAGTACATATATCATAAAGTCCCCCTAACTTCCCCATCTTACAAAGGATGATGTTTATATTTTAATACACCTCTTACACTTAATACCATTTTTAAGAAAATTTTTCTCTATTCACTCCCCATCTATATAGCTCCTAATGATAAGTAATTTACTCAAGAATTTCTGCTTCTCTTTTTCCTTCCCTTCAGCTATTCATACTTAAACCAAAACGAATTTGCTACTTTATTAAAAGCAAGCATGTAACTAAATCTTTCAACATAAGATGTAAAGTAAATTAAAAAAAGGAGGGAAATCTATGTCTTCATTTTACAGAGAATATCAGCCTTATATCAGTCCATTTGATCCTTGCCCACCCATAAAAACAAAAGTTTTTTCCACACCGCCTAATTTATTTTTAGGTTTTCAGCCACCAAATCTGCCCCAATTTAGTCCAATGGAAGCATTAAAAGCAGGAACATTATGGAAAGCATTCTATGACCCATATTTCAGTCCATATGAAAAAACGAAAAGGGAGTGAAAAGACAATGAAGCAGTTGCCACCAGAATATTATCAATTATTAGAGCAGCTTCAAGCTGTAGACTTTGTATTAGTTGAACTTACTTTATATTTAGATACTCATCATTATGATCAAGATGCCATAAATCAATTTAACCATTATGTAAAAGAAAGAGAAAAATTCAAAAAAATATATGAAAATAATTTTGGGCCCTTATTACAATTTGGAAATAGCCCATCTGGTTCCCCATGGGATTGGGATGCTGCTCCTTGGCCTTGGCAAGTATAAGAAGATATGTTTCTAAATAATTTTGGGATAAAGGAGAATGAAAAGATATGTGGATATACGAGAAAAAATTACAGTATCCCGTTAAAGTAAGTACTTGTAATCCTATGCTTGCTAGATTTTTAATTGAGCAATATGGAGGAGCAGACGGAGAACTAGCAGCAGCATTAAGATACTTAAATCAGCGGTATTCCATACCTGATCGGGTTATTGGGTTATTAACAGATATAGGAACAGAAGAATTTGCTCATTTAGAAATGATCGCGACTATGATCTATAAACTGACAAAAGATGCCACTCCAGATCAGCTAAAAGCTGCTGGACTTGGTGACCATTATGTCAATCACGACCACGCCTTATTCTACCATGATGCTGCTGGAAATCCTTGGACGGCAACATACATACAAGCTAAAGGAGATCCAATCGCAGATCTGTATGAAGATATAGCAGCGGAAGAAAAGGCAAGAGCTACTTATCAATGGATTATTAATATGAGTGATGACCCAGATTTAAATGATAGCCTTCGTTTTCTAAGAGAAAGAGAAATCGTCCACTCGCAACGATTTAGAGAAGCAGTAGAAATTATCAAAGAAAATCGTGCCCAACGAAAGATATTTTAGTATTCGCTTTATATAAATACAGTGCAGAGTTCCAAGTTTTCCATCCAAAGAGAAATCGCAACCTTAATATAGAAATGCTAACCATATTACGTATGATTGTTTCAGCTTTTCCGATAATCACTCGCAGACTGAATACCCTTCTCTCTGCATGGGCTGAGAACCTATTCTCCTCATCTCTGCGTTTCTGCGGGTGACTTTCTTGCAAGCTCCCATACGAGTCTACGTGTATTTTAGTCTGCTTTGTTTTTACCCTAACTACTTATAGATATAAAGCAGATATTTAAATAAGTAACAGGATATGTAATCTTCCACCTAACTAATTGTCACTTTGCTTGATGGAATAAATTGATATCATATGAATCTTTGATTGTATTATATATTTCATGCCGAACGTTCCAAGTCTCACTATTTCCGAATAAATCTTTGCTTTTGTCAATAAATTCACAGCGTAAGTCATGGTATTCCTTTTCCGCTTTATCTCTTTTTTGTCTCAACACATTCATATACCCAAATGCACCAATCAATAGAAATAAGAGATATAAATTTTCACTCTCTTTTACATATACGGAAAACATGACTGCAAATGAATGTGAATATGGTATAGCTATGTGTTTATATAACCAAATAAAATAACAGAATGAGGCAAAGATAGTAAACCACATAATAAGCAAATGTCGATTTTTTAATTTATCATATTTTTTCTTTTTCTCAATGATTTTTATGAGAACCTTTTTCGTCGTACCATCCAAATCATACCTTTCAGGGAAGATTGATCGTTCCAAAGTCACTTCCTCCTTTATATAGCACATTAAGTCTGATTTACCAATAGCGTTGTAATGTATAAACAACAATTTCAACATCTTTACTTAACTATATGTGGAGGAAGGACAAGTTAGAATAAGTTATTATGGTTCAATGATAATTTTCAGCGTTTGCCCTAATTGCACCTGATCTGTTGTCATATTATTGGCTGCTTTAATTTTCCCCATACCATCTCCATTTGGATAATATTTTAAAGCTATTCGATATAAATTTTCACCCTTTGCTACTGTATGGTACACAATTTTTTCATTAGGATTTGTTTGACTAGAATTCTCTTCTTTTTCTTTTTGCTTCTGCTTCTGCTCCTTATCTATCTTTTTCTCTGAACGTTGCTTTTGTTCTTTTTGTTCTTTTTGTTCTTTTTGTTTCTCTGCTTCCTTTTCTTTTTCTTCAGCCTTTTCTTCAGCTTTTTCTTTCAAATTATCTTCAGGAATTTCTTCTTCTTTTTTCACTGTTGAATTACTTACAATTACGAGTTCATCTTGATTATTGTCACTATCGTCAGGTGTTGTTTTATTATTAGGTGAGTACCCTTTTTGAATATTTACATTTTCAAATACTCCTGAAGTATTCTCGGTTGATAAAAGATTGGAAATATCTTTCCCATTTAATACTAATAATACAGCTACTGGTAATAAAATAAATAAAAATGCTAACAAGCTAATAATTGGTATCTTTAATTTTTTCTTCTTATTCTTGTGAACAGTACTTCTTGATGGGAGGGAAGAGTCTTGTCTTTCCTCTGTTACTGGTACTTCTTCTTCACTTGTCACTTTCTTTAATCTTTGTTTTTGTAATTGTGCCTGAACTCTATATGGATCCTCTTTCTTCATAAACATCCCATCCTTACAATTCCCCAAAATCCCCTAACAAAGGAGCGGTTATTCCATGACATTCCCCTTGATGTACTCAACTCGTTTGAAATAACTTGAACCGAATAATACAACCGAGTAAGAAATCAATAAGAAAATGCATAATCACTGTCACCCAGAGATTTTCTGTTACTTCAAATAAGACACCGATAACGAAACTTACCAAAATGACATTCATAAATAAAAAAGGATTAAATAAATAGCGGTAATGCATCATAGCAAAAAGGAGACAGCTTAGCAGCAGCCCTAAATTCGTTTGGATTACTCCTCTAAATAGTATTTCTTCGCAAAATGCTACCATTAATGCGATGAATGCAATATGAAAAGGATTCCTATTTTCAAAGACTCGCTTATTCACACCACCATCATCGTGGTAATGTTTAGAAAATCGTATCATCAAGAAAATATCTATTCCTGTTATTGCTAATCCTGCTATCAAACCAATGATAAAATCTGTCTGTTCATACTTAAATACTGTTGTTAATGGAGGGTTCGATTGAAAAACAAAAATATACAGTATGAAAGTGATGATAAGGAGAAGAAACTGTGTTATATATACATTTTTTATTAAGTCTCGGTCTGACAATTGATTAATTATGGCCGTATATTTTGCTTTATTCATTTATATATCCTACTTTACTATATTTAAAATAAATGCCAGCTGATTTTTCCAATCCACTAGTACCTCGTCATCCTCCATGCTTTTTTTATGAAAGAAATTAGATAAATCTATTCCGCATCTATCACAGCAATTTTCATTTTCTTTGCTTTCGTACTTTTCTCCGAAATACTCTAATATATACCTTCTCCGGCAAGATATAGAATGTAGCCATTCCATTAGATCTTGCACTTTTCGTCTTTTTTCATTTACCCGATTTTCTCTAAAATTGTTATATAAATCTAGAGAATGCAATAGCTCGGAGACCGTTTTATTATTCGGTTCAATATAAGACTCCAACACGCGCCATTGGGTCTCGGTAAAGAGCATTTCTAATTGATAGCCTTCTTTTTTCTGCCATGCTTCAAATGAAGGGAAATTTTTTAAGCGTGCTTTCCATTTATTAATTTGTAATTCGTCCGCCAATTCCGATTCAATCAACTGATAAGCAATCCACTCATCTCCTGGAGTATACAAGATGATGGATACACTCGGTTTGCCATCTCTACCAGCTCTGCCTATTTCCTGAAGATAGGATTCTAATTGTGTGGGCAGGTGATAGTGAATAATAAAGCGAATATCCTCTTTATTTATTCCCATTCCAAAGGCACTTGTTGCACATATAACATCTAATTGTCCTGCTAGGAATTGCTGTTGAACAAGAATACGATCTTCTTGCGTCATGCCGCCATGGTATGCCATTATTCGTTTGGAAGATTTTTCTTTCAAAAACGCTACTGTTTGTTCAGCTAGCTTTTTGCTAGAGAAATACACAATGCCTTGTCCATCAAGCCTTTGAATATATTCTAAAAGCTTATCCATTTTTCCTTGAACGTGTGAGACTTCCTCTAGATTTATAGCAATATTTGCTCGATCGACAGAATAAATGATTTCTTCAACCATTTCTAAATGTAAAGACTTTATGATATCCTCACGAACCGCTTCTGTTGCGGTTGCTGTTAGAGCTAATGTTAAGGGATTATTTATTTTTTGTCGAATCTCCCCTAATTTTTGATAATCCGGTCGAAAATCGTATCCCCACTGGGAAATACAATGTGCTTCATCTATAACGAATAGACTAATTTTCATTTTTTGCAGCTGATCTATGATATGTGGCAATGAAATCATTTCTGGGGATATAAAGATATACTTATATTGCTGAATTTGCCGTAATACTTTATTCTTTTCTGCTGGGTTCAAAAAGGAATTTAAAGCAACGACTCTTTTTTCCCCTTTCATTTTCATTTGCTCCACTTGATCCTGCATTAGTGACAAGAGAGGAGAAATAATAATTACTGTTCCCTCCATAAGCCTGCCAGCTAATTGATAACATAGAGACTTTCCTGTCCCCGTTGGCAGCATCGCTAATGTGTGCCTCTTGTTAAGAATGGATTCTATCGTTTCTTTTTGCCCACCTCGAAAGGCACTTAACTGATAGTAGTTTTTTAAGATTGCTTCTAAATTCATGAAAAATCACCGTATCCTGCCATCACTGCACGTATCTCAAAGTAAGAAACATCTGCTAACTGCTGCTTTATCACCTTTAAAGATTTAGAAGGCGATTTTTCCATACATGCTTTGATTTTTGATATATTCTCGCTGCTCACTAAATTATCTATAGGAAAGTTAGGCACATTCAATAGTATTTCAATAATATGATCTTCAATTGTGCTTTGTTTTAAATTTCTCACACGAACAATTTGCTCGATACTTAACCCCTTTTGGATTAAATTAAATGTTTTAGCCGTTGACTCTGTCAGGGTAAATGGTTTCTTACTTTCTTTAATCATTTGACTTAACAGTGGAAACTCCCCCTTATTAGATAGAATTTTCTCTATCATGTAATGAAGAATAGCAAGGAAAGATAGCTGATAATAGTATGGATCTAGTTCCAATTCTATTGCTGCTTGCTCTGAAGTTAGACCTATTCTATCACTTCCGGTAAGTCGGATAATAAGAATGAGCGGATCTAATTCACTCTCTTCCAGACAGTCAACTATTTCCTGATAGAGATAGCGATTCATTTCACTTCTATCTATAGACGACATAGTATGTAAGGTATTCTTCAACCATAGTTGTGCTGCAGGGTTTCTTTGTATCGGCATATAATGATTACTTTTTTTCGATAAGTGAGAAGTAACTTGTACAAATAATGAAAGTCTTTGCCAATATGGCCCAGTTAATGAATGATATCTCCAGCCTTTTAAATCTTTTGGAAATGGATTATCCTTCAATAATACTTCTAATTCTAGCTTTCTATCGTTTTTAACTAAATAATGATTTTCTCCTGTTTTTTCTAGCCATTCTTCCTTATATAAGGTATAAATTATTTGATCCAGTTGCTCTCTTGTTAATAAAGGGAATGCCTGAAATAAAGAGGTCAGCTGAAAGATATGAATATCTTGGATGGTTTGTGATGACTTTTTTCCATTTAATATATGAAGAATAGAGTAAATAGTTCTTTCTCCATTCATTTTATATAGACAGTTTAAAATGATCATTTTAATAAAGGACATATTTTCCTCTTCCTTCAGTTTGACAAATTTTGTTGAAATTTGTTTGTAACATTTCTTATATTTTACCATGAATTTTATTTTTTAGTGTACTTTGATCACATATCCTTCACATATTTTTCAATAAAAAGGGCTTTAAATATAATGGAAAGCGTTTGAGTTATTGACTATTTTAAGGAAGGTAGTCCTTACTTTCTACTTTTTATCTTTCTTTTATATTGAAAAGTTAAAGATTCAGTCTTACAATAAGATAATAGTAAGGAGTATGCTAGTCATGTATATACTCCGTATGAATAACACTGGAGGTTTTTTTACTCATGGCAAAATATACAATTGTTGATAAAGACACATGTATTGCATGTGGAGCTTGCGGAGCAGCGGCACCTGATATTTATGACTACGATGACGAAGGGATTGCTTTCGTTATGTTAGATGATAATCAAGGAACAGTGGAAGTACCTGAAGTATTATTAGATGATATGTTAGATGCTTTTGAAGGTTGTCCGACAGATTCGATTAAAGTGAGCGACGAATCCTTTGATGGAGATCCTCTTAAATTCGAATAGCGCTCTTTATCATACACAGAACAGAAAGGGATAATGATTCCTTTCTGTTCTTTTTATTTAAACTGTTTCAGACTGTAGACAAACTCCTTGAAATTTGAGGTTTTGCCTATGGTCTTTTTTGTGACCTTTTTTAATAAGGTGTTGATTTCCGCTACAGGGGTTCGCTTTCCATGGGGCGAGCGCCGAGCCGCTTCGTCGCATACTGAACTGCACCCCAATTATTGGACACCACAAGAATTGGGGCTTTTGTATGGATAAAAGAAAACGGTGGACTATAGAAGAAAAAATATCAGCTATTGTACTATATGAAAGTGGCAAATTTTCCTTTCTTGAAGTTGCTAATCGTATCGGGATCGATAAAAAATCAGTCATAAAGTGGTGGAAGTTATATCAAATGCATGGAGTAGAGGCACTAATGCCCCGAAATAGTTGCACGGTGTATGAACCCTCCTTTAAACTGGAGGTACTAAAATATCGTGTAGAGACAGGGGCATCTTATCTGAATACTGCCACTTACTTTAACTTACCTTCCCCGTATACTATCCAACGGTGGGAGGAGAAGTATAATCGTCTAGGGGAAGTAGCCTTTGTTTCCAGGAAAGAGGAGAAATCTACCATGGAGAAAAAAGGACAAGCAGAGAAAGATGAAATCAAAGAAATAAAGGGAGAATTAGAACGATTACGTATGGAAAATGCGTATTTAAAAAAGTTGAATGCCTTAGTTCAAGACAAGGAAAAGTCACCAAACAAGACAAAATAAAGGTCGTGTATGAACTAAGGCATGAATATCCGGTGAATAAGTTATGCAAAATAGCGAATATTCGTCGCAGTACGTATTACTATGGAGTTAAGTTAATGAATCAGCCAGATCCCGATGAAAATTGGAAAAAGGAGATTACCTCTATCTTTGTTGAAAATAAAGGCCGTTATGGATATCGTCGTGTTTGGAGTGAATTAAAGAACAGGGGATATAAAATCAATCACAAAAAAGTGCAAAGAATCATGAAAATACTAGGCTTAAAATGTATGATTCGATTGAAAAAATATAAGTCTTATAAAGGAGTAGTAGGAAAAACTGCTCCCCATCTATTGAAAAGAGACTTTACTGCAAGAAAACCGAATGAAAAATGGGTAACAGATATCACCGAATTCAAGCTATTTGGCGAAAAGGTCTATTTATCTCCTGTTTTAGATTTATTTAACCAAGAGATTATTACGTATACCACAGGATCTAGACCGACCTATTCGCTAGTATCGGAAATGTTACAAAAGGCTATGAAGCGCTTGCCCAAGAAATATACAAATCTCCTGTTACATTCGGATCAAGGATGGCATTATCAGATGAAGTCTTATCGTGAATCCTTAAAGGAACGGAAAATCACACAAAGTATGTCGCGAAAAGGAAACTGTTACGACAATGCGGTAATGGAGAATTTTTTTGGCATTCTAAAATCAGAGTTTTTCTATTCCATGGAATTTAAAAATAAAGAGCATTTTTTAAAAGAACTAGAAAAATATATTTATTACTACAACCATAAACGAATTAAAACAAAACTAAATGGTCTGAGTCCAACAGAATATCGAACTCAGACCATAGGTTAAAATAATGTGTTTAATTTTTGGGGGTCACTGCATACGCTCCTGCAGGGTCTCGGACTTTCTCGCATCTCCCCTAGGAGTCTCCCCCCTTCCGCTCCAATCAACCTGGTTTCATCAAGTTAGTCTAGAATTTTAACTGCTCTGGTTTAAAATATAGATATTATTTAGAGGTGAAATCATGCTTTCCAAAACATTCTTCTATTCAAAGAGGTCAAAGTAGAAATGATTGCTTTAGATCAACTTGTTCCACCAAATCACTTAGTTACCAAAAACTCATTCAAAGACATGCATGGGAAAAGTATGTGGAAGAAGCAGATCACCTTCGACATAAACAAGTTATCAAAAAAATTTATGCCAAGCGAAAAGAAACGATTGAACGTGTTTTCGCAGATGCAAAAGAAAATGGCCAACTGGACTTGGGTGAGCCCGGTAACAGCTTAAGAAGAGCATAAAGAATAGATCAAAATACAATAAAATAACAAAAAAAAGACCATAAATTACAAAAGGGGATCAGAATGAAAACATTCTGATCCCCTTTTGTCGACAAACTGAACAATTCAGATAGACACTGAACTGTTTTTTGATTAAACATTCCTAGAAGGGATTTGTTTATTAATCCATACACCCATTTTTGAGAATACTAATGCAAAAATGATAGAAATAATTACTCCTTTTAACAAATTGAATGGAATAATAGCTGAAAGAACCGTTTGTTTTAATAAAGTTGTATCAGTCGGTATTTTCATTAATGTATTATAGAATGGCAGCATAATAAAGTAATTAAACAAACTTAATAATCCCGTCATTATGATAATACTAAGGGCTAAGCCGATAGCCATTCCTTTTTTGGATTTAATCGCATTATACATAAAATAAGTCGGTAAGATGAAAGAAATTCCAGCGATAAAATTCGCGAAATGACCAACAGGAATTCCAGTATCACTTCCGGTTATTAAATAATCTAATATATTTTTAATCAACTCAACTAATATTCCAGCCCCTGGTCCTAAAATAAGTGCGGCAACTAATGCTGGAATATCGCTAAAATCAACTTTTAAATAACTTGGAAATGGTGGGATTGGAAATTTAAGCATCATTAGCACATAGGCTAAACTACTCATCATCCCAATTAAAACATACTTTCTTACATTCATTTTTTTCTTCATTTTTTTCTCTCCTTCTAATTAGGATCCATCTACCTAAGAAGAAAGATTCAGCAATTTTTTAGGAATGCGCCAAATAAAAACCCTCAAGCTCTAGAGACTTGAGGGAGTAATTAAAGGTACGCAAACTCAATAAACGTTCTTAACAGATAATTTGAACGATTGCAGAACCTCCATCTTCTCCCATCCAGACTTTACTGTCGGTTTTGGAATTTCACCAAATCAACCTACCGTAGTAGGGTCACGGACTTTGAGTACAAACTCATCACCGTCGGTCGGGAATTTCACCCTGCCCCGAAGATAGACCAATATTAATTTGTTTTATTACATAAGTTATTATACCCTAAGGAATAAATATTTGTGAAGAAGTTTGCTTATAATTTCAAATTTTGTTCATAAATTCACAAATATATGCCATTTAAACTCAAAAAGAGTTCACAAAATACTATTATATTTATTCCTTAAAAAAATAGTATCTTGTGAACTCTTTTCGCGGTTTTTCCTCCATAAAAGCGAAATTCTGTATCTTTCCATATATAGCTTCTATGTATAATCCTCGCTTGTTTCTCCTAAAAGATACTTACTACTTTTTAAATAAATACTTGCTTTTTTATAGGGTATTGTTGATAGTTCCGAGTTATCCTCTTCTATATTAATTTCCATTTCCTTAATACTTCTCCTTATGTATTCTTCTTCTAACTTCTTTTCTTCCTCGTGAACTAAGTTCGAATGTGGTGTGTGGGTAAGGTTTTCGGATGGCTCTGTTATGACAGCCTCACTCTCTTCCTCCACAGCTATTTTCACAGTCTGCCCTACCTCTACATCTCCTAAAACTAAAATTGGATTAATAGCATTTTCTTTTGCAACAGTCCACTCTTTATTATGTATTTCAAAATGTAAATGAACGCCAGAAGACTGTCCTGTATTGCCCATTTCACCAATTACTTCACCCTTTTTCACCAATTGCTTTTCCTTTACGAATCGTTTATTCAAATGAGCATAGACCGTTTCAAGATCATTTTTATGTTTAACAAAAACAACATTTCCATAAGATTGGGAATAATAAGATCTGGTTACAATTCCTTCATCAACTGCATAAACGTCCTCTCCCAAATCGCCTGCAATATCTATTCCTTTATGTGTACCATTTCTAGTATTAAAGGTATCCGTGATTATTCCTTCACTTGGCCATGTCCATGTTTTTGTTCGTTCCGCTAAGGAGAAAGACTGTGCTTGAGAATGCTTCCCTCCTAAAAACAATAAACTAATGAACAAAAGCATGATAGCAGCAATAAGTATTCTCCTAATATAGTCTCCCATTTGGTATCCTCCTATTCTGTCCGTGTTCAACAGCCTATTTATGACCGTTTTCAGTTGAATACTACCTATTCTCTTTTGGTTGTAAAGTATTGTATCAATGGTTTATAAAGAACTCTTCAAGAAGAGAAGGTTTCTTTAAAAAAATACTTAACGCGCTATCCTATTCACTTATCTGCATTCTATGTAAGTTTTAACCGCCTGCAAAGATAGAAAAATTACTTGCAGGCAAGTTTCTATCTGTCCCTATCCAATCTTCTCTTTCAACTTATGAGTACATGTTAATGGTTAGAACTATAGAATGCATAGAGAAAAATGCATATCTATTTTTTATGTATGTGCCAATAGCTGATTTTAATTGGAAAAGAGACACGATATATTGTCTACATTCTTTCTGATTTTATTCTAAGGTAATAAAAAACTTCCATAAAAAATGAATTTTACGATGAAGTCTAAGGAGGAGATTAACGTAAAAAAGAACAAAGCCATTAGCAGACCGCATATTGGATTTTCGATATTTTCTTTTTTATGTATAGATGACTATGGATATTCATACATAATTAATCAAAAAAAGATGCCTTCTTTCTGTAATTCTTATTGGAAACTAATTTGTAAATTTATGTTAAAACAAAATAGATGATAAGGAATTGTCCTTAACTATACTAACAATAAGGAAAAAATTGTCTTTTAGGGAGTTAGGCATAAAAATAGTCAATTAATACTAGTAGTAACAAAGCTATTTAAAGGAGAGTTCTGTGTGAAAAAGAATATACAAAGGAGAAGTGGAAGCTTAACAGTTGTGAGTGTGACCGCTGGAGGAGTAGCGGGATGGGTAGTTAATACTACTTTAAGTATTATTAGCGATACTGACATGACTCATTTATATGGAATATCCATTTTTCAGGAGTTATTGTCGGTCTATTGTGGGATATAGCTGATAAGTTAAATAAAGATTATGCATCTCTATTTATATATCAGTTATCTTAAATTTCAATCATTTACTATTATAATTTTGTAGAGTGAAATGACAAAGCGGATCGGAGCTCGCCCAATGGAAAGCGAAGTATATTCAGTCTGCAGGTGATGAAAAAAAGCATTCTTTCTTAAATGAATAAAACCCAGAACAATTATACGAATTTTTTAGGATATACGTATAATTGTTCGGAGTTATATTTGTTGAAATACTTATGTCCCAACCCATCTTAATATGTTTTTTCTCTATATAAAGTGCTAAAGCACGTAAAATGAACTATTGTAATATTATCTCTAATATAACTTCACTAATACAAAAAAATTCTCTTTTATTATTGCTCAATATCAACTTTATTGGCGGCAACCGGAACATCTAATTCTTTCGTTAGCTCAAATCCACCTACTTCTTTAACATTGGTATTCTCAAACTTTACTGTAGAATATTTAAAATCTTTTGCTGTTAATAAAATGGACTCAATTGCATGTAATGTTTTTTGATCTTCTTCCATTTTACTTTCATTAGATAAATGAACAACTAATTCTCCCTTGCTCTCGTCTTTTGAAACCTTATCAATATCAATAGTATCAGGGATGGAAGCTGACAAACCATGTGTGTCTATATTATTTTCCATGGCATCAAAAGCATTTTCAATCGTATCATATGGCTTTTCCCAAGGCACATATAATGGTTGATCATCTTGTTCATCATTCTCTAAAAGAAAATATGCTCTATTCTCTAACGGTTTATACTCAATACTTGTTTCTTCGCGATTTCCTAGTACTGCTCCTAGTTTACCGTCTGTATAAAACTCCATTTTCTTGGCGCCAATGGTTTGTAGTTGCTGCTGAACCATTGTATTAAAAAAGTCTTCGGAATGAGAACCAAAATTTGAAATTCCCTGTTTCACATTTACTTCGATGTAATCATCTTTTAAATCATATGCAAACATCTCTGGACTAATTGGGAAATAGCTGCTTAACTGTTTGTTGACGCCGATTACTTTCTTCACGTTTTCCACATACAAATCAAATCTAGACAGCTTATTTGTATTTTCCACTAAAATGCTGACAGGAACAATGACTAGGACATTTTTATCTGGTATTGGGTACGTTAATAATTCTTGCTTTCCTACCTCATCCTCGTAAATAGCCGATGGGATGAGTGAAGTAGTGAGCCTTTCTCCTTGTTCATCTGTCATGTCATAATTTTCACTTTCAGCGGTTTCAGCTATATCATAGCTTTTATTTTTCATTTCAGCAGAATTATCAGCCATCTTGCTTTCACGCTTAAAAGAGTCCTCTCTATTACTATCAAAGAAGCTTTGACTAATAATGAACAGGAGCATAAGCGTACATACGGTCGCCAGTACGGGCATTATTCTTCGCGATTTCCGTTCGCTCTTCTTTTTCATTTGGATTGTACGATAGATAAATTCTGGACTTCTCTCATCTTTTATATATGGCATCTGTTTAAGCACCAGTTTTATTTTGTCATCATTCCACTTTTGTTTCGGCATAAGAATCCTCCTTTCCATCATACTCTTCTAAAAAGTTGCGCAGTGCTTTTAAGGCACGGTGCTGGGTTGTTTTAACCTTGCTTTCTGTCCATCCTAGTGCTTTGGCTGTTTCCGCAATAGATAATTCTTGAATATACCGAAACACAATAACCATTCGTTGGTCTACTGTACAATATTGTAAGGCATGATAAACACCTTTTACTTCTTCTGCTTGCAAGGTGATTTCTTCTGGCAGAAATCCTTCTGCTTTTACTTGCTGTTTCGACCAGTCGAATTTATCCATAATACGGTCTTTCCAATTTTTTTGTTTGCGAAAGTGGTCAATTGCGACATTTCTTGCAATACTAAATAACCAGGTTTTCTCAGAGCTTTTCCCCTCAAAGCGATGATAAGATTTAAGTACACGAATATAGACCTCTTGCATTAAATCTTCGGCCGTTTCTTTATGGTTTACCATATAAAATAAAAATTGAAAAACGTCATGATGATACTTATTATAGATTTCATCAAAAACGGAGTTCATCTCATTCCCTCCCCCGTTCACTATATTAGTCGTAAGTTTAACTTATTTAGTTTCACTACTTATATGTAATTATTCTAATTTCCTTTATCCCATTAGTACGTAAACACAAGAAAAGATGCCCTGAAAAGTTTGACCTCACAAGTTATATCTGTATGTAATAATTTCATACATACAAAATGGAAAAATAGCTTGCAGGGTCAAATACTTTTTTAGACACCCCATACGTTCTATTATGTTAAATTGTTTCTTGTGAATCAAGAAGAATCGGCACATTCTCTAATTTTCTTCTTTATTTCGAGGTAAAAAGATAAAAAATGTCGTTCCTCGACCATATTTACTATAAACAGATATATCTCCCCCATGGGAATCAATAATATTTTTGACAATAGCTAATCCCAAGCCTGTCCCAGCATTACCTCTTGTTCTAGCTTTATCTGCTTTATAAAAGCGCTCGAAGACATATGGTAAATCTTCCTCTGGAATTCCAGAACCGGTATCCTCTACTTCTAGATACACTCCATAATCATCCGATCTGCCTCTTAAAAAAACTGTTCCACCACTTGGTGTATGGCGCATACTATTATCCATTATATTGGTTAGAACTTGTTCGATACGATCTGGATCAAGTTCGTACTCCCCAATATCCTCCGATATAGAGACAGTAAAGGTGATTTCTTTTTCTTTAGCGATGGCATTAAACTTTCTCGCTACCCGATTAATATATGGGTATAGATCAATTGTTTCCTTCCTTAATTCAAGATAACCTGTTTCCATTCTGGCTAAATCTAAAAATTCATTGACTAAACGACCCATGCGTAATGATTCATCATAAATAATTCGAGCCATCTCTCTCTTTTCTTCCTCTGACTCAGCAATATTATCGACAATCGCTTCACTGTATCCTTGTAACATACTTATAGGTGTTCTTAATTCGTGAGAAATATTGGCTATAAAATCGATCCGTAGCTTGTCTAATTTACGTTCCTCTGTCATGTCGCGAATGACGACAATCGCTCCTCTAATATCCTTCTTATCATATAAAGGGCTGACAATCATTACCCAGTTTCTTCCCTGTAAAGTGATTTCATCTATTTGTTCATTACCAGTATGAACAGCAAGCTGGAACAATTTACGTAATTCTTCTGGGATTTGTGCTTGCATATCACTTAATTCGCCTTTTTCATAATACCAATGCTGCAAAAATTTCTCAGCAGGAGGATTCGTAAGCAATAAACTACCATTTCGATTAAGGGTTAGCACTCCGTCTGCCATTCCACTTAGTATATTATCTAACTGCTCCTTTTCTTGACTTAAGGCGTTCATATTAAAATTTAACCTTTTCGCCATTTCATTAAATGCGATGGAAAGTTCGCCAATTTCATCCTGTGCCATAATGGGAACCTTAGCTGCAAAATTACCTTGGGCAACTTCAAATGCAGCTTCTCTCATCTTCCTTAACGGAGCAGTAATCCTTGTTAGTAGGAAAAAAGCAAAAATCGTTGTTAGAATAATCGCAATAACAGCTGCTAATACAATAAATTTGGCGGTAGATTGTTTAGATTCATTCATCGATTGTAAGGACTGATAAATAAAAACAGCTCCATCCTCTCCATTCACATGGAGAGGGGATCCGACAATCGCTACTTGTTCAGGTGTATTGTCTTTATTGTTTAATTCTGTCCTTACAACTGCTGTCTTATTGCTTGTCACCACCTTGTTTAAGTCTTCATTGCCCTGTATGAAAGAATAAGAAAGTTCTTGCAAGCCACTCTCTGGATAATAATACACTTGATCTGGAGAGGAAACGATGACAGCTCCTGTTGAATGATCAAGTAGTTCTCCTACAATTTCCAAACCTATTTGATTATTATGCTCTTTCATTATTTCCGATATTTTTGTGGCGGTATTTGTTAATTCTGTTTCCGTCTGCTCGGTATAATACTGCTCAAAATACTCAAGAAGCATAATTGTTAGAATCGTTAATACAACGGAGACCAACAATAAAAAAGTAATCCAAAGCTTAAATACTACGCTCCGCCAAAACTTCATCCATTGTTAACCTCAAACTTATATCCTACTCCCCAAACTGTTACAATCATGCTTGCTGCTTCTTCTGATACACGGTTTAACTTTTCTCTTAATCGTTTAACATGTGTATCAACCGTTCTTAAATCACCGAAAAATTCATAATGCCATACTTCTTTTAAGAGTAATTCTCTATCGAATACTTTATCTGGTGACTTAGCTAAGAAATATAGCAGTTCATATTCTTTTGGAGTTAAACTTACCTCTTTCCCACTAGCCAATACGCGGTGTGCATCATGATCAATAGTCAATGCTGGAAAGATGATGACATCTTTTGAAGAACTATCGCTTTGCTCAAAAGTCGTTTTGGTAGAGCGGCGTAATAAAGCTTTTACTCGCAGAACAACCTCTCTTGGACTAAATGGCTTTACGATATAGTCGTCTGTTCCGACTTCAAATCCTTGAACTCTATTTACTTCTTCTCCCTTGGCTGTAAGCATAATTACTGGAGTAGTCTTCTTTTCTCTTAGCTCCTTGCATACCTCCATACCATCTTTACCAGGCATCATTAGATCGAGTAAGATAACATCATAATCTGTGTTTAATGCCTTAGAAAGAGCGCTCATTCCGTCTTCCGCTTCTTCCACAATAAACTCTTCTCTTTCTAAGTACATCTTTAGAAGACGTCTAATTCTTTCTTCGTCATCTACCACTAGGATTTTTATTTCTTTCTCCATCGTTCATACCCTCCTAACAAAAATACACGAAACGATTATCTTTTTTTATTGTTTCGTTAGCTGCATGTATAAATAAATGCCATGTCTATTTGCAATAGCTATTTATCTTATCGTTTATTATTTATACTGCATTTCTCCAATAACATTGTAATTTATATAAATGATTTATCTAATCTTCCACAATTATTATAGCATTATTATCATGTAGATATTGTTATCATCCATTGCAATATGTGAAACTTTTATGAACATTTTTGTGTAATTTCTGTCGTATTAAGTAGGTAAACATTGTTATGCAATACAAGGATATAGACGCTGGAGAATACGAAAATATATACAGTTTATCCTTTTTTCTTTTGCGCTTCTGCTCTTAGTAATTTCACTTCATGTGCAGTTAATTCACGAGCATCTCCAGGCTGCAAGCCATTTAAATTTAGGAATGAATATCTTTCCCTTTTTAATTTCATTACAGGTGTTCCAATCGCTTCAAACATTCTTCTGACTTGGCGGTTTCTTCCTTCGTGAATCTTCAGTTCGACAATACTTGTTCCTTTTTTCTTATCAACAGAGAGAATTTTCGCCTTGGCAGGGGCTGTTTTTCCATCCTCTAGCATAATCCCTCTTTCGAGTTGCTTTACTTTCTCACGAGCAGGGATGCCTTTGACTTTTGCAACATATACCTTCTCAATTTCTCCTTTTGGATGCATCATAAGGTTTGCAAATTCCCCGTCATTTGTTAAAAGAATGATACCTGAAGTATCATAGTCTAATCGTCCTATAGGATAAATTCTTGCTTCAATCTCAGAAAAATAATCCGTTACAACTTTTCTTCCTTTATCATCATTGACACTAGAAATTACCCCTCTTGGTTTATAAAGGATAAAATAAACTGGTTCTTCCCTCTCAACAGGAATTCCACTTACCTCAATTTTATCATTAGAACCTACTTTCACACCTAGTTCTTTCACTGTTTTCCCATTAACTTTTACTTTTCCGTCAAGAATTAATTCCTCTGCTTTTCTTCTTGATGCAATTCCAGCGTGTGCAATTACTTTTTGTAGTCTTTCCATCTAAATCACCTCATCCAATTTCTCAACAGTAAAAAATGATTGATCATATTACAAAATATTTTATAAGCGTTTATTTTTTATCCTATTATGAAAATAGACTAATTTCAAAACCTTGATCGTTCTTTTTTTGCCATTCCTATGAATTATGACATAAATGGACGAAATTTCAAAGAAATCTTTAAAATTAGGGATCTACTCATTAAATAAGAATTTTTATATAGTTGGTTGTTATTTTTTCTCATTAACCTTAACAATCTTTTAGAACTCTCATAGAAAGAGAAAGAATCTGCCAAACAACAAAAAAATGCCTTAGGAAAAGTTCCAATACCCCAAACTTTCCCTAAGACATTTTATGATTATTTACCAAACATTAAAGTTACAACTAAAATAGCAGCAATAAATCCAATAAGATCCGCTAGTAATCCAACTTTCAAGGCATCCCCCATTTTCTTTATCCCTACTGCCCCAAAATAAACGGTCAATACATAAAGAGTGGTATCGGTGCTTCCTTGTATGACAGATGCAAGCCTGCCGATAAAGGAATCTGGACCATATGTTGCGATTAAATCACTTGTCATTCCCAATGCTGCATTTCCTGATATTGGTCTTATAATTGCTAATGGTGCTACTTCGGAGGGAACGCCGATAAAGTCTAATACAGGCTTAAGAAAACTCATAAAAAATTCTAATGCCCCAGATGCGCGAAAAATGGAGATAGAAACAAGCATTCCAACTAAATAGGGAATGATGGAGAACGCAATTTGTATTCCTTCTTTTCCACCTTCAACAAAGCTTTCATATGTTGGAACCTTTTTAAATGTTCCATACAGTAAAATAAACCCGATGAGGGAAGGAATCATCCACAATGAAATTAAAGATACTATCTCCATCACTCATCACCCTTTTCTCATTCTCTTATGGTAAAAATAGCGATCAATTAAAATCCCGCCTATACAGGAGAAAATGGTTGCAATAATAGTTGGGCCTACTATATCTGTCGGAGAAGCAGAATGGTAATTCATTCTGATAGCAATAACCGTTGTCGGAATTAAAGTAATACATGACGTATTTAAGGCAAGAAAAGTAATCATACTGTTACTTGCTGAATTCTTGCCCCCATTCAATCTTTTCAATTCTTCCATTGCTTTAATCCCTAGAGGTGTTGCAGCATTACCTAACCCAAATATATTAGCAATCATATTCGATAATATATACCCCATTGCTGGGTGGTTTTTTGGAACCTCGGGAAAAAGCTTTGCTACTATTGGTCTAAATAGATTTGTAAGCTTTTGAAGTAACCCAGCCTGTTCTGCTATTTTCATCATCCCCAGCCAAAAAACCAAAACACTTATAAGCCCAATACATATTGTTACCGCTTCTTTTGCTCCAGAAAAAATCGCTTTATTTACTTCATCCATCGTTCCATTAACTGCTGCAAAAACAATTCCTATAATAGCTAGCGCTGCCCAAATATAATTAACCATGCTTGCCAACCCCAGTCATTGCTGTAAACATATTCTTAAAATAATCTAGAAAGCTTTTTGATTCTTTTGCCTTAGTGTTTTTAAAATGAATAGGAACACTATCTACAAGTTTACTATCTAAATATATTTTTGCTTCTCCTACTATTTCAGGTACTTCCTCCTGATTTTTTTCCCATTCTTTCTTCACCTTTGTCAAACTATACTCAACCTTAAATAAATCTTCTTCTTTCTCTGTCACTGGGTATTCTAAATCAGACTTTATATATACTTTATTTTTATAAAATTTATTTTTAACTGTTTTTATTTTCCCTTCCTCAAGTACCTGCACTTTTTTATATGTTTTAAACGCGGTTTCAAACATATTAATATGATCATCCCAGTCATCCGGATCATTTAACGTTACTGCTATATATTCTACTCCATCCTTTTCCGCTGTACTGACCAATGTTCTTTTTGCTCTCTTTGTATACCCTGTTTTTCCTCCTGTTGAATGTTCATATAGACTTGTTAAAAGTTTGTTTTTGTTCCTCCAGACCCGATCCCACTCATTGTTTGTACTTTCCGAACGATAGCTTTTTGTCCCAGCAATTTTTTTATATGTATCATTATTCATTGCGTAACGGGTAAGCAGTGCCATATCGTAAGCTGTAGAATAATGGTCTTCATGATCATCAAGTCCATGGGGATTAGCAAAATGAGTGTTTTTCATGCCGATTTCTTCTGCTTTTTGATTCATTAAATAGACGAAGCCATCTAGACTTCCACCAACAGTTTCAGCAATAGCAACTGCGGCATCATTTCCTGAGCGAAGCATCAATCCATATACAAGATCTTCAAGCTTAATTTTTTCCCCTTCCTGTAAGTAGATAGATGATCCTTCCGTTCTAATTGCATTACTACTAACAGTCACTGTATCCTCTAATTTTCCAGACTCCACCGCAAGGAGCGCGGTCATTATTTTTGTTATACTAGCAATTCTTCTTTTTGTATGTGCGTCCTTTTCAAAAATAACTCGTCCAGAATCTTGTTCCATTAATATCGCACTTTGTGCACTTACATACATTTGTGCACTGCTTTTTTGGGGAATAGCGAGAAACAGAATGGAGGTAATGATTGTAAGAATAATAAGTTTACGTAATTTCATTTAACACAACCTCGTCTCCTTTAATGGTTTGTACAAGTTTATGAAAAAAAAGACAAGCATATGACTAATAAATAGAGCTTCCTAGCAAATAAAATATGCAGTCCTAAAAGGGACTGCATATTTTATAGCATATATCTCTGTTATTTTTAAATTATAGTTATGACTTCCCTTTAATAGGGGCGTCATTTCAATTCACTTGCTTTTAAAAATCGATTTTCAACATCTTTCCAATTAACAATGTTCCACCAATTATCTACATAATCGCCTCTATTGTTTTTGTATTGCAAATAGTATGCATGTTCCCAAACATCAAGTACTAATAATGGAATGGTGTCCCACTGGGTTAACAGCATATGTCGTTCGGATTGAAGAACTTCTAGGCGCCTTGCTCTTGGAGACCATACTAAAAGCGCCCAACCAACACCTTCCACCGCTTTTGCTGCTTCTGAAAAGTGATTTTTAAAAGCATTAAAACTACCAAAATAGCTCCTTATTTCCTCCATTAATGCACCTTTGGGCTTGCCTCCACCATTAGGGCTCATATTATTCCAAAAAATTGTATGGAGATAATGTCCTGAACCATGAAATGCCAGCTCTCTAGACCAATGTTTCACAAGGGCAAAATCATTATTTTTTCTTGCCTCTTTTAGTTTCTCTTCTGCCTTATTCAGTCCTGTCACATAGGATTGATGATGCTTTTGATGATGGAGCTCCATAATCTCCTTTGAAATATAAGGTTCTAGGGCATCATAAGCATATGCTAACTGCGGCAATTGATGCTCTCCGGCTGCAATTGTCGGCTCCTTTATAAATATTGTTCCAAGCTGTTGTCTTTGGGCAAAATAGCTTTCCATTTGTTCATGAAGCTCTTCTGCTTCATGCTGAATTCTAATTAATTCCTCTGTTTCAATTGGTTTTCTTTGAACACCTTCCATTAACTGCGAAAATTTATCAAGCCTTTTCCAAATACTCTCTTCCTTTTGAACTTCTTCCGATTCTAATAACTGCTTTAATTCCTGGTTCCAAATTAACACATTTCTAACATATTCATTATAACTACTCATCTATGTGCCAACTCCATTTCCTCCATTATCGTTCTTATAAAAGGTATGATAAAAGGATGAGCATCATGTCTTTAAATTACCTCTTTACTGATCTTGTTGGATGTACTCTATGTAGTTTTTCTTAAATGCGTGGAATTTGGACACAATTATTCGAGCAAAAGATAAACCTTCTTTTTTAAAATAATAAAAAAGTATCTAAGCCACTGCCTAGATACTCCTTTTTTATTCTTCTATTTGCTGAAACGATTCAAAAAACAAATCAGCCTCTTCTTGATTAAACTCTTCTTCCTTTTCTGTCAATGGAGGTAATTCCCCAATATTCTTTAATCCGAAGTGATCCAAGAATTCTTTGGTTGTTCCATATAGAATGGCTCTTCCCGCTCCCTCTGCTCTACCCACTTCTTTAATGAGCGCTTTTGCTGAAAGCGTATGAAGAGGTCTTTCCGTTTTCACCCCTCTAATTTCCTCAATTTCTGCACGTGTAATCGGCTGCTTATATGCAATGATTGCCAATGTTTCAAGAGCTGCCTGTGATAAGGTAGATGCATGTGGGGATTCCACTAACTTTTTTAGATACTCCGAATGCTCTTTCTTTGTGGCAAATTGATACGTACCAGCGATTTCAATAATAGAAATTCCTCTTGTTTTATCCTTACGATAATTTTTTATTAGCTCATCTATTAATTGTTCTACTTCTAATTGCTCCATATCTAAAACATGCATTAATTGCTTGATCGTTAATCCTTCATCTCCCGCGGCAAAGAGAAGACTTTCAACGATTGCTTTCCAATCATTCACTTTCAATCTGTTATTCAACTTCCTTTCCCATTACAAAAATATCTGCAAAGTTTCCTTCTTGTTCTACAAATATTTGTCGACGCTTTAAAAGTTCTAAAATTGCCAAAAAAGTCACGACAATATGTGATTTTGTGGCGACTGGAAAAAGGTCTTCAAAAGATGTTCTCTCTCTTCTAGTTCTTAAAAACCCGACAATTTCTTCCATTCGACTTTCTATTGGAATTTCTTGCCGCGTGATTTTTGTTGCTAACGGTGACTGTAACTTTTTACGTTTTAGCAATTTTTGAAAGGCAGCAAGCATATCATATAAAGAAACATCTAACTCTTGTTTGATGCTTTCTTCATTACTTACGTTAAAATCTGATAAATCACTTGGAGGTCTCGTAAATATAAGCCCTCTTTCCAATTCCATCTCTTTTAGATCATCTGCAGCCTCTTTAAATTTACGATATTCTACTAACCTCTCAATTAGCTCTTCTCGTGAATCTTCTTCCGGCTCATACATTAAATCGTCATCTAATAACTCTTCTTCATGCTTTGGTAAAAGCATTTTACTCTTAATCGCTAAAAGAGTTGCTGCCATCACCAAAAATTCACTCGCTACGTCTAATTGTAACACTTGCATGGCATGAACATAATCTAAATATTGTTCGGTAATTTCTGCGACGTTAATATCATAAATATCAATTTCCAATTTATTGATTAAATGAAGAAGTAAATCTAATGGTCCTTCAAAACTATCAATTTTCACATTATATTGCATTATTCTCACCAAAATCCTAATAGAATCCCTTTAACTTAATAATGATAGTATTAATATAAACGAAACACAATAGTTATCCAACAGAAAAATCACCATTTCCCTAATTTTAAGTCTTATCGTTACATTTTTTATCATTTATCGATATAATAACAGACATGTAATGGATCCTTTAACCCCATTTTAATTTCAGTAAAGAATAAGGAGATAATAATGTATCCAAATGAATATATAGAGTTTCTTGTACATTTTCATTGCGATCAAGATTATTTTGAGTGTCATGAAATTTTAGAGGAATATTGGAAAAAAGTCGATAGTGGCAATAAAGATTCTATTTGGGTAGGATTTATTCTCTTAGCAGTATCTGCCTATCATCATCGCCGAAAAAATTTTAAAGGAGCAGAAAAAACGCTTATAAAAAGCATGCAGTTATTAGAAAAGAAGCAGGAAATAATTAAGAAATTAGGTCTCGATGCCTCAAAATTACTTCTTTTATTAAAGCTACAAGAAAAGCATATTAAACAGCAACTTGCCTTCTGTACCTATCATTTACCATTTACAGACCCTAACTTAGAAATGAACTGTATCGAATCAGCACATATAAAGGGACTGAAATGGAAAAATAGTGAGCCGGTTCCTTTTGAAATCATTCATCGTCATATAAGCCGAGATAGAAGTATGGTTATAAAGGAACGAGAAAACGCACTGCTTCAAAGAAAACAAAAGGATAAGCACCTTTAATAGTGCCGTCCTTATCACAAAAGAGGTGTTTTCTTAAAGAACCAATTCAATGGATTCTTCCTAGAAAACACCTCTTTTTTATTTATCTACTTGAACACCATCGTTACACTTAGATAAAAAATTGACAATTAATTCATTTGATTTTAATGTACGGTTCGGATAAAGACCTTTCACAGCTTGAACCATAGCTTTTCCAACACCTTGATGGCGATGAGATGGATTAACAGTTATATGCTGGATGGTAATGGAAGATTCATCTTCAAAGATAACGCCTATTAAGCCAATAATATCTTCCTCTTCCTTCCATAAAAATAATTGCCAATTTTCTTCCGACTCATATTGTTTAATTGTTTGTTGTAATACTTTTAAATCTTTTTCTGCAGGCATAAAAGAAAGCAATCCCATTGCAATCTTTTCAAATGCCTTTTTATATCGAATAATCATTAATATCCCTCATTATTTTTAAAACATATTCACTAACAGTTTTCCCATCAAAAATAAGATTCAATCAATCTCCTGATGTTAAATTAAAAATTTTTCATCTGTACGAAACTGAAACGAATTATTACCATCCTCTTCCTTTTTGTAAGAATCATTTAGGACCGCCCCAAAAATATGATAAATGTTATTGGTTCTATCATACATAAATTAGCGGTATTCTTCAATGAAAATCTTTTAAGCATAAGGATTCATTCTATCCATGCCAAATTACCCTTATAGAGATAATACTATTTATCCAAGTCTTTCTTCCGTATACATCTTTGAAGAGAATTTTTTGAGGACTTCTAAAATTCTGCTTGTCCCTCCTCGTCTTCATTTCTAAATAGCTAGCCACTAAATGTTTTAAACATTTATTACTATTACCCTTCCCTTTACTAGCTTTACTTCTTAATATTCCTGCCCGTTGATTGCTTTCTTGTTAGCCCGAACAAAGCAACTCTGAATTCTATACATAAAGATATTGAGAAAATAACTATCTAGCTTCTAAAAGGAAAAAACCTTTACTTTCCAATCTAAATCAAATTATTTACCACTTTAAATTTATTTAATACTATATAAAATATGCATATATATGTTAAAAAGCTACACAAAAACTTCATTTTTTCAGGAGTTACGGTGAATAATAAAGGGAAAGAAGACAATAAAACTAAAATAAGAAACTTATTGTAGTTGAATTACGTCTATTAGATGTAGTTATTTTAGATCACGGAAATTTATGCTATTTTATCAAATATGGATAGCCCTACTTTTCACCTAGTTCTGCAGAAGGAAAACAGGAGGTAAACGAATGAAAAAAAATAAATGGATATGGATGGTTCTAGCTTTCTTACTATTAATACCGATTCCAGCTTATGCTGATGTAGCAGTTGGGGACATGATTGTTACACTTGGTGAAAACTTAACAGCCGAACAAAAACAGCTTTTATTAACTGAAATGAAAGCACCTGAAGATGCAGAAATTATTACTGTTTCTAATAAAGAAGAGCATCAATATTTAGGAAAGTACATTTCAAAATCGTTAATTGGTACTAGAGCAATCTCTTCTTCGGCCATTACAATCGGGGACAAAGGTACTGGAATTCAAGTTACTACCAAAAATATTAATTGGGTCACGGACGAAATGTATATTAATGCCTTGATTACTGCCGGGGTAAAGGATGCAAAAATTTATATTACTGCGCCTATTGAAGTTTCTGGTACAGCTGCATTAACAGGAATTATTAAAGCATACGAAGTCTCTACAGATACTGTTATCCCAGAAGACGTAAAGCAAGCTGCCAATGAAGAGATGGTGGAGACAGCTAATTTAGGGGAAGATATTGGCCAAGAGGAAGCCACTGCTTTAATGGCTAAAGTGAAGGAGCAAATAGCAGAGCAAAAACCAAAAACAGTTGAAGAAATACAAACAATTATTCAAGATTCTGCTAAAGAATTAAATATCAGTTTAACGGATGAACAGCTTCAAAGTCTTATTTCTTTCTTTAATAAATTAAAAGAACTTAATATTGACTGGAATCAAGTTGGAAATCAGCTGAGTGAAGCAAAGGATAAATTAACGGGCTATTTAGAAAGCGAAGAAGGAAAAGGATTTTTAGCAAAGATTAAAGAAGTCTTTACAAGTATTGTTGAAGCAATCAAATCTTTCTTCTCTTAACTATTATTTACTCAAGTAAAAAAGGGAGTCTTAGCGACTCCCTTTTTTAGCTTTATTTTTTTAATGAAGCTGTTTCTTTTAATGGCAAGTCTAAGCGTAATAAATCTTCAAATGATTCTCTCTTCACTACCACTCTTGCTTCTCCATTTTCCACGAACACAACAGGTGGTCTTGGGATTCGATTATAATTGTTTGCCATCGAATATCCGTATGCTCCTGTACAGAATACAGCAAGTACATCATGATCGCCTGCTTTAGGTAAAGGAAGGTCCCAAATAAGCATATCTCCTGATTCACAGCATTTTCCTGCAATGGAAACTGTTTCATCTGGGGCTTGCAGCGGTTTATTTGCCAGCACTGCTTCATATTTGGCCTGATATAAAGCAGGACGAATATTATCGCTCATTCCTCCATCAATTGCTAAATATTTTCTAACATTCGGTACTTCCTTTCGTGAACCGATTTTATATAAAGTAGTTCCTGCATCCCCTACAAGAGATCTGCCTGGCTCAATCCAAATTTCCGGCATTTGCATTTCTAAGTTGTTTACTTGTTCTTTTACTTCCTTGATAATTACTTCTACATACTCAGCTGGCTGAATAGGCTGGTCTTCCTCGGTATAACGAATACCAAATCCACCACCTAAATTTAATACTTTTGATTCAAAATGATGATTGGCTTTCCATTCTGATAAATGTGCCATTATTTTTTGGGCAGCGAGAACAAAACCTGTTGTATCAAAAATCTGAGACCCAATATGACAATGAAGGCCTAGTACCTCTATGAACGGCGATTTAATCGCTTCTAACAACGCTTTTTCTGCTTGTCCATTTTGTAAATCAAACCCAAATTTAGAATCTTCTTGACCAGTTAAAATATAATCATGAGTATGTGCCTCAATTCCAGGCGTCACTCTTAGTAAGATCGACATTTTCCTATTTTTTTCTTCACATAGTTGAGTAAGCATTTCAAGCTCATAAAAATTATCGACAACAATGCAGCCAATCTGTTCGTCAATTGCCATCAATAGTTCTTCTTTACTTTTATTATTCCCATGAAAATGGATTCTTTCTACAGGGAAATCTGCAGCAATTGCAGTATATAACTCACCACCGGAAACTACATCTAATGATAAGCCTTCTTCGTTTGCTAGTTGAACCATTGCTATAGTAGAAAAAGCTTTGCTTGCATAAGCCACTTGCGCTTTTACTCCAAGCTGATCAAAAGTCTCCTTAAAACCTTTCGCCCTTTCTCTAATTAATTCAACATCATATACATAAACAGGTGTTCCAAATTTTTCGACTAATTCCAGTGTATCGACTCCACCTATTTCAAGATGACCTGCATCGTTCACTTTTGAAGTTCCGTAATAGTGCATGGATTCCCCTCTATTCTTCTATAAAATTATATCTCCTATTAAAAACAGACAGTCTACTTAACGAAGAACTTGTCTGTGTGTGAAACATATAAATATCATCATAATTAACATTAGTCTCACTGTGATAAACTTGTGAAAGGAGCGCTAATGAAAGTTTCACTTTATTAATAACTCTGTTTAATTATCCAAATGTACCATAAATTCAGCCAATTCTCAAGTGGCTGTTCAGCTAATTTAACAAAGGAGCGGACAGATTATTCCCTCTATTAATAAGAAGTAATCTGTCCGCATAAATATACTTTTACTACCTCTTAAATCGATCCTGTGGATGCAAATGACTTGGTCTAATTTTATTTCCTGGAACCGCACGGCGAATGATAATTTGGGCCAAAGCTATTGGATGAAAAGGAATAAATGGCCATAGATAAGGCACATTTAATGTTGTTGTTCGAATTAAGAATAGAAGATACAGGGTCATTCCAATAACAAAGCCAGGAGTATGAAAAATAGCTACAACGATTAACAAGACAAGCCGAACAATTTTGTTAGCGATCCCAAGTTCATAACTAGGTGTAGCAAAGTTACCAATTGCAGCAACTGATACATACAGAATAACTTCTGGAACAAATAGTCCTACATCAATCGCAATTTGCCCAATGAGAACAGCTGCTATCAATCCCATTGCGGTTGACAATGGTGTTGGTGTATGAATGGCCGCAATCCTTAAAAATTCAAGCCCGAGGTCTGCAATGAAAATCTGTACAACAATTGGAATGTTTGTTGTTTCATTTGGTCCGATAAAAGCAAGCCTTTCTGGCAGCAGGGATGGCTCCAGCACAGCTAAAAACCAAAATGGCAGGAAAAAGATAGAGGCGATAATCCCTAAAAACCGAACCCATCTCACAAAGGTTCCAACCATAGGTGATTGTCTATATTCCTCTGCATGCTGCAAATGATGAAAAAAAGTAGCTGGTGTTATAATGACACTTGGAGATGTATCGACATAGATAATGACATGGCCTTCTAATAAATGAGTTGCAGCTACATCTGCTCGTTCCGTATATCTTACGAGAGGATAAGGATTATAGCCTTGCTTTAATAAAAACTCTTCAATCGTTTTATCAGCCATTGTTAGTCCATCTGTTTTTAAGTTTTTCATTTCCTTTTTTACAATTTCAATTAAATCAGGATCCGCCACTCCATCAATATACCCTACGGCAATATCGGTTTTAGAACGCTCTCCCACTCTCATAATTTCAAAGCGTAATCGTTCATCTCTAATTCTTCTTCTTGTGATGGCAGTGTTTACGATAATATTCTCAACAAACCCATCACGTGAACCTCTGACTACCTTTTCCGTATCGGGTTCTTCTGGCATTCTTCCTGGATAACTTCGCACATCAATAATAAGACCATGATCATAACCTTCAATAACAACTGCTACTAATCCAGACAGAACTTGGTCGACTAATTCATCCATTTTTTCAATAACTTGTACACTTTGGTGGACCAATTGATTCTGAATAATATCAAATGTATCTCTTGCTTGTGATTTACGATCCGCATCATTTAAAAATAGTAGCTGCTCCAATAATTCTGCAATCAACACACTATCGCATAATCCATTTACATAATATAAATTAACTTCTTTTCGCATTACTTTAAATTTTCGAACACCCAGATCGAAGCTAGTTCCAAGCCCGACCCGATCCTTCATATACTTTTCGATTTTATCTAGTTCTTCGTATATTTGGATCTTCTTTTCTGTCTTGCTGCTCATAAAAACCACTTCTTTCTAAAATATATTCTACTGCTTTCCGTGTAATCGGGGCGCCTTTTTCATAAGAGTCCTTTTTCCCCATCTTCCCAATGTCCCCAATACCAACAACAAGGGGAAGATTTAATTCATCTAGAATATACACAGTATCTCCATTAACTCTTCCTAACTCCATTTCTGGAATTCCATATTTGTCAACACCATATGGCGTCAATTCACCATCTTGGTCGATGGCAACATCTATTTTTGTCCATTCCTCTCGTCTTGTTCTGCTTGCTACTGCAAGTACTCCCAAGACTTCTAAATCAGGATGAGTAGCTATGTACTTTAGTGCATTCTCGCCATTTCCTTCTCCCACAAAGCCGCTATCATCAAACATGACTAAGACTGGATCATTTTTTGCTTGCTTAATAAAAGATAATATTTCCTCTCCGCTATGATTACTTGGATTACCGAAGGAGGTAGAAATACATCTTCCCCCAATCTCCTTTGCAACCATTTCAACAGCTCTTCTGGCATATTCATCTCCATCTGTTATAAGGATTACCTTTCTCCTATTTTCCATTTCCCATACTTCCTTTCTGTCTCCATTACATTCAGCCTCAAGGAATAAAATATACCCAATGAAATAAGGAGCCAAAGATCTTACCAAATACAAGAGCCATCATTAATACCAATAACTTGTCATCAATTCCAATTCGCTTTGCTAAAAGGGGGAATACATCCAGCACTTCTGTTAATGCTGCTGCTATCATCCCAATATAAATTCCTCCAGCAATGCCCATTATGATAAGCAGAAATGATGGTAAGGAAAAACTAGGTTCTCTCAAAAAAGCAAGTGTCCCAGAAACAGCTCCTAAAACAGCAGCCCATTCATATGCATAAATCTTACTAAATGTTTTTGTTAGCTGTGTCAGTCTTGGGATAATACCGAATACGGTTAAAAAGGCAACGTAACCAGCCCCAACGGTTATTCCCCACGCTAAACCGACAAAGATTACAAATAAGATATTAATGATCATCTAGTTTTTTTATGCTTTCTTTATTTTCATGCATAATCATGAACTGATCTAAGGACTGCTGATAATTGAATACTTCCACTTCTAATGGACTAGGCTCTTCATTAAGGCGTTTCTTAAACACATGGTTGAAAAAAATGACCATTCCAAGACCTAATCCTACAGAATAAGGAATCTGAAAAATTAATGGTTTTTCAATCTCCTTCCCTGTAATCATTTTATAAACTCTCTGATGAACAGATTGCATGCTTACATCTTCATGAAAGTTCATAATCGTTAATCCAGAACCAATAAAAAGTAATAGCCAAACCAAGATAAATAACGGAAGTGTCACTTTTCTCTTCTTAAAAACAACCTCAATGATCGTTTGAGCTGGTCCAATTAGTTGGATTTCAACTTCTTTATGGATTTTTTTAATTTCACGAATAACTAGCGTACTATCAATAATGATTATATTCTTATCTTGTTCTGTAATATGGTATAGACATACATCCTTTAGTGTAGACAGCAATTCATCTGTTGCAATTATTTGTGCAAGGTCTTTCAGAAATATCCGTTCATTTGACTTTTTTTGAATGCGATGTCTCATTCTGATATATATTGTCTCTGCCATTTTTTCACGTCCTAACACGTTGTTTTCACCATGACTGTAGTATTCGATTATCATGATAAAATTATGAAAGTCTGTTAAATGGTAATTTTTTCACTTTTTATATAAAAACAAAATAGCCGCTAATCCACGATGCGGACTTGCGGCTATTTCCTTTAAAGATCCATTTGCTCTTTCATTTGTATTAATATTTTTTTCTCCAGCCTAGAAACTTGAACTTGAGAAATCCCTAGCCTCGTTGCTACTTCGGATTGAGTCTGATCTTTATAATATCGTAAATAAACAATCAGACGCTCTCGTTCATCAAGCTCCCTAATAGCTTCCTGTAAAGCAATCTTATCAAACCATTTTCCTTCATTACCATCATCTATTTGATCCAGTAATGTAATGGGATCGCCATCATTTTCATAAACAGTTTCATGAATCGAGGATGGCGCTCTTGCAGCTTCTTGTGCGAGAACGATATCTTCTGGAGGTATCTCTAAAAACTCGGAAAGTTCCCCGACTGTTGGTGTTCTGCCATATTGCTTCGATAACTCGTCCTTCGCCTTTCGAATTTTATTACTTAATTCTTTTAACGATCTACTAACCTTTACCGTCCCATCATCACGGATAAATCGTTGAATTTCTCCGATAATCATTGGTACTGCATAGGTAGAAAATTTTACATCATAGCTTAAATCAAATTTATCAACTGATTTTAATAGCCCGATACATCCTATTTGAAATAAATCATCAGGATCATATCCCCTATTTAAAAATCTTTGCACGACTGACCAAACAAGACGCATATTTTTCTGAACGATAGTATCTCTTGCTGATTGATCTCCATCTTGGCTTCGCTTTATTAAGTCCTTGACTTCATGGTCTTTTAGATACGTTTCCTTCTTATCTTTCTTTACCTCCACATCCATAGACGATTCTCCTTAATTGCTTAGCATTTTGCTTTTCATTAAATGCTTACGCAGACGAATCTCTGTTCCGCTATCTGGACTTGACTGAATTTCGATTTCATCCATAAAATTTTCCATGATGGTAAATCCCATACCAGATCGTTCAAGCTCTGGTTTTGTCGTAAATAATGGCTGTCTTGCTTCCTCTACATCGAAAATTCCTTTCCCTTCATCTCTGATGGTTAAATCAATGTATGAATCTTCTAATATAACAGAAATATAAACAATTCCATTCGGATCATTTTCATAACCGTGGATAATGCAGTTAGTCACTGCTTCTGAAACAACTGTTTTAATTTCCGTTAATTCATCCATTGTTGGATCTAACTGTGTAATAAATGCAGCAACCGTTACACGTGCAAATGATTCATTCTGGCTGAGTGCGCTAAATTGAATGTGCATTTCGTTTCTCATCTTAAGCTACCCCCAATCGTTGTAGGGCAAATTCTTCATTTGTTTCCAGCTTCATAATTTTAAACATGCCAGACATATCAAATAAACGCTGAACGCTTGGGGAGATAGCACAAATGACCATTTCTCCTCCAAGCTGTTTAATTTGCTTATATCTTCCCAATATAACTCCTAAGCCAGAACTATCCATAAACGTTAAATGTTCAAGATTTAACACGATATGACGAATACTATAGCTCTCGATTGCAGTTGTTGCTTTTGTCCGTAATTCTTCTGCATAGTGATGATCCAATTCCCCAGATAGGCGTATACAAAGTACATTATTTTTTATTTCCAACTCAATATTAAGACTCACTAGAATAGCCTCCTTATTTGGTTTAAAGAAACTATTCTAGGTTTTCATGCAATTTCCTTCTCCACAGACAAAACTAGTGTTCTTTCGCTAAAAACAGAAGGAATATAAATGAATTCGACAAAAGAAATAAAACTATTCTGTTTTTGTAAACATTCCTGCAGAGCGTTTAAATAATGTCCACCATTTTGCTGATTTCACTTCTTTTTGTGCTACCAACGGACTTGTCACAAGGGTTTTCCCGTCTTTTTTATAGGATATTTTTCCAATTTCCTGCCCTTTTTCAATTGGAGCTTTTAATTTTTTATTCATCGTAATTTCCTTCTCTAATTTATCGATTTGCTCCCCTTTTTTCGTTAAGATAGAAATTGGTTCGCTCGTAACGGCTGTCACTTCTTTCTCTGATCCTTTGCTTACTTTTACTTTACCAATCGCTTCTTCTCGTTTATGCAAAGGATGTGTTTCATATTGACTAAATGCATAATCCAGCATTTTTGTTACTTGAGCATTTCTTTCTTTCGAGGTTGGCGCACCGAAAACAACTGCAATTACACGCATTCCATTTTTCATAGCAGTTGCGGTTAAACAATATTTTGCTTCAGCTGTAAATCCTGTTTTTAATCCGTCCACGCCTGGATAAAACTTCACAAGACGGTTTGTGTTAACTAGCCAAAACTTCTTATCAGTATCTTCTCTTAAATAATCTTCATATGTGCCAGTAAATTTCGTTATATCTTCATATTTAAGCAATTCCTTTGCCATTAATGCCATATCTTTTGCAGAACTGTAATGATCTGTTACTGGAAGTCCTGTCACATTTTGAAACTTGGTGCTTTCTAAGCCTAATTCTTTTGCTTTTTCGTTCATTAATCGAACAAACTCTTCTTCAGATCCTGCTAATCTTTCCGCAACTGCTACAGCTGCATCATTTCCAGATCCAATGGCAATTCCTTTTAACATTTGCTCGGTTGTCATCTCTTCCCCAGGTTCAAGGAAAATTTGTGAGCCTCCCATAGATGCCGCATGCTCACTTGTACGTATTTTCTCATCTAACTTTAATTTTCCTTGATCAATTGCTTCCATGATCAGAAGCATCGTCATTATTTTTGTCATACTGGCAGGAGGAAGTTTTTCCTCGCTGTTTTTTTCATACATAATAGTCCCTGTATCTCGATCAATTAAAATGGCTGATTTTACATTTTCAACTAATTCTTGCTTTTTCTCAGCAGCTAAAGTGCCCGGTGCCAAAATTGATGTCATAAAACAGGTAATGATTAACAATGATATGATGCGTTTCATCTATTGACCCTCCATTCTATATAGCATCCATTTTTTCCAAAAAAAACAAGTTTATACAGCCAATGAAGAATATTCATGAAATAATTTGAATAGCACTAAAGGAAGATGGAATGTTTCATGCATTTCATAGGTATCGTTAGGCTAGTTTACTGATCTAGGTTATAATGAATAGAGTTCAAAGGAGGATAACAATTGATTCATTTAAAGACACCTGAGCAAATTGAAAAAATGAGAAAAGCAGGAGAAATTCTTGCTGATTGTCATAAAGAAATTAAAAAGTTAATCAAACCAGGCATTACTACGGAAGAAATCGATGCATTTGCGGAAAACTTTATTTTACAAAGAGGAGCCACTCCAGAACAAAAGGGCTATCACGGTTATCCTTTTGCAACTTGTGCATCTATTAATGATGTAATCTGTCATGGTTTTCCTTCCAAAAGCCCCTTAAAAGATGGAGATATTGTTACGATAGATATGGTAGTAAACTTAGATGGATGGCTTGCTGATTCCGCCTGGTCTTATGCGGTTGGGAATATCTCCGAAGAGGCAAAAAACTTATTAAAAACAACCGAAGAGGCATTATACAAAGGGATAGAACAAGCGGTCATTGGAAACAAAGTAGGAGATATCTCCCATGCCATTCAAACGTTCGCTGAAGCAAAAGGTTATGGGGTAGTGCGAGATTTTGTAGGACATGCGATTGGCAGAGAAATGCACGAACTCCCACAAATCCCTCACTATGGTCCTCCACACGTTGGGACACCTCTTAAAGAGGGGATGGTTATTACCATTGAACCAATGCTAAATATCGGTATGTATCATGCCAAGGTTGATTTGGATGGATGGACAGCACGAACTGTTGATGGCAGCCTTTCTGCGCAATATGAACATACCTTAGCCATTACAGCTAATGGACCAGTAATCTTAACGAAACAATAAGGGGAAACACCCAATGGCAGATTGCAAGCCATTGGGTGTCTTTTTGTTGTCCTGAAAATATTTATATATTAAATACAAAAAAATGAACTTTTTAAACGATAAAATACTCTTATAAGCGAGAGGTGAAGACATGAATGATGAACAACTTGTACAGAAGGCAAAAAAGCGGAATAAAAAAGCCTTGCTTCAATTAGTGATGCAGCAAAAAGACGATTATTATCGTCTAGCATATTCCTATATGGGGAATTCTCATGATGCGATGGATGCAATGGAAGAAATGATCATCATCTTATATGAGAAAATTGCTCAGCTCGAAAAAATTGAATCTTTCTATAGCTGGAGTAAAACTATCTTAGTGAATATTTGTAAGGGGAAATTAAAAAAGGAACGTAGAGAAATAGTTATGGATGACTTAGAGCAGCACAATCTTTTACATACAACCGATCCCTATAAATATTCAGTGGAAACACTAGACATTGTACAATTATTAACAAAATTACCCCCAGTCCAAGCGGAAGCAATCAAGCTAAAGTACTTTCACGATTTCGATAATGAGACGATTGCCAGCATCATGAAAGTATCTACCGGCACAGTAAAATCCAGAATACACAATGGCTTAAAACGATTAAAGAAGATGTATGGAGGGGAAGACAAGTGGAATCTTTAGAGGATAAACTACTAGAGGAAAAAAAGAAAATCGCAGAAATAACAGCTCCGCCAGAATTAGAACAGCGACTAAGCAAAGCACTTTTTGATAAAAAAACAAACTCTCCTAACCTAAAGAGATGGGTTCCCTTATCTGCTGCTGTAATAATTCTATTAATTTTTATGACGTATCAATCAAGTGCATTGGCTTATTACGGCAAAAAACTGTTAGGATTCGATACCATTATGAATCAATCCTTAAAAGATTTAAATGAAAAAGGATTTGGGCAAAATATTGAGAAGTCCTATCTATTAGAAAATGGTACTGTATTAACAATCAATGGACTTATGTCCGATGAAAATAGATTGGTTGTTTATATTACATTAGAAAATGATAAAGGCTTGCCAAATGATCTAGATCACATTTTTTCACCAAGGAACATTACTGGCTTTTTTACAAATGCAAAAATGAATAGCTCCGTTTTTGAAAAAAATGATGACAAAACAAAAATCACGGGAATATTAAATTTTGATCCCATTAATGCTTTTTCGAAAAAGCTCCAGCTGCACTATGTTTACTGGAAAGATGATGAAACAATGGAAGGTACAACTGATATCTCCTTTCCCTATAATCATAAGGAAGCATTACAAACAAAAATGAAGCAATCTATTAATAAAAAATGGAATGTAGATAAAGGTACTATTCATTTTAAAAGAATCACAGCTACTCCTACACAAACGGTTATAGAAGGCACGTTTCATGTCGACAATTATGACCGGCTCAATCATGGTTTTAATGGAGTAGAGCTAGTCGCAAATGGTCAGCCTCTCTCCCAAGAAGGCTATACTACTTCTTCATCCATTAACAAAAACAATACATTTTCGATTGAATATGATGGCCTTCCAGAAGATATCCATTCACTCGAAATTCTCATGAAAGACTTTATCGGTTATAAATCGATAAATAAATCCATTGCGCTTACAGGGAAAGAAGAAAATAGAGTAATACCATTAGAGAATGATGAAGTAACTATAAAGAACATCCAGTTAAATGATATGCTATCAATAAGTATCTCCTCGAGTGATTCTGTTTTATTAGATAAAGTAAGTATTATCAATGAAGAGCAAGAAAGAATTCCTTTAAAAACAACAACCAATCACCAGTTGATAACTAACAAGGATGGAACAATTAATAATGAGCGATCATTGCTATTTAACACAAAATCTCGACCGCTGGAACTGCATATTGGCGGATTGCATTATGTGAAAGAATACAATAAAACTTTAGCTATTCCTCTTCAATAAAGAAAGCAAAAGACTCACAAATGATCAGCTATTAGCTTCAATCGTGAGTCTTTTCTTCTTATTCTGTAATTATTTCATAAATTAGCGTAGGAGCTTTTACTTCATTTGGTGAAAGCTTAATATTTTCATCCAATTTTTTTATTACATCGTCTACTTCTTCAGTATTGCTATAAATCGTAACGAGTGATTCGCCAGCCTCCACTTTATCTCCTATTTTCTTGCGTAAAACTAAGCCTACCGCTAGATCAATTTCTGACTCTTTTGTTGCTCGGCCAGCTCCTAATAACATAGCAGCGGTCCCAATGCTGTCAGCTGTTATTTCTGCGACATAGCCTGATTCTTTTGCTGGAAGCTCCGTAATAAATTTAGCTTTAGGTAATAAATCTGTTTGATCCACAACAGAAGCATCTCCACCTTGGGAACTTAAGAAAATTTTGAACGTTTCGAGCGCTTTGCCATTATCTATTACCTCTTGCAGCATTTCTCTCGCTCTATCCGTTGATTCTGCCTTTCCAGCTAAATAGACCATATGACTGCCTAAAGTTAAACATAGTTCCGTCAAATCTTCTGGTCCATGCCCCTTTAATGTATCAATTGCCTCTTTTACTTCTAGTGCATTTCCGATTGCATATCCTAAAGGCTGACTCATATCAGAAATAACAGCCATTGTTTTCCTGCCCACATTATTCCCTATTTGCACCATTGCTTCAGCAAGCTCTCTAGATGCATCCAATGTTTTCATAAATGCTCCAGCACCTGTTTTCACATCTAAGCAAATGGCATCTGCACCTGCTGCAATTTTCTTACTCATGATACTGCTGGCAATCAATGGAATACTGTTAACAGTCGCGGTTACATCTCGTAAGGCATATAACTTCTTATCAGCAGGAGTGAGGTTCCCACTTTGTCCAATAACCGCTAATTTATTCTTATTTACTAGGTCAATAAACTCCTCTTTTTCTATTTCCACATGGAAACCTTTTACTGATTCTAATTTATCGATGGTTCCACCAGTATGACCGAGTCCTCTTCCACTCATTTTCGCCACTGGAACACCTACTGATGCCACTAATGGTCCCAATACTAATGTGGTAGTATCGCCAACTCCCCCAGTTGAATGTTTATCCACTTTAATTCCTTCAATGGCAGATAAATCAATGACATCTCCTGAATGAACCATTGCCATTGTTAATTCAGCACGTTCAGCTGCTGTCATATCTTGAAAAAACACAGCCATACTAAATGCACTCATTTGATAATCAGGAATCGTTCCATCTGTATAGCCTTTAATAATAAAAGAGATTTCTTCTTTGGATAATTCTAAACCGTTCCTTTTCTTCTCAATTAAATCGACCATTCTGAATGCCATAATTTGAATTCTCCTTCATATGTATGGAATTTTTTTCTTTAAAATTGCAAAAATTCAAGTCAAATTACTGCTTTTTTTAATTTTTTGATTTATGTAAACGGTGTAAAAATATATCTATCTAAAGAGTTACCGGTAAATCAGTAACTCTTTAGGATGAAAACTTCATTATGCACCTATATGTTTAATTAGCTCTTTCACATATTGCAGGAAATTTGCTTTTACCTTTTCTGTTGTTTCGATTACTTCTTCATGATTCAGTGGTTGATCTAGAATACCTGCAGCCATATTAGAAATACAAGAAATCCCTAATACTTTCAGACCTGCATGACGAGCGACTATTACTTCCGGAACAGTCGACATCCCCACTGCATCGCCGCCTAATACGCGAAGCATTCTTACTTCTGCTGGCGTTTCATATGATGGACCTGTGTTTCCCACATAGACACCCTCCTGAATACTCAGTCCAATACTGCTTGCGACCTTGCGTGCTGTTTCACGCAGATTTCTGCAATATGCTTCTGACATATCAGGGAATCTCACCCCTAACTTACTGTCATTTGGTCCGATTAATGGATTGGTGCCCATATTATTAATATGATCAGAGATTAGCATTAAATCACCAGGTGCAAAGTTTTCATTCACCCCGCCTGCAGCATTGGTTACAATTAATTTTTCTACTCCTAATTCCTTCATAACGCGAACCGGGAAAGTTACTTTATCAAATGTATACCCTTCATAAAAGTGGAAACGACCTTGCATTGCTACCACTTCGATTCCCTTAATTGTACCGAATACAAGTTGTCCAGCGTGACCTTCTACTGTTGATACCGGAAATTCTGGAATTTCTTCATAAGGTATTTTTACTGGATTTTCGATTTCCCCTGCAAGAACGCCTAAGCCTGAGCCAAGAATTAAACCAATTTTAGGTGTTTTCGCATATTTTTGTTTTAAAAAATCAGCTGATTGCTTAATCATCGTATAATTCATTTTTTATTCCCCTTATATTAAGTCATTTAAGAAGCTTGTGCCATGCTTTGGCATCTTTACGCTGAAATTATCTGCTACTGTTGCTCCAATATCAGCAAACGTTTTACGTAGCGGCAGCTCTTTCGGTTCCTTTAATGATTTGCTATATACTAATAATGGTACATACTCTCTTGTGTGATCTGTTCCATGATGGATCGGATCATTTCCATGATCAGCGGTAATGATTAATAAATCATCTTCCTTCAGTAATTCCAATACTTCTGGCAGTCTAGCATCATACTCTTCTAATGCCTTTCCATAGCCAATTGGGTCTCTTCTATGTCCAAATAAAGCATCAAAATCTACTAAATTTAAGAAGCTTAAACCTGTAAAATCCATTTTTAGTGTGTCAACTAGTTTGTCCATCCCATCCATATTGGAGACGGTTCTCAATGATTTTGTCACACCTTCTCCATCATAAATATCAGAGATTTTTCCAATAGCAATACTCTCAATTTGATTATCTTTCAATTCATTCATTACAGTTCGATCAAATGGCTTTAGAGCATAGTCATGACGATTTGCAGTACGTTTAAAGTCGCCTGGCTCGCCAATAAATGGTCTAGCAATAATACGACCAACCATATATTTCTCATCGAGTGTCAATTCTCTTGCTAATTCACAAATACGATACAATTCATCTAAAGGAACAATGTCTTCATGTGCAGCAATTTGCAGCACAGAATCTGCTGATGTGTAGACGATTAAAGCACCAGTCTTCATATGCTCTTCGCCTAGCTCATCTAGAATTTCTGTTCCACTAGCTGGTTTATTTCCAATGATCTTGCGTCCAGATTTTTCTTCGATTTCATTTAATAGTTCATCTGGGAATCCTTCCGGAAATACACGGAATGGTGTCGCAATGTTTAGACCCATTATCTCCCAGTGTCCAGTCATGGTATCTTTTCCGTTTGATGCTTCTTGCATTTTTGTATAATAAGCAATTGGAGTATCAGCCCGCTCAACACCAGCAATTTCCTCAATATTACTAAGACCTAATTTCGCCATGTTCGGCATATGAAGACCATTCATTCTTTGAGCAATATGCCCTAATGTATGTGCTCCTTCATCATTAAATTTTTTCGCATCAGGTGCCTCGCCAATCCCTACAGAATCCATTACAATTAGGAAAACACGATTATATTTATATGTAGACATCTTTTTCCTCCTTTTACCATTTCATTTAACCCTATTTTGTCCTACTATATGTATCTTTATTAACCATAAAAATTATAGCATAATCGTCAGAAGTCTGACATCTTTTTCAAAATTGTTATCTTTCACTTTGGAAAAATAAAAATTGTTTTCTATTTTCTTCTTCATTATACCTTTTTTCATATAAAAAGAAAAAAGAACACTGTTCAAGTTTGCTGACAGTGTCTTTTTCTCCTTACTATTTACCCTTTTAAATAAAAACTATCTCCCGCCCACTAGGCACGAGGATGAAATTGACTATATACATCTTTCAATCTAGTTTTTGTTACATGGGTGTATATTTGAGTTGTTGAGATATCAGCATGACCGAGCATTTCCTGCACCGCTCTTAAATCAGCACCATTTTCTAATAAATGAGTTGCAAACGAATGTCTTAATGTGTGCGGTGTTATTTCTTTTTCAATATGGGCTTCCTTCCCTAAACGCTTTAAAATTTTCCAAAAGCCTTGTCTTGTTAATCGATTGCCATGGTGATTTAGAAACAAGGAATGCTCCGTGGATTTCTTTTGGTTTAAAAATGTTGGTCTCCCTTGATGCAAATAATCCTTCAATGCCCTCGTAGCTGCTCCGCCAATAGGGATGATTCTTTCTTTGTTCCCTTTTCCGATACAGCGGATAAACCCCATTGTAAGATGAACATCATCCATATTTAAATTGATCAACTCACTCACACGGATTCCTGTTGCATAGAGAAGCTCAAGCATCGCTTTATCTCTGAGTCCATAATGGTCATTTTTATGAGGAAAATCAAGCAGTGCTTCTACTTCCTCCATGGATAGAACTTTAGGCAATGTTCTTTCTGCCTGCGGTGTTTCAATATGTACAGTTGGATCCTCTTCAAGCACACGATCCCGGAATAAAAATTGATGAAATGCACGAATAGATGCTATATGTCGTGCGATTGTTTTAGAGGACTTTCCTTGGTCCTTTAAAAAACCTAAAAAGCGAATAATGTGGGAACGCTGTATTTCTTTGAGATTACATTGTTCTACATTTTTCATATATTTTATATAGCTTTTTAAGTCTCTTTCATATGATACAAGTGTATTACTCGCTAAACCCTTTTCCACTAATAAATAATGTATAAAATCTTTTAATTGATCTTCCATAGGACTATTCCCCATTTAAGTAAAACAGGAATATTCGATCCCTCCATGAATATTTTTCTGTTTCCAGACTATTATCTGCATTCACCTTGATGGCAGAACCTGATGGCTCATCATAGCGATGTAGTTGTTGATATTCTTGATTAAACCAAACGATTGCATAATAAAAAAGAATCGTACATCCTGTAAATAGGAGAAATACTTTTAGTGTATTTATAATTGCTTTTGTCCATCTCATCCAAAATCCCTCCATAACTTCTATAATACAAGCTATGCCAGATTGGACATTTAATATACCTAATGGACCTATTATTCTTATTATAATAGAAATAAATATTATTTAAAGCGTTAAATTCCCCCTTCGTTTTCATTTGATATCCTATGAATATGTGATAAAGGTAACATTCCTTCTTTGAATTAGTAAATAACAAAAATAAAAAACCTTCTCAACTGAAAAGGTTTATTCTGCGGATGAAACATCCTCGTTTTTTTCCGTGCAACGATGACAAATACCATGAAATGTTAGACGATGATCTTTAATTTTAAAATTCCAGTCACGCTCTACTAATTTCTCTACATCTCCTAGTAAATCTTCTTGAATTTCATCCACTGCTCCACATTCAATACATACTAAATGGTGATGAAAGTGGGCTGCACCTTCTTGTCTCAAATCATACCTAGAAACACCGTCACCAAAATTTATTTTATCAACAATTTTCAATTCCGTAAGTAGTTCAAGTGTGCGATATACGGTTGCCAATCCAATTTCAGGAGATTTCTCTTTAACGAGTAAGTAAACATCTTCTGCACTGAGATGGTCTTCTTCATTTTCTAATAATACTCGAACTGTTGCTTCCCTTTGGGGAGTTAATTTATAGCTCGAAGAATGCAACAGCTTTTTTATTCTATCTATTCTACTTTCCATTCCGAAAGTCCCTCCCTAGCCACTGTCCATCTCATTATAACAGAAGTAGGAAAAGAATCCTAATAAAAATTATTATAAATAACAATTAATAATAATTATTAATTTATAATGACTATCAACGATAATGAATGAAGCAGCACCCCTCCATTAAAAAGGGATAGTAATAATAATAGATTGTACCATATTAATGACAGCTTTCATTAATAATGGCGAAATATATGCCTCTACTGCAGCAGCAATGCCGATTACTATAAAGGCCATTATTAGAAGAATAGTATATCTAGCAAACAGCGGCAGCATTGGTTCTCCCTTTTTCTTCATAAACTGCTGGCGAATCATTTTAAAAGAGAATGCTACTGATAGTGTAGCAGAAATTATAAAAATTGGAATAACAATTAGATTTTGCGGCAGAACCGACACAAATGATAGTAGAAATCCATGCCATCCCATTTGATTTACTAAAAAGCCAACTGTGAAACCAACTACCATTCCTTTAATAAATAGTAGAATTAAAATAATAGGCAATCCTATGATCGAAATACCTAACAGCCAAATAAAACCAATATACTTACTATTATGCGAAAAGCTTTGAAAAAACAAATCTTTGCTGTCCGCTACTTGTCCATTCGAAACCTGTCCAAAAAACTGTGTTAAATAATAATAGAGATCTTCCTTTTGGGAGAGAGACAAACTATTCACTACAATTGCACCAAAAATAACCCCCATTAAAAACAATACAATGATAAATAAGTAAATTGAGGAATGATCGCGTATATGATTCACTAGGATATTCTGATATTTTTTCTTTTTCATTGCCTTTCCTCCCGCCAAGTCTGTTAGTTAATGTTTATGCAAAAAAAAAGGGCATATGACTATAAATCTATTATTAATAGAAATGAAAAAATAATCAGATTATTATATTATTGATTATAGAGATAGATAGATTAACAAATTGAGGTGAGTGTTTTGAAACCAGTATTAATCGATTTACCAGAAACGATCGAAACAGAAAGGCTAGTCATACGCCCCTGTATGCCAGGAGATGGCAAAGATGTATATGAAAGCATTCAGCGGTCAAAAGAAGACTTTAAACCTTGGATGAGTTTTGCCAATCAGGAGCAAACACTAGAAGAAGTGGAAGCAGGCGTACGAGAATCATATGCCAAATATATTTTAAGAGAAGATATTCGATTACATATTTATTTAAAAGCAACAAATGAATTTATTGGATCAACCGGTCTACATTCAATCGATTGGAAAGTCCGCGTGTTTGAAATTGGCTATTGGTGTGATTCAGCTCATACAGGAAAAGGCTATATTACCGAAAGTACAAAAGCATTAATAAAGTTCGCACAAAGTACTCTTGAGGCTAATCGTATTGAGATACGAGTAGATTCCACCAACATGAAAAGCCGTGCTATCCCAGAAAAACTCGGCTTCTCATTAGATGGAATTTTGAAAAATGAGACACTAAGTGCCGATACAGAAGAACTAAGAGATATTTGTCTTTATTCTTTGACATAATGAAGAAATCCCACAAATGATTATGTGGGATTTTTGATATTACTTATCTACTCTGACCTTGCCGTATTTGCCGCCCCCGCCAACTTGCAAGTCTACCATTCCCGTTCTTGCTGCAACAATATAATCTGCCACTTTCTTTGGCACAATCTCCACTAGTTTTTCATAGGGGGCTTCATGAATGATTTGCATTTCAGTAGAAAAATAATCGAGTAATTTTTGCAGCGTTTTTTTTCCTAATCCAGGTATATATTCTAACGGTATTTGATGAATATACGGAGGTCTACTAGGTGCACTGGCTGCATCTTTTAAATCGCTAATCCTTGCTGCCACCCCTTTTACCCATTTATGACTTCCGCATTCTGTGCAGATCCCTGTCGTTTCCGAGAATGGAGCATAGCATTTCATGCAAACTGTTTCGTGATATTTACCTAATTTCGGATCTAATCCATAATTGGCAATGATTTTTCTACCGTCTTCTTGATGAAGTACTTTTGCAAATTCAGCAAAAGAAGCGTCCTCCATTTCCATGACCTGATATTCCCGAGCCATTTTTTCTAAAGAATGAGCATCAGAATTGGTTATAAATGAAAAAGAATGTAATTCTGCGATTTGGTCTGCCATCTCGGTATCAGAACTCAAACCAAGCTCAATCCCATCAATCATTTTCTCGTCAAAAACTTCTTTAAAGGAACGATTAACTCCGCTACCATATAAACTTTTAAACGGTGTGAAGACATGGGCAGGAACGAATAGTCCATTTAATTCCTTTACTTTATACTGTAATTCTTTTCCACTGATATAAAGGCGCTGCGAGCTTAATGTTACATTTTTCATATGGTGAGAAATCCAATTAGAAAATTCCCTCATTTTAGCCAACGTCGGTAGATAGCATAGCACATGAATAGGACCCTTACAGAAAGAATCATATATTTCGAGCTCTGAGCCAAGAATAATCGTGATTTCTTCCATTCTCACCCCACCATCGGCTAATTCCAGCATCTTCCCTTGTGCTATTAACTCCTCCATTTCCAATATTACCTCAGGAGAATGGCAATCAATGATCCCAATCATATCAAGACCTTTTTGCTTACTGGCATATTCTATGATTGCCGTTAAAGTTAAGTTTCTTGATGCTGTTATTTTTACCGGTTTCCCGCTCTTTGTTCTACCAATATGGATATGTAAATCAGTGTAATACGAATTCATTTTTACTCCTTTAAATTTGCAATTTGTAAATATTGTACCCCAAAAATCGTTTTAGCATCAAAAATACGCTTTTCTTTGATAAATTCCAATGCCTCCTCTAGTGAAATTTCTAATACATTCACAAACTCATCTTCATCAAGTCCTGCTGCATTTTCTTTTTGCTTTAATCCTTTTGCCACATATACATGAATAATTTCATCAGCAAATCCTGGGGAAGTATAGAATGAGCTTACCAATTCTAGAGTTTCACATTCATATCCCGTCTCTTCTTCTAACTCTCTTCTAGCACAAAGAGCTGGTTCTTCGCCTTTTTCTAATTTCCCAGCAGGAATCTCCACAATTACTTTTTCAAGCGGCTTTCTATATTGTTCTACCATAACTAGTTTATTATCATCCGTTATCGCTATTACAGCAACCGCGCCTGGATGCTTTACAAGTTCTCGCGTGGACGTTTTCCCATTCGGCAATTCGACCTCATCCACTTGAACTTGAATGATTCTCCCGCTATAAATATGCTCTGTTTTTAATGTTTTTTCTTCCAATGTACTCATTTGACACACTCCTGTTCTATTAAGCCAAAGCTCTGACATATAGATTATTATACTTCATTTCTGTTCAATGGAAAGGATTGGGGGAAGCTTTTGAAAGTATATATCCAGGAAAAAGGAATTATTTTATCAGGAAAGGCTTGGGAAATCCGCTATATTCTTAAAAAATACCAAACGGAATTTACTTATGTAAAAGATTGGATAAACGCAAATGCTGACAGCTCTCAAAAATAAGCCATATTCTTTGTGAATAAACAGCATCTTTCGTACAATAAGAGATATCTTTAATGGAGAGGTGTTTAATTTTGCAAAAGTCTCAATTAGGCAATTCTAACTTATTTGTTTCCAAATTAGGTCTAGGCTGTATGAGTCTCGGTACCGAAGAAAAAACTGCTTTCCCAATTTTAGAAGCAGCACTTGAAGAAGGAATTAATTATTTTGACACAGCGGATCTATATGATCAAGGGAAAAATGAGCAATTGCTCGGTCAGTTTTTCAAGAATAATCGCGAAGATGTCATTCTTGCTACAAAGGTAGGCAATAAGTGGGAAGAAGGACAAGAAGGCTGGGTTTGGGATGCAAGTAAAGCCTATATTAAAGAACAAGTAAAACAAAGCCTAAAGCGCCTTGGCACAGATTATATTGATTTATATCAGCTGCACGGAGGCACGATGGAAGATCCAATAGAGGAAACGATTGAGGCATTTGAAGAATTAAAAGAAGAAGGAATTATTCATTATTATGGTATTTCCTCCATTCGTCCCAATGTCATTCGCGAATATGTGAAACGTTCTTCAATTGTTTCTGTCATGATGCAATACAGCATTTTGGACAGACGTCCTGAGGAAGAAGCACTGCCATTACTTGCCGAAAACAATATTAGTGTTGTCACTCGCGGACCGGTTGCAAAAGGTCTTTTAAGTCCTAAATATCGCGAAAAACTATCGGAGAAAGGCTATTTAGATTATTCTCGAGAAGAATTGACAGAAGTATTACAAACACTGGAACAGAAATTCTTAGATAATCGTACACTTACAGAGGCTGCCGTGCAATATAATTTAGCTCATCCCGCTGTCGCTAGCATCATCGCAGGAGCAAGCTCAGCAGAACAGCTTCGCGCTAACGCAAAAGCAGTTAACAGTGCCCCTCTATCTGCGGATGAAATAGCATTCATCAAAAAGATTTCCAAAGCATCTGTTTATGAAGCACACCGTTAATTAGGATAGGTGTTTATTTCGGAGCTTGTTCCCCGAATGGTTCATGGAATTTTTCTATGAACCATTTTTTATGATAGATGAATGCCGATTTTACTTATTGTTTTTGTAGGCGGGGCTCATCTTGGTTATGAACGCTAGTTTTGAGCTCTGTCTCTTGAATAATGGTTTTCATCTTGCCTATGAACACCTTTTTTCTACTCTATCTATTGAATAGTTGTTTTCATCTCGAATATGAACACCTTTTTTGGGCTCTATCTATTGAATAGTTGTTTTCATCTTGCTTATGAACACCTTTTTTTGGGCTCTGTGTCTTGAAAAGCGGTGTTCATCTTGGTTATGAACGATGATTTTAACACCAATATATTATTCTTATCGAAATAACACCTTAACTAAATAGTAGAAACGAGGAATCACTTTGAAATACATAGAATTTGGTATAGGCAACAAATGGCTTATACGAACAGAAACAGAATTACAAGATGGAACAGAGTTTGAGGAAAAAGGAATAAAGAGACCTATTAAATTTCAATCATTATATACTAGAATTTGGGTTGGAAAAACAGTGCTTATTATCGACTCAAAAGAAGGATTTAAAAAAGCTACTAAAAATAGAAAATCCTTCAAATTAATACTTGGAATAAAAAGCCTCTAAAAGTTTATTTAACCTTCCTTAATCTCCAAAAGGAAAAGCTCTCTCCAATCGCGAATATAATATCGTAGTTAAAAAGCTACTACTATTCTTGTTTAAAGGGGTTTTTCGATTGAATCAAGCATTATTAATTATTGATGTACAACAAGAGCTGGTTGAAGGAAACGCAGAAGCAAAAGGGGTCTATAACAAACAAGGTTTATTAGAATCAATCAATTTAGTAATAAAGAAAGCTATTGAATCAGGGATAGAGATCATTTTTGTAAGAGATAAAGATGTTGCAGGAGGAAAAGGACCTGGATTTGACATTCACTCCGATATAAATGTCCCTCGCGAAGTTAAAACCAATGCGTTCTATGGAACAGGTTTATTAGAGTATCTACAGGAAAAAGAAATGCACCATCTTGTTATTATGGGTTGCGAAACTCCTTATTGTATTGATACAGCGGTCCGAACAGCAACGGTTAATCATATAGATGTCACGCTAGTTGGGGATGGCCATTCCACAACTGATTCTTCTATCCTTTCTGCCGAGACCATTATAAAACATCACAATACAATATTACATGGCCATTATAATGTCGATCATTTTTCCATAGTTCGCAATGCTGCCGAGGATTTGTTTACACCTACTCATGATACATATCGATAATTTTCTCGCAAGAATAATCTAAAATTCCTAAACAAAAGTCATCTTAAAAATGGCTTTTGTTTAGCTAATTTCATTAATCACTCCCGATCTCCCAAGCACTTCTCAGTAAACCAATACCCTCTTCCATTTCTGTGTCTGTTAATCCCCCATACCCTAAAATTACTTTTGGATTACCTGTATAGCGTTTCTCAAAGTAATACAAGGAAAGTGGATATACCTTAACTCCAAAGATCAATGCCTTTTCTATTAATTGTGTTTCTGTCCACTCAGTATGAACTTCTAAAACAATATGAAGGCCAGCATTTTCTCCAATCACTTTTACAAATCCACCTAAATGATGTTGAATCGTTTGCAGTAATACTTGGCGCTTCTTTCGATATAATGTTCTCATTTTATTTAAATGACTATTCCAATGGCCCTCTTTAATAAAACGATATAAAGTGTCTTGGTGCATGCGAGAAACAGTCTGTTTATACACGGTAAAATGCTTCCTATATGTAGAATATAAAGAATTCGGGAGGACAGCAAAGCTTATGCGCAGAGATGGAATTAAGGATTTTGAGAAGGTTCCTAGATAAATAATCCGATTGTTCTTATCTAGTCCTTGAAGTGCCGGAATCGGCTTTCCTTTATAGCGATACTCCCCATCATAATCATCTTCTATTATATAACCGCCGTTTTTTTCTGCCCATTTAAGCAATTCTAATCGACGTGTAATAGGCATAATCATTCCATAAGGAAACTGATGAGAAGGCGTTACATAAGCAATATTTGCTTTACTCTCATTCAATTGCGAAACATTCATGCCATTGTCATCAACCGAAATTGGTAAAACTTTAATCCCCATATCTTGAAAAACTACTCTAATTCGATGATAGCCCGGATTTTCAAGGGCGTATGTTTTATCCCTTCCGATCAATAAACCAATTAACCCAATTAGCATTTGCGTACCTGCACCTAGAATAATGTGGTCGGGATGACAGTTTACGCCTCTTGTCGCATATAAGTGTTTAGCAATCTGCTCTCTTAAATTAAATTCCCCTTGTGGATCTCCATTCGAAAACCAGAAGTTTTGATCTTCATATATCGATTGCATAGAAAGTTTTCTCCAAGTAGTATAGGGAAAATAGCTACTATCGACATTTCCTGAATTAAAGTCTATTTTCACAGGCTTTTCCTGTTCCACCTTTTGCTTTTCCTTATTCTCTTCTGTATCGAACCGATTTCGAAATTCTTCATCAATAGTTAATACAAATAATCCTTTTCGCGGAATACTTTCCACATATCCTTCTGCACAAAGTTGGTCATAGGCCGATTGGACTGTGTTTAAACTAATTTGCAAATGTTCCGCCAGCTTTCTTTTCGATGGCAATTTTTCATTCGGTGAAATATGTTTATTCATAATTTCTTGTTTAATAAAATTCGCTAACTGCATATAAAGGGGCTTTCCACTATCCTTCTGTAAAATTGGTGTTAATTCTAGCATTAGTATCCACTCCTTCCCTTCAGCTGATACCTTTAAAAAGAACAATTCTGGCACTTTAGATTATACCAGATTGCCATTACATTAGAGATAGAAAGGGAGGATTGGATATGTTAAATGACCAATTACTTATTAAAGAATTAACTTCTGAAGCAGAATGGGAAAAAGCTTTTCCTGTTATGAAACAATTGAGAACGCAATTAAATTTGGATACTTATCTTACATTAGTGTCAGAGTCTGTTCAAAAAGAAGACTACCGTTTGATTGCACTTTATAATCAGAATGAAATTGTCGCCCTTTGTGGGTTTATGCCTATGATAACCTTGTATAACGGCAAATTCATCTGGGTATGCGAATTAATTACAGACAGCAAGCATCGGTCGAAAGGATATGGAAAGGTATTATTAAACTATGTTCATGAGTGGGCTGTCGCTAATGACTATCCTATCGTGTCTTTATCCTCTGGTTTACAGCGAATCGATGCCCATCGCTTTTATGAAGAGAAAATGGAATATGATAAAGTAAGCTATGTTTATCTGAAAAAAATCTAATGGAAAGTAAAAGAGACATTTGCTGCTTAAGGAAATGTCTCTTTTATCGTTACTAAAAAAACACTCATAAATAACTAGTATCCTTTTAATATATTGTATTACTATTAAAAAAGGAATTATTTAAGCTTTTAACAAATTATAATAACAGGAGGGATTACAATGATAAATGGACTCAATCACTTGTTATTTTCTGTTTCTAATTTAGAAAAATCTATTCTTTTTTACCAACAGGTTTTTGATGCAAAATTGCTAGTAAAAGGTCGTTCTACCGCCTATTTTGATTTAAGTGGAATATGGTTAGCCTTAAACGAAGAGAAAGAGATTCCAAGAAACGAGATTCACCATTCTTATACACATATTGCCTTTTCGATAGAGGAAGCTGACTATGATAAAACATTAAAAAAATTAGAGCACCTTAATGTTTCCCTTCTCGATGGCAGAGAAAGAGATAAAAAGATAAAAAATCAATCTATTTTACTGATCCTGATGGCCATAAATTCGAATTTCATACCGGAACATTAAGTGACCGCATCCATTACTATAAAACCGAAAAACCACATATGACTTTTTATGAATGACCTATACAGGGATTAACCATTAATTTAAGAATCATGCAGTAAGTCAGAGGAAAAAATAATAAAAAACTGATCATCAAACCCTTACGCTTCTATCACTTTTACATAAGCACCTTTCTTCGCTTTTTGCAAAGCTGCATGATTCATCCCTTGAATTTTTTGCGAAAGGCTTGAAGCACTTATTAGTTTATTTCGGCAGAAAATTAATGGGTCAATAAGTCGAACCTTATTCTTTAAATGGATATCAAAATCCTCTTCATCTTCGATTACTTTCACACTGGGATGGAGCTTATTCCATAGCATTTGGAGCTCCACATTCTTGGCTGTACTTATTTTATGAATTAACTCCTTATCCTCCCCTAAAAAATCGGAAAATTGTATGATGCTATGAGCTAAAGCTGCTTTTAAAACTTTTGTTAACTGGTCATATCCATAAATATTTAATGGATGCATGAAAAAATCGATGACCTCTTTGTAATAGGTTTCAACAAACCATTCTGCCGAATCGACATGTTGTAAACACATTTTCCCTTCAACTATTACAACATTTTCTAAAAACCCCTCTACTTCCTTTAACGATATTTTTCCATATGTATACATATCCCGTAATGTATAGTCCACACGATCGGCACATAATTCTGGTGCAGGCTGCTCCAAAATCGTCCATTTAGAATCGTCTCCGATTATTTTCTCATAGTCATAATGATATTTTTCTAAGATTATCGGTATTTCAGAATCCTTTATCACAGAAAGAAATATTTCCTCATGATAATTCTCATTCTGTTTATCTAAGACAAAGTCAATAATATGGGAAAAGGCAGTATGAGACACATCATGCAATAAACCAGCAATTTGTTCCTCTATCGAACCTCCAAGCTTTCGGATTAAAAGCATAACCCCAATTGAATGCTCATAGCGCGTTACATTCCAGTTTTCATTTACTAAATAACTTGCTCCACCTTGATGAATTCCTTTTAATCGCTGGATTAGCTTACTTTCTATTAATTCTATTAAAACTTTTTCTATCTCAAAATTCCCGTACAGTTTATCAGATATTAGCAAAATTATTCTCCCTCTTATTAAATGTAAAAATACAACTTTTTTCGAAAAATTACATACACTTCCAATAATTGTATAGTAAAGTATACATATAAAGTTTCATCCTCTCATGTTTTCAAAAAGTGAATTTATGAAAAGCAAATCTGAAAGGAGTATGAATGTGCATCAGAAAATCAGAGAAAAACAAAGTAATAAAAGCAGCTTTTTAGGTGTGCTATCGATTCTTTTTCCTATTGTCCTTGGACTATTGATTCTTAATTTTTTTACAGACATCATTCCGTTGGAGAAAATTCAAGGATTACCTGTTCTTATGCCGCTCTTTTTGTGTCCATTTGGAGCAGTCATCGGCTTTTTAGGGTATAAACGGAATAGAGATACCTTATCACTAGTAGGTATAATTGCCAATGTAGTATTGTTTTTGTTCCCTATTTTTTACCATATACTAGGCACGCTTATAATGGGACATTAATATAAATTTACGAAAACCACTTGAAGTTTAGTGGTTTTTATTTGCTTTTTTGTTCAGCCTCACCCACTAACCTTATCTCCATCTGCATTAAACATAGTAGTGACAGAATGATGTTTATATAAGGGAAACTGATGAAGCCACATATAGCCATCATCAAGGATACACACAACTTTCTGATCATACCTTTTTGTTACTGACTCCACTACCTTTATTGAATGAAAGAGCGCCAAATATCCTGTAAACTCTTCCGTCTTCATAAACGTTTGAGCATATTGCTTTTCTATTATCCGTTTCCAGTTTTTATGATTACCAAATCTTCTTTTTACCGGCATACATATAAATGTCAACACAAATATGTACATTTTCGCTCGTTTAAGGATGTACAAAATCACTCGTTTTCTTGCACTAAATGATCCTTTAAACGATAGGAATTTCCCACCATTGTCACAACCTTCGCATGGTGTAAGATGCGATCTAAGATGGCATTTGCCAGCTTAGGCTCCTGAAATACTTCATCCCATGCCTTAAAGTTTACGTTCGTTGTTAAGATCGTACTGCGCTTTTCATATCGCATGTCAATCAGTTGGAAAAATAATTTCGCATCTTCTTGATCAATTGGCAAATAACCAATCTCATCAATGATTAATAGTTTATATTTTGTATAATGTTTTAGACGAGTTTCTAAGCGGTTCTCCAATCGTGCTCGTCTTAAATTCTGAATTAAATCATGGCATTTAATGAAATAGGTACTTGTTCTTTTCTTTGCTGCCGCAATCCCTATGGCGGTGGCCAAGTGTGTTTTGCCAACACCACTTGGTCCTAAGAAAACAATATTCTCGTTCTCTTCAATAAAGCGAAAGGTTAGAAAATCTTGAATCTGTTGCTGATTGACTGAGGTTTGGAAAGTGAAATCAAAATCTTTTATTTCTTTCATATGTGGAAATGCAGCCACCTTTACCATCGACTGCGTCATATTTTGTTCTCGCACATCAATTTCATAGTTGGTTAACTTGATTAACGTATCAATAAATGACAGCTGGTTCTGGACTCCGAAATCAATTACTTCATTTAAATGTAGAGTCATTTGCTTCAGCTTTAGATACTCTAGGTTTCTTAATAATTGTTGATAATTAGTGGATAGATTCATTATTTATACACTTCTCCAATCGTTGCTAGATTTTTCTTTGCCAAATCATCGATTTCCGGATAGTTATAGTAAGGGGCTGAAACAGCCAAACCTGCTTTATAATGTGCTTCCTGATAATTTAGCTTCGCTTTGCTGATTGGATGCTGTGCAATAAGTTTCATGTTATAATAAATCCATAAGTTGTTATCATACACTTGTAAACCTACTTTCTTTCCTTGATATTCTGGTGGTACGGAATACTGGTTTGATTTGTAGGAGATCATGTTGGATGCATTGACTTTTACTTGTGTGTGCTTAATGCGATAGGAATCTCTTACTTTATCAGTTGGTAGCTGGAGTAAGTGGTTCCTTTCTTTTTTATATTCAATCATTGGTATTCTTCCTGTCCCTTGGTGAATCTGGTGATTCACTCTGTTGGCTAACTCTTGTATAAATTGATGCAGTTCCTCTAAAGAGAATTGTCCTTGATAGGCATGAATTTCGTCTAACAATTTCATTGTCGTTTCGACTTTTCCCTTTGTCCTTGGTCTGCCAGCGATACAGGCTTTCACTTTAAAGCCAAAGTCTTTTGCGAATTGCTCAAACTTTGCATTCACTTTACCCGGATAATGTTCCGTTCTTGCTTCATCCATCACTGTTTTCATATTATCCGTAAGGAGTTCCTCAGGAACACCGCCAAACGTTTCAAAAGCTTCTGTTAGAAAGGAAAACAGCGTACTTTGTGACTTGGAAATACTCAAGTGGAATACTCGCAATCTTGAAGTAGATAGAATAAGCGCAGCTACATTGATCTCGACCTGCTCGCCATCTTTTGTTTCATATTGAATATTTTCCTTCCAATCTAATTGAGCTTGTTTACCTGGCGGAGTTTCATAGCGAACCGTCCCCTTCGGAGAAGCAATACGTTTGTCCTCCACAAAGTAAGCATTAAATTCAGGTATTCGAGCGATATAGGCTCGAAAGGTCGAAGCACCACAGTCTAAACCGTGATTATCCTTTAAGTACTGCCAAAGCACCCGCCGATAATAAAACACCTGTTTAGAATCCTCAGATAAAAGAGCAGCGATCACTTCATAATATTCATCAATTTTTGAGGACTTTTTTCTTGTCCTCTTGGGGACAAAACCATTTAGATATTTCTCAACTGTTCGTCGATCTACTCCAAGTTCTTCAGCCAATTTACTCTTATTAATTTTCATTTTCATATGCTCCATTATTTGTTTGAATTTTGGTAAGTCTGAAAGACTATTAATCTCAAAATTAACATCGACATTTAATGATATATACATGACTAGTCACCTCAAGACTAGTATGTAAAATGAAAGCAAATTTGTACATATTTATCCAAGCATTATTGTACATATTTAAAATAGCATTTCTAGCATACACCCCCATCCTAATCAACATGATATCTGAAACCACCCTGTCTCTTTCGGAAAATCATCTCTACTTAACGGTCTCCCTAATATTAACTGGCGATAGGAAGTAATGGTGCCGTCATGTGAAACAATATAGATTTTCTCTTTTTTTAAATGTCTACAATTTGCTAAAAATTCTTCCGCCTGTCTTGTAAATTCACTATCTATAACAGTATTAAATCCGTTCTCCCATAATGACTCAGGGGGATTGTCGTCTAGTTCAAAGACAGGAAAAATATCTAGTATTTTCTCCTTTTCCATCATTAGATCACAAGGCAAGGTTTGTTTATTCGTTAAGAGAGGGAACATCCTTGGAGAAACATAAGGAGTTACTATTTTTTTACAATCGACTCCATCAGTCCATAGCATAGCTGTTTCCAATGTCCTTACTAAGGGGCTAATAAACACAATATCCTGAGTGGTTAAAGGCAAACGTTCCTTTAGCTTATTAGCTTGATCCCTCCCCTTTTTTGTGAGAGAAGGATTTCTTTTTTGTAAACTAGCAGGAAGGTTAAGTGTGTGTTCTCCCTCTCCATGTCGTATAAATATTAAGTCCATCTTATCCACTCATCCTTATTTTTGATTTCCTTTAACCAAGCAATAAGTTTCTCTACCATTTCGGGTGTAAATGCATGATTCACTTTTTCAAAAATTCCCCACTCCACATTGGTTCTTCCCTTCTCCTGGCTAAGATACTTATAATAATTTTCTTGACTCTCGATTGGAATTATCGTATCACTATCTCCATGCATAAGAAGAACTGGTGATAGACTCCTCGTTGTGTTTATTGGATCGTATTTCTTTAATAACTTCTCTTCTTCTTGAGACATCTCTTCTCTATCATCTCGTATACGAAATAATTTTTCTGTAAGGAGGAAGGAACCCGAGCCATTGATGTTTGCCAAGCCACTTATGTCAGGCTCTTTCGCAAAAATACCATTTGCTATAAATCCCCCCATTGAATTGCCTATTAATATGATACTGTTTTTCTTTATTCCTACTACGCCTAAAAAATCATTGAATTCATCAATAGTATGGAAAATAGTATCCCAAAAGTACTGCTGAGTAATGTTGTAATCAAAGTAATCTTCTAAAGGAAATCTTTCATCGTGATATAGGATGTCAGGAATTAATACGCCATACCCTTCTTGAGCAACTTCTTCGGCCAACTCTATGTATCCCTTCGCTGTTCCACCCCAACCATGATATAAGATTACAATTTTGTCTTTATTTTGAATATTTTTCGTAGATTGATAAAACTTCCATTCACCGATTATTTTTCTTTCCACTGTTGTCCCTGCCTTTTTCTGCTGATACTTAAATGAATCTCTTTGCTTTCCCGTATTCTATCAGCGCCTGATAAGGATCACCTTTTAATCCTAGAACCTGACAAAAAGCTGGCTCTGTTTTATAGCCTTGTTTCTTTCGTATAAGTACTTCTTCTTTTACGGATGGATTTATCCTTAAAACGGCGTGTTCAATTATCATATGGAGATACGCATATTGCTGCTTAACCGGGATAGGCTGACCAAACAATTCAAATTCAAAGCCATCAAAATAGAAATTTGCTTTTATTACTTCCACTTCTCTAATCATTAATCTTTTTAGGCGAAAATGATTCATTTTTCCAAAATAATCGATGACAATCTGGCTAAAAATTTCAAATTCGTAGACTTCCATTATAATATCTAAGTCGGAAGACTCTATATCCACTCCAATTGGAATGGTTCCGCAAAGAATTGGCTTATAAGAATGTAAAATTTCATTTATTTTTAATTTCTTCAATGCTAAATATGCTTGCTGCTGTTTAGCACTACCTCCCTGTAAATAATCTGGCGTATCAAATAGTATCCAGTCCATCGTTAATAAATCTCCTTTATAGCATGGAGTACGACTGGGTGTAGAGAAGGAAGTGTTGGAATCTTGGATAAAAAATAGGAGGAAGGAGTTAGAGAAAGATAAGAATGAATTAGAGGAAGAAAATTATTGGTTCTTGGTAGCGAATTGCAAAAATTTCTTAAAAAGTTTATCGTTGACAATAATAGACAAACCTTCCTTATCTTCTCTAAACCGTTATCTGCCATTTGTACAATGGGAATAATCATGCGTTCTTCTTCATCATGAATATAGACACTCTCCGACTGATAGATTTTACCCAAAATCGCCTTCACTATTTCTGGATAATTACTTTGCTTCATTTTTTTATTTTTGACAAGTTCATCGAAAGCATCTGCTGCATGTGCAACACTATGGGCCCATCCTTTTTCTCTAACATATCCCCTCACATCTTTTTCAAGATGTACATAGCTAATCAACTTATCCTTCACTTCAAGGATCTTTGCCCTTGATAAGAAATCATCGCGATTATCTTGATAAAGTATAAGTGCTATTAATAAAGAGGTGAAAGAACGAGTGAAAACAGAATCTGTATTCTTTTCGCCAATTCCTTTAAATAAAAATTGATCACTTATACAAATATCTAATATTTCAATTAATAGATCGTTATCTAGTTTGGATTCCAATATAAACTGACAAAATGTTTGATAAATCAAGTTATCTCTTAACTCGCTATCAGGGGAGCCAATATGTTTAAGCATGGACAGGATGACTTTCTGTTTTGTTTTTTCATCCGATGTTATTTCATCCAATTTATCATTTCCTAAGAAGTACTTTAACTCTTGTTCCTTCATTGCAATTATATTTTCTATTAAATTCAAATTCTCACTCCTATCAAAAACTAGGGAAGTATAATCCATTTTCATTTCTTTACTTTATGCATGACAAACTGTGAGTTGCTTTTTTTAAACTCATTCTTGTTGTAAAAGGAAATTAAATCTTCCTCACAAAATAAACTGATAACATCAATATTAGATAATTCATCTACCATTTTAGCAATTAGCTTTATGCCAATTCCTTTCCGATTAAAGGAGCTGGAAATAACAACATCCTCTATATACGCTCTAAAAATCCCATCCGATATTGCTCTTGCAAACCCAATGAGCTTGTTCTTTTCCCATGCACCTACAGAAGGCTTGCGAGGTGATAGAACTATATAAAAATGCAGGATGGTGGAAGGAAAGAACGGAGCAGGATATAGAAAAAATGTTATCCCAAACATTTAATTGGTTTCTCTTGCGATGTTCGTATTTCTATTTTCATGTCGTCTGCCTACCTATTTTTTATTTGTCAACTTTGTCAGCCAAAACAATTTCCAAAATACAAATTCATACCAGTCAACCTGTTATGATGCTTTTTTAGCATAAGCTTTTTAAGATCAAAACTCGGTTCGCTCCCCTTCAAAATTATACCATTAAACCTCAAAATATGATTAAATTTCCAAAACCAAAAAAGCAAAGTGACCTTCGATAAAAAAGGTCACTTTTTCTAAGATGAATGCTTTCTAGCAAAATATTCTTGCACTTTTTTAGCTACGATATTAGGTTTTACATCCATAACGGTTAAATCATCTATGTCTACCCACATAGGCAAATAAGTGCCACGATCTCGATTAGAATTAGTAAACTCTTCACCTTGCCCTGATCCAATCGTTCCATGAATGATATCAGCTAGAAAAAAATACTGAGTTCCTTGCTTCTCTAATTCTACAAGGCATTCTTTTAGTTCGACAGTTACCCCTAACTCCTCGAATGCTTCCCGTTTAGCTGCTTGCTCAGGGCGTTTCATCTGCTTCAATTCCTCCGCCAGGAAAAACAAAATAAACGGAATTATCTCTTACTCTTTTAATTAAACAAAATTTGTTCCCTTGGCTAATAACAACAGAACCCCTATTTCTCAATGTATTAACTCTCCCTTATTTTTACCATTCGGATTTTCCTCGCTAGCAATAACAATTAATTTTCCAATCACAAATTTATCATTCTGTTCTTCAATAAAATTCTATCATTTCGGCAATTTTGATTAAATCTCTTACATCTTTTACACCCGAGATAGTATATTGGTATCTATCTGTTTTTAGTATTAATTTTGGCTTTTTCTCCATATCTACTAAAACAGCCTCTTGATTATTAATCGTGATCTCGTATTCTTTTTTCACCACACTATTTATTCCGTTTCCTCGCATATTATTAGGCTTTTTTTCTGAATGGATAGAAAAATATTGGCCATTCTTTAACGGATAATCAACATTAACTAGAATGGAACGCTTTTCTTTTCTCGCACTTATTTTTGGTTCACCGACAACTACAATGGAAGATAAATTTTTAGTATTTAGGTTATATGGTAATATCGCTTCCTCTGATAGATAAACAGTTGTTTTATTTTCGATTTTATTCTGCTCTTCAACTGTAAAAACTACTCTTTCATCTTGATCCGCTTCCATATCGAAAGCTGCATTTTTTGCTGCCCCTTTTTCAAATGGGAGTGATTCCATTTCCATTTGAGTGAAAAGAAAGAGAATCGCTGCCACTCCTATAATTGCCACAAAAGGGAATGGTTGAAGTGCATTTTTCGTTTTCCGATTATTCTTCATCTGCTCCTTCAGCTTTAAATGCAAAGCATCTTTACGTTCTTTATTCCAATATATATCAGCTTCTAAGTCCCTCAATTCTGTATCTAGTTGTTCCTTATATAATTTTTCCATTTAATTCTCCCTCCTTTTTTAATTCTTTCTCCAAAGCTCTCATGGCTCGAAATAAGGTTGACTTCACTTTAGCCTCTGACCATCCTAAAATCCCTGCCGTTTCTTCAATAGAGAATTCTTTTAGTTTCCTTAGAATAATGATTTCTCGATAAGTTGATTTCAAGGTACTTAACGCCTTGTAAATTTCTAATGATTGTTCTCTGATCTGCAGCATCTCTTCAGGTAATGGATTCTCATCTTTTTTAAATAAAAAAGCTTCTTTTAGCAGTATTACCGGCTTCTTTTTTCTAATCATATCGACGGTGAGATTATGAGCAATTCGATACAGCCACGTTTTTTCACTTGCATCCCTTTTAAATGTTTCCAAGTGGATAAAAGCTTTCAAAAAAGTATCGTTTGTTAAATCTTCTGCTTGCTGATAATCTTGAATCATGATGAAAATATATTTAAAAATAGCTTCTCCAAACTTTTCATACCATTCTAAGATGATTTTATCTTTCTCATTTTCCACCATTTCCCCTCCTTTATTAAAAATTCTATGTATAGACGGATAGAGTTCTAAAAAGTTTTACTTTTTTTAAATATTTTCAAAAATAAAAAGTGGATTCCTGCAAAGAGGTCCACTTTCGGTAATTCTCTGTTTATATAAATTCCTTCATTCTTTTCATCGCAGAATGAACTGTAAGCCGGTGATAAGCGACTAATTTATTCATAAAAATCACTCCATAAACACCATATGGAGTTGGCGACAGCTTTAATAATTCTTCACGTGTTTGGAGATGGTGAATTTCTGCCTTTATTTGTAATTTACTAGCTGCTTCTATTACATTATCGATGGCTATATCGATATAGGGGCATTGCGCTGTGCGGAGAATGGTTAATTGGTTGTTATGAAGTGTCAGTCGTTCTTCCCAATCATTCGGAAAATATGGATTTGCTGCTTCATTTATTTTGTAGACTAATAACTCGAATCCATAGGGAGCATCTTCTAGTTCAGTGAAATCTTTTTTTAAGAAAACTTCCTTGCTTGGCGTCCAAGAGGTTGTTGGATTTGTTACCACGATAATGCCATTCTTTTTATGATTTTTTGCATCTTGAATTACCTTTTCAATTAGCTGAGTTGCATAGCCTTTACCCGTTATATTTACCCATAGACAATGGATGACATAGTAATTTTCCCCATATACTACTCTGGAGGAATGTTCAATGGGTGTATATTCAATAAAACCGGCCAGCTTGTCATTCTCCATTAGTTGAATATATTTCAATCCTTGTCCAAATTGATCCATTAACCATGCTTTTTTTGCTTGATAGCCTGTTGACTTCTGTTTGCTTCTTAAACAATAGCAGCCATTTGCTTGTATATTTTCTGCGGTTAATTCAATCAGCTCTATTTTATTCAAAATGTTTCTCCACTCCCCATCTCAAAATGTTCACTCATTTCTGCCAAAACTTCGAATTATAGAAACTATGGAAAAAACTATAATAATAGGATATCGTCTTTTCTTACACAAACGATATCCTATTATTTTATTTCACTTTTATTTTTGTTGCTTGACTCTTATTCTTTGCCTTATCTTGTGCATATATCAATAAGCTTGTATTTTTCTTTTGTTTTTTGATTGTCATTTTAAAGGAACCTTTTCCATCAGCTGTTGTTTTTTGCACGAATTTCTTTCCATTATAAATAGTAATAGTTGCGTTCGCTTCTGCTTTTCCAGCAATAAGTGTCGTCTTCGATGTTACATTTGTCGTAATCTTTGGCTTTGCTGGAGGAGTCTTGTCGATAACTTTTATTGCTTTGGATGTACTATTCCCAGCTGCGTCTATTATCTTAATTACTAATTTGGTTCCTGCCTTTTGTTTTGAAATCTTTATTTGGAAACGACCATCTTTTTGTACTGTACTTTTTCCTAGTTCCTTTTTACCTGCCAGTACTACAACTTTTGCATTTACTTCTCCTTTTCCTGATACAGTTGTCGACTTATCTGTAACTTCCTTAATTTGAGGTTCCTTTGGAGGTGTTTTATCGAGATTTTTTATGGTTATAGACTTAACCTGTTTATTTCCTCCCAAATCTACAACAGTAAAGGTATATGTTCCATTCTTTTTCACCATATACTTTACGTTTTCATTATTCACTTTCTTCCCATCAGGTAGCTGGATATACCGAATTCCCAAATTATCCTTTGCGGTTATTTGGAGTTCTATATCTCGGTTTGTTGGTTTCTTAGTTTTTTGTGTAATAGTAATACTCGGCTTTATTGTATCTGTAACTTTTTGGCTAAACTCGCGTACAGAATCATAGAGATTCCTACTACCAGAACTTTTCGCATATACTTTAAATTGAAAAGTTCCAGTACCTGCTGGCTGCCATTCTAGCTTATTATTCCTACTATAGCTTTGTATTTTTTTCCAATTATTTCCCTCTTTTATATAAAACTCATATAGAGGGTTGCTTCCTCCCGTAGTTCCTCCAATAAATGTATACATCTTGGGAGCTTGTGAACTATCTTTTTCCAGAAACACCTCTGACACTGGTTCAACAATCGTCCCAAATGTTATGACAATATCACGATCCAAGCTTTTGCCTGCATAACCGGTAATAGCATTTTTATTTATCGTTAATTTATATTTTTTTCCCTTTGTTAATAATTCTGGGAGTATATGCAAATAATTATCATCAGACTCTATTTGAATAGGAATCTTCTTATCCCCCTCCATAAGAGTTATTCCATTTCTATCCTTCCATCTAATCCCCTGATTAAAAAAGAATAAAAGTTCAGAATCGATTTCCAGATTACTACTATCTTGTCTTAAACTTGCCCACTCGTCATTTTTAACATCATAAAACAATGAATCCGTTAATTCAAAGGAAGACGGCTCAGTGTTTTTCATATACTCTACATAATTATTTCCGTTCTCATCTTCATAGATAGCAATTAATCCATTTTGATAAAAGAGAGAATGAACAAAATAATCTTCTTTTAATGAATAGTAATAATCGGCAGATCCATAGCCATAAACATCTATTCCCCCAAAACTACTAGCTATATAAGTTCTTCTTCCAGAATCATCAAAGGCAATGTCATTAAAAGTTTCATATTCATTATTTTCCTCATCATTGGCCATCCTAAATTCAAAATCGAAAGTCATATCCTCTTCTTGTACAGTTGATAAACGAAATACAACCCCATTCATATTGTACATATATTGTCCGTCTGGGCTTATAACCATTTCCGAGCTTAAATGATAGTCTCCGTGATATGGGGAGTCATAATGGTCTACAATCTTGCCATTATCAATTAGATAGGCATAGGCATCTATTGGACTTATTGCTGAGTCCAATGTATAAAGACGGTGTAACTTTTCATTGTAGGAAATACTAGATTCCATGTAAATGGATGTATTATCATTTCCAGCATCTTCTGCTACTTCTTTTTTCGAATTTAAGGAATAAACCTTAATAGTTTCCCATTGATTAGAACCAGGAGTTATATAAAGGTAGCCATTCTGATCGATCGCAATATCCCATGGATCTGTGGATATTGGAAAGGTATCTAATAAAGTAAAATTTCCGGCATCCACTTCTGCAATGGCTCCTTTTAAGCCCTTTTCCGTATAATATGAATGTTTCATTAAATGCTGAGTCACATAGACTTTGTCCTTGTATACTTCCACTTTTTCTGCTGGGTATTTAAGATTTATCTTTTTTATTTCTCCCGTTAGATAATTTACTCTATGCAAAATAGGCTTACCTGTTTCTACCATATAAATATATGGGCGATTTGGATCAATCACTGCATCATCTGCTTGGAAATTAATCGATATCGCATTTGAAGCTGCCTTTATTTTGCTGTTAGAACCATAAGGAACAAATAATGATAACAGCAGTATAATAGCTATAAATAAATGCACTTTTTTTCGCAAAAAACTCTCCCCCTGTAAGTCTCTCTATAATCGTTGTTTAGTTTCATTAATTTTATACTTAATATAAAAGACAATTTGAAATTCAAGCTTTCAATTATTTTTAAATCTTTTTTTGCTGATTTTAAACGACATTAATTCTCCTTTCTTCTTTTTTATCGGTAATCTTCTTCCATATTTTATCTTTTTCCCGTCCTCAACATTTTATATAAATAGTCATCTAAAAAGTTAATGCCTTAAGCATAAAATGGTGGTAAAAAATATAAACAGGAGTAGTCAAAATATCTCTACACCCGATGTGATAGATCCCCTTCTAATACAATCCTGCCCATATCACCGTTGATTTCTATAACAGTAAGACTAGTATCATGAATAAAAGGTGGTTCCCAGATTTTCTCCATTGGCAGCTCTTTAAAAATTGCTAGTAATAACTTTATCACCACGGAGTGCGTTACAAGCAGAACATTACCCGAAGCATAATTTTCTTTCACTATATTTAATGCTTGTTTAACCCTCTTTTCCACTGCAAAAAAATCTTCGCCATCGCTGGATTTGTAACGATGAGGGGCATTCCAAAAGAAATCAAATGCTTCTGGATACCTGTCTTTCAAATATTCTGCTTTCTTTCCTTCCCATTTTCCCATATTAATTTCTTTTAAATGATCATCGAAAATAATCGGAAATCTGCCTATCTCCTTTTATAAGGTTTGCTGTTGCGACCGTTCTTTTACTAGGGCTTGTATAGATTGCAGCAAATTCTATCTCTTTCAATCTTTCACCTAATAATACTGCATTCTTTTTTCCTTTTTCCGTTAAGTCTGAATCACTCCATCCTTGCATTCTTTTTTCTATATTCCACTGTGTTTCTCCATGTCTTGTTATGTAAAGGGTTAGCATTTCTAGATCTCCTAATCTACCATTTCTGAACAACAAAATGGTTTTTATTCCTTTTACCGGTGAAGTTTCCATAAAACCCTTTTTCAATAGTGAACATAAGGATAGGGGGCGCCCCTTCCTAGCTTGTAATCTCCCTTATTAAATAATTTCCGTTTCAGAAATATTCAGTATTTGAAATAAATAATGATATTTTACTATATTTTTAGATTCGACCATTTACCTTAGCGGTTTGCCATGAACAATATGCCAATGAAGATGTTTGGAGTCTTGATACTTGCCAAGATTGGTGATAACTCTGCATGCACCATGTTCCTTTGTCACGGTAGCAGCTACTTGCTTTACAACGCCCAAAAGCTCCAATAGTAAATGATTATCTCCTTCTTCTAATGCAATAAGAGAAGCGATGTGTTTTTTGGGAATTGCTACTATATGAACTGGATAAAAGGGTTTTGTATGATAATATGCTAACACATTTTCAGTTTCCATCACTTTTCTAACCTTTGTTTTTCCACTAAGAACTTCGTCACAATAAAAATCTTCTGACATCTTTTTTCCTCCATTTCCTTTTTAAACACTGTCTATGGTCTTTTCTCCCATGGTTCCACTACACCTACTACTTTTCTCTTCCAATTATTTTTTATGGCATCAATCACCCCAGCTGAAATCTCTTTATGTGTAAGCCATCTGGAGACGCTATTCTCCACAATAAATCCTAATTGAATCTGATGATAGCTGCAATTAGGGGGAATCGTTAGTTCCTTCTTTATTTTGGACAAATCCGAGCTGCTCCCAGTGATGTGAAACAAACGCCAATTCTGTCTGCTTTCGGAAAGTTCGTCCTTTACTATATTCAAAGCATTTTTTCCTATCGAATGAACCCATGCTACAACCAAATCAATTGGTCCATTCTGTTGTATAGACCATTCTAATTTCTCCCTAAACGCAGTGTGATTTGTATAATCAACCAGTAAGGGGGTTATTTTCGTTTTATCGTCCAGGTTATCTATTAAACTATTTATTGGGGCAGCTTTTCTGCCAACAATAGATAATCTGCAATCCTCTTGCTCAGCCAGCCATCCAGACACATCAAAAAGCATTCCTGTGCCTCCAATAATTAAGGCATGCTTCATATTTTGCTCCTCCTTATAAATAAGCCTTTAACCAATCAGTTTTCATTTCTTGCTTACTACCAAAAAACGCTCCTAAAATTTCCTAATAATTCCTCTTATCTTATTACTTTAACAAACTTAACCCGTTTATTTAAAGTAAAATCAGTGATATTCTATAAATAAGTTAAAAACTATGGGGGGAAAGACTTGAAGATTTTGAATTTTGGTTCTTTAAATATTGATAAAGTATATTCGGTTCCTCACTTTGTTTCTGCTGGCGAAACTTTATCTTCTACGACTTATGAAGAATTTCCGGGCGGAAAAGGATTAAATCAATCAATTGCACTTGCTAAAGCTGGAGCACAAGTATACCACGGCGGGAATATTGGAAAAGACGGCTTATTTTTAAAAGAAGTATTAGCGGAAGCAAATGTAAATGTTGATTGGATTGGTGAGAATGGGAACACAACTGGCCACGCCATTATTCAAGTCTCTGCTAGTGGAGAAAACTGTATTCTTTTATTAGGCGGAGCAAATAAAGAAATAACAATCAATCATATTAACCAAGTTTTAGCGAATTTTTCCCAGAACGATTTACTGTTATTGCAAAATGAAATAAACGATTTAGCATACATAGTGGAAACTGCACACAAAAGAGGATTAAAGATTGCTCTTAATCCATCACCTATCGATGAGACAATTACCAACCTAGATTTTTCAAAAATTGATTACTTAATATTAAATGAAATAGAAGCAAAAGCCATTACGAATGAACATACAAATGACAAGATTTTTCAAAAGCTTTTATCCTTAAACAAGCAGCTAAAAGTCGTCTTAACATTGGGCAATGAAGGCGTAATTTATAAAGATAGTTTAGAAGAACATAGACAAGCCGCTTTTAAAGTAGATGCAGTTGATACAACCGCTGCTGGCGATACCTTTTTAGGATACTTTTTAAGTCAAGTTTCCCAGCAGGCGGAAATAAAACATGCCTTGCAAATGGCTGCAAAAGCTGCTGCAATTGCTGTAACACGGAAAGGGGCCTCCTCTTCTATTCCAAATTTGCAAGAAGTAATGACGTTCACAAAGAAATAGAAGATAAAAAAGTGAGAATTTAAGTAGTGATTCTCTCTTTTTTATGGAATCACAATCATCAAACGGAATATATATATTGCATTTAGCAATATATATTAGTTATAATGTAATATATACATTCCATCAATAAGGAGGATTACCTTGAAGAACCATATTAAAATTGCAAGAATTCAAGCAGATTTAACCCAGCAGCAATTAGCAGATAAGATTGGCGTTACTCGTCAAACAATCAGTCTTATTGAAAAAGGAAAATACAATCCTACTTTAAAACTTTGTCTTGAGCTCTGTTATTCCCTCAACAGAACATTAGATGAATTATTTTGGGTAGACAAGGAGGAAGAAAAGTGAAAAAAATAAAAGATGAACGTCTAATTATGAAAAACTTACAAAATATTAAAGTAGCCTATATCATTCAAACGCTTGGTATTATTGGCATATTAGGCTATGACCTTATTACAAAGGGCTTAGCTGGAATGACAGACAATCCGCTATGGTATGTATTTATTATTACTAGCATCATTTCAGCCTATCTATCAATGAATATAAGCGTCGATCATGAAAACAGCAAAAAGGACCCTAAAAAGGGACTATCTCTTTCTATTACTATTGTCACTCTGCTTTCCGTGCTTATTGGAATTCTGATAATCCTCTCTGATAGAGAGCGTATCTTAAATGGTGTTCTTATTGGCGGAATAGTATTTATATGCGGGATCATACCTGTACTTTATACTTATTATTTACGGAATAAAAAAGGAAGAGATTTGGATGATGAGGATGAAGTTTAACTCTCTTACTGACATTTATTTTAGCCTGCTGGATTAATCTACCACTTTCGCTTATAATTATTGTAGTGTAATGCTAGAATCATAGTATTAATAAAAGTTAGAAAAAGGTGTAATATGAATAATTTTTTTAGCAGGCTAACCCTTTTTTTATATATTATTTTTTTCCTCCTAACTGGAATAGCTTTTTATTTTATCTATAAAGATTTTACTACCACTTTTCCCTTTTATTTTATCATTGGATATATCATATTCCTATTTTGTTTTATATTTTACTTACTATGGATGGCAGTATTCACGTGGAAGAAAAACTTTAGCTGGTCTTTATTGGCGAAGAAGGTATCGCAATGTATTTGCCTGTTTCTCTTATTCAGCTTAGTTAATTATCTATTTTCTTATTTTTTTCATCCGGATCAGAAGACTTTTGCATTTTCTTTTACCTCTCTTGGCTTAGCAATAGGTCTTACATTTCTAGATATTCCTTATTTTCAAATTAAAAGTAAAAAATAAAGCGACAAAATTACATGATTTACTATGGCTTAAATCCCATAGTGAATCATGTATTTTTCTGCTTCCTGCGCTGCTGTTATTTTTCGAGCTAGATCAATAAGCTGCCCTGATTTTTTAGACGCAACGATATCTAAAAAAAATGGTAACGATTCAGGAGGAATAAGTGTTATTCCGTAATAGGCTAAACCTTTAGCCGGTCGTTCAGATGTTGGAAGTATGTTTTCATCATCGCTAATGGTTTTATCAGCTCTTGTATAAAATCATCATTTACAGGTATACAATCATAAATATCTGGAGTGTAATGATTATATACATACTGTTTATTGAAATTTTCAATGATTCCAAATTCGTGGGTAATAGTCAAGCTCTTCATCCTTTCAAATAAAGCCTGCCAATTTAAGTTAAATTTTAACAAAAGAAAGATGAGCATACTATATTTTTTAGGATATTCTAAAGTTTGCTGCAATGATCTGGAGCTTCCCTTTAAAAATACGTACATAGCTCCATTTTATAGGCGAAACAAATCTGCTGTTTCTCTAGATACCTCTGCAAGAATACCATCTTTCCGCTTTAACAATTGTTGTAATGCTTTTTGAACAAACCCTTTTTCAAACGTTTCAATGGGTTGAGGTAATTCTTCTTGATCCAAAATATAATACATTTGATTAGGTTTAACGACAATATCAATAATTAAATCTTCATAGATAACCATATCATTTTGAAACCAATTTTTTCTCACAATATTGAAATACGCTCCTAAATATTTTCCAGTTGCATCTCGCCAAAAGTATAAATTATATGGCTGATCCAACCAATAATAAGCAAACGTATAGGTCCCTTTCGGAATAACTAGTTTTTGTTTGCCTTTCCTCATTTCAAATGACTTTTCCACTTGATGCAAGAGAGTGATTTTCCTTTTATCCGATTGAAGAAGTTTGCATTGATATTCTTCTATGGTAGAATCATAGCGAATTTTCCGTTCGACTATGTTTTCTCTATCCTTTAATTGCAAGTTTACCACTCTATCATCTCCAAATTCGATTCAACTTTACTCTTTTTTCCCTATCTTATAGGCAAAACAAACATTTATACAGATCAAATCCACAGAATATTCAGCTCAAATATTCTTATCCTGATACATTCTCACTAAATGTCTTTGTAAACATGCTAAAATAAGAATTACTAATTAATTAAAATCGAAGGAGGAGAGTAAATGTATGTAAAAGTATATGAATATCATATACCAACCGATAAAATCAAAGAATATTTCTGTATTCAAGAGAAAGCAAGCAACATCTATCGCAAGTATATCGATTCAACAACAACCTATTTACAAAGTAATGATGATCCGACAAAATGGCTGGAAATCACGACCTATCAGAGTGAACAAGACTATCATGCCAATATTGCTTTAATCAATGAACAAACGGAAATTGCTGCGTTATTTCAAGAATTCCAAGCTTTGCTTCACCCCAAAAATAGTCAAATAAAAGAAAAAAATTTCACCAAAATAACAGAAATAAAGTAATTATTAAAAAAGGATACCTTAATCGATATCCTTTTCTTCTTACTTAAAATCCTTCCAATTCATCGCATTTTCATTTAACAGTTCTTCAAAACTTTTATTTTTTTCTCTTTGTCGACGTTCTTCTCTTTTTCTTTCTTCTTCTGCTTTTTGCTTGGCCTCTTCTTGTTGTTTTAGTTCTTGCTTTTTATTTTTCAGTTGATCTGCTAACTGTTCATTTAGAAGATCCCCTAATGTAACAGGCTTATCCTCCTGTTTTGTTTTTTGTACATGTCTCCGCTGCTTTGCCATCTGAATCCCCCTCCTTCTTTGGATTTTACAGTGCAAGTTCTATTGTTTCTTCTAATTCGACTTCTACATTCCCTTTAATCGCTCTTGTAATCATGCAGCTCTCTTCCGCTTTATGGGCAAGTTTTGCTGCAAGCTTTATGTCTTTTTCAGCAGCCTCTTTTTTGAGCACAATCTTCGGGCGATGAATAATTTTTTTGTAAGTAAATACACCGTTTGTGACATCAACTACTGCTTCTGATTCTAATGTTAAGCTTTCCTTCTCAAGTCGACTTCTTTCCATCATTGCAGCAAGTGTAATAATAAAGCAAGTTGCTGCTGCTCCGAGAAGCATTTCATCTGGATTAGTACCGACACCAGGTCCTTCCATTTCTTTTGGAATCGATATTTTTGTTTTTAAATTGCCACTTTCGATTGTCCCAATATCATTTCGATATCCTGGCCAATCAGCTTTTAAATAAAAATGATGTTCTGCCATAATTCACCCTTCTTTTTACTATGCTGTATGTATAATAACATATTTTTTTACTCAAGTTATATTAGAGAATTGGATACGAAGACGATTGCTAGTATCTTCACTTCTATAAAAAAGGGGGGAAGCATGATGACTCAGAAACGCGACAAAGGCTACAGTCAAGCTGGTAAGCCTAATGCAGATACTGTCAAACAAACAATTGCCGCAGAAGAATTAGAAAAGGCCATCCATCCAACAAACAGACAAAATTCTAAACAGTAGTCCAAGCCACACCACACCTTCTACGAAGGTGTGGCTTTTCTCTCTCCCAGCTACCTTTATCTGTAACCATTTATTTCATTTTGCATAAAATTTTTTATCATAACAGCCATCTGTATAAGTCTAATTTTTGATAATTAAAGAAGTTGTCCATTTTGTTTCTTTCTAAAGAAATGATACACTCAAATTAGTTTCTGCTAAATTTTTCAACTTACTGGAGGAATCGGTTTGAGAAAGCTGTTTCGTTATTTGTTTTCTGTGTTATTATTTATTACTTCCATTGGTTTATACTGTTCCAATCGATTAATGTATATGAAGAAAAAAGACAATGACTTTATTGTAAATAGAGAAAAAGAAGCTGGCAGATTAGACCCTGTTTCTTATGAAAATTTAACTAAACAAGAAATTACCATTCCTTCTCCTTATGGTTATGATTTAAAAGCAATCCTAGTAGAGCCTTTTGATACGAAGAAATATGTCATCATTTCCCATGGAGTCACGGAAAATAAAACGAGTTCGATTAAATATATGAACTTATTTTTAGAAAGAGGCTTCAATGGTATTATTTACGATCATCGCAGACATGGAGAGTCGGGCGGGAAAAATACAAGCTTTGGCTATTACGAAAAATTTGACTTAAAGCAAATTGTTGATTGGCTTAAACAAGAAAAAGGAAAAGATATTCTTTTAGGGATTCATGGTGAATCGATGGGTGCAGCAACAATGATTCTTTATGCTGGCGGAATCGAGGATGGCGCCGATTTCTATATTGCGGATTGTCCATTTTCCGATTTCAAGGAGCTTTTAGATTATGTCATCAAACAGGAAATAAAACTACCTGGAAAAATCTTTATTCCTATCGCTAATTTATTTTTACGTGCCAGAGCTCGCTATTCCATTAAAGATATTTCTCCTATCTCTGTCATTGATAAAATAAAAAGTCCGATGTTATTTATCCATAGCAAGAAAGATGATTTTATCTTGCCAGAAATGACGCAAAAACTTTTCGATAAAAAGAAAGGTCCTAAAAAATTATTTTTTGCTGTTAATGGTACACATGCTCAAAGCTATAATGAGAACAAAGAGGCTTATGAAAAAGCCGTTGATGATTTTTTAAAGGAATATGTGCAAAGTTAAAATTTAAGGCTTAACAACATTAATTCTACTATATAATAATGTATTCAGATAAAGCCATCGAAACGATGGCTTTTCTTATAATTCTTTATTATAAGATCGCCTTCTTGAAAAGCTCATCTTGCCCCTTCGTAAAAGAGAAACTATACACATTCATTATAATAATTATTATTTCATTATTTTTAAAAATTTCTTTACATCCCCTAGAAGGTTTGATATGGTAAATAACATTAAAATGCCATAAACAAATACATGCGATGAAGAGAAGAGTACAATCATGCAATTCTTCAAAGAGAGCTCCAGTTGGTGGAAAGGAGTAGGAATAATGGTTGGAAGCAAGCCTCTGAGCGGCACATCGGATCCATATAGGTGATGGTGTGACAGGTGCTCCTGTTATCGAGCTAGGGTATACATATGGACTTCATACCGTACCTACAAAGGATAATATGGTAACATATTGTCAAACTGGGGTGGCACCACGGCGCGCAGCAACTCGTCCTCAAGACTAAAATCTTGGGGGTGAGTTTTTTTATTATCCAATTTTACATTTTTAAGGAGGAAATAAATTGCGTATAAACAAGTTAGTGAAGTCGTGGAAATACCCTTCTATCTTATTATCAAGCATTGGTGTTTCCAGTATTGGAGAATGGGTCTATTTTATAGCACTAAATTTAATCGTTCTTGATAGGATGGGAGTACTTGCTGTTTCGGGGTTGTATATACTTAGGGCTCTATCTGCATTTTTTACAAACTTTTGGTCCGGTAGTTTAATAGACCGATTGAATAAAAAACATCTGATGGTTCTGCTAAACATATTCCAAGCAGTTTTCATTGCCATATTGCCTTCCCTAGCATCTCTTTCTGCCATTTATACACTCGTTTTTTTTATTAATGTAGCTAGTTCCATGTATGAACAAACGTCAGTACCGTACATTACCAAGTTAATTCCTCCAGATCAAAGAAAAAGGTTTAATTCACTTCGAAGCTTAATTGATTCTGGAGCATTTGTGATAGGGCCTGCTATTGCGGGAATGCTATTTATGATTGGTTCACCTAATTTTGCCATCTATAGTAATGCAATAGCCCTTTTCATTTCAGCTCTTATCACACTTATTATGCCAAATATTGAAAGAAATGATTTTATTGAAACAGAAGATAAAAAAATTACTTTAAAGATTTTAAAACAAGATTGGAGATTAGTTGTAGATTTTAGCCGGAACCACCTGTATATTATCATTATTTATTTACTTTTTAGTACAGTAATGGTTTTGGCAACTGCAGTAGATTCACTGGAAGCAGCGTTTTCGAGAGAAGTGCTTCTATTGTCAGAGAGAGATTATGGATTTCTGGTGAGTATTGCTGGTGCGGGGATAATTGTTGGTGCACTAGTAAATATCATAATTGTTAAAAAGGTTGCTACCTCTTGGCTGATTGGTCTTGGATCCTTAATGGTATCAATCGGATATCTGATTTATGCATTTTCCGCTAATTTTTTGATAGCGGCAATTGGCTTTTTTATTCTTTCCTTTTCCATGGCTTTTCTTAACACTGGATTTAACACATTTTATCAAAAGAACGTTCCCATACATATAATGGGAAGGGTTGGTAGTGTGTACAGATGCATTGAAGCCTTTTTTATCATTATTTCGACCATACTTTTTGGGATAATGGCTGAAATGATTTCCATTAAGTCTGTTATCATATTAGGAAGCATCATTATGTTTGCAGTAACAATTATATTATTTATCTTTAATACACGGCCTTCGAAAGCAGCGTTTTATATGGAGGAATAATACTGAATACACATACTCATTAGTGCTTTTCCTATAATAAGACCTTGAAAGTTCATGAGAATATCCCAATTCTCATGAGCTTTTGTCAGCAATCTGAACATTTTTTATTGCCCGATAGGCTAATTTTATTAAAATACTTATACAATGTAGATATTATTTAAATACCGCTTTTCTATTGGAAAGCCAATCTTCTAAAGCATCCTCGTGTTGTTTGGTGAATAATTTCGGTACTTTGTCTCTTGGAAAGTATTTTAAATCTAAAGTCTCCGAACCATCTGCGATAAGTTCTCCATCAATGGGTTTGCATTGAAAAAAATGAGTGATAGTCTGAGCTGTATCTCCGTTCGGAAACTCACCAAAATATTTAGAGTAAACACCAATAAGGTATTCAACCTCAACATTTACTCCTGTCTCCTCAAGTATTTCTCGTTTAGCTGTTTCTTCTAGAGATTCTCCAAGTTCCATCGCACCACCTGGAAACCCCCATTCATTTCTATCTCCTCGTTTTTGTAAAAGAATTTCATTCCGTTCGTTATAAACAATACCACCAGCAAAATTAAGGAATATTAAATCATGTCCCACTTTTCCTCGAATATAACGAATGTAGTCTTTATCTCTATCCATAAAATTTCTCAACCTCATTTTTGTTTGAAAAGAATAATTAATAAGGTTACATTTAAACCTAATTTCACTTAACTTTTCTAGAATATCAATCTATACTTATATTTGGCTGTGTTTAAGAACAGTTTGGATAGTTGAACTTTATATATTTGCAGATAAAAAATGGAAGCTATTCTTAATAGAATTTAGAGCCACAATATAGTGACTCTAAATTCTATATCTATTCTTTACAAAAATCTACAAACTTTTTTGCTTGTATTAAGGACATGCCTGTTTGTTCTCTCACAAACTTCACCGCCTTAATTTCACCGACGGACTTTATTTTTTCTTGTACTAAGGTAATCAGTTCCTCACTATATATTTTAGTATAATCCATTTTCTCCAACCTCCTCTAATCTATAATACCTTATACGAATAATTAACCTTTTAGTTTCAAATATAAATTTATACAATTTATATTTCTTCTTATATAAAACAACATTTAAATTTTAAAAAAATACAGCTGTTGAGTTTCATTATAGAACTTCTAAATTCCCTTCTACATCAACCACAATTGTGTGATGCTGCGAGGTGATAATTTCCAGAGGGAATACAGCTGAAATTTTATTAGAGAAGAACCATTCTCTTCCTGGTTTATTAAGGATTAAGAAGATGCCTTTTGATTTATCTCCCATAAAGTTGATGGATGTTAGATCTAAAGGTTTATTATCCCGTTCATTAATTCCCACTTCCATCAATCTTTTCCCTGCGGCTGCTACATCACTGACCGTTACCCCTATCTCACTGATGTTTATAACACTTTCAATAGAAAAAGGAGCCTCATCTTGTTCGGAAATAGAGTTCCTTGAAATAAACTCTACTATATTTCCAGAAGGATCATAAAAATAGAGAGAATGAGCTTGGAAATTGGAAAAATACACTTCATCTTCTCCCTCATCATTAATATTTAAGGCAACCCTTTCTTTTACCCACGACTTTGCTTCTGCAAATTTATTAGCAAAAATGTTAAAAGCAAAGTGGTAATATGGATTCCCCAATACATTTTCTGATGTAAATTTCAATTTGCTTGAACCAGCTTTAATGCAAAAGCTATGTCTATCTTCCTTAATCAATGGAAATCCAAGAGTCTCTACATAAAAACTCTTCATTTTTTTGATATTATTCGTTTGCAGAGTTAACAGTTTTACTTCCATTATCTATATCCCCTCTTTCGTTAATATTTCTAATACTCCGTTAATTCTAATATATATCATCCTTAGTAGTCTAAAGTATTGCTTGATGGAGTTACTTCCATTTCATTCACGAGAAATCTCCCTTTCTTAAAGAATCACATCCATCCCGCTATTTGAGGATTGTTTTCAAGCATAGCCAAAACCTTTAGAAGAGATAATATCTGTATCTTTAATTATTACCACACTCCCTCTAACTCCCTTTTGATCATTTCTCATCCCATTGATATAATTTCTTACCCGTTTTAGTTTAATGTAAGTAGATTGTTCCATACTTCCCCAATTAGAATATTAATTTCTATCCTTCTCTTTATATATATTCTCTTACAATTTATGCGTGGGATGTCAAAGGAAATAAGAAATGGTTCGGTAGAGCTTTTAGTAATGGACGGACAAACAATGTATCATTACTCGCTGTTATAAATTTTGTATCGATATTTTTAATCTTGTCATTTGGTGTGAAATAGAAATGAATTCGTTTTATTTCATCGGAAATTAGATAATTTATAATGGTTTCCAATTCCACTTCTTTTCTACTGATGACATCATAAATATGAAGTTGCTCATCTTCCTTCTTAAAGAGAACGATTACGTCTTCCTCTTCGATATAAAAAATTGCGTCGTTAAATACTTGGAGAAAATAAAACATTAATAGTTGCTCGTTATTTTCGACAGCTAATTTGGTTGAAATAGATGTCCGTTTCTTTGCAAATTCCTTCATCAGTAGCAAATCACTTAGATTTTCTATATCTAATTGGCGTATGGTCTTGGTTGGCACCGTTTGTTTTTTTAAATCAGCTATACAAAGAGAAAAGCTGCTTTCTTGTACTTTTTCAAATCCAAACTTCGGATAAAAGTTCAAAACGGTTTCATTCGCAAATAAGTAGATAAAGTCTATTTCATTTTCATGCTTTTCAATGATATGGTTCAGCAATTTTTTAGAAAGACCTTGATTACGAAACTCAGGATGTGTCATTACTGTACCAACTTGAATAGCTTTATATTCAATCCCGTTACACACAACGGTCATTTTGTTGATAGAGGCATTTGCTATTACTTGTTCCCTATAGATAAACGAATAACATATATAGTTATCATTCCAGCAACCATTTTCATCCCATTTACTAAAGTCTATTCCAAATACCTTTTGAGCTAATTCATTAAAGCTTTCTTTATATGTTTCGATATGTTTATAGTCACTTATTAGTTGATATTTTGCCATCCTCCGCTTCCCCCCAATATAATCTAATAAAAGAATCTTAGCATTCTCATTAAATTATATTTTGCTAAATCTGTAAGATACACCTAATATTTAACTCATAAATAAAAATAAGCCAACGCGACACTTAAAAACGCATTGGCTTATTTTTAACTATTATTCTTTTTTTCTTTTAATACTATTCTTTGAATACTCTTGACAGATAAATAATACCTTGCACTTAATATATTCATATCAGTACCAGCTAGATAATCATTATATATATTCTTATTTCTTTCCTTCAATTCTTGCCTTGTACTTGTGTTAGTCCCCCAGCTTTTCTTATTACTTTCATTCCTTGGTATATAGATACATTCACCATCGATATATTTTTGAACCTCCTTCAACAGTTCAGAAGGTAAAAGTTCCATTGCGTTTTTATAGCTCATTTTGCACTCCTAATAATTTTTTTCGTTTTATTAGAAATAAGCAAAAGCTACATTATGCATTTTACATAGCCTTTGCTATGCAGTAAAAATATACTTTCTCAACTCATATCCTCCCTTTCAGTAACGAACCCTCATTATTCTTAATTAAATCATACCATAATATAGGAAAATAAAAGAAGTTAACATAAGAATTTTCTGTATATTACTAAATAAATTAGAGTGTCTCCTTTAATTTATGAATCTTTGAGTGGGATATTAAATACACATCACCAAAAATGTCCACTTTATCTTCCTTTACTCGTACAACACAATCTTTATTCGATGCATAAATGTCTATTTCCTCTGATAAAGAAGATAGTTCCTTTTGAACCAATGCAAGGTTATTTTCTAGATCGAAATGAGACAGAACCGAAAAATTGCCAAGACTAATTCCATCATAAACAGTGCTTATTTCCACTTCATAGCCAAAGTGTTCAGAGCATAACCATTTTGCGGACATATTGATCGCACCAGCGCTTGCCCCCATTACAACAGCCTTGCTTTTTCGTATCAAATCCGACAGTTCATATTCCTTCAAAAAACTATTTAAATTAAGTGTATCTCCACCCAATAAGAATATAACGGAAGCATTTTCGATTAGAGCATGCGCATCTTTTTTCTGAACACTATAATTAATTAAATGATATGTATCAAACATAATGCCAGCCTGGTCAAGCCAAGATCGTTCTGTAGCCCCCTTCTCTTGAGCACAAAGAGGATTCGAGCTGATCATTACAAGCGATTTTCTATCAGTTATATCCTCCTGCAATATTCTTCCTAGCTTCTCTGGGAAAAAATTGTTAAACCAACCTAAATAATAGTGAGTTTTCATAGCTACCCCTCCTCAAATTTATTTTATCGTGACAAAAACTATCCAGCTTTCTCCAAATGTTACGACTTTCCTTCAAACTATGATTAATTTTACAATATATTAATTTAGAAGATACTGCCGAAAGGATAACGATCTTTAAATACGCATAATACTATACGATATTCCTTTGAACCCATAAAAAAGTTTTTGTTATAACCTCTTAGATCAAATTCTAAATCTATCATTCTTTCATTTCTTTTGAATAAAACCCCGAACCGTTATACGAAATTTTGACTACCATTTCCGTATAAGGGTTTGGGGTTATATTTGTTGTATACTCTATTCGTATACTAAATGAAATGAACTGCCATACATTTTAAGCAATTCTCTATGAAATTTTATATTTTAAATTGCTTTATCTTATCTTGTAAATCAGAAGCTAATTGTGCTAATGATGTAGAAGAAGCTGCTATTTCTTGCATGGATGCAACCTGCTCTTCGGTTGCAGCAGATACGTTTTCTGTACTAGCTGCTGCTTCACTTGCCATTGAATTCACTTCCAAAATCGAACCACTAATCGTATTAGTATGTTCTTTTAATTGATCAAGCGATTGACTTACTTCCTCTACTAATTTAACTAGTTCTTGCACAGATTGTTCGATTCTATGGAATGATTCTCCTGCATCTTGAACAATTGTTAATCCTGTATCTACATCATTTGCAGCAGTTGTCATCGATAAAGAAGTATTCTTAGAATCAATTTGTATTTGGCTGATAAGATTAGTAATTTGCTCAGCCGATCCTGCTGTTTGTTCCGCTAATTTCCTTACCTCATCCGCTACAACAGCAAAACCTTTTCCTTGTTCCCCAGCTCTTGCCGCTTCGATAGCTGCATTTAATGCTAGTAGATTGGTTTGGGAAGAAATGTCCGATATTACCATAGTAATATCTCCTATTTGATTTATTCTAGTTTCTAATGTAGCTATTGATTTAGCAAGTGTCACCACATTATTATTAATGGATTTCATTTGTGTCGTTACTTCTGAAATACGTTTTGCACCTTCAAGCGATACATCCGCTGTCTGCTCTGCTGTTTCAGCCACTTTTTTTGCACGCACTGTTATATGGCCAGTCGTTTCATTTACATTACGGATGCCAGCTGTACTTGATTCCATCAATCTCATTTGGGTTTCAGAACCTTCTGCAAGCTGCTGGATTGTTTCTGAAATATGTTCACTTGCTTTACTGCTTTCTTCTGAACTGGAGCTCAATTGTTCCGATGATGAAGCGAGATGATGGGACGTTTCCGATAACATTTCAATAAGCCCCTTCATTCCATCCGCCATCCTATTATAACTATCAGATAAAGAACCTACTTCATCCTTCGCCTGATAACTTGATCTTGCAGAGAAATCTCCTTGTCCTCCTCTTTCCATTAAAGCCTGTAGACGTTTAATTGGGTTGACAATCATTGCGGATATATAGAGACCTAATAATACAGCAAGTATTACAGCAACAAATATAACTCCCCAAGAAATATATAGCATTGTCTTATAATACTTGTTATTTTCATTTGATATCTGTTCTGCATTTTCCTCATTTGCTGTTTGGAGTTCATCCAATTGACTGTTAATAATATTTCTCTTCGATTCAAGGTTTTTCGTATAAAGATTATAGGCTGAGTCATTAAAATTATTGTTTGCTAATGATATCACTTCATCTTGAATACTACTAAAGCCTGTATAGGCATCTTTAAAAATTTTATATTCATCCGCTTCTTTTTTGGAAAGCGAAATAGCATCTAACTTTTTGACATATTTATCCGATTCTTCCGAATTCCTTTTAATAGTCTCTAATAACTCTTCATTTCTCTTTTTATCCTCTGTTATCATTAGCTCTATAACTAAGCTGTCGTTTGTGCGGCGATAGTTTTGGATCTTTGCTATGTAAGTATTAGGTATTAAATTTTCTTCATACATTTCTTTAGAACTTTTCGCCATCTCCTTTATACCATATATTCCAAATAATCCGATCAGCACTAGTCCAATAGTACTAAACATAATGATAATCAATATTTTTTTAGAAATATTGATATTTTGTAAAAATTTCATTAAAGCTACCTCTTTTCATTGATCTAATCCTTATATCATATCGACATATATCGACGATACTTTAGCTTAAAAAACAAAAAACTTCGAAGGGCGAAACTGTTTAGGATTATTAGGAAAAAATATAGTACAAAAGGCTTGAATAAAATACAAAAAAGCGAATTTTGCTACATCTATCATTAAAGATAGTTTTCCTAGCAAAATTCGCTTTTTTCTTTTTTTACCAGTGTTCTTTGATAAATACATCTCTTCCTGACTTTTCTCTATCCTCTTTATAATGCTGCTTATTCTTCTTATGGTAATCTTGATGATAGTCTTCTGCTGGATAGAAGATGGCAGCTGGTTCAATTAATGTAACAATTGGCTTTTTAAATTTTCCGCTTGCTGCCATAGCTTGTTTTGATTTCTCTGCAAGTTCTTTTTGCTTATCATTATGATAAAAAATCGCTGTTCGATACTGTGGCCCGCGATCATGGAATTGACCATCTGGATCTGTCGGATCAATTTGCTGCCAATATAACTCTAATAAACGTTCATAGGGAAAGATTTCAGGATCAAAAGTGATTTCCACTACTTCAAAATGTCCTGTCGTTCCTGTTTTCACCTGTTCATAAGTTGGGTTTTCTACATGCCCCCCGCTATAACCTGAAACAATGCCGCCAATACCTGGCTGTTCTTCAAATGGGGATACCATACACCAGAAACATCCACCTGCAAAAGTTGCTTTTTCCATTTATCTCATCTCCCTATAGGTTTGGCCTTATCGTTTATTTTATCAAAAATTAGTGATAATCCTTTTATTAGATAAAAATTAGTATATAATACTTTGAACAAAGATACTATTTTTTTATACTTAAAAGAAAAACTACTTATTAATAGGGAAAGATAAGATGAATACATTACTCATAAAAAAAATGATTCAGAAATCACTTAAACAATATCATATGGAACCCAATTCACTCCCTCTCCATGAATATGAACGATTAGCAGTCCACATCATCGCTTTAAAAAAACAACATCCTGCCCATGAACTTTATGATCTAGTTCAAGATGTTGTTTATAGTTACATTACGAATACACTTTAGCTAATTCTATTTTTTATTTAGAATCCCGCCAACGAGCTTATCTGCAATTCCCGGAAATAGATTATAAAGAACACTTCCCCAATTCATCCACAAAGGTAAATTTAACTCACGTTTTGGATGTAGCATTAATTTTATTATTTTTTCAGCAACTGTATCAGCTGAAAGCATAAATTTCTGCACATTCTTCACATAATTCCCCGTTTTGTCAGCTGTATGAAAAAAATTTGTCTCGATTGGTCCTGGATTTACAGCAGAGATTTTTATATTTGAATTGGCTACTTCCAGTCGGAGACTATTTGTAAATCCTAGAACAGCATGTTTACTCGCAGCATAGGCACTTGATTTGGCTGTAGCGAGTTTCCCTGCCTGGGAGGCGACATTAATGATATGCCCGCCATTATTTTGCAGCATCGAAGGCAATACCTCTTTGGTACAAGCGATAAGCCCCATTACATTTACTTGAAACATTCGATTAACGTCTTCCATCTTTGCTTCATGAACCATATCAAAGATGCCAAATCCTGCATTATTGAGCAAAATATCAATAAAATCAACCTCTTGATATATCTTAGCAAAGACTTCCTTTACTTGCTCCGGATTGCTTACATCTAAAGTAAAATAAATAGCTTGTCCGGGAAACTGATTATTTATTTTCTTGCAAATAGCAGCGAGCTTATCTTCTGAACGAGCAAGAAGGATGGGACGAGCCCCCAAACGAGCAGCTTTTATAGCAATTTTTTCTCCTATGCCAGATGATGCACCTGTAATTACAATGTTCTTTCCATTTAATCCCTTCATTATCCACCTCAAAAAGCACATGCATGATGTAAAAATGCCCATTTACTTATTTCCTAAATAATCATCATTATATTGATATATTATATCGATTAAAACCTACTTTTCTCTTTCTTAGCCTTAATAAAGACAAGATTCCTTTCTCATTTTCACATAGAAGGTTCAAAATAACAACATAGACTTCACTCTTCTTTTTGTAAACAAACAAAATAACGTCTCATATTCTTAGGAATTCCTTTCATCTTAAACACCCCTGAATAAACCAGGTGACGAATCCGATATTCAAGAAAATCGGGATCCATATAAAGATGCTCTTCCTCTATCGTTCTCCAAATAAGCTGACTAGTCTTGATATAATCTAATTTTTCCTTTTCACTCATTCGTTTCAGTACTTCTACAATCGTTTGATCAAAATAATCCAAATCCACCGATACAATCGCTTGGTTTTCCCATATCCTTAAAAGTTCATCAGCATTGGCTATCGATTGCCACTCAGTTGCTAATCCTTCTCTTTGATTAGTTGTTACCATATAGCTGCTATCAATATGGTCTAATATAGATTGTAATAATTCGTTTTTTATTTCTGCTGTATGAATCATTGACTTTTCATTTGGTGCAATTTTTTTAAGGACTTCTGCTGTATCGATAAGATAAAGAGGATTTGATCTTTTTTTAAATATAAACATGAAAAATCTTAATGCTAGCTGTTCTTCGATGTTATTCCCATACCATATATATACTTGTCTTTTATCATCAATGTCATCTAAACTATTCATTTTATTCTGTAGTGCAGTTATGTATGGATTTTTCTCCTCGAATTCTCGATTAATATTATCATAAATCCATTCAGACCGTTCCTTTTGACCATTATGTACATCCAGTTGACGTAATGGTCCAAACATAAAGGATCCATCTAAGCCGATCACTTCGACATTCTCTTGAAGATTAACAGCTAATCTACCTGCAATATATTGGGATGCGACAAGATGAATAGCTTTTTTATGTTTCACGTTTTTTCTCTTCTGTTGTTTTTTTATCGCTTTGTTGACGCACGTAACTATTTCTTTTAAACTTTCTTCATCCAAAAATAATCCAAGACCTTGCACTGCTTCACTATTTTCATGTTCAAAGCTTTGAAATTCTTGTCTATTTTTAATTTTATAAAGAGCAGAATGCTTAGTTTTTTTTATGTCATCTAATGTAATGTATGTGTATGACTCTATTTTGTAGCAATAGATGAGATTATCATCTATCAAGAAATATAGATAAGAACCATTTATTCTACTCTTCATTACGAATCTCCCTTTTTTGTAAAATTCTAAATTTAATTATACAATCAATGAACTAATTTTCCCACTACTCTATTTTTCTATTGACAGACAAGCCTTTCTTCTTGCATAATCAAATAAATTTATCATAGGAATGCGATGATTAAGATTAGTAAATGATAATGGCTTGCTAGAGAGTGAAGTTCTATGGCTGCAAAACTTCATCAAGATTCATTTCATTGAACCTACTTAGGAGTAGTTAGGCAAACCTAAACGTCAACCGTCGTTACCGGAAAAGAGTTGTATAATCACGCGCATGTGCAGATTATAATTGAACTAAGGTGGTACCACGGAAAAAACCTTTCGTCCTTTCATTATGACGAGAGGTTTTCTTATTTCCATACAACGATTTTATAGGAGGAATAAAAATGAAGAAAATTGCTATTATTGGTGCTGGTTCTATGAGCGAAGCGTTAATTTCTGGGATTGTTTCTAGTAAATTGCAGGAGAGTACAGAAATTACCGTCACAAACCGAGGGAATGTAGAAAGACTAATTAAACTACAAAATCGCTATGGTGTTAACTACTCTTTCGATTTAAAAAAATTAGTTGGAGAAGCTGATGCCATTATTCTCGCAATGAAACCGAAAGATGTAAAAGAAGCTACTGTACAATGGAAAAATTATATCACAAAAGAAACACTGCTCATTTCTGTTCTTGCTGGCGTAAATATGGACAGTCTGCAACGGCTGATCGGACTGGAAGTTCCCATTGCGCGTGCTATGCCCAATACTTCGGCAACAGTCGGGAAATCAGCAACAGGTATTGCCTTCAACTCCTTTGTAGAAGAACCACAAAAAACTTTCGTCCTTGACATGTTTGAAACAGTTGGATTCGTTACATTTGTTCATGAAGAACAATTAGATGCTGTAACCGGTCTTTCTGGTAGCGGCCCAGCTTATATCTATTATTTAGTGGAAGCGATGGAAAAAGGAGCTGTAAAAATCGGACTAAATCGGGAAGTAGCTAATGAGTTGATAGTGCAAACAATCCTCGGCGCAGCAGAAATGATCGCATCGTCCTCCAAGAGTGCTCTTGAGCTCCGCAAGAATGTAACTAGTCCTGGTGGCACAACAGAAGCAGGAATAAACATTCTTGAGCAATATGATGTTCAGAAGGCATTCATTTCGTGTATGGAAGAGGCAGCGGCCCAATCAAAAAGGATAGGAAAAGCACTTACAGAAGAACTTAAACTGTCTAAATAACGTTATTTAAAAATAAAAAGGATGTTGTGTGCTTTTTTGCCAACATCCTTTTTAGCTTATATCTCGTATTCTGAAAAATCTTCTGCCATATATGTATTGGGAAAGATGGCTCTCGCTTCCTGCAACAATTGTTCTGTTAATGCTTGATCATATCTAGCACTAATATGTGTAAGAATGAGACAGTCTACATTTGCCCTTTTAGCTGTTTTTGCAGCTTGTACCGTTGTAGAATGATAGTATTCCGTTGCTATGGAACTTTCTTCTTCCGAGAAGGTTGCTTCATGAACCAATATTTTTGCCTCTTTTGCCAAAACCTCAGCAGAAGCACAAGTTCTAGTATCTCCTAAAATAGTGACAATTCTCCCTTTAATATTCGGGCCAAGAAAGGTTTTGCTGCCTATGACAGTACCGTCATCAAGGATGAGGTCTTCTCCCTCTTTAATTTTTTTATAAATAGGGCCAGGCATTATTCCATATTGTTTTAATTTAGCTGTATCTAATTTTCCAGGTCGATCCTTTTCTATAATCCGATAGCCATAACTTGTAACACCATGCTCAAGTATTTTTGCTTCTACGATAAAATCATGTTCTTCCAAAATAATACCTTCATCGATTTCTATAATATTTAGCGCATACTTTAAAAAAGTTTTGCTGACAGCAAGGCTGATCTGTACATATTCCTTAATTCCTTTCGGTCCATATATCGTTAGTGGTGTCTCTCCTCCTTGGAAAGATCGACTGGAGAGAAAACCTGGTAAACCATATAGATGGTCTCCATGCAAATGGGTAATAAAAATTTTATCAATTCTTCTTGGTTTAATATTGGTATGTAAAATCTGGTGCTGCGTTGCTTCTCCGCAATCAAACAGCCAAATACTCCCCTTCTCTTCTAAAAGCTTTAAAGCAATCGCTGTTACATTTCTTGATTTTGCCGGAATACCTGCACCTGTTCCTAAAAATTGCAACTTCATAATAAGCTTGCTAATCCCCTTTCGTTTTCTTCCTGTCATGAAATCCACTGTATAAATAAAAGCGTATCATTAAATACTAAATTAGAATAGATGAATTAAGTATACTTTACTAATGCCTGTTTATCCAAATCCCTAAATCTTTTAACTAGTAACTTTTGCTAATATATTGTAATATCATGTTGGATGAATGAAAAATTTCTGCTGTAAATACAAATAGTAAAAATATTTGCAAAAATTACAAACAAATTTGTTGCTATCTCCTTAAGAAAAAGATAAAATTTTATAACTGTATAGGTACATGTATTATTTAAGAGAAAATGCACCTTTGTAAAACAGCAATTTAATAATTTTCATACATATATAAATGAAATGAGGTACAAGAAAGTGAATGAAAAACAAACATCAAATGCACTTATTATGATCTTCGGGGCAACAGGAGATTTAGCCAATAGAAAACTTTTCCCCTCTCTTTATCGATTGTATAAAAAAGGAAAATTAGCAAATTTTGCGGTTGTAGGCGTTGGGAGAAGAACATTAACACAAGAACAGTTTAAGCAAAATGTTGTTAATTCTGTATCTGAAGCAATTGCAAGTTCTAAAAATGATGATCTTGAGACATTCGCTTCTTATTTCTGCTATCATTCACATGATGTTACAGATTCAAGTTCTTATGTAGAGCTAAAAAACATTGCTGATGAATTAGATGTAAAACATAGTTTAAATGGTAATCGTGTATTCTACTTAGCAATGGCACCTGAATTCTTTGGTCCTATCGCGATTCATTTAAAGCAGGATGGACTAACAGAAGTAAAAGGGTACAAACGTCTAATTATCGAAAAACCATTTGGTCATGATTTAGAATCAGCTAAAGAACTAAATGAACAAATTCGAACTGCCTTTTCTGAAGATGAAGTATATCGAATTGACCACTATTTAGGAAAAGCTATGGTTCAAAATATCGAAACAATCCGTTTTTCCAATGCAATTTTTGAAAATCTATGGAATAACCGCTATATCAGTAACATTCAGATTACTTCAAGTGAAGTATTAGGCGTGGAAGAACGTGGAAGATATTATGAAACAAGCGGGGCACTTCGTGATATGGTCCAAAACCATATGCTGCAAATGGTTGCACTACTTGCAATGGAACCTCCAATTAAACTTACACCAGATGAGATTCGCTCAGAAAAAGTGAAAGTTTTCCGTGCTATGCGTTCTGTTGAAGTAGATGAAGTTGATAAATACTTTGTAAGAGGACAATATGGAAAAGGACTTGTGGAAGATGTTGAGGTACCGAGCTACCGCGAAGAACAAATGGTAGACCCTAACTCCAACACAGAAACTTTTGTCGCTGGGAAAGTAATGATTGATAACTTCCGTTGGGCTGGTGTTCCATTCTATATCCGTACTGGTAAAAGATTAGAAAGTAAATCAACAAAAATAGTGGTACAATTTAAAGATATTCCAATGAATTTATATAATCGTCCAAATCAAGAAATTACACCAAATCTTCTTGTTATTCATATTCAGCCTGAAGAAGGAATTACTTTACATTTAAACGCTAAAAAAGCAGGACAGAATATGGAAGCAACACCAATCAAGCTAAGCTATGCTAATACTGGTATTGCAGGAATCAATACGCCAGAAGCATATGAAAAGCTAATTGACGATAGCTTGCATGGAGACGCTACTAACTTTACTCATTGGGATGAAGTGGCATTATCTTGGAGCTATGTGGATAAAATTTCCCAAGCATGGGAACAAACACCTGCTACTCAATTCCCTAATTATGCTTCTGGTACAATGGGACCAAAAGAAGCAGATGAATTATTAGAAAAAGATGGTTTCTTCTGGTGGCCAGTTAATCAATTTGAAGTAGATGTTTGCTAACTCACCCTTCAAGTGACTGTCTAAAAAAACGTGAATCTTATTGTATTCACGTTTTTTCTTTCCCTAAATTATGATTTCAATCTAAGGAGTTTCTCATGAAAAAAATCAAATTAATCCTATCTGTCATTCTCGTATTCCTTTTATATAATTTACTCGTCTTCTACTTAGGATGGAATGGTTATGCATGGCTTGATTCCTTCAAACTATTAACCTATCCATCCATATATATTGGAGCAGTTATTCTTTTCTCCTATGCATATATTATCAGCCATTTCCTTAAGTCCATTACCATATTTAAAATACTTGGCGCGTATTGGCTTGCCATTTTTGAATATGGTATCTTACTGTTCCCACTAGCTAATTTAGGATGGCTTATATTAAACCAATTTATTCCGTCTGAAGATGCCACCAAAATAGTAGGAAGCGCTGCTGCAGCAATTCTTCTATTTTTACTTATTTACGGAACATTTAACGCTTACTCTCCTGTGATTAGAACTTATAAACTCGCAGTAGCTAAAAAACAAGCGAAAAGAGACTCTCTGAGGATTGCTATGGCTTCTGATATGCACTTTGGCACTTTATCAGGTAAAAGTCATCTAAACCGTCTCGTAACAAAAATAAACGGCTTACAACCAGATTTAATCTTACTGCCTGGAGATATCATTGATGATGATCCTATTCCTTTTTTGAAAAAGAATATGGGAGAGCAATTAAAGGTATTACAAGCTCCTTTAGGCATTTATGGGGTATTAGGTAATCATGAATATTACGGCAAAATGATTCCAACCTTTCTAGAAGAAATGAACCGAATCGGTATTCGCATCTTAATGGATGAAAAAGTAACTATTGATGAAACCATTCGATTAATCGGTCGTAAAGATAAAACGGACCAAAAGAGACTTTCCATTCCTAGCCTTCTTGAGAGTGAAAGTAACCATCTACCAATTATGATGATGGATCACCAGCCAGATGAACTGGAAGCAGCAATGAATGATGGGATTGATGTTATTCTATCCGGTCATACACATCGTGGTCAAATGGCACCAAACCATTTAATTACCAAACGAGTTTTTGAATTAGATTGGGGCTACAAGAAAAAGAAGCAGCTTCATGCAATTGTTTCCTCTGGATTTGGATTCTGGGGACCGCCCATTAGAATTGGCAGCAGATCGGAAATTGTTTATATTGAAATAACGTTCAAGGGGTAAATTGCTTTACTTTTAAGTTATTTATTTTTGTGAAAAAATAGTTTGCTAGATAAATGTGCTGCTTGCTATAGCAGCATATTTTTTTTCCTTCTCGTTGTAATTTGTTTGTAGATTTTGTTGTTGTTTAAACTCTTTGGATACGTAAAATTTATGTATGAAGGTCACTTTACTGCCTTTTTCTTTTTTGGTTGGTTCTAAAATGGCTGATGCACGCCTTTTTTCTGCTTTTCTCTCTTCATTGTGGTCTTCATTCAACCTATGAACACCTCTTTTCTTCCTCCTTCTCTTATTTTTGGCTTTCATCCATCTTGTGAACACCACTTTTCCTCTGCACTCTCTTATTTTTGGTGTTCATTCAAACTCCATCCTCTCCTTCAAAAAAAAAGCACACTACATATAAAATCGTAGTGTGCTTTTTATCGCCATTCTTATTTTTCCATCCAGTTCGTATGGAAGATTCCTTCTTTATCAAGACGCTCATATGTGTGAGCACCGAAGTAGTCACGCTGCGCTTGTAGTAAATTTGCTGGTAAAGTTGCTGTACGGTAGCTATCAAAGTATGATAATGCGGCTGCAAAGCTTGGTACAGGAATACCGTTTAAGACAGCACCAGAGATTACTTCACGTAATGCTGATTGGTAGTTTTCAGTGATTTCACTGAAATATGGATCCAATAGAAGGTTCTTCAATTCTGGATCACGATCATATGCATCTTTAATTTTTTGTAAGAATTGAGCACGAATAATACAACCACCGCGGAAAATCATAGCGATTTCGCCATAGTTTAAGTTCCAATCGTATTCTTCAGATGCTTCTCTCATTTGCGCAAAACCTTGGGCATAAGAAACAATTTTGCTCAAGTATAGAGCTTTACGTACAGATTCGATAAATGCTGCTTTATCTCCTGTGAAAGGTTTAATTTCTGGGCCTGAAAGTACTTTGCTTGCTTTTACGCGTTCGTCTTTCATTGCAGAAATGAAACGAGCAAATACGGATTCTGTAATCATTGGAAGTGGTACACCTAAGTCTAGAGCACTTTGGCTTGTCCATTTACCAGTTCCTTTTTGACCAGCAGTATCTAAGATTAGATCTACTAAAGGTTTACCAGTTTCTTCGTCAACTTTTGTAAAGATATCTGCAGTGATTTCAATTAGGTAACTGTCTAGCTCCCCTTTATTCCACTCTGCAAATACTTCATGAAGTTCTTGTGCTTCTAAGCCTAAAACATGCTTCATGATGAAGTATGCTTCACAGATTAATTGCATATCTCCATATTCGATTCCATTATGCACCATTTTTACATAGTGACCGGCACCATCTGGACCGATATAAGTAGTACAAGGCTCATCGTTAACTTTTGCAGAAATATCTCGGAAAATTGGAGCAACTAATTCGTATGCTTCTTTTTGGCCACCAGGCATAATAGAAGGTCCTTTTAATGCTCCTTCTTCACCGCCAGAAACACCTGTACCGATGAAGTGAATACCAAGTTCACTAAGCTCTTTATTACGTCTTTGTGTATCTTTAAAGAATGTGTTACCGCCATCGATGACAATATCGCCTTTATCTAATAAAGGTTTTAATTGCTCGATTGTTGCGTCTGTAGCTGGACCAGCTTTAACCATTAACATGATTTTACGTGGAACTTCTAAAGATTGTACAAATTCTTCTAATGTATATGTTCCAACAATATTCTTGCCTTCTGATTCTTTAAGCATTTCTTCTGTTTTTTCTTTTGAACGGTTGAAAACGGAAACAGTATAGCCTCTGCTTTCGATATTCATAGCAAGGTTTTTACCCATAACCGCTAAACCGATTACACCAAATTGCTGTTTTGTCATTTTTTCCTAACGTCCCTTCTAAACTATGTATCCTTATAGTAGAATTCACTTAACTTTAGCAAGATTTTTTAAGTTATGCAACTAAAATGCAACTACTTTTCTTGATTATTTCAAAAAATTTTTTTCGTCACATATAACTTAACTAAAATTTCTTTCCTTGCAAAAAATCTTTATTGAAACTAGTTTTGGTACCAATGTCTTCTTCTTTTTTTGAAATATTATTTCTTTCTGATGCTGGCTCAATAATAGAAGCGCCATATTTTTCTTTCAGCTTATCTATTGCTGTCCATAATGGTTCTTTCGCTGCTTCTTTTTCAAAGGAAAAGAGATCAAGTTGTTTTACTACAATATTATTGTCGATTAAATCTCCTGCTGTTATACCTAATAAACGAACAGGATTTCCATCCCATGCTGTCGTAAAAATCTCTTTGCTTATCTGAAATATCTCTTCCTCTGATTTTATTGGATTTGCTAATTTTTTGCTCTTGGAATAGTTTTTTCTGTTTCCATAGCGAATGGTTACAGATAAATGATTAGCATGTACATGTTTTCTTTTCATTCTTGTAGCCACTTTATTCGCTAGGGAGGCCAATACTTGAAATAATTCCTGCTGATTCTTGACATCGCGCGGCAATGTTGTCGAATTGCCAATACTTTTAAATTCATTGGCAGCTTCTGGATCAACTGGCCGATTATCTTCTCCGTTGGCTTTCTCCTTTAAGCGAATTCCATTGATGCCAAGTGTTGCTTTGAGTGGAATAGACTGAGCCATCGCTAAATCTTTAATGGTTTCTATGCCAATTGCTCTTAGTTTTCCCCCTGTTTTTTTTCCTATACCATGCATTTCTTCTACTTGCATCGGCCAAAGTACTTTAGGAATATCCCGCTTTCTTAAAACCGTTATTCCCATCGGCTTTTTTAAATCTGAAGCTGTTTTGGCAAGAAATTTATTAGGGGCAATCCCGATACTGCATGGTAAGTCTAACCGTTCAAAAATTCGTTTCTGAATCGTTCTTGCAATATATATCGGTGTTCCTAACTCATGGCAATGTGTAATATCTACATATCCTTCATCAATGGAAACAGGCTCGACAATATCGGAAAATTCATGAAGAATTTGAAACATTGCAAGAGATGCTGTTCGATAACGATCAAAATTTGGAGGCAAAACAATTAAATCCGGACATTTTTTCTTCGCTTCCCATAAAGGCATGGTTGTTTTTACGCCAAATTTTCTTGCTTCATAGCTGCAAGTGACAATAATACCTCTGCGTTCTTTTTCATTTCCCGCAATTGCCAATGGCTTCCCCTTTAACTGTGGATCATAAGCCATTTCAACAGATGCATAAAAACTATTCATATCTACATGTAAAATAACTCGTCCCTTTTTCGGATAAAATTCTTTCATTTTGCTTTCACCAATTCTTTATGATCATTTATAGTCACTTCTATTCTTATTCCTCTGCTTTTAGCATAAATCTTACTGCTTACGCAGGCTGATTTTTCATATAGTCTTTAATTTCTTTTACACCTTCAAGTGTTTCTAATAAAATAGTTGGATCAAGCATTAACACCAAGCGATTTTCTAAATTAAGAACACCTGTTATATATTCTGTTTTCTGATAAGCAGAAATGCCGACTTCTTTTATTACTTCGTCTCTTATATCAAGAATTTCTTTTGCATCATTTACAATCATCGCAAACGAAATATCTTCTGTTCGCGCAACAATTAATTTATTATTTTCATTTTCTTCTGTTTTTTGATTATATAAAACCATCTGCAAATCAATGACAGGGATAAGCTCATCTCTTACTTTTCTTATTCCTCTTACAAAGGATGGCAATTGAGGAACAGGAGTAATCTGCTCTTCCTTTTCAATCGATATGACATAAGAAACATCTACGGAATATTCTCCATTTGCTACTTTAAATATAACAACCTTCTTTTCTTCCATTTATATTCCCCCAAGATTCTATTTTTACAGTAGTATTTACCTATACAATATTTTCCTCTGTTTTCTAGATAAATGCAAGTAAAAATAGAAACATTTGTTTGATTTATACTAAAAAGAGTGCTTCCCTAAAGAAAGCACCCCGACTCCATCATATAATTATTGACCAGTTACTTCTTCGATAATAGCAAGTACCATTTCAGCCAATTTATTTAATTCTTCGATCGGCATTTTTTCATTTGTTGTATGAATCTCTTCATAGCCTACCGCTAAGTTAACTGTTGGGATACCAAAACCACAGATAACGTTGGCATCACTTCCACCACCGCTTTGTTGCAGTTCACAGCTTCTGCCAATTTTTGCAGCCGCTTTTTTCGCTACTTCTACAACATGGTCACCTTCGCCAAATTTAAAGCCTGGATACATAACATCCACCTCGACAATTGCTTGTCCGCCCATTTCACTAGCTGCCGATTCAAACGCTTCCTTCATTTTCGCTACTTGTGCAAGCATTTTATCTTCTACTAATGAACGTGCTTCTGCAAGGATATCTACATGATCACACACGATATTTGTTTGTTTTCCACCAGCAAAACTGCCAATATTAGCCGTTGTTTCTTTATCGATACGACCTAAAGGCATTTTTGCAATCGCTTTTGATGCAATAGTAATAGCGGAAACTCCTTTTTCAGGTGCCACACCAGCATGAGCCGTTTTTCCTAGAATCGTTGCTTTAACTTTTGCTTGTGTCGGTGCTGCCACAACGATATTTCCTACCTTCCCATCACTATCTAATGCATAACCATATTTCGCTTGGATTAATTTTGGATCAAGTGCTTTTGCGCCTAATAATCCAGATTCTTCCCCAACTGTAATGATAAATTGAATCGTTCCATGAGGAATATTATTTTCTTTGATTACTGTAAGTATTTCAAGCATAACAGATAAACCAGTTTTATCATCTGCGCCAAGTATTGTTGTGCCATCTGTTACTATGTATCCATCTTTAATGGATGGTTTTACGCCAACTCCTGGAACTACTGTATCCATATGAGAGGTAAAGTAAATAGGATCCACGTTCTCTTTCGTTGCTGGAAGTGTACAAATTAAATTTCCTGCACCATGACCAGTAATAGCTGTAGTATCATCCTCTATCACTTCTAAGCCTAATTCTTCAAATTTCTTTTTTAGTACAATGCTGATTTCTTTTTCATATTTTGTTTCCGAATCAATTTGTACCAGTTCTAAAAACTGATTTAATAAACGTTCTTGATTGATCATTTTTCGTTCCTCCAAAAATTAGTGACATTATTAGTATACGCCTATAAAAAAAGAACATCAAATAAAATTCACGAGGGGGAAATCTCATTTTTCTTCTTATAAAAATAGAAAAGTTTCCTCAAGCAAATATTCCATCTATTTATAGTTGTACCATTCTGCTATTCTTAGTAAAATAGACAATAAGAATGGTTAAGACATGGAGGATACTATGAAGAAAAAGAAAAATAGATTACAAAAGATTGTTGTATATTTAATGATCTTTGTTATGCTTGCATCTACCCTGTTGATTGGAATTGGAATGTTATTTTAATTTAAGCTTATTTTCCATAAGAAAGCGAAGAAGGATAAAACTTCTTCGCTTTTATTCAATGGCCCCATATTCCTTTGCTAGCTCTTGAAAACCTTTATCTGAATTGGTAATCAACACTTTTGTTCCTAAAGGAATGAAATCATAAATAGATTCTATTGCCTCATTTTGCATACGGACACAGCCTTGTGACACGTATTTCCCGATACTTCCTGGATTGTTTGTTCCATGAATTCCGTACATTCTTCCATCTGTGTTATTTGCATCAAAACCAATCCATCTTGTCCCTAATGGATTATTCTCATCTCCCCCCACAATATCTTTTTTTCGATAATAGGGATTTGCGGCTTTAACTGTTATCGTAAATAAACCCTCTGGCGTTAAATCTTCTTTTTTACCGGTCGAAACACTTATCGTTGTCTGCACTCGATTTTCATCTATCAAGGTTAATTGATTCGTTTTTTTATTAATAATGAGAAAAGGATCTCCTGGCAATGGATTTATCCCTAATGGCCAAACGGGGGAAATTGTTAAGAGAATAGACAAAACTAGTTTTAACATCCAATCACACTCTCTTTTTTTCTTAGTTTGTGTGATTATTGTATTTTTATACGGAATAGAAAGTTCTTTTATCAAAAAAACAGGTTTCTTGATCTTATCGACTAAGAAACCTGTTTAACATTTTTATAGCATTTTCTCCAAAAACTCTTTGGCGCGGTCTGTTTTAGGATTGGTAAAGAACTCAGCTGGTGGAGCATCTTCCACTACAACTCCACCATCTAGGAATAGAACTCTATTTGCCGCTTCTCTGGCAAAGCCCATTTCATGTGTCACAATAAGCATGGTAATTCCGGTGTTTGCAAGTGACTTCATTACCTCAAGCACTTCTTTCACCATTTCAGGATCCAATGCTGACGTTGGTTCATCAAATAGGATTACTTCTGGATTCATCGCAAGGGCACGTGCGATTGCCACTCTTTGCTTTTGTCCGCCTGATAAACGGCTAGGATATACATTCGCTTTATCAGCAAGACCAACTTTAGCTAGAAGCTCCTGCCCCATTTTTTCCGCTTCGCTCTTGTTTAGTCCCTTTACTTTGATCGGTGCATATGTCACGTTTTGCAAAACCGTTTTGTGTGGGAAAAGATGAAAATGTTGAAATACCATCCCAACGTTTTCTCTTATTTTTTTTATATTTGTATTTTTATCTGTAATATCCGTACCATCAATTATTACTTTTCCTTTGGTAGGTACTTCAAGTAAGTTAATACAGCGCAGAAATGTAGACTTTCCTGACCCAGAAGGACCGATAATCGTCACTACTTCGCCTTTTTCTACTTGTGTATTTATCCCTTTTAAAACGTGAAGCGAGCCATAGGATTTATGCAGATTTTCAACATTAATCACTTCTTCTCATTCTCCTTTCAACTACTTTTGCCAATGTTGTCAGTATCATTACTAGAACGTAATAAATAAGACCGGCAAGAATCATCGGCTCCAAGTATGCATATTTTTCTCCGCCCATTATATAGGCTCTACGCATAATATCTGTTACACCAATAACAGTAACAACCGCTGACTCTTTTGTTAAGGAAACAGCTTCATTGATTAATGCTGGAAAAATGTTCTTTAAAGCCTGGGGCAAAATTAAATCGAACATCGCTTGCCTAGGGGAAACACCAAGCGCCATAGCAGCTTCTTTCTGGCCGCGATCTACTGCTAAAATTCCAGCGCGAATAATTTCCGAAATATAAGCAGCTGAATTTAAGCCAAAGGAAAGAATGGCTGCAATAGCTGGCTCAATTTGGATACCAGTTAATTGCGGTACCCCAAAATAAATAATCATTAATTGCAGAACAAGGGGCGTTCCTCTAAAAACTGATGTATAAATAGCAGCAATCCAGCTAAGGACTGGCAGCTTACTAAGTTTAAATATCGAAAGTATAATTCCTAATACAAAACCAATTATTCCAGCCACCACAACAATTTGCAAAGTCACAGTGATTCCCTTTAACAAATATGGGAGAGAGGGAATAAATTGTTGGAAATCTAAGCCCATTACTATCTCAATCCTTTCTAAAAAAAACGGAGGTGTTTTTATCTATTATATTGCTTAAAAAACAAGAAAATGTTTAGGGCATATTCTGCCCTAAACTATCCCCCGCAATTACCTTATCTTAGTTACCAAACCATTTTACAACTAACTTATCAATTTCGCCGCTGTCTTTCATTTTCTTTAATTCAGCATTGAACTTTTCTGTTAAGTCGCTGCCTTTTGGAAATGCAATAGCCGAACCAGCGTCTTCATTTGCTTCCTTCGCTGGGAAAGATGTTAATGTATCCTCTTTATTTAAATAACCTTTTGCAACAACATCCTCAATAATTGCTGCATCAAAACGACCTGCTTTAATTTCTTGAATTAATTGAGGAATACGGTCACGGTTCTCTACTGTAACTTTTACTGTTTTAGCGATTTCTTTTGCTGCATCTTCTTGAATAGATCCTAGTTGTACTCCAACCTTTTTACCATCAAGATCTTGAACAGTTTTAATATTGCTATCTTTTGTCGTTACAACTAAGTCTTTTGCTGTGAAATATATATCGCTGAAGTCAACATTTTCTGCTCTTTCCGGTGTTGGAGACATACCGGATAATACTAAATCTACTTTGCCAGATTGTAAGGCAGAAATTAATCCGCTAAAATCCATATCCTTCACTTGGATTTGGTAACCTAACTTTTCGCTTAATGCTTTGGCTAAATCAATATCAAAACCAATAATCTCATCACTTTTTGCAGTATCAATATATTCAAATGGTGCATAATCCGCTGATGTTCCCATCACTAGTACTTTTTTATCAGCTGATCCGCTTCCGCTGTTTGCACCTTTTTCATCAGTAGAAGTACCACATGCACTTAAAATGACTACTATAGACAACAGCATTAATGCTAATAATTTTTTCATCTTAAAATCCCCCTATAGTTACTTATGCTTTTATTCTCTATTAATATTAGTAGTTTGTCGCAAATTATAAGATAGTCTTTTAATTTATATTCATGCAACAATATGAATTTTAACACATACTAATAATTATTCAATACAATTTATACAAATTCATCAAATGAAATACTATTCTGAAAAAATAAAATTTTCAAACAAAAGGTTGTATTAGATAAATTAGGACGAAAACTTTATCTAATATAGGTTTGAATCTCTTTTTTTCTTGCTGTAAAATCATTTGACAACCTCTATTTCCATAAAAAAAACACCCCTTAAGTCAAATTTCACTTTAACTTTCAGGGTGCATGCAAGCTTATTTTACTTCTGTGCAATATTCTTCAAATGCATTTTGTAGTTTTTCTACCACTTGCATAGGATCATGTCCTTCGATTTCATGGCGTTCTACCATCTTAACAAGTTCGCCGTCTTTCATTAATGCAAAAGACGGAGAGGAAGGAGGAAAACCTGTAAAATAAGAACGTGCTTGTTCTGTGGCTTCTTTATCTTGTCCTGCAAATACAGTTACTAATTGATCTGGTCTTTTTTTATAATGTAAGGAGTAACCTGCAGCTGGTCTTGCAATTCCACCTGCACACCCACATACAGAATTAACCATCACTAAAGTGGTGCCTTTTTTGGATAAAGCTTCATCTACAGCTTCTTTTGTTGTAAGTTCTTCGTAACCAGCCTCTACTATTTCTTGGCGTGCTTGACGGACAACATCATTCATGAATAAATTAAAATCAATGTTCATCGTTTCGCTCCTTTTATGAAATATCTTCTTTTTACATTATTATAAAAAAAGTATTCATTTTCAATTTATTTGTTTGCAAAACTTCTTTATTCATTACACTCTTTAATAAATTGGCGTTGTTTCCTCTGACGTTGTCTCTAATATTTCCTTGATTCTCTGTAGGAATCTTCCACATACAAGACCATCTAATACACGATGATCGAGAGACATACATAAATTCACCATATCAGAGATGGCAATCATATTATCTTTAATAACTGGTCTCTTCACAATTGATTCCACTTGAAGAATCGCTGCTTGAGGATGATTGATAATTCCCATTGACTGAATGGAGCCAAATGATCCGGTATTATTGACAGTAAATGTGCCGCCTTGCATTTCATCAACTGTAAGCTTGCCTGTTCTCGCTTTATTTGCAAGTTCTATTATCTCTCTGGCAATTCCTTTTATCGACTTTTCATCCGCATTTTTGATAACTGGGACAAACAGTGCATCTTCTGTTGCAACGGCAATGGAGATATTAATCTCTTTTTTCTGGATAATTTTATCGCCTGCCCAAGTCGAATTAATTTGCGGAAATTCTTTTAATGCACGAGCAACTGCCTTAACAAAGAAAGCAAAGAATGTTAAGTTATAGCCTTCTTCTTTCTTAAAGGAGTCTTTCACTTTATTTCTATATTGAACCAGTTTAGTAACGTCGACTTCAATCATTGTCCAAGCATGAGGAATCTCATGTTTACTCTTTACCATATTGTTAGCAATTGCTTTTCTTAATCCCGTAATTGGAAACTCCTTATCCCCTGCACTTGCTGGCACATTATGTACAATTGTTTCTCGTTGAGGAGTATGATCAACTGTTCCATTAACAGAACCTTTTGCTTCTGTTTGAACTTGGGGAACTCCTTCTTGTATTGCTTTTTGAACATCTTTTCTAGTAATTCTTCCACCTGCACCTGTTCCAGCTAAAAGCGTTAAGTCAATTCCCGCTTCTTGAGAAAGACGTAAAACAGCTGGCGAATATCTTGCCTTTTGACTTGGAGCAGCATCAGTTAGGGAAGCTTCAGTTTTTTCTTTCGATTCTGCTTTTGCTTCTTTCTCTACCTGCGTATTGTCCCCTTCTACTTCAATGGTACAAATTACTTCCCCTACTTCAAGTGTCTGCCCCTCTTCTGCAAGAAGTTCTTTAATGGTTCCCGAAAAAGAAGATGGAATTTCTGCATTTACTTTATCGGTCATTACTTCTGCAAGAGGATCGTATTTATTTACGACATCCCCTACAGCAACAATCCAATTACTAATCGTTCCTTCTGTTACACTTTCACCTAATTTAGGCATTGTTATCTTTTCAATCGGCATTGTTTTTCCCTCCTTGTTGTACGACTTAGAATTCTGCGAGCTTGCGCATTTCTGTTTCGACTTTTTCTGGTGTTACCAAGAAGAATTTTTCCATTGTTGGTGCATATGGCATTGCCGGAACATCTTCAGCCGCTAGACGCATAATTGGTGCATCTAAATCAAATAAACAATTTTCTGCAATAATTGCTGCAACTTCACTAATAACACTACCTTCTTTGTTATCCTCTGTTACTAGCAGTACCTTGCCTGTCTTAGAAGCGGCTTCAATAATAGCCTCTTTATCGAGTGGATAAACTGTACGCAAATCTAAAATATGTGCAGAAATGCCATCCTCTGCTAACTTTTCAGCAGCCTGCAAGGCAAAATGAACACATAAACCATATGTGATGACTGTTATATCTTCGCCCTCACGCTTTACATCTGCTTTACCAATTGGTAACACATAATCTTCTTCTGGAACAAAACCTTTAATTAATCGATAAGCACGCTTATGTTCAAAGAATAATACCGGATCAGGGTCTTGAATTGCAGCTTTTAACAGCCCTTTGACATCATATGGTGTAGAAGGCATAACAATTTTTAGTCCTGGTGTATTAGCAAACATAGCTTCTACAGATTGAGAATGATAAAGCGCACCATGAATACCGCCGCCATATGGAGCACGAATAACAATTGGACATGTCCAGTCATTGTTAGATCGATATCTTATTTTTGCTGCTTCTGAAACAATTTGATTGACAGCAGGCATTATAAAATCAGCAAATTGCATTTCGGCAATTGGTTTTAAGCCATACATCGCAGCTCCAATTCCTACCCCAGCTATCGCCGACTCCGCTAAAGGCGCATCTATTACCCGCTCTGCTCCAAATTGATCATACAGTCCTGTTGTCGCTTTAAAAACTCCACCTTTTACTCCTACATCTTCTCCAAGAATAAATACTTTGTCATCCTTCTCCATTTCTTCACGAATGGCTTGAGTTACTGCATCTATATAGGATATTACTGGCATCTTTCTGTTTCCCCCTTAATTCCCGTATACATATTTCAATGTATCTTCTGGTTGTGCATATGGTGCTTTTTCTGCATAATCCGTTGCTTCATTGATCACATCTGCCAATTTCTTATTTAACTCTTGATCCATTTCTTCTGTTAGTATTCCTGTAGAAAGCAAATACGCTTTAAAAGTGAATAATGGATCTTTTGCTTTAGCCTCTGTGACTTCTTCGCGCGCACGATAGCTGCTGTCGTCATCGTCAGAAGAATGAGGAGTTAAACGATAAGAAATCGTTTCAATTAAAGTCGGCCCTTCGCCTCTTCTTGCTCTATCAACCGCCTCTTTCGTCACTCGATACACTTCAATTGGATCGTTTCCATCTACAGTGTATCCCGGCATGCCATAACCAATTGCACGGTCAGAAACATTTGCACATCCTAATTGCTTTTCAATTGGAACGGAAATCGCATATTTATTATTTTCACAAAGAAAAATAACAGGCAGCTTATGCACACCAGCGAAGTTGGCCCCTTCATGGAAGTCTCCCTGATTAGAAGAACCCTCTCCAAAGCTGACAAAGGTTACGAAATCCTTCTTTTCTATCTTCCCAGCTAAAGCAACTCCCACTGCATGAGGTACTTGAGTCGTTACTGGTGATGAACCTGTAACGATTCTATTTTTCTTCTGACCAAAATGTCCTGGCATTTGTCTTCCGCCTGAGTTAGGGTCTTCTGCTTTCGCAAAGCCTGATAACATAATTTCCTTCGGTGTCATTCCAAAGGTTAATACAACACCCAGATCACGATAATATGGCAGCATATAGTCCTTTTCCCGGTCAAACGCAAAGGCTGCTCCTACCTGGGCTGCTTCCTGGCCTTGACATGAGATAACAAAAGGAATTTTTCCTGCTCTATTTAACAACCACATTCTTTCATCAATTCTTCGTGCGAGGAGCATCTGCTCATACATTTCTAATACTTGATCATCCGTTAATCCCGCCTCTAAATGGCGATTATGAACCATTGTCATACTATTACCTCCTAATTGATTCATGTTTGTTCCCCCTATTTAGCTAGACATTATTTTTTGATTTCTTTATTAACCATGAATGGCTTTTCCTTCAACAGCAAGGGCTGCTTCGCCAATTGCCTCTGTCAGTGTTGGATGGGGATGAATCGTATTCCCAATTTCCCAGGCTGTTGCGTCTAGCACTTTGGCAAGAGCTGCTTCTCCAATAAGATCTGTTGCATGGGCACCTATAATATGCACACCCAATAAATCATCGGTTTCTTGATCAGTAATTATTTTGACAAAACCATCTTGTTCTCCAAAAATAAGCGCTTTTCCAATCGCTTTAAAGGAGAATTTGCCTTTTTTTATCTTATACCCAAGCTCAATTGCTTCTTCTTCTGTGTATCCGACACTGGAAATCTCAGGACTTGTATAAATGCATTTGGAAACTGTTTTATAATCCAGTGGATGTGGTTTTTCACCGGCTATATGCTCCACTGCGATTATCCCTTCATGGGAGGCAACATGTGCGAGCTGTAATCCTCCTATACAATCACCAATTGCGTAAATATGCGATTCTTTCGTTTGATAGTATTCATTTGTTTGAATTTGATTTTGAACAACCGCAATGTCGGTATTTTCAAGACCAATTCCTTCTACATTTCCTATGCGGCCTACAGATACTAGCAGTTTTTCCCCTTCAAATGACTGGGACTCACCATTTTTTTCTGCTTGAATGATTACTTTATCCACATTCTTCTGCAAAGTTTCTGGAAGTACTTTAGCACCTGTTACAATCTGAATTCCCTTTTTCTTGAGGATTCTTTGTAATTCTTTACTAATTTCCTTATCTTCTGTTGGCACCAATCGGTCACTATATTCTAAAATAGTTACTTTAACATCAAAATCAGCAAGCATAGAGGCCCATTCAACCCCTATTACTCCCCCGCCAACGATTATAATGGACGAAGGAAGTTTTTCCATTTGCAGCGCTTCCTCTGAACTAATGACAGTCGAACCATCAATCTCTAGACCAGGTAAGCTTTTTGGCCGAGCCCCCGTTGCAATGATTACATGTTTCGGAATCAGCATTTCGTTTTCTTCTCTATTATTCATTTCAACCGAAATAGTACCTGGCATGGGGGAAAAAATGGAAGGGCCCATTATTCTACCATTGCCTTCATAAACATCAATTTTTCCTTTTTTCATTAAATACTGAACACCGCTGTAAAGCTGGTTAATAATGGTGGATTTTCTTTCTTGCACCCGATTGAAATCTAATCTTATATCCGAGGTGATAATCCCAAATTCCTCGCTTTTTTTCGCCGTTGCATAAACCTCTGCACTTCTTAATAACGCTTTACTTGGAATACAGCCATTATGTAAACACGTTCCACCTAATTTGCCTTTTTCAACCACCGCTGTCTTTAAACCTAATTGAGAAGCACGAATCGCTGCAACATAACCACCCGTTCCTCCTCCTAAAATGACAAGATCATACTCTTTAGCCATCTATCTTCACTCCTCTCTTTCTCCATATTCTTTTGGTCTCTCTTCCTTACGTAATACTCTTAACACACCTTCTGCCAAAGATTGCCGTTCATTTTCACCTGGATATATCATTATATCTGCAATCCAATTAACACGTTCCATAATTAATTTTACAAAATGGTTACTAAAGGCTAGTTCACCTGTTAAGATAATGGCATCTACTTTGCCAAAAAGCACGGTGCTCGCACTGCCAATTTCCTTAGCAATTTGATAAGCTAACGCCTCATAAATAAGAATATTGGGATTATCTCGTTTACCAAGCTCTTCCTCTATATCAAAAGAACCTTCAGGCACTTTACTAAGGTAGGATTTTACTCCAGAATGATACAATAATTGATGCTTCATTTCTTCATATGTAAATTTACCTGAATAGCATAAATCAACTAAATCACCATGAGGCAAAGTACCACACCGCTCCAAACTAAATGGCCCTTCCCCATTTAAGCCATTATTTACATCTATCACTTTTCCATTTGCATGTGCACCGATTGTAATTCCATCTCCAAGATGGGCAATAATCAAATGTGCTTCTTCATATTTTTTGCCTAACTCCATCGCTGCTCGTCTTCCCGTTGCTTTATGATTGAGTGCATGAAAAACACTTTTTCTTGTTATGCTCGGATATCCAGAAATCTTTGCAATATCGTCCATTTCATCGACAACAACTGGATCAACTATATAGGAAGGAATCTCTAAATGTTCAGCAATTTCATAAGCGATAAGTGCTCCTAAATTGGAAGGGTGTTCTCCTCTTGTTTGGGCAAACAGCTCCTCCTGCATAGCAGCGTTTATCGAATAAGTTCCACCATCAATTGGTTTAAGGAGCCCACCTCTTCCACAAACAGCTGCCAATTTGGAAAGGTTTATTCCTTTATTCACCAAATAAGACAAAATCTCATCTGATCGATACTTATATTGAGCAACAATCGAAGAGAATTCTAGCAATTTATTGTAATCATGATGTAAATCGTCTACAATAATCGGTACTTCATTTTCATATAACGCGATTTCGGTTACTGCTGCCCGTGGGTTTATGACCAATATACGATATTTCCTCATTTTAAGAAGCCCCTAAGAAAGAATTAATTTAAATGATACTTATCCAATTTATAGTATAAATTGCGGACTGACAGCCCCAATGTTTTAGCTGTTAGTGTTTTATTTCCATCTAGCTTTCTCAATGTCTGTTCGATTATAACTTTCTCGTATTTCTCTACCAGGACAGATAATGGTTGATTTTCTATATTAGCATCCTCTTGAAATTCCGCTTGTTGTTTTTTTATTACTTGCGGAAGCGCGAGATGCTCTACTTTAAGCACGGAATCTTCTTCACTAGCTTGTATCACCGAAAGCTGGAGGATTGCCTTTAATTCAAGGATATTCCTTGTATAACCATAATTTTTCAAAGCTTTTTGTGCTTCTGGGTCAATCTCTGTTATCCATCTTCCGTTTTCTTTGTTCAACTCGATAAGAAAATGTTTCGCTAAAAGATAAATATCCTCTTTGCGTTCCCTTAAAGGTGGTAAGTATATATTTGATTTCATTAATTCATCATAAAGTTCTTCTAAAAAGTCCCCTGCCATTAATGCTTTTTCTAGCTTAATAGGGGAGGAAACAATCAAGCGGAAGGATAGCTTCTTCTCTTCCTGTGCTAATTCCTTCAGTCTATTTAATAGAGAGGTTTGTTCTGCCATCGATAAACAGGTAATATTTTCAAGATATACGGTTCCTTTTGATAAAGAATTCATTGTACTTAAAAATGCTCGTAATTGTTCTCGATTCTTCTGCGGATATATCCGTTTAAATAGATGAAACTTATTTTCGCTCCAATTATGAATGGCATTAGCAAGCATAAATTTACCAGTTCCCTCTTCTCCGCGGATAAATATAACCTGTTTACTCCCTGCCGCCAACTTTGCCTGTTCAATAGCGAAGTTCATGGATGGCGACTGATATATAAAATCATCAAACTGAAAGCTCTGTTCTAATCCTCGGATAATGGCTTTTGTCTGTTGAAGTTCTTTTTTTAATTGAGCCGTTTCTGTTTCATTATGAAGAATCTGCAAACAGCCCTTTAATTTCCCATCCACCATAATAGGTGTACTTTTTACCGTTAAACATAAGGTGTCTGTCTGAATGGTTATTTCTGCATCTCTTCTTGTTTGAATGACTTCTTCTCTATTTTTTCTCATTAATTGATGGTTATTTTGCTGATCAAGGAGAACAGCCAATTCTTTATATGACGAATTTTGCATAACAATATGGCCAAATTCATCTACTACAAGATAGGCTTCTGCACTTTTTTGCAAAAGCAATGTTAACAGCATTTGAAGGTTATCTTTATCAATCCATTGTCTTTTTTGGCTTTCTTCTTGTAAAACCGCTACAGCACCAATTACATTATTATCTTTTCCTATTAGCGGATAACGGGAAATAAGAAGATAATCCACTTCGGAAATAGCAAACTTTTTCTGCTCTTCTATTCTTTTCGTATGTAATACTCTCATCATCCCACTGTTAGGGATAATGGATAAAATATGCTGATCTATTTGAAGCGGATATTGGTTCTGCATCAAACTTTGCGCACTTTTATTGAAATAAGAGATAACGCCGCGATCATCTATTATAATTATGCCTTCCTTTATTTCATCAAAAAGCGTATAAGAGGTTGACTGTATCATTCGATCAATCATTCGCACACTTCCCATCTGTCTATCCGTGCAATATATTTCATATCTATACTATACCTACTCCCTAAAAAATATGCAATTTTTTTCCCATTTTCTTTTATTTCTGAAAAGTAAAAAGGTTATGTCTGTTTTAACATTTTGAGATCGCTAACATGTTAAGGAGAAGTATTCAAATAGTTGCTTAAGAATTCTTTTTTCGCAAAAAAAGGTTTTCCGCCTCTTCTCTAAACTAGAGATTACAGCAGAAAACCCATTATATTATGATTGTGTCAGGACAGTTCGTGCAATAATTGGCTCATCTGTAATAATGGCAGATATTCCAGCATCCATTAATGCTTGCATCGTTTTCGGATTATTTACCGTATATGCCCTAACTTTAATATTATTTTCTTCTGAAGATTTTATTATCTCTCGATTTATCCGTTTATAATTAGGGTGAAATCCTTTGGCATTTATAGCATTGGCATAAATCCAAGGCTGATAAATTCCATCAGACAATAAAGGGGCCGTTTCAATTTCTGGAGCGATGCGATAGGTATGTACGAGACTATAATGATTAAAGGAGGAGAAAATAATTCTTTTTTCAAAACCGTATTTGCGGATGAGAGCAATTGTTTTCTCTTCCATTCCTTCATAAGCAATCTTGTTATTCTTCATTTCAATATTGCAGATTATGTCATTATCTTGCATCCAATCAAACAATTCGATTAAAGTGGGAATAGGCTCATTCTCGACTTGCTTAAATCGATGTCCTGCATTAAATGATCTTAACTCTTTATAATTGAATGCTTGCACATAGCCAGAAGCATTCGTTGTTCGATCTACCTTTTCATCATGGATGATGACTATTTCCCCATCCTTAGACATTTGAATATCAATTTCAATCCCATCAGCCTCTGCCTTTTCTGCCTCGATAAAAGCCATCATTGTATTCTCTGGATAATGTGCCGAAAAACCTCGGTGTGCAAATATTTTCGTCATAACAAATCACTTCCTTATGTAGAACTTCATTATATATGGCCATTTATGTAATGTTTTTGGTCAGATGAAAAAAACAGGCCCTAACCTAAGTCAGAGCCTGTATTACTTTTGTTAAATTAGTTTTTTACTACGTTAGCAGCTTGAGGTCCGCGTTGACCTTCTTCTATGTCAAAACTTACTTCTTGACCTTCGTCTAAAGTTTTGAAACCTTCAGTTTGAATAGCGCTGAAATGTACGAATACATCTTGTCCTTCTTCTGTTTCGATGAATCCAAAACCTTTTTCTGCGTTAAACCATTTTACTTTACCTGTAGCCATTTCTTGTTTCCTCCTATGTGCTTTATGCACAAATGTATTACTATCCTTGCTCGTAGTAAAAAATAAAGAAATATGTATTTCTCAACTATTTTCTAAAGAACAAAAATAAGTCTCCTTAATAGTAACAGGTTAATCTGCAGAAAGCAAATCTTTGAACGATTATTTTTCAATTTTTTAAAATAAATTCCTTATTTTGGATTACTCAGTTAAATAATCGCGGTAATATAACTCAACAAAGACTAGTTTAGCTAACAATAACGGAATATTAATAGATGTGCCTACCCTACTAATTAACTTACTTCCATGGACTTTTTTGTCTGTAAGTTTTCATCCACCAATGTTGGGGAGTGAGATTCTCCTTTAAATGCGAAACTGATTTCGTATTTCTACTTTTGGATGAGTAGTATTTTTCTTTCTTATAATTTCCTTCATGAAATCATTAAAAGCGATTGTCTCCATTATAATCTCTCCTTTAAAGTAACCCCGATTCAAAATGGAATCCGGCTGATTTCTAATAGTTACTTTTATAATTATAAGTTGACATCTTCTTTTGTTAAGTTTCCATATTAACATTTAAAACACACTTTATCCTTAGTATTTTTTACGTTATTTTCAAAATAAAAGAGGGTGAGACATAAGTATTTCAACCCAATATAACCCCGAACAATTACACGTACATATTAGAAAATATTCCTATAATTGTTCGGGGTTTTTATGTATTTTAAGAAAAAAGGTTTGTGGTAATCACCCGCAGACTGAATACACTTCGCTTTCCATGGGGCGAGCGCCAAGCCTCCTCGTTCCTGCGGGGTCTTGGACTTTCTCGCAGCTCCCATAGGAGTCTACGTGTATTCAGTCTGCTCTGTTTTTTTCCTAGTAATTGTAGTTTGCTTAAAAACTAAATAAGCTTTAAAAAAGGAGTGAAATGGAACGGAGGATACTCCACTCCTGCGGGAAGCAGAGCAAAGCCTAAGACCCCACAGGCTTTAGCCGAGGAGACTTAGGTTGCTCCCCCGCGCATCGTGTGTCTGTAGTGTAAAGGAACGAATTGGTTTCACCACTGAATTAGAGATTATTCGTCTTTATCCAATATATATTTTGTTTTGTCCCACCCTCTTTTTATGAAAATTAACTATCTTTATAGAATTTAAAGAATAATAATTTGGTTCCTTCACTAAGATTCATTCTCTTTTTTAGTCCACTTTTTAATAATTCCATGATATACACTTAGGAAAAAGTAGTAAATGCAAAGAATAATTGCTACTTCAGATGGAGTACTATGATAAGGTCTATCATCAAATATCCCATATAGTAAAAATACAGTAAAGAAGATAACAGGATAAACGACAAAAGAATAAACAAAATTCTTTAAAAACATTATCCTCAGTCCTTTTATTTCAAATGTGATATTTAGCTACATTGCGTGTGAAATATACTAGAGTAACAGCCATTGATAACGCATTATTTTTAACACCCATTTTTAATATTCTTTTAGCTATCTTTTTATAATTTCCATCCTTAACATATTGAACCAAAGTTGTATTAGCTGCAATTGATAAAGTATCCCTATAATTATCCTTTATTTTTTTCAAATACAACCATCAATTTATCTCGCTTATTTTGACTTGGATACCAAGAAGGAGTTCTACTAATTGAAAACGTACTAATTAAATCTGAAGATTTTGTAACTTCTTCATTAGATATATCTAAACTCTCTTTCTTTAGTTGCTCAATATTTTCAGCCATTCCAAATGTCTCATCATACTTTTCAAAATTAATATGTGAAACATAGGAAAAATACTCCAAATCTTTTCACTTTCATATACATTCTGAACTATCCTAATTGAATATATTACTACTATATAATAAATTGGGGTTTTTTAGGAATTAATACATCTCTCTTTAACAACCACTGTATACTTACCACATCTTGTAAATACTTAATGTAATTTCTAATATGACTTGATTTGGCCTTACTTGCATCATCAATCTTAAACTCGTTTTATAAGTACATTGCGAAGAGTTAAAGTGTTTGTTCTTAACTTGCGAGGTTTTTCTTGGATAAATGTTTAGAATCGCAATACAACATAAAAGAATCGATTTGATAGTCCATTTCGCTCATACTCAAAAGAAAAAGCACCTCCTAAATTATCGAGTTTAATACAAACTCAATAAACTAAGAGATGCTTTTATAAATTGCTATTTAAAATATTGTTAGTTGGTCAGTAAAGTTATCGGCTACATCACTTGTGACAAGTTGTAAACAATTTACCGTTTCTCTAAAACCCTCTCCTACCAACAGCCCTAACCCTCTCAAGAAGCCTTATGTTCCAGCCTTAATTTATCTGCCACAATCGCGATAAATTCTGAGTTAGTCGGCTTTGCTTTGGACATGCTGACAGTGTAGCCGAATAGGGATGAGATGGAGTCGATGTTGCCTCTGCTCCATGCCACTTCAATAGCATGACGGATTGCCCGCTCGACTCGGCTTGCTGTTGTATTAAATTTCTTTGCGATATCTGGATACAATACTTTTGTAATGGATCCTAATAATTCGATATCATTATAAACCATGGAAATGGCTTCGCGTAAATAGAGGTATCCTTTAATATGGGCAGGAACTCCAATCTCGTGAATAATACTTGTAATGCTTGCGTCCAAATTCTTCGTTTTTGGTTCTTGTGTTTTGAAAGAAGAAGAAGATTTTCTGACAAATCCGGTTGTTTTGCCACTTACTTGGCGAATATGGCTTGCTAAATACTCCATATCAAACGGTTTTAAAATAAAATAAGAGGCACCTAATTCAACCGCTTTTTTTGTAACATCTTCTTGACCAAAGGCAGTTAACATAATCACGTTAGGCATAGGTTTATTCATTTGGCGCATTCTTTCTAATACGGCTAAACCATCTAAATGAGGCATGATAATGTCTAGCACCATCACATCTGGTTCAAGCTGCTCCACTAGTTCTAAACACTCCTGGCCGTTATGCGCTACACCAATTACTTCCATGTCGTCCTGAGCATCTATATACTCTTCCAATAATCCTACCAGTTCACGATTGTCATCAACAATGCATACTTTTATTTTCTTCAACGATTGTTTCCTCCCTCAATCCAAATGTCTCTAATTTTATCTATATTTTTATTCTAAAGGACATTTTCGACAAAGCAACCAAAAATCCTTTGATTTTATAAAAAAAACTTAAAAAATAGGAAAAACCCTATTAATTCTCTCATTTTCTCACGTTTTCGACTGATTTCGATACATTTCATTTTTTTGTCGAAAAATCTTTATGGCTATATTATACACAACACTAGCCTATAGCAAAAGCAATCAAGTTACTTATCTTCCATATAGCCAAACACTTCTTTATTTGGAAGAAAAAATTATGACTTTTTTATGAATATTTTCTTGTTGGGATACAACTTTATACGGTATTATTAAAGTTGGACAAAAAAACGTCTAGTTTTTTTGTTTTTACCTTTATCTGCATAAAACAGATAAAGGTTGCACAAATTTATTAAGTATTTGTGTTTTCATTTTCCCAAAGTATAGAAAGGATTTTTTTATGGAGAACGTCACTAAGGAAAACAACACTTATAAAATACTATGGAAGCTAACGAGACCGCATACGTTAACAGCTTCTTTTGTACCAGTTTCCATTGGTACGGTATTATCTTTCCCTCATGCCTCAACAAACTGGGGTTTATTTTTTGCCATGATGTTTGCTTGTTTGATTATTCAAATCGCAACCAACTTATTTAATGAGTACTATGATTATGTAAGAGGAATTGATACTGCTGATTCAGTAGGAATAGGCGGAGCAATTGTTCATCATGGGATGAAGCCAAAATTAGTTTTAAATATGGCGATCAGCCTATATATACTTGCACTACTTTTAGGTATTTATATTTGTTCTAATACTTCTTGGTGGATTGCATTAGTCGGCTTACTCGGTATGGCGATTGGCTATTTATATACAGGAGGCCCGCTTCCAATAGCTTATACACCTTTTGGAGAAGTGTTTTCTGGTATATGTATGGGATGTATCTTCATCCTTATCTCTTTCTTTATCCAAACAGGTCACATTAGCCAAGAAAGCATCCTTATTTCTGTTCCAATCGCTATTCTTATTGGTGCGATTAATTTATCGAATAACATTAGAGATATTGAAGAGGATACATTAGGCGGCAGAAAAACGATTGCTATACTTATCGGCTTTAACAAAGCGGTTAACCTACTTGCGGCATTATTTATCTTATCCTACCTCTGGATTATTATTTTCGTTGCTCTCGGTTTCTTTAGTCCTTGGTTATTAATCGTACTGCTTAGTTTCAAAAAACCATTAGATGCCATTAAGGGCTTCAAAGGAGATCGAAGCCAAACACCGATTGCCATGAAAAACACTGGTTTAACAAACACCATGTTTGGATTGTTTATCACAGTTGGTTATTTGTTAGATTTTATCATGCAAAATATGTAGTAGTATAATGTCTCATGTAAAAGGATTGTCGATTCATCCTTTTACATGAGACATTTTAATTTTTATGAAGCTTTTTGCCCTTTTTCATATATATCGATACCTGCCTCATTTAACATCCATTCAATGTGAACTCCATATCCGCTTGTCGGATCATTTACAAATACATGGGTTACAGCACCAATGACCTTACCATCTTGAATAATTGGACTTCCGCTCATTCCTTGAACGATACCGCCTGTTTTGCTTAATAATTCTTTATCTGTCACTTTGATGACTAGCCCTTTTGTTGCAGGATACTTTTGAGGTACAGAGCTTACTACTTCTATATCAAATAGCTTCACCTGATCATTATCCACAACCGTTAAAATTTGCGCTGGTCCTTCTTTCACTTGGTCTGATAACGTAATCGGCATCGGCTTATCCATTATTCCATTTTTAATTTGTTTATTTAATACACCAAATATTCCAAAAGGACTATTTGTTTTGATATCCCCGATTATTTCTTTATCTTCTGAAAATCTCGCTAATTTTTCACCAGGATTTCCGTTACTTCCTTTTTCAATACTTGTTACAGTAGATCTTAGTACTTCTCCATCATCCACAACGATTGGTTTTTTTGTATCCATATCTGAGATTACATGTCCTAAAGCTCCATATTTCATGGAATCTGGGTGATAGAAAGTCATTGTTCCAATCCCAGCTGCTGAATCCCTTATATAAAGCCCTAATTTAAATATGTTATCCCCTTTTTCCTTTAAGGGCATTAACTTTGTTTTAAACTCCTCTTTCTCTCTTTTTACAACCAACTCTAAAGGTTTGTTTCCTTCGCCTGCTTTTTGAACAAAAGGTGCTACATCTGCCATTTTTTCTATTTTCATTCCATTTATTTCGACTATCATATCGCCAACTTTTATCCCGGCCTTTTCACCAGGTGATTGCTTTCCTTCTTCTGTATTTACCTGATGGTGCCCAACCACCAGTACGCCAACAGTATTTAGTTTCACCCCAATGGACTGACCACCGGGAATTACTTTAAAGTCTTTAAGAACATTCACATCCACTTTTTTTATTGGAAAACCTGCAAGTTCAAGCATCATCTCATCTTTCCCACTAACTTTTCCTTGCAAGGAAAATTTCCCTTTTTCTTGACTTAATGCAACAACCGAATCTTCGTCTGCCACATTTGTTGTCACAGAAATCGCCTCACTATTGTTGATCTCCATTGATTGTCCTTCAAACAATGTAATGCTTTTTGGGATATGAAGATATTCTTGAAATGATTGATTACATACTAAAGATATTAATGAAACAAGGAGAATCCCACCAATTATTTTTCTAAGGATATCACTTTTCAATTCACTTCACTCTCCTCGCTTCTTTTCACCACTACTTCTCCGGCTACATTTATAAGTTTGCCTGTAACAGCATCATTTATAACTGTTAAAAATTTTAAAAACCTACCCATAATGGATAATCCTTGCAATTAGTTTCCCAGGCACCATTAAATAGACAACTCTTCATAAGAATAAAATAAACCTCTGCACATATACAGAGGTTTTACGTGTCTATATTTTATTCTTAGCTTTTTGCGCTAATTTTAACAGTTCTTTTGCATGTTTTTTTGTTAATTCCGTAATTTCCGCTCCTGAAATCATTCGTCCGATCTCTTTTACCTTATCTTGCTGCACTAATGGTGTGACAGACGTAGATGTGCGGCCATCCTCAATTTTTTTTGCGATAAATAAATGGGTATCTGCCATTGCTGCCACCTGCGGCAGATGGGAAATACAGAGCACTTGAGAATCAACCGACACATGGTGGATTTTTTCAGCGATTGCTTGTGCTACTCTTCCACTCACCCCAGTATCTACCTCATCAAATATGATGGATGTCACCCCTTGATGCTTAGAGAAAATGCTTTTTAAAGCAAGCATCATTCTGGAAAGCTCTCCACCGGACACAATTTTGGATAGTGGTTTTAACGGTTCTCCAGGATTTGTAGAAATGTAAAATTCCACTTCATCTATCCCTTTTTTCGTAACATTGTTCTCATCAGCATGAATTCTTACTTCAAAAACAGTCTTTTCCATGTAGAGTTCTTTTAATTCTTGATGAATACTATCTGTCAGACGAAGAGCTGCTCTCTTTCTTAAGGCAGTCAATTCCTTTGCTTCCACTAAAAGATCTTTTTTAAGAGAAGCTAACTCCTTTTCCAATAAATCGATATGGGTTTCTTTATTTTGTAATGTTTCTAATTCTTCCTCTATTTTTGCAGCATACTCTAGGATCTCTGCTACTGTTTTTCCATATTTGCGTTTTAAGGTATTGATTTCATTTAGTCTTGTTTCAATCTCATTTAACCTTTCGGGGTCATATTCTAGGTAATCTAAAGCACTTCTCATCTGTCTTGCAATATCCTCTAAAATATAATAGCTATTGGAGACAGACTCAGCCATATCCTTGTATTCAGTGTCTAAGCTTGCAGCTTCCTCCATATTCCCCATGACCTCACCAAGCCAATCCAGCCCTTTTTGTTCTCCCCTAAGAGCAGTATAGCCTGTTTGTATGCTATCATAAATTTTCTCGAAATTGCTTAATTTCTTCCTTTCTTCTAACAGCTCATCATCTTCATTAATTTTCAAATGAGCACTTTCAATTTCATTAAACTGAAATTGTAATAAATCAAGTCTTTGAGCCATTTGCTGTTCATTTTCTGTTAAATTCATTAGTTTCTTTTGAGTTTGAGTATAAGAGCGATAAATTTCTTCATATTCTTCTAAAACAGGAGCTAATTCTCCCATTGCAAAAGTATCCAGCAACTGTAAGTGCTTCGTTTCATCCATTAATTCTTGATGTTCATGCTGACCATGAATATCAATTAAAGTGGAACCTATTTCTCTTAATACAGCGATTGTGATAAGCTTGCCATTTATCCGGCAGACACTCTTACCAGATAAAGCTATATCTCTTCTTAATACAATAGCACCCTCATCTATATCGATACCAAACTCATTCATTTTTTGAAAACAAGGATGACCGTCTTCTATATAAAATAGCCCTTCTATTTCTGCTTTTTCTTCTCCATGGCGAACAAATTCCGCCGAACCGCGTCCTCCAACTAATAAATTGATCGCATCAATAATGATAGACTTTCCTGCACCTGTTTCACCAGTTAATACGGTCAGTCCCTTTTTAAATGATATGGATAGACTTTCAATGATTGCAAAATTTTTAATCGATAATTCACTTAGCAATTAATGTCCCCCCAAATTAAAGCATATCAAGAAAACGATCACTAATTTTCTTGCCATCATCTGCAGTGCGACAAATAATTAGACAAGTATCATCTCCACAAATCGTTCCTAATATTTCATCCCAATCAAGATTATCAATTAATGCTCCGATCGCTTGTGCATTCCCTGGCAGTGATTTTAGGACAAGCAAATTTTCAGCTGAATCGATTTTCACAAAGGAATCCATTAACATTCTTTTTAATTTTTGTAATGGATTAAAGCGCTGATCAGCTGGTAAGCTATATTTATATCTGCCATCCTGAAGTGGCACTTTCACTAAATGCAGCTCTTTAATATCTCTTGATACAGTAGCTTGTGTTACATTATATCCAGCACTTTTCAGTTCATCTACTAATTCGTCTTGTGTTTCGATATCATTATTCGTAATGATTTCTCTTATTTTTATATGCCTCTGGCCCTTATTCATATATTCCATCCTTTATCATTGGTTATCATTTTTATTCCATATGTATCACTTTTTATTAAAAGTATTTGTTCCTTATCATACGTTCATTCGATTTTTTTAGACAATCTTCCTTTTATCTATTTTACCGTGTTTGTTCGTCTTTTTACAAGAACAAAGAAAACAAATTACATCTCCGCTCTATCTTTATTCATGATAGACAAACCAAAAAGGGTCAGCCTGCATGGAGAACCTTTCTATTAGCATCCCACGTTACTAATAGTTCTCTTGCTGCAGTCAAACCCTTTTACATAGCTTATTCTTCCGTTTCTTTTTTTGCTTTCAATTCGGAATGTGCCGCTTCTACCGTCTCTTTTATTTGAAAATAATGCGTTTTTTCCTCTGCACGCTCATCCCAATAGAGGTGGAGTAAAAATTCAATATTTCCATCTCCGCCTGTAATTGGTGAAAATGATAGGTTTTTAACAATATATCCTTCTTCTATAGAAAAAGCTATAATTTTCTCTAAAACGGACTCATGGACTTTACGGTCTCTGACAATCCCTTTTTTCCCAACTTGTTCTCTTCCAGCTTCAAATTGCGGCTTCACTAAAGCAATAACATCACTGCCGGATACTAATAGTGTCTTTAAAACTGGTAAAATTAGCTTTAGCGAAATAAAAGAAACATCAATTGAAGCAATATTCGGCATCTCACCTTTTAAATCGACAGGAGTTACATAACGAAAGTTGGTTCTTTCCATGACAATCACACGTTCATCTTGTCTAAGCTTCCACGCTAATTGATTATAGCCTACATCTAAGGCATAAGATTGTTTTGCACCATTTTGCAGGGCACAATCCGTAAATCCTCCTGTCGAGGAGCCAATATCAAGTAAGACTTTATCTTTCATATCGACATCAAATATTTTAAGTGCCTTTTCAAGCTTTAAGCCACCTCTTGACACATATTGAAGTGTCTTTCCTTTAACAGATAACTTAGAATCTGTATTTATTTTTTCACCGGGTTTATCTAGTCTATTCTCTTCACAGTAGACAATCCCAGCCATTACAGCTCTTTTTGCCTTTTCCCTTGTTTCGAATAAACCTTGCTCAACTAATAATACATCAATTCTTTCTTTCTTCATGAATGCTCTAAGCCCTCTTTTGTTTTTTTCTAGCAATGGCTGAAATTCTTTTTACAACTTCCTCTTTTGTTAAATTTATTTCTTCTAATAATGAATTTACATCTCCATGTTCAATAAATTCATCTGGAATTCCCATGCGATCTATTACATTTGCTCCAAAACCATGGTCATGGGCATATTCGATACAATAACTTCCAAATCCGCCTTGCAGTACTGCTTCTTCAATCGTTAAAATTGGTATTTGCTTTTTCAATAAGTCAGAAAGCATTTTCTCGTCTAACGGCTTAATGAATCTCGCATTTACCACTTTAACATGAATCCCTTGTAATTCAAGCTGGCTGGCTGCTTCCATTGCCATTTCAATCGTTGTTCCAAATGTAAGAATTGCAGCATCAGAACCTTCTCTTAATACTTCCCATGTACCAATTGGAATCGTCTTTAATGTAGAATCAAGCTCCACACCAATCCCATTTCCCCGCGGAAATCTCATCGCAATTGGGCCATCATTGTACTGGATAGCCGTATTTACCATGTGCTGCCCTTCATTTTCATCCTTTGGCATCATTAAAACCAAGTTTGGCATATGACGTAAAAACGCAATATCATAAATACCTTGATGGGTTTCTCCATCTGCTCCTACTAAGCCGGCACGATCGATGCCAATAAAGACATTTAATTTCTGGCGGCAAACATCATGAAGCATTTGATCATATGCTCTTTGTAAAAATGTCGAATAAATGGCTAAAAACGGCTTCATTTTTTGTGTGGCAAGTCCAGCTGCTAATGTTACAGCATGCTGTTCCGCTATCCCGACATCAAGCATTCGACTAGGAAATTCTTTTGCAAATGATTCCAATTTTGAACCAACTGGCATGGCAGGAGTAACAGCAACGATTCGCTCGTCTTTTCTTGCCAACTTTAACACTGTATCACTCACTAGTTTACTCCATGCAGGTGCAGTGATAGCAGGTTTTACAAAATCTCCTGTCTCAATCTTATAAGGACCTGTTCCATGCCATGTACCGATTTTATCCTTTTCAGCTGGAGAAAATCCTTTGCCTTTTTTCGTAATGACATGCAGTAAAACTGGGCCAGATGTTTTCTTTGCATAGTTTAACTGTTCAAATAAGTCGTTATAATCATGACCATCTACTGGACCTAAATACGTAAAACCTAACTCTTCGAAAAAAACACCGGAAACTAACAAATATTTAAGACTATCTTTAATTCTTTCAGCAGTTGCAGCCATCTTGCCACCTACGGCAGGAATTTTCTTTAAGAGCATTTCTAGTTCATCTTTTACCCATTGATACTTCCCAGCAGTTCTTAATCTGCCTAATACTTGGTGAAGAGCACCAACATTTGGAGCAATCGACATTTCATTATCATTCAAGATAACAATCATGTTTTTCTTTTCATCGCCAATATGATTTAGTGCCTCGAGAGCCATACCCCCTGTTAAAGCTCCATCCCCAATAATAGGAATGATGTAGGAATCTTCCTTTTTTAAATCTCTTGCAACAGCCATACCCATTGCAGCAGATAAGGAAGTAGAGCTATGACCTGTTTCCCATACGTCGTGCTCACTTTCATTCATTTTTGGAAAACCACTTAAGCCTTTGTATTGTCTAAGCGTATCGAAATCCTTAGCACGGCCAGTTAATATTTTATGAACATAAGATTGGTGACCTACATCCCAAAGAAATTTATCCTTTGGGCTATCAAAACATTTATGAAGAGCAATGGTTAATTCCACCACTCCTAAGTTCGGACCAATATGGCCGCCAGTTTGAGAAAGTCTATTAATTAAAAAGTGACGGATATCTTCACTAAGGATATTCAGTTCCTCGTTCGATAATCCTTTTAAAAATGCTGGATTTTCTATTGACATTAAATCCATTTGTAACAACTCACTTTCATTCAGTATATAACCAATAAAGCGATGAAAACCACTCATTAATTGGTATATCTTCCTTCCGTTTAACCATTTCTTTTTGTCAAGATTGTATTATATATTAGAATACCTTATTTTTATCAAAAAACCTAATTTATTCGTATTATTAAATATGTATTATACCATTCCTTCACTGATAATAGTAGTAATTCTACATAGTTAGCACACAGAAGACTTTCCGTGCTTAAAAGAAGGATGCCTCAAAGCGGAGCATCACTAGCGCATTTTACAAATTTATCTTTTGAAAAAGCTCTAGTGATGTCAAATATTGAGACACCCTGATATGTGTTATTCGTTATTCTAAATTTCCCTTATATATATTTCGCTTAGTTTTATTATATACCATCTATAAAAAGCTTTTAAACCGTTTAAAGAGGATATTTTAATTATTTCTATAGGCAATTAAATCTGTAATTTCTTCTAATAGAAAGCGATCAAAATTTAAACCGGCTAGAAGACCTTTAGCCTGTTTAATATGCAAATCCAATTCTCTTTTTGCTCCATCCATAGTTAATATTTTCGGATAGGTGCTTTTGTGGTTATCCATATCGCTGCCAATTGGCTTTCCAATCACTTCTTCATCCCCTTCTAAATCGAGAATGTCATCTCTAATTTGGAAGGCTAAGCCTAGATGATAAGCAAAACGTTTTAATGTTTCTAACTCCGCGTCAGCAGCATCTGCTAATATCGCGCCAATTAAAATACTTACTTCTATTAGCTTTCCTGTTTTATGTAGATGTATATGTTCAAGATCTCTTTGATTTAAAGTCTTGCTTTCCCCTTCAATATCGGCAATTTGTCCACCTACCATCCCTTCTGCTCCAGCTGCTTTTGCTAAAAAGCCAATACTAGTAAGAATCTTTTCAGATGGAATATTTTGTTTTGTCATATATGTCATCATTTGAAAACTATATGTAAGAAGTGCATCTCCTGCTAGAATAGCTGTCGCTTCTCCGTAAACTTTATGATTCGTCGGTAAGCCTCTTCGCAGGTCATCATCATCCATACTTGGTAAATCATCATGAATCAAAGAATACGTATGAATCATTTCAATGGCAGCTGCTGGAAGCAAACCTTCAAGTGGATCTTTTCCAAATGCTTGCAGGGTAGCAAATAAAAGCAGCGGCCGGATTCTCTTCCCCCCTGCATTTAGGGAATAGAGCATAGAATCTTTTAAACTGGAAGGAGCATTAAGCTTTTCGACATTTTTCTTTAGTTCTTTTTCCAGTACTTCTTTATAGTTTTTTGTAAATGCTGACAAAGAAATTTTATTCAAGTGTTATTCCTCCTCAGCGATGGAAAAAGGTTGTTTTTTGCCGTTTTCTAGCACTACTTCTGCTAATTGTTCTTCGACATTTTTTAATTTTTCATGACAGTATTTAGAAAGCTCCATTCCTTTTTTATACGTGTTGATAGCCTCTTCTAATGGAACATCTCCTTCTTCTAGTTTTTCAACGATTCGTTCTAATTCTTCCATAGCTTCTTCAAAGGTTGGCTTATTTTCTCGATTAGTTGCCATGTTTATCTCTCCTTTATCTCCATAATTTCTGCCTCTACCGTACCATCAGCCAAGTTTAATTCAATATGCTCCTTAGGCTTAACTTGCTTTATACTAGCTATTAATTTCCCATTTTGATCATATGCTACATTGTAGCCTCTTTCCATTATTTTCAACGGACTTAATGCATCCATCTTTCCTATTGTCGAAAGAAAAGACTGCTTTTTTGCTTGAAGAATAAGCTCCGTATTACGAATCATGTTTTTTTGTAAATTAGCCAAATCTTGTTGGGCCTTCATCACATATTGATGCGGGTGATTCCTTACTAGCTGCTTTTTTATTAATTGATGCTGATTATTCTTTTGCTCAAAAACTCTTTGAACATTACGTATTAATAATTCTGTCTGTTTGTCTAATTGCTCCATTTTTTGATCGTATAAAACTTTAGGATAACGAAAAGCATAGGAACGTTTAATTCTATTTAAACGTAACTTTTGCAATTCTACTTTTTCTTTTATCCCTCTTATTAAACGGCTTTGTCTAGACAAAATCCTTTCCACCAGCTCATCGATATGAGGAACAGCGAGCTCTGCTGCACCAGTTGGTGTCGGTGCCCGCATATCTGCAACGAAATCTGCAATGGTAAAGTCTGTCTCATGACCGACAGCAGAAATAATGGGAATTCTGGAAGTGTAAATGGCTCTAGCAACGATTTCTTCGTTAAAAGCCCATAATTCTTCAATGGAACCGCCACCCCTGCCTACTATGAGGACATCAATTGCAGGAGACTCCTGTTCATTCGCCTGTTGAATCGCCTTTACAATAGAAGGAGCCGCTGTTTCACCTTGTACTAACGCGGGGTAAATCTGGATGTTAGCAATCGGATAGCGTCTTTTAATGGTTGTAATAATGTCTCTAATTGCAGCGCCAGTCGGTGAGGTAATAACACCAATTGTTTTCGGATATTTAGGAATTGTCTGTTTATGGTCTGCAAGAAACAATCCTTCTTGTTCCAATTTAGCTTTCAACTGCTCATAAGCTAGATAGAGCTGACCAATTCCATCTGGCTGCATATCAACCACATACATTTGATATTGACCGCTTGATTCGTATACGGTAATACTTGCTTTAATCAGCACCTTCATCCCATTTTCAGGCGTAAACTTCATTTGCTGATTATTCCGGGCAAACATAACTGCTAAAATTCTGGCTTTTTCATCTTTTAAGGTGAAATACATATGCCCACTTGAATGCTGCTTAAAATTGGATATTTCCCCTTTTACCATGACTTGCTGTAAATGAGGATCTGCATCAAATTTTCTTTTTATGTATTTCGTCAAAGCATGTACTGTTAAATACCGTGATTCCATTTATAAAAACTCCTTATACAGGATGGAAAAAGGGGTGTAGTATCATACACCACATCCCTTAATCATTCATGTTTATAGGTTATAGAAGGAAACAATTTAGGATGATAACAAATCTTATTTGCCGATATTGCATAAAAGATTTACATTGTCCACTAATCAGCTTTTTTCATCAAACCAACGTTTCTCTTAATATTACTGATTTTCTTTTATCTTAGATAATAATCCATTAACAAATCTACCAGATTGATCATCACCATAAAGTTTGGCAATCTCCACTGCTTCATCAATCGCAACATTTACAGGTACATCATCTGCTTGTCCATAAATCATTTCATATGTGGCTAGACGTAGAATGTTTCGGTCTACATTTGCAATTCTTTCTAGCGTCCAATTTTCTAAATATTGCTTTATGGTTTCATCAATAGAAACTTGATTATTTAATACCCCATCCACTAATTTTGTAAGGTAGGGATCAGATTTTTCTCCTTCTAATACATGCTCTATTGCTGTTTCTTTGTCTATATCACTAATATCAATTTGAAATAGTGCCTGTAAGGCCTTTTCTCTGGCAGTTCTTCTCTTCATTATTTAAGCTCCTTTAAAATCCTTCCATAGGTTTAAGACAACCTATTTATCTATGCTACATGAATAATAGCATAAATAAAAACAAAACTCTATCTTACGAGAAAAAAACCTATAATTAGTTTACTATTCTGGTCATTCTCACAAAAACAAAGGCTGTCCATAGAAAAAACTTATAGAAACTAAGAGGAAGACCTATTAGTTTCTATTTTATTCTTTCCTGTTCAGCCTTTGTTATTTAAAGTCATTCTATGCTAATTTTTAGGGAGTATTATTCCTTACATTTCTTGCTGTAATTCAGGTTCTTGTTTTGCTGTTTCGAACTGAACACCAACAATATGAATATTTACTTCCTCTGTTTCCAACCCAGTCATATTGATTAATGTTTGACGAATATTATCTTGAATCTGCTGAGCAACATGCGGAATAGATACACCAAAATTCATTACGCAAAATACTTCTACTTTTATTCCTTCTTCACTGAGGTCGACTTTTATCCCTTTGTTATGGAGCTTTTTTCCGAACTTTTCCACAACGCCAGTTGCAAAATTGCTTCTCATTTGAGCTACACCTTCTACTTCAGAAGCAGCAATACTTGCGATAACCTCAATTACTTCAGGAGCAATTTCTACTTTTCCTAGACCAGTATACTCTTGGTTCATTTCTAAACTTGTTGTTTCGCTCATTACCTATTCCTCCTTTTAATCTTCTGATTTCATTAAATCATACATTTCTAAAAACTTTGTGTTGAAGTTGCCTGCCACAAACTTTTCATGATTAAGGAGATTTAAGTGAAACGGAATCGTAGTATCGACACCTTCGATTACAAATTCACTCAGTGCTCGTTTCATGCGAGAAATAGCTTCTTGTCTAGTAGATCCATAGGCAATCACTTTCGCAATCATACTATCATAGTACGGTGGGATCGTGTAACCAGGATAAGCAGCTGAATCAATACGTACTCCTAAACCACCTGGCGGTAAATACATCTTAATTTTCCCTGGTGAAGGCATGAAATTTTTCGCAGGATTTTCTGCATTGATACGGCATTCAATTGCCCAGCCAGTAAATGTAACATCCTTTTGATTATGTTCAAGAGGTTTACCTGATGCAACTAGTATTTGTTCTTTAATTAAATCAATACCTGTTACCATTTCTGTTACTGGGTGTTCTACTTGAATACGCGTATTCATTTCCATGAAGTAAAATGCTTGATTCTGATAATCAAAGATAAATTCAACAGTTCCTGCACCTGTATAATTTACTGCAGCTGCAGCTTTTACAGCAGCATCTCCCATTTTCGCCCGCATTTCTTCGGTTAATACTGGAGATGGTGTTTCTTCCAACAGCTTTTGTAATCTTCGCTGAATCGAGCAATCTCTTTCGCCTAAGTGAATGACATTCCCATAATTATCAGCAAGCACTTGTACCTCTACATGGCGGAAGTCCTCGATATATTTTTCTAAATAAACACCTGCATTACCAAATGCCGTTAATGCTTCTTGCTGGGTAATGTTAATCCCCTTAATCAACTCTTCTTCCGTTTTGGCTACACGGATACCTTTACCGCCGCCACCAGCTGTAGCTTTAATAATTACTGGATATCCTATTTCTTTTGCAAGTTCCATTCCCTCTTCTACATCTTTAATAATGCCTTGGGAACCAGGTACGATTGGCACACCAGCCTGTCGCATTGTTTCTCTTGCAACATCTTTTGTCCCCATTTTATTAATAGCCTCTGGACTAGGTCCTACAAACGTGATTTTGCAATCTCTGCAAAGTTCCGCAAAATCAGCATTCTCTGCTAAAAAACCATATCCAGGATGGATAGCATCACATCCTGTTAAAGTTGCTACACTAATTATGTTTGTAAAGTTTAAATAACTGTCTTTTGAAGCTTTCGGTCCAACACAATATGCTTCATCTGCAATTTGGACATGTAAAGCCTCACGATCAGCTTCTGAGTATATAGCTACCGTTTGAATATCCAGCTCACGACAAGCTCTGATGATACGAACAGCTATTTCTCCTCTATTTGCGATTAATAGTTTTTTTATCATGGATTAACCCCTCTTTGTTACGCCTTTACTAGGAATAATGGTTCCCCGTACTCAACAAGTTCTCCATCTTTTACAAGGATTTCTACAATTTCGCCATCTACTTCTGCTGTAATTTCGTTAAATAATTTCATCGCTTCTACGATACAAACAACAGAATCCTTTGTAACCTTATCCCCCACTTTTACAAATGCAGGAGAGTCTGGAGAGGCTGATTGATAAAAAGTTCCTACCATTGGAGAAGTAATTTTATGTAAGTTATCATCACTTGATTTTGCAGGTGTGTCTGCAACTACACTTTCCACTGCTACTTCTTTTGTTGCTTTTACTTCTTCTGGTTGAAATGTTTTTGTCACAACTGGAGCTTGTGCTGCTATTTCCACCATGTTCTTTTTAATTTCAACTTTCACGCCATCTTGTTCATATAAAAAATTGCTAATAGTCGATTCATCTATTAATTTTATTAGTTCTTTAATTTCTGAAATCTTTAACATATAATTGCACCCCTTAAAACATTCTATTAGGACTAGATACTAATATCATACGATAAGACCTTATGATAATTCAATAAGCATCTTTAAAACATGACTTTTTTGCTACTAAACCTTTTTCCATATTTTTCTCAGAAAGTTAAATCTGTAGGAAATCATCTCTCTTTCTCCCTACTTATCATACCACTATCTTTATAAAATAACTATTCAAAGCTAACCAATTAATCCGAAATCGCTTACTATTATATTTACTTTAAAAAGAGCAAAAATTAATTATCGTGAGGAGGAATGAATAGCAGAAGTTTTTCTCTAATAACCATTATTTTAAAATTCCATGCTTATTCCTTTAACGAGGCTGCTGCTCTTCGGACGCTTTACCAAATTTACTCTTCAATAGTGATAAGATTATGTTAGAGGAAATAGTTGTATTCTTCTTCCTGCTGCTTTTAGTTATTTAAAAAACTGTAGTCACTTTCTAGCAGTGATCTACAGTTTTAAACGTACTATTCGCTTTTCCCCTCTTCTTGTCCTTGCTGCTTCACAGCTCTATTTATTTCGGATCAATTTTTACCGCAACATTTGCATTTGGTGCATCCATATTTTTGCGGACTAGCTGAACGATTTCATTGGCAGCATCTGCAGAAAGTTCTTCTGCTTTCACTGTTACTTTTACTGTGCCATCATCAGCAGTCTGAACAAGTACATCTTCATAGTTTTCTGCTTTAATAAGGCTTTCCATTATCTTTTCATTATCTGTCATTTCTTGTAGTTCGTTGATTTTTTCAGTTGCTTCATTTTTTTCTTCTGCAGTTTTATCTTTAGATCCTTGAATAGTTACTAACTCTTCTTTCATTTTGTCACGTTGTTCCATTAGATCTAGGCGCATTTGTTCAAATACTGCTTCAGAATCAGTAGTAGTAACCGTGCTTTCTCCTTTGCTATCTTTCGCTGCTTCTTCTGCATCATTGCTTTTTCCTTTATTATTATCCTCTGTTGCTGCAAATTCATTTACACGGGATTCCGGTGAAGTAATATAGTATACCGATAACACCACTACCAAGCTTAACATTGTTAACAACCATACCGTTTGCTTTTTTAATAACATCTATTCTTCCCCCTTAGTTTTGTTTAGGTTGTACAGAAACTCTATGACTAGGAACATCCAGCGCCCGAGTAACTGCTTCTACAATCATCGTTTTTACTTTTATATCTCCAGCTCCTTTTGCAACAACGAGAACTCCTGCAATTTTAGGTTTCATCGTCTCCACTACAAGCGGAACTTGTTTATCCCCATTCGGTACTAATACAACTGTTTCTTCATTCGATGTTTCTTCCACATTTCGATTCCCTCCCTGAGTATCCTTTTCTTCTGTTTTCTGGATCGTTTGGGATTGGTTTTTTTCATATACTTTCTTTTCTGATCCTTCTATATTTACATAGACAATAGCGTCTTTAACCCCTGCTATCGCTGATATGGCTTCTTTAATTTCTTTTTTATATTGTTCTTCATAATCAGCAATGGTTAAATTACTACTATTGGCTTTTTGCCCAAATGTCTCTTCCGCCTCTTCAGAAGATGCTTCATTATTATAAGCAGCGACTTCTTGAGCTTTATTGTCTTTAAAGAACATATTGCTTAACAGCATAATGGCTGCTCCAAATAATACAACGATGACAATATAAGTGGTTTTCCCCTGTTTTTTTTCGTTTCCGTCGCTTGACAGAACATTTTTCAACCAGCTTAATGGCCCTTTGTCCTTTTTATCCATTTTTCCCCTCCTCCCCTCCTTCGTACATAATTACAATTGCATCATTTCGCACTTCCCACTTTTCAGAAAGAAAGGAAATAATACTTTCTGTGTCCATTTGCTTTGTTTCCTTTTTATCAAGAAGAGGTTGCTGTGTATCAATTCGAACAGGGTTTACAGCTTCCACAACATTATTGGGATCCTGGCTTTCCTTCATATGAATAACCATTTCAGTTAGATTTGCAGGAAAGCCACCCTCTTTTTCTTTGTCAATTGATAATTGAATTGAATTAATCTCCATTCCGTAATTTGCTATCAACTCCTCATTTGCATCCTCTTTTAATTGGACAGCCATTTTATTTAATGTATATTCATCAAGTGAGGCTTGTATTTCTCTTTTTTTTAATTCAATGGAATTATTCATATTTTTTTGTTCAGGTTCACCCATGGCACTAGCTGAAAACACTGCTTCAAAGTCACTGGATATCAGCTTAAATACAGGTGTTAAAATGACGGTTATTAAGAGCAGGCCTGCGACCATCTTTGCATATTTCTGAAAGGTAGAGTTAGGCAGTAGCATATCTACGACCGTTGCTAACAAAATAAATAGAATAATATTTGTAACCCATTCTGTAATAAAATTCATTCTTTCGCCCCCTTTTTACCTAACCATCATCGTTAGATTACTAGCAACAATGATCACTGTAATGCTTAGAAAAAACATCAGGGATACAATCGCAAGTGCCGCAAAGACATAAATGACACTTTTACTAATAACATCCAAACATTTAATAACAGGCCCGCCGCCAATTGGCTGTAGAATCGCTGCTGCAAATTTATAGATAAAAGAAATCATTAAAATTTTTATGGCTGGAAAAGCTACGAGAAGAAGGAGAATAACTACTCCTGCGATTCCAACCGTGTTTTTTAATAATAACGAAGCATTAATGACTGTATCTGTTGCATCGGTAAACATTCGTCCAATCACCGGGATGAAATTACCAGTTACAAACTTAGCTGTTTTGATTGTAATTCCATCCGTGATTGCAGAAGATGCTCCTTGCACAGAAATTACTCCTAGGAAGATAGTTAAGAAAATCCCTAGAATCCCAATACTAATATTACGCAGCAAATTAGCTAGCTGAGTAACTTTATATTGTTCGGACAAACTGCTGACAACATGAAGCAGCGTTGATAAGAATAATAAAGGCAGCACAATATATTCAATTAACATACCGCTTGTATTCATCAAAAATAATATAACCGGATGGAAGAATGCAGCAGATATGGCACCGCCAGAGGCTGCCATAAGCGCCAGCAATAGCGGGACAAAGGCTAATATAAAATGAGTCATATTCGAAATAGCATCACTGGCATAAGTGATAGCGACATGGAAGCTATTTAATGCCAGAATAATTAAAACCATAAAGACAATCGCATATGCCACCTTACTGATGGAGCTTTTCTCAAATGAATTCTGAAGCATTTGAAGCATGACACTAAAAATAGTCAGTAGAATTAACGAACCTAATAATTTGCCATTTACAATAATCTCGTGGAAAGCAAATTGAAGCATTCCATGGAAGAACCCTTGTAAATCAAAGTTTTTATTCCCTGTCATAAAATCATATAGACTGCCTTTTTGACTTTCTGGGAGAAAACCACCATACTCTGTTTTAATGGAATCCCAAAAAGTTGTTAATTCATTGAGATCCAGAGATTCTAGTTGAGATTCAACTAATTTTGTCGGATCCATTCCTTCTTCCTTTATTTCTTCTGCTTCTTGAGAGTCTGGTGATTCATGAGGTGAGGCTTGTACAATCGGTTGATATAGAAAAAAGAGAGCTGCCATAACGAGTAGGACGACTTTCAGCTTTGTTTTCAATTTTTTCACCTCGAAATAAGCGGTTTCCTAAGTTAATTGGGAATCATATTTAAAATAGTTTCAACTAAGACGGTTAAGATCGGAACAGCCATTGCCAATATCAATATCTTCCCTGCTAGTTCAATCTTGGATGCGATTGATCCTTGTCCCGCATCTTTTGTAATTTGCACAGCAAATTCTGCAATATAGGCAATACCAATTATTTTTAGAATCGTTTCGACATAAACGGTATTTACTTTTGCATTCAATGCGATCCTTTCCACCATTTGGATGATTGCAGCTATTTGGTCTACAAGAAAAAGAAAGATGGCACAGCCGACAAAAACAACTAATAAAAAGGCGATATTTGGCTTTTGTTCTTTTACAACGAGTGCTAAAAATGTGGAAACAAGTGCAATTCCAACTATTTGAAGAATTTCAATGATGATATCCTCCTTTACCCTTGGAATAAAAATACTGCTTTGATTTTCTGGAATAAGTCATTTACAATATTCGCTACCATAAATAGAATGTAAATAAATCCAAATAATGTAACCCACTGTGCATATTCTTTTTTGCCGACTTGGTCGAGGATTGTGTGTAAAAAAGCAACAACGATTCCAACACCAGCGATTTTGAATATAATATCGACCTCTAAACCCATAAAAGTCTCCTCCTAAACTACATCAATAAAATGACAATCAGCAGACCCGAAAGAAATCCTAAGCTCCTTATCATTTTTTCATATTTCCCTTGTATTTCCCTTGCTTCCTCTTCTTCTCTTTCCAGATGGGTAAGTGTTAACATAATCTGCTTCTGCTGGGAAAAACGATCATGTCTTCCTAATGTTTCTCCAAATTGTTTCATAATTTCTAATTCTGAATCCTTCATCGCTGTTTTTTTCCAAATCTCATGCAAAGAGGCTGTCCATGCCTCTTTCACTGTTGTATCCTCTTTAAGCAGGCGTTCTGCAAAGCTCGCAAAAAAGGAACGTAATGGTTCACTTAATTGTTCAGCTAATCGTCTACTCGCTTCATGCAAGGGGGTATGTCCATACATAATCTCCGCCTCTAAAGATTGCAGAGCAGATTTTAAAGCGCGAATTTGCTTTGGTCTTTGACTTAATAGCTTGGAAAATTCCATTCCACCCCAGCTTGTAGAAGCAAGGATCAAGATTGCACCAATTATTTTAATCATTTATTTCACCTTCATTTCATCCATCAATAACTGGCCTTGTCCATTTTTTATCGCTGTCACAGTCCCAGGACCTTTCCTTCTATTTAATTCAATATATCGTTCGAATATGCCCATTTTTATCATGCTAGAAAGCAATGGTCGTTTTTTTACTTCTTCCAAGCTTGAACCATGTGTAGTCATTATTAATTGAATACCTGCATTCACTGCTTCTAGTATTGCTTCTTCATCCTCTTTCCGACCAACCTCATCCACTATGAGGACGTCTGGACTCATGGAGCGAATCATCATCATCATTCCTTCTGCTTTTGGACAAGCATCCAGTACATCTACACGGGGACCAAATGTCATTTGTGGAATACCATCCAAGCATCCGGCAATTTCAGACCGCTCATCCACAATTCCTACTTTAGCTGGTTTTAACAAAGTATTTTCCGTATCAGAAGAAATCAATCTAGCAATATCCCTCAATAAAGTCGTTTTCCCGGTCTGTGGAGGGCCAATAATCATCGTATGACGCCATTTCCCTTTATCATATAAATAAGGAATAAATGGGTTAGCAATGCCAATTTGCTCCTTTGCAATTCGAATATTAAAAGATGCTACATCCCTTATTGCCTTAACTTTGCTATCTTGTAAAATGACCTTGCCTGCTAGTCCAATCCGATGTCCACCTTGAATAGTGATATATCCTCTTTTCAATTCTTCTTCCATTGTATAGACCGAATACTGACTGATTTTATTCAATAATTGGTTCCCATCCTCTTTCGAAACAATAAATGGAAAAAAGATAGAACGTCCACTTATAAATACTTCTAAAGGTCTACCTATGCGAACTCGAATCTCTTCCATCCCTAATCTTTCTGATGGAGGGATTGTGAGAATATGATTTTCGATTGCTTTAGGCAAAAAAGAATAGATAGTATTCACAATAGTTCCTCCTTAATGAAATTTCCTAGTTTAAATTGGCTGCTTTGTAATGACATATATAGGATGACTTATTAAAATGTATGCTTGTCTTCTTTTTTTATGTCATCACTTCATTAATTCATTTTTTTTCAGAAAAAAAGCGACATTTAGTTACAAGTGGTTAAAAATTAGTTTTTTTTCAAATGCTATATAGGATTAAAAGCAAAAAATAAAGGAGGGGAAAAGACTTGAAAAGACTACTTATCGCCTTTCTTTCCATTAGTTTAGGGTTCTTTCTTTCCATGCAAACAATGGTAGAAAAGCCTGCTTTTAGCAAGGAACAACAGAGAAAACCAAAAAATGTTATTTTCCTCATCGGTGATGGTATGGGCATTGGACAAATGGAGATTGCTCGATTATTTGAACATGGAGTAAATGGAAGACTTTTTCTAGAAACACTTCCCTATACTGCCATAGTTCATACTTCATCTAGCAATAATCGGGTAACAGACTCTGCTGCTGGAGGAACAGCCCTTGCAATAGGAAGGAAAACAAATAATGGAATGATAGGTATTACACCAGAAGGAAAAAATGTAGATAGTATTTTAGACAAATTTAAAAAGGATGGTAAAAAAACGGCCATCATCACGACAAATTCTGTTACAGATGCAACACCTGCCAGCTTTACCGCAAGCGTCAATAATAGATGGGCAGACCAGGAGGAAATTGCTAAACAACAATTGAATAATAAGGTGGATATTATCATGGGAGGAGGCAAAAAGTACTTTACGCATAAGGATAAACGAGGAATTGATCTTATCGGTGCTTATAAAAAAGCTGGATATGATTTTCTAACAACCGCTGAGGAATTAGAAAAAACGAATGCCCAAAAATGGCTTGGATTATTCGGTGATGCTCATTTGAATTTTCAACTTGATAGAAGTCATATCAAAACAACTGAACCAACATTGGAAGAAATGACGAAAAAGGCATTAGACGTGCTATCAAGTGAACAAAAAGGATTTTTTGCAATGATTGAAGGAGGTCGAATAGATCACGCCTCTCATGCTTCTGATATAACTGGTATATGGAAAGAAACAGTTGCATTTGATGAAGTGGTTAAGTACTGTGTGGAATGGGCGAATAAAAGAAACGATACATTGGTTGTTGTTGCAGCAGATCACGAAACAATGGGCATATCTGCTACAGAAGCGTTAGATATTAGTGGTTTAAAAAAGGTTTCAGCGTCCCCTCATTATATGGCTCAGCAATTAATAAAGAAAAAAACAAAAAATGGCTATACGACAAAAAGCATAAAGAAAGTTTTTAAAGACTATGCTGGAATAGACCTCAGGAAAGATGAGCTGCTTCAGCTGCAAATAAATCCGAAAGTAAATAACGGACAAGTATATCGAGAACAACAAATGGACTGGAAAATTGGCACTATTATCGCGAACCATTATCATGCAGGCATAGTACATCCACTCACCCAGCAGCTTAGTTCAACAGGCGGCCATACAAGCAATATGATTGTTGTATTTGCAGTTGGGACAGGAGCAGAAGAATTTCATGGTGTTTTAGATAACACCGATATCCCCAGAAAAATTGCTGAGATTATGGGATATGCCTTCTAAGAAATAAAAAGGGAAAGTCCAACCAATTATAACCACTTCGTCATATGCTATCATGAGGTGATATGATATGTTTTCTAAACCAACTTCCGTGACATATATATCAAACGAATTTCGTGCAACTGGTAAAAACATGCACTTTGGGATAGATTTTGCCCACAATGGCATCAATGCAATTAAAGCTTGTGCTGACGGGATTGTCAGCAGATCCTATTACTCGGCAAGTTACGGAGAATGCATTATGATTCTTCATAAAATATCTGGACAAGAATATGAAACAGTGTATGCGCATTTGAAAAGAGGATCTCGAAAAGTGAAGGTTGGCGATTATGTAAAAAAAGGACAAGTTATTGGCATTATGGGAAGTACAGGAGAATCAACAGGTCAGCATTTGCACTTTGAATTACACATTGGTCGTTGGAATATCAATAAATCTAACGCAGTTAATCCATTACCATATTTTGAATTAGATTCTAATACAATCCCTTCACATAATACAGAATATATTGTGAAAAAAGGGGATACCCTGTATCAAATTAGCAGAAAATATAAGACAACGATTAAAGTTCTACGTGCTTTTAACCAGATAGAAAACCAAGATATCATCAAAGTCGGACAAAAAATCAAAATACCTTCCCAAAAGGCTGTCTATTATGTGGTCAAAAAAGGAGATACAGTCAGTCGAATAGCAAAAAATTTTCATACAAGTGCAGGAAAAATAAAGGAATGGAATCAATTGAAAAATGTAGACAAAATTTACCCTGGCCAAAAACTAAGAGTAGGATAAATTATATTTATCCTACTCTTAGACTGTAGACAAACTCTTATTTTTTGGAAATAAAAGACTGAGTTGGGTTTATTTATTAACTTCTTTGAAACAGGGTGTTGCTTTCCGCTATTTAATCGACACACCATTTTCTAAAATAAGCTGTTTATACCAATAATAGCTTTCTTTCGGTATCCTTCTTAAATCCTTTTCTTCATGCTCCGTTCTATTTACATAAACAAAACCGTAACGTTTTTTATATCCATTCAACCAACTTAACAGATCAGTAAAAGACCATGCGCAATATCCGATAATGTCCACTCCATCTGTTATTGCTTTTTTCATTTCTAATATATGATTCTTTAAATAATCAATACGGTAATAATCCTTTATTTGTCCATTCTCAGCAATTGTATCAATAGCACCTAAGCCATTTTCTGTAATAAAAATTGGTAAATCATATCTTGCTTGAACTCTTCTTAATGCTATTCGAAAACCAATTGGATCTATTTCCCATCCCCAATCTGTCTTTTGCAAATATGGATTTTCGACTGCATTAAACATCGGAATCTCTGGAGTCACTGCTTGACCGCTTTTAGGCTGCATTAAATATGGATCAGTTCCTAAAAATTCTTTTTCACAATCCTTGTCAGAAAGCTCCAATCGATTCTGCTGTGCTGTGCCACCATGGTAATAATTAATACCTAAAAAGTCTGGTTTAGCAGATTTTAATAAAATTTCATCTTCTTCCAAAACCGTGGGAGCAATTCCAAGTCTCACTAGTTGTTTCCTCACAAACCTTGGATAAGTCCCTTTACAATATACATCTAGCCACCAATCATTGTTAAAGGACTCGCCATTTTCTGCTGCCAATACATTAGCTGGATCTGCATTTAAAGGGTACATCGGTCCATATCCAAAACTTGGTCCGATCTTTCCATTCGGCACTAATTCATGAAATAACTTAATTGCTTCCGCATTTGCAAGATTAATAATATGATTGGCTTCATACATTCTTTTTAAATCGGTAACTCCAGGTGGATGTATGGCCCATCGGTAACCAAGTGTGGTGAAAACATTTTGTTCATTCATGGATACCCAATAAGTAACCTTTTTTCCCAATCTACGATATAACACTTCACAATATTTTTTAAAAGCTTTAATTGTTTCTCGAGACTCCCAGCCATTAAAGCGATCCTGTAATGATTGTGGTAAATCCCAGTGATAAAGAGTGATAACCGGCTCAATTTTATTAGCCAATAACTCATCTACTAATCTTTCATAAAATAATAAGCCTGCTTCATTCACACGACCGTCACCATCTGGAATTACTCTGCTCCAAGAAACGCTAAAGCGATATGCCCTTAAACCCATTTCTGCCATCAATCTCACATCATCCTTATATAAATGATAATGATCGACGGCTACATCTCCAGTTGTTCCTTCATATGTTTTTCCTTTTATTTTGGAGAAAGTATCCCAGATAGAAGGCCCTTTCCCATCAACATTCCAAGCACCTTCAATTTGGTACGCAGCTGATGCAGCACCCCATAGAAAATCGGCTGGAAAGTCATCTAGTTGTTTATGGTACATAACTTCTGTCCCTTCCTTTTCCTTAACCCTTCTACTCGTTTAGCCAAGTGTCCATTTTTGTTTGGATGAAACAATCCGGGTGGAATTATTCTCTACTTTCACTTCTGGAGCTGGAGGAATATCCGTTACTCCATGTAAAATAATTTCATATTTATTTATGCCAGTAACCTCTATTTCATACTGCCCGTGCTTTTTCGATAACATGACATTCGCTTGTTTTTCTCCATCTTTGCTATATATCGCAGCTGAAAGGAGTTGGTTTTCATGTAAATCAAATACGTGAATCTTCGGCTTTTCCGTATAATCATATACTGCATGTTCCCTGCAGCTTCCTTCGATAATAATGCTATTTGGGCGGACCAATAACGGCAGCGTAAAATAATCATACGATTGCTCATACCAATGACCACCCTCATATAATTCTCCTGTTAAATAATTGGTCCAAACTCCTTTTGTCTCTGGTACATAAAAATTAACTTTGCCGTCTTCTCTAAAAATTGGTGCTACTAATAGATTATCTCCGAGCATGTATTGACGATCTAAAGTATGAGTAGAAATATCATGTGGGAACTCTAAAACCATTGGTCTCATCATAGGTATCCCTTTTTCTGCAGTATATACAGATTGAGCAATTAAATATGGCATTAAACTCAGTTTCAATTTTGTAAAGGTGCGTGTAACCTCCACTGCCTCTTCTCCATACATCCAAGGCACTTTATACTCCCAGCTTCCGTGATAGCGGCTATGGGAAGATAATAGGCCAAACTGCGTCCATCTTTTATAAATATCTGGCGTTGCTCCTGCCTCAAATCCTGAGATATCATGACTCCAATAACCAAAACCGCCAAGGCCAAAAGATAACCCTGCCCGAAGTGTTTCAGCCATTGATGGATAATCAGAAGTACTATCCCCACCCCAATGTACTGGAAACTTTTGCGAACCAACGGATGCAGACCTGGCAAAGACTACGGCTTCTTCTTTGCCGCGCACCTCTACTAAAAGGTTATAAACTACTTCGTTATACAAATAGGCATAGTAATTATGCATTCTTTCCGGATCAGATCCGTCATAATAAACGCAATCTATTGGAATACGTTCGCCAAAATCTGTCTTAAAAGAGTCGACTCCCATATCAAGCAAAGAGGTTAACTGGGACTGATACCACTTTACTGCTGCAGGATTAGTAAAATCCACAATTGCCATTCCTGCTTGCCACTTATCCCATTGCCAAATATCACCATTAGCTTTTGTTAAGAAGTAGCCTTTTTCCATTCCTTCATCAAATAAAGGTGACTTTTGGCCAATATACGGATTAATCCAAACACAGATTTTTAATCCTTTTGCTTTTAACCTCGCTAACATCTTTTCAGGTTCTGGAAAGATATCTTGATCCCAAGTAAAATTGCACCATTCATATTCTTTCATCCATAAACAATCAAAATGAAAAACTTCTAAAGGAATATCATGCTCTGCCATTCCATCTACAAAAGAAGTAACTGTTTTTTCATCATAATCTGTTAAAAAGGAAGTACTTAACCAAAGACCAAAGGACCATGCGGGCGGCATTGATGGTTTCCCTGTCAATTCAGTATAATTTTCTAATACTTGCTTTAGATTTCCGCCCCCAATTACATAATATTCCATCATTTCACCAGGTACGCTAAATTGCACCTTCGACACCTTTTCACTTCCAATTTCAAAACTAGCTTTCCCTGGAGTATTCACAAATACACCATACCCATTGCTGCTTACATAGAATGGAATATTTTTATATGCCTGTTCCGTACCAGTCCCTCCGTCTGCATTCCAAATATCGACTGTTTGCCCGTTTTTCACAAAATTAGTAAACCGTTCTCCTAAGCCATAAATGTTTTCTCCTACACCAATAGACAATTGTTCACTGATATGGGAATCTCCCTGTGGATCTTTAATATATCCTTTACTTCTTGGATTGCTTTCTGTAAGGATTCGTCCCTTATATTTAAAAGTTATCGTAAAGGTTTCTCCCTTTGTCACAACGGCACTTAAATCCCCAGCAACAAAAGAATATGCAGATTCCGATTCTGAAATATCTGGAACAATTTCTTTTTTATTGATCACAAAACACGGCTCAAGTTTTTTTGTTCCTTTATAATGGTACATTCTGACACCGATTATATCTGGATGTGGAGTGAATAGTTCAATGGTCATCATCCCGCCATCTAATGTTGACCCTTTATGATTTATATAGGAAAAAGGAGCATATAAAGTTAAGATATTTTTTGATTGTCTTGTCGAATACACATGTGTAGCATAATTCACTTCAAAACCGTCTTTAACTAACCATCCGCCGTTAAGAAATTTCATTTCTTTCACACTCCCCTTGCTTTAAATGGTTTTCTACTAAAATATAAGCCCCCCATAAACCCGAATCATTATAATGCTTACAAATTTCAACAGGTATAATGAAATCTTGCCAGTAAGGTATGGAGTTTAATGCCTCGTTTATATAAGGATATAGTGCAGGATTTTGACTTATGCCGCCACCAATTAGAACCTTCTCGGGATTGAAAATAACGACAGAATTAAATATCGCTACCGCAACGTACTTACTCCACTCTCTAATTATCGCTTCTACCTTGTAATCATTTGTTAGAGAAAATATTTCTTCACCAGTTATTTCCGCTTCAGGCGGAAGTCTATATTTTTCTTTATAAAGGCTGATAAGTGCACTTGTGGATGCTAACTCATGAAGTGTTTTATTCGGATATTTCCCATAATCTGTAAGCATCATACCTAATTCACCAGCTCGATAAGAGTGACCCTTTATTGTTTGATTCTGATAGTAAATCGCACCGCCTACTCCCGTCCCAAGTGTTAAGAGAATAAAATCATTATTATCAATTGCTGCACCATTATACTTTTCTGCTATAGCGGCGCAATTCGCATCATTTTCTATATAGATTGGACAATCCATTGTTAATCTTCTCTTTACTTCATTTACTATATTTACTCCATTTATAGAAGTAATTGCGCCTGCAAGAATAGGAACTCCATTTACTGTATCAATAAACCCTGGAAAGCTTATACCTATTCCTTTAATAGATGCTAACAGGCTCAATTCTTCTATTTTTGCAGCCAAACTAGATAGAAAACTATCTTTGTCAACCTTATCTGTTTTGAATTTTCCTTTTTGAACAATGTGAGAGTCTTCGATCAATCCATATTTCACATATGTTCCACCTACATCAAAACTTATGACAGCCATTACCAATCTCCCCTTAAAGGGATGAAACAGTAGAAAGATAGGAAAAACTATTCTGCTTTGTTCCAACAGAGTCGTTTAAAGAAGAAATAGTTTTTATTTCCTCAGATGTTTCACCCATAAAAGTAAATCTTTAATTCTCCCATAACTTCATGCGATCTTTTACTAATCCAGTCATATCCGAACTAGCTTTATCAATCCCCATCTCTTTTAATTTTGTTTGCATTTCTGACCATTTCTGTTCAAACTCACTTGGAGGGGAAATGATAATATCAGTAATTGCTTGTGTTGTGTAGTCGTCTGCCTTTTGTTGAATCACTGTCAAATCACTGCTTGCTGGAATAGCTATTTCAAAAGCACGACCGTGCTTTGTCTGTCCTAATTCATCTGGGGATGGGAAGAAGTCTGCCCACACTTCATGACCATAACTACTTATAACCTCTTTTTCTTCCTCAGTGTAATTCGACATGGCTAATTCTTTCGTATCAGACCTTGATATTGGTTGTCCAGTGGAATCAACTGCTCCTGTTCCCCATTGTGGAAACGGGTAAATATAGTTCCCGACTCCTGTTTTAAGGGAATAATTAGGATCTGTTTGCGATTCTTTAATATCGGTAGCAACACGTTTTCCATCCTTGATTTCATAGTTTTCTCCTTCAATCCCCCAGTTAACTAAGATTTGTGCTTCTTCTGAAGCCATCCAGTCTAAAAATTCAAAAGCCTTTTCTTGTTGTTTACTTGTAGAGGAAATGGAAACACCAATCGTACCTGTATAGCCATAGTCTTTTGTATCTGGCTGTAAAATACCTTCTTCCAATGTCACAGGAAGTGGTGCGTAAGTTCTCCACGACTGGCCGTCTGCTTTAAGGGCCGCAATTCCATCATTTATATCCCAGTTTTGATCCGCTAAACCTATGACACGACCCGAAGATATTTTTGCGATATATGTGTCATATTTTTGAGTAAAACTCTCTGGATCTACTAATCCTTCATCATACATATGGTTGAGCCATTTAAAGTACTCTTTTACTTTCTCATCTTGGAATTTATATCTTGTCTCGCCTGTACTTTCATCCACCAGCCATTGCCCATCATCTTGATATCCAGATGCATATCCTGCTGGGTTTCCTACTGTAATGAGCCATCTCCAGTCACTACCTAATAAAGATAAGCCAATCGTATCTTGTCCATTGATTTGCGGATACTTTTCTTTATAAGCTTTTAAAGCATTCTCGTAATCTTCTAAAGTTTTAATCTCTGGATAGCCTAATTCTTTTAATACTTCTAATTGTATTTTAAATGTTCCGCTAGGATTTAATACTGTATTCGTCATGCCGCCTGTACCCACATGGTAAATCTGCGGATCTTCTGTATTGTTCTTTAGGCGGACTAGTTGATCACCATACAGAGCTTTCAAATTTTCCCCCTTGTCTTCAATCAGTTCATCTAATGGGATAACAGCTCCAGCATCAATTAATTTATTAAGATCGCCTTTGCCAAAAATTAAGTCAGGATAATCGCCGCTTGCAATCATTAAAGGAACTGCTTGTGTATCGCCACCAACCGGATGAGAAATTTCTAACTTTACCCCTGTTTTTTTGGTAATTTCTTTAGCAACCGGATTATCAAATTTGTCATCCTTCGTTAAATCCGCACTAAAAAACGTTAGGGTTGTAATGTCTCCATCTTGCTCTTTTTCTGAATCAACAGCATTATTACAAGCTGCAAGTAACAGACTTGCCGATAACACTGAACCTGCCATTATGATTTTCTTCCATTTCATTAAAAATCCCTCCTAATAATAAGCAAAATAGGCTAACCTAGCTGATTAATTTTTCACTGCTCCTAATGTTAATCCTGAAACAAAATATTTTTGCAGAAATGGATATACTAGCAATATAGGTACAGTAGCAATAATAGTGATTGCCATCTTAATAGATTCTGGAGTAGTTTTCCCTGCATTTAATTGCTCCATAGCTGAATTACTGACATTTCCCGTTGATTGTGCACTAGCATTGTCTAAAATCTTCATTAATTCATATTGTAGTGTTGTTAGATTAACATTCCCCCTCGCATACAAATAGGTATCGAACCAGCTATTCCATTGACCAACAGCGATAAAAAGAGCAATTGTAGCAATCGCTGGAATGCATAACGGCATAATAATCTTGTAAAATATAACAAAATCATTTGCTCCGTCTATTTTTGCTGATTCTTCCAGTGCATCTGGTAAACTATCAATAAAGGATCTTATAACGATTACATTAAAAGCACTTAGTAATGCTGGAATAATATAGACAGCAAAACTGTTAATCAATCCTAAATTGCGAATTAAAATATATCCAGGGATTAGCCCGCCACTGACATACATCGTAACAATCAGCAATGTTGTAAGATGTTTTCGAAAGATGAAGTCTTTTCGGCTAATGACATAAGCCATGACACATGTACATAAAACTCCTGCAATAGTACCAATGACTGTTCTTAAAACAGAATTGGTAAAGGCTAACAGCAGTTGATCATTATTGCTGAAGATTTCTATATAGTTTGCAAAAGTAAATTCCCTTGGCAAAATGTGCAATCCACCTTTAGCTGTATCCACTGAATCATTTAATGAAATAGCTAAAACATTTAAAAATGGATAGAGTGTGGCGATAATGATGATGATCATTATTGATCCAATGACTACATCAAAGCCAGTAGGTCGATTTATGCTCTTTTTCTTCCTGAATAAATTTGTCATATTAGCCTCCTTACATAAGTCCGCCATTCCCTGATTTTTTGGCAATATTATTAAATATAAAGATAAGAATAATACTAACGACTGATTTAAAAATTCCTATTGCTGTACCATAGGAATATCTAAACATACCAATACCGTAATCAAGAGCATACTTGTCCAGTACAAGCGCTTTATCTGCTACGATATTATTTCCAAGCAGCATTTGTTTTTCAAATCCGATATTAATAAGGTTGCCAATACTCAAAATTAATAGTATAAGGATAATAGGTTTGATAGATGGAAGTGTAATGTGGATCATTTGTTTAAACCGACTTGCTCCATCTACCCAAGCTGCTTCATACATTTCTTTATCGATACTCACCATTGCTGCGAGATAAATAATTGCATTCCATCCCATTTCTTTCCAAACGTCAGAGAATGTGACAATATACCAAAACTTATTGGGATCACTCATAAATTGTATTGGGCTATCAATAATATGGAGGGCCAATAATAATTCATTCAATGCTCCATTAGTTGAAAGCATGGTAGTTACAATGTTTGCTACAATTACCCACGATACAAAATGCGGAAGGTATGATACGGTCTGTGTAAATTTCTTAAATCTTGTGAACCGGAGCTCATTTAATAAGAGAGCCAGAGCAATTGAACTTGCGGTTCCAAAAACAATCCCTAATCCACCCATTCCCAAAGTATTAATTAATGCCCGATAAAACAATTCGTCCTCAAACAGTGCTTTAAAGTGCTTAAGTCCAACCCATGGAGATCCTAGAACTCCTAATGCAGGCTTATAATCTTGAAAAGCCATTATCCATCCAAAAAGAGGTACATAACAAAATACGATAAGCCAAATTACCAAGGGTAGTGCCATCATGATAAGTACTTTTTGATCTTTCAGCTTTTTCCAGGTGATCTTTTTCTCCTTTTGGGGCCTTTTTTCTTGCTTAACAAGAGGTGCTATCTCCATCTCTCCCCACTCCCTAACTAAAGTAACTTCTTTATAGATAAAGTATAATTGGTTACGCTTTCATTTTTAATAGTAATTCTTAGTGTAGTAAGTAGTAAAAAATAGTGTTTTGAAAGCGTTTAATCTATTGATATATACTTTCAAACAGTAATAAACCAAAAGTGCTCATGATTGAATGAGCACTTTGATAACAGGCAAATTTCTCTTCTAGAAGTACTACTTCAAATTTGCCTCTTGGATATATTTCTAAGCTGCCCTATATAAAGGAATTCAGCCATCTAATTATTCGATTAATCAAATTCATTTACTTGCTTAAGCATCGTTACTAATTGGTCTTTTTTGATAACAAAATCAATATTGCCATTTTCTTTAATAGCGAACATACTATCATTAGTTTTCAATGGATAAAATTCTAGTTTTCGACTATGTTCGCTTCCGTCAGATGTAAAATCGTACGTCATTTTCAAATAAGGGTTATTTTCTAATGCCTCTCCTTTATATTCCTCATTTGCAGATAGTACAGCAATATATTGATATAAATTTCGAAAGTCTGCTTCGTCTATATTTCTATTATTTAATTGAAAGGAAGAAATAATTTTATCTGACTTACTATTAAGTCGATGGAAAGCAGTAATCTGCTCTGATTGTTTGCCTTCAATTGTCCACTTGTTCAAAGCATCTGCCATAATAAGGCACAGAAACTTATCGATAATAGAAAAAGGGTGATTTACTAAATTTTCAATTTGCCCTTTTGGAACGAAAAACAGCTTTTTTTCTTTATTAACGGTCGCATAGTATTGATTATTTTCATCCTTTAGCAATTGTAAAGTATATTCCTTACCCTCTTCTTGAATAATAATCTCCTTCCAATTGGTCAGCTTACTTTGATCGATTTCTTTTAATGGATCTGATACTTTTAAATGTGTAAGTGTAGACAAGATTTCATCCATTTTTTTGTATTCCACTGAATAATCGTGTGAATAATAGTCATGAAGAAACCATCCACTTATAAAGGGTGCTTTTTCGACCGATGAATAAGTAGTTTGTTTACTCAAGGAATAGTGAGCTTGCTTTCCTCGAAATTCAATCTTTTTTATCTGATCTGCTTCTAGTGGAAATGCCTTCCTTTCTGAAAAAATTATCGGTGAGTAGAATTTCACAAGGTTTGGAACATAAGAAAGCTGATAAGTTTGGTTTTGTCTCACTAAATAATATTGATTTTTCTTTTTATATAACTTCATTTGTGATTGATCTGCTGCCACCTCGATTAATAAATCCATTTCCTTCTGCTCTTTCACTTTATCTCCTCTCATACTTGATAAAGCTAGAACAAATTGATTTGCCATATCATCTTGGAAAGTCTGTTCCTTTACAGTCCAATAACTTCCTTCTTTGCTTAGTTTTATCGAACTGTCCTGTTGTTTAATACGCAGCTCACTTGCCTGCTCGATGTTTTTTAAGCTTATGCTGCTTTTTATAGGCGAAGCATGTTCTTTTTCTTGATTGCAGCTTGCCATCAGAAACATTACTAGAGGGATAAAAATATATAGATAGTTTTTTGGACTGTTTTTCATTTTTTTAACTCCTTCTCTAGCCGATACAGCACCGGATTTGTATAATACATTAAAATAAAGCCGAACAGGCTAAAAGCAAATAAAAAGGATACAGCGGGGACATAGTAAAAAAAGACAACTAGAATAACAGAAGTGGATAAGTGTAAGAATGCTTTTCCTGGAAATCGCAACAATATAAACGGTCCTGCTTTTAATAATGTTTTCATATTACTTTCAAATCTGCTTAATACACTAAGACCAATACTTGTGGTGATAAAGACAATTGCTAAAAGAATAGCAACTACACAAGCCAGTATTAAATTATTTTTTTGTAGCATATAAAAAAAATCAACAAATAAGATTAAAAGGATGGTTAACTGTATAAACCAATAAATAAAACTGAGTTTAAAATTTGTTTTATAATCCATGAAAAAATCTTTTACCGGAGTGATACTTCCTTCTCTTAACAATCGGCCGTTAGTGGAGAAAAGGGCAGTGAGACTTGCTCCCATAGGAAGAAGCGATATATAAAACAGCATAATATTTTCTAGGGAAAATGGAAAAAGCAATAAAGCAGTAAAGAATAATATGTTACTGAATACAAAACATAGATTCAAAAGAAAGAAAGTGGATATGTAATTTAGAGTTTGATAAAGCTTCCTACTATTCATCGCTTCACCCATTACCTTGTAATTTTCGGTATTCATTTGGTGACATGCCACAATGTCGCTTAAACTTTTTATAAAAATAGTCCAAATTAGCATAACCTGTTCTTTCTGCAATCTCATAAATCATTAAATTAGAATCTTTTAGTAGTTGTTTTGCTTTGCCCATCCGTATTTCATCTAGATATTGAGAGTAGCTTTTTCCAGTTTCTTTTTTGAATTTTTTGCCGATGTAAGCGTTGTTATAATTAAAGTGCTCTGATATAATTTTAAGATTTAAATCTTCCTTGTAGTGTTTTTGTGTATATCTTTCTATTTCTTGGATAGTATTAATTCTATTAAAGCTTTCATTCACAATTTGCTGCAACACTCGATAACTATTTTCCATTTCCTTCATTAACTGTTCCATCGTTCTACTTCTTGCGATACTCTTTTCAGCAGTATTTACCACTTCCTGCAAGCGCTCTCTATCTGTTGGATTAATAGTATCTATCACGTTATTTACAACACTTTGGAACTCCTTACTGACATTCCATTTGATTTCATTTTCATGTAGTGAATGATAACGGAAGTTTTCCTTATATTTAAAAAGAGAATTTGCAAGATCTCCCTCATACAAAATATCCTTTAACAGCTGCTCTGTTATATTTCCTGTAAAATGAGTTTTGGCTTGTAAACTTTTTATTCTTTCATTTGAAATAAGACCTAAGTTAGCATAAGAAAAGGTAATATCTTTTAACTTTCTTATCTCTTTATATAGCTGTTTCAAATGGCTGCTTTTATTTTGCCATGAAGACTGAAGTATAACTTCCCCTTCTTGACTAGCTATAGACAGCAGTTCCCTTTCCAAGGTATTTAAATCAAAATCATCTAAAATTAGTGTCAATATATACGTATAATCATCGTGTGTTAATAAATAACAAAGAACGTTTTTATTCTCCCTTATTCTTGTCTGAAATTCCCTTGCTATGGATTGGTTTGAAAAACGTATTAAACAAGCCAACCTATATTCTTGTGTACAGGGTGTAAAATCCCCTTCAAAAATATTTTTCCTTAGAACATTGTAGATATCATTATTCGTCTCTTTCTGTTTATCTACTTTTTTTCGTATCCCTAACAATATATCTGTTAATTCATCTTCATCTATTGGTTTTAACAAATAAGATACTGTTCCTAAGCGAATGGCTTTTTGAGCGTAAGTAAATTCTGAATATCCTGATAGAATAATAGAATAAAAAGTTTCTCCTCTTTTTTGGGCAGTCTGTATCATTTCTAACCCGTCCATCTCAGGCATTCGTATATCTGTTATTACTAAATCAGGATGGTATTCTTTAATTAGTTTTATTCCTTCTTTCCCATTTTGGGCAGAACCAACAATTTCAAATCCATATTCCTGCCAATCAATAATATAAGGCAGCCCCTCTCTAATTACCGGCTCGTCATCAACAATTAGTACTTTTTTCATTATTTACGCCCCCTATGCTTTTATTGGGATGGTAACTTTTACAATCGTTCCCTTCCCTTCTGTACTAGTTATTGTTAGTCCGTATTTTTTTCCATACATTCTTTTTATTCTTTCATTCACATTATTCAAGCCAATACGGTTTCCTATTTTCTCTTTATGTAATATTTGTTGAATTTCGATTAATTTTTCTTTCGGTATGCCTTTGCCATCATCTTGAATAAAAATATGAATAGCTTCTTCCATTTGCACAATATTTATTAGAATAAGCCCACTTTCTACTTTTTCTTCAATCCCATGCACAAATGCATTTTCAACAATAGGCTGCAAGATAAGGGGAAGAATATGATATTGTGCTGTATTTACATCTGATGTAATTTCATATCTTATTCTATTTCCGAAGCGAAGCTGCTGAATTCGCAGATATAGCAGTAAAAAATCAATTTCCTCACTTAATTTCACATATTTCAGCTGATTATTTTCAAGGGATCTTCTTAAAAGTTTGCTTAAAATTTTTACACTTTCTGATACTTCTTTATCCTTATTCTTTAATGCTCTCATCCTTATCATTTCTAATGTATTATAAAGAAAATGTGGATTAATTTGGCTCGCCAATAATTTAAATTCCGATTCCTTCTGCTGCAGCTGCCAGTTTTTTTCTTGTAATTGATGCTGATAATTTTTATGTAATAATTCTCTTAAGCTTTCCATTGTTGTATAGAGCTGATTATAGATATCTCTTATTTCATCATTGCCATCAATCGTTATCGGAATATCAAAATCACCGTTTGCCACTTTATGCATAGAATCTTTTAATTGTAATATCCTTCTATCCATGGAACTCGTATATCTTTTAATAACAAATAATACTAGTAACATAACAAGACCGATAATTGTATAGCTCTTTATCATTATTTTATTTACTTCGTTCAATATTTCTTGATTATTCATTACTGTCACTACTTGAAAATGATTCGTAATGGACTTAGGCAAATCTAACATCTGCCCATAAAATATAAATGGTTTTGTGTCTTTCATTTCAATGGAATAAGTATCCCCAACATTTATTGGATGATTTTTCATTTTGTTTTGCAATTGTTTTGTTAAGTATTTTTTTGGTGTATGGTTCGTATATTGAAAATTCGTTAGCTTTTTGTCTAATAGTAATGCGTTATCAATTGTTGCTGAATTTAATATATCCATTAACAATAACTCATCTACATAAATGGCAAGAACACCAAGAAACTGATTTTCCAAGTTATATACGCTTCTGACTAATGCCAAAAAAGGTTTCTCTGTTACTGGATCTACTAAATTGTACCAATAAATCTTTCCTTTTCCCTGTAGAGCCATTTCATACCACTCCGTCTCTTTTATTTGTTCATCTGCAAAAACGAAGTTCGAATTGGTCATAAATGATTTATTATCTACAAAAAATCGAATATTGGCTAAATTACTATGATACCTAAGAAAATAATCAAATAAAGTGAATTCATTATACCCTTCAATCATTTCCTTAGGATTGGCATACCTTTTTGTTACTAGCTCTTCCAAGCCTTCATCCTGATATATCCAATCTGATATTTGGATAATGGAAGTGAAATTATCTTCTAACCCCTTCCTTACTCTTTCGGTTTCAACCAGTATATCTCTTTCTCGAGACTCGATCATATCCTGCCTTATATTTATTGTTAAATAAATACCTACAATAAATATTGGGATAACTACACTTAAGAACATTAGCATCAATCTTTTTTTTATAGGTATAAATTTACTATGCATCTTTTATCGCCTCTTTACTTAGACAACACTATTTTTTAGGAGAAGACGATATCCATGTCTTATTCGTTATTGGACTGCACATCACAACTTATCGCAAGAACTAATCAAATACTTATCTTTTTTCCAATGTATCAAAAGTACAAGTCCAAGTATATTGCCACTTACTTTTGTTTATCAGTTTTTGATCTGAGGTCTCTTTTTTCACATCATAATGATTACCCAAATTCACATTTGGAAAGCGATTTTCCCGTTTTTCTAAAATGACCGAAACATTACCCTTTTCTAAATCCCATTCTAATGCTTGAACATAAAGATTATCAGGTAAATAGATACCAGTAGCCTTTCCTCTGCTTAAAAAGTATGGGACCGTCTTTAAGATGGTGACACTATCATTATGTTCCGGGTAGATTAGGCAATCATGAATTACTTTTGGCAAAGAACCATTTGCATCTACATTAAATATATTTTTATCGCGATAATGGGCAGTCGCCAATGAATCCATAAATGCATTTTCCAACACAAGTGCTTCCAATGATTCTGTTACTTCTTTTGTTTGCTCTAAACTTATCGCACACATTGCTGCATGCATTCTCCCATGGGAAGACGTTGTATCGCCTTCCAAATTATTTAACCAAGAATCCATTCGTTTTCGAAAAGCTATTTTTGCTGATTCCCATAATTCCGGTGTATCTTGATTAATCTCTTTTGTTTGGAACAGTGGATACAGATTGGAAAAATGACGATGATTGTCATTCTCTACTGTACTTGGATCTAGCCATTCCGCTATACCACCATCCTCTAACAAACGGTAAGGTGGAATTTGTTCATATAATTGTTTATAAATCTTTGCCACTTCGTCACCCAATTGGGTTTTCGCCTCAATATAGTACTTTATCACACTCTTAACAATCGCAATATCCATTGTTGTATTGTCTCCCATTCCATTTTCAGCTGAATAGCTTGGGGACAAGCGAAGTTTTCCTTCTTTACACTGCGCAAAGTCTAAATAAAATGCCAGCACTTCTTCATAAAAAGGGATGCATTCATGTTTCAAAAAAGCTGCATCTTTTGTATAATGCCAATATTCATAATAAAAATAAGCGAGCCATCCGGCCCCTGATATCCAAAAAATGAGCGGCCATTCTTCATTCCAATGAACATGTTTTGCTGTAGTACTGGCATGTACAGGTACCAAAAATCCATGACAACCATAATAGTATTGCGCATTTTCTCTAAAATCTGGGTAATACTGTTTTAATCGTTCAAAAAAGCTGCGATATTCTGTAAAATAGCCACTGCTTGCTAATGATGAAATAGCCAGCTGGACATTTGTATCAAATGTATAATCACCACTCCAAGCAGGATGTAAGGTTCCCGACCATATTCCCTGCAATGTTGGAATTCCATTTGCCATTGATTGAATGACATATCGTGATGCTTGATAAAAAAGCTGCATAAATACTGGTGTTATTTGTTTTCGAGTTCGCATTTCTGAGAGAACTTCTTCAAGATAAATAGTTTCTTGTTCATCCGTTAATAACAGTTTGACAGCGTTAAATTTTTTAGAAAAACACTTTTTGTGTTCTATAATTGCCTTTTCATAACAATTGACTTGTCTTTCCTCTTTGTCTTTTTCGACGTATTGGATTGTAAAATAGATGGTGGTAGAATCATGAAACATCAGGCTATCTCTTTGAGGGATGATTCTCCCATCAGCGGAATCTATAGACCAGATTACATCATAGCCTGTTTGATCTTGATATCTATGTTCCCATTTTAACTGATCATTCGCTGCGACAGTTATCTTCTCTTTCATTTTCATTTCTTTCCAATTAACTGGAATAACGCTTCCAGTTAACGGTTTTTCACTTTTAATTTTACCAAAAATACAATTTTCCTTTTTGGAAGCAAATAAGGTTTCTTCTACCTTGCCTCCTATTGAAGAATTATAAGTTACTTGTATCATTCCATTTTGAAAATCAATGATCCGCTGATAATTTTCTATTGAATCTTGCTTAATCTCTATAAGGAACCTAGCAGCTGGTATAAAAGGATCACTCATCGTTAAACCCTTATAGCCTTGTTCTTGGGCTTTCTCATAAAAATAACTAATTCCTTCCCTATAGCCTTGCTTATCTATAATGGAGCGAAGTTCTTCTAGATGGGGAGCTAAATATGGCAGCTTTTGCATTTGATTATCTTTTAGAAATAGGTCTTGTACTGTAAAATCCAAATAAGTGACACTTGGAGTTCCATATAGAACTAGCCCCATTTTTCCATTTCCAATTAATAGGCCATCTTCCCAACGATCAGCGATGGAACGATTAATTAATTTTGTCATCATTAACTCTCCCCTTTCTTTTAAATAAGTTATTTCGATGATTTATAATGAACATGAACTTTTCACCATTTTTCTTACGCAGCATTGTTTCTAACCCTCTGGTAGATGATATTGCGAGATCTATAGTCCATCTAACACTAGCTCAAGTAAAACTCCCTTCCCCTAATTCCTAGCATTGTATCTACATAAAACGCTTGTCCCTTACCTAAATAATGTTTGATTACAACAGATGTATATGGATAGAATTTTCCCTCTCCATAGGTCGCGAATACTTTTTCCCTTCGGAATAAATAATATTACACTGTGCTCTGCAGTTGCTTGATTAATCATTTGCAAAATTCAACTGATAGTTTTTTTGTGGGAAGTGCATGAAATTCCTCTAAAATATGATTGCGCTTACATATTTTAATAATAACAATTATGCCATTAAAAATAGCTGTAAATATTAGTTATAAAAATAGAAAAATTAGTGGTTTCTAAAAAACAATTAAAATAAAAAAGAAGGAAACCAATGGTTTCCTTCTTTTTTGCCGCATTTGCCGCTTTGATGTATGGAGTTTCAAAACCTGCTCCACCAGGTGGGTGTTCGCAAAAGCTCTCATCATATGTCCTAATGACAAATGGCATTAGGCCTGCTGATCCTGCTTTAATATAGAACTCCCTAATTATCGATAAAGGTTGAAACTTCATACGATAACGTACAACGCAGCTTCTATGTTTTTATCATACATGATTAAGGAAAGAAAAGCAAATGGAAAATAAAGTATATTTTCCGATTTCCCTGCCTAATTATGCGCGTGAAACGTAACTTGCTTCAGATGTATTAATGATTAAACGGTCACCTTGGTTAACGAAGAAAGGAACTTGAACCGTTAGCCCTGTTTCCATTACAGCTGGTTTAGTACCACCTGAAGCAGTATCTCCTTTAATACCCGGTTCTGTTTCGGTAACTTCTAATTCAACTGTATTTGGCAGTTCTACCCCTAATGTTTCTGATTGGTACATCATAATATGGACTTCCATATTTTCTTTTAAGAATTTCAATTCATATTCAATAACAGCTTCAGGAAGTTCAATTTGGTCATAAGATTCTACATCCATGAATACATGCTGGTCACCATTTGCGTATAAATATTGCATTTTACGGTTATCAATTTGTGCTTTCGCTACTTTTTCCCCAGCTCTAAAAGTTTTTTCTTGAACAGCACCTGTACGTAAATTCTTTAATTTTGAACGAACAAAAGCTGCACCCTTACCAGGTTTAACGTGTTGGAAATCCAGTACGCGCCAAATTCCTCCGTCTACCTCAATTGTTAAACCTGTTTTAAAATCGTTTACTGATATCATGCAGTAATCCTCCTATAAAATAATCAATTCTTTCGTTGAATGGGTTAAAGCTTCATTATGATCTTCGGTTATAATTGTATCATCTTCAATACGCACTCCACCTAGACCTGGAATATAAATTCCTGGCTCTACTGTTACTACCATACCTGGTTCTAATGGAGCATTATTTCGGAAGGATAGATTCGGTCCTTCATGGACTTCTAACCCTATTCCATGACCTGTTGTATGTCCAAAATACTCTCCATATCCTTTTTCAGTTATGTAATCACGAGTAAGTGCATCTGCTTCGACACCAGTCATACCTGGTTTAATGCCTTCCATACCCTTAAGTTGAGCTGTTAAAACAATATCATAGATTTCTTTTAATTTCTCATCTGGGTTACCGACAGCGATTGTTCTCGTAATATCAGATACATATCCATTATAATACGCACCATAGTCTAATGTAATGAAGTCACCAGCTTCAATCACTTTATCGGATGCTACCCCATGCGGCAATGCAGATCTTTTTCCTGATGCAACAATAGTATCAAAGGAAGATGAAGTGGCGCCTAATTTTCTCATAAAAAACTCTAATTCATTCGAAACTTCCAATTCTGTTTTCCCGACCTTGATGAAATCAAGAATATGGGTGAAAGCAGCGTCAGCAATCTTAGCAGCTTCCTTTAATATCTTAATCTCTTCATTTGTCTTAATCAAGCGTAACTTTTCAATTATTCCTGAAACAGGCACTAATTCACCTTTTACTACTGTTTCTAACTCCTTAAACTGAGTAAATGTTGTATAATCTTGTTCGAATGCCAATTTCTTGATTCCTAATTTCTCTGCTTGAGTAGCAACCTCTTGTAGAATCGCTCCTTTATGCTGCACGATTTCAAAGCCAATACACTGATTACCAGCTTGCTCTACATAACGAAAATCTGTAATGAATAACGCTTTTTCCCCACTGATTAAGACTGCTCCAGCGGAACCTGTAAAATTACTTACATAGCGTCTATTATAAGTGCTTGTTATTAAAATGCCATCTGCCCCAACCTCTGTCAGCGCTTCTCTTATTCTCTTTAGTTTCTCCATTAAAATCCTCTCCCTTAGTTTATATATTTCCTAGAGGCTCGTGGTTCAGCCTTCCCAATTCTAGACAAGGTAAAAATCTGAATGATGAAAAAAGTACACTCATGTTAATTATTTTAACATAAATACAGGTAGAATACAGGCGAAATTGTATGTAAACAGAGATTTTAGTTACCCTAACTAGCTGACCAAAAAACACAATCTTAGGAAACTGAAAATTAGAGTCTGTTTACCCCTTTTCAAATATACTATTGGCTTAGTCCCCTTCTCTCCCTGTCATATTCGTAACTGCTTTTTTGTCTTTCCATTTTTTTAACTGAATTTCACTTTCTTCATAAGAGATTGAGGTTCCAACAAAAACTCCATATAAAATATACAAACATACCGACGAAATGATTGTATCTCTTTTTAATTCCAAAAAAGGCGCCATACTTGGAAAAATGGGATTTAAAATAATAAAAACACAAACAAACAAGGCAATACCATACCCCATGCCTATGTAAATGGTTTTAAATTTTCTTAAGATAAGGTAATAGGCAAACGCTGCTCCAGTGGAGAAAAAACCAATGGCAATGAAGCTAATTACCGTTCCCAGCCATCCATATTTCCAGCTTCCAATCGCCCAAGGTTCTAAAATAAAATTAGGGCGTAATTCGGTAAAATTAAAAATATATCCTATGTAACCGATAAGCGTCCAGAATATTCCACCAAACATTCCTGTCCAAATTACTAAAGAAATAAAAGACATTGGCCTGCCTTTTTCATGTGAATCATGTTGATTATCCATCCTATCCACCTCCGAATAATAGTATGTCCCATTCCTTTTCTTTCCTTGCAAAATATCTGATTAACATCAATTATGGAAGAAAAGAATGTCCTGCTAGTGGTTTTTTGAATTTTTTAGTAATATAGTAATAGGGGAATTTACAACCTTCATATTCTTCCCTATAATAGGAAGCTTGTTGTTTTCACCTAATTTATCCTGAGGTTGGTGTAATTATACATGTCAAGTGAACAAAAACCATTATACGGAGGCCAGGCTGTTGTAGAAGGTGTCATGTTTGGTGGAAAACATCATTATGTCACCGCGATTAGACGAAAAGATCAGTCTGTAGATTACTTTCATCTTCCAAGAACGTATAATGATAAACTTACAAAATTTAAAAAAATCCCGTTTTTAAGAGGGCTTATTGCCATTATTGAATCGAGCGGAAATGGAACAAAACATTTAAATTTTTCAACAGATCGGTTTGATTTAGATCCTTCTGAAGATTATAAATTAGAAGAACAAGAACCTTCTAAATTATCGATGGTTTTAGGGGTCGCTGTTCTGGGAGTCCTATCCTTTCTATTCGGAAAATTCATTTTCACGCTTATTCCAACTTTTTTAGCAGCTTTATTTATGCCGATTATTTCTGGTCATGTTGCCCAAATAATGTTAGAAAGCTTGTTTAAACTAATTCTTTTACTTGGGTATATTTACTTTGTGTCCCTCACTCCCATTATAAAACGAGTATTTCAGTATCATGGAGCTGAACACAAAGTAATTAATGCATATGAAAATGGGAAAGATTTGACTGTGCAAAATGTGCAAGCAGCTTCTAGATTACATTATCGCTGTGGATCGAGCTTTATCCTTTTCACCGTAATAGTTGGTTTATTCCTTTATCTATTCTTCTATCCAGAAAATCTGTTAGAAAGAGTATTAATCCGAATTGCTTTAATTCCAGTAGTTATCGGGATTTCATTTGAAGTACTTCAAATTACGAATAAATTAAGAGATGTTCCTGTGTTAAAATATCTTGGTTTGCCAGGTCTATGGCTGCAATTATTAACGACAAAAGAACCAAGCGATGATCAAGTAGAAATAGCAATACTTTCCTTTAATGAATTAAAAAGACGCGAGGAAGAAACAGAAGCACAATTATCAAGACAATGATTGAATAAATAGAAGCAATGGGTATTATCTTTTAAAAGGGATTACCCCTTTTTTAATGGTTCATATCATTTCGATGCGAAAAATCTTTTTTCTGAAAACTTTTTCAAGTGAACAATTTAACCCTTTTTGAATAAACTTTTCTTATTAATAGTTTAAAAGTTAGAAAAAATGCTTATCATGCTTTTAGGGAGGTGGCTTTTTTGAAGAACCGATTTTCACTTATCTTATTTGGAAGTATCATTTTCCTTGCTTTCATCGGTCTATCTGTAAATTTAATTAAAAATCCTAGTGGATTTTTTCTAAACATTGTTGTGATGGTCGCTGTTGGTGCCGCTATATGGTTCATTTATCGCCATTTCAGTACATCTAGCCCACAAAAAAAAGAGCAAAAAGCTTTTCTAAAAGCTGCAAAGCAATCAAAAAAAAGGCTACAGACAAGGGACAGATCATCTTCTGGACAACAACAATCAACAAAAACCTCTTCCATAAAAGCCAATAAGCATAAAAGAAGTAAGAGTACTGCTCATTTGACTGTTATTGAAGGCAAGAAGAGCAAAAAGAAGAATCGAGCTTCCTTATAAGGGCTCGATTCCTTTTTTAATATTCTTATCATTAGCGATACACCTCATAAGAGAAACAATTTAATAAGCCCATGATTTAAAAAATTTAATGGCACAATCTCTCCCTAGTTGTATGAGCTTCGCTTGATCCTCTTTCGTAAGCGCAAATTCTGTTGCTAAAACACCTTCAGTTGGTACAAATATGATATTTTTCTCATGCTTTCGCGAAATATATCTCGAATCGTGAGCATCTTTCATTGTTTCAAACATGGCTGCGAATAAATCAATGGCATTTGTGATTTTATGTTTTGGATGCTCCTTGATATTATGACTTAACTTTATCCCTAATATCGGTCGTGTTTTTAATACATTTTCTTGATCAAATAACCACATTGGGAAATTACTTAATACACCGCCATCGACAATCACATTTTTATTTGCCTTACTGCCGATTATCACTGGTTCAAAAAAATAAGGAAGACTACAGCTCATTCGAATAGCCTTTGCAATGGAAAATGTCTGAGGATTGATGCCGTATTTCGGTAGATCATCTGGCAGAATCATTAATACGCCATTTGTAATATCTGAAGCGATAAAACGTAATGTTTGAGGAGGAATATCCGCAAAAGTTCTTAATCCTTTTGCAGCTAATTTCTCTTCTATCCATTTTTCTAATTCCTCTCCTTTATATAGACCTAATTTCCAATAGAGAAAGAACCATTTTGCAAGAGGAAAGGGGATAAATAACTTTCTTTCATCCAAAAACATATTCAAATCTAAATCTTCAAGAAGCTGGGCTATCTCTCTGCTTGTATAGCCTGCAGCAATTAGGGCTGCAACAATGGAACCTGCACTAGTTCCTGCTAGTCTAGCAAATTTAAAGCCACGCTGTTCAACTACCTCATAGGCGCCAACTAATGCCAGCCCCTTAATTCCTCCGCCAGAAAATACCCCGTCTATATACATTTAATCACTCCTTTTAAAAGCAGTTAAGGCGAAAGATATAGATGGAATCCCTACACCTCCCTACCTCAAATTTAGTATTACGAAGTGAAAAATAGTACAGAAGACAAGTTAAAAGTTATTGCTTTTATCAGCATCTCTTTAGCTCCACTAAAAATTGCTGTATGCAGTTAGGCATTTGTATCAAGCAAATTAGTGCAGGAACACATAAACTATTTTGAAAGCAGAAAAATCTAGGCACTTTTCCTTGCAAACAAGATAGTAAAAAGAGGTAGTATGTTTAGAGGTTAGGTGTTAAAAAAAACGAAAAAGAAAAGAGGAGGAATCATTATGCAAAATCACTACATTGATGCAAATGATGTGAGGAGAATTCGCCCTGGCTTTGGTTTTGGAAGACCTGGCTTTGGTTTCGGAAGACCTGGTTTTGGCTTCGGAAGACCTGGGTTCGGACTTGGACTGGGATTACTTGGCGGGTTAGCAACAGGCGCGTTACTTGCTCCAGCTCTATATGGAGGATACGGTTATCCACCTTATGGTTATGGGTATCCACCGTACAGTTATGGGTATGGTTATCCACCTTATGGATATTATTAAAACTAGTTGTTCCCAGTAGTGTATGTATGGTCCTGACAATGTAAATCATAACTAAATCATATAAACATTTGCAAATTTAATGAAAAGAAGAATTAAATATTGCAATCAAAATACCTAAACAATAATATGTAAATGCCATTACATTATTGTTTAGGTATTTATTCGCGGCCAATATACATACTTCTGAAGTACTTTTACTAAGCTTTCGCTATTTCATATCATGTGATTTCATTTTATCTAATTCTTTTCTTCTTTTTTCGTGCAGATACTTTCTTCCGCCACTCCATTCTGCAAGAAGAAATAAACTTCCTAATAATAGAATAAGGATGTATGCAATAAAACTTTCGATTTAATCTGTTGCCAGCATCCATGTAACAAAGCCAATATAAAGTAAAGGTAAAACTGCTCCCCAGTAAATACTGTTTCTAGTTGAAAAGAAGAACTGAACAGCCAGAATACCAGCAGTAATAAAAACGCCATAAAAATCTATATCCATTATGTCTCATTCCTTTCTTTTTTATATTTTTCAATAATTAATTTTGCATCTTCCACACTTATACGATCATCAATTGACAGGCCTTTGATAAATTTAATAAACTCTTCGTTTTCCACGACATCATTCATTTTGATTTTATCTATTAAACGATCAAGTTTAAGTCTAACTGTTGGATAGGAAACCTCATAGATTTTGGCAATTTCTTTTAATGATCCTGAAGTTAGAATAAACTTCTTGATAAATTCAAGATCTTCAATTTCTAAGGTTAAAATCCAGTTTGGCACATCTTTTATATCCACACAACCTCACTCCTTTCTATTTATTATAAAATTAGTTTAACATATTTTTTAATAAAGTAAAATAAAATATTAATTTTATTGAAAATATTTTATATCTATACTTTAATTTTTATGATAATTTAGTTAAAAATTTTAGAGTTTTATTTAAGAATGAAAGAAGTTATTACTTTAAATCAAAAGAATTCCTTTTATGTCTACTTCTTTCTATTACTCTCTCTACCAATAATTGGGGTGCAGTTCACGTATGCGACGAAGCGGCTCGGCTCTCGCCCCTTGGAAAGCGAACCCCTGTAGCGAAAATCAATACCCTATTAGAAGAGGTCATAAAAAAAGACCATAGACAAAACCTCAAATTTCAAGGAGTTTGTCTATGGTCTGAGAGGCTGTGCATTTCACAGCCTTCTTTTACATGTAAAACAGTTTTGGGATTAATCGTTTCGTTATTAAACACATTTTGTATCCCCTCATCTATCCGTCTGAGAAGAATTTGTTTCCCCATCAAATACTGTCACTATAACACCATCTATATTGTTGCCTGATAGCTCATAGTGAAGATTGTCTGGTACATGAATATCCGTAGTTTTTGCGAGCGGATAATAAGAGACATCATATTTTTTCTCATTTAGCGTAATCGAAATGTTTCTTTCTTCTTTTAAATAAGCTAAGTATTCTTCTAAAACTAAATCCTTTTCCGCCATAATTGCACTATGCGGCAATCCAACATAGCGAATGTGCCAAGGTTCATATTGAATTCCAGTAACTTCTGTTTTATCCTTGGGATAACGTAATATAAAGCCATATCTCCAAGCGTTATTCTCTAACCATTTACCTTCAGGTGCTGCCTCCATCTTCATTTGTGTAGACCCTACATCAAGTGATAAACCTAAATTATGTTCGCTATAGCTTGCCGGCAAAGCATAGTCTGCCCCCATCTCATGATACAGAACATTTTGCTCCTCAAAGTCTCGAAAGCCACTACTGATTAGAAAATGATCAACCCCTTCCTTTTTAGCGGCAGCTATCATCTCTGAGAATTTATGGAGTACCTCCTTAGACAATTTAATATCATTATCAAACAGTACAAATCCCTGTGTCCATTCTTTATGCCTGAATAACTCGACAATATCTGACTTTATACTCTCTTGATGAACCGGAAATTCATTATTAATCAAGAGTAAATTTCCTTGAAAGACCATTTCTCTTGAAATCTTTATTTTTCGTAAACCTTCATCGTTAGCACGATTTTCTAAATATCCACTGTTTTTTTGAATCACTATTTTATCTGAAAGAGGAGATTCTTTATAGACAAAGAAAAAACACACACCTATTAATAATAACAATAAACATCCCCACTTCTTCATTTTAAAATCCTCCTTATTCTTATAAATAATAGAATAGGGACAACTTTTTAAAAAAAGAGTAGGGTAAAGTTTAAATTTTTCTTAAATTCTTTATAAAATTTCAATTGGAGCATTTTCCTGCGGTAAACGTACTTCAAATACAGTACGTATCAAATTACTTTCAGCTTTTATCTTGCCATTATGCTGCTCCACAATATTCTTTGCAATGAATAAACCAAGGCCTGTGCTATTTTCTTGCTGAGTTCGTGCTTTATCACCTGTATAAAACATATCAAAAAGAAAAGGGTGTTCTTCAGCCGGAATACTATCTCCATAATTTACAACCTGAACAACTACTACATCTTCTTCAACAAAACCATTAATGTCCACATACTGGCCATCATATCCATATCGAATAGCATTAGTTAAAAGATTTTCAAATACACGAGCTAATAACTCTCCATCTCCCCAAATAAGTAAATTAGGCTTAATGTTTATTCGAGCAATTAAATCATTTTTCTCAAAAATTGGATATAACTCTTCTTTTAATTGAAGAAGTAAATCACTTATATTAATTTCCTTCTTATCAATTGGCAGCATGCCATAGTTCATTCTAGTAATTTCGAATAATTCATCAATCAATCTTTCTAAACGCTGGGATTTAGTATAAGCAATCGTTAAAAAATGCCTTAGTTGTTCTTTAGTCAACTTCTCATTCTTCAGGATTAAGTCTAAATAACCTAAAATAGAAGTTAAGGGAGTACGCAAATCATGAGCCAAATTTACAACTAACTGTTCCTTACTACTTTCTGAAAAGTCGCCTCTTTGTATGGCCTCTTCTAATTTCTCGCTAGCCCGATTAATTGCTTGTCCAATATCTCCAAATTCATCATTTGAGTGGATAATTACTTTATGTTTAAAGTTCCCATGAGAAAGATAATGAATTCCATTGGATATATCCTTGAAATAATTTGAATAAGGCTTTGTGAGTATATAAAAAAACAATAAGGACAGGCAGAAAAATAGTATAAAAAAGAAGGCAAAATCTCCAATACTTTTGATGAATTGACGAAGCAGTACTAGTGAATCACCATATTGAACCATCGTATGATAGTAAAGTTGTAACACTTTATAAATGAAATAAGTGATGATACCTGTCAGAAACATACTGGCAGCAAATAATGCAGTTATTCTAGTACGAAAACTGCGCATAAATTTAGCCATTGAAGGCATACCCCACTCCCCATACAGTTTTGATAATCTTATTTTTCCGCTTATCTTCTCCAAGCTTTTTCCTCAATGTGCGTATATGCACCATCACCGTATTAGCTCCTTCAAAATATGCATCCCCCCATACTTTTTGAAAGATATTTTCAACACTATAAACTTTCTTCGGATGACTAGCTAACAAATGTAAAATATCAAACTCTTTCGGAGTCAGTTCAATCGTTTCTCCATGAAGCAACACAGTACGTTGCTCAAGTGAAATGACTATTTCACCAAATTCCAAGATTGTTTTATTAGAGTTTGCGATTGGATTATTCAGCTTCATAAATCGTCGTAATTGAGCATTCACACGTGCCACTAATTCAATGGGAATAAATGGCTTTGTCATATAATCATCTGCTCCAATCACTAATCCATGGACTTTATCAAAATCAGAAGTCTTTGCACTCAAAAAAATGATAGGCATATTATACTGTTCCCGAATCAGGCGAGTTACTTCATATCCATCCATTATCGGCATCATTATGTCTAAAATCACCAAATCAATGGACCGAGTCTGGATAGCTAATATTGCATCTTGGCCATTAAGCACTTTCACACAATTGTAACCTTCTTTTTCTAGATGGATTGCAACCAGATCAGCAATCTCTTCCTCATCATCTGCAATTAAAATCGAAATAGTTTTCATCTGTTTCACTCCTTTAAGAAGTTTCATCGCTTTAATAGCAAAACTCCAAGCTTCAAAAATGTTTAGGAGGAATATCTTTTTCAATATATCCTCTCCGAGTTCTATTCATTACTATAAGCTGTTATACTACTTTTACGCAACTTCTCCTGTCCCTATTTAGTATCACATAAATTCATTCTCAACTTTCAGCTATAAAAAAACCTCTTCATTAATATTAAGAAGAGGTTTTTTGGGGGGATGTTTTCAATTCAGCCATTTTTCTATACCTAATATTTATTAAAGTCCACATTTTAATTGTGTGTTGCAATTCGTACAAGTATTACAGCCACCAATTTCTTCGACGACGCCTTGTCTGCATACAGGACAAGTATCGCCTATCTCTGACCCAATCGTTACGTTTGTTGATTGCAATTCATTTATTGTATCAACAAGTACAACATGTGTTTTTTCCTGTTTTTGTAGTAGTATATCTTCGAATGTATTCTCTTCTGCCTTTAATGTAAGCACTTGACTGTCACGTGAACCATCAACATATACCGTACCACCCTTAGCGCCGCCACGGTATAATCTCTCATATACTTTCTGAACTTGCTCTACACTATAACCTTTTGGCGCATTTACCGTTTTACTAATAGAGCTGTCAATCCATCGTTGAATGATGCATTGTACATCAGCATGAGCCTCAGGTTCCAGATCCATTGCAGCAACGAACCAATTGGGAAGAGTATCTGGATCTGCCTCTGGATGTGCATCTAAATATTCTTGAACAATATCTGCTTTTACTTCGATAAATTTTCCAAGTCTCCCGCTGCGGAAGTAAGAGAAGGAAAAGTATGGTTCCAGACCAGTTGATACCCCAACCATTGTACCTGTGCTTCCGGTTGGTGCAACAGTTAGTAAATGGGAATTACGGATACCATATTGAAGAATATTGTCTCTAATATCCTTAGGCATTTTTTTCATGTAGCCAGTATGAATAAAAGCATTGCGTAATCCCGCTTCTCCCTCTTCTGTTTCTGCTTGTAAGAATGGGAAGCTGCCTTTTTCTTTTGCCAAGTCAATCGATGTTCTGTATGCAGTTGTTGCAATCGTTTCAAATACTTTATCTACTAAAACATTTCCTTCTTCACTGCCATATTCTGTTTCACAGTATATGAGTAAATCATGAAGACCCATTACTCCAAGTCCAACACGACGCTCTCCTAGAGCCTGGTCTTTATTTTCTTCCAAGAAGTAAGGTGTGGCATCAATAACATTATCCTGCAATCTTACGCCTACTTCTACTGTTTTCTTAAGCTTCTCAAAATTAACAGTCTTGTTTTCTTTATCTGCCATTTCTGCAAGATTAACAGCAGCAAGGTTACATACACTATATGGTGCCAGCGGCTGCTCACCACATGGGTTTGTCGCGACAACTTTTTGACCGTAGCTAGTTGCGTTTGTCATTTCATTTGCATTATCAATATAGAAGATACCGGGCTCTGCAGAATAAGTTGCACAGATATTAATTAGGTTCCATAATTCCTTTGCCTTCATTTTACGATAAATACGAACTCTATTTCCCTTTGCCTCCCACTCTCTTACATCACCAACTTTATGCCATTCTTCATTATAATGCTGCATTTGCTCCTTATCGTAACTTTCTACATCTGGGAAACGAAGTGCATATTCTTCATCCTTCTCCACCGCTTCCATAAATTCCTTTGTTAAGCAGACAGAAATATTTGCGCCAGTTAAAAATTCTGTCTGATGAACAGAATATGTCCCTCCGATTGAAAGCTTTTCTTCTGCATCCCTGAAAATTTCCTCGTTAAAACCACCTTGGCCAGGGATATTCTTATAATTTAGAATGCCTCGATACATGGCACGCTCTTTGTCCGTTAATGGCGTAAATTTTAATTTATCTTGTGCATATTTTTTAATGGTTTGGTCTTGTGTATTATCGATCAAGAACCGTAAAATGCGAGGATTTTGCATTTTCGAAATAATGAATTCAATAATATCTGGATGCCAGTCAGCTAGCATAATCATTTGAGCACCACGACGAGATCCACCTTGCTCTACTAAATGGGTTAATTTTGCAATATCATCCAACCAAGAAACAGAACCTGAAGATTTTCCATTAACTCCTTTTGCTAATGTATTCCGCGGTCTTAATGTAGATCCATTTGTTCCTACACCGCCTCCACGACTCATGATTTCCATAACCTGCTTACGATGCTCGGAAATACCTTCTCTTGAATCTGGAACAAAAGGCATTACATAGCAATTGAAATATGTAACATCCGTTCCTGCACCTGCTCCATATAACACACGACCAGCCGGGATGAAGTTCAAATTAACAAGCTCCTGGTAAAACTTTTCGAACCATTCTTTTCTTTTCTCTTCCGTCTTTTCTACTGACGCTAGACCAGTTGCATTACGCTTAGCGATTTGCTCATAATATATCTCCAATGGTTTTTCAATAACATCTAAAGAACGAATGACAACTCCTGTTTCTGCTTCTTTTCCTTCCAGCACACCACGATAATCTTCTTCTACTAACACTGTTGCTGTGTTTAAGACATGATCAATTTCTTGAATAAATCCAAGTCCTCTTGCTGGAAACTTAGGGTCCTCTTTAATAGTTAAAACCACAAAATCACCAGCAGTTAATGTAATTTTCTCTGTATCTTTATACGTATAACGATCAAGCATTACTAGTCGAGAAACGCCTTTATGTGTTAGCTTCATATCTGGAGTAATTGGATAGACCTCCGGAAATAAAGCAATATCCTTATTCAGTTTCTCAACATTTAATTTAATACCCCGACTTAACATTGTAGACATACGGACAACTCCTTCACTCATATAAAAATGCTATCTAATTGATGAAAAATTTCTTTTATACTTAAATAAGAAACTCCCATCCATAACCATGGTTAATTGAACCATACATCCCTTTCCAAACAGTTGATATCTATCCTTCTCTCCTTTATAGAAGTTTAAGAGTGGGATAAATCTATCAATAGGTGTCTAGTATTGCAATAACCTTAATCTATCACACCAAAACAGCGAAATCAATATATAGTATATAAACAAACATAAAACATCTATATATTGTGTATTGATAGAGTGTTAACCAATTTGTCAAATGATAAAATAAGTAGATTTTAAAGAAAAGGTAAGAGAAATGAAGAAAACTGGTTATTTTAAAGGATTTTCAACTTCTTTTGCACTTGCAGCATACAAAAAAGCATAAGCCATTGGTATAGAGCGCTTAATCGATTGAGATAATAGCTCAAAATATTTTTACATAAACATTTGTCTACAAAAGAAAAACACGAAATTCCATTAATAAAAGAATTTCGTGTTTAAGGATGTTATCGTCTAAAGTTCCATTCATCTTTTTCATATTTTTCTTTGGCGATTTTTTCAACATATCCTAATTCTTCATCTGTTAGTTGATAGTTTTCTAATTGAATATTTAATCCTACTTCAAAACCTTTTTTAAAGGCCTCTTTCGCCATTTCGATGGTAATATTTCTTGTGGTTAACTCATTAATTGCCACCGCTTTACTCTTAAATGCTTTTTGCATTCTCTCTTTGACACGTTCATTTGGATACTTAAATAAACGGAATAATTTATCCTCATCTAAATCAAGTAAAATGGAACCATGCTGCAAAATTACACCTTGCTGTCTTGTCTGTGCACTTCCGGCAACTTTTCTGCCTTCCACAACTAATTCATACCAACTGGGAGCATCAAAGCATACTGCGGATCTTGGGCTTTTTAAATTATTTCGCTGCTCTTCTGTTTTCGGCACTGCAAAATAAGCATCCAAACCTAAAAAATGAAAACCTTTTAAAATACCTTCCGAAATTACACGATATGCTTCTGTAACTGTTTTAGGCATATTAGGATGTTCTTCTGACACAATAACACTGTATGTTAATTCGTGTTCATGCAGTACACCTCTTCCGCCTGTCGGTCTTCTAACAAATCCAAGTCCCAATTCTTTCACTGCATCTAAATCAATTTCTTTCTCTACCTTCTGAAAATATCCAATAGATAAAGTAGCAGGATTCCAGCCATAAAAACGGATAACCGGCGGAAAAACTCCTTTAGAATGCCATTCTAATAAAGCTTCGTCTAATGCCATATTAAAAGAAGGAGAATGATTGCCTGAATCAATAAATCTCCATGTTTCTTTTACCATGATGAACCCTCTTTTTCTATGTATGATGTATTCCTAAATCCTTACTAAGGATATCAAAATATCAGATTATTTAAAAGTAACTTGCATGAGAAAAGTGATATTCTTTGAAACTTTAGAAGGCTCATGTAAGTATTTACTTTACTACTATACCAGTTGATAGATATAATAGAGATAGTGCAAGTAATTGAAAGGAGAAATGAGAATTGACAATGATTTATACTCTTCTCATCATTTTAGTCGCATTCCTTGTATATTCATTAGTGATGTGGCTGTATCAACGCCGAATTGTTAAAACTGTGAGCCAAGATGAATTCCGTCAAGGCTACAGAAAAGCACAATTAATTGATGTACGTGAACCCAACGAATATGAGGCAGGACATGTACTTGGCGCAAGAAATATTCCACTATCACAGCTAAAGATGAGAAAAAGTGAAATCCGTCCTGATAAACCAGTATACCTATACTGTCAAAATGGGATGAGAAGCGGGAGAGCAGCTCAATTTCTATATCGTAAAGGGTACAAAGACTTAACCCAATTAGAAGGCGGATTTAAAAAGTGGACAGGGAAAATTAAAGCAAAAAAATAATAATGCTCTTATAGGAATTATTATATAGAAGAAAGCTGATGCCAATTTACATGGACATCAGCTTTTTTATTACTTAAATATAAATAGTTTCATAGCACTGACGAATTACTTTGTATAGCGCAGAACAGGTTTTCTCGCTGCTAATGTTTCGTCCAAGCGACCGATTACCGTTGTATGTGGAGCCTCCTGAACGATTTCCGGTGTTTCTTCTGCCTCTTTTGCAATTTGAATCATTGCATCGATAAAGCTGTCTAATGTCTCTTTTGACTCGGTCTCAGTCGGCTCGATCATTATACACTCCTCTACATTAAGTGGGAAATAGATAGTAGGTGGATGATAGCCAAAATCCAGCAGCCTTTTAGCTATATCAAGTGTTCTCACACCTAGTTTCTTCTGCCGTCTTCCGCTTAACACAAATTCATGTTTACAATGACGATCAAATGGCAAATCGTAATGTTCAGCCAATCGACGCATCATGTAGTTTGCATTTAATACAGCATTTTCTGTGACCGCTTTTAAGCCATCTGGCCCCATAGAACGGATATACGTGTAAGCACGGACATTAATCCCAAAATTACCATAGAACGGCTTCACTCTGCCAATCGATTGAGGTCTATTGTAATCTAATACAAATTCTTCCCCTACTTTGGTCAATACTGGCTTTGGCAAGAATGGAATCAAATCAGCTTTTACTCCTACCGGTCCTGAACCCGGTCCACCGCCGCCATGCGGTCCTGTAAATGTCTTATGCAAATTTAGATGAACAACATCAAAACCCATATCTCCAGGTCTTGCTTTAGAAAGAACAGCGTTTAGATTGGCGCCATCATAATATAATTTTCCACCGGCATTATGGACTATTTCCGCCATTTCTAGAATATTTTCTTCGAATAGACCTAAAGTATTAGGATTTGTTAACATTAATGCTGCAGTATCCTCTCCTACTACACGTTTTAAATCAACTAGATCAACAAGTCCATGTTCATTTGATTTAACCGTTATTGTTTCTAAGCCAGCAACGGTTGCCGAAGCAGGATTGGTTCCGTGCGCAGAATCGGGAACAATTACCTTTGTACGATGCATATCTCCATTTGCTTCATGGTATGCTCTAATCAACATTAACCCAGTCCACTCGCCATGTGCACCTGCAGCTGGCTGCAAGGTTACTTCATCCATCCCTGTGATTTCAACAAGATGCTGTTGTAAATCATACATTAACTCAAGAGCCCCTTGTACAGATGACGCTTCTTGGAGCGGATGAATATGGGCATACCCATTGAATCTTGCCACATTTTCATTTATTTTCGGATTATATTTCATCGTACACGAACCTAGTGGGTAAAAACCAGAATCCAAGCCATGATTTCGTTTGGACAATGCAGTATAATGACGCATAATATCTAATTCAGAGACCTCTGGTAATTCTGGATTTTCTTCTCTGATATAATCATTTGGCAGTAATTGTGTAAGATCTACTGCCGGAATATCCATTTCTGGCAAACTATAGCCAATTCTGCCTGGTGTACTGCTTTCAAAGATAAGAGGTTGATTTTGATTAGACATGATAATCCTCCATTTCTGCAACGAATTCATCTATTTCTTCTTTTGTACGCAATTCGGTTACTGCAATGAGCATATGATTTTCTAATTGTTTGAAGTCTCTTCCTAAATCATAGCCACCAATCATACCTTTTTCTAATAATGCTCGGTTTACTGCCGAAATAGAGGAATTACATTTAATAATAAACTCATTAAAGGAAGGTCCTTCATACACTATTTCAAATCCAGCTTCCTTTAATTTGGTTTTAGCATAATGGGCTTTCTGTATATTAGCAATCGCCATTTCTTTCACGCCATGTTTTCCAAGTGCAGTCATAGCAACGGAAGCAGCTAATGCATTAAGTGCTTGGTTCGAGCAAATATTAGAAGTTGCCTTGTCACGGCGAATATGTTGTTCTCGCGCCTGCAGTGTTAACACAAAACCTCTTTGACCATTGTCATCTACAGTTTGCCCTACTAAACGCCCAGGCACTTTACGCATTAATTTTGACGTTACCGCAAAATAACCACAGTGTGGACCTCCAAAGCCCATTGGAATTCCAAAAGGCTGCGCATCCCCCACGACAATATCTGCATTAAATTTTCCTGGGGGAGTCAGCGCCCCTAAAGCTAATGGATTACTAGATACAACAAATAATGATTTATGAGCATGAATGATTGCTTCTAAATCCTTAAGCGGCTCTACTCTCCCAAAAAAGTTCGGATATTGGATCATCACAGCTGCAACTGTATCATCTACCATTTTCTCTAATGCTTCTATATCTGTTATTCCCTCATTATGCGGAATCTCGATAACCTCAATATACTGTCCCTTTGCATAGGTTTTCACTACTTCTTTTGCCTCAGGATGGACAGCACTCGAGAGAAGAATTTTCTTCCGTTTCGTCGTACCTGCACTTAACATTCCTGCTTCTGCTAATGCCGTTGCCCCATCGTACATAGAAGAGTTTGCTACGTCCATTCCCGTCAGTTCACATATCATTGTCTGAAATTCGAAAATAGCCTGTAATTCCCCTTGAGAAATTTCTGGTTGATATGGAGTATAGGCTGTATAAAATTCAGATCGTGATAAAACATAATCGACAATAACAGGCGAATAGTGATCATAAACTCCTGCACCTAAAAAAGAAACATTCTCTTTTGCATCAGCATTCTTTTGGGCAAGTTTTGTTAATTCTTTCAATAAAGCTGATTCACTTTTTGCCGGTTTAATCGAATAGTTTCCTTGAAAACGCACTTTTTCTGGTATATCTGAAAATAAATCTTCTACTGAACTTACCCCTATTGCCGCTAGCATTTCCTTTTGATCCTGTTCCGTCATCGGTAAATAACGATGCTTCATTCGTTTTTCCCCCAGTCATTAGCCCATTTGATTTATTTGTAGAAAAAAAGATTAAAAATTATTTTCGTTTATAAAAAGGAATTTTAGTTACTTTTGCCTTTAAATACTTTCCTCTAATTTCGACTTCTACTTCTGTATCTATTGCTGCATAATCACTTTGAATTAATGCAAGACCAATGTTTTTCTTTAAGGTTGGTGATTGTGTACCCGTAGTTACTTCTCCAATACATAATCCGTTTGCATATACCTTATAGCCATGTCTTGGTATTCCTCTATCTACCATTTCGATACCGGCTAACTTTCTAATCGGTCCTTCTTCTTTTTGCTTCATTAAAGCTTCTTTTCCAATAAAGTCTGCTTCTTTATTTACTTTAACCGCAAATCCAATCCCGGCTTCCAATGGAGAGATATCAGCGGATAATTCTTGCCCATACAAGGCAAGTGCTGCTTCAAAGCGCAAAGTATCCCTTGCCCCTAATCCACACGGAAGTACGCCTAACGGCTCTCCTGCTGTCAATATTTCACTCCATAAGTCAATAGCATCTTCACTTTGACAATAAATTTCAAATCCATCTTCACCTGTGTAGCCAGTACGGGATAAAAGAACTTCTTTACCTGCTACATTCACCTGGTTCTGAAAGTGAAAATATTTTATTGAAGCATAATCAATAGAAGGGTTTATTTTTCTTAGCACTTCTTCTGCCAATGGACCTTGCAGTGCTAATTGAGCAATATCTTGAGATAAATTCGTTAAGAGTACATCCCCACTTGCATGCTTTTGTAACCATTCGAAATCCTTTTCGATATTGGATGCATTTACAACTAATAAATAGTGATGCTCTGCTAGCTTATATGTTAATAAATCATCTACAGTCCCACCATTTTCATAGCACATTGCTGAATATTGAGCAGCACCAATATTGATTTTTCCAATATCATTTGTAAGCATTTTTTGCAGAAATGCTAAACTATCGTTCCCTTTAACTTCGATTTCCCCCATATGGGAAACATCAAATAAGCCTGCTTTTGTACGAACTGCCTCGTGCTCCTGTTTTATGCCAGAAAATTGTACAGGTAAATCCCAGCCTCCGAAATCGATTGTCTTTCCGCCATACTGTTTATACACTTCGTATAACGGTGTTTGCTTTAATAAAGTCAATGAACAGCACTCCATTCCCCTATGTATTAGACATTCTCATTTATTGCATATCATAAAATGGCAGCAAAAAAAGACAGAAACCCCCCTTTTAAAAAAGTAAGGGCTCTGTCCTTGCACCTGAAAGTTTACCGATAATGTCGGCTGTCCCCTTTGGTGGCTTACACATTTACTTGTAAGCACTCTCCAGAGCTGCGTCCAAATAGAGTTCTTTTGCCTGAGAGATTCACAAATAATATTGCTTGCTCCTTCGGCGCTACAAACGTAGTCTCTCCCCTATTTCTCATCCGCGATTCATAAAATTTTCTCCATTGGTCATACTAAATACTACCAGAAATAAAGTTTGTTTATGTAATTAGCAAAATACGATTAATATTTATTTTTTCTCATTTAATGTTCATGTTTTGTCCCAATATAAATAAATTGTGACAAAATTAAAAACTTTTTTACCCTTTTATCCTAACATCCGAATGAAAAGGTGGCAATAAGTTTTTATGTTTACTAGCTTTCTTTTTTTATTTCTCATATACATAACATTTTAGCTTTACCAGAGGAAACATTAGAAAGGATGAATAAACGATGACACTCCAAATCAATTTTGATGATTCGTGGAATGATCAGCTATTAAAGCGAATTTCAGATGATGGTCCATGGGCCAATTGGGAACTATATAAGCTAGCAGTAGAAGTGGAACAACATAATATCATACCAGAATTCGAAGGTCTCCAAGCCCCTAAATACCTATCAGACCTTTCTCCATTGCCTCACCAGCTGGAGGTTGCGAAAAAAGTAATAGAAGATATGAATGGAAAAGCTATTTTGGCAGATGAAGTTGGTCTTGGTAAAACGATTGAAGCAGGATTGATACTAAAAGAATACATGATTCGTGGTTTAGTAAAAAAGGTGCTGATTTTAGTTCCTGCCTCTCTTGTCACACAATGGGCTTATGAGTTAAATAGTAAATTTTATATTCCCGCAATGGTTCAGCGCAAAAGTTATGTCTGGGAGCAATGCGACATTGTCGTGTCTTCTATTGATACAGCAAAAAGACAGCCGCATCGTGATATTATAAACAATCTGGACTATGATTTGGTGATTATTGACGAGGCGCATAAACTCAAAAATAATAAAACAAAAAACTATGAGTTTGTCCAAAATTTAAAAAAGAAATTTTGTTTGCTATTAACAGCTACTCCTATCCAAAATAGAATTAGCGAAATTTTTAATTTAGTATCTTTATTAAAGCCAGGTCATCTAGGAAGCGAATCATCTTTCTATGAAAAATATAAAAAAGATGCTCGCTCCATTGATGATGATGAAAATCTAAAAGCATTGGTCAATAAAGTCATGATCAGAAACAGACGCCATGATACAGGGATTGAATGGACCAAACGAATTGTTGAAGCCGTTCCTATTGAATTTACAAAAGAAGAAAGAGCATTGTATGAAGGACTGGCAGATTTAAAAACTGAAACCAATCTTTCTAGCAACATCGAAAATCCCCGCAGTCCATTTTCGATGATTACATTACAAAGAGAGGCGTGTTCCAGCAGAGAAGCAGTGTATTATACACTGCAAAACATGGTGAAGAAAGTGGAAAATCCAACACCACAATTCCAACAAAGAATACAAGAACTGGTAAAAAAGGTAGAAGCGGTTCAGCAAAATTCAAAAGCAAACAAGGCACTAGAGCTTATTAAGAAAATTAATGATAAAGTAATCATCTTTACCGAATATAGGGCTACACAACTTTATTTACAATGGTTTTTGAAGCAGCACGGTATTACATCTGTTCCATTTCGCGGTGGATTTAAACGCGGCAAAAAGGATTGGATGCGAGATCTCTTCCAGAATCATGCACAAGTATTAATTGCCACAGAGGCCGGCGGCGAAGGAATCAACCTCCAATTTTGTCATCATATTATAAACTTTGATTTACCATGGAATCCAATGAGATTGGAGCAAAGAATTGGCCGGATTCATCGGCTTGGTCAAAAAGAAGATGTGAAGATTTATAATTTTGCCGTAAAAGACACAGTGGAAGATCATATTTTAAAATTACTTTATGAAAAAATCCATCTTTTTGAAAAAGTTATTGGCGAGCTAGATGATATTTTGACGAAATTGGATTTTGGCAATATGGATGATTATATGATTGATATTTTCTCCCACTCTAAATCAGAAGGAGAAATGAAAATAAAAATGGATAATTTAACAAGCATGATTGAATTCGCACAAAGTATGAAGGAGGATGAGCCATATGAAGCAGCAGGAAATTCATCAATTTCTTGAACGATTTTTTGTCGCAAATGATTGTGAGATAGTGGAGAATAAACCTGGTTATCTAACTGTCCAATTAACAATTGAAATGGACAAGGAGTTAATGAATCGACCTTTTTATTGGCATTATCTTGAAAAGACTGGCGGCGTTCCGAATCCTGCCAGTCTAACCCTCATTACTGATCCAAAGCTGGCACCAGAGGATTTGAAGGGCGAACTGATCCACTTTGGGTCTCCCCGTCTTCATCAACTTTTTGCTTCTGCAAAAAATTTATCAAAGTATATTCGTTTATATGAAAATAAGATAGCATATGGAAAGCAGCAAACCCCTTTACAACCGTGGCTTGCTCTTAATGTGAAAATTTCCTATCAATGTGACAGAAAACGAGACGTATTTCAATCGATTGGACTGCAGCTCATCAATGGCCAAATAGCAACAGATTTCCAGGCAAAAGTGGAGAAAATGAACCTTTCTGCCAAAATTCCTGATTATGCATTTACGCTCTCTCCCTTAATCATGCCGAAAAGTGGGATAACAAGAATTGAGAATATGATAAAACAATCTTTATTAGCAGAAGAGCATTCATGGGCAGAAGAAGCGAAGCAAAGGTGGAAAAAGGATTTAGAATTGCTAGAGCATTTTTATGAGGATATGGAAGAAGAACAAGAAACTTTGGAAACGGAAAGGTTAGCCCTGCAGGAACAATATGAGCCAAAGATTAATATTTCAATTATTAATGGCGGGCTCTTCTATTTGGCTTCAGAAGCTGTTTCGTAAAGATCAGCTTTATTAAAAAAGGAGTAAATTGCTGTCATAAGCAGCATCTACTCCTTTCCAAACCTATCTCTTTACATTTCTACGCTTGAAACTGAATAAAATTAAATAAGGTAAAATCCCAAACCACCTCAGCATGAAAGGTTCTTTCAGTCCTTTTCTTTCCGCTCTTAATTTTTTTCTTTCTTCTTTGGGCTGATCCATGTACTGGACAAATGTTTGGGTTAAATACTTCACATAATCATTGGTATTCATCTAATCACCTACTCTAGCATTTGTACTAGGATAGCCCTATCGTTTGTTTTTTATTCATTCAACCCATTTCGTCATTTTATTCTGCTCTATATCAAAGTAACTTATCGCATAAATCGGCTTTATCCCATCTTGCATCTTTAATTGATAATCGATTTTAAAAGTAGTACGCGAATTTTTTTCAATTGTATAAAAGACATTACCATGTAAAAAATTCTTTGTACCTGAAAGGTCAGGATTCTCTTTTGTTGAAAGGTCTAGCTCGATTTCTTTTAAGGAAGACAAAAAATAATATTCTTGAATATTGCTATTTTTGACTCCTGAATCTATCCCCTTCTTATTTACATAAATTCCATATAGTATAAATAAAAAATGGATAAAAAGGATATATACACATAAAGATAATGGGTAAATAAATCCTTTATTGTTCTTAATCAATTCCCATCACTCCAAAAAGGTAAGATAAGATCTTATACTAGTCTCTTTTGCCATACCAAATCGGTCTACTACCTTAACCCGAAATCCGTTCTTCTGCATAATAAATTCTACCTTGTTAATGGCTTGTAATGCTACCTCATGCCCTGTTGAATCTACTCGCCTTCTAACACTGCTTCCATATTTTTCATAAGTAACAACCCTGCCATCCACATAGAGTACCAATTTATTGTTTGAAACAGAAATTCCTTGTGACATTTTTGTTTCTTTTTTTAATTCAAGAATGAACACTTCCCACTCCATTTCTTGTAATTCTTTTTCCGAAAACTGCTTGTCAAGCATAAGTCGCAAAGGAGTTAACAGGAGAGTAAGAATAATCGTGAAAATAAAAAAGGAAAGAAGCATTTCTGCCAACACATAGCCCTTATTATTATTATGAAGTATTAATTTGTTCATTCTTTCCACACTTCACAGATTTTTTTGTTTTTCTGAAATACATCCTTATATTGCAAACAGACAATACTATCTTTTTCCCAGACAATCGAGTAGCTTGTTCCTTCTTTTTCAATCGTCGTATTCCCTCTCTCCACTTCCTCTAATTTAAGCTCTATTAAATGGTTATAAAACAATTCATTTACTAGCCTGCTATCCGCGGAATCTTCTAGCTGTTTTAACACATGGATATAAACCGGCATCCATGTTAGCGCTATTAACAGCCATATCGTAAAGGACAATAAATAATCCGGCAGCATAAAGCCTTTACAATTTAGTCGCATAAAATCGTCCTTTCCCTATTAAAACGGTTAATTTATAGGGTTGTTTACCAATTCTAAATTCATATGTGCCAAATTTCGAAAAATTACCATTCGAATTAATGTTAAAAGAAAGTGTCGCGTTAGTAGAAAATATAACATCATCTGCATAATAACGTTCCACAATATTCCCAGTATCAGCATCAGCACGCATGTAGTAATAATGTAAAGTTGGATATATCCTCACTTGAATGGGGATTTGATTTTCTAGCGCAAACGCTTGGGCATAATAAAGATCACCTTCCAATTGCGCTAAGAAGTGAGTTTCTTTAAGAGAAGTTTGTTGGGAAGTAACAAGGAATATGGATAGAGAGGAAAGAACAACTAGTAAAGACATGGCAACAAGCATTTCCATTAACGTAAAGCCTCTTTGATTATTTATCATGGATTTTCTGAACCTGATGTCGTAATTACTCCATTTTTAATATTTAACTCCTTGCCATTGGGACATTTTTTTTGGTCTGCTGTTATATAATTTTCCTCTTCTAGTTTAGCAAGATTCTCTGGATATGCTTTATGCTCTATATAGTAAGATTGAACCTCTGCTTGTACCATCTTTGTTAATGCTTCACACCCAGTATTATTGATTTTGGAATTATGCTTGGTTATATTGGGAATGGTGATAATTAATAATATGGAAATAACTACCAAAACAATCATCATTTCAATTAGGGTAAATCCTTGCTCATTCTTCATTTTTTTTCTCCTTTCAAAAGCCGTCCAGTAATTGAAACATTGGCATTAACACAGATAAATAAATAGAAATTATTAGAATTCCAACAGCTGTATACAATGTAGGTTGAAGGACTTTTAATGTTTTTTGTAAATTTTCTTCTATTTGTGTTAAGCAATAGTTACCGAAATAATAGAATTCCTGATCAAGCTTTCCATTTTCCTGGCCGTGCTGAATAATTTGTAATAGCTCTTTTTCCAAAAAATCAAAGGAAGCAAAAGCTTGTTCAAGTCGCACTCCTTTTTTTAACTGTGAAATAGTGATTTGGCCTATTTTGGAATATAGTTTTTGCTCCTTATTTTCAAGAAAAAATTGCATACACTCATAAATCGAAAAACCACTTGATAATAAATAACTTAACTGTACGGATACTAGATAGGAAAAATAACGTCTAACAAATATCCCAATCATCGGAATACTCGCTAGTACATTTATTTGGTTAATAACATCTAATTTTCGAAAAGAAAAATAATAGTAGAGAAGCGCGGAAATAAAACATAGGGATAAGAAAACAAGAAGAAATGGAATAATGTGACCAATAAATTGGAGAAACAGGAGAAAGAAATTCTTGTTAATATTCATCGTTAAAAAGATAGAATTAAACTTCGGGATGAGGATACTTTGAACAAAGAAAAATAAAACAAAGGTAAAACACAAAAGAAAAAGAGGATAAGTAAGGATTTTTTTTAATTTTTTTATCGTATCTTGCTTATTCTGAATCATTCTACTTGCATCTTGAAAAGCACTAGCAAATCCGCCATGCTTTTCAGCAAAGTAAACAAAACTTATCACTTGATAATCAAAATTGAATCTTACTAGATTCTCAAAAAACGACTCTCCTCCTTTTAAAGAACCGTAACACGCATTAATATCTTCCAATCGACGATCAGGCATATAGTAACGAGAAGACTGGACTGCCTCCGCCATCGAATAACCTCTATCCAGCAGCTCACCAATACACTTTAAAAATTTCGCTTGTTCTATATTAGACCATGCATGATTATTCTTCATCATAAATCCACCGTTCATATTCTCCTTTCTTTATATAACCTAGCGCTATCCCTTTGGAAATAATATCTCCTAGTGATTTATAGTTCGCTCTCTGATATTCTCTTCGGTTATAGAGAATATCAGAAATCATCCTGCCTGTTATCATTTCAAACACGGTTGATCGTTTTAAGCGGTTATCTAAACGGTAACAGTTAGGAGAACAATCTTGATCACAAAATGGACACACCATTTCAACTAGTCTTTGAGCAGTAATAGCAATTAAGGTTTGTTCAATTTCAGTCTCCTTAATACCAAATTCTAGCAGTCGATGAATCGCACCTTTCGCATCCCTCGTATGCATTGTGCTCAATACTAAATGACCTGTTAAACTCGCCCTTATTGCAATGTGAGCGGTTTCTTTATCGCGGATTTCTCCAACCATAATAATATCTGGATCATGGCGAAGAATTGCTTTTAAGCCAGTGGAATACGTAATACCTGCTTTTTCATTGACTTGAACTTGCAAAACGTTTTCCTGCGTTTTTTCAATGGGATCTTCTAAACTAATTACATTTCGCTGATAAAGATGAGCATTTTCATTTAGGAGAGAGTAGAGTGTTGTTGTTTTCCCTGATCCAGTTGGACCGGTCAGAATTATTAATCCGTGTGCGTGCTTTAGCAAGGAGATTAATTTACGAGAAATATTTGGAAATAAAGAGATGTGATAGATTGGAAGCATATTTTGGTCGGAAAGTATACGAATTACTAAACTCTCATGAGGGTGAGATGGTAAGGTTGAAAGTCGTAAGCCAATATACTGACCTTTGACTGTTGTGGAAATGGATCCATTTTGCGGTTTTCTTCTTTCGCCAATATCCATAGAAGCTGTAAATTTAAAATGAGAGATCAACTTGTCACATTCATTTGCTGAAATTACTAAGTAATTAATTAAATGATTGGCAATTCTAAATTGGAGAACAGATTCCTTCTGTTTTGGGGTTATGTGAATATCAGTAGCATTCTGTTCTACTGCTTCACATATAATACGATTTGCTAGAGCTTCAATCGATAACACTTATATTTAACACCACCTTTATATTTTTCAAATATGTATTTCGACAAAAAAGGGTAAATTCCTTCTTTCTTTTTAATTTTTTTGCTAAATTTAATGTCAGAATATACTTATACAATAGTATTGTCCTTTTCCATCACTACATTGACTAAAAATCTTTCCAAGAAGTTCAACAAATCTGTATAAAATGCCAGCTCCTATCCATACTATAGATGTCAACTATTTTGGGCTATAGCCAAGTGGTAAGGCAACGGACTTTGACTCCGTCATTCGTTGGTTCGAATCCAGCTAGCCCAGTAGAGACCCGTGTTCTGGGTCTTTTTTTTGTAAAAAAGCCTCGAGTAGATCGAGGCTTTACCTTTTATTATACATTCATATCATCATGCCGAATCTGTGACTTTTCGATTTGGATGGTTGTATGTTCCATATTAAATTTAGCTTTCAGACGATCAATCGCGACCTGTAGAATTACTTGACTATCACTCTTATCATCAATTAATAAATGGCAGCTTAGTGAATCCAATCCAGAAGTGATTGTCCATATATGCAAGTCATGAACATCGATAACTCCAGCGATTCCTTCCAACTCCTTTTTTACCTCTTCTTTATTAATAGTGGTTGGTGTTCCTTCCATTAAAATATGGATGGACGTTTTTATTACTCCCCAGCCGCTTTTCAAAATTAATAGCGCAACTACAACAGATATGATTGGATCAGCAATATACCACTTAAAGAAAATCATGAGGCAGCCTGCAATTATTGCGCCAACAGAGCCCAATGCGTCACCTAGAATGTGTAAATAAGCACTTCGCAAATTAACATTGCCCTCTACATCGCCTTTTCTCAATAATGCTAGGGCACTGATCATATTCGCTAATAGTCCAATTACAGCTATTATCATCATCGTTCCACTTGAGACAGCAGGTGGTTGGGAAAATCGTTCGATTGCCTCTAATATGATAAAAAAGGCGATAACAAACAATGTAACACCATTAAATAAGGCAGCTAAAATTTCAAAACGATAATAGCCGTAGGTTTTACTCGAAGAGGCAGGTCGTGTGGCGAACCAGATTGCTAGAAAGCTTAAAAAAAGAGAACTTGCATCACTTAGCATATGACCTGAATCTGACAATAAAGCAAGACTATTTGTAAGTAAACCACCAAAAAACTCTAACAGCATAATACCAGTTGTTATGATTAACGCTATAAGTAAGCCCTTTTTATTTCCTTCTCTTATTTCTTCGAAACCATGATGATGTCCATGATGACTATGGTCGTGCCCATGAGAATGTCCCATCTTATCTTCCTCCTGTTTCTAAAAAATGATATTTGCTTGCTTTTTACATGTTTCTCCGTAAATGTTGATAGATATATGCTGCATCATCCCCAACTCCTTGAAGCAGACTGGAAGCTCTATGTGTTTGCCATGGTAATCCTAAAAAATACAATCCAGCAATATTCGTTATTCCCTTCTTATGAATAGGATTTCCGTTTACATTTATTACTTGTGGAATGTTAATCCAACTATAATCATGATAAAAACCGGTAGCCCAGATAACAGTGTTAACTTTTAGTCTGCGTTTATCTATAAACTCAAAAGTATCATCGACAATTCTTTCTGTGCGCGGAAATACTGTTATTGCTCCACTTTTTATTTTTGCTCTTAATTCAAATCCAAAAACTGGGTCTGGTTTCTTCCTTAGCCATTGACCTATTTTGGAATAGGTACTTGCTTTATATATTTTCATTTTCTCAAATAACCAGAAAATACTCTTATTCCCTATATTTTGTGGTAAAAAACGAATTTTATGACCTACTGATAGGTATACCAAATATTTGTCTGAAAGCTCCGCTGCAACTTGCGCCCCTGAATTCCCGGCTCCTACAATTAAAACCGGTCCTTCTTTAATTTGTTTCGGATTATGATATTGCGATGTATGAAGCTGGACTACATTTTCAGATAAACTAGAAGCAAATGAAGGTATCAATGGTTTTTGAAAGGGACCAGTAGAAATAATCACTTTTTTAGCTGCTAATACACCCGCATTAGTAACTACCTTAAAGCCTTCCTTTGTCTTTGATAGTTCCTTTACCTCTGTATTTAATTGAACTGGCAGCGAAAACGTGGTCGCATAATCAAATAAATAGTCTGCTATTTCATTTTTTGTGGGATAGCCATCCAAATCCCCATACAGCGGAAACCCAGGAAGAGAACTGTAAAAACGTGGAGTAAACAATCTTAATGAATCATATCTCTTTCTCCAGCTTTCACCTATAGATGTTTCTTTTTCTACTATGAGGAAAGATAAGCCGCTTTTCTTTAAAAAGTAACCCATCGCTAGCCCGGCTTGCCCGCCGCCAATTATTATTACATCGTAACTCATAACAACCGTCCTCCATTATATGAATATGTGTTCATATATTCATTATAATCTAATTAATAAATCTGTCAATAAAAATTAACAATAAGTTCCACTTCTCTTTTAATAATCTATTTAAAACGTTGCTCATGCTTCAAATAGTGAATATGTACAATTTATGAACAAAACATTTGTGAAGTTGTGAACATTTTATAAACTTATCGTTTTAACCATGTTTATGGTAGATTGCTATATTATAATAAAGAAAATTAGTCCTCAGGAGGAACATTTAATATGGAAAATACACTAAAAGTTACAAATGTCTTATCAGATCCAACTCGTTTCTATATTTATCAGTACATTACAAAACGTCATCAAGATGTCACTGTTCAAGAAATAGCGGATGAATTTTCCATCCATCCAAATGTAGCTCGCTTGCATTTATCTAAGTTAGAAGATGTAAGAATGCTACACTCGGAAACAAAAAAAACAGGTAAAGGTGGTCGCCCCAGCAGACTATATCGTTTATCAGATGAAGTTATTCAATTTAGCTTTCCTTTTCGAGATTATCAATTATTAAGCAGCATTTTATTGAAAACGCTTGAAAGTCTTGGAGCAGAGGGAAGCAAAGCACTTTATGAAACAGGAAAAACATTTGGCAAAGAGATGATGGAGCAGGAGATTGCACGTATTACAAACAACACAGCACTATTATCGAATGAGGATAAAATACGTTTATTACAAAATGCTAGTTTAATGACCGGACAGTTACCTGCATTGGAATGGAATGATGATCAAACCTCTTTATATTTTGAAATTTATAACTGTCCATTTAAAGAAGTAGCTGTAGAACATAAGAATAAAGTTTGTACCATGCACCAATCCTTCTTTACAGGAATGTTCGAAGCTTTGTTTAAAGATGTTCAGTTAATCGAGAAACAAAATATTATTACTGGTTGTGATCAATGCGCTTATAAAACGATCGTGCAATAAAAAAAGAGAAGGAGCCCCTTCTCTTTTTTCTCATTTAAAAGCCATTAATATATGGATTATGGTCCATTTCATGCTCAATCGTCGTTTTTCTGCCATGACCGGAAAGCACTAATGTGTCTTCAGGTAAATTCAATAACTTCTCATGGATACTAGTTAGCAATGTTCTTTGATTCCCGCCAGCTAAATCTGTTCGGCCGATACTTTCATAGAAAAGGGCATCGCCTACAAATGCCCAATTCTCCTTTTCAAAATAAAACGTAACACTGCCTGGAGAATGCCCTGGTGTCTCCATCACTTGAAAGGTAAAATCACCGATTGTCATGCTTGGATTTTCATCTAAGAAATGCTCAGCAGGTCTTGTTACAATCGGATTCGGCAGCCTAAATGCTTCACTGCCGTTTAATTTCGGATTAATTAGCCATTCTTCCTCTTTGCTATGTACATATACGGGAATACTATACTCTGTCCGAACATCTTCCACTGCACCAATATGGTCAAAGTGAGCATGTGTTAACAGAATTGCTATAGGAGATAATCCTAACTCCTGAATTATCTTTATTAACTTTTCTCCATTTGCCCCAGGATCTATCACCAAACAATCCTTGTTTTCATTCCATATTAAATAACAATTTGTCTGGATTGGTCCTAAAGGAATTTGTTTATACTCCATCCCATAACCCCTCCTATCTACTCTCTAATTGACTTACAACACGTTCTACTTTATCTTCCATTTTTCTACTAATATCCCGTCTATCATCAATTCGGATATTTGTACAAACACGAACAAGCCCTTTTTCAAAAGGAACTTCATGCATAGCTTGGATTACTTCAAATAAAACAGGAAGCTCTCCCTCAATAATTGTATTCATCGGCGTTAATTGGAACCGAATTTGCCCTTTTTCCTCATAACCCATAAGCACTTTTTGTATATCTGCTACATATGCACTTACACTTGGTGTTTGTGTTCCTACTGGTATAACTGTTACATCTACAATTGCCATTAACTATATTCTCCTTTCAACCGTATATTTAACCATATATAAGACAAAGATACTTGATTATGTTCCATGATTATGATGGCATATTTTTATGCCATCATCAACTATTGTGAATAGTGGTAGAAAATAAGGAGCTAATTTCGCCCGTTTCCATATCCAGCATATTTTCATAATAATAACCAAATAGACAATATTTTCCATCACTCGAAATTTGGATAGGCTGATCCTCTAATTCCATTTCCGTATCTATCTTTTTGCTTTCACCTGTTTCCATATTTATTTCAACAAGATTAAAGCCATCTTGATAAGTTTCCGCATTACCACTATTTTTGGGAACAAAAGTAAGAAATTTATTCTCATAAAAAGTATAGTTTGGTACTAACCAATTGGAAAATTTAGATAATCTAGGTAAGCGGACACTTCCTTGCTTCTTTAATTCAGAATCATAAAAGGTATAAATGGCTTCCTCTTCTTTAGATGAACCGGCCAGAGTAAGGAGATAACCATTTTTCTCTTCTATAAAATAAATATCAGGTACGTCCCATTCTTTTTCTTCTTTTGTTTCCAAATTGAAAATTTTAAGAGGAGCGTAAAAGGAAGGGGAGCTTTGGTCCCACTCTAAATACATTACTTTTTCCTTTGATTGCCATTGGGGAAAGGGCGTAGACACAGGAAAATCACTTAATTCATTTTCTTGAATATCCAATACAGATACTTTACTTTCCCAATCCTTGGTGAAAGTAGTAATTAATAGTTCATTTTCACTATAAGGATTCCACGCAAAATCTGTTTCATAGCTTTGCAATTTTCTAGTAAGCACTTCATTTCCCTTCATATCAATGATATGAATTTCTCCTTCTTCATCAGAAAGAGCATTGTATATTAAAAGTTGATTTTTATTGAGTATCACATTTGACAATTCTGTTACCGATTCATATAAAGGAATATGCTTTCCAGTATAGATGTTATAAGTGTAAATTTTATTAACACCCTCTACTTTCGCCGAATAACAAATTGTATCATTCTTTATCCAGCCATATACTTGCTCAAAATCTCCTTCAACTGGACTAATAGGAGGAAGCATCGTGTTGTTATTGATATTTTTGTCCTTCGCTTCATTTTCACTGGCTGAATTATTCTGTCTTGGTACACAGCCAGACAGAATAAGTGTGAAAAAAGTGAAGAGAAGAACTATTCCTAGTGTGTTTCTCTTACCTAATGGAAACATTTTTCACACTCCTATACTACTTTTCATGTTTTATTTACTCTATAGAATAGTAACATAAAAAAGCCGATTTTTTCGGCTTTTTTTCAAATACGCTTTGATATTTTACTAAAATGAGAAATATTCCTCCATAATAGGTGCTTATTTACACTCCATACATTTCATCTACTGTAAATCTACAAATATAAAGACGCTAAGAAAATCGTTGATGTGTCATGATAGATTTCAGTAAATTGGGATAGAGGAAGAGGATTTATCCCTTTTCCCAACTCTAATGTAAATCCTGGCTTTCTAAATTCTTGAATAAACCAATCTTTATAACCAGCATGACTATCTACATTTTGAATGGCTTTATATCCACTCACTCTATAAAATTCATTTGCTATCGTTTGCGATTCTGCTGGCTCTAGCCCTTCATAGCCCCAATAAAATTCTTTTCCTTGCGTATGCAATGCTATTAAACAGTCAAAATTCTCTTTATGCGCAAGCTTCGCCATCACTTGAGCCTCAGGTTCAGACAATGGCGTGTCTCCCGGATAATCTCTTGGTGCTGGCGATTTTGGTTCTTTCCTTTCCTTTTCAATTTCCCAATTTGCCGGAAATTGATTATTCAAATCAACCCCACGGATATTTGCCTTCCAGCTAGTGAAATCAGTGCTTCCACCATTTATCGAGAATAATTTCTCCTTCTCTTCTTCTGGAGGACCATTTAAGACCAAATTAACTCCATCTGGATTGACCATCGGTACAATGGATAAGTCAACAGACTGATATAATGGCATTGTATGAACACGATGAATATTTGTCCCATTCGTTAAAGATAATAAAAAATCATTCAAAAACACCATTAAAATCGGCGTAGTAATCCATTCATTGGCATGGAATGATGCATTTATATGAACCTTTTTTATACCTTTTCCTATTCTAATTTCCTCAATATTATGTCCTAATACACTTTTACCAATACTCTTCACTTGAATGAATGGAAAAATTTTCTTTAATCTAGTTAGATCGACTTGCAAGGAATGATAATCATACTTTTTCTTTCCCTGTACTATTCTTCCAATAATGCGATTTGGAATATAAATTTCATCGCCTACTTGAAGATTATTCGGATTTACATGTTGGTTTATTAATAAAATACTATCCACTGAAATATTTCTTACTCCTGCCAATTTCCACAGAGTTTCTCCCTGCTTTATCTTATGAACCTGTAATTCAAATCCAGGTATTTGGATAGTTTCTGAAGCTGCTAATTTATTCGGATTAACATGAGGATTACTGTCTAAAATAAGATTCAAGGGAACCATAAAAAGCTGACTATAGTACCAAAGTGTATCTCCTGGTCTCAATTTAATCTCCATATGCCCACTCCTCTCCCTATATATATATGAACCGCACTAAAAAACATTACTTATGGTACTTTTTCTTATTCATAAAAAAAGCTTTGTGACAAAGTAGGTATTTCTACATTTATCACAAAGCTCCATCATTCTACTCTTTTTTATTCGCTTCTTCCACTATCTCAAGCATCCCTTTTTCTTTATCATAGAACCGCAATAAGTCTCCATAAATAATACTATCAGAATACTGCAATTCTAAATTCGCCTGCTCTATATAAGGCTCACACCCGTCTCCATTGACTGCTTCTCCAGTTGTTCGATCATAACAAACTTCTTTCGTATACACATAATCATTTGTGATAAAGCTGCCATCTCGTAAGACAACAAACGGATCCTTGTTATCAGAGAAAAGATCAGATCCAAATTGAATATCATTTTTTGTCTCGATCCCGAGCAAATGAAGAAGAGTCGGCTTGATATCCACTTGACCAGATACTGTTGACAATGTTTTCCCTTCCATTCCTGGAATATGGATAACAAAAGGCACTCTTTGTAATTGAGTGCTTACAAAAGGAGTCACTTCTTCTCCTAATAACTCACTCATTGCTTTATTATGATTTTCCGAAATGCCATTATGATCTCCATACAGTACAATAATGCTATTTTCATAGAGACCTTCTTCTTTTAGTTTCTCAATAAAATTTTTCAATGCTTCATCCTGATAACGGACAGTAGGAATATAATTATTCAGTGTTTTACTGCCGGTTGTTAATGGCTCGATAAATTTGTCTTCCTCTTCTAACTCAAAAGGAAAATGATTTGTCAGCGTAATAAATTTACTATAAAAAGGCTGCGGCATTTCTTTTAAATGAGCGATTGATTGCTCGAAGAAGTCAATATCCTTCAGCCCCCAGCCAACAGAGTTTTCCTCATTCACCTCATAATCATTAATCTCATAAAATCGTTGGTATCCTATACTTTGGTACATAATATCACGATTCCAGAAACTCTTATTATTTGCATGTAAGGAAGCTGTGTAATATCCATTTTCATTTAAAATTTCAGGAGTTGCCTGATATTCATTTCCAGAATGAGTAAAGAAAACAGCCCCTCTACTTAATGGATACAATGAATTTTCCACAATGAATTCCGAATCTGAAGTTTTACCTTGTCCAGTTTGGTGGTAGAAATTTTCAAAATAGAAGCTCTGTTTAATAAAATCATTTAAAAATGGTGAAATTTCTTCGCCATTAACTTCTCGATTGATTGTAAACGACTGAGTAGACTCTAGACTAACCATGATTACATTTTTACCTTTAGCAATACCAAACATGTCCTTATTTGGTTCTGTATAATTTGCCTGATTATAATTAACCATATCTGTTAATTCACTGCCATCTGCAAATGCTCTTTGTGCAGAAGTCTTTGTTTGCAGAAAAATATCATAAAGTTGATAATTATATGTTCCAATATTTTTCACTAAAAGCTCTCTATCAAATGTTCGAGTTAACAATTGCGTTCTTTGCGTTTCTGCTAAACTTAGATTAAAAAAAGCTAAGCTTATCGTAAGTAAATAGAAAATACTCTTGTGAACTCTTGTGTATTTCGGAATTTTTACAAAGGCTGGTTTCTTTTTCATAATGACAATAAGCAAAATAATATCAACAAAGAAAAGAATATCCGTAACATGGATTAACTCTCTAATACTACTTCCTAAATCACTCATATTACTTGTTTGAAATAAAAGCGGCAGAGTTAAAAAATCTGTATAAACTCGATAAAAAACCACATTTGCGTACAAAACAAACGAGAGAATCAAACTTGAAATTAATATATATCTCTTTTGATTTTTTTCTGAGAAAAACATGGATATTCCTAGTATAAATAATATGGAACTTAAAGGATTAATGATTAATATGAATTGTTGAATCCAATTTTCAATTTTAATATCAAAGCTTGTAATATAGGCAATATTTGTTTTAATCCATAGTAAAACTGTTGCAATCGTTATAAGTGATAGCTTTGACCACTCCAATTTTTTCTTAAACAATGGTGAATCCTCCTAACTATTGATCAAACAAAATCTCGAAAATTATCACTTTACACATTTTACAATATTTTTATTATATAAAGCTAATCTTTATGAAATTTTAATCTAATTTTCATCTTTGTGTATTATTATAATAGCTTACTCTTTTTTAAACGTCCAATCAGACGAAAAGTTTCAGAAATTTTATCGTAATTATTCCTATCATTTAAAATAGCTAAAAAAAATCTCCTTCCAAACGGAAGAAGATTTTTTTCATTCTTAATAATCCTATCTATTTGTACCTAGCTCGATTAACTTTTAGCCAACCACGCAGCACCAATTACCCCTGCTGTATTTCCAAGAGTCGCAACATCAATGACAGTTGACTCTGCTACACTTTTAAAGGAAAATTTCATAAAATTCTCTTTTACAGGATCTAACAGGACATCTCCAGCTTTTGATACTCCTCCACCTATGACAATTTTCTCAGGATTTAACGTATTAGCAATATTTGCTAATACTAGCCCTAAATGAAATGCAACAAATTGAACGATTTCATTAGCTAATTCGTCCCCTCCTTTAGCTGCATCGAACACATCTTTTGCTGTAATCGCCCCTTCTTGATCTAGTAACGAATGAAGCTCGCTTAATGTATGTCTTTCCGCTAATCTTTCTTTCGTTAAACGAACAATTCCCGTTGCAGATGCAATCGTTTCTAAACAGCCAGTTTTCCCACAGTTACAAGGAGCTCCATTTTCCACAATTGCAGTTAGATGACCTATTTCACCAGCAGCTCCTTTAACGCCTTGCACAATATCTCCATTAATAATAACGCCTCCGCCAACACCAGTCCCCAGTGTTACGCAAACTAAATCCTTTGCTCCTTCTCCAGCTCCCTTCCACATTTCACCTAAAGCAGCACAGTTAGCATCATTATCAATCGTTACTGGCAATCCTAAATCTGCTTCAAGGCGAGCCTTTAAAGGAAAATTATCGGGCCAGCCTAAATTTACCGTATTAAAAATAATTCCTGTTTCATAATCAAAAGGACCTGGCGCACCCATTCCTGCACCTAAAACATCCTCTTTCGAATGACCTAATTCCTTCAATTTAGCATCAATGGATTTTGCAATATCAGATGTTATATTTTTCCCTTCCTCAGAATTATCTGTTGGGATTTCCCAATGATCAATTAAATCGCCATTTAAAGATAAAAAAGCAATTTTCACCGTTGTTCCGCCTAAATCTATTCCAGCTACCCATTTTTCTTGCATCACACATTCCCCCGATTTCTCTTATCCTCTAAGTATTGTATTTCTTGATTAAGCAGTCGCATAGCAGAATCGAATTCTTGTTCTTTTATTAATTGAGATTGATATAATTCTTTAATTTCGGATTTCATTAATTGTAAATCGCCTACTCGATCTCCAACATAAATGATTGTCCCGTACTTTTTTAAAAACTGCTGCACGTCATAAATTGTTTGCATGGTACCCCTCGATTTCATTCTTATTCTATCCACTGCAAAGGTTTGCATAAAGTGATAAATTAATCGTTTTCAAATTAAGTATAAAGGATACGGACTGTTTCCTCAACAGCAGATTCTTTTCCCTTATTAGGAAAGTAAATATATGTTTAAAGCTAGAAAACAAAAGATATTCCCTCCTCTTTCTTCTTTTATCATAATTTTCTTTTCCATACATATATTTAAAGAAGTATAGATGAGACAGGCTCATATTTTGAGCATACTTAACATGGAGCGGTGAAAATAATGAAAAAAGATTTTATTCGTTTAAGTCTTTCTCTTATTATCCTTATTTCTATTTTCTATATTTTTCAACAAAAGCAGATTGCTAAGGAGAGTATCACCTATTTTCCGATTGATCCTACTGTCACTTTTCCGAAAGCAAACACAACTCTTACTTTTAGTAAAAAAAGATTTGATGAATACAGTATTCTTTGGGAGAGCCATTCATCCATTAATAAGGTCGCATATTTACGGCAGGATATGAGCTTATTGTATGCAAATGGAAAACTAATAAACACAATGGGAGAATGGAAACAAAACACTTTGGAGCTTTCAGGAAAAAAAACAATCGTGGAAAGAGAAAGTAACTTTTTACAAGCAATAACTTTTCATTATGCGGAAATACACGATAGTAGTGAAAGAATTTTCAGTTCACAAAAAACTTCCACGGACAACTTATATATTATTAACTCCAAGTTTGAAAATGCTCCCCTAACTTTTCATACTGCCAGCAACTTAACAGAAAAGGATTGGGCAAAGACCTTAGAGAAAGAAGCATTAAACAATGTAGAGTATGCTTATCTTCAAGTATTAAAAAAATTCCATATTTCACCTGAGCAATATCATACAAAACTATTACTTACAGACTTAATCAACTATAACGATGCACCTCTCCCGAACTTTTCAAAAGAACAAAGCGCAAAAATAATTGGACAACTAACAGAGGGGCTCTATAAAAATTATTTTCTTGGCGTTATAAAAGAAGATGGAACCATTGCTGATCCCATCGGTAGTTCTATTCCTGTATTATTAATTAATGATAACCATCTTCTTATCTTATTTACAACAGTAGATGGTGAGTCAATTGTTTTAAGACAACAAATATCTACTCTTTAATTTTATCCCATAATAGAAGATATTTAGAATTGTTTTCGTCCAAATTTATCGCTGATTGTAAATACTTCCTTGCTTCTTCCAAGTTCTTATTATATATACTTACAACCGCTAAATTATAATATGCTTCATGAAATTCTGGATTTATCGCGATTGTTTTTTGCAGGTTCTTCTCTGCATCATTTAGATTACTCTTCTTAAGTTGAATATAAGAAAGTAAAAAGTAGTAATCTTCATTATTCTTTGGTTCCAGTTTCTCCAAAGCCAATTCAGCCTGATGAAATTTCTCATCATGGATATAATCATGGATCAGCATATAGGCTGATTGTTCTTGTCTTTGCAATACATCTTGATGGAATGAATAAAGGACACCTATTCCCAAAAGCAGTATAGTAACAAAGGCGGCACCAAGCTGGATTTTCCAGTTTTTTTTCTTTGGAAAATGAACAATCGCTGTGGCTAAGAAGCCGCCTATCAAACCACCAATATGTCCTGCATTATCGATTCCTTGTATAGTAAAACCAAAAATAAGATTGATAATTATGATGATAATGACATTCCAGCCCATTACACGAAAAAATAGCTGGGGAAAGCGCCACGCAAAATAAAGAAGTGCACCAAAACAGCCAAAAATCGCGCCGCTTGCACCAGCCGATAAAGACGGACTTAATAAATAACTAGCAAATACCCCACTAAACCCAGCAAATAAATAAATAAACATAAATCGGCTCGATCCAAAAATCCGCTCAATTAATGGTCCAACATAATATAGAGCAATGGAATTCATAAGTAAATGCAAAATACCAATATGTAAAAAAACAGGTGTTACAAATCGCCACCATTCCCCATTGGCAATTAAATAATTTACTTTTGCTCCCCATTTAATTAACGTTTCACTGTTTGTACTTCCGCCACTTAATTCCATTAAGAAAAATACAATCACTTGAATAGCAATGAAAAAATACGTGATACATGGTTTTCCAAAATTAAATAACTGTCTTTCTTCTTTTTCATTTTGTCTTAAGCGTGTAAAGATAGCATCTTTATATTTTTGAATATGCGTTTCTCGCTCTGCTTCCGTTTCTGGCATACCTTGTAATTCTGCTATTTTAAACTCTCCTATTTCCCAGTCTTGGACGGATCGATCAAGAAGAACTGTTTCAATTTGTATTTTTTTATTTGGGCTTAAAAATACTGGATTGATAATATGTTCATATGAATCTACAGGCGGATAAGCAGATATATAAATGCTCACCACCCTAAGGGAACGACTATGCAGCGAACTTCTTATCCTTTCAGCATTTAACGCTGTCCTTTCTATATCCCTGCTTAACCAATTACTCCAGTTAATATCGATTTGAAATAAGCGAATAACGGGAGATTTTGATTTATTCTCTTGAGCCTCTAGCCATATTTCTTGTTGATCTTCTGATAAGTAGATAATTTTATACTGATATTCATTTACTAGTATATGGATGATTCTCCAATACTTATAATGTTCTAGCTCCATCTGTTCTCTCCCTACTCTCCGAACATCCTGAAAGGTAATGACACTATATTCTTCAAGTTCTTAAAAATAGTTGCTTTTTAAGGAAATACGCTTTCTATGTAACAATACTATATATGTTTCTTTTTTCCTTCATTTCATTTAAATGTCACAAAATCCATCTTTCATTTTAGCTTATTTTATGTATTTTATAAATGAAAGTGACATTCGACAAGCATATCGCTTGAAGATATGAACGTTATTATTTGTTATTACCTTTTTAAAAAGATTAAAAACACATTTGGTAAAAGGAAAAAAGGATAGAACAAAAGTAACCAATTGGTACCATTATGTTGCGGACACTCTGTGTATACCTTCTCCCTTTTCGGGATCTATTTATCATATTTTCAAAAAATCCAATTAAAGATATTTATATATGACCAAAATCTTGATATTATCCATTTGAGAACGAACGTTCGAATAGATATTAAGATAGCAATTATTTAACACTATGTCAAAGGATATCAACCAATTACCGTATACAAAAAGCGGAAAGTCTTACTGTATCAAATAAAAATCTTTAAAATTTAACTATGAGGTCTTTTATAATATGTATGTAACGATTGCAGATTTTATTAGAGAATGGAAGCGGGAGGCAGAGCTGACTCAAAAGATTTTAGAAGGTTTAACCGATGATTCTTTACAGCAAAAAGTCTCCCCTGAAGGTCGTACATTAGGAAGACCGGAATATTTAGCTCAAATTCGGGCAGAAAATAAATGAACTAGAGAATGCAAAAAATATTCCTGCTGCAGCTAAAGAAATAACCGATACATTTAAACTTCTTAGTTCTACTGCAATCAAAGTGATAGAAGAACAATGGACAGACGAATCCTTGAAGGAAGTGCAATCAGCCTTTGGCAGAGAAGAAACAAATGCTCAAATTTTAATAGGGCTCATTAAGCATATTGTTCATCACCGTGGACAACAAGTTACAATTCTGATGCAGCAAGAGTCAAACCATTTGGAGTTTATGGACCATCAAAGGAAGGTTGGATTCTTGTAGGACTAGACAAAGACAATCCACCACTTTAACAGTTCAAGAAGATATCCTTGTAATACTAAATGTACACCTTGGCTTAGATTAGCAAGACAGCTGAGTTTCGGCAGTCTAAAAGCAGAGCATAGGATTAACATGACTTGTGTATTCGAGCTTACAGTAGCTGTCCCTTACACTTTTAGAAGCCAATAAGCCAAACAATTACGTTACTTCTTGTAATTGTTCGGCCTTATTTTTGTGCAGGCTACTTATTCCCAGCTCATTTAAACGCTATTTTCCGTCGCATCTGTTCTTTTTTATTCATTGATAAATCGTATTTTGCGAACGTCCAAAAACAGAGTTCATTGTCATTCTTTTTACACTTGGAATATTCATTAATATTCTAACTGCATATTTACGAATAAATGGACTTCTTAATACCGTATTAATGACACGATACCGTTTTTGAAATAAATAATATCCACCTAAAACAATTAGTAAAATGGAGAATACTTTTGACATTTCGAAATCCCTCCTACTAACTAGTTTGGTAATAATATTATTTTTTATCCGTGTAAACGAATGAAAATGTTAATGTATTGACGTGATTAAAATTATTACAAAAAGAAAAGTATATATATCAACGCAGCTAAGAAGCCGGAAAGAACATTTACCATATCATTATTAAAAAGTGCAAAACCCTTTATTTTCACTAAGTTAGTGTGACATTCTACTTTTGATTCAACTATTCGACCACAAACAGGACATTTATATTCCACTTGTACAAAGGCACCTAAAAGAGTATCCACGATATTACCTAAGAATCCAAATACAAGGATGACAAAAAAACTACCAAACTCCAAAGCAAATAAGAAATTCGCTGTTAACGCTATTAAGAGTGATCCAGCAAATGCAGCAATTGTTCCTAAGACACTGACTGCTCCAGATGTTCCAGTGGCCGCTTGTTTAAACGTTCGAACAGAGATTGGCTTTTTCTTGCTTAAGGATCCAATCTCTGATGCCCATGTATCCGAGTTGGCAGCTGCAAGAAGTATGGCGAATACACTAATCCAAACTGATTCTTTTGCAAAATAATAGATGATACCAACAATTGCTGCAAAACCTCCATTTGCCATAACTTGCCATGCATCTCGTTGTGACCCTTTTTTGGTTTTGTCCTCCATCGCCTGTTTAGTTTTGCTTTTATATTTTGAAAGCATACTAGAAGAAACAAAAAATACTCCTAGAACTACTAATCCTTTAGAGCCAAATCCTAGCGCAATTCCGCTCCCAACAAAAAAAGCCGCAATTGCGCCACTCATCGTTAATGATCTGCGTTTATATGCCAAATAAGAGACAAATAAAATGACTACTGCATACATCATACTACTCATTTGCGTAAATAATTCCTTCATTTGTAATTATTTTCTGAACAGCTAAATCATGATTCTCAACGGGAATTTGCTGCTGTATTTGCATAGAAAATGCTAGTGATATTGTTTGTCCATCATAATTTTGCAAAAAGCGGTCATAATAACCGCCCCCAAATCCTAATCTATATCCTTTTGGTGAAAAAGCTAATCCAGGAACAAGAAGTAAATCAATTAGTTTAGAATCTGTTGGTTTCGTTTTTTCTATAACTGGTTCAAACAGGTTACTATAAACCGATTCAAGTTGATTAAATTGCTCTAATTCGCGAAAAATCATTTGTCTAGATGCAGGGATGCACTTGGGAACACTTACTTTTTTGCCTAATTGCCAAGCTGTACGAATAATTTGGTATGTATCCACCTCAGGAAATTTGGAAATGGTAATCCCTATATGACTAGCAGAAATAAAGGAAGCATCATTATATAATTGGGAAGCTATTTGGTAGGACATATGCTCATATTGTGGTTTATCGATTGATTGGAGTTGTTTTATCATATCTGATCGGAATTGTTTTTTTTCCTGCATTTTATGTACACCTTCCTTACATTTTCGTTATAAATATGAAAAAAACAGAAGGGATATCCCCCTTCTGCTTATTTTGTTTCACGATGAACTGTAGTACGTTTTTCTCTTGAACAATATTTTTTTAGCTCAAGACGATCTGGATTATTTCGTTTATTTTTTTTAGAAATGTAGTTACGATCACCACATTCAGTGCAAGCTAACGTAATGTTTACACGCATGTTTATTTCCCTCCAAACTATAGGTTGCTAGTTCGTGCATACGACTTTTATATGATAACATCTTTTGTTAGGAAATGCTAGTACTTGTTTTCATTAGAATATGATTCATATCTAAAATATCCTTTTTTTCTGTCCCCATAATGGACCAAGCCCGACTAATACCAGTTGATTGAGGCATTACCTCCATATTTAAAGAAAAAATACTTACACTGGAGCCTTTTGCCATAGGCTGATATTTGAGGGTACCATTTTGATTATTGCTCCAAATATGATCAGTATGCACATTCCACAGAGGTTGTACGGTTCTCTGTTCCATGCAGCTTGAATTATGTTCTCCATTTACTAAATATAGCTGTTCCTCAATGGAATGATAGATGACGTTTTCCGTAGGTGATACAAAAGAAAGATGATTATGAAAAGCCTTTGGAAAATAATTCAAAACTAAAACTTTCATTTTTTTCGGTTCTTGAGAGTGATTTCTGACAAAAATCTCATTATATTGAATTTTTGAGTGCTTGTGTATTTGTTTTACATGAATGGAAATAGAATGTTCTGGTATTAATTTTTCATAACCATTTTGAATCCAATACGTTTTTCCATCAACCCAGATTCCAGGAGTTGTCGTTATTTTTTTTACTAATAACTTTCTTTGAACACTTTGATAGTCTTTTTGTAAATTGGCCTCAATTTTCATTCTTCCTTCACCTACTCTAATATTTTTAATTAGATATGGATTCCTTCACCTTTGCCTGTACAATCAATTCATCAAAAATTCTTTTTGTCTCTTCGCCAATTCGATTCCAGCTAAAAAGCTGGCTAACTAATATTTGCCCTTTCTTACCAATTTCTTTACCCACGGCTGGATTTTCTACTAAATACTCGATATTCTTTACTAAGTTTTCTGCATTATTTGGCTCCATATATAGTCCTGTCTCTCTATCCTTAATGATTCCTTTTAAGCCGCCTGTCTGGGATACAATTGTTGGAATAGCGAAAACAAGGGATTCTAATGCTACGATTCCAAAAGGCTCATAGGAACTCGGTATAACAACTATATCTGCTAGTGCATAGAGTGCATTCTTCTGTTCTTCCTGCAAATACCCTATTAAGTGAACACTTTCTGCTAATTGATGTCTTTCAATAAATTGTTGATATTCATCATACATCGGACCGACTCCAGCAATAACAAAACATAGATCATTTCGCTTTTTATGCAACTTTCTTGCTGCTTCTAATAAAGTTCCAAAGCCTTTTTCTTTTACCAATCTCCCCATAGCAAAAACCACTTTTTTGTTGCCCTTTGAAAAATTTTCAACCGGAGCAGCCGATATAGCTTCCTTCTTCAAGATTTCTACTCCATTGGGAATGATATTAATTTTCGTTTGTTCTACTTCAAAAATTGTCATTAACTCATTCTGCATATATTCGCTGCACACAATTAAAGAATCAGCTGTATCTATTAACTGGCTTTCTTTCCTATGGATAAATTTCTGCATTTCTGTATAGATACCACCGTTTCTTCCATGCTCTGTTGCATGTATGGTGGCTATTAAAGGAACATTTAATTGATTCTTTAAAGAAATAGCAGCTGCACCTACTAACCAATCATGTGCCTGCACTAATTCAAATGTTGTGTTCTTTCCTATCTCTATTGCTTTATCCCACATTGCTAAATTTAAGCCGCCAATCCAGTGAATAAAGTTTTGATCTTTACTATAAATTGGCTTGACCCGATACACAAATAAGCCAGCCTTTTCTTCTACGTCTTCGAGATTTTTATTCATCTCTTGTGCTGTAACAAGATGAACTTCATAGCCATTTTTTATTAAGCTATTTGTTAACCCAACTACATGAGCACCAAGACCACCAACTATATTGGGCGGATACTCCCAAGATAAGATTAAAACACTCTTCTTGTTTGTCGGTTCCTTTTGAGACCGAACCGGTTTATGGATCTGTATCGTTGCATTTAAAATTGGATATTTACTTTCTCTTAAGGAAAGCCAGTCTTTATCGATTGGTCCTTTCCAATAACCGTTTAATTTGTTTGCCGCTTCTAGATGGTTTGTTACTTCTTCACTTGTCCAATTATTATCTTGATAAAGGAGAGCGCTTAATAACAACCATTCCTTTTCCATCTGCTTCTGTACTCTATGAGTTGCTGGCGGTAAAGAAATTTGTCTCCATTCATGAAGCTCTCTTTCCAAAAATGCTAAAGCAGCATAGGAAGAACGATGTTTAACAACCTCTTCTCTCCCTCTGCGCTCTAAGAAGGAAGCACAGAGATGGACACAATCCATTCCTTGACTGAATTGCTTTATATATGTTTCAGGCGTAATATGAACCATATAGCCTTCATCATTTAAATAACGAATACTTTTATTCAACTCGTCTTGTATCTTTACATAATCAGCTAAATCAATTGGGAAAGTTAAAATGGACTCATTTATGTATGGAGGATAGGATTCTAGCAAATCTAAGATCCATTTATCCCATACTTGTTTTGTTGCTTTCTCCTCTTTAAAAAGTTGATACAGCTTTTCTTCCACAGGAAAGAACACAATATTATGTGGTGATTCAACCGCAATACCTGTATCACTCGGTAAAGGATCACTATAATCGATTGTCCTACTGTTTAGATAGCTATAAGAAAAGTTCTCTTTTTTCAAATATAAATCTAAACCAGGTGAAAAATTTCCTTCTGGAAACCAAAATCCTGTCGGCCGGTAGTCTAAATAATCATCTATAATGGATAAACCTAACTCTATTTGTAATTGAATACCTGTACTTGTCGATACATTTGATAAAGGCGAAAAAGAAGCGGGACTTGCCAGCAATTCGATCCGCTTTTCTTGGAGAAGCGATTTAAGAACCTTCAATAGATTTGTTTCTTTATCTATCCAGAAAGAATACAATTCATCATCGGGATAGTATTTTTCTAAAAATTCTGTTATTTCTTCTCGAAATGACTGCGCATCAAGTTGTTCGAGATAAATTGGCGGAACAACAATTTGAATGGTATATGGAAGTTGATTCTTTTCTGTTTCGAAAAGAAACTTGATAAAGTTAATAGTCTCCGCATATAATTCCTTTTTCTTATGTTTATCTTTTGAAAAATAGTTCATAAAAGGAATCTTATTAATTACAATCAGTTGAAAATAGGAACCATTCATTTCTTTTTCACATCCTCTTGCTCTTCTAATTCATAATAGCTATAGGTACTTACGTGTTCAATCCAATTTGGGACAGAAACATCCCCATTCTCCCACTCTTGTAAATCCTTTGCTAATTGGCCTGTTTGGTTATGTGCCGTTCTCGGTGTATGCAAGGGGTTTGACTGTAATATCGGTAAAAAGGATTGATACACATCAAGAACCCCAATTTCGAAACAAAAACTTCTATTGGGTGATAAGTCTTGTAACACCACTGATTCTTGCCTATTTTCAACAGGCAGAATGCGAGAATTATGCGCATTTCTTCCATTATAGATAATACTAGTTATATCATTAATCTTTACTGCTAGCGAACAAGTTTCCGGATCAATATCATAATAAGTTGAAATTAACTGCCATTTTCCTTCGGGAATTCTCCAAAATACTAATGCAGTGTCTTCCGATGTTAACCAAGCTTCCATCCCATTTTTCTTTGCTAATAAATCCACGCTTGTCCAAAAACTTTCCGTTATATATGATTCCTGCTTTTGCATTTGGATTACATTCTTTTGCTCCTCGGCTTGTCCAGCATTCCCATTATGTTCTTGTTCCTTCACATATTTTTTCCATTGGTATTGTACTTTTCCTACAGTTGAATTTAGTTCGATGGCAATTTTCCGGAAAGACAGTCCTTTACGTCTTAAATTTACAATTTGTTCAATCAATAGAAATTGCACCTCTTTCTAAATTTTATTTATCCAATGTCATTTAATTGCTATGGTGTATGATCGCAATTTACTAGTATATGCATACAAGATTCCATTTAGTTCGCTATTTATATTTATTATGTTACCACTGAATGGGCATTGCCACAACGAACAGATTTTGTCGGAATATGCTTAAACTTACGTACATTTATTGTAGTAGAGCAAAAAATTTTTTTTTGCATTTTTCTATTAGCTAGTACAACATCGATTCGACATATGTTTTTAAAAATTCAAGATGAATTACGACATATTCTTAACTGTTTCGCAGATTTATTCGAATATTGTCATCCACAATCTTGATTTAATAGGAATTAACGATAGATAATGATAAAATATCTTTAGCTTGCTTTGTTCTTCTTTAGGTCTCTTATTATTTATATCATTTGAAATGAAGATTTTATTCTGAGGTGAATTATGTTAATTGTAATGTTAGTAATTATAGGAATTTCTTTATTCCTTCTTATCCTGTCTCTTTTCCTTCGTGATCCCATTAAAGATTTACGAGAGGAAATAGATCAGCTTTCCATTCAACAAGTACAAGAGCTATACAAAATAAAAAAGAAATTAAAACTATTAGAAGAAGAGTTAATGATCGGTGAGGAAGATTTTTCTTTAAAGCCATCTTCTACCCTAAAAAACCCATCCGCAATGGAAATGGATAAACCACAGCCCATTCACGCTATTATTAAAAACCAAGTCTGGACCCTTGCAGCCAGCGGAGTACCGATTGAGCAGATTGCCAATCAATCTTCCTTATCTATCACTCAAGTTCAGCAAATTATAAAGGAAAGGGTCGAAAAGTAACTAAATGAAAAAGCATAGTTTACGTTCATTTGCCATCGGAATGCTCCTTTCAGCAAGCATTATTGGTAGTTTTTATTACTATCTCGAAAATAAAGGTCAAGAACATGCAACGATTAGTGTATCTGAAGCAACATCCTATCTACAAAAAAAGGGTTTTACTGTGTTAGCAGAGAACGAATATAATAATTTACAAAAGCAAATAGCAGAGAAGAAACAAGAACAAGCAAAATCAGCAGCAAAAGAAAAGAAACAGGAAGAGCCAAAAGAAGAACAACATGAGAACATTGCCTATACGTTAAAAGTTAAAAGTGGTATGAGCATCTCACAAATTGCTGAGTTATTATATAAAGAAAAAATCGTAAAAGATCAAGAAGAGTTTGAAACATACTTAATTGATAATGGCTACCATACCAAAATTCAAGTTGGCAGCTTTCCTTTAACTAGTGACATGAGTCATAAAAAAATTGCCGAAACTCTTACGAAATAAACGAACTAGAACATAATTAAATAAGTAATCTAAAAGGTCGAACAATCCATATTTAGCTATTAAGTATAAATGAAGCACACTAATTAGTTAAAAGCTATGAAATAATGAAACCCCAAATATTATAGAGATGTTGTTAGTATCTCCGTATAATATTTGGGGTGAAGTCCTTTGTTCCGGTCTTTTTTTATTTACCAATCATATTGTCTGCCTTTAACTAAATAGAAAATATTCTCAGCTATATTAGTTGTATGATCTGCTGCTCTTTCTAAATAACGACAAACAAATGTCAATTGCGAAATTTGCTGTAAATACTCAGGTTTATTTTTACTAATTTCTAAAAGCTCCACAAACGCTTGTTTATTTAAACCATCTACCTCATCATCCATCTCCGCGATTTTTCGAGCTAGTTTTGTGTCTTCTTTATTATAAGCATTTAAGGATAAGCGCAGCATTTCATTAGTAATCTCTAACATTTTTTTTACATGAATGATTGGTTTCACTAAGTCTTGATTCCCAATTCGAATAGTAGCTTTTGCAATATTAACGGCAAAATCTGCGATTCTTTCAATATCGGTTGCAATCTTAATTCCAACAATAATACGTCTTAAATCAATTGCTACAGGTGCCTGCTTCGCAATTAATAGAATAGCAAAGTCATTTATTTCTTCATACAAATTATCAGCCTTTACATCATCATCAATAATTTCTAAAGCCATTTCTATATTTTGTGTTTCAAGTGCTTCTAACGATCTTTCAAGTGCTTGAATCGAAAATTCACCAAGCTCTGTCAGTTTCTCTTGCAGTTCCTTAAGCCCTGCTTCAAATTTCTCTCTAACTGGCATAGTAAGATCTCCTTTTTTTGAATTCAGCTTAAATAATTATCCAAATCTACCTGTAATATAATCTTCTGTTCTTTTATCCTTTGGATTAGAGAATATTTTATCGGTTACATCAAACTCTATTACTTCTCCATTTAAGAAGAATGCTGTTTTATCAGAAATACGTGCTGCTTGCTGCATATTATGTGTAACAATAATAATGCTGTAGTTTTCTTTTAGTTCTTGAACTAACTCTTCCACTTTTAATGTCGAAATTGGATCAAGTGCAGAGGTTGGCTCATCCATAAGAATAACGTCTGGTTCAATCGCAAGACATCTTGCAATGCAAAGGCGCTGTTGCTGTCCACCAGAAAGTCCATATGCATTTTGGTGTAATCTATCTTTTACTTCATCCCAAATTGCCGCTCCTCTTAAACTTTTCTCCACAATCTCATTTAAAATTTTCTTATCTCGTATCCCATGAATTTTTGGTCCATATGCTACATTTTCATAAATAGATTTTGGAAATGGATTTGGTTTTTGAAAAACCATTCCGACTTTTGTTCTTAATTCTTCCACTCCATAGTCTTTATCAAAAATATTTCTGCCACGATAATTAATTTCACCTGATGTTTTTACACTTGGCACTAATTCAATCATCCGATTTAAAGTTTTGATATATGTCGATTTACCGCAGCCTGATGGTCCAATAATAGAAGTTACTTCGTTTTCGATTATGTCTAAATCTATATTTTTCAGCGCATGGTTATCCCCGTACCATAAATTAAGCTGATTTGTTTTATAAACAGAGTTTTTCACTCTACCGTCTGTAGCATTCATTTCTACTGCTTTCTTAATTTTATCTGCAAAGACTGTACTCATTTGAAGTTCCCCCTATACGTTTAATAACGTTTTTGAAATTTATTTCGAATCAATACTGCAATAGAATTCATTAAAATCAATAAAACTAAAAGAACAATTATTCCTGCTGCTGCAAGACTCTGAAACTCTTCTTGCGGTCTTCCGGTCCAGTTATAGATTTGCATTGGCAGCACTGTAAACATATCAAAAACAGTTCTCGGCAAGAATGCTAGGAATAAAGGTAAACCTAATACTACTAGTGGAGCAGTTTCGCCAATTGCCCGTGAAAGTGCCAATATCCCTCCAGTTAAAATACCTGGTATAGCTGCAGGCATGACTACTCTGACAATTGTCTGCCATTTTGTTGCTCCCATACCAAGGGAGGCTTCTCTTAATTCACTAGGAACAGATCGGATAGCTTCCTGAGATGCAACGATAATGATTGGCAATACTAATAAGCTCATTGTTAACCCTGCCGCAAGGACACTTGTTCCAAGTGATAAAGCACGAACAAAGAGTGTCAATCCTAATAGACCAAAAACAATGGATGGTACACCTGCAAGATTCGATATATTAATCTGGATAAAATTCGTGAATTTATTTTTACTTGCGTATTCTTCTAAATATATCGCCGTGCCCACTCCAATTAAAAGTGATACAGGTGCAACTACTGCCATAAGCCAAACTGTTCCTATCAATGCGGTATAGACTCCTGCATTTTCAGGTTTGCGGGAAGGCAGGCTTGTTAAAAACTGAAAATCTAAATAGCCAATTCCTTGAGTCAATACTCGATAAAAAAGGACACCCAGAACAATTAAACCAAATAAAGTTGCGCTAAAGAATAATCCTTTCATTATGACGTTTTTCATTAATCTTGGTTTCATTCGCTTAATAACTTCTGAATGGTTTACTAACTTCATCTTAATATTCCTCCCTAAAACGACGAGAAATGTACTGAGCAAGCAGATTCATCAAGAAAGTGAATAGGAATAATGTAAATCCAACCGCATAAATGCTGTAATAAATCGTTGTTCCATATCCTGCATCTCCTTGACTTACTTGAACAATATAGGCTGTCATAGTTTGTATAGATTCTGTTACATTGAAGCTTAGATTAGGTGTACTGCCTCCTGCAACTGCGACAATCATTGTTTCCCCAATTGCTCTTGATAAAGCTAATACAATGGAAGAAACAATTCCAGAAACTGCTGCAGGTAAGACTACCTTTAAAGCAACTTCAAATTTAGTAGAACCCATTGCTAATGCTCCTTCCCGCATTGCCCTCGGAACTGCACTCATTGCATCTTCTGATAGAGAAGCAATCATTGGCGTAATCATAATCCCAATAACAATTCCTGGACTTAAAGCATTAAACATTTCTAAAGAAGGAATAATGGATCTAAGTAATGGCGTTATAAATGTTAAAGCGAAAAACCCGTAGACAATTGTAGGAATACCAGCAAGTACTTCTAAAATTGGCTTAATTATTCTTCTTGTTCTATCACTCGCGTATTCACTTAAAAAAATGGCAGATGCTAACCCTATCGGCACAGCAACAATCCCAGCAATCAGCGTTACTTTTAACGTCCCAGACACAAGTGACATGATTCCAAAAGAACCGGGATCAGAAAATGGATACCATGATTTACTTGTTAAGAACTCTTTTATATTTACTCTTTCGAAAAAAGTAAATGTTTCAATTACTAATGTAAATAGGATACCGAGCGTCGTTAATACCGAAAAGATTGCAGTAATCAATAATACTTTAGGCATAATTTTTTCTAACATCTTACTTAGATTATTTTTCTGTTTTTTTTCAGCAATTAACTCTTGTACAGATCTTGCATTCACATTTGTCGTTTGTTTAATCATGCTTTAAGTCCCCCTTAATCCAACAGCAAGATGGAAAGCTAAGTACAAAGCTTTCCATCAAAACTTATTACTTAAGTCCTTCGATTAATTCTAAATCTTTTTTGTATTCCTCATCTGGCAATTTTACATAACCTACGTCTTCTGATAAATCAGCCGCATTTTCAATCATGAATTCTACAAAATCAGCTACTTCTTCTTTTTTCACCGATTCATTTTTTACATAAGTGAATAATGGTCTTGATAATGGAGAATACTCGCCGCTTTCAACCGTTTCATTTGTTGGTTCAACTGGGCCGTTCCCTCCGTCTATTGGTACTACTTTCAACTTATCCTTGTTTTCAGCATAGTAAGCATAACCAAAGTATCCAATTGCGTTTTTATCGCCTGTTACCCCTTGTACTAAAATATTATCGTCTTCTGATAATGTCGCTGCTTTAGCAATTGGCTGCTCTTCTAGAATCACTTCATCAAAATAATCGAATGTTCCAGAATCAGTTCCTGGAGAATAATATTTAATTTCTTCTTCTGGCCATCCTTCACGGATATCAGACCATTTTTTGGTTGTACCATCTTCAAGCCAGATTTTCTTTAATTCATCTAATGTTAAATGGTCAACCCATGTGTTATCCTTATTCACCACAACAGATAAACCGTCATATGCTAATCTTAATTCTGTATAGTCAATTCCTTTTGATTCTAACTCGGATTTTTCTTCATCCTTAATTGGACGGGATGCATTACTGAAATCTGTTTCCCCTGCGATAAATGCTTTGAAGCCGCCACCTGTACCGGATGATGCTACAGATACTTTCACGTTAGGCTGCTCTGCTTGGTATTCTTCAACGATTGCTTCCATAATTGGATATACAGTGGATGAACCGTCTAATTTTATTTGCCCTGATAATTGTTCAGTACCATTATCTTTTGATGCATTAGATGACTTTGATGAACTGGCATCGTTATTTCCACCACACGCTGATAATGCTAACATTGTTCCAATCATTGCTGTCAATCCTACTGTTTTAAGGCTCTTCATTTTTCTCTTTACCCCCTAAGGATGCTTGTTTTGTTTACAAGATAACTATAAGACTTTAGTATTAACTTGGTTTTAACTATTTGTAAATCAATGTAAACACATTGTAAATTTAGAGGGTTTTCGTACTCTTTTTTAAATAAAAAAAGGACAAAACTAGTAAATGCTAGTTTTGTCCTTTTCATCATATTATTTGTCTTTTTTCTCTTCTTTTTGTCTTTCTTTTTTCAAATCAAAATACGCATCCAAAACGCGTTCTCCAATTTTCTTATTGGAACCATTATCCACACTTCCTTGGTATGCCCATGGAACCATTACAGCCATGGCAACTTCTGGATTATCGGAAGGTGCGTAGCTGATTAAACTTAAATTCATAACTTGCGGCGGTTCTTTTCCATAATCACTGCGAGAAGGTCCATCGTAAAATGCCTCTGCTGTCCCTGTTTTTGCTGCAGGTGAATAATCCTTTCCACCTAGATTAGAATAAGCAGTACCTTTTGGAGTTTGTGCCACCATTTTAAATCCTTGCTGTACACGTTTGATCCATTCAGGTTTGACATCAACCTTATTTAATACTTTTGGTTTAACTGTTTCTACTACCGGTCCAAGTTTACTGTCATCCGCTACTGGTTCGCGGATCTCTTTTACAATATGTGGTTCCATTCTGTTTCCGCCATTAGCAATGGTGGAAACATATTGGGCAAGCTGCATATTGGAATACGTATCATATTGTCCAATGGATAAATCCAGTAAGAAACCTGGCAGTGTATCTTGTCCTTTAAAGCCAACTTGCTCATTCGGTAAATCAATACCAGTACGGATTCCAAGTCCATATTGGGCAAATTCATTTCTCACTAACGAGAAGTCCGCTAATGAAACAGATAGTGGTTTACCGTATACATAGTTAGCACCAGCCATGTTCATTACCGTTCTAAACATATAAACATTGGATGAGCGTTGTAAAGCGGTAAGATCGTTGATTGGTCCCATTGTCGTCCACGATTTTTTGATGGTATTTCCAATTTTCACAGGTGTATCATTCCATACTGTCCCAGGAGAAATCGCTCCTGTTTTATAACCAGTTAAAACAGTTGCACCTTTTACAACAGAACCTACGTTGTAAGTAGTTGTAATATTACCAAGTGCATCATCTTGAACTTCTATTTTACCTGTTTTATCATTTTTCACTAGTCGTTTCCCTGCCATGGATAGGACATCCCCTGTATTGGGATTCATTAAAACAACATAGGCACGATCAAGTAATTTCGTTCCCGCAAATGTTTTTGCTTTTTTTAATTCTTCCTCAATGATTTTTTCTATTTTTAATTGAAGCTCCATATCGATTGATAGTACCAAATCATTGCCACGTTTTCCTTCTGTAATGACTTCGGTACTAACAATATTACCTTTTTTGTCTGTTTTATTGCGAATTTTCTCTTTTTGCCCTTTAAGAACATCCTCATATTGAAGTTCTAAGTAACTGGTACCGACCCGATCATTTCTGCTATATCCTCGGGAAACATAATAATCTAATTTCTCTGCTGGCAGTCCTCTTTCAGCGGAGCTCACATTCCCTAAAACAGATTTCAGGGTATCCCCAAATGCATAGGATCTCTCCCAATCTGTTGTCGTATCGACACCAGGTAAGGCTTCTAAATTCTCACTAACTACAGCAAATTCTTCGTCGCTTACCTCTTTATTTTTGACCATTTGCGGTGTTAGTTTATAACCGCTGATAAACTCACGATAGATAGCTAGCACTTCTAAATCATGATTAGTAAGTGTTTTTATATCCTCCGCGGTAATCCGATCCAGCTGCAACTGATACACTTGCTTATTGTATTCTTCTTGATCTGGATACTTCTCAGCTAAAGCTTTTTTTTCCTTTTCAGTGACTTTCTTTTCCGCTTCTTTTTTATTTTTTATAATCCAATAGTCTTTTTTCTCGCGCTCCGTCACCTTTTTCGTATCTTTCATAATATATTTTGAAAGTAATTCAGCGGTTTTGAGCATATCTTCTTGTTTCGCACCAGAATTCGTATAAGTAATTGCTTTTTCTGCTACATTATCTACTATCACTTTTCCTGTTGCATCATACATTTTGCCACGTGGTACAGAGGTATTTACTGTAACATCTTCTGTTTTCTCTAATTCTCTTTTATAATCTTCACCATAAACAATCTGCACAAAGCCTAGGCGCAGAATCAATGCTGAAAATAATAAAAAGACAAAAAAGAAAATAATATTAAGACGTACAGGTATCGTTTTTTTCTTTTTCTTTTTTCCCAACGTTTAATCACACTTTCCTTCGATATTCTTTTTCTATTGTAATAGAAAATCGTAGATTATTCTATTAATAACTAATTGGAATAATATGCTAGGATTGTTGAATGTATAAAACATGCTATAACTTGCTCTGTTATTCATTAATATGGGAGGAAATACATCTATATATCCACCTTTCTTTTATCCAAAAAAAACCAAAAACACTATCTAAAAGGCAGCAATGTACATACCCATAGATAGTGTTTTTTTATTTTAAAGTCTCGTAATCTATTCTTTTTCCTTCTTTAATTCAAAATATTTGTCCATAACACGTTTTCCGATAGTTAAGTTTGGTGATGGTCCATTGTTGGTTGTGTACACCCAAGGAACCATCACAGCCATGGCAACCTCTGGGTTTTCGGAAGGCGCATAGGTTATTAAGCTTACATTCATTACTTGGGGCGGTTCTCCTTCTCTATTTTTTCTTAATGGCCCATCATAAAAGGCCTCAGCCGTGCCAGTTTTTCCCGCTGGACTATAAGAAGAACCCGCGAAAGCTTTAGCTCCTGTACCGCTTGTCATAACAAGACGAAATCCTCTATGAATTTGCTCCATCCATCCAGGCTTCAATTCCAACTTATTTAATACTTTTGGTTGAATTTCTTGAACAATCGGTCCTAACTTCCCTTCTTCCTTAGAAGTTTCACGTATTTCTTTCACTAAGTGTGGCTGAATACGATACCCTCCATTAGCAATTGTTGAAACATATTGGGCTAACTGCATGTTCGTATACGTATCATATTGTCCAATCGACAAGAACATTAGGTTTGCTGGCTGGTTTGGATCCACTACTCCTCTCAACCCAGCCGTTTCATTTGGTAAATCAATTCCAGTCCGAATACCTAACCCAAATTCTGAAAAGGAATTCCTGATTTTAGGATATGCTTCCAAATCAATGTTTAATGGCTGCATATAACCATAATGCCCTTTCCCAATCTTTATAGCTGTTTGAGCCATATAGACGTTAGATGAGTCCTGTAATGCTTTCAAATCACTAATCCATCCCATTGGTTTCCATGATTTAAAAGGAGGTGATCCTTTAATTTGCATGGTTGCATCTAGTATGGAAGTTCCTGGAGAAATAACCCCTTCCTTATATCCTGTCAATACCATTGCACCTTTGACAACGGAACCAACATTATAAGAAGTAGTAATATTACCTAACGCAAAATCCTGCACAACTTGCTTGCCTGTTTTCTCATCTTTGCCTAACTGCTTTCCGGCCATCGTTAATACTTCACCCGTATGAGGATCAATTAATACGACAAATGCTCTATCTAAATATTGAGTGCCAGCATAGCCATATTTCGTCTTTTTCAGCTCTTCTTCAATAATTTTTTCTACTTCTAGCTGTAATTTCATATCAATTGTCAATACTAAGTCATTACCGGCAGCTCCATTGGCAATCACTTCCGAATTAACTATTTCATCTTTTTTATCTTTAATAAATTTAACCTTCTTCTTTTGTCCTTTTAAAATATCTTCATATTGCTTTTCTAAATAGCTAAGTCCGACTCTATCGTTCATGCTATAACCTTTTGCTATATAGCTGTCTTTTTCTTCTGCAGGAACCCCTCTTTGTGAAGTACTGACATTCCCTAATACGGTTTTTAATGTCGACCCAAAATCATATTTTCTGTCCCAGTCCCGAACTGTATCGACACCTGGCAGTTTGTCCAAATTTTCGCTGATTACAGCGATTTCCTTATCGGTAACCCCCTCATTTTTAACAATATGTGGTGTATAGTAATAACCGCTTTGAAATTCCCGATAAATAGCTAATGTTTCCATATCTAGATCTGTAAGTGTGTTTAAATCCTTTTCTGTTATCCGCTCACGCAAAAGCTCATCATATACTTTTTGGTATTCTTTATTGTCATTCTTATATTGTTCTTGTAGTTTCTCATTTTCTTTTTTGGGTATTTTCTTCTTTGCTTCTTTCGGATGAATAAGAATCCAGTAATCTTTTTTATCTCTTTCTGATATCTTTTTAAGATCTTTTTCACTGTCCATCTTAATAATTTTTGCTAATTCTTCGGCGGTATCCCGCATTTCATTCGGTTTATATTTTTTCCAATTCGTATAGGTAATCGCATTTTTACCGACATTACTTACAATGCTTTCTCCCGTTCGATCATAGATTTCTCCTCTTGGGACAGATGTGCTGATGATAATGTCCTCTTTCTTCTCGACTTGCTTTTTATATTCATCACCATAAACAATCTGAACAAATCCTAATCTTAAAATAAGTGCTGAAAACAATAAAAATACCGTAAAGAATATAATGTTAACTCTTAAAGGTATTGGATTTCTCTTTTTTTTCTTTTTTTCCCCCACGATCGATTCCACCTTTTCCTCCAAAACTTTCCTATTTTCTATTTTAAAGGAAATTTACAAAGATTACTATATGATTATTTTATATTTAACTGAATACTCTTTTCTTCACCTTATTAATAAAGCAAAAAAGGATCTGTAGATATGACAAATCCTTTTTTGCTTTATGCTGTTTTCCACCTAATCTTTCGAGCAAAGAAATAGATCACAGAATGTCCACTTCCTAGTATAAATAACAGTATCGGGATTACTTTATTTGGATTGAATACACTGACGCCAATGATAAAAAGAAGAACCGATAAAAGTCTTCCCAGATTGAGAAACAATTCCCTCACTACTATATATTCTATTCTCATTTCTCCTGCTTTCCAGCCTTTTCCGATAACATCAAAGGTCAAGCTGGTGTAAGGTACTAAAATTAATGGGTAAGCAATAGCTATTATACCTGCATAAATCAATAATTTCGTATAAGAAAAGTCAAAAACAATAATAAACATCGATAAGAATAACATTATTCCTCCAATTAAAATGGACTTATTCCGATTCTTATTTTTGACTGTCCTTGAAACAATATAATAGGCAATAAAGGAAATTCCTGAATTGATCAACCCAAATTTTCCTAAAGCTAATTCACTATCTGTTGCTATATAAACAAAGACAGTTATCATAAATGCAAAGACACCTTCTCTTAACCCTTGGAAAAAATGAGCATTCGTAATCAATTTCCAGTTATAATTATGTTTTCGCTCTTTGACAATTCTTTTAAAAAAATATTTACCTTCTGCTGGCCGTCTTTTTAGAAAGAAACTTGAAACAACCGCGAGAAGAAAAAGACCAAGAGACATTCCAAAAACAATCATATACCCTGTAGACTTCGTGAGCTGGGAGATAATATATCCTGCAATCATTGGTCCAATCATACCAGCAACAGAATTTAACAATCCCAAAAAGCCATTAAAGAAATCTCTCGTTTCTGGTTCTGTTACTTCAAAAGTTAAGACATTATAGGCTAACCAATAAAATCCGTTGCCAATTCCAAGAATGGCCCCTAGTACTAACAGAAACGTTGATGCTTTATCTCCTATCAGTAATACTGTTAAATAGAATATGGTAAGAAAAGCTACTCCAATTCGAAATACAATAACTCGGTCAATTTTCTTCGCCCATCTGCCAGCAAGTGTAAAGGTAAATAGTTGCAACAAAATGATAGCAAGATTATATAAGCCTAAATCTCTAAATTCACCTGATTGTTTCCATAGAAACACGTTAACGAAAGTATTAGAAAGTGCTACACTAAGTGAGTACAGCCCTCCTGTAACCAACAAAATTTTCAAATCTTTTGTTAGCTCTACATCACCTATTAATTTTCCTATTTTCATCATAGAAACTCCCCTTTGTTCTAGAGTAGTTTCTAACAAAACAAATTTCGTTATGCATTATATATAAAAACTAACAATTATGAAAATAAGACCACATTATGACCGATAAAATGGAACAATAAAAAAACCTGTAAACAATATATGCTCACAGGTTTTCGCATTTCTATTTCTTATTTTGCAGCAGCAAAACGTTTTGCTACTTCATCCCAATTAATAACATTAAAGAATGCACTAATATATTCAGGACGACGGTTTTGGTAATTTAAGTAGTAAGCATGTTCCCAAACATCTAATCCTAAAACAGGTGTTTTACCTTCCATTAATGGATTATCTTGATTTGGTGTGCTAGTAACTTCTAATTCACCGTTGTTCACAACTAGCCAAGCCCAACCAGAACCAAATCGAGTTGTAGCAGCTTTTGAGAATTCTTCTTTAAAGTTTTCAAAGCTTCCAAACTTGCTGTCGATAGCAGCAGCTAAATCACCAGTTGGTTGACCGCCACCATTTGGAGAAATTACTTCCCAGAATAATGAATGGTTTGCATGACCGCCACCATTGTTACGAACTGCAGTGCGAGCAGCTTCTGGAACTGCATCAAGATTAGATACAAGCTCTTCCACTGTTTTAGAAAGTAATTCATCATTTCCTTCTAATGCATTGTTTAAATTTGTTACATAAGTATTATGATGTTTCGTATGGTGAATGTTCATCGTTTCTTTATCAATGTGTGGTTCTAATGCATCATAAGCATAAGGTAATTGTGGTAATGAATATGCCATGTCTAATTCCTCCTAATATTTTATGTATTATGTTCTTCCCTCTAATAGTTTGCCCTATTCCGACAATTATTATATGAGAAGCCTTTAACAATACCTTATCAAATAAAGTGCTTACTTTCAATCAATTTGCTTGAAAAGATTCCCTTTTTAAAGTACCCATTTGTTATCATTTTAAAACGTCTCAATAAAAGAATCTAAAGTTCTTATACCAAATGGTTTTTTCCTTTTACTATCAGTAAGGAGAAAAGCATTTTATTTCTTTATATATATTAACTATCTCTCTTCGATTCCTTAAGTAAAAATGCTTTATATTCTCTTGTGATTAACATCACCCTTAAGTATTACCTATTTATAAATATACTACTAAGATTCTCTTAGAATAAGTTCGTTAAATTGTCATTTTTTCATTTTCGCCCAATACATCAGCATTCCTGATATTCCTAAAAATTATTATACTTTCTACAATTCCATTATATTCCATTTTGAGATTGACAAATATTTCACAATGTTTTTTAATCAAGAAAAGAGGCTTTTTAAGGAGTGCTTTCCTATGAATGAAGTGCAGCTATCATTATATAGTTTACTCATACAACATTTTTTTGAGATTGAAAAAATAGAACATATAAAAAAAGGGACTTTACTTTTCCAAGAAAAAGACCCTGTCCAAAAGATATATATATTATTAAATGGAACCATTTCACTTGGAAGAGTACACGAAAAAGGAAAAGAATTCGTCATTAAAATCCTTCATGATGAGGAGTTATTAGTGGAATACCAATTATTTAAACATTCTCCTAAATACTATTTTTTTGCGAAAAGTATGACTGATTGTGATGTCCTTGCTATTGACCGAACAGAATTTGAACAATTAGCATTAAAAGACCCCGTCTTATTAACTTCTATTACGAGTTGGTTAAGTACAGGCTATCTAAAAGCACATATGAAATGCCAGGATCTTATTATGAATGGAAAAAAAGGGGGGCTTTACAGTATTTTAATCCGATTATGTCATTCCTTTGGGATAAAAAATAATGAAGGCATTTTGATTGATATCCCTATCACTCATCAAGAATTAGCAAACTTAACTTTTGGGACACGAGAAGTGATTCAACGCATATTAAAAGATTTAAGAGAAAGGGAAGTAATAGACTATAGTAACCAAAAAATCACCGTGAAAAACCTTGCCTATTTAAAAAGAGCAGTTGATTGTCAAAATTGTCCAGTCGATATTTGTGGACTTAATTAAAAGAAGCTGGCACACACTTACTTTAAGCAAATAGTAACCCGAACAATTATTCTGAAATGGCAATGCTTTCGAATAATCGTTCAGGTTGTTTTATCCATTTCAGAAAGAAGGTCTGTGGATTTCAGCTTATAGCCTGTTTTATATTTTAATGAGGAAATAAATAATCATGATTGCTTGGATAATTCCTTTTGTTACTACACTACTTAGGAATCCTATTAATGAACCTACTCCAATTTTCAAGGCATTCTTCCAATTTGTCTTACTTACAACGAGCTCAGCTAGGACTGCCCCAATAAATGGACCAAGAAGAATTCCGAGCACAGGAATAACAAAAGGACCTATAAGTAATCCAATTGTACTTCCCCAGATACCAGCCTTTGTCCCTCCAAATTTCTTTACTCCAATCCAATTAGATACGGAATCGGCAAAGAATAATAAGATAACAAACATCCCTTGGATAATCCAAAATAGGATACTAAGTTCTTCGAAAGAAAAGAACAGACCATATAAAAGATAACCGGCTAGTATAAAGATCACGCTTGGAATGATTGGATAAATCAATCCAATAAACGCAATAATGAATAATACACTGATAATTGTCCAATAAATAATATCCATACCGATCCTCTTTTCTTCTTATTTATCTATTATGTTACCCATTCATCTTGTTTACCACACTTTTTTCTGCAAATCAAATGCTCGGACTTGTATCTATCGGTTGTAAAAAGATACAATAGGAATGAAACTTTTGAAGGATGTGTAAGAATGAATATTTTTAAGCAGTTTTATCGAAGCCTCTATTCTCCAAAAGATATAGCAAGCTTCCGTTTTCAAGGTATCGGAAAAACCATTATTTATTTGTTGCTTTTGACGATTATTGCATCACTACCTAATTTATATTATTTAAATAAGGGAATAAATGAAGCAATACATACGTTTAGTGTAACCATGGAGGACGAAGTACCTTCTTTTACAATAAGTGATAATATCCTACATACAGATAATGATGAAGAACCTACTATTATTGAAAAGCCGGATTTAACAATCATTGTCGATTCCTCAGGAACTTATGATCACGCGAAGGTTAGTTCCTATGGAAATACAGTTGCCCTTTTAAAGAATGAATTCGTAATAGTAACTTCTGGACAAGCTCAAACATTTGCATATTCCTCATTCGGTAACTTTACAATGACAAGTGAGGAGCTCATTGACTTTATCCAAGGAATGGATTCATTATCCTATGTGTTTATTATTATATTAGTTGTTATTTACATTCTGTTCATGCTTCTCTATAAAGCATTACAAACACTTGTGCTTTCTATGTTTGGAAGCTTTTTCGCGAGAATATTCGGCAAAAGATTGACTTATGCACAATGCTGGAAAATCACTGTCTACAGTATCACTATTCCAGTAATTTTCTTTGCTATTATGGATTGTTTACAGACAGTTGTTCCTAATGGCTACTTATTAAATTGGTTTATTAGTTTATTCCTTGTCTGCTTAGCTATTAAAGAAATACAAACAGAAAAGCCACTGCAACCATAAAGAAAAATACTCTTGGTATTTTAGAAATAAAGCCAAACAATCATAAACGCTTCGTGCGATTGTTTGGCTTTTTCATTTATAAAGTGGAATTGTCTACATTAAGCTACAATTGCGGTTTAATCATCAGTTTATCTATTTAATTCACTCCCATCCTCAGGAGCAGTTTTTTCCTCCATCTTAATATTCTCTTCTAAAGCGGCTACTAACGTTGCTAATCTAGCGCTTATCTCGGCATTTACGCGAATACTCTCTTGCTGTATTTCTCCTATCCTTTTCATTTCATCGGAACTAGCAAGTGTTTGTTGACTAATCGATGTAACATGAAGTGTACTATGTTCCATTTTAGGAAAAAAAGCTTGGAGTTCATTTAATAAATGATGGTTATCTTTTAGCCCAAAAATAACAAGAGAAATTCCCTCCAATAACTGATCAATTGAAACTGTTGCTGTTTGAACTAAATCCGCACTTTTCGTGAAGTTCATTTGAATATCTTCTAAATCAGATGATGACTTTTGAATAATTTGATCCATATCGAGCGTAAATGATTTAATATCCTCAGCGGATTTAGATGATAAAACAGCTAGTTTTCTTACTTCATTAGCTACTACGGCAAATCCCTTTCCTTGGATGCCTGCTCGAGCCGCTTCTAATGTGGCATTCAAAGCTAAAAGCTTGGTTTGTTCAGCCAGCCCTTTAATATCTTCTACTACCTTTTTAATCGATAAAGCATGGTTATTTAATAAATCATTATTGCTATATATCACTTTCACTTTGTCTTGCAGTACATGTTGGCTGGCAAACAAATTATTCATATTTTCTTCGCCATGAATGGCAGCAAGATTCATTTCTTCCGTATGCTCCTTTATTTTCTGGCTGCTTTTTTCAATTTGCTCGCTTAATGCCTTCATTTCTTGAAAAACACTGATATTATGTTCGGAGCTAATAGCTGTCTGCTCAGCTCCATTTTTCACCGTATTTATCATTTCCGTGAGGTTTTCTCCACTATCAATCATCTGCACAGCTTCTGTATGTAATATATCGTTTGTTTTAGATAAATGAACACTTGTTGCTTGCATCTCAGATAGGACATGCTTTAACCGCTTAATCAATAAATTGTAGCTGTTTATAAGCGAATTTATTTCTGGTATCGAGTTTTTAATGGATGTTACCTCTGTTAAATGGCCATTTCTGGCAATCCGCATGATTTCCCGTAATTTCAATAAGGGACTTACCATCGTTTTAACAAAAAAACGAATAACAATTGCAATAATAATAATACTCAATGCCGAAAACAGTAATAAACTATTTTTTAATTGCTTTACATTATGCAGGTATTCTTCTTGTGGAACTGCTAATAAATATATCCCCTTCAATTCTTGAATTTGCTGAAAGGCAACGGTATATGTTTGTCCATTCCATTTCGTTTCCAATACTCCCGATTCTAAATCAGTTACCTATTGAATGAAGGAGTCCTCCCACGTAAAATTGGATGTTTGACTTACTTTAAAAGGCTTGACTTCCTTTTCTGTGAGTACAAAAAAAGAGGCATTTAAACCTTCTTGGGCAAAACTAGCATCTTGATCTCTAATTATTTGTTCCATTTTTGTTTGGAACTTTTCTTCTTGGCCAACGTACATTAACATCGTATTTTGTGCCATTACGTAAATAGTATTTGCCTCTTTTTCTAATCTTTCATGCATCATCTTAATAGTCATTTTGGTAGAACTATTAATAGAAATAAATGTCAAGATTAAGATAGTAATAATAAATAACGGTAAGATAAACAGAAATAACCGATTTTGAATAGAAAGCTTTTCGTTTTCTTTTTTCCTGTCCTTGATTTTATTCATCTACTCGTCCCCCCTTCTCAAACATTTTCACAAATATTTGTTAAGGACATGTAAAGGCAAAGTAATTTAATGTTAATTTTTATGACTTTTTACCTATATCCACCTTCCTAGCATTTCATTGGTTCTAACCAATAGGGGACAAGCATATAATTTCCTATAATCAGTTTAGGGGGATTTACGATGAAAAGGTTTTTTATTACCTTTGCAGTTCTAGTTACCATATATGTCATCTATATTGATTTAAACGAAGGCACACTCTCCTCCCAAAAAGAACAAGAACCTACAATAGAGACACAGGGCACTCCTCAAGATTCGTCCTTATCCTTTGAGCAAAAAGTAAAATCTGGTGACACCGTTCTTTCAATTGTTGAACAATATTCAACTGGCGGTTTATCCGTTAGTCTTGAGACAGTAGTGAATGACTTTCAAAAATTAAATGATGGATTAAAACCGGAAGATATTCAAATTGGCAAAACCTATCTATTTCCGATTTATAAATAGCATAAAAGAGAACTTCCAAAAATAATCTAATCTGAGGAAGTTTTTTTGTTTTAACCAACAAGTTCATTTTTACCCTAGAAGTATTCCCAGTAAAAAGCTAAGCATTTTTCAGCAAGTTTCTTGTCAATTTCAATGTTTCATTGATACAATAGGTAAGGATATCAAGAATTAAATAAAAAGCTAATTATTTTGGCTTGTCCAATATAAAAGGAGCGAATCACCATTGAGTGAAATTATACATCGTACAAAAACCCGACCAATAAAAGTAGGTAATATTACTATTGGGGGAAGTAATGAATTATTTATCCAAAGTATGACCACAACTAAAACACATGATGTGGAAGCTACTGTAGCGCAAATTAGACGCTTAGAAGAAGCTGGCTGTCAAGTCGTGCGCGTAGCATGTCCAGATGAACGTGCGGCAAATGCTATCAGTGAAATTAAAAAGCAAATAAATATACCACTAGTCGTGGATATCCATTTCGATTATCGTTTAGCTTTAAAAGCAATTGAAGGCGGAGCAGATAAAATCCGAATCAATCCAGGTAATATTGGGAAAAGAGAAAAAGTGGAAGCTGTTGTAAAAGCGGCAAAAGCGAAAGGAATTCCTATCCGAATTGGGGTTAATGCCGGCTCGCTAGAAAAGAAAATCTTGGAGAAATACGGATATCCAACAGCAGACGGCATGGTTGAAAGTGCCCTGCATCATATCAAAATACTAGAAGACCTTGATTTTCATGATATCATTGTTTCCATGAAAGCTTCTGATGTTAACTTAGCAATAGAAGCATATGAAAAGGCAGCAAAGGCTTTTGACTACCCACTACATTTAGGAATAACAGAATCTGGTACGTTATTTGCTGGTACTGTAAAGAGCGCGGCTGGGTTAGGTGCTATTTTAAGCAAAGGCATCGGTAATACTTTACGTATTTCCTTAAGTGCTGATCCAGTTGAAGAAGTAAAAGTTGCTAGAGAACTGTTAAAGTCATTTGGACTTTCCTCTAATGCTGCAACATTAATTTCTTGCCCAACATGCGGCCGTATTGAAATTGATCTTATCAGTATTGCAAACGAAGTAGAGGATTATATCTCTACTATAAAGGCACCTATTAAGGTAGCTGTGCTAGGCTGTGCAGTAAATGGACCAGGAGAAGCAAGAGAAGCGGATATCGGCATTGCTGGAGCTCGTGGAGAGGGCCTACTTTTCCGTAAAGGCAAAATAGTCCGCAAGGTTCCAGAAGATACGATGGTCGAAGAATTAAAGAAAGAAATCGATGCAATTGCAGCCGAATACTTTGCAAAAAAAGCTGCAGAAGAAAAAGAGATGGATACTATCAGTGTCCAGCCATAACTTTAGGAAAATCTAACCTCAAATAAGAGGTTAGATTTTTTAATTGCTTCTTGCTAAAAGAATGGAGCAATAAAAATTCCAATGATAATGGAGATAGCACCTAGTGCAATAGCCCATGTTCCTAATGAACTTGCTCCTTTGCTTCTTGCGACGAAACCTAATACTATCCCAACAATCCCTAAAATGATAGGCATTACAAATAATGATAGGATAGAAATTACTAACGCCGCAATACCAATCCCTTTACCGCCTACTACTCCTCTGTCCCCCTCTACATCAGAGGTGACAGGGCGTGTATCAGCAGAGGTCATCGGAGGTGTAGCATTATAAGTCATTGGAGGTGTTATTTCTGCTGATGTTTCTTCCAAATAATCTACAGGTGATTTAGTTCGCTCTCTATCCTGAAAATCGTGACTATATCCTTCATTGCTATTTTGATCTGCCATGATAATCCCTCGCTTTCTTTCATAGGAGCATTTATTATCATCACCAAGTTTTTGATTCTTATGTCTGTTAAAGTTTTACATGATTTTTCTCTTCCTTCTTTTCCTTATCTTTATAATTTGGTAAGCTAGAGAGGAACAACAGTGGAAAAGGAGCACAAAATGAAGAAATTGCGTTTTGGAATCGATATTGATGGAACAGTAACCAGCCCAGCTGCATTTGTTCCTTTTTTAAATGAAAGCTTTCAATTAAATATTACGCTAGAAGATGTTGTACAGTATGAATTTTACCCTCTTGTAAATGTATCTAATGAGGAATTTGACAAATGGTTTATCGAAAACGAGGCAAGAATTTATGCAGCCTCTCCTCTTGCAGAGGGTGCAAATATTGTTCTCCAAGAATGGGCTGAACAACATGAACTTATCTTTATTAGTGCTAGAGGCGAAGGAATGCTTGAATTGACAAAAGAATGGTTTCTTAATCAAGGTATCAGTTTTAACCATATCGAGTTAATTGGTTCCCATCATAAAATAGCGGCCGCCCAAAAAAATAAGGTTGATATTTTCTTTGAAGATAAGCATGATAATGCAGTGATGCTCCATGAAGAATTAGGGATACCAGTTATTCTTTTTGACACACCTTATAATCGGAAACCGATTCCTAACGGTGTTAAACGCGTAACTTCTTGGAGTGAAGCAAAAAAATGGGTAGATGAATGGGCTAAGTCTTCTGTTAAATAACTCCTTTATTCGTTGCAAGATACTATCTCTATAAAAAAACGAAGCGATATCTTATGATATGTAGACTAACCTAAATAAATGAGACACTATAAAACACCTTCGAATGGTACACTTAAACAAAGTACTAACTCGGAGGTGTTTTGCGTGGGCAAAAACATATATTCAAGTGAGGTTAAATGGGCAGTTGTTAAAGATAAGATGAGTGGTCAGTTTACGAATCAAGAAATCATGCAGAAATATGGAATTAAAAATGTTTCTCAAATCAAAACGTGGATGAAATGGTATCGGGAAAATCAAGTTCATCGATTCGATCAACCTATAGGAAAACAGTATTCATACGGGCATGGTCCAGATAATTCAAGTGATGAAGATAAAAAAGAACGTCAAATGAATCACTTAAAGCAGGAAAATGAAATCTTAAAAAAGTATTTGGAAATCGAAAAGGAGTTGAAAAGGAAATTGTCCTCCAATTAGTACAGACATTACGAAAAAAATATACTGTATCAGCTATTTTATCTGCTTTACATGTTCCAAGATCTACGTATTATCGCTGGGCATCTTCGCAACCAATGGAGTTATCTAAGGAGGAGGAAACAATTATTTCCCTCTGCAAAGAAACAAAGTACCGATATGGACACCGGAAGATCAAAGAGCTGTTAAAGCGTAATTATCAAATTAAATTAAACCGTAATACTGTTCAACGGATTATGCAAAAATATCATCTTCAGTGTAGAATAAAGCAAAAGAGAAGGTGGAAATCACAGGGGGAATCGGTCATTGTTGCGCCCAATTTATTACAGCGAGAATTTTATGCAAGCAATCCTAACGAAAAATGGGTAACGGATATTACCTATATTCAATATGGTCCAGATACTTTATATTTATCTACCATCATGGATTTGTATAACAATCAAATCGTTGCCTATAAGCTTTATCCCCATCAACAAACTTCTTTAGTAATGGATACCTTGGATGAAGCACTAGAAAAACGAGGGAATCCTGAAGGAATAATCATCCACTCCGATCAAGGCAGTGTCTATGCTTCTTATGCGTATCAAAGTCGGGTCAGAGAGCAAAATTTAGTCAGTAGTATGTCACGCAGAGGAAACTGTTGGGACAATGCCGTCATTGAGTCCTTTCATTCTAATCTAAAATCAGAGGAATTTCAGTATGTTAAATTCCATTCTTTATCTTTAAAAGAAGTAAAAGAGCGTGTAGATCAATTTATGAGATATTATAACGAAGAACGTATTCAAGAAAAATTAGGCTACTACACACCAATAGAGTTTGGTAATATGGCAGCCTAAGAAGGTGTTTTATTACTGTCCCATATTGCTAGGTCAGTCTATATGCTTCGTTTTTTTAATTTCTGCACTCTGGGCATTTCCCGTAAATCTCAAATTTATGACCAGATACATCGTATCCTTTCAAGCTTTCTGATAGCTCTTCCATTGGGCAAGTAATAATTTCTTTTGTTTTTCCACAATCTAAACAAATAAAATGATGATGGTGGTGCTGGTGCGAACAAGTAAAACGAAAATGCTTCTCTCCATTTAATTCCGTCATTTCAAAAATATCCAATTCTTCAAATAAGGATAAATTACGATAAATTGTATCAAAACTAAGACCCGGATAATCATCCTTTAGCGATTCCAGAACATCCTTAGCTGTTAAATATTTATTCTCATTAGAAAATAGTGCCAATATATCTTCTCTTTTATCGGTATGTTTATACCCTTTTTCCTTCAGAATATCAAGTGCAGTTTGTACATTCATTTCTCCACCTCATCTCTTACACTTTTTTAAAATAATTTCATTGAATAATGAGGAAGAAAAACATCATACTCTCTAAATATTCATTTCCCCAATATACAAATATAAATCTATAGTAATCATTACGATTTATTTACAATAAATGATTCAAAATCAGTATACAAGAACGATTGATTGTTGTAAAGATATCTCATCCAGATAAGTTTGCCAAAGAAATCAAAAAAAGTTAGCACATTTTTGTTATTCGCCACATATGTTAGAATGGGGAGTGATGACATGAAAATTTTTGAAAACATAATCAATCATAAAATTAACAACATAACCTCTACTGAATTATTGAAATACAGTAAGCAATTCAAAATTAAAATTACAAATGAAGAAGCAGTAAAGCTTGCTAATCATCTTAACGGCCGAAAGGTAAATATTTTTAAGCCTAATGAACGTGCACAATTAATTAGAGAGGTAGCTAAATTAACAAGTCCTGCGACAGCAAAAGAACTAAATGATTTATTTAATTTATTTGCCGAACAGTAATATCTACTTAATGGAAATAAAAAACGCTCAGATGAGCGTTTTTTTAACTTTCTAGGATTTCTTGCAATAAGTTTTCATTAAAGGTTTTATTTTTAATCATTTCAATTTCATGTTTATATGGCGCTTTTTTATTTGTTTTATCGATACCGACATACGGTGTTTCCAATATCTTTGGAACATCCGCTAACTCTGGATGATGAACAATTTTCATTAAGGCATCAAAGCCAATTTGCCCGTACCCTATATTCTCATGTCTATCTTTTCTTGCACCAACGATATTTTTGCTATCATTAATATGCAATACCTTTAATTTATCTATTCCAACGATTCGATTGAATTCCTCTAAAACCCCATCGAAATCCTCGACAATATTGTAACCAGCATCATGTGTATGACATGTATCAAAGCATACAGATAATTTATCATTATGTGTAACGCCTTCCATAATCATCGCTAGTTCTTCAAATGTACGACCGCATTCAGAGCCCTTTCCAGCCATTGTTTCAAGAGCAATCTGTAAGTTTTCATTTCCTGTAAGTACTTCATTCAAGCCTTCAATAATCTTTTTAATCCCTACATCCGCACCAGCACCTACATGAGCACCGGGATGTAACACGATTTGTTTTGCTCCTAGCGCTTCTGTTCTTTCGATTTCACTGCGTAAGAAATTTACACCCAATTCAAAGGTTGCCGGGTTCGTAGTATTAGCAATATTAATAATGTACGGTGCATGTACAATAATATCGCCAATTCCATTTTGCTCCATATGAAGCTGTCCTGCAGCAATATTTAAATCTTCTATTTTTTTTCTTCTCGTATTTTGGGGTGCGCCTGTGTAGACCATAAAAGTATTTGCCCCATAGGAGGCTGCTTCTTCACTTGCGCCTAATAACATCTTTTTCCCGCTCATTGATACATGTGAACCTATTTTCAGCAATTCAATCTCTCCTCTTTCCCTATTTTCTTCTACTCTTAATACGCTTTTCTCTCTTTTTAATTGTTTCTACTTGCTGCTGCATTTTCTTCTTATAGCCCGGTTTCACTTTTTTCGGTTTTTTGACAAGGGATTTTGCCTTTAAATCAATTTCATCTACTTGTTTTTTGCGGTTTTTTCGACGATTGCGATCATCTAATTCAATCCACTCACCCTTTTTTAGATCCATATGCTTAAATTCAACGCCAAGTTTTTCTAATTGATTAAGCTTGTCCTCATCGGAAGGCTCATAAATCGTTAATGCTATACCTGAATAACCAGCTCTGGCCGTTCTACCAACACGGTGTACATAAAAATCTAAGTCTGACGGAAGCTCATAGTTGATAACATGACTGATTCCTTTAATATCTATTCCTCTTGCTGCTAGGTCTGTTGCCACAATATATTGAAACTCTAAATCAAGAATTTGTTTCATTACTTTTTTACGTTCACGAGGTGTTAAGCCACCATGAATTCTAGCAACTTTAAGACCTTTACTTGATAAACCATTTGCAACTTCATCACACATCTGTTTTGTATTTGTAAATACAATAGCAAGATAAGGATTAAAGCTTACTAATGCCTCATATACCGTTGTAATTTTATCTCGATGTCTAGAAGGAATTAACACATGTTCAATTTTTGCTGCCGTTAACTGCTTTGGCTCAATATGAATAAAGGTTGGATTTTCTAAATATTTCTTTAAGAAAGGTTTTAATTTCTCAGGTATTGTTGCTGAGAAAACAAACATACTTAAATCCTTAGGCATTTTTGCAGCAATTTGATCCACATCTTCAATAAAGCCCATATCTAGCATCAGATCTGCTTCATCGACAATAAGGATTTTTGCTGTATGCACAAATAATGCTTGCTCGTTGACAAGATCATTAATTCTACCTGGCGTTCCAACAACAATTTGTGGCTGCGTTTTTAATTTTTCAATCGAACGTTGTTTATCCGTTCCCCCAATAAATAATCGCGAAGAAATCGGCTGATCAGAATGCTTCGTAATTTTCTGTATTTCTTGGTAAATTTGATTAGCCAATTCTCTGGTCGGCGCTGTAATAACTGCTTGCACTGCTTGCTTTTCCGGATTGACTTTTTCAATGATTGGCAAAACATAAGAATGCGTTTTGCCTGTCCCTGTTTGTGACTGACCAATGGCGCTTTCCCCTTTTAAGATAAGTGGAATGACCTTCTGCTGAATTTCTGTCGGTTCATAAAAACCTAATTCATCAATTGCATCTATAATAAATGGTTTTAATTCATATTGGTTAAATAGATTATTACTCATATAAAAACTCCTTATTAGCCAGATAAATGAGTGTGCACAGATTTGACATTTACCTATAGCTCTTTTGTCCATCATTTAATTATAATAAAAAATCGCTTAAAAGGCTATAACGTGCGCCCTTTTTATTTTTACCAATGTATTTTACTCTATTTCTAGCTTTTATCTTTCTTTTGCTAGCTATCCAGATTTTCTGTTAAAACCTAAACATATTAGTATCTGTTGCATATTCTATAAAGTAGTATAAGTGAAAGGAGGCGTTTTAAATATGATGCCACCAAGACAGCGTGGACCGTTTCAAGGACCGCCAATGGGCGGAAGAATGCCAGGAATGAGAGGTCCTTCAAATTTTCCTGGCGGACCGATGGGGAGAGGTGCAATGCCTAGCAGAGGAAATGGCGGAGGCGGAGGACTATTATCAAGATTACTTGGAGGAGGCAATAATGCTGCTGGGGCAGCTACGAATGCTGGAGCAAGAAGTGCCGCTTCTGGAGGCGGTGGATTGCTAAAAACGTTAACTAACCCTTCCTCCATTAATGGATTTTTGGCTAATTCTCAAAAATTCCTTAATACCGCAAGCCAAATCGGTCCCATGATTAACCAATATGGACCAATGGTGAAAAACATCCCTGCGATATGGAAAATGTATAGAGGACTAACAAGTTCAAATAAGGAGACAGAAGAGACAGAAGTAACGGAGCAAAAGACAAGTAAGGAAATAAATAAAAAAACTACTAGCAAACCACAAACTAAGAAAAAAATTAAAAATCCCGAAACAGATCATCATGATTTGGAAACAGAAACAGAATCATTACCAGAAAAAACTACTGGTGCCTCAAAACCAAAACTTTATGTATAAATTCGGCTGGCCATAACTAGCAAAACCATTCAGTATATTTGAATTGGATCGGTTTTTGCTTCAGTTGGTCAGTATTTTTTTATCCTTTTTTGGCTAACTTATTTTCCAGACACTTATGCTTTGTAAACCTCTCTTATGTTATATATAATAAACATGTTATATTATAAAGGAAATAATAGTATCTATAACTTAATATATTTGTTATATAGTAGGATCATGCAGGAGGAATCGGAGAATGAAAGTTATTAAAATTGCACCACGAGGTTATTGCTACGGTGTTGTTGATGCTATGGTAATTGCTCGAAATGCTGCTTTAGATAAAACATTACCTCGCCCCATCTACATTCTGGGGATGATTGTTCATAATAAACATGTAACAGATGCATTTGAAGAGGAAGGTATTATCACATTAGATGGAGAAAATAGAAAAGAAATATTAGATAAAGTTGATTCAGGAACAATCATTTTCACTGCCCATGGTGTATCACCAGAAGTCCGCAGAATAGCGAAAGAAAAAGGGTTAGTAACATTGGATGCAACCTGTCCAGATGTAACCAAAACTCATGATTTAATTAGCGAAAAGGTTAAAGAAGGTTATTACATCATTTATATAGGAAAAAAAGGCCATCCGGAACCAGAAGGAGCTGTTGGTGTCGCTCCACACGCCGTCTCACTAGTAGAGACACTTGAGGACCTTAGCGGCTTAGAAATTAACCATGAGAAAATCCTTGTAACAAACCAAACAACGATGAGTCAATGGGATGTAGCTGATTTAATGGAAAGCATTAAAGAAAAATTTCCACAAGCTGAATTTCATAAAGAAATCTGCTTAGCAACTCAAGTTAGACAAGAAGCTGTTGCTAAACAAGCAGGTGAAGCAGATGTATTAATTGTGGTTGGCGACCCTAAGAGCAATAACTCTAACCGATTAGCACAAGTTTCCGAAGAAATTGCCCATACTACTGCTTATCGCATAGCAGACATCTCAGAACTCAAGCTAGAATGGTTGAAAGGAGCGAGCAGTGTGGCAGTGACTGCTGGTGCATCCACTCCGACTCCTATTACGAAAGAGGTAATAAATTTTCTAGACCAATACGATCCAGAAGACGAGAATACATGGCAATTTGAAAAGAAAGTTCCTTTAAATAAGATTTTGCCGAAAGTTAAGGCAAAATAATGTATAGAACAAGCGCTCTCTTCTTTAAATGGAGTGCTTGTTTTTATTTTGGTACATTCTCTCTTTATGAACGCTTGTTTTCTTCCTTCACTGGTAATTTCGGCGTTCACCCCCTTTTATGAACACCACTTTGCTCTCTTCCCTCTCCAATTTCGGCGTTCACCCCCTTTTATGAACACCACTTTGCTCTCTTCCCTCTCCAATTTCGGCGTTCATTCCTTTCATGAACGCCATTTTGCTCTCTTCCCTCTCCGATTTCGGCGTTCATTTCTTTCATGAACGCCATTTTGCTCTCTTCCTCTTCGGTTTCGGTGTTCATCCCTTTCATGAATACCACTTTGCTCTCTTCCCTCTCCAATTTCGGCGTTCACCCCTTTCATGAACACCGCTTTACTCTTTTCTCTCTCCAATTTCGGCGTTCACCCCTTTCATGAACACCACTTTGCTCTCCTTCCCTCTCCGATTTCGGCGTTCATTCCTTTCATGAACGCCATTTTGCTCTCTTCCCTCTTCGGTTTCGGTGTTCACCCCTTTCACGAACACCGCTTTACTCTTTTCTCTCTCTAACTTCGGCGTTCAACTCCTTTTCAGCGTTGCCCCTTGAAAAACGCCCCTTGTATACTTTCTTTACAAGAAAAAAACAGACATTCCCTTGGTCTCCCTCCAAAAGTTTGTCCGCTTTTTACCTTGAATCTAGATTATACAAATGTAAAAGGATCGGTGTGAGTTAAGGAAGGGAAAATTTCCACATCATATCCTTTCTCATCACACATCCTCTTTAAAACTTTTGTTACACCATTCTTCATCACTTTTTCAACATTGTGTCCTGGATCAATAATATTTAGTCCCGCTGCTTGGGCATCATGGGCAACATGATAATACATATCCCCTGTAATATAGACATCTGCCCCTTTCATTAAAGCATGTGAATAATACTTATTGCCGTCTCCACCTAATACTGCTACTTTTTTAACTCGAGAATCTAAATTCCCCACTACACGTACTCCATTTACATCAAGGACTTTTTTGACATGGTCAGCAAATTCTCCCAGTGTTGTCTCTTCTACTCTTCCAATACGCCCTAATCCTAACTGCTCTCCTTTTATCTGTAAATCATAAATATCATAAGCCACTTCCTCATATGGATGTGCCTTTACCATTGCTCTTACTATTTTCTTTTCTTTCGAAGCAAGATAAACCGATTCTATCTTGACTTCTTCTACTTGCTCCAGCTTATTAACACTTCCTATATAGGGAACAGCTCCTTCCAATGGCAGAAATTCTCCAATTCCTTCCGTCGAAAAAACGCAGTGACTATAATTCCCTATTGATCCTGCGCCTGCATCGCCAATCGCCTTTTTCACTTGTTCTACATGTTCTTTCGGGACATATACTACTAATTTCTTTAATTTTTCTTCATAAGTAGGAACTAAAACTTCCGCATCCTGAATGCCTAGAGCGTCACTTAAAAGGTCATTTACCCCGCCTTTTGCAACATCAAGATTCGTATGAGCAGCATATACAGCAATATCATTCTTAATTAATTTATGCATTAATTTTCCTGCAGGATTGTCCATTGTTATTTTAGAAAGAGAGCGAAAAATAGGAGGATGGTGAGCAATGATTAAATCCACCTTTTTAGATATTGCTTCTTCGACTACCTCATCGAGAACGTCTAGAGCAATCATAACACGTTTTACTGGCCTACTTAAGTCTCCCACCTGCAGCCCGATTTTATCTCCTTCCATTGCATAAACTTTAGGGGAAAATTGTTCAAATAAAGATATTATTTCATAACCATTAATATTCTTCATTGTTTATCACCTCATCCACTAATTTTATCTTATTCTGTAGTTCGGTCCGTTTCTGTGTATTTTCCACTGAGTCAGGTGCAGATTCTAACTGATCAAGAATTCTTTGCCAGTTCTTTTTCTCAAGCTTCCATTTTTTAACGAATGCTGCATCTTTTTCTTTCATTAAAAATGGTCCAAATAATAAGGCTCTTTCTTCGGATAAAGATGGAGATTCCCCTTTTTCCGCTACTAGAACCTCGTATATTTTCCCATCCTCTTCTAAAATTTCTTCTGCCACTAAAGTCCAGTTATTTTTTAATAGCCACTCGCGAATTGAAAATGCACTAATATTGGGCTGGAGGACTAATCTCTGCACAGATTGTAATTTATCTTTTCCATTTTCCAAAATGGATGTAATTAATGCCCCTCCCATTCCTGCAATGGTAATACAATCTACTTCATTTTCTCCAATTACTTCTAAACCATTTCCTTTGCGTACAGATATTTTCGAAGTTAAACCTTCTTGTTTTACTTGTTTAATCGCTGATTGATATGGTCCTTCCACCACCTCACCTGCAATGGCAGACTGAACCTCTTTTCTTTTTACCATATAACATGGCAAATAAGCATGGTCTGAACCAATATCCGCAAATTTTGAATTTCTAGGTATGTATTTAGCAACGGTTTCTAATCGTTTTGATAATCTATCTGTATTCATTATATCCCCCACATTTCAAATTCTAGTTAAACATATACTTGGATACAACAAGTATGACTAATAAAGAGGCTCCAATATAAGCAGAAATCGTAAAATATAGCAGTTTATACCTTTTACCGCACATATACCAAAATAAACAATTAAGAAATAAAATGATATATAAAAATATTATTTCATTTACAAAAAAGTATAAAATAAATGCTACACTAAATAAAAGAAAAATAATAGCAGCAACAGTGGCTGGGATATCTACATTTAACTGTTTTTTATTATACAAAAAAATACCGACAAAACAAAAAATCAGAAAAATTAGTGAAATAGCCATTTGCAAAATAAAAGACAATTCAGTAAAATATAATAAAAATATAGTTATTGGGATGAAAGAAAAAAATAGTAAAGAAGAAAGTAAGAAACCCCTTCTTTTTTTACTAATTGTATTTTCCTCTACCCCATTACCTTCAGTATATAGGGTAAGTAAATAATCACAATAATGTTCTGGAAGCATTTTATTTTCTTTCCAATAAGCGATTTCCTTAACAATAATCGTTTTTCGCTGATCTTGCATTTTTAAGTATCACTTCCTGTAGTTTAAATTAAGTAAACCAAGAAAAAATAAAACCTTAAAAAAAAGAAATAGCCACTTCTTACAGGAAGTAAACTATTTCTTTATAGGATCGTACTTGAAGACCACTTAAACCTTTGGCAACTTATTCTAAGAAATCTTTTAATCGTTTGCTTCTGCTTGGGTGTCTTAACTTTCTTAATGCTTTTGCTTCAATTTGACGAATACGCTCACGTGTAACACCAAATACTTTACCAACTTCTTCTAGTGTACGTGTACGACCATCGTCTAGTCCAAAACGCAATCTTAACACATTTTCTTCTCTATCTGTTAGTGTATCTAATACATCTTCTAATTGCTCTTTAAGCAATTCATATGCAGCATGCTCTGAAGGAGATGTAGCATCTTGGTCCTCAATAAAATCGCCTAAATGGGAATCGTCTTCTTCACCAATCGGTGTTTCTAAGGAAACTGGCTCTTGAGCAATTTTTAATATCTCTCTTACCTTATCTGGTGATAAATCCATATCTTCTCCAATTTCTTCTGGAGATGGTTCGCGGCCAAGATCCTGTAGTAATTGACGTTGAACACGTATCAATTTATTAATGGTTTCCACCATATGAACAGGAATACGGATTGTTCTTGCCTGGTCGGCAATTGCACGCGTAATTGCTTGACGAATCCACCATGTTGCATACGTACTAAATTTAAATCCTTTTTCATAATCAAATTTTTCAACAGCTTTAATTAAGCCCATGTTACCTTCTTGGATTAAATCAAGGAATTGCATTCCACGGCCAACATAGCGTTTGGCAATACTTACAACTAAACGTAAATTAGCTTCTGCTAAACGACGTTTTGCTTCTTCGTCACCTTGTAAAATACGTTTTGCTAGGTTTATTTCTTCTTCTGCTGAAAGCAAATCAACTCTTCCGATTTCTTTCAAATACATACGAACTGGATCATTTATTTTTACACCTGGGGGAACACTTAAGTCATTTAAATCGAATTCTTCCTCCCCTTTAGCGAGTTCTTGGACATTTGGAGCTTCTTCTTCTCCATCACCAATTAATTCGACTCCCTGATCACCTAAAAATTCGTAAAACTCATCCATCTGGTGTGAATCTAATTCAAAACTAGATAATTTCTCCGCAATATCATCATATGCGAGCACACCTGTTTTCTTACCTACTTCTGTTAATTGTTCCTTTACCTGATCAAGGGTTAGTTCCGTTTCAATCTCTTTTGAACGGGCAGACTTTTCAGCCATATGTCCCCCTCCTTCCAAAAAATCAAGACAATAATATACCTATTTTAACGTTTTTTCTAATAATAGAACTTCCATGCCAATTTGTGCAGCTTTTATATAGTCATTTTGACGTTCTGCTTCTTTAAGCATTTGTTTTTTTTCCTTTATTTCAAGCAGTTTTTCATAATTAGTAACTTGTTTCATATAATCACTAATTTCTAATTCACTTACCTCTTCATTCACTTCCATCATTTCGATCTCGGCTACAATCCGCTGCAAATCTGGATCATCAATAAAATTCATAAATGAACTTGTATCAGTGCCTAGACCCTTTTCATAAAAAGCAAGGAGATAAGTAAAAATTGCTTGATGTTCATCAATATTAAATGCTCTTCCCTGTAATGAGCTTTGCACTTTGTAGGCAATATCCTCACTTTTAAACATATGTGCAAGCAGTCTTTTTTCTGCAGTATGATATGCGGGTAATAATCCGGCTGCTCTTTTTTTTACTGTATATTGTTTTACAGGAACAACCGTTTTTTCATCAACATATTCATTTGGACTTGATTGTTCCATCTGCATTTCCTGCTGCTTTAATGCCTCTAAAGATAGCGAAAATTCATCCGCCAGTTGTCTTAAATAGAGGTCTTTTTCAACCGCCTTATCCAGTTTAGCAATTTCTCCTATTACTTCTTCTATATAGGCGAGTTTATCTCCTTCATTTTGAAGATTTTTCCCTCTTCGATAGTACAGCATTTTAAATCCCATAAAAGGAATACTTCCATGAAGAATTTCCTGCTGTAGTTTATCTTCCCCAAATTTGTTCACATAATCATCAGGGTCCATTCCATCTGGTAACATTACTACTTTAACAACACAATTAGCCTTAGTAAGAAGCTGTCCTGCACGAAAGGCCGCTTCTATCCCTGCTGAATCAGAATCATAACAAATCGTTATATTTCGCGCGTTTCTTTTTAGAATTGCGATATGCTCTTCCGTTAAGGACGTACCCATTGTCGCAACACTATTTTCCACTCCCGCTCTATTAGCAGCTATAACATCTGCAAACCCTTCAAATAAAACAGCTTGTTGTAGCTTCCTTATAATCGGCCTTGCTTTATGAAAATTGTAAAGTGTATTGCTTTTATTAAAAATTGGTGTTTCGGGACTGTTAAGATATTTGGGATTATTATCCCCTAATGCACGTCCCGAAAACGCAATTGTGTTACCATTTCGATCACTGATTGGGAAGATGATCCGATCGCGGAAACGATCAAAATATTTTTCATCCCTCTCACTTTTTACAATCAAACCAGCTTTTTCTAGTAGTGAAACATCGAATTTACGTTTCCCTAAAAACTTCACAGCTAAATCCCAAGAGTTTAATGTATAGCCTATTTGGAACTTTTCAATAATAGGTAATGTAAAGCCCCTATTAGTTAAATATTCCAATGCGTGCTGACCATCCTTTGTATTTACGAGCAAATGATGGTAGAATTTAGATAATAATTCATGTGCATCAATCATTTGCTGTAAATCATTGGGGATAGCTAGTTTTTTTTCCAATTCATTGATTTCAATTCCTAAATCAATGCTTGCTCTGTCTGCAAGACTTGTAGCTACTTCTACAAAAGAAGTGCCTTCTAAATCCATTAGAAAGGTAAATACATTTCCACCTGCATGACAGCCAAAGCAATGGAATATCTGCTTATCTGGCGATACAGTAAAAGAAGGTGTTTTTTCGCCGTGAAAAGGACAAAGACCGATGAAATTGCGCCCTTGTCTTGTAAGGGATACATGTTCTCCAATGATCTCTACAATATCAGTTGCCTGTTTAATTTCATTAAGTTTTTCTTCAGGAATGCGCGCCACCATTTTCTAACACATCTCCCTACTTATTGCCTACTTTAATGAATTATTCGACGTGTCCAGTCGAATCTCCTTCATTTTTCGACAAAATCCTTATAAAATTTCTTCTAAATTTTTGTCGATCCTCCTCTGTAAATGGTTTAGGCCCTTTTCCATATACCCCTTTTCGCCTTGCTTTAGCAGATAAATAACGCATATCTAATGCAGTATTTATCGTTTCTTCCTCATAGATTACTCCTCTAGGTGAAAGAACAGTAACTTGCTTTAGCAATAAAGTGGAGGCCAAGCCAATATCTTGAGTCACGACAATATCCTGTTTCTTGGTAGCATTCATAATAAATAAATCAACAGCTTCTTTATCACTATCCACATATTTCCATTTTTGTCCGTCATTCTCCCGCTTCATATGGGCGTAGGAAGCAACGAACTGCAATTCATAATGATAATAAGAAGCTATTTCGACAATATCTTCTTTTACAGGACAGGAATCAGCATCAACATAAATCATGTGTTTTCCTAATGTACTATTAATTCTACATCACTCCACATATTCCTTCTTCCTAAATTATTTTTTCACGAAAGAAGTAATGTCGAAAATTTTTTTATCCCTTCCCTTGACTTCTCACAATAAATAGTTTATTCGTAATAAGCCAAGTCTAAACCTAAAACATGATACTTTTTTATCACAATTTTTTATTATAGTATAAATCAGCTTGAAATTCCATCTTTTTTTATCTATAATTATTCCTTTTAGATCATACTAGAACAAAAAATAAAATATAAGGAACTTCTCTGTTGGATAATAAGTATAAAACAGCCATAATGAAAAACTTGATTCTACTTTGGAGAACCAAGTCTTTACCACTTATTTTTATAAGAAAAAACTAATTATCTGCATTATACTTGGAGCGATAATATAAATTGTGTATAATATTTGCTGTTTCTTCCACTGCTTTATTCGTAACATCGATAACCGGGCAGCCGATGCGATTTACGATATCATCAAAATAGGTTAATTCTTCTTTTATTCTTTCAATTTGCGCATAGCTTGCTTGATCACTTAAACCCAGAGAAATAAGGCGCTCTTTTCTAATATTGTTTAATTTCGTCGGGCTTATTTTTAAGCCAAAGCACTTACTTGCTGGAACTTGAAAAAGTTCTTTTGGCGGATCAACCTCTGGCACGATTGGAACATTTGCCACTTTCACTCTTTTATGTGCCAAAAATTGCGATAAAGGTGTTTTGGATGTTCGTGATACACCAATTAAGATAATATCTGCCTTTTCTAACCCTCTTGGATCCCTGCCATCATCATATTTCACAGCAAATTCTATTGCTTCTACTTTTTTAAAATAATCTTCATCAAGTTTGCGGACAAGCCCTGGTTCATATAAAGGCGTCTTTCCCCATAAAACTTGGAATTGATCGATAATCGGACCAATTATATCACAGGCGTATACGCCTTCTTGGCGAGCCAATTCACTCATATAATTGCGAACTTCTGGTTTAACAAGCGTATAAGCAATCATTCCATGTTCCATTTTAGCTTGCATAACTACTTCATGTATATTCGATTTATCTTCCACAAACGGGAATCTTTTAATTAATACATTTACGTTATGTCCAGAAAATTGGCTAATTGCTGCTTTGGTTACTAGTTCAGCTGTTTCACCAACTGAATCAGATACAACATAGATAATTTGTCTTTCAGTCATTATGTTCCTCCACAATTCCTTTACGATTGTTAGACAAGTCTACAAACGCTCTAGTAATATTTGTTTTCGAAACTCTTCCGATTACAAGAAGACCATTTTCATTTTTTTCTACAACTGGAAGTGCATCTATTTCGTGATCCATTAACTTGCAGCCAACATCTACTAAAATTTCTTCTTTAAAGCAATATGTGACATTCGGCATTCTTGTCATAATAATCGCGACAGGCAAAGAGTTTAACTCTTGTTTTCCAATGCTTGCTCGTAATAGATCTTTGCGGGAAACAACTCCAGTTAATGTGGAAGCTTCATCAATAACAAAAATAGTTCCAACATCTTCTGTGAACATAATGACAATGGCATCATAGACAGAGGAATTCTCGTGAACAACTACTGGATGTGAATAATAATCTTTCACAAGGATATTACGGATATTATCAATTACTAGCCGCTCTGAGTTCTTGCCTGTATAGAAGTAGCCTACACGTGGTCTTGCATCTAAAAATCCAGCCATTGTTAATATCGCTAAATCTGGTCGAAGTGTAGCTCTTGTTAAGTTTAATTTATCCGCAATATGCTCGCCCGTTATCGGCCCATTTTCTTTTACAATTTCAATAATTTTTTCTTGACGTTTATTCAGTTCGATTTCCTATTCACCACCTTCATTTAGGTAACGATATCTACTAACTATTATATACGAAATAGCCAGAATCAAAAGAAAAAGAATCTAAAGATAACTCTTTTGCTACAACCATATTTAACATTCAAGTACATATTCATTATGCCTAATCATAACAAAAGGAAACTAGGTAGGGGAATCCCCTGCCTAGCTTTTTGTTAAACTATCTAGTTACTACTTCACAATTATTTCATTTACACTTGCGAAACCTTTAATATATGCAGCAATTTCCGCCATTAGATTTAGGCGATTTTCTTTAATCTTCTCATTATCAGCCATTACCATGGTGTGGTCAAAATATGCAGAGATTGCTTCTTGTAAAGAGAACAATAACTCAAAATACTCTTTTTCTTCCACTTTGGTATTAATTTTTTCTTTAACCGCTGTAAAACGATTATATAGATCACTTTCATATTCATTTTCAAACAAGCTAGAATCAACCGCTGAAACGGTTACTGCCTTATTAGAAATATTGATAATTCGACTTAATGCTTCTATCCCTTCCTTGAATTTAGCATCATCTTTGTGAAGTTCAAGAACTTTTGCCTTTCTTAAAACACTTGCAGCCCCACCAATTTTTTCTGCCAACACTGCATCAATCATATCATAGCGGATGCCCTGTTCTTGTAAAATATATTTCACACGTAATTTGAAGAATGACAGCACTGAATCAACTAATTCTTGCCCGGAAACTTTTGACGCATTCTCTATTGCCTGTATCGCCAGTTCAACCAATTGCTCAATTGGAATATTCCAGTTTTTATCTATTAGAGTCTGAACAATTCCAGTTGCCTGTCTTCTTAATGCGTAAGGATCTTGTGAACCAGTTGGTACTAATCCAATACTAAAGAACGAAACAATTGTATCCAGTTTCTCTGCTAGCGCAAGTACTGCCCCCACATTACTTGGTGCTGTTTCGTCATCTGCATGACGCGGCATATAATGCTCATTAATAGCGTTCGCTACTGATGCCTTTTCTCCCTTTTGAATAGCATATCGTTCTCCCATTAATCCTTGCAGCTCGGGGAATTCATAAACCATATTTGTTACAAGGTCAAACTTAGCAATTTGCGCAGCTCTGTCGACATCTTGTTTTTCTTCAGAAGTTAACTGTAATTCGTCGGCTAACTTAGAAGCAAGTAAGCGAACACGAGCTACTTTTTCTGCTAAAGTACCAATTTCTTCATGATATACGATTGCTTCTAGTTTTTTTAGAAGATCGTCTATCGCTAACTTTTGATCTTCTTTGTAGAAGAACGCTGCATCAGCAAGTCTAGCTCTTAATACTTTCTCATTTCCCCTTGCAACTTTGTCAAGATGTTGATGGTCCCCGTTCCGAACAGTTACAAAATAAGGCAACAACTTTCCTTCCTTAGACTTAACTGGGAAATAGCGTTGATGTTCTTTCATGCTTGTAATTAATACTTCGGTTGGTAACTCTAAATATGACTCATCAAAAGTACCATACAAAGCAGTTGGGTATTCAACTAAATTAGTAACTTCCTCTAATAAATCTTCATCAATTGGAATAATCCAATTGTTTTCTTCTTCTAATTTTTTTATTTGCGAAACGATAGCTTCTTTTCGTTCTGCTGCATTAACCATCACATATTGAGCCAACATTTTCTTCTCATAATCAGAAGGGTTTTGAAAGACGATTTCTCCACCTAAAAAACGATGACCACGTGACTGATTAGACGTTTCTACATTAGTAATAGAGAATGGAATAATTTCTTCTCCAAATAAGGCAATAAGCCATTTAATTGGACGAATATATCGTAATTCATTATTGGCCCAGCGCATATTTTTCGGGAATGTTAAGCTTAGAATTAACTCTTTTAATTCTGATAATAATTCACTTGTCTGTTTCCCTTTAATAAATTTTTTTACATGAGCGTATTCCACACCATTTATCTCTTTAAAATAGATGTCTTCTACTGCTAAGCCTTGCCCTCTTGTGAATCCCGCAGCTGCTTTAGACCATTCACCAGCTTCGTTTAATGCAATACGTTTAGCAGGGCCTTTTGCTTCTTCTTCCATATCTTGCTGCGATTCATCTAAATCAGTAACAAGAAGGGCCAATCTGCGCGGGGAAGAAAAAGCCTGAACAGAAGCATAACCCAATTGTTTCTCCGCAAGCCAAGCCTCCATTTTCTCTTTTAATGATTGGATACTAGCAGAGATAAAACGAGCTGGCATTTCTTCTAAACCAATTTCCAATAATAAGTCTCTTTTATTCATGACTTTTTCCCTCCTTACTTTTTAAAATTGGGAATCCTAATTTTTCTCTTTCTTCGTAGAAAGTTTTTGCCACTTTACGTGCTAAATTTCTGCATCTTCCAATATATCCAGTTCTTTCTGTAACAGAAATAGCCCCTTTAGCATCCAATAGGTTGAAAACGTGAGAGCATTTTAATACATAGTCATAGGCAGGGTGTACTAGCCCTTCGTCCATTTGTCTATGCGCCTCTTTTTCATAGATAGAGAATAGGTTAAACAGCATATCGGTATCAGACGTTTCAAATGTATATTTACTATGTTCAAATTCTGGTTGATAAAAAATATCTTTGATTGTGAACCCATCTGTCCACTCTAAATCAAAAACATTTTCTTTATCTTGAATATAGGAAGCCAATCGCTCAATTCCATATGTTATTTCAACCGATACTGGCTTACATTCAATACCGCCAACTTGTTGAAAATACGTAAATTGAGTAATTTCCATTCCATCAAGCCATACTTCCCATCCAAGACCTGCGCACCCTAGAGAAGGATTTTCCCAGTTATCCTCTACAAAGCGAATATCATGCTCTAACGGATTAATCCCTAGTGCTCTTAGAGAATCTAAATATAATTCTTGAATATTGTCAGGAGAAGGCTTCATGATTACTTGAAATTGATGATGCTGATATAAACGGTTTGGATTTTCTCCATATCTTCCATCTGCCGGTCTTCGAGATGGCTCTACATAAGCCACATTCCACGGCTCAGGACCAATCGCTCTTAAAAAAGTATAAGGACTCATCGTCCCCGCACCTTTTTCTACATCATATGCCTGCATTAGGATACAACCATAGTCAGACCAATGTTTTTGCAATGTTAAAATCATGTTTTGAATATTCATTGCTTTCCTACACCTCCGAATTTATAAAACGTATATTCAGCATAGATTTATGTAGAGTATGTACTCGTAAGGAACACAAAAAACTCTCGTCCCTATGCCAAATATTTCTTGACATAGGGACGAGAGTTAACCCGCGGTTCCACCCTATTTGCTGTAAGATACAGCCACTTTCATACGCAGTTGCTCCAAGAACGCCTTCCTTAACGCTCATGAACTTGGCTTCCACTATCCCAAGCTCGCTTTTCATGAGGTGAATTAAGTACTACTTTCTTTTCAATGCAACACTCTTATTTACATGAATAATAACGAAAAAAATATTAGTTGTCAACCTTGCTTTGATTTATTCTCGAAGAAGATTCACTCTTCATTCAATTACTTTTATGTAAAGGAATCCCCTAAGTTTTTCATTGATTGAATAAATTTTTTAGATTTCAAATACAACCCAGAATACTCTTCATAATAAGCATCAATAATCATACTTAGCTCTTTCTTAGTTGAATCTTTGACAGAGATACTACCTAGACGGGAAATATCCATATAATAAAAAATCCGAAGCAGCTTTACTGTAGCCTGCGAGATTTTATAATGATACGGGTCCTTGTCCAAGCATTGATGACAGATTAATCCACCTTCTCGGATAGAAAACGAAAAATGCCCCTCTGTCGCTCCGCAAAAAACACAGCGATCTAGTATTGGATATAATCCTAAGCTGTTTAACATTTTTAGTTCATAGATATTTACTAATATTTCCGGATCGTATTCTTCATTCATGTAATTTAACGTTTGATATAATAATTCAAAATGAAAAGGATTTGGCTTTTTTTCATCCGTACATTTATCTGTAAGCTCTACTATATAGCTAGCGTATGCAGTAAGAAAAATATCTTCTTTCAATGAACGCATACTCGATATAATATCCCCTTGCTGTAAAAGCCCTAATCCACTACTTCGCTGGACGAGAAAATATCCATAGACAAAAGGCTGGGTTACAGCAGAAAGCCTGCTGTTTGGCTTTTTTGCACCTCTAGCCATTACCCCAACCTTTCCCCATTCTCTTGTATACAACGTTACTATTTTATTGGATTCACCGTAATCGATGGATCTAATTACAATCCCTTCACACTTTTCGAGCATCACCATTCACCATCCCCTACTATAAGGACAGTAACTATGAAATGGGATAATCAAGTTCCGCTAGTTCCTCTTCTTGCATTCCTGGTATTTCATGATTATGCTTTTCTAATTCTTTAAAGAGTAGATAAGTATCAATGTTACCTGTTTGGGAAAAAACTTTCCAGGTAAAGTCTAACATGTAAAACCCCACCTTTCGATTTTTAACTAGCTGTTTACAACCTTAATCTTATCATAGCCTGTCTTTATAAAATCATGAGACGAAAATATTGCTAATTGATTGCATGTATAATTTTCAAATAACCGAATGCCTTCTAGTTTAATCCGTTTTCCTATTGCTGCAATAAAGGGAACAACAGGATTCCATTTTTTCTTATGGCAGCCTTTAAAGCTGTTCCGTTCTAATTATTAATATTCGTCTTCTCTAAATCCAAAATCACGCAATTGTGTCATTTTATTGCGCCAATCTTTTTGTACTTTCACCCATAATTCCAAATAGACTTTATTTCCAAGAAGATTTTCAATATCCGTTCTTGCTCTTTTTCCGATTTCTTTCAGCATACTACCTTGTTTACCGATAATTATCCCTTTTTGAGAATCTCGTTCAACGATAATAGTGGCCATTACGTTAATGACATCGTTTGATTTTCTCTCCATCTTTTCAATTACTACTGCAAGGGAGTGAGGAATTTCCTCTCTTGTTAGGTGCAGTGCTTTTTCCCTTATTAACTCAGAAACAATAAAGCGTTCAGGATGGTCTGTCACTTGATCAGCTGGATAAAATTGCGGTCCTTCTGGTAAATACTTTTTGATTTGTGTTAATAATGTTTCGACATTATTTCCTTCTAGAGCAGAGATTGGGACAATTTCTTTAAATGGATACTTCTCTTTATATGATTCAATAATGGCAAATAATTGATCTGGGTGAATCGTATCAATTTTATTAATCACTAAAAATATTGGTGTTTTTACAGACTGAAATTTCTCAAGAATGAATTCTTCCCCTTTACCAAAGCCTTCTTCAGCGTTAACCATAAAAAGGATTAGATCCACTTCTTTCAATGTATTTTGCGCTACCTTCATCATAAAATCGCCAAGTCTATGTTTCGGTTTATGAATTCCAGGTGTATCAATGAAAATAAGCTGTGCATCATCTGTTGTAAGTACACCTTGAACTTTATTTCTTGTAGTCTGTGGCTTGTCGCTCATAATCGCAATCTTTTGGCCTATTACACGGTTCAAAAAGGTTGATTTTCCAACATTAGGTCTTCCTATAATGGAGATAAATCCTGATTTGTGTTCTGTTTGATTATTAATGTTCATTTAAATCCTCCGGTGAAAATGCTCCTGGCAATAACTCTGCCACAGTTAATGTTTGTACGTCGCCTTTTAAATTCGTTAATATTACTTCCATGTCTTTTGGACAAAGTTCAGAAATTACTTGTCTGCAAGCACCACATGGAGAAACTGGTCCCTCTGTATCTGCCACAACAACAAGCTTCTTGAAAGTAGTATCACCTTCTGACACAGCTTTAAATAATGCCGTTCGTTCTGCACAATTCGTCATACTGTACGCTGCGTTTTCAATGTTACAACCGTGATAAACGATACCCTTTTCCGAAAGCAGAGCTGCTCCTACCTTAAATTTTGAATAAGGTACATACGCTTTATCACGTGCAAGTTTTGCTTCTTCCATTAGAAGTTCCTTTTTCATACAAATCCCTCTTTTCTTTAAGCAGCTTTTCATGCTATTTCAAGTTCACTTTTGGCTATATCACAAGCCGAAAAGGTTCTTGTTTAGCCAAATACTTTCCCCTTTAGCGCTAAGATTTATTTTAAAATAATTTTTCATTTTAGTGAGTATCTCTTTTTAGTAAGCCCTATTCTCGCCTTACACATTATTTTAAAGAATAAATGGAACGTTTTCAAACTTCAGTAACACTTAATATGATGTTAAATGTACTGTCTTAAAATTATATACTAATTTGGAAGCACAATAAAGAGAAAGAAGTAGGGAGTTATTAATGAACGTAGAAAACCCAAAAATAAAAAACTACCTTTTAAAAATTAAATCTTCAACAAATAACTATTTGTTGAAGATTTAATTTTTATCAGATAGCTTTTATTCTCTAACCTATTATAGCGCTCCAGATTTTCGGGATAAAGATGATTCCGCCAATCACAATCGAAAGAATTGCTGCGACAAAAACAGCACCAGCAGCTATGTCCTTTGCCTCTTTTGCCAATGGATGATATTCACTAGTAACAAGATCCACCACACGTTCTATTGCCGTATTTATCAGTTCTAGGCTAATTACTAATCCAATACAAAAAGCAATTAACATCCATTCCTGTTTAGACAAATCATTTAAAAGGCCCAATACAATAACAAGAATGGTAATAACTAAATGAATTTTTACATTTCTTTCTTGTTTAATAGCAGTTAGTATTCCCAATATCGCTAAACGGAAGGAGGATAATTGACTGTTCTTTCGAATTCTTTTATCTTTGTAATCCGAACTCATCTAAAATATCCTTTTGAAGAGTAAACATCACTTTTTCATCTTCTTCTGTCATATGGTCATATCCTAGTAAGTGCAAAAAGCCATGAACAGATAAAAATCCAAGTTCTCTCATATAAGAATGACCATAATCATTAGCCTGTTCCTCCGCTTTATCGATAGAAATGACAATATCTCCTAACATTCTAGGAAGTCCCTCTCCAACCAATTCCAATTCGCCTTCTCCTAATTCCTCCAGCGCAAAAGAAATAACATCTGTCGGTTGATCCTTTTCTCTATATTCTTTATTTATTTGTTGAATTTGTTCATTATGAACGAAGGTAATGGAAAGCTCAATTTCTCCTTGGAGATTTAGTTTACCGGCCGCAAATTGTAAAAGTTTCTCGATTTTCGCAATCTCACTTTCCTTCACTTTTTCTGTTTCATCAATAAAATCAATTTCTAAATTCATATTCGACTTCCTTTACTTTTTCATTTCTGGATATTCGATTCGTGAATGAAAAATTCCTTTTAACGTTTCACTTAATGTATTTCGAACAATATCTAATTCCTTTAATGTTAAATCACATTCATCCAATTGTCCATCTTGCAAACGGTCAGAAATAATATTCTTAATTAAAGAGTCAATTTGCTCGGTGGTTGGTGCATTTAAACTTCTTACAGCAGCTTCTACACTATCCGCAATTCCTATAATTGCTACCTCACGCGTTTGGGCTTTTGGGCCTGGGTAGCGGTAATCACTTTCTTTTACCTCTCCCCCTTTTTCCTTTGCCTTAAAATAAAAATATTTTAAGAGGGAGGTTCCATGATGCTGTTCAGCAATATCGACGATTTCTTTCGGTAATTTATATTTTCTTAATAACTCAGCTCCATCTGTTGCGTGGGCAATAATGATATTTTTACTGGCCTGGGGAGGAATACGGTCGTGTGGATTTCCCATATTCATTTGATTTTCAATAAAAAAATGCGGCCTTTTTGTTTTCCCGATATCATGATAATAACAACCAACTCTTGCCAATAAACCATTAGCGCCAATCGCTTCACATGCTGATTCCGCTAAATTAGCAACCATCACACTATGATGATACGTACCAGGTGCCTCAGTTAAGATTTTACGTAATAATGGATGGTTAGGATTAGAGAGCTCAATTAACTTAATGGTAGAAAGCACCCCAAACCCGGTTTCAAGGAAAGGCAAGAAACCGATTGTTAAAACAGCTGAACTTATTCCGGAAATAACGGCCAGTAAAAGGAATACACCATATTCTTTTGCACCATAATGTCCGTTTTGTAAATATAAAATCGCTAATATCGTAACAATATTTATAAAAGAAATAAAGAATCCTGCATAAAGAATATTGGTCCGCTGATTTCTTTTATATAAAAATAAAATACTGGCTAAACCACTTGCAATAATATATATACCCATTCCTACATTAAAAGTTCCAGCAACTCCTTCATTAAACATAATCATTCCACAAACCGCAAGAATAATCGTTACTAATAAAGCAGATTTTTCTTCCATTAATATCTTAATTAACATAACCGCCATAGCAGCTGGAAATATATAGCCAATCTCTGTGTATTCAAACTGTTGGAAGGCGCTTATTGTTTTCATTAATACAATCGTTACACTAATTATAAGAAAGAACATTAAATAGAACTGGATATTATTCTCCTTCTCTTTCGATGTTCTTTTAAGTGTATAAAAATAAAGTGCCGCTAGCATCGTCAAGATGATTAAACCTAAACCGATAAATGGCTGAATGGAATTATCGCTATCTAATAATCCAACAAGTTCAAGTTGTCTATGTATCTCTCTACTTATCAGTTGGCCTTCTTCCACAAGAACTTGGCCTTGAAGTACTCTTATTGGCTCCACACCATCAACAGCTTGCTGACGCATTTCTTCTGTCGCAGTAGGATCGTAGAACTCATTTTGAATGATTGCAAATCTTCCTAAATCGATACTTGCACTCTTTAAATCAGAAGTTAAACCATCGTTTACCTTTAAGATATCCTCCACTCTTTTTTTGGCATTCTCCACCTCATCTGAAGGAATCTTACCATTCATTACTGTATGTATAGCTGTTACCGTAATATCTTTTGCGATTTCTAACTGATCTTCCGAATAAGGAATAAGCGATTTTAAAGAGCGGTCCATAATTTCATTCGTTACTTCATTTGTCAGCTTGCCTTTTAGTAATTCAAGCTTCTCGTCAACGGATGGCTCTTTTATTGATTGTTTATTCTTATCTTCCTCTTCTGCTTTCTTTCTTTTTTCTTCCATTTGTTTCTCTACTTCGTTATTTACTTCTGTTACAGAATCAAATATAGAAGATATTAAATCTACACGATTCTGAGCAATTTCTTTATTAACAACATAGACATCCTGTACTTGATTTTTTGCTTCTTCCTTCTTTTTCTCTGTACTCTCTTTATCTTCCACTGTTATGGGTGACCTAATAGTCTGATCCGCTACAGAAAATAACTGTACATTTAATTTTTCCGGCTTTACGTTTCCATAGAGTGTAAAGAATAAAATGACACCAAGTAAAATAAAGAGAATTATTTTAAAAAAGGTAATATTCATTAGTTTTATTAAATTATTACGCATTCTCTGCCAAACGTTCATATTTACCTCCTATTTCAAAAAAATAGGTTCAGTTGCTTATTCTATCATCTTAAACCTATTTTTTAATCCTTAACCTATCTAGATGTAAATTCTCCTTCTGAAAGCTGATTTTCAAGCATTTGTCACTTTCCTCAATAGATCAGTAAAACCACCAATAATTAAAAACAAAAAAATCTGATGATATGTAAAATGATAACAGTTTTTTCGATCGTTTTCATCCTTTTTCGAATATTTCATGTATCCGGAACGTATCCAATCCAATATAGAAAGAAGGACAATATCCTTAAGCCCAAATAAACTTAAGATATTGTCCTTCTTTCTTTTACATAACTTGCTTTCCATATGCATGAATAATTTTTCCGACTAATGGATGTCTCACTACATCGCTTTCTTCTAAATGAACAAAGCCGATCCCATTTACGTTTTGCAGAATTTGTTCTGCAACTACTAATCCTGATTTCACGCCCTTTGGCAGATCTATTTGTGTTTTATCCCCTGTAACCACCATCTTGGATCCAAAACCAAGTCTTGTTAAAAACATTTTCATCTGGGCATGAGTTGTATTCTGTGCTTCGTCTAATATTACAAAAGCATCATCCAGTGTTCTCCCGCGCATATAGGCAAGTGGAGCTACTTCAATCGTATTTCTTTCAATCAAACGAGCAGTATGCTCCATACCAAGCACATCATGCAATGCATCATATAACGGGCGTAAATACGGATCTACTTTTTCTTTCAAATCCCCTGGCAAAAAACCTAAACTTTCCCCCGCTTCCACTGCAGGTCTTGTTAAAATAATTCTATTTACTTTCCCGCTCTTTAAAGCATTTACCGCCATCACAACGGCTAAATAAGTCTTACCTGTTCCTGCAGGCCCAATCCCAAAAACTAGATCATTTCTTCTAATAGTGCGTATATACTCACTTTGGCCAATCGTTTTTACTCTAATTGATTTTCCTTTAATCGTTTTCGCTATTTCTTCATCGTATAGTGACCCAAAATATTCAAGCGTTCCTTTCTTTGCCAGTGAGATCGCATATACCACATCTCGTTGACTGATGGAAACACCCTTTCGGATTACTTGTAAAAGTTTATCAACAATATCCCCAACGAGCTCTATTGAATCAGGATTCTCAGAAGAAACAAGCAGCGTTTCTCCTCTCGTTACGATGTTACAATCTAATTCTTTTTCAAGCACTTGCAGATTGCTATCTCCATTACCAAGTAAAGCAATTGCTTCGTTTGGATCATTCAACTTTACATTCATCGTTTTTAAATCTTCTGTCATTCTGTATCTCCTTGAGTTAGAGGTTGTGCTTTCGCAATGTTTTCTATTGTTGTAAAAGCTATATTTAATTTAACTTTACCATTCTTTATATCTTGTTGTAAAATTTTTTCCTCCTTAATTTTCCCATCTTCACCAATTCGTTTCATAATATCCTTTCTCGCATCCTCCTTCCCCTTCTCGATAGCATCCTTCTCACTATATCCTCTTATTACAATCTCTTTTTCCCGATATGTTTTATTTACAATCTTAATTGGCAATTCCCATTTAAAGAACTTAACGTTTGACTCATTCTCCTCTTCCTCATATTCCTTATACTCTATTTTGCCAAATCCCCATACAGGAATACTCCACTTACCAAGCTTCATATAAATTTTTTGCTTTTCCGCTCCATTAAATACTTGGAAAGTTGTTTCCAAAGGAACAGTCACTTTTGTCGTATACCACACTTCTCCCCATACTTTCCCTTTAGCAGATACACTCTTCGCACGATCTTCATTCCCTATTTTGCCTGCAACTAACAATTGTCCTTTTCTCACAACTTCATTGATGGCATAGCGTTTTGTACCAGATTCCACAAAATCTGTTACAATTGTCGCTTTCTTCGTTGCTATTAAATTTTGCGGGCCCGCTTCTTTCTTTTTCTTCGGCTCGTTTTTTTCAACCACCTGGAAATGATAAGTTGTCCCTTTTAACTCCACACCAATCCATGTAATCGCATCAATATTATTTGTTAATTCTGCCTGAATTTCATCTAATTCCTTCGCAAAAAACTGCGATTTACCAATTTTTATGTCCATCTTATCCAGCTGCTTACGAATTTGATATTCAGTCGCAGGATTTGCTCCCTTGATTTCTATTCCCCAGACCATATTAGATAAAGTGAGAACTAGTCCTAAAAAAAGGAATAATCCGAGTACAAAACCGCTATTTTTCCACATTCTTTTATATAGAAACGGAGCTCCAGCTCGGCGCTGAAACTCTATTTTTATACCGCTTCCTCTAACTAAATGACGAAGAGAATGGATATTCTTTAGACTAATCTGAAAGGTTACAGCTTGCGGTCCGTGCTTCTTTACGTTCCAAACAGACATACCATTTTTTAATAACTTATTTAAAAACCTTTCTAAACCTTTGCCTGTTGCTTTCACTGTAATAATCCCTGTTAAATATTCTATCCAATGATTTTTCATAATTTCCTCCCAAATCATTCATTTATGTATAAAACTTGATCTATTTTCCCTTCTAATAATATTTCCTCTGGTAAAATTGTCTTAATAACAAACCCTTTTCCTTTAATCAACAGCTGCCCTTGTTTTAAGAGCAATCGCAATTCTTTATCTGAAAAGGTTATTAACCCTCGGTGGTTCTCTACATAAATATGTATTTGTCCAATCATTGTAATTCTAGGTAAGTCCATCATGACATCTTGAGGAAGTTCTAAGTTTTTTATCATCCAGTTCCGCAAGTTGTGTCCCCATTTTTTAGTCATAAAAAAAGAACCCCCTTTCCTCTCTTTTATGAGATTCTCTGTATAGACAGTACGCTTTCTTACACTTACTATCATCATATTCACGGAGTCCTACATTATGCTAAGAAAAACTTTTACGACACGCATTCGTGGAGATTTCCTTTAAATATCCTTTTATACAAAAAAAGAGCTATTATCTAGCAAATCACTTCTCCAAAGAGAAATAACGCTTGATAATAACTCTCTATGTTTTTATTTTCTGCTTGTTACGCTGTGTTGCATAGAAGCTCGATGTGGATTTCTTGAACGAGGCGAAGCTAATACTTCCGAAAACACTACCGCCTGAACAATATTATCCTTTGTAAATAAGCCTTCAGATTCTTCCAGAGGTTGATTCTTATTTATAATTGGTCCTTGAACGACTCGATTTCGTTGTTTTTCCATCATATTAATCTTCTTTTGTAAACTTGCATTTTCCCTTTGCAGCCTTTCCAGCTCAGAAAGTGGTTTTTCAACCTGCACCACTTTTTTAGACTTTACAGGGACAGTCATAACTTGTCTTTCTCTCTCCACTTCTGCATTTACTTGTTTTGGCACCTGTGGTCTCTTTGGTTTGGGCGCCGGCTTTTTTTTACTATTATCAAAAACAGAAGAGAAGAGAAAAACTACAACCGCAATTATAATTGGAACAATTTCCAAATCTTTTCCCTCCCTTTCTTAAAGTTTACTCATTATCATCTTTATTTTTCTGGTCATCTGTTAATTTACCGATCGAGCCTCTCATTTCTGTATCAGCCGTGATATTTTGTAAATTCATATAGTCCATTACTCCAATATTGCCTGAACGCAACGCATCAGACATAGCCATAGGAACTTCCGCTTCTGCTTCGACAACCTTCGCACGCATTTCTTGAACTTTTGCTTTCATCTCTTGTTCTTGGGCAACAGCCATCGCTCTACGCTCTTCCGCTTTTGCTTGAGCGATTTTCTTATCTGCTTCTGCTTGTTCTGTTTGTAATTCAGCGCCAATGTTTTTACCGATATCTACATCCGCAATATCAATCGATAGAATTTCAAAAGCTGTACCAGCATCTAACCCTTTAGCTAAAACTGTTTGAGAAATCATATCTGGATTTTCTAATACTTTTTTATGATTATCAGAAGAACCAATTGTCGAAACAATCCCTTCCCCAACTCTGGCTACGACTGTTTCTTCTCCAGCTCCCCCTACTAGTCTCTCAATATTGGCACGCACTGTAATTCTTGCTTTTGCCTTTACTTCAATACCATCCATCGCTACACCAGCAATAAAAGGTGTCTCAATTACTTTAGGATTTACACTCATTTGCACTGCTTCTAATACATCACGTCCTGCTAAATCAATTGCAGCACATCTTTCAAATGATAGCTCAATATTGGCACGATGGGCAGCAATCAGCGCATTTACTACCCTATCAACATTACCACCAGCAAGATAATGACTTTCTAATTGATTGATTGTTACATTTAATCCCGCTTTATGGGCTTTAATCAACGGATTTACAACACGACTTGGTATAACCCTTCTTAAACGCATCCCTACTAATGTGAAAATGCTAATTCTCACTCCTGCTGCTAAAGCAGAAATCCAGAGCATTACTGGCACAAATGTTAATAGCACCCCTAATAAAATAATGGCCAATACTACAACAATAATCCAAAATATTTCAAATCCGCCTACTAGCATTACTCATCCTCCTTTTGTATATCTATCGTTAGTATTTCCCTTACAACAATTCTTGAACCTTCTGCTTTTACTACTTTTACTTTCTTGCCCTTATCAATAAAACTTCCATCACTCACCACATCGATTCTTTCATCCTCAATAAGTATGACTCCGGCAGGACGTAAGGCAGTTAAGGTAACGCCTGTTTTCTCCTTCAAATCATTGCGGTTCTGATTAGAAACATACCCACTTTCTGTATTGGTTGAGTCTGTTAAAATTATTTTTTTAAAGAATTTCATTTTTCTACCAAACACCTTTACTAATAAGATAGATGCTATAATGGAAACCCCTATTGCGATTGCTAGACTTATCCCGATGACCGCAATATCTCCACTTGCAAGAAACATGCTAGCAATGACAGAAACAATCCCAATTGCTCCAGCTATTCCACCGACGACAAAGAACTCCAGTATAATCAAAAGGATTCCAATCACAAAGAGAATGAGACTTTCGTATCCCGCAAGTCCTGCAACTAGATGCCCATAGAAAAAGAGCAATAAAGCAGAAATTCCCGCTATTCCCGGCAGTCCAAACCCAGGTGAATATAATTCGATGATTAATCCCAAACTTCCAATTGATAATAATATAGGAATGATAATAGGATTTGTTACAAACCTTGCAATTTTCACTGCAAAGCTTTCATCAACCTTTTCTATCTTTGCGTTCTGTATCCCTAAATGATCTAGCACATCCTCTAAACTATTTACCGTACCATTGGAATAGTTTATTTCTTCTGCTTCAGATGAAGTTAAAGTTAAAAACTTGCCAGCTTCCTTCATACCTGGAATGGAAATAGATTTATCTGCCATCGCCATTGCATAAAGTGGATCTCTTCCTGTTTTTTCTGCTGCCCCTTTCATGGCAGAAATCCAGTAAGACTGAGCCTTTTCATCTGCTGCATTCCCTTGTCCGTCTATCACCCCAGAGGATCCTATTCTGCCTCCCTCCACCATATAGATTTCATCGGTATTTAATGCAATATAGGAACCAGCAGAAATGGCATCTTGGTTAATAAAAGTAACCGTTTTTATGTCAGTTTCTGCAATTCTCTTTCCTATTTCAATAGCAGCAGATATATCTCCACCAGGTGTATGCATATCAAAGACTATCGCACTAGCCTGATTTTCTTCTGCTTCGGTAATTGCCCGATCTACAAACTGACTTAAACCTTTTTCAACCGTATCCTTTATTGGCACTACATATACTTTTTCTTCATTATTAGCGTAAATGATACTAGGAATGAAGGATAGAAAAAAAATAAAAAGAAGAGGGATCAACAATATTTTCTTTTGTCTTCTCAAATTTTCCCTCCTTTCCAAATGGTAATAGAAAAATGTTATGGCTATGTATACGTTTAACTAAATAAAAAGTTTCATTTTTTTTAATTTTTATTTAATTAATAATTTCTATCGTTTAAATCGAGAAAAACAAAGGACAAAATATGGTCCTGCAAAGGAAATTAACAGATCTAACTATATTTAATAAAAATCATCTAATTTTATTATATGTTATATTAGAAATGGATAAAACAGAAAATCTTTTAACTATGTAAAAAGGCTGCAGATATAATCTGCAGCCTTTAAAACATAAACTTATTTATGAAAGGTGTTGTTGTACAAGTTTATTTACTAGTGAACCGTCTGCTTTTCCTTTTACTTTAGGCATTAAAGCAGCCATCACTTTTCCCATTTCTTTCTTTGAAGAAGCTCCAGTATCAGCGATTGCTTGTTTCACAATCTCTGCTAGCTCCTCTTCTGAAAGTTGTTCTGGCATATATATTTCAACATGTTTTAACTCCGCACGTATTTTGTCAACAAGATCTTCACGACCTGCTTTCTCAAACTCATGGAGGGAGTCTTTGCGTTGTTTTACTTCGCGAGAAAGGACAGATAACTCGTCTTCTTCAGAAAGATCTCTACCAAGCTTAATACTTTCATTCTGAATGGCAGCCTTAATCATTCGAATTACAACTAGTTTATCTTTTTCTTTGTTTTTCATCGCTTGCTTCATATCATTATTTAAGCGTTCGAGAAGACTCAATTTTGCTACACCCTCTCTTAGAACTTACGTTTTCTTGCTGCTTCTGATTTTTTCTTACGTTTCACACTTGGTTTCTCGTAGAATTCGCGCTTTCTAGCTTCCTGCAAAGTACCAGTTTTTGATACTGAACGTTTGAAGCGACGAAGAGCATCTTCAAGCGATTCGTTTTTACGAACGACGGTTTTAGACATTCTCTTTCCCTCCCTCCGAACACAACACACTAACATCAACATGGTTTCCATGTACCTTGACATTATAATATATCAAAGTTACAAGGTCAACTGTATTTGACCTTGTTAGACAAATTGTTTTAAAAAAACGTAAAAAAAAGGTGTTTTATACAAGGAATTAGCCTTTTTCTCCCTCCGATCCCTTCTCTTTTTGTATTTTTCCCTCTAGTCATGTTTTTAAACACCCTGTCAAATCTAGTATAAGAAGCTAGTTTTGTCATCATTAATTAGCTAAAAATGACATGTCCACCTTCTTTATTTCATATAGTTCTAATAAGGAGGAAGCCTAGAATGATTTATCTTATACTTTTTATTATCCTTATCCTTTTATTTATTTATGGGATGACTCTCTTACGGACAGGTTTATTTAATTTATCTTCTCAATCATTAAAAAACTCGCTCGAAAAATTAACAGATAAGCCATGGAAGGGGTTAATTGTTTCCATCATTATTACAGCACTTCTTCAAAGCAGCGCTGCCGTTATGGTTTTAACGATTGGACTAATTTCAGCAAGAGTCTTAACCTTTCCTCAATCTATCGGGATTATTTTAGGAACAAATATCGGAACCACCTTCACAACTGAATTTATTACGTTTAACATGAATAATTATCTACTTCCGCTTGCCATCCTAGGTGTGCTCTTGATCATCATTAACAAATATCAATTAAGAAGTATCGGCTTCATTTTATTCGGTATGTCGATTGTCTTTACAACAATGCGAGGTTTTAAATATTTTGCTGGGATGATGGAACATCATCCTGCTCTAAATTCGTTTTTCCTTTCATTAGCAGACCGTCCTTTCATCGCCCTTGTAGTCGGCATTATTATAACTGCCCTAATCCAATCAAGTACAGCGACAATTGGTATTATAATGGGCTTTTTATCAGCAGGATTGCTTCCGATTGAAATTGCTATAGCCATTATGTTGGGATCTAATATTGGTTCCTGTATAACTTCTTTTTTAGCATCAATAGGAACAGAAAAAAGTGCAAAACTTTGTGCTTATGCCCATATTTGGTTAAATATTGGAGGGGTCATTTTGTTTTATCCGTTTATCAATGATTTAGCTGCTATTGTCAAAAATATGACAGCAGAAATGGATGTTCAATTAGCTCATGCAAGCCTGTTATTTAATGTTCTATCTTCGCTCCTAGTTCTACCCTTTGCGGAGCGCTTTGGCAAATTGATTATGCGATTACACAGCTGATGGATTGGGGTGAAATGCTATAAAAGGCTGCAAACATGGATATATGTCTGCAGCCCTTTTTTACATAACCTTCAATAAATCATATTGTGATTGATATAAATGATAATACAATCCTTTTTGTGCCATTAACTCATCATGTGTGCCTTTTTCTGCAACTCTCCCACCATCCACATAAAATATTTGACTACTATTTTTAATTGTTGATAGACGATGGGCAATGATGAAGGATGTCCTTCCTTTTAACAATTCAGTAATTCCTTCTTGGAGAAGTTCTTCCGTCTTTGTATCAATGCTGCTGGTTGCCTCGTCTAATATCAATATTTTAGGATTAGCCAAGAGGGCTCTTGCGAAAGATATTAACTGCCTTTGTCCCGCTGATAAAGTACTACCTCTTTCTTCTACAACAGTATGATATCCATCCTTTAAGTCTTTTATAAAGTCATGTGCTCTAACAATTTTAGCTGCGGTAATCACTTCTTCTTCCGTTGCATCTAGCTTCCCATAGCGAATATTATCTAGAATGGTTCCAGAAAATACAAAGGTATCTTGAAGCATCACACCCATTTGCGACCGTAAAGATTTTAATGTTACATCTCTTACATCAATCCCATCAATTTTGACACTGCCTTCATTTACATCATAAAACCTACTTAACAAATTTATAATAGTAGATTTACCTGCACCTGTGGGGCCGACTAAGGCGATACTCTGACCTGCATTAATATGAAAACTGACATCACTAAGTATGTTTTTCCCTTCTTCATAACGGAAGGTAACTCGTTCAAAGGTGACATTCCCTTTAATCGTTGGCATTGGGATTGCTTTTGGCTGATCCTTAATATCTGGTTCAACATCCAGAGTTTCAAAAATACGTTCCAAATAAGCAGAAGCAGTGATAAGCGCATTATAGAAGTTCCCCATATTAATAACTGGGTTCCAGAAATTATTGACATAGCCAATAAACGCTACAAGTGTACCTGTACTAACATCTACCCCAATTTGCCGTATTCCTACGAAGTAAATTAAACTTGTTGTTAAAACAGAGATATTTTGAACACCTGGCCATAGAAGAAACTGGATTGAAACTGCCTTAAGCCAAGATGTTCGGGTTTCATTGCTTACTTCATCAAAAATTTCAAAATTCTCTTCTTCCCTTGCAAAGGATTGCGTAATTTTTATGCCGGCAATACTTTCATGAATATAGGCATTCATATTAGATTGTTTATTGCTTAACACTTGATACGCTTTTCTCTGCATATTTTTGATTACCCATACTAATACTCCTAAAATCGGCAGAAGTGCTAAACTATATAATGTTAGTTTTGCGTCGATGGCAAACATAAACATTAACGTTATAATTACACTGATGATATCAGAGATCAGGTTTATCAGCCCATTACTTAATAGATCACTTAATGTATTTATATAATTAACGACTCTGATTAAGATTTTCCCATGAGGGCGATTATCAAAATAGGAAAAGGGCAGCTTCTGTAAGTGCTGAAAAATATCTAAACGCATATCCTTTAGAATATTTTGACCAATCTGAGTAATCCATTGAATGCGATACCGCATACATATACCAATTACAAATAGAGAAAGAACAAATAAAATACTAATCCCGATTAATAATGGAATATTTTTATCTGGGATAATTTCATCAATTGCTATTTTTGTAAAAAACGGACCGAGCATTCCTGCCACGTTGGCTGTTAAGATGATTAGCAATGTAATAAACAATGCCTTCTTATAAGGTTTAATATAAGCACCGATTCGTTTATAGTGACTCCAGTTAAATTCGGTCTCTAATTCTTCGTCGACATTAAATTTATTACGGGCCAATGGCTGCTCCTCCTTCTTCCTGCTCTACTAATCCTAATTGTCTTCTATACACATCGTAATACATCCCTTTTTTCGCAACAAGTTCTGTATGCGTCCCTTGTTCTTTCACTTCCCCTTTATCAAGAACTAAAATAAAGTCTGCATCCCTTACAGATGAAATACGGTGTGCAATTATGAAGGTTGTTTTATCTTGTGTCAACTGATTTAATTCCTTTTGGATTTTACTTTCTGTTTCCATATCTACAGCTGATGTTGTATCATCCAATATCAAGATAGATGGATCCTTCGCTAATGCTCTTGCTAAGGAGATCCTTTGCTTTTGACCACCAGATAATCCCACTCCGCGCTCTCCTACGATTGTATCGTATCCCTCCGGCATTTTAACGATAAAGTTATGGGCGTCGGCAATTGCTGCCACGCGTTGAATTTGCTCCATGTTTAAATATGGTTTTCCAAAGGAGATATTTTCCTCAATAGTATTTGAAAATAAAAAAATGTCTTGCATAACCATCGAAATTTGATCGCGAAGCTTCCTCACTGGCCATTCTTTTGCATTTATTTGATCAATTAATACTTCTCCTTCTGTTGGATCATAGAATCTTGCAATTAAATTAACAAGCGTTGATTTACCAGATCCAGTTTCCCCTAAAATCCCAACAGTTTGCCCCGGTCGGACGGTAAAGGATACATTTTTTAAGATAGGGGTTTCAGGGTCATCGGAAAACGCAAAAGAGACATCTTTAAACGTTACATATCCAGCAATTTTCTTGCCTTTCTTTTTGTCTTCTACCATAATTTGTGGTTCCGTTATTAATAAATTTCCAATTTTTACACAAGATGCATTAAATCGCTGTACATCATTTATCAACCATCCACTCATGCGCATTGGCATATTTAAGAGCCACATAAACCCGTTAAATGCAACCAAGTCACCTATGGACATGTTCCCCTGAATCACAAATAAGCCACCTAATAATAAAGTAATAACAGCTAATACTCCGGCAAATCCGTCCAGCCATGGTAAATACTTTTTAGAAACATTAGCAGAATCAAGGTTACGTTTTCGATAATCATCATTAAAATGATTAAACTTTTCGATTTCATACTCTTCCCGGGAAAATGCCTTAACTACTCGGTTGCCGCTAATATTTTCTTCCACCATGGAATTCAGTCTGGAAAAACTTTCACGGATTTCTAGAAATACTGGATGAGCTGCTTTGGACATTTTTTGTGTAAAAATAAAGATAAACGGTGTAACAGCGAGTAATGCTAACGTTAATTTCCAATCAATGTTCATCATTACGATAATGGCAACGACAAACCAGATAACACATTCAGCGATATTATAGCAGACCCATGAAACGAAATGGCGTATAGCGTCCATATCACCTGTCATTCTCGCCATAATATCTCCTACTCTATTATGATTAAAAAAGTCAAAATCAAGCTCTTGAAGCTTTTTATACATATCTTGTCTTATATCAAACTGTGCGTCTTGACCAACATGTTCGTATAACATTTGGTAGATGTATCGAGTAACGGTTCTGATCAGTGTCGCTCCTATCATCGCTAGTAAAATGGGTACTAAGAGTTGGACTTGATTATTCTCAATGACTTCATCAATCAATCTTCCGCTTAAAATAGGAATAATCACTACAAAGAAAGAATTTGCTAATAAAATCAAGGATGCAACAATTACTTTTTTCTTATTCTTCTTTACGTAACTCCAAATCCATTGGTAATTATTCAATAGGAATCTACACTCTTTCTTTTTTAATTTGTTTACTTCCAAAATAATATTTCAAAAGATAGCTAAATATACTTTTAAATAAACTTTCAGAGGAGGAGATTTTTATTCCTCCTTAATGATGGATATTTACCTTTAACTGGCTTGGTAAAATTTTTTCACTAAGTAAAATCAATAATATCTCTTAAAACATGTAAGGGCGTGTATACAAGGTTTATATTCATTTTCACTTTCTCTCCCATCCTTGGCACTATTCTCCAATTATTACAACCAGGCTGCAAATGACTTAATCTTAATCCTCCTTTTTAGCCATGAATGAACGCAATAAATGTGAACGGTTACCATTTTATACTGTTATGCAACATACTATGATAAGAAAAGAGAAAGCCTTTTCTTATCACAGATTAATTTTAGTCACGAAGGTTTGACGTAACTAGTACTTAAATTGTATAATTATGGACAAAATTTGACTTGAAAGGAGTACATTGAATGTTATACTATCAATCAAATTATTTTGGACAAAATGGAGATTTTGATCGTATATCAGCATTCAATCCTACCAACCTTCCTCATTTTCATCGCAGCTTGGAACTGGTGATGGTTGATGAAGGCACACTGGAGCTTACCATACAAGATAAATCTTATACTCTCCACGAAGGAGAAAACGCTCTCATTCTTTCGAATCAAATACATAGTTTACAAAGTAATCAGAAAAATCACTCCTGGATTTATGTCTTTTCTCCAGAATTGGTTAATCAATTTTATCAGCTTAGTAAAAACAAAGACTTAATTCATCCAATATTCCAGTTACAGGCTGCCACAAGAGAGATGATAAAGGAGATATTCTTCAACAATAATAGTTCGCTGTTTGCCAAAAAAGGGGTTCTGTACTTAATTTGTGCGGAATTGCTAAATCAAACTTCTTTCAAAGAGGAAACGCGGAGAGATGATTATTTATTACATGATTTACTCAACTATATCCAAAATCATTTTACCGAGGAACTTTCCTTAAAAGATTTATCACAAAAATTTGGATACGATTATTCCTACCTATCAAGATTTTTCACAAAAATACTGCATATACCATTTGTTGATTTTGTAAATGGGCATCGTGTAACGTTAGCCTCTCAATTATTAAAAACAACGGATAGTAAAATTACCGAAATTGCCGATATGGTTGGCTATCGAAACATTCGCAGCTTTAATCGAAACTTCGAAAAAATCATGAACACTACCCCGAGTAATTATCGAAAAATTTATATGGAAAGTTATTAATAAACGCAGCGATAGATTGACAAAAAAACCTTAGAAAACACCTATTTGTTTCTAAGGTTTTTTTTAAAGGATATATTAATAATCACTATTGCTTGTCAAACCATTCACGATTGCAACTCCAGAACTTGCTCCGATTCTAGTAGCTCCAGCAGCAATCATTTTCTCCGTGTCTTCACTGCTGCGTACACCTCCAGAAGCTTTCACACCTATATCTGGTCCAACCGTTTTTCTCATTAATGTAATGTCCTCAACAGTTGCTCCGCCTGTTGAGAAACCTGTTGATGTTTTTACATAGTCAGCTCCTGCTTCTACTGCTAATTTACAAGCAATTTCTTTTTCCTCATTTGTTAGGAGACTAGTTTCAATAATTACTTTCGATAATGCTTTACCTTTTGCCGCATCCACTACCGCTTTAATATCTTCTTTAACTAAATCATAAGTTTTATCCTTTAAAGCACCAATATTAATAACCATATCTACTTCTGTTGCCCCATTTTTAATGGCATCTTCTGTTTCAAATGCTTTTGTTGCTGAAGTAGATGCTCCTAAAGGGAAGCCGATCACTGTACATACCTTTACCTCTGTTCCATTAAGCAATTCACTTGCAGCTTTGACCCATGTTGGATTTACGCAGACAGAAGCAAATGTGTATTGCTTAGCTTCTTCACAAAGAGTCACAATTTGTTCTTTCGTCGCATCAGCTTTTAATAAAGTGTGATCAATCATTTTAGCAATGTTCATTAAGATTCTCCTTTGATATATGTACTAATTAAAAATATATGCCAAGCTCTTTGAACGAACAAAGAGCTTCCATATTAAAGTTATTAAAATTAATTTTATAAAACAAAAAGGAAACAATTGTAGCTGGCTAAACTTAAGAAACAATCGCAGCTTGATCTTCTACTTCCTCTAAAACACGGACAAATTGTCCTTCATTTACAGGGTAGCCTGCTTTCGTTATTTTGACTTTTACAATTTTCCCAACCATTTCTTCTGTTGCTGGGAAAACTACTTTTAAATAATTGTCTGTATATCCAACATAAAGCTTTCCATTGCCATCTTCTTTGTAGACTTCCTCTGGAATAACTTCTACTACCTCGCCTTCATAGTTAGACGCATATTCCTTTGCTAATTGATCAGAAAGCGAAATTAAACGATGTACTCGTTCGTTCTTTACATCTTCCTCAATTTGGTTATCCATTCGCGCAGCAGGTGTTCCTGTCCGTTTTGAATATGGGAACACATGCAATTCAGAGAATTTATGTTCTTTAATAAAATCATAAGTTTCCATAAACTCTTCTTCTGTCTCTCCTGGGAAACCAACGATTACATCAGAGGTAATGGCCAATCCTGGCAAGGCTTCTTTTAATCTTGTAATTCTTTCGGCAAAGAATTCCATTGTATATTTTCTTCTCATTCTTTTTAAAACAGTATCCGATCCAGATTGAATCGGGATGTGAAGATGATTTACAATTATTTTTGATTTATCTAAGACTTCAATCACTTCATCTGTTATTTGGCTTGCTTCGATAGAAGAAATACGAAGGCGCTTTAGACCCTTTACCTGGGATTCTAAATCACGCAGTAAATTAGCTAAGTTATAATCCTTCATATCTGAGCCATATCCACCTGTGTGAATTCCTGTTAATACAATTTCTTTATAACCAGCATTCACTAATTGCTGTGCTTGCTTAATAACCTCTTGCGGATCTCTTGAGCGCATCAATCCCCGTGCCCATGGAATAATACAGAATGTACAAAAATTATTGCATCCTTCTTGGATTTTTAAGGAAGCTCTTGTTCTATCCGTAAAAGCAGGGACATCCATTTCTTCGTACACACGATTTTTCATAATGTTTCCAACAGCATTTATTGGTTGTCTTTCTTCTTTATACTGCGTAATATACTCTAGCATTTTCACGCGATCCTGTGTACCAACTACAATATCAACTCCAGGAATAGCCATAATTTCTGCTGGAGAAGTTTGGGCATAACACCCTGTAACACAAATAACTGCATCTGGATTTTTACGAACTGCACGACGAATTACTTGGCGGCTCTTTTTATCTCCTGTATTTGTAACGGTACATGTATTAATAACATATACATCAGATATATTTTCATATTCTACACGTTCATAGCCTTGTTGTTTAAACAACTGCCAGATCGCTTCGGTTTCATAATGGTTTACTTTACATCCTAAAGTGTGAAAAGCAACTGTTGGCATTTTTATCACTCCATCAATTCAAAATGATAAGATACAGCAGACAATAGGTATAATGGTGCAGTCTCTGTTCTTAATATTCTTGGACCAAGTCCGCATGTCACAAAACCATGCTCTTTTAATAATGCTACTTCTGATTCAGTCAGGCCACCTTCTGGGCCGAATACCGCAAGGATAGATTGTCCTTTTGTCATCGATTCCAAGCTTTTCGTTAACACAGACGATTCGCCTTCTCTTGCCTCTTCTTCATAGGCTATTAATTTTACATTATAACCTTCTGAAAGTTTTATCAACTCTTTTATACTAATTGGAGAACTTACTTCTGGTATCATGGTTCGGTGGGATTGTTCTGCTGCTTCTTTTGCAATTTTATTCCAGCGAACTAGTTTTTTTCCACTCTTTTTCTCATCCCATTTAACGACAGAGCGAGCTGCGATGAAAGGGATAAACTTAAAAGCGCCTAATTCTGTTCCTTTTTGGATAATCCATTCCAGCTTATCCCCTTTTGGCAGTCCGCTCACAATAGAAACCGAAATAGGTAATTCTATTTCTCCTTCTAACCATTGTACCACTTTTGCAATGACTTCGTTTTCGGAAATTTTTTCTATTCTGCACCGTGCTGCCTGCTGAAGACTGTTGACACAATATATTTCATCGTCAATATCCATTCGCATCACACGTACAATATGATGATAATCGTCCTCTTGAATAAAAAATGTATCCTCTTCGTTTTTAGCAAAATAACGCTGCAATCGAATTCCTACTTTCTTTTAAGCAATAGAGAAGGAAGAATCGTAAGACGAAACTTCCCTTTTTCCTTTTGAATATACGCTTACTCTTATAGCTTGTTGCTGTGAAAGTTTTTCTTCTATTAACTCTTTTTCTGAGCGGTAATGCTTACCCAATCTTCCATTTGTACTGTTTCTATTATTTCTAGGCCTGATGCGATAATAGCATCCTTTACTTCTTCTTTTTTCTGAAGAATGATGCCAGAAGCAATAAAGAAACCATCTTTTTGAAGTAAACGATAAACATCATCTGTAAAACGAACAATTACCTCTGCCAAAATATTTGCAACAATGACCTCTGCCTGTTCCTCTATACCACTTAAAAGATTATTTTGACGGACAGATGTTTTCTCATGAACTTTGTTTAATTTAATATTTAATTTAGCAGAACGGACAGCCACTTCATCCAGATCTAAAGCAAGCACAGATTTAGCTCCCAGCATGGCTGCTGCAATACTTAGCACACCAGATCCTGTACCAACATCGATAACCACATCGTCTTTTTTTACTATTCTTTCCAAAGCCTGTATACATAATACAGTTGTCGGATGTGTTCCTGTACCAAAAGCCATCCCTGGATCCAATTCGATGATTAATTCATCCGTATGGACTGGTGTATAATCCTCCCAGGTAGGTACAATCGTAAATTTCTCAGATATTTTAACAGGATGATAGTATTTCTTCCAAGCTGTTGCCCATTCTTCTTCATTTACTTCCATAATGGAAACTTTATTTAATCCAATATCAATATTAAACAGTACTAAATTATTGATATTTTCTTTAATTGCCTCTACTGTTTCACCAAGAAAACTATTGATTGGTAAATACGCTTTAACTAGAACGCCTTCTTCTGGATAATCATCAGGATTTAGTTGGTAGATTTCGCCGAATTGGTCTTCTCTTTCTTTAATTAATTCAAAGGGATCTTCAATAACTACCCCACTAGCACCTGCTTCATGCAAAATATTTGAAATAGGTTCAATCGCTTCATTTGTCGTATGAATTGTGATTTCTGACCATTTCATTTCTACCAACTCCTTTTTGATTATTCACCTTTAAATGCTTTTTTTACCTTAGAGAAAAAACTGTCCTCTTCTTCTCCACGAGGAGTATCTCCAGATACTTCAGCAAATTCATGTAATAGTTGTTTTTGTTTATCAGATAATTTTGTAGGTGTAATTAAACGAATGATTACATGCTGGTCACCTTGGCCATATCCACGTACATTTGGAATCCCTTTGCCTTTAAGGCGGAATTTTGTTCCAGTCTGTGTTCCCGCAGGTACTTTCAATTTCACTTTGCCATGAATAGTAGGTACTTCCACTTCATCACCTAGTGCAGCCTGAACAAAAGTAATCGGCATTTCACAGTATACATCTTCTCCATCACGCTCGAAGAAGTCATGTCTTCTTATGTGGAACACAACATATAAATCACCTGCTGGCCCGCCGTTTATACCAGGTTCTCCTTGCCCAGAGACTCTTAATTGTTGACCATCATCGATACCTGCTGGAATTTTAACACTAATTTTACGACGTTTTTTTACTTTTCCAGTTCCGCCACAAGTTGAACATTTATGCTTAATCTCTTTACCAGTTCCATTACAGTAATTACATGTTCTTCTATTCACAATACGACCAAATGGTGTATTTTGCTCCACATTCAATTGTCCAGTACCACTACAATGCTTACATGTAACTGGCTTAGTCCCTGGTTTTGCTCCCGTGCCATTACATGTTTCACAATTTTCTTCTCTTGGTATTTCAATTTCCGTTTCTTTCCCAAATGCTGCTTCTTCAAATGATAGTGTCATCGTATATTGTAAATCAGCCCCTTGACGCGGAGCATTCGGATCTCTTCTTCTTGATCCTCCACCACCAAAGAAAGTGCTGAAAATATCTTCAAAACCACCGAAACCACCGAAGTCTCCGCCGCCGCCGAAGCCTTGATTAGGATCTGTATGGCCAAACTGATCATAGTGCGCTCTTTTTTGATCGTCACTCAGTACTTCATAGGCCTCTTTCACTTCTTTAAACTTTTCATTCGCATCAGCTTCTTTATTGATATCTGGATGATACTTTTTTGAAAGCTTACGATACGCTTTTTTTATTTCATCCTTAGAAGCCCCTTTACTGACTCCAAGGACTTCATAGTAATCCCGTTTATCCATAATTGATTACCACTCCCCGATTCTTTTCACATAGATGCTATTGTATCATTTTGCTTTTCTAAAGTACAATAGTTTATTGCTATCTTTCCTAATTATCGCTAAAAAACTTCTGATTGAAAAGAAAAGTCAAAGTCAAGATAACCTGACTTTGACTTTTCGCTAAACGTAATTGGTTTTATTGGTTTTATTTCTTTTATTTATCGTCTTTTACTTCTTCAAACTCTGCATCTACTACGTTGTCATCTTTATCGGATGCACCGCCGTCTGCACCTTGAGCCGCTTGTGCTGCTTGTGCTGCTTCTTCATATAATTTCATAGAAAGAGCTTGAACGATTTCTTGAAGAGCGTCTTTTTTCGCACGAATTTCTTCTAATTCGTTTTTCTCGATAGCCGCTTTTAAAGCATCTTTTGCTTCATTTGCTTTTGCAACTTCACTTTCGTCCACTTTACCTTCTAAGTCTTTTAATGTTTTTTCAGTAGTGAAAACTAATTGATCTGCTTCATTTTTTAGTTCCACTTCTTCTTTACGCTTTTTATCAGCTTCAGCATTTTCTTCTGCTTCTCTTACCATTTTATCGATTTCTTCATCTGATAAGCCTGTAGAAGATTTAATTGTAATTGTTTGTTCTTTATTTGTACCAAGATCCTTCGCACGAACATTTACGATACCATTTTTATCGATATCAAATGAAACTTCGATTTGCGGAATTCCACGTGGTGCTGGTGGAATATCAGCTAATTGGAAGCGGCCTAATGTTTTGTTATCCGCAGCCATTGGGCGTTCCCCTTGAAGCACATGAATATCTACAGCTGTTTGGTTATCAGCAGCAGTTGAGAATACTTGTGATTTAGAAGTAGGGATGGTTGTATTACGTTCGATTAACTTTGTAAATACTCCACCCATTGTTTCAATTCCTAATGATAGTGGTGTTACGTCTAAAAGCACAACGTCTTTTACATCACCAGTAATAACGCCACCTTGGATAGCTGCACCCATTGCAACAACTTCATCAGGATTTACTCCTCTATGCGGCTCTTTACCGATTTCTTTTTTAATTGCTTCTTGAACAGCAGGGATACGAGTTGATCCACCTACAAGGATAACTTTGTCAATTTCAGATGCATTTAGACCAGCATCTTTAAGTGCTTGACGAGTTGGTCCCATTGTACGTTCTACTAATGAAGCAGAAATTTCTTCGAATTTAGCACGAGATAAAGTTACTTCTAAGTGAAGTGGTCCAGCTTCTCCAGCTGTGATAAATGGTAAAGAAATTTGTGTAGAAGCTACACCAGAAAGATCTTTTTTAGCCTTCTCTGCAGCATCCTTTAAACGTTGTAGAGCCATTTTATCTTTGCTTAAATCGATGCCATTTTCTTTTTTAAATTGGTCTACTAAATAATCGATAATTACTTGGTCAAAATCATCTCCACCAAGACGGTTATCACCAGCAGTAGATTTTACTTCAAATACGCCGTCTCCTAGTTCAAGGATAGATACGTCAAAAGTACCTCCACCTAGGTCATATACTAAGATAGTTTGATCTTCGTCTGTTTTATCTAAACCATATGCTAATGCTGCAGCTGTTGGTTCGTTAATTATACGTTCAACTTCTAAACCAGCAATTTTACCAGCATCTTTCGTAGCTTGGCGTTCTGCATCATTAAAGTATGCAGGCACTGTTATAACTGCTTTCGTTACTTTTTCTCCTAAGTATTCTTCTGCATAACCTTTTAGGTATTGAAGAATAATCGCAGAAACTTCTTGTGGAGAGTAGTTTTTGCCTTCTACTTCTACTTTATAATCCGTACCCATATGACGTTTAATAGACATAATAGTGTTTGGGTTTGTAATAGATTGACGTTTTGCAACTTCCCCTACTTGGCGTTCTCCATTTTTGAATGCTACTACAGATGGAGATGTTCTATTACCTTCTGGATTTGGGATAACTTTTGGTTCTCCACCTTCAAGTACAGCAACACAAGAGTTTGTTGTACCTAAATCAATTCCAATAATTTTACTCATGGAAATTTCCCTCCTATTTTTTAATATGTAACGCTTATTGGCTTACTTTCACCATTGCAGGTCTAATGACTCTGTCTTTAAGCTTATACCCTTTTTGGAACTCATCCACCACAATGTTTGAATCCGTTCCTTCTACTTCTTCTTGCATTACTGCTTGATGAAGATGTGGATCAAATTCTTTTCCAACTGCTTCGATAGCCTCTACACCTTCTTTTTTGAGAGCTTCAAGGATTCCGCGATAAACCATTTCAACACCTGTGTATAAACTTTGTGTTTGTTCATCTACTGCCTCAATTTTTAATGCTCTTTCCAAATTATCGATGCTTGGTAATAAGTCCATGACAAGACTTTGCGCTCTGTATGTTTGAGCCGCTTCCATATCGAGCCTTGATCTGCGGCGTGAATTATCAAAATCAGCCTGCAGGCGAAGATAGCGATTAGATTCTTCTTCTAATTTAGCTTCTAGCTCTGCAATTTTTTCATTAGCAGCCTTTAATTCTTCAGCTACATTTTCCTCATTGGAAGGAGACGCTTCTACCTCTTCGAAAACTTCTTCAACTGTTTCTTCGACTTTAACGTCTTCTTGTGCTGCTTGTTGTTCCATCTCTGCATTGTTCGTTGCTTTTTCTTCTGCCAACTTGTTCACCTCCCTTAAAGGATTAATTACATAAAACGGTGCAGATTGGCAAATAGAAATTCACCAATCTTAAATTTACTAACTTTAGTCCTTCATTACACACTTTTAAATATTCCACAGAAGTTACTTTTGATACAAATTAGTGAGTACTTTTGTCAGGTCATTCGATAATATATTTAATAAACTCACAACTCGTGAATATTCCATTCTTGTTGGGCCAAGAATGGCAATCGATCCAATTTGCTCATTCCCAATCCGATAAGAAGCAGAGATAATGCTGCAATTTTCCATTGCTGTATTATTATTTTCTCTTCCGATTTTAATACTAATATCGGATGAGTTATTACGAATGAGCTCAGGTATTCCATCCTCTTTTTCAATCATATTCAACAAATTTCTTATTTTCGTAATATCATGAAATTCAGGCTGTCTCAAAATATTTGTCTTGCCACCAAAAAATAACTTTTCATGGGTATCGATTTTCACGGTTTCGGAAAGAGAGTTGATAAAATACTCATAATTGCTAATATGCTGTTTCAATAAGGTAGCAACTTCCTTATAGATTTTATTATGAAGCTTATCAATCGGCACACCCGTTAACCGGTCATTTAAGATATTTACTAGTTTTTCTATTTCCCCTGCGTGAATAGAATCTGGCAAGTGAAACATTCTGTTTTCCACATGTCCTGAGTCTGTCACAATAATAGCAATGGCCGTATGGTTGTTTAAAGGAACAATTTGAATTTTCTTCAATTTATTTTCTTTAACGGCAGGCCCAAGGACAATAGTAGTATAATTTGTTAAATCAGACAATATTTTAGCAGATTTTTGCACAATATTTTCTAATTCGTATATTTTTTCTGCAAACAGTGAGTTAATTCTCAATATTTCTGAACGCTTTAATTTCTGTGGTGATAAAAGATGATCAACATAAAAACGATAACCCTTCTCTGAAGGAACGCGCCCAGAAGAAGAGTGGGTTTTTTCGATAAAACCAGATTCCTCTAAATCTGCCATCTCATTGCGAATGGTGGCGGAGCTAAATGTAATGTTTTCTTTCTTTGATAAGCTCCTTGAGCCTACTGGTTGTGCTGTTGAAATAAAATCATCAATAATCACCTGTAATATTAATAATTGACGATCAGTTAACACATTAATCACCTCTGTTAGCACTCTTTATTAACGAGTGCTAAATCTATATATAAAGTAGCAAAAACAAAGGGGCTGTGTCAATAATTTGAACCTTATTTCTATAAGAAATTTTTCCCTTCTCGCATACTACTTCCTGACAAACCAAGATTATGATTATTCAAGAACTCCAATAAAGGATTGAAACACTTCATTCCCTAAAAATCTGCCTTTATGTGTTAATTTTAAATAATCACTTTCCATTTCAATAAGCTCTCTGCTTATTAGTTCGTTTATTTCCTTGTCAAATAGCTCTAATACATTTTTATTATATTTTTGTTCAAATGAAGATAAACTTACTCCTTTATTTTCCCTTAAGCCAAGGAATAATTCCTCTTCCATTTGTTCTATAGCGGTTACCTTATGTTCATGCATGATCGGAAACTCACCTTGTTCTAAAGGCTGCATGTATTTCTTTAAAGGTCCATAATTAGAATAGCGATTCCCATATACATAACCATGGGATCCAGCGCCAAACCCAAAGTACTCTTCATTATTCCAGTATGTGAGATTATGCCGACTTTCGAATCCAGGCTTCGCAAAATTACTAATTTCATATTGCTGAAAACCATGTCTTGCCATTTCTTCCATTAAGACGCTGTACATACCTGCTTCCACATCTTCTCCGGGTGTAGGTAGTTTCCCTTTTCTCATTAAGTTATAAAAGACCGTTTTAGGCTCTATAATTAGAGAATACCCTGAATAATGCTGAATATCTAATGTAAATGCTGTTTTTAATGTTTCTTGAAAATCTTCTAACGTTTGACCTGGTAAACTATAAATTAAGTCAACACTGATATTATTAAAACCAATTTTTTTAGCTGCTTCAATGGATGAAAACACATCTTCCGCTTTATGCGTTCTGCCAATTCTCTTTAGCAGCTCATTATTAAAAGATTGTACTCCAAAGCTAAGGCGGTTCACGCCTCCTTCATACAAAGCTTTTAATTTATCTTCTGTTAAATCACCAGGATTGGCTTCAAACGTATATTCTTGCTGTGGGTGAAGCTTAAGTTCTTTATTCACCATTCCACAAAGTCTTTCTAATTGGGATGCAGATAAACTTGTTGGTGTACCTCCTCCGACAAAAATCGTTGACAGTTCTTGTTGTCCATATTTTTCAATGGTTAGCTTCATTTCTTTCTCTAGAGAGTCTAAGTATTCATCAACTGGCTGTCCTTTTAAAAATACTTTATTAAAATCACAATAGTGACAAATATGTTCACAAAATGGAATATGGATATATGCTGCTTTTATCAATTTTTCACAACCTTTAAATTAATTAAACTATCTTAAACTAACAAGTTTTTTCCTACTTGTTTCAAGTAAAATAAGAAAAGAGGTCGATACCTACCTGGCACCTACCCCTTTACTTATAGCAGTCCATGTTGCGATTAGCAAGTTTCTTGCATAATGTCCATGCAATGCTTTTATTGTCATTTTACTTTTTCGTATTATTGTCATCCATACGTAATACAGCCATAAACGCTTCTTGCGGTACTTCAACCGAACCAACTTGTTTCATTCGTTTTTTCCCTTCTTTTTGCTTCTCTAGCAATTTACGTTTACGAGAAATATCCCCACCATAACATTTAGCCAATACATTCTTGCGCATCGCCTTAATGGTAGAACGAGCAACAATCTTTTGCCCTATCGCAGCTTGGATCGGCACTTCAAATTGCTGACGCGGAATAAGCTCTTTTAATTTCTCTACAATAACTTTTCCTCTTTCATAAGCAAAATCCTTATGAACGATGAAGCTAAGTGCATCTACTTGTTCTGAATTTAACAGAATATCCATTTTCACCAACGTCGATGTTTTATAGCCAATAAGTTCATAATCAAATGACGCATATCCCCTTGTATTTGATTTTAATTGGTCAAAGAAATCATAAACAATTTCCGACAAAGGAATTTCATACGTAATTTTAACGCGAGTCTCATCCATATATTGCATATCGATGAAGACACCTCTCTTCTGCTGGCATAATTCCATAATTGCTCCAACATATTCGTTTGGTGCCATCATCGTTGCTTTTACATATGGTTCTTCAATTCTGTCGATTTTTTGAGGATCTGGCATTGCTGATGGATTATCTACTTTTATTTCTGTTCCATCTGTTAAAATAACATCATAAATAACACTTGGAGCAGTAGTAATTAGGTCAATTTTAAATTCGCGCTCGATACGCTCTTGAATAATTTCCATATGAAGCAAACCAAGGAAACCACAACGAAAACCAAATCCTAATGCTTGAGATGTCTCTGGTTCAAATTGTAATGCAGAATCATTAAGCTCTAATTTTTCCAATGCTTCACGCAAATCATTAAATTTCGCACTATCTATTGGATATAAACCACAATAAACCATTGGATTTAGCTTACGATAGCCAGGCAGCGCTTCTGTTGCACCGTTCTTCGCATTAGTGATGGTATCACCTACTCGCGTATCGCCAACATTTTTAATTGCTGCAGTTAAAAAACCTACGTCTCCAACAGATAAATGATCAGTATTAACTGCTTTTGGTGTAAATACACCTACTTCAATAACCTCAAATTCTTTTCCTGTTGCCATCATTTTGATTTTATCACCAGGTTTAACTGTTCCATCCACTACACGTATATAAGTGACAACACCACGATAAGCATCATATAAACTATCAAAAATAAGTGCCTTTAATGGTGCTTCTGGATCCCCTTGTGGTGCAGGAACCTTTTCTACGACTTGTTCTAGTATATCTTCTATCCCAATACCAGCCTTCGCAGAAGCCAGCACAGCTTCAGAAGCATCTAATCCTATAACATCTTCAATTTCATTTCTAACCCTTTCAGGATCAGCACTTGGCAGGTCAATTTTATTAATAACCGGAACAATTTCCAAATCATTATCAATCGCTAAATAAACATTAGCTAATGTTTGTGCTTCAATTCCTTGAGCGGCATCCACTACTAATACAGCTCCTTCACAAGCAGCCAAGCTTCGAGATACTTCATATGTAAAATCCACATGTCCCGGTGTGTCAATGAGATGTAGTGTATAAATTTCGCCATCTTTTGCTTGATATTTTAATTGGACGGAATTTAGTTTAATCGTAATTCCGCGTTCTCTTTCTAAATCCATTGAATCTAAAAGCTGATCTTTCATCTCACGTGCTGTAAGTGCATTTGTTTTTTCTAATATTCTATCAGCGAGAGTTGATTTCCCATGATCTATATGTGCAATAATAGAAAAATTTCTAATTTTTGATTGTCTATTTAACATCTCTTCTCTGTTCATTTAGTTCACTCCTACAATAATCGCGCATGTACACTATTTTTGATTATAGCAGTGTGAAGAATAAGATTCAACGAAAAGTAAAATGATTTACTAAACAGTCTTTTATTTTTCTTTTTCTTCCATTATATCTGCAACAAGATTGACTCCTTTTTCTGCTACAGAAGATATCGTATCTGCTACTCCTTTTCCGATGCTAGACAATAAATTAAATGCTTTCATTTCCTCTAATTGCTGTTTCTTTTCATCCAGATCGTGACTAGTGATATTTTGTCCAAGGACAGACGCTTCTAAATTTCCATCCTCTTTATTTATAGCTACAGCACTTTGGAATCCCTCATCTTCATATCCTTTCATTTTGTGAATCCCACTATTTGCTTGCTGCATACCAAATAATACACAAATAAACATCAACAAAACAATTCCGACAGCACTTAATGTATATAGTTTCAACTTGATCAATCTCCTTTAGTATCAGTACCAAGTTTGTATTTTCCAAATCTACCATCCCTAGTAACTCTATTGAAAATATATGAAGTAACTAGGAATGGTAGAACCCTTTTAGTAAATTTAGTGGGTATTATACCCTACATTCTCTTGATTTATCGCTGAATGAAGTGCGGCATTTAAACCATTTGCAAGCAAATTCGCCATATCTTCTATAAAAACATCGACCTCTTTAGGTGTGACCATTAAGTTATGACCAATTGGTGATAACACTTCATAGATTAACTTTCTCTTTTCTTCCTCAGGCAATGTTCCAACAATACCTAGAAATGTCTTACGATGCTGCTCTTCTGGTAAATCTTCATCCGTTAATTTTCTTTTTTCACCAAAGGTCAACCCAGCTGGAGCCAATGCTCTCGATGGTTTATTTCCTTCTTTTAACTCCTTACCAAAATGCTTTAATATATAATCAATTGTGTCACTTGTAATAGACACTGCATCTACGACAGTTGGAACACCGATAGCAATCACTGGTCTTCCTAACGTTTCTTTACTTAGTTCCTTCCGTTTATTTCCTACACCAGAACCAGGATGGATACCTGTATCGGAAACTTGAATCGTCGAATTCACACGATCAATGGAACGGGATGCAAGAGCATCAATAACAATTACAAAATCAGGATTTGTTTTCTCGACAACCCCTTTTATAATGTCACTTGTTTCAATTCCTGTTAATCCCATTACACCTGGGGCTAAGCTTGATACCGGTCGATAGCCCTCTTCTACACTTTCTGGCTGTAATTCATATAAATGTCTTGTTACAAGTATATTCTCACAAACCTGTGGCCCCAATGCGTCAGGTGTAACATTCCAGTTCCCTAGACCAACTAATAAACAAGATGCATCCTCTTTTATATCGCTCTGCTTTAAAAATTGAGAAAACTCTTTTGCAAATACTTGCTCTACTTTTTCTTGCAATTTCGTATCTTGCTGTCTAATACCTAACACTTCTATCGTTAAATATTTTCCTTGTTTTTTCCCGATTAGTTCTTCTCCCTTTTCGGTGACCTCCACATAGGACATCTTAATACCATTCTCTTCTTTCTCCTTGATGATTACCCCATCTAGATGTGACTGATCTTGTTCATTTTGAACAAGTCCTTGATTATGTAAAGCTAAATCTTTTGCTTCAATTGCCAAATCTGTTCGTACTGAATACATGCTTAAATCAAGTTTTTCCTCCATTGTTATCCCCTTCCAATCCAAAGAATCATTTTATTATTACTAGCATTGCCTTTCTCTCAAAAAAAATTCATATTGTGCAATTTGACTGGAGGTATTGCATTATTAGTCCTCGTTTGATAAAATATCACTTGTTCTTTAAGTTTTTTAGGAATGTATATATCGAGTTTAAATAATGAACTTGATGCTTCGTTTTAGGAGGTGAACGTAAATGCCAAATATTAAATCTGCTATTAAACGTGTGAAAACTAGTGAAGCTCGTAACGCTCAAAACACTACAGTTAAATCTGCAATGCGTACTGCTGTTAAAAAGACTGAAGCTGCTATTGCTCTTAATGATACAACTGCTGCAAATGAAAGTTTTGTAGAAGCTGCTAGTAAGTTAGACAAAGCTGCTGCTAAAGGTCTTATTCATAAAAATGCTGCTGCTCGTAAAAAATCTCGTTTAGCTAAAAGAAAAAATGCTTTAAACGCATAATGAGTAAAAAAGACTATCTTCCTGATAGTCTTTTTTTATTTATAAAGCTTGGGCAGAATTATACAGAGAAAAACCTGAACAATTCCATACAATTGTTCAGGTTAAAAAGTTTATCGTCACCACATTCAAGACACCTATAGGAACGCAGAGGCAGTCCGACCTCATTTAGATTAGATCGCCTTTATACTCCACGTCCTATTTGAAAGAGAATCATTTCTATGACCATGTTTTTAGGCATTGCTCCCGTTTTTAATTGATAGTCACCTTCTGCAAATAGACGGATACACTTTGTTAATTCCTCTTCTGTAAATCGATTAGCTTGTCCTGCTGCCAATTTAACTCGGAATGGATGAACTTTTAAAACACTAGCAATTTGCTGTTGTCCATATCCTTTTTGCGCAAGTCCTTTTACTTGATAAATTAAACGAAATTGATTCGTAATGATAGAAAGAATCTTTAATGGTTCTTCATTTTGTTTTAATAAATCATAATATATCCGCAAGGCTTCATCTATTTTTTTAGAGATCACTTTATCGACAAGGGAAAAAATATTTTGCTCAAGCGATTTGGCAACTAATTCTTCCACAATCTCTTTCGTAATTAACTTTGAATCTTGGACGTATAAAGCCATCTTATCAATTTCAGTTGTCAAAAGAGACAAATTAGTTCCAGCGAGACTTAAAATAGTGTCAAGTCCATCTTCATTTATCTCTACATGATTATATGCGGCACGTTGTTTTAACCATTTCTTTAGTTCTTGTTCATTTAATTTTTTCGCTTCTAAAATAGATGCAGCTGTTTTTAGTTGTTTGGTTATCTTCTTTCTCTCATCTAATTTTTCGTAACTTCCTACAAAAATCATAATTGTAAACGGAGATGGTTCTTTTAAATATTCCTCTAGTTTTTTTACATTATGTTCCACTTTGGACTTAGATTTTTCAGCAGTTAAGAAAAAAGGATTATTTAATACAACAACCTTTCTTTCGCCAAAAAAGGGGATTGTTTCCGCATCCTCTATCGCGACTTCTATTGGTGTTTCCTCCAAATCATATGTAGATAAATTAAAATCCTCATCTTCTTCGTTTAATAATGATTGCAATAATAAATATTTTGTTTCATTTATTAGAAAAGACTCAAGCCCATATAATAGATAGACAAAAGAAAAATCTCTATTCTTTATTTTTTTCCATAATTCTTCGATCATTTCTTCTCCCCATTCCCTAAAAAAACCATTGCTCCTTATTTTCCATACAAAACAATCCCTAATCAATTATTATATACGAAATTCCTAACAGTTGTCCTTCTTTTCGAAAATTTACATACAGAAAGAAGATCCTTTCGACATCATCTCTCTTGTTAACGAAATTCTTTCCTAAAGCTTTGGTATAAGCTCTAGGAAGATTTACTAGCACAATGAAATGATTATCTTAAGGACCTTCCTTCAATCTATAATGAACGTTACACATTAAGGCCTAGGATACTTAATGTGTAACGGTGCAATTATATTAATAGTGTACTCCAATGGCTAGATTCTATTTGTGTCAACTCTTGACAACAAAGGAAAATCAGTACGATTCATGTCTATATAGGTAAGTATTTTTTATTCCAATCGGATAGGTATTTAGATGACATTTTTCCATTATTATAGCCATTCACTATTGCTATATTCTATGGAATTCGCAATTCAAATGTGCCATCTTTTTCCGAAAAATAAAAAGAAATCCCCCCATTTTCATCTGTTCTGAATACTTTTACCTGATAATCCTCTAAAATAGTGAGCACATCCAGACTGGGATGATGATACCTATTATTTATCCCAACTGATATAACAGCAATTTTCGGTTTAAGCCGCTCCATAAATTCACTTGTTGAAGAAGTTTTACTACCATGATGTCCCACCTTTAAAACATCTATTTCTCTTAAATCCGGATATTTGTTCATAAGTGCTAGTTCTCCTTCTTTTTCTAAATCTCCGGTAAATAGCCATGTAATGCCAGCGATCTTAGCAAAAAGGACAATCGAGCTATTATTTTTTGTTAAATTCTCCTTCTCTATTGGTGCCAAAACCATAAAAGACTCCTTCCCTGTACTCCACTTCTGTCCTGCTTGTTTAAAACGAATGGGGATTTGTTTCTTTTCCACTAATTTTAATAAGTGTTCTTCTTCTATAGACCAATCTCCTTTCACATTGGGATACATTATTTCTTTTACATGTAATTGTTCGATAATAGCAGTACTTCCGCCTATATGGTCTAAATCACCATGGGTTAAAATTAATTTATCAATTGTACGAATCCCTTTACTTTTTAAAAAGGGGACAACTGTCTTGGCTCCCACTTCATATGGGTCTTTCCTTTTTTGCCAATCTTCTTTCGGGAAATTGACAGTACCACCGGTGTCTATTAAATAAGTTCCTTTATTAAATGGCAGCTGAATAAGAATGCTGTCCCCTTGCCCAACATCAATAAAAGTGATTTCTCCTTTTGACGGATAGACATTGTTTATAAATTGAACACTCATAAGCAAAAGTGGAAGACAATATAACCACCTTCTTAAGGTCTTCGCCAAATTCTCGTATAAATAAAAGAATATGGGCAGGCTGAGACTATAAGCGCATAAAAAAAATAAGGATGGCCTTCCCAATATAATGGTACTAAATGGAAAACTCGATAATTTCAACACCAGCTTATCAGATAACAGGATGATAAAATCTAATGGGAAAGAAAAAAAAGAAATAAATGGTGGAAATATAAAGGATAGGACATAGAGAACAAGTAAGTACGGCAAAATAATAACCGTATAAAAAGGGATAAAAATAAGATTTGCCAGTAAGGATAAGGTCGGAATTTCAAAAAAGTAGTATAGAATAACAGGGATAACAGCATATTCAGAAATAAATGTCAGGAAGAAATACATTTTAATGGTTGAGGAATGATATTCTTTAATAAGCGAGGATGATACAATGAGAAAAAAACAGACGATAAAAGATAATAAAAATCCAACGTTAAATAACATTCTTGGTTGAATCAATAAATATACGGTAAATACTATACTAATTATATCGATCATCGGCAAAGGAGAGGAAGTATAAAATTTATTAATGGCTAAGAGGATAAAAGCAGTAAATACAGCTCTAATTACGGATGGGCTGAGCCCGGTTAAAACTGCATATATTGGTAAAAGCAGCAGAAGAATAGTACTAGCCCTTTCTCTCGTTAAACCAACTCGTATTAGTAAAAAATAAACGATACCTATTAAAACGACGACATGGGAACCAGAAATAGCTAATAGATGAATAATGCCTATACGTTGAAACGCATTTTGCAAATCTTCCTCCATCATACTACGATCACCAAAAATTAAAGCTTCTGCAATTGGAATAGTTGTTTCTGAAAAATGATTTTCAATCCAAATGGTCCCTTTTTCTCTTAGCTGCTTTAATGATAGAATAATATTTCTTTCTGTCACACAGCTGCTTAAATCCAAATTTTCCACTGATACTAGCCAATAAATCGAAGTATTTTCCAGGTATTGCTGATAATTAAAGCCATTTTCATTTCGCTGAGAAGAGGGAAGTGATAAAGATCCCCTAATAGCGCACGTCTTTCCTATCACCCTCTTCGTTTTTAAAAAAGCTTTTTCTGCTTTCGTTTCTATTTTATAGGAAAGCAGCAGTTTTTCCTCTGTTCGTTTTTCCCTACCTACTACCCGCCACCTATCTCCATCTATCTCAGCTGGTTCTATAAAAGTAACGAAAAAAGAGGAAGTATCCTCCTTTATTTTCGAGCTATTCCCATGATAATCATAACTTCCTCGAACAACGAACAAAAAAAATATACACAGCAGAAAAGCAGCTAATTTCCAACTTCCTTTCTTCATTAGAAGTAGCCATCCTATAAATAGAAAATAGAGGATATAGACCATTAACTGTTGTGTATAGGCACATAATAAGCCGAATAAAGCTGATACTGCGAAGTACAATAACTTTGTTTGAATCATAAATCGCTCCTCACGAGACAGCTGTAGACCGGCAGTAGAGAGGTTTTATTAAATAGACGTCTTTGTGGTTGGTATGATGGAGAATAATTCTGCCGCTCTTTTTTCCAAAGCCTCTATCTCTACAGAATCTGCATTATTTTCTTTTAATTGTTTTACAAGCGCTTCTACCAATGCCTTTTTCTCCTCTTTGTTCTCAAGCTCTTTTCTTTCCACCTGTACTGTTTCAATATTAGCCTGTTCAAACAACTCTAGCGCATATGGATGATTTTTATAATCCAATTCGTAATAAACTGTTTTAATACCTGCTTGTACAATTGCCTTACAGCATTGAAGACAAGGAAAATGAGTAACATATATATCCGCCCCAGCAGTTGGAACGCCAAATTTAGCACATTGTAAGATAGCATTCATTTCCGCATGGATTGTTCTCACACAATGGTTGTCAATTACATAGCAGCCTTCATCTATACAATGAACACCACCAGCTATACTGCCATTGTACCCCCCGGCAATTATCCGTTTATCTCGAACTATCGTTGCCCCTACTGCCAATCTTGTACATGTACTTCTTAAAGCCAGTAATTCGCTTTGTGCCATAAAATACTCATTCCATGAAATTCTTTCCACTTTCACTTTCACTCCCATAAATAAACCGAATTGAGAAAAACACTAATACTTTTCATTCCTCATTAAGTTTATCGAGAACTATGTCACCAGTCAATTACGAAAAGACTGCTCAATATATTGCTTTAAATGTGTATCCCTAATTTACAAGAGATTTATTTTATCGAAATCAAGGATTCTAATTTTTCATATGTTTTCTCTCCAATTCCACTTATGTTTTTTAAATCCTCTTTTGTAGAAAACCCTCCATTCTGTTCACGATACTCCACAATGGCAGCTGCTTTAGATGGACCCACTCCTGGTAACTCAAGCAATTCTGTTTCACTTGCTTTATTAATATTTATTGTTCCTTCATTCGAAGGGACGGCAGTCTCGTTACCAACTGCATTCCCATTAGCTGCTTCCCCTTCTTCTCCTATATAAGGAACATAGATAATCATTTCATCTGTCACTTTCATTGCAAAATTCACTGCGTTTTTTTCACCATCTTTCAAAATTCCGCCTGCCTTTTCAATCATATCATTCACTCGTTCTCCGTCATTCGCTTCATACACACCTGGATTCTTAACCGCACCTTTTACATCTACCAGCATTACCGTAACAGGAGGGTCTTCCTCCGATGCTTCTTCTGGCTTCTCCTCTATGTTTCTTTCAGCAAACAAGTTTTCTTGGGGAATTTGTTCTTCTTCATTACTCGAGATAAAAATAGGGTAAAAACGATATAGCAATAAAAGTACGATACCACCTATACAAAAGAAAATCATTTTCTTATTTTTACGAAGCCAGTCCATGATAACTAATCATCCTTTCAGGTATATTTTGAAATGCTGCGACATATCGTTATATGAGAAAACGCTCAATATAAGGGGGGATGGAAGATTGAAAATTGGAATGATTGGTACAGGAAATATGGGGAAAATACTAATAGAATCAATGATTGACGGAAAAGCTGTTTCCCCCGAAGACTTATTTATTTTCAATCGAACAAGAAACAAAGCTTTAGAAATTAAGGAAGAGTATCCTACCATAAATATATGCGATAGTGACATGGAAATAGCAAAAAAAGCAGAGCTTATCTTTTTATGTGTAAAGCCACATGATATGTATGAGGTAGCCCATACTATTTCTCCCGTTTTAACAGAAGAAAAATGCGTTATTTCGATTACTAGTCCAATAAGCCCTGACCAGCTTGATTCTTTATTTAGGTGCTCTGTTGCTCGCATTATCCCAAGCATTACAAATAGAGCATTGGCAGGCGTTTCTTTGTTTTCCTTTGGAAGCAATTGTACGGAAGAGTGGAAAAAACACTTAGAAAGTTTGTATGAAAAATTTTCGACACCATTAGAAATTGAAGATGACATTACGAGGGCTGCCTCTGATATAGTAAGTTGCGGACCAGCTTTTTTCAGCTATCTTACCCAAAGATTTATAGAAGGCGCAGTGGATGAAACAGAAATTGATACAGAAACGGCAACAAAATTAGCTAGTGAAATGCTTATTGGCTTAGGAGAATTATTAAAGAAGGGCTATTACACTTTACCTACATTACAGGAAAAGGTATGTGTAAAGGGCGGGATTACAGGCGAAGGAATAAATGTTTTGGAACGTCAATTAGGAGATACTTTTAATCAATTATTTCAAGCAACACAGGCAAAATATGAGGATGATAAACAATCCCTTAAAAATCTTGTCACAGGACATAAAAATATATAATGCTCCTCCTTACTTTCGACTCTATCCATTCGAATTCCTTCTCCCATTTCAATTTTTTCAAAAGAAATTGCAAAAGGCTGCTATCAGAATAGGAAAAAGGGAAATGATCCACCCAAGGACCATTTCCCTTTTTCACGTTATCGCCATAAAAAGACAATATGTAGGAAGGATGTTTCCAAGCATTTACTTGCAAAATACTAACTTGCTTCACAATGAGGAAACATCTCATTTTTTCTTACAATAAAAGAAAATTCTCTCTGCCTTTTCATCTAGTGTATCTTGAGAAAAATCTGCTGTAACTTTCAATAAAGTAAACCCTGTTTGTTCGAGCCATTTCGAATACTGGTCAACAGAATAAGTTCGTTGAAAATGGAGTTCATCATAACGACGATACAAACCTGAGGCTTCATCCAATTCAAAGAAACTTAAATCATGTTGGACGCTATTAGGATATTCTCCTTCATAGCATTGCCATATAAGGCTTAAATCCTCATCATTGACTGTATAGGTTTGATTGATAAATAATTGATTCATTTTATATAAGGAATGTACATCAAATATAAATAAGCCTTTTTCATCTAAATGGGCATAAACACTTTTAAAAGTGTTTATGACTTCTTCTTCCGTTCTTAAATAATTGATGGAATCACAGCAAATACAAATAAGATCGAAAACAGGTAAGCCCTCTAGCTGAGACATATCTTGTTCTATATAAAATACTGATTCTCCTGCTTCCATCGTCTTCGCTTGAGCAACACTCAGCATATCCTCCGATAAATCAACCCCAGTTACATTATAACCAGTCTGGGCCAGCCTAATCGATAACTCTCCTGTTCCACAGGCTAGGTCTAAAAGGTTTGCTCCATTAACTTTATAATCATCTGCTGCCTTTTTGATAAGCTGTATCCACTTTTCATAAGGTACATCATTCATTAAGCGATCATAAAGATAGGCAAACTGCTCATAACTCATTGACTGATCACACTTTCCACATTTTCCACTGGTGCATCTCCCCAAAGACGTTCTAAATTGTAATAAGTTCTTTCATCCCGGTGAAAGACATGGACAATAATATCTCCTAAATCAACTAAAATCCATTTTGCCTCATTATAACCTTCAAAACGTTTAACCGTAACTCCAAGTTCACCAGACTTTTCTTTAATTTCATTCGCAATAGCCTGTACTTGCTTGTCAGAATTACCATGACAGATTACGAAATAATCAGCAACAAGAGATATACCTTTCATATTTAGGGCAACAATATTCTCTGCTCTTTTGTCATCAGCTGCCTTTACAGCAGTCCATAATAAAGTACGTTCATCCATTCAATCAACCTCCATTTTTATACAATAACTGTTATATGTTTCAAAGCTTAAAGGAAATACAGCTCGATTATTCCGAATAAGAAACATAATCGTGTTTTTCACCGCTTGCAAAAAAGCTCTCTCCAAACTCACTTCGGCCAATTCTCTTACTTCATCTACTCCTGGAAAAGCTCGGCCAGGTTCAATATAATCGGCTAAATAGACTATTTTTTCTAGCATACTCATTTCAGGTCTTCCTGATGTATGGTATCTAATAGCATCTAATATTTCTCTATCTTTTATTCCGACTTCTTTCTCAACTAAAAAAGCACCGACTGGAGCATGCCAAAGTTCAAAATGAAATAACAAAAGATTAGGATCCATATTTTGCTGTATGATAATCTTTTTCATTTCCTCCTTTGGGCGGAATTTTGCGTAATCGTGAAAAATCGCTGCTATTTCTGCCTTTTTAGCATCTCCACCATACTTATTCGCTAACTTAATTGCTGTTTCCATTACACCGATTGTATGAATATAACGCTTTTCCGTTATTTGTTCTTTTACTATTTGTAATGCTTCTTCACGATTCATATAGACGATTCTCCTCAATATATCTCTTTACTTCATCTCTGACTAAAAAGGAAATGGTTTCCCCTTCCTTAACTCTTTCACGAATTAAGCTCGAAGAAATATTTATATCAGGAACCTTTACATACTGCACTGGGTATTCCGTTTCTAGTTGATATTTTGGGCGGTTTACACTTATGAATTGTACGATTTCCATAAGTTCTTGAATTTTATACCATTTTGGCAAATATTCTACCATATCGGCTCCAATTATAAAATAAAAATCATTGTTTGGGTAAGCCTCATTTAAAAGCTTCATTGTATCATACGTATACGATTTTCCCTCTCTGTCTAATTCCATCGTTTCGATGCGAAAAGAGGAAGTAGATTCTATCGATAATTGTAACATTTCTACTCGTTGAGTATTTGTTACTGTCCCTGTTTTTATTTTATGTGGAGGTTCTTGATTTGGCATAAACCATATTTCATCTAATTTTTTTGCGTGCAGTACTTCATTTGCTATTATTAGATGCCCTATATGAGGAGGATCAAACGTCCCTCCCAATATTCCAACTTTTTTCAAAAAAATCGCCTCTTCTACCGACTTATGATGGTAAATTTATCGTTTTATTTTCTTTTGATTCTTTATATAATACAATTGTATTTCCTATAATTTGAACTAGCTCACTTTTTGTTCCGTTTACTAACTCACTTGCTATCGTATCTTTATCTTCATCACAGTTTTGCAAAATACTTATCTTTAATAGCTCTCTTACCTCTAAAGCTTCACTTATTTGTTTAATCATATTGTCATTAACGCCACCTTTTCCTACTTGGAATATAGGGCTTAAATGGTGTGCCTTTGCTCGTAAAAACCTTTTTTGTTTACCTCTTAACATGATGATCCTCCTAATTGTGTTAAAACATTTTGTCTCATTCTAGCTGTATCTGGGAAAATTCCTTGCCATTTCTCAAATGCTAAAGCTCCTTGATATACAAACATATCAATCCCATTTTGCGTTATAGCGCCCTTGGCTTTTGCATCTTTTAATATTTTTGTTTCTAATGGATTATAGATAATATCACTAACGAATGTACCCTTCTTCAAATTGCTTACTTGAATAGGCGAAGCATCTATCTTTGGTGACATTCCAATGGAAGTTGTTTGGATGATAAGTTCATATTCCTCAAGATTTTTTTCCACTGAAGCAACTTCCAGTATATTAGTTACGACTGGAAAAGGACAGGCTTCTTTCAGCCTTTCTGCATTTGAAAGCGTACGATTACAAATATCTATTTGGTGTACTCCATAATTAGCTAATGAAAAATAGATCGCTCTTGCGGCACCACCACTACCAATAATCAATGTTTTTTTCTGCTTCAAGTCGGTAAGCTGGTCTAATAGACTTCTTAAATACCCATCTCCATCCGTATTATACCCAACCCACTTTCCATTTTTACAAACCACCGTATTAACAGCGCCAATTGCTTCACTCAATGGGTCTAGTTCGTCCAAAAAGGAAATGATTGCTTGTTTATGGGGGACGGTCACATTAAAGCCATCTATATTACTATCCCTCAAACTTTTTAGTCCCATTTCGAGCATCTCTGTTTTAATATGCATTTTTTTCATTTCAGCATCGAAACCATAGAAATGAAAAAGGTCATTATGCATAACAGGTGACATCGAATGTTGAATTGGATCACCAATTACTGCATAGTTCTTCATAAATAGCCGCTCTCCTTTTCCCCTTGCTTTATTGCAAAACAGATTATATTAATGATTTACGCAACAAGGCATGAACCCCTTTAGGCACATAAACAGAAACTTGAATATTCGGTTCATTCATCGTTATCCAGCCTAATCCGGAAAACACAATATCTGTTTTTGGTTCTTTTATAGAAAAATCATGCCTTACCAACTCAGGAAAAGCATCCAAATGCTCTCTTTTAGGAGGTGTCAATAATTCACCCGCATGTTTTTTATACAGCTCGTCTGCTTTTTCCAACTTCGTCCGATGGATTGTTATTTCATTAGAGAAATAGCATACAAAGCTACTGCGCTCGCCTTTTACAAAATCAAATCGAGCCAGGCCGCCAAAGAATAACGTTTGTTGATCGTTTAATTGAAAAATTCTTGATTTTATTTCTTTTTTTGGCGTAATAATTTTTAAATCCTTTTTATCTACAAAATGAGCCATTTGATGGTGATTAATAATTCCAGGGGTATCCACTAGATATTTACCATCCGACAATGGAATTTCAATAATGTCTAGCGTTGTACCAGGAAAATGTGATGTAGTAATTACATTTTCTTCTCCAGATACCTCTTTTAGAATTCGGTTAATAAAAGTAGATTTTCCTACGTTTGTGCAGCCCACTACATAAACATCTTTTCCGTTGCGATGATATTCAATAGCATCCAGTACTTCTTTAATATTCTTTCCTTTTTCTGCACTGACAAGGTATACATCCTCTGGTCTTAATCCTAAATCCTTCGCTTCTTTTTTCATCCAATTGATAACCTTCTGATGTTTCACTGATTTTGGTAAAAGATCTACTTTATTTCCTATTAGTATAACTTTATTGTTCCCAGTAAAACGATGAAGGCCAGGTAGCCAGCTTCCATTGAAATCAAAAATATCTACTATTTTTACAATTAAGCTGTCACTTTTCCCTATTTCATTTAGAATCTTTAAAAAATCATCATCTGTTAAAGAAACATCTTGTACTTCGTTATAATGCTTTAAACGGAAACATCTTTGACAAATAACCTCATCTTTTTCTAATGAAGAAGAAGGTGCATAGCCTAATTCATTCTTGTTCTCTGTCTGAATAACTACTCCACAGCCGATACAATGTATTCTTTCTGTCACGTATTAATCCTCCCAAGTTAATTTTCCGTTTCTACGAAACCAATTTAAAATTCTTCTTTCGATTCTACGATTAATTCTGGTCATAAACCCATCTGTTTGCGCAACAGGCACGACTAAAATGGTATGAAACCCACTACGATTCCCACCTAGAACATCTGTTAATAATTGGTCCCCAATTACAACTGCTTCTTCTTTTTTTATATTCATTTGCATGATAGCTTTTTTAAAAGCACGGCCAAGCGGCTTTCTAGCAGCAAAAATAAAAGGAATATGCAACGGGTCAGAAAATGACTTTACTCTTGCTTCTTTATTATTGGAAACAATTGTGACTTTAATGTCATTTCTCTTCATTTCTGCAAACCATTCAATTATTTGTGGAGTCGCAAGCGGGCGATCCCATTCTACTAACGTATTATCTAAGTCTGTTATGATGCCTTTTATTCCTTTTTTCTTTAAATCATCTGGGGAAATTTCAAATATATTTTTAACAAACTGATTTGGCAAAAATTGATTTAACACTAAAAAACACCTCTTAACTCTTTCATTTCTATAGTTTAACCAGTATGTCTTCCTATTGTTATGGTAACCATTTTTTCGATAGAAGAAAATAATATTATACCGTTTTTCTTCTTAAAGAAGATACCATATTCTTGCTTTTTTTAATAATAGCAAAATAATTTTCGACAAAATACGCATTTTTCAACATATGTGGATAACATTATACACATAATACCCATTGATTTACATATAGTCCACATAGTTCTCAACAAAATAATCACAGGTTATCCACTGAGCGCTGTGGATAAACGAACAGTTGTTCTCTATGTTTATTTTTGTTAAAGTAAGGATACAATATAATATCCAAAAAACTTCCAAGATTAATTTACTAAAAAAGAAGATTAAAAGTGTTTTCTACATAGCAAATTTTTTACATAGACAAGCTCGTTTTCTGATAAACATTGTCGATTGATCCATCTTGTATGCACTTTTTAATCAGCAAATTTTTTTAAAACCTTATTTCAACACTGAAAATAACAACATTTATATATGTTTTCTATGAAAATCTTCTCATTATATTCGAATGGAGGTGTTTCTGGCATGCGAAAACTGTCAGATGAATTATTGATTGAGTCCTATCATAAAGCAAGGGAATTAAATTTAAGCCCTGAATTTATTCGTCTCATCGAAACAGAGATTCACCGACGTTCTTTAAGCAACAAGATAAAAGTCTCCTCTTAAACCAATAGTAATAATTATACATTCCATTTGAAAACAGCCTTAAAAAGGCTGTTTTTCTTTTAAACTATTAAATTTGTATCATTACGCTTTGCGAAGCTCTCCAATAACCTCTCCTATTTTAACCGGATATGGAATGGAATGAAAGCCTTTCTGTTTAAATGTATTTTTTTCAAATAGCAACACAACAGTTGAGCCAAATGAAAAATAGGCAATTTCCTCTCCTTGAACTACGCGGTCTTTCTTATGATTTAGGACGATAGAGTTAATAAACATGGCACCAACCTTCACAATACAGATCCCGTTTCCTTCCTCTGTCTTTAATTCCGTTATAGAACGATAATTTTTGGAGAGGGTAGATTTGCCCCACTTTAAACCATATTTATTAACAGGATACGATTTATTTCCAAGTGTCCAACGATTTGTTACGGTACCTGTGGCAGGACAATGAATACGATGATAATGACTTGGGCTTAAATAAAATATTAAATAAGTTCCACCAATATACTTATCCACTGTCTTTTCATCACCAAGCATTTCATGAATAGAATAGGTTTTTCCTTTAACTAAAATAGAGCAATCTTCTCTTACTTCTCCAATATCCTCAATCACAGCATCAACAGGACTAATTATTTCTCCATGATCAGCATGAATATTTCGGCAGTTAGCTTTTAATTTTCTAATAAAAAATTCATGCAAGGATCCGTATTCCTTTAGTTGTTTGTCCATTTCCTCTATATTTATTTTATAAACTTTTGCAAAGGAAGGAATTATATATCGGCTCCATCTAGAATAAGCAAATTTCTTAATCAAATAGGAACTCCATCTTCCATTTGTCAGTTCAATACAAAATCGATAAATTGTTTCTTTCAATGAAGCAATCCTCCAATAAATAAAAATTTTTCTTTACGAATAATCATATACTAATTAGAATTATATATGATTATATAAAAAATAGTTGTATGAAATGCAAATCATTTCATACTAGGAGTGAATCTAATGTTTTTACATGGAGTTTTAGAACAAACCATCAAGAAAATTAAAACTCAACTCGCTAATGTGTTAACTTTAACAAATATTTCATTAGGTGCTTTTGCAATTATCTATAGTTTAAAGGGACATCTCCAATTAAGTCTACTGCTTATTTTTATCGCTGCATTAGCAGATAGACTGGATGGAATGACTGCCAGAAAATTCAATATCGAATCAGAGCTTGGCAAACAGCTTGATTCTATGAGTGATATCATTTCATTTGGGGTAGCACCGGCATTATTAGCGTACCAAGGTATTTTATTTGAGTTGGGAGCACCAGGATCTTTCTTTACAGTCCTTTATATTGTGTGTGGCGCTTTTCGATTAGCTCGATTTAACATTACGGAAAGTCATGGTTTTTTTACAGGCCTGCCGATAACTGCTGCTGGCTGTATTTTAACCTTTAGCTGTCTATTTTTCACTTTTATACCGAGCCATATTTATTTATTTCTTATGCTTATTCTTTCCATTCTGATGATTGGAAGTTTCAAATGGAGAAAAATATAAGCATTTACTAAAGCTATTCATCAAAAAATTAAGACCTCCTTCACACCAGCAGCTTTTGGTATGTAGGAGGTCTTTTATCTACATTTATCCTTTTAAACGAATGCCTGTAATTCTATTCCTTACTGTATCCTTTGAAAAATCAGATAAAAAGCTCTTTCATTCATTCGTTAACGCTAAAAATTCTTCTACATCCTTAATACAAAGATCTATGGCACTATTCCAGAAATCCTCTTTTGTTAAATCAATTTGAAGGTGTTTAAATGCCAATTCTTCTACTGTCATGCTTGCTGTATCTCTTAATAGGGCAATGTATTTCTCTTCATAGCCTTTTCCTTCGTCCAATGCTTTTGCATAGATTCCAAGTGAAAATAGAAAACCAAATGTATAAGGGAAATTATAAAAAGGTACACCTGTAATATAAAAATGCAATTTTGAGCCCCAGAAAGAAGGATGATATTCATCTAAAGCGTCCCCATATGCTTCTTTTTGTGCGTTAAGCATTAACATATTTAATTGCTCTTTTGAAATTAATCCATTTTGACGTTCTTCATAAAATCTTGTTTCAAAAAGAAAACGAGCATGAATATTCATTAACAATGCTATAGATCGCTGAATTTTATCTTCTAATAAGACCAGCTTTTCATCCTCTGATGATGCAGCCTTTAATGCTGCATCTGATACTATCATTTCCGCAAATGTAGACGCTGTTTCTGCCACATTCATTGCATAATTTCTATTTAATGTGTGCATATCCCGCATAGCGTATGTATGAAAACCGTGGCCCAATTCATGGGCTAAAGTTGAAACATTTGACGGCGTACCAGAATACGTCATAAAAATGCGTGACTGAGCACTTTCAGGGAAATAGGTGTGAAAGCCCCCTGGCCTTTTCCCTTTTCTATCTTCTGCTTCAATCCATCTCTCTTCGAACGCTTTCTTTGCGAATCCTGACATTTCCGTACCAAATTGCTCGAAATGTTTAATAATAAATTCGGCACCTTCTTGGTAAGACATTTTTGTTTCTATTTTACCAAGAGGAGCATCCAGATCATACCAGCTTAATTTTTCTAATCCTAACAATTTAGCTTTTCTATTTAAAAATTGTACAAATGGCTGTTTTTTCTTTGAAATTGCATTCCACATCGCCTGCAATGTTTCTTCTTGCATCCGATTAATCGCTAACGGTTCTTTTAAGAAATTAGTCCAGCCTCTCATCCCATAAACATTTAATCGGAAACCAGCTAAATGGTTTAATGTTTTGGCAAGAATTTCCCCATTTGCGTCCCATGCTTTTTCCCATTCTCTAAACACCTTTTTTCTAACTGCGCGTTCAGGATTTGAAAATTTATTGGCAGCTTGTCCAACGGAGAGATTTTCTTCATCAAAAGGAATCTGAATTTTCCCAACGACGGTATCATACATTTGGCCCCAGCCATAATAGCCATCAACACTTAATTTATTTATCAATGTTTCTTCTTCTTCAGATAATTTTTCTTTAGCTGCCGCTCTTCTTTCTGACAGCACAAAATAAAGTTCTTCTAGATTATTTCCTTTAAATAAGGAATCCCATTCCATATCACTATATAAGGATAATTTCCCATCAAGAACCGTTAACACATTTTGAAACACAGCACTTAATTCAGTTACTCTACCTCTTAATGTACTTGCTCCTTTATCCTCCATATTCTGCGCCTCTAAACAGCTGACAAAAGCACCTGCTTGTCTTACTTTTTTTACGACAACTTCAAACTGATTCACAATTTGCTGCAAAGAATCTTTGTCCGTCTCCTGTAATGGCTCATACTTATGTACATATGCTGATAATTTTTCGATTTCATCCAATGACATAGCTAAATGCTCTCTAAACTCTTGAGAATTACTTCCTCCAGGAAATAAACCCTCTAAATCCCATGTAGCTTGATATTCTTCTATCTTCACTTTTCTCCACTCCTTTCACTGCTACTACTATGTCATTATAGTTTGACTATCGAAATATTTCCATTCTTTCTGTAAAAATAGTAAAATATTTCTGATAACAAAAGAAAAAGCATCGTTATCTTAAAAAGATACATGATGCTAGAGTCGATATGAAGCAGCTTGCTTGTATTGTCCATTATTTCATCAGCAATCACTATATTTACTATTCCAACATCTAAATTTTTTTTTATTTCCCTTAGCGATAAAAACTACCAAATGCCCAAAAACCCCAAAATAGAATGATAACAATAAAAAGAATGATTAAAAATGCGTACCAGAAACCACCATATACACCGCCATAAGCAGGATAAGGGGCACCATAGCCAAATGGTGCAGGTCCGATTCCACCAAGCGGAACAGCTGCTGGTACTTGGTTTGGGTATCCATAACCAGCCATTTATTCTCCTCCTCTCTTTCTATAAAATATTCTTAATTTGTTGTGAATGTTTTAGGCAATTGTCCCGTTTCTAACTTTTTCCTATATTTCCGTTAATTATTTAAAAATGTTATTTCTCTTTCTAAGGAGATATAAACGTATGAAATCCAGCTTTCTTCGCTTTTTCTGCTAAACGCTCCGCATTCGTTCTATTACTAAATGCACCGATTTGTACTTTAAACAGATTGTTTCGAAATAAAATAGCTGTATCAAATCCCTTTTCAGCTGCTTCCATTGCTTTTTTTTCTGCGTTTTCCTTTTCCTTAAAAGCTCCAATTTGTACACGATAGATTGGTGATTGACTTTTCTTCTTCTGCAGAGAAAAGGCCGTTTCTAATCCTTGGACATGCCCTCTTGCAATCTTCGTAATAAAATTACTATCTTTTAGCTGATTCGCATCTGCTACTGTATCAATGAACCCATTTTCTGTTAACAAAGCAGGCATGATTGTTTCTCTTAATACGTGAAAATTTGCTTTTTTCTTTCCTCTATCATTAAATCCTGTCTCATCTATAACTACCTTATGAATATCATTCTGATAAGTGGTCGTAGGTGCGCCAACTCCCGGATAAATATAACTTTCGAAGCCATTACCCCCACCAGCATTTACATGAATAGAAAGATAAAAATCAGCATTCCAGTTATTGGCAGCTTTCACTCTTGCGGGTAAACTTACAGTTGAATCATTATTGCGACTCATCCGAATTTCCACATCTTCATATTCATTCAGAAGAAAACTTCTAACCTGTCGGGCAATACTTAAGGTAATATTTTTTTCTTGCAGCCCATTTCCTACTGCACCAGAATCTGAACCACCATGACCAGGATCGATAAAAATTTTAACCATGCTTTTCACCACCTTTCTAATAGTATAGATAGGTGGTGAAAATTCGCTTGTTTAAAAGCCTATATATCGAATGTTAGATCTACCCCTATTATCTCCGGGAAACTGCTTGCATAATAGGCAGAGCTGAAAAGATAGATAATTTTTCTCTCTTGATTTACTTCTTTTATGAAAAGATAATACTCTCTCTTTCTGTATTCTCGATAAATTTCACCTCATGAATGGAATCATTTTCATCACAATAATATATGGACTTACTGATAATGGAATTCTCATCTTCTCCAAAACTAAAAAACACGATAAATTTAACCATTCCTTTTTGCAGACCTTCTATGTCGATGCTGTCATTTTCAGCAGTAAATTGATATGGTGTTTTTAAACCCAAGTCAAATCTCCAAACTTCATTGTTATATAATTCCCCACTTACTACTTCATGCTTCATCGTTAAATAGGAGATGATATCAGCTTTTTTTTGCATACTTCTTACCGTATCTTTTAGCTCAGAAATGGAAATTTCGGCACCCTCTTGATATGTAACACCCTGCAAATCATCTATATTAGGAATGGGCCAGAAATTGTTAATAAAGGATATCAATAATGTAATGAATAGTATATGTCTCATAAACACAGGTCTTCAACCCCTTCGATAAACTTTAATCTTTTCTGCTTTGCAGCATCTTTATATTTCATGTATATTACAAATGTTATAAAACATTTACAAGAAGTGAAAATTTTTGTGAGACATTTTTTGCATTCTAAGGTTGTTAATGTTCCCTTCTCATTATTAAAAAAGTATGGCCTGTACCTTTCTAACGATATGATTTACCCACTCCAAAAATGATTAAATTTTCCAATTATGCAGTCATTCCCCCTTTTCTTATTCGCATACTTCTAAAGGACATGCATACAATGTATGGAAGGAGGAGAGACAAAATGAAAAAAATCTCTTTAATATCCATTATCATTCTATTGGGTTTTATTGCTTACATAGAAACACCAACCGCAAAAATTAACAAAAATAATGTTCTCTTTTACGGAGCTATAAAGGAAGAGCAAGAAGTTAGCAGTAATGGAGATGAAATATTTGGAGCTCCGGATCTTGAATATAAATTAGAAGAAACAAAAGAAGAAGATGGGTTTATAGTGGAAGTTTACCGTGAATATGAAATTTATAAAAATCGGCAAGGCGAAGTTGTAAAAACGGTAGCAACCGACAATACAGAATCCCTTCATTACGCAAAATATAAAAGATAGAAAAAGCCGCTTAGTCAACCTTAAAAAACTAAGCGACTAAGCTGCTCTTCTATCCTTTAAATACGTTATCGATGTGTCTATATAAAACGATTTCCTCATAAGAATGCAAATCTATAGAACATCCTTATGTAAAGTTTTTATTCATTTTTCCGCTTTTTTTCCTTTTCTGCTCGATAAAATTCATGGAACATTTTCATTAATGCTCTTTTCTCTATTCTTGAAACATAGCTTCTTGAAATCCCTAATTCTTTTGCAATTTCTCGTTGCGTCTTTTCCTTCTTTAAATCTAGACCAAACCTGCCGATGATTACTTCTTTTTCTCTTTCATCTAAAACATCAATATATTCCTTTACTTTCTCAAGCTCCATATTCAACTGAATCGTATTTACAACATCTTCCGATTCTGATTTTAGAACATCAATAAGACTAATTTCATTCCCCTCTTTATCCTGACCAATTGGATCATGCAGGGAAACATCCTTTTTGGTTTTTTTCAAAGCTCTCAGGTGCATAAGGATTTCGTTCTTGATTACAATAGGGTACTACATTAAAAGATTTGTATATTTATAGTCTCACTATCTACAACCATTACTTCTTTAATTACCCTTCTCAATATTTCTTGTTTATGCTCAAAAGAAAATTCGTTTTTCTTATTCTTCATAAACATATTGATCGCAGATTCCAAGGCAACCACACTTGGTTCTTTACCTGCAGCTACTTCATTTTCATTTAACATTTCGTTATACTTATCTTGTAACTTCTTTTCTTTTATTTGAAGATTTCTTACTTGTTCTTTGATTTCTTCCAGATCCATATCATCATCTTCACTTAGGCTGACAAGTTGGAATAAACGCTTGCGGCCCTTCTTAGCTTTTTCTATTTCTGCTAAGACGTATTCCATTTCTTCTTTTAAATAGGTCTTTTCATCTTGTTCTCTAAATTCAGCAATTTTCTTTGGATCGCTGAGTAAATCCACTATAGTGTCCCACACATACTTATTTAATTTGTTTTCGCTTATCTGTTTACCGCATCCCTTTGATTTTGAACCAGCATAGTTTTTGCGACATGTGTAAATAAAAAAATCTTTACCATGCGATTTCGTTTTTTTACCTGTCATTGTTCCTCCGCAACGATCACATCTTACTAAACCAGATAATAAATACTGATGAAAGCTTACTTTTGTTTGGCGTCTTCTCCCCTGCTCTAATAGGGACTGGGCATATTCAAATTGTTCTAGTGAAATAATTGCAGGTATCTCCGTTTTTAACCATTCTTCTTCCGGCCTGATTTTTCCATATTCCACTTTTTCCCCTGCTTGTTTTTTTACATAATTACCAACCGTATCATATTTGTTTTGATAATAATTACCTGTGTATGCTTCATTCATCAATATTTGACGAACTACTTGCCGATGCCAGACCTTTGCACCACGTTTTGTTGGAATACTTATATCTGTTAGGTGAAGAGCAATACCGTTTATCCCTTGAAATTTACTGTTTGGATTGGTGTAATAGTCAAAGATCATTCTGACCACTTTTGCTTCTTCTTCATTTATTTCGTATGTTTCTTTCTCTTTATTATAATGATAGCCATATAAATGATTGTTTTTAACAACCTTGCCAGACTTGGCTTTTCGATATCTTCCTGTCATAGTATTATGTTTAATCTTAGCTTTATCAAATTCAGAAAAGGCACCCCTAACTTGGAAATACAATTGTCCTTCAGCGTCGTTTTTGTAATCGCTTCTGACAAACTGCAACTCTACGTTATTCTTCTGCAGTGTCTCCGTAATCATTAGCTGTACTAATAACTTTCTAGATAATCTGTCAGGATCATAACATATCACTTTATGAATAAGTCCATTTTCAATATCGTCTTGTAATCTAGTCAAAGCAGGTCTATTCATTATTTCGCCAGTTATTCCTTCATCAACATATTTAAGGTATTCTTCATTTCCAGCTAATTGAACGCACTCTTCAATCTGGCCGTTTATGCTGAATCCCTTTAATTGTTCCTCTGTCGAGACCCTTGCGTAAATCCCTATCAAGATTATTTTGCTCCTCTCTATATTTCTTTACAATATAATGATAGCAATCTTGAATAACTTTATTCGTATTAGGGCCCTCGATAATGTTGACCTTCATGTTGTCATCACCTCATTCATTTATATGAGATGAGAGTTTGTACTTATTAGTCAAAAAAAATTCCTATAAATAATCTTCAGCTTTGCTTACTTTGACATCTAGTACTCCGAGTTATATTTAAACTACACTTAAATAACTATTGGAGCCTTTTTCCGTATATTCTGTTGAGATTGTTTTATTATACAACCGGGGAAGATAGGGAAATGTCTTAAGTGAAAATATTTACCAATAATAATGCTCTTGAAATAAATAAAATTCAGTTCTGAGGAAAAGATAAAAATAAAAAGGAAAAATAATATGATTTTTAATGTCATGATGGTCTTTATATTGCCTTGGATTGTTGGGTGCTTTCATCTTTACAAAAAGGATAGATTGATAATCCCACTCATTGGCCCATTTTTTTCAGTAATAGCATTTACTGTAAATGAGTTAGGTTTTTATTTGAACTTTTGGAAGGTAAATTCCTCTAATAATACATTTTCCTTTCTACCATTTAATTTAGGTATTTATCCAATATTAGCAAGTTACTTAATATTTTTTATTAAAAGAAGGAAGAGTCCTTTTCTTTATATCTTTTTAATATCATTATTTACAACTTTACTTGAAGTGATATATGTCTTAACTGGAAAGATTATTTACGGAAATGATTGGAATTTTATGTTTACCTTTTTTTCCTATCTGTTTCCCTATTATCTCGTATATAAATATTATGTTTTTCTTAAAAGGAAGAACGTTTTAAAATAAAAAATTTAAAGACCGTATGCTTATTTTAAAACTATACGGCAGTATTCCTTTAACTATTTATTTGAGTTCTTCTGGTAATACCGGTGCAGTTTTATTGAATAGGAAACCTAGGAAATTGAGCTATTTAATTCTAGTTTAATTAGTTATTTAATTAAAACAATTATGTATTGTTAGATTCATTCAGAAAATCTACTATAAAAAAGGAAGAAAACAATTTATGGTCTTGCTTACTATTTCAATAATCTTATTTAATTTCATTGCATATAAGAAAAATAAAATACCTACAATGAACAGAAAAGTAAGTCTATGGACTTTTACTATTGCCTTTCAGATCAGTTTTGATGTGATTATTGAATTTAAGTACGGAGGGTATTGGTATTTTGATAAAGGTGTAGATTGGTTTGGAGTTTTTGCACACACGATTTTAATTCCTCCAATCAATATACTATTTATAAGCTACTTTCCATTTAACCACAGTATTATTAAAAAGGCATTATATATTGCTTACTGGACAGCAGGGATTACAATGTATGAAGCACTGACTTTACTCCCTGAACCTTTGGGCTATTTTCATTTAGGCTGGTGGAAATTGTGGTTTGAATTTATTATTGTACCTATTCTCCTACTTATGATATTGGGTTATTATAAATGGATTAGTAAGTTAGAAATGATAGCATTGAATATTAACAAAAGGAGCAATAAATAATATATTCTTTAGATTCTTAAAAATATTCCTCTGATTCAAACAAGTATTATTTTTTGCGTCCGGTGAATATAGCTTAGTTCTTATTATTCCAAAAAAACTCCTATTTAAGGAATGTACTACATCGTAAGCTTTGCTTACTTTACCTATCTAGTACTCCCGTATATATAACTTCGCTTATTAAATAATTGATGTAATTCTCTATAAAATGTGTTGAGTTTGTCTTATATAACAAACGGGGCAGCATTCCTGTAATAAGTGAAACGTTTATGGTAGAAAAGTGGCAGGTTAATGGAACAAAAAACAGGATTTCTTAGTTATTTTGTCGAAATGGATTAATAATCGTGAAAATGGGGTGAATCGTAAAAAAGGGGCAGGTTAACGTAAATAAAGTATAAATCAATTAAGGGAGTTTAGGGGGAACTTATGTTAATTTCTACAATAATTATGGGCTGGATAGGAATTATAATTTTCTTAATTATTGTTTTTACATTTCAAAAGATGGCTAAAAGTAACGAGTTTGCTTTTATGCACATATTGATGGCTTTAATGTATGCAATGTGGTTACCTTTACCATTGGCATTAAATCAATTATTTAATTCGGAGTCCCTACAAGTAGGCTCTATATTTGGATTAGCATATTTATTTATGCTAATTATTTCAATGTCTCTTCAAACAGGACACATTACATATATGGTAAAACATAATGATGATAAATCTATTACAGAAAGTCAAGGTAATTATATGATGGCAACATTATCTAATCCATTTGAACTAGTAGCTAATATTTTTAAATGTATTTGGTCAGTATTTCTATGCATCACTTTCTGGAAAGATGAACAAGTGATAATGACAAGTCTTATGTTTTTATTTAGTTTACTTCTTTTTTATTATTTATTTATAATGCTAGATACAAGTTTATTAAAACGAGTTAAGGTTTTATCAAAGATAAAAGCGAATCCATTTATTATTAATCTTGAAACACTATTTTTCTTCATTATTTTAATCAGTTATATTACATTTTAAATCTTCAAGGAATGTGAAGTGTTACACTTAAATTCAACGGGTGTTTGTTAATTAAAAGAAAAGCCCCCTCTATTGAGTAGGCTTTTCTTATGCGTGCAGCTTATAGTGTTTAGTAATGAAGGAGGCAGCTATATAGGATACATTAATCTCCTTATTATCCCGGTCTATAAATCCCTTTATTCTTAAGTATGAAAAGTGGTCAGAATTCAGAAAACAAACAAGAAATTGATACAGCAAGTGAAATTCGTAAATTTAAAGAATTACTTGATGATGGAATTATTTCAGCAGAAGAGTTTGAAGACAAGAAGAAACAACTATTGGATTTATAAAAAGAAGCCCTTCTCAAACGAGTCGGGTCTTTTCTATCATTTTCCTTTTGTCTAGTTTTGTCGAATCTATAGTATTATTTTCTCTGTAAATGTAAAATACTGTTGCTAGATAGATAAATACAGGAAATTAGGGGGAAGTCAACTTGGCTAAGAAGGAGAAAGTAAAAAAACCATTTTATAAAAAGTGGTGGGTTTGGTTATTAGCGGTCATCATTATCGGTTCCTTAGCAAATATGGGCGAAGATTCTGATCAAACCGCTCCAACTACAGACGAAAAGACAAGTGAAGAAGTAGCTTCAACAAATGATAGTAGTGAAAAAGCTGGAAAAGAAGAAGCTGAGAAGAAAGCAGCCGAAAAAAAGGCTGCAACTGAGGAAGCCGAAAAGAAAAAAGCTGAAGAAGAGAAAAAAGCCAAAGAGGAAGAAGAAAAGAAAGCTAAAGAAGAAGCAGAAAAGGCAAAAGCTGAAGCTGAGGAGAAAGCTGAAGAAGAAGCAGAAAAGGCAAAAGCTGAAGCTGAGAAGAAAGCTGAAGAAGAAGCAGCAGAGAAGAAAGCTGCGGCCGCTGGAGTTGAAGGTGCTAATGCTTTAAGTGCTGCTAGAGGATATATCGACTACACTTCTTTCAGTCATAAAGGACTTGCTGATCAATTATCATTTGAAGGCTATTCACAAGACTCAATTAACTATGCTATGGAAATAATGGACACGGAAGTAGATTGGAACGAACAAGCAGAGCTGACAGCACAAAGCTATCTGGATTACACAAGTTTTTCACAGTCTGGACTTGTTGACCAACTAGTATTTGATGGATTTACTAATGAACAGGCACAGCACGGAGCAGACTTTGCATTTCAATAATAATAGTAATCCCCACTTACAAAGAGCGGGGATTTTTTTGTGCATCGTTTATAAAGTTCCAATGACTTAGTCAAATGGTTTTTCAAAAAGGCTTATGCATGCAATAATTCCCCCTTCTCTTTTTTGAAGGAAGCAGCTAAGATGGAATCAACTTTAAAGATACGTGGCTGTTTCTTCGCTAAGCAATATGCCTTTATATATGTTTCGGTTACTCTATTTACTAAAATTGATCTTTGAGACACTGAATTATCTTTCTTAATATAGATAATCTCAATTGGTTTACCTTCCACAAATGCTCTTTCTAGTTGCTTTATCATCATAAACTACCTCCCTTTTGGATATATTATATACGAACGTTCGTTCGAAAACACACCGAAACCGAACAATTGTTCTTATATAATTATCCTATCGAAAAGGAGTTGGGGATATGTTAAAAGACCGGGGTACTAAAAAGTGGGTAGCGATGATGCTGCCTGAACATGTAGCAGGAGTAAAAGAAGTTATTGAGAGCCAAAATAAGATTGAACAGCCTGTTTTAGATGAGGATAAATTAAATGATATAGACATACTAATACATGAAGGCATGGAATATAATCAACTGCTTAAATTTAGCCTTTTTAACAACGGTTATATAGATACTTTGATTGGCCGTACTGTTTATATTGACTACCTTAATAACCAGCTGCGTATTCAAGACGAGAAAGATTATATACATTACATCTCTTTTAGAAAACTTGTGGACGTAGAAAAAGCATAAATGGAGCAGATGTTATGAGTAGACTTAATGATGAAGAAAGAGACATTTTTGAGAATGCTATATACTTACCGATGCTTCATACTGTACTTGCGAGATTATAAAGTAGCTGAGACTACACCGTTTAAACTCAATCAAGCCTATCTAAACTTAATCGAACACACAATGAAACAGGTACAAAAAGATATGCGAGAAAATAATAATAAGATGTCTAAAAATAAATGGAAATTGGTCAAGGGTGAAAGTGATGAAGCTTTTACGGAATATAATTTTTATATCAACGGATATCATGAAGTACATCGATACTTTAACTACAATCTAAGAAATAACACAGAAAAGTTACTTAATCATTATTTTTTACATCGGTATACAGATTAGTGATCTAGTGGAAACCATTTTGGGTGCTGAGCTATTATTTCTTTTAAAGTTCCATAGTCGATTGTTTTTCTATAACAACCGCATTGTTGGTGTGTTAGGGTATGTACTGCATCTACATATATTTTTTCGTTCAACAAAATATTCCTATTGCAAATTGTGCAACGGATTTGATTATTATATATAAAATGGCTTTTAGATAGTCTTATAACACTCATATTTTCTTTCCTCCTTTCTATAAGAGGCTTCTTTATTTTCTAGGTGGATTCCTTTTCGTTCACAAAAAATACTAAATATATGGATAAATCTATCAGTATTGAAAACTCAAGCTATCAATCTATTGACTTATCTTGTAAACGCTGTATAATATATCCATAAATACAAAAAAGTGAGGATATAGTGTGAAAAAACTTTCGAAATTACTATTATTTGTTGCAACTGTTTTTTTCTTTTCTACAGTTACAGAACCAATTTCATCTTTAGCTGATAGTCCGCCAACGCAAAACTTTGAAGAAGAATTCTTTAATGATAAAGGAAATTTAGAAGATTTAACCTATAAAGAATTAGATAATTTAAGTGATTCAGAGCTTAAAGATTTAGGCGTATATACAGGTGAGGATGCAGAAGAATTTACTGAAGAAATACTTGATGGTAATTTTGATTTTGAAGCTGCAGTTGAGGATTTAGATATCTCTAAAATGGATTATGCAGAGAAAGATAAATTCTTGAAAATTGTTAAGGAAACAGCTACTATTTCTGGAACTGATGAAGTAGAATTATTAGAAGAAGCACTTATAAATCTTTTCGATGGAAGTTCTGAAACTTTTAATGATTTAGAAGCCACTCAACAGGAGCTAGAGGAGAAATATGAAGAACAATTGAACACAGATGATGATACTTTATTTTCCAAAATAGAAAATTTCTTCGCTGCTGATAAAGCTTATGCTGCTAAGAAAAAAGGAAAGATTGCCGTTGGAGTCAATCTTGCAGCGGCAGCATTTAACGTAGTAATCTTCGGAGTAGTTGGAGGAACAGTATTTGGCGTAAAGAATTACATTAAAAAGAAAGGAGCTAAAAAAGCTAAAGAAACTCTATCGAGAGTCGCTACAGCACAAGCTAAAAAACTTAAAATTAAAACAATACGAGGTGTGTCAATAGCAACAATAATTGGTGTAGCTATTGATTTTGCTCTAAACTATTATAATCCAGGAAGTATAATAGCAAATATTATTGATAGTAAAGATTGGTATAAAAAGAATGGATGGATTGATATCACAAAATGAGATATTTAGGATATTTATTATACTTCATTATTGCGACTATTTTATTTTATTACACAAGTGAATTTGTATCAAATCAAGAAGATGGTTCTGTGGGACAATACGCTGGCAGAATTATACGTGTGTTGATTCTCCTTTTGACTGGATACTTAGTAGCTCTTAAAATTAAAAATAGAGCATAAGTCATCAATGGATTTTATTAAAAGTATCAGCATGAATGCTGTCTAAATAGCATTCATGCTGATATTTTTTTCATAGGGTACATTATAGAAACTCCATCCCCATTACTTTATGCGGATTATTTGTTTTGGATAAATAAGGTTTTCATTTTTGATACTTGGATTTAACTTCAAAATAAATATATTTTCTACTAATGTTCTATATCCTTAAAAAAATCATTCCTCATTCCTCCTTAATTAGTAAATAATTTCTCATGTTCTGGAAAAATCCTAGAGTATATATGAATAAATTTAGTCTGTTTGCATTTTTATTACTTATTATGTGATATTTGTAACTACACCTTAAGAATTTTCACATATTATTGAAATGGTTCATATTGTATACCATTTCGCCTAAACCTATTACTTCTCCGTTGTACATCCAGCGCCAGTAATCATAATCATTTTCTTTGTACTTCTCGATTTTCCTAATCATCTGGGCAGATAGGAAACCTTTTGCATCATCGAGATATGTTGAATGATGGATAAAATAATCATCATCAGAAGACTTTCCATCTAACCATTCATAATCCAGCTATACGGATTTCTAGGTGGGTTATAAGAGAAATATACCTTAACCTCTTTTTCTTCAATCTCTTGACGGATGAATGTATCTTCTACAATATCTATATCTTCAACACCAGCAAATTCTGCAGCTTCTTCAAACCACAATGCCATTACATAACCTTTAGCAATCTTTGCTGACTTTAATTTCATTGGATCATCACAGCCATAGAAGTAAAAGGTTGTATTTGTTGCCTTATGCTTTATCATTAGTGGACTCTTACCAAAGTAAAATTCCTCTTCTACTTTAAGCATATAAATGGCCCATTTTATTTGTTCGTAAATAGAAGTTGATAAGTACTTACCGACTTTTCTTAAACATACAACATTGCCCAATGGATCATTTAAAAAATCTGTAACAAGCTTTAAGCTAATTACAGACGATTTCATAGAAGAACGTCCGCCTTTAGCAATTATATGAGATTGTTTGGCTAACCATAAGGAGTAGAAGTTCTTATTGATGAGATCCGTTATTTTAATTAGATTCATCCTCTAATACCTTCCTCATTTCATCCACATTCGTAACGATTACTGTTTTAGATGAATCGAAATTATCAATCTTTGTTTCCAGTCTAACCTTTTCAATCTCAGCTTTAAGCTTTTCTTCCTGTAAACGTTTCTTGTCATTCTCGGATAACAAATCAAAGTACTTAGATAACATCTCTAAAGCTTTCATTTTGTCTGCAAGTTTAACAGATACTCCGTCTTTACCTTTGTTCACTTCGGTTATAATGGTTCCGTCAATTTCCGATGAATCAATAAAATCAACATAGTTCACTTCTACCATGATTGGATTGCCATCTTCATCTTCCAAAGGACCAAAGGCTCCCATTGCTTGGACTTCTTTCTTACCGAATTTTGCAAAGTCTGTTACATCTGCGAAAGCTATATCAATGTATTTTTGAAGTACATCATTAGCACCTAATTTCAAGTCATTCATCTGTTCTTCTTTTATTCTATCTATTTCTTTTGCAATCTTAGGATTTCTTAGATGACGGTGCCCTTCAACCATTGCAGTCGAATAAGCACAACCATAAGCCTTCTGATATGCCTTTGTGGCATTAAAGTATTTAAGATGATAAATGCAAAAAAGCCTTTGTTTGTCCGTTAGTTCGTCCAATTCAATCAAAGGTTCCTGTTCTTCACTATTCTGTTTGCTCTGCTGCTTTTGCTGTTTGTTATTCTTTTGTTGTACAACATTCTTTGTTTTACTCTTTTTTTGTTGTACAACGTTGTTCTTTGTTATCTTGTCCCCATTTATCACGAGACTTCCATACAGCCACCTTTCTTTTCATCTATATCGAGTTGGTTGGCTATCTCTCTGTTTGTTATTTCTCCATTGTGTTCTTTCCATAAGTTATATGCTTTATCTCTGTTTGGATCTCTTGCTCTAGCCATATTACATTCACCTACCCACCTCCTGTTTATGCATTTGTGTTTTGAAAATGAAAAAAGCACCTAATAATTGGTGCTTTGGATTGTTCATCTCTTTATAAAATTCTTTTTATATATTGATACATTATTATTCCAGCTTTATTAATTGAGTAATATTCATCAATATCTGCTGTGTCAACATCGGTTGTATCATTATCTCTATCATATGTCACACCTATATCAGCATCATAGCTTCTTGTTATTAATTGAGATGATACTGCTTTTTCAATAGTTAACAATAGGCTAGAATAATCGATATTATTTTGTTGAGTGTATTTTTTTAAAGTATACATTAAAAATTTTTCATATTTCTTTTTGGGTTTATATCTCATTTGAGTTGAGACTAGCCAGTCATAAAAACTAAAGATATGTGTGTAATTAATTATATCTATATCAAAGAAGTTTGTTAAAGCCGTAATGCATACTAATTTATGATGCTGAATGTTTCCGCCTTCACCTATCATAGATTTTAATAAAGTACCCATTAATAAACATGCTTTTGATGAGTTAGATAACACCACTTTTGAAAATGTATCAGATATAAATTCAGCTTTTGCTTCATCATCAATATACTCAATTAATTTCTCTATTTGTTTTTCTGTAGGCATATCTCTTTCGGTAAACCCATTTAAGAAAGAATTAAACTTTTTATTAATTATAAGCTCATTTGCACTTCTAACAAAACCAACTAACTTTGATACATCACCTGCTAATTGTACATATTCACTGTCTAAGACACTGTCTTTAAGCTTCAAATACTTGCTTAAATGCTCATTCGCTTTTTCATATATACTTTTGCCAACTTCATTCGCCATAAAGCACCTCCATATCGTATATTTCAACAAAAGGAGATATTTTCCTGCTCATTATCCAACCAAACTTTGAACCCATGGTAAATAATTTGTCGTAAAAGAATAATATAAAGCAGCTAGAAATGCAGCAGTTGCAAGAAAATTAGCTATCTGTTTTGGAATTCTTATTAACCTTAATAGAATAAAAACTACTATAAATGCTATTGCTCCAGTAATCATGACTATTCCAAATTGGATAGCCATTCCATTAACGGTATCCCCGACAGGACTAAAATCAATTTTTTCCATAAAACACCTCCAAATATTATATCGGGTAATTATGGAAAAATGGTAGTTCTATTTTACTTTACCGAAGGTAATGTAGGGGAAGCAGCTTATTAACCGCCTCCCCGTCCTGCCTTCCATTTTACACTACCGATTTTTCACCATGTAAAAGTTTGGAAAAAGTCGTATTTGTGCCGATTTGCGCCTTAATTTCAGCTCTTAATTTATCTACAGAATCTCTAGATATCTCTAAATGTACCGCTATTTGTTGCCTAGTCATTCCGCTTAGCATACAATCATAAACAATTTTCAGTATTTCCTTATCTAGAAAATCCCCAGCACTTTCTATGGCGAACACTTTTCGTTGATATTCTTGCAATCTCATTATTTGTTTCTGTTCTCGAATATCCATGTCCCTCAATTCCGCTTGGCTTTTGCCAGAACTTCCGTGAGGTAATGTTGCTTCAATCCCATATTGAGCAACTCCCCAGGAGCGCATAGGTACAGATTTCCCATAAATAATTCTTTGAAGCCTTTCAATTTCTCTTTTCATCATTCGATAATCCCTAACTAATTCCGCAATATTAATTTCCATACATGATTACCCCCTTTGTCTTAATGCGCCATTGTGTCTTCTATATGTAGGCTTTCTCAATCCCATTAGCTCTTCTAATTCTCTTTGTGAAAAGATTTCTTTCTTTTTCTCAACTAATTTTTTCCTAGGTGTTTGCTTCTCTTGATGAATATCCTTCCATTTAACTAACTGATCCCTAAATGTTTGATTCATCCCTTTCCCTCCACCCATTCCTTTGCCTTGATATAGCAAAGATTAAAAAGAATATATCGTAATAAAGTTTCTTCATATGAATTATTTAAGAACACCGAAATAATTGCTATTCCTGATATAGCAAAAGCCGATAAAATTAACGCCAATGCTATTACCTTTATTTGTTTCATACGGGTTACTCCTTTGGAGAAAAATAAAAAAGGACACCAAACGAAACGGTATTAACCGCTTGTTCAGTGTCCTCCAGCTGCCTGGTAGAACTTATTCACTTTCTAATAATTTTAAATGTACCAGTATCATCATACTGAAATCGATCATTCTGGGAAGACTTTTTAAAAGTTTGATATATCATTAAGAAATCTCCTGAACATCCACTCAACTTATTCGCAAGGATAAAAATAAAATAAATATTTACGAACAAATTATCAATTAATAAAATAGTACTAATCATCAAACAGAAAATAATAAAAGGTGCTATCAATATTACGATAAATTGATTTCTTTTAATTAAATCTTTTTTATCAAAATGACATACCCCAGATGCATCTAAATTTCTCCAGTCTATGTCTATTTTAATATGTGTTTTATAATTAAATATCTTTGCAAAACCTTTATGTGATAATTCATGTAGCCAAGTCATAAATATATTGCCCATTAAAAATAGCACCGGGAACAATAAAATCCCTAAACTAATTTTCAGTATAACCGACTGGTTAATATCAAATTTCTCCACAACTTGAACAATTAAAAATCCATATGCAAGAATGATTAGTATCAATTTAAAGACTCGATTTAGTGTTTTTTCAATCCTATTACCATTCAGTATTATTAAATTTTTAAAATCCAATTAAGAATTCCCCCCTCCTCAAACTTATCCCTTATTACTTTTCCTCAAATCTTTTTCTTCATCAATATTTTCATCTAAAACATTTAAAATTAGATTTATTCTATTTTCACCCCGATGTGATAGAGAAAAATAATAAAATGCTATACATAGAAAAGACATTATTCCTCCCCATATATAGTTAATATTTAAAAGAGTTAATAAATAATCATTTTTTATCCTTCCTTGTATTAACGCTTGTATAACAAAAATAATAAAACTTAACATGGTTGCTCCTACTGTTTTATAATAAACTTTCTCAGATGCCTATCTTTATATGCTTTAAAATAGGCTCTCATTGACCTTAAATCTTTTATTCTATTACTTGTACTTGTTTCACTTAATATTGCTTCCTCAATTTTATTCATATTAATCGGTATACTTTTTGAACCTTCTTCCTTAAATAAATGGCGAATATAATTCTCTCCACCATCTAAGTTTTCTGTCCAATTATACAATGTTGTATATTTTTCCGATTTTTCTCTCTTTATTTCCTTTTGAAAATATTTTTCAGACCAGGGTATTATATAAATAATAACAAATATAATTATAGACATATTCGTAAAAAGTAACTCAATTACTTTAATTTGAGACTTGCTCCAAATTAAGAAAAAAACACCCCAACATAAAAAATGAATAAAAAATTTAAAAATCTTCCCCTTCATCAAACTTCACCCTCTTAACTTTCCCCTGATGAGTTACAATTTTGTCTCTCCATGTTCAGGTAGCCTAGTAAGTTTAGCTCGTCCATCACACACAACAATGGCAAAGCTTCCTTTTTGTTCCATTATATCAACTTCTAGGCGCATTGTACTAGTATTAATCTCTAATTCTTTAAGTCTCATGAGGATCACTTCCCTAAATTTATTAATCTGTTATTCTTGTTTGTTGGGTAAAATCCTATTTAATCTTTTACTTTCCTGAAACACGAATTTTTTTATTTACTGCCCTTTCGTTATCTTATTTGCTTAAAAATCTAATCAATGGAGGCACTAATAGCAATAACGCTAGTACTAAATAAGTAAGTTTCCAGTGTTTTTTTATTGGATTCCAAACATATTTTTCAAAAAGAATCATCAATTTCCTTCACTCTTCCTTTCTGCGGATAAGTTTCGTACTATGCAATAAAAAATTTGAAACATTTAATCTCTCACTAACGTACATTCTTATTAAAAGAGAGGTGATTGAATTAGTGGGTAAAAAAACAAGTTTAATTTTTGTAGTTTTTCTCAGTTTTGTGATTAGTTACATTTTTTCAGCAGCATTTGCTCATTACGGCTTAAACACTACAAATCTAATTACCGGGATAATTATTGTTTGTTTAACTATCTCGGCAGTTACATTGTTTGGAAAATTGTTTCCTGAAAAAACAGTTGAAGGTTAATATTAAAATTGTTCTTCAAAGTTTGGGAGTGGTTGTTTTATAACTGCTCCTTATTTCGCCTTTTATGTCTAACTCTCTTTACATAAATAGTGGATTAATAAGTATAAACTTCCTGTAAATATGAAAATGTACATTATTATTCGCCCATAAAAACATTACATCATCTTACTTCACAGTTGTTATCTATGGTTCGTTACCTTTCCCATTCAGCAGTGTATATCTCTCCAGTTTCAATGTTTTGTAATCTCCTAAGTGAACCATCATTAATCAATCGTAGTCCATAAGGTTTTAACATTTCTGAATTCCCTTCATTGTCTTCTCTACCTGAAAAGATTAATTCTTCACTCGCTACCTCATTCATATACATCAAATTCATAATTCCAAGCAATATGGATAGCTTCCACAATGTCATTAGAAGGCAACAATTTATATTTCCCTTCGTCCCAATCATAAGCCATAAATTTTGCTTCGGTTTTATCCAAGCCATTTTCCTCCTTTAGTTTCGTATGGTGTATTACCTCATATCATGCGTTTTCCCGCATTTTTGACAAGTATATAAACAAGAAAGCCAATGTTTATTTCTATACGAATAAATAAAATACTTCTTATGAAACAATTTACATATAAAATTGTGCATATACCCACTTCCTCACTTTGGTTTCGCATGGAGCATTTACTTAACTGGGAAAATATCAATTTCAACTGGATTCTCATAAGTCCAATAAGCTGTAGCATGGTCACTATTAAATGCTTTTTCAAGAATAGCTTGTATTTCTTCTATAACTTCGTCTGTCATACAATCCATGGCACGTTCATCCCAATCTTCATACATTTCTTGAGCTTCTGATTCTATATAGCTTTCGACCATGTAGTTTGCATTTGGTGACCATTTTTGTCTTTTGATTACACACCCGTTCGTATTATAAGGTCAGCCAGAGAATTCTGGTTGACTATTTTTTATTCAATTTATAGATTGATAGTAGCCGGGGAAGAACGGACGCACCCGTGGGACTTGATCCCGACAACTAAACTGTTCCCCTCTACTTGTTAACACATGATTAGGCTGGTTGGGACATGATGATCCCGTATAACAAGCGAAGATATGAATGACAAGCTAGATAGAGGTTACCGGTCAATCCACTACACTAGGAGGAGATAATTTATGAATCCAGTTGTTGGTCTGGATGTCGCTAAAGGTGAAAGTCAGGTTCAAATGTTCTTGGATAAAAAAATGCCCTATAAAAATAGTGTGAAAGTTGAACATACGGTGGATGGTTTAAAAGAGTTATACTCTTATTTACTAGATTTAGAGCATCAAACAGGGATGAAACCACCAGTTGTCTTGGAATCAACGGGTCACTATCATGCCCCAGTTGTACAGTTTTTAGAAGCAAGAGAGTACATTGTCATTATCGTAAATCCATTGGTATCTTACCGAGCAAAAAGTTCTAGTTTAAGAAAAACTAAAACAGATGCCATTGATGCTTATCACTTAGGCGAACTGTATTACAAAGAGGATTTAGAGCCGCAGAAAAAGCGTGGTGTTCAGTTATTAAACCTTCGGCATCTGACAAGACAACATGAAAATATGACGGGAATTATGGTTCAAACAAAGCTTCAATTTCAATCTGTATTAGATCAAGTATTTCCAGAGTATAAAGGCGTTTTTGGCGATCTGTATGCCGAGGTTTCATTAAGAACTTTACAAACTTTCCCTACCTCGGAGACTGTCTTAAAAACTTGTGTGGAGGAAATTGCACAATTTATTGATAGGCATTGTAAAGCAAGATCGTTTAATTGGGCGCTTGAAAAAGCAGAGGGATTAATCGCAGCTGCAGAACGCAACCCATTTCAGTCAACGCGTTATCAAAGCCTTCTTGTCAGTCTGAATATGTATATTGATTTACTTCAAGTGTACCACCAACAGCTTTCTACGTTGGAGCGTGAGATTGATCAGTTAGCAGTACAGCTCGAAGAATATGAACTACTCCAAACAATTCCCGGTGTAGGCGAAAAAATCGCTGCAACGATTATTTCTGAAATCGGGGAAATTGATCGGTTTAGTCATCCCAAAAAGTTAGTTGCCTTTGCAGGACTTGATCCTAGTGTATTTGAATCAGGTCGCTTTAAAGGCACGAAGAATCATATTACTAAACGAGGCTCTGCAAGGCTTCGCCACATGCTTTTTACAGCAGTTCGGTGTTCCATTCGAGATAGTCGTAAAAAGAAAACAACTGAAGAAACCATTGCACGAAATATGCGATTACGTGCCTTCTACGATTTAAAACGTGAAGAAGGTAAGCCTTATAAAGTAGCCATTATTGCATGTGCTAATAAGCTTTTACACTGGATTTATGCGATGTTAAAAACGAAAACACCATTCCAAGAAACTATTTAGTAACAACATTTTCCTATACAACTAAAACCTTCCAAATTGAATCAGGAGGGTTATTTGAGTTGTGCATTTTTAGTATAGCATTTAGTAATTATAAATTTAAAATATATTTATTGACAAACTATTAGCTGGTTTAGATGTTTCATGATGTGGTTCCCGAAGGTCTAATATTTCACTTTTTAATTCTGCTACCGTATAGGTTAAATGTGATTCCTCAACACTTATTTCTACATCATCTGCTAATTGTGATAATTTCATCATCTTCATTTTTCATCTTCCTTCCTGTCGCACATTTGTTATCTAAAGAGTTATTTCGTTCTGCAACATTTTTTTATCATTGATAAAGGATTCCCTTACAATTTATTGAATTTAAATACTGTAGAAAAATAAAAGTAAAGAATGATATGAATGAATCAACCCGTTCTCCAATTGCCTGTAAGGTAAATAATGTTTTTATCCATGTAAGTAACTTAGAAAAATCTGCAGAGTGGTACAGCGAGCTACTTGGACTCCCATTTAATAAGGAGGATGTTTCATCTCCTGTTTTCAATATTCCTGTTACCGCTGAGACTGGACTCACTTTAGACGATCACACTTTCGATCCAAGTTTCACATTAAAACCTTCAAGCCATGTCTTATTTAATTTTTTTGTCGAAGATATTGATCTAGCATATAAATTTGTCAAAAACAAAGGAATAACAGTTGTCAGAGAAATAGAGCGCATTGGTGATTTTGCCTATTTTAACTTTGAAGATTTAGATGGAAACGTATTAATGATCTGCAATTGTTAAACCTTAATGCAATGGTCAGATTTATCTACCATTGCTCTTTTTCTTATTGCACAGTTGTTATCTTATTTGCTTAAAAATCTAATTAATGGCGGCACTATTAACAATAGCGCAAGTGCTAAATAAGTAAGTTTCTGGTGTTTTTTATTGGATTCCAAACATATTTTTTAAAAAGAATCATCAATTTCCTTCACCCTTCCTTTCTGCTTCCAATATTACTAACTATCCTTCGTATAAATTCTTCTAATTTAGAAAAGATAAACTTAGAAGGAGGTGTACCGTTATGTCAAAAAATAATTCTGCCTTAGGACTTGGTGTATTAGCTATTCTTTTAACAACTTTTTATACTGCGATATTGGCCTCTCAATTAATGGCTACAAAACACAAAGTTGACTACCTTTACTTTAAAAACAAATTTAGTCATAAAGAAAAAACAACTAATTAATTGTTCTAAAAGCCTTCTTTATAAAAAGTGGGCTTTTTATATAGTCCTGTTCCTTTCTGCGGATAAGTTTCGAATTAAAAAGATTAGTCAATGATCTCCCAATATCTATTGGAAATCCCGTAAATAAAAATATCTTCTCCATTAATTTTCACTTCATATGCTTTTCCGTTAGGATAATCGTCTACTCCTTTAATAACGCCAATGTCATTTGGTTTTATAATTGTCGGTGGAATTGATTCGTCTTCTATATCTCTAACGTTCATTATTTTTATTGCTTTAATCTTTTTTCCTATCAATATGACACCCTCTTTCTTAGGTCTCTTACGCTTAAATTTTAAAGGTGGTTCGCCAGTACCCTTACAATTCTGACAAACCTTATTCCCAATCATCCCATGTCCATTGCACATCAAGCATACTGTCATATCTAACAGGCTTGTTATGCTCATAAAGGATCACTCCTAAAATAACGATTCTTGAAAACTTCCTTGTACTGCTGCAATCGGATTTATCCATAAAACTTCTTGCCTTTTTGCTCCTGCTTCGGCAGATACTTCCATAGTTACTCTTCGCCAATGAATTAAGCGTTCATCATAAACCTGATGTGCATATCCCGAAAGAATAACTGGACCAGGATGTTGGTCTAATATATCTAACAACTCAATATGATCTTCTATTGTCATTTCGTGTTTATAGTGTCTTTTAGTTCGAGTTTCCAAAATATAAGGAGGATCTGCATAAATGAGAACTTCTTTTCTCTGATACCTTTCAAGCAACTTTACAGCTGGTTGATGCTCAATTTGTGCTTCCTTTAAACGTTTAGCAACTATTATTATTTTTTCGGGAAGTTTACTCCATTCTTTTGCTACATCTGGACCATTTGAAGAGATAAGACTTCTCCATCCTGTTCTATCACTTGTTTTAGCTCCTATCGCTTGCCAGCACCTAACTAGGAATCTTCTTGCATCTTCGAGTTCATTTCCTGTCTCAAATTCATAGGAGGAATAATATTCTTCTCTTGAAAAAGGTGTCCATTCAATAAGTTTGGCTAACTTTTCCGGATTATCTCTTATGACTTTAAAAAGATTAACCACACTGCTATCCATATCATTTATTGTTTCAATACTTGATTTTGGTTTATTAAAAAACACTGCTCCGGATCCAAAGAAAGGTTCCAAGTATGTCTTATGTTCAGGCATATGGCTAATTATCCAGCTGGCCATACTCCATTTCGAACCTGGATAATGTAAAATTCTTGGTATCACCATTTTTATTCCTTTCTAACCCACATAAATTACTAAACTTCTTCAAATTCACATTTTGTATAACTAGATTCTTTTATTCCTCTCATTGCTACTAGTGCTGGTGATCCGTACTGAACCTAGTAAACTTAATAATTCTTATATTATTTGAATAAAATAAAGGAAATTTTATCTTCTTAGCTAATAATTAAATAACGATTAATTTTAGGAGGACTTATAATGGGTAAATTCACACCACATATTGCAACCTTGGAAATTCCAGTTTCAAATCTAAAAAAATCACTAGATTGGTATTTAGCTATCTTTGACGTAAAAATTCATTATCAAGATAGTGTTACTGCTATGCTTACATTTGAATCTAAAGGGGTACCTACAATCTACTTAGTAGAAACAGAGAAGTTAAACAACCTATCTTTCAAAAATACACATACAGAAAATGTACATAGCATCATTGATTTTTTCACTTCCTCATTAGCTGAGTTTCATAGTTGGCTTAAAGAGCAAGACGTACTTGTCGGTACATTAAATATTGATCCCAACCACGGCTATGGGGGTTTTAGTTTTCAAGATCCTGACGGAAATTTACTTGGTGCAACAAATGTTTTGCATCCTGGGCAATAAATAAACTGCTTATCATATTAGAATTTCATATTATTTCTTTATCCTCTGTATTTTCCAAAGCATATCAAGTGGTAAAATCACTTGATATGCCTCCATCATTAAATATGTGTTTCTATCTTTACCATAGGTAAACCCAGATTTTTTCTATTTTCATTTATGCGTTCTAACCCAACCTCGCAATATTCTTTCTGTAATTCAAACCCTATCCATCTTCTATTTGTATTGTCACAAGCTACCGCCGTTGTAAATCCGCCCATACAATTATCCAAAACTATTTCCCCTTCATCTGTGTATGTTTTGACGATGTACTCAAAAAGCGACAAAGGTTTTTAAGTGGGATGAAAGGTTTTACTATCTCTTGGAAAATCCAAAACGCTCTTAGGAAAGTTTTTGTATCTTACATAATGTGATTTTGTTAATGTTGCATTTCGTTCGCCTAGAACTTTCATTTTAGGACTTTTTTTCACTTTCTTAGCCTGTATTGGTATTAAGCCCTGCGGATGATACGTTGGTAATTTTTTATAAAATACACATACATTTTCATGATTTTTCAATGGCATTCGGTTTGCATTTGGAAATCCTGTTATATGATTACCTTTCTTCCAAATCCATTCGTATCGAAACCACTTCATATTTGATGCAATTAATGCCGTAGTAAACGGTTGACTCGCCGTAAGAACAATAGCACCATTTTCTTTAATAACCCTTTTGTATTGTTCCCAAAGTGGTTCAAACGGAATAATGCTATCCCAATTACATTGTGTCGTTCCGTAAGGAAGATCACATAGAATAAGATCGATTGAATTATCAGGAATAGACTTCATTCCTTCTAAGCAATCCATTTGATAAATAGTGTTTTCTTTTAAACTCATTTTCTTTTCTCCTCTCAAAGATGTATAATAGGTATCACCCAAACACCTGTTCTATCTTTGAGAGACTTTTAAAGTCTCTTATTCTATTAATCCCTCTTCTTTTAATCAAATAGGGATAACTGTTCATATCCATTTATAACTGGTTCTGTGACAACTATTTTCTCCTTCTCACTAAACTCTTGGTTATAAGTGTCTAGTACTTCCTCCATCTCTCCAAACCAATGGAGTGGAAAACATCCTCTTAAACCTTCGAATTGTCCGTCTTCGTATTGATCATAGAAGTAGCAGCTATCCACCAAATTAATCTTTAATTTCTGTTCTGGATACTCCACTTTCAAACGAATAAAATACTCTTTTAGCTCCGTTCCTCTATATCCTGGCTTCCTCCATACCAGCTGTGCTTTATAGACCTTCTCTTTGTCATAATCACTTACCAAGCGTAGAAATGCTATTTTAAATATGTACAATAATGCTTGGATAAATATGTACAAATTTGCTTTCATTTTACATACTAGTCTTGAGGTGACTAGTCATGTATATATCATTAAATGTCGATGTTAATTTTGAGATTAATAGTCTTTCAGACTTACCAAAATTCAAACAAATAATGGAGCATATGAAAATGAAAATTAATAAGAGTAAATTGGCTGAAGAACTTGGAGTAGATCGACGAACAGTTGAGAAATATCTAAATGGTTTTGTCCCCAAGAGGACAAGAAAAAAGTCCTCAAAAATTGATGAATATTATGAAGTGATCGCTGCTCTTTTATCTGAGGATTCTAAACAGGTGTTTTATTATCGGCGGGTGCTTTGGCAGTACTTAAAGGATAATCACGGTTTAGACTGTGGTGCTTCGACCTTTCGAGCCTATATCGCTCGAATACCTGAATTTAATGCTTACTTTGTGGAGGACAAACGTATTGCTTCTCCGAAGGGGACGGTTCGCTATGAAACTCCGCCAGGTAAACAAGCTCAATTAGATTGGAAGGAAAATATTCAATATGAAACAAAAGATGGCGAGCAGGTCGAGATCAATGTAGCTGCGCTTATTCTATCTACTTCAAGATTGCGAGTATTCCACTTGAGTATTTCCAAGTCACAAAGTACGCTGTTTTCCTTTCTAACAGAAGCTTTTGAAACGTTTGGCGGTGTTCCTGAGGAACTCCTTACGGATAATATGAAAACAGTGATGGATGAAGCAAGAACGGAACATTATCCGGGTAAAGTGAATGCAAAGTTTGAGCAATTCGCAAAAGACTTTGGCTTTAAAGTGAAAGCCTGTATCGCTGGCAGACCAAGGACAAAGGGAAAAGTCGAAACGACAATGAAATTGTTAGACGAAATTCATGCCTATCAAGGACAATTCTCTTTAGAGGAACTGCATCAATTTATACAAGAGTTAGCCAACAGAGTGAATCACCAGATTCACCAAGGGACAGGAAGAATACCAATGATTGAATATAAAAAAGAAAGGAACCACTTACTCCAGCTACCAACTGATAAAGTAAGAGATTCCTATCGCATTAAGCACACACAAGTAAAAGTCAATGCATCCAACATGATCTCCTACAAATCAAACCAGTATTCCGTACCACCAGAATATCAAGGAAAGAAAGTAGGTTTACAAGTGTATGATAACAACTTATGGATTTATTATAACATGAAACTTATTGCACAGCATCCAATCAGCAAAGCGAAGCTAAATTATCAGGAAGCACATTATAAAGCAGGTTTGGCTGTTTCAGCCCCTTACTATAACTATCCGGAAATCGATGATTTGGCAAAGAAAAATCTAGCAACGATTGGAGAAGTGTATAAATAATGAATCTATCCACTAATTATCAACAATTATTAAGAAACCTAGAGTATCTAAAGCTGAAGCAAATGACTCTACATTTAAATGAAGTAATTGATTTCGGAGTCCAGAACCAGCTGTCATTTATTGATACGTTAATCAAGTTAACCAACTATGAAATTGATGTGCGAGAACAAAATATGACGCAGTCGATGGTAAAGGTGGCTGCATTTCCACATATGAAAGAAATAAAAGATTTTGATTTCACTTTCCAAACCTCAGTCAATCAGCAACAGATTCAAGATTTTCTAACCTTTCGCTTTATTGAAGAGAACGAGAATATTGTTTTCTTAGGACCAAGTGGTGTTGGCAAAACACACTTGGCCACCGCCATAGGGATTGCGGCAGCAAAGAAAAGAACAAGTACCTATTTCATTAAATGCCATGATTTAATTCAGAATTTAAGACGAGCACGATTGGAGAACCGCTTAGAAACTCGTCTAAAACATTATACAAAATATAAACTATTAATCATTGATGAGATTGGTTATTTGCCAATTGATCAAGAAGATGCGAAATTATTTTTCCAACTGATTGACATGCGATATGAAAAGCGCAGTACGATCTTAACAACGAACGTAAACTTTAAGGCATGGGATGAAGTATTTCAGGAGCCTAAGCTGGCAAATGCCATCTTAGATCGCATCTTACACCATGCGAAGGTTGTGACAATGGTGGGAAATTCCTATCGTTTAAAGGATCATTTAGTGCAAGAAAACGAGTGATTTTGTACATCCTTAAACGAGCGAAAATGTACATATTTGTGTTGACATTTATACCAAGCGTGGTCCTTTCGGTTCTCCTGGCCACTCTTCTTTAAGCTTTTTTATGATTTGAAAACACCTTGATTGATAACAGCCCTTATGCGCTTTACTATCTGGGAATATTGATACATAAAAGTAGTTAGGACCATTAGGAAATAAAAAGTATGTTTGGCCCTCTACTAGTACTGTTGTATTGGCGGTATCCACGCATATTCCTTGGATCATTTCACTTGTATTCATAACTTTTACCTCTTGGATATAGCACCCCATGTTTCTTGCTATACGGATTTTCCTTACGTACTTCTTGTTTGCCTAATCCTTCCTCGTATACTGTTAGGACTTGTAATATTTCGCGATCGAGACTGGCTGCTTTTGTTACTACGACTCTTCTTGCCACTAACAGCACCCTTTCTTAGTTTTTTTAGTTTATCTAGCTCAATAAAGCCCAATGATTCCTCATAAGCCAGCACCTTTAGTGGAATATCGAACTTGTATTCATAAATCTTTTTCTTAAGCAAAAACTCTTTTGTTTCTGCTCCTTTGATGTCGATTACTTCCACGGATCCATCCAAGTTATGAATCTCAAAATCTGCTACACATTCAATCTTCCGTACTTTCGTTCCATCTGGTTTGATATATGCTTCCTGAAGAAGGAATCTAGGTTGGCATTTAAAAGACTTGATTTGTTTTGCTTGTAATAACCATTTAAGCTGTATGTAATACGTCGCTTCTGCTTGGCTGTCAAAGGTTATTCCATCAACCACAGTCTTTTTATTACTGTACTTACTTTTAGCCATTTGATTACTCCTTTCAGGTCCTCTATAACGCTTTTATTCGCTCTTCTAATTCTCGTTTCCGTTTTAAAAACTCAGCAACCTCTAATGTTTTTTCTTCAGGTGCGTTATTTTTGCCAATCCAATCTGGTACTATTTCTTTGCGAATGGGAGCGCGCTGATTGGTTTGTTTCTTCTGGCGCATAGCTTCAAAATCGTGTTGTTCTTTTTGAACAGCTGCAACCGTTCTTATTCCCTTTTAGACCAGCTGTTTAAGATAGACCTGGCATAAGGGTACTTGGCCCCAATCTCAGATGCTTTCCTGAATGCTAAGCACACAACTTCTTCTTGAAGACCATCTTGGTCTATGAAACTATTTATCTCTTGAATCTGAATAGGTGAAGGTTGTCCACTAAAACAGATCATGTATTCACCAAAATAATTGGAACGCTTAGTAGCAGCAGATGTATTTGTTTCGTTTGGTTTAGTTTCTTTTCTTTTATTTAATGCGGAACTATCCGCGGAATTATTTTCCGTAGAGAAGAAGGAAACAACTCTATAAATAGGAGCCTTCCCTCCCTTTCTGGAAGTAAATTCAATTCTGTTTTTTTGCTTCAGTTCATTTCTTACTTTTCGAAGGGTACGATCAGTTAAACCTGTCTTAACGCATAACACCGATTCTGCCACCGTAAATGTTTCTGCCCATCCAGCCTTATTATTTATGTGCATCAACGCATACTATAAATTAATTGCTGATGGCGACAGTTTATTTATTTCCAGCCAATCATAGAATGCATTAAGCTCCTTTATGTAGTTCATGTTGTTTACCCCCTCCTATCTCCTATAACATATCGCAAAACCATCTCTAACAGATTTCACAACATATTCTGGATAATGTCGCATATACAGTAGGACAAATATCTTTAAATGGTCCCTATCCTGCGCTTCTTTAAACAGTCTTTCTGGCAAGAGCACACGATAAGGAACTTTATTACCTATCATTTAAAATCAATACTTCCTTGATCAAAACTAGGCTTTTCTTCTTTTGATTCATTATCTACTTCATAATCAATAATGTTTTCATTATCATTTATTGTTGGTTCATCTACTTCATCGGTAATATCCTTTAATTCACGTTCTTCATTTTCGTCTTCTGAAACAGCCTTCTGCATTTCAACAGAAAGAATTCCCCATTTACTTAGCATATTTCTCACTACCGTTTTCATGGCCATTGCATCATAATCAGACTTCCATACGTTATTCATAGCCTTCTTATCCTTCATCTTATTGTGCTTAATACGATGAGCTTCTACTTCATCTCTTGTCCAATAGACTGTCTTTTCAAAACCGTTTGTTAGTTTAAAAAAACCGCAATAACCAATTACCTTTTCACTAGCCTTTCCGTCTAGGTCTAGCTTCAGTTCCTCCGTAATTCTGTTCCAACTCTTTAACTCACCTTCATATATAGGACTAACGTTAATATTCTTATATTGACCTGTTCTAAGGGCCAATTGGATATAGCCTTTGTATCCTAATTGAAACTGTGCTGCTTTCACTCCTTTTTTTGAGTCGTAGAAAGGAACAATCCATGCATAACCGAGGTTCTTGTCCACTGGTAAGTCTAATGATGCAGCAACCATTGCACTTGAGATAATAGACATTGGTTCTGCAGCTTGAAGCCCTGGATCTCCGTTATATAAGTTGAGAATGGAAGCCATAAACTGTGGTGCTTTTTTTGAAAGAACTTGTTCAAATTTCTTTTGCATGGTCGGTGTATTTAGTAACGATTTTAACCCTAAATTTTGTACTGATACTTGCTGTGGTGTTCCACTTTGTTTATTCGCTAACTGGTTCTTTAGCGCTTGGTTAGTAGCCATTATTTAGCCTCCTTCACTGCAAATTTACGAAAGGAAGAAGGTTTCAACACGTTCTCATAAACTTCTGGATACTTTTCTTTAAGTGTCTTAGTATCCACTCTGTTTTGAACTTGATTCATCCAAGAAACTATGAAGTTACTTTCACTTTGGTACCATCTTTCTTTACTAACGTTTAACAAACTAGAGTAATTTTCCACTTCCTTTATTGCAATTTGGCTTAAAGATTGAGAGTATCTCCAATTAGAACAGGAAATGTTTCACTTTCTATCCCGAGTTAGATTCATGTTTCTTTACACTGCAATCGGTATCAAAAAAAAGAACCCAATCAAATTCAATAATTGTTGCTATTTCCTTTGCTACTTTTACACTCGGTCATCTAACACCTAATTAGATTTGAGAATAGTAAAGTCTCTTGATATTTGCTTTTATATTGCAACTTCTTCTTAAGTAAGATTCGCATTATTTCTTTTTTCAAGAAGCCATTTTCTAGCTTCCATCCTCTCAACTCCTTTACGTTTTATAGCGTTTCGCCACTTTATATTTTTATAATTAAGTAGCTATTTGCTACATCTAAGTGTTTTTTGTACTTTTTCGCAACAATTATTTTTTGTAGCTATTTGCTACAGTATAATCATTTTTATAAGAACTGAAATGGAGATAAAAATATGTTAGGTGATAGATTAAAAGTTCTACGTGCTAGTCGCAAATTAACACAAGAAGAATTAGCAGAAAAAATCGGTGTTACCCGAGGAACTTATGCACATTATGAAATTAATAAAAGACAACCAGATTACGATACACTAGTAAAAATTGCTAAATTTTTTGATGTATCTACAGACTATCTTATTTCAGGACATAACAATATAACCATCTCAGGTCAGCAGATTAACCTTAGTGAAGAAGAATATAAAATTTTCGAAGAACTGAAGAAGCACCCTATCCTTTTCCATGACCTTGCTAAAGATCCAGAAAAGAAAATAAAAGAACTCATCAGATTACAGAAAGCTAGAGATATGTTTCTAAAAGAAGATGATGATGAGAAAAAGGGATATGGATTTGGAGAACTAGATAATGAATAACACGATTACTTGTAATCGTGTATATTTTTAACATCTATATGGTAATTAAGCACTAATTTTGGATTTATAGGAAACAGGTCTATATACTCGTCTTTTCAAAATAATCCTTCAACTTCCTTCCAAAATTAATTTTAACTATGAAAACATCTACTTTAGGAGTTAGACAATGCAACAAATCAAGACAAACACAGATAGATGGGAGAAAAAAGCAAATATAGTCCTTTCACATTTTAACTACCTACAACCAGATGAAATTGATATGTACGATATTTGCTGGCGGTATAGAGTCAAAATCAAACCATTAGACATTAACTTCTTTGACCCTAATTTTGATTATGAGTCTATCAAACATCTAAAATCCTACGCTATTCCTGACTCTGTGGGTAGACGCGGCACTATCTTCATTCAGCCAGAGCTTGACCCTATTGAAAAAAGACTTCTTCTTGCAGAAGAATTTTGTCATTGCTATTCCCACTATTCTTCACAGCTATTAACTGATGAGTATATTCGCAACAAACAAGAACACCAGGCTAAAAGGATGGCGGCCTATCTGCTAATGCCGAATAAATTCTTAAAAGAACTATACAAAACCGCCATCAACGAGCCAATCCTTATTTCTGACATTGCAGATCACTTCCTTGTGACAGAGGAATTTGCACACTATCGGTTAGAGTTGATTTATAAACATAAGGTAGATGGGTTTGTTCAGATTAAGGAGCGATTGTGGAGTTTAGAGATGTTTTAAACTTTTATGAGACTAATACCATTTGGCTTGGTGCCTTTTGCAAATTAAATAATACCACACGAAAGGAAAAAAAGCATGAGTAGTGAAATACAAACCATTATAGAGTTGTTTCAGAATTCAAAAAACAATTCGCTATATTTCGTAGCAAGTTCAATTCTTGTAGTTCTTATTATTATTACTTTGATAAAACAAATTTTTAATTACCTCTCTTTGAGTGAATTTGATACCTTGTTTCTCTCAAAGAAAGAAAGTGACAGTTTTAAAATAATAAAAAACATAATTGTATATCTAATCTTTAGTATCTCATTCCTATTTGTTTCTTTTTTATTCACTTTATCCCTGTCTGAATTTACAAACGATAAAACAATGATTTTTAATATTAAAATACCTAAGGTTCTTGGTATTAGTTTCTCTGCTTTATTTCTAACTTCTATTCCATTATTAACATACAATTTTTCTGCTTCATTTCTTAATCATGATAATCAATTCAGAAAATTCATGGAGAAATATAAGAATCGACTATTCATTAGAACATTTTTATATTTAAATATTTCATTGGCTATAATCTTTGAAACAATTTTATTATTTTTATTATTAAACTATACGTCACCATTTGAGGTTAAAATAATAATTATTTTTCTTCCTCTATTATTTATATTTTTTTATTCGCCTTTCTCTAATCTTAAAACGATGCAAAATAGATATGAAATTATACTCATAAATGAAGAAGAGTTTAAATCTGAAAATTTATTAGTAAATTATGCTCTAGATAATGATCGTATGATATTTAAAAGCCAAGACACTTCAAATAAGGACATCTATATGTACGACAGGTCAACAGATAGATTTATGTTATTCAAAAAAATTGATAGTTAATGTATGTATTATTTGGAATCTATCACATTATTAAAAAATTTGAAATAGAGAACGTAGACTAACAATAATATTTATGAGGGTTCAGATTAAGGAACGATTGTGGAGTTTAGAGATGTTGAGATAAGTTATTCCATAAAAAAATGTATTTTTTGATTATAAGGAGAAATTTGATGAGCAAGAGAGTAAAGAAAAAACAGGTTACAAGAAAAACAAATGCTGTTAGTACAACTATTATTGAACATCTGGCTTGTTTAGAAATCAATAAATTGATTTTACAACCCCCATTTCATCTAATTAGCAATATTCAATGGAATGATAAAAGTATTTCTTTTGATGGTGATATTGAGGTTTATCAAAATCAAAATATTGAAAAGTCCAATTTTATTAACAGAGTTCCAGTACAAGTTAAAGGTACAACTATTCAAAAAACAGTAATTCTTAAGGATAAAATTAGCCACCAAGTGAACAAGAAAGATTTAGAAGTATATTACAAGGACGGTAAAGGAGTTTTATACTTTGTCGTTACAATCAATCCATTAACCTATGCTAGACAAGCATATTATAAGTTATTAGCTCCTTTAGAATTAAAGAGTTTGATATCTCAATTAAATTTAAATTCTAATAATTCAATTGCGTTACATTTTAAGTTATTAAAAACGGGCTCGCTTGAAGAACTCTGTAAATCATTTTTAGATGTTGTTGAAAAGCAGCCAAAACACTATATTGAAATGTCAAGTGATAGAGAGTACACACATTATAAAATAGATTTTGTTGATATAAAGGGAGATTCTTTCAATTTATTTGATGAAACTGCTTTTATTTATGGTTTGACAAACGAAAATATCCAAATACCGGTCAAAGCAGCTACTATAGATCAAATTAACGTGTTTCATCAAGAGGCAGTAAATATTGACTCTACTGACATTTATTTTAATTATTATATTACCGCTACAAACAAAAATTATATTATAAAAATCGAAGAAACACTAACTTTTGAGTTAGACCTACAAAAGAAAACTGGTAAGTTACATTTAGAAAGATTAAAAACATTAGGCTCTTATTTAAAGTGTTTAAAACTATTAAGATATTATTTAGAACATGATAACCTCCCTTTTAAAATAATAACCATAGATATCAAATTAGATAATAAAGATCAATTTAATAACATTGATGAGGAAATTGACTCATATATAGAACTGATAGAAGTATGTAAGCAAATTGGTATCAATGAAGACTATATCTTTAACAAAGAGGAAAACTTACCATTACTCTTTAATTCAATAATTAATATATTTAAAAATGAAAACTATGAATCGTTGAAAATACAAAATGGAAAATTAGAAGATTCGAATATTATTAATATCAATTTATCAAATTATATTAGACTTAAATTCTGGAACGTTAATAACAAATTGATTAATTTCTATAGTGAAGAGATATTAACAACTATAGGTGGACTAGTACCTAAAAGTGATTATCAAGAAAAACCTACTAAAAACTTATCCGATAACGAGACCTGGGATGATTATTACTATCATGTTAGTATTTATTCTTCAACTCCAATTAGTGATTCAATCAAGGATACCAATTTTGATTTCGAAATAGTTAAAAAATCTTTTTCTGAAAAGTATCATGATATACAAGCCGGACTTACCATCAATACTTCGTTAGATTTTCTGGAATATTACGATATATCTCATGATGAAAGATTCTTAGAACTTTCTTTTGAACTAAACAAACGATATCTTAATAAATTCCCAGAAAGTGATATTGCAAAGATAAATATTTTCCTAGTAAAACTTAAGAAAGGTCAGACCCTGACAAAAGAAGAAAAACATACGATTCTAGAAATACAAGAGAGCGCAGAAATAAATAAGGAACGAAATATAATATTTGCATGTGAAACCTTACTAGGAAATAAGCTTAAAGCAGAAAAAATATTTTCATCCTTAGATAAAAAATCCAAGGATGAAATGATGCAATACCCCATCTATCACTTTTATCAATCGTTAGAAGATTAATATACAGGAACTAAGAGCTTTAGACAATGTTGCTAAATTTTAGTGATAAGAAATGACCTGAGTTGCTTGTAATCTTAAATACTATAATAAGGGAGAGTTCAGTTTGGTATCATACAATAATTTATTAAAAACAACAATTGAAATGACATACCCTAAATATTTACAAGATAAGTTTAAAAAAATCTTAGAAGGTAAAAGCATAATATCTTCAACGGATAACTTGTTCACTTTAACCGATACTGCAGCCAAAGTTTCAGACAGCGACACTTTACTTCATCAGTTACTAGATGCATTAGAAAAGCAACCAGATGCAACTATTGCAGCTTTAGAAGATATGGAGTATTTTAACCCTTATAAGTATGCAACTTTATTTACTTATGAGAATTATAATGATGAAATTTTGGATAAAATGATTGATAATCAATTAGTAATTAGATATGATGAAAAACAGTGTGATGTTTGTTGTGATATCACAAATTCTGGACTAACAATAAAACCAACTTATAGAAAAATTTCCGAAGATATTGACTGTCTTAAGTTTAATATAGAACTTAAAGGTTTTATTCCATTAACTGAAAATGGTACTAGGTTGATTAAATATCCCATATTAGCATTGATTCACAAAAATTTAAATACTGTTGAAATAAGATTAGATAAAGTTAAAGGACTTTTCAAAAACAATGACGAATATTTTTATACTAAGCAAATGAGTTACGTTAGAGACTGGATAGTACAGTACTTAAAATTAGAAATTGAAGCAGTAAATTTACCACCTGTAATTGAATTTCTTATCCCTAAGCTAAATGAAAATGATCAAAATGTTGTTAAGGTAGCAGCTCAGGCAATGAATTTGGCAAAGGGATCAAAAGCAATCTTAGATACAGGAATCAGTGATGAATTTGTTTTACCTTTATTAGGAGAATTAAAAAATTTAATAAAGGATAATGTGGATTTATTTAAATCCAATGATAAAACAATGGAAATAAATGAGCTCTTAGAAAATTTCATTTTGGAAACAGAAGAAAGTGCTTCTCTGCCATGGATCTCTCTAGCTTGGACTCACGAAAAAAAATCAAAGGCTGTCAAAGTGAAGTTTTCCTTCAATTCAGAGTTTACTTTGCTCCAATACTATGGTAATAACGCCGAAATGGAGAGAATGAATAATGTTACCAAATACCTTATCGACAATCAAAACGAATATCTTAGACAAGAAGCTTAATGAAAAAAAATCTGAGAAGTTAATAGAAATTCTAAAACGTTTTGAACCTAAGCGAAACAGATATATTTATCCAGGATTAATAATTAGAAAACTAGGAATCAGCACCAAGGAAACATACAACATTCTTAATGAAATTGAAAAATTAAATTACATTGAAAAGGTTTATGAAGTGTTTTGCCCGAATTGCAAACAATCGACAGGTGAAATTTATACTAGTTTAAATGATATACCTGATGAAACTTTTTGTGAAGAGTGTAATTATGATTTTAAAACTCTTGAAGGGGTAATTCTTATTTACAGAGTGATTGCGGAATGATGTCTCCAATGGGACCTAACCTTAAAGAACTATTTTTAGCGCTTTTAGATAGTGAGCAGCAAACAGCTTTAGGATTCTTGGCTTTTAGTAAGGATGAAAGAGAAAAATATATTGAACTTTTAGATGAATTAAAAAAAACAAATGGTTCGGATGCTTCTACTACTGTTAAGGGTAAATCTTTAGAGAATATTGTTAAATATGTAATTGATAAATCTACTGTTTTTGAAACCTACTTAAATGTACACACAAGCTCTAATGAGGTTGATATTCTAGCTAGATTAAATTCAAAAGGATATTTTTTTAAACAAAATGGTCTACTCGAATTACCCGATAGTTTCATATCTGAATGTAAAAATCACCATTCAAAAGTTGGAGTAACTTATGTGGGTAAGTTTTATTCCTTAATGACTTATACTGATAATGATATAGGTATTTTATTCAGCTATCATGGATTAACGGGAATGGGTTGGAATGATGGAATAGGTCTAACCAAGAAATTTTTTCTTTCAGATAAAAATACTAAAATAATTGAGTTTAAACTAGAAGATTTTGAACAATTAGCCAAACCAGGAAATAGTTTCATTGAAATAATAAATAATAAAATATTTAACCTTAAGAACGATACTTCAATTCATGATTTTGTAAAAGTTCACCCTGCTCAAGATTTTATTTAAAAGAAGTAAAAAGAAGAGGGTGGGACATAACTAGCCTCTAATAAAAAGAAAGGTGAATTTGAGTCCACTCAAATTCACCTTTCTCTATTTTTTCGTGTTAATTCTTCTATTATCTTAGTTAATGGCAGTGAATTTTCTTAAATTCACTGCCATTAACGCGAGGCCCATTTCGTTTTCCACCTTCGATTTTCCTCGTACAGAAAATCGAGTGAAACGCAAATTAGCCTTCAAGAATCCAAAAACTGGTTCCACATCGGTTTTGCGTTTTCGATAGATGGCACTCGTTTTCTCTTCTGAAAGCTTCGCTCTCACATATTCTTTTTGCTGTTCCCATTTTTTGTTCACCATTAGTTTTCGATTGTTTCCTTCTTTTGCCTTGGTACATGATGAGCGGAATGGGCATCCTGAACAGTCTTCGCACTCGTAGATTTTGAAACTCCTTTGGAAACCTGTAGCGTCCGTTCGGACAGAATGATATTGAAATTCTAAACGTTTCTGATTAGGGCATATATATGTATCGGTTTCTTGATCATATTCCCAGTTATCAGGATTAAATGTATTTTGTTTGTACTTTTTCTTTTGTTCCTTCAAAAACATGTTATATGTTATCAGTGCTTCTCGGTTTCTGTTTGAGAGAATATCACTAAAGTTTTGTTCACTACCATAACCTGCATCTGCAACAATATGTTTCGGTAACTCGAAATAATGTTGCTCTATCTCATCTAAAAATGGAATTAACGTACGTGTATCTGTTGGGTTTGGAAATAAACTATAAGCAAGCGCATATTGACCTTCCGTTGCGATTTGTACATTGTAACCAGCTTTCAATTGCCCGTTTTTCATATAATCATCTTTCATTCGCATAAATGTCGCATCTAGATCTGTTTTAGAATAGCTATTACGTGGTCCAAAGATTTTAAGATCCTGTTGGTACTTCCGTTTTCTCAAGACAAAATCAATCAACTGTTTACGCACTTGTTTCGGGTATTTTCGTTCAGTAACATCTGAAGACGCTTCCATTTGTTTATCATATTCGGTCACTACTTCTTCTACTTTTTGAACCATTTGAGTGAGCTCTCCAAATGATAGCTGTTCATCACTTTCCCGTTCAATTTGGGGTATGATTTCGTTCTCAAGCAACTCATTGTACAACTGGTTTGACTTATCGATTAAACTCTGATGAAATTTCTCAATCGCTTTCTTCCAGACAAACGTAAATTTATTCGCATTCGCTTCAATCTTTGTACCATCGATAAATATCGCTTCTTGATCGATCAGTTTTTCTTCAATCAATTGGCAGCGAAATTGGATAAAACATTGACGGATTAAATCTTTTACTTCTGGTTGAACACGAAATCGGTTAATTGTACGATAGCTTGGTTCATACCCTTGAGCTAACCACATCATACGGATACTGTCTTTTAATAGGGCCTCCATTTTACGCCCCGAAAAGACAGATTGAGTGTAGGCACATAGAATAATTTTAAGCATCATGCGTGGATGATAGGCAGGACAACCTTCATTTCGAAGAAATGGTTCAAACGCTTCTTGAGGGATACTTTCCACTAAATGATGGACATGGAAGGCAATATCATTATTTTGTAACTTTACTTCTAAATCTAAAGGTAAAACGATTTGATTCATGGTATAATCTTTAAACATAAGGACACTTCTTTCTGATTAGATTTTGTGTGGTAACTTAATTTTATCAGAAGTTGTCCTTATTTTTTATTGTAAATAAGCAAAACGGTGAAATTTTACTTGTCGTAAAATTTCACCGTTTTTTTCGTCTTAGAGGAGGGTTTTGTCCCAGCCTCAAGTTTTTATTAACGGAATCGCTTGATTATATAATCTTAGACTTTCCATTTTCTTATAAACATAGTCAAGTAAGTAAATTCATTGATTTCTCCATATTTATTGATACTCCATTAGACATTGCATTGGCACGGAGAGTAACTAGAGATTTTTGCAATAGCCCAACTGAGGATATTTTATCGGAGATGAAAAATTACACTTCTAGAGGTAGGCGTGGTTATCTAAATATGCTTGAAACAATTAAACCTGATGCAGACTTTGTTATTGATGGTACATTACAAGCAGCAGAAGTAATAAATGTTATACTGGATAATTTAAAAAATTAATCTCCTATCTTATCAGTAAAATTATTTGCAGCATTACATGTAAAGTAACCAGGTTCGTTGATTCAAGATGGATTAACGCAATTTGGATATATATAAGTCTTCTGGGGAAGAATAGCGAAAATGGTTATCTATATGAAATTTATAATACTTGTTATTTTATAAGAGGTGTTTAAATGAAAGACAACAAAAGGACAGCCATACTTATTCTCTCTGTTATAATTATCGTTGTAATTGGTTCAAATATTTTAAAGTAATAGATTAAATAATAGAAGAACTGAGCTGCCATAAGTTCTATGCAAAGGAAATAAACTTAGTGGATGCCGCGAGCTTCTTTTTTATTGTCCTTTATTCCCTTCTATATAGCCGAATGGAAAGACTATTCTTCCTCTTCATCAACTGTTTAAAAATAAGACTGTCCGCAAAAATGGACAGTCTTATTCTTTTCCAAGTTCATTTATACTTAAGCAGTTCCAAAACTCCTTGCGGTGGATACAAAAATTGGGTGCATACAAACTAAAAGTCTCATTTTCCAAAACCTTGATTTAGAAATCAGATAGTAAGAAAAGGATCCAAATCACTAAACGGCCGAGGGTGCCTTTCTCGATACTCCTTTGGTGTACATTGTTTTATCTTTAGAAAGTTTCGATTGAATGAACGTATACTTTCATAACCACATAAAAAAGCTATCTCCGAGATATTTTTCTCTGAATAAATTAAAAGATAGGATGCATGATTCACTCTTGTTCCGTTTAAAAAATCAACAAAAGACATATTAACATTGTTGTTGAAATATTTCGATAAGTAATTATAATTGTACCCCAAGTTACTAGCGATATTTTTTAAAGAAATGGCTTCGGTAAAATGATTCTGGATGTAAGTTAATAATTTATGTAATAAATCTTGATCTTGCTTTTCTCCTTGAATTAAGCTTGTTTGTTCCATTAGCTCAGATAATAACAGATAAAGAGATGCTTTTTGTTCAAGAAGATTTGCATTATCGTTAAAAAGCGCCTTAGTGAACAGGGTATTGGCTGCCAATGATAGGTTAAAAATCGGATTTTTCAGGGAACTATTTTCTATCATCTTATAAAAAGTGGGGACATATTCAGGCGAAAAGACACAAATATTAGCACGAGAATGAGATTTTGTAACAAATGAATGAATTTCATAAGGCAATATTAATAAAAATTGTCCAGCCCTCACATGATAATTTTTTTGACTAATAATAACTTCCATTTCTCCCTCAAGGAGGAATAATACTTCAAAGCAACGGTGCAGATGACTTGGAAAGTTTAAATCAACCGTTTGATAGTTTGCTATTAAATTAAAATGGTGTGCTTCATATATTAACATACGAAAAAACCATCCTTTAGTGAATACTAAATTTTGTCTAGGATTATATAAGTTTTTACTTGTTGTGTCAAACCTATTGATGATAGATTTATTGTTAACATCGTTATTTTATTATATGAAAAGGAGACACGCTATGGAAAAACTTCGAATTGGAATGGTCGGCTATAAATTTATGGGTAAAGCACACAGTCATGCTTATCGGGATCTTCCACTCTTTTTCCCAAATACTGTTCATCCTGAAATGAAGGTTATTTGTGGGCGGGATCAAAATGGTGTGACAGTTGCAGCCAAACAATTTGGCTGGGAGGAATATACAACCGACTGGAAGATCCTCCTAGAACGAGATGACATTGATTTAATCGATATAAACGCACCTAGTAATGTACATAAAGAAATTACCATTGCCGCTGCTAAGGCCGGCAAGCATGTTTTTTGCGAAAAACCGTTAGCGCTTACATTGGAAGACTCACGTGAAATGCTTGATTTAGTGGAATCTGCTGGTATCAAACATATGGTTGGATTTAACTATCGCTTTGCCCCTGCTGTTATGCTCGCTAAGAAACTTATAGAAGAAGGACGTCTTGGAGAGATCTATCATTTCCGTGCTTGGTTTTTACAGGATTGGCTTGTAGATCCCAATTTCCCTCTAGCATGGAGACTTCAAAAGGAAATTGCTGGTTCCGGTTCTCATGGGGATCTTGGAGCGCATCTCATAGATCTGTCTCACTATTTAATCGGAGATATTACAGAAGTTATCGGTATGAATGAGACCTTTATAAAAGAACGGCCAATTCCTTCACAGATGATGGGCTTATCAGCAAAAGGTAGTGATAGTGATAAAAAAGCTGAAGTGACTGTAGATGACGCGACACTATTTTTGGCTCGTTTTGCGAACGGTGCTTTAGGAAGCTTTGAAGCTACCCGTTTTGCTACAGGGCATCGCTGTACAAATTCTTTTGAAATCAACGGAAGTAAAGGAAGCGTTATCTTCGATTTTGAACGGATGAATGAGCTACAAGTGTATTTCACAGATGATAAGGAGGATGTGCAAGGATTTCGCCGTGTATTAGCAACTGACCCTTCGCACGCCTTTGCTGAAAATTGGTGGCCGCCAGGGCATACGATTGGCTATGAGCATACATTTATTCACGAGATGGTTGAACTTATGGAATCCTTCCGGCAAGATCGACAGCCTGTTCCGAACTTCCGTGATGGTGTAAAGTGCCAGGAAGTCTTAGAAGCCGTTGATTTATCCATTCAAAATCGTCAATGGATACGAATTTCTGACGTTTAAAAAAAGTTAAGGGAGTTGCTTATACTATGAAAAAAAATGCATTAATCGTTTGGGGTGGCTGGGATGGTCATCAGCCTGAACAGATAGCAGAAATTTTTAAAAGAATCCTCGAAGAAGAGAACTTCCAAGTAGAAGTATCTAATTCATTAGACTCCTACGCAGACAAAGAAAAATTAAAAGGGTTAGATCTAATTGTTCCCCACTGGACAATGGGAGAAATTGAAAAAAAGTATATCTTAAATATTTCTGAAGCAGTAGCTTCTGGTGTTGGTCTAGCTGGATGCCATGGTGGAATGTGTGATTCCTTTCGTAATAATGTTGACTGGCAATTTATGACTGGCGGTAATTGGGTTGCCCATCCTGGAAATGATGGCGTAGAGTACATGGTCAATATAAAACATACTTCTAGTCCACTATTAGAGGGGCTCTCGGATTTTAAAGTTACTAGTGAGCAATATTATCTTCATTACGATCCTGCCGTTGAAGTGCTCGCTACCACCCGCTTCCCGGTTATTCATGGACCACACTCTGCCAATAAAGCAGTAGATATGCCTGTAGTTTGGACCAAACGCTGGGGCTTGGGAAATGTGTTTTATAATTCATTAGGGCATCAAGCTAATATCGTTGCTATGCCAGAAGTTTCACTCATTATGCGCCGCGGATTTCTATGGGCCTCTGAAGGAAAAAAACGTATTGAAAATGTAGACACGGCTTCTAGTTATGAAAACGTACGTAACTATACAGGTATGGGGGACAGTCAATAAGGAAGGATACAGCAAATATTATAAGAAACATAATGAAGCGGAGGATTTCTTATGAGAAAACTTAAAATTGGCATCATTGGTTGTGGAAATATCAGTTCCATTTATATGGAAAACTGCCCGAAGCTTCCTTATCTCGAGCTTGTGGCTTGTGCAGATTTAGATACAGAGCGTGCCCGTTCTCAAGCCGAAAAATTCGGTATACCATTGGCCTATTCCGTTGCAGAACTACTGTCGGATCCAGAGATAGAACTAGTGATAAACTTAACAATTCCTAAAGCGCATGCCTCCGTAAGCATCCAGGCATTAGAGGCCGGTAAACATGTCTATACAGAAAAGCCACTTGCTGTGACACGCGAGGAAGGACAACTAATTTTAGAAGCTGCTAAAAAGCATAATCTTCTCGTTGGTAGCGCGCCAGATACCTTCTTAGGTGCTGGTATTCAAACTGCTGTTAATCTGATTGAGCAAGGAGAAATAGGAGTACCAATTGGTGCATCTGCCTTTATGATTGGCCGTGGTCATGAGCATTGGCATCCAGACCCTGCCTTTTATTATGATACTGGCGGCGGTCCTATGTTTGATATGGGACCGTATTACTTAACAGCATTAGTGGCTCTATTAGGACCGATTAAACGAATTTCTGGTTCCACTCGCATTAGTTATCCAGAAAGAACGATACTTAGCACACCAAAAGCAGGCACAAAATTAAAAGTATCAATACCTACGCATATTTCAGGAGTGATTGATTTCGCTTCAGGTGTAATTGGAAGCATTACAACAAGCTTCGATGCCTTCGGCGGTACATCATTACCTCCTATTGAAGTCTATGGAAGTGAAGGTACATTACTTGTTCCTGACCCTAACACTTTCAGCGGTCCTGTGAAAATAAGAAAACGTGACGAAAAAGAATTTAAAGAAGTTCCTCTTACTTATGGATATACCCAAAATAATAGAGGTCTAGGCGTTGCTGACATGGCCAGAGCAATTATTGAAGGTGGAAAATATCGCGCAAATAGTGATTTAGCCTATCACGTTTTAGAAGCAATGTATGGATTCCATGATTCATCAGATAATGGTCAGCATTATCTGATGAAAAGTACATGCGACCGCCCAAAATCCTTGCCCTTAGAGGGAAAGGAAGAGGAATTCGATTAAAAACACGAGCAAAATAAAAATATCTTCCCCTGTACTTCGAGCTTTTATCGAAGTACAGGGTTAAAATTAAAGACTAAACAATAAATTGCCTTTATCTCCTTGCTGGAGAAAATTTGATGAACGTAATCAATTACTATTATCTTGCCGATTAAGATATACCTTACTGCGAATCAATTCATCCATAGCCTTTCCTATAAACATCTCTTCTTCTTTGTTAAAAGCACTAGGAAATAAGTAAGGATTTGGCTCCTCAAAAGAACCTTCATTATTTTCGAGCTGTTTTCTCGCTACATCATCTAATAGTGGTTCTACTTTAGGTTTCATAACAGATATCATCTCTTCGATGTGTGCAAGAACGTTAGTATCATTAGGTGCCTTTCCTTCTTGAATAAATCGTTTCATTTTACCAGTCCATGTGGCCATTTCCTTTTCTAATTCAAGTTGCACCGTATGCGAGTGTAGCTTATTATGCACCGAATCGGACGAATGTTCACTAATCCAACGATTTCGAGCCTCCTCATTTTTCAAAGCATGAATGAGTACAAGCAACGAATCGTGATTGATGGGTTCGGGTCCGGAAACGATACTTTGAACGCGGGTAATGGCTTGTAAAACCGTTTCAATCTGTTTTCGCTTTTCTTCCAGCATCTGTGCCTGATTGACCAGTGTCATTGCTAAATTTTGCTCCGGTTGCTTAAGATATTCTGAAATTTCTCCAAGTGACAAATCCAAAAACTTTAGTATTAATATTTTTTGAAGCTGAGCGATGGAATTGTTGTTATAGATTCGATGTCCATGTTCTGTGTATCCAGAAGGTTTCAATAGCTCCATCTGATCATAGTGACGCAGTGTTCGTTCAGTGACTCCAGTTAGCTTTGCAAATTCTCCAATAGAGTAATTTTTCTCCATTGACATTTGTTATCACTCCCTTTCATATTGAACTTTAACACTTGACGTTACGTCAAAAGCAAGGGCTTTTTTAATTTTAATTTTATTATTAGGAAAATTTAAATTAATGATTGTCTGTTTATTACCAAATCTGATACATTAGCTGCCAGTAATTACAACATCCAACTAGTTTTTTTATAATACATTGCAACTTTTTTCGAATTTATCATTATTCTTGTTTTTTTTCATTAAAAATAGTTAACATACCTTGTCGTCCCCCTAACATCATTTCTTTTAACTTAGGCTTAAATTCTAATGCATGAGACACAGCATTAATTTCTGGTAATAAGACTAATCACCATGACCAACCAATGATTTCAGTTTACTTTAAAATAATAAAAAACATAATAAAAAAGATACCAAATAGTAAATCTTCTAATTGCCAAACTTCACCAAATCACTTACAATAAAAGGTATAAATGACCATATTTGGAGGTATTTATGAAAACAAAACAATTTACAATAGGTTATAATTGGGTTGTAACAATCCACGAAGAGTATTCCTTATTCAAAGATTTAGCCAATGAATATAAATATTCAATTGTTGACTCAGATAATGAAACAATTACTATCTTTACAGTTTCTAATTCTCATGTAGATTTTGAACACACATCTTATAATTTACATCCAGTAGTCGGTTTCGATGACCAACGTACCATTGAAATCAAACATAAACCTTATGAAGAAGAAGAATAAGGCACTACGCCTTATTTTTTTGTATTAAAATAGACCTCCTCAATTAAGGTAAGTTGTTCAGATAATGTGGAGAAAATGTTAAACCACATCAAAAACGCAATAGAAATATCTCTATAAATAAATGAGAAATTGCACATTAAATAACAGTTGAATTAACACTGTCAATTAAAAAGTAGCATTCGATTAAGAAAAGAATTATACTTTTTTCTTTATCTTGCGAAAATTTCATATATAATGTGAATATCAAAAAATGATAGAGGTGGTTTTATGGAGATTGAAAAAATATTCGGTAATTTACCTATATTAGAAACAGAACGTCTTATACTAAGAAAAGTAACTTTAGAAGATGTTGAGGATATGTATTACTATGGTACAAATGAAGATGTATCCAAATATGTTACTTGGAAAACGCATAAGACATTGTCTGATACGAGGGAATATATTGAATTTATACTAAGCCAGTACGAGAATAAGAAAATTGCTCCTTGGGGGATAGAGTATAAAGAAAACGGAAAGTTTATCGGAACTATTGATTTTGTTTCGTGGCAACTAAAACATAAAATTGCTGAAATCGGATATGTCATTTCTCAAGATTATTGGGGAAAGGGCATCGCACCAGAAGCTGCAAATGAAGTTATTAAATTTGGCTTTAACAATATGGATTTGGTTCGTATCCAAGCGAGGTGTGATGTAGAAAACATCGGTTCAGCACGAGTAATGGAAAAAGTAGGAATGACTTTTGAAGGAGTAATTAGAAAAGGTATTTTTGTGAAAGGAAAACATCAAGATATAAAAATGTACTCTATTTTAAAAGAAGAGCGCTCCTCTATTCATAAACCTAAAATAGAAAATGCAAATAGATTATAAGCAGCTTGAAATTTCAAACTGCTTATCTTATATATATAAATTATCAAATGAACAATTTGCATTTCGATATAATAATATGTTGTTTCTAAATCGTTGCAATTTAGCCAAGTTTTTGTCCTCCCATTGCATCATCTAATCCAATTTACCTTATCATTCTATTATTGTTCCGAATGCCATCAACCCATTTAAGAAACTCTTCATTTTTGAGAAGGTTTTAAAAAACATATCAACTACTTCACTCTCACTATATTCGTAGTATTCCGCATAATTCTTTACTATTTCTCTGACCTGTTCAGATATTAGCCAATCCACTTTATCAGCAATATTATTCTTAGGTTTGATGAATTGCACGATATTTTTCACGCCATTTAAAAGGTAGTCCAATTAGTATAGTAATTAACACCCATTTTTAACACCTCAATTTTCATAGTGGCAATAGCTATTGTCACTATGTTATTTAGTATGCGGTTTTCATTGCGATTTTATATACTTTTTACAAGAACATTGATAAAAACTACAAAAGGAAAAGACCAGATCACTATGCGATTGGGTCTTTAAATTGATATACTATTTTGAATGTATCACCACAAAAACTGAACTACTTACAATTAAGGTTATCTCCTTTTCATATACAATATTACTAATTCTGTCTCAAAATCCACTGCATCTACAACAATAATGCCAGTTAAAAGGAAAGCCTTCATTACTTTTGGATTAATTTTATTAAATGATGAGCAGAGATTGCGGATACCGGTATAACAATAAGCCCAATAATTATAATTGTAAATAAATCAGCTGTCGGACTTAATGGAATCCATCTATTGAACACATAACCTACTAACTTCACATACAATACAAAAAAAACTATCATTATAAAATAAAAAATTATCCTATCTTTATATCTGCTCATTTCCAATTCTCTCCTTTTTAATATTTTTCTATCCTCATATTAACTCTATGTATGAAATATTTCTTTAATTTTTGAATTAATAAAGAAAAAATGCTCCATTCCAAAGAAAAGACTGTGTGAGGTCATCACTATTTTATATCCATTCAAATCATTATATATGCTGTTTATTTCTAGGATAAACGAAATCCTTGTTTTTCTTAGAAGGATTAAACTCTTTTAACTTAGCAAGAGTAGTATTAAGTGCTTTAGCATTTTGTAGCTTTATCTCCTTTTTTTCAACATAAGTTTTAGAAGTTTCATTCTTCATTACAATAAGGTACAACGTTAAAAGATGTATATTTATAGTCTCACAGTCTACAATAACTAATTCTTCAATTACCCTTTTCACAATTTCACGTTTGTGCTTAAAAGAAAATTCGTTTTTCTTATTCTTCATACATTTTGCTGAATAGCTTTGAAGGGGAAATGTTTTGAAAAAAATTTTTAAGTTTGGATGTTTAGGGATTTGTCTTAATCGTTCTTATTATCGTTTTAGCTTAGTTTTTGGAGGCGAAGCTGATTCTAAGCTGCTTCTAAATCGGTAGATAAATCTACTTCTACAGAAAATGCTTCAGATGCAAAAAAAGAAAAAAATCTTCTAATAAGGAAGGCGTATTAACCCAAGAAAAATTTGATTAAATTAAAGATAGAATGACTTATAAAGAAGGAGTAAAAATTGTGGCACCGAGGGAAAATAATGTAAGAATTATGTAAAAAAGGAAGAAAGTTCTACTCTGTGGTCTATTCTTATAATGGTGACAAGTTAGGATCCACTGTCACTTTAATGTTTATAGGCGACAAACTTCAAAGCAAATCACATTTGGATTAGAATAAGCGAAAAGCCCAATTCATTTGAGAAGGGCTTTTCTTTTGCATACATTTTCTTTATTATGATTGAATAGATAACAAAATAACGGGAGAACATTGCGCTTTTCGGAAAATTTACAATTACTGCAAAAAAATCAAAGCATTAATGAACAAGATTGGTAAAATTGGCTGGAATAAAAAGATAAAATAAAATCAATGACTGGAATACAATTAATTATTTTTCGTTGTAAATCTTTGATCATTTGTCGATTTTCTATTAGTTCTAAAACTACAATTCAAGTTGCAATAACAAATTTTCTCGTTATAAAAAGGCATAATAAAACAATTGCTATATATCTCTAAAACTTATGTTTTGGTAGTTTTTTTAATTTATATAAAGTGATGTGCCTATTATGAGTAAAAAGAATCAAATTTTAGTTGCTATATTACTTATTATGATGTTAGTTTATTTTATTTGGGGAATGTTATTACCAACCTCTAGCTTATGGCTCAAAATTTTTAATTTATTAATCATGATTGGTTGGGGAATATTATTTTTTCGCATATGGAAAAGTAAACAAAAAGAATAACAAGATTATTTACTTTCCATTTTATTTTTATCTGCATAGGCAGGTTGTTTTAAAAGAAATATATCTAGTAAAATATTCTTCCACCTTTAACATATAAATTACCCATAAAACTTTGTTTAAAGGCTGTTCAGCTGATGAGATTATTAAAGTTCTAAAAATTTAATTTTGAAGAGAGATGATTCACATGGAAAGTTTATTGCAAAAGATTAATTTATTAAATTTAGTTACTGATATAACAGATTATAAGAATTTTGTAGTAGCTGAAATCAATGATCATGTTTTGAGAATTGCTGTAATTGATGGTGAATTTCATTGGCATGAACATGACACTGACGAATTATTTATGGTTCTAGAGGGAGAACTCATAATCGACTTAGAAAACAATAATACTATTAAATTACTACCTGGTGAAATTTTTAATGTACCAGCACATACACAACATAGAACCCGGTCTAATGGTAGAACTGTGAATCTCTGTTTCGAGAAAAAAGATAATGATATAAATGGATCCACTTATTAAGTGCCAATACCTTGATGCAGCTTGAATCAAAAAAACGTATCCTAATCCAGATTCCAATATCATAAGCCGATTTCTTTTAGGGAGAATCGGCTTATTCTAACTAAAAATTTTTGAGGTATATTTTTGAATTATCTTTTACTGTTTTTTCCATAGCTAAAAAATAATGATGACAAAAATAATTACAAATACAATTATGATAATATTTAAGCGCTATTTTGAATTAATATTCTCTAAGAACCAAAGGCTTTTTGACTTTTATAATTTTTCTTTATCAGCTTGGTTTGGAAAGGGAAAAGCTGGAGAGATCATGATTGAATATAATTTTCTTTATAATAAAAATACCATACCATGAATTTTCCATTTTCTAAGAACAGGAGATAAGACCCAAAAAAAGACAAATTTGAATATTGCTAACAGCAAAAATAGAACGTGTTCTCCTTATCCTCATTCTACAAAAATTCCGCATACAATCAGATACTTCCACAAGTTTTTGGCTCGAAGCCTTGTGAACATACTGCACAATGAAACACATTATTTTTTCCATTTGAACAGCAGGCAGAAATAACAAAAAACCCTAAAAATGCGAGTGGAATATCCATTTTTTCAAAAAAAGGTTTACAAGATTGGCATTCGAGGATATAATTACCAATGTGAGAACAAAAAAATCGAAGGAGGTTGAATAAAATGATCAGAATTTTACCAGAATTAAACAATGTAGTACTAATTGAATATTTAACGTACACGAATTCAACCGCTTCGGAATGGGATTATTTATCTTAGTTTTCATTTAACTAAAAATATCCAACCGCAGGGTAGTCGTGTCCTGCGGTTTTATTATGCCCTTTTTAAGCCGCAGATCAGTCTATTTGCGGTTTTTTTGTGCACTCACAAGAAAAAAAATCCATTTATGGAAAAAGTTTAAAATAGGAGTGAAAGAAAAATGACATTAAATCTAATTTTTTTAACAGTTACGTTTAAGAAAAAGCAATATACAAATGCAGAATTTTTACAAGAAATTGAAATGGAAAAGAGAATAGAAGAAAATCGCAGAAAACTACATGAAATGGGCTATAGGTTGTAAAACATTCACGTTTAGGAGGTGAAGACATGACCTTAAATATTTTCTTTATTACCATAACTATAAATAGGAAAAGACCGACGGAAGAAGAACAAAATCATTTACAGGAAATCGAGCAAATATTCGAAGAAACGAAAACAAAGCAAATTCGTTCTGGATATTTTTCGAATTTCCATTACTAATAATAATAGGAGGTAATAACTATGATAATAAATATGCTGTTTTTTACCATTACCGTTCATCCCAAAAAGATGACAGCCGAAGAAATTACTCATCAGCAAATGATTGAAGAAATCATGGAAGAAAATAGAAGAAAACAATATTCAATAATACGTTTCTAAGAAAAATAGAAAAAATAAAAATTAAGGAGAGGTGGATAAAAATGTTTTTAATTATTTTACAGAGTCGACAATCAATCTTATGGGCGGATAAAGATACAGACTAACGTAGGAAAAGAAATGTAATGTAACAAGTTCACAAAACAGAAGTTCACCAGAAAGAAGAATACCGAAAAGAACAAGCAGTGGGAAATAGAAAGCCACACTACTTGTTCTTTTCTTATTTTTTTAAATAGCGATACTCTAATAATCGATTTAAATCATTCATTTGCTCTAGCAATTTTTGCCCTACATTTGTTTCAAGTACCTTTTTTCGTTTTAATTCTCTGTCTACTACTCTTTTTACTGATAAGACATCGGTACCATTTTCTAACACATCTTCTTTTGAAGTAAAGCGCTTATGGGCAACCAATTGCATGCCATAGGAATTATATAATAAGGTGTAACCGGCAATTCCTGTTTTGGATTGATAGGCTTTGGAAAATCCTCCATCTATCACAATCATTTTTCCATTCGCTTTAATTGGGTTTTCTCCATTAATTTCCGCAACAGGTGTATGACCATTTATAATATGCCCCTGATCAGGATTTAAATCAAATTCCTCCAAAATATGGCGGCATACCTCTTCGTTTTCCCGTAAGGAGTAGTAAGGATTCTTTTTTTCTTTATGTGTTTCTTTTTCTTTAATAAAATATCGTTCAAATGTAGTCATATCTTTTTTGCCAAATAACGAGGAATTTTCCCCAGTCCATAAATACCAAACTAAATCTGTTGCAAAGTCATCGGTTATTTCAGGATGATTAAAGCTATAACGCAAATAATATTCAAAAAGATCAAATAATTCTTTTCCTCGATAATCTTTCCCGTCAATACACATCGATTTCATTGTTCCATCTTCATTTAATGGAATACAACCATGGATTAATAAATTGCTATTATATCTTAAATATAAACTCCCCTTATTTATAAGAAAATGAATATGTTTTGCTAGTTTCTCAGAATGTTGAATCGAAAAAAGCAATTTATTGATCACTTGCTCCTCTTCTTCTAAGAGGAGAGATGGATCTTTCGGATCGATTGTATTAAAACAGGTATTTTCTAGTGAATAAATTCTGCCATTTAAATCAATGGTATTATTCTCATAATCGATTTTTTCTAGAAGCAGGCGGTGGTGCATTTGAAAATCAGGTCGTCTTTTAATAATAGGCATTTCAAGTTTAAATTGAATAATAGAAATAGCTTGATGAATTTTTGTGATTTGTAAAATATTTTCGTCTGTATTTTCTTTGGCATTCATTTTTGGACGAAAAGCTTTATTATCTTTATAATACTTATTTGCTAAGTTTAAGAGCGGACGTAAATTTATCCCATAGGCATCCTCGATAATATCTAAATTATCATATCTAGCACATATCCGAATAATATTAGCAAGACAGACTTTAGATCCTGCATATGCACCAATCCATAGAACATCATGATTCCCCCATTGAATATCCACGGAATGATAATCCATTAATGTATCGATGATTTTATCAGGGTATGGCCCCCGGTCGTATATATCACCAACAACATGCAAATGATCGACAACCAGTCTTTGAATAGTATAGGAAAGTCCGATAATTAGTTTATTAGCTTGTCCCAGTGTAATAATTCTGTTAATAATGCTTGAATAATAATCTGTTTTATTATTTAATTCATTTTTTTCATATAATAATTCTTCAATAATATAAACAAACTGTTGTGGTAATGCTTTTCGAACTTTTGAATTGGTATACTTGGAGGATGCATAGGAAACTAAGCGAATCATTCGTTCAATTGTATCCGCATACCATTGATCCAGTTCTTTTGTATGTACAAATGAATTCACTACTCTTTTCAATTTTTCTTCTGGATAATAAACCAAAGTGGCGAATTCATCGATTTCAGCACCGGAAAGCTCTTCTTTAAATAAATCGCGAATTTTTTCTTTCACATTTCCTGAACCATTTCTTAACACATGTTGAAAAGCGTGAAACTCACCATGCAAATCGCTGACAAAATGCTCCGTTCCCTTAGGAAGATTTAATATTGCGTCCAGATTAATGATTTCTGTTACTACTTTTTCTTCCGAATCATATTTTTCTGTAAGCAAATCTAAATATTTCGTATCCATTTGGTCCACCCCCGAGTAATAGAAAAAAAGTTATTAATATATGTATTATACAAGGTAATAAAGAGAATTTAATAAGATTTTAATAATAAATGGAAAATAATGCATAGCTTCGTATCGAATAAGGAAATCTTCTATGTTCAGCCTGTGAATTACTAGCAGCAAATCGCACCTTTACAGCCTGTCTTTTTATCGTAGAAAGGTATTTCCTGCTGCTACCCACTATATGCAGACTATAAACCAAAATAAAATATATTTTCCAAAGTTTATTGTCGTTTGGACGTGCAAAACCTACTCTCTTTTCACATAGTAATGAAGTATAGGCAAATGTCCTTGAATGTGGAGGTGGAAAAATGTCTGGAATCTTATTGTCAATTGGAGCTTTTCTCAAAGAATTAGTTTTTCTTGTGTCCTATGTAAAGAATAATGCATTTCCCCAACCATTATCAGCGAGTGATGAAAAAAAATATTTACGATTGATGGCTGAAGGAGATTCGCATGCAAGAAATATGTTAATAGAGCATAATTTACGCTTAGTTGCTCATATTGTAAAAAAATTCGAAAATACAGGTGAAGATTCTGAGGATCTAATTTCGATTGGAACCATTGGACTAATAAAAGGGATAGAAAGCTTTTCTGAAGGAAAAGGAACAAAATTAGCTACTTATGCTGCCCGATGTATTGAGAATGAAAACTTTATTACAATAGGGGAGCGCGGGTTCATAATTAAATGAAAGCAAAATATAGATGTGTATAAATGAAAAAGAGCTATCTCAAGTCTCTTTTCGTTACCAGCAAACACTCTTTTACCTTTTTTCTCGGTCTCTCTTCCTTCCGGGCACAGAGCCCGTTTCTCTGTTACCTTCTCCCTCTTCTCCTCTTCCTTTCAAGCGCAGATCGTGATAACAACAAACATCATAAAGCAATCTTTAAACAAATAAAAAACCCAAACAATTATACGTGAACTGCCCCCTGTCAAGTAGACAGTGGAAATAATAAAAAAGATCTAAGCGGCTTTAACTCTATATTCCATAGGGCTAAGGCCGTTTAATCGTTTTTGATATCTATTGTTATTATAAAATTGGATATAGTCATCTATCGCAAGAGAAAGTTCCTCAAAGGTCTTATATTTGTGTAAATAATACTTTTCGCATTTCAGTGTCCCCCAAAAAGACTCCATTGGACCATTATCAATACACTTTCCAACTCGTGACATACTGTGTGTTATCTCTGCCTTGTCTACTTTAAGCTTAAAACCTTTTGAAGTATACTGATACCCTCGATCACTATGGATAATTGGATGTTCTTCCTCCAATAAAAGTACGGTTGCTTGATCAAGCGTTTGGAATACAAGTTCATTATTATTCGAATGTCCTAAAACATAGCTAACAATGGATCCATCATAAAGATCCCGAATGGCACTTAAATATGCCTTCTTTGATGAACCATACTTAAATTCTGTCACATCCGTCACCCACTTTTCATTTGGTTTTATTGCGGTAAATTCCCGATTTAAGATATTCTCTGCCACTTGTTGGGGAACGGAGCGTTTATAACGTTTTTTCTTGATACGAATGATCGAGCGTAAGCCAACCACTTTCATTAGTCGATAAATTCTTTTATGATTCAATCTTTCTTTAAACTGTCTATTCATGTGAAGGGTCATTTGGCGATAACCGAAGATGCCCTCCACTTTTTCATGGAGAATTTTCATCTCTTTCATGATTTTCTCATTCAATATCTCTTGAGAAGAAGGAACGCGATGAAGCCACTTATAATAGGCGGATCGTGCAATTCCCGCTATTTCACTCAGTAAACGAATGCTTATATTCTCTTCCTGATGGATCTCTTGAATAGCGATATACTTATCCTCCGATTGGATTTGACTTATTTTTGCCTCCTTTCGATCTCCTCTAACTTTTTTAAAAATAAGTTTTCTGCACGTAATCGCTCATTTTCTCTTTCTAACTTCTTCATTTGAAGAGTCATTTTCTCCTCTGGAGTTAGCTCGGATTCCTCTTTCGTAGAACCACGCCTATCTTTCAATGCATCTACTCCGCCATCTTCATACTTCTTAACCCATTGATAGATTTGTTGATAAGAAACCTGATGAGTATTAGCTGCTTCTTGATAGTCTTTTTTGTTCCCTAAACAATCTAGCACAATTTGTATTCGTTCTTCCCAAGTCGTTTTTCTTCCCTTAGTCATAGAGCTCGTCCTTCCTTGTGACGTATCTTTTATTTCACTATGACTATTATACTTCTTAATCCACCTTCTAAGGACAGATGGATCTGATATTTCATACATTCTCGTAATTTCACGAATCGAGTAATTTCCAGAGGCATAATCTTGAATAGCGGATAACTTTAGTTCTTTAGAATACTTTTTCCAGGAAGAAGTCTCTTTTAGTCCTTCTAAACCGAATGTATCAAATTTATATTTCCATTCCAAAACGGTAGAAAAGTGCACCTTATAAATCGATGAAACTTGGAGTGACGAATTTACTTCCCCTAAAGCTTTCACTATTTGATATTTCTCTTCTACAGAATAAGATTTTCTAGGCATAAAAATACTCCCCTATAAGTAACCAGATTTTTATTTTTTAATCTGTCTACCTATAGGGGAGCATATCAACGAAGTTTCCACAGCCACTTCCTATAAGTTCGGGTGTTGCTTTAGCTGGTATCTCATTGTCTAACATCCTTTTCCTCTCCATCACGATTCTTTCCATTTATCCAAAAGTTTTTTTAATTTCTTCGCTTTGGCAAAGAATAAAATCGAAACACTTAAGAAGACAATCGAAGTAATAAGCATGCCCTCATTATAACCTGTTACCTTATCCATTTTAGGAATAATTACTCCTATATAAAAAAATGCTCCAACAGCTAGCAAAACGGTGCCAAATTGCTGATAATCAGATATCTTATCTGTTAAAATTTTTATCTTTTTCTCCATTTCTTCCCCTACTTTCTACTAAACTATATAATTACCATAACATAGGAATAGTAGAATAAGCTTTATGAAATCAATAGCTAAATTGTGATATTATGGAAATATTATTGTTCTCCATCACGATTCATCCATAAAAAAGAGATTTACAAATAGGTTTACTATCCATAAATCTCTTGTCAATCATTATTGTAATGCCTGTTTTAGATCTTCCATTAAATCTTCTACATCTTCTAATCCAACGGAAATTCTCACAAGACCATCTGTTATCCCTAGCTCTGCTCTTCTTTCAGCAGGAATGGAGGCATGTGTCATTCTTGCTGGAACTGAGATTAAGCTTTCTACAGCCCCTAAACTTTCTGCAAGTGTAAAATACTTCACTTTATCTAACAGCTTATCAGCATTTTCGGCACTTCCCACATCAAAACTTACCATTCCTCCAAAACCAAGTGCTTGTTTCTTGCTAATTTCATGATTTGGATGTGCAGGCAGTCCTGGATAATATACTTTTGTAATGGCTGGATGTTTTTCTAGAAATGCAACGATTTGTCTTGTATTACTTTCATGCTCTTCCATTCGAATTCCTAGTGTTTTCATCCCTCTTATTAATAGCCAAGAATCATGTGGTCCTAACACACCTCCTGTTGAATTTTGCACAAAATGAAGCTCTTCTCCTAATTTTTCGTCCTTTACAACAACAAGGCCGGATACCACATCACTATGACCACCAAGATACTTTGTGGCACTATGAAGGACAATATCCGCTCCCAATGTTAATGGCGTTTGCCAATAAGGAGTAGAAAAAGTATTATCAACAATCGTTAATAATCCATTTTCTTTTGCGACTCGTGAAACGGCTTCAATATCTGTGATTTTTAATAAGGGATTCGTTGGTGTTTCAATATACAAAGCTACTGTATTTTCTTTTATAGCCTCTTGAATATTGTTAATATCACTTGTATCAATAAAGGTTGCCTCTATTCCAAACTTATTTAGAACCTTTGTCATCACACGGAAGGTTCCTCCATATACATCGTCTGTTAAGAGGATATGATCCCCCTTCTTAAATAGCATCATAACCGCAGTAATTGCCGCCATACCAGAACTAAATGCAAAGCCCCTTGTACCTTCTTCTAAATCCTTGATAAGCTCTTCTAATGCATGGCGAGTAGGGTTTCCAGTTCTAGAGTATTCAAAGCCTTTATGATTGCCAATTCCGTCTTGTTTATAAGTGCTTACTTGATAAATCGGAACGTTGACTGCTCCTGTGTGCGGGTCTCCAGGAATTCCACCATGTATTAATTTTGTTTTTCTTTTCATTTAAATCCCTCCATCAAATATTTTTTTGCTCATATAACGATCACTTGAGTCTGGAAAAACTACAACGATATTACTGCCACTTTCTGCTCTCTGCGCTTCCTGTACAGCGGCATATAAAGCGGCTCCAGAGGAACTTCCTACAAGCAAACCTTCTTTTTGAGCTGCAAGCTTCACATACTCAAATGCATCTAAATCAGAAACGGTATAAATTTGGTCAAAATAGCGGGTATCCATATAGGCTGGTATGAATTCCATCCCAATTCCTTCCGTTTTATGTGGTCCACTTTTCCCACCATTTAAAATAGAGCCTTCTGGTTCTACTACTACCGCTTTGACAGCTGGATTTTGTTCTTTTAAATAGCGGGCTGTTCCCATAAAAGTACCGCCTGTGCCAGCACCAGCAACAAATATGTCAACCTGATGATTTAATTGCTCCCATATTTCTGGCCCCAGTGTTTTATAATAAGTATTTGGATTTGCTTCATTTTCAAATTGTCCTGGTACATAAGCATTAGGTATGTTCCGCTGCAACTCTCTCGCTTTTTCAATTGCCCCTTGCATGCCTAAGGAAGTAGGCGTATGAATTATCTCCGCCCCTAATGCCTTCATAATTTCCTGCTTTTCGATACTAAATTTTTCAGGCACACAAACTATTACCTTTATTCCTGTATTTAATGCGGCAAGAGCTAGCCCAATACCTGTATTACCTGCAGTAGGCTCGATAATGGTTCCACCTTTAGTAAGCTTTCCACTCTTTATCGCTTCTTGAATTAATTCATAACCCAGTCTATCTTTTATGCTTCCACCCGGATTACAAAATTCTAATTTCGCATATAAATGAACATTTTTAGGTAATGAAAAATGAGTCAATTCAAGCATTGGTGTATGACCTATTAACTCATGTACATTTCGATAAACATTCAAACTCCACACCTCCCACTTATTTTTCCCCTATATAACAAGTTTCTTCCTAACCAAAAAATTCTTTAAACTTATTATTCACAGTTGTTTACTCGCATTTAAAAAGAAAGAAAGGAAGGGTTTCCCCTTCTGTCCTTCTTTATATTCTTTCAACTATTCCTAATACGAGATTTGCTGAATGAACAGCCGCCTTTTCTAAATATTGGTCAAAAGATAAATGGGATTCCTTCCCAGCAATATCAGATAAAGAGCGAATAATAACAAATGGAATATTATGTTGATAAGCAACCTGGGCGATTGCAGCTGCTTCCATTTCAACAGCTTGAAGATTCTCAAATTTTGATTTAATAAAGGCTGCCTTTTCTGGTTGATTGATAAAAGAGTCACCAGTTGTAATTAAACCTGTCACTACAGAATGATTGCCAATTTCCTTTGCACTTTGTTCTGCTGCGGCAATTAACCTTTCATTCGCCTTAAAGCTTGCTGGCATTTGTGGAACTTGGCCGTATTCATAACCAAAAATAGTGGCATCTACGTCATGATGACGTACTTCATTCGAAATAACAACGTCTCCAACTTCAAGTGTTGGATTTAATCCTCCTGCTGAACCCGTATTGATTAAATAGTCTGGTTTAAATGTTTGCAATAGAATGGTTGTACTCATTGCTGCATTCACTTTTCCTATGCCCGAACGAAGTAAAACAACCTCTTTCCCAAATAATTCACCTTCAATAAACTGAAATCCAACAATTGACTGTTCTTTTTTATTTGCTATTTTTGCACGTAATAAAGTTACTTCTTCTTCCATTGCACCGATTATTGCGATTTTCAATTCACTTACCTCTTTCGCTTATTTTTTCCCCTTCCATCATCCATACAAAGTCGTTCATCTTCTCAAAATATGTGGAAAAACCGTTCTTCTCTAAAATTTCAGTTAGAATGGGAATTGTTGTATAATACTCTCTTTGCAAGTCTTCTGCTAAATGATGCTGCTCTTTCTCCTTGGCATTCTTAATTGCCTCATTGTACGCATCTTTAGTGACATACATGGTATCTGCAAACACTATTTTACCACCTAAAGGGAGGAGATTACTATACTGTTTAACCGCTTCTTCTTTTTCTTGATCGGTTAAGTGATGAAAAGCATACGTACTTACAAAGGTATCTGGTTGATGATCTAGCTTAAAGTGAAGAAAATCCCCATCTATTATTGTTGCTTTTGTATTAATTTTCTCCTGCGCCAACTTCCTCATCGCAGGCGATGGTTCTATGGCAGTAACCGTTAAACCCTTCTCAATCAGTTTAACAGTTAGATTTCCTGTACCTGGCCCAAATTCAACAACATGCCCTGTGGCGCGTTCTGCCACCATTTTTAATATATAATCGTACTTATGAAAAACAGCTTCGTATTCTTTATTGTTAGTGAGACTGTCATCGTAAGAATCCGCCCATTGTTCAAAAATCTCAAGAAACTCTTTTCCCATAGCATTGCACCCCTGTTATCTTAAATATATAATTCCTATAAGTATACTATGGTTTTAAATATTTCTTGTTCTTAATTTATCATATCTTTCTTTTTGTAATCAAGATGTTAAAAATAGTAAGTTTATTCCCTATTTTCAATCTTTTATCAGACTGTTTTTATGTATTATTATTATTCCATTGTCTCCTTATGTTATGATATTTTTACGGTTAGGAAGAAAGGAAGTTTTAAGCATGAATATCCAATTAGAAATGATAGAAGATAAGGTAGAGTTTTTTGAAGGAGAGAGTCTAAATTCAATCGAGAAAAAAATCAATGAACAAGTAGAAGTCAATAAAGCTATATTGCTATCAGTACACTCTGTCGCCCATCAAGTTACTTTACTAGAGAATGGTCGGCCTTATTACACAGCCGTTGTCCATTTTAAAATGAAAAAGCAGTTTTAAACAAAAAAAGAACTGGAGCTTTATTCTCCAGTTCGAGTTTAACGAATATTTAAGTCTTTTATTTCTTCTACCTTCGTTGGTTTCCAGCCACTTCCATCTACCCATTCTATATATACTCTATATTTTTCAGATTTATCTTTAGATGATACTGTTCCAATAGACTTCTGAGGATCATGATTGTTATTACCAAGGAACCAAACAGTCATATTCCCGCTATCTAAGCCGGTTGCATAAGATAATGCTTTAATTTGTTCGTTCCAGTCTACCCCTTCTGAATAAGTAGCTACATGCTCTCCTGTTTGGGATGTTCCAACAGGCTGCCAGGAAGTATTCTCAATCGTTTTAATAACATTCGAGTCACTGCCGCCTTCTGTGACAATTTCCTCCCCATCAGATTCCTTTTCCTCTTCTGAAGTAGTGTTCTCCTCTTTATTATCTGATTCAGTCGTCGAAGCAGCTGTTTCATGCTCATCCGATACTTCTTGTCCTGATTTCGGTTCGTTTGCTTTATTTTTAGCTGTATTTTTTTCATCATTTGTATGAAAAATAGAATACGATACGAATACAATTAGTATAATCACAGCAACGATTAATCCATTTAAAATAAGATTCGTTTTCTTTCTTTTGGAACGTTGTGCGTATCTTGTTTTACCTTCATTATTTATTTCATTACTCAAGGTGTTTCTCCTCCTATTTCCTTTCCATTTCCTCTTTATATAAGTTGATTTAACTCTTACTTTTCTTCTTTCACTGTACATATTTTAACATGGCAGTACACTTTTAGAAAAGCAGGAACCCTATCGGAGTATTAGGGGGCTGCATTTTTCTGCTTTTTATCGATTCCTTTAACCACCTCTGCAAATAGTTGATTGACCCCGCCTTCATCTGAATAAACATCTAAATTCACTGTTACTAAGGCATATTTAGGCTTCTCATAAGGAAAATAACCTGCAAACCATTTATTATGTAACTGCTTCTCCTCTTTATATACGCCAGTTTCTGCGGTTCCAGATTTTCCAGCAACTTTATAGGGTAGCTCTTGAAACCATCTGCCAGTTCCTTTATTGTTTGTAACAACTTCTCTTAGTAATTTTTGGAGTCTTGAGGCGGTATAAGGAGATATTTTTTCTCCATCTAACTCTTGCTTATCAAAGGAGTAAAAGGTTGTGCCATTTTTGTATTGAATATCTGAAACAACTCTGACACTTTCCTTTTCTCCTCCTCTAGCAATAGTCGCCATCATATTTGCCACTTCTAATGGTGTAACCCGTACCTCATGCTGTCCGATTCCCGTTAATGCAACATAGTTCTTATCCCTTTTCGCTTCCTCATTCAAAAAAACTCTTCCCATTTCTTCGCCACTAAACTGTTTAAAATCAGTAGAATGAAAAACACTGCCTCGCCACCCCACTAGACTAGTCAACGATAATTTAGCTGCATATTCCTCGATTAAATTCTCATCGATATCACTTAACTCCTTCGCTATTGTCCCAAAAGTATTGTTACAACTAACCGCAAAGCTTTCTGTAAAGTTTAACATCCCATGCTGATATGTTAAATCTTCTTCGCCATTGATCTTCTTGCTACAATCATATTGCTTATTGTTATCATCCAATTTATGATCGATTGCAGCTGCTGCAATGACTGTTTTAAAGACAGAGCCGACAATCTGCTGTTTTAGCATATAGTTATTAACTCCGTCTGTCTGATAAGGATCTGCTGCATTTATCTTCGGCCTAGAAACCATTGCAGCAACCGAATTATCCTCTAGATCTAACAGAACTAGTCCACCCTTCTTTATGCCTTGCTCATCTACCAAGTCTTCTGCCATCTGCTGTAAATCCGTGTCTATGGTGGTGCGTACATTTACAGGATAAAAGGGATTTGCTGGTTCCACATATTTAACATTTAAGCCAAAGAGTGGTCCTCCTTTTGCATCCACATGATAGACAAGCTTCGATTCGCCATCAGGCAAAAGAAATTCATCAAAGCTTCTTTCTAAGCCTGTTAATCCAATTAATGTTGAACCCCCCAGCTTTCTATCAGGATATCGCTTTCCTAATTGCTCTTCATTTTGACCAGTGATTCCTAGCAGTTGTTCAGCGATAGTATTATTGATATGAAACTTTTTCTCTGCTGCAAAAACACCTGGAATCTTCAGTTGATTGATAGCAGACATCTGCCTGCTTGTTAATTCCAATGGTTCCTTTCCTCCAAAGACTACCGGATCTTTTGCATCGATTATGCTATTCTTTACATTGTATTCACTTGTCCCAATAATATCCGCTACTTTTTTGCTATCCCAATCCATTTTATTTAAAAAAGGAAATAATATTAAAACTGCTTTTGTCTGATGTGTAAGTGAATTTCCATGTTTATCAAGAAAGGTTCCACGACCATTATCCAAAAGCATTTCTTGTGATCTTTGTTTTACACTTGCTTCCACCAAATTAATATTATGCTTGGTAAAATGATTTGTCTCTATTAACTGCACTTGTATTAGCCTTCCTAGCAATATACATAAAGCAAATAAAAAAAGGATACCGATGCCAACTATTCTTTTTCTCCACATAAATAAAACACCTCATCAAGAGTGTTGACGAGGTGTCTCATTTATAAACAAGTCAGTGATAACTTTTTATTCGGTTATCCATTCCATTAAATTACTTATTTAATTGTAACGATTTGTACATTCATTTCTCCACCTGGAGTTTGTACAATTACTTTATCGCCAACTTTTTTGCCAATTAAGCTTTTAGCAATTGGAGAATCATTTGAAATCTTCCCTTCGAATGGGTCTGCTTCCGCACTACCAACGATTGTATATGTTTCTTCTTCACCGTCTGGAAGCTCGACGAATGTAACAGAACTACCGAGGGAAACCGTGTCGCGATCCAGCTCATCTTCCGAGATAATTTTCGCATTTCGAATCATATTTTCAATCGTAGTGATACGTCCCTCCACAAAGGCTTGTTCTTCCTTTGCAGAATCATACTCTGAGTTTTCGGATAAGTCACCGAAACTACGTGCAATTTTAATACGTTCTACAACTTCTTTACGTTTAACTGTTTTTAACTGTTCTAGTTCCTGTTCTAATTTTTCTTTACCTGCTAATGTCATTGGAAATTCTTTTTCGATTGCCAAAATCTTCACTCCTTCAAGTATGGGATTAATGAATAGCCATGAAGCTATTTGTAAAACCCCTAATAAATATGTATTTAAAGATAATAGCACGACAACTTAGAAATGGACGCGCTTTTTTTTCTAATAGAATGAGTTTAATACGGATTGAAGAAAAAAGAAAGCATTTTCTATTAGATTGTCTGTAATGATTTAACATTTTTTCACTAATTAGTGATTTTTGTTAAATTAACAATAGGTTATAAATAATCAAATATCATTACAGAAAGCTTCTTTTTACTCATCCCTTTATTTTACCCCATTGGTTTCTTACATAATCCATATTTGGAAAAATAGGCTGTCTATAATGGAACAGCCTATCTGTCAGAAATTTTGCATGAATACTATCTATTGTTTCATAAAAGTGATTTTTGTTCAAGAATTGTTTGAATTTTAGTAACCATAAGATCAATGGCGACGTGATTATGACCGCCCTCTGGAATTATAATATCTGCATATCTTTTGGTTGGTTCAATAAATTGATTATGCATGGGACGAACTACATTAACATATTGTTCAATTACAGAGTCAATCGTTCTACCTCTTTCTTTGATATCCCTCATTAATCTTCTGATAATGCGTAAATCCGCATCTGTATCAACAAATAACTTCATATCCATTAAATCACGAAGACCTTCATCCTCCAGTATGAGGATACCTTCCACAATGATTACATCCTTAGGTTCAACTAAGATCGTTTCATCAGAGCGAGTATGCATAGCATAATTATATACTGGCTTTTCCACCGCTTCATAATCTAATAATTTTTGAATATGATCAATTAATAATTCTGTATCAAATGCTAATGGATGGTCATAATTTGTTTTTAATCTTTCCTCAAATGGTAAATGAGATTGATCTTTATAGTAATAATCCTGTTCGATCATTAAAATCGAATGTCCTTTAAAATGGTCAAATATAGCTTTGGTCACACTTGTTTTTCCAGATCCGGAGCCACCTGCGACACCAATAACTACTGGTTTCGGCTGCATGCTGATTAAAGCTCCTTTCGCATCATATTATTTGGATAAACAGGGTGGTCCACTTTAAATTTAACAATTTGTAAGGGATGTCTTGCAGCATCGATTTCCTTCCCGTCTGCATCCCAAATTTTATCAACAACCATTGTAAAATTATCAATTTCTGGACCAAAAAACTCCACTTCCTGCCCCTGTTTGAAGAAGTTTCTTTGTTGTAATGTTACTATTTTTGTCTCTTCATTATAATCGAGCACTAAACCAGCAAAGTCAAAAGTGGTCTTTTTGCTATGATTTCCAAACATTTGCTCTTTATACCCTGGCTGACCTTCAAAGAAGGCAGGTGCTGTATCTCGATTTGCACATTTATCTAGTTCTCTCAGCCATTCCTCTTGAATGACAAAATGATCTGGATCTGCACAATAGGCATCAATCACTTTTCGGTATACACTAACAACTGTAGCAATATAATGAATGGATTTCATTCTACCTTCAATTTTTAAACTGTCTATGCCTAGTTCAATCATACGTGGAATAGATTCGATAAGCTTTAAATCTTTTGGACTCATCGCAAAAGGAGCATCACCTTCAGAGAATAAAGGCTTTTCCTCCGCACCATCTAGCTTGTACAAATCATAATCCCAGCGACATGACTGACAACAACCGCCGCGGTTAGAATCTCGAGCAGTCATATGATTACTCAATGTACAACGACCAGAATATGCGATACACATTGCGCCATGAATGAACGTTTCGATTTCAATATCTACTTTTTCTTTCATTTCTTTTATCTCTTCTGCACTTGTTTCACGAGCAAGCACAACCCGTTCTAATCCTTCTTCCTTCCAATACTGAACTGCCTTCCAGTTAGAAAGAGATTGCTGTGTACTTAAATGTACTTCTATTTCAGGTGCTACTCTACGGCATGTCTCGATAATTAATGGGTCTGCCACAATAATTCCATGTACACCTGCTGACTTTAAGCCCATTAAGTAATCTTCTAAACCGTCAATATTTTCATTATGTGCAAATATATTGGTAGTAACATATATTTTGGCTTGATATTTCTTAGCAAACTCCACTCCCTCTTTCATTTCTTCAAAAGTGAAGTTTCCAGCATTCGAACGAAGTCCATATTCTTGTCCACCAATAAAGACAGCATCTGCACCGTATGTAACAGCAATTTTTAATTTCTCTAAATTACCAGCAGGCGCTAGCAGTTCCGGTTTCTTTACAATTACTCTTTTTCCATCTCTTATTTCAGAAATAGGATCCTTAACTAATGTCATTTTCCCTTCTCCTCCACTTGTTTAGTAAACCGTTTCTTTAAAGAAAAATCCTGTATCCAATGGTCTATTAGGTGGTTGAATTTTTTCTATCTCAGCAAGTAAATGATCTTTTTCTTCTTCATATCGATCTGGATCATTTAAATACAAAGTCATTGCTTGATGATATAGTCCAGTAACAGCAAGAATATAGCTTGGTTCTTTCAAAAGACCGTCGATTTTAAATGAATCAATGCCAGCATCCAATAGGTCTGAAAGCTCATCAATGATACAAATGTCATTTGGACTCATAATATGTGTCCCATTTTCATCCTGAAAAATCGGGTATTTGTTTTCTCTTTCTTTATCATGCAAGAAGAAGTTCTTATCTGATTTGCTTGCTTCCAATTCCACTTCTTTCCCTTGATATTGAAAGTAATGTTCTAGTAAAGTACGTTTTGATTGAAACATCGTTGTCATTCCATGAACTTGGATTTCAATCTCCACTTCTGCATTTTCTTTCGTCTCAATGATGGCATCCATGCTAATTTCTCTTGCAAGGACCGCTCTTTTTGCACCTTTTCGTCCCCAATAATTACACGTGTACCAGTTTGTCCCTGTTGTTTCTGTATTCCAATGCAGTTTCATATTTGGTGCAACTTCTCTGGCAAGCATTAAAACAGCTGGATCCCCATAATATATTGCATCCGCATTTACATACACTAAAAACCGAAGATATTCTGTTACATCTTCAATTTTATCATTATGAAAAATTGCATTTACAGCCACATATACTTTTTTCCCTCTTTGGTGTGCGATTTCAATCGCCTTTTTTACATCGTCCCGATTAAATTCACCGGCTAATCTCAAACCAAATTTTTGTTCACCAATAACAAAAGCATCTGCCCCATTATCAATAAGCGGCTCTATATCGTTTATACTGGTTGGCGTTACTAGTAATTCCGGTTTTTTCATTCTTATCCCCTCTTTTTACTAATTGCAATACCGTCTCCCACAGGCAAGATTGCTGTGTGATAATCCTGATTTCCCATAAGCCATTGATTATAATTTCTTATTTTACGTACTAATTGACGAAGGTTTCTACTATCTATCTCTTCTGCTGCCACTAAACCATGAAACAATATATTATCTGTATACACGATTCCGTCATTCGATAAAAACGGACTGTAAAGATCGAAAAACTTTTGATACTGTCCCTTTGCAGCATCGATAAAGATAGCATCAAACGGCCCATATTGCTGAACTATAGAACCTAATTCAAGGGCATCACCTTGTAATAGGACAATTTGTGCTTCAAGCTTAAACTTTTCGACATTTTCCTTCGCTACTAAATACCTTTGTTCATCTCTTTCCAACGTAACTATTTGAGACGATGGTAATGCTTCCGCCATTCTTATTGCCGAATATCCTATCGCCGTGCCTACTTCTAATATTTTTTTAGGCTGCTGAATTCGTAGTAATTGTAATAATGTTTCAATCCCTATTAACTCCATAATGGGAACTTCATTTTGTTTCGCATATTGTTCCATTTCACTTATCTGGTTATTTCTTTCTGGAATTAAATTTTCAATATACTCCAGGATTTGTTTATTTTGCAAGGATGAGTCCCTCCTAATTAATCCATAAAGCCCTATCCTTTTGTCTTCTACCTAAAAATAGTTAGCTTCTTATTAAGAACCTAACACATCAAAAAAGTGTATATAATTTGGGTATTTCATTAAAGGTATACTCAAAAACACTTGTACCATTTTATCATAAAATATAGTAGAATGCTAATAAATCTTCAGATATCAACAGCAATCTACATAAAAGATGACAATTTTTCGAACAATATAACGTAATTTTAAAAAAAGACTACAGTCCAAACATCTTTTTGTTTGACTGTAGTTTTTTGGTGAAGAATGTTAGTCATTCGTAATATATTTTGCTTTCAATTCATTATGTTCATTAAGCGATTTAGAAAAGTACACTTTTCCATCTTTCGAAGCTAAGAAATAGAGATAATCTGTATCATCCGGATGCAGTGCTGCTTCCATAGAAACAGTTCCTGCATTGGCAATTGGTCCAGGTGGTAAGCCTACATTTTGATAGGTATTATAAGGCGAATCTACCTCTAGATCTTTATAATAAACTCTATCCTTATGCTCTCCTAATGCATAAAGTACCGTCGGGTCTGTTTGCAATGGCATCCCTTGTTCGATACGATTATAGAACACACTGGCAATTTTCTTTCTATCCACATTTTTGGTTGCTTCTTCTTCAATTAACGAAGACATTGTTAAAAATTGATGGACGGTTAATTTATCTCGTTCAATTTCCGTTTCATATGCTTTTACTACACTTTCTGTTTTATCAAGCATAACGGAAATAATCGCTTCCAATGTTGGCTTTTCTTCATAATAAGAATAAGTAGCAGGAAATAAATAGCCTTCTAGCGGATATTTGATATTTTTCGCCCAAATTTCTGTTGTTAGTAAATCTGGATATTTGGCCATTAACCCTTTGATAAACGCTTCATCGTTTAATTGTTTCCAAATCTCTTCTTCCTTTTGATTTGTTTTCTTCGCGATAATAGCGGAAATTTCTTTTAATTGTCTTCCTTCAGGTATTGTCATGGTAAAGACAGGTTCTTGCATAATTTTTCCGGTTTTCAAGCTGTCAATAATCTCTTGAATCGACATAGATGGATTCATATGATATTCTCCAGCCATGAAGTTCGACTCATTTTTAAATTTCACATAATATTTAAACACCTTTGCATTTTTTACGAGCCCCTTATCTTCCAGTAATTGAGAAATAGTGCTCACGCCAGAACCGATCGGAACTTCCACTACAATATCTTTATCACTATCTGGATTAACTGGTTTTAATGCTGATTTTATGTAAAAATAACCAGACGTCCCTACCACTGCTACAATCATAATTAATACTAAGGCAACAATGACCACGACTCTTCTGACTAATTTGGCTTCTTGTTGTCTCTGATTTAAATTAGCTATAAATAACTCCTTCTTACTATTTATTGTATTGTTCTCGTCTTTATTATTCGTCAATCTTTTCCCTCCTTGACACTCACCACTCAAACATTTTTTACATATCTCGACCTATTATACTATATTTTGCTAAGGAAGTTGTAGCTTTAAGTGAAATTTACATGCTACTCAAAGCGGAGACTAGAAGTGCACAAAAAAATAAAAAAGAGCCCAAAAGGACTCTTTTTTCATCTATCTGTTATTACTCTTCTTCTTGTTCAGCAAGGAATGTATTTAACATTTCTTCGACTAAATCCCATTCTTCTTCTGTTTCAATTGGAGAAAGTTCACCATCGCCTGTTTCTTCATTTGGAATGAAGGAAGATGCGTGGATATCGATTTCTTCATCATCGCTTTCATCTCCAAGAGGATAATATAATACATATGATTTTCCAAATTCATCTGATTCAAATGTAAATAGAATCTCACATAATTGTTCATTTCCTTGTTCATCTACAACTGTAATTGTATTAGTCTCGCCGTGTTCCATATTTCCACCTCATTATTTTTGACTGTCTAAATATCCTTGCAAAATGATAGATGCAGCCATTTTATCGATTACTTTTTTACGTTTTTTTCTACTAACATCTGCTTCCAATAGAATTCTTTCGGCAGCCATCGTTGTTAGTCGTTCATCCCAAAAAACAACCGGCAGTTCAAATCGTTCTTCTAAAAGCTGCCCGTACATTTGACTAGCTTCACCACGAAAGCCTATGCTGCCATTCATATTTTTAGGAAGTCCAACCACTATTTTACCTATATCATACTCAACAATCAAGGACGCAATACGTTCAAGCCCAAATTGTTCTTTCTCTTCATCAATTTTAATTGTTTCAATTCCTTGTGCTGTCCATCCTAAAGCATCACTAACAGCAACTCCTACTGTTTTTGAGCCAACATCTAAGCCCATTAATCGCATACGTCTATTCCTCTCGTTGCTGTTTTAAATAAAACTTTACAAGTTCCTCAATAATTTCATCACGTTCTAATTTTCGGATGATATTGCGTGCATCCATGTGACGGGGAATATAAGCGGGATCCCCAGAAAGTAAATAACCAACAATTTGATTAATTGGGTTATAGCCTTTTTCTTGCAGTGCATCGTATACTTGATAAAGTACTTCTTTTACATCATGTTCATATGGTTCTTCTGGAAAATTGAATCTCATTGTTTTATCAAATGAGCTCATTTTGAACACCCCATTTCCTTTTCGAACAATTTCTGTTAAGAGTTATCTACATTTTACACTACTTGTCCTTAATATCAAACGGATTTTACATATTCTTGTACAAATTCTAATGCTTCATTTAATTTAGAAGGATCTTTACCGCCTGCTTGAGCCATATCTGGACGGCCCCCTCCGCCGCCTCCACAAATGGAAGCTACTTCTTTTACTATCTTCCCTGCGTGGAAACCTTTATCCATTAAATCTTTGGTTACACCTGCAATAATATTTACTTTTCCTTCATTGACACTTCCAAGTACTAATACGACAGAATCTATTTTTTGTTTTAATTCATCTGCCATTGTACGAAGATTATTCATATCTACATTTGGGATAGAAGCTGCTAATACTGGGACTTCATTGACTAATTTTACTTGATCAACCAGATTTCCTGCTTCAATATTGCTTAGTTTTGCAGCAAGTGATTCATTTTCCCGTTGTAATTGCTTTACTTCTGTAAGAAGACTGTCAACGCGAGTAGCAACATCTTTGGGACTTGTTTTTAATTTATTCGCCGCTTCTTTTAATAAGTGGATTTGATCTGTCAGTTGTTGGTATGCTGCTTGTCCAGTTACTGCTTCAATACGTCTTGTTCCTGCACCAATTCCAGCTTCCGAAACAATTTTAAATAAACCAATTGCTGAAGTATTATCAACATGACAGCCGCCGCATAATTCTAAGCTATACTCACCAACTTGAACAACACGTACTACTTTTCCATATTTCTCACCAAATAAAGCCATTGCACCCATTGCTTTCGCTTCTTCGATATCTTTGTAATCAATTTGGACTGCTATACTTTCCCATATTTTTTCGTTAACGATGCGTTCAATCTCATCTAATTCCTCTGCAGTAATTTGCCCAAAATGAGAAAAATCAAAACGTAAACGATCTGGTTGTACAAGAGATCCTGCCTGATTAACATGTGTTCCTAGAACGTCTTTTAATGCCTGATGCAATAAATGAGTTGCTGTATGGTTCTTTACTATTTTGGAACGATTTTTACTATCCACTTTAGCTGCTAATCGATCATTTAACCTAACAGCTCCTGTTTCAATTATTCCTTTGTGTAAATTTTGACCATTTGGCGCTTTCTGAACGTCTTCCACCCTAATTGTTACATGATCGGATTTTAACATTCCTTTGTCAGCAATTTGACCACCGCTTTCAGCATAGAATGGCGTTTTATCTAATATAAACTGGATTTCATCGCCTGCTTCTGCACTCTCTACTTCTAGACCATTTTTTAATAAAGCCACGATTTGCGCTTCAGTCGACCACTGGTCATAACCAATAAATTCACTTTCTACTTTAATATTGCCTAACACTCCACTTTGAACTTGCATGCTGTCAACTTCATGACGTGCTTTGCGGGCCCGATCCCGCTGACTTTCCATTTCTTTTTCAAAACCTTCATGATCAATTGCCAGACCTTGCTCCTCTGCATATTCCTCTGTAAGTTCAACTGGGAATCCATATGTATCGTACAAACGGAAAATATCTTCTCCAGCAATAACTCCATTGTCTTTTGCTTTCTCCATTACTTCTGAAAGAATTGCAAGACCTTCATTTAATGTTTCATGGAATCGTTCTTCTTCACTTTTCATTACTTTTTGAATGAATTCTGTCTTTTCTTTTACAGTTGGATAATAATCAACCATAATTTCTGCAACTACTGGAACTAATTCAAACATAAATGGTCTGTTAATATTAATTTTCTTTGCATAACGAACTGCTCTGCGCAATAAACGTCGTAATACATAGCCTCTACCTTCATTTGATGGCAGAGCTCCGTCTCCTATCGCAAAAGCAACTGTACGTATATGGTCTGCGATTACTTTAAATGCTTCATCGCTTAAAGAATCCTTTCCATACTCGGCATCTGCCAATTGTTCAGTCGCACGAATAATCGGCATAAATAAATCTGTATCAAAGTTTGTTGGAACATTTTGAACAACAGACGCCATACGCTCCAAGCCCATACCTGTATCAATATTCTTCTTTGGCAGTGGTGTATAAGTGCCGTCTGGATTATGGTTAAATTCAGAGAAAACAAGGTTCCATACTTCTAAGTAACGATCATTTTCTCCACCTGGATATAATTCTGGATCGTTGATATCATTTCCATATTCTGGACCACGGTCATAGAATATTTCTGTATTAGGGCCACTTGGACCTTCACCTATGTCCCAGAAATTACCTTCTAAGCGAATGATGCGATTCTCCGGTATGCCAATTTTATCTCTCCATAAAACATATGCTTCTTCATCCTCAGGATGGATGGTTACAGAAAGCTTCTCTTTATCAAAGCCAATCCATTTTTCATCTGTCAAGAACTCCCAAGCCCATTCGATTGCTTCTTCTTTAAAATAATCCCCAATCGAAAAGTTACCAAGCATTTCAAAGAAAGTATGGTGACGCGCTGTTTTGCCTACATTTTCAATATCGTTAGTGCGAATTGATTTTTGTGCATTTGTTATTCTAGGGTTTTCAGGAATAACACGACCATCAAAATATTTTTTTAAAGTAGCTACACCACTATTAATCCATAATAATGACGGATCATCATGAGGGACTAAAGAGGCACTTGGCTCAATCGCATGCCCTTTGCCCTGAAAAAATTCTAAAAATTTGCTTCTTATTTCTGCACCAGTTAAGTTTTTCATCACATATCCTCCTATTTTTTCTTATGTATTTGCTACAACCACTAAAGTTTACCGTTTTAAGGCATAAAAAAAACTCCCATCCCTGGACAGGGACGAAAGTATTGCTCGCGGTACCACCCTGATTATGGATAAAAATATATAAAAATAATAAAAAATAATATCCATCTCTCAATATTCCTTAACGCGGAAAACGGCAGTGATTAGCTGCATTCAAGAATTAGCTTTCAATTATCCTTCACCTAGAACTCCTTTCAGCCAAAGGGAATTCCTCTCTTTAGAGTGGTCTATAATCTACTTATTTCTCTCACCATTTTATCGATATATGCTTCATTCGAATTATACTGATTATTAGGCAGTATTGTCAATATTGGTCTATTTATATACGTTTCATTTCTCGTTCTTTTTTTCCAAAATGGGTTTTCATATGAATGATGGCCACTTTTACAATTGATAATAAAGGAACTGCTACAATCATTCCAATCATCCCGCCTATCTCTTCTCCTAGCAATAGCGCAAACATAATAAACAGAGGATGCATATGAGTGCTTTTCCCTACTATATATGGCGATAATATATTTCCTTCGAGAAATTGCAGAATAATAATGATAATCACGACAATAATAATCATTTTCACAGAAACAGTACTTGCTACAATTAATGCTGGAACAGCTCCGATTACCGGTCCAAAGTATGGAATGACATTAGTTATTCCTATGATCATTCCTAATACAAGGGCAAATTTCATATGAAATATCAAAAAAAGAATCATAGAAATAACTCCAATAATTGTACAAACTAATAATTGTCCTCTTATATAGCTGCCTAATGATTCATTTACATCCTCTAAAAATAAGCGAGCACTATTGTGCCATTTATTAGGAATTAATCCATTAAAGCCTTTTCTTACCGCATTTATATCCTTTAACATATAAAAAGAGATAAAGGGAATAAGCATAATTATAATCGAATAATTGACAATCCCCATGGCCCCATTAATTACTTTATTCAAAAGGGATTCCATTTTCCTTTCAAATATGTCAATTCCACGGTCAACTTTATCCTGTAGATTGAGCGGCCAAGACTCCATTTTATTTTGAATCGAATCAATTAAATCTTTATATCGTTCTGCAAGTTTTGGAGCACTAACTGTCAGCTCTTCCAGTTGATCAATAAGAATTGGGATACCTTTATAGATTGCATATCCAATCCCGCCAAAAAATAAAATATAAATAAATGCAACAGACAATCCTCTATGTAAACCTTTTTTATGTAATAATTCTACTATTGGATGAAGTAAGTACGTAAAAAACGCACCAATAATAAAAGGAGTTATAACCTTTGTTATAAGACTTAAAATGGGTAACCATATCGGCGATAGTTTTATAAAAATAAATAAAACAATAAAAAGTAATAAGGTAAATCCTAATCGATAATACCATTTTATTCTTATATCCATTTCCTTTCCTCCCTCCTTAATGTATTGTGAGAGATTATAGGAATTTTTATGCATTTTTTATCTAGTTCTCCATTTCAAATAAACTATCTGTGTAATCGACTTATGTTTGTTTCCGTCACATAGTGGCTGCTGCACAATGGAAAGCCTGCTTGACTATAATTTCAAAACATAATAATAAAATGAAAAAGCCCAAGCGCTGATACGAAATTTTTTTGAGTTCTTCGTATCAGTGCTTGGGTTAAAATAGGGCAGGAATTCTTTTCCAGCCTTATCTTCTGACTCACCATTAAAACATCTTCATTACTTTTCTCTGCACTTTTTTCAGTTGTTTTTGACTTATCATATTATTTTTTTGCATATAGCTAAGTGCCACTACACCAGCTCCAATAGCTATTGCTGTATTTATCGCTTTACCCATTACTTTGCACCCCTTTTATATGGAAGTGAGCGCCAAGATTACACAAAGACAAACTTAGCTTAATCGACGCTCATCTTCGTCAAATAAGTCGTCTAAAGAACTTAAGCTTCCATCTTCTTCTACTTGATGTGTATGAATAATCCCTTTCGTAAGCGATAATTCAATAAAGCAATTCCAGCAGTAATATTGATTGATTCCAATTTTCCCAATATCTTTGCTCTGACAATTTGGACATTTGAGCATAGGAAACACCTCATCTTTATTCGTTTCATGAAATATTCCACTTAACATGAAATTTCCAGGTAAGTATTCCCATTATGCTCTATATCCCGTCCAAATATACCAGTGTTTTTAGGAGTTGGCTGTTTTTATTGGCAAGTTAGAATCCAACTGGATTTTTTCGAAGAAGATAGCATTACTATTTTTCACCTAGAACTTAAAAACATGTAGTACAAACATTGGCAAAAAAATCCCCTAATATGGGGATTTCAGACTGTAGACAAACTCCTGTATTTTGGAAATAGAAGTTTGAGTAAAGTATATTTATTAATCTCTTTGAATTTAGACGTTACTTTCCGCTCCGGGGGTTCGCTTTCCGTGGGGCTCGCGCTGAGCCGCTTCGGCTTACAGCCTGCAGGGTCTCAGACTGTCTCGCTAATCCCACAGGAGTCTCACCCCCTCCACTCCAAGCAACGCATGAAAATGCATTTTTACTTCTCCAATATCTTTTTGTCGACAAGCTGAAATCCCCTAATATGGGGATTTCTCTTTTAAAAATAGAGATTTTCTTAAAAAGTTTGTACCTAAGTAATTTAGGATTCGGATGCTTCCATAAAATCATATGGGGTGATATTTTCCATTCCGATCATTGGATCGATTTGATTGATTTTACCTTCATACAATAAATCAAATGACTTCTCTTTTGTCATTTCCATCGTCTCGTCTGGTTGATATACATCAGCAAATGCCTCTTTGATCTTTTCTTTTAAGGTTGTTTGCCGGTTTAGTTCATCATTTCGGCTGACACCTAATTCCATTGCTTCCAGTTCACCACATAGAATCAAAAATTGTTTACTTCTTGTTATTCCGGTGTAAATTAAATTTCTTCTTAACATGCGATAATAACTTTTAACAACGGGCATGATGACGATTGGAAACTCACTGCCTTGCGATTTATGGACAGAACAGCAATATGCCAGCGTAATTTGATTTAAATCCTGTCTCGTATAGGTTGCTTCTATTCCATCAAACGAAACAATAACCATGTCTTGCTTTTCCGTATTTTCCTTCGCATAAAAAATCGATACAATCTCACCCATATCACCATTAAAAACATTGCTTTCTGGCTGATTGACGAGTTGAAGGACTTTATCACCGATCCGGTATGTAACATCTCCAAATTTCAGCTCTTTTCTGGTGCCATCGGGATTAGGATTTAATATTTCTTGTAAGATAGCATTTAAGCGGTCAATTCCTGCTGGTCCTCTATACATCGGGGCCAATACTTGAATATCCATTGGCGCAAAGCCTTTGTTTTTCGCATTCAAAACAATTTTTTCAATTGCCTGCGGAATTTGACTGGAAGAGCACTTTATAAAAGACCGATCCCCTTGGGGCACAAGAAGATTAGCCGGCAGCTGGCCTTTTTTCATTTCATGTGCCAGCTCGATTATCGATGATCCTTCGGCTTGTCGATAAATATCTTTCAACTTAACCGTAGGAATACATGCTGAATCAAGCAGATCTTTTAATACTTGGCCCGGCCCTACTGATGGCAGCTGGTCTTCATCTCCGACAATAATTACTTGAATATGTTCTGGTAAAGCCTTAAATAATTGATGGGCTAGCCAAATATCAACCATCGATGTTTCATCGACGATGAGGATTTTCCCCTCCAAAGGATGATCCTCATCCCGTTCAAATGTTCCAGTGCCATTCCAGCCCAGCAATCGATGAATAGTAACTGCTGGTAAACCTGTCGATTCCGCCATTCGTTTAGCCGCTCGGCCAGTTGGCGCCGCAAGAATAAACGGATAAGGTTCATCGTTTTTATAATCATTAGGATCTAAAGAACAACCGTGCAATTCACCATATAATTCAACAATTCCCTTTATGACAGTTGTTTTCCCCGTTCCGGGACCACCTGTCAATATTAGCATCGGGGACATAAGCGCTGTTTGAATCGCCTCTCGTTGAGAGGGAGCATATTGAACACCGATACGGTCCTCTAAGTTTCCTAACGCCAGCAGAAATTCCGATTCTGGAAATTGGTCTTTATATTCAGATTGCTCCATTACTCGCTTTATATTTCGTACAAGTCCTTTTTCTGAAAAAAACAAAGAAGGTAAATATATTTTTTTATCCTCAACTATAATTTTTCCTTCTTCCTCTAGCTGAATAACCTGATCTGCTATTTGCGAAAATTCTATCTCCTCTTTTTGATTTTCTTCAAGCAGCGCTTTTACTTTTTCTAGTAAAAATTCCGCATGGAGATAGACATGGCCTTCCTGATTACTGCTCAGCTCTAAAATATACAAACAGCCAGCCTTTAATCGATCTGGATGATTCCCAGTAATTCCAATCTGAGATCCAAGGTCATCTGCTTTTCCAAAACCGATTCCTTCAATATCCTCCACTAATTTATATGGATTTGTCTGGACTATTTCTAGCGTATTTTCTTTATATACCTGATAAATTTTCATCGACAATTGCGGACCAAACCCATATTGATTTAATGAAACCATCGCTTGCTCTAACCCTTGATTTTTCATTAATGTATCATAGAGGATTTTCGCTTTATCTGATGCAAGTTTGGGCACTGTCTCTAAAATCGATGGCTGATTCATGATTTTAGAGATTGCTTCTTCTCCTAAAGTATCCACAATATTCTCTGCTGTTTTTTCCCCAATCCCTTTAAATAAGTTGCTCGATAAATAAGCAATAACCCCTTGCTTTGTTTGTGGCATTTCTTTTCGAAAGGAAGTCGCCTGCAGCTGTAAACCGAATCTTGGATGCTCTTTAAAATCACCAAAGTAAGTATACGTCTCTTCTTCGTTCATCTTTGGTAAATAGCCAGTAATTACCGCTTCTTTATCGTCATAATCATGATTCGTTTCATCAACTCGTATTCTTATCACGGAGTAAAGATTCTGTTCATTGTGAAAAATGGTAACAAGATGCCGTCCCTTTACATACTTTTTTTCATTTTCAAAAAGATCCAAAGAGTTCTGCTCGTTCAACTGAATTCCTCCTTTCTTCCTTTATATTTCATGTCTCTTTCCATTACTTTTCTTCGATAATTTGCTTTCCGTAACCAGCAAGAAGATGATCTGGCTGAATTTCCAGCGCCTTATTGAACATTTCAACTGCTTTCGCTGTTTTTTCTTTAAAACCATAGGCAACCCCTAAATTGTAATATGCATCTGCATGAGTGGCATCTAATGCTATACAGGATTGAAATTGTGTGATTGCTTCTTCAATATATTCATTCTGTGCCAAACAGAGCCCTAGCTGAAAGAATGCCTCCGCATCTTGACTATTAAGTTCCACTGCTCTTTGAAAATAAGGAATTGCCAGTTTCCCTTTATCTAATCCAACATAAGTAAGTCCAAGCATAAAGAAATTATCACTTGTTTCGAGGCCCTTTTCTAATGCTAGTTCAAACATATTCTTTGCGGATTCTAAATTTTCTTTTTCATAATAAACGGTCCCTGCACTATAATAGGCTGCTGCCGTTGTATCATCTATTTCAATCGCCTTTTGGTAGAAAGATAATGCCCTTGTATCATCTCCTAAAGCTGATAAAACATTGCCAAAATTAACATAAGAAACAGCATTGTTCGGATTCTTCTCAATCTCTTCCATAAAAAACTTTGCTGCTTCTTCCCATTTACCTTCTTGCATATATTGTATTCCTAATTGACTATTATCCATCTTAAAACACTCCATTTCTTATTGGTAGTATAGCATATTTTCTAATCAAAAAATGAGAAAAGCAACTAGCAAATCCTCTTATTACAGGAGAATTGCCAGCTGCTTTTTGCCATATGTAAAAACTGTCGACTAATTAATGTTAGTCGACAGTTCATCCTTAACCTACATATGTTAATCTTTCATTATCACGGAACACTTTATCAATCGTTCCTCCGCCTAAGCATTCTTCTCCTTGATAGAATACAACTGCTTGTCCTGGCGTTACCGCACGAATTGGTTCGTGGAAGATAACTTTGACTGTATTTTCATCGATAACCTCTACCGTCACTTTATTATCTGGTTGACGGTAACGGAATTTAGCTGTGCATTCAAATGATGTACCAATGCGATCTTTTGATACCCAGCTAACATTGGTCGCAATAATGCTGTCAGAATAAAGCAATTCGTGGTGGAAGCCTTGTCCAACATATAAGACATTTCGTTTTAAATCTTTGCCTATAACAAACCAAGGTTCTCCACTTCCGCCGATGCCAAGACCATGTCTTTGACCGATTGTATAATACATAAGTCCATCATGACGGCCAATTACTTCTCCATTCATTGTTTCCATATTTCCTTTTTGCGCAGGAAGATATCCGCTTAAGAATTCTTTGAAATTACGCTCTCCAATGAAACAGATACCTGTGCTGTCTTTTTTGGTTGCCGTTGCTAGATTTGCTTTAGCAGCAAGTTCGCGAACCTTTGATTTTTCCATACCGCCAATAGGGAACATTACTTTGCTTAATTGTTCTTCTGTTAGTTGATTTAAAAAATATGTTTGGTCTTTATTATCATCTTTCCCTCTAAGCATGCGCACTTGACCATCTTCTCTGACTACTTGTGCATAGTGCCCTGTTGCAAGATAATCAGCTCCAAGACTCATTGCATGCTCTAAGAAAGCTTTAAATTTAATTTCTTTATTACACATTACATCGGGATTAGGTGTTCTCCCCGCTTTATATTCATCAAGAAAATAAGTGAACACTTTATCCCAGTATTGTTTTTCAAAGTTCACCGCATAATAAGGAATCTCTAACTGATTGCAGACACGAATGACATCTTCATAATCCTCTGTTGCAGTGCAGACACCGAATTCGTCTGTATCGTCCCAGTTTTTCATGAATATACCGATAACATCATAGCCTTGTTCTTTTAAAAGTAGTGCAGCAACTGATGAGTCAACTCCACCAGACATTCCTACTACTACACGGGTATCTTTTGGTGCTTTTTCCATTTTCCATTTCCCCCTTAGCCCTTCCCTTTACATGGAAGGGAAGGTTATCATTTTGTCAGACGGTTAATGATTTTGACTAACTCATGACCGACCTTTTCTATTTGTTGTTCCGTATTATTTAATCCAAAGCTAAATCGAATGGAATTTTTTGTTCTTTCCGATTCTTTGCCAAACATGCTTACTAACACATGAGAAGGTTCGATTGATCCAGCAGTACATGCAGAACCACTAGAAGCAGCAATACCCGCTAAGTCAAGATTAACTAACATTGCTTCCACATTTGTACCGGGAAAGCTTAAGTTTAAAACATGTGGCAAGGTATTATCAACTAATCCGTTTTGCTTAAAAGAAATATTATTATCTTTTAAGATACCTGTAAGGATTTCTTTATATTTTTTAAACTGCTCTCTCTTTTGCAATCTATTTTGTTGAGAAATTTCTACTGCTAGCTGAAAGCCTGCTAAAGAAGGAACGTTCTCAGTGCCAGCTCTTCTTTTTTTCTCTTGTTCTCCACCAAATAATTGAGGATTTAGTTTAATGCCGTTTTTAACATATAAAAACCCTATTCCTTTAGGACCATTAATCTTATGAGAAGAAACAGATAAAAGGTCGATGTGCTGTTCTTTTACATCAATATCTTCTAAACCGTAGGCTTGTACCGCATCTGTATGGAAGACAGCAGGATGATTTTTTAACAATAAGCCAATTTCTTTTATCGGTTGAATCGCACCCACTTCATTATTGCCATACATAATCGTAACAAGAATTGTATCTTCTCTTAATGCTGATTTGAATTCATTCAAATCTATTAGTCCGTATTCATTTACAGAAAGATAAGTAACCTCGTAGCCCTTTTTCTCTAATTCTTGGCAAGCATGTAATACGGCATGGTGTTCAATTTCCGTTGTGATAATATGTTTTCCTTTTGCTTCTTTTCCTTCTGCAATTCCAAAGATAGCGTAATTATCTGCCTCTGTACCACCGCTAGTAAAAATAATTTCATTTTCGTGAGCACCTATACTAGAAGCAGCTACTGCTCTAGCCTTATCCAATATATTTCTTGCCTGTCTTCCATAGGCATGAATACTTGAAGGATTGCCAAATTGATCTTTCATGACTTCATACATTCTATCGATTACTTTTGGATGCATGGGTGAAGTTGCCGCATGATCCACATAAATATGTTCCAAGTTATTCACCTACAATTAATTAGTTGTGATCATTTCAGTTTTCTATTTTTGCCCAATACTTAAAAAAAATCATACAAAGAGCTTTCTACACACTTGATTGCTATTATACGGAAACAGCCATCATTTTTCTAAAATGCAGCTTCTTAAATATAAAACATATAACCATCTGTGCTATCATCTTCTTGATGGTTAGCTAGGTCTTCAATTGTGGTTGAATCTAATACATCTTTTACGGCATCTCTGATTTTCATCCATAGAGCTTTCTTGGCTGGTTCTTCATCTTCGATTCCCTCGACAGGGCTAATAGGCCCTTCTAATATACGAATAATGTCTCCAGCGGTAATTTTATTAGGTTCATCGCCTAATACATATCCACCATACGCTCCACGAATACTGCGCACATAACCAGCATTACGCAATGGAGCAACTAATTGTTCCAAATAATGCTCTGATAAATTATTGGTTTGAGCAATTGATTTTAATGAAATCGGTCCCTCTCCGTGCTTCTTTGCTAATTCCATCATAATAGTTAATCCATATCTTCCTTTAGTAGATATCTTCATTATTTTGCCTCCCGCTCCATATTATGTTGGTGAATATTATTCACCGTTCTTTTATTTCGGTCCAATATATAGTTCGTCCATTTAGTACACTGTGGGATACTCCATCCCGCAACTCTTCCTATTAAAGCAGCATAGATAATCGTTCCCCATGATACAGGTCCACCAAGTATCCATCCTACTATTAAAACAATTGCCTCCATCAATAATCTCGTTCTTGCAATACTCCCGCCAAATTTTTCTGATAAGACTATCATAAGACTATCTCTCGGTCCTGCACCAAGTTTCGCAGAAATATAGAATCCCATTCCATAGCCCATTATAATCAATCCAATTAAAAACATAATCCATTTTTGATAAAGGGTCGCAGGGGTATTCATAAAGGGAAGAAGTAGAAAAATATCAATAAATACTCCTACTAACACCATATTTAATAAAGCACCAAAAGGGGGAAGTTTTTTTGAAAGGATGGCAGCTATCAATAGGATTAAAAAACCAACTATTATTGCCCAGCTGCCGATGGTCAGACCAAACTGAATATGCAATCCAATATTCAAGACATCCCATGGGGCTGAACCTAAATTTGCTGTAATAACTAACACAATGCCTAATGACATAATCAAAAGCCCTATTATAAAAATAAAAAGTCGTTGAACTGGTTTATCTTGGCCTATTAATGATTTCATCTGGTGCCCCTTTTGCTATCCCTATCGTAAGTGTTTTTTCTGTATAATTGCCATTAAGCATTATAGCATAATTACTTTTATAATTGTTGCAGTAAAGACCTGATATTCATTCTTTATCCAGTATAATTAGTTTATATCCTATCTATTCAATAGGATATCATATTTTTTCGTTTTCGCTAAACTTGCTTTTTTTATTGCTGTATATAGAAGCATCTCTAGATTAAAAAGAAGGAATTCCTCCTTTAGCAAAAGAAGAAATCCCTTCAATCTATTGTTTTTCTTCCATTAATTTGACTGTCGATAAAGCCATAATTTTTATCCCATGCAGTAGGCTTTCTAACTGAAAATACATGTCCGGATGATGTAATCCGGGCTGTAAATCTGTGCCTAAGCCAATCATCGTTGTTTGCAGTTGTTCCTTTACTTTCGCATAATAATGAAAATCTTCTCCACCAGGTGTTACTGGAGGCTTTACAAGCCCTTTCTCTCCTAGTATTTCTTTAATACTCTTAGCTACTATTTCTTCCATCGATTTATTTGGTCTTGCGGCTGGCATGTCGGATAGTAGTTCTAATTCTACTCGAGCTCCATTCGCTTCACCTGCAAGTTTCACTTGGCTTTCAAGTCTGGAAATCAATTGTTCCATCGCTTCATTGGTTTGGGCACGAACATCAATGCCAAACTCCGCATAATCGGGAATAATATTAAAATTCTTTCCTCCCGCCTGGGCAAAAGTCATTTTCGCGGAGGCAGGTATAATCGGATTTAGTGGAATAGAACGAATAGCCATATTAATAGCTGTAAGACTGTCGATAACATTTATCCCTAAATGCGGTCTTGCGGCATGTGACTGCATTCCATACAGTTTTCCTTTAAAGCTTGCCGCTGCTCCATGGTAAATTGCAGGAGAACATTCTCCAAATCTCATTTCTTGAATTGGTCGTACATGTAAGCCTAATAAATAATCAACATCATCTAAAAGCCCTTTATTAATAAAGGAAATTGCACCTGCACCAGTCTCTTCAGCTGGCTGGAACAGGCACTTAATTCTCCCCTTTGGTTCTTGGCCTAATTCCTTCAGACATCTTAAAGTAAAAAGCAAAATCGTCGTGTGTGCATCATGACCACATGAATGATTGGCCTTCCATTCTCCCTTCACTTGCTGCCATAACGCATCCATATCTGCTCGAAGCCCTATAACAGGATTATTTTCTTTCCCCCATACCCCAACGATCCCAGTTTGATCATCGAATAATTGATAGGGAATAGATAATTTCTCCAATTCATTTTTTATAAATTTCGTCGTTTCAACTTCTTCCCAGCTTATTTCTGCATTATTATGAAGAAACTGGTACATAGCTATTATCTGTTCCTTTTTCCTGTCTACCCAGCTGTCTATTTGTTCGTGCATTTTCCCCCTCCTCGTATATGTAATTCGTAATTCAAATGGCTTCATTCATTCTCTTTGTTTAAGCTTACAATATAATAATTCACTGGTTCATTTGTCTTTTGAAAGCTGTGAATGATATATCCCCTTACAAACAATTTGGTAAAGACATTTCTATGCATCATACGCCACGTTTCGGCTGCAGCAAAATCTATTTCTTTTATTGTATGTATATCTTTAGGAACAGGAACCTTATAGGTATTCGCTTTTATGGATAGGACATCAAAAGATAAAGGAATAGGGATTTCTCCCCTTGTTTCCCAAGTAACAAGGGAGTGAATTTGCTCCCCTTCCGGATGACGATTATCCGATCGTTTCCCAATGTCCCACTCTAACAATAACCTGTCTGAAGGAAGACCGCCGTTTAATTCATCCTCCATGTCTCCATAATGATTAGAATAATATGTTTTCACTACCCCTCCTAGTTTCGCTATATTTAGATTGGCATTCCGTGATTCTAGCGGGTCAAAAGTCCAGATAATTTTCGTATAGCCACGTTCCAAGGCCATTTCCTTTTGTTTTTCTTTCATTTTAAAGCCCAAACCAGCATTTCTATCCTCTTCCTTCACTGCCATCATATGGGACACTAAATAGATTTCCTTTTGATGAAAACCAGGGAAACTGTAGCAAAAGCCTACTAGTTCCTCTTTCAAAAAAGCCCCTATAATTATTCCTCCATTTTGAATGGAGGCAACTAAAAATGGAAATGGAGTAGTATTCGTCCTGCCCCAAATTGAATTTTGAAGGGAAACTACCAGTTGGATTTCAGCTTTTTCGGTTACTTCTCTTATTATATAAGGATCCACTGTCTTTGTTCCCCCTTATTAAATAAATGGATTAGCATATACCTTCTTAGAAATTAAATGTTGATTAATCACTGTTTCGTTTAAGTCGAACCCAATGCCGGCTCCTTTTGGTACTTCTATTTTTCCTGGCGTAGACAATGTGACTTCTGGACAAATAATATCTTTTTTCCAGTATCGATTCGATGCAGATGTATCCCCAGCAATAGTAAATGCCGGAAGGGAGGTTATCGCGATATTATGCGCTCTTCCGATTCCGCCTTCCAGCATGCCGCCGCACCATACAGGAATATCGTGTTTTTTACATACATCATGTATTTTCTTTGCTTCCGTCAAACCGCCGACACGGCCAATTTTAATATTTATTATCTTACAGCTTCCTAATTCAATCGCTTTTCGAGCATCTTCTACAGAATGAATACTTTCATCCAAACATATAGGTGTTGCGAGCTCACTTTGCAAAATAGAATGGTCAATAATATCATCATATGCTAATGGCTGTTCAATCATCATCAACTTAAGTGGATCTAATTCTTTGATTCGCTCAATATCTGCTAATGTATAGGCAGAATTCGCATCTGCCATTAGCGGGATGTCATAGCCAAAGGTTTGTCTTATTTTTGCTAAAGGCTCTAAGTCATAGCCAGGTTTAATTTTCACTTTTATCTTTTTATAGCCCTCGTTCAAAAAGCGTTCCACTTTTGTTAAAAGCATATCAGTAGTTGGTTCGATACCAATACTTACCCCTACATCAATCGACGTTTGAACACCTCCAAGCGCTTTTGAAAGAGAAATACCTTGCTGCTTACTATATAAATCCCATATTGCTCCTTCTAAAGCAGCTTTTGCCATATTATTTCTTCTGATTGGAGCGAATCTTTTTGTAACTTCATCTGGATGCGTTATCTCGTCTTTTAACAAGAGGGGAATCAAAAACTCGTTTAGCATATAGATAACAGTTCCAGTTGTTTCCTCACTATAAGTAGGATCAGGTAAAGCGACAGACTCTCCATACCCAATGTGCTCTCCACTATATATTTTAATGATAAGAAAATCCTTTTCTAACAGTTCGCCAAAACTTGTCTTAAACGGACTAACCAGGGGCATTTTTACATGTTGGACTTCGATTTTATCAATTTTCACCATTTCACGTCCTTCTCGTCTAGTATCTTTCTTCTATTTTAATAGTAATTTGGATTATTGGTAGAAATTTATTTAAAAAATCGAAATATCTACTAAAAATTTTTTAACATAAATGAAGTGGGACAAACAAAATATATAATAAATTAAGTCGAACAATCTCTAATTTAGTAGCGAAACCAACTCGTTCCATCATTTTTTTTAAAGAATATATAATATTAGGAAATACAAAGCAGCTTGAATACACGGAGGCTCCTATGGGAGATTCGAGAAATCCCAAGCCCTGCTGGAAGCTTGGCACTCGCCCCATGGAAAGCGAAGTGTATTCAGGCTGCGGAACCTTTTTTCTAATATTAATAAAACCCCGAACAATTATACGAACTTTTCTTAGTATGTACGTATAATTACGCGGGGTTATTTGGTTGAGAATTCTTATGTTTTAGCCATTTTATTGATAACATATTTTCCTGGTGTTATTCCTTCATGCTGCTTAAAAATCCTAATAAAAGTATTCACATTTTTACAGCCAACCATTTCGCCAACCTCGGATACCATATATTTACCTGATTCCAATAAAATTTTTGATTTTTCTACCTTTAATTGATTTACATAATTTTTAAACGAGGATTTTAAATGATCTTTAATCAACTTGCTAACATAGGATTCACTTAATTGAAAATGATCTGCTACTTCCCCTAAAGATAGATCGCTTGTGTAATTTTCTTGAATATAACGAAGAACATTTTCTACAGTGGAAAGTTTAATGGAATGTTTTTCTTCTAAAAGTAACATTAACTCATTGAATATATCGATGAAGGTGTTCTTTAGTATCTCGATATCTGTACTGTTTAAATGAAAGAATAGAGCTTTATTATCCTTTAAAAAATCGCTAAAAGACAGATTACATTTATTCAAGATTCTCTTTATCGTATTGATGAGAGCATTTCGAAAATCATAAATATTATAGATATCCATGCTTTCTTCTCTAAAATTTGTTTCAACTATCTCATTTATCAACTTCTTGGCATACTTCAGCTCTCTTTTCTGCATAAAATTTATTAAAATGCTTTCCGTTTCTACACTATAGGAATAATCCTTCCCAGATGATAATGAAATATGGTTGCTGCATAGAGATTTTGTATCAATAAAAGAATATTTCTGTTCCATAAGTTGAAAGGAAGTTTTAAATATTTTTGGTAATTCTATTAACGATGAAAAGGCTTGCGAGAGGGTAAAAACGATTTCTACTCCTAATTCTTGCTCTATCCTCCCAATCATTCGATGTAAAACATCTAATATTAGGTGCTGATTTTTTTCTGCAAAAAACAAACAAAAATGTTTATAATCAATGGGAAAAGAAATAAATTTTTGATTGGTTTCTTTTTCATTAAATAAAGCTAATACTTTTTTTCTTAATGTTAAAATATTCCCTTCACTTAAATTGGATTCCCATTCAGAAATCCCCTGCATGGATATAATCACAAGAATTCCACCTTGACAGAATGGATCTAATTGGAGGAGTTTCAACCTTCTCTCCATATTCTGCTTATCATAATTTTCATAAATAATGTTTTTGAGAAAGTTTTCTTGCAAATCAACTAATGAGCTTTGTTGGAGCTGTACTAAGTTTTGATTGGTTTTATTGATAGTATGAATTTTAGAGATAATATAATCCAACTCATTTTTTATATAACTGTCCGAACTATTCTTTTCCTCTCCACTTTTAATATTTTTGATAATTTCTTCAATGGGTGAATAAGATTTTCTGCTTAAGGTGGTAGTTAGAACAAAACCTAACAAAAGGAGCACAAACAAAATTACTCCGATACTTGTAAGGGTATGAATGGGTAATCCAATTCCTGTATGTACATTCGTTATATATAAATAATGAATAGTTGGTATCGCATTGGAACGTTTTTGATAGCCATTGTATTGATTAACCGAACGATAAACAATTTGATTTTCATGGTTTTTTTTCACCGGTAAAAAACTAGCAAGTACGTTTTCTCCCTTTATGGTAGTAGAGGCTAAGGCAGACTTATTAACAATCGCAAGAATACTATTCGTATCTGGTAAATTGCTCGTTAATAAGTCCTTTTTCTCCCACACAATGAAAAAATAAAGATATTGCTTTTCCTGCTGATAATAGATTTTATTGACAATAACCAGTTTATCTTTGGCGTCATAACACTGTAAATCATTGTTTCCTTTTGAATCCATAAAAGCTTCTAATTCTGTGAAATTTTCATCCATGTGAATAAATTTCATATAGTCTTTAAACAAAAAATAACCATCTGAACTAGTTACATCTGTCCCATAATCTTTTAAAACAGCAAGATTAAAACCTAACTGATCATTTGAAAAATGATTGCCTGTTAACTCATTAAACAATTTACTATATATACTATAATTAAACTGATTTTCCTTTAAAAATTCTGCAATAACATCTTGCTGGGATAACAGCTTGACTACATTTAAGGAAACATCTAGTCGATAGTCAATTATATTACTTTCTCTTTCCAAAAACATCTCATTTAATTTATTTATTTCTAGCCGATTTTGGGAATATTCTTGCGAGATTGTCACAAATAAAATAATAGAAGTATAGATAATGATAACCACGGAGAATGATAGAAATAATTTCTTAAAAATAGTTTTCCGAAACATAATATCCCCCTCTTTTTGTTATTATTCCAATTATATTTTCTAAGTTATAATAAAAAACAATATTTAGAAGAGGTATGTAAACTTATGGTATAAAGATGATTAATAGGTGGGAATAAGCCTTCCACCTATTAACCGCTAAAAAGAAATGATTAGCTTTATACAATACGTATTGTTTTTATTTCATAGGGACTTAACTCCAATGTAATATTTCCCTCTATATCCACAGGAGGTTCCATGTCTTTCTCCAGCAAATTTGTTTCATTCCATTGTCGACAATCAAATAATGGTTCTAAAGTTAGCACTCTATTACTTCCTAGGTGGTCATGCACTCGTAATATAATCCCTTGACCATTTTCCGCCGCTTTAACAGCATCAATGTATACGCTTTCTTCTGTATGCCATTTAAATAGTCTCCGATTCACTTGATTCCCTTTTAGTACAGATAATGGCTGATTTAGAGCCCAAGCTTCTTCAACCGTTCTTCCATCTACGAAATCTCCTGTATGTGGTAGAAGACTATACGTAAATTCATGCATTCCTATATCAGCTGATGGGTCTGGATATATTCCCCCTTTTAATAAGGTAATTCTCATTGTTTGGTCTTTTATATCATGCCCGTACTTACAGTCATTAAGTATACTGACTCCATAATCCCTTTGTGAATAGTCCACCCACTGGTGTGCTACTGTCTCGAATTTCGCCAGATCCCAGCTGGTATTCCAATGTGTAGGTCGCTGAACATTACCATATTGTATATCATACGTTGCAACAGTATTGCGAATATCGACATCAAATCCTGCTTTCAGTAATTGTTCCCTTTCTTTCCAATCTGCCTTTGTAATAAAATCTATTCGACGTGAATGTTTATAAACCTGCATATATTGAATAATTCTCGAAGTACCAAATGAATAAACAAATTCAACCTTTGCGTATAGGTTGTTTTGTTCTTTAATGGTAATCGATTCTGCGGCTAACTCGTTATACTTTTCTTGATAAAATATGTCGATATCCCATGCATTAAAGTTCATTGGTTTATCTTCAAATAATTGAAGCCTGTTCCCAAAGCCATTTTCTTTAAGTACTTCGCGATGATACTGTTTATCATAAATGCTAATTAACTGTCCTTTCTCATTCCAGCGAATTAGATAATTATTCGTATCTATACCGCTTTCTACTGCTTTTATAAAAGGAGCTTCCACTCTTTTTACTTCCATCGGCTCAAATTTCAGAATACAAGTTCCGAAAGCTGGAATAGTCGGTGTCTGGACAAGATATCCTTCTTCACACGGCACTGCTTCCAATTCTTCTCCAGAATCCGTTAAAAATTTGCCAGATTCCTTTTTTTCAATTATTACCAATTCCTTTCTTACCCAGCCGGCCGAGTTAAAGACAGTCCATTGATTTATTGCTGCATCATCTAACCGTGCTAAGAGTTGGGTAGAGCTTTCCATCGCTTCTTCTATCTCTACCTTATGATCTTGATAAACTTCTTTTATAGATGAACCAGGAATAATATCATGAAATTGGTTACGCAATAACACTTCCCATATATTCGTTATTTCTTCCTTTGGATAATGAATTCCTTTTGAGACTTGTACAGCTGAATACAAAATTTCTAGTTCTCTTAAAGTTAACTCTAATCTGCGATTCATTTTTTTGACAAAGGCTTGAGATGTATAGGTTCCTCGATGATATTCTAAATATAATTCCCCATCCCATGTATGAACGTAATTATCTGCAGAATCAATAGTGTCATGAAGCTGTTGAAAAAATTCATCCGCACGCCCTGTTTTCACATGTGGAAGACCCGGGATTTTATCCATACGACGGCGATTTTCTAACATATCTCTTGTGACTCCACCGCCACCGTCTCCATACCCATACGATATAAGCAGTTGTTTATTTACATCTTTATTCCGATAAGCTTTATAGCTGCCTAACACTGTTTCTGGTTCCAACTGTCCATTATAAGTATAAAACCAGCGAGATGCCCATTGATTATCTACTAAGTCTTTTCCTGGTTCTGGTGTAGTAATAAAATGGGTTAACACCTCTGATCCATCTATCCCCCGCCAGACAAAAGTATCATGTGGCATCCGGTTGTATTGATTCCAGCTTATTTTTGTCGTCATAAATGTATCTATCCCACTCTTTTTTAAAATCTGAGGCAATGCCCATGAATAACCAAAAACATCTGGCAGCCATAGATAGTGGACATCTTTATGGAATTCTTTTTTTATAAATTGTGTTCCATGGAGAATTTGCCGAGTTAGTGATTCGCCAGATGGTATATTACAATCAGCTTCCAGCCACATAGCACCATCTATTTCCCAACGGCCCTCTTTTATTCTATTTTTTATTTGTTCATAAATCTCCGGATAATCTTCTTTTATATATTGATAGAGTTGGGGCTGAGTTTGTAAAAAGATATAGTCTGGATATTGCTTCATTAACTGTAGAACAGTCGAAAAACTACGTGCGGCTTTCTCTCTTGTATGCTTCAGTCTCCATAACCAAGCGACATCAATATGGGTATGACCAATCGCGGTGATTGTCACTAACTCGCGCTTTTCTAAAGCGTCTATTCCTTTTTGCAAATTATCATTAGCTAACTTTATACTTTTATAAAAAGCAGGACTCCCTGGATAGGACCAGTCGATATATTTCATGGTTTTTTCTAATAAAGGCAAAAGTTCATATCGTTTTGGGTCATCCTCCTTTAATTGTTTAATCGTTTTTAAAATACAATCTGCGGTAAAATATAAATCATCACATTCTTCATTTAAAATTGCATATTCAGCCATCTTAAATGTATGTGATTGGATTTGCTCAGGTCCACCACCTTCCAATCCGGACCATAATTTCAAGGAAAGTGTTACTTCCTTTCCGTAATAACCAGGGTCAAGAAAGACTTCTTTATGATTAGAGTCAACGCCTTGGTATGGTTGGTCGTCCACAAAAAGCAAGGATTCAAATCCGGAGTTATAGCCGCCACCTGTTCGACCAAAGTCCAATAGTAAGACTATTCTTCCATCTGATTTAGGAACTTTAAACGTTGTTTGAATCCATAAATAATAGTCCCTTCCTTCCCAAATATCGCCTAACGAAAAGTCTTGCCACTCAGTCGAAATACTAGGTGGATATTTCTCTGCTCCTTTTATGCTTTCTTTTGCTTTCCAATTGTTAAGACTTTGTCTTTCCATGTATCGGTAAGGATTTAATTCTTTCATTCTAGCTTCTAATTTTTCGATTGTATAAAACATAGCACCCTATCCTTTCGTAGCTCCACCTAAACTGAAGCCCTTTGACATAAAATTTTGTGAAATTGTATACAAAATAACGACAGGCAATGTATACATTACCGAAAATGCTGCCAATCTGCCGTAATTAACCATTCCAAAGTTTCCGAAAAATTGAAAGATCGTTACAGAAGCCGGCAGCTTTTCTGGACTTTGAATGAGGATATAAGGAACAAAATAATTTCCCCAGCTGCCTGTAAAAGTAAAGATAGCAACTGTGAATATTCCGGGAAGCATTAAGGGAGCAACAATTTTTTTTATTCCTTGAAAGATAGATGCTCCATCGACCCAGGCTGATTCTTCTAAATCCAAGGGAATAGAATCCATAAAATTCTTCATCATCCAAATACCATATGGCAAGGAAGAAGCTGTTAAAAAAAGCGTCATCGCTATCAAGGAATCTTGAAATTTCAAATAAAGAAATAACTGAAACACCGGTACAATAACGGCTGTCATTGGTAAGGAAGTCATGAACAAAATGGTCATCATAAAACTATTTTTATATTTTAATGTATACCTAGACAATGGATAAGCAGCCAGCACACATAAAATCACAACCAACAATGCCTGTGAAGTCGATATTCCTATTCCAATAAAAAACGAACGCAAAATCGCAGCTTCAGATAATATTGACTTAAAGTTGTCTAAGGTTATCTTTTCTGGCATCTTCAGTGCCTGAATTGCCCCTGGATCCACTGATGCAAATAGCATCCATAATAACGGCAGCAAAAACAAAATTGCCAGAATAGACAGGATTAAATAATGAATAAGTTTTTCCACTCTATATCCTTTTTGAACCAACTCACTTCACCTACACTTTCACTTTCAAGGTTTTCATATATATGAAGCTGGCAATTGCACCCAATACTAATAACACAAAGGAAATCGCTGTCCCATAGCCTAACTGATAACTGACAAATGCCTGTTTATACATAAATACAGGAAGCGTTGCTGTACTTACCCCTGGACCTCCTCCAGTCATTGTATAAATTAAAGCAAATACTCCAAGTGTTTGCAGCGTAACTAACATCATATTTGTGGCGATTGTTCCTTTTACCATAGGGATGGTGATATAGCGAATAACCTGAAATCGACTGGCACCATCCATAATGGCTGCTTCTTCCACATCTTTTGGAATATCGTCTAAAGCTGCTTGAAATACCATCATGGAGAAAGCAGTTCCTCTCCACATATTCGCAATCACAACACTCACCATTGGGAAAGTAAATAGCCAGGCAATCGGTTTAATATCAAAAAGACTCAACAGCCAATTAGCAGTTCCGCTTTCACCAAGAAATGCCACCCAGCAAAATGCTACCACAACTTCTGGAGTTACCCAGGCGGCAATTATGATTAAACCAACAATTCTTCTAAATGTTTTATTTTTCTCTTTCATTAAAAAGGCGATCAAAAAGCCAAAGAAACATTGTCCGAGCACCGCTGAGAAAAAAACAAAAACAATTGTATTCCACACACTGACACGGAAGTCGGGATCTTGAAACATCCGGGTAAAGTTTTCAAATCCTACAAACCTTAGCTGACTAGCTTCTGCACCAGTCAGAGCTAAGTTTGTAAATGAAAAAAGTAATGTTAATAGCATCGGCCCAATGAAAAATATCAATAATAAAAGCCAGGTCGGAGCGAGAAAAATAGCTGCCTTAACATGATCCGACTGTCCTTTTCGTTTCGGCTTTTTTCCTAATACTGCTTCCAATTTCATCCCACCTTTAAAAAGGTTATCACTATAACAACAGGTGATGACCATACAAGGAATGGGAGTAAATTTCCCTGCTGGTCAAGTGTTCAGCCTTTTGTACAGTTATTTAACTACGTTTTCTTCGCCGACAATCCTGATTACATTGTTTGCATAATCCTCGGCAGCTTGTTTTGGTGTCTTGCTACCAGTTGCGACTGCCTCCACCATCGTTTGTATTTCTACGGAAACATTCGGATATTTGTCATTAGCAGGACGGAAATGAGCATTCTTCAAATACTCCGTTGCTTCCGAAATGAAATTTTGTTCTTTATAGGCGGGAACTTCCGCTGAATCATCACGTACTGTTAAGTTTCCTTCTGCAACAGCGCGAGCTGCCTGCTGTTCTTTCCCACCTAAAGCTTGGATAACCTTCCATGAAGCATCTGGATTTTTTGCTTTAGATGGAATTGCCCATGTCCATCCTCCAGACATAGTCGTAGTGCCAGGCTCTTGTCCATTTTGAGTCGGCATGGCCGCAAAACCAAATCGTTCCGTGACATTATCCATTGGAACTGCTCCTGTTTCTGTATAATTACCTGTATTCCAAAATCCATCTAATATAATTCCTGCTTCATCATTTGGGAACTTTTCTTGGAATAAAACGGAACTATAGTTGCTGTTAATGGCAATAGATAGAGGCGGTCCTAATTTTTTCTGATTATATACTAGATCAATAAATTGTAAGGATTCTTCTATTCCTTTTGTATTCACATGCCATTTCTTTGTATCAGCATCAAATAACACATCGTCTGTCCCGTAGAGCAGCATTTCAAAAGTCTGCATCGATACGGATTCCCCGTTTGCTTTAGCTACTCCCATAGAAAGAGGAATAACATCCTTAGCTGAATCTTTTATTTTTTCAGCAGCTTCTATAATCTCATCCCAGTTTTTAGGCTGCCAGTCTTCCGGCAGACCAGCTTTTTTGAAAACATTTTTGTTATACCATAACCCGCGAGAATCAGATGTTCCTGGAATGGCATATAATTTCCCATCTTCTCCAATCGAACCTGACTTTAAATTTTCTGTATAATATTGCCATTGATCCCAATCACGCACATAATCATCAAGTGGTAAGAGATAGCCTGCATTCGCATCTGAATTTAACATAAAGGAGTCTTCTGCAACCACATCAGGTGCTGTACTTTCTGATTGCATCGATAAAGCCACTTTAGAAAAATAATCCCCCTCACTAGCTGTAATCGGCGATAAAACTATTTTTATATCTGGGTTTTCTTTTTCAAATTCTGGGATAAACGTGTTTGTTAAATATTTTTTTAATTTATCATGCTCTCCTACATCTCTCCATGTAATTTTAATCTGGGTTTTTCCATCAACCTTCCCATCATCAGATGTTGAATTACTTTCGCTTGAACAACCAATTAATAAAAACGGAATACATAAAAGAAGCAAAAATACTTTTTTAATCGACTTTTTCATTTTTTCAACCCCTTGTTTTTAATTATTCGTTAGTGAAATAACCGCTCACTAAAATGTAAGCACTTTCAATTTAATCTTTAGACGCCTCTTTTTCAATCTATAAAATAAAGGAAAGTCAGTATTTTTCTTAGATAATTGAAAAAATGAAGATTATAACAAAAAATATAGATTGGCGGAAACGATATTTATCTGCCATCTCTTAAAAATGTTTGTTTAGAAATTTTAAAAAAACCTTAAAAAAGAAGCCTAGTTAAATGACTGCCTTACCATTCGTGCGTGTCATTTAACTAGACTCCATTATATAAGTCTATGCTTATTTATTTTTTTTAAATCCTTTAAGCTTATCATATATTGCCCCCAGCTTCTTCTCCTCACCAGCTTCAGTTGGATGATAATACTGAGTTCCTTTAAGTTTTTCCGGGAAATATTCTTGATCAACCCATCCACCAAACGTTCCAATTGGATAGTCATGCGGATAAATATACCCAACATGTCCTAACTTCTTGCTTCCTTCATAATGACCATCCCTTAAATGCATAGGGATATCCCCGACTCTGCCATTGCGGACATCTGCTATGGCGGCATCTAATGCTTTATAGGCTGCGTTCGATTTAGAGGATAAACACATTTCCACTACCGCTACAGATAAAGGAATTCGCGCTTCTGGTAAACCAAGTCGCTCACTCGCCGTCACTGCTGCTAAAACATTATTGCCGACAGATGTATTGGCAAGGCCAACATCTTCATAGGCAATGACTAACAATCTCCTATTTACGGCAACTAAATCTCCTGTTTCTAATAAATGAGCGAGATAATATAAGGCGGCATCTACATCACTACCTCGGATACTTTTCTGCAGACTAGATAATAAATTATAGAAATGCGAGCCTTTTTTATCCCCAAAAACACCGACCTTTTCAATCATTTGGTCAATGGTATCATCCTTGATAATAAAAACGTCGTCCTCTTTATCAGATGAATAGACAATAGACTCTAGAAGAGTTAATGATTTTCTTGCATCTCCATTAGTGCCTTTTGCAATTTTTGCAATTTGTTCCTTTGAAATTTGAATGGACAGATTCGCAAGCCCTTTTTCATCTTGTAATGCTCGATGCAATAATTCTTCAATATCATCATCCGTTAATCTTTTTAACTGCTTGATTTGTCCACATCTACTGCGAATCGCAGGATTTACATCATGATAGGGATTTTCCGTCGTAGCACCTATTAAAACAATATCCCCTCTCTCCACATGAGGAAGTAAATAATCCTGCTGCGCTTTATTAAAACGATGAATTTCATCTAAAAAAAGAATGACTTTCCCTGTCAATCTTGCTTCATCCACTACCGCTTCCACATCCTTCTTTCCTGATGTAGTCGCATTTAGTGCAATAAAAGGTAATTTTGTTGTACCAGCAATAGCAAAGGCAATCGAGGTTTTCCCAATGCCAGGCTCTCCATACAATAACATCGATGGAACATGACCATTTTTAATCATTTTATATAAACTGGTTGTTTTTCCGATAATATCCTTTTGCCCGACTACTTCATCAAGATTCGTCGGGCGCATTCGATAAGCAAGTGGTTCCCCGTTCATTTATACACCTTCTTGTTTAACTTCTTACATCCATTATAACGTAAAGATAGGAAAGAAGAAAAATAGAATGAAGTCCATAAAAGACCTCATTCTATGATTACGCCGCAACATCTCTCTTCCTAAACACCCAAAAAGCTAAGCCGATGAATACGACAAAATAAATAACGAGCATAGTAATCGAGAAAGACAAAGTCATGCCGCTCACTAAAGGAGTTCCTTCCAAATATTGCGTTAAATCAGTGTTGGCAAATAATAAATATTTCGCCCAATCAAACCAGTTCGCTAATAATAAAGTGACTGTATTACCCATAAACATTAAGAAAATCGATATCCCAATTGCGAGTGAACTATTCCGAAAAACGGAAGAAATCATAAATGCCATTGTAGTGAGCATAAATAAACTGATCGAATTTAATCCATAATAGCTTATTAAATGCATGAGAATGCTTTGTTCCTTCACTACCCCATTGGAATAAAATAAATATGGATACACTTCTTTCGGCAGTCCAAACAGAATGGCACCTAATATAAAAGAAAAGGCAAAGATGATAAAAATAGTTAAAAACCCGAAAAGTAATACCGTTAAATATTTTGATAATAGAATCTTTATTCTGCTTAATGGACGAATAAGGAGAAGTTTTATCGTTCCCCAATTAAACTCGTTTGCTACGATTCCAGCTGCAATAATAATTGTAAATAAGCCTGCAAGACTAAGAAGTTGGATACTATCAGCAACAAAATCCCATGCAGAGTATTCTACATTTGTACTAAAATTATGTGTAATTCTATACTCGTTTATAGCTATTTCTTTTGTATAATAATTCCTTGTTTCTTCAGGAAGGTGTTCATCTTCCAGCTGTTCATTATAGCGCTTATTTTCTAATTCAAGTCCATGTTTCCAGTTCTCATTATCAGGGACAGAAAATCCACTTGATTGATATTTATTAAAAGCACCAAGCAATAAAACAGCAATTAATAAGAGCACGATCATTACTAATGTTGCTGGACGTTTCCATATCTTCATCCATTCATTTCTTATTAGCTGCATTAATTCAGATCCTCCCTGTGGTTAGTCAATTCTAAAAATCGATCTTCTAATGTTTTCGATACTTCTTTTATGCCAAAAATCTGAACGTCCTGTAAAGCAAGTGCTTTTATTATTCCAGGTATTTGTTCTTTTGTTACCGTAATATGAATTCCCTGCTCTTTTGGCATAACTTGCACTTCCGGCATCATTCCATGTATATGACTTATGGCTTTATCAACAGGATGAAGCTCCATTTCAAATACTTGCTCTACTGCTACAAAGTCCTTTACTAACTGGACATCGACCAGTTTACCTTCTTGAATAATGCCGATGCGATCACACATCATTTCCATCTCTGATAACAAGTGACTAGAAACAATAACTGCCATGTTTCTCTCTCTAGCTAGCATTCTTAAATGGTCTCTTATCTCTCTTATCCCTGCAGGATCTAATCCATTCGTTGGCTCATCTAAGATTAATACTTTAGGATCATGCAAAAGGCTTTGCGCAAGGCCTAAACGTTGTCGCATTCCAAGTGAATAAGTGCGAACTTTATCATGAATTCGATCTTTTAAACCAACTAATTCAACTGTCTCCATTATTTTTTGCTTTGATATACCTTTCACCATTCGAGCATAGTGCAGAAGATTTTCATACCCACTCAAAAATTTGTACATTTCCGGGTTCTCTACAATGGCTCCAACATGCTGGATTGCTTTCTCAAACTGATCGCGAACACTCTCCTTGCAAATTATGATATCCCCATCACTCATATTAATGAGACCAACAATCATCCGGATCGTTGTTGTTTTCCCTGCACCATTTGGACCAAGAAAACCAAATACTTCTCCTGCTTCTACTTGGAAACTCAACGAATCAATTATTTTTCTTCCTTTGATTATTTTTGAGACATTTTTTAATTCCACTACGGATGTCACTATTTTTTACCAGCCTTTCATTTGTTTATATTTGCCTTCATCCACTCGATAATGGATTGACCTTTTTCTTCCCTTAAATCCTCTACTGAAAGATTGGCGATTACATTCCCATTATTTAAAACAACTATATTATCTAAAATGGATTCAACCTCTACTATCTCATGTGTTGCTATCACAACGGTCTGTTTTTCAAAATCAATATAGTTTAATAATCCTTTAACGATTGATTCCCGCACCAGTGGATCTAAACCTGAAAAAGGTTCATCGAGTAATAAAATTGGCGCTGACCGAGCTAAACAAAGAACAAGCTTCAGTCTTCCTCTGTTTCCCTTCGAAAGATTCTTTATTTTTTTATGTTGCTCTAACTGCATAAATTCTAGTAATTCTTGCGCTTTGCCAAGCTGAAAATCATGAAACTGCGAGGCTGTAAATCGTATCATTTCTTGAATAGTAAAAGATTCATAAAAACGGTCTAGCTCCGTTAAATATGAAACATCCTCTGCAATTCTATGCGTAGCATTTTTTCCATTGACTAACACCTTGCCATTAGTCGGCTGGACAAGACCAGCAATCATTTTCAACGTGGTTGATTTTCCACTTCCATTTGTACCAAGAAGACCATAAATTTTTCCCTCTTCTAAGGTTAAATTTACATTTTCCACTGCATACTCTCTACCATATCTTTTGGTTACATTGCGAAATTGTATCATTTACTTTTCACCCTTCTTCTCTTGAAGATAGATTTCTAATAACTGAACCATTTCTTCTTTTTTGATTCCTAGCTCTTGCATATTACGAATAAACTGTTCCAGTAAATCATGTTGAAGCTTTGTTCTTAGCTCCTCTATAATATCTTCTGATTCGGTTATAAATGTACCCTGACCTCTTCTCGTTTCCACAATCTTCATCCTTTCCAATTCACCGTACGTCCGTTGAATCGTATTTGGATTTACTCCAGATGCAATAGCCATTTCTCGAACAGATGGCAACTTATCTCCTGGCATCCGTTCATAGCGTGCAATTTGCTGTGTAATTTTTTCTACGATCTGCATGTAAATTGGTCTGGATGATTCAAATTCATCTGCCATGGTAATCTACACCTCCACTTTCTTTTCCAATAACCAAGAAGCTATTAGAAATAAGAAGAAGAGTGTTAGAATATATCCGCATAATGAAAAAATAGATATCTCTGTTGTTTCTATAGAAGCCTTAAAAAAATCCCGACGTGCTTCAAAAGCAAGTGTATTGTCTACAGAAATAACTGATTTCCTTTTAAGAGCATCAATAACCGGGATTCTATTAAACCAGTAGACAGCAATATTCCAAATATTCCAAAGAAGGATTAAAACGACCCAGCGTATTTTATTCAACCATACGATTTTTTTCATGCTGTGATAAAGTGTCCATGAGAAAAAGACCCAGCTGCTGAGGTATATGGATATTCCTAATAGGATTAAACACATAAAAAATAAATTTGTTTGATTGAAAGCTAGTTTCAATTCTCCAACATACATACTAATCACTGCCACACTAAACATTAAAAACAATGATATTATCGAATACAGGATTCCTGTAATCCATTTTGATAAAAGAAGTTTTATGCTGCTGTTTGGATTATGAAGCCATAATTGTGTTTTCCCTTCTATATTCAAAGAAGTTAATAAAAAAGATGGAAGATAAAACACATGCGCAAAACAGAAAGTGATGGCAAAAATTGCGACCAACATAATTGTTTTGTAATAACTAGATAGTACAATAGACGTTATCAATCCCAAACTGACAATAATAATACTCGTGTACAGAAAAGGAAGACCAAGCTTTAAATCTTTTTTTAATAGCCCATTAAACGAATTCACTTAAACCACCTCATTGTATTAGTGTATTATCTACATAGTACACTAATACTCCGATACTAGTCAATAGGCTTCGGCTCTTTTTCTCACCATTTAGATGAACGAAAAGTCACCATAATCTCCATGTAAAAAACCAAAACAATTATACGTAGCTTTTCATAGCATTTTCGTATAATTGTTTTGGTTTAAAGGAAGCTAGACACTTATGTTCCAATCTCTTTTCAATCAAGAAACATTTACCGCCATTTTATGGTATTATTTCTCATCTTTTACACGTGTGATTTTTATCTCTTTTAGCAACTCTTTTACGACATGGCTAGCCATTATTAACCCAGCCACTGAAGGAACAAACGCATTAGAAGAAGGAGGCATTTTCGCCTTTCGAATTGGCGCATTATCTTTTCCGACCACTTTACGAACATCTTCACGAATTACAATGGGACTTTCATCTGAAAATACGACGTTAATCCCTTTTCTAATTCCTTCTTTACGAAGTCTTGTACGAATAACTTTTGCAATTGGATCTGTGTGTGTTTTACTAATATCTGCAATTTGGAAACGAGTAGGATCCATTTTATTTGCAGCGCCCATGCTTGAAATGATTGGAATATTTCGGTTTAAACACTCTTTCATTAAGTGAATTTTATAAGCAATCGTATCAGATGCATCTATGACAAAATCTAAGCCATAAGCAAAAATTTCTTCATACGTTTCTTCGGTATAGAACATTTTCAATGCAATTACTTCACAGTCTGGATTAATATCTGCAATACGTTCTTTCATAATATCTACTTTAGGACGGCCAACTGTAGATAATAATGCAATTACCTGTCTATTGACATTCGTAATATCCACATCATCCTTATCAATTAAGATTAATTTTCCTACGCCTGAACGAGCTAACGCTTCTGCAGCAAAGGAACCAACGCCTCCGATTCCTAGAACAGCAACCGTACTGTTTTTCATTGTCTCTAGCCCTTCTTTGCCAATGGCTAGCTCATTTCTCGAAAATTGATGCAACATCTGTTTTCAACTCCATTTAATTTTTCCTACCAGCTAATTATGTTTACATATTCCCTTATAAGGAATTCTCATTCTGAAAGAATAAAATTATTACTTAAGAAATATAACATAAATTTTTATCAGCTACCACTACCCTTTCCTTGTTTCCCGATAAGAATTAAGTTTTTTCTATTGAATGATAGGTATAAATTTTGCAAGTACTAAAAGAGAGAGTTGGAACAAAATATGTAATAAGTAAAGAGAATCAATCTCATAGCTAAACCTCATGGGCTAGCCAGTTGGAAAGCGATGCGTATTTAGCTCCAGAAAAAAATCACAAAACGTCTTTTTCGACATAAAAAAACGAACAATCATACGAAATATTGTTGATATCTCCGCATAATTGTTCGGGTCTATATTTGGTGGAATACTTCTATTCCAGTCTCTTAATCATTATTTATTCAGTTTCAAAGATAAATGTAAATCTGTTAATTGGTTTTCACTTACTTCACTTGGAGCATTTGTCAAAAGACAGCTTGCACTTGCTGTTTTAGGAAATGCAATCGTATCACGAAGATTCGTGCGCCCAGATAGCAGCATAATTAAGCGATCTAAACCAATTGCAATTCCTCCATGTGGTGGAGTTCCATATTCAAACGCTTCTAATAAGAAACCAAATTGAGCATAAGCCTCTTCCTTAGTAAATCCTAATAAGCTAAACATTTTTTCTTGGATTTCTTTTTCAAATATACGTAGAGAACCACCGCCTAGCTCATAACCATTTAACACAATGTCATAAGCTTGTGCTTTCACTGCTTCAGGATTCGTATCCAATAATTCTAAATCCGCTCTTTGAGGCATTGTGAATGGATGATGTGCTGCATAAAAACGGCCTTCTTCTTCGTCATATTCAAATAACGGCCAATCTGTCACCCATAAGAAATTGAATTTACTTTGATCAATTAAATCTAGCTCTTTTGCTAATTTTAAACGCAGTGCTCCTAATGCATCGGCAACGACATTCTTTTTATCAGCTACGAATAAAAGCAGGTCTCCTGCTTCAATATTTAACGCTTGCTCAAAGTCTTTTTGCTCTGTCTCGGAAATAAACTTAGAAATAGGCCCTTTTAAGCCGTCTTCTTCAGCTTTTAACCAAGCAAGACCTTTTGCTCCATACACTTTTACAAACTCTGTCAATGCATCAATATCTTTACGAGAATAGTTTCCACTTGCATTCTTTACATTTATTGCTTTTACTTGACCGCCTGTTTCAACTGCTGAAGCAAATACTTTAAAGCTAGATTCTTTCACTATTTCAGAAAGGTCAACTAATTCCATCTCAAAACGAGTATCTGGTTTGTCTGATCCATATCTACTCATTGCTTCATCATAAGGCATTCTTGGAAATGGGAGCGTCACATCGATATTCTTAACTTCTTTCATGATTTTTACCATCATTGCTTCCATCATGTTCATAATATCTTCCTGACTCATAAAGCTTGTTTCCAAATCAAGCTGTGTGAATTCTGGCTGTCGATCTGCACGTAAATCTTCATCACGGAAACAACGAGCAATCTGATAGTATCTCTCTACTCCACCGACCATTAATAATTGCTTGAAAATTTGTGGTGACTGAGGCAATGCATAGAATTCACCTGGATGAACTCGGCTAGGTACTAAATAATCTCTTGCCCCTTCTGGCGTACTTTTTGTTAAGATTGGTGTTTCAATATCCAAAAACCCTTCACTATCAAGAAAATCTCTCATCACTTTTGTGACTTGATGACGCATTTTTAAGGTTTCAAACATAACAGGTCTTCTAACATCTAAATAGCGATATTTTAAACGTACATCTTCTGTAACATCCGTTTGATCAGAAATAACGAATGGAGGAGTTTTTGCTTCATTAATGATTTTAATTTCATCGGCGATTATTTCAATTTTTCCTGTTTTAAGGTTTTCATTGACTGTACCTTCTTGGCGCGCAACTACTTTTCCTTTTATATCTAATACAAATTCATTTCTTACCTTATCAGCGATTTCGATGGCCTCTTTATTTATCTCTGGATTAAATACTACCTGAACGATACCTGTACGGTCACGTAAATCAATGAAAATCAGCCCGCCTAGATCACGTCTTTTTTGCACCCATCCTTTTAAAACAATACTCTCACCAATCGATTTTTCTGTTACTTCACCACAAAAATATGTTCTTCCAAACATGAAGTATCCTCCCTATAATCAACATTTGTGTATTCACATTTTTATCTTCCTAACGACTCATTCAGATGCTTTCTTTGCTTTCCTATTAAAAACAAAGAAAACATCCTTGCTTAGAATGAGCCAAAGTCTTTTAGCGCACTTACAAGCTCTGTAAGCGGAATTTCTTTTTGTTCTCCTGTTTCTAACTGTTTTAAATTAATTTTGTTGTTTTGCAATTCATTTTCTCCTAAAACAGCGACATATTTAGCGTGAAGACGATCAGCTGCTTTAAATTGGGCCTTTACTTTGCGATCAAGATAATCTCTTTCAGCAGAGAAACCAGCCTGTCTAAGTTCATTTACTAATCCTACCGTGTAATCCTTTGCTTCTTCTCCTAATGAAACTAAATAGCAATCCACCTTCTTTTCAATAGGTAGTTCGATTTTTTCCGCTTCAAGGGCAGAAAGTAATCGTTCTAAACTCATAGCAAAGCCGATTCCAGGAGCTTCAGGGCCGCCTAATTCTTCTGTTAAGCCATTGTATCTGCCTCCACCACATAATGTAGTAATGGCGCCAAATCCTTCAGCTTCACTCATTATTTCAAAAGCTGTGTGGTTATAGTAATCCAAACCTCTAACTAAATTAGAGTCAACAACAAAGGGAATGTTTAAAGCCGTTAAATATTTTTGTACCTTTTCAAAGTATGCTTTTGACTCTTCGTTTAAGTACTCTAGGATGGATGGTGCAGACTTCATTAATGGATGTTCATGATCCTTTTTGCAATCTAAGATTCTCATTGGGTTTTTCTCTAATCTTGTTTGGCAATCATGACAAAATTCCCCGATGCTCGGTTTAAAGTGTGCAATTAGCGCTTCACGGTGAGCTTGTCTACTTTCTTTATCACCTAAACTGTTAACAACTACCTTTAACTTTGATAATCCCATTGTTTGATAAACGGAATAAGCAAGTGCAATCACTTCCGCATCAATAGCAGGATCTTTACTCCCAATTGCTTCCACACCAAACTGGACAAATTGACGAAAACGTCCAGCTTGTGGTCTCTCATACCGGAACATTTGCCCTAAATAAAAGAGCTTAATTGGCTGAGATGCATATCCATGCATTTTATTCTCCACAAATGAACGAACAACCGCCGCTGTTCCCTCTGGTCTTAATGTTAAGCTTCTTTTTCCTCGATCCTCAAAAGTATACATTTCCTTTGTAACAATATCCGTTGTGTCCCCAACACTTCGTAAAAATAGTTCTGTATGTTCAAATATAGGAGTGCGGATTTCGCTATATTGATATCGATCACAAAGTTGTTTAATTTTCCCTTCAATATACTGCCACTTTTCTACAGTCCCTGGCAAAATATCTTGGGTTCCTCTTGGAATATTAATATGCATTTTATGTATCCTCCCTGCTATTAGAAAAGCGTCTGATATCCGCGCTTTATTTGTAATATTTCAAATAAAAAAATCTCGTCCCTTGCATCCATCTGAATACAAGGGACGAGATTTTTCCCGTGGTACCACCCTAATTGAAGATTTTCTTAAATCTTCCACTTTGCAGTTAACGCCTGCGCACGTTTCTACCTACTAATGAAGAATATTTTCAGAAGAAAGCCTCCCTGAGTGTTCTTTCTCTAAGTCATCATGTAGAAATGCTTGCAGCCTTTATGACATTTCCTCTCTGTTCATGTGTCTCTTAGATACTCTTCTCGATCAATGGCTTTACTAGATTATTTATTATTATTTAATTAATAATAAATAGGAAAGATTGTATTGTCAATAGGATATGAAAATGATTTCCCGCTCTATTATAATTTTCCTAGTTGTTTCTTTAGCTTTTTTACTTCCCCTAATGAAAGTCCGAATTCAGAAGCTAGCTCAATCGCATTTGAATTTCCTTCTCTTTGAATAAAATCGTGAAAATCGACGCCTAGTAATTTGGAATCAATTTCACTAGTTGATGAACTTTTTTCACCAAATCTCATGCATTTCACCCTTTTTTCTGTTATTTTTTTATAGTATTACCATGAGAGGCTAAAAAATTTCATCAAAAAATAGTTTCTTGTCTAAATTTGATTACAAAAAATAAGAATAGCATAAAGGAATATACCTTCAAAAAGTAGAATCTTATTGTATGTGAAATTATACTAGTCAGCTTTAGACAATTACGGAAGGAGTGCAGCTTGTTTGAAGAATATAAGATGGATGCTATTACTTTTAGTCAGCATCTTCTTCATTCCTACACAGTATCAACTTGTATCAGCAGAAAATCAATCAACTGTTCAAGCTAATATGGTCATAAACGTTAGAGAAAATCCAGGGCTTGATCAAAATGTTATTGGGAAAATGGAGATAGGAAAAGCATATCCTTTAATAAAGGAAGAAAATGATTGGATTGAAATTCAATATACTCCCTCTTCTACTGGATGGGTAGCCGCCTATTTAGTAAAAAAAAACGGACAAAGTACAAATGACGGCCCAATGGAAAAAGAAGAAGAAACAATTACTTCCCATTCAAACAAAGCCACGATTACAGAGAATGGTCTTCGCTTAAGAAAAGGACCAGGTACAAATTATCAAGTGATTACCACTTTAGGTGAAGGAATTGAAGTCACCATCCTTTCCACAAATAACGATTGGTATCAAATCAGTACAGATTTAGGGTCTGGATGGGTTCACAATGATTATCTCCTGTTTGAAGATTCTTCTATTCATACAGAAACAGGAGTACAAGAAAAGCCTAAACAGGAAATAGCTACTGTTACAGAAGATCAGATTAATCTTCGCAGTAATCCATCTACTAGTGCAGAAATCATCGGAAAAATCAGCATTGGCACTGTAATTACTATAATAGCAGAAGAATCTAATTGGGCAAAAATTCAATACTCTGGTAATATCGGCTGGGTTCATAAAGATCTTTTAAAGAGCAGCGATATAGAAAGCAGAAAAGGAAAAACAATCGATAAGAAAGTTAAACTTCTCTACGATAGAACAAATATTAGAAGCGATGCAACCGTCAATTCAAAAATCTTGCTTGTCGCAGATAGCGGCGAAACCTTTCAAGCAGTAGAAATAATTGATGATTGGTATAAAATTAAACTTGCAGACGGCGAATTTGGATATATTGCGGAATGGCTGGTTGAAGATTCAGCATCAAATGATCCCCAAATTACCAATACTACAGCTACAAATGATTTAAAGGGAAAAACAATCGTTTTGGATCCTGGGCACGGCGGAAAGGATAGTGGCACAATAGGCTTTGTCGGAACACTTGAAAAGACATTAAATCTTCGTACCGCTAAGTTACTTGCTAATAAACTAGAAGCCTCTGGAGCAAAGGTAATCCTAACTAGAAAAAACGATCTATTTATTCCGTTACAAACAAGGGTCGATATAAGCCATTTCTATCATGCAGATGCTTTTATCAGCCTCCATTATGACAGCATCAGTGATCGTTCCGTAAATGGTGTTACAAGCTATTACTACACATCAAATCAGAAAAAATTAGCTACCAGCATACATAAAAGTATCATTGAAGCAACAGATCGAAAGGATAGAGGCGTTAGACAAAATTCATATGTCGTCCTTAAGCAAAATAGACAACCTGCCTCTCTGTTAGAATTGGGATATCTAAGTAGTCCTGCTGAAGAACAAACGTTACTTTCTAACAAGTATCAAGAGACCATTACTACAGCTATCTATAATGGCTTAGAGAATTATTTTAGTTATTAAGCCTGTTCATTGAATGGTCATATAAGAAGCAAATAAAAGCCAAACAATCATCTGAGCTTTCGTGATTGTTTGGCTTTATTTCTATCCAGATTACTTATGGTCTAACCTTTTTTAATTGTATAGGAAGCATTCATTTAACATTATTTACTATCTAATATTAATGTTACCGGTCCATCGTTTATTAGCTGGACATCCATCATCGCACCAAAAATACCTGTTTCAACAGTTAGACCATGGCTGCGTAAAAGTTTATTGAATTGATCATATAACACCTTTGCCTGCTCTGGTTTAGCGGCATCCATAAAGTTAGGTCTTCTTCCTTTACGTGTATCTCCATATAGGGTAAACTGGGAAATCGATAAAACGGCTCCCTCCCTATCTAAAATACTTTGATTCATTTTCCCATTCTCGTCTTCAAAAACACGAAGATGGGCAATTTTATCTGCAAGGTATTTAGCCTCTTCCAATGTATCGCTATGTGTAATACCTACAAGAAGAACGAATCCTTTCTCAATAGCGCCAACTATCTCTCCGTCTACTTCTACTTTTGCTTCTCTTGATCTTTGTAATACTACACGCACATTTAAGACTCCTTAGTTCATTATTCTTCGTACAGAATAGACATCTGGAATTTGTTTGATTCGATCAACAACTTTTTGAAGATGATTGACATTTAGAATCATAATACTCATGTTAATCGTCGCAACTTTATTACGGTCAGACTTACCAGATACGGCCGATATATTTGTTTTCGATTCATTAACTGCCTGGAGAACCTCATTTAATAAACCTCTTCTGTCATAGCCGCTTATTTCAATTTCAACATTATATTCTTTGCGGTTATTTAAATTCGTTTCCCATTCAACAGGAATTAGTCGTGCCTTCGCATCATCTGTGTCAATATTTGTACAGTCTGCCCGATGAACGGAAACGCCTCTTCCTTTTGTAATAAAGCCAACTATGTCATCACCTGGAACAGGATTACAGCAGCGAGATAAACGGATTAATAGGTTATCAATTCCCGTTACTCGAACACCAGAAGCGCTCCTTTTATTATTGGAAAAAGACTTTAATTCCGCAACTGCATTTGAAATAGTTGAAATCTGTTCTGCATCTCTTTTCTTCCGCCATTTTTCTGTTAACCTATTGGCCACTTGGAGTGCTGTAATTCCATTGTAGCCTACAGCCGCATACATATCTTCTTCTGTCATAAAATTAAATTTTTCAATTACTGCCTTCACATTTTCGGGTGTAAGAATTTCTTTCAAATCAAATTCCATATTACGAATTTCTTTTTCAACTAATTCTTTCCCTTTTTCGACATTTTCTTCTCTACGTTGTTTTTTGAAAAATTGTCTAATTTTATTTTTTGCTTGGGATGTTTGAGCTATTTTTAACCAATCTTGACTTGGTCCATACGAATGTTTACTCGTATGAATTTCAACAATATCGCCTGTTTTTAACTTGTAATCAAGGGTGACCATCTTGCCATTCACTTTTGCTCCAATCGTTTTATTTCCAATTTCTGAATGGATACGATAAGCAAAATCAATTGGTACAGAGCCAGAAGGTAACTCAAACACGTCTCCCTTTGGTGTAAAAACAAAAACCATATCTGAAAATAAATCAATTTTCAGACTTTCCATAAACTCTTCGGCATTCACGAAATCATCTTGGAATTCTAATATTTCTCTAAACCATGTTAATTTTTCTTCCAATGAGGATCCTTCATTTACAGATTTTCCTTCTTTGTATGCCCAATGAGCTGCAATCCCGTATTCAGCAATTCGATGCATGTCTTGTGTACGAATTTGCACTTCTAAAGGATCGCCCTTAGGACCGATAACAGTTGTATGGAGAGACTGATACATATTAGCCTTTGGCATCGCAATATAGTCTTTAAAGCGCCCAGGCATTGGTTTCCATCTTGTGTGTATAATCCCTAGTATGGCATAGCAATCTTTAATACTGTTGACGACAATTCTTACTGCTAATAAGTCATATATTTCATTAAACTGTTTATTCTGTAAAACCATTTTGCGATATATGCTGTATATATGCTTTGGTCTTCCGGAAATATCTGCTTGAATTTTTACTTCTGCCGTTCCTTCACGAATTTCAGTAACTACTTCATCTAGGTATTGTTCTCTTTCTGCTCTTTTCTTTTTCATTAAATTTACGATACGATAATATTGCTGTGGATTCATATAGCGTAATGCAGTATCTTCTAGTTCCCATTTAATAGTAGAGATTCCTAGACGATGAGCAAGTGGGGCAAAAATCTCCAATGTTTCATTTGAAATACGACGCTGCTTTTCTGCAGGTAAATGCTTCAATGTTCTCATATTATGAAGTCTGTCTGCTAATTTAATTAGGATAACACGAATGTCCTGCGCCATCGCTACAAACATTTTACGATGATTTTCTGCTTGTTGTTCTTCATGTGATTTATATTTAATTTTACCGAGCTTCGTTACACCGTCAACGAGCATGGCCACTTCACTGTTAAATGCTTTACTTATATCTTGTAAAGTAATTTCCGTGTCTTCAACAACGTCATGGAGAAAACCTGCTGCTACTGTTGCTGGATCCATTTCTAAATCAGCCAAAATTCCTGCTACTTGGATTGGATGAATAATATATGGTTCCCCAGATTTTCTATATTGTTCACGATGAGCCTCTCTTGCATAGTCATAAGCTTTTTCAATAAAAGCTACGTGCTCTTCGTTTAAATATCCTCTAGTCTTATCGATGACTTGTTCGGCGGTTAATACTTGATCGTTCGCCATGTAATCACCTTTCATATTACAATTATATTATTAAAATTTAGCATATTTTAGACATTCTTTCTATCCTACTACTTTTATGCAAGATTACAAAAAAGAATAAAATTTATTTTAGAATGATTATTACTATTATCGAAAAAAAAAGGGAGATTGTAAAGGGATTGGAAGTAAATTTTATACGGAAAGAAAGAAAAATGTCGAATGAAGGCGATTTCTACCTATTCCTAGTAATTTTTTCTTTCTTTTCTTTTCGATTATGAAAAAGAGCGCTTAATCAGCGCCCTTTTTTCATGTATGTGGATTAATATTCCATTAAAGTTAAAATATCATATCCGTCTAAATTTTTACGTCCTTCAAGATAAGACAATTCAATTAAAAATGCAATACCAGCAACAATCCCGCCAAGTTCTTCGACTAATTTAATTGTCGCCTCAATTGTACCGCCTGTCGCTAATAAATCATCTGTGATTAAAACACGTTGACCTGGTTTAATCGCATCTTTATGGATTGTTAATACGTCTTTTCCATATTCCAATCCATATTCTACTTTAATCGTTTCTCTCGGTAATTTTCCTTCTTTACGAACTGGAGCAAAGCCAACTCCAAGCGAATAAGCAACAGGACAGCCAATGATAAAGCCTCTTGCTTCTGGTCCTACAACAAGATCAATTTCTTTTTCTTTTGCATACGTTACAATTTGATCTGTTGCATATCTATATGCATCACCATTATCCATTAATGTTGTTATATCCTTGAATCTGATCCCTTCTTTTGGCCAATCTTCAACGATCGTAACATATTGTTTTAAATCCATTCTTTTACTTCCTCCTCATTATTGACGGATTTCTTTAGAATAAGATCAAACCAATTTTTAAGTTGTTCATAAGATGAATAAATTAATTCATTTTCCAGCTCAAATTGCGCTTGTTTTTGTTGAAAAGAGATAGATTCTGTTAAATCTCTTTTTGGAACATTCTTATTCAGTGAAATAAATCCATCCTTCATTGTAACAAAATTTAATTCAAAAAACACCTTTGACATAAAATCTACCGTTTCTTTACTCCAGCCTTTTCTTCTAGCAAGCTCTCCACCGAATTTTTGGAGGTGAAAATTCCCCTGTTTTGCTAAAAAAGCATAGAACCATTTAAAGTGATCACGAGTTGGCATTGTACTAAAGAAGTCACTTTGTTGTTTATAAAAAACAGCATATATTCTTTCAGGGGCATTGTTAGTTAACAATGTTTTTAGCATATCCAAACTAGGGGGATAATCTGCCAGTACCATAGCATTATTCATTGATTCTAGGAATGCTGCTTGCTCTATTGATTCAATTACCTGATAAGAGACTTGTTCATCCATATCCTTAGGAACAGAATCTTGATGAAAAAAAATCCACTGGGCATTTTTAGGCACTACTTCGTATAATTGATTCACTTTTCTTAAACTGCGATAGTCAAACAGCTGCCAATGAGCAACCTCCATATCTTGAATAAAGATTTGCGGTTTTTTACGATTATTCCATTCGTTTATCGAAAGCTCCCCTAATACAGAAACTTTTGCACTTGGAGAGATATGATCACATAGGTCTCCAATTCCAAATCCTATTCCATCTAATTCAAAATCATTATCTTTTAATATAATCTTTAAATGGTTTTGATTGGAACCTATTTTCCGCATATTGTCGATTTCTAGATCACAGAAGGTTAATTTTGGCTTGGGATTGTCGACTCCAAATGGGGCGAGCATTTGCATTTCCTCTATTGATTTAATAGATATATCACTAATTGAAAAACTGCCATCCACCTTTGTTAATGGAATGAGATTTTCTTCTGTTAATTGTTCAAATGCTAATCTATTTAAACTATCTCTAAGAACTTCTACATCTTCTATTTTTAAAGACATTCCTGCAGCCATTGGATGCCCACCAAAATGAGGTAGAATATCTCTACACGTCGATAGATTTTTATATAAATCAAATCCCTCAATACTGCGAGCAGATCCTTTTGCTATTCCCTTTTCCTTGTCATAACTTAATACAATCGTTGGTCGATAGTACTTTTCTACCAATCTAGAAGCAACTATCCCAACTACGCCGGGGTTCCAGCCTTCTTTCCCTACAATTAGAACACGATTTTCATTTAATGGATAGAGCTCGTCCACTTGTTCCATCGCTTCCAATGTTATCTGATTTACAATCGCTTGTCTTTCCTTATTCGTTTCTTCCATTTCTAATGCTAGTTCTTTTGCAATCTCTGAATCATCCGTTAATAATAAGTCAACAGCCGGATCCGCATTTCCTAATCTGCCAATAGCATTAATTCGCGGAGCAAGCATAAACCCGATTGTTTCTTCATTAATCGTATTTTTGTCGATATTCATTTGACGATATAATGCATTTAAACCGATATTATCCGTTTCTTGCAGTGCCTTAATTCCTTTTTTCGCAAGAAGGCGATTTTCTCCTGTTAAAGAGACAAGATCAGCGATTGTTCCAATTGCCGCAAATGGCAATAAATGATGGGGAACTTTTCCGTAAAGAGCGTGAGATAACTTGAAAGAAACGCCTACCCCTGCTAACTCACGGAATGGATATCCGCTGCCTTCTATCTTCGGATGAATAATCGCAAGTGCCTCTGGCAATATTGGTCCAGGCTCATGGTGATCGGTAATGATTAAGTCTATTTCTAATTCCTTTGCCACTTCCGCTTCATGAACAGCAGCAATACCCGTATCGACTGTAATAATCAATTGAACACCAATGCTTTTAGCATAGCGAAAAGCCCTCTCATTAGGGCCATATCCTTCGGTAAATCGGTTTGGAATATAAAATTGTACATTGGCTCCAAGATCCTCTAATGTTTTCATCATAACGGTTGTGCTAGTTACTCCATCGGCATCATAATCTCCGAATATAAGAATTAATTCCTTGTTAGTAATTGCCTTTTGTATTCGATCTACGGCTATATCCATTCCTAAAAGCAGGAAAGGATCATGAAAATCATTATTATCATCAAATAAAAAAGCTTTTGCTTCCTCTGGTGTATGGTAACCTCTTTTCAATAAAAGTGAGGCAACAATTGGTGCTAGTTTTAACTCTTCTGCTAATAGTAAAATATTTTCTTTATTTGAAGTTTCTTCTTGTATCCATCTTTTTTTGGAACGTAACATTCAATCACCTCAATCTAACTATTATACAAGTTAAAAGAAGTCCTTTCAATGCAAGAAGAATGGAAAAACATGTGGTTGTTTTTATAATTACTTTTTAATATTAAAAAAATTGTTCAATTATCATTCCAAATAACTAAATAGACAAAAAAGATGTCTGAGAAGAAATTAATCGAAGTAAACACTCCCAACGAATTTCTCCTTGCAGACATCCCTTTTTATTTTAGATCTGTTAGAACCTTTTCCTTCTCTTTTTTATCATCCGATTTTTGTTCTAATGCCTTTTTTTCTTTTTCCAATGTTTTAATTTTACGCTGCAATGAATAAATACGAATAATTCCAGCAGAGCCAATGATTAATCCACCAAGAAGAACAGAAATTAATATAACTAAAATAAGCGGCCATTCCCCTTCTCCAAATAAGTAATTAACGGAAACCGGTTCGACATTAATAACTGCAAAGACCGCAACGATTAAAGCAAAAATAATTCCCCAAAGCATATTCCATTGAAATTTCATTTACTTCCCTCCCTTTGTATTTTTTGGTTCTATTATTTCCTATTTTCCATCTTTCCACTATCATAAACAAGGATTTTTTTTAGCAAATATACAAAAACCCGCTCCTTTAGGAGACAGGCTTTTGTTTTGTCTTATACTTGTGGCTCGTCTGAAATTGGACGTTTTTCTTTATACGTAATTAAGACACCTTTTCTCTTTAATTCTCTCTTCTTCCAGACATACCAAAGCTGGGATGCAATAAAGATAGAAGAATAGGCACCGCCAATTAAACCAATTAGTAACGCTAAAGAGAAGTTTGTGATTGCACTGCTTCCAAATATTAATAAAGCCACTACACAAATCACAACCGTTATTACAGTGTTTATCGAACGTGCAAATGTCTGTCTAATACTTCTGTTGATAATATCTTTAATTTCTTGTGGTGTTTTGATTCGCTTCTTCTTCGCTAAATTTTCTCTTATACGATCAAAGGTAACAATCGTATCATTAATCGAGTAACCGACAATCGTCAACACGGCAGCGATAAAGGTAATATCTACTTCTAGTCGTGTGAGACTGAAAATCACGACAATAAAGAAAGCATCATGCAGTAATGCTAATACAGCTGCAAGACCCATATATACTTCAAAGCGAATTGCCACATAAATAATGATTCCGATGGAGGCAAAAATTATCGCTTTAAAGGCATTTTTAGCTAGTTCTTTCCCAACAGTTGGTGATACACTGCTGACGTTCGGATCATGCCCATACGTCTTATTAAACTCTGACTTTATCGTATTAATTTTAGCTCGACTTAAATCACCCTTAATACGAATAGCAGCAGTATCTTGCTTGTCACCTGAAATTACGATATCGTCTGCTTTTACATTCAGCTTATCTAAGTGATCTTCAATTTCAGCAGTTGTTAATGCTTTATCTGCCATAACTTCTATACGAGATCCACTTGCAAAATCAATTCCAAGATTAAGCTTGAATATAAACATAATCACAATTCCCGCCACAATTAAAACACTAGAAATTGTGAAAAATACATTTTTATATTTTACAAAATCAAGACGATCAAATTTGGTTGGCAATGTTAAAGTATCGTAATTTTCGCTAATATGTTTAATGTCTTTACGATTGACTCCAAACCACGTAATTTTTTTATCAAACAATTTACTTTTCACTAGTAAACCGAGTAATAATCTAGAACCATATACAGCAGTAATAAAACTTACTAATATACTAACAATTAAGAGTGTAGCAAACCCTTTTACTGAACTTGTCCCATAAATAAATAGAACAATCGAAGCTATAATGGTAGTTAAATTTGCATCAAAAATGGTTCCGATGGAGTTTTTATTACCTGCTTGAAAAGCAGCTCGCAGCGACTTTCCTACCCTCAGTTCATCTTTAATTCTTTCATAGGTAATGATATTAGCATCTACGGCCATTCCAACACCGAGAATAAGTGCCGCAATTCCTGGAAGTGTTAATACCCCTTTCATTAAATCAAGAACCAACAGATTTAAATAAACATAGATGGACAATGTAATGATAGCAACTAATCCAGGCAGACGGTAATAGAGAAGCATAAATAAAAATACTAGGCCTACACCAATGATACCCGCATATACTGTATCTTTTAACGCTTGATCTCCAAACTGTGCGCCAACACTTGTCGAATATTCTTCCGTCAATTTAACCGGCAATGCACCAGCATTTAATAATTCAGCTAATCTGGTCGCCTCATCTACTGTAAAATTACCAGTTATAGATACAGTATCCGAGTTAATCACTTCACTTACCATCGGCGCAGATAAGAATTTTGGTTCTTCTTTCGCTGCTTCCGCATTATAAGAATCCCCTTCTTCAAAGTCTAACCAGATGACTAACGGACTACCTAAAACTGATTGTGTTATTTCTTTAAATTTATTTGCATCTTTTAGTTTTAAAGAAACACTAGGTTTTCCATACTGGTCAAATTCTTGACTTGCTCCTCCCTGCACTAAATCAGAGCCATCTAGTAATTTCTTATCTTGAATATCTCTGAATGTTAGGTTAGCTTCAGTTGAAAGCATTTCTCTTGCTTCATTTTGATCTGTTATACCAGCAAGCTGTACTCTTATTCGGTCTTTTCCCTCTATTTGAATAACAGGCTCGCTTACTCCTAAAACATTTATCCTTTTATCTAAAGCTTGAGCTGTGCTTTTTAAAGCGGCTTCATCAATTTTCGCTTTCCCCTTTTCCAGTGGTTCTACTTTATAAAGAACTTCAAATCCACCTTGAAGGTCTAATCCAAGCTTAATATTGTCCAAAATTTTATTTGTTGTTCCTCCCATTAATCCTGCCGCCAAGACAATGATTAACAAAAAAGCAACAATTCTACTGCGTTTAACCATTATGTATTAATCCTCCTCATGAAATACAAAGCAGAAACTTCCTCAACTAATACTAGCCATATTCATTGTTATTTATCAAAAATGATGTCCTCTTATAATATGAACCTTGCAATCAGCTGTTATTCTATTTCTGCGGCTCACTTCTTTCCAGTAATTAAACTAACAATTTCTTCTATAACTTAGAATAAACTCATTATGGAACAGTTTATCATGACTGTCAATTTGTATAGAAAAATATACTAGTAAAGTTATTCTAATTGTCACATAAAGTTAACGACTTGTCTTTTATTACCACCATCTCCAAACCATCATCAACTATAAAAAAAGAATAATGGAAGAATTTCTGATTAATAAAACTCCTTTACTTCAGTAATTCTTTTTTTTCTTCTTCTGATAAGACAGAGAATAGATCTGCCGTTTTATATGCCTCGATAGTGGCAAAGTTCATATAGTCTACTACCTTAACATTCAGTATATCCTGTACAAGCTCCGAAATTCTGATATCTTGAGCAGGCTTTCTCCATTTTTTATTCGTTAAAAATGCCCATAGCTCGTCTTCCTTAATAGTCTCATAGCCAAGTAAGTGAAACTCTTCTAACTTGCTGTTTAATACAGGTTTAACTTGTGAACGATATTGGTCATATATGTGTGTTGATGTTGACGACATTCCTATTCACTCCATTACAGTCATTTTATCTTACTTTTAAACATGGGAGCTATCTCCTTTTACTTCTATACCTCCATAATGCTAAGCAAACCATTTTACCTAGAAAAAAATATGATTCCTTTTTCATACTAACAATAAAATATCGTCTCTTCCTTACAACAAACTTACTTTTATAAAAAAACCTTGTCATGCTTTGTCCACTCTGTTGCATATAGATAATTGTATAGTATTATTCGCTATTTGAGAAGGCAGGTAATAGAATGTCTAAGTTTTTAAAAGGAACAATGATTTTACTTATAGCAGGATTTATTACTAGAGTTCTTGGATTTATAAATCGAATTGTTATCGCACGATTTATCGGAGATGATGGTGTTGGACTCTACATGATGGTTTACCCGACAATGATATTAGTTGTAACCATCACTCAGCTTGGACTGCCTGTAGCAATCTCTAAGAATGTAGCCGAAGCCGAAGCAGCAGGGAATTTACGAAAAGTAAAGAGCATCTTAATCGTTTCCTTAAGTACAACTTTAGGTCTAACAGTGATCTTTACTCCAGCTTTATTTCTTTTAGCACCCTATCTTTCTCAAACCCTATTTACAGATGAAAGAACTCTTTTACCACTTCTTGCGATTACGCCAATTATCCCAATAATCGCTGTTTCATCTGTTTTGAGAGGGTATTTTCAAGGCAGACAAAATATGAAGCCAGCTGCAATTTCTCAAGTGATTGAACAAATCGTTCGGATTGCGTTAATTGCGACTTTAACAAAAGCCTTTCTGCCTCTTGGAGTCGAATATGCTGCTGCAGGGGCAATGCTCGCTTCTGTTCTTGGAGAACTAGCGTCTTTATTCTATTTACTAGCATCATTTAAATGGAAAAAAAAATTTCATTTGCGGAAAAAATTCTTCCAATATGTACATAATGGAAAAAATACTTTCCAAGAACTAATGACAATTGCTTTACCAACAACAGGAAGCCGAATGATTGGCAGCATCGCTTGGTTTATTGAACCCATTGTTGTAGCACATAGCTTATCATTAGCTGGTCTTACTGCTATCAATGCAACAAAACAATATGGAGTATTAACTGGTTTTGCACTCCCACTCTTAATGCTGCCATCCTTCTTTACTCAATCATTATCAACATCTCTTGTGCCTGCTATTAGTGAAGCAAAAGCTAATAATCAACTAAAGCTAATCGAACATTTATTACAGCAAGCACTCAAATTCACCTTTATGACAGGTGGACTTGCCATTGTAGTCCTATATGTGTTGGCTGAGCCTTTAATGACCGTTATGTACGGAAGCACGCGAGGCACTTCCTTTATTCAGCTAATGGCACCGTTCTTTATTCTTAATTATTACCAAGGTCCACTTCAGGCTACTTTGCAAGCCTTAAATTTTGCTAGAGCAGCAATGATTAACAGCTTTATCGGAGCAGCCGTTAAAACAGCATTAATTTTTATTCTTGCAAGTCGACCAGAGTTTGGAATTTTCGGAGTAGCTATTGCCTTAATTGTTGGGTTTGTTTTAGTAACGATCCTTCATTTTGCTACAATATTAAAAACAATTAGTTTCTCGATTATTGTGAAAGATTATATAAAAATGCTGCTTGTTATTTTGCTGACTGCTTATCTTGGCTCTCTTTTAGTCAAAACAATAACGTTCCCTTCCATTCTGATACAAATCATCAGTATTACTAGTATAATCTGTATCTTTTATATCATATTGCTTTTTCTTTTCCGTTTAATGAACAAAAAAGATTTAGCAAAAATCCCTTGGATTGGTCCATTTTTTTCTTAAAACTTTTTCAACTGTAGCAACCAATGAGAATTCCGCTTCTCACTGGTTGCTTTTTTACTGAAAGATTTCACTGTTGTTCTTTCTTTAATGATCAATCACATCAATATAAAATTCACCGTCTTGATAACTGCAAAAGGAGATGTTTTTTATATTAACATATCCTTTATCTTTTAATTGCTGTCTTAACCATAGATTAGTTTTTCCTATTCTCTCTAGGTTGCTCTCTTGAATAATTCCATCCATAATTAATGGAATAGTAATAGATGACTTATTTTCTTCTTTTTCAAATACAGAAAGTTTACCTGATGTTTCTAATATGGCAAACTCTACATCTGCAATATTGCGGATATTTTTTTCTCTAAGCTGAATTAATAAGTCATCATAATTATAGCGCTGGCTTCTCATTGCTTTTTCGTCAATTTTACCATTTTTGATAATTAATGTTGGTTCTCCCTCAATAAAATCACGCATTTTTTTGCTTTTTAAAGAAAAGAACGCAAGAAGCACTTGAATGGCTAGTAGGATAAACATTGGAAATAGCGTTGGTAAAATGGGATCCTTATAATCTTCTATAGCAACAACAGCAATTTCTGCGATCATAATGAATACAACAAGATCTAGTATGCTTAATTCCCCTATTTCCCTTTTTCCCATCATTCGAAAAATAAGAACGATTAAGAAGTAGATCAAAATCGTTCTAAACAAAATGATCAAATACTGGTCCACATTATCTCCTCCGATCAAATATGTTCTCTTTTAATCTGCTCCATACGATAAAAATAATACAGAAAAGTAGCAGTATAAGGATGAGAGAAAAATGTGTTTTTAAATATTTTTTAATTCTATTTTCTTCCTTCCCGAATATGCTTGTACTAGAGAACTTTTATAGAAAACTTTAAATGTTTTGGAAAGGAGAGGTTTACAATCGAAGAGAGTAAACATGTTGGCAGTTCTGTTTTATACGGTCTAATTGCCATTTTCATTATGTTAATAGCAAGCAGTTTGTTCTTTTCCCTATTATTAAGATTTACATCTATTCAAGAATCATCCCTGCGATATATTATTACAGCCGTATCCTTTATAACTTTATTTGCAGGTGGTTTTATTTCCGGCGGGAAAGGTAAGGAAAGAGGTTGGTTTCTTGGGGGACTCACGGGGTTCATCTATTCCATCATCATTTTTTTATTTTCCTTTCTAGGCTCTGACCAACTATTTACGATAGAACAAACCATTTATCATGTATGTTATACCCTTATTTGTATGATGGGAGGTATTTTGGGGGTAAATCTTTCCAAAAAATAAACAACTAAAAATCCTTCGATAAAATACAAAAGTGCAATCTTATTTTTTAAGACTGCACTTTTTTTTACTTATTGTTCTGTTTTTTCTAATGTTGGACTAGCTACTGCAGCAGAGGATTCTACTACTTCACGAATTGCATTACGATCAAATGTCAGGCGTGAGCCATCTTTTGATTTTAATACAACCGTTCCTTCATCAATTGCATCGATTGTAGCATGCATGCCGCCAATCGTGACAATCTTGTCCCCTTTTTTTAAGCTACTTTGCATATCACGCACAGCTCTTTGACGCTTTTGCTGTGGACGAATTAGCAAGAAATAGAATAGTACAAACATTAAAATAAACGGTAGTAAACCAGCTAAATTTCCCATTTATATTTCCCCTCCTTTCAAATTCTCTATTAAAAGTTTTTAGCGTTTGGTTTATTAAAACCATAACGTTCGAAAAACTCTTCTTTAAAATCTCCTAAACGGTCGTTTCTGATTGCGTCTCGGACATTCTCCATTAAGTTTAACAGAAAATATAGATTATGGTAAGATGTAAGCCTTATTCCGAATGTTTCGTCACATCGAATAAGGTGACGAATATATGCCCGGCTATAATTTTTACAAGTATAGCAATCACACTCAGGATCCAATGGTCCAAAATCTCTAGCATATTTAGCGTTTTTCACAACAAGACGGCCTTCACTTGTCATCACCGTACCATTTCTTGCTATTCTGGTTGGTAACACACAGTCAAACATATCAATCCCACGAATTGCACCATCGATTAATGAATCTGGTGAACCTACTCCCATTAAATAACGCGGTTTATTATCTGGCATTAATGGCGTTGTAAATTCAAGGACACGATTCATCACATCCTTAGGTTCCCCAACTGATAATCCACCGACTGCATAGCCAGGTAAATCTAAAGAAACTAAGTCTCTTGCACTTTGTTTGCGAAGCTCTTCGTATTCTCCACCTTGAATAATACCAAATAAACCTTGATCCTCTGGACGTTTATGTGCCTTTAGGCAGCGTTCTGCCCAACGAGAAGTTCGTTCCACTGATTTCTTCATATAATCGTATTCTGCTGGGTAGGGCGGACACTCGTCAAATGCCATCATAATATCTGACCCTAGGGCATTTTGTATTTCCATTGCTTTTTCTGGGGAAAGGAATAATTTATCCCCATTTAAGTGGTTGCGAAAATGTACGCCTTCTTCTTCGATTTTGCGGAAATCACTTAAACTAAAGACTTGAAATCCGCCCGAGTCCGTCAATATCGCTTTATCCCAATTCATGAATTTATGAAGCCCGCCTGCTTCTTTCACAATGTCATGACCTGGTCTTAACCATAAATGATAGGTATTACTTAAAATGATATTTGCTCCCATCGTTTTTAAATCTTCTGGTGCCATTGTTTTTACTGTTGCTAACGTTCCAACTGGCATAAAAGCCGGCGTTTCAAAAGATCCATGGGGTGTATGGACAATCCCCAATCTGGCGCCTGTTTGCTTACAAGTTTTTATGAATTCATAACGTATTGCTGTCAAATTTATTTTCTCCTTCATATAAAGTGAATCTTTCTCAGATTCATGATTAATTTTCCGTTTTTAATGAAAAAATATCTAGTAACTAAAAAACAGTAGAATCGACTATATTATTCTAAAGAATATTACTGCGAAACTCAAGCAATTGATAACCTATCATGATGATCGATTACTTATTGTATAAACATTGCATCGCCAAAACTAAAGAAGCGGTATCTTTCTTTGACTGCTGTTTCATACGCATGAAGAATGTTCTCTCTTCCTGCCAGTGCGCTTACTAGCATAATTAACGTCGATTTAGGCAAATGGAAATTCGTAATCATGCCATCAATTCCTTTAAATTCATATCCAGGGTAAATAAAGATACTTGTCCATCCACTGCTTTCTACAAATTCACCATTATTGGCAGAGGCAATTGTTTCAAGCGTTCTAGTTGAGGTTGTACCTACAGAAATTATTCGTCCGCCTTGACCTCTTACACTATTTAATAAGGCAGCTGTTTCCTTATTAAGCTGATAAAACTCCGCATGCATTTCATGTTTATCTACATCCTCAACGTTTACTGGTCGGAAGGTGCCAAGACCAACATGCAGAGTAATAAAGGCAATATGTACACCCTTTTTCTTTAGTGCATCTAACAATTCTGTTGTAAAATGGAGCCCAGCTGTTGGAGCTGCCGCAGACCCCCTTTCCTTCGCGTAAACAGTTTGATAACGATCTTGGTCGTCTAGTTTTTCTTTAATATAGGGAGGCAGCGGCATCTCGCCAAGCTGATCCAAGATTTCGTAAAAAATGCCCTCATATTGAAAATCAAGAATACGCCCACCGTGTTCCAACTCTTTTACACAAACTGCTTTTAGTGTTCCATCTCCAAAGGAAATAACGGTACCTTCTTTGACTCTTTTGGCTGGCTTGACAAGTGTTTCCCACTTGTCATCTTTTTGCTGCTTCAGCAATAAAACTTCAATATGTGCTCCAGTATCTTCTTTTTCACCATGTAATCTAGCTGGCAATACTCTTGTATCATTTAATACTAAACAATCTCCAGGATTAATATACTCATATATATCTTTAAACTTGCGATGTTCTAAATCACCAGTTTCTTTATTAACGATCATGAGTCTGCTGCTTGTACGATCCTCTAAAGGCGTCTGCGCAATTAATTCTTCTGGTAAATAAAAATCAAATAAATCTACTTTCATATCTGTCCACCTATTCTCTTTTATACAATCTTTTTTAGCGAAATTTCCCGATAAAATAAAAAACTAAAGATAAAATGATACTAATCACAATACAAGTTGTAATTGGAAAATAAAAAGTTGAATGCTCTTTTTTAATCAAAATGTCACCAGGAAGTTTTCCAATCGGCACAAACTGCATTACTAATCCAATAAGAAATACAATCACACCAATAGTCATTATATACTTAGGAATATCATTCATTATTTTCGTCCTTCATACCGCTTATTCTTTTCTATTATTTAAATGTTTCCATCAATCCAATTTTATATTTAAATGTTCATAAACAAGATGTGTGACGCTTCTCCCTCTAGGAGTGCGCTGCAAGAAACCAATCTGCAGTAAATATGGTTCATAGACATCTTCAATCGTATGTGCTTCTTCCCCAATTGTTGCAGCAATGGTTTCTAATCCTACTGGTCCACCTTTAAATTTATAAATCATTCCTAGTAATAATTTATGGTCAATATGATCTAACCCTAAACGGTCCACTTGCAAAAGTTCAAGGGAATGGTCTGCCAATTCTTTCGTAATCATTCCATCACCCTTTACTTGTGCAAAATCCCGCACTCTTCGTAAAAGGCGATTCGCAATTCGAGGTGTACCTCTTGATCGTCTAGCAATTTCCCATGCTGCAAGGTCCTCTATTCCAATTTGAAGTACAACTGCTGTTCGGGAAACAATATCTTTGAGTTGATCTACCTCATAATATTCCAATCTAGACAGAACCCCAAAACGATCTCTTAACGGTGCAGAAACGGAACCCGCTCTAGTAGTCGCACCAACAAGAGTGAATGGAGGTAAATCTAGGCGAACTGATCGAGCACTGGGACCTTTGCCTATTACAATGTCTAAACAGTAATCTTCCATGGCAGGATATAAGACCTCTTCTATAGCTCGCGGCAAACGATGTATTTCATCAATAAATAACACATCCCCAGGCTCTAAGGCAGTTAAAATTGCTGCTAAATCACCTGGCCTTTCGATTGCTGGACCAGCAGTTGTACGAATATTAACTCCCATTTCATTCGCAATAATCGTTGCAAGTGTTGTTTTCCCTAAACCAGGGGGACCATATAATAATACGTGATCAAGAGCCTCTTCTCTATATTTAGCCGCTTCGATAAACACTTTTAAATTTTCTTTTACTTTATCTTGCCCAATATATTCCTGTAATTGAATGGGTCGAAGACTTTTTTCAAATGATAAATCTTGTGTATCTGCTTCACTTGAAATAATTCGATCATCCATAACATTCACTCCTTTCTTCTAGATAATCGTTTATCCACATTTATCTTTTTAAAAGAAGCTTCAATGCCAATTTGATATAACCATCTGTTGATAACTGTTCCTTCTTTAAATGTGGGATAATTTTTTTGACTTCTTTCTCCGAATATCCAAGTGCGGTTAAAGCAAGCATCGCTTCATCCATTGCTGAATCACTTTCTGCTTTCGCTACATGCCTTTCTACTGTAAATAAATCCGGGGAGAAATCTGGCATAAACTCTGCTAGTTTCCCTTTCAAATCCAAAATCATTTGTCTTGCTGTTTTCTTGCCAACACCAGGGAACTTCACAAGGAATGCTTCATCTTCCGCTTCAATAGCGGATATTACTTGGCTCGGTTCTCCAGATGCAAGGATAGCCAATGCTCCCTTAGGTCCGATTCCTGAAACGTTAAGGAGCTTGGTAAATAAAGCTTTTTCATCTTGCGAACGAAAACCGTATAAGCTAATATTATCTTCTCTAACATAATGGTATGTATATACAGTAATCTTACTACCAGAAAAGGCAGAAAACGAAAATGGATTAGGTGTTTTAATCTGATAACCAATCTCATTATTTTCCACTACGATGTATTCTGGTCCAACAAATTCTACATTCCCTTTTATATATTCGTACAAATTATATTCTCTCCCTTATAAAGAAAACTTCCAAAAGTAGGGCTCCGTGCCCCTTAAGTGTGGGATAAATCCTAGCCCTTATTTTATCATACTATTTTGTAGAACTGCTATTATAGATGATTTTCATAATATTCTTGCAAAAAAAAGTGAGCAGATTCGACACGTTTACTGTGTTTCCTCTGTTCACTGATAATTCCTTAATTAGTAGTTTCAATTGTTGTTAAGTTTTTAAAGGTTTCAAGTACTTTTACATAACGATCTCTTGATTTAATCGGAATACCTTTTTGTAAATCTTCATGTTGTTTCGACTCCAGCTTCTTTAAATCAAGCTGGAAAAAGGACTGAATAATGTTCTCTTCAGCCGGTTTTCCATTATAAATGGTTAAAATCCCTTCTTCATTAATGCCAAAATAACCATTTGTTTTCAACAATGGAGATATATCATCAACTTCTTGTTTAAAAACAAGATCTCTGCTTGTCATATCTACCAGCTGCCATTTATCATACTTTGACCAGAAATCTTCCATCGACCATACTGTCTCTTCTATTGTTTCTTCACTCACTTCTCCGTCTAAATAAATCCTTTGCAATACGACTTGCAATTTTTTAGGATTCTCATTTTGAGAGACACCGCTTCCAGTCTTTCCATATACTTGTCCGTTTGATAAAAAGACAGTAAGAATACTGACAAGAAGAACAGTTGAAAATAAAAGGAATCTGGTTTTCATTATAACCACCTCTTCACATTACTCACAACAGCAGCTTTATTTCCAAGGAAATAAGGTACTGTCAATCTAAAGTTTGGTTTTAAACAACCTTACTCTCTATTATTCTCACCATAAAAAATAATTTCATTCCTAATTTTTAGCAATCTTATATTGGAGGGTTCTCTCATAGCGTATCGTAGTAACTCTCTCTAGGTGGAATCATAATGAATCCTATTTCAATAGTTCGTTTTTCTGTTTTAGGGCATGTTTTATATTAACCATCGCTAATCTAATCCCCTCTATAAACGACACTTGAGCATGCCATCCAAGATGGACTTGTGCCTTCTTTGTTGAAATTCTACTTTTCTCTCCTTTTTTCAAACCCACGCGAGGAAGAGAATCTTCATTTATCAATGACTGAATAATAGAGACAACTTCTTTCATTGAATATTTTTCCATCGGACAAATATTAAAAATTTCATTCGTGCCTTTATTTAAACTAGAAATAAAGGCTTTAACAGCATCACTAATATGTAAAAAATGTTTCTTATCTTCTCCGTCTTTAAAACAAATAGACGGACGATTTTCCAACACATTTTTGATTGTTGTTTCCACTATACTTTCGTTCTGCTTCTGGAAGGAATATTCTCCATATAAAATAGGAAATCGTAAAATCGTATAAGAAAGACCATATAATGTATGATAATGTTGTATATATTTCTCCACTATCTTTTTCGATAATCCTTCAAATAGCACTGGTTGTAAAACCATATCCTCTGTGATCACATCTTCCAAGTCCCCATAAACTGCTATGGTAGACGGAAAAATAATTTTTCCTACTTTAGCTTCCACACATGCCTCCAGTACTTCAAGCGTACGAGCAATATTCTTCTCTGAATGTTCAAAGGAATCTTTCATTTTGTTAGACATAATTGGCTCATTTGATAAGTCAATTACACAATCGATTTGATACTTTTCCATTAAATCTGCTAATTCCATCTTGTTCAAGAAAGTGTTTACTTGATGATGAACTAGAGAGGACAGGATGCTATTTTCTTTTTTCCGATCAGCTACTATGTAACAAACTTGCTTGTTTGAAAGTTCTTGCATTAGAGCATGTCTAATTTTATTCTCTTGTCCACCTACGATTAGCACTCTCACTATATATCCCTCCGCCATTTTCGGCTTTTAACTAACATTTTATAAGTTCTTTATAACGAATGTATTTTTCATTATAAAGTATATCTCTTTTCTCTTGTAATTTCAATAACTAATTCATTATATAGAACGATCCTTTTTTCTATTATAATCATGCTTTTCTTCTTGTATATTTGGGGGAATATCGTCTATCACTTTTAAAACGTTTCTAATAAAGAACGAATGGACTAAAAACTAACCCCAAGTGGTTATACCACTCAAAGTTAGTTTTTTTATTATCTATTGTCCCTAGCTGGATTTAAATCCTGAAAAATATTTTCAATATTATGGTTAATCGTTTGCCGCGGCTGACCATTTCGAATCGAACGATTTATATCTTCTATACTGTTAAATATTCCTCTATCTGTGATGATTGAAATGTCTCTTCCGTTTAGTGAATCATTTAGTTTGTCTTTTACCTGCGCTTTTGTTTTGGCCACATTCTTTGTATTTTCCACTTCCAATGCAACTAAAACGTTCTCTCCATAAACAAGCGTACGTGCATTTTTTACATTATCCATTTTAGTAACTCGATCGGATATTTTTTCAGCTAATTCTGTGTCATAAGATACTCTTTCATTCTGATCATTTATATTTACGTTATCACGATTGTTGTGATGATTATTTACATTTCTTACGTTTGTTCTGTTTCTATTGTTTACATTCCGAACATTGGATCCATTTGTATTTCCTTCATCCCCAAAAGTATGGTCCATCATTTCTGTAATTGGTCCATCATTATCGGCATTCCCAACGCCATTGTTTCCTTCATGCTGTTCATTTGAATAATATCCAATTGGCCTAGTATTATTAAGGCGATTTCGATCAGCAGTTTGATCCTCATTTACACCACAACCTGTTAATCCAAAAGACAATGTCAACAGAACTGGAGCAACTAGTTTAACTTTACGCATAGTAGAATTCTCCCCTTCATGTAAAACTTGAGCAACCTTGCTCTCTTTTATCTTCTACTGTTCGGAAAGAAACATACTGTAAAGTCTAGCCAGTCTTTTTTTATGTCTTATGTTCCTACAAGTTGTTGCAGTTTTTGATAAAATTTCTTCCTTTTGTGAAACTGATTGGTTGTTAATAATTGTACTTGTTCTAACAAGTAGGCATTATCTACATCTTTATTTCTGATTATTCTATTCCATTCCCTCAGAATATCTGTCGGATATATTAAAGCCATTAAAAACCATTTATCTTTAAAAAGATCGGCGTAGCCTTGCATACTTTGTAAATCTTGTATAGACCATCCTATATCAGGAAGAATGCGATTAGCAAATTGTAAATAGTCTGCAATTCGTGGACCAATACTAATTAAATCAAAATCAATTAAGTATAATTCATTATTCCTAACACGTAAGAAATTATGATGAGCAACATCCCCATGCAGGATTACGTTTGGGTTTGTATCCAAATAGTCTATTTTGTTTTTTATTGAACCAAATGAATAATCAGCCCATTCCATTATTTCCTTTACTATGTCTTTTTTTACATATTGCTCAATAATTGGTATATTCATTCGATATTCTTCTAGTCTGTGTTCAAATTTTTTCATTAAATGAAAAGTTGGCAAGATATACTTATATATTTCTACCAGTCGCTCTGTAACCGAATAATAATGCTCCAATAATTGAAGTGCTTCCCGTCTATTCCGCTTACTATGATATGAAAAAGAATCTTTATGTGGGGGAAGATATTCAATCAGCCCATACACTTTATTATCGATAACAATTGGCTCCTCATCGAACTCATAAAATTGATATGTCTGTGTAAAACCTTCTTGTTTAAGCGCTCTTGTAAAAGCAACTTGAACTTTGAGTTTTTGATAACTAGTAAAACCTTTTAAAATTATCCAATATTGCTTCGTTTTTATTAGATATACATCATTTCTAATCCTGCTTAATTCGATGATTTGGAACGGTATTTTTTTTTCTAATAAAGAAAGGAGACGATAATAAAAAGTATCGTCTCCTCTATGAAAAAAATCATAGATCACTGCTTTCATCCTCTTGGTATCTTGGCATTCCAAATGGAGTACCTTGATTCATGCCATATGGATTCATAAATGGCGGCTGCCCAATAGTAGGATTATAAGGAGGTGTGAATACTGGAGCATTCCCTCCCGGTCCATAAGCAGGTGATGCCACTTCTGAAGTAATCGCCCCTTCATAAGATGGCGCCTCTTGAACTGGACCATTATTTTCCGTTGAATAGGAGTTTGGCGTATTTCCAACAGCATCTTGAGGATAAGGAGATTGATTTATTGAAGATTGATTATATCCGGTCGGATAGCTTCCCATTTCCGGACCAAATCCTTGTGGCATTCCTCCCATTTCCATTCCTGGATTGAACATCCCCGCCATTGGATGACCTCCTAATTCCGGGCTAAATCCTTGCGGTATTCCTCTCATATCCATTCCTGGATTGAATCCCCCCGTCATTGGATAGCCTCCCATTTCCGGACCAAATCCTTGCGGCATTCCTCCCATTCCTGGATTAAAT